>NZ_LN999828.1:326302-2148528 GCF_001517625.2 Clostridium sp. AT4 | reverse complement strand
CATCGGAGGATAAATCTCCTCCATCAAAATTTATTTTAATTTGTCTATTGCTTTCTAGTGATAAGGTGTTTACAATACTCATAAAGGGCTCCTTTGTTGGTATTTATTTTGATTAGACACCTTAATTTTACCACAAATGGATGCTCTTTTTTCATTCACTTGATAGGTGAAAAGCAATATTCAGTTAAAATACAGTAACTATGTGGCTTTCAGCCACATTCGTGGCAAAGTCGTGAATAATTCAGGTTAAATGTACTCTTTTCGCCCGCTGGCGTCTAAAATTCCTTCCTCTTCCCTGTATTTTGCAACGGTTCTCCTGGAGATGGTGATACCCTGGGAAGCCAGTTTTTCGCTTAGAAGGCGGTCGCTGTAGGGCTTTTTGGGGTCTTCTCCGGCTATGATTTTCCTGAGAGCCAGTTTGATGGCTGCGGCATTGATGCCATGAGAGGCGGAGTTTAAACCATTTTCACTGCGGGAAACGGAGCGCGAAAAGAAAAAGCTCAGGGGATATACACCCCAGGAGCACTGGAGATATTTATGGCTGACGGCTCTGCTGACCGTAGACTCATGTATCCCCAGCCGGTCTGCGATATCAGTCATGCGCAGCGGGACAAGGTGATTGGAACCCTTTGAGAAAAATGCTTCCTGATGCTCCAGAATAGCCTTGGACACATCCATCAAGGTGAGGCTTCTCTGTGCGATGCACTGGCGGATCCATTCTGCCTGACGAAGCTTATTTCCCAGATATTCTTTTACCTCCTCAGACTCAGGTTCCTGGCTCATTTTGCGGTAATAGCTGCTGATTTCAATGGCCGGATACATGGCTTCATTTAAGAGGATGTCAAAATGGTCTTTAAATTTGACAATGGTTACATCCGGAATAATATAGCGGAGCTGTTCCCGGCTGGAAAAGGACATTCCGGGTTTGGGATTCAGGGAGCGGATGATCTGGCAGCAGTCTGCGGCTTCCGCAGGGGACAGACGAAGCTTTCTGGCAATGGCTGGTATCTGATTTTTGGCAATCATTTCCAGGCACTGACAGGTTAATGTTTTCATCACAGGTGTAAGGAGGCCGCGGCGTTCCAGCTGAAGATTTAAACACTCTTCCAGATTTCGGGCAAAAACTCCTGCAGGGTCCAGTTTCTGGAGCTGCGCAAGAAGCTTAAGGATATGTGCTTCGTCTGTTTTAAGATCTGCCGCAATATCTCCGGGAGATTCGGTGAGATAGCCTCTGTCATCTAACGATTCCAGCATGTAGTGAATAATCTGTGTATCATCGGCAGAAAGCTCCTCTGAGATCAGCTGGGACCAGAGATAGTCTTCCAGCGTCTCGCCGTCATCCGTATCAATGTTCCAGGAATCCTTAAAATCGTAGTCATCATCGTTGTTCTGCCGCTGGTAGAGGTAATAGTTTTCTTCATTAAAGGAATTAAGCCACTGCTGCTGTTCAATGGATTCCCGATCCGGCCCTCCGGAAGAAGAATCAGATATTTCCATCACGGGATTTTCCAGTGCCGTCTCATTGATATATGTGTTTAATTCCTGGGCAGTCATCTGCAGGATCTCAGCAGATTGTATCATGCGTTGGGATAGGGTCTGAGTCTGTCGGGTCTGAAGCTTCAGATCCATGGGAAGCACCTTCTTTCGTAAGATATGATTGGTTTAAGTATATCACAGATCGTTCTGTTTTTGAATGCAAAAAGAGCGCCCCGCTTAACATAAAGATAAAGGAGGCGCTGGAAATTCCAGATCAGCTTGCCAGAAAGCCTTTTCCTACGATCTCGCTGGAATTGGAGATGAGCATAAAGGCAGTGGGTTCAATTTTTCTTATATAGTTGCGCAGCTTTAAGGCCTGACTGCGTTTCATGGTAGTCATGATCACGGTCTTGTCATTGTGGGAAAATGCTCCCTCCGCGTGGTAGACTGTGGCGCTGCGGTTTAAGGTATGGATGATGTAATCACAGATGGGATCGGGATTGTCGCAGATGATATTAAAACATTTGCAGAGATTGATATTTTCGATCACATCATCGATCACAAGGGATTTAGCTGCAAGGCCGATGGTGGAGAACAGTCCTGTTTCCGCATCAAAGATGAAAAAGGAAGTCAGAACGGATGCCACATCTACCAGCATCAGTACGGTGCCTATATTCATGCTGGTGTGCTTTTTCATGATCATGGCAATGATATCCGTACCGCCGCTGGATGCTCCGATATTGAATAAAATAGCGGTTCCGATGGCAGGCAGGAAAATTGCAAACATCAGTTCCAGAAGCGGCTCTGAGGTCAGAGGCTTTGTCAATGGGCAGATACGCTCCAGGAGGGAAAGACTGACGGACATAACAACGGTGGCATAAACGGTTTTCAGTCCAAAGCTTCTTCCAAGAAAGATAAAGCCAAGAACCAGAAGGGACATATTTGTAATGAATGTAAAATCACTGGCCGACCATTGGGTCATCTCACTGATAACGGTGGAAAAGCCGGTGATCCCGCCAAAGGCAAAGTGGTTTGGGAATTTGAAAAAATAGATTCCTATAACCATGATCCAGATACTGATTGTGATAGTTCCATATTCAGCGGCTGTGCGCCAGAATGGATTTTTGATTTCTTTCATGATGAAAGAATAAACCTCCTTTTTAATACTCTTGTTCATTCAAAATATGCATTTTGATTCAACCATATAATAAGCGTGTTTTACTACAAGCGCAACCACCTTTTTTACTAAAATAGGTACAACGAAAAGGCTGTGATGAATGTCCGCGGTATGTGGACATTTGCAGACGGTATGTTCACTGTTCTGGAAAGGTGGTTTGTAGTAAAGGAAGAATCTGCCAGCGGTCTTGTATTACCGGAAAAGGAAGCCTATAATAGCAGTATTGGAACAAGAATGGGAGGAGGCAGGATATGAAGGTATTTGAAAATGATGCGGACTGGGAGGAGCGGGCCTGGGAGCTGGCAAAAAAGCTGGTGTCCATAGACAGCTCAGATCCGGGCGCTTATGAAGGCGAGATCGGGGAACGGCTTTATGAGTATTTAAGCCGGTGCTGTGAACGGTGTGGCGGTTCTCTGGCAGACCAGATCCAAATCGCACGGGAGGAGGTACTTCCGGGCCGGTTTAATGTGATGGCGCGGATACCGGGAAAGACGAATGGACCGGGACTGATCTATATCTGCCACATGGATACGGTTATGCTGGGAGATGGCTGGGATGAAACGACGCCGCCTCTGGGAGCGGTGGTCCGGGAAACAGAGGAGCAGGGAAAAACGGTGGTGCGCCTGTATGGAAGAGGAGCCTGTGATATGAAGTCGGGGTTAGCCTGTGCCCTTGCTGCCTTTGAGGCTCAGGTACGGGAGACCGGAAAAAGGGGAGAGCTTCCTAACCGGTCATTTTCCATAATCTGTACCGTGGATGAAGAGGATTTTATGCGGGGAGTGGAGCATGCCATCCGTTCCGGCTGGATCACGAAGGAGGACTGGGTTTTGGATACAGAGCCTACAGACGGACAGATTCAGGTGGCTCACAAGGGCCGCACCTGGTTTGAACTGACCGTTACGGGCATCACCGCCCACGCCAGCAATCCATGGAAGGGAGCAGACGCCATTGCAGCTATGGCGGAGGTGATCAGCAGCATACGAAAGGAGATTGCAGCCTGTCCGCCCCACCATGATCTGGGGATTTCTACCGTTACTTTTGGCCAGATCCAGGGAGGCTACAGGCCTTATGTAGTGCCGGACAGCTGTAAAGTATGGATTGATATGCGTCTGGCGCCCCCAGTGGATACGGCGGCTGCCTGCGCGATGGTTGAAGGGGCGATAAAAAAGGCAGAGAAGGAGATCGCAGGAGTTAAGGGAAGCTATGTGCTTACAGGAGACAGACCCTATGTAGAAAAGGACCCGGATTCACCGCTGTTGTCCCGTTTAAAAGAGGCTGTAAAGGCCGTTGTGGGAGAGGAAGCGGCGGTAGGAACCTTTAACGGCTACACAGATACGGCGGTAGCAGCAGGGATGCTGGGAAATCATAACTGTATGTCATATGGCCCCGGCAGCCTGGAGCTGGCTCATAAGCCTAATGAATCCGTACCTTATGAGGATGTGAAACGGGTCCAGGGGGTGCTTACAGAGCTGGCCGGGAATATTTTGTGGAGGAAACCCATGTAGAAGTATCAGGGAAAATACCATTTCCATCAATAAGGATTTTGTAGTATAATAGTGGCACCTTAAAAGGAGGAAACAAGATTATGAAGGAAACAGCATTAGTAATTATGGCGGCTGGAATCGGCAGCCGGTTTGGGGGCGGAATCAAGCAGCTGGCTCCTGTTGGGCCAAATGGAGAGATTATTATGGATTATTCTATCCATGACGCCATTGAGGCCGGATTTAACAAAGTCGTATTTATTATCCGTAAAGATCTGGAAAAGGATTTTAAGGAGATTATCGGAGGCCGCATTGCCAAGCAGATCCCGGTTATTTATGCCTATCAGGAGCTGGACGCTCTTCCAGAGGGCTATTTTGTGCCTGAGGGCCGCAAAAAACCCTGGGGAACCGGTCAGGCTGTTCTGATGATAAAGGGGCTGATTGACTGTCCGTTCCTGGTGATCAATGCAGACGATTACTATGGAAAAGAGGGCTTTAAGCGGATCCACGATTACATGGTAAATGAGATGAAGGATGATGCAGATGTTTATGATATCTGCATGGGCGGATTTGTGCTTGAAAATACCTTAAGCGACAACGGAAGCGTTACCAGAGGCGTGTGTCATGTGGAAAACGGATTCCTTAAAAACGTAACGGAAACCTATGACATCCGCAGAAGCGGGGACGGACTGGCAGCAGCAGATGAGGCGGGAAATCCTGTATCTGTACAGGCAGACCAGCCGGTTTCCATGAATATGTGGGGTCTTCCAGTGCGTTTCTTAGAGGAGCTGGAACATGGGTTCCCGAAGTTTTTAGACGGCTTAAAGCCTGAGGATATTAAGGCAGAATACCTGCTCCCGAAGATTATTGACGATCTGGTACAGGAGGGGAAGGCGAAAGTCCGCGTACTGGATACACCGGATAAATGGTTCGGTGTGACCTATCAGGAGGATAAGCAGGCGGTGGTAGACGCGATCCGGGGACTGATCCGGGACGGCGTGTACAAAGAAAAGCTGTTCGGTTAAAAAGCCATGCATATTTCCCATTTTCAGGGTCTATACTATAAAAAACGGTGAAAATAGTTCAGCCTCCGTGGATAAGGAGACAGTACAGACATGAAATTGTGGAAAACATTCGGTATTTCCAGCCGGGAAGATATATCATACTATGATACAGCGGGAGAGTTTGAGGCAGAACGTTTTGCCGTGAACCTGAACCGTATGATCATGGACGAAATGGAAGAAAAAGGAAAAGAAGGCGTCATGTTCCTCTGTATCGGCACAGACCGCTCTACAGGGGACAGCCTGGGGCCTTTGGTTGGACACAAGCTGAGAAGGCAGCGTTTAAAGGGAGCCGCTGTGATCGGAACTCTGGATAAGCCGGTACATGCCATGAATCTGGAGCTTTATATCCGATATATCCAGGCCCATTATTCCCGGTATGTGGTGGTAGCGATTGACGCTTCGGTAGGCAGCCTGGATCATGTGGGCTATGCTACTTTGGGGCGGGGAGCGCTGCAGCCGGGGCTTGGGGTATCAAAGGAGTTAGAGGCAGTAGGAGATATCTCGATCACCGGGATCGTAGGGGGCGCAGGCAGCCGTGATCCTGTGATGCTTCAAAGTGTCCGGCTGTCCATGGTGATGAAAATGGCGGACTGCATCTGCGAAAGTATTTCCCTTGTCGAACGATTTTGGGAAAATGCAGCCATAATATGACAAACTTTGCGCAAAATACCTGTTATACTGAGACATACCTGGATTTTTCAGGTATGTTTTTTGTTGTGGCGACGAGGAAAATGGCTGTCACGCCTGCGTGTGCAGACATTTGACGGCCGCTGATCAGAGGCGAAACGCGCTTTATAGGTTTCGCATCGGTATAAAGGGGTGAGCAGATGGGAGAATTATATGAACTGTTCCCGAAGCTGCCGAAAAATATACGGCAGATCGGAGAACGTGACCAGGTTTTAAAGCTGTATGTAGAGGATTATGTCAATACATATTTAAAGCAGTTAAGGCCCGCAAAAGGGGCGGATCTGCGGGTGGGGCTTCTTCTGGGAAACAGGGAGATCCATGAGGATGTGCCGTATGTATTTGTAGACGGAGCTTTGGAAATGGAAACGGTTGCAAAGGATGGGGAGAAGGTAGTCTTTACAGAGGATGCATGGCAAAAGGCCTATCAGGAAGTGGAAAACCGGTTTCCCAAACGAACGGTACAGGGGTGGTTTTTATGCGGGAATCCGGGCTGCAGTTTAAATCCATTAAACTACTGGCAGGAACACAGCCATTATTTTACAGGAAAAAATCAGCTGATGTATTTAAACAGCGGCCTGGAGGGTGAGGAAGCGGTCTATATTACGTCCTCAGACGGATTTTATAAACTCAGGGGCTACAGTATTTACTATGAGCGCAATCAGATGATGCAGGATTATATGATTTCCCGAAAGGATATTTCCAGAGTGGAAACAGGGGTAAATGACCGCGCTATCCAGGATTTTCGCCAAAAAATGGAAGAGCACAGAGGAGAAGCAATCCGCCGCCAGAGTACGGTGGGTACGCTTTCGGCTGTGTGCACAGCTTTGGCTGTAACTGTTTTGGCAGGCGGTGTAGCGATGTTTAATAACTATAAAAAGATGCATGAAATGGAAAGTGTGATTGCATCGGTGCTCCCGGAGGGAAGGATCAAGGAAGCAAAAGCAGGGGTCTGGCCTATAGAGGAAAAATTTCCTAAGGTTACGGTGGGGGAAAAGCCTTCTTTTGTGACTCCTGAAACGATGAGAGAAGCTGCGGAGACTGAAACTGCAGTCATTTCCAGTGAAGCTCCGGAGAATGTCCCGGAGGAAACAGCACTCATGGAAACGGAGGAAGCTGATGCTCCTGCTTATAAGGTTTATACCGTTGGGGAGGGCGAAACACTTTATGGCATCTGTTTTAAGGTTTACCAAAATGTAAATAAGCTGGACGAGATCTGCCGGATCAACGAATTGAGGGATCAGAACAGCATCTATGCAGGCCAGAAGCTTCTTATGCCGTGAAAATATTAGTGCGTAACCTCCGAAAATGTTGTATACTTAACAGGTATATCAAACATTCAGGAGTACAAAATGGGCAGCAACCGTTCAATGAGCCGTGAAAATAAAAAAAAGCAGCTGAGAAGCCAGATGGTTTCTCCCTCCGTTTCTTCGCCGGAGGATGAGGACAGCGAAGAGCTGATAAAGAAAGCCCATCAGAAAAGCGTAAAACGCCGGGTCCGCATTGGAGCAGTGATCGGGGTTCTGATTTTGGCCGCTGTGGGCGGATTTATATATTATGACCGATATATGTCATTTGCAGACTATGAGCTTGTCTGGGAGACGGATTTTAATCAGGGAGAGCCGGGCGAAGCTGCTGCCGGAGAAGGGAATTTTTCCGGATTTGCAGATTTTGCCGACGGTGTGATCAAGTATACCAAGGATGGAGCCTCCTATCTGGATTCCAGGGGAAAGGCCGTATGGATTTTAAGCTATGAGATGAAACATCCCATGATTACGGTCAACGGTGATTTTGCCGCCATTGGAGACCGTCAGGGAAATTCCATTTATATCTGTGATAAAAATGGAATTCAGGGTCAGGCGACAACTTCTCTGCCGGTTTTAGAGCTTTCTGTTTCAGCAAAGGGCGTTACTGCGGCTGTGGAGGAGGATTCTAAAGCCAGCTACATTTACCTTTATAAAAAGGACGGAAATCCTCTTGATATCTATGTGAAATCGCTTCTGTCCGGCGACGGTTATCCGGTTGATGTAAGCCTGTCTCCCGGAGGAACCCAGTGGATCACCTCTTTTATGTATTTAGAAGATGGCATGATTAAAAATAAGGTTGTATTTTACAACTTTGGTCTGGGAAAAAATGATCCCAAGCGTGTAGTCGGCGTATTTATGCCCCAGGATCTTTCAGACGCCATGGCAGGCCGGGTGCGGTTTATGGATGACAGCCATGCGGTGATTTTTACGGACAAGGGACTGCAGTTTTTTTCGACCCGTATTGAAACGTCTCCGGAATCCACGGCTCAGATCCTGTTAGACGAAAATATCCGCAGTATCAGTTATACCGATCAGTATGCGGCTGTGGTCACAGATAATTCCGAGGGTTCAGAGCCTTATCGGCTTCATGTGTACCGGGCAGACGGCAGTCAGGTGTTTGAGACTGCATTCTCGTTCCAGTATTCGGGTTTTGATATAGATGAGGATCTGGTTCTGCTTTATAATGACAACTCCTGCCTGGTTTATAATATGGCGGGAACAGAGAAATTTAAAGGAAGTTTTGATTTTCCTGTATCCAAGGTTTCGGCCGGAAATATGCCGGGTACTCTTTTAGTCATGGGACCTCAGAAGATGCAGGAGATCAGGCTGCGGTAACAGCTGCAAAAATCAGACAGAAAGGAAGAAGATACTATGGGGATGAAATGCATCGGTGTAGACGTAGGAGGAACCAGCGTAAAGATGGGAATCTTTGAGACAACCGGAGAATTGCTGGATAAGTGGGAGGTAAAAACAAGAAAGGAAGAAAATGGAAAATATATTCTTCCGGATGTCGCTGCTTCCATCCGTGAAAAAGTATCAGCCATGGGGCTGGATCTGAAAACGGATATTGCAGGAGCCGGACTGGGAGTGCCGGGGCCGGTGATGCCGGACGGAAGCGTAGAGGTCTGCGTAAATCTGGGATGGAAAAATGTAAATCCCCAGAAGGAGCTCAGTGCCCTGCTGGATGGCATTCCTGTAAAGAGTGGAAATGACGCCAATGTAGCTGCCCTTGGCGAGATGTGGCAGGGAGGCGGAAAAGGCTATGATAACCTTGTGATGATTACTCTCGGTACCGGAGTAGGCGGAGGAGTGATCCTGGATCAGAAAATTGTGGCCGGACGTCACGGTCTGGCCGGAGAGATCGGACATATCCATGTAAGGGACGAGGAAAAGGAATACTGTAACTGCGGCGGTCAGGGATGTCTGGAGCAGATCTGCTCCGCTACGGGCATTGCAAGAGAAGCCAGAAGAAAGATGGCTGCCAGCGAGACGGCTTCCGTTCTCCGCCAGTACGGTGACAATGTAAGTGCGAAAAACGTGCTGGATGCGGCCAAGGAGGGAGACGAACTGGCATTGGAGGTTATGGCTGTGGTAAGCCATTATCTGGGTCTGGCGCTGTCCCAGGCTGCTCTGATCGCAGATCCTGATATTTTCGTGATCGGCGGCGGCGTATCAAAAGCAGGCCAGTTCCTTATTGATATGGTCCAGAAGGACTATGATCATTTTATGACGATTTCCAAAAATAAAGCCAGGCTGGGTCTGGCAACTCTGGGAAATGACGCAGGAATCTATGGGGCAGCAAGACTGATTTTGCAGTGAGGGGAAATTTAAGAGGGAAAGATAAATGGCATTTACATGAATAGATGTAGGTGTCATTTTTTTATTTTGATAAAACTGTCCCAATATTGACAAAACTGTCCCAAAATGATATAACAAGGATATATAACGAGGATGGGAGTACGTATCATGAAGAAAAAAAATATAATAAGCCTGATTAAATATTATGTGGAAAAGAATGATGCGGGCTTTCGCAATGAAGCTTATGAAATCGCCAGGGAGTTTGACGCTTCTGGGGATTATCAGCTTTCAGAGTATATTATGTCACTGCTGTCTAATGTAAATACCTTTGTTCCACAGGTATCAGAGAATGTGTCTTCTTTCTTTGAAAAAATTGAAAAAAAGGAAGATATGCTGCTGCTTCCTGAGGAAATTACCGGTGATTTGTTAGGGGTAGTAAATGCAATTGAACATCATATTGGAATTAATAAGTTTTTGTTCCAGGGGGCTCCCGGAACAGGGAAGACGGAAGCTGTTAAACAGCTTGCGCGAATATTGAACAGAGAAATTTTTATGGTGGATTTTTCAGCAGTGATTGACAGTAAATTGGGGCAGACGCAAAAAAATTTGTCTATGCTTTTTAAAGAGATAAACAGCTTTGTCCAGCCTAATAGGGTAATTGTTTTATTTGATGAAATTGATGCTCTGGCTTTGGATCGAACGAATCAGAATGATCTGCGGGAAATGGGGCGGGCAACATCAGCTATGCTGAAGGAATTTGATCGGATGAATGAAGATATTGTTTTAGTGGCGACCACCAATCTTTATCAATATTTTGATAAAGCACTGATCAGACGATTTGATTCCGTAATTGATTTTGACAGATATTCACAGGAAGATCTTCTTTCGATTGCAGAAAAGATGTTAGACCGTTATCTTGATAAGTTAAAGCTGGCAAACAGGGATATACGCCTGTTTCGTAAAATAATGAAATTGATGCCTCAGATACCATATCCTGGTGAATTGAAAAATCTCATTAAGACATCTGTTGCATTCAGTAATCCACATGATGGTATGGATTATTTCAGAAGACTTTATTATGCAGTCTGCAATGAAAAACCGGAAGATTTAAAAAAGCTTCAGAATCAGAAATTTACTGTCAGAGAGATCGAGATATTGGTTGGAAGATCAAAAAGCAGTATTGCAAGAGATCTGAGGGAGATATAATAGATGAATAACATTTTGCAATTAAAAGGGAGATTCGAACAAAGGCCTAATAATTTCAGACAGGGTGCACTGAAGCTTCCGAAAGGTAAATATGTTTCGGCGCTGCATCTTAGAGAATTATCTGAGCAGTTGAAAAGAATTCTGAATTACTGGGAAACTAACAGGGATATCAATGGTGCTTTAGTCAGTGTACATTATAAACATATTGTTGCAAAGAGTAATAGATTGAAGATCTTACTGTCTGAGAACAGTAAATCTCCTGCGGAATCAATCAAAGGAGTTAAGTTTATCTGGGAACCGGATGAGAATGGAAACGAGATCCAGAAACACGTATTCACCCATTATGTTTCTCTTAAAGCGATCGAAAAAGCAATCGAGGTTTTGAACAGGACAAGCTCTGTTATTGAAACGTATTTTAATGGGGTTATTAACAGTGAAGGAACGGAACAGGCGGCTGAGGCCTCAGCGTGTAGTTTCAATGAAATTTCCAAAACCAGCTTTTTAAAAGCAGTAATAGATGGGTTTTATGTTGAAAGCTT
The DNA here is from genome assembly GCF_001517625.2 of Clostridium sp. AT4. GTDB lineage: Bacteria > Bacillota > Clostridia > Lachnospirales > Lachnospiraceae > Enterocloster. The sequence continues at coordinate 2,137,296 of NZ_LN999828.1, read as the reverse complement.
TGATATTGATCGTGCGGAAGAAGAGATAACAGAAGAGTCTATTATAACGATTTATCAGACCGGAATTGAAACAAAGAAATTGTTGTCAAAGTTCGGAATTTATATTGTCGATGAGCGTATTATTGATGGAACCACATTGATGCTTAACCCGGATGAAGCAAAGCTGTTATATAACAATGCATCCTATCTGATTGCTATGAGTGTTACTGATTTTTCGCAGCTTACGAGAGATGAGATATTAGACGATCATGAAGAAACTTATTATGGGGAAAGCCTAATTCCCCATCCTGCAAATGAACCTGTAATAGGTGTTATTGATACACAGTTTAATGAGAATGTGTATTTTCATGAATGGGTGGAATATACAAATCTGCTGGATCCCAATATTCCACTGACTGCCAGGGATTATGAGCATGGAACTGAAGTGAGCTATATTATTGTTGATGGACCGAGTGGAAATCCGGCGCTTGACGATGGATGCGGGAGATTTCGGGTACGTCATTTTGGTGTTGCTACACATAGAGGATTCAGTTCCTTTACCGTATTAAAAATGATAAGAAATATTGTTGCTTCAAATAGAGATATTAAGGTCTGGAATTTATCATTGGGTTCTAAACTTGAAATCAAGCCCAACTTTATTTCTCCGGAAGCTGCAGAACTCGACCGTATACAGAGTGAATATGATGTTATTTTTGTAGTTGCAGGGACAAATGTTCCGGATGGTGAAACAAAAAAGAATATGAAAATTGGTTCACCGGCAGATTCGCTTAATTCTCTGGTAGTCAACGCTGTAGATTTCAGAGGGAAGTCGGCATCCTATACAAGAGTTGGCCCTGTATTATCCTTTTTTCATAAGCCGGATATCAGCTATTATGGCGGTGATGGCCCCGGTTATATGGACAAAATGGTTGTATGTCGTGATGATATGGGAGCAGCCTATGTAAGTGGAACTTCATTTGCAGCACCATGGATTTCGAGAAAACTGGCATATCTGATCCACATTATGGGATTAAGCAGAGAAGTTGCAAAAGCATTATTGATTGATTCTGCCGCCGGATGGAACAGGAGAGATGATATTTCACATAGTATTGGCTATGGAGTTGTTCCAAAACATATTGACGATATTATAAAATCACAGAATGATGAGATACGTTTTATTATGACCGGAGCGTCAGAGGAATATGAGACATATACATATAATCTGCCGGTACCTGTCGTAGATCATGCACATCCATTCTATGCAAGGGCAACTTTGGTATATTTTCCGCAATGTGATCGTAATCAGGGGGTTGATTACACAAGTACAGAAATGGATATACATTTTGGCAGGGTTGTTATTGAAAAAGGAAAAGTGAAAATAAGGCCGATTGATAACAATCAGCAGTCGGAAGATAAACTGATTACTCTTTATGAAGAAGATGCAAGAAAAATGTATCGAAAATGGGATAATATCAAACACATTAGTGAAGAGATTAAAGAAAAAAGAATACCGAGAAAGGCATATGAGTCTGGCCTCTGGGGACTTAAGATCAATACGAAGGAACGCCTGAAGAAAAGAAAAGAACCCCTTCCATTTGGAGTTGTTGTAACATTAAAGGAAATGAATGGCGTAAATCGTATTGATGATTTTATCAAGATGTGTATGGCGCGTGGCTGGCTGGTTAATAAGCTGGATATTGAAAATCAGATAGATATTTATGAAAAGGCAGAGGAAGAGATTATATTTAATTAAAACAAGGGGGCTGTCGGTATTAACCGACAGCCCCTTTTCGACTGATTTTGATTATAAAATTGTCTTTTTTGATTTTTCGGCTGGAGAATTATGGAATCCAAACTCCATTTGCATCCACCCAGAAGTTATCCGGCGTATAGCAGTTTGCATACATTGCGCCGGAGGAGGAATCCAGATAGTAGTACAGGCCGTTTACCTGTACCCAGCCGGTTGCCATGTAGCCGTCTGCGTCAAAATAATACCACTGGCCGTTTACATCCTTCCACTGGGATGCAGGATAGGTTCCGTCTGCGTTCTGCCACCACCAGCGCACATGGTCGGCTGCCTGTTTCCAGCCTTCGGAGACAGAATTTCCGGCTGTCTGTTCAGGGGAAGTTTTCCAGCTGCTCTTGGCATTGTTGCTGGCTTTTACAGAACGCACTTTAAATGTGTAGGTTCCATTTTCCGTCATCCAGTCCGTAAAGTCATAGAAGGTATTATATACGGACAAAGTGGAGTTTCCGCCGTCAGGAGGCGTTACGAGGGAGCCATTCCGATATAACTGAACCTGGAAATATTTAGAAGATTCAACGTCATCCCATACAGCGACCTTTGGATTGTCAGAATCCCAGGACAGGTTTCCGGGGGCAGGCGCGTCGCTCATATCGGCGTCTTCGTCAAAAACCAGCTTTACAGTCAGGATGACAGTAGCTCCGCCGTCTGTTTTTCGGGCGTCTACGAATTTGATCTTGTCAAAGCGGGCTTTGATGGAGCTGTCCAGAGTGAGCTTGAAGCTGCTGGAGGAGGTTCCGGAAAAGGCGTATTCTTCCTCGTCCTCCAGACCAAGGGTAATATCTACCTCAGGAGGATTGGATTTGGACCAGTCGTCCCCTTCATCATTGACAACTTCAACGGCATCTACATAGTACAGATCCGTGTTGTCTCCTGTGGGTGTTACATCTACTTCACCGCCACTGCTGCCGGCTCGGATATCGCTGTCGACGGTCAGGCAGATCTTTCCTACCTTTGTTTTGTTGTCAGCCAGGGCTGCGGGAGCAAAGGCAGAAGAGAGAAGGGCTGCGGTCATAAAAAAAGCGGCTGCCTGTTTGATTCGGGTCATAGTCATCCATCCTTTCCTGTCAGAGTTTATGCATTTAAAACTCTGGTATTTACAAATAATGATACCATCAGTATACCATAAAATGGGTGGTCTGGAAAGTCTACAGAACCGTTGACCGGGGCAGTGAGAAGATAAATTCTGTCCCCACGCCTTCGGTGCTGATCACATCAATATTTTCTCCATGGGACTGGAGGATTTCCTTTACGATGGAAAGGCCAAGTCCGGTCCCTTTTTTGTCTTTTCCGCGGGAAAGATCGGTTTTGTAAAAGCGTTCCCATATTTTTTTCAGGCTGTCCTTTGGAATGCCGATACCGGTATCCTTTACGGAAACGAAAACCTTTTCATACTGTCCTACCGCCTGGATATAGATCACAGAATCATTGTGGCTGAACTTGATGGCATTGTCGATCAGGTTGTACATTACCTGCTGTATTTTTTCCATATCAGCATAGACCATCTGGATATTATCGGAAAAAGTCAGATCAAAGCTGATATTTTTTTTGCCGCAGGTACCTTCAAAGGAGGCTGCGGTATCCTTGATGACACGGTTAATATCAAAGTTCGTCCGCGTCAGGTATCCTCTGGCATCCAGTGAATTTAAGGTCAGCATACTTTCCGTCAGCTTGTGAAGCCGTTCTGTCTCGGAAATAACTCTGGAAATATATTTTTCATACAGCTCCGGCGGAATGGTTCCGTCCAGGATTGCTTCCAGATAGCCTTTGATGGAGGTTAAGGGGGAACGGAAATCGTGGGAAACATTTGCGATAAAATTCCTCTGATATTCCTCCATTTTATCCAGTTCATCTGACATATAGTTTAAGGTATCGGACAGGTATCCCATTTCATCATGGGTCTTTACCTGGATCCGGTAATCCAGATGGCCGGCTGCATATTCCTTGGCTCCTACTGTGATTTTTCGCAGGGGAAGATATACGGTCTGGGTAAAGACCAGAAGGATAATGAGGGACAGTCCGAAAATGGCCGCAGAGGTGATGTAGAGAATGTCCAGAATTTCACTCTGGGAATGGGCAATCTGGCTGACCGGCAGATGAAGGATCACATAGCCGTAGGTAGTGTAATTTCCAATCACCGGAGCAGATACGGTGAGAACGTCCTCATTAAAAAGGCCATAATAATTCCCAATGGTGTAGGAGCGGCTTCCTGAGGCAGTGGGGTCGAAATCTGGGATTACAGTCTGTGTCCGGCTGCCGTCCCGGCTGTCCATAAAAATGGCCCCTTGATTGTCCGCCACCCATATTTCTGCGCGCAGATAGGCGCCCAGACTTTTTAACTGGGAGGAAAAGGCAGCCAGATCCGGCCGTTTTCCGTCGTACATCTGACTGCAGGAGGCTGCAATATCATTTGCCTCATCATAAAGAGCCTCCGACCGCTCCCGCATCAGATAATCTCTGGTCATGCGGGAGGAAAAGGTGGCAATGGTGGTGAAGCCCAGAAGGCCGAAGATCAGATAGCCCAGGATAAATTTGGAGTAGAGTGAACGGGTCATGGTATTACCTCTTTACCTCGAATTTGTAGCCGATGCCCCATACCGTGGTAATGGACCAGTTGGCGTGATCCTTGATTTTTTCCCGCAGACGCTTGATATGTACGTCTACGGTCCGGGTATCTCCGATGTATTCGTAGCCCCAGATGTGATCCAGGAGCTGCTCTCTTGTAAAGACCTGATTCGGCGAGGAGGCCAGAAAGTAGAGAAGCTCCAGCTCTTTGGGAGGCATTTCCACCGAATGGCCTTTGTAGAGTACAGAGTAGTTTGTCAGGTTTACGATCAGATCCGGGTACTCCACATATTCTCCCTGCTGCTTTGGTTCTGTAGAAATGGAGGCAGGGGCTGCCTGATAACGGCGGAGAACTGCTTTTACACGGGCGACCAGCTCTTTGGAATCAAAGGGTTTGATCATATAGTCATCTGCTCCCAGCTCCAGCCCCAGAACCTTGTCAAAGATTTCACCCTTGGCTGACAGCATGATGATGGGAACCTGAGATGAGGTGCGCAGCTCCCGGCAGACCTGATAGCCGTCTATGCCCGGAAGCATCAGGTCAAGAAGGATCAGGTTGGGTTTAAATTCGGGGAATACCTTAAGGGCTTCCTCGCCGTCTCCTACGATCATTGTTTCATAACATTCTTTCATTAAATACAGGGAAATAAGTTCTGCAATATTTGCATCATCATCTACGATCAGAATCTTCTGTTTTTCAGCCATTGGTGAAAATCCTCCTTATGTCATTACTTAAAAGTCACGATGGTAACGCCGGTTCCGCCTTCTCCAAACTCACCCAGGCGGAAATCCTTTACATACTTTAATTGACGCAGCCGCTTGTGACAGGCATTTTTCAGCGCTCCCGTACCGCGTCCGTGAACAACCCGCACACTCGGCATATGGGCCAGATATGCATCGTCCAGATATTTTTCCATAGCAGGCACGGCCTCGTCTGTAGTCATGCCGATGAGATTGACCTCTGTTCCCACGGAAAATGATTTAGACATCCGGATCTGGCCACTTCCGCTGCCATTTCCCTTTGCCTGTGAAAATGTTTTCTTTGCCTTGGAGCCTGCCGCCGTGCCGCCGTAGGTGCGTGAGGAACCGTCTCCAAGGGTGGCGCTTATGTCGTCTTCACGGATCAGCTCCAGATCACGGATATTGACTCTGGAACGGAGAATGCCCATCTGGACAAAGAGATCGCCCTTTGCATCCGGCAGGGTGCTGACGGTGCCCTTCAGGTTCATGGAAAGCACCTTTACGCCGTCTCCGATTTTTAGTTTCTTTGGGGAAATGGGCTGGCTGGGGCCTTTGGCCTTTACTGCCAGCTTATCGTCGGTCTTTTTAATCTGCTCCCGCAGTTTGGCTCTCTGAGCCTCCAGTTCTTTTCCTACGCCGGATTCAGAAGCCAGGCGGTTGATCTCGCGGATGGTCTGGTCTGCCGTCTCCTTGGCTTCTCTTAAAATCCTCTGGGCTTCCTCAGAGGCATTGCGGATCAACTTATCCTTGCGCTCGTCCAGACGTTCTTCCTTCTGGGTCAGGCGGGATTTTAGCTGGGCAATCTCCTCCTTATAGGAGCGGATTTCCTCCTGCTCCTTTTCAATGGTGACGCGGCTGGTTTCCAGGCTGGCAAGAAGATCTTCAAAGGATTCGTCCTTGGCTTCCAGATGGCTTTTTGCATCTTCGATAATGAAATCGGGAAGGCCCAGCTTTTTGGAAATGGCAAAGGCGTTACTTTTGCCGGGAATGCCGATTAACAGGCGGTAGGTGGGCTGGAGCGTTTCCACGCTGAATTCGCAGCAGGCATTTTCCACACCGGGAGTGGTGAGGGCAAAGACCTTTAATTCGCTGTAGTGGGTAGTTGCCATGGTGCGGCACTTCATGTTGTGGAGGAAGGACAGCACAGCAATGGCAAGAGCCGCGCCCTCGGTGGGATCTGTTCCTGCGCCAAGCTCGTCAAAGAGGCATAAGGAACGGGAGTCTGCCTGCTGTAAAATAGATACGATATTTGTCATGTGGGCGGAGAAGGTACTGAGGCTCTGCTCAATGCTCTGTTCGTCCCCGATATCTGCAAATACTTCGTCAAAAACAGCCAGCTCCGAGCCTTCCCATGCAGGGATGTGAAGGCCGGCCTGTCCCATCAGGGTAAACAGTCCCACGGTTTTTAAGGAAACGGTCTTGCCTCCGGTATTGGGGCCGGTGACGATCAAAAGATCAAAATCCTTTCCCAGCCAGATGTTGATAGGGACTACTTTCTGGGGATCTAAGAGCGGGTGGCGTCCGTCTTTGATGTGAATGCGGCCTTTGTCATTAAATACAGGCGCACTGCACCGGTACTGGCGGGACAGGGCGGCTTTGGCAAAGATAAAGTCAAGCTGGGCCAAAAGCTCCATATTCAGGCGCAGCTCTTCTATATGGGGAGCCGCTTCATTGCTTAAAGAGGCCAAAACAGCTTCAATTTCCTTCTGCTCCTGGATTTCCAACTCCCGGATCTCATTGTTCAGCTTCACGATAGCCATGGGTTCGATGAAAAGGGTAGAGCCGGTGGCAGACTGATCGTGGACCATACCGGAAACCTGGTTTTTATATTCAGCCTTTACAGGGAGGCAGTAGCGTCCGTCCCTCATGGTGATCACCGCATCCTGAAGATAGGTGCGGTGGGAATTTAAAATGGAATTTAACTGGGTGTGGATCCGGTCCGCCGCAGCCTTGATGGAACGGCGCACCCTGGAAAGACCGGGGCTGGCTTCATCTGCAATTTCATCTTCTGAGAGGATACAGCGTTTGATTTCATTATTTAAAGGGGTTAAAGGCTCGATGGACTGAAATAAGGGATCCAGGGAGTCAGGCACATATTCAGCCACTTCAGCCTGCTTCGGCGGCTTCTGTCCGGGAAAACGGGGGGTGAAAACGGGGAGGTCCTCTGTATCTCTGCGTCCGTAAGCCTTGGCTCTTGAAGCCACGGTAAGAACCGAGCTGATAGAGAGAAGCTCAGGGATGCTAAGAGAGCTTCCGATTTCCAGGCGCTTTAAGGAACCGCCGATTTCCCGAAGGCCGGAAAAGGAAACAGAGCCCTTTAAACGCACACGGTTCACAGCGTCTGTGGTCTGGGCCTGGCGGGTGCGGATCTCTTCCAGATCAGAAGAAGGGGACAGCTCCCGGCAGAGGGCCTTTCCCAAGGGGGAAGCAGCATGGCTTTCCAGCTGGGTGATTATCTTCGTATATTCCAGGGTTTTTAATGCTTTTTGGTTCATTTTCTATCAATAACCTCCTGAGAGTGGTACAAAATATCCTGTTTACACGGACAAGTATACCACATCCCCCGATATTTACGATAGGGGAAAATTCCGAACGAACAAAAACTTGCATATTAAGCGTGAGAACCGTATAATAAGAGGTGAGATTCTTCGTAAGGAGGAGCGAAATGGCGGATAAGCGTGAAGACAAGGGAACGGACGAAGGCCAGGAAAAACAGAAACCGTTTATCAGGGAGAAGATCGTTCGCCAGCCACCTTCCGGGCGGCAGATCATGAGAAAAATTTTGCTGGTAGGAGTCTGCGCAGTTGTGTTCGGAACAGCAGCTGCGGTATGCTTTTCGGCTGTAAAGCCGATCGCAGACAGAGCCTTCGGCCCGGAGGAGACAGAGCAGGAGCCGATCACCATTGCAAAGGATGAGCCGGAAGCGCAGCAGCCTGTACAGACAGAGTGTGCGCCAGTGCCTGAGGAAACAGAGCCGGTGGAGGATATGGTGCGGTCAGAGATGGAGAAGTATCCGTATTCTATGGATGATCTGAACCGTCTCTACGGAAATTTGAATACGCTGGTTGAAGAGAATGAGGGCTGTGTGGCTTCTGTTCACTCGATTCAGAGGGAAACGGACTGGTTTGATAATCCCATTGAAACTACAGGCCAGTATTCAGGCGTGGTGATTTCCTGCACAAGAGGAGAAATCCTTGTTCTGGTGCCGGATGAGGCGGTAGATACGGCGGATTCCATTGAAGTATCATTTTCAGGCGGAACCATTCTTCCGGGTACTGTAAAACAAAAGGATTCTGTGGCAGATATGGCTCTTGTAAGCGTAAATGCCGCAGAGCTGGAGGACAGGCAGTATGAGCGCATAAAAGAGCTTCCGCTGGGAAATTCTTACGGTGTCAGGCAGGGAGATCTGGTGGTTGCCATCGGTTCCCCGGCCGGTGTGACCGGTTCCAGTGGATACGGCGCTATTTCCTATGTAGTGCGCAGCACAAAAGCAGTAGACGGAAGTACCAGGATCTTTTATACGGATACAGCGGCAGATTCCCAGGCGGGAACTTTCCTTATTAATACGGATGGAGAACTGATCGGCTGGGCGGTGGATGATTATGGGCAGGAGGATCATTCTTCCATGACAGCCGTTATGTCCGTATCGGATTATAAGGGGGCCTTGGAACTTATGAGCAACGGTCTTCCTGTGCCTTACTTTGGTATACTGGGACAGGAGATCACGGCAGCCATGGCCCAGAAGGGAATGCCTAAGGGCATCTATATTTCAGAAGCCGTTATGGACAGTCCGGCTTATAATGCAGGCCTTCAGCCGGGGGATATTCTCACAAAGCTGGGAGATATGCCGGTGACAAATCTGAAGGAATTTCAGGGGCAGGTGGAAAAGCTCCAGGCAGGAACGAAGATCATTGTAAACGTACAGCGCAGCAATGGCAAAGACGAATACAGGGAAATCCCCTTTGAGATAACCGTTGGAACCAGATAAGTGCGGTGTGGGAGTCCGAACGAAGCGGACTCCCTTTTCAGTAAAAGAGAGATGAGGTATGAAAATGAGATATATTGAGACATTCCATGAAGGAAATCATATTTCCGATATTTATTTATGCAAGACAAAACAGATTCAGCTTACAAAAACAGGAAAAGAATATGGAAATCTGATCCTTCAGGATAAGACAGGCACCATTGAGGCAAAGATCTGGGATCTTTCTTCTCCGGGAGTAGGGGAATTTGACGCAATGGACTATGTGCACATTGAGGCAGATGTGACGCTGTTTCAGAATGCAAACCAGCTGAATGTGCGCCGGATCCGCACAGCCAGAGAGGGAGAGTATGTGGAGGCGGATTATCTGCCTGTTTCTAAAAAAGAGATTGGAAAGATGTATGAGGAGCTGCTGGGATTTGTGCGCAGTGTGAAGAATCCATGGCTGAATCAGCTTTTGTCAGGGTATTTTGTGGAAGATAAGGAATTTGCCAAGGCGTTCCAGTTCCATTCCGCGGCAAAGACCGTTCATCATGGATTCGTAGGAGGACTCTTAGAGCATACCTTAAGTGTGGTAAAGCTCTGCGACTACTATGCAGGGTATTATAAGACATTAAACAGGGACCTGCTTCTCACCGCAGCCATGTTCCACGATATCGGAAAGATGCAGGAGCTGTCACGTTTCCCTGAAAATGATTATACCGACGACGGCCAGCTTCTGGGCCATATTATGATCGGCACGGAGATGATTTCCGAGCGGATCCGCCAGATTCCGGATTTCCCGCCCAGACTGGCGTCTGAGTTAAAACACTGTATTCTGGCCCATCACGGAGAGCTGGAATATGGTTCACCCAAGAAACCGGCTCTTTTGGAAGCGCTGGCACTGAATTTTGCAGACAATACAGATGCCAAGATGGAGACAATGATCGAGGCTCTGGCAGCAGGCGGAACGAATAAGGGCTGGCTGGGCTATAACAGGCTTTTAGAAACCAACATCAGAAAGACAACGGAGTAAGGAAAGTGGAAAAAAATCAGGAATTTACAGTTACCATTGAAGATATGAGCGAGGACGGCTCCGGTATCGGAAAGCTTGACGGCTACATCTGGTTTATCAAGGATACGGTCATCGGCGACCAGGTGCGGGCGAAAGCCATGAAGATGAAAAAATCCTATGGTTTTGCCCGTCTGATGGAGGTGATCACTTCTTCTGCTTTTCGGACAGAGCCAAGATGCCCTGCGGCCCGTCCCTGCGGGGGCTGCCAGCTCCAGGCCATGAAATATGAGGAGCAGCTGGCATTTAAAGAGCGAAAGATTAAAAATAACCTTATGCGGATCGGCGGTTTTAAAGAGGAAGAAATCCCCATGTTTCCAATTATTGGAATGGAGGAGCCCTGGCGGTACCGCAACAAGGCTCAGTTTCCTTTTGGAATGAATAAAAACGGAGAAATTATAACCGGATTTTATGCGGGCCGCACCCATGATATCATTGAAAATGCGGACTGCCTGCTGGGGGTACAGGAAAACAGGGGAATACTGGAAATTATCAAGGCATTTATGAAGGAATATAGGATCAGGCCCTATGATGAGAAAAGCCATCAGGGTCTGGTTCGCCATGCCCTGATCCGAAAAGGGTTTAAGAGCGGTGAGATCATGGTCTGTCTGGTGATCAACGGAAAGCGCCTGCCCCACGGGGAAGAGCTGGTAAAGCGGCTGTCGGCTGTTTCAGGAATGACCAGCATTTCTTACAGTATCAATGAGGAAAAGACCAATGTGATCATGGGAAAAGAGATTGTAAATCTTTATGGTCCAGGGTATATTACAGATTCCATTTCGGATGTAACATATCAGATCTCCCCCCTGTCTTTTTATCAGGTTAATCCGGTGCAGACAGAAAAGCTGTATGGAACAGCCCTGGAATATGCGGGCCTTACGGGAAAAGAAACGGTATGGGATCTGTACTGCGGCATTGGAACTATTTCCCTGTTCCTGGCCCAGAAGGCGAAAAAGGTATATGGCGTGGAGATTGTCCCCCAGGCCATTGAAGATGCCAGAAGAAATGCCCGGTTGAATGGAATGGAAAATGTGGAGTTCTTTGTAGGAAAGGCAGAGGAGGTGCTGCCGGAGCAGTATGAAAAGAACCAGATCTATGCCGATGTGATCGTGGTAGATCCCCCAAGAAAGGGCTGCGACCAGATGTGCCTGGATACGATCCTGAAAATGCGGCCCGAACGGGTCGTTTATGTCAGCTGCGATTCCGCTACCCTGGCAAGAGATCTGAGATACCTTGTGGATGGGGGGTATGAGGTGAAGAAGGTTAGAGGGTGTGATATGTTTCCGCAGGGGGGACACTGCGAAACGGTTGTAAAATTGGAGCGGGTAAAAAGAAAATAGGAGAATTGTGAGGCGAGAAAATTGGAAAATCGAAATCGGATGGGAAAGAATAAAGAGGGTGTAATTTTCCCTGTTGCTCCAAATCTTTCTGACATGAGTGGTGCCTATTTGGAATTTATAGAAGAAATTAAAAAAGAGATTCAACATCAGCGACTAACTGTTGTATTGAATGCGAATTCAAGTATGATTTGTCTTTATTGGCACATAGGAAAAGAAATTCTGCAAAAACAGGAAAAGGAAGGCTGGGGAGCGAAAATTATAGACCGTATGTCAAAAGATTTGAAAGAAGCATTTCCAGATATGTCCGGTTTTTCGCCAAGAAATATCAAGTATATGAGAAAATTTGCGGCCTGTTGGCCTGATTTTGAAAAGGTGCAGCAGGTTGTTGCACAAATACCATGGCGAACAAATTTAAAATTGCTTGATAAACTGAGTACACAGGAAGAACGAATTTGGTATGCTCATAAGACTATTGAAAACGGTTGGAGCAGTAATGTATTGGATTTTCAGATACAGAACAGATTACTTGAGCGTACTGGGAAAAGTGTGAACAACTTTCCGGCCGCATTACCGCCGGCAGATTCGGATATGGCAAACCAGATTTTCAAAGATCCATATTTATTTGATTTTTTAGGTACCGATATGCCAAGACGTGAAGTTGAAATTGAGCGTCAATTGGTAGAACATATTCAGAAATTTTTATTGGAACTGGGGCAGGGTTTTGCGTTTGTAGGCAGACAGGTACATTTGGAAGTGGGAGGACAGGATTTTTATATTGATTTGCTGTTTTATCATTTGAAACTTCGTTGTTATGTTGTGATTGAATTAAAGGCCTGTGATTTTGAACCAGGATTTATCAGTCAGCTTAATATGTATCAGAATATCGTAAATGATATTTTATGCCATCCAGATGATAAGCCAACGATTGGTTTGTTATTGGTGAAAGGGAAGAATAAGACGGTTGTTGAGTATTCTTTGACAGGATATCAAAATCCGATCGGTGTTGCAGAATGGCAAAATCAAATAGAAAAGGAATTACCGGAAGAATTAAAGAGTAGTTTACCGTCTATTGCAGAAATCGAAAGGGAACTGGCGTAATTGTGCAACAGGTTGTTGCATAATTTGGATGATGTAACTATCCGGAAATTTCGACAGGTTCGAAAAGAATGAAGGGGCATTTGGAGTTTTGAAAAACGATTATGAATTTCAATGATTTTTACTTCGAGGAAAAACCAAGGTAAAACAGGAGATTCTTTTGCTCTGTAGGGGGTATAACATTAATAAACTGCATGCAAAAATCCAAAAAGAACGCACAGAAAGTTAGCTTTTCCCAGTAAAAGAAACAGCCTGAACAGCCAAAAAAATGGAGGCTTTTTTAAAGTACGCCAAAAATCCGGAAGAATTTCCAAATGAAAAGAATTCTTTCCGGATTTTTTCATATATAGAGCGAGGGCATCGCTCAATCATCTAATTTGATGATTTTGCGACACCCTCATAATAAATAGCTTTTAATTATTGAGAAGTTCCTCCCTTTCAATTCAACGGCTCAATCACAGGCATTGTTTTCGAAGCGGGAGCGGATTCTGCCGGTTTGGATTCCTGAGTGGCTTTGGAAGCCTCTGCCGCTTTGGTGGCCTCTGCGGGTTTGGAAGCTTCTGTTGCTTTCGCAGCAGATGTAGCTTTGGAGGTTTCTGTATTTTTGGAAGCTTTTGTCTCAGATTTTGCAGCTTCCGAGCTCTTGGACGTCTGAGCAGTTTTTGAGGTTTCTGTGTTCTTTGCAGCTTTGGTAGATTTTGTGGCCTCTGTACTCTTAGGAGCCTTCGTGGATTTTGTAGCTTCCGTGCTCTTTGCGGCCTTTGCATTCTTAGCGGTTTCCGTACTCTTAGACGCCTTGGTAGACTTAGACGCCTCTGTATTCTTGGAAGTTTTGGAAGACTTTGCGGCTTCCGTGCTCTTGGACGTCTTTTCCTTATCGGAATTGGAGGTTTTCTTGTCCTCCTCCTTTTTACTTCCGTTTGTTCCGTTTTCTCCGTCTTCCGGGAAATCTGTTTCCCGGCTGTCTGTGTCAATGCCGGAGGTGCTTAAGGAAAAAGCGGACTGATTTGCATTTCCGGCCATATCTTCCAGATATACGGTCAGGGAACCTTTCTCCAGATCAAAGGTAATGCGGCCGGTTTCCTTGTCATAGCTGACAGGAGCTGTCCGTTTTCCAGCATCATCCGTAGCATAAACAGCCTCATAATTGATTCCGGAAATATTGTCCTCTGCGATCAGCTCCAGTTTACCGTCTTCCATGACCACAGTTTCTTCATCGATCGAGGGAGCTGTGTCATCTAAGACTGCGATATGCTCGTTTTGACGGGCAGGCATACCGTTCCAGCCCTCCACATAGATTTCCAGAGCGCCGTTATTTGTTAAGGCAGCATGGTAAACGCCGCCTTCTTTTTTGAATTCAATATCCTGGGATTCCAGGGTTGTGGTAAGTTTCCGGATAGGAATCAGTGACTTTACCTTAAGGGAAACATCTACGGTTTTGTAATCAGTGGTGTCCCCTACAGTCAGCTCGATTCGGGGGGAAGCGGTCACCAGAAAGAGCAGAAGAAGATTGAAAACAATAAACGGCAGCACATACCATAAAAGATTGTGAAGGAACCGGTTTTCATTTCCGGAACGGCCGTTATTGCTGGTTTTGGGGCTGCGCCGTGAGCCGCGTGAGGCCGGTGAACGGTCGCTGCGGGGCGCTGTATAGGATGAATGGCGGTCCATTGCCTTTGTCCTCCTTTGAAGTTTGGTCAAAATACCACTATAGCATAGCAGAAATTGTCTGGTCTTACAAGGAAAAATTGCTCTTGTAAGAGTGTTGTAAGAAAGTCTGTGGGGAAAAGGGATGAAAACAGGAGCAGAATATGATATGATGAAAATGATACTACATATGCCAAAATATTCCCGGAACGGGAAGGGCACAGGATGATCCTCAGGGGTCTAGCGAGAAAAGGGGCAGAGCCATGATAGAAGAAGCAGCAGCATTTGCGGCGCAGGCGCACCATGGAACATTCAGAAAAGGGACACAGATCCCGTATATTACACACCCGATGGAGGCAGCTCTGATCGTATCCGGGTTTACGGATGATCCGGAGATGATCGCGGCAGCGCTTTTGCATGATGTGGTTGAGGATACGGGCGTGACAGAAGAGGAGATTAGGGAGCGCTTCGGTTCAAGAGTAGCCTGTCTGGTGGCAAATGAGACAGAGGATAAAACAAAATGCTGGAGGGAACGGAAGGGAGCTACCATACAGCATCTGAAAAGTGCTCCAAGAGAGATTAAGATCCTGGCTCTTGGGGATAAGCTCAGCAATATGCGCTGTACGGCAAAGGATTATCTGGTTCTTGGGGATGAAATCTGGCAGCGGTTTAATGAAAAGGATAAGGCCATGCACGCCTGGTATTACTGGGGGATTGCAGATGCATTGGATGATTTAAAGGAACATCTTTATTACAAAGAATATATTATGCTCTGCCGGACTGTATTCGGAGCGGGGACATGAGGTCAATGAAGCAGGAAGTCCATTGGCTTTAGGCGATGGACGGTCTACTGGAAGCGGCAGACAGTAAGGAGAATGAAAGAATGAGCAATTTAAAACGAAACGGCAGGATTTTGGCGCTGCTTGTCATAATGGGAATCCTGTTTGGAACCCAGGGAATGACGGCACTTGCAGGAACCATGGGAGTAGGGGCGGCGGCAGGTCCGGCCGGCGGGCCGGGCATGGAAGCAGCGGGCCCATCAGATCAGAACGATGAGCAGGAAAAGCCGTCTGAAACAGATGGGGTACAGAGTGCGGAAGGTCAGCTGGCCGGCGGATCCGAAGCCCAGGGGGAATCCGGACAGTCCGCTACCGGATCCGAAATTCAGGATACAGCGGATCATTCAACAGCCTCATCTGACCTCCCTCTTCAGGTAAACTACAGTATTTACTCCCCGGTCCAGGGATGGAGCGGTACGGCTGCGGATAATCAGGCATTGCAGGCTCCTTATGGAAGCTGGGTGGCAGCTATGAGGGCGAATCTGATCAATATTCCGGCAGATGCCCAGGTAGGCATCCGCTATCAGGTAAATTTAAGCGGGACCGGCTGGCTGGATCCGGCAGAGGATGGAGCGGAGGCGGGAAATGCGTCTGCTGAGGCGCCGCTGGAAGCGATCTGCATGGAGCTGTATGGAGCGTCTGCAGCATCATATGATCTGTATTATAAGGTTTATCAGAATGGTACATGGACGGATTGGGCATTAAATGGAGCTGTGGCAGGTACGGAGGGAGCTGGCCTGAGGATCGATGGAATCAGGGCTGCGATCACGGCAAAGGACGCCGGAGCGCCTCAGGCAGCCATGAACGCAGTCGATCCCTCCAGACCTATGATCGCCCTGACCTTTGATGACGGCCCGCGGACTTCGGTTACCAGCCGGATCCTTGACAGCTTGCAGCAGAATGGGGGACGGGCTACATTCTTTATGGTAGGTACCAATGTGGACTCCAATGCCGCAGTGATCCGCCGTATGGCCGAACAGGGCTGTGAGGTCGCAAACCACACCAATGACCATAAATATCTTACAAAAATTGGGGCGGAAGGCATTCGCAGCCAGGTAGGTTCTGTGAATCAGAAGATTGCTTCTGCCTGCGGTGTGTCTCCGGTACTGATGCGTCCGCCAGGAGGATATGTGGACGGCGCATCACTGTCTGTATTAGGCTCTATGGGTATGCCGGCAATTATGTGGTCTATTGATACGAGAGACTGGCAGCACCGTAATGCTCAAAGAACCATTGATACGGTTCTGGATCAGGTAAAGGATGGAGACATCATTTTGATGCATGATATTTATGAGCCAACGGCACAGGCGGCAGAAGTTCTGATTCCTGAACTGACAGCCAGAGGTTATCAGCTGGTAACAGTCAGCGAACTGGCTTCGTTTAGGGGCGGTATCCAGCCCGGACATAAATACAGCCAGTTCCGTTAAAAATACTTGCAATTTGAAGCATACATATTTATAATGTCTTTACCGGGCGGAGTTCCCTCCGTCCGGATCTATTTTCTAAAGTCTTCAGCGTTTTATACATCAGATTCATTCATTTCTTAAATTTCCAAAGGTCTCCCACACCAGGATATTTGATTTGAAAACAAAACCGCACATTGGCAATTAGATAAAAGCAGAATACACTGCAAAAGGCGGAAAGCCAAACAGGTATTTTATGTAAATCAGATAAACCAAAACGGGGGAACAAATATGAACGAATACAAAAACAGAAGGCAGCTTTTATGTCTGGCGGTCACGGTGGGAATGATGTTTACTGCTGTCAATGTATCATCCAAAACGGTCTGGGCCGCTGCAGAGCAGGTGATCGAGTATGATCCGAATCAGGAGGAAAAGACACATCCGGGCTCCATTATTTTAAAACAGAATTTGAAGGAGGAAGACTTACCGTCGTTGAAACAGCCGGAAGCTTCCTATACAGATGAAAATGGGATTCATTACCGCCTGGCGGACTGGGAGGTGCGTGAGCTGCCGCCGGAAGCTTCCCGGAGCCGTATGCTTGAAAAAACGGAAGTGTACCGGGAGGTAGAAGGAGCAGAGACGCTTCCACCCTATGTGGACAGCAGGCAGGAGGAAAATGGCGCAAAGATATCAGGACGGCTGTATATGCAGGAGAGTCGGGTACTGGGGGAGGAGTGGAGAGAGGATTTTCAGGCGCCTGTGACATTTTATTCCTATGGAGCAGATGAATATGAATTGGGTGGAATAAAAATTTCCGGGGAAGATATCCTGGATTCAGCTTTGGCAGAACAGGAGCTTCTTTTAGGAGAAATGGGGCTTTCGTCCGAGGCTTACCATATCACATCTATGGATTGGGATGGGGAAAGCTTTATGGATGAAACGGGCCAGGTCTGCCGCAGGGCGTCGGCAAGGGGAGAGAGGCTGCTGCGTGATTACGAGGCTGTATACAGAGGACAGGTTCAGGTTGTGGAGCCGGTTTCCTATGAGGTGTCCGCTGTGTATGAACCTGCGGAACTGGGGAATATTTCTAATTCAGAAAAAGAGCAGGAAGAGGCATTGGTTTTAGAGCCGGAAGCGACAGAAGAGCCGGATCCATTTTTACGCTGGATCCGAACCGGAGTGACTGTTACGGCTGCATTGGGAGTTTCAGGCATATTGTTGGGGATTGTTCTGTATTTTACAGGGAAAAACAGGCGTAAAAGCCAGGAAGAGGAGCTGAAATATAATTAGGGCTTAATGATTTTTTTATAGAATTCTAAAGAAAATTTCAAAGAAAATACATAGTAAAAACACAGATTGCGTAGTAATATGTATCGTGTATACAGAAATGTATGGAGAGGAGAGTTCATTTATGAAAAGAAAATATTTTATGATCGCAGTGATGGCAGCTGCCCTTGGAATGACTGCCTGTTCATCTCAGAAAACAGAGACTGAGGCAGCAACGGCTACGACAGCCGCGTCTTCGGCAGCAGAGACAACCACGGCAGAGGCTTCTTCCGAGGAAGAGGAGGCAGAGACGGAGAACTTTTACGGTATTGTAAAGACAGTAGAGGATACGGTTATTACAGTAACAGACGATGCCGGAACAGAAGCCGGATTTGACGTGTCCGGAGCAGAGCTTACCGGAGCAGAGGCCATCGGTGAAGGCGATGAGGTAGATGTTTACTACACAGGAGCGCTGGGAGAAACGCCGGCAAAGGCCGTAGAGGTTGATATTGTGATTTCCGCAGCAGAGGAAGCCGAGGAGGAAGCTGCTGAGGAGGATGATCTGACAATCACGGGAACCATTGAAAGCACAGAAGATGGAAGCCTTGTTTTAAAGACGGAGGACGGTTCCTATACCTTAAATACCCTCATTGCCCAGACGGTCACAAAGGACGGCGTCAAGGCCGGAACAGAGGCAGATATTACATATTATGGAGATCTGGAAGATGAGGAAGTTCCCGCAGTCGCCACAAAAATTGTGACTGCAGACGCCAGAGATACAGAGGACGCGGGAATTAAGACCCTTACCGGTACCGTAGCAGAGGCAGAGAGCAATCATGTGGTTCTGGATACAGAGGATCCGGAAAATACCTTCTTTTCATTTGTGGGAGAAGATGGGATGTTTGACGGCTTAAAGACCGGAGATACGGCTACTGTGATCTATGAGGGTACATTAACAGCCAAGACCATTAAAGCATTAGGACTTAAAAAGTAAATAATTTCTTTTGCACCCGCCTGTTGGAATCGTTCCGGCCGACGGGTGTCTGCATATAAAGGATTCTGTAAAAAAATTAGCACTCGACTCTTGACACTGCTAATAATGTGTGTTATAGTACGCATAGAACAAAGAACAGAAACACGATTCCGCAGCAGAAAGGGGAATGGCGTATGAATATCAATAAATTTACACAAAAGTCCATGGAGGCGGTGCAGGGCTGTGAAAAGCTGGCGTATGAGTACGGCAATCAGCAGATCGATCAGCCGCATCTGCTTTATAGTCTCCTGACCTTGGATGACAGCCTGATCATGAAGCTGGTTACGAAAATGGGAATCCAGGGAGATATGTTTAAAAATGAGGCCAAACAGGCCATTGAGAAGCTTACAAAGGTAAGCGGCGGCGGCCAGCTTTACATCAGCAATGATTTAAACAAGGTACTGATTAACGCTGAGGATGAAGCAAAGGCTATGGGAGACGAGTACGTTTCGGTGGAGCATTTGTTTTTAGCACTTTTAAAGCAGCCCGGACGGGAAATGAAGGAGCTGTTTAAGACTTATGGAATCACCAGAGAACGGTTTTTGCAGGCGTTGTCCACCGTCCGGGGCAATCAGAGGGTAGTCAGCGACAACCCGGAGGCGACCTATGATACACTGGAAAAATATGGTTATGACCTGGTAGAGCGGGCCAGAAACCAGAAGCTGGATCCGGTGATCGGCCGCGACAGTGAAATCCGCAACGTAGTCCGTATTCTGTCCAGAAAGACAAAAAATAATCCGGTGCTGATTGGTGAGCCCGGCGTAGGTAAGACAGCCGTTGTAGAAGGTCTGGCTCAGAGAATCGTCCGGGGCGATGTGCCGGAGGGCTTAAAGGATAAAAAGCTCTTTGCCCTTGATATGGGAGCCTTAGTGGCAGGAGCCAAGTATAGAGGCGAATTTGAGGAGCGTTTAAAAGCAGTTCTGGAAGAGGTAAAAAAGAGCGAAGGCCAGATCATCCTCTTTATTGATGAGCTTCATACCATTGTGGGAGCAGGAAAGACAGAGGGATCCATGGATGCGGGCAATATGTTAAAGCCCATGCTGGCAAGAGGCGAGTTGCACTGCATCGGCGCTACTACCTTAAATGAATACCGCCAGTACATTGAAAAGGATGCGGCCTTAGAGCGCCGGTTCCAGCCGGTTATGGTGGCAGAGCCTACGGTTGAGGACACCATTTCCATTCTCAGAGGACTGAAGGAGCGGTATGAGGTTTACCATGGCGTAAAGATCACAGATTCCGCTCTGGTAAGCGCAGCCATGCTGTCCGACCGCTATATTTCCGACCGTTTTCTGCCCGATAAGGCCATTGACCTGGTAGATGAGGCCTGTGCAATGATCAAAACTGAAATGGACAGTATGCCCGCAGAATTAGACGAGCTGTCCCGCAGGCTGATGCAGATGGAAATCGAGGAAGCAGCATTAAAAAAGGAAACAGACCGCTTAAGCCAGGATCGTCTGGCAGATTTACAGAAGGAGCTGGCAGAGCTGCATGATGAATTTACAGCAAAAAAGGCTCAGTGGGAAAATGAAAAATCCAGCGTAGACCGCCTCTCTGCTCTCCGTGAAGAGATTGAGGCTGTAAACCGCCAGATCCAGGATGCCCAGCAGAAATACGATCTGAACAAGGCGGCAGAGCTTCAGTATGGAAAGCTGCCCCAGCTGCAGAAGGAGCTGGAGGCAGAGGAAGAGAAGGTTAAAAAGGAAGATCTGAGCCTGGTTCATGAGAGTGTGACAGAGGATGAGATTGCAAGAATTGTGTCCAAATGGACCGGCATTCCTGTGGCAAAGCTTACAGAGAGCGAGCGCAGCAAGACCCTTCATCTGGATCAGGTGCTCCATAAGAGAGTCGTAGGACAGGACGAGGGCGTTGAGAAGGTCACAGAGGCCATTATCCGGTCAAAGGCAGGAATTAAAGATCCTACGAAGCCCATTGGTTCCTTCCTGTTTTTAGGCCCCACCGGCGTAGGTAAAACAGAGCTTGCCAAGGCTCTTGCAGAGTCACTGTTTGATGATGAATCCAATATGGTGCGCATTGATATGAGCGAATATATGGAGAAGCATTCTGTGGCACGTCTCATTGGAGCGCCTCCAGGATATGTGGGCTATGATGAGGGCGGACAGCTTACAGAGGCTGTGCGCCGCAAGCCCTACAGCGTAGTGCTGTTTGATGAGGTGGAAAAGGCCCATCCGGATGTATTTAATGTGCTGCTGCAGGTACTGGATGACGGACGGATCACAGATTCTCAGGGACGCACGGTGGATTTTAAAAACACCATTATCATTCTTACTTCCAACATCGGCTCCCAGTATCTTTTAGAGGGGATTGATGAGAATGGCTCCATCCGCCCGGAGGCTAAAGAGGCTGTGATGAATGACCTGAGAACTCATTTCCGTCCGGAGTTTTTGAACCGTCTGGATGAAATGATTCTCTTTAAGCCTCTGACAAAGGAAAATATTGGAAGTATTGTGGATTTATGCATTGCGGACTTAAACCGCCGTCTGGCAGACCGGGAGTTAAAGCTGGAGCTTACAGAGACAGCGAAGGCCTTTATCACAGAAAACGGCTATGATCCCGTATATGGCGCCCGTCCTTTAAAGCGGTATCTGCAAAAGAATGTAGAAACCCTGGCAGCAAAGCTGATTTTAGGAGGAGGGCTGCGGGAAGGCGCTGTAATCGTGATCGATGTATCGGAGGATGGAAGCAGGCTTATCGCTTATACGGAATAAAAAGAAAGGAAGGTCATAAGGTGAATAAGATTCCAAAGGATCCCATGATCCTGTTCAGCTTTGTGAATACACAGCTTAGAGACCGTTTCAGTTCATTGGAAGAGATGTGCAGAGAAATGGAGCTGGATCAGTCTTATATAGAAGAAACTCTGGAAGGTGCAGGGTTTTCCTATGATCCCAAACGGAACTGCTTCCGCTGATGGTTGGCAGCAAAAGCCGGCTTTATCTGATGTCTGGTCAGATAGGGCCGGCTTTTTTGAGGTGGTGCGAAAGGGCGAAGGCTGGAAATAAATAACAGGATGTGGTAGACTGGACAAAAGATCATTCACGGAATAGGGATGTATATTGTGATGGGGGATCTGTTAAGCTATAGTAGGAATACCCGATAGAGGATGAACAAAGCAGGAGGAGATATATGGGAGTGATATTCAATGAGGCAGAGGCTGTCTGGGAATGGCTTATGACGCATCTTATCGTAATCAATCTCTTGTTTTCCATTATTATTATTTTTTTCCAGCGCAGAGATCCCAGATCGGTATGGACCTGGCTGTTTGCTCTGAACTTTATTCCGGTGTTCGGAATTATATTTTATCTTCTTTTCGGCCAGGATTTAAAAAAGAGCCGGATGTTTAAGGTAAAGGGAATCAGCGATCGGCTGAATATGCCGGTTAAAAGCCAGGAAGAGATTATCCGCTCAAGCGATATTCCGGAGGAAATGATGGATCCCCTCATAAGGGATTTCCGCAGCCTGATCCTCTATAACCTGGAAACTTCCGGAGCTGTGCTTACGACCGACAATCAGGTGAAGATCTACACAGACGGCCAGGCGAAATTTGAAGGCCTTCGGACCGCTCTGCGCCGTGCCAGCCGATTTATCCACATTCAGTATTATATTATTAAAAATGACGAGGTATTTGATTCGATCGTGCCGATTCTGGAGGATAAGGTGCGTGAAGGCGTAGAGGTGCGGATTCTTTATGACGGCATGGGGGGTCGCTTTATGCCGAAACGCCGGTGGGAGGAACTGCGCCGCGCCGGGATTTTAGTCGGTGTATTTTTCCCTCCTATTTTAGGCTGGCTGAACCTGCGTGTAAATTACAGAAATCATAGAAAAATCGTTGTGATAGACGGGAATGTGGGATTTGTAGGCGGTTTTAATATTGGACGTGAATATATTTCAAAGGATCCCGGATTCGGTTATTGGAGAGATACCCATCTGCGGATCACCGGTGAAGCAGTGATGAGCCTGCAGATCCGCTTTGCACTGGACTGGAATTATGCTACGGGAGAGAATCTCTTTAAAAATGAGGCCTATTTCCGGACAGATCTGAAAAAGAAGACGGACGTCCGAAGGGATAAAGAAAGACCGGCCTGGCCTGATCCTGAACTGGAGGGAAGCCAGGTGGGAATGCAGATCATTGCCAGCGGTCCGGATACCAGAGAACCCCATATCCGAAACAACTATCTGGAACTGTTTCACAAGGCAAAGCACCATATTTATATTCAGACGCCTTATTTTGTGCCGGACGACGCCATTTTTTCGGCGCTTAAGATGGCTGCTTTGTCCGGGGTCGATGTGCGTCTGATGATTCCCTGTAAGCCGGATCATCCGTTTGTGTACCGGGCAACCTGTTCTTATGCAGGAGAACTTTTGGATTATGGTGCAAAGGTCTATATCTATACTAATGGTTTTCTCCATTCCAAGGGGATTATGGTTGACGGCCGGGTCTGCTGCTATGGCACTGCCAATATGGATATCCGGAGCTTTGAACTGAATTTTGAGGTAAACGCTACGATTTATGATGAGGCGGTCACGGCAGAACTGGAGCAGGCATTTATGAATGACCTGCCTCACTGCCGCCAGATAACAAGAGAGGATTATAAAAAAAGAGGCCTTCTGACCAGGATCAGGGAGCAGGGAAGCCGTCTTTTGTCTCCGCTTTTATAGGAAGAATAATTTTCAGTTCTGCTGTCCATACTAGCCCTATGAAGAGACAGTATAATGGAAAATTAAAAGAATCGCTCCGCAATTTCTGCCGCTGCGGGATTGCGGGCTGGTGTCTGGAGGTCATTTTCACTTCATCGGAATCCTGGATGCGGGGAGATATGCGGCTCATGGGGCGCACCTCGCTCTGGATGTTTCCCATCTATGGCATGGGAGTCCTTCTGCCGGGGATCGTAAATACGGCAGACCGTTGGCTCACCGGCCTGTCTGCATTCCCGGAGGCGGGAACCGATCGTATTTCACCACCAGCCAGACTGGTGCGCCACGGACTTATGGATATGGTTCTGATTTTTACGGCAGAGTATGTGACAGGAACGATTTTAAAGTATTTTAATGTGTGCCCATGGGATTATTCCATGTGGCCCGATCATATCGGCGGGGTGATCCGGCTGGCTTTTGGGCCCCTGTGGTTTTGCACCGGGCTTCTCTTTGAGATGCTTCAGACCCCCGGCAGACTTGAAAACTCAAACTAACAAAGAGTTGTATTTCCGATGTTTTCTGGTATATAATGGATACCATCAGCGGGCAGGAGAGCATCCCTTTATCCGCTGATGGCAGTAAATATTTTGAACAGAAGGAGAGTTACATATGATACGCTTATTGCTGGCAGCCATCGCCATTGTGCTGTATTTGGTACTTACTTTTCCGGTTTTGTGTTTTCTGGAGAAAAAGGCAAAAAAGAACCCGGAGGAGGCAGGCTGGAAGAGCTTTTCCATGGTGCGGTGGATTTTTAAAAAAATCAGCCGGATCGCCGGGATCACATACGAGGTGCGGGGGCTGGAAAATATTCCCACCGACCGGGCGGTGCTTTATGTGGGAAACCACAGAAGTTATTTTGATATTGTCATGGGCTATATGACCGTTCCTGGACTGACCGGTTTTATTGCCAAAAAGGAAATGATAAAGATCCCGCTGCTAAACCGCTGGATGGATCGGATGAACTGCTTATTTTTGGATCGTTCGAATATTAAAGAAGGTTTAAAAACTATTTTGGCAGGAATTGAAAAGATCAAGGGAGGAATTTCCATGTGGATTTTCCCCGAAGGAACCAGAAATCCCGGTGAGAATCCGGAAAAACTGATGGAGTTCCATGAGGGAAGTTTAAAGATTGCAGAAAAGAGCGGCTGTCCGGTGATCCCTGTTGCCATGGTGGGGACGGCAGAGGTATTTGAGCGTCATTTCCCATGGATCCGGCCCAGCCATGTGATCATCGAATACGGAAAACCCATTTATTTAAAGGAACTTCCGGCAGAAAACCGCAAGTTCCCCGGAGCCTACACAAGAGAGATCATTTGCTCCATGATAAAAGAGCTGGAGGAACAGAGATGAAGGAACTGAACTTACAGGAGATCCGGCAGCAGCTGGATGTGATTGACGCCAGCCTGACAGAGCTGTTTGAGACACGTATGGAGCTGTGCAGAGAGGTGGCTGAGTATAAGATACAGACCGGAAAGCCTGTTTATGACAGGGAGAGGGAGCAGCAGAAGCTTAAGGCGGTTACAGCTCTGGCTCACAGTGATTTTACGCGCAAAGGTACATATGAACTGTTTTCGCAGATCATGACCATCAGCCGCAGGCTTCAGTATGGTCTTCTGGCTTCCCACGGGCAGGAGATGGACACCGGGTTTTCCATGATCGAGGATTTAAAAAGGGAAAATGTGCGGATCGTATATCAGGGTGTGGAGGGCTCCTATGGACACGGTGCGGCCCGCCGGTATTTCGGCCCGGATGCGGATATGTACCATGTAAAGACCATGGAGGATGCCATGACAGAGGTGGAGGAGGGCCGGGCAGATTATGCGGTGCTCCCTATTGAAAACTCCTCCGCTGGGGCAGTAAGCGACAACTATGATCTCTTAGTAAAGCATAATGTGTACATCGCAGCGGAAACGGAGCTTCCGATTAACCATGCGCTGCTGGGCCGGGAAGATGCGGATATTAAGGATATCCGGACAGTTTATTCCCATCCGCAGGCTCTGATGCAGACCTCCCAGTATCTGAATGCCCACAGGGACTGGAAACAGATCAGCACGGTCAATACGGCGGTAGCGGCTAAAAAAGTGGCAGAGGAAAACGATCGTTCCCAGGCGGCGGTAGCCAGTGAGATTGCGGGAGAGCTTTATGGCTTAAAGGTGCTGGAGCGCTCCATTAACCACAATAAAAATAATGTGACCCGTTTTATTATCCTGTCAAAGGATCCTGTATACAGAAAGGGCGCTAATAAGGTGAGCATCTGTTTTGAGGGCGTCCACAGAAGCGGCTCTCTTTACAATATGCTTGGAAATCTGATTTACAATGACATCAATATGCTGATGATCGAATCGCGCCCCATTCCCGGGAGAAGCTGGGAATACCGTTTTTTTGTAGATGTGGAAGGGTCTTTATCCGATGCAAAGATCCGCAATGCTTTAAAGGGGATTTCTGAGGAAGCCGTATCCTTAAGGATCCTGGGAAACTACTGAGCCGAATCGGTTGGAGCGTGGATTCCCTTATCCGCTGATGGTAAGGGAAATATGGATACAAAGAAGAAACGAGGAAAGAGATATGGATATCAGAGAACTTGTGATCTACCGCAATTTAAAACATCAAACGTTGTTTGAGCAGATGGCAGGACTTATGGGAATGTCAGAAGAAAAGGAGAGTACAGATTCTTTTGCCTGTGCGGGACAGCTGATCGAACTGGCTGCAAAGTACGGCTTTGAAGGAAACCTGTGGCACTGTTTTCTGGCGCTCTGCCTGGCAGATAATGAAAATGCATATACAACTGCCTGTGAGGTCAAAGGGCCTGCAGGCGGTACTTTGGATCTTCTGGCGAAAGAAGACTTTGCCATTTTCAAGGCACTGTTTGATTTTGATCTTTCTTCTCTTGCGCCCTCTTCTTTGTGGAGCCTGCTTGCGGACTACCGCCCGGCACTTCAGGAGAGCCGGGTTTTTAACCGCAGGATCAGGGACAGGATCGTGGAGCTGGCAGAGGCCCTGGAGCAGGCATCTGACCTGGAAGGATTTCAGCAGACTATGGTGGAATTTTACAGGGGATACGGGGCGGGAACTTTTGGACTGAATAAGGCTTTCCGGATTCTGGAAAAAGAGGCCGGAGGGCTGACGGTGATCGATCCCATTGTAAATGTGGAGCATATTTATTTTAAGGATATTGTGGGATATGAGCTTCAGAAGCATAAGCTGATTGAAAATACGGAGGCTTTTGTAAATGGAAAAGAGGCCAATAACGTACTTTTATTCGGTGATGCGGGAACGGGAAAATCCTCCAGCGTAAAGGCGGTTTTGAACGAATATTACAGCAGGGGCCTGCGTATGATTGAGGTATACAAGCACCAGTTTAAGGATCTTTCAGATGTTCTGGAGCAGATCAAGGACCGCAATTACAAGTTTATCATTTACATGGATGATCTGTCCTTTGAGGATTACGAGCTGGAATATAAGTATTTGAAGGCTATTTTGGAAGGAGGACTGGGAAAACGTCCGGATAATGTGTTGATCTATGCGACCTCCAACCGCCGCCATCTCATCCGGGAGAAATTCAGCGACAAGAGGGAGCTGGATGACGATCTTCACAATAATGATACGGTTCAGGAGAAGCTTTCTCTGGCAGCCCGGTTCGGCGTTACGATTTACTACGGTTCACCGGATAAACGGCAGTTTCAGTCCATAGTCAAAGCGCTGGCTAAGAGGCATCAGCTGGATATACCGGAGGAGGAACTGCTTTTGGAAGCCAATAAATGGGAATTGAGCCACGGAGGACTTTCCGGGCGTACGGCTTCCCAGTTCATTACCCATCTGCTGGGATGCGATTTTACATAAAATATACAGAAATTTTACATCATAAGGAAGAAAGAAGATGAGTCCGGGATTATAATAGCAGTCATACAGTCCCGGGCTTAGGCCATACAGGGGATCGGGCAGCGCGCCCCAAAAGGAGGAAGAACGTGGCAGTAAGAATGTTTGCAGCGATAGAGATCGGCTCATTTGCTCTGGAACTGGGAATTTATGAGATTTCTGAAAAGACGGGGATCCGTTGCGTAGATCACATCCGCCATGTGATCGCTCTGGGAAGCGATACCTTCAGCGAAGGAAAAATCAGCTACGGTCTGGCGGATGAGATGTGCTCTGTTCTGGAGGATTTTACGGGGATTATGAAAACCTACCGGGTGCGGGAGTACCGGGCTTACGGAACCACAGCCATGCGCGAGGCGAAAAACAGCCAGATCATCCTGGATCAGATCTGTGTAAGAACCGGACTTAAGGTGCGAATTATCAGCAATTCAGAGCAGCGTTTTATTAGCTATAAGGCAGTGGCGGCAAAGACAGGAGAATTTAACCGGATCATCCAGAAGGGAACGGCGATTGTAGATGTGGGCTTTGGAAGCGCCCAGATTTCTCTGTTTGATAAGGATACTCTGGTAACGACCCAGAGCCTGCCTCTTGGTACTCTGCGGATCCGCAGCCAGCTGGCTAAAATCCCAGCCAGTGTAAGGTCGCATTGTCTTCACATTGAGGAGCTGGTAGATAATGAGCTGATAACCTTTCGGAAAATGTATTTAAAAGACAGAAAGATTGATAATCTGATCGGGATCGGAACCAATATTACCTATCTGATGCGCCAGCTTGGATTAAACACAGCGTCAGACCGTGTGGACGCCAAAGAGATGGAGCTTTTTTATGAGCGCCTTTCTCAGATGACCCTGGATCAGATTGAGGAGCGTTTTAATGTGAACAGTGAGTATGCATCCCTGCTCCTTCCGGCAGCGGTTGTATACCGCAGAGCGATGGAGGTTACGGGAGCGGGACAGTTCTGGATTCCTGATATCGGCCTTTGTGACGGCATTGCGGCAGAATATGCCGATGACTGCCGTCTGTTCCGATTCAGCCACAGCTTTGAGAATGATATTCTGGCAGCGGCCAGAAATATGGCAAAGCGGTATAAATGCCATGCGGGCCATAATCAGATGCTGGAGCAGTATGCGTTATCTATCTTTGACGCTGCGCGGAAATTTCATGGTATGGGAGCAAGGGAGCGGCTCCTGCTCCAGATCGCAGTGACTCTGCATGGCTGCGGCAAGTTTATCAGCATCCGAAATTCCAATGAAAGCAGTTATAACCTGATCATGTCTACGGAGATTATCGGACTGAGCCATCTGGAACGTGAGATTATCGCAAATGTAGTCCGCTACAATATCCGTGATTTTGATTACGATACCATTCAGCTGGAAACGCAGATTGGAGAGGATGGAAGCGGTAATCTAAACCGAAGCGCCATTACCATTCGTATAGCCAAGCTGACGGCAATCCTGCGCCTTGCAAATTCCATGGACAAGACCCACAAGTCCAAGCTGGCAGACTGCCGGATGGCGATTCGGGAGGGAGAGTTAGTCATTACCACAGGATACACGGGAGATCTGGCTCTGGAGCGGGCGTCCTTTGAACAGAAGGCGGATTTTTTTGAGGAAATATTTGGAATAAGGCCGGTGTTAAAGCAGAAAAGGAGGGCATGACATGGCAGAAAAAGAAAAAAATACCACAGATTTTGGAGCAGATCCCTCCAATTTTGTTAATCGGGAACTGAGCTGGCTGGAATTTAATTACCGGGTTCTCAGCGAAGCCAGAGATAAGAGCCTGCCCTTGTTTGAGCGACTGAAATTTTTAAGCATTACAGCCTCCAATCTGGATGAATTTTATATGGTCCGTGTGGCTTCCCTAAAGGATATGGTACACGCGAAATATATGAAGCAGGATATTGCAGGAATGACGGCTCAGGAGCAGTTAGACGCTATCAGCATAAAGACCCATCAGCTGGTGGAGCTGCAGTATTCCACCTATATCCGTTCCCTGGTGCCGTCTTTGCGCCAGAACGGCCTGCGGATCATCATGGAGCATGAGGATCTTACAAAGGAGGAAGCGGCCTGTGCGGACTCCTATTTCCAGACCAATGTATACCCGGTGCTTACCCCCATGGCCTTTGATTCCTCACGGCCCTTCCCGCTGATCCGCAACAAAACCCTGAATATTGCGGCTCTGTTAAAGAAAAAGAACGGGGATGGAGAACTGGAATTTGCCATGGTGCAGGTGCCCTCTGTGCTGCCAAGAATCGTAGAGCTTCCCAGAGAGACAATGGAGGATGGCACAGGGCAGAGGGTGGTGATCCTTTTAGAGGAGATCATTGAGCGGAATATGCCCTCCCTGTTCTTAAATTATGATATTGTGGCCTCTCATCCCTTCCGCATCATGCGGAATGCAGATCTTTCCATTGATGAGGAGGAGGCGGTGGATCTTCTGGAGGAGATCCAGAAGCAGCTGAAAAAGCGCCAGTGGGGCGAGGCAATCCGGCTGGAGATTGAATCCAATGTAGATAAGCGGCTTCTTAAAATCCTGAAAAAGGAGCTTTCCATCAGCAGTCAGGATATCTTCCGCATCCCTGGGCCATTAGATCTGACCTTCCTTATGAAAATGTATGGTCTGGAAGGCTTTGAAGCCTTTAAGGCTCCCAAGTACATCCCGCAGCCGGTACCGGCCCTGATGAATGAGGATGATATTTTCACCAACATCCGAAAGGGCGATATCCTGCTCCATCACCCATATCAGAGCTTTGATCCGGTGGTGGACTTTGTGCGCAGCGCAGCCAGAGATCCGGAGGTTTTAGCCATCAAACAGACCCTTTACCGTGTGAGCGGAAATTCCCCCATCATTGCGGCTTTGGCAGAGGCGGCGGAGAATGGAAAGCAGGTATCCGTACTGGTGGAATTAAAGGCCCGTTTTGATGAGGAAAATAATATCAACTGGGCAAAAATGCTGGAAAAGGCCGGCTGCCATGTGATCTACGGCCTGGTGGGACTTAAGACCCACAGCAAGATCACTCTGGCAGTCCGCATGGAGGAGGACGGAATCCGCCGCTACGTCCATCTGGGTACGGGAAATTACAATGATTCCACTGCAAAGCTTTATACGGACTGCGGCATTTTAACCTGCGATCCCCAGATCGGCGAGGACGCCACGGCAGTCTTTAACATGCTGTCCGGATATTCGGAGCCAAAGGCCTGGAATAAGCTTTCTGTCGCGCCTCTGTGGCTGAGAAACCGGTTTCTGCGAATGATCCGCCGGGAGACAGCCCACGCAAAGGAAGGACGCAGAGGCCATATTATGGCAAAGATGAACTCCCTTTGCGACAAAGAAATCATCAAAGCTCTCTATGAGGCCTCCTGTGCCGGAGTGGAAATTGAGCTTGTGATCCGCGGGATCTGCTGTCTGCGTGCCGGAGTGCCAGGGTTAAGCGAGCATATCCATGTGCGTTCCATTGTGGGAAATTTCCTGGAGCACAGCCGGATTTTTTATTTCCTCAATGACGGAAGTCCTGAGGTTTATATGGGAAGTGCAGACTGGATGCCGCGGAATCTGGACCGCCGGGTGGAGATTCTGTTCCCGGTAGAGGATGAAGCTTTAAAGGAGCAGGTCATCCATATTCTGAAGGTAGAACTGGAAGATAATGTAAAAGCCCACATTTTACAGCCGGACGGCACCTACGAAAAGGAGGATAAGCGGGGAAAGGTCTTAATAAATTCTCAGGAGCAGTTCTGCCTGGAGGCGGTGCAGCGGGTAAAGGAATACAGGGGAGAGGACGACCCGGCAGTGACCCGGATCTTTAAACCCATAGAAAGCGGAAATATATAAATTCAATAAAAAGAGCGGTTCTGCTGATGCAGGGCTGCTTTTTTTATCCGTAACATATTTTCCCATAATTTTTCAAGAAAAAAGTAAGGAAAACCATTGGTTAATATGGTATGATAATCATAAATATACTTTACAAAGAAATGATAACGTATGAGGAGGGGAATCATATGCCCGATATCAACATTCTGGTAGTAGACGATGAAAAGGAGATCGCAGATCTTATAGAGATTTATCTGGTAAGTGATGGATATAAGGTTTTTAAGGCGGAAAATGCCTTAAAGGGCCTTGAGATCCTGGAAAAAGAGGAGATCCATCTGGTGCTCCTTGATATCATGATGCCGGGGATGAACGGCCTTGAGATGTGTAAAAAGATCCGTGAAACCAACAATATCCCGATCATTATGCTCAGCGCCAAGTCAACCGACCTTGACAAGATCCTGGGACTGGGGACCGGAGCGGATGACTATGTGGTAAAGCCCTTTAATCCATTAGAACTGACGGCACGGGTAAAATCCCAGCTTCGCCGCTATACCCAGCTAAATCCCAACAGCATGGCAAAGGAAGCGGTAAGCAGCGAAATCACCATCAAGGGAATGAGCATCAACAAGGACAATCACAAGGTGGTGGTAGACGGCGAGGAGATCAAGCTGACTCCCATTGAATTTGATATCCTGTACCTCTTAGCCTCCAATCCTGGAAAGGTGTTCAGCACAGATGAGATTTTCGAGCGCGTATGGAATGAAAAGGTATATGAGGCCAATAATACGGTCATGGTACATATCAGACGCTTAAGAGGAAAGATGAAGGAAGATACCAGGCAGAGCAAGATTATTACAACTGTGTGGGGAGTAGGCTACAAGATTGAAAAATAGTATGGGAAGCAGTTACCGGTTCCGTGTGCTGACCCATATCGTGTACAGCGCCATTATTACCTGCCTGGTAGAAGTATTTCTCATTACAAATCTTTCCATGGTGGCGCGCTACATACAGCAGAGCGGGAAGGTATCGGCTCTGGTCCATTTTATTTTAGGACAGCATCTGGCAGTGGTCATTTTGTATGTGCTTTTGGGGATCGTGATCTTTTCCGTGACCTTTATGATTTTGGAGGAGCCTGGGATCCGCTATCTGGGAAGGATTTCGGATGCGGTTCAGAGCATTTCCCAGGGCAATTTAAATACGGAAGTGGATGTGACCGGGGACGACGAATTTTCCGCCATGGCGGCAAATTTAAACAAGATGTCCTCAGATATCCGAAAGCTTATGGATAAGGAGAGAGAAGCGGAACGCACGAAAAATGAACTGATTACAAATGTGGCTCACGATTTAAGAACGCCCCTTACCTCCATCATCGGCTATCTGGAGCTTTTGGCCGGGAATACGCAGATCCCCCAGGAAATGCAGCACAAGTACATAGAAATTGCCTACAGCAAATCCAGACGGCTGGAAAAGCTGATTGAAGACCTTTTCGGTTTTACGAAGCTGAATTACGGAAAAATCGCCATGCACATAGGACAGATCGATATTGTAAAGCTTTTAGAGCAGCTCTTAGAGGAAGCCTATCCCAACTTTGAGGAAAAAAATCTGTCCTATGACCTTCAGAGCAATGTGCCTGCAAAGATCATAAGTGCTGACGGAAACCTTCTGGCCCGTCTGTTTGACAATCTGATTGGAAATGCCATTAAGTACGGAGCTGATGGAAAGCGGGTTCTGGTAAAGATCCACGGAGAGGAGGACACGGTTACGGTTTCCGTGACGAATTTTGGCCGTGTGATCCCTGCAGATGAGCTGCCTCTTTTATTTAACAAGTTTTACCGTGTGGAGCAGTCGCGTTCTGCCACAACCGGAGGCACCGGCCTTGGTCTTGCGATTGCAAAGGAAATTGTGGATATGCACGGAGGCACCATCCGGGTTGCCAGCGATTTAAATGGTACAGTATTTACGGTAAAGCTTCAGGTACATTTTGATATTGAGAAAGAACAGTTCGGATCATGACGGTGATCCGGCCATAAAAAGAGAGGAAAATACAGATGTACAGATATACACGGGTGCTGAAAGGCGCCCTTTTTGCCCTTTTGTTTTCTCTTTCCGCCCTGCTCCCTTCCTATGCTGCAATTACGGCAGACGGTCCGGGAAGCGGTGTGGCAGGCCCCAGAGAGACTGTGCCGGAAGAAGGCGCACAGACAGAGGCGCTTTGGCAGGATCCGGCTTCACCCCATCCATTGGAGATGGAAGTGGTGTACGGCTATGATAACACAGCCAGAAGCGGCCGTATCCTTCCGATGACCATCCGGGTTACAAATTCTACAAAGGAGGACTTTACGGGAACGCTTCGGGCTGCAACTCTTGAACCGGAATACAGTCCTTATGGAAATAGTTCTCTTTCAGAGTACGGTACTTACCGGTATGAATACCCCATTGAGGTAAAGGCAGGGGAAACGGTTGAAAAAAAGATTCAGATTTCCCTCAGCATTCAGGTAGATCAGGTACTGCTGTCTTTAGTAGATCAGGAAGGAAAGGAGACAGCCGGACGCCGGATCAGGCTGGATCTGAACCTGGATACAGCGGAGCTGTATGTGGGGGTTTTGAGCGACCATCCGGAACGCCTTTCCTATATGGATCATATGGGGATCAATTACAGTACACTCCGCACCCGTCTTATTGAGCTGGATCAGGATACGATGCCAAAATCCCGGCAGGAGCTGGATCAGCTGGATGTGCTTTTGATCAATGATTTTGATACCGGGTCTCTGGACGGCCGGCAGCTTGAGGCTGTATGGGAGTGGACCCAGAGCGGAGGTACCCTTCTGTTCGGAACAGGGGAGCATGCAAATGAAACGCTGGGAGCCTTTTCCAAGGCGCTCTTAGCCAGCCCACTTCCTCAGGCTGTAGAATTTGAACTGGATATGGAAAGCAGCCAGGAATCCTCAGAATATGGGGACAGCCGGATTGTTCTGAACTGCACAGAGGTGGACTTAAAGGGAAGTACGGAGGTCATGACAAAGGGGCAGATGGAAATTATTTCCAGCACACCGGTGGGCAGAGGAATGGCGGCAGCGGCAATTTATGATTTTGGAGATCTGAAAGAATACGGGACTGATAATCCCTCCTATGTAGACCGCCTGTTTACAGAACTTATAGGAGAAAACCGTCTGAATCTTTTAAGCAGCGGAAACGGAGGCTCCTCCGCAGGCCGTTACTGGGAGGTACAGAGCCTGATCAATACGGGGAATGTAAACCGTCTTCCCAAAGTAGGGCTTTACGTTACGCTGGCAGTTGCCTACGTGGCTCTTGCGGGGCCGGGGCTTTACTTCTTTTTAAAGCAGAGGGAGCTGCGCCAGTATTATCAGCCTGCAGTAGCCATTTTGTCCCTGTGCTGTACCGGTATGGTGCTTTTGATGGGGATACCCACGCGGTTTAACGGCCCGTTTTTTACCTATGCCTCCATTCAGGATGCAGGAGAAGAGGATATATCAGAAACGTTGTTTATCAATATGCGCTCTCCCTATAATCACAGCTATGGGGTATCTCTGGATCCTTCGTACCGTCTGTTCCCTGTCTGCGATTCCTCGTACTACAATCCGGGTACGGTTCCGGCCCTGGTGGATTCTGAGGATCCGGATATGGTGATCCGGTATAAGGAGGATGAAACGTATATTGAAGCGAGAGATACAGGCGCTTTCAATCCCAGTTATTTCCAGATGGAGCGTAACCTGCCAAATGAAACAGGGCAGGGATTTTCCGGGGAGATACGGGCCTTTGAGGGAACGATCACAGGGACGATAACGAATAATTACCCGTGGACCGTAGAAAATGCGGCGCTGCTTTTATATAACCAGATGGTAATGATCGGAACCATAGAGCCTGGACAGACGATTTCCCTGGATGGACGCGAGCTGATATACTGCGCAACGGATTTAGGATATGCTATGGCCGCTCAGATTACCGGAGCTTCACGGTACGGCCAGAAGGTAAATATAGAGGATCCGGATTATGTAAGGGCGCTGGAGCGGACCAATCTCCTTTCCTTCTATGTGGAAAATTATTTTTCCGGATATCATACCCAGGCACGGGTGGTAGCCTTCAGCCAGGAGCAGAAGGAAACGGGATTTTTGAGAAATCCGGGAACAGAAACCTATGGCTGCACGCTTTTAACTTCGGAGTTGGATGTAAATTATGAACAGGATGGCCTTGTAAGCCGTTCGGCGATGCAGAAGCAGCCGCATGTGCTGGCAGGAGAGTACGATGCGGCGCGCAACACCATCTACGGGATAAATCCGGTGGTTCTGGAATATTATCTTGGAAATGAGCTGGAAGTAGATACGCTTCATTTTCATCGTCTCAGCGAAGGGGTGGTTGCAAATTTAAGATATTATTATACCGTACCGTTTGAAGGAAATATGTATTTTTACAACTATAATACAGGCTCTTATGATCGGATGGACAGTGCGGTAAGCCAGTATAACAGGGAGGAACTGGATTCCTATTTGTCACCTGGAAATACGATCACTGTGAAATATGTGTATGATACAGCCGGAGAGTATACATGGAATATCATGCTCCCGGTTCTTACAGTTACAGGAAGGAGACAGCCCTGATGCTTACAGTAAGAAATCTTCACAAAATATATGGAAAATACCATGCCTTAAGCGGCCTGGATATGAATGTAGGCGATGGCGCACTTTACGGCTTTGTAGGACCCAACGGCGCAGGAAAGACAACGACATTAAAAATTATGACAGGGCTTTTGGGCGCAGAAGAAGGAAGTGTGACCATTAATGGAAAGGATGCACTCAGGGATCTGGGGGAATTAAAGGGGATGATCGGTTATGTACCGGATTTCTTTGGGGTATACGATAACCTGACTGTGGCAGAATACATGAGTTTTTTTGCCTCCTGTTATCAGCTTGACGGCCTGATGGCAAGAAAACGGTATACGGCTCTTCTGGAGCAGGTAGGACTGGAGGATAAGCTGGATTTCTATGTGGACGGACTTTCACGCGGAATGAAGCAGCGGCTCTGTCTTGCAAGGGCTCTGATCCACGATCCGGCGATCCTCATCCTGGATGAGCCTACCTCAGGCCTGGATCCGAGAACCAGGTTTGAATTTAAAGAAATACTCAGTGAATTAAGGAGTACGGGAAAAACCATTATTATCAGTTCACATGTACTGTCAGAGCTGTCGGAGATGTGTACGGATATCGGGATCATCGATCAGGGACGGATGGTGCTGGAGGGAAACATAACGGCGATCCTGTCGCGGGTCAACGCCTCAAATCCTCTGGTAATTTCCGTATACAGCAATATGGAGCAAGCCATGGCGGTCCTGCGCCGCCATCCCTGTGTCCAGACTATTTCCATGCGGGAAAAGGATATCTGCGTCCGCTTTGCCGGAGATGGCGCCGATGAGGCGATGCTCCTTCAGCAGCTGATCGATGCTGGCGTCCTGGTAAATGGCTTTGTCCGTGAGAAGGGCAGTCTGGAGTCCGTCTTTATGCAGCTGACAGATCATGAAGAAGAAAGGGTGGTGACGTCTTATGAGGCAGAATCCGGTTTACAGCCGTGAGATGAAGGTCAGCGCCAGAAGTCCCAGATTTCCTTTGATCCTTTCCCTTTTTAACGGGATTCTGTGTCTGGCAGCTCTGATCAATATGTACTCGGTGGTTCTGCGGGTCCGTACCAATGCCACGATTCAGTACAGCAGTTTTATGGATATCTACGAATTTGTCACAGCCATTGAGTTTATCCTTCTGATGTTCATTGTGCCTGCCGTCACGGCAGCCAGCATCAGCGGCGAACGGGAGAGGCAGACATTAGATCTGATGCTTACCACCCAGATGACAGCGGCTCAGATTGTGACAGGTAAGCTGATGGGTGCTTTAAGCTCCTTGTTTGTGCTGATCCTGTCCAGTTTTCCTGCGGTAGCCATGGTTTTTGTCTATGGCGGCATTACCTGGTGGGATGCTCTGTCACTGATCTTCTGCTATGTGGCAGTGGCTTTTATGGCGGGAAGTCTTGGGATCTTCTTTTCATCCGTATTCCGAAGATCCACGGTTTCTACGGCTGTAACATACGGCACTCTGATCGCTTTTGTGGCAGGAACGTATTTTATCAACCGTTTTGCCCTCTCGATGTCTGCTGCGAATCTAGACCAGACCATAGCGGCATATGCGATGGAGGCGCCTGCCATCCGTGCTTCTTCCGGAGGCGCTTTTTATCTCTTTTTGATGAATCCGGCCTTTACCTTTATGGCAGTCATTGGAAATCAGGCCGGGCGCAGCACCTCCTTTGCCAGCGTATGCAGCTATTTTGGAATGGAGAATACAGGCTTTGTGATGGAGCACTGGGTTCTTTTAAGCGTTCTTCTACAGCTTGCCGCAGGAGCGCTTCTTCTCTGGGAGGCAGTGCAGTTTCTGGAGCCTGTGAAGAAGAAAGGAAAAAGAAAAAAATAAGAGGATGAGGCACACATTTTAAAAACAGGCGTATACTGATCGTATAAAGAATGTCTGGCGCATCCAGCTGGTGCTTTATCATAGATACAGACCTTTTTAGGTCCGGGCGGTGACGGCGCGTTTTGCGCAATCGCCGTTTACATAGAAAACGGATGAACCGATATGAATGAGAATTATACCTATATCCTGCGGTGTGCGGACGGAACGTATTACTGTGGCTGGACCAATAACCTGGACAGGCGTTTAAAGGCCCACAATGAAGGGAAGGGTGCCAAATACACACGTTCCCGAAGACCGGTGGCCCTTGTCTATTATGAGGCCTTTTCTACAAAAGAGGAGGCTATGAGACGGGAATATGAAATAAAACAGCTCCCCCGAAAGAAAAAGGAGGAGCTGATTTTTAAGCAACAAACTGATACATCATCATGTAATGGCAGAGACTTCCGCCCATGACAAAGAGATGGAAAATTTCATGGGAACCGAAATATTGGTGTCTCGCATTGAAAATAGGCAGTTTCAGGGCGTAGATGACGCCGCCCAGGGTGTAAATGATGCCTCCGGCCAGAAGCCACAGAAAGCCTGCTTTTGGCAGCGCTGCCAGTATCTTTGAAAAGGCCAGGATGCAGACCCAGCCCATGGCAATGTAGATCATGGAAGAAAACCATTTGGGACAGGTGATCCAGAAGGCGTTGATAAAGATCCCAAGGACAGCGATGATCCAGACCAGTGCCAGAAGAGCCCATCCCGTCTGATCTCCCAGTACGATCAGGCATACGGGCGTGTAGGTTCCTGCAATGAGCACAAAGATCATCATGTGGTCGATCTTTCGCAGCAGCTGGTTGATTTTTGGGGAAATATCCAGCGTGTGGTAGATGGTGCTGGCTCCATAGAGGCCGATCATGCTTAAAATAAAAACAGCCAGAGCCGCCAGATGAAACTGTTCAGGAGACCGGGAACCCTTAATAAGAAGAGGAACTGCTGCGGCTGCTGCCAGAACCATGGCGATAAAATGGGTCATGGCGCTGCCCGGATCCTTTATCTTTCGTAAATTGTGTTTTATTTTCTGTGTCATGAATGATACCTCCTTTAAAAATATGACAAGGCTGATATAACTATGATATATAGTATTCAAAACTACATTATGATGTAATATATACTATACACGGAATGGACGGAATATGCAATACATTTGAAAAAATTATTTGATTATCAAAGTAAATGGGAAGAAAGGGGATAAGATATGCTTTCTGTATTATATGAAGATTCGGATATTCTGGTAGCGGTAAAGCCTGCAGGAGTGGAATCGCAGTCAGCCAGGGGCTTTGCAAAGGATATGGTCAGCGAGATCCGCAGATATCTCACTATTCAGGCCAGAAATCCACAAAATATCCACAAATTAACCACATTATCCTCAAAAGGGCAGGGGAAAAATCAGCCGCCTTATGTGGGAGTTATCCACAGATTGGACCGGCCTGTGTCGGGAATTATGGTGTATGCCAGAAATCAAAAGGCTGCAGCTTCTCTTAGTTCCATGATGCAGCAGGGAAAAATGGAAAAATGGTATAAGGCAGTGGTATGTGGAAAACCTGTGGATAATCATGGTGTATATGTGGATTATCTCAGACAGAATCAGGGAGAGAACCGGTCTGAAATTGTGGATAAATCGGCAGCAGGAAGTAAACGGGCAGAGCTTTCATATACGGCAGAGGCATCGACAGAGCGCTGTGACGCGGGGGAGAGCAGGGAATACAGTCTGGTGAGGGTACGTCTGCTTACAGGCCGCCACCACCAGATCCGGGTACAATTTTCCGGCCATGGAACGCCCCTTTATGGGGATGATAAATACGGAGAAAAGACAGCTCCCGGACAACCTGACCTATTGGCTCTGTGCGCCTTCCGTCTGTCCTTCCCTCATCCTGTAACGGGAAAGCGGATGGAGTTTGAAATGGAGCCGTCCGGAGGCGCTTTTGAGTGGTTTAAGGAAAATCCATCTTAAAAGTGAAGAAAAAATGGTACTTTTGCAGAATGACGTTGCAACTATTTTTTGTTATAATGGTTTGGATCGATCAAAAGGCAGGTAAGGGGAAAATGGAACGGATATCAGAATCAGGGCTTGGACGGCTCCTCCATTATAATATGACTTGTATAGGCGGTTTTATGGGAACCTTTGCAGTCTGCGGGTTTGGAGGGAATTTTGCCTCGGCCCATACGGGAAACATCATGAGTCTTACAAAGGATCTGGCGGGGTGCGATCTCATACAGGCAGGAATCCGGCTGGGGGCTCTGGTCTTATTCAGTCTTTCCATTGCGGCAGCCTATCTGATAAACCGTATGGTAAAGCCTGATATGGAACGGCTCTGTCTGATCGTGGATGTGGGAGGGTTCCTTTTGTGCCTGCTTCTTCCAAAGGGACTTCCCGATCTGGTCCGGCTTTACCCTATTTTTATTGCGTCAAGCTTTCAGTGGGGAACATTTTCCGGAACAGACGGCTATAACAGCTCGACTATCTTTACAACCAATAATTTAAAGCAGTGTGTTTTGAGCTGGACTCAGTATCTCTTAGACCATGAGGAAACCATGCGCCGCCGCGCCTGGTTTTATACCATAACCGTAGGGGCCTTCACCGTGGGGGCGCTCATTGGCTGCATGGCTGTGCTGAGGATGGGTGGTCGCGGCGTTGTGTGGGGACTGGGGCTTATTTTGGCGGCAGGAGTTTTGAGCTTCCTGAAAAAGCGGCAGATTGAAAAAGGCGAGAGTTCCAAAGACAGGACTGCTTCTCCGGCAAAAGATAAAAAGGTTCATGCTCCAGCGGTATAAAACTGTGGGTTCTCAAAAACAAGAAAACAGGCATATCAGCCCTGACAAGGTGCATTTACACCAGGTTGGGGCTGATATGCCTGTTTTTTAACGTGATGTTATGCCGGACGATGTCCCGCCGGCTTTATAATTATGACAGCCGAAGCGCCCAGTCTCTGCAGTCCCAGATATCCGTAGCCAGTCCCTCATAGAACTCCGGTTCATGGCAGATTAAAAGGATGCTTCCTTTGTATTCCTTTAATGCACGTTTCAGCTCCGCCTTTGCATCCACATCCAGATGGTTGGTAGGCTCGTCTAAAAGCAGCACATTGGATTCACGGTTGATCAGTTTGCATAGACGCACCTTGGCCTGCTCGCCTCCGCTTAAAACACGCACCTGGCTTTCGATATGCTTGGTTGTGAGGCCGCATTTTGCCAGGGCAGACCGAACCTGATACTGGGTATAGGAAGGAAATTCCTTCCAGATCTCATCCAGACAGGTGTTGGTATTGCCGGGAGCCATTTCCTGTTCAAAATATCCGATGGACAGGTAATCTCCCAGCTCTACGGAACCGGACAAGGCAGGAGTCAGTCCCAGGATGCTCTTTAAAAGGGTCGTCTTTCCGATGCCGTTGGCCCCTACCAGCACAGCCTTCTGTCCCCGCTCCATCACCAGGTTTAAAGGCCGGGAAAGAGGCTCATCATAGCCGATCACAAGATCCTTTGTCTCAAAAATGTATTTTCCTGCGGTACGGGCTTCCAGGAAATGGAATTCAGGCTTTGGCTTCTCCTTTGCCAGCTCAATGACTTCCATTTTATCCAGCTTCTTCTGCCGGGACATGGCCATATTCCGGGTTGCTACACGGGCCTTGTTGCGGGCCACAAAGTCTTCCAGCTCTGCGATTTCCTGCTGCTGGCGCTTGTAGGCAGCCTCCAGCTGTGCCTTCTTTACCGCATAGACCTCCTGGAATTTGTCGTAATCGCCCACATAACGGTCCAGTCTCTGGTTTTCCATATGGTACACCAGATTGATAACGCTGTTTAAAAACGGGATATCATGGGAAATGAGGATAAATGCATTTTCATAATCCAGAAGATATCGCTTCAGCCATTCGATATGCTGTACATCCAGATAGTTGGTAGGCTCGTCCAAAAGCAGGATATCGGGCTTCTGCAGCAGCAGTTTTCCCAACAGCACCTTGGTTCTCTGGCCTCCGGAAAGCTCTGTTACATCCCGCTCCATGCCGATCTCATCTAAGCCCAGAGCCCGGCCTACCTCGTCTACCTTGGAATCGATGATATAGAAATCATGAGCCATCAGCAGATCCTGTATGGTTCCCAGCTCCTCCATCATCTCATTCATTTCTTCTTCACTTGCTTCGCCCATGCGGTCGCAGATGGCATTCATGTTTGCTTCCATTTCAAAGAGGGGCCCAAAGGCGCTCTTTAAGACTTCCCGGATCGTCATTCCCTTTTCCAATACCGTGTGCTGGTCCAGATAGCCCACATTTACATTTTTCGCCCATTCTACCTTGCCTTCGTCAGGCATCAGCTTTCCGGTGATAATGTTCATAAAGGTGGACTTTCCCTCGCCGTTTGCTCCTACCAGGCCGATATGCTCGCCTTTTAAGAGACGGAAGGATACGTCCTGAAAAATAGCTCTGTCTCCAAAGCCATGGCTTAAATGCTCTACGTTTAAAATACTCATATTTCCTTTAAACTCCTTATATCTGCTTGCTGAGTGTCCTGTATATTCCAGTCGATTGTACATGAGAACCGGGGCTGTGGCAAGAGGTTTGAAGGCTTTCTGTTAAAAATCATCTTGAAAAAATTCTTTAAACTGATTAAACTGGTACTATGGACTTATTATATAGAAAAACACCGGAAGGAATCTGTTT
The DNA here is from genome assembly GCF_001517625.2 of Clostridium sp. AT4. Taxonomy (GTDB): domain Bacteria; phylum Bacillota; class Clostridia; order Lachnospirales; family Lachnospiraceae; genus Enterocloster. The sequence goes on along the minus strand of NZ_LN999828.1, from coordinate 2,094,997 downwards.
GGAGCGCTGTTATACCCTGGACGGCGCTCCCGTTCTTCCGGAGCGTATGGATGGAATGCCGGTGACAGAACTGGATCGGTATTTTTTTTCGCAGACTGTAAGAGGACGGGAGGTTCCTCCGGAAGAGCTTAATGGAGAGCCTGAGCTTTGCGGATCAGGGCTTGATGAGCTGACTCTTCCGGAGTATCTTAGAAAAATAGGCCCTTATGCCTTTTACAACTGCTTTCATTTGAAAACCCTGTCCTTCTGGAGTACGGTGGAGGACTGGGGAGCCGGTGTATTTACCGGCTGCACAGGGATAAAGCATCTGAAGATCCGGGTGGTACCGGGCAGAAAGTCCTGTTTTAAGGAGGTTCTTTCCGAGCTGCGCCAGGAACTTATGGCTGATTATCTGGACCCGGAGGGAAGGCTTCTTGCCAGACTGGTATTTCCTGAGTTTTTTGAGGAATCGGTGGAAAATACCCCGGCTCGGATCATTATGAGAGAAATGCACGGTTGCGGCCATATGTACCGGTATTGCTTTGAGGATACGCAGTTTCAGTTCCGGGAGTATGACCATCTGTTTCCTAATACCGTGATCCAGGAACGGCCCGGTCTGGCAGCTCAGATGGCAGTGTACCGTCTGTACTGGCCCTGGGGTCTGACCGATGAATTTAAAGACCAATACTGGGGATTTTTAAAGCAGCATCCAAGAGAAACGGCATCAGGGCTGACGGACAGGCGGGAAACAGTGATTTTGAAATGGCTGTCCTGGCAGACAGAGGCAGATCAGGCCTTTCTGGAGGGGCTGTTAAATGGGATTGAAGATCAGAGAGATCCCCAGGCTGCGTCTGTTTTGCTGGATGCGGTACACAGCCGGTTTGGCGGGCAGGTAAAAGAAAAAAAGACCACCCGCATCTTTAAATTGTAGATTAACTTACAGGAGGAATATATAAGATGTCAAAGAAAAATGAAGCACAGAAATTACAGGAGGAGCTGACCTGGTCCGCACTCCATATTGCCAAGGAAGCGCCGGAGCAGAAGGAAAAGGCATTTAAGTACTGCGAGGGCTATAAGGAATTTCTGAACAAAGGAAAGACCGAAAGAGAGTGCGTAAAGGAAGCGGTAAAGATGCTTAAAAAAGCAGGCTATAAGCCCTTTGACCGCAAGGCTTCTTATGTACCCGGCGATAAGGTATACGTTGTAAATCGGGAAAAGGCAGTGATCGCCACAACCTTTGGAAAGAAGCCTTTAAAGGATGGACTGCGCATCAACGGAGCCCATATCGACGCGCCCAGACTGGATTTAAAGCCGAATCCGCTCTATGAAAAGGAAGATATCGCTTATTTTAAGACCCATTACTACGGCGGCATCCGCAAATATCAGTGGGGAACCGTGCCTCTGGCGATCCACGGCGTTGTAGCAAAAAAGAACGGAGAGCTGATCGAGGTCTGCATCGGTGAAAAAGAGGATGAGCCTGCATTCTGCATTACAGATCTTCTGCCTCATCTGGCCGGAAAGCAGAATGAGCGTCCTTTAAGAGAAGGTCTTAAGGGAGAAGAACTGAATGTGATCATTGGATCCATCCCCTACGAGGGCGAGGAGATTAAGGAAGCCGTAAAGCTGATGGTTTTATCTCTTCTCCATGAGAAATACGGCATTAAGGAAAAAGACTTCTTCCGCGCAGAGTTTGAATTGGTTCCTGCCGCAAAGGCAAGAGATATCGGACTGGACAGAAGCCTTGTGGGCGCCTATGGACAGGATGACCGGGTATGCGCTTATACAGCCCTTACCGCAGAGATTGAGACAAAGAAACCGGCCCATACCACAGTAACCATTCTTACAGATAAGGAAGAAATCGGCTCTGAAGGAAATACGGGTCTTAATTCCGACTATGTGCTTCACTATATCGAAGATCTGGCAGAGCTGGAGCATACGCCGGTACGGGATATTTTAAGAGCCTCCCTGTGCCTTTCTTCTGATGTAAATGCCGCTTATGACCCAACCTTTGCAGATGTATTTGAAAGCCGCAATGCAAGCTACATCAACAAAGGCTGTGTTTTGACAAAATATACAGGTGCAAGAGGCAAATCCGCTTCCAATGACGCAAGTGCAGAGACTATGGCAAAAGTGATCGCTACTATGGAGGAGGCAGGCGTATTCTGGCAGGCAGGAGAGTTAGGAGCCGTTGATGTGGGAGGCGGCGGCACCATTGCAAAGTATGTAGCCCATATGGATGTGGATACCGTAGACCTGGGTGTGCCGATCCTTTCCATGCATTCACCCTTTGAGTTGGCTTCCAAGCTGGATGTGTACAATACCTACAAGGCATTTAAGGCATTTTATGCATAAAAGGCTTTTTTTTCAACGTCTTGTATGGTATAACTATGTACAGCGCCTGCCTGAGAGCAGGCCAAAATAGTATGATAGAAAAGGGAAACCATTATGAGAAAAATCGCATTATTTTGTCTGTGCGGCCTTATGGCAGCTTCTATTCTGACTGGCTGCTCCGGCAGTGCAGACGGCAACGTAAATTTGGGAACCGTTACACTTTCCGAGTACAAGGGAGTTACTGTTAATATTGAGGCTCCTGAGGTTACGGATGAGGAAGTGGATACAAAGGTAGAGACTATCCTGGCACAGAACCCCAACGAGGTAGAGGTAGATCGGGCCGCCAAGGAGGGCGATATTGTAAATATCGACTTCAAGGGAACAAAGGACGGAGAAGCCTTTGAAGGCGGTTCTGCAGAGGATCAGGATCTGGAGCTGGGTTCCGGTAAGATGATCGAGGGCTTTGAGAGCGGCCTGATCGGTGCAAAGAAGGGCGAGACAAAGACATTAAATCTTACCTTCCCGGAGGACTACAGAGAGGAATCCCTGGCAGGACAGCCGGTTGTATTTGAGGTAACTGTAAATTCCGTAAAGGAGGAGCAGGAGGCAGAGCTGAACGATGATTTCGTAAAGAGAGTGTCAAAGGAAGAGTATCAGACCGTAGACGCTTATAAGGAAAGCATCCGTGAGGATCTGCTGGATCAGAAGCAGTCCGCAGCAGAGCTGGACATGGAAGAAGGAGCCCTTCAGAGCGTAATCAACAGTTCAGAATTTAAGCTTTCCAGAAACGGCCTTTCTGTCCGCTACAATCAGATGGTAAAAGAATACACCAATCAGGCTAAGATGTACGGAATGAGCTTTTCACAGATGGCTCAGGCCAACGGCATGAACGAGCCGGCCATGAAGGAGTATATCTACGATTCCGTAGAGGAAGCTGCCAAGAGAGAACTGACTGTAGAAGCCATCGCAGCAAACGAGGGAATGGATCAGATCACAGATGAGGACAGAGAACTCTTTGCTCAGGAAAACGGTATGTCAAAGGATACCCTGATCAATATGTACGGACAGGAGCAGGCAGACGAGTATGTGCTTCAGGATAAGGTACTCTACTATCTGGCTTCCAATGCTGTCAATGAGGCAGAAAATCCGGCAAAGGTTTCTGAGCGGGTTCTGGAGGAGACTGAGGCTTCCCCAGAGGCAGAATAAAAAGGAATAAGAGAAGCGTCGGGAGCGTTTCATAGGTTATACCACAGAAAAAGGAGGACTATGCATGCAGATCTTAAAAGACAGGATCCGTAAAGACGGAAAAATCAAGGGCGGTAATGTTCTGAAGGTAGACAGTTTTTTAAATCATCAGATGGATATCAAGCTTTTTGGCGAAATCGGAAAGGAATTTAAGCGCAGATTTGCGGATGCTGAGGTAAATAAGATCCTCACCATCGAGGCATCCGGTATTGGAATTGCATGTATCGTAGCCCAGTATTTTGATGTGCCGGTGGTATTTGCAAAGAAAAACCAGACCAAAAATATCGCAGGAGAGGTTCACACCACCAAGGTAGAGTCTTTTACCCATGGTAGGGTGTACGATATCATTGTGGCAAAGGAATTTTTAGGAAAAGGCGATAAGGTTCTTATTATCGATGATTTCCTGGCAAATGGAAAGGCGCTGGAGGGACTGATCGCACTGGTAAGAGATTCCGGAGCCGAGTTGGTAGGAGCCGGTATTGTAATCGAAAAGGGCTTCCAGGTAGGCGGAGATCTGATCCGTTCCGAGGGGATCCGTCTGGAGTCCCTTGCGATCGTAGACAGCATGGACGAGGAAACAAATACCATTGTATTCAGGGATGATGAATAAAATGAAGGCATTATTTTTTGACATAGACGGAACCCTTCTTTCTGAAAAGACGCGGCAGGTTCCTGAGAGCGCAAAGGAAGCCCTTAAGGAAGCCAGACGCAGAGGCCATCTTGTATTTATCAATACGGGCCGCGTGTACTGCCACCTGTCTCAGATCCGCTCTGAGGTAGAGGCAGACGGCTTTCTCTGCGGCTGCGGCACCTGTGTGGTAGTTCAGGATCAGATTCTCTACCGCCACGCGATTCCCTATGAACGGGGGCTTCAGATGAAGAGCGATATTGATGCGTGCGGCCTGGACGGCATCCTGGAGGGAACAGAAGGGTGCTATATGCATAAAACGCCTTCCCGCATCCCAAGAGTTGAGGAGCTTAAGAATGCGATCCGGGCAGGCGGCTGTGTCATTCCCCATGACTGGGAGGATGAAGGCTATGTGTTTGACAAGATTTATCTTGGATCCGATGAAAACAGCCGTCCCAAAGAACTTTTTGGACGAATGAAGGACATGGAGATCATTGACCGGGGAAATGGCTTTTATGAATGTGTGCCAAGAGGTCATTCAAAGGCAACCGCTATTGACCAGGTGTTAAAGCACTGCGGCATTTCCCTGGAAGACGCCTATGTGTTCGGAGACAGCAGCAATGACCTGTCCATGTTCCGATATGCTTCCAACTGTGTCCTTATGGGCCATCACAGCCCGGTGCTGGAGCCCTATGCTTCCTTTGTTACAAAGACAGTAGAGGAGGACGGGATTGCGTATGCCATGAAGGAGCTGGGGATTATTTAGCCCCGGTTCGGAAATGGAAAGCAGGATATAACGGATGAAACAGAAAACCTGGATCATAAGTGCCCTGATGTGTGCCATGGTTATCATGGTATGCCTCGGGGTACTGCACCTTTTAAAGGAAATGACAGAAAACAATGCACCCTCAGGGACTGTGGCTGAGGAAAGCACAGACCATACAGAACCGGAAACCGATTTTGCAGAGGAAGAGGAAACGAAAGAGGACATAGCAGAGACGGGTCCGGAGGAAGAGGAAAGCGATGTTCCCATAGAGAGGGAAGAAGGATACTATGGATGGAAGCAGGAGCTTCCCCAGATTTTTCCTTCTGTTCCGGAGGAGGTTCCCTATGAGCCGCCCAGGCTGATCCTTGCGACCGATCTTCACTATCAGAGCGCCCAGGCAGATGACGGCGGAGCCGCCTTTCAGCTTTTTGTGGAGCGGGGAGACGGCAAGGTGGTGGAATATCTGCCGGAGCTTTTAGAAGCATTTATGGATCAGGTCATAGAGGAACATCCCTCGGCTCTGGTTTTAAGCGGCGATATCACCATGAATGGGGAAAAGATAAACCATGAGGAGCTGGCCAGAGGGCTTATGCGGGTACGGGACGCCGGGATTCCGGTACTTATTGTTCCCGGAAACCATGATATCAACAATCCCCATGCAGCCGTGTATTTCGGTGAGGAAAAGGCAGAGACAGATCCGGTGACGCCGGAAGAATTTTACAATATTTACCATATGTACGGCTACGACCAGGCTATCAGCCGGGATGATGCTTCTTTGAGCTATGTCTATCAGCTGGATGAGAGAAATCGTCTCCTGATGCTGGATACCTGCCAGTATGAGCCTAAGAATATGGTAGAAGGGCAGCTTAAGGTGGAAACCTTCCAGTGGGCAGATGAACAGCTTAAAAAGGCAAAGAAAGATGGGATAAACGTTCTTCCCATCGGCCACCACAATCTTCTGGCTCAGAGCCGGATGTACACGACCCAGTGTGCCATGAACAACAATGGCGATGTGATCGAGCTGTTCCAGAAGTATGAACTGCCGCTGTACTTAAGCGGCCACCTTCATGTTCAGCGGATCCGCAAGCATAAGGCAGAACCGGGAGCGGCAGATGATTCATACGGAATCATGGAGATTGTCACGGACGCACTCAGCATACCGCCCTGTCAGTATGCACTTCTGGAATGGAAGCGGGACGGCAGTATGGAATACAGTACAAAGGCAGTGGATGTATCGGCCTGGGCGGCGCGTACCGGAAGCCAGAATCCGGATCTTCTGGATTTTGAGGGTTGGTCGGAGCTCTATATCCAGAAGCTGATCATTGACCAGATCCGGGGTGTTGTAAAGAATCTGGGAAATGACGTGGAGCACTCCATGGCAGAGGTGTATGCTTCCGTTTATATTGATTATTATGCCGGACGCCGCATCGATGCAAAGGGTATAAGAAGTTCCAAGGGCTACCGCTGGTGGGAGAGAAATATGCCGGACAGTTATCTGTTAAAGGAGCTGGACGCCATGATCGACGACTCGGACCGCGACAACAATTACATGCTGCTGCCGGAGGTAAATGCCGCGGCAGAGGAATAAGACAACAGGGGAGCCTGTATACAGGCTGAGAGGAAATTGTAATTTCGACCCATAACCTGATTTGGATAATGCCAACGTAGGGAAATACAGAGTATATGAATGCTTTTGGCCTCTGTCCTGCGGGATGGAGGCCTTTTAACATATAAGGAGGATAAGATTGAACATGAAGCAGGTAAGCAGCCGGATGGCTCCGGCAGGTTATATTCTGGTGATTTTACTCCTGTGGGAGCTGGCGGTAAGGCTGTTTCATATCCCTCTCTATATTCTTCCCGCACCTACAGCCATAGCTGCTGCTTTGGGAGAAGAATGGCCGGTTCTGGTTTCCCATGGGGCCGTGACGGTATTGGAGGCACTGGCCGGTATTCTGATCTCTCTGATTTTGGCACTGGCCCTGGGAATCCTTATGGACCGGTTTCCGGCAGTGCAAAGAGGCATATACCCTCTTTTGGTCGTTACTCAGACCGTACCCATGATCGTACTTGCCCCGATTTTGATTATCTACATGGGCTTTGGTCCCGGCCCGAAGATTCTTACCGTGGTTTTGATGTGCTTTTTTCCTGTGGCGGTGAGCTTTTCAGACGGCCTGTCCCGTGTGGATGAGGAATACGTTCACCTGGTACGTTCCTATGGTGCGGGAAAATGGGGAGCGTACCGTCTGGTAAAAATTCCTGCTGCCCTTCCTGCGCTGCTGTCCGGTCTTAAGGTGGCTGCAACTTACAGTATCAGCGGGGCTGTGGTAGGAGAGTGGATCGGTTCCCAGCAGGGACTTGGATATTACCTGCTGCGGGTAAAAAACGGATATATGCTGGACAAGGTTTTTGCCTGTGTGGCTGTGATCATTGGTCTCAGCCTGTGCGTGAATGGGGCTGTGCGCCTGCTTGGGCGGATCTGCCTTCCCTATGAAAGAAAGAGGAGGAAATAAGAGATGGGAAACTATGGAATATTTGTGAGAAAGATAGCGGTAGGGATTTTGGCTGCAGCAGTTGCAGCAGGATTGTCCGGCTGTGCAGACACTGCTTCTGAGAAGGCGGCAGAAGGAGAGAGCCCCGAGAATGTTACGGTAATTCTGGATTATGTTGCCAATACCAACCACACAGGAATGTATGTGGCTCTGGATCAGGGGTATTACAAAGAGGCCGGAATGGATGTGAGTATCGTGGAGCCTACAGAGGGAGCCACAGCTACGCTGATTGCCGTGGGAAAGGGAGATTTCGGCATCAGCTATCAGGAGGATGTGACCATAGCCCGAACCTCGGCCGATCCTCTTCCGGTTAAAGCGGTTGCAGCTTTGATCCAGCACAATACCTCAGGCTTTGTGACCTATGGGGATAAGGATATCCATTCTCCGAAGGATTTTGAGGGAAAAACCTATGCAGGCTGGGGCGGTCCGGGAGAGGAGGCCGTGTTAAAGGCAGTGATGGCAAAGGACGGAGGGAATTTTTCAAAGCTGAATATGGTGATTTCAGACGGCTCCGGCTTTGAGGCGCTGAAGGATAAGGTTGACGTTATGTGGTTTTTTGAGGGATGGGACAATATAAAATGCCGGCTGAATGATTTTCCTATCAACTATATGGAGCTGCGTCAGCTGGACGAGCGTCTGGATTACTATACCCCTGTTATTATCGCCAGTGAGGATACGCTGAAAAATAAGCCGGAAATGACGAAGAAATTCCTGGAGGCTACTGCAAAGGGGTATCGGTATGCAATCGAACATCCGAAGGAAAGCGCAGAGATCCTTCATAAATATGCACCAGATTATTCTCTGGAAATGCTTACCATGTCACAGGAATATCTGGCAGGCAAATACATGGAGGATACAAAACGTTGGGGCGAAATGAAGGATTCTGTATGGGATAATTACACGGATTTTCTGGTGGAATATGGCGTAATTGAAGAGGATATCCCGGCAGATCAGTGTTATACCAATGAATTTCTTCCCCAATAAAAATGCGGCGGATGATAAAACAGGACAGATCATAAAAAGGAGGGGCAGGAGCATTTCCCTGCAGATACAATGAAATTAGAGATTTCCGGTCTTACATTCAGCTATGAAAACAAAAAAATATTTGACAGTCTGGAATTTTCCATCCGGGAAGGAGAGTTTGTAAGCCTTTTAGGGCCCTCCGGCTGCGGCAAATCTACCCTTTTAAAGCTTCTTACCGGGGTGATCGCTCCTGAAAAAGGCCATATCCTGACAGATGGACAGGAAATCCGGGGGATTACGGAGCATTTTGCGTATATGCCCCAGAACGACCTTTTATTTCCATGGAAAACCATTTTGGAAAATGTGTGTCTTTACGGCAGGATCCATGGAGGGCAGGAGCAGGTAAAAAAAGAAGCCCTGTCACAGATGGGAGCCTTTGGTCTGGAAGGCTATGAAAATGAATACCCCTCTGCCCTGTCCGGGGGAATGCGCCAGAGAGCTGCATTTTTAAGAACCCTTTTGTGCCGTGCGGATATCCTGCTTCTGGACGAACCATTTGGGGCGCTGGATGTGATCACCAGAGGAGAGATGCAGGACTGGCTTCTGGGAGTCCGAGCCAGATTAAACCGCACCGTTCTTCTGGTGACTCACGATATGGACGAGGCCATCTATCTATCCGATCGGATCCTGATCTTAGATCCCGGCAGAGGCAGGATCGGAAGCGAGATAGAGATTGCAGAAAAGAACCGGAGCCGGGACTGGCTTTACAGTCAGGGGGAACTGCGCCGCAGGATTTACAGAGAGATTATGGGAGACAGAACGTGAAAATAGGAGAAAACAGCACAGCAGAACAATATGTGGCAGAGGCAGGCAGGTTTTGGGAAGAAGGGGATGGCCTGATCGATGCCCACGCTCATATAGGGACAGAGGAGGAAATCCGGGAACGCATCCGGGATGGAATCCCTTCTGTGATATGTGCGGGAAGCCCAAAAGAGGCGGAGCAATTAAAACGGCTGTTCAATCGTTTTGAGGTGCATCCGGTCATCATTCCCGCCGCAGGGCTTCATCCGTGGAACAGCGATAAGTATCGGGCAGAGGAAATGTTTCCCTTTATGGAAGAATGGCCGGTCATGGGGGAAATCGGTCTGGACTCGTTATGGTGTGACGTACCTCTTAACGTACAGAAAGAAGCGTTTGAATGCCAGCTGGATTTTGCTGTGAAAAAACGCAAACCGGTAGTTCTTCACACCAAAGAGCAGGAGGCTGAGATTGCCGGAATCCTGCGAAGATATCCTAACCGTTATCTGGCTCACTGGTATTCCTGCGGACAGCATTTGGAGGAGTATCTGGATCAGGACTGCTATGTCTCTATCGGGCCGGATGTGGTGTGGAATCCGGCGGTTCAGGAGGCAGCCAGACAGGTGCCTGAGGATCGGCTTCTCATAGAAACAGATGGTCTTGGGGCTGTGAAATGGGCCTGGGAGGAAGGAGAAAAGCATGGTATAATGGAGTCACAGTTCCATACAGCTCTGCCTGAACTTACAGTCCGCAGTTCTCTGGAGCAGACCTTACGGGAAGTATCCCGGCTCCGGGGAGTGGAGATGAATGTGCTTGCAAAAGCAATTAAGCGGAATTTCCGCAGATTTGTATGGGGAGACAATACCGGACAAAAGGAGGAGAACAGATGAAGTACGATTTTACAAGCATTATGGAACGTCATGGAAAAGATGCCATTGCAGTTGACGGACTTGGCACAATGCCGGGGTTCGCACCGGATCCTCCAAAAGAAGGCTTTGATATCATCCCCATGTGGGTAGCGGATATGAATTTTCCTACTGTACCTACAGTCCAGGAGGCTATGGCTGAACGCATCGGACATCCGGCGTTTGGATACTTTTCTCCGTCCGATGATTATTTTAATGCAATTATCCGGTGGCAGGAAAGGAGAAACGGGGTAAGGGATCTGGAAAAGAAGCATATTGGATATGAAAACGGTGTTCTGGGCGGCCTTCTCAGCGCCTTAAATGTATTTTGCTCCAAAGGGGATCATGTGCTTTTAAATTCTCCTACCTATATCGGCTTTACCAAATCTCTTGCCAATAACGGATACCGCGCTGTCCACTCTCCCCTGTATCTGGATGAGGAAAATGTATGGCGCATGGATTATGAGGACATGGAGAAAAAGATTGTGGAATATAAGATCCATGCAGCTGTTTTCTGTTCCCCCTATAATCCGGTCGGACGGGTGTGGACACGGGATGAGATCGAACGTGCTATGGAGATTTTTAAGAGGCACAATGTATTTGTTGTATCAGATGAAATCTGGTCGGATATCATCACTCTGGGCCATAAGCATATCCCCACACAGAGCGTCAGCGAGGATGCCCGCCAGCGGACCGTGGCTCTCTATGCGCCCAGCAAGACTTTTAATCTGGCAGGCCTGGTCGGAAGCTACCATATTATTTACAATGACTGGATCCGCGACCGGGTAGAGAAGGAGTCCTCCCTGTCCCACTACAATGAGATGAATGTGCTGTCCATGCACGCCCTGATCGGTGCTTACAGGCCGGAGGGATATGAGTGGGTGGACGAGCTGTGCGCGACCATTACGGGAAATATTGATTATGCGGCAGATTATATCGAAACTCATTTTGAAGGAGTAAAGGTTTCACGCCCGGAAGGCACCTATATGCTGTTTATTGATGTGGAGGAATGGTGCAGGAAACATGGAAAGACACTAGAGGAAGTGGAAAAAGCCGGCTGGGATGTGGGCGTGGCATGGCAGGACGGAAAGATGTTTTTCGGTCCCTGGAGCATCCGCATGAACCTGGCCCTTCCCTTAAGCCGTGTAAAGGAGGCCTTTGAACGGCTGAGAAGGTATGTATTTCAGGGGTAAGTCCGGGACGGTACATATTTATTAAGGAGAAACCAACATGCTTACATCCCTGTCATTTATTTTTCTGCTGGGGCTGGCTATGGCGGCTGTGTGTCAGCGGCTTAAGCTGCCCCGCATCATCGGTATGCTCTTAACGGGCATCCTTTTGGGGCCTTATGCGCTGAATCTGCTGGATCCTTCCATATTGGCTGTATCGGCAGACCTGCGCCAGATGGCTCTGATCATTATTTTGCTAAAGGCCGGATTGTCGCTTAATTTGGCAGATTTAAAACGGGTGGGCCGTCCGGCCGTTATGATGGCCTGCGTTCCCGCCAGCTTTGAGATTTTGGGATTTCTTATTTTTGCACCCCATATTTTGGGAGTTACAAGGGTAGAAGCCGCTGTCATGGGCGCTGTACTGAGCGCTGTTTCGCCTGCGGTGGTAATCCCAAGGATGGTTCAGCTCATGGAGGAGAGGTACGGTACAGATAAAAGCATCCCTCAGATGATCATGGCAGGAGCATCCTGTGATGATATTTTCGTCATTGTTCTTTTCTCCACCTTTGTCACCATGGCCCAGGGCGGAGCGGTTCATGGAACGGATCTGCTGAATGTGCCTGTTTCGATTATCCTTGGGGTTGCTTTGGGTGTGGGAACCGGGTACGCCTTAAGCCTGTTTTTTGAAAAAGCCTATGTCTGCGGCCGTTATGTGAGAAACAGCACAAAGGTTATTATTCTTCTGGGAGTATCCTTTCTGCTGATGGCAGTGGAAACATGGCTGAAGGAAATCGTATCCATATCCGGTCTTCTGGCTGTAGTAAGTACAGCTTGCGTGCTGAAAATAAGGAGCATTCCAGATGTAGCATCCCGTCTTTCGGAAAAATTTGGAAAACTGTGGATCGCGGCAGAGGTTATTCTTTTTGTTCTGGTTGGAGCCGCTGTAGATATCCGCTATACGCTTGAAGCCGGACTTCCGGCACTGGCCATGATTGCTGCAGCCCTTGTGTTCCGTTCTCTGGGCACCATGTTCTGCCTGTTCGGAACCGCTTTGAATTTGAAGGAGCGCCTGTTCTGCATCATCGCTTATCTGCCTAAGGCCACGGTTCAGGCTGCCATCGGTTCCGTGCCCCTGGCCCTGGGGCTTCCCTGCGGAGCACTGGTGCTGTCCGTAGCAGTTCTGGCGATTGTTATCACAGCTCCTCTGGGAGCATTGGGAATGGATCTTACCTATAAGAAGTTTCTCAAAAAGAACGGTAGTATACCAGCATAAGATCCACCATCCGCCCATAGCTTTTGACCCCGTCGGTCTGGCTGTGGGCTTTTAAATAGGTGTCATTTACTTTCGTGGATACCTCTGCCACCGTTCCTTCAAACTGGTCCCAGAACCGGTTGTTTTCTCCTAAGTCCTCTATTGCTTGAGGATCTAATTGTTCATACAGGCGGCAGTAGCCCTCAAAATCCGCGTTTGCCAGGGCATTTCCCGCATAAACCCATCCGGTCAGATATCCGCTGTATTGAAACGCCTCTGCATCGGATCCGATACAGGCCAGATATCCGATAAAATTTGCCTCATCTTCTCTCATATACCCTTTTAGATGAGAAAGTTCATGGCAGATCGTATGGGGAATATTGTAAAATGGCATCTCGCTGTTGTAATTTGCTTCAATGGTAAAGGGAGAGTAGATTCCTGTAAGCTGTTGTACAGATAGAAGCCGGGGATTCAGTAATGGCTTGGGATAAGGATACCAGCCCCCAAGCTGGGGAAAATTATCCCCTAAATTTGCCATAGCATCCTGTCCCAATTCCCCCATAGAACGGAAAAAGGAAGCATTGCGTTTGGGAGAGTTTTCCCATGGCACAGTTTCATTTACCTGCTTTACCAGATATTCGCAGAGTGAATAAAGCTCCGCAGCCGTACTGCCTTTTTTTAATTCTTCAGAAAATCCGGCCTCTTCGGAAAAGGGCTTTCTGTAATAATTGATTCCGCAGTTTATTGTATAGATAAAAAATAAAAGCGAGGCAAGAAAAAAGGCATTTTTAAAAAGCAGGAGAGGGCGTTTTAAGCTGCAAAATATCCAATACAGGCAGAAAGCCAGAAGAAGGTAAAGTCCTGCCTCAGACAACGAAAATGGAAAAAGAGCGGAAAACCGCGCGATGGTATTTTTAAGACCGGCATAAATGGTTACGGAGTACCACTGGGCAAATACAGGAAATGTTCTGGCACAGCCCAAGAGTAGAACGGATAAAAGGGCCAGAATGAGACTTGATGTCATTTTTTTGTCCGTTTTTTTTATAAAGGAAAATGGGGTTGTATTCCTATCATTTAGTTTCATATACACATTTGTTCTCTTTCGTATTTTTTCCATTATAATTGCTGGGAAAATGGGAGTCAAGGGGAGGGAAAGGCAAAGGGGGAATGAAGCATCTTGACTCAGCTGGCGGTATCCCCTATACTTAGTAGAAAATAAGTCCCCAAAGGTCTGCTCTCTGGGACTGGAATGGGCAGCAAACAATCAGGAGTGAACAACTATGGCATATCAGGATGATTATGTAATGCGTACGATTACCGACCTTGTTCGGGCCATTGCCGGACTGGCACTGGGGAAAAATGAAATTGATTATGACCTTCCTCTCTCAGAGGCGGCTTACACGCCCGTGGATCGGGCTTACCGCCGTTTAAAGGATCTTGCAGATGCAGGAGACATTAACGGGGCTGAGAATGAGCTGTATGAATGTCTGGATACCAGTGACAGGGCGTATTTGGAAATGGCTCTGGCATTTTATATGTATTTAAACCAGCTGGATGATGATGCTCTTTATACCGCCAATTTTTCCAGAGAGGAAATTGCAGAAGGGATTAACAGTGTCAGCGCTCAGTTTGGCATCTCCGGTTTTGAGAATTTCGTAGACACTACTATGGTATAAGCATGTCTGAAAGAGAGCGGTTAATGGAAATAAGAAATGAATGCGCCGTCTGTCTGGCCGACTGCTATAAGGAACTGTTTTTTGGTCCGTCCAACAGACGCTGCCGGGCCATGACAGGGGCAGAGCTGCGAAATCGTCTGTCCCGGTTAAATGATGCGTGTCTGGAAAAAATTATAAAACCAAACGAATTAAGCGATATACACGCCATGCTGGCAAAAGTCTGTGCGTTCCTGATGCATAAAGAGGGACGCATAAAGCCCGGTCCTCAGCTTACCCGGTGGGAGGAGAATTGCCGGTGTATGGAGAAATTCTGTGAGCATCTGGCAAAAAAGGATCTGGAATTTCTGCCGGAACTTACGCAGGAGGAGCTGGAGCACGTATTAAAAATGCAGGGGATCCGCAGATATCTTCTAACGAATTCACTGGAACGGGCTTATCAGCTTTTCTATATCCCCAAAACCATTAAAAAGGGGATCAGGGAGTCGGTCAAGCGCCGTCCGGAGGATGAATACCCGGAGACACGGGCCATGAAGCGCCGTTTTATCCTTCATATCGGCCCTACTAACAGCGGAAAAACACATGACGCACTGGAGCGGTTAAAACAGGCAGAGCACGGAGCCTATTTCGGCCCCCTTCGCCTTTTGGCGCTGGAGGTTTACGACCGTTTAAACAGTGAACATGTACCCTGCTCCATGATTACCGGAGAGGAGACGCTGGAGGTTCCCGGAGCGGTCTGTCAGGCCTGTACGGTGGAAATGTTAAATGATCACGAATACTTTGACGTAGCCGTGGTAGATGAATGTCAGATGGCAGCAGATCCTTACCGGGGCCATAACTGGACCCGTGCTGTGCTGGGGCTGCGTGCGGAGGAGATCCACCTGTGCATGGCTCCTGAGGCAGAAGATATCATGGTGCAGATGATCAAGCGCTGCGGGGATTCCTTTCAGATCGTGCGCCACAAAAGAAGTACGCGCCTTACCCTTGAGAAGAAGCCCTACTCCCTGAAGCGGGATCTGAAAAAGGGAGACGCTCTGATCGTATTTTCAAAGAAGTCCGTTCTGGCTCTGGCCGCCCATCTGGAAAATCAGGGGGTGCGCTGCAGTGTGATCTACGGAAGCCTGCCGCCTGCTACCCGGAGGGAGCAGGTGCGCCGTTTTCTGGAGCGTGAGACGGAGGTGGTGGTAAGCACAGACGCCATTGGGATGGGATTAAATCTTCCCATCCGCCGGATCGTGTTTGTGGAAACAAGAAAATTTGACGGCACGGCCAGACGCAGTCTTCTGCCGGAGGAAATCCGTCAGATCGCAGGACGGGCGGGCCGCTTTGGCCTCTATGACGAGGGCTTTGTGACGGCCATTGACGATATAGAAACCATTGAGGACGGCTTATCCGCCCGCCCTCTTCCCATTATGAAAGCCTATGTGGGTTTTCCTGAGCAGCTTTTGAACCTGCCTGCAGAGATTGACACTTTGGTAAAGATCTGGGCCGGTATGGAGGCGCCTGCCATTTATGAAAAAATGGAGGTGGATGAGCTGTTATCTCTCTACATGAGCTTTGAGCGGATCCACGGAGATCATCTGGAAGAATTTACCAAACAGGAGATCTATAAGCTTATTACCTGCTCGGTAGACATTGATAACCGTCTGGTGATGGATCTGTGGAAGGATTACTGCCGGGAATACAGAGAAGTGGATGAACTGGAATTTCCCTACAGTCCGGGAACGGATCTTTACGATATGGAAAGCTATTATAAAATGCTGGATCTTTATTTTCAGTTTTCACGGAAGACAGGACTTCCTGTCCAGGAAGAAAACCTGTTCCATGAAAGGCGGAGCACAGAGGAGGAGATCAGCCGTATCCTGCGCACAGAATGCGGCAGCTATACCCGGAAATGTTCCATCTGCGGCAGAGAGCTTTCCTGGGATCATCCATTTTCCATCTGTGAGCGCTGCTTTGAGCGGGGCCGTTCATCGCAGAAGCGCTCTCGTTTTCACGATCAGCGGTATAACCATTAAAACCCATACAACAGGCTCTGCCACGATGATTCCCCAGTACTTAAAAATATCCGCCAGAAGGAAGGCGGCAATGATTTTTCCAGCCAGTTCGATCATGCTGGAGCATATGGGAGTCACATGATCGCCCATGCCCTGAAGGCTGTTTCTCAAGATAGAAATAGCAGCTGGAGCAAAATAAAACAGGGTGTTGACCTTCAGATACAGAGCTGCGGTATTGAGAACCGTCTCGTTTTGGGAGCCTGTAACCATAGAAGCCAGCCGGGGAGAAATGGTCCAGCTTAAAAGGATCATTCCTACGGCCCAGATCCAGGTCAGAAGAAGGGACTGGCGGATTCCCGTCCGGATGCGGTCCATGCGGCCGGCTCCCGTATTCTGCCCGCAGTAATTTGCCATGGTTACGCCCATGACGCTGAAGGGAAGCATACAAAATTCCGTAATTTTCCGGGCGGCTGTATGGGCTACGATGATATCCTGGCCAAAGGTATTGATGGCGCACTGGAGCGACAGGGTGCCAAAAAATACAAGGGACATCATGGCAGCCATAGAGAGGCCGGAGGCGTAGAGTTTTTTGACCTGTTCTCCGGATATTTTAAAATCAGCCGGGCAGAAGCGGAAGATCCGGTATCTGCAGAACATATAGATCAGGCTTAAGCAGGCCGCCACCCCCTGGGACAGAACCGTAGCAAAGGCGGCGCCTTCTATGCCCCAGCCAAAGTACATGATAAAAACCAGATCTAAAACCACATTTAGTACAGCTGCAAAAATCAGAAACAGCAGAGGGGCTGTTGTATCGCCTACAGCCCGCAGGACAGAGGCGCAGGCATTGTACAGCATGGTGACAAACAGTCCGGACAGAATGACGCGGATATAGCTGTCTGATTGGATAAGAAGCTCCTGGGGCACGTTTAAAAGTCCGAGGATCCATGGGAGGCCTGCGAGACAGGCCAGTGTGAGGGCCAGGGCAGTCACAGCTCCAAGGAGCAGGCTGCCTGCGGCAAAGCGTTTTACTCCTTCTTCGTTTCCTGCGCCGAATTCTCTGGCGATCAGCAGAGAAAAGCCGTTTGTAAGGCCGGACAGAAAGCCGATAAAAAGAGTGCTGATGGAGGCGGTGGCCCCCACAGCTGCCAGAGCAGTTTCTCCCAGGGCGCTTCCTACTACGCGGGTGTCAGCCAGACTGTAGCACAGCTGAAACATATTTCCAAGGGCTACGGGAACAGCAAAGCTGATCATGATCCGGGCCGGTGTGCCTTTTGTAAGATCCTTCATATGTAAATCCTTTCGTGTTTTAAGTGTTTTTCCGTACCAGAATTTCACGGGTGGTCCGCTGGCGGATCCCAACGACCCGTTTATGAAGACGATATGCCGACAAGCCTGCCGTTTTGCTTTTAAAAATACAGGTTACCGGCTCTCCGAAGCGAAAGCCCAGGCGGCTCAGACGGCGCTCCATGGCAGGTTCGGATATGATCCAGGCTACCTGGGCTGTTTCTCCGGCTTTCAGATCGCATAAGGGAAATACCATGTTTTATCCATCCTTTTGACCCTGATACCATAGTATATGATAACAGGACTTAAGAGAGACTGATTTTTACCTCTCTGCGGATTTTCATGGAAGCTTCCTCTACCTCACAGTCATAGGCCAGAATATGCAGTCCGGCTCTGGCTCCTGCCCGCAGGGCGTCTCCAAAGGCTTTGTGTGTTTCATCATTGGGACGAAATTCCCTTACTCCTTCCATCTGTATGACAAAGAGCACAAAGGCCTCAAAGCCTTCGGCAACAGCTTCGGACAGGCCCTGAAGGTGCTTTACACCCCGCTCTGTGGGAGCATCGGGAAAGCGGACGATTCCATTTTCTTCCAGGGTTACGCCCTTTATCTCCATGAAGGCAGGTTTTAAGGCTCCGGTCTGCTGGTTTTCCAGCATAAATGCCAGATCGAACCGGGAATCTTTGTGAACTACCTCCCGCCGGATCTTACGGGGCAGCCAGATGCTCCCGGATGGATCAAAGGGCTGGAGCATCCGGAGCGCGTTGTCGTTTGGCTCCTTTTGGGAGAGGTTCTCCATCCATTCCAGGGCAGCCCGGTTGGGCGCCTGGGAATCCATATTGATCAGAAGGTTTCCCTTATAGACCGCGATTAGGTCAAATTCTGTTTTCCTTCCCATTTCCCTGGCGTGGGGGTGAAATTCCAGCACCACGGTACAGCCGGAGGTAAGCAGTTCTCTGCAGCGTCCTGTATTTTTTACATGGCAGATAACACGCTGGCCGTTTACATCCACATAGGCGATAAAGCGATTGGGACGTTCCAGAAAACGTCCCTTCACTGTATGTTCATATCTCATGTCAACCTCATTTTTCCGAAAAAAGCCGGTTTTCGTTTCGGCTATCATAATAAGGCAAATTTTGGGTTCACGCAAGTGGTTCCTGCAGCCGTTACCTCCTTTTGCAACAGTAATTTCAAGAAAAATTCCCGTTCCTGCCCCTTAACAGTTGCACCTCTCATTAAAATATGCTAAACTTTCTGCAAATAAGGGTCCGGGGCTGTGCGTTCAGACTGGCAGTCCCTCAAAGTATACATCGCATAAAGAAAGGAAATTGATTATGGCATTATCTTACCAGAGTACCAGAGGCGGACAGGCCGGGGTCACAGCATCCCAGGCCGTCCTTCAGGGTCTGGCTGCCGACGGCGGCCTGTTTATGCCCACTGAAATTCCGAAGCTGGATGTTTCTATTGAAAAGCTGGCCGGAATGACCTATCAGGAGACCGCATATGAGGTGATGAAGCTTTTCCTCACAGATTATACGGAAGAGGAATTGAAGTCCTGTATTGCGAAAGCCTATGACAGCAAATTTGACACAGAGGAGATCGCTCCGTTAGCAAAGGCCGATGGCGCTTATTATCTGGAACTTTACCATGGGAGCACCATTGCGTTTAAGGATATGGCATTATCTATTCTGCCTCATCTGATGACCACTGCGGCAAAGAAGAACCATGCAGATAAGGAAATCGTGATCTTAACGGCTACTTCCGGCGATACCGGAAAGGCAGCTATGGCAGGCTTTGCGGATGTACCCGGCACCCGTATCATCGTATTTTATCCCAAAGGCGGCGTAAGTCCGGTGCAGGAGCGCCAGATGCGCACCCAGAAGGGGGAGAACACGGCAGTTGTCGCCATCCACGGCAATTTTGACGACGCCCAGACCGGAGTAAAGAATCTTTTCAATAACAAGGAGCTGGCAAAGGAGCTGGCAGAGAAGGGATTCCAGTTTTCCTCCGCCAATTCCATTAACATTGGCCGTCTGGTGCCTCAGGTTGTGTACTATGTATACGCCTATGCAAAGCTTCTGGCAAATGAGGAGATCGCTGCCGGGGAGGAGATCAATGTGGTGGTTCCCACAGGCAATTTCGGCAACATTCTCGCAGCCTATTTTGCCAAGAAAATGGGGCTTCCCATCCGTACTCTGATCTGTGCCTCTAATGATAATAAGGTGCTGTACGATTTCTTCACCACAGGCACTTATGACCGCAGAAGGGAGTTTATTCTTACCAATTCTCCGTCCATGGATATTTTGATCTCCAGCAATCTGGAGCGCCTGATCTATTTAAGTACAGGCCCGGATCCGAAAGCAAACGCCGCTCTGATGAAGGAGCTGGCAGAGGATGGCCATTATACCATTACGGATGAGATGCGGGCCTTTATGGCTGATTTTAAGGGCGGTTTTGCCACAGAGGAGGAAAATGAAGCTGCGATACGGACCATTTTCCAGGATACAGGCTATCTCATCGACACACATACAGGCGTGGCAGCGGCCGTATACGGACAGTATAAAAAGGAAACAGGCGATCAGACAAAGACGGTTATTGCGTCCACGGCCAGTCCCTTTAAGTTCTCACGCAGTGTAATGGATGCTGTAAAGGGTAAAGCGGCCACAGAGGGAAAGGATGAGTTTGATGTGGCCGATGAGCTGGCTGCAGCTGCCGGCCTTGTGCTTCCAAAAGCGGTAGAGGAGATACGTACTGCGCCCATCCGCCATGACAGAGAGTGCGCTGTGGATGAGATGGAGGAAACCGTTAAGAATATCCTTGGGATTTCATAAAAGTTCTTCCATTTTTGGATGGTATGGTTTATAATGAATGCGAAACTGTTAAAAACATAACAAAGTAGAACTGCGTTCCAGGGCTGTTATCCGGGTTCCGGGTTCATGCAGCTGGGGGAGCGCCCAAGTATAAGGAGGAAATATTATGTTAGTATCAGCAAAAGATATGCTTGAAAAAGCAAGAGCAGGCAAATATGCAGTAGGTCACTTCAATATCAATAATCTGGAGTGGGCAAAAGCAGTTCTTCTGACTGCAGAAGAGCTTCAGTCCCCGGTTATCCTGGGTGTATCCGAGGGCGCAGGCAAGTACATGACCGGATTTAAGACCGTAGCAGCTATGGTTTCTGCTATGCTTGAGGAATTAAATATTACCGTACCGGTGGCACTTCACTTAGACCACGGCTCCTACGAGGGCTGCTATAAGTGCATTAAGGCCGGATTCTCCTCTATTATGTTTGACGGCTCTCATTATCCGATCGAAGAGAATGTGGAGAAGACAAAAGAGCTGGTTAAGATCGCTCATACAATGGGCCTGTCCTTAGAGGCTGAGGTAGGCTCTATCGGCGGCGAGGAAGACGGCGTGGTAGGCGCAGGCGAGTGTGCAGATCCTGCAGAGTGCAAGGCTATCGCTGATCTGGGTGTTGACTTCCTTGCAGCAGGTATCGGAAATATCCACGGCAAGTATCCGGAGAACTGGCAGGGCTTAAACTTCGACGTACTGGAGAAGGTTAAGGAAGCAACCGGCGATATGCCGTTAGTTCTTCACGGCGGTACAGGTATTCCCGAGGATATGATCAAGAAGGCTATCAGCCTGGGCGTTGCAAAGATCAACGTAAATACAGAGTGCCAGCTTTCCTTCGCAGAGGCTACCAGAAAGTACATCGAGGCAGGAAAGGATCAGCAGGGCAAGGGCTTTGACCCAAGAAAGCTGTTAGCTCCCGGCGCAGAGGCAATCCGCGCAACTGTAAAAGAGAAGATGGAGCTGTTTGGTTCTGTTGGAAAGGCAAATGCATAAGCTCTGTGAATTAAAACTTATTAGAATAAACTGATTCTGTTTTTGGAAAAACCGCTTGCATTTTCACGGGAAATGGTTTATTTTATAACAAAAGAACGAGGGCGTTCTCTTTTTGAAAAAGGAGAGAACGCCTTTTGCTGTACAAAACCGCCTTTTGGGGTGCATTGGGGAAAGGGGACACCATGAAAAGAGAGGATGGAGAATCTATGAGCAAAGTAATAAGTGTTACAGAGATGTTTGGCAAGGATGTGTTTAATGATGCCGTGATGAGAGACCGTCTGCCTAAAAGCGTATATAAGAAGCTGAAAAAGACCATTGAGGATGGCGCAGAGCTGGATCCCAGTATTGCAGATGTGGTAGCTCATGCTATGAAAGACTGGGCGATTGACCATGGTGCAACCCATTTTACTCACTGGTTCCAGCCTCTTACAGGCGTTACGGCTGAGAAGCACGATTCCTTTGTTTCCGCTCCCGTTGAAGGCCGTGTGATCATGGAGTTTTCTGGAAAAGAACTCATAAAGGGTGAACCGGATGCTTCCTCCTTCCCCTCCGGCGGCCTGCGCGCAACCTTTGAGGCCAGAGGCTATACGGTATGGGACTGTACCTCTCCGGCTTTCTTAAAAGAGGACGCTATCGGCGTGACCCTCTGTATTCCTACCTCCTTCTGTTCCTATAAGGGTGAGGCTCTGGATAAAAAGACCCCTCTGCTGCGCTCCATGCAGGCCATCAATGAGCAGTCCCTGCGGATCTTGCGCTTGTTTGGAAACACCACTGCAAAACGGGTCAATCCTTCCGTGGGACCGGAGCAGGAGTATTTCCTGGTTGACCGCCAGAAGTATCTGCAGAGAAAGGATTTAATTTATACCGGCCGCACCTTATTCGGCGCTATGCCGCCAAAGGGGCAGGAGATGGACGACCACTATTTCGGCATCATCAGAGAGCGGATCGGCGCCTATATGAACGATGTAAATAAGGAACTGTGGAAGCTGGGAGTGCCTGCCAAGACCCAGCACAACGAGGCAGCCCCGGCCCAGCATGAGCTGGCTCCCATCTATGAGGGCGTGAACCAGGCCGTAGACCACAATCAGCTGGTGATGGAGACATTAAAAAAGGTAGCCGGACGCCACGGCATGGCCTGCCTTCTCCATGAAAAGCCTTTCTATGGGGTAAATGGCTCCGGTAAGCACAACAACTGGTCCCTGACTGCCGACGACGGCACCAACCTGATGAACCCCGGCGATACGCCCCATGAGAATATCCAGTTCCTTCTGGTTTTAGCCTGCATCATCAAGGCCGTAGACCGCCATGCAGATCTGCTCCGTGAATCTGCCTCTGATGTGGGAAATGATCACAGACTGGGAGCAGACGAGGCTCCGCCGGCAATTATTTCCATTTTCCTTGGAGAGCAGCTGGAGGATGTGATCGACCAGCTCTGCGACACCGGAGAAGCGACCCATTCCAAGAAGGGCGGAACTCTGCGCACCGGCGTAAATATCTTGCCGGATCTGGACAAGGATGCCACCGACCGGAACCGCACCTCACCCTTTGCTTTTACAGGCAATAAATTTGAGTTCCGTATGGTAGGTTCCTCTGATTCCGTAGCATCTGCCAATACGGTGTTAAATACCATTGTGGCAGAAGCCTTTAAGGAAGCGGCTGATCAGTTGGAGCAGGCCGAGGACTTTGATATGGCAGTCCATGACCTCATTAAAGAGCTTCTGGCAGCTCACAGAAGAGTTATCTTCAATGGAAACGGCTATTCTGAGGAGTGGGTAAAGGAAGCCGAACAGAGAGGGCTTCCCAACCTTCGCTCTATGGTAGACGCGATCCCGGCTCTTGTGACAGACAAGGCGGTAAAGCTGTTTGAGGAGTTCGGCGTATTCACTAGAGCCGAGCTGGAGTCCAGAGCCGAGGTAGAGTACGAAAGCTATGCAAAGAGCATTAACATTGAGGCAAAGACCATGATCGATATGGCAGGAAAGCAGATCATTCCTGCAGTGATCCGCTACACCACCCAGCTGGCAGGTTCCATTTCCGCGGTTAGAAATGCCTGCCCGGAGGCAGACGTGAGCACACAGACAGAGCTTTTGCTGGAATCATCAGACCTTCTGGCTGAGACAAAAACAGCCCTGTCTGCCTTGGAAGATGCAACGGCTCGCTGCGCAGCCATGGAAAGCGGAAAGGATCAGGCACTGGCATACCACAGTGAGGTCGTTCCTGCCATGGAGGCCTTAAGGACTCCTGTAGACCGTCTGGAGATGCTGGTGGACAAGGATCTGTGGCCCATGCCAAGCTACGGCGATCTGATTTTTGAAGTGTAATACGACAATTGTTTAACTGGTCATTTTAGAAGACAGAGCCTGCGGCTGCCCGGAAGGGGATAGCTGTAGGCTGTTTTCTTTGGCCGCTTTGCTGTATAATAGGGATATTATCAGTAAGTAAGGGGATGTATATGAAAATTCTGATCATAGAGGATGAGCGGTTGCTGGCCGGTTCTATAAAAGATCTTTTAGAGATCCAGGGTTTTGAGGCCGAGGCTGTATATGACGGAGAAACCGGTTTTACATATGCAGGCACCGGGATTTATGATCTGATCATACTGGATGTGATGATGCCGGGAAAAAGCGGCTATGAGGTGGCAAGGGAGCTTCGGGCCAGCCGTCTGGGAACGCCCATTCTAATGCTTACGGCTCGTTCTGCTCTGGAGGATCGGATCGCAGGACTGGATGCCGGGGCAGATTATTATCTGACAAAGCCCTTTGACGCCAGAGAGCTTACTGCCTGCGTCCGCGCCCTGCTTCGCCGCCAGGGAGGACAGGTGGATGAGGTAGGGATGGGAAAGACCTGTTTGGATCTTTCGACAGCTGTTTTAAGCTGCGGGGACAGACAGATCCGGCTTTCTGCGAAAGAGTTTGATATTATGCGCCTTTTATTTCAGTCCGGTGCAGGAAACCTCTCCAAGGAAATGATCCTGGAAAAGGTGTGGGGCTATGATTCAGATGCAGTGGAAAACCATGTAGAGGTTTATATTGGTTTTTTGAGGAAAAAGCTGTTAAGCATTGGGTCAGATGTACGTATTGAGTCCATCCGGCGAATGGGATATCATCTGGAGGTGGCAGAACATGATTTATAGGCTGAGAGTGAAGTTTGTAGTTATCAACATGACGATAGTGGTTCTGATGATGAGCGTGGTATTCGGCCTGGTGTACCATTTTACAAGAGCAGATCTGGAAGAAAAGAGCATCCGCATGATGGAAAAGATTGCAAACCGACCCTTTCAGATTGAGATGCCCGGAGAACAGAGCGAGCAGATCCGTCTTCCTTTTTTTATCCTGTATCTGGGAACCGGGGGAGAACTGATCGCCAGCAGCGGCGGCTATTTTGATCTGTCTGATCAGGAATTCCTCATGGATCTCATTGTAAGGGCACGTTCCTCCCATCAAAAGGTAGGAGTGATAAAGGAATACAGCTTTCGGTACTATAAGACCAATACGCCCTACAGGTATAGCCTGGTATTTGCGGATATTTCCAGTGAAACGGCGGCGCTAAAGGGGCTGGTGAGAACCTGCGCCCTGATCGCGGGTCTGAGTTTTATCCTATTTTTAGCCATCAGCATCTGGCTTTCCGGCTGGGCGGTGCGGCCGGTGGAAAAGGCCTGGAAACAGCAGCGCCAGTTTGTGGCCGACGCCTCCCACGAGTTAAAAACGCCTTTGACTGTAATTATGACCAATGCGGAGCTTCTGCAGTCCTCCGGCTGTGGGGAAGAAAAGCAGAGACGTTTTTCCGAAGCCATCCTTACCATGTCCCGGCAGATGCGGGGGCTGATCGAACAGATGCTGGATCTGGCCCGTGCAGACAGCGGACAGGCAGAAGCGGCCTTTGAGCAGGTAGATTTAAGCCGGATTGCAGAAGATGGAATCCTTCTCTTTGAACCTCTTTATTTTGAACAGGGATTAACGCTTTATACAGAGATAGAAGAAGGTATTCTGATCTGGGGCTTAAAGGACAGGCTGGGTCAGCTTTTAGACATCCTTTTAGACAATGCCTGCAAATATTCAAGCCAGGGAGGAACCACCTGGGTAAAGCTTAAAAAGCAGGGAAAAAGCCACTGTGTGCTCAGTGTAGAAAACCAGGGCCCGCCGATTGCTCCCGAAGACTTAAACCAGCTTTTCAAACGCTTCTACCGCGCCGATCCCGCCCACAATACTTCCGGAAGCTACGGCCTGGGCCTTTCCATTGCAGAACAGACCGTACAGCTTCACCGAGGAAAAATACACGCTGAAAGCAGGGATGGGATCAACCGGTTCTGGGCAGAGCTGCCCTGTGTTCTGGGGTCTGGTGTGCAGGGCTACGGTTTCCGGCTATAAAGTCGGATGATTCCCTCTTGCATCCATATATTTCCAGTGCTATACTGAAGCCATACTTCAGATTTTTAAAGGAGAGGCCAGATGTTAATTTGATCCATTTATTTTGACGCATGAAGATTTGTCTGTGCAGGCGCAGTACCGTGAAAGCGTCCTGTTATTTCATGCTACCAAAAATGGAGCGGATATCAGGTTCTCTCTTTTTATGCCGTATATTATACCGCACACGCCAGCCGCCCATCTTTCAATGGGCTGCTGGCTGCTGGGCCAGGCCCTATCTAAAAGAGAAGATACTATGCAGAGATCCTTTGGCAGCAGAGGGTCTCTGTTTTTTTATTTCACAGGAAAGTGCGGTCTGACACAGGTGGAAAAGCATATAGCAGCATATATTTTAAGAGGATAATTAGAAATGAAAACAATATTTGAGAAAATGTTCGGCCAGTACAGAGGTATGAGAAGAGAATTATATATTCTTTTCTGGGGAAAGGCAGCAACAAATATGGGAGCTATGATATGGCCCATGCTGACGCTGATTTTAAGCAATAAGCTGGGAATGAATGCACAGGAGATCGCCAAGATCACTATAGCTATGGGAGTGGTACAGTTTCCTGCAAACCTGCTGGGAGGAAAGCTGGCAGACTGCTGCAATAAGAAAAAGCTCATCATTATCTGCGATTTGGTAACGGTCATCTGTTACCTGACAGCAGCGGTTCTTCCTGTATCCATGGCACAGATCCTGCTGTTTTTTTCAGCAGGAATCTTTCAGACAATGGAAAATCCGTCCTATGACGCGCTGGTAGCAGATCTGAGCACCGCCGAAAACAGGGAAAAGGCCTACAGCCTTATGTATCTGGGACTCAATCTGGGGATTATTCTGTCCCCAACCATAGGAGGAATCCTGTTTGAGAACCATCTGGGCCTTGCTTACGCCATTGACGGGCTCACGACCCTGTCGTCCACCATTTTGATCCTTCTTTTTATAAAGGACATCACCCCGGTAAAGGAAAAACAAACCATTTATGAAGAGGCAAAAGAAACCCAGTCCACATGGAAAATCCTCAGGGAGCAGACGGGAGGCGGTGTATTCCATAAATTTTCAGCCCCATTTCAGCATAAATTGTTATAATGCCAGAAAAACAAAAATCCAATCAGGAGGTTAACCATGATACAGGTAGAGCATTTAACAAAATGCTATGGGGATGTGACAGCGGTAGATGATCTGTCCTTTGAGATAGAAGGCGGCCATGTATACGGCTTTTTGGGTCCAAACGGCGCAGGAAAATCCACCACCATGAACATCATGACAGGATGTCTGTCAGCCACAAAGGGAAGCGTAAAGATTGACGGCTTCGACATTTTTGAAGAACCGGCCCAGGCAAAGAAACGGATCGGCTATCTTCCGGAGCAGCCGCCCCTTTATATGAACGAGACACCGGCAGAGTATCTGCGCTTTGTAGGAGAAGCAAAGGGGCTTAAGGGAAAAGAGCTGCACAGCCAGATTGACAGTGTGATCGGGAGGACAGGTCTAGACCATGTGCGAAACCGCAGGATCAGCGCCCTGTCTAAAGGATATAAACAGAGAGTTGGGATCGCTCAGGCCCTTCTGGGGGACCCGAAAGTAATCATACTGGATGAGCCGACAGTAGGACTGGATCCCTTACAGATCATAGAAATCCGCGATTTGATCAAAGATCTGGGAAGAGAGCATACGGTCATTTTCAGCTCCCACATTCTTTCCGAGGTTCAGACTATCTGTGAGAAAATCCTTATTATTGCCAGAGGAAAGCTCATCGCCTTTGACGAGCCGGAAAACCTTGAAAAACGCCTCCTTTCACCGGGAGAGATTACTCTGGTAGCAGAGGCGGACGCCAGGGAAACAGAAGAACTTCTCTCCGGTATGGAGCACATTACAGAACAGACCATAGAAGAAAAGGAGATAGGACGGACCGCAGCTACCCTCCATTCGGACTGCGAGGATATCTATGAGGTGTCAAAAGCCCTGTTTAAGCGTTTTTCAGCCGCCGGCAAACCCCTTCTTGAAATGAATGTGAAAAAGGCGGATCTGGAGGAAATATTTATTGAGCTGACAGAGAGCGCCCAAACAGAAGATATTAAAACCGAGGAATCCGAAGCAGGAGAGGAGGAAATGGCATGACCGCCGTATTAAAGCATGAGCTCCGCAATTATTTCCATACCCTGACCGCCTATGTATTCGGCGCATTTTTGCTGGCCTTTATCGGTCTGGGAGCCACCTTATATAATCTTCAGGCAGCAGTAAGCAATTTTGAGTTTGTATTAAGCTTCGGCAGCCTGGTATTTGTAGTAATTGTACCTATTTTAACCATGCGCGTCATTGCAGAGGAGAAGAAGCAGAGAACAGACCAGCTGTTATACTCCCTTCCCATTACCACCACAGAGGTTGTACTGGGAAAATATCTGGCGCTTCTTGTTGTATATCTGATCCCCTTGGCGGTTGTTTCCGTATATCCGCTGATATTTGCCCGCTATGGAGATGTATACCTTTTAACCTCCTACGGCTCTATCTTTGCCTTTTTTGTTTTGGGCGCAGCCTTGATCGCTCTGGGAGTATTCATTTCCTCCCTGACAGACAATCAGGGCTTTGCGGCAGGAATCGGCATTGCGGTGATCCTGCTCAACTACTACAGCGCCAGTCTGTCCGAGTATGTATCTTCCACTCCAGCAGGTGCCCTGATCGCAGCCTTTGCCCTGGTGATCGTCCTGGGAGTGGTAATACGCCATTTAACAAAAAATGAACATCTGGCTTATGGATTTTATTTCCCGGCCGGCGGCGCAGTGCTTATTTTATATCTGGCAGATTCGGAAGCTTTTTCCGGGCTTTTGCCGTCCGTTATGAAAACGCTTTCCCTGTTTGAACGTTTTTATGTGTTTGTAAACGGAGTTTTTGATCTCACTGCGATTGTATATTTTGTGACCTTTGCCGCATTTTTCCTGTTTTTATCGGTGCAGTCACTGGAAAAAAGGAGGTATAACTGATGAAGCAGAACCGTAATGCATTTCACGGCGGAGCTTATTCCCTGATTCTTTCCGCAGTGGTTCTTACAATCCTTATTGTGGTCAATATACTGGTAAACGCCCTGCCGGAGAATCTGACAAAATACGATATCAGTGCGGCAAAGCTCTATTCCATTACCAGCAATACGAAGGCAGTGGTAAACGGGCTGGATGAGGATATAACCATTTACTGGATCGTACAGGCAGACAAAGAGGATGCGGTTATTGAAAACCTGTTAAATAAATACGACAGCCTTTCAGATCATATCCAGATCGTAAAGAAAAATCCGGATGTATATCCTACCTTTGCAGAGCAGTACACAGATGAAGAGGCCGCCAACAACAGCCTGGTTGTAGAATGCGGCGAACGCAGCCGTTTTATCGGTTATGATGATATTTATGTTCAGGAGGCAGATATCTACTCCTATTCCTACAATACCTCCTTTGACGGAGAGGGAGCCATTACTTCTGCCATTGACTATGTGGTAAATGAAGAGCAGCCCAAAGTATATCTTTTAGAGGGACATGGGGAAAGAGAACTTCCCGCCTCCTTCAAGGAGCAGATTGAAAAGGAAAATATCCAGTTAGAGCAGCTGTCTCTTCTGAATGTAGATTCCATTCCTGAGGATGCAGCCGGAATTATGATCTATGCGCCCTCCAGCGACATTTCCGGAGAAGAACAGACCATGCTTGCAGATTACACCAAAAAGGGAGGAAAGCTTTTTGCGGCAGCAGGGCCTGTAAAGGAAGGAAATCTTGACAACCTTCACGGCCTTTTAGAGGAATACGGCGTTACCGCACAGGACGGAATCGTAGTAGAGGGAGACAGAGAGCGCTATGCTCTTCAGACGCCTTACGCCCTTCTTCCTCAGATGGAGAGCAGCGATATTACAGACGCTCTCATTGAAGAGCACTATTATCCCATTCTTCCCATTGTCCAGGGTTTAAAGGTAGATGAAACGAAAGCCGCAGGCCGGGTGACACCCCTTCTGTCAACCACAGACCAGGCCTTCAGCAAGATG
Organism: Clostridium sp. AT4; assembly: GCF_001517625.2. Taxonomy (GTDB): domain Bacteria; phylum Bacillota; class Clostridia; order Lachnospirales; family Lachnospiraceae; genus Enterocloster. The sequence goes on along the minus strand of NZ_LN999828.1, from coordinate 2,065,195 downwards.
GCAGGCTATGAGCTTTCCACCTATGAACGGGAGGAAGGAGACGTTGATGGCCCCTTTGCGGCAGCTGTGTCGATTTCCTGTGAAAATGAAGGACGGATCCTCTGGTTTGGCTCCTCAGACTTTTTAGAGGATATGTATAATGCCCTTTCCTCTGGTGCAAACGGGGATCTGGGAATGAATGGTCTTTCTTCCATGATCGGAGAGAGCGAGGCTATGGCGATCCGGAGCAAATCCCTAAACTATAATTATCTTACCATCAGCGAATCTGCTTCTGCCATGCTTCAGGCGGTAATGATCGGTGTTTTCCCGCTTGCATACCTGGGAATTGGCATTTGTGTGGTAATGAGAAGGAGGAGAATGCAGAATGAAGCGGGCTAAACGGTTATATATCCTTCTGGGAGTTCTGGCGGTGCTGTCCGTGGCGGCCATCGCGGTGATCCAGAGGGAGGAGCATAAGGAAAAGATCAAAGACAGCGGTGAAACCATCCTTCAGATTCCCTATGAGGGTGTCACGGCCCTTTCGTGGGAAAATGAGTCGGAAAGCCTTTCGTTCCATAAGGGAGAGGACGGAGTCTGGACCTATGACGAGGATGAAAAATTTCCTGTGAGCGAAGAAAAGATAAAAGAACTCTTAGAGCCCTTTGAGGAATTTGCAGCAGCCTTTGTGATCGAAGAGGTAGAGGATTACAGTCAGTACGGTCTGGATGATCCTGTCTGCACCATCCATGTGGAAAATGGAGAACAGGAGCTTGAAATAAAGCTGGGCAATTTCAGCAATATGGATTCCCAGCGCTATGTGTCCATCGGAGACGGAAAAGCTTATCTGGTAAAGGACGATCCCCTGAATTATTTTGACGCGGTGTTAAAGGATATGCTGAAGCAGGATGAGATCCCTGAGCTTGAGACAGTAAGCAGCCTGCGGTTTACAGGGCCGGAGACCTATGAAGCAGTCCGCATAGAGGACAGCGGGGCTTCCTACAGCAGCGAGGATGTTTATTTTAAGAAGGATGAGGAAAACCTGCTTCCCTTAGATCCGGTGCAGGTGAATGAATATATCAGAACCCTCCAGAATTTGGATCTGTCTGACTACGCTTCCTACTATGTTTCAGAGGAAGAGTGGAGCACCTATGGACTGGATGCGCCGGAGCTGTCCTTAGAGGCCGATTATACCTTTGAAAATGAGGACAAAGAGAACGTATCCGGTACGCTTACCGTAAGCGTAAGCCGTGATCCGAAGGAAAAAGAAAAGGCAGAGAAGAAGGAGAACTCTGAGGAAAACAGCGGGGAAGAGGAAGAAATTACCGCATACGCAAGAGTAAATAATTCCCAGATCGCCTATAAGCTGACTGCCGAGGATTACAAAGGCCTGATGGCCATGAAATATGATGACCTGCGCCATAAAGAAGTATTCTGGGGCGATACAGAGGAGATCACAGGAATTGACATTTCCTTAGAGGGAGCTGACTACAGCCTTACTTCCAAAGGCAAAAAGGATGACCGCACCTGGACGTATCAGGAGGAGGAAATAGAGACAGATGAACTGTTCTCTGCTCTGAAAGGCTTAAAAGCAGATTGCTTTACAGAAGAGGAACCGGGACAAAAGGAGGAAATCCACCTGACCCTCCATCTGGATAATGAAGTTTCTCCCCAGGTAACGATCGTCCTTTACCGTTATGACGGAAGCAGCTGTCTGGCAGAGGCAGATGGAAAGACAGTCTCTCTGATTCCCAGATCTCAGGCAGTGGATCTCATCGAGGCAGTAAATACCATTGTTTTGGGAAATACAGAGGATTAGCTCTTGCATTTCCCTGCGTCCGTGCTATAATGTTCATATAAAATAAAAATATAATACAAATGAACAAAAATGTCAGTGGACAGGGGAACAAAGATTCCTCTATCCGCTGACAGTGCATATACAGGATGAAGAATGGAGGATCATATGGACAGATTGGGGTTGATATGCAGAAACATTTTGGAGGAGCCATATATTACTCAGCGGGAGCTGGCAAAGAGAATGGAGCTATCTTTAGGGACCATTAACGGGCTGATAAAAGAATGTGCAGAAAAAGGCTATATCAGAGAAGATGAGGATCAGAGAGGAAAACGGCTTGCTCTTACAGAAACGGGACAGGCTGTTTTAGCGCCCTATAAGGTAGACGGAGCTCTGATCATTGCCGCAGGCTTTGGCTCCCGTTTTGTCCCTCTTACCTTTGAAACGCCCAAGGGGCTTTTAGAGGTATTTGGAGAGCGTATGATCGAACGCCAGATCCGCCAGCTCCATGAGGCCGGAGTATATGATATTACCATTGCAGTCGGGTATCTGAAAGAGAAATTTGAATATCTGATCGACAAATATGATGTAAAGCTTCTCTACAATCCGGAGTATTCCTGCAAAAATACCCTGGCTACGGTTTACAGAGCCAGACATCTGTTAAAGGGCCGCAATATGTACATTTTATCCTCTGATAACTGGCTGCGGGACAATATGTACCACGCCTATGAGTGCGGAGCCTGGTACAGCGCTTCCTTCCAGAAGGGGGATACCAAGGAGTGGTGCTTTACCTTTACTAAAAAGGGAAGGATTACAGATGTAAATGTAGGCGGAAGGGATCAGTGGGTGATGTACGGCCCGGTCTATCTGTCCAGAGAATTTTCAGCCCGGTTCCTTCCGGTATTAGAAGCCTACTATGAAGCTCCGGGAACGGAACAGTTTTACTGGGAGCAGCCCTTTGTAGATATGCTCAAGGGAGAGGCAAAGCGCCGTCTGGAGGCAGAAGGGGGAACGCTTCTTGCCCGCGCAGAAGAGGCTTCCGGCTGGAAGGCGTCTCAGTGGGATCAGATTGAGATGGATGTAAACCGTCAGCCTGAAAACCAGGTGTATGAATTTGAAAATCTGGAGGAGCTGCGCCTGTTTGATGAACGCTATCAGAATCATTCGGATAATGCGGCAATGGATCTGGTATCCAGGGTATTTAAGGTGCCTGAGTCCCATATTACAGATATCCGCTGCCTGAAAGCCGGAATGACAAATAAATCCTTCTTGTTCCGGGTGGATGGCGCTCACTGCATCTGCAGGATTCCGGGGCCGGGGACAGAGCTTTTAATCAACCGCAGGGAGGAAAAAGAGGTTTATGATACCGTAGCCTCTCTGGGGATTACGGAAGAAGTGCTGTACATGAACCCGGATACCGGCTATAAGATTGCACGGTACTATGAAAACGCCCGGAATGCAGCGGCAGATAACTGGAAAGATATGGAAATCTGTATGGGTATTGTAAGAAAGCTTCACCAGTCCGGTCTTACTGTCGGCCATTCCTTTGATATTCGGGAACGGATTGATTTTTATGAAAGGCTCTGCCTGCAGCATGGAGGAATCCCTTTTGAAGATTATGAGAAGGTCAGAGGCTGGATGAATGAGCTGATGGATCATTTGGATCAGATGGATCGTCCACAATGTCTCTGCCATATTGACGCAAATGTGGATAACTTCCTGATGTTTGAAGACGGCAGTGCAAAACTGCTGGATTGGGAATATGCGGGAATGTGCGATCCCATTATGGACATTTCCATGTCGGCGATCTATTCGTACTATGACGCAGAACAGACAGAAAAGCTTCTGGAGATTTATTTAGAGAGAAAGCCTTCGGAAGAAGAATATTATTCCGTATTTGCAAATGCGGCCCTGGGCGGTTTCCTCTGGTGTTTGTGGGCTGTATACAAGGCAGCTTTAGGAGAGGAATTTGGAGAATATACTATCATCATGTACCGGTATGCAAAGGGCTATTATAAAAAATTAAAGGCTCTGTAGCAGGTATGAAAATTTACGGAAATTGTAATAAAATTGTTACCTTCCTTACAGATAATCTGTGCTATAATTAAAAGGATGAAAACCCGAAACAGACAAAGGGGCTTATATACAGAAGAATGAGGAGGAAAAGGCATGAAACGTAAGAAATGTCTGGCGGCTTTGACCGCAGCCGGCGTGATCAGCGCCATGGCCCTGGGAATGGCGGTTACATCCTATGCGGCAGACGGCTGGACCAAGACAAACGATCACTGGACCTATATTAACCAGGGAAAGACCCACACAGGCTGGCTTCAGACCAGCGAGGGTTATTACTATATGGATCTTTCTACCGGCTATATGACCACTGGTTTTAAGCAGATTGATGGAAAATGGTATTTCTTCCGTCCGGGCGGCCTGATGGCAAAGGGCTGGATCAATCCGGAATACGGCAAATGGTACTATATGCTGGAGGACGGCACCATGGTTACGGGCTGGCTGCGTATTGGCGATGATTACTATTTTATGCGCGGCGACGGCAGCATGGGAACCGGCTGGCGTGAGATGGACGGAGCCTGGTATTATTTCCAGGAAAACGGCAAGTGTGTTGTGAACGCATGGGCTCAGATTCAGGACAACTGGTATCTGTTCGGCACAGACGGAAAGATGATGACCGGCTGGGCAAAGGTAGACCAGGATTACTTCTATCTGAATACAGACGGACGTATGCTCATCGGCTGGCTCAGCGATAGCGAGGGCAGCAAGTACTATATGGATATGACAAACGGAAAGATGTCTGTAGGCTGGAAGCAGATCGACGGCAAGTGGTACTACTTCAACAGCAACGGTCACCTGATGACAGGCTGGATCCTGGTCGACAGCAAGTATTATTACTTAAATCCGGCAGACGGCGGCGTGATGACAGCAGGAACTACCTTAAATATCAACGGTACCTCCTACAATTTTGACGCATCCGGCGTATGCCAGAATGCAAACGGCGTATCTGCACAGACGCCGGCTGCAGGAAACCAGTCTTCCGGAGGCGGCGTAACCGGTGAAAACGGCGGCCCCGGCGTATCAAAAACTTCTGGCAGTTCCAGCTCATCTGGTCCAGGTTCCACCAGCTCCAGCGGTCCTTCCAGCAGCGGCTCTCTGGAAGCCGGACGCACAGATGGACCAGGCTGATAAGAGAAATCCGATATGGAAACATGTGACAAGGACAAGTTGATAAAGGGGGATGCTGCGGCGGGACTGGCTGACAGCATCCTCCGTTTTTGCTATCAGTACGATATAAGGAGAGGAAAATGAAAAAGAGACAGGAGATGAGAAAGCGCTGCCAGGCACTTGTCCTGGCTGGAATTCTGGGCGCAGGAACCCTTGGGTCTGCGTATACGGCCTACGCTGCAGGGCCGGGAGAAATGCCGGCGTCTGTTGGAGCGTCTGCTGCAGGAGGCCCGGGAGAAACAGGAGGATCTGGAGGAACCGGCAATGTGCCTTCTGCCTCCAGCACTTCTGAGAATGCAAAAGGAGCAGACCAGACCAATCCAAATGCATGGAAAAAGGTAAACGGCGTCTATCAGATGCCGGACGGAAGTGCCATTCAAAATGTGCTTGCCAGAGGAATTGACGTATCCAGATGGCAGGGGGAGATCAACTGGAGCCAGGTCGCAGCAGATGACGTGTCCTTCGTGATGCTGGGAACCCGTTCCAAGGGAGTGGTAGATCCCTATTTTCACCGGAATATCCAGCAGGCCAGCGCCGCCGGCGTGAAGGTGGGCGTGTATATTTACTCATTGGCGGTAACGGTGGAAATGGCAGAGGCAGAGGCCGATTTTGTGCTGGATCTGATCCATGATTATCCTGTTTCTTATCCTGTAGCTTTCGATATGGAGGATTCTACTCAGGGAAACCTTTCAAAAGAGGAGCTGGCAGCGATCGCAAATGCGTTCTGCAAAAAGATATCCGATTCCGGATATTATCCGATTGTCTATGCAAATGAAAACTGGCTGAAAAATAAGCTGGATATGAGCCTGATGGATTATCCCGTATGGGTAGCCCGTTATTCTGCCCGTCCCAGCTACCAGAACCCTGTTATGTGGCAGGCGACCAGCACCGGTTCTGTAAAGGGAATCAATGGAAATGTGGATATTGATTTCCAATTTAAGGATTTCTCCGGCCAGATTCCGGCCAATACCTGGCGTACCATTAACGGGAAACGGTATTATTACAGCAACTATGCCAAACAGAAAAACGCCTGGGCTCAGGATAGTTCAGACTGGTATTATATGGACAGCGAAGGCCTTGCGTCCACGGGCTGGATCACGGTATCCGGCAGCCGTTATTATCTGGACGAGACCACGGGAAAGATGCAGACTGGCTGGCGTCAGGATCAGGGAAAATGGTACTATCTGGGAAGCTCAGGAGCTGTTAAAAAAGGCTGGATAGAGGACAATGGAGCCTGGTATTATACAGACTCCAACGGTATCATGCAGACCGGCTGGCTGGATGCAGACGGAAAGCGGTATTATATGGAGTCTTCCGGAAAAATGGCGGTTGGATGGACAAACCAAAACGGCAAATGGTACTATCTGGACGCATCAGGTGCCCTGGCAAAGGGCTGGATCCAGGATAATGGCTCCTGGTATTGCTCAGATACAAACGGCGTGATGCAGACCGGCTGGCTGAGTGAAGGCGGAAAGCGGTATTATCTGAAGGGCTCCGGCGTGATGGCGACCGGCTGGCGTGAGATGGATGGAGCCTGGTATTATTTTGACGGAAGCGGAGCGATGACCACGGGCATGATCGAGGTAAACGGTCTCCATTATTATATGGATCCCTCCACAGGACGCATGGCTGCAGGACAGACGCTGGAGATCGGCGGCGCTGTTTATGAGGCAGCAGCAGACGGCCATCTGATTCCTCAGGGGCAGGAGGAAAGCGGTTCCACAAACCAGGAGAGCGCGTCCGACAGTGCAGGAACGGCTTCCGGCAGCTCCGGCACATCCTCTAACCCCATTATTATCCCGTCAAACGGAAGCGGAAACAGCTCTTCCTCCCAAAACGTTCCAGAGCCCTCAGCTCCTGTTACAGGAATCAACGGCGGCCCCGGTGTCAGCTCTGCTCCCTCCCAGGGGCAGGTAGCGGCGGGGGAGAAGCCGGGAGTGTAGAAGGGGCATATGCAAAAAATTTACTCGACCGATCTTATTATACTATGGATTGCGGACTCTTCGGAGTCCGTTTTCTGTTTTTAGGACATAAAAATGGAGCTGCTACTCCAGTAGATTATTTATCTGCTTTTGCAGCAGACAGCCCCTTTTTCTATGTATTTTTTAATAAGATAATGTTATACTTTCTTATAGGAAAAACGGTAGATGTGCATTAGATGCTAATATACACGAAAAAGCAGATGGATTGGAGATAAAAGAATGGCGGTTCAAACAAAAGGATTTTGTAAGTATTGTGGAAAAGAGTATACAAAAAGCGGTATGCTGCGCCATTTGCAGGCGTGCAAAAAGAGAAGCGCAAAGCTTGCTGAAGAAAAAAGAAAAAGAATATGTCAATATTTTCAGGTTGTTATTACTGGAAAATATCAAAAAGATTATTGGTTAATCGTAGAAGCAAGCGAGAATACTACGCTAAAAGAACTGGATGTGTTTATCCGTGACATATGGGTAGAATGCTGCGGACATCTGAGCGCATTCACGATTCATGGAGAACAATATGAAAGCAATCCGGATACGGATCCTTTTTGGGGAAAACCTTCCAGAAATATGAATTATCGATTAAAAGACGTTGTGGATGTCGGCGATAACTTTTTATATGAATATGATTTTGGTTCAACCACAGAATTGGTATTAAGTATACATAGCTGTCGCGATGGAGAAAAAAAGAATAATGAAATTGTAATTTTATCAAGAAATAATCCTCCTAAAATTCTTTGCAGTAACTGCGAACAAAACGAGGCGAAATGGGTTAATCCAGAAGGATATTATGAAGGAGAGCCTTTTTGGTGTGATGAGTGTTTAAAGGCGGAAAGTGATGAAGAGGGAGAATATTATAAACCGGAATTTTTGCTGCCTGTTTGTAATTCTCCTAGGATGAGGGTGTGCGGATATGGGGGAAGTGACAGTTATCCAGATCAATTTGAGCCAGATGAACAATAAAATCTTTGAGATGAGGTGACATAGTGCAGGATATTATTTGTGAATTACAGGATATGAAACATCTGGACTGGGCGGCAAAAAAAATGTCACCGGGAACTCCAGGGTGCTTTTTGAAGGCGTATGAAGAAGTGAATGGGAAAAGATTATATTATAAATTATCGAATTATGATAGTTATCGTGGGGTATTTGGTCATGAGTGTGTCAATGAATTGATTGTAAGCCGGGTGATGGATGTTTTGAGAATTCCGCATGTAAAGTATAAACTGATACATGCAAGGATTGTTATTGATGGTAAAGAACAAGAAACATGGGTTTCTGTTTCAGAAAATTTTCGTAAGGACAATGAAGAAAAGCTGGCGTATGATTTGTATTATGATTTGCAAAAAGAAGGTAATGAATCTCCGTTAGAGTTTGCAATAAGAAACGGTTGGGGATTATATATGTACCAGATGTTCTGTATTGATTATTTGATTGCTAATAGAGATCGGCACGGAAGCAATCTGGAAGTGTTAAGAAATGATGAAGAAGACAGTGTGAGAATGGCACCTTTGTTTGATCAGGGAGTATCGTTATTGTTTTCAACATATGGTGATGAAAAACTTCTGAAAGAAATAGACGTGATGAGAGATTTTCCAGTTAATAATTATATCGGCTCAAAATCTCTAGAGTATAATCTGTTATTGATACCAAAAGAATACGATTTACAGATTTGGAAACTGAAAATAGAAGATCAGGATTATATTTTCAATGGTATAGATCATGTTTTATCAGAGGTTCATAGGAATAAAATCTGGGAAATGATTTGGAAAAGGTGGTGTTTTTTTGAACAGGTACGCAATCAAGAGAAATAATAGAAATAAAATCGTCGGAATATTAAATTATGATGAAAGAACAAAGAAATACACAATAGATATTCCAGAAAATGTTACTCCTAAGGAAACTCCGTTTATGATGTCGCTATTTTTAAAAAAAGGTATCCGGACCATGAATTCAGACTGGAGTATGCGTTGGGTACAGAGTAGAATTATTCCAAGTAGCAGACAGAATATAGGAGAAATACTTCGGGTGAATGGAATGCGTTCCTATGACGAGCATAAATTACTATTAAAAAATGAAGGGAGAAGTTGTCAGGATGAATTTTATATTGAACACATGTAGTTTCGAGGTGTTCTGAGGAGTAATGAGAAGCCAAGCGTTCTCAGTTCAGCAAACGTTAATCTTGTCCCGGCAGTGTCAGCTGTCTGGTGTTATATGGAACGGGGCTGTTGCAAAAGCAGATAAATAATCTACTGGAGCAGCAGCTTCATTTTTATGAAAAAACAGGGCCTCAAATTATTTGAAGCGATCCGTCTATTTCTACATTCTCCCTCATATAAATAAATCAATCTACCAATCTGCCCGGAGGCCTGAATGTGAAGTGGAAACACAGGGTCCATCTGTTGTCGGCTGTTTTGTCCGCCGATTTTATCCTTCTGGCATATCTGATCTGCCTTTTGGCTGCTCCGGTTACGGTCAGGGAGGCATCAGCACCTGAGGGTACGTTTGAGCCGGAAAAATATCTCGCTCTTACTTTTGATGACGGCCCCCATCCCGTCCATACGCCGGTTCTTTTAGATGGTTTAAAGGAACGGGGAGTACCTGCTACCTTTTTTCTCATGGGAAGCTGTATACCGGGAAACGAGGCTCTGGTAAAACGGATGCAGGAAGAAGGCCACCTGATCGGAAATCACAGCTATAATCATGTGCGCCTTACAAAAGCGGGTCCTGCGGCTGTCTGTGAGGCGGTAGACCGCACCAGCGGGATGATCGAGGACATTACGGGCTCCCGACCTCAATATATGCGTCCGCCCTACGGAGACTGGAACGAGGAGCTGGAGTGTCAGTCCGGCATGACGACAGTCCTCTGGTCTGTGGATTCCCTGGACTGGAAGCTCAGAAACCAGAAGCGTATCGTAAAGAAGGTCTTGAAAGAAGCTGAGGATGGGGATATTATATTGATGCATGATATATTTGATACATCTGTGTCAGCGGCTCTGGAGCTGATCGATATCCTCCAGAGAGAAGGATATACCTTTGTTACAGCCGATGAACTGATGATTGACTGAAAGAGAGATAAAGATGAATCTGTTTGATTATATGAGAGAAAATACAATGGAAAAGGAAGCGCCTCTCGCTTCCCGTCTCCGCCCAAGGACGTTGGATGAGGTGGTGGGGCAGCAGCATATCATTGGAAAGGACAAGCTCCTTTACCGCGCCATCAAAGCGGACAAACTTGGATCTCTTATTTTCTACGGCCCGCCAGGGACCGGAAAAACCACGCTGGCAAAGGTTATTGCCAACACCACCAGCGCTGAATTTAAGCAGATCAACGCCACAGTGGCCGGAAAAAAGGATATGGAGGAGATTGTGGCCGCCGCAAAGGACAGCAGGGGAATGTACGGCAAAAGAACCATTTTGTTTGTAGACGAGATCCACCGCTTTAACAAGGGACAGCAGGATTATCTTCTTCCCTTTGTAGAGGACGGCACCTTGATCCTTATCGGCGCTACGACGGAAAATCCTTATTTCGAGGTCAACAGCGCTCTTATCTCCAGATCCCGCATTTTTGAGCTGAAGCCTCTGGAAACGCAGGATATTCTGGAACTGATCCAAAGAGCCATTACGGATGTGGAACGGGGGATGGGTACATATGATGCAGTGATCGAGCCGGATGCAGCCCGGTTCCTGGCAGATGCGGCCAATGGAGATGCCAGAGCTGCCTTAAATGCAGTCGAGCTGGGTGTACTTACTACAGACCGAAGCCCGGACGGGAAGATCCACATTGATCTGGCAGCGGCTCAGGAATGCATCCAAAAGCGGGCTGTGCGCTACGATAAGGACGGAGACAGCCATTATGATACCATTTCCGCTTTTATAAAAAGTATGAGGGGCTCTGATCCGGATGCAGCTGTGTACTATCTGGCGCGGATGATTTATGCAGGTGAAGATATTAAGTTTATTTCCCGCCGGATTATGATCTGCGCTGCAGAAGATGTGGGAAATGCGGATCCCCAGGCATTGACAGTAGCGGTAAGCGCCGCTCAGGCCGCAGAGCGCATCGGTCTGCCGGAGGCTCAGATCATCCTTTCGCAGGCTGTGACCTATGTGGCCTGTGCACCCAAGAGCAATGCGGCCTGCTGCGCTATTCAGGATGCCATGGAGGCGGTAAAGACGGAGCGTGCCATGCCTGTTCCCGTGCATCTTCAGGACAGGCATTATAAGGGCGCAGGAGCCTTAGGACATGGAGACGGCTATCTCTACGCCCATGATTATCCCAAGCATTATGTACGCCAGCAGTATCTGCCTGATGGCATGGAGGGCCGTATCTTTTACAGGCCGTCGGACAATGGATATGAAACACAGATGAAAGCCCATATGGAATGGCTTAAAAATTAAACTTTACAATCACAGGGGAGAGCGTTTATAATGTCTGTATAAGCAATCAGGGCGCTTTCCCCGCATATTCCAGGGGCTTTCTGTCTGAGATATCAGCGCCCGGACTCATTCACGGTCAGAACCGTTCCGGTTTTGTACCATTCCCACTTTTGATTACATTTAGATAATTCAGGATCAATACAACTGTTCGTAAAATTAAGGAGAATCATATGCGAGAAAAATTACAGACCCTTCCTTTAGCGGAGCTCAAGGAATTGGCGAAATCTCAGGGGCTTAAAGGCATCAGCACCCTCAGAAAAGCTGAGATCATAGAACTTTTGTGCCGGGAAAATGAGGCGGCCGCACAGTCTGAAGCTGTTTTGCAGCCGGATTCCGGTTCCAGTGAAGGCCGTGAGGCACAAAGCAGCCGTGAACCCCAAAGCAGCAAAGAAAACGGTGAGCCGCGGGACAGCGAAAAGTCACGGGACAGCGGAAAGCCGCGCGATGGACGCCCACAGCGTGACTCCTCACGTCAAACCCGTTTTGTCAGACAGCCCCGGACTTCATACGGGCAGCAAAATTCCAGAGAAGCTTCCAGGGATTCAGCAGAAAGCAGGGAGCCAAAGGAGAGCCGGGAATCCAGAGACAACAGGGAGTCAAGAGAGAGCCGGGAATCCAGGGAAACAGGAGACATTCGTGACACCAGAGAGACACGGGCAGACGTCCGCGAATCCCGTCCAGAGCCTCGCAGTGACGCTTCCGGCATTGCCGGTCAGGATATGGCAGAGCTTGACAGCGGAATTGAGGCAAACGGTATTCTGGAAGTTATGCCAGATGGCTTTGGCTTTATCCGCTGCGAAAATTTCCTTCCGGGAGAAAATGACGTTTATGTGGCTCCCTCACAGATCCGCCGGTTCAATTTAAAAACAGGTGATATCATTGTAGGAAACAGAAGGATCAAAGCAGTAACGGAGAAATTCGCTGCTCTTCTTTATATCAAAACAGTGAACGGATATCCCTTAAGCGCCACAGAACGCCGTCCGAATTTTGAAGATCTTACTCCCATTTTCCCAAATGAGCGTCTTCATATGGAAACACGGGGAGAGCGTAACTCTGTAGCAATGCGTGTGCTGGATCTTTTATCGCCCATTGGAAAGGGCCAGAGAGGCATGATCGTTTCTCCGCCCAAGGCAGGAAAAACCACCCTTTTAAAGCAGGTCGCCAGAGCAATTACTGTAAATCATCCGGATATGCACCTGATGATCCTTTTGATTGATGAACGGCCAGAGGAGGTAACGGACATCCGAGAGGCGATCGTAGGGCCAAACGTAGAGGTTATCTATTCCACCTTTGACGAGCAGCCGGACCGTCATAAGCGTGTATCAGAAATGGTGATCGAAAGGGCAAAGCGCCTGGTAGAACACGGGAGAGATGTGATTATCCTTTTAGACAGTATTACCCGTCTTGCAAGGGCTTATAACCTTACCGTAGCTCCCAGCGGCCGTACCTTATCAGGAGGCCTTGACCCGGCTGCTCTTTATATGCCGAAGCGTTTCTTCGGAGCCGCCAGAAATATGCGTGAGGGCGGCAGCCTTACCATTCTGGCTACGGCTCTGGTAGATACAGGAAGCCGTATGGATGATGTAGTATATGAGGAATTTAAGGGAACCGGAAACATGGAGCTGGTTTTAGACCGCCGCCTGTCAGAAAAGCGGATTTTCCCGGCCATTGACATTTTAAAATCCGGTACCCGAAGGGATGACCTTCTTCTTAACCGGCAGGAAGCAGAGGCCGTAGACATAGTGCGGAAAGCCACCAATTCCCTGAAGCCCGATGAAGCCGTAGAGCGTATCCTGGATCTTTTCTCCAAGACAAGAAATAACTATGAATTCTGCGAAATGGTAAAGAAGATACGCCTGCTGTAAGGGAAGTTTTACTTGGCATCTACTTCCCTTTTTTTTCCTGGTGTAGTATAATCAAAAGCATAAAAATGCAGGTATTACGATGCATGGGAAATCAGGAGGGAGTATAGAAATGAAAGATTACATGAAGATCTATCAGGAATGGCTGTCCAATCCGTATTTTGATGAAGCCACCAAAGCCGAGTTAAAGGCCATTGAAGGCGATGAGAACGAGATCAAAGAGCGTTTTTATATGGATCTGGAGTTCGGAACCGCAGGCCTTAGGGGGATCATCGGAGCAGGAATCAACCGTATGAATATTTATGTAGTAAGACGGGCCACACAGGGACTGGCAAACTACATTATCAAGCAGGGCGCTGCAGACAAGGGCGTAGCCATTGCCTATGACTCCCGCAATATGTCTCCTGAATTTGCCATGGAGGCGGCTATGACTCTGGCAGCCAACGGAATTAAGGCATACAAGTTTGAATCCCTGCGCCCCACACCGGAGCTGTCCTTTGCTGTCCGCGAGCTGGGCTGCGTGGCAGGCATTAACATCACTGCCAGCCATAATCCGCCGGAGTACAACGGCTACAAGGTATACTGGGAGGACGGCGCACAGTTTACACCGCCTCACGACAAGGGCGTGACAGAGGAGGTTCTTGCCATCGAGGATCTGTCCAGCGTAAAGACCACAGACGAGGCTTCTGCCATCGCAGCGGGCAAGTATGAGGTTATCGGAAAAGAGATCGATGACAAGTACATCGCTCAGGTAAAGGCTCAGGTTGTAAACCAGAAGGCCATTGATGAGATGCAGGATCAGATCCGCATTGTATATACCCCTCTTCACGGCACTGGAAATATTCCTGCCAGAAGAGTGATGAAGGAGATCGGCTTTACTCACGTATATGTAGTTCCCGAGCAGGAGCTTCCGGACGGAAATTTCCCTACTGTAAGCTACCCAAACCCTGAGGCCAAAGAAGCCTTTGAACTGGGCTTAAAGCTGGCTAAGGAAAAGGACGCCGACCTTGTACTTGCCACAGACCCGGATGCCGACCGCCTGGGCGTATATGTAAAGGATGCAAAGTCCGGCGAATACATTCCTCTGACCGGAAATATGTCCGGTTCCCTGCTGTGCGAATATGTATTAAGCCAGAAGCAGGCTGAGGGCAAAATCCCGACAGACGGACAGGTTGTAAAGTCCATCGTATCCACCAATCTGATCGACGCGGTAGCCAAAGCCTACGGTGCAGAGCTGATCGAGGTGCTTACAGGCTTTAAGTGGATCGGAAAGCAGATCCTTAAAAATGAAACCACAGGAACAGGAACCTATCTCTTTGGCATGGAAGAGAGCTATGGCTGCCTGATCGGCACCTATGCCCGTGATAAGGACGCTATTTCCGCTACGGCCGCTCTCTGCGAGGCAGCTGCCTACTATAAGCAGAAGGGAATGACCCTGTGGGATGCCATGGTAGCCATGTATGAGAAATACGGCTATTACAAGGATTCTGTCAAGTCTATCGGTTTATCCGGCATCGAAGGTCTGGCAAAGATCCAGTCCATCATGGAAACTCTGAGAAATAATACCCCTGCAGAGGTAGGCGGTTACAAGGTAGTATCAGCAAGAGACTACAAGCTGGATACGATCAGGGACATGGAGACAGGAGCGGTAAAGCCAACCGGACTTCCGGCCTCCAATGTACTGTACTATGACCTGGAGGACGGCGCATGGATCTGCGTAAGACCTTCCGGTACAGAGCCGAAGATCAAGTTCTACTTTGGCGTAAAGGGAACCTCCTTAGAGGATGCAGACCAGAAGGAAGCAGACCTTGGAGCAGCTGTTATGGCTATGGTAGATAAGATGATGTAATATAAAAGCAGTATAAAGATCAGCCGCCGGGCAGTACGCACTTCCCGGCGGCTGATCGACGTTTATTTGTGAAGCTGTTTTTCTGCAATCTCCCGCAGTTCTTTAAATGCGGTTTCGAACCGTGTGGAACGGGCTCCCGGATTACGCTTCAGGATCCCTCTCTGGTATAAATCTATGTGGAGGGCCATATGCTGTCTCTGATGCGCCAGCTCAGACATCCTCCTGGTAAGAGAGCGGATCTGCTCTTCTTTGGAAGTCCTGTAAAGTGCAGCCTCGGCTTTTGCGGCAGCCAGCTTATGGGAAGCCTCTTCCTGGATATTGGCAAGTTTCTGGTTTGTTTCTGCTTTGAGCAGGGCTAACTGCACCTGTATATCTTCCAGTTCTGCCAGCATATGGGTCATGGAATCCAGTACCTTTGCCAGATTGAGGGCAGCCTGTACTGATTGTATGGTATCAAGGATGAAAAATACGGATATAAACAGAACCCAGAGTAAAAGCAGAGCTTGTGAGGTGTTTACGATCCAGAATTCCACCGGCTTATGGATTACCTCTGTCAGAAGCAGGGTAAGAACCCCCCAGGCAATAGAAGAAGAAAGGCAGATATATCCGTGTAAATTAAAAGCCTGGCTGCTGTAGTCCCAGTAGCGTACCCGGAACAGCTGTTCCATGCACCAGCCGGTTATATATTCAAGAGCAGTAGAAGCGGTCATGCCAGCCAGAAAGACCAAAAGGAGATGCTCTCTCAGAGGGAGGGATACCCACAGCATCATCACAGCTCCCGTACCATACAGAGGGAGCAGAGGCAGCCGCAGAAATCCCCGGTTTACAGGACGCCTTTCTTTTAGAGAAACATAGGATGATTCAAAGATCCACCCTAAAAAACAGTATAGATAGAAAATAAACAGCCATTGATACCAGGTGTATTGATACATATAATTATCCTCCATTAATGGTTGTATTATATTACCAGGTTACTACCCGGTCAATCACCTTTTGCTGTTCCTGTGAGGAACGGGTCAGATAGATGCGCGTGGTTTCGATGCTGTCATGTCCCATAAGGTCTGCCAGCAGGGAAATATCATTGAATTTTTCAAGAAAATTCTTTGCATACCGATGGCGGAAGGAATGGGGATATACCGTTTCAGGCCGGATCCGGTATCGTTTTGCAAGCACTTTAAGCTGTAAGCCGATCCCTCTGGGAGTAATGGGCTTTCCGCAGCGGCTGGTAAATATATATCCGGATGACAGTTCTCTCTGTTTTAGCCACACAGCCATTTCCCTGCAAAGCTGTCTGGGAAAATAAATACGGCGCATTTTTCCCCCTTTCGTGTACAGATCCATACAGCCTACGGCAATGTGTTCTGCCTTGATCTGAACCAATTCGCTTACTCTGGCTCCTGTAGCGCCCAGGAACCGCACTACAAAGTACCAGAATAGATCCTGATCCTTCAAAAGTCCCTTTTTCAGTTTTTCATAATCCCGTTTTGAGATTATATTGTTGAGAAATGGTTTCTGCTGGCACCGCACAGGAGGAAGCCGGAAATCTTCCGGAATTCCACTGTTTTTTTTGGTACTTCACATATTGGTTGATCCCATAGATCCGTGTATTTACTGTTGCAGGCCGGTATTTTTTCAAAAGCTCTCTTTTATAGTCCTGTAATTCGTCTACGGTCAGCTCCTGATGATTTTTATAAAATTCCCGCACAGACGCCGCATATACCCTTACCGTATTTTCCGACGCTCCATTTTCTGAAAGCATGCTTTTAAATTCTTTGATCCGATCCTCCGGGAGCAGGGAGTTTCCATTGTTCACATTCATCCCATATGTCTCCTTTCACCAGTCTACTACCTTATTTACGATCCTGTATTGCTCCGCGCTGCTTCTGCGCAGATAAATCCGCGTAGTTTCAATGCTCTCATGTCCCAAAAGATCTGCCAGCAGAGAAATATCCCCGCAGGCTTCAATAAAGTTTTTGGCGAACCGGTGGCGGAAAGAGTGGGGGTACATTACCTCCGGATCCAATCCATACCGTGCGGCAAAGGTTTTCAACCGCGAGCGTATGCCGGAGGGAGTAATAGGAGCTCCAAAGCGGTTTAAAAACAGGGCTCCATCTGTACGGGCTGTAAAGTCATCCCATTTAAAAAAGGCTTTTCGAAGATTTGAAGGAATATAAATCCTCCTCATCTTATCCCCTTTGGAATACAGATCCTTAAAACCGCAGTGTACATCCCCTACCTGAAAGGTTACAAGCTCGCTGACCCTGACTCCGGTAGCTGCCATAAGACGAACGAGGAAATAATAGACCATTTCCTCATCCTCTAAAAGCCTCTGTTTCAGATATTCATAATCGGCCTGACTGATAATCTTATCCAGCCAGGTTTTCTGCTGGATCCGTATCATGGGGGCAGGAGAAGACCGGAGCTTTTTATCTTCTATAAAACAGTTTATTGCCCTGAGTCTTAAGTTTACAGTCTGGGGCTTATAATGCTCAAGCAGATAAACCTTGTAAAGCTGCAGATTTCTGGAAGTAAGCTGGGGATAAAGCCTGTAAAACTGCTCCACAGCATAGCGGTAAACGCAGATGGTATTATCGGACATATTTTTTTCCTGAAGGTGCTCCAGGAAAACCTCCAATCCCCGGACAGATGATGATTTTGTAATCGCATTCATAATGAATTCTCCTTTTTTCATCCATCCTAGACCGATTTTTTAGAAATTATAAGTGTGGGGGCTGGATAGCTACCAGGTTACGATAGAATCAATGATCTCACGCTGTTCCTGGGAAGATTTTGTCAGATAGATCCGCGTGGTTTCAATACTTTCATGTCCCATCAGATCCGCAAGCAGAGCAATATCATTGCAGCGGGACAGGAAATTTTTAGCGAACCGGTGGCGGAAGGAGTGTGGATATACCGTTTCCTCCGGAATACCATACTGTCTGGCACGAAGCTTAAGCTGGCTGTTGATCCAGCGGGGAGAAACGGCTCCGCCTTTTCGGTTGCGGAATAGAAAACCGGATCCCATGTTCTGCGAGTCCATCCACCCGGAAGCTTCTGAACAGAGATAGTCGGGGAAATAAATCCTGCGCACCTTTCCGCCTTTTGTATACAGATCCATATATCCAAGCTGTATATGCTCCCGTTTGATCTGGATCAGCTCACTGACTCTGGCTCCAGTACAGGCCAGGAACCGCACTGCAAAATACCATTTCATATCCCGGTCTTTTTTCAGATTGTCTCTAAGCTTTTCATAATCCTTTTCTGAAATAATATTATCCAGAAATGGAGGATTCTGGCTGCGGATTACGCCAAGGCGGAAATTTTTTTCCGGAAGTGCCCATTTCCCACTTGTTTCATAAGAGTTTTTACACTCAGAACAGTAAGCCAGAAAGCGGTTTATACCATAGATCCGGCTGTTTACGGTAGAAATTTTATAGTGCTCCATCAGATACCGTCTGAATGCATCCAGATTCTCTGCGCTGATTTCTCCATAGAGCCTGAAAAAGAGCCGGAGAGCAGCCAGACAGCTGTCAACGGTGTGTTCTGATGCCCCATGCTCCTTCAGATACAGGATAAATTCCTCCTCCGGCTCCTTCGGTTTTTTTCGTTGTCCCATGATACATCCTGCCTCCTACCAGTTTACGACCTGATTGAAAATCCGCGCCTGCTCAGTGCTGGTCCGCCGCAGATAAATTCGGGTAGTTTCAATGCTTTCATGTCCAAGAAGATCGGATAAAAAAGAAATATCTCCGCCGCTTTCAATAAAATTTTTGGCAAACCTGTGGCGCAGTGAATGGGGATATACAACTCTTGGGTCAAGTCCATAGCGGCATCCAAGTACCTTTAACTGTTTGCGTACTCCTGAGACAGACATACGGCATCCGCTGTGATTCAAAAAAAGAGACCCCTTTTTTCGGCCTTCATTGGAAAGCCAGTCCTTCAGCCTGATTTGCAGTCCTGACGGAATATATACACGCCTTATTTTATTGCCTTTTGAAATGATGTTCCGGTATCCGTGGGCGACGTCTTCGCAGTTAAATTCCACCAGTTCGCTGACCCGTACGCCTGTGGCTGCGATCAGACGCACGATATAGTAAAAGGTCAATTGTTCATCCTCCAGAAGCCGTTGCTTCAGATACTCATAGTCTCCTTGGCTGATCACATATTCGGTATATTTTTTTTGTTGAATTTTTAAAAGCCGCGTATTCATATTTTCTTTTTGCTGGAATCTGAGAAATGAATTCAGAGCACGTATTCTGGCATTTACAGTCTGCGGACGGTAGTGATCGATAAGATAGGCTTTGTAAAGGCTGATATGTTCCGGGGTGATCTCGCCGTACCGTTCAAGAAAATCCCTGGCTCCGAACATGTAAGAGGAAATTGTATTTGGGGACATATCACGGTTTTGAAGAAAGATTTGAAAGGCGGTCAGCGTTTCCGCCATGGCGTCTTTCCCTGTGACATTAGATGGCAGCTGTTTCATGCTGTGCCTCCTTAAAATAAATTTTGAAAATGATAATATCACAGATACAATTGAAAATGAAATAGTCAAATTGTTAATAAAGTACAAAAAATATATAAAAATAGTATATTTGTCATCTGTTTTATGAAAATTTAACAAAGATAGACAGAAATAAATAAAACTGTCATCTTATGTGCCTGAAAAAAGGCATGAGAACGATTCGCCCATGCCTTTCTATTTTGTCGGTATTTGATTTTGTTTTATTCAGCTGTCTCAGGAGCAGCTGCATCCTGCTGCCATACACCGTTTTCATCTACATAGAAGCCGTCCGGCGTAGTAGTATCCTTTAACATCCAGCCGTCCTCGTTGAGATAATACCATTTTCCGTCCGGATCCTGTTTCCAGCTGTTGGTGAGATAAGAGCCGTCAGACTGCCTGAATTTCCAGCCGATATCGACAGGCTCCCAGCCGGTTGCGACGCCGGGCCCCAGATTTACGGTTTCTTTTACAACCGTAGAAGCATTCCCGTCCCATACGCCGTTTTCATCTACATGATATCCGTCCGGAGTATCTGTATTTACAGCCATCAGGGCCGCCATATTGAAGTAATAGTATTTTCCGTCTGTATCCTGGAACCAGGAGTTTGCCAGATAATAGCCGTTCTTCTGGATGTAGCGCCAGCCGTCCGTATCCTGGAACCAACCTGGCATATAGGACACGCGCTTGCCTTCCGGCGTTACATAATGGCCGTCCGGCGTAACGGTATCCTTAAGCATTACTCCGCGTTCATCCATGTAATACTGCTCATCTTCCAGAGTAAGCCAGCCATTTGTAATATAGGTTCCATCGGGCTTTAAGTATTTTTTCGAGCCGTCTGCTTCTGTCTGCCATCCGGGAGTAACCGTACCATTGTAAGCGCCGGCATCGGAACCGTCTACATTGATGAGGTATTTGCGTACCTCCGGCGGGAGAGAAGAGGTGTCAGTGCCGTTGGGAAGATGGACTACATTGATATAGCGTTTATCCGTATCCAGATTTTTATTATTAGTTTTAAGGATGATCTGGAGCACCGGCTGAGTGCCTTCCGGCAGACTTCCCCAGTTTTCAGGAATCGCCCAGACTCCATCGGTATTTACCAGATCCGGCACAGTACCCCATGGTCTTGCATAGGTCATGGGGTCAAAGGTATAGGCATAATCATAGCCTCTGTTTAAGATCACATTGCTTTCAGTAATGGTATTTCCGCCTACAAGAATTGCAAAATAATTTCCATTTCCGCAGTCAATGGGACGCCATTCAAAGAGATAAGCGCCGCAGTTTTCCATAGATGTACTGGAAAGGGATGTATTTATGGCAGCAAAAGCCGGAAGAGAAGAGGACGCAGCCATCACAGCGGCCAGTCCAAAGCATAATAAACGTTTTCTGATCATGACGAGCCTCCTTTTTGTATCATTTTGAAGGGTATATTGAAATATAAAAAGAAGCGCTACAGCTAACATATCTCTATATCAGCTATAACGCTTCCCCCTTATGTCATATTAAATCTGACTGAATGTTGATCCGAAGATTAGTCCTCAACGTAGATAGCAACAATGCTGTTCTCGCCGTTAGCCTTCTTCTCGGTTACATAGTAGTAATCGCTGCCGTCCTTGTTCTTGCCCTTGCCATCAACGATCTTACCAGAGGTATTTACAAGGATGTACTCTTTCTTGTCGCCCTTAGCGTCCTTATCCTTGTATGTGATGGAGTAAGCCTCAGACAGATCCTCAGCCTTCTTGGTATTGCCATTTCCGATATTTACAGCGTCGTTACCATTCTTGCCGTCTAACTCATCCTTAACCTGTACGCCGTCAGCGTTCATAAATTCTTTAGCGTCATCCAGCTTGCGGTAGGTAGTATACTTAACCTTATCACCCTCATAGTGACTTGTCTTCTCAACAACGATGTACTTGTCATCGGAATCAGCCTTTAACAGCATACCGGACTGGTACAGTTTGTCATCTTCCTCACCGGTTACACCAGCACCCTTGTGGCCGCCGGACTTCTCGAAGTAGAAGTTGTGGTTCTCGCCGTCAATCTCAACGTTGGTCTTGTTGGTTCTCATAGCGCCGTCGTCTCCGTCACCGAAGTAGAAGCACTTGTAGCCGTTTGGCTCGTAGAACTCAGCTGCATGATCAAGGAAGTCATCCTCGTTATCGAAGTTGTAGGTATCATGATCATCAGCGTATACACTCAGGCTCTGATTAGCTTCATCTTCCTTGATGAACTTCAGACCGTTCAGCATACGGCCGTCATCACGGAATGCATACTTCTTGCCCTTGATGGTCTTGAACTCGCCTGCGTACAGGTTGCCGCTGCCATCTGCATAGTACCAGAAGTCCTCGTCATCATTGTACTTATCTTCGTTCAGGTACTCAGCAGGAACTACCTTGAACCAGCCCTTGCTTACGCGGGCACCATCTTCAACACTATTGAAGTACTTCCAGGACTCGGTATACTTGGAATCGAATGCCTTACCGGTAATTACCTCTGCAGAAGAAGCTACATTGGAAGTGAATGCGTTAGGATTGGTACCCAGATCATCCTCATCCAGAGACCACTCAGCTACCATTGCGCCGTACTGGTCGAAAGCGTACTTCTTACCATTGATAGTCTTATCCTTGGTTCTGTCGCCGTCCTCAGCGAAGATCTTCTTACCATTGGATTTGAAGTAGAACCAACGTGTCTGATCCTCATCATCGTTGAATGCAGCAGCGGTGTACTTGTAGTCATCGTTGGTTGCTTCATCGTATGTGATATCCAGCTGTAACCAGCCAGTGGTCATTGCACCGTCATCTTCGCCGCCGAAGTAGTAAACGCCTTCCTTGAAGCCGTCACTGTCTGTATCGTCAACGCGCTCTGCGCTGTCCTCGTCAACCCAGCCGTACAGCATCTTGCCTTCGTCATCGAAAGCGTACTTCTTGCCATTGATGGTCTTTAAGGAAACCTTATCGTTGTCACCATTGGTTAAAGCCTTGCCGTTTGCCTGGAAGTAATACCAGTAGTGCTCTGGCTCGTCATCCTCGCCAGCATCCTCATTCTCAATAGCAACCCACTGGTTGGAAGCCATTACACCGTTGATATCTACGTAGTAGTAGTTATCACCGTCCTCGATGAGCTGGTCTACTGCCATCTCACCGTCGCTGTCTAAGTAATACCAGTTGTTTCCGGACTTCTTCCAGGAATCGGTTGCTCTCTCGCCGTCACGGTTGTAGTATACCCATGTTCCGTCTTCCTCTGCCCAGCCAGTAGCTGCGAAAGAAGTCATGGAAGCGCCGATAGCGAGAAGTGCTGCTGTTGAAAGTACAGCAACTAACTTTGTCTGCTTCTTCATAATGAATGCACTCTCCTTTTTGTTTTTGAAATACTTTTTGAAATTCCTTAATTGCATTACGAGTAGATTATACTTCCGATAAGGAAAAATATAGGGAGTGCACCAAAAAACCGCCCTCCGGTGTTGGCGTACCGGAGGGCGGTTCTGCCTGACAAATGTCATGCAATGGAATGGTAGGTATAATAAAAAAGAAAATGTTAAAAAAGGGGGGACCGGACGGATCGCTCCGTCCGGGTATGAGTATGAAAAAGCTTGTAACTAATTCTTCTATAGTATGCCCTAAAAATGTGATAAAAATATGGACGTTCTATAAAAAAAAGATGAAATTCCTTATAAAATTATTACGGGAAAATTACAACGCAAAACTGCAGTGAAGCACAATATAAAAATCCCGTCCGGACTTGCCGAACGGGATACATTCATAAATAGGGGGATGTTATTTTAGGGGGGCCGGACGGATCACTCCGTCCGGTATGAGTATGAAAAAGCTTTGTGATTTCAAGTAATCACTTGAAACAAAGGCCTGTCCACCTCTCGGTGAACAGTGTTCATCATAAACAATAATTATGTCTAAAAGATGTACACACTATTAAAAAATCATAAATAAAATAAATAAAGAAAAAAAGTCTTTGAAAACTGGACAATATTGTATATAATAGGTACTATCAATTAAAACGTAACTATCCACAGCCTTTTGCACAGATGAAAACTGAGCCGGGCTGTTTTTGCCTGCCCTGCGGAATGCTTCCGCACTGCACCTGGAGATAATGAGGAGGAAATATTCATATGTTTTCAATGATGTCAAATGACATTGGAATCGACTTAGGAACCGCCAGTATCCTTGTATATATCAAGGGTAAGGGCGTTGTATTAAAAGAGCCGTCAGTAGTTGCCATTGACCGGGATACCAATAAGATCATGGCGATCGGCGAGGAAGCCCGTCTTATGATCGGACGTACTCCCGGCAATATTGTAGCAGTCCGTCCTCTGCGTCAGGGCGTTATTTCCGATTACACGATTACGGAAAAGATGATGAAGTATTTCATTAACAAGGCAGTTGGCAAGCGTACCTTAAGGAAGCCCCGCATCAGCGTATGTATTCCCAGCGGCGCGACTGAGGTAGAGAAAAAGGCAGTAGAGGATGCAACCTACCAAGCAGGCGCTCGTGAGGTTGCCATCATTGAGGAACCCGTAGCCGCAGCTATCGGAGCAGGCATTGACATTGGAAAGGCCTGCGGAAATATGATCGTTGACATCGGAGGCGGTACCGCAGATATCGCTGTGATTTCTCTGGGAGGCCCGGTTGTAAGCACCTCCATCAAAATTGCCGGTGATGACTTTGACGAGGCCCTGGTTCGCTATATGAGAAAGAAACACAATCTTCTGATCGGTGAGCGTACTGCTGAGGAGATCAAGATCAATATTGGTGCGGCCTCCCGCCGTCCGGAGGTTCTGACCATGGAGGTCAGAGGCCGGAACCTGGTGACAGGCCTTCCAAAAACCATTGTAGTTTCCTCTGAGGAGACACTGGAAGCGCTCAGAGAGCCGGCTCTTCAGATTGTAGACGCGGTACACAATGTATTAGAGCGTACTCCGCCGGAGCTGGCAGCGGATATTTTCGACCGCGGTATTGTTATGACAGGCGGCGGCTCCCTTTTAAGCGGTCTGGATGCGCTGATTGAAGAAAAGACAGGCATTACCACTGTGATCGCTGAGGATCCTTTGACAGCCGTAGCCATCGGAACCGGTAAATTCATCGAATTTGCTCATGGTATGACTTCTGCTCTGGAGGCTTCCATGGGAATCGGCGGCGGCAAAGAGCGGGATGATTATTAAAGCTTTATAAACCATAGAAGAACCCGGATTTCAGCCGGGTTCTTTTTATCACCGGTTCCCATCCGAGGGAAGAATCCATACAGAAGCAAAAGGCGGTATCCTTACTATGGCAACCATCACAGGATTTATTGAAAAAATAAAATTTCGGAATGAAGAAAACGGTTACACCATTATGACTGTCATCGATCAGAGCGACGGAGACGAAGTTGTGATGGTGGGAACGGTTTCCTATGCCGCAGAAGGCGATATGATCCAGGCCACAGGCCGTATGACAGAGCACCCTGTTTACGGTGAACAGCTTCAGATTGAAAGTTATGAGCTGAAAAACCCCGAAGATGCCGCTTCTATGGAGCGCTATCTGGGTTCCGGAGCCATCAAGGGGGTAGGCGCAGCTCTGGCAGCCCGGATCGTGCGCCGTTTTAAGGCAGATACCTTCCGGATCATGGAGGAAGAACCCGAACGCCTGTCAGAGATTAAGGGCATCAGCGAAAAAATGGCTATGGCTATCGGAGAACAGGTTCAGGAAAAGCGGGATATGCGTCAGGCCATGATGTTTCTTCAAAACTACGGCATCACCCTGAATCTGGCTGCTAAAATTTATCAGGAATATGGCCCGAAGCTGTACAGCATTATCAAGGAAAATCCCTATCGTCTGGCGGACGATATCCCCGGCGTTGGCTTTAAAATGGCAGACGAAATCGCCCGGAAAGTGGGAATTTTCACAGATTCCGATTACCGGATAAAAGCAGGTATCCTGTATGTGCTCCTGCAGGCGTCTGCAAACGGTCATACCTATCTGCCAAAGAGCCGGCTGTTTGAACAGGCGTCGGAGCTTTTAAAGGTGGCGCCCGAAACCATGGACAAGCACCTGATGGATATGCAGATCGACCGGAAACTGGTAGTAAAAATGCCCTTTTGCGAAGAAGGCCAGACCGCTGATCCGCTGATCTACTCCTCCCATTATTACTATCTGGAATTAAATACTGCCCGTATGCTTCACGACTTAAACATCCGGGGCGATATCCCGGAAACAGAGATTAAAACCAACCTTTTGAAAATCCAGAAGCAGGAAAAGATCCACCTGGACGAGCTTCAGGAACAGGCGGTTTACGAGGCAGTGAACAGCGGGCTTTTAGTCATCACCGGCGGTCCCGGTACGGGAAAAACCACCACGATCAACGCGATCATCCGTTATTTTGAGGCTGAGGGCATGGAAATCCTTCTGGGAGCGCCTACCGGCCGCGCAGCCAAGCGCATGACCGAAGCTACCGGCTGGGAGGCCAGAACCATTCACCGCATGCTGGAGCTGGTTCCCATCGGGATAACCGGTTCTGGAAATAACGCATCCTCCGGCAATTCCACAGCGGGTATGCGTTTTGACCGGAATGAAGAAAATCCCCTGGATGCAGACGTGATCATTATCGATGAAATGTCTATGGTGGATATCAGCCTGATGCACTCCCTTTTGAGAGCCGTCAACGTGGGAACCCGGCTGATTCTGGTAGGTGATGTGGATCAGCTTCCCAGTGTGGGCCCCGGAAATGTTTTAAAAGATATCATAGGCTCCGGCTGTTTTAATGTAGTAAAGTTGACGCGTATCTTCCGTCAGGCAGCTCAGAGCGATATCATTGTAAATGCTCACCGCATCAACGAAGGCGAGACGGTAGATCTGTCCAAGCGAAGCCGGGATTTTCTTTTCATCCGCCGCGACAATCCTGATGCTGTCATAAGTGCCGCCATTACTCTGATCCAGAAAAAGCTTCCCGGCTACGTCCAGGCACAGGAAAATGAAATTCAGGTAATGACGCCTATGCGGAAAGGCGCTCTGGGGGTAGAACGGCTGAACCAGATCCTGCAGAACCATTTGAATCCCCCTTCGCCGGAGAAAAAGGAAAAAGAGGCCGGAGGGATTATTTACCGCACCGGAGACAAGGTCATGCAGATCCGCAACAACTATCAGCTGGAGTGGGGAGTCCGCAGCCGTTACGGTATCCCTATTGACAAGGGCTCCGGTGTTTTCAACGGCGATATGGGTGTGATACGGGAAATCAACGAGTATGCAGAGCTCCTTACCGTGGAATTTGACGAAGGGAAACTGGTGGAATACAGCTTTAAGCAGCTGGAGGAGCTGGAATTAGCCTACGCCATTACCATCCACAAATCCCAGGGAAGCGAGTATCCGGCTGTCATTATCCCCATGTATTCCGGCCCTCGGATGCTTATGACCCGAAATCTCCTCTATACCGCCGTCACCAGAGCCCGTTCCTGTGTCTGTCTGGTAGGACGGCCCGATGCATTTTATACCATGGCCTCAAATGCAATGGAACAGGAACGCTGTTCCGGCTTAAAGGCGCGAATCGAAGAAATCTATAAGGAGGAATCATGCCCCCAATAATGCCCCTGTCCCGTCTGTATGCCGGCTTTCTGGATCTTCTCTATCCCCGCCGGTGCCCTGTGTGCTCTGAAATTGTCATGCCGAAAGGAAATCTGATCTGCCCGGACTGTATGGAAAAGCTGGCCTTTGTCCGCCGTCCTGTGTGCAAATGCTGCGGCAAAGAGATTATAAGCCCTGAGGCCGAATACTGCTTTGACTGTACCAGACATCCCCATTCCTTTGATTCAGGGATGGCGTTGATCAATTACAATGATACAGCCAGCCGTTCCATGGCCCTGATCAAATACCACGGACGCAGGGAATATCTGGATTTTTATTCCGAGGCCATGTTCCGGCGCTTTGGCCCGGCGATCCGCCGCCTTTCTCCTGACTGCATTATCCCTGTGCCCGTCCATAAAAGCCGCCTGAAAAAGCGGGGATTTAATCAGGCTCAGGAGCTGGGGATCCGCCTTTCAGCAAAGACCGGGATTCCCATGAGAACTGAATTTCTGAAACGTACAAAAAAGACTCTGCCCCAAAAGGAACTGGATGCGGGAGCACGCCTCAAAAATCTGGAACAGGCCTTTGTATGCGGCAGGCTCCCGTCCGGAATACGCACCGTACTTCTGGTGGATGATATCTACACCACCGGAAGCACCATGGAAGCCTGCTCCAGAGCCTTAAAGAATGCCGGGGCAGAGCGGATTATCCCTGCGGTCATCTGTATCGGCTCAGGCCGTTAAAAACTCTTCATAAAAAAGACCGTCCTTCCTCTTGACGAACGCCGGATTTTTGTGTTATATTATACGGGCGAATGGAAGACAGGTCTTTTTTTTATGCTCAAAATTAAGACCTGAAGCAACTCAATGATTTACGATAAATTAAATGGAGGTGGAAGTCGTGCGCACAAAGATCACACTGGCATGTACAGAATGCAAGCAGCGTAACTACAACATGACGAAGGATAAGAAGACTCATCCGGACCGCATGGAGACCAAGAAGTACTGCAGATTCTGCAAGAGACATACGTTACACAAGGAAACAAAGTAATCCTGTTCAGTAAAGGACGTGAAATTATGGAAGAAAATACAGTGAATACTGCTGTAGAAACCACCGAAAAAGCGGCCAGGGCTGACAAGAAAACGGCTAAGCACGAGAAAAAGCCAAGCTTTTTCAAGGGCCTGAAAAAAGAGTACAAAAAGATCGTCTTTGCTGATAAGGAAACCGTAGCCAAGCAGACAGTTGCAGTGGTGATCATGTCCATTTTCATCGGTGTACTGATCGGCGTACTGGACATGGTTATGAAATTCGGTTTAAGTTTTATTCTTTAATTCAAAGGCGAGGGTGATTGTATGTCAGAAGCACATTGGTATGTAGTCCATACCTACTCAGGTTATGAGAACAAAGTCAAAGTCGATATCGAGAAGACCATTGAAAACAGAAATCTTCAGGATCAGATCCTTGAAGTGTCTGTGCCCATGCTCCCTGTAGTAGAGCTGAAAAACGGCGTGGAGAAGAAAGCCGACAAAAAGATGTTCCCGGGTTATGTACTGATCAACATGGTCATGAATGATGACACATGGTACGTAGTACGCAATACCCGAGGCGTTACAGGCTTTGTTGGTCCGGGCTCCAAACCGGTTCCTCTGACAGAAGAAGAGATGGCAAGTCTGGGCTTCGTAAAGACAGATGTCTTAGTCGATTTTGAAGTGGGAGATATGATAACCGTTATCTCCGGTGCATGGAAGGATACTGTAGGCGCCATTAAGGCTGTCAATGACAGTAAACAGACCATCACCATCAATGTAGAAATGTTCGGCCGCGAGACACCGGTCGAGCTGGGATTTGCTGAAGTCAAGAAGATGTAAGCAGATCTGTGGAACAGACAAAAAGATCAGCTTTTGCGGGTGCGAAGGCTGGTGGGAGGGACATTCCCGACAATACCACATGATTTTAGGAGGTGCCTAAGATGGCAAAGAAAGTAACAGGATATATCAAATTACAGATTCCAGCAGGCAAGGCTACACCAGCTCCGCCAGTTGGTCCGGCTCTTGGTCAGCACGGTGTAAACATCGTACAGTTCACCAAAGAGTTCAACGCTAGAACAGCAGATCAGGGCGACATGATCATCCCTGTAGTTATTACCGTATACGCTGACAGAAGCTTCAGCTTCATCACCAAGACTCCGCCAGCAGCCGTTCTGATCAAGAAGGCATGCAGCATTAAGAGCGGTTCCGGCGTTCCTAACAAGACCAAGGTTGCTGTATTAAAGAAGGCTGATCTGCAGAAGATTGCAGAGACAAAGATGCCAGACTTAAACGCTGCAAGCCTGGAAGCTGCTATGAGCATGGTAGCCGGTACAGCAAGAAGTATGGGCGTTACCATCGAGGAGTAATTAGGAATACCCGTTGTATTTGCAACAGAGAACGTGGGAGGGAGATTCCCCGTCAATACCACTAGGAGGTTATTTTAAATGAAATCAGGAAAAAGATATGCAGAGGCTATGAAGAACGTAGACCGCGCTGCACTTTATGACGTAGCAGACGCTATCTCTATCGTTAAGAAGAACGCTTCTGCAAAATTTGACGAGACTGTAGAGCTTCATATCAGAACAGGATGTGACGGACGTCACGCTGATCAGCAGATCCGCGGCGCTGTTGTACTTCCTCACGGAACCGGTAAGACCGTTCGTATTCTGGTATTCGCAAAGGGACCAAAGGCTGACGAGGCACAGGCAGCAGGAGCTGACTATGTAGGAGCTGAGGAGCTGATCCCGAAGATCCAGAACGAAGGATGGCTGGATTTCGACGTTGTAGTAGCAACTCCTGACATGATGGGCGTTGTTGGTCGTCTGGGCCGTGTACTTGGACCTAAGGGCTTAATGCCAAACCCAAAGGCTGGTACCGTAACCATGGATGTAACCAAGGCTATCAACGATATCAAAGCTGGTAAGATCGAATACAGACTTGACAAGACAAACATTATCCATGTGCCAGTAGGAAAAGCTTCCTTCACTGAGGAGCAGTTAGCGGACAACTTCCAGACGCTTATGGACGCTATCTTAAAGGCAAAGCCAAGCACTGTAAAGGGCGCATACTTAAAGAGCGTAGCTCTTACCTCTACTATGGGCCCCGGCTTAAAGCTGAACGTAGCAAAGCTTTCCAACTAATTTGGAGTCCAGAATATAGAATTACAGCGGGCAGCGCAGTTTTGCGGGTCCGCTGTTTTTGCATATCCGGGGAAATGTCCCCGGCCCAGCCGTTTATATATCCGGGGAAATGTTCCCGGCCGTTTGCCGTAAAAGTGCCGTAAAAGTGCCGGAAAAATCCGGCTCAAAAATTGAAAAAACCAGTTGACATTTCAAGGCAAATGTGCTATCTTAATACAAGTGTTGAATGCCCGAAGACAGCAGGTACCATCTGGTGTAAGTTTTAACGCCTGCCGAGGAACATACAAAACTCTGATTGAGATTTTGCGTCCTCTCTGTCCGTGTGGCAGGGAGGTTTTTTATATCCGTTCCCATGCTATGGTTTTCAATGCACAAATACTATAAGGAGGTAAACCATTCATGGCAAAAGTTGAATTAAAGCAGCCAATCGTTGACGAGATCAAGGCTATGCTGGACGGCGCATGCGGCGCAGTTGTTGTTGACTACCGCGGCCTGACAGTTGAGCAGGATACAAGACTGCGTAAGCAGTTAAGAGAAGCTGGCGTGTCTTACAAGGTATACAAGAATACCCTGATCAAGCGTGCCGCAGAAGGAACAGAGTTCGCAGCTCTGGATCCACATCTGGAAGGACCTACTGCTCTTGCAGTATCCAAGGATGATGCTACTGCACCTGCAAGAATCCTTGCTGAGTTCGCAAAGACAGCTCCAAATCTGGAACTGAAGGGCTCAGTAGTAGAAGGAACCTACTACGATCAGGCTGGTACTCAGGTGATCGCTACAATCCCGTCCAGAGAGGTACTTCTTGGCAAGCTGCTTGGAAGCATCCAGTCCCCAATCACCAATCTGGCACGCGTTCTCAACCAGATCGCAGAAAAGAACGGTGGCGCAGCAGAAGCATAAGCTTCAATGCAAAATTTGGCCGCCCGCAGCCGCTTAGACCGGCATGGGCCGCATAAGATGAAAGACCATATTATCGAAAGTAAATAATAAACAGGAGGAAATTAAAATGGCAAAGTTAACAACCGCTGAGTTTATCGAAGCTATCAAGGAATTATCCGTATTAGAACTGAACGAGTTAGTAAAGGCATGTGAGGAAGAGTTTGGCGTATCTGCAGCAGCAGGCGTTGTAGTTGCAGCAGCAGGTGCTGGCGCAGCAGCAGCTGAGGAGAAGACTGAGTTCGACGTAGAGCTGACTGAGGTTGGTCCTAACAAGGTTAAGGTTATCAAGGTTGTTCGTGAAGCTACCGGTCTTGGCCTGAAGGAAGCTAAGGACGTAGTTGACGGCGCACCAAAGGTATTAAAGCAGGGCGCTTCCAAGGAAGAGGCAGAGGATATCAAGACAAAGTTAGAGGCAGAGGGAGCAAAGGTTACTCTGAAGTAATCAGGCTTTTCGCTGATAACGTCCTGAGATATCATTTCTGTATCAACGGATATAATAAGAACCGCAGATCTGTGAAAATGGATCCTGCGGTTCTTTTTTATACTAAGGAATATATACACCGTTTACATCTACACGGTACTGGCCGACCATGGTATCCTTTGCCATACTGCAGTCGGAATCATTAAAGAAATACCATTTTTCTCCCAGTTCTTTCCATCCTCTGGCAGCAGCGCCGGTTTCTGTGAGATAATACCATTTTCCTGCATAATCCAGCCAGGTGTTGGTCATCATCCGTCCGTCGCCTCCCATATAATACCAGGAGCCGCCGTCCTCAACCCAGATATTGCTGGCCTGAGCACCCTGGGCATTTACCCAGTACCACTGGCCTTCGGTATAGACCCATTTCTGCTTTGACATTTCCCCGTCTTCCTGCATCCAGTAGCGGTTGTTTCCGTCCTGAATCCACTGATTCTTTACCGGATTTCCATTTGCGTCAAAATAATACCAGTGATTCTGCACATCTACCCATCCTGTTTTTCTGGAAGTGGCAACCGGTTTTACAGAAGTGGTTACATCTGCAAGTCCTGTAAAAGCAGAGCCTGCACCCATCACAGCCGCCAACCCCAAAGCAGCCATTGTCTTTGTGAAACGTTTCATAACTCTTCTCCTTTCATACAATCGTCTGAAAACAGACTTTGGATAGTTTTATAGTATATCTATTGGAGGGTTATGTCAAATAGAAAATGCAATAAAAAAGTCCGTCGCCTCTCCATTATATTCGGTTAATCTGGCATGATTCTGTAATTTTTAATTTAAACAGTTTCCTCTGGAATTCATCCGGAGACCGGCTGCACTTTTCGGCTGCCTGCTTTAAGGTCAGAGTCCCGTCAGAAATAAGATCGTAGTAGGTTTTGTATTTGCCGGTTTCAAGGCCTATTTTCTCTCCCATGTCCAACATAAACTGGCTGTAGGTACACATCTTAGCCGCCTCTTCGTTAAATTCTTTGGTTCTGGGAATGCCGTATTCCATCTCAGGCTTTTTTAACCGCTCCTCAGGTCATAGTTTTTTTGGGATATCAATTTCCTTATAAATATCCTGTTTTGTTGCAGCAAATCCTGTAATGGACTGCTGTATATCTTATGGGATAATTTCTTTTAATACAGTTGCCAGAACCCACCGTGATTATAAAACTGTTTTGATTATAGCATCCGGCTATTTGGGAAGCAAGGCGAATGGAAAACGATTTCTTTTCGTTAAAATTGTGCCAGTATACACAGATAAATACTACAACAAAATGTAATAAAAAAGCCCGACAGATGCAGCAGGAAATCGATCCCGCCGAGTCTGCCGAACTTGTTTTAAGCACCTCTCCATCATGCCCGGTTAATCTGGTGTGTTGTCTTATTCGACGATGCTACTGCAACCCATTCCCCCGTCTTACAGGTTGAAAATTCATTCTGTGTCATTATACTGAAAGTGAATGAAACAGTACACTAGCATGATTCTGTAATTTTTAATTCAATCAGCTTCTTCTGGAATTCATCCGGAGACAGGCTGCACTTTTCGGCTGCCTGTTTTAAGGTAAGAGTTCCATCGGAAATGAGATCGTAGTAGGTTTTGTATTTTCCGGTTTCAAGTCCTTTTTTTAGTCCCTCTTTCTCTCCCCTGTCCAACATAAACTGGCTGTAGGTACACATTTTAGCCACCTCCTCGTTAAATTCTTTGGTTCTGGGAATACCGTATTCCATCTCAAGTTTATTCAGCCGCTCCTCAGGCGGTGCATCATCTGTGAAAATGGTCTGCAGCATTCCAATCAGACGTTCATCTGTTTCGCCATGTCCCAGCCGTATGAAAACAGCGCTCATCAGATCATAGTTTTTCTTAGGGACATCTATTTTCCTATAAATATCCTCTTTGGCTATGGTAAACCCTGTAATAGACTGCTGCATATTTTTAGGGATATCATCTCCCATACAGATCCATATGCTGTAGACCTTTTGAATCACATTATAATTGGTATCTCTTGAAACCGTTTGAAGCTGATTTGAAATCATACGGGACATATAATAAATGACTCTCTTTTCAAGCGGATATCCAAGACGACTTTCACGTGCAGCATTCTGGGCTTCCACATCAATATACAAATACACCTGAGTTTTCGTACGGTTTGGCAGCAGTGCCCGCAGCCGGACATCATAGTATACCGTGGTTTGTAAATAAGCAGTATCTTCCTTGTCGAGTCCCTTAATCTGTTCCGGGAAACCATTTACCGGCAGATAAAGTTCTATCTGATCTGGTTCGATATAGGTTTCGGCAATTTCATGGACTGGTGTATCCGCATATTCAGAAATAACACCTTTCAGTATATTTGCCAAAACCCATCGTGACTTCAAAACGGCCTTGCATACATAATCTGTTTTCTGGGCGTCAGGATCCGCCGAAAGAATTGTATTAGCCGTATATGTGTTTTGTAAATTCATGCCGTCCTTTCCCACGCACTCCTGTTTTGATTATAGCATCCGGCTATTTAAGACGCAAGAGCAACGGAAACCGTTTTCTTTTCATTAAATTTACATACATGTACACAGATAAATACAATAATACACTTATTCAATACTTTTGTAATAATTACGTAAGAAAATGCACAGGTAAAAGTTATGGCTTTTTTTCGGAATTTATAATATACTATGTCATGTGATGGAGCTGGTTATTCATCCGGGAAATATCAATATTCCTAAAAATAAGCAGTTTTTGCAAAAAATGCAAAAAAAGTATTGATAATTTTCCTTATCGGAAGTATAATCTACTCGTAATGCAATTAAGGAATTTCAAAAAGTATTTCAAAAACAAAAAGGAGAGTGCATTCATTATGAAGAAGCAGACAAAGTTAGTTGCTGTACTTTCAACAGCAGCACTGCTCGCTATCGGCGCTTCCATGACTTCTTTCGCAGCTACTGGCTGGGCAGAGGAAGACGGAACATGGGTATACTACAACCGTGACGGCGAGAGAGCAACCGATTCCTGGAAGAAGTCCGGAAACAACTGGTATTACTTAGACAGCGACGGTGAGATGGCAGTAGACCAGCTCATCGAGGACGGTGATAACTACTACTACGTAGATATCAACGGTGTAATGGCTTCCAACCAGTGGGTTGCTATTGAGAATGAGGATGCTGGCGACGACAACGAGCCAGAGCACTACTGGTATTACTTCCAGGCTAATGGTAAGGCTCTTACCAATGGCGACAACAGCAATATCGCTCTGAAGACCATCAACGGCAAGAAGTATGCTTTCGACGAGGAAGGTAAGATGCTGTACGGTTGGGTTGCAGAAGACAACGCAGAGCGCATTGACAATACAGACGGTGACGGCTTCAAGGACGGAGATTACTACTTCGGCGGTGAGGACGATGGTGCAATGACCACTGGCTGGCTGCAGATGGATATTACATATGACGAGGCAACAAACGACTACGAGATTGCTCCTGTATTCAACGAGGACGAGGATCAGAGCCGTTGGTTCTACTTCCAGTCTAATGGTAAGAAGGTAAAGGCTAAAGACGGCGATGTTCAGAAGAGCAAGACCATCAACGGCAAGAAGTACGAGTTCGATCAGCACGGTGCTATGACAGCAGAGTGGTCTCTGGATGTAGAGAAGGCTTCCAAGGACGGCGTAAGAAGCGGCAACAGTTCTTCTTCTACCAACAGTGTAGCAGCTCAGTACGCTAAGGAGTGGAGATACTTCAATAGCGTTGAGGACGGTGCTCGCGTAAGCAGAGGATGGTTCAAGGTAGTTGCAGCTGAGTACCTGAACTATGACAAATACAACGATGATGAGGATGCATGGTACTACGCAGATGGTAGCGGCAACCTGTACGCAGGTGAGTTCAAGACCATCAAGGGTAAGAAGTATGCATTCCGTAACGATGGCCGTATGGTTAATGGCCTGAAATTTATCAAGGGCGAGGGTACAGGCAGCTTAACTGTTGTGGCTGATGACGATTTGGATGATCATTTATTTGATGATGAGGATCGTTTCGATCAGAATGCTCCGTGGTTTGAGGCTAATGGATATCATTGCTATTACTTTGGTGACGGCGATGACGGTGCTATGAGAACCAACAAGACTAGCGTAGCTATCGACGGTGACAACTACAACTTCTACTTCGAGAAGTCCGGCGGCAACAAGGGTGCTGGTAAGACTGGTGAGAAGGATGACAAGTACTATCAGTCTGGTAAGCTTGTAAGAGCTGGTTCTGACGAGAAGTATCAAGTAGTTCAGTATGTAAACGTTGCAAATACTGCTGAGGGTTACTTCAAGTTGGATGATGCAGATGATTTCATCGCAGCTCTGCCGTCTTCATATCATGTAGATACAGATATTAAGCAGGCAAATCTGGATGCTCTTGGCATCAACAAGAAGCTTGACGATATTCAGGAGATTGCTGTTATTACCAGAGATGTAAGAAATACCGATGGTACTATCGAAGTTAAGAATGGTACTGATAC
Source organism: Clostridium sp. AT4 (assembly GCF_001517625.2). Taxonomy (GTDB): domain Bacteria; phylum Bacillota; class Clostridia; order Lachnospirales; family Lachnospiraceae; genus Enterocloster. The sequence continues at coordinate 2,028,958 of NZ_LN999828.1, read as the reverse complement.
AGACGAGTTCTTCTTAGTAAACACTTCCGGTAAGGTAATCGACAGCAAGTCCAAGAACAAGGACGGCAATGATTATCAGTTCGTAGTTGCTAAGGGCGGCGCTATCCTTGGTTACTACGTTGAGGACTGATCCTAGATCAGAAGCTGACAATTAAAAATTAAGGGGGAGAGCGTTGTGGCTGATGTTTATTAGTCGCGGCGCTCTTCTTTTATATTCCAGAAGGAGGGATAACTGAATGATCAAAAGAAAACTGAAAGCCATTATGCTGGCGGCAGCCCTTTCCGTTTCAGCTGCATTTACCGCATTTGCAGCCAATACAACTACCATGGAAAACAGCGGCGCCTATCTCTTTGAATGGCGTCCGGTGGACTGCGGAAACGGCCATTCCTTTGCTGTTTTAGTAGGAGGAAACACCATCAATGAAAGTGATGTGATTCTCAGAAGAGGATACGACTATGCTTATACCTTTAATCCAATGGCATATCCCCGTCCCTGGGGACAGGTTCCGGATCTGGTAAATATCGACGGCGTATGGGGAATTCCGGAAAACTGGTCTTCTCTTCCCGAAGGAGCACAGCCTGTCGCACGCATTACCCTCGTAACGAATAACAAAAACCTTAATACCAATGAACGCTATGTAGATGTAGTCCATCTTCCGGGAAATGTGGATTCTTCCACCCTTCCTCCAGAAGTACGCAAATATCTGATCAACGTAGATGGTTCTGATGCGGGAGCATATGAGGGAACCATTACCGGCGGCTGGTTTATCGATGAAACAGGAAAGAAAAAATACCGCAAGCCAGACGGTACGTTTATTACCAATACATGGCTGAATGCGGATGATGAAACCTATTACATGGATGAAAATGGCTATATGCTGACAGATACGATTACGCCAGACGGAAAGTATGTGAATATCAATGGTGAAAAAACCAACTATATCCCCGGCTGGTATCAGGACGCAGGAGGCTGGCATTATATCATGAAAAATGGCCGCTATGCAGGGGCTACATGGATTCAGGATACAGACGGAAAATGGTACTATATTAACATCGGAACCTATATGGAAACAGATGATATTACCCCGGACGGCTACTATGTAGATGCCAACGGCGTATGGGATGGAAATGCAAGCACTGTAAATAATAAAGTAAATCTCGGACCGGGCGTGGCAGACGGTTGGGAGCCAATTGATACAGGCTGGAAATTCAAGCAGGAGGACGGAACCTACCTTACCAATTCATGGAAGCAGAACCCAGACGGCAAGTGGTACTACTTAAATGAGGATGGCTGGATGTTAAAGGACACTACTACTCCTGACGGCTACTACGTAGATGCCAACGGTATCTGGAATGGCTCTGCATCTTCTGAAGAACCTGTACAGTAAATCTTATTACAGCAGTTAATATAAAACAGGGTAAAGTTCTATTTCTTTTATAACAGAAATAGTCTTTACCCTGTTTTTATATGCCGTTATTTACTGTCAATTGGCTGCATTTTCATCCCAGACACCATCTGCGTCTACATAGAATCCATCCGGTGTAGTTGTATCTTTCAGCATCCATCCGTCTTCATTGAGGTAGTACCACTTTCCGTCCTGTCCCTGCTTCCAGCTGTTAGTGAGATAAGTTCCATCTTCCTGCTTGAATTTCCAGCCCGTGTCAACAGGTTCCCAACCTTTGGAAACACCGGGGCCAAGATTTACAGTCTCTTTTATTTGTGTGGAAGCATTTCCATCCCAAACACCGTTCTCATCTACATGATATCCATCAGGTGTATCATCATTTACAGTCATTAAAGCAGCCATATTGAAGTAGTAATATTTTCCGTCCGTATCCTGAAACCAGCTGTTAGCCATATAGTAGCCGTTCTTCTGGATATAACGCCAGCCATCCTTATCCTGGAACCAGCCCGGCATATATGACACTCGCTTTCCTTCTGCGGTTACATAATGTCCATCCGGTGTAATTGTATCCTTAAGCATTACCCCATTCTCATCCATGTAATACTGATCCTCATCCAGAGTAAGCCATCCGGTAATATAGGTTCCGTCCGGTTTTAAATACTTCTGGGTTCCATCAGCCTCAGTCTGCCATCCGGGAGTTACGGTGCCGTTGTAGGCACCTGCATCAGAGGTGTCCACATTGATCAGGTACTTGCGAACTTCGGCCGGAAGAGATGAGGGATCGACATTTCCCGGAAGATGAACAACATTTACATAGCGTTTATCTGTATTCAGATTTTTGTTATTGGTTTTCAGGACAATCTGAAGAACCGGCTGTGTGTTTTCAGGAAGAGACGCCCAGTTTTCCGGAATTGCCCATACACCATCTACATTTACCAGATCCGGCACAGTACCCCATGGCCTTGCGTAGTTCATGGGATCAAAGGTATAAGCATAGTCGTAGCCCCGGTTCAGGATTACATTGCTTTCAGCAATTGTATTTCCGCCTACCAGAATCGCAAAATAATTTCCGTTTCCGCAGTCAATGGGACGCCACTCGAAAAGATAAGCGCCACAGTTTTCCATGGTGGTACTAGTGAGAGAGGAATTAACCGCTGCAAAAGCAGGATAAGAAGAAGCAGTTGCCATTACAGCAGCCAATCCTAAGCATAATAAGTGTTTTTTGAACATAGAAAACCTCCTTATATAATATGGTTTTATTAGTAAAAAAGAAAGAAGCGCTACAGCTAACATATCTCTATATCAGCTATAACGCTTCCCCCTTATGTCATATTAAATAAATTGACGTTGTTTAATAGAAGATTAGTCTTCTACATAGATGTTGGTGATCTTACCACTGTTGTCCGTTACATAATAGTAATCACTGCCATCTTTATTTTTGCCTCTGTTGTCGATAACTTTACCAGAAGTATTTACAAGGAAATACTCATGTGTTGTCATATCGCTGCTTCCATACGCTTTATATCCGATAGTGTAAGCTTCACTTATATCCTCAGCCTTTTTCTTGTTGTTATTGCCAAGATCGATCTTACCATCAGCATCTACTGGTGTATTTGACTCAAGTACATCATCCTGTGCCATAAATTCCTTAGCATCATCCAACTTGTTATAGGTTACATAATCAAGAACCTTCTCACCAGCAGCATTGGTTGTGTACTTTGTAGTCTTATCAACAACAACGTACTTGTCATCGGAGTCAGCCTTTAACAGCATACCTGACTGATACAGCTTGTCATCCTTCTCGCCAGTTACGCCAGCACCCTTCTTGCTTCCGGATTTCTCGAAGTAGAAGTTGTGATTCTCACCATCAATTTCAACAGTGGTCTTATTAGTTCTCATAGCACCATCATCTCCACCGCCGAAGTAGTAGCACTTGTAACCACCTGACTCATAAAAAGCTACGGCATTATCAAGGAAATCGTCCTCATTATCAAAGTTGTATGTACCATCATCATCAGCATATACTGTAAGATTATCGTTATCGTCATCCTCCAAGATGAATTTCAGACCAGTCAGCATACGACCGTCATTACGGAATGCATACTTCTTGCCCTTGATAGTCTTGAACTCACCAGCATACAGATTGCCGCTGCCATCTGCATAGTACCAGAAATCCTCATCGTCATCGTACTTACCCTCATTCAGGTACTCAGCAGGAACTACCTTAAACCAGCCCTTGCTTACACGAGCGCCATCTTCAACGCTGTTGAAGTACTTCCATGCTTTACTATACTGAGCATAGTTGCCCTTACCCTGCCAAGCTTCGCTGACACTTGCTACAGTCTGGTTGGTAGATGCTGCATAATGACCTACATTGTCAGAAGCTTCCTTCTCATCATCAGAATCCAGAGACCACTCAGCTACCATTGCACCATACTGGTCAAATGCATACTTCTTACCGTTGATGGTCTTATCCTTAGTTCTGTCTCCTTCGTCAGATTTAATCATCTTACCATTGGACTTGAAGTAGAACCAACGTGTCTGATCCTCATCATCATTGAATGCAGCAGCAGTATACTTATAGTCATCATTGATAGCTTCATCGTAAGTAATATCAATCTGCAGCCAGCCGGTGGTCATTGCACCGTCATCTTCGCCACCGAAGTAGTAATCGGCATCCTTGAAACCGTCACCATCCGTATTGTCGAGGCGCTCTGCAGAAGTATCCTCAACCCAGCCGTACAGCATCTTACCTTCGTCATCGAAAGCGTACTTCTTGCCGTTGATGGTCTTTAAGGAAACCTTATCGTTGTCACCATTGGTTAAAGCCTTGCCGTTTGCCTGGAAGTAATACCAGTAGTGCTCTGGCTCGTCATCCTCGCCAGCATCCTCATTCTCAATAGCAACCCACTGGTTGGAAGCCATTACACCGTTGATATCTACGTAGTAGTAGTTATCGCCGTCCTCGATGAGCTGATCGATTGCCATCTCACCGTCGCTGTCCAGGTAATACCAGTTGTTTCCGGATTTCTTCCAGGAATCGGTTGCTCTCTCGCCGTCACGGTTGTAGTATACCCATGTTCCGTCTTCCTCTGCCCAGCCTGTAGCTGCGAAAGAAGTCATGGAAGCGCCGATAGCGAGAAGTGCTGCTGTTGAAAGTACAGCAACTAACTTTGTCTGCTTCTTCATAATGAATGCACTCTCCTTTTTCTTTTTGAAATACTTTTTGAAATTCCTTAATTGCATTACGAGTAGATTATACTTCCGATAAGGAAAATTATCGTTACATGGTGGGGGAGGGAGGATAAAAGGCTTTTGGAGTACAGAAAAGCAGAAGAATTACAAGGAGAATCACAAGAAGAAAACACCATATACATTGCGTATTTAAGGGCAAGATGGTATACTGTAGAGCGTGAAAATCAATATACTACATAGAAGTAAAATCGAAAAGAGGTTGAAAATGGATCAAAATCAAAGCTCATATTCCATAGAAGCTCAGATCAGCCAGTTCAGGGATGAATGGCGCGGGACAAACAGCAGGATTGTAGGCGCATTTACCCTTCTGATTTTGGCTGGGCTTCCGCTTGTATATCAGGATTATTATTTTAATATTCTTGTTGCGAAATATTATTATTACTGTGCCATGGTGATCGGAATGGCGGCATCTGCAGCTGCTGCAGCATTTGTTTATGTTTGCAGGGACAGACTTCTTTATGGCGGTGAAGTAATGAAGGCGATGCGCAGTGAGATAAAAATATCATCTCTCACGATTGTAGACTGGGCCATGATTGCGTTTACGCTGTCAGCAGTCATTTCTACCCTGCAGTCAGAATATCTTTACGAGTCTTTTTGGGGAAATGAAGGGCGGTACTGCGGACTATTTTTGATTTTATTATATACAATATGCTACTTTCTTGTAACCCGGTGTCTGGAATTTAAAAGATGGTATATGGATGTATTCTTAGGAGCCGGATTGATCGTTTGCCTTTTGGGAATTCTGCATTTTTTTAATCTGGATCCCCTGGGATTTAAGAAAGAAATATCGCCGGAAGATTATAGTATTTTTGTATCCACGATTGGAAATATTAACACATATACAGCATATCTTGCACTTCCTATGGGGGCAAGTGCCGTTATGTTTGCAGCAGAGAAGGATATAAAGCGCAAAATATGGTATTATATTTGCATGACATTTGCATTTATGGCGCTGATCATGGGAGTCAGTGATAATGCATATTTGACATTGTTTGCATTGTTAGGTTTTCTGCCGCTGTATCTTTTCAGAAGCAGAAAGGGAGTCTATTCATATACAGCAATTCTTGCTACGTTTGTGACGGTTCTCTTAGGGATTGACTGGATTGAGCATACGTTTGGCGAGCGTGTTCAGGAAATCAGCGGTATTTTCAATTTATTTACCCGTATACCTGGTTTATGGGGGATTGCTCTGTTTCTATGGGCGTTGACTGCCGGGGTGTATATCTATAACAGCAGAACAGAGAAGCAGGGACAGAAGAGAGCAGAAAGCCGTATTTTATGGTATTTGTGGCTTGGACTGGTAGTTCTTGGGGCATTGGGGATTGTATTTGTACTGTATGATGCGAACATAGCCGGAAACAGCGAGAGATATGGTTCTATTGCAAATTATGTAGTAATGAATGACTCCTGGGGAACAGAAAGAGGGTATGTATGGAGAATTGCAAGGGAGATTTATCGTGATTTTCCGCTGAGTCATAAATTGTTTGGCCATGGTCCGGATACATTTGGCGTAATTACAGTTCAGAATTTCTGGGATGATATGCTGAATACTACGAGCCAGAAATATGAAAATGTTCATAATGAGTATCTGCAGTATCTTGTGACCATTGGCGCTGTGGGACTGACTGCGTATCTGGCATTCCTTGGAACTTCTTTTGTGAAAATGATTCGGGAAGGTTTCAAAAAGCCTGTTGTAATGGCTATGACCTTTGCGGCAATTTGTTACTGCGTACAGGCAGTTGTTAATATCAGTGTGCCTATTGTAACGCCTATCATGTTCTTGATGATTATGATGGGAATGGCAGTGCTCAGAAAAAAACAGAATCATTAAGAGAATTTAAAGATTGGTACCTTAGCTGAGTTAAAGGTGCCAATCTTATTTTGTTATGGCAATGAGGACAATGGCTGTTGATCAGTGGGAGAATATGGCTCTTTTAATAAAATATTAAAGGTTTTCCAGGGTTTTTCGGTTATTGTAAAGTTGCGAAAAAGGATATTAGATGCTATACTGTACAGAGATTTATTGTCCTTTATTATATAAAAATCTCCTATGTGATATGGGGGAAGAATTGAGTGAATTATGAGAAACAGTAGGATAAGAGAACGATATAAACGTCTGATAAAATTGAGCTTTGCAGTTATCATGCTTTTAGGGTTGTGTCTGCTTTATGCAGTTGTATGGAGCGGCTATTATAATGAAACTATACTTCAGGCTCCATTTTATCGACGTGGTAATTGGATGATGGTACTGATATATGGAATTCTCCTTGCGTTTTTTATGAGTACATATGGTGGTTTTGAAATCGGTTATTTAAAAAACGGAAACCTTATCTATTCACAGGTCATATCCGTTTTGTTTACTAATATTGTAACGTATCTTCAAATTGCAGTAATTGACAGACGTCTGGTAAATCCGATTTATTTGCTTCCAATGACATTGGCTGAAATAGCTTTTATTATAATTTGGACAATGCTTTTTCAAACAGTTTATCGTAATATGTTTCCTCCAAGAAAAATGCTTTTCGTGGAAGGCGATAGGAAAGATTATCACCTCAGGGATAAAATGAATGCCAGAGATGATAAATACCAGATTTGTGAAGTGATTTCCTACAAAAGCAGAATGGAAGATATAAAAAAGAAAATAGACCAATATGATGCAGTTGTGTTGGGGGATATGCCATCTCATGAAAGGAATTTGCTTCTGAAATATTGTTATATGTCAGAAATTCGCACTTATAGTGTTCCCAAAATTTCAGATGTATTATTGAGGAGTTCAGATGAACTAAATATATTTGATACACCTCTTATGCTTTCGAGAAATATAGGATTAAGTATTGAGCAGGAGTGGATAAAACGGGCAGAGGATGTGTTGATTGCATCATTGATGTTCGTTTTGTTCTCGCCTATATTTTTGATTGCGGCAATTGGAATAAAGTGTACAGACAACGGTCCTGTGTTTTACAAACAGGAACGTCTTACAAAAAATGGAAAAAAGTTTATGATTTATAAATTTCGTACAATGATAGTCGATGCAGAGAAAACATCTGGCCCAGTATTGGCAACAGATAAAGATCCTAGAGTTTTACCGATAGGAAAAGTTTTGCGGGCTACTCGACTAGATGAACTTCCCCAAATCGTAAACATCTTAAAGGGAGAGATGTCTGTAGTAGGTCCAAGACCAGAACGTCCAGATATTGCTGCTGAAATTGAGAAGGATGTACCAGAGTTCAGTTATCGTTTAAAAGTAAAGTCCGGATTAACTGGTTACGCACAAGTATACGGAAAATATAATACTACATTTTATGATAAGTTGAAGCTAGATTTGATGTATATCAGAAAATATTCACTTCTTCTAGATCTGAAGTTGATTCTGATGACGCCTAAAATTATGTTTTTGAAGGAGAGTACAGAAGGTGTTGTAGAAGGTAAAAATAGTATTTTATAGAAATTATTATTGAAGTATGGTATAAAAACGTAAGTTGCATATTATCGGCTGTAATGATATACTATACAAAATATTTGAAGCGATTTATTAAATTCTATAAAATTAAATAAGCGTAATTATTATGAATAGAAAATACTCTGTGCTTATGTCAGTTTACTATAAAGATTCTCCGGTATATTTGCGTGCAGCAATAGAAAGTATGTTGCTTCAAACAGAAAAAGCAGATGAAATTATTCTTGTCTGTGATGGTCCTTTAACTGATGAGCAGGATAAAATAATAGAAAAATATATAGATAACATAAAGTTGCTCCGATTAGAGAAAAATCAGGGGCTTGGAGTTGCATTGTCTAAAGGAATTGGTATATGCAAGAATGAATGGATTGCCCGCATGGATAGTGATGATGTTTCGGTATCCACACGATGTGAACTTCAATTAGATTATTTTGAGACACATCCGGATGTGGATGTATTAAGTGGTACTTTGGCTGAGTTTATAGGAGAAGCAACAACAGAAAAAGAAGCGTTGCAATTTGTTACATCTTATAAGCGTTTACCAGAAACCCATACTGAATTGAAAAATTATATACGGAGTAGAAATCCAATTAATCATCCATGCGTTATGTTTCGGAAATCTAAGGCTATGGAAGCTGGAGGATATCAGTCATGTTATTTATTTGAAGATTATGATTTATGGGTTAGAATGTTTCAAAATGGAGCTAAATTTGCTAATATGCCACAGGTACTTTTATATATGAGAAGCAATCATATATATGAGCGACGAGGAGGGGCATTATATGCTTGGGCAATTCTTAAGTTTCTTGAGAAAATATATAAATTGAAAATGATCAATATGTCACAATTTATAATTTTCGGATCTATACGTATATTGATTAGTCTTGTTCCAGCGAAAATTCGTCGATATATATATATGACAAGATTGAGAAACTAATTAGAATATAGTTAAAGGGTTGATTTTAAAATAACAAATAAATGCTGTGAAAGATAAGATTATGGGAAGGAGTCATATTAAGGTGGATGAAAAAACTTTCAAAAAAATATTGACAGTTGTGGTGCCGGCGTATAACGCAGAAAAATATTTGAAAGATAATTTAGAGTCGTTCTGTATCCCAGAATTATTATCTGATTTGGAAGTAATTATTGTTAATGATGGATCAACAGATAATTCAGCTGATATTGCAGAAGAATTTGTAAAGTATTATCCAAATACATTTAAGTTGATTACAAAAGAAAATGGAGGACATGGTTCAGGAATTAATATAGGAATTTTAAATGCATCGGGTAAATATTTTAAGGTAGTGGATGCAGATGATTGGGTAGAAAGGGGGGCTTTTATTAAATTGCTTAACACTTTAAGGAAAAGTGATTCGGACATCATAGCTTCGGGTTTTTATTGGGTTTATGACGAAGGTCAGAGAAATAAAGAGGATTTTGTTCGAAAAGCAGAGATGAAGATTCCTTTTGTAGGGGTAGATTATAATAAAGAATATATATTTGATGAAATTGCAGATCGTATTTATATCAAAATGCATCATATGACGATTAAAACTGAAACTTTGAAAAGAAATAATATTAAGATTGATGAACGGTGTTATTATGTAGATTCTGAATATATTATATACCCTATTCCGTATGTAAGAACTATAAAATTTGTAGACGCATTTGTCTATATGTATCGTTTAGGAAGGCAGGGGCAAAGTGTTAGCATAGAAAAAATGCAAGTAAATGAAAAAAATTATGATAAAGTAATTGAGTCCTTATTGGTATTTTATGATAGATTAAATAAGAATATAATGTGCAGTCAAGAAAAACAGCGGTATATAGAAAAAATTATTGCACGTATCATAGCAGGAAAAATGAAAATAATGCTGAGTTATCCCCCGACAAATACTAAGAAAAAGTCTATACAGGGATTTGAAAAAAGACTACGTCAAAATTATCCAGCAATATATAACAGCAATATTAATAAAGCATTAAAAATTCTTAGATGGACAAATTATTTGTTTTATAGGGAAGCCAGCATGTTAGTAAGGCGTAAATATTGTATGGGAAAATAAAAATAAAGAAAGGGCGTGTTAAAATATGGGGCATATGATTGATAGAGTCAATACATTTAAGCAATACAGACCATTATTGGAACAGTTAGTTTGTAAAGATATAAAGTTAAAATATAGAAGATCGTTTTTGGGATATTTATGGAGCATTTTGAATCCATTGATGATCATGGTTATTATGGTGATCGTTTTTTCTAATATGTTCCGTTTTGATATTGTTAATTATCCGGTATATTTGATAATAGGGCAAACCTTGTTTGGATTTGTTTCGGAAGCTACGAATCAGGCGATGTGGTCTATTACGGGGAATGCAGCTTTGCTGAAAAAAACCTATGTTCCTAAATATATATTTACTTTATCTAAAGTAACCAGTTCTTTTGTTAATATGGTTTTTTCATTGGGAGCCATGTTGATTGTGTTTGTGATATGTAAAGTTCGTCCTAATATAAATATGCTGTTTATTCCAGTGATTCTTTTACAAATGTATATTTTTTGTACTGGATTGGGTATGATACTGGCGCAGGGGACTGTATTTTTTAGGGATATTCAGTATATTTACTCTGCTTTTATTACTGCTTGGATGTATTTGACACCTATTTTTTATCCAATACAGCAATTACCGATTGATCTTCAAAAGTTTATTAATCATTTTAATCCATTATATTCATACATTACTCAATTTAGAATGATAGTTTTAGATGGATGTTTTCCAGACTTAAGGCTTATAGTATATGGTTTTGTTGTTGCTTTTATCATGTTGATCGTTGGTACTTTTATATTCTTTAAAAATCAAGATAAATTTATATTATATATATAAGAGAGGGTTTATGAAAAACGAAGATTATGCGATTCTTATTGACCATGCAACGGTACGGTTTAATATGGCATCTGAGCGAATTGACAATTTAAAGGAATATTTTGTTAAGCTTGTAAAGAAGGAACTAATGTTTAAAGAATTTTTAGCACTGAAAGATATTTCTTTAAAAGTGAGGAAAGGGGAGTCATGGGGGATCGTTGGTACAAACGGTTCGGGGAAATCTACGCTTTTAAAATTGATTTGCGGCATTTTGAAGCCATATAAAGGAGTTATCACAATTAATGGTTCAATCGCCCCGTTGATTGAGTTGGGAGCAGGTTTTGACCCTGACCTTACTGCTAGAGAAAATATTTTTTTGAATGGGGCTGTACTTGGCCATGACAAACATTTTATGCAGGAGCACTTTGAAGAAATTGTTGAGTTTGCGGAATTGCAGAATTTTTTGGATATGCCTATAAAGAATTATAGCTCTGGTATGGCGGCTAGATTAGGATTTGCAGTAGCAACCGTGATTAGACCAGATATCTTAATCTGTGATGAAGTTCTGTCTGTTGGGGACTATGCGTTCCAGCAGAAATGTGAGAGAAGAATGCAGTATATGAGAGAATGTGGAACAACATTATTGTATGTTTCTCATTCCGCAGAATCAGTTAAAACGGTATGCGAAAAAGCTTTATGGTTAAGAAAAGGCGAAAGTGTCATGACAGGTGATGCAGAGACTGTTATGGAGCAGTATATTAAATCTTTGGAGTGATAAATGCAAATTTTGGATCATTTTTTTATTTCTATAAGAAGATTCGTGGAGAACAAACCTTTTTTTAGATGTTGCTTAAAATTTATATACAGATTACCCCAGAAGGAATTCCAAGAGTACATAGCAAGATATGTGCCAACAAAGTATGTTAATGGCGGTTCGATAAGAACTAGAAATATATCTGTAGTAACACTTGGTTCCCAAAACCCCAATAAGACGATTCTTCTAACAGAAAGGGATTCTGGATCGGGAGGATTTTGTGCGGAATGGATCTATTGGTTAAATCGCCTCTATTTTTCTGATCAGATGGGATTTTTACATTGTTTTAATTGGATAGACAGTCAATTTTTTGTGGAGAAATCTATAGAAAATAAGAATATATTTGAATATTATTTTGAACAGCCTTACGGATTAACAGTTCAGGATGTAAAAAAGAGTAAGAACGTGATTATTGATAAGAATAGTATTGATTATGGCTATTATGATGTATTTGCACCTGGACGCAATGATGATTATATAGTAACAGAGGAGGATTTCGATAAGCTGGCTCAAATGCAGAGAAAGTATATACATATCGAATCTGGATTAAAAAAAGAAATAGAGAGAGAGATTGAACAATTACTTGGCGCAGACAAGGTACTTGCGGTTCATGCAAGAGGCGCGGATGCAAAGATCCATTACGCAAATCATCCTATACCCATTGAAATAGATAAATATATTGAGGAGACAGAGAAAAGTTTAAAGATAATAGGCGCTGATAAAGTGTTTTTAGCTACAGACGATAATAACATATTAAAAGCATTTATGAATAAATATCAGGAAAAGCTTATTTATTATAAGGATGTAGAACGCTCAGATGGGGTCAGGATGAGCTGCTATGGGGAGGTAAGGCGTGAACAACATCATTATAGGTTGGGAAAAGAAATTATAAAAGATGTGTATACGCTTGCCGCATGTTCAGGAATTGTATGCAGTGCCTCGTATGTAAGTTATATGGCAAGAATCGTAAAAAAAGCTTCGGGGGAAAATTTTCAAATTGTTAACAGCATTAGTTCTTCTAAAAGAAAAAAGGGAATGAACCTTACAGACCCGCTGGCAATAAAAAAAGTAGAAGCATTGTGGAATCAGGAATTAAAAGACGCCAAAAAAGGAGATAGAAAATGAAAAAAGCATTAATTACAGGAATAACAGGGCAGGATGGAAGTTTTTTAGCAGAATTTTTAATAGAAAAAGGATATGATGTTCACGGAATTATACGTAGAGCTTCTATATCAAACACTGCGCGTATTGATCACTTGATTGAAAGCCAAAGTATTACAGTTCATGAAGGTGATTTGACAGATACCAGCAGTTTAGTTCGTATAATTGGTATTGTCCAACCAGATGAAATATATAATTTGGCAGCTCAGAGTCATGTTCAAAGTAGTTTTGATGTTCCGGAATATTCAGGAGAAGTTGATGCAATGGGGGTTTTGAGGCTTTTAGAGGCTGTGAGGATCCTTGGATTAACAACAAAGTGTAAGATATACCAGGCTTCTACATCAGAACTTTTTGGAAAAGTTGAAGAGATCCCCCAAAAGGAGACAACTCCGTTTCACCCATATAGCCCATATGCAGTGGCAAAACAATATGGTTTTTGGATTGTTAAAGAATATAGAGAAGCATATGGTATGTTTGCAGTGAATGGAATCTTGTTTAATCATGAATCAGAGCGCAGAGGGGAGAATTTTGTTACAAGAAAAATAACCAGAGCTGTAGCAAGGATTGCTTGCGGATTACAAGAAAAATTGTATTTAGGAAATATGGATTCGTTAAGGGACTGGGGATATGCAAAAGATTATGTTGAGTGTATGTGGCTTATGCTTCAGCAGGAAAAACCAGAAGATTTTGTAATTGCAACAGGAGAACAGCATACAGTTAGAGATTTTGTTGAACGGGCGTTTAAGCGGGCAGGAAAAACCATTATATGGGAAGGATATGGGAAAGATGAAAAAGGAAGAGATAGTGAAAACGGTAAAATTTTAGTGGAAGTGTCTCCAAAATGGTTTAGGCCCACAGATGTTGACAATTTATTAGGAGATCCCACAAAAGCTAAAACAGTTCTTGGGTGGGATCCGCAGAAAACATCATATGAAGAACTTGTTAATATAATGGTAGATCATGATATGAAACTGGCAGAACAGGAAAAAGGGAGTAGATAGTTATGGAATTTAAATTATGTGATAACCCATGGGGATATGAGGAGATAGAAGCAATACAGAGGGTAATAAAGTCCAATATGTATACAATGGGGCAGGAAGTCAAAAGATACGAAGATGATTTTGCTGAAAAATTTGGTGTAAAGCACGCTGTAATGGTTAGTTCGGGGTCAACAGCGAATCTCCTTGCAATAGCGGCATTGGTTTACTCTAAGAGATTACCAAGGGGAAGTGAAGTTATTGTTCCAGCAGTTTCATGGAGTACGACATATGCTCCGTTGGAACAATTTGGTATGAAGGTAGTATTTGTTGATATAGATAAAGATACATTAAATATTGATCTGGATGCTTTGAAAAGAAATATAACAGAAAAGACCAAAATGATATTATTGGTTAATTTATTGGGTAATCCCAATGAATTTGAAGCCATAAAAGCAATGTGCGAGGGTAAAGATATTATAATAATGGAAGATAACTGTGAGTCGTTAGGAGCTACTTATAAGGGCAAACAGGCTGGAACATTTGGTGTGGTTGGAACATACTCTTCTTTCTATTCTCACCATATATGTACTATGGAGGGCGGAGTTGTAGTAACAGATGATCAGGAGCTATATGAATACATGCTGGCTGCCAGAGCGCATGGATGGACTAGAAATCTTCCAGATAATAGCAGTATATATGAAAAAAAGTCAGATCCTTTCTATGAAAGTTTTAACTTTATAATCCCTGGCTTCAATTTAAGACCATTAGAAATGGAAGGGGCAATTGGGCAGGAACAGCTTAAGAAGATGGATAGAATGATAAGTCAAAGAAGGAAAAATGCTGAGTATTTTAAAAGCAAAATGCAAAGATTTGAGGATATAAGGATTCAGAAAGAAATAGGAGAATCTTCTTGGTTTGGATTTGCATTGCTGCTTCAAGGAAAACTGAAAGGCCATAGAGATGAAATTGTCCATGCGCTTAGAGAGAATGGAATTGAGACAAGGCCGATCGTGGCAGGAAATTTCACTAGAAATAAAGTAATTGAATATATGGATTACAGCATACCAGAAAAATTAGCCCATGCTGATGATATTCATTTTAATGGATTTTTTATAGGAAATCATAGTTCTGATAATATAAAAGAAATAGATTATTTTATTGCAGTATTGGAGAAGGCAATAAAAGAAAGTGGAATTTATGAATAGACAGGATAGGATATATGTCGCTGGTCATACAGGTTTAGTTGGAAGCGGGATTGTTAACGAACTAAAGAGGCAGGGATATAATAATTTAATATTGTATACACACGATCAATTGGATTTGACTGTTCAGAGTGAAGTAGAGGATTTTTTTGAAAGAGAAAAGCCTGACTATGTGATAGTAGCAGCGGGACTAGTGGGAGGAATCAAAGCCAATAGTGAAAAGCCAGCAGATTTTTATTATGTCAATATGCAGATTGCTAACAATGTAATCTGGGCAAGTTTTAAATCCAAAGTTAAAAAATTATTGTATCTGGGAAGCGCTTGTATGTATCCAAGAGAGTGCGAACAGCCTATGAAAGAAGAAATGATCCTATCAGGTTATCCAGAGATAACAAATGAGGGATATGCCTTAGCTAAAATTGCTGGCTCGAGATTGTGTTCCTATCTTTACAGGCAATATGGTGTGGATTATATATCTGCAATCCCGGCTAATGCGTATGGGATAGGAGATTGTTTTGACCCAGACAAATCGCATGTTATTCCAGCACTTATTATGAAATATCAAAAAGCAAAAGATTGTAATGCGGATAAAGTTGTTTTATGGGGAACAGGAAGCGCAAAAAGAGAATTTATTAATACAAGAGACATAGCTTCAGCAAGCCTTTTTCTTATGAATTATTATTCAGGAGAGGAACCTATCAATATAGGTACAGGGGAAGAAGTTACAATAAAAGAATTATCAGAAACAGTAAGACAGGTGGTAGGATTTGAAGGGAAAATTGAATGTGACCCGAGCAAGCCGGATGGCATGCCCCGCAGAATTTTAGATTCAACAAGAATGCACAATTTGGGCTGGAAGGCATCAATATCACTTCGCGAAGGGCTTGAAGAACTGTATAGAGATTATATGAAGCAAAAGGATGGATGATATGCTAATACCAGAAGTGGGATTTGGAACTGCCGATCTAGCAGAGGAGGCAGAAGAAGCTGTATATATAGCACTGTCACAGGGATATAAACTAATTGATACAGCCAGAGCTTATGGCAGTGAACGCGCAGTGGGAAAGGCGCTTCAAAGAATTTATAGAGAGGGAATCCACAAAAGAGAAGATTATATCATACAGACAAAGCTATTGCCTGGAATTGTCTGTTATGAAGATGTATTAAGGGATTTTGAGCAATCGCTAAATGATCTAGGAACGGACTATGTGGATGTGTATTTTATACATTGGCCAGTGAACCGGGGAAGTGAAAAAACATATCATGATGAAAATGTCGAGATTTGGAAGGCATTTGAGCATTTATATGCATCTGGAAAAGTCAAAAGACTTGGTGTATGTAATTTTTTAGAGCGGCATCTTTCGGATATTTTGGATCATTGCAAAGTAAAGCCAACAGTCCATCAGCTGGAGATTCATCCGGGTTATCAACAGATAGGGTTGGTAGAGTATTCTCAGAAATTAGGTATGGATATAGAGGCATGGTCCCCTATGGGAAGAGGAGAGTTAAAAAACCAGCCATATATTGACATGGCTAAGCGTTATGGATGCAATATTGGACAGCTTGCATTAAAATGGAGCTTACAAAAGGGGTATATCCCATTGTCTCGATCAAAGACAAAAGAGCATATAACAAACAATCGGATATTAGATTTTACAATCTTGAAAGACGATATGGATGAAATTGATAAGCTCAATACGAATACGAATTATTTGGATATATGGAGTTATAAAAGACAGCAGATGTATTAGTGGTATTATGGTAAAAGGAGATATGTAGCATGAGAGTAGCAGATTACCTTGCAGAAAAGTTAAATAATGTTGGGATAGAGGAAGTGTTTATACTTACTGGAGGAGGATTAATGTTCCTGACTGATGGAATAGCATGTAATCAAGGGATCACACCTATACCATGCCTCCATGAGCAGGCAGCTTCTATGTCTGCTATCGCTTATGCACAGATGAGGGAGGGATATGGCTGCTGTTATGTTACTACTGGTTGCGGCGGTACAAATACGATAACCGGAGTTCTACATGCATGGCAGGATCATGTTCCCGTGATTTTTGTATCAGGCCAGTGTAATCGGCATGAAATGATGACGATTGCAAAGTCTAAAGTTAGGCAGATTGGTCTTCAGGAAGCAGATATAATTTCTATAGTGGCTTCTATAACAAAGTATGCGGTAACAATTATGGAGCCGGATGATGCAGTGTATTGTATAGAAAGGGCGTTATATGAAGCAAAGAATGGGAATCCAGGGCCTGTATGGTTGGACATCCCTATGGATGTCCAGGAAGCAGAAATAAATCCAGCTCAACTCCGACATTTTACACCAGATAAAAATCTAAAAACAGGATGTACGTTAGATGAGATAAGTTACGTAAAGAAGGTTCTAGAGGAAGCGGATAGACCTATTGTAATTGTCGGGCAGGGAGTCAGGCTTTCCGGCGCTGTCAAGGAATTAATTGAGTTTATAGATACTTATCAAATTCCTATGGTTGGAACACGTATGGGATGGGATATATATCCAAGAAATAAGGATCTCAATATAGGATTAGTAGATACAAGAGGAACCAGAGCTGGAAATTTTGCAGTACAGAATGCAGATACAGTAATCTGTATAGGAACTAGATTGTCTATGATGACAACAGGATATAATTATGAATTATTTCTAAGAGAAGCTAAAAATGTTGTTGTTGTTGATATAGATGAAGAAGAACATAAAAAAGGGACTGTACATATAGACAAGGTCATTAATGCAGACGCTAAAGATTTTCTTGTTTGTCTGAAAGATATAAAATTAAGAGACATTGGTGAATGGCGTGACAAATGTTTATATTGGAAAAGAAAGTGGCCTATGATCACTAAAGAACATGAAGATGACAGCAAGGGAATTAGCAAGTTTGCTTTTATAGGGGTATTGAATAAGTTTCTTAAGAAAGACAGTGTAGTCACTACTGATGCGGGTGCCACAACCGAGATTCCTATGCAGGCGCTCAACTTTACAGATAAAGGTCAGAGATATTTAGGTAGCGCGTCCCAATGTGAGATGGGATACTCTATTCCGGCAGCTATTGGCGCTTCCATAGGAAATGGAAGAAATGAGGTGTTATGTATAGTAGGAGATGGAAGCTTACAGCTGAATATACAAGAGCTGCAGACAATAGTGACACAGAGGCTGCCAATTAAAATTTTTGTATGGAACAATGGAGGGTATGGTACAATAAGGGGACATCAGAAAACAATATTTAAAGAGAGGTATGTGGGGGTAGATGCTGAGAGTGGTACAGCGTTACCTGACTTGAATAAGATAGCCGATGCTTATGGGATTGAATATAGATCTGCTGCAACATTAAAGGAATTGGATAAAGTAATGCAGGATATAATCGGAAAGGAAAGTGCTGTTATAGTAGATGTAAAGTGCTGGAAGGAAGAAGTTAACCCTATTGCGAAAGCTCAGGTAAGAATGAAAGATGGTAGCCGAGTTGCGATGCCATTAGAAGATATGGCGCCATTTATGAGCCGAGAAGAATTTAAAAAAGAAATGATTATTAAACCGGTTATATGGTGGGAAGAATAATAAATATGGGGATAAGATCATGAATACAAAAAGAAAAATATTAAACTTTATTCGTATATTTAGACCACTGTATGTTCCCATAAGTAATTTTATACGCAGGAAATTTGGAACACAAGGGTATGTTTTTGCAATATGTAAGTTTATAAGAAGACTTCCAAACGCATATTTTAGGGGGTATGTAAATAATTACAGAAACCCAGTTGAACATGATGAAGATAAGAAACCAAAACATACTATTATGAACATGCAAGTGCATGTTTTAGGAAATAAAAATAAGGGAAAAGTAATTATGCTTTTGGAAAATCAATCTCATCATGCTGGCTTTTGTGCTTTATGGGTATACTTTCTAAACCGACTTTCATTTTCAGATAGACATGGTTTTTATCATGTAATAGATTGGAATGAAAGTGAGTTTTATCAGGAAGATCATCCGGTCAATGGCTCTACAAGTATATTTGAGTATTACTTTGAGCAACCATCAGGAATAAGTCTTGAGGATGCTAGAAAAAGTAGTTTTGTGGTATATGATTGGAATAATCCAGAGTTTGGATATAATGATACATTTCATGTAGGAGATACCAACGATTATAAATTTACTGCAAAAGATATAGAACAGTTTGCTAAAATACAGCGAAAATATATACATCTTCATGCTGATATTGAAAAGAGCATAAAAGAGCAGATTCAGAAGCTGTTCCGCGGCAGCAATAATGTACTTGGGGTTCATGCCAGAGGGGCAGATACTAAGATTGGTTATAAGGGGCATCCCACAATTGTAACATCAGAAGACTATATTGACGAGACTCAAAAAATGATGAATAAAGTGAAGGCGGATTTTATATTTTTAGCTACGGATGATCAGGAGATGTTAGATCAGTTTAAAGCCGCCTTTGGAGATAAACTCATATATTATGATGATGTTATAAGGTCAACAGGAACAGTTATGAACTGTTTTATAGAAAAAGAAAGAGAAAATCATCATTATCTTCTTGGCTTAGAAATAATTAGAGATGTATATACACTTGCAGCATGTAATGGATTTGTCTGCGGAATGAGTTATGTTAGTTTTATTGTCCAGATTTTGAAGAGAGCAAATGGGCAGAAATTTACAAGTTTCTACAGAATATTTAAGGGGATTCAGGAAAATGGAGTAGATTTAAAGGATGCTAATGCCAGAAAAAAGATAAGCGAAAAGTGGAAAAGAGAATTGAAAATGGATAATGATGAACCGTTAACTAGTGACATTCATTCTGAGAAAAAATGAAAGGATAAAAATTAATTTATGAATAGGATACATATTTTAGATTGTACACTAAGAGATGGAGGGTACGTAAATAATTGGGAATTTGACCATGAAGTTGCAAACGGTGTTATTGATGGTTTGTATGAGAGTGGGGTACGCGTTATAGAAATAGGAATTATGGGAATTGGGGGAATAGTAGGGAAGAGTACAAAATTTGCTTCTTTTGCAGAAGCAGAGCCTCTTTTGAAAAATAGAAAAAAGGATTGTAAATATGCTATAATGCTGACTCAGGCAGATGCGAGTAAATTTGATATTCCAACAAGAAGTGAAAAAACAGTAGATATGATAAGGATTGCTTATTTCAAACCGGAACTTAAAGATGCAATCATATTTGCTGAATCCCTAAAACAGAAGGGGTACGAGGTCTTTCTGCAGGCAATGGCAACATTTATGTATTCAGATAAAGAGATGGGTGATATGATTGAAGAAATTAATAATATAAAGCCACAGGCATTTTATATTGTTGATAGCTTTAGTAATTTGTATCCTGAAGACATTAGACAAATGTCAGAGCGAGTGTTGGTAAAGTTGGATAAAGACATAGATTTTGGGTTACATGCCCATAATAATATCCAGATGGCATTTGCGAATGCAATAACATTCATGGACGCTGCGGCTGGAAGAGAAATTTATATTGATGGAAGTATATATGGAATGGGAAGAGGAGCGGGCAATGTGCCAGTAGAGCTTCTTATGGATTATCTCAATAAAAAAGGTCAGAAGTACAACTTGGAAATATTGCTTAAAACATATCAGGACTATATCCAGCCGATATTTGAGCAATATTTTTGGGGGTATACACATCCGTACTATCTGACAGCAAGTAAAGATATGAATTCTGTTTATAGTTGGTTTTTTATGAATCGTGGTATTCGTGATATAGTAAAATTGAATGCAGCTTTGGATATGATTCAAGACAATTCTAAGTATACTTTAATGAAGGTGGAAGCGGAGGAAATTGCAGAGAGAATAAAGGGTGAAATGGATGAATAAAGACATTAAGGCTTTAAGAAAATTCATATTAGATATAGCTTATTATGGAAAAGATGCAAATTTACAAAGCATTTTTTCATCAGTTGAAATATTATGGACCCTTTATTATGAGGTTATGAACTATGATATAGACAATATGAATGACCCAAATCGAGATGTATTTATTTTGAGTAAAGGGCAGTCAACGATGGGAGTTTTAGCTATTCTTGCCCAAAAAGGCTTTTTTGATAAAAAAGAGATTGAG
This sequence comes from Clostridium sp. AT4, assembly GCF_001517625.2. GTDB lineage: Bacteria > Bacillota > Clostridia > Lachnospirales > Lachnospiraceae > Enterocloster. The sequence continues at coordinate 2,007,707 of NZ_LN999828.1, read as the reverse complement.
AAAGCTTGCCAGTATAACTCTTTTATTAGTATGCAGGCAGATCGGACAAAAGTACCTGGATTTGAAGTTTCTGCCGGAAGTTTGGGACATGGATTCCCCATTGCATCAGGTGTAGCCTATGGAAAAAAAATACAGAGCTATGATGGGCATGTATATATTCTGGCAGGAGATGGTGAGATGAATGAGGGGACTATGTGGGAATCAGCATTATTCTGCGGCAGTGAAAAATTGAATAACCTCACATTGATCATTGATGATAATCATTCGATAGATGCTATGATAGATATAAGGAGTATGGAAGAAAAGCTAAAAGTTTTTGGATTTGAAGTGCTTTCCGTTCATGGACATGATACAAGTGAGCTTAAGAGAGCGCTGTTATATAGGAAAGATCGTCCGATAGCTGTGATCGCTGAAACAATAAGGGGGTATGGATCTTCTACGATCATGACAGATAATACATGGTTTCATAGAGCTCCGCTAGAAGAAGAATTGATTATACTGAAAAAGGAAATTGATGATTTTGAATAGAATAAATTCACCTTATAAAGTTATTAATTCGGAGGTTCACAATATAGGCAGGGTTACGGTAGTTAAGGATACGTTTTTGATTGATGGAAAGGAGTATCCTTATACTTATGTAATCAATAAGGATAGTGTATGTATTATTCCTGTGATAGAGGATCAAGTTGTGGTTATTGAGCAATACAGATATACATTAGACAAATGGCTTTTAGAATTTCCGGCAGGCGCTGTTGATGATGGTGAATCCAGCGAAGAAGCGGCTAAAAGAGAATTGAAAGAGGAAACAGGTTATATTTCAGAAGAACTTATATATTTAGGCGAATATTATATGAATCAAGGTATATCATCAGCAAAATGTGATCTTTTTTTTGCGAGATGTACGCACAAGGAACAGACAGCGCTGGAGAGAACAGAATTTATAAGAACTAAATTAATATCAGCAGAACAATTTGAAAAGCTGGTATACCATAATGATTTTAAATTGTTGATTGGAATTGTAGGTTGGAATAAGGCAAAATATATGGGATTGGTATAAAGGAGAAACGATAAGTGAGAAGATCAATGAAATCATGCGTTTCGGACATGATTGTTAACCATAGCAATACTATGCTTATACTTATTGATATAGGGGCATTTGGTTTTCGCGATTTTATGGAGAAATATCCAGATAGAGTAAAAAATATCGGTATATTTGAGGATGGTATAGTGGGGGTATCGGCTGGCCTGGCATTATCAGGTATGATACCTACTGTATATGGAATTACACCATTTATAGTCCAGCGTTCCTTGGAGCAGCTGAAATTGGATTATATATATCAAAATGTGGGTGGAAATTTTATAACGACAGGGGCAGCATATGATTTTTCAAAGCTGGGATACTCGCACTATTGTCCTGAAGATGTAGAAACCCTAAAGACTTTGCCGGGAATAGAGATACTTATACCTGGGACACCAAAACAATTTGAAGTTCTCTTTCGCCAATGTTGTATGAATGGAAAATTATCTTATTTTAGGATGGTTGACCATTGTAATAAAACTGAGGTGGATATAGAATACGGTAGGGCAGCAATATTGAAAAAAGGAAGTAAGGGGACAGTAATAGCTTTTGCAGATGTATTAGATGCAGCAATTGCTGCATGCAGCGATTTAGATGTTACTTTGCTTTATTATACAACAGCTGAACCATTTGATCTTGGAACTTTAAAGGATAATATTGAAAATAATAGGATCTTTCTGTGCGAACCATTTTATCAGGGAACATTTATGAAAGATATTTTACCCATTTTGTCAGAACGCAGGATTGCAATCGATGGGGTGGGAATTCCCAGACAAGTTATGCGTACTTATGGGACAAAACAGGATAAAGACAGGGAACTTGGATTAACAGCACAGAATATAAGATATAGATTACAGCAATTTTTGGAGAGAGAGATATGAATATAATTCTTCTATCAGGGGGATCGGGAAAGCGTTTGTGGCCACTGTCAAATGATATTAGGTCAAAACAGTTTATAAAATTGTTCAAAGCGGAAGATGGCGTTTATGAGTCAATGATTCAAAGAATTTACAGGCAGGTAAAACATATTGATTCACAAGCCGACATTACAGTGGCAACAGCAAAGTCTCAGGTATCTTCTATTATAAATCAATTAAGAGAGAATATAGGAATATCAGTAGAACCATGTAGAAGGGACACATTTCCGGCAATCGCACTTGCAGGAATGTATCTCTATGATATAAAACATGTAAATGAGAATGAGACAATAATCGTGTGTCCAGTGGATCCCTATGTAGGAGAGGAATATTTTGAATCATTTAAGGAATTGGATCAGATTGTTCAAAACACAGATACAAATCTGGTTTTGATGGGAATGGAGCCAACTTACCCAAGTGAAAAATATGGTTATATTATTCCAAGGTCAAAAGATAAGTTCAGTGATGTTGAAACATTTAAAGAGAAACCGGATGTGAAAACAGCAAAGAGTTATATAAAAAGAGGCGCTCTTTGGAATGGGGGAGTATTTGCCTTCAAACTCAAGTATATTGTAGATAAGGCTCATCAGTTATTAGATTTCAAAGATTATGAGGATCTTTATAAAAGTTATCATAAGCAAGAAAAAATTAGTTTTGATTATGCAGTAGCAGAAAAAGAACACAATATTAAGGTTATGCGGTATTCTGGAACATGGAAGGATTTGGGAACATGGAATACTTTAACAGAGGAAATGTCCGATCAAGTGATCGGAAAAGGTATTCTTAATGAAGAATGTGAGAATACAAATATTATAAACGAACTTAATGTCCCTATTTTATGCATGGGGCTTGACAATATTGTGGTCGCGGCGAGTAATGAGGGAATATTGGTATCAAAAAAAGAACAGTCCAGTTATATAAAACCTTTTGTGGATACAATTGATCAACAGATAATGTTTGCTGAGAAATCATGGGGATACTATAAAGTTATAGACTACACATCAGACAGCATAACTGTTAAAGTGACGTTAAATAAAAATTGTAATATGAATTATCACAGTCATGAGCATAGGGATGAAGTGTGGACTGTTGTTTCCGGCGAGGGAATTGCTGTTATAAATGAAAAAGAAATTGCATTGAAGTCTGGAATGGTAGTGAATCTTCCCTGTTTTTGCAGACATACTGTGATCGCAAAAACAAAATTGGAGATTGTGGAGATTCAAATGGGGCAAGGTATTACTGTACACGATAAAATAAAGTATGACTTTGATTATAAGAATATAACAGATAGGTGGGAGAGATAGGTTATGCATTAACTATTGATAAGCGTTATTGCGCCAGCATATAATTTGGAAGATTGTTTAGGACGTGCATTGGATTCATCAAGAAAAGGATAGTAGGATTATACCAATTCATATGAATCATCGCTCGAAGCCATCAGGAGTAAGAAAACGTAGTGCTTGAGATAGCGCAGGGAAAAGATATTCATTTTTGTGATGGTGATGATGCTGTTCCGGCAAAGTGTTATGAGACAATGCTTGAAATTGCAGAGTAAGCGCAAAATATTGCTACGCTGCCCATGAATCACGCTTGCACCAAAGTAAGCGCAAAATATTGCTACGCTGCCCATGAATCACGCTTGCACCAAAATGATAGATGCAAGCGTTTTGCTCTATGTTTCGTTTTGACAGTTCGCTTTCGCAGTCTCGCTCCATGGGGCAAGCTGTTCCAGCTGCTCATCTGACATTTTAGCGTCTGGTCGCTGTGATAAGAGGTATGTCAGATATTTGTAGGTATTCAGGTCATTCGCTTTTGCCATCTCAACCATTGTATACACAATAGCGCTAGAGGCAGCTCCCTTCGGACTGGCACTGAACAGCCAGTTTTTCCGCCCAACAGTGAATGGTCTGATTGCATTCTCGCTAAGATTATTGGATAAACTGCAATGACCGTCTTCCAGATAGGTCATCAGGGTGTCTTTCCGATTTTGGGCATAGTTCACCGCTTTCGCCAAACGGGTTCCCTTGTTTGGACGCTGTTGATCCAGCCAATTCCAGAATGCCTCCAGTATCGGCTTCTCCTTTTCAAGACGGAACTGTTTTCTCTGCTCCGCAGTATGATTTTTTGCTTTTGAGTACCGCTCACAATCAAACAGCTTGGAGCAGAATTGTACTCCCTGCACCGCCGGAAGGCTGTAATCATACTCCTTCCCTTTCGGTATGGCATCTGTGAAATAACGTCTCACATGTGCCCAGCAAGAGCAGCGTTTGATATCCGGCAGATTGTTATAACCCTGGTATCCGTCGGTCTCCAGATATCCACGGAACCCATTCAGGAAAGATGCTGCATGGAACTTTGCCCTTGTCTCTGTGTAATGATAGAGCAGGATCGGCGGAAGCCCATCTTCTCCACTGCGGAAGAGCCACATCCAGGAATCTGTTTCAGGATTGCGCTCCGGCTCATTCAGTACCTGAACTCGAGTTTCATCTGCCATCAGATATTTACGCATCCGTAACTGACGGTGAAAATAATCATAAACATGACAGAGGTAATTCTCGGCACAGTAAATGATCCAGTTAGCAAGCGTAGCCCGGCTTAATGGGACACCCAGCTGCGTCCATTCCGATTCTTGCCGGTTTAATGGCAGACCATTCTGGTACTTCTGGTGCATTGCCCATCCTACAACAGATTCCGATGCATAACTTTCCGGGATCAATGGGTCCTGAACAGGCGCTTTGACAAATGTCTGCTCATCCGGGTGTTCCTCTGATATGGCACACTCCGGGCATTTATAGGTTTCACGATAGATATTTACTACTTTCCCTTTGGCAGGGGTAAACCGGAATTCATGGCGGACGAATTCTTTCCCAATACATTCCATCTGCGTTCCGCAGGTTGGACAGTTTCGCTCCTCCTCCGGAAGAGAAATGATCTCGTCGCAGGAAGGGATATTTTTAAAGAGATCCGCATGTGTCCGTCGTGCTTTTCGCTTATGTTCCGGAACAGTGATGTCATCAGGAAGTTCCTGTTTCCATGTCGGATCTGCTTCCTGCTCGGCTTCATCAAAAAGATTCAGCTGACCATCGATATCTTTCCGTTTTTCACTGGAAGTACCAAAGAGCTTCTTCGTGAGATATTCAATCTGCTGACGAAGATTTTCTTTTTCCAGACGGCCTGCTTCCAATGTTTTTTGTAAAGACTGGATCAGTTCTGTCTGTGCGGAAATCGTTTTATTCAGTTGGTTGATCATGTCCTTGTACGCAAGGATTTTTGAATCTTTTGAATTACCAGCCATATGTTTTCTGCTCCTTTTTTACTGCTCTTATTATACCATAAAAAGCAATGAAAAAGAAGCAGGACACCCAGTATTTATAAGGGATTGCAGATATGATACAGGGTGTGGAAAGCTCTCCATTTTTGTTGGTTGGCATAGAGATTTTACACGATCATTCCGTAGGTTTGAATGCTTTTGGTTGTTCGATTTCAAGACCGGACATGAGCCAGTCGAATTGCTGCCAGGTCAGTTGCTTTACTTCCAACTGATTTCTGGGCCAGCGGAATCTGCCCTGGACTTCCATACGTTTATACAGCAACACAAATCCGTCCGATTCCCAGAGCAAAGCTTTGATCCTGTCACAACGTTTTCCACAGAAAAGATAAAGGGCGCTTCGCCTTGGCTCCATATGGAGTTGATCCTCTACAATAGCACACAGCCCGTCAATGGATTTCCGCATATCCGTTCTGCCTGTTACGATATAGATTTCATCGGCGGCTGTGATATCCCCTAACATTCCAACTCCTTCACAATGCGAAGTGTTTGAGCCAGAAGCTGAGGATCTGTTCCATTTGGTATTGTTAGATGAAAACTTCCTACAGACAGTTTCATTGGTTCTGTTACGGAAAGGTTATTTCTTTCCGTAGTTACTGGAATCACATTTAATGGCTGTTCATATGGGAGCGGGTCAGTATCATGAAAATCCACTCTGACAACTTCCTGGCTTTCCGGTGCACGATAGCTGCGTCCGGTTGACGCTGGCAAATCCATACAACCTTTCTGACGCAGCCTTTTTACCCAGTTGTAAAAAGTTCCCGGTTTGATGTCGTGTTCCACACACCATTGATGATCTGTCAATCCACTTTGACGGCATTCCATGATGAGACGGTATTGTTTTTCGGCAGGTATTCTTTTGCTTCTCATGAGCACACCTCCATAAATCGGATAGAATAAAATGCTCGCATCTATCATTTCTAGCAAGAGAAGATGAAGTGAAATGCTTGCATTCTCTAATGATTATTATGGGATAATTTTTAGGGCAACACAATCCGTCGAATTATTTTGCGCTTACGTTATTTCTTTCCGTAGTTACTGGAATCACATTTAATGGCTGTTCATATGGGAGCGGGTCAGTATCATGAAAATCCACTCTGACAACTTCCTGGCTTTCCGGTGCACGATAGCTGCGTCCGGTTGACGCTGGCAAATCCATACAACCTTTCTGACGTAAGCGTAGCAATATTTTGCGCTTACGATTCAACGATTTGTTTAATGGATTCAATAGAGATTTTTGAAGCAATACGTCCAAGATGATATGAGGCATCAGCTGGTTCCAAGATGCCATTCATAAAATTACTGTCGAATGCATCCATTGCTTCTTCAATGTCATAACCATTTGCAACATAGAGTTTGGTAAGCATTTCCATGAACTTAATGTGAATAGGGTTGAAAGAAAAGTCTTTTATGCGAATCTGTAATGCGAAATATTCATTTTTGGTAATTCTCTCGTCAAATAAAAAATCGCAGGGAATAATAGTTGTCTGGCATTTATCACCAACGCCTATAGAGATATATGGGATAATTTTATGATTTACAAGTGTATAAATTAAGGTACTTTTTCCAGAGGAAGTTGGACCAACTACAACAATGGATTGGGCAGACTTAAGTCTTTTGCATGCCTCTATCGGCATAAGTGATGCAATTTTCTGATCGTTCATAAAAAAACTCCTTATCAAAATCAGACATGATTTTAACAAGGAGGTAGGAAAAAATTTGTATGCACAAATAAATAATCTCTTGTCAGGTACTGGATAGAGGTAATGTTCCGCTATCTATGTACTGGGAATGACTTTGGCTCAACGTTTTCGTAGTTCGTCTCTTGCATAGCCATATCTGTATTGGACAGTATATACAAGGGGGGATATCTTGTCAAGTCTTTCGTACATTTGTTTTATTTGGTTTAGTCATCCTTTTCCGTGGTGATATATAATATTTGAGAGCAAGATCTTTTTACAGTCTGTTTCAGCAATATTTCAAAATATTTTGTTTTTATTAGGCAATAGTATATATGATTGGAAAAAAATGAATATCCCCCCAATTTCCCGTCCATACTCCCACTATCAACATGAAAGGACGTACACAAACATGAGGCTTCCAAGACATATCGGGATTATTCCCGACGGCAATCGCCGCTGGGCGGTGAGAGAGGGAATGGATAAGGCAGATGGCTACGATCACGGCATCGCTCCGGGAATGGAGCTGTTTCGGATGTGCCGGGAGCTGGGAGTGGAGGAAATGACGTTTTACGGCTTTACCGTGGACAACACAAAACGCCCTTCTGTCCAGCGCCGTGCATTTACAGCTGCCTGTATAGCAGCAGTAGCGGAGCTCTCAAAGGAGGATGCCAGTCTTTTAGTGCTGGGAAATACGAAGTCATCTGTATTTCCCAGAGAATTTCTGCCCTATACAACCCGCCGCAGCTTCGGAAAGGGAGGTATGAAGATCAATTTCCTTGTAAATTACAGCTGGGAATGGGATTTCGGCTTAAAGGACGGGCTGCTGGGAGAGAAGCTGAAAACCGCTGAAGTGTCCCGGATCGACCTGATTATACGCTGGGGCGGCAGGCGGCGGCTGTCAGGCTTTCTCCCTGTGCAGTCCGTGTATTCGGATATCTATGTAGTAGATGACTACTGGCCGGATTTTAAGCCTTCCCATGTGGAGGAGGCCCTTGAGTGGTATAGCAGGCAGGATGTAACGCTGGGAGGATAGGGAAGTTTCTCCGGCAAAGGAAACTAATACACCTCATACTGTGCCCGATTCGGCTGTTTCGTATCCCCGTTTTCATCCCACACGCCGTCTGTTCCGATCCAGTGATAGAGATCGGAGGATTTTGAACGGACGTAGCATTGGGAAACCATATATCCTGCGCCGTCAAAGAAGTACCATTTTCCATCAATCTGCCTCCAGGCCATCTGTGGGAAAGCGCCGTTTGGATACAGAAAGAGGTGTTTTCCATTTTCTTCCTTCCAGATGCCGTCGCTGTGGAACCAGGCTTCCTCTGGGGTGATGACAAGGGGCTCTGCATCGGAACACCAACCGCTGTTTTTCCTGTCTTTTCTGTTATATGCCCGGACACGGAAGGTATAGGAACCTTCATTGTTGATCCAATTTTCAAAGCTGCAGGAGGCAGCAGAGCTGGTAAGGGTGGTAAGAGTGCGTCTGTCCTTAAGAAGTTGTATTTCATACTGGTCTGCCCCATCTACCTCATCCCAGACGGCTGTATGACCGCTCCAGTCCGCTGTAAGGGGAGCAGGAATGGCCCCGTCGATTCTGGGCAGGCGGACATGAAGGATCAGAGTGCTTCCCTCGTCTTCTGTGCGGGCGCTCTGATACTGGACGCCGTCTCCGGAAAGATGGAAAAGGCTTCTGGCGGCAGTAGGGAAATAATACCCTTCATTTGCAGAAAGTTCCACTTCTCCCACAGGCCATTCTCCGTAGCTCCAGGTATCGTCATCCTTCAGATATCCGGAACCTTCCACGGTGAACTGGCTGCTGCTGGAAACGGCGGTCAGTTCTCCGACTTCTTTTCCGCCTTCAGGACTTTGATCGTAACTGAAAATAAGGGAAACATCGGTGATCCGTTCTTCTCCCATGGCAGTAAAGGACAGGCCCAGGGAAATAAGGGCAGCTGTGCAGAGGGTCTGCAGCGTATGTTTCTTCATAAGAATTCTCCTTTCCGGATATGCATTGCCCGGCACACAGGAAGAGCGCACGCTTTCCCCGCTGCCGGGCAATAACCACAGTATGTCATATTCACGAAGAGATCAGTCAAAAATAGAACCTACCAGCATTTTCAGCATGGATTCAGAGGTGCGGATCTTAAGCTGGTTTGCCCCGCAGCACTGGATGGTGGTAGCCATCAGGGTGTCCTTTAATTCCGGTTCACAGATGCTTACCATGTTGGCGCAGGATTCGATGATGGCGGTTAAACGGCCAGCTTTTTCGATAAAGCGGGAAATGTGCTCCTCTGTAAGCCACAGGGAAAATTCGGCAAGGGGTTCGCCGTTTAATTCATTCCACTCCGTTTTGGAAAATCCATAGGTTTCTTTGAGACTGTTCATCAGTTGATTGATATCCATTTCATACTCCTCATTTGTATAAGATCAGTCCCCTTAAGGGGCAGTATACAATAATATATGACATACGATGGGATATTTCAAGTGAAAACGGGCAAAAATTCAATGATTGTAAAGCTGTTTGATGATTTCTACGGTTCGGTCCATGCCCAGACGGCTTACATTTAAGAGCATCTGGTGGGAATCAATGGAACCCCATTTCTGGTGCGTGTAGTTTTCATAATAATGCTTTCTGCGCTTATCCGTGGAATGGATGGCATTTATGGCATCTTTTTCGGAGAAATGATACCGTTCCATGATCCGGTGGATCCGATCCTCCATATTGGCGCAGATAAACAGGTCGGTGACGTCATTTCTGGAGCGCAGGGCATAATTGCCGCAGCGTCCTACGATGACGCAGGGGCCTTTCCGGGCAAGCGTTTCAATGATGATCGTCTGGGTTACATAGGTACTGTCCGGCAGAGAAAGTCCGTATCCGGTGACGGAATTGGGTTCCCGCGGGACATGGTAATCAGCCAGAAATCCCATCAGGGCCGATTCGTCTACTTTTTCTACGCTTACTGATGCATGGCCCATTTTTTCTGCAGCCATTTCAACCAGCTCCCGGTCATAAAAGGGGATATTTAATTCTTTGGCGGTACGCATCGCAGCTTCCCGTCCGCCGCTTCCAAATTGCCGTGCAATGGTTATGATCTTACCGCTCATAGTACCGCTCCTTTCATTTTACTGCATCTGAAAAGTAAAAATGCACAATACAATGTTCTGTAAGTTCATTATACATTACATAACGTACAAAAGGAAGAGGAATTTTTGCGTCTATGTATGGTTACCATGGCCGGCGGGAACTTTGCAGGAAGCGTTTTCCTGTTTCTGCGCCTTCCGCTGTTCCCGCATCATTTCCCAGATGGTGTCATGCATCCATTTTACGGTATCGCTGAGAATTTTGTTTTCCGTATCTAACCGCATGATTTCCATATTCATTTCTGCAATGACTTCACGGCTGTTGTATTTCTTATGGGGAGCTGTTATGCGCTCCATCAGGGAAGGATTTTGCTTTAGAATTTCATTTCCAAGGTAATCATCGCGCTCCTGACAGCTCATATTCATAAACTCTTTGTAATGCATCCGCACCATATTCATAGTATCCTTTGAATTACATCTGGGACACTGGGGATGACGGGATGTCTGATAATATGCATAATATCCGCATTTGGGACAGTAAAAAGCAGCAAGCTCTCTCATTTATATAATCCTCCTACTACAAACTTGATCAGTCTATAATAAATAACGCATGAGAGCGGAAAATATACCGCTGTTTTTTAAAATATTTCAAAAAAAGCAAAATAAACAAAAAAAATGACGAATTTCTGGAAAATCAGACGTTCTGTTGAATAAGTTTAGCATTTATGGGCGAATTTGTAAAGAGGAGCTTAATGTAAAGGCCATATCAGGGACAGTTTGTATAAAAACTGATCTGATATGGCCTTTAAGGAAATATTTTTATTTTCCGCCCGTCACAGGGTGAACGGATGTGGGTGAGAGGCGGTGGGTTACTGGATGATGCCGCTGGTGTTTACGGTCCAGATGGTGTCATTTTCATCCTTGAAATCCTTATAACCTGCTCCAAGCTCAGGTTTTGCGTTGGATTTGGAGGAGGAGCCGGCTTTCTGGATAGCACCGTTGGTATTGATCAGATAGCGAGTACCGTCCAGATCAGCCGGAACCAGACGCAGGTCGGGATCAGCCTCCTGACGGAGTCCGTGAATGTAGAGGGTGTTATCCTTGATGCCGTGATATCCCTGTCCCTTTTTGGAGCCGTCGGTGTGGAAGTACCAGTTCTGGGTTTCGCCCAGGTCTTCGTCATAGATTGTCTGCTTCCCTGTTTTCATAGCGCCGTCTTCGCCGAAATAGAAGTTGGCAGAGGCGCCGTCGCCGATGTTTACAGACTGCTTTCCGGTCTGCATTTCGCCTTTTGTGTTAAAGGCGTACTTCTTGGAGTCGATGGAGAAGAGCTCCAGGCCGGACTGAGCGTGATGGGGAACGCCGTTTTTAAAGTAAAACTTGTAAACCTCGGCTTCCTCGCTGATGCCTTCAGCGCCTTCAATGGTTCTCCAGCCGGAGGCACGCTTTCCGTCCTCATCATAATACTGATAACCGGAAATAGAGGAGGCGTCGGCTTTGACAGCCTCGGAAGCGGTGGCGGCGTTTTCTGCTGCGGGAAGCTTAAACCAGCCGGTCTGCATCTTTCCGTCTACAAAGGTATAGTAATTGCCGTTTATTTTCTTATCAACCGCATGTTCGATGCGCTTTCCGCTGTTATCGAAGTAGTACCAGGATTCAATGATCTCCGGATCGTCTGTTTCATCTTCTAAAAGCACCCAGCCGGTCTTGCGGCTTCCATCTTCGCCCAGATAGTAATTGAAGCCGTCTACCTGAATGGAGCCGGTTTCCATGATGGAATCCTCGTTGAAATAATACCACTGTCCGTTAATGGAGGCCCAGGTGGAGGTTAAGGCTCTTCCGTCTCTTCCATAATAATAGTAGAGAAACTCCGGCTCATCCTGTTCAGACCAGTAATCTTCATTTTCTACGGAAATCCATTTCATAGTAACGCGTTTTCCGTCTTCATCTACATAGTATTCGTCAATCTGGGAGGATGTGGCTCTGATTCCGTCGGAATCCAGATAGTACCAGTCATCGCCGGATTTTTTCCAGGTGTCTGTAAGGGGCTCCCCATAGGAGTCATAGTAGTACCAGTTTCCGTTTTCCTGTGCCCAGCCAGCATTTTTGGCATATGCAGGAAAAGAAAGGGCTGCAGCAAGAGCTGCGGTGGATAATACAGCCAGAAGCTTTGTCTGTTTTTTCATAATAATAATTCTCTCCTTTTGAAATGTGTGTGTCGGCCGAAAATCCGTTGTTGCATTACGAGGCTCATTATAGCGGGTGAGCGGCCGGATTTCCAGTGAGGCTTACTGGAAGGAATGGAAGGACTTTCCCGGCAGCCGGGAACCCCTGCCAGGGAAAATGGTAGTAGGCTTTTTAATGGTTTTGTGATATACTCACCGTATGATGTTGGGGGCAGATGTGCTGTCCCCTTTGATATCGGATTGCGGTACGGCAAAGGAGAAGATATGAGAATAAAGGTTTCAAATTATATTTCGGAAATGCTTGTAAAGGCGGGAATCCGTCAGGCATTTATGGTAACAGGCGGCGGAGCGATGCATCTGGACGATGCCCTGGGCCATCAGGAAGGGCTTTGCTGCATCTATGATCACCATGAGCAGGCCTGCGCTATAGCGGCAGAGGCCTACGCACGGATTCACAATGAGATTGCCGCTTTGTGCGTTACCACAGGTCCCGGCGGCACCAATGCGATTACAGGCGTATTAGGAGGGTGGCTGGATTCCATTCCCATGCTGGTTCTCTCCGGTCAGGTGCGCTACGATACCACAGCCAGATGGTCCGGTCTGGGAATCCGGGCAATGGGAGATCAGGAGTTTGATATCTGTAAGTCCATTGACTGCATGACAAAGTATTCGGAAATGGTGATCGATCCCATGAGAATCCGGTATTGTCTGGAAAAAGCCCTGTATCTGGCAAAGTCCGGCCGTCCCGGACCCTGCTGGCTGGATATTCCGCTGAATGTCCAGGGGGCTTTTGTGGAAACGGAGGATCTGGAGGGCTTTGATCCGGAGGATTATGAAAATGGCGGAACCGGCTGGGGGACAATGGGAAATATCCATGCTATTCCTGAGGATGAGGCCGGAAAGGGCGAGAAGCGTCAGCTGCTTCCGGGCAAGGTGAGCAGGGAAACGGCTGATCTGATCCTTTCAAAGATCCGGGCTGCAAAGCGTCCGGTGATCAATGCGGGAAACGGCATCCGCATCGCCGGAGCCCATGATGTGTTTATGCGGGTGGCAGAGAAGCTTGGTATTCCCGTGATTACAGGCTGGGACAGTGAGGACTGCATCTGGGATGAGCATCCGCTGTATACAGGACGGGCCGGCAATATGGGCGACCGGGCTGGAAACTTTGCCATTCAGAACAGCGATCTGGTGCTGTCTGTGGGAAGCCGTCTGAGTATCCGGCAGGTGGGCTACAATTATAAGACCTGGGCCAGAGCCGCCTTTGTGATCGCAAATGATATTGACAGTGAAGAATTAAAGAAGCCTTCGGTGCATGCAGATCTGGCGGTTCATGCAGATGCGAAGGATCTTCTGGAGCAGCTGGACGGAGCGTTGGATGAAATTCTGGAAAAAGAAGGAAACCAGCTGGCTGAAAGCCTGAGCAAAAAGGGAGAAAAGCAGCTCTTTGACGGCGGAGAAGGTCTTCCGGGCATGAGCTGGAGCGAGACCTGCAGGATGTGGAAGGAAACCTATCCGGTGGTACAGGAAAAACACTGGAATTTCACCGATCAGGAGCCGGCTAATGTCTATGCGGCCATCCAGGCCATCAGCAGCCGCTTAAAGGAAGACCAGATTACGGTAGTGGGAAATGGTTCTGCCTGCGTGGTAGGCGGTCATGCGTATGTGATCAAGAAGGGACAGCGGTTTATCACCAATTCTGCCGTAGCAGCCATGGGCTATGATCTGCCTGCCGCTATTGGCGCCTGGACTGCCTCCAGAGACAGCCGCTGCTACAGCCAGGGAAGGGATCGTTCCGGAGAGGATCTGATCCTTGTAACGGGTGATGGAAGCATCCAGATGAACCTTCAGGAGCTTCAGACCATCATTCACCATAAAATGGGAATTAAAATATTCTTAATCAATAACGGCGGCTATCATTCCATCCGCCAGACCCAGAAGAATTTCTTCGGAGAGCCTTTGATCGGCATCGGAGTGGACAGCGGGGATTTAAGCTTCCCGAATATGGAAAAACTGGCATGTGCCTACGGATATCCTTATATAAAGGCAGAGCACAACAGTGAGCTTGCAAAAGCAGTGGAGCAGACGCTGGCTGCCGAAGGCCCGGTGATCTGCGAGATCTTTGTATCCATGGATCAGAACTTTGAGCCAAAGTCCTCAGCCAAGAGGCTGCCGGACGGAACTCTGGTATCTCCGCCTTTGGAGGATCTGGCTCCCTTCCTTCCTGAGGAGGAGATGGATCGGAATATGATCATTCCTAGAATCAGGGAATAATTCCCGGTTGGGAGAACCGGCAGAACAACAGACAGAAAAGGAGACAGCCATATGGCAGTGATCGTCACAGGAGCTACCAGCTTTATCGGAAGGGCTGTAGTGGAGGAACTTTTAAAACAGGGACAGAAGGTGTATGCTGTGGCACGGCCCGGTTCAGCGGGCCTGTCCTTTTTAAAGGCGCTGCCTCTTAATGGACAGGAAGGCCGGAGAGAGGGGGCTGTGGGAAGCGTAAGGATTCTGGAATGTAATTTAAACGAGATAGAACGCCTGAAGGAGATGGATATCACAGACGCCTCTGCCTGGCTGCATCTTGGCTGGGAGGGAGCGGGAAGCGCCAACCGGCAGGATCCGGCTCTTCAGGCGAAAAACATCGGCTATGCGCTTTCGGCTGTCAGAACAGCAGGAGCCCTTGGCTGCAGCCGGTTCCTTTTTTCAGGCTCTCAGGCGGAGTACGGGATCTGCGATTCTCCCATGAGGGAGGATCAGCCCTGCCATCCGGTATCTGAGTACGGCAAGGATAAGGTGCTGGTCTGCCGACAGGCCGGGGAACTGGCCGGCCAGCTTCACATGGATTATATCCATACCCGTATTTTCAGCGTCTATGGCCCGGGAGATCACCCATGGTCTTTGATTTCCACCTGCATTGACACCTTTTTAAAGGGAGGCCATATGGAAATGGGACCCTGTACCCAGCAGTGGAATTTCCTCTATGTGACCGAGGCCGCAGAGCTGCTGGTAAAACTTCTTCTTGGCAAAGCACCGGCCGGCGTGTATAATGTGGCGGGGGAAGATACCCGCCCGCTGCGGGATTATATAGAAGAGCTGCACCGGCTCTGCGGCAGTCTGGGAAGCTATCATTTCGGAGACAGGCCGCCCAATGCGGAGGGCATGGTATCGCTGATGCCGGAATTGACGAAATTAAAGGCAGCAGTGGGCTTTACCCAGCAGATTCCTTTTTCGGAGGGGATCCGCCGGATGGTACAGGAGAAAAAAGGAGAAATTTAGATGAAACGTTGTATTGCCTGCGGTGCTCCTTTATGGGAGACGCCGCTTCTTACGCTGGACAATATGCCGGCTTCCGCCCAGCATATGCCGGATAAAGATCATGTAGATGAGGATCAGGGGCTTACTCTGGATCTCTGCCAGTGCATGGGCTGCGGCCTGGTGCAGTTTGACTGCGAGCCGGTGGATTATTACCGGGATGTGATCCGCGCCGGAGGATATTCCACCACTATGGCGGAGCTGCGCAGAAAACAGTACAGGCACCTGATCGAAACTTACCATTTAGAAGGAAAGCGGTTTATCGAGGTAGGCTGCGGACAGGGAGAATTTTTAAAGGTATTAGAGGAATTTCCGGTAGAGGGTCACGGGATTGAGCATGATCCGGCGCTGGTTAAGCTTGCCAGGGCTCAGGGCCTTGCAGTGGAGCAGGGATTTACAGAACATGCGGATACGGTGATCCCAGGCGGCTTTTATGATGTATTTTTATCTTTTAATTTTCTGGAGCATCAGCCGGATCCGGCAGGGATGCTGCGCTGTATTTACAATAATCTGGAAGATGACGGGATGGGACTTCTTACCGTTCCAAGCTTTGAGTATATTATGGATCACAGCAGCTATTATGAGCTGATCCGGGATCACATTGCCTACTATACCTTTGATACGCTGACTTCCCTGCTGGATCGTACGGGCTTTGTGGTAGAGGAAGCAGAGGTGATAAACAGGGATACGCTTGCCGTTATTGTGCGCAAGCGTCCCCAGATGGAAACAGGCAATCTGCTGGACTGCTATGTGAATCTGCGCCGGGAGATGGATACCTATATGAAGTATCTGGATGCCTGGAAGAAAAAAGCAGCCATCTGGGGAGCCAGTCATCAGGGCTTTACGCTGGCAGCTACAACCAGCCTTGGAAAGAAGGCAGAGTATATCATTGATTCCGCTCCCTTTAAACAGGGAAAATTTGCTCCGGCCTCCCATCTTCCCATCGTAGCCCCGTCCTATTTTGAGGAGCATCCGGTGGACGCCGTCATTATCACTGCTCCCGGCTATACGGATGAGATTGCGGCCCTGATCCGGGAGAAATTTGGTCCTGAGGTGGAGATCCGGGCCATGCGTTCCAATCATCTGGAAATGCTCTAGGAGGACAGCTTATGAGAATCGTTATCACAGGGGCAACCGGCTTTATCGGCAGTTACCTTGCGGCCCTGTTTTTGAGAGAAGGGGCAGAGGTTTTTGCCCTGTCCCGTCCGGATTCCCCTAATCTTAAGGCGCTTCCGGTTCACGAAAACCTGCACATCGTTCCCTGGTCCATGGACCGGGCCGGAGACTGTGTTTCACAGATTGGTTCTGCAGACGCATTTTTCCATTTTGCCTGGGGCGGTGTAAACCGTCAGGAGATTGATTCTCCGGAAGTTCAGGCCAAAAATGTGGCAGGTTCTCTGGAATGTATCCGGGCTGCAAAGGCTCTTTCCTGCTCTGTTTTTATGGATGCAGGCTCCCGGGTGGAGTATGGACTTACGGACGGAATCATGTCTGAGGACAGGGAATGCGCCCCCATTAACCAGTATGGAAAGGCCAAGTGGGAATTTTACCAGAAGGCGGCTCCTCTGTGCAAAGAGCTGGGGCTTCACTATTTCCATCTGCGGTTTTTCAGCGTCTACGGCCCCGGGGATCACCCCTGGTCGATCATCTCCACTCTGGTGCGGGAGCTGCCCCAGGGAAAGAGCGTTTCCCTAAGCGCCTGCCTTCATCAGTGGAACTTTATGTATATAGAAGACGCAGTTCAGGCAGTATATGAATTGTACCGCCATCTTCCGTCTGAAAAGGACAGCCCGAAAATCAGCGAGATTGTCAATGTTGCCAGCAGGGATACGCGGGTATTGCGCTCCTTTGTGGAGGAGGTCTGGAAAGAGGCGGGAGGAAGAGGAAGTCTGGAATACGGCTCCTTTGTTCAGGCAAAGGAAGGGGCCCTGTCTGTGCGGCCTTCCGTAGAGAAGCTGGCGGCCTTGACCGGAGGCTTTAAGGAAGCGTATTCCTTTTCCCAGGGCATCCGCCAGATGCTCCCATAAACCATTACAAGATTATTTTAGAAAGAGATGTACATCCAAATGAAAAAGATCAGCATATTGATCCCCTGCTACAATGAGGTCGAAAATGTAGGGCCCATCAGCCAGGCGGTAACAGATATCCTGAAAAATGAACTTCCCCAGTATGATTACGAACTGGTCTTTATTGACAATGATTCGACGGACGGAACGAGGGAGGTGCTGCGGACTCTGTGCAGCAGTGATCCGAAGATCAAGGCGATTTTTAATGCCCGCAATTTCGGACAGTTTAACTCCCCCTACTATGGTATGCTCCAGGTGACAGGAGACTGCGTCATTGAAATGGTGGCAGATTTCCAGGATCCGGTGGAAATGATTCCCAAATACGTCCGTGAGTGGGAAAACGGCTACAAGATCGTAATCGGGATCAAGACCAGCAGTCAGGAGAACAAATTTATGTACTGGCTCCGTACCTGCTACTACAAGACCATCAAAAAGCTGTCAGATGTGGAGCAGATCGAGCATTTTACCGGCTCCGGCCTTTATGACAGGGAGTTTATTGAAATCCTGCGCCGTCTGGATGATCCTACGCCCTTTTTGCGGGGGATTGTGGCAGAGCTTGGCTATAAGCGCAAGGAGATTCCCTACGAGCAGCCAAAGAGAAGGGCAGGAAAGACGCATAATAACTTTTACCGCCTTTACGACGCAGCCATGTTAAGCGTTACTTCCTATACAAAAGAGGGGCTGCGCCTTGCTACGATTTTCGGAGGGGTCTGCGCCGCGGTCAGTATGCTGATCGCTCTTGTTTATCTGGTAATGAAGCTGATCTGGTGGGACCGTTTTCCGGCCGGTATGGCTCCCATGCTGATCGGTATGCTGTTTCTGGGCTCTGTCCAGCTCTTTTTCATCGGTTTTCTGGGCGAATACATTATGAGCATCAATCAGAGAGTCATGAAGCGGCCTCTGGTGATTGAAGCGGAGCGCCTGAATTTTGATGAGAAGCCGGAAGAGAAAGAGGAAGGAAAAAAGGATGAAGTATAAGATAGACATTGTGCGGATCCGTGAAAATTCCATTACATTAAACGGATGGGTTTTGGGAAAATCTCCGGAAAGCAGGGCGACCTTCCGGGTAGAGGATGAACGCCATAACCCGGTGAAATATAAGCTGGTTACGACCAGAAGAGATGATGTGAGCCAGATTTATTTCAAAAAGACGTATGACAGGGACTTTGGCTTTGACATCCAGTTCCCCTATGAGAGAGGAAAGACCTACTGGCTTTTGATCCGCTGTGAGGGACGCCAGGCAAAGATCAAGTATAATGAAGAGCTGATCGCAAAGCGTTCCAGCGTGGCTCATAAGCGGATGGAAAAGATTAAGGACCTGATGAACATGGAGACCGTCCGTGTGGCTGCAGATTTCTGGAAGGAAAATGGACTTAAGGCTCTGATAAAGAAGTCCTGTCACAAGCTTCAGGGCCTTGATAATGACTATGACTACAGCGAGTGGTATGAGCTTACAAAGCCCACAGAGGAGGAGTTAAAGGCCCAGAGGGAAGCGCGTTTTGAATATGAGCCCCTTCTTTCTGTGGTTATACCCGTCTACCGCACCCCGGAGCATTATCTTCGGGAAATGATCGATTCCATCATTGATCAGACCTATACCAACTGGGAGCTGTGCATTGCAGACGGCAGTCCCAGAGGACAGAGCGTGGAACGGGTATTAAAGCGCTACGCCCAGAAGGATCCCAGAGTACGCTATGCGGTGCTGGGCGGAAACAGGGGCATTTCCGGCAATACCAATGCGGCTCTTGAAATGGCTTCCGGCGATTTTGTGATCCTGGCTGATCACGACGATACCCTTCCGGAGCACGCCTTTTATGAGGTGGTAAAGGCAGTCAACGAGCATCCGGACTGTGAAGTCCTTTATTCCGATGAGGATAAGCTGGATATGGATGGAAAGGCGCTGTTTGATCCGCATTTCAAGCCTGATTTTAACCCGGATCTTCTTACCAGTGTCAATTATATCTGCCATCTGTTTGTAGTAAAAAAGAGCCTTTTGGATCAGGTGGGAGGCTTTAGGAAGGAGTTTGACGGTGCTCAGGATTATGATTTTATTTTCCGGTGTACGGAAAAAGCCGCCAAAATCGTTCATATTCCAAAGGTGCTCTACCACTGGCGCTGCCATCAGGGGTCCACAGCCAGCAATCCGGAAAGTAAGATGTACGCTTTCGAGGCAGGCTCCAGAGCGGTTATGGCTCACTATGAGCGAGTGGGAATCCCGGCAGAATCCGTGGAAAAGGGTGTGGATTACGGCATTTACCACACGCATTTTAAGATTCAGGGAGAACCCCTTGTGTCTGTGATCATTCCCAATAAAGACCACAGCCAGGATCTGGATACCTGTATCCGTTCTCTGATGGAGCGTTCCACCTATCAGAATCTGGAATTTATCGTTGTGGAGAACAACAGTACCAGTCCGGAGACCTTTGCATATTATAAAAAGCTTCAGGAGGCTCATTCCAATGTTAAGGTAGTGACATGGAAGGAGGGCTTTAACTATTCAGCCATCAATAATTTCGGAGCATCCTTTGCATCCGGCGAGTATCTTCTTTTGTTAAATAATGATACAGAGCTTTTAGAGCCGGACAGCATAAAGGAGATGCTGGGCTTCTGCCAGCGTGAGGATGTGGGAATCGTGGGAGCAAGACTGCTTTATGCAGATGACACCATCCAGCATGCAGGCGTGGTAGTGGGCTTTGGCGGGATTGCGGGCCATACCTTTATCGGCCTTCACAAGGCTGAGAACAGCTACTTCCACCGTGCCATGTGTGCACAGGACTACAGCGCAGTCACTGCAGCCTGTCTGATGACAAAGAAATCCGTCTTTGAGACTGTGGGAGGCTTAAGCACAGAGCTGGCAGTCGCCTTTAATGATATTGATTACTGTATGAAAGTGCGGGCGCTGGGGAAACTGGTAGTATATGCGCCTTATGCCTGCCTTTACCACTATGAATCCAAGTCCAGGGGATTGGAGGACACGCCGGAAAAGGTGGCCCGCTTTAACCGGGAGGTTGCCATGTTCCATAAAAAGTGGCCGGAGATCCTGGAGCAGGGAGATCCTTACTACAACCCCAATCTCACGCTCCGCAAGTCTAATTTTGCCCTTCGTGATCTCTTGAAGGAGAAGATCGGAGAACCCTATGACCTGTCTGTGTACGATGCCTATGGGCCGGAGGAAAAGGAAGGAAAATGAGCAATCGAATCAAGGTCACTGTGATCATACCCAATTATAACGGATTAAAATTCATGGAACCCTGCTTTAAGGCGCTGGAGCTGCAGATTTACCACAAATTTCAGATCCTGGTGGTGGACAACGGCTCCACGGACGGCAGTGTGGAGTGGCTTAAGGAGCATCAGATCTCCACGATTTTTCTGGATACCAATACCGGTTTTTCCGGGGCGGTTAATGTGGGGATCAGGGCGGCAAAGACGCCCTATGTGCTTCTGTTAAACAATGATACAGAGCCGGACTGCCATTTTATCGGTGAAATGGTTAAGGCCATTGAGAGGTCGCCTAAGATTTTTTCTGTCAGCAGCAAGATGATCCAGATGTATCACAAGGATAAGATGGATGATGCAGGAGATATGTACAGCCTCCTTGGCTGGGCGTATCAGAGGGGCGTAGGACGTTCCTCCGGGGGCTACAGCCACCCCTGCAGAGTCTTTTCCGCCTGCGCCGGAGCTGCCATTTACCGCAGGGAGATCTTTGAAAAAATCGGGTATTTTGACGAGATGCATTTTGCTTATTTAGAGGACATTGACGTAGGCTACCGGGCCAGGATTGCAGGCTATGATAATGTTTACTGTCCTCACGCAGTTGTGTACCATGTGGGCAGCGGCACCAGCGGTTCCAAGTATAATTCCTTTAAGGTGCGGCTGGCGGCCCGGAATAATATTTACCTAAATTATAAAAATATGCCTTTCCTGCAGCTGCTTGTCAACGTCCTGCCCATTGGAGCAGGAATGACTGTGAAATATCTGTTTTTTAAAAAGCGCGGCTTTGGAGCGGATTATCTTGCAGGCGTGAAGGAAGGGTTGGCAACAGCAGGGAAATGTAAAAAGGTAGGATACAGACCGGAGCATTTGAAAAACTATCTGGCAATCGAATGGGAATTATTTACAGGTACTCTTCTGTATTTCTACGAATTTTCCTTAAGGCAGCTGGAAAAAAGGAAGTAAAAAGGCGAATTTTATCATATTTTAAGATAAATGTTATAGAATCTTGAGTTTAAATAAGCTATAATAGGAGCACCCGGCAGAGTGCCTGAAGAAAGGGTTCTGCCGGATGAGACTGAATATCAGGTGATTTTCCATGATAAAAGATAATCAAAAGAAGCTGAACCGGATTCATGTCCTTTTGGATGTGGTTATGACGGTTCTGGCATATTTTCTTGCCTGGCTGATCATAGTCAGCGGAAAAGTGATCCCTCTGGAATACAATGTGAAAACTCTGGAACCGCCCGTTTATTTTGCGGCGCTTATATTTATCATACCGGTGTATCTGGTGTTAAATGCCTGTTTTCACCTTTATGTGCCGAAGCGGATCCAGGGACGCAGATCAGAGTTTGCCAACATCTGCAAGGCCAATGTGATCGGCCTTATGTTCTTTACGCTGATCCTGTTTGGCGGAAGAAATATCATTATCCACCTGGGATATTTCTCCACCAGGATGCTTCTTTGCTTTTTCGTTTTAAATATCCTTTTGCTGGAAGCGGAACGTATGGCGATCCGCCTTTTTCTGCGCTCTCTGCGCACCAACGGCTATAATCAGAAGCACATCCTTTTAGTGGGCTACAGCCGGGCAGCGGAAGGATTTATTGACCGGGTGGCTTTAAATCCTGAGTGGGGATATCATATCCAGGGGATCCTGGATGACGGCAGACCGTCAGGATATGCCTATAAAAATGTCAGGATCCTGGGAACCATAAACCAGCTGGAAAGCGTTCTGGCAGCAAATACGCTGGATGAAATTGCCATTACCCTGAGTATCAATGAGTATTCAAATCTGGAATCAATCGTGGCAGTCTGTGAGAAATCCGGCGTTCATACCAAATTCATTCCGGATTACAATAATATTATACCTACGATTCCCTATATGGAGGATCTTCAGGGACTGCCGGTGATCCATATCCGCCATGTGCCTCTGACGAACGTATTTAACGCTACGGTAAAGCGGATTGTGGACATTGGAGGAGCTCTTTTCGGCCTTCTTTTGTTCTCTCCGGTGATGCTCCTTACGGCAGGGCTCATAAAGCTGACCTCTCCGGGCCCCATTTTCTACAGTCAGGAGCGGATCGGCCTCCACAACAGACCCTTTAAGATGTACAAGTTCCGTTCTATGGAGGTTCAGGATCCGGGAAAGGAAAAAACACGCTGGACTACGCCCCATGACCCAAGGGTAACGCCGGTGGGCCGCTTTATACGAAAGACCAGTATTGACGAGATGCCCCAGTTTTACAATATCCTGATCGGGGATATGAGTCTGGTAGGGCCAAGGCCGGAGCGGCCGCTGTTTGTGGAAAAGTTCAAGGAGGAGATTCCCCGCTATATGATCAAGCATCAGGTGCGGCCCGGGCTGACAGGCTGGGCTCAGGTAAACGGCTATCGGGGGGACACTTCCATTACCAAACGGATCGAACACGATCTGTATTACATCGAAAACT
This sequence comes from Clostridium sp. AT4, assembly GCF_001517625.2. Taxonomy (GTDB): domain Bacteria; phylum Bacillota; class Clostridia; order Lachnospirales; family Lachnospiraceae; genus Enterocloster. The sequence continues at coordinate 1,984,397 of NZ_LN999828.1, read as the reverse complement.
GGAGCCTTGGTTTTGATTTTAAGATTATGTTTTTGACAATCTTTAAAGGCTTTATCAATAAAAATGCATACTGATGCAGTGAGGATGAACATATGAATCGCGATGAATTTGAGTTCGGATTTGATCCGGAGGAAGAACAGGAAGCACGCAGGCCAAAGGCAGGGAACACAGGTCATACCTTTGTCCCTGCCTTCCGTCAGGCTGAGACAGAGGGAAAACGTCCCAGACGAAGCACCGCTTTCCGCAGAGAGCAGGAAGAGGATTCCTATATGGATCTGGACAGTGATTTTGACGAAGAAGAGGAAATAGAGTTTGGGGCGGGAAGCCACAGGGAAAGTACCGGCCGGAGAACCGTTCCAGAGCGCGAAAAAAGCACAGGGTACAGAGCGGGACGAAGTACGGATAAAGTCCGCAGCAGACGGGCAGGCGGCAGAGGCAGCGGCGGGCCAAAGCGGTTTTTTGGCGGACTTACCCTCAGGGGGCTTATCCTTCTGATCGCAGCTCAGATTACGGCTTTTGCAGTTATTGGCTGTGTCTGGTGGGGAAAGCGGATGTGGTCCAATATGCAGACGGATACGGAGTTTAATCAGGCAGATATGACAAATCCCTATATTTCTGTGGAAAAAGAGGAGCAGATGAAGGGGTACTGGACTGTGGCTCTTTTCGGCGTGGACAGCCGGAACAACTCTGTAGGCAAGGGGAATATGTCTGATGTTATCATACTCTGTACAGTCAATCAGGAGACGGGCGCCATCAAGCTGGTGAGCGTATTTAGAGATACCTATCTGAACATAGACGAGAAAAATTCCTATAATAAGATCAATTTAGCTTATTCCAGAGGCGGCCCAAAGCAGGCGGTAGAGGCCTTGAACCGGAATCTGGATTTACAGATTGATGATTATGCGACTTTTAACTGGAAGGCTGTGGCAGATTCCATCAACATTCTGGGCGGTGTGGATGTAGAGCTGAGCAAGGCAGAGTTTTACTATATCAATTCTTATATTACAGAAACGGTAGAATCCACTGGAGTTGGTTCCCATCATTTAAAGAAGGCCGGCCCGAACCATCTGGACGGTGTTCAGGCGGTAGCGTATGCCAGACTGCGCAAGATGGATACGGATTATGCCCGTACAGAGCGCCAGAGAAAGGTGATCGAGCTCAGTTTTGATAAGCTGAAGAAAGCGGACTTTGCAGTTGTAAATAATGTAATGGAAGTGGTATTTCCGCAGATCCTTACCAGTATTACCTTAAATGATATGATTCCTATGGCTAAAAACCTTACCAAATACCACATTGCAGCTACAGCAGGATTCCCAGAGGCCAGAAGTGACGGGATTTTGGGCAAAAAGGGCGCCTGCGTCATTCCACAGACATTGGAGAGCAATGTGATCAAGCTTCATCAGTTCTTATTCGATGATGAGAATTATGTACCAAGTGAAATGGTAAAAAAGATCAGCGCCAAAATTTCAGCTGATACTGGTATGTACAAGGAAGGAAAGCCTATCGAGAGCGTGGGAACAGACGGAGGCTATGTGCCGAAGGCTACTACGGCAGCTCAGACAAAGGAAGAAACGAAAGAAAACGGGACTGAAACCTCCGAGGGCAGCAGCGAGAGCACGAAGCATGGGAATGAGGATGTGATTGACGGTGAATATCCGTGGGGACTGGAGCTTGAGACAGACGAGAACGGAAATGTGATCGATCCGCCGGAGAATTACGGTCCTGGGATGCTCCCGTCTGAGTCCTCCGGCAGCACGCATTCAGGCCAGTCAAAGCCGGGAGCATCGACAGAGTCTTCGGGCAGCCTGAAGCCGACAGTACCCAGCGGGACACTGCCTTCTGCCACGATGGAAGCAGTGACAAAGCCCGCTAAGGGTACAGATGCAGGCTCTGAGGGACCCGGTGCAGTTGAATCGGGAGATGCAGACAGCGGGCCTGGAGCAGCGTCTCAGCCTTCTCAGACAAGTCCGGTCAGTTCCGGAGCAGGACAGTCAAAACCGGGACAGACGGAGTCTTCCGCCTCAGGAGTTATACCCGGAGCAGGAAATGTGATTATTGAAGGAAATCCGGAAAACGATGTAATTATCGGTCCGGGAGCCTGAGAATAAGGGATGATACGGCAGACCGCCGGGGAAAAATGACGATTTCCCCGGCGGTTTGTTTATCAATTATTTATTTGATATTTTTTCTGTTTCATTATAAGATAGTCACATAAGTGAAGGAAGGAGATACAGCAAATGTACGAAGAAGATAAGGATCGTAATTGGAATAGAGAGCCTGAAGAAGAGAGACCTAAAAAGGGAGGCATTTTAAAGAAGGCAGCCTGGATCACAGCGGGGGCGCTGCTGTTTGGTACCATTGCAGGAGGTGTGATGGTGGGAGTACAGATCGCGTCCTCCGGCGTTTTTAAGAATCTGTATGCCATTGTTTCAGGGGAACCGGAAGCAGGGGACTGGAAGGCGCCCGAAGGGCAAAAGCCTCCGGCAGATCCGTTCGCCGGGCCCGAAACTGCGACGCCGTCTTATATCGCTGCTCCGGTTACAGATGTGTCTGTCATCGTGGAGGAAGCAATGCCTTCGGTAGTGGCTATCACAAGCACAGCCGTATATCAGAGCCGTGATTTCGGCTATGACTGGTTTTTCGGCGGCGGACTGGGCGGACAGACCTATGAGGTGCCAAGCAGCGGATCGGGCATTATTATCGGGGAAAATGAGACAGAGCTTCTCATTGTAACGAATAATCATGTGGTGGAGGAAGCCACATCCTTAAAGGTTACATTTATTGATGAGGAAACGGTAGATGCTGTGACAAAGGGAACGGATCCGGAAACGGATCTGGCAGTGATTGCCATTCCTTTAGATCAGATTAAAGAAGAAACCAAAGCGCAGATCCATCCGGCAGTTGTGGGAAACTCGGATGAATTAAAGCCGGGACAGGGTGTGATCGCCATTGGAAATGCCCTTGGCTACGGCCAGTCTGTGACAGTCGGCTATATCAGCGCCATAAACCGGGAAGTGCAGACGGAAGAGGGAAATACCCGCGTACTTCTTCAGACAGATGCGGCGATCAATCCTGGAAACAGCGGCGGCGCTCTTTTAAATATGAAGGGTGAGCTAGTTGGGATTAATGCGGCAAAATATGCTTCTACCGAGGTAGAGGGCATTGGTTATGCCATCCCTATTTCAAAATCCCAGGATATTATTGACCAGCTTACAAAGCGCAGATCAAAGGTTGATATTCCTGAGGCGGAAAGGGGATATCTGGGAATCCAGGGAACGAATGTAGATGAAAATGCGGCAAAGACCTTTGGCATGCCGAGAGGCGCTTATGTATATAAGATCCTGGAGTCCGGCGCAGCAGCCTCCTCTGAGCTGTGGGAGAAGGATATTATTACCAAATTAGATGGCCAGACCGTGCGGAACATGGAGGGCCTTCAGGAGATTTTAGCAGGCTACCGGGCCGGAGAGCAGGTAGAACTGACTGTTCAGAGACAGATCGACGGAGTGTACCAGGAGCTGACGGTTACCGTAACACTGGCAGCAATGCCTGCGGAGGAACAGGCAGCGGCATCCGGGCAGCAATAAGTTTATATTGCCCATGAGAGAGGAGATTTACATTGGAAGAGAAAGAGATAGAGAAAAATGACGTTTCCCGGTCCGAAGGAAAGGATCGGGAGGATGAGGGATATGAAAAGGTCTGCTATATGTGCCGCAGGCCGGAGAGTAAAACGGGCCCCATGATTTCCATGCCGGGAGGTATGAACCTGTGCCATGACTGTATGCAGAAGGCTTTTGATTCTGTGATGAAAAACGGGATGGATCTTTCTCAGATTCCCAATATGCCCTATATGAATCTGAACTTTAATGATCTGTCCCAGATGCCTCCAAAGGCTGAGATCCCCAAAAAACAGAAGCTTAAAAAGAGTAAGGAGCCTCAGCCTCAGCTTACCATGAAGGATATACCTGCGCCTCATGTGATTAAGGAAAAGCTGGATGCCTATGTGATCGGACAGGAAAAGGCTAAAAAGGTTATGGCAGTGGCTGTATATAACCATTATAAGAGAGCATTTCTGGGAAAAGAAGGCTCTGACAGTGACGATATTGTGATTGAAAAGTCCAACATTTTGATGATCGGACCGACGGGCAGCGGAAAGACTTATCTGGTAAAGACGCTTGCAAAGCTTTTAGATGTACCGTTAGCGATCGCAGACGCTACCTCTCTGACAGAGGCCGGATATATTGGCGATGACATCGAAAGTGTGGTATCCAAGCTTCTGGCGGCTGCAGGCAATGATGTGGAGCGGGCCCAGAAGGGGATTATCTTTATTGATGAAATTGATAAGATTGCCAAAAAGAAGCAGACCAATACCAGGGATGTAAGCGGTGAATCTGTTCAGCAGGAGCTTTTAAAGCTTTTGGAAGGAAGCACAGTGGAGGTACCTGTAGGCTCCAATCAGAAAAATGCCATGACCCCCATGGCAACGGTAAATACAGACAACATCCTGTTTATCTGCGGAGGCGCGTTCCCTGACCTTGAGGGGATCATTAAGGAGCGTCTTACGAAGAAGTCCGCCATGGGCTTTGGAGCAGTGCTTAAGGATTCCTTTGATCATGATCCTGACATTTTGAGCCATGTAACCAACGAGGATCTGAGAACCTTCGGCATGATTCCGGAGTTTTTGGGCCGTCTTCCCATAACGGTAACGTTAAAGGGACTGGATAAGGATATGATGATCCGTATTCTGCAGGAGCCGAAAAATGCTATTCTCCGCCAGTATGAGAAGCTTCTGGCACTGGATGAGGTGAAGCTGGTCTTTGAGGAGGATGCTCTGGAGTGGATTGCAGAGGAAGCAATCCGGCGCGGCACCGGAGCCAGAGCGCTGCGGGCAATTTTGGAGGAGTTCATGCTGGATATCATGTATGAGATCCCCAAAGATCCCAATATTGGTTCCGTGGTAGTTACCAGGCCGTATCTGGAAAAAAATGGAGGACCTCTGGTGCAGATGAGAGGTTAGCATTTGGCATACAATATTGCCCTCATGCTGCAGGATGGCTATTCCCGCAGACGAAGAAAGGTTTGAAACAGATCCAGCGTTCCATATCCAAACTCACGGTTCGGGTATGTGAGCGCTGGATTTCTTTGTGCTCCCCGTATAAGGTAGCTTTTTACAGATGCCTCGCTCATGGTAGGATAGTTTCCTTCTACAATGCCCCAGCCTAAAAGATTGGCGGCCGCTCCAGCGGTGATTGCCGCCGCTGCCGAGGTTCCGGTGCGTGTTGTCATGGGCGTATCACTTCCTGGCTTTCTGCCGACGGAAGGGCCAAGGATGTTGACGCCCGGAGCGGCCAGCTCCGGTTTGACGATCTGATTGGGAGTAAAGCCGCGGCTGGAGTGGATGTAGATGCCTCCGGTGGACGTATCATAGGCGCCTACGGTAATGGGAAGCCGGGAGTTGCCGGGAACGGTGATGGTGCTGTAGGGATCAGGCCGCAGAAAGACGGTTTCCTCGGAAATCATTCCCTGTACAGGAAGCCACATATGGAAGGTTCCCTTAAAACGCTGCGTATTGTATACACGCACCGTCCAGATACCGGCTGCGGGCGTCTGGAAGCGCATGAAAATCAGCTGGCTGCCGGATTCGGCCTCAATGAGCTGGTAGTTTACAGTGATAGTTGTAGCGTCTAAAAGAAAAGGGATAGAAGTTTCATTATTGGCGATAATAGGGATACGGCTGATCCGTTCTCCGCTGGGAGAGATAAAGCCTACGGTGTAGGTATCAGCGTCCGCAGCCCACAGCTCCAGCACGAAGCCGCGTTCTGCTTCTTCTTTTCCCACTCTGATTTCCACATCTTCATATTCAGTGCCTGCAGGGATTGAAGCGTAAAAATGATGGGCCGCTCCGGTTTCATTTCCGCCTGCAATAACAGTGATGATGCCAAAAAAACCGCTGTAATTCTGAGTGACCTGGCTTAATGGGGAGGTGCCGATATGGCTCCCGGAGTTTGAACCCATAGCCAGCAGGATCACCAGAGGCTTTTTAAGACGGTCTGCCATCATGCGCAGGTATTTGATCCCCATCATAATATCATTTTCCTGAAAGGCGGGAGCATCCGAAGGGATCAGATAGAAGTCGCGGAGATATTTTTTTGCAGGCTTTAATTTTACAACTGCCAGTTCTGCCTCTGGCGCTGCTCCCGTAAAATCCTCCTGAGGTATGGAGCTGCCTGCAGCCAGTCCGGCGAGAAAGGTGCCGTGTCCTATGGTATCCTGTGTGGAAACCAGGGAGAGGGGATCGTCAGAGGCGAGAGCTTTGTTGATCTGTTCTCTGGTGTATTCTGTGCCGTAGGAGGCTCCTCCCATTGGATAGTAATCCGGCACACCGGCTGGCAGTACATCTTCCTCGATGGGAACCGACTGATCCCAGATTCCGGCAATACGGGTTGTGCCGTCGGGATTTTGAAATAGGGGAGAGCGGTAATCAATTCCTGTGTCTACCAGGCCAATGAGAACGCCCTTTCCCTGGTTGTTAAGTGCAGGGGAGTTAAAGGCTGAGAGGATTCCTGATGCCTCCATGGCATTGTAATCCAAAGGGGAAAACAGCGAGGGAATCATATAGTAGGGGTGTACACGCATGGATACGGCATCAGGAGTGAGAGGCATATGGAGAATGATATAATCGCTGCTCACATAGTCTGCACACAGGGAGGATGTGTTGTTCCAGCGTTCAGATTGCAGAGATCCGAAGCGGTAGATCAGATCGGCTATGTTTTCAGCGGCGGGATTAAAAGGGCAGTCGGGCATGGGAAGGACGGCTCCGGAAGAGGGTTTTGATTAGTATATGCGGGGAGTCCGGTTTCTGTCCTGCCTTCTGAGCTCCGGTTTCCGGCTGTAAGAATGTCTAAGAGGCTGAAATTTTTCTAAAAGCAAGAGCCATATCAAAAACTCGCTGCGCTCGGACAGGTTTGATATGGCTCTTAACGAAAAATTTTATCCTCTAAGTCATTCTAACAGCCTGCAAAGTCGCTCAGAAGGCAGGATAGAAACCTCACTTCTGGCTGGGGGAGGTGGGAGGGTTGAGAAATTGGTGGGGAAATGGGTGGATGTTTTTGGGGAAATATTGTAGAATGAGGATAGAGATTAAATTTGACAGAGGAGGGATTGACATGAAGTATCTGATTTGGCTTGTGGGAGGGATTGCGGCTTTGGATCAGGGGATGAAGAGTGAGATCGAGCAGGAAACGGATGGGGAGTTTCCAAGAGATCTGCCGGGAGCGAAAGGACGGATCCGTATTCACAGGAATCATAATTATGGGTTTCCTTTTGGTTTTTTAAAGGAAAAGCCACAGCTGGTAACAGCGGTTCCTCTGGCTGTTTCCTCTGCTGTGGCCGGCGCGCTTTCCATGCTTTTGGTGAGAAAGGGCTGCGGGATTCAGAAGGTGGGGCTTTCTATGGTTTTGGGAGGCGCGTTAAGCAACCTGTATGACCGTTTTAAACGGGGATATGTGGTGGACTATTTTTCATTTTCACTACCAGGGATTAAGAAGGTGGTATTTAATCTTGGGGATCTGTTTGTATTTTTGGGTACAGCTTTGTTTCTTTTAGGCGAAATGGGAGAGGAGTTTAAAAAGAAAGTAGATTGATTTAGGCAGAAAACATTCCGCCAAGCATCCCTCCCAGGGCGCAGACAGCCATTACGGTGACGGAGCGTTCTGTGTCAAGGGCGGACCAGGGGTTCATGGTCCAGGAGACCGCGAAGAGGATGAGAAAGTAAAAAAGTCCTGACAGCAGTCCCCAGAAGAACCTTCTCTGGCGCAGACGTTTTCCTGCTGCTGCTCCGCCTGCCAGACAGGCGGCCAGATAGACGAGATAGACCATGAGATTTACCTGTCCTTCCTTTAAACGCAGCTTATACAGGGCAAAGGCCAGAGCGCCGAGCAGAAGCCCTGAGAGGACGTAGGAGATCAAAAGGGAGCGGAGCATGGGTTTTACAATGCCGTTTTCCATAGGGATCCCTCCTGGTATGATTGATATGGTGTAAATATATCCCATTGAGAAGACAAATATGACAGGCAGGAGCAAAATCCCATTGCAAGCCCCTGAAAGCTGTGTTATAATTCATACGATAACGGTTTCTGGGGCATATCCTCAGGGACAGAAACAAGGAAAAAAGGAGGTACTCTGATATGAAGCACGTTAAGACTTTGAATACCAATACCTTAAAGGATACGATGAAGAAGGGCGGATGCGGCGAGTGCCAGACTTCCTGCCAGTCTGCATGCAAGACTTCCTGTACAGTTGGAAACCAGAGCTGCGAGAACGCTGACCGCTGATCCGGCGTCCGTTTCCTATGCTGCAAAGCCCCTATGGTCACCGGGATTATAGGGGCTTTCCTTTGCTGTAAAAGATATGGGGCAGACAGCCCTTAGAAAGAGAGAGTATAAATTTTGATTCATCAGTATATTAACAATGGTTATCATATTGTTCTGGACGTAAACAGCGGTTCCGTCCATGTGGTAGATCCGGTTGTCTATGACGCCATCAAGGCGGTGGCAGAGCAGATTCCGGAGCTGGAAAAGCCACAGGCTCTTCCGGCAGAAGTGACTGCAAAGGTTCATGAGACACTGGATGCAGTTTACAGTGAAAAAGAAGTGACAGAGGCGTTGGAGGACATCCAGCAGCTCATTGATGCAGAGCAGCTTTTAACTCAGGACATTTACAAGAATTTTGTAATGGACTTTAAGAAGAGAAAGACAGTGGTAAAGGCTCTCTGCCTGCACATTGCCCATGACTGCAATCTGGCCTGCCGCTACTGCTTTGCAGACGAGGGCGAGTATCACGGCCGCCGTGCTCTTATGAGCTTTGAGGTGGGAAAAAAGGCTCTGGATTTCCTGATTGCCAATTCTGGAAACAGACGGAATCTGGAGGTTGATTTCTTCGGCGGCGAGCCCCTTTTAAACTGGAAGGTAGTAAAGCAGCTGGTAGAGTACGGCCGCTCCCAGGAGGAGGCTCACAATAAGCGTTTCCGTTTTACGCTTACTACTAATGGCGTGCTCCTGAATGATGAGATTATGGAGTTCTGCAACCGCGAGATGAGTAATGTGGTTCTCAGCCTGGACGGACGTCCGGAGGTCAATGATAAGATGCGTCCTTTCCGAAACGGTTCAGGAAGCTATGACCTGATCGTACCAAAGTTCCAGAAGTTTGCTGAGAGCAGAGGCCAGATGGATTACTATGTCCGCGGCACCTTTACCAGAAACAACCTGGATTTTTCAAAGGATGTGCTTCACTATGCAGATCTGGGCTTTAAGCAGATGTCCATGGAGCCGGTTGTTGCAGAACCTGAGATGGACTACGCTATCCGTGAGGAAGATATTCCCCAGATCCTTGAGGAGTATGATAAGCTGGCAGTAGAATACATCAAGCGTAAAAAAGAAGGAAGAGGCTTCAATTTCTTCCACTTTATGATTGACTTAAATGCAGGCCCCTGTGTTGCAAAGCGTATGGCTGGCTGTGGTTCAGGTACAGAGTATCTGGCAGTTACTCCATGGGGTGATCTCTACCCCTGCCATCAGTTTGTAGGAAATGAGGAGTTCCTTCTGGGCAACGTAGATACGGGCATTGTAAATGAGGAAATACGCAATGAGTTTAAGCTTTGCAACGTATATGCAAAGGAAAGCTGCAAGGATTGCTTTGCCAGATTCTACTGCAGCGGCGGCTGCAGTGCCAATTCCTACAATTTCAGCGGTTCCATTAACGGCGCATATGAGATCGGCTGCGAGATGCAGAAAAAACGGATCGAGTGCGCGATCATGATCAAAGCAGCTCTGGCTGACGAGGAATAATTTATGAAATATCAGGTAATTACAAAGGATGGGCGGGCTAAGCGTGCGGTGATGGAAACAGTTCACGGTACAATCCAGACTCCGGTGTTTATGAATGTAGGAACAGTAGGCGCGATCAAGGGTGCTGTATCTACAGACGATCTGCGCCAGATCGGCACTCAGGTAGAGCTGTCCAACACATACCATCTCCATGTACGTACTGGAGATAAGCTGATCCGGGAATTTGGAGGACTGCACAGGTTTATGAACTGGGACAAGCCTATTCTTACAGATTCCGGCGGTTTTCAGGTATTTTCTCTGACAGATCTGAGAAAGATAAAGGAAGAGGGCGTATATTTCAGCTCTCATATTGACGGACATAAGATCTTTATGGGCCCTGAGGAGAGTATGCAGATCCAGTCCAATCTGGGTTCTACCATTGCCATGGCCTTTGACGAATGTCCGCCAAGCCATGCAGATTATGACTATATCAGAAAGTCTGTAGACCGTACAACACGCTGGCTGAAGCGGTGTAAAACAGAGATGACTCGTTTAAATTCTCTTCCGGATACGGTAAACCGGGAACAGCTTCTGTTTGGTATTAACCAGGGCGGTGTGATTGATGAGATCCGTATTGACCATGCCAAAACGATCCGTGAGATGGATCTGGACGGCTATGCCATCGGCGGACTTGCCGTAGGCGAGACTCATGAGGAAATGTACCACATTCTGGATGTAACTGTTCCTCATCTGCCGGAGGAAAAACCGGTTTATCTTATGGGAGTAGGTACTCCCGCCAATATTTTAGAGGCTGTAGACAGAGGGGTTGATTTTTTTGACTGTGTTTATCCGTCCAGAAACGGACGTCATGGTCATGTGTATACCAATCATGGCAAACTGAATCTGTTCAACCAGAAATATGAGCTGGATCACCGGCCGATTGAGGAAGGCTGTCAGTGTCCTGCCTGCCGTTCCTACAGCCGTGCATATATACGCCATCTGTTAAAGGCAAAAGAAATGCTGGGAATGAGATTATGTACCTTGCATAATTTGTATTTTTATAATAAAATGATGGAAGAGATCCGGGAAGCCATTGAAGAACACCGCTACAGCGAGTACAAAGCCGCTAAGCTGGCCGGCATGGCAGGTCAGAAGGATTGATAAAAGAAACTGCTGGGGCAATGTAGCAGCAGGTATGAAGGAGGAAACACCATGGCTGGAATGGGAGGAATTATTCTCTATATTATTTTCCTGGGAGCACTTGTTTATTTTATGGCAATTCGTCCCCAGAAAAAAGAGAGACAGAAACAGCAGGAGCTGCTTGCAAGCGTTGCTGTTGGAGATACCATCCTGACAAGCAGCGGATTTTACGGAGTGATCATCGATATGACTGATGACACAGTGATCGTAGAGTTTGGCAGCAACAAAAACTGCCGTATTCCGATGCAGAAGGTTGCTATCGTTCAGGTTGAAAAGCCGGAGACAAAATAAATGTCACTGAGGGGGATGCCGGAAAGCTTACGGGTTTTCGGCATCCCTTTTTACGTAAATAAGGAGAGGAATCATGATCAAAAATATCGTATTTGATATGGGAAAGGTACTGGTGGAATATGAGGGAGACCGGGTCTGCCACCATTTTTCAGAGGACGAGGCTCTGATCCGCAAGGTCAGCACGGCTGTATTTGTATCTCCGGAATGGCTTATGCTGGATATGGGGATTATTTCCGAGGAAGAAGGTTTAAGCCAGATACTGGCGCGGCTGGATACGGAGGAGGAGAAGGAACTGGCGAGAAAAAGCTTTGCCCACTGGCATGAATACAATATGTACCATAAAGAGGGGATGGAAGAACTTGTTAGGGAATTAAAGGAAGAGGGGTACCGCATCTATCTTTGTTCCAATGCATCGGTGCGCCTTTTGACCTGCTATCATCAGGTAATCCCGGCCATTGACTGCTTTGACGGTATTTTCTTTTCCGCAGAAGTAAAATGCATGAAGCCTCAGAAGGAAATGTATGAGCATTTTTTTGAACGTTTTGGTTTAAAGCCTGAGGAATGTTTCTTTATCGATGATCTGGAACGGAATATTCAGGGTGCAAAAGCCTGTGGCATGGATGGATACTGTTTTGCAGACGGTGACAGAGAGCGGCTGAAAATTCGTCTGGCTTCCCTTAAGAAAGGATAATTAAGATTTTCTTAATAATCTATTCAAAGAACATTCAAACATTTTCAGGGATGGCATGATATACTGAGTACATAAGAAATGCACAAAAGTTTAATAACTATCCTTCAACCCTTTTTGAAAATCCTAAATCCTAAGAAAAAAGCTCCGTACCAGGTGTACGGAGCTTTTTTCTGTTTCAGGGAACAGTGCAGGCTGCACATGGAATGTCTCTGTGGAATAGGCTAACAAAAAAGGAGTATTTAAGATGTGAATCGAGCCAGAGTGGATATTCACTGCGACCAGGTTTATTCCATGGGGATCACAGGACGGGGCATAGGCGTAGCTGTCCTGGATACGGGAATCTTTCTCCATGAGGATTTAAAGGATAGAGTAAAGGGATTTGCGGATTTTGTCCGCAGGAAAGACAGACCCTATGATGACAATGGCCATGGAACCCATGTTGCCGCCATGATCGGAGGGAGCGGGGCTTCCATGGAAGGAAAATACCGGGGAGTGGCTCCTGGCTGCTCTATTATCTCCGTAAAGGTATTAGACCATCGGGGAAATGGATATGCTTCAGATGTGCTTTCCGGACTCCGCTGGATCCGCTCCCACAAAGAGTTTTTGGGAATCCGGATTGTAAATATTTCGGTAGGTTCTCTGTCAAAGAGAGATATGACGGAAAATTCTGCCCTTGTTAAAGGGGTAAACGCGGCCTGGGATGATGGCCTGGTGGTCGTTGTGGCAGCCGGAAATCACGGCCCCGGCCCTATGACAGTCACCACGCCGGGAATCAGCCGAAAAGTCATAACGGTAGGCTGTTCAGACGACCATAAGGAAGTAGAGGTGATGGGAAACAGGATGGTAGATTACTCCGGCCGTGGCCCTACTGCCAGCTGCATTTGCAAGCCGGATATCGTAGCGCCGGGATGCGGGATCGTAAGCTGCGGGAACGAGGCGGGAGCATATTTTGCCAAATCAGGCACCAGTATGTCTACGCCTTTGGTATCAGGAGCCATTGCCCTTTTGCTGGAAAAATACCCAGATATGACCAACCGGGATGTAAAACTCCGCCTCAGAGAACGGGCCATAGATCTGGGTCTTCCCAGAAATCAGCAGGGATGGGGGGCGTTGGATGTGCAGAAGCTGCTGCAGTAGGGGCCGCAGAAGCCATCCCCTCCAGGCGCTGGGGCTACGGGGGTAGTGTGCTGTCTCACTCACATTTCGTATAATGACTTGCCTGAATTTCCATCTGCTGCGTTGTTGTCAATCGACGATGCCACCGCATCGCCTCATTCCTCCGCCTTGCAGGCTGAAAATTCATTCTGCGTCATTATACTGAAAGTAAATGGGACAGTACACTAGTCCTGTCTAGGAGGCCGGGAATGGGTTAAAAACAAGGGGAAGGATGGCAAAACTCGCTTTCGCTCAGACAGTTGCCATCCTTCCCCTTAACACCCATCCCCCCCCCAAGACAGACACGCCCCTCCGCAATGCGCCTGGAGAGGATGGCTTCTGCTTGGGAATACCCTTCGGGAGGGATGGTAATTCCCTTGACTTTCTGAAAAACCTATGCCAGAGAGCACCTTATTACTCTATTCAAGGAGCCACCAGCCGGAAGAAACATATCTCTGGTGAAGGCCGTGGAAAGACGCCGGTACTTAGCGAGGTTTTTTCGAGCTTAGTACCGCTGCGTATTTCCCCGAGCGAGAGCGCGCCTGAACGGAGATATGTTTCTTCCGGCGTTTCTCCAGCATTTCTCCAGCATTTCTCTTACTTCTCCCAGCGTCCGGAAGCTCCGCAGGGGAGAGTGAGTCCGTTTTGGGATACGGGCAGTCCTACTTCGTCGGCTTTGACGGTCCCACCGAATTTCGGTACGATTTCTACGCCCATCATATAGGAAAGAACGGAAGGGGCAAGGCCGGTGGTGTAGGAGTTGATGAGGAAGAAAAGGGGATCTTCGGATAAGAGCTGTACGCACAGCTTTACCAGAGGATGGATCGCATCCTCGATTTTCCAGATTTCTCCTTTTGGACCGCGCCCATAGGAGGGCGGATCCATGATGATGGCGTCGTAGTGGTTCCCTCTGCGGATTTCGCGTTCTACGAATTTAACGCAGTCATCTACGATCCAGCGGATGGGGGCGTCTGCAAGGCCGGAGGAATGGGCGTTTTCCTTGGCCCATGTTACCATGCCCTTGGAAGCGTCTACATGAGTGACGCTGGCTCCGGCCTTGGCGGCTGCCAGGGTAGCGCCTCCGGTGTAGGCAAACAGGTTTAATACCTTGACAGGGCGTCCGGTCCTGCGGATCTTTTCACCAAACCAGTCCCAGTTTGCAGCCTGCTCGGGAAACAGGCCGGTGTGCTTAAAACTGAAGGGTTTTAAATTGAAGGTCAGTTCCTTGTAATTAATGGTCCACTGCTGGGGCAGGTCAAAAAATTCCCATTCGCCTCCGCCTTTGCTGCTGCGGTGGTAATGCCCGTTCATTTTTTTCCATCCGCGGTGAGTTTTTGGCGTATCCCAGATTACCTGGGGGTCGGGACGCACTAAGAGATAGTCCCCCCAGCGCTCCAGCTTTTCGCCCTTAGAGCAGTCGATCACTTCATAATCGTTCCATCCATCTGCAAGCCACATAAATTGATAAACCTCATTTCTTTCAGAATTATATAGTGCCCGTGTCGGCGCACGGCGCTGTTTTTGTGATTGATTCCTAATGAGTATAGTCCAAATAATACTGCATCGTCAAGCGCTGTGCTGTGGGTTTCAAAAGATAAAGAAAAGACAATTGAAAGTTTCTGTATGAATTATTAAAAAAGTATAAAATCAGATTGACTTTTTTATAAAATGTTGATATTATGTCAGTAGAAATGGAAAAATCCAGTGAAAGTTATTGATTAAAAAGAAAATTTTTTCAATGTAAAAAGGCCGTATTTGTTGAGGAATTATAAATGAATTGTTAATTCGTGTCCGTCCATCAGACAAAACGGTTTTTTATTTTCACAAATGGATCATCCATTAGGTCAAGTATGGGAGAGTATTCGAAAAGGAAATTTCCCATAAAAGAAAGGAGTACATAGTATGAAGTATTTACAAAAACTGGGTAAGGCCCTGATGCTTCCTGTAGCATGTCTGCCGATCTGTGGTATCCTGATGGGAATCGGATATTATCTCTGCCCGTCTACCATGCAGGGCGGCGAGGTTGAAGGAATCCTTCAGCAGATTGGTTTCCTTCTGGTAAAGGCAGGCGGCGCTCTGATTGACAATATGGCGATCCTGTTTGTAATCGGTGTGGGTGTTGGGTTATCTGAGGATCATGACGGTACAGGCGGACTTGCAGCTCTGGCTTCCTGGCTGATGATCACCTCTCTTTTATCCACAGGCGTAGTGACTACCCTGATGCCGTCGATCGCTGAGGATCAGCAGACGACTCTGGCATTCAGCAAGATCGCAAACCCATTTATCGGTATTCTTTCCGGTATCATCGGTTCTACCTGCTACAACAAGTTTAAGGGAACACAGCTTCCAGACTGGCTGTCCTTCTTCAGCGGCAAGCGCTGCGTAACCATCATTGCAGGCGTAGTGGCAATTATCACCTCTGTTATCCTGCTTTTCGTATGGCCGGTTCTGTTCGGCGGTCTGGTTGCAATCGGAAACGGTATTGCAGGCATGGGCGCGATCGGCGCAGGTATTTATGCATTCTTAAACCGTCTGCTGATCCCAACCGGTCTGCATCACGCATTAAACAATGTATTCTGGTTTGATACCATTGGTCTGGGCGATCTGTCCCATTTCTGGGCAGGCGAGACATCTGCAGATGTTACATGGAGCCTTGGTATGTATATGTCCGGTTTCTTCCCATGTATGATGTTCGGTATCCCAGGCGCTGCTTTGGCTATGGTTCAGACAGCAAAGAGCACAAAGAAAAAAGTTGCGATCGGTCTGGTTGCTTCTGCAGCCCTCAGCGCATTTGTCTGCGGTGTTACAGAACCCTTTGAGTTTGGATTTATGTTCCTGGCTCCCGGCCTGTATGTAGTTTACGCTCTGCTGTACGGAATTTTCACCACAGTTACAACTATTCTTGGATTCCGCGCAGGCTTCAGCTTCTCCGCGGGCGCAACTGACCTGTTCTTCTCCGCATCCCTTCCGGCAGCTCAGAAGACATGGATGATCCTTCCGCTGGGTATCGCAGCATTCCTGGTATTCTATGTGGTATTCCGCTTTGCTATTGTAAAGTTTGATTTAAAGACTCCGGGCCGCGAGGATGATGATGATCTGGAGGCTGAGAAGTCTGCTGTTTTGGCAAACAACAATTATACAGAGGTTGCTTCTGTGATTCTGGAAGGACTTGGCGGCAAGGAAAATGTAAAATCTCTGGAAAACTGCATCACAAGACTGAGACTGGAGATCAAGGATCAGAGTGTGGTAGATGAGAAGAAGATCAAATCCGCAGGCGTAGCTGGTGTGATCCGCCCAGGCAAGAATTCCATTCAGGTAATTGTGGGTACAAAGGTACAGTTCGTTGCAGATGAGATGAAGAAGATGCTGAAATAATCGAATCGTTCATCAAAGTATTTAATAGAAAATGGGCTGGCTTCCGTCTGGGAGTCCGGCCCGTTTCTTTTTTGAGGGGAATATGTTAAAAACGGACCGCGGGGGAGATTAAAATGCCGCAGACGTTTTTCGTAATAGAATTGAAAGGTAATTCCGGTTGAAAGAACGCAGAACCCCTGATACAATAGAAGGCAGATGAGGGCCTTAAAGAAGCATTTCTTTCAAGAAAGAAGGGCATTTAAGGAGAAAGAGGCGTGTATGAAGAGGAAGATGACGGCAATGTGTCTTGCGGCGGTTCTTCTGTCGGCTGGTACAATCAATCTGACAGCGTGGGCAGAAGGCTGGGCGGAAGCAGAGGGAAACTGGGTCTATTATGACAGCAATGGAAATAAAGTCTACAACGATTGGAAAAAGGGAGCGGATGGGCAGTGGCGTTATCTGGACGGAAACGGGACCATGGCGGTCAACTCCTGGGTGGACGGAGAATACTATGTAGACAGCAACGGTATCATGGTTACAGAAAAATGGCTTCATGTGCCTGAGGATGATGGAGAAGACGAATGGTATTATTTCTCGGCTTCCGGAAAGAAGGTAGAGGATACCTGGAAAAAAATTTCGGACAAGTGGTATCATTTTGACAGCAACGGCGCCATGGAGCGGGGGTGGATCCTGGATGACACCTATTATACCGGTGATGACGGCGTGATGCGTACAGGCTGGCAGAAGCTGATTCCTCCGGATGAATATGATGAAGAGATCAACAAGGTAGTTCCCGGATACGATGCGGGAAATGTGGAGTACGGGGAGGACGGCTGCTACTGGTTCTATTTTGGCACCAATGGAAAGAAATATGTTCCCAGTGATGACAATTCCGGAGATGATTACGGTACCCGCAAGATTGACGGAACGTATTACTGCTTTGACGAGGACGGCATTTTGCAGATCGGCTGGAAGGACGTCCGGGATAATGGGGACGGCGGGATTCAGGATTATATGTATTTTGGCTCTGACGGAAAGGCGCGGATCGGCTGGTATTCCATCGAGCCGCCGGAGAATCTGGACGGATATGACGGCGATGTGGAATGGTTTTATTTTTCCAATAACGGAAAGCCAAAGGCGGCAGATTCGGACCGTCTGGATACACAGGATCTGACGCGTATCAATGGAAAGACTTATTTGTTTAATGAAAAAGGAAATCCGGTGTACGGACTGCGAAAGGTTTATACAGGCTCCGGTGAGGATGACTGGACTGCTTATTATTTTGGAAGCAAGAGCGAGAGCTGCGTGCAGAAGGGAAAGATGAGCGTAGAGGAGGATGACGGAACCAAAGCGGATTACTATTTCAGCGATAACGGACGGGGATATACGGGAGTACGGGACGGCCGTCTCTATTATAAAGGAAAGCTTCAAACGGCCGAGGACGGCCAGAAGTATGTCTGCTATCGGGTGGACGGTGGAAATTATGTAGTCAACGGTTCGGGAAAGCTTATGAAGGGAACCACGGTGAAGAATAGCGACGGAGTAAAGTTTAAGACGGCTTCATCGGGAATCTTAAGTACGGCAGATGATGATCCTGATATTGATTCCTATGTGACAGAGCCTCTCGAACCGCTGTGTCTTGAGGATTGATTTTAAAGAGAACGTATTATTATAGAAGAAACTCCTTTTCTGATAGGACAGAAGATCCGGGATGAAGCTGGGATCCTTCAGAAAGGGAGTTTTTTCAGCTGTTTCCCCGTCTGGGGGAAATTTAAAAAAAATTAAAAAAGTACTTGCATTTCCTGTAAACATATGCTATCCTTGAAAAGCTGTGACATGATAGCAAAGAAGCGAGAGGTTGCTGCCCACCATAAGGCAGGTTTTCCGTGGAGCGAATGTCAAGTTAGGAAACTGGCGACAAGTCACTGTACCAATTAAAGAAACTGCAGCAAAGAGAGCAGAATCAGTGTGGGGTTCCGTGAGGACACACACGGAAACGTGTACAGTCACCGCTTGTCGTACTTGGTTTATAAAGTGCGAAAAGGAGGCGACTTTTTTTATGGCAAGTCAAGTAATGAGAATCACATTAAAAGCTTATGATCATCAGTTAGTAGATCAGTCCGCTGGAAAGATCATCGAGACAGTAAAAAAGACAGGATCTCAGGTGAGCGGACCGGTGCCGTTACCAACTAAGAAAGAGGTTGTAACCATTCTGCGTGCGGTTCATAAGTACAAAGATTCCAGAGAGCAGTTTGAGCAGAGAACTCACAAGAGACTCATCGACATCACTGCTCCAAGCCAGAAGACAGTAGATGCACTGTCCAGACTGGAAATGCCCGCTGGCGTATTCATCGACATCAAGATGAAGACCAAATAATCAACCGGAGCGAGCGAATTAAATTAGTTTATATCCTGAAGGGTTTTATATAAAAGCAACACTACATTCCTGTAGGAATCAACATACCGGAAACGGTTCATAGTGTTCCACCTATATCAGACTGTTCTAGGATGAATGCGAAAGCATTCCGCTGTAGATCAAGAAAACAGGAGGTAAGACAATGAAGAAAGCGATTTTAGCAACAAAAGTCGGAATGACCCAGATCTTCAATGAAAATGGTGCATTAGTTCCGGTAACCGTACTTCAGGCTGGCCCTTGTGTAGTAACACAGGTTAAGACAGAAGAGAATGACGGTTACAAAGCAGTACAGGTTGGTTTTGTTGACAAGAGAGAGAAATTAGTCAGCAAGCCAGTAAAGGGCCACTTTGATAAGGCCGGCGTATCTTACAAGAGATATGTAAGAGAGTTCAGATTAGAGAATGCGGAAGAGTATTCCGTAAAGGATGAGATTAAGGCAGACATCTTCGCAGCAGGCGATAAGATCGATGCAACCGCTATTTCCAAGGGTAAAGGCTTCCAGGGCGCGATCAAGAGACATGGACAGCACAGAGGACCTATGGCTCATGGTTCCAAGTTCCATCGTCATCAGGGTTCCAATGGTTCCGCTACCACCCCAGGCCGCGTATTCAAGGGCAAGGGAATGCCTGGACAGATGGGCAACAAGCAGATCACTGTTCAGAATCTTGAGGTAGTTAAGATTGATGCCGAGAACAACCTGATTCTGGTTAAGGGTGCAGTTCCAGGACCAAAGAAGTGCCTGGTTACTGTAAGGGAAGCCGTTAAGGTTGAAAGGTAAGCTTTTATAGGAAAGGAGGAATTCACAGATGGCAAACGTATCTGTTTACAATATGGAAGGTAAGGAAGTTGGCACATTAGAACTGAACGATGCAGTGTTCGGCGTAGAAGTAAACGAGCACCTGGTACATCTTGCAGTTGTTGCACAGCTTGCTAATAAGCGTCAGGGAACACAGAAGGCAAAGACACGTTCTGAGGTTTCCGGCGGCGGAAGAAAGCCCTGGAGACAGAAGGGAACCGGTCATGCAAGACAGGGATCCACAAGAGCTCCCCAGTGGACAGGCGGCGGCGTAGTATTCGCACCGACACCAAGAGATTACACCATCACCCTGAACAAGAAGGAGAAGAGAGCTGCTCTTAAGTCTGCTCTGACAAGCCGTGTTCAGGCTGGCAAGTTCATCGTAGTTGATGAGTTAAAATTTGACGAGATCAAGACAAAGAACTTCAAGAATGTTATGAACAACTTAAATGTTTCCAAGGCTCTGGTAGTTCTGGCTGACAACGATCAGAACACTGTATTATCCGCTAGAAACATTGCTGATGTAAAGACAGCTCAGGTTGGAACCATCAACGTATACGACATTCTGAAGTACAACACTTTAGTTGCTACTAAGGCAGCTGTTGCATCCATCGAGGAGGTGTACGCATAATGGCAGATATCAAGTACTATGACGTCATTTTAAAGCCGGTTATCACCGAGAAGAGCATGAACGCCATGGGTGAGAAGAAGTACACATTCATGGTACACGTAGACGCTAACAAGTCTATGATCAAAGAAGCTGTTGAGAAGATGTTCCCGGGCACCAAGGTTGCTTCCGTAAACACCATGAACAGCGAAGGTAAGACAAAGAGAAGAGGAATGACTTTCGGAAAGACTGCTGCTACCAAGAAGGCTATCGTTAAGCTGACTGAGGACAGCAAGGAGATCGAGATCTTCCAGGGACTGTAATAAAAAGTCCATCAATATCACCCGCCGGGCCTGCCCCGGCCGGAGAACTTATACGGCTGTTAAAACCGTGAAAAGAATTTGAAAAGGAGTACAATGTCATGGGAATTAAGAAGTATAATGCTTATACACCTTCCAGAAGACATATGACCGGTTCTGATTTCAAGGAAATCACAAAGAAGACTCCAGAGAAGTCTCTGGTAGTATCTCTGGACAAGAACGCTGGTCGTAACAATCAGGGTAAAATCACTGTTCGTCACAGAGGCGGCGGCAGCAGAAGAAAATATAGAATCATCGACTTTAAGAGAAACAGCAAGGATGGAATCCCCGCAACTGTTATCGGCATCGAGTACGATCCTAACAGAAGCGCTAACATCGCACTGATCTGCTATGCAGATGGTACAAAGTCCTATATCCTCGCTCCTCAGGGCTTAACTGACGGAATGAAGGTTATGAGCGGCGACCATGCAGAAGCTAAGGTTGGTAACTGCATGCCTCTGTATCACATTCCTGTAGGTACACAGGTACACAATATTGAGTTATATCCTGGCAAGGGCGGCCAGCTGGTTCGTTCCGCAGGAAATTCCGCACAGCTGATGGCTAAGGAAGGCAAGTACGCAACCTTACGTTTACCTTCCGGTGAAATGAGAATGGTTCCGATCATCTGCCGCGCAACAATCGGTGTTGTTGGCAATGGCGAACACTCCCTGATCAACATTGGTAAAGCTGGTAGAAAACGTCACATGGGTATCAGACCTACCGTTCGCGGTTCCGTAATGAACCCCAACGATCATCCACACGGTGGTGGTGAGGGCAAGACCGGTATCGGCCGTCCAGGTCCATGCACACCATGGGGCAAGCCTGCTCTGGGTCTGAAGACCAGAAAGAAGAACAAGCAGTCTAATAAGTTGATCGTAAGAAGACGTGATGGCAAAACCATCAAATAATTAAGGAGGTTAAGAACACATGGCTCGTTCACTGAAAAAAGGACCATTTGCAGATGCGCATCTGTTAAAGAAAGTAGACGCTATGAATGCAGCAGGACAGAAGCAGGTAATCAAGACCTGGTCCCGCCGTTCAACAATCTTCCCGCAGATGGTTGGTCACACAATCGCCGTTCATGACGGAAGAAAGCACGTTCCGGTATACGTTACTGAGGATATGGTAGGACACAAACTGGGTGAGTTCGTAGCAACCAGAACCTACAGAGGCCACGGTAAAGACGAGAAGAAGTCCGGCGTTAGAAAGTAATCCACGGGTAAGATTGAAAGGAGGTTTTTACCAATGGCAAAAGGACATAGATCCCAAATCAAGAGAGAAAGAAATGCTCAGAAGGACAACAGACCCAGCGCAACACTGTCTTACGCTAGAGTATCTGTCCAGAAGGCTTGCTTTGTATTAGATGCCATTAGAGGCAAAGATTTACAGACCGCACTTGGTATTGTAACATATAATCCCAGATATGCTTCCAGCTTAGTTAAGAAGTTACTGGAATCAGCTGCAGCAAACGCTGAGAACAATAACAACATGGATCCCGCAAAACTGTACGTAGAAGAGTGCTACGCAAACCAGGGACCAACTATGAAGAGAGTTAGACCGAGAGCTCAGGGCCGCGCTTACAGAATCGAGAAGAGAATGAGCCACATCACTGTAGTTCTCAATGAAAGATAGGAGGCAAATATGGGACAGAAAGTTAATCCACACGGCTTAAGAGTCGGTGTTATTAAAGACTGGGATTCCAGATGGTATGCAGAAGCTGATTTTGCAGACTGCCTGGTTGAAGACTATGATATCAGAAAGTTCTTAAAGAACAGATTAAAGAATTCCGGTGTTTCCAAGATCGAAATTGAGCGCGCATCTGATCGTGTAAAGGTTATCATCTACACTGCTAAGCCAGGCGTAGTTATCGGTAAGGGCGGTTCTGAGATTGAGAAGCTGAAGGCAGAAGTTCAGAAGATGACTTCTAAGAAGCTGTTTGTAGACATCAAAGAAATCAAGAGACCGGACAGAGATGCTCAGCTGGTTGCAGAGTCTATTGCACAGCAGCTGGAGAACCGTGTTTCCTTCCGTCGTGCTATGAAGTCCACCATGGGCAGAACCATGAAGGCTGGCGTTAAGGGTATTAAGACTGCTGTTGCAGGCCGTCTGGGCGGCGCTGATATGGCACGTACAGAGTTCTACAGCGAGGGTACTATCCCGCTTCAGACATTAAGAGCAGATATTGACTATGGTTTCGCAGAAGCAGATACCACCTACGGCAAGATTGGCGTTAAGGTATGGATCTACAAAGGCGAGGTACTTCCTACTAAAGGAAACAAGGAAGGGAGCGATAAATAATGTTAATGCCTAAGAGAGTAAAGCGTCGTAAACAGTTCCGTGGATCTATGGCCGGTAAGGCATTAAGAGGTAATACGATCTCTAACGGTGAGTACGGTTTAGTCGCTACTGAACCATGTTGGATCAAGTCAAACCAGATCGAGGCAGCCCGAGTTGCCATGACACGTTACATCAAGCGTGGCGGTAAGGTTTGGATCAAGATCTTCCCCGATAAACCTGTAACAGCAAAGCCAGCAGAAACCCGTATGGGTTCCGGTAAGGGCGCTCTGGAGTACTGGGTAGCAGTTGTAAAGCCAGGCCGCGTATTATTTGAGATCGCTGGTGTACCAGAGGAAACAGCCAGAGAAGCACTTCGTCTTGCTATGCACAAGCTGCCATGCAAGTGTAAGATTGTTTCTAAAGCAGATTTAGAAGGCGGTGATAACAGTGAAAACTAATAAATTTGTAGAAGAGTTAAAGAATAAGTCAGCAAATGAGCTGAATGATGAGTTAGTAGCTGCGAAGAAGGAACTGTTCAATTTAAGATTCCAGAATGCGACCAATCAGTTAGACAACACATCCCGGATCAAGGAAGTACGCAAGAATATTGCACGGATCCAGACTGTTATCACTGAGAAGGCTAATGCTTAATGAAAGGAGAACTTACCGTGGAAAGAAATTTAAGAAAAACCCGTACCGGTAAAGTGGTAAGCAACAAGATGGATAAGACCATCGTTGTAGCAATCGAGGACCACGTAAAACACCCACTGATCGGTAAGATCGTTAAGAAAACCGTTAAGCTGAAGGCTCATGACGAGAACAATGAGTGCGGCATCGGTGATACTGTAAAAGTAATGGAAACAAGACCACTGTCCAAGGATAAGAGATGGAGACTTGTTGAGATTATCGAGAAAGCAAGATAATTCAGGAAGGAGTTAACAGGTATGGTTCAGCAGGAAACAAGACTTAAGGTTGCCGACAATACCGGTGCAAAGGAACTTCTCTGCATCCGCGTTATGGGTGGTTCAACCAGAAGATATGCAAATATCGGCGATATCATCGTTGCTTCCGTTAAAGATGCAACACCAGGCGGTGTTGTAAAGAAGGGCGATGTTGTAAAGGCTGTAGTTGTTCGTTCTGTTAAGGGCGCTCGTCGTAAAGACGGTTCCTACATCAAGTTTGATGAGAACGCTGCAGTAATTATTAAGGATGACAAGACTCCAAGAGGAACTCGTATCTTTGGGCCTGTAGCCAGAGAATTAAGAGACAAGCAGTTCATGAAGATTGTCTCCCTGGCTCCAGAAGTATTATAAGGAGGGTGTCCACTGTGCAGAAAATCAAGAAAGACGATTTAGTAGTTGTAATCGCAGGCAAAGATAAAGACAAACAGGGAAAGGTACTCTCTGTTGATACAAAGAAGAACAAGGTTGTAGTTGAAGGCTGCAATATGATCACAAAGCATACAAAGCAGTCTCCGGCCAACCCACAGGGCGGCATCGTAAACCAGGAAGCTCCCATCGATATCTCCAATGTAATGCTGGTAGTTGACGGCAAGGCAACCAGAGTTGGCTTCGAGGTTAGAGACGGAAAGAAAGTCCGCGTAGCTAAGAAGACTGGCAAGGTTGTTGACTAATTCGGGAGAGGAGGAAAAAAACGTTGGCTAGATTAAAAGAACAGTATCAGAACGAATTCGTAGACGCTCTGATGAAGAAATTTGGATATAAGAACGTTATGCAGGTGCCGAAGCTTGATAAGATCGTTATCAACATGGGCGTAGGCGAAGCTAAGGAAAATGCCAAGGTTCTGGATTCCGCAGTTCGGGATCTGGAGATCATCTCCGGTCAGAAGGCTGTAACAACAAAGGCTAAGAAGTCTGTTGCAAACTTCAAGATCCGTGAAGGCATGGCAATCGGCTGCAAGGTTACTCTTCGCGGCGAGAGAATGTATGAATTCCTGGATCGTCTGATCAACCTGGCACTGCCTCGTGTACGTGACTTCAGAGGTGTTAACCCTAACGCATTTGATGGCAGAGGAAACTATGCTCTTGGTATCAAAGAGCAGCTGATCTTCCCTGAGATTGAATACGATAAAGTTGACAAGGTAAGAGGTATGGATATCATCTTCGTTACCACTGCTAAGACAGACGAGGAAGCTCGTGAACTTTTGACATTATTCAATATGCCTTTTGCAAAATAGTTAGGAGGAAACTTTCATGGCTAAGACTTCAATGAAGATCAAACAGCAGCGTCCTGCTAAATTCTCTACCAGAGAGTACAATCGCTGCAGAATCTGCGGCCGTCCACATGCTTACCTGAGAAAGTACGGCATCTGCAGAATTTGCTTCCGCGAACTGGCTTATAAGGGTCAGATTCCTGGTGTTAAGAAGGCAAGCTGGTAAGCTTTAGAGAATTTAGAAAAGGAGGCACACAACAATGACAATGAGCGATCCGATTGCAGATATGCTTACAAGAATCCGTAATGCAAATACTGCAAAGCACGATACAGTAGATGTACCTTCATCCAAGATGAAATTAGCTATTGCTGACATTCTGGTAAATGAAGGATATATTGCAAAGTACGATATGGTAGAGGACGGCGGTTTCCAGACCATCCGCATCACCTTAAAGTACGGCAAAGACAAGAACGAGAAGATCATTTCCGGTATTAAGAGAATCTCCAAGCCTGGTCTGCGTGTATACGCAAACAAGGAGGAGCTTCCAAGAGTACTTGGCGGTCTTGGTATCGCCATCCTCTCCACCAACCAGGGCGTGATTACCGATAAGGAAGCACGCAGACTTGGTGTAGGCGGCGAAGTTCTGGCTTTCGTTTGGTAAGGAAACTTCGACAGCACTAAGCTCGTTAAAAACCTCGCTAAGTGCTGCGAAGTGCTTTCGCACGTAAGCGCCCACATGACAGGTGCTAAGTGCTCAATGCAACTGAAAACAGAGAGACCGCAAAGGTCTCTCCGAGAATTTAAGTAGGAGGTAATAGGCATGTCACGTATCGGTAGAATGCCAGTTGTGATCCCGGCAGGTGTAACTGTTACGATCGCAGAAGGAAACAAAGTGACCGTAAAGGGTCCAAAGGGAACACTTGAGAGAGACCTTGCTCCAGAGATGACCATCGAGGAGAAGGAAGGTCACATTATCGTAAGCAGACCAAACGATTTAAAGAGAATGAAATCCTTACATGGTCTGACCAGAACTCTGATCAACAACATGATCCACGGTGTAACTGAGGGTTATGAGAAGGTTCTGGAAGTAAATGGTGTTGGTTACAGAGCTGCAAAGCAGGGCAAGAAGCTTACTCTGAACCTGGGATATTCTCATCCTGTAGAGATGGAAGATCCTGAAGGCATCGAGACTGTTCTTGAAGGACAGAACAAGATCATCGTTAAAGGTATCAGTAAAGAAAAAGTTGGCCAGTACGCTGCTGAGATCAGAGACAAGAGAAGACCTGAACCTTACAAGGGCAAGGGTATCAAGTACGCTGATGAGGTTATCAGACGTAAAGTTGGTAAGACTGGTAAGAAATAATTAAGGAGAGTGTAAAAATGGTTAACAAACAGTCAAGAAGCGAAATTCGCGTAAAGAAGCACAACAGAATGCGTAACCGTTTTGCTGGCACAGCAGAGAGACCGCGTCTGGCAGTGTTTAGAAGTAATAATCATATGTATGCTCAAATTATCGACGATACGGTTGGTAACACTCTGGTTGCTGCTTCCACAGTTGAGAAAGAAATCAAGGCTGAACTGGAGAAGACAAACGACAAGGCAGCTGCAGCATACGTTGGTACAGTGATCGCAAAGAGAGCCCTTGAAAAAGGTATCACGGAAGTTGTTTTCGATAGAGGCGGCTTTATATATCAGGGCAAAATTCAGGCATTAGCAGATGCAGCTCGTGAAGCTGGTCTGAATTTCTAATAGAGAGGAGAACAAGCATGAAGCGTACAATTATTGATGCCAGTCAGTTGGAGCTGAATGATAGAGTAGTGGCAATCAAGAGAGTATCCAAGACTGTTAAAGGTGGACGTACCATGAGATTTTCCGCTCTGGTAGTAGTTGGTGACGGAAACGGCCATGTAGGCGTTGGCCTTGGCAAGGCAGGAGAGGTTCCGGAAGCAATCCGTAAGGGTAAAGAGGCTGCTGTTAAGAATCTGGTTGAGATCCCAATGGATGAGAACAACAGTATTCCTCATGACTTCATCGGCAAGTTCGGAAGCGCAAACGTTCTGTTAAAGAGAGCTCCTGAAGGTACCGGTATCATCGCAGGCGGCCCTGCTCGTGCCGTTGTAGAGTTAGCAGGTATCAAGAATATCCGTACCAAGTCCTTAGGTTCCAATAACAAGACCAATGTAGTTCTTGCAACGGTTGCAGGTTTAACTTCTTTAAAGACTCCTGAGGAGATTGCAAAGCTGCGCGGCAAATCTGTTGAAGAAATTTTAGGCTAATAGGAGGAAAGAGACATGGCAGAGAGATTAAAGATCACATTAGTCAAGTCCCCTATCGGTGCGATTCCAAAGCAGAGAGCAACGGTTGAGGCACTTGGACTGAACAAGATGCACAAGACAGTTGAGATGCCGGATAACGGCTCTGTCAGAGGCATGATCCAGTGTGTAAGACACTTAGTTAAAGTAGAAGAGATCTAAATTTTAGATAAAGTAAGGAGGTGCAGTCATGGAGTTATCAAATTTACAGCCTGCTGCAGGTTCAAAGCACAGCGACAATTTTAGAAGAGGCCGCGGCCATGGTTCAGGCAATGGTAAGACTGCTGGTAAGGGCCACAAGGGCCAGAAAGCTCGTTCCGGAGCACCAAGACCAGGCTTTGAAGGCGGACAGATGCCATTATACAGACGTCTGCCAAAGCGCGGATTTACAAATATGAATTCCAAGCACATTGTTGGCATTAACGTAAGCGCTCTTGAGAGATTCGATAACGATACCGTAGTTACAGTAGAGACCCTGCTGGAGGCTGGTGTGGTTAAGAACCCAAGAGATGGTGTTAAGATCCTTGGAAATGGAGAATTAACCAAAAAGCTGACCGTTAAGGTGAATGCATTCAGTGAAGGTGCAAAATCTAAAATCGAGGCTTTAGGTGGAACCTGCGAGGTGATCTAATGTTTAAAACGATTAGAAACGCTTTCAAGGTAAAAGAGCTTCGCGAGAAGATCCTTTATACCCTTATGATGCTGGTGGTCATCCGTTTTGGCTGCCAGCTTCCTATCCCGGGAATTGAGACTACGTTCTTTAAGGACTGGTTTGCAAAACAGACAGCAGATGTATTCGGCTTTTTCAATGCGATGACAGGTGATTCATTTTCAAATATGTCCATCTTTGCTCTGAGCATTACGCCGTACATCACTTCTTCCATTATCATTCAGCTTCTTACCATTGCGATTCCAAAGCTGGAAGAGCTGCAGAAGGATGGAGAAGAAGGAAGAAAGAAAATTCAGGAATACACCCGATATACAACCGTTGCGCTGGCTCTTTTAGAATCCAGTGCCATGGCGATCGGCTTTGGACGTCAGGGCCTTCTTCATGATTTTAATGCATGGAATGTGATCATCGCAGTCATCACCATGACAACGGGCAGCGCCCTGCTCATGTGGATCGGCGAGCAGATCACATCAAAGGGTGTAGGAAACGGTATTTCTATCGTGCTTCTGTTTAATATCCTGTCCAGTATTCCCGATGACATCAAAAGCCTTTACTATCGTTTTATATTCGGTCAGTCCATCCCAGTAATGGCCGGTGCAGCGATTCTGATTGCGTTGGTTATTGTGATGATGGTTGTCTTTGTTGTTGTTTTAAATAACGCGGAGAGAAGGATTCCGGTACAATACTCAAAGAAAATGGTAGGACGCAAGATGGTAGGCGGACAGGCCTCCAACATTCCGTTGAAGATCAACACCGCCGGCGTTATGCCCGTTATCTTCGCATCCTCGATCATGTCCTTCCCGGTTGTGATCGCACAGTTTTTCCCGGTGGATTATAACACCATCGGCGGAAAGATCCTGACCATGCTTAATTCCGGTTCCTGGTGCAGACCATCACAGCCGATCTATTCCATCGGTCTTGTGATCTATATCGTACTGTTATTCGTATTCGCCTACTTCTATACGTCGATTACCTTTAATCCTCTTGAGGTGGCAAACAATATGAAGAAGCAGGGCGGCTTTATCCCAGGTATCCGTCCTGGCAAGCCCACCAGCGATTATCTGAATCATATTTTGAATTATATTGTTTTCATCGGCGCCGTAGGCCTTACAGTAGTTGCGGTAGTTCCGATCCTGGCATCTGGCCTTCTTGATGTAGGTCAGATCTCATTCTCCGGAACGTCCCTGATCATTATTGTAGGTGTTGTGCTGGAGACGATCAAAGCAATAGAATCTCAGATGCTTGTGCGTTATTATAAGGGATTTTTGAACGATTAACATAACAGTTTGATCAGTCAATCTGCCTTTGTGGTATTCCACAAGGGCGGATTGATTGCGTTATAGGAAAGAGGAGAGAAATCTCATGAAGATCATCATGTTAGGCGCTCCAGGCGCAGGAAAAGGTACGCAGGCGAAGAAAATCGCTGCGAAGTACAGCATACCTCATATCTCCACCGGAGATATTTTCCGTGCAAATATTAAGAACGGAACAGAGCTGGGCTTAAAGGCCAAGTCCTATATGGATGCCGGAGGTCTGGTTCCGGATGAGATTACCATCGGAATGCTTTTAGACAGAATCCATCAGGCTGACTGCGAAAATGGTTATGTACTGGACGGTTTTCCAAGAACTATTCCTCAGGCAGAAAGTCTTACAGAAGCTCTGAAAAAGAATGGTGAGGCTATTGATTTTGCGGTGAATGTAGATGTTCCAGATGAGAACATTATTAACCGTATGTCCGGACGCCGTGCCTGCTTAAACTGCGGAGCTACCTATCATATCGTATACAATGCTCCAAAGACAGAAAATGTATGCGACACCTGCGGACAGGAACTGGTGCTCAGGGACGACGATAAGCCGGAAACGGTTAAAAAGCGTCTTGACGTATATCATGATCAGACACAGCCTCTGATTGATTATTATAAGAATGAAGGCGTTCTGGCTGAAGTTGACGGAACCCTGGATATGGAAGACGTATTCCAGGCAATCGTAAAGATTTTAGGAGCATAACCATGGTAACGATTAAATCTCAGCGTGAAATTGAACTGATGCGGGAGGCAGGAAAGATTCTTGCAAAGGTCCATGAGGAGCTTGGCAGGATCGTAAAGCCGGGAATTTCCACCAAGGAGATCGACCGCATCTGTGAAGAGATGATCCGCAGCCATGGATGTATCCCTTCCTTCCTGAATTACGAGGGATATCCCGCTTCCGTGTGCATTTCCATCAATGATGAGGTGGTTCACGGAATTCCCAGCAAACACCGTTATCTCAATGAGGGCGACATAGTCAGCCTGGATACAGGTGTGATCTGGAAAGGGTATCAGTCGGATGCGGCAAGGACTCATATGATCGGAGAGGTAACTCCCCAGGCAAGAAAGCTGGTTGAAGTAACCCAGCAGAGCTTCTTTGAAGGAATAAAGTTTGCAAAAGCCGGCAATCATCTCAATGATATTTCAAAGGCCATTCAGGCATATGCAGAAAGCTTCGGCTTCGGCGTAGTAAGAGATCTGGTTGGCCACGGAATCGGCACAGAGATGCATGAGGAGCCTGAGATACCAAACTTTGCCCAGCGCCGCAAAGGAATCCGCCTGGCGGCCGGTATGACACTTGCTATTGAGCCTATGATCACCGCAGGACGTTATGATGTAGCATGGATGGATGACGGCTGGACCGTTGTAACAGAAGACGGTTCTCTGGCCTCTCATTATGAAAACACCATCCTGATTACGGACGGCGAACCAGAGATCCTGTCTCTGTAACAGAGGTGCAGCATGGCGGAAATGAAAACGGCCTGTCTGGTAAAAAGCCTGGCAGGCCATGATAAAAATGAGTTTTATATCATAATCCGCGTTCAGGGCGAATATGCTTATCTGTCAGACGGCAGAAAGCACCCGCTGGACCGGCCAAAGCGCAAGAACATCAAACATCTGCAGCCCCTTAAGGAATATGATAAGGGACTGAGAGAAAAGCTGATCATGGGCAGCCGCGTAGAGGACGAAGAGATTGCCCGGTGGATCCGCAGCCGCATAAGCAGTAGGAGGGAAAGAAAATGTCAAAAGCAGACGTAATCGAAATTGAAGGAACCGTAGTTGAGAAGCTTCCAAACGCCATGTTCCAGGTAGAGCTGGAAAACGGCCATCAGGTTCTGGCACACATCAGCGGAAAGCTCCGCATGAATTATATCCGTATTCTTCCGGGCGATAAAGTAACCCTGGAGATGTCCCCATACGATCTGTCAAAGGGCAGGATCATCTGGAGAGATAAATAAACACTGAGAAAAATCAAAAATTGGGCCTAAAAATGCTTGCATTTCCAAAAAAACTTTGGTATAATGCTTTAGCAACTTTGTGGTCTATAGAAAGGAGAATTACTGTGAAGGTTAGATCATCCGTAAAGCCGATCTGCGAAAAGTGCAAGATCATCAAGAGAAAAGGCAGTATCAGAGTAATTTGCGAAAATCCAAAGCATAAACAGAGACAAGGTTAATTATTTTTAGGAGGTGTACTACACACATGGCTCGTATTTCAGGTGTTGACTTACCAAGAGAAAAACGTGTTGAGATCGGTCTTACTTACATCTACGGAATTGGTAGAGCAAGCTCCAACCGCATCTTAGCAGACGCTGGCGTAAACCCAGACACTCGCGTTAAGGATTTAACCGATGATGAGGTAAAGAAGCTGGCTAACATCATTGCTGAAACTCAGACTGTGGAAGGTGATCTGCGCAGAGAGATCGCTATGAACATCAAGAGACTTCAGGAAATCGGATGCTACAGAGGAATCCGTCACAGAAAGAGCCTGCCGGTTCGCGGACAGAAGACAAAGACCAACGCAAGAACCTGCAAGGGTCCGAGAAAGACAGTAGCAAACAAGAAGAAATAATTTGTAACACCGTAACCGAATTCGGATTTACATGTTTTAAAAACAGGAAGAACGAATTCATAATCAATGAGAAAGTAGGTTAGTTTAAAATGGCTAAAAAAGTGTCCACTACAGCAAAAAAAGTGACAAAAAAGCGTGTAAAGAAAAACGTTGAACGCGGACAGGCACATATCCAGTCATCTTTTAATAACACGATCGTTACATTAACTGATGCGCAGGGTAACGCTTTATCATGGGCAAGTGCCGGTGGTCTGGGATTTAGAGGTTCAAGGAAATCTACTCCTTATGCAGCTCAGATGGCAGCAGAAACTGCTACAAAGGCAGCCCTTGTACATGGCTTAAAGTCAGTAGACGTTATGGTTAAAGGTCCTGGTTCAGGACGTGAGGCAGCGATCCGTGCCCTTCAGGCATGCGGTCTGGAAGTAACCAGCATTAAGGACGTAACTCCGGTTCCACACAATGGATGCCGTCCGCCAAAGCGCAGAAGAGTCTGATGATTTTAATCTAGGAGGTAATTAAAGTGGCAGTAGATAGAGTTCCTGTTCTTAAAAGATGCAGATCCCTCGGACTGGATCCAATCTATTTAGGAATTGATAAAAAGTCTAACAGAGAATCTAAGAGAGCAAACAAGAAGATCAGCGAGTATGGTCTTCAGTTAAGAGAAAAGCAGAAGGCAAAGTTCATTTACGGCGTATTAGAGAAACCTTTCCGTAACTACTATGCAAAGGCTTCCAAGATGAACGGTATGGTTGGTACCAACCTGATGATCCTTCTGGAGTGCAGACTGGATAACGTATTGTTCCGTATGGGTCTTGGACGTACCCGTAAAGAGGCTAGACAGATCGTTGATCACAAGCACGTTTTAGTAAACGGCAAGCTCGTAAATATCCCATCCTACCAGGTTAAGGCTGGCGATGTGATCGAGATCAAAGAGAAGTTCAAGTCTGCTCAGAGATATAAGGATATCCTGGAAGTAACTGCAGGCCGTATGGTTCCTGCATGGATCGAGGCTGATCAGGAGAACCTGCGCGGCACCGTTAAGGAGCTGCCAACCAGAGATGAGATCGACGTTCCCGTTAACGAGATGCTTATCGTCGAGCTGTACTCCAAATAATCCGCTTGTATATAAAGTATTTAAGGTATGCCTGTCTAAATTTTGGACAGGCGTACTTTGCTGGAATGCACCGGTATGCAGGGGGTGCGCTTAAGGTGTTTTCCCCTGCGTTAAACCCTCGATATTTGACATATACCCAAAAAGGAGGGGCTATTAGTGTTCGATTTTGAAAAACCAAATATTGAAATCGCAGAGATTTCAGAAGACAAAAGATACGGCAAGTTTGTAGTTGAACCACTTGAGAGAGGTTACGGTACTACACTGGGCAATTCCTTAAGAAGGATCATGCTTTCTTCTTTACCCGGAGCCGCAGTGAGTCAGGTAAAAATCGATGGCGTTTTACATGAGTTCAGTTCCATCCCCGGAGTTAAGGAAGATGTAGCTGAGATCATTATGAACATCAAAAGCTTAGCAATTAAGAACAACAGCGATACCGATGAGCCCAAAGTTGCATACATTGAATTTGAAGGCGAGGGCGTGATCACAGCAGCTGACATTCAGGCAGATGCTGATATCGAGATCATGAATCCTGAACAGGTAATCGCAACCTTAAGCGGCGGCGCAGACAGCAAGTTCTATATGGAACTTACGATCACAAAGGGCCGTGGCTATGTAAGCGCAGATAAGAATAAAAACGCAGATCTGCCTATCGGCGTGATCGCGGTTGATTCTATTTATACTCCTGTTGAGCGTGTCAATATGGCAGTTGCCAATACCCGTGTGGGCCAGCAGACTGACTATGACAAGCTGACACTGGAGATTTATACCAACGGCACACTGGCTCCCGATGAGGCTGTCAGCCTTGCTGCAAAGGTATTAAGCGAGCATCTGAATCTGTTTATCGATCTTTCTGAAAATGCCAAGACTGCTGAGATCATGGTAGAGAAGGAAGACAACGAGAAAGAGAAAGTGCTTGAGATGAATATTGACGAACTGGAGCTTTCCGTTCGTTCTTACAACTGTCTGAAGAGAGCCGGAATCAACACCGTAGAGGAACTGTGCAACCGCACATCCGAGGATATGATGAAGGTTCGTAACCTGGGCCGTAAGTCCTTAGAGGAAGTGCTTGCCAAGTTAAAGGAGCTGGGCTTACAGTTAAATCCCAGCGACGAAGCATAAGACAGCTTGATAGACCTTAGCCAGTAAGTCCAAAGAAGCATGGCGTGGGTTGCCACTATAAAATAAAAGAGACGGGAGAAAACGCCGGGATCAGTAAGTCCAAGGAAGCATGATGTAGGTGTTCCGTCAGATATGGAGGAAATGAATAATGGCAGGATACAGAAAATTAGGAAGAACATCCGATCAGAGAAAGGCTATGATCAGAAGCCAGGTTACTGCTCTGTTATATCATGGTCACATCAAGACAACTGAGACTCGTGCAAAGGAGATCCGCAAGGTTGCTGAGGGTCTGATTGCAATGGCAGTAAGAGAGAAGGATAACTTCGAAACTGTTAAGGTTACCGCTAAGGTTGCCCGCAAGGACAAAGACGGTAAGCGCGTAAAGGAAGTTGTAGACGGCAAGAAGGTTACTGTTTATGATGAAGTAGAGAAGGAGATCAAGAAGGATATGCCTTCCAGACTTCATGCAAGAAGACAGATGTTAAAGGTTCTTTACGGAGTAACTGAGGTTCCTGCTCAGGCTGCGGGAAAGAAGAAGAACACCAAGTCTGTTGACCTGGTTGCAAAGTTATTTGATGAAGTTGCTCCAAAGTATGTTGACCGTAACGGTGGTTACACCAGAATCGTAAAGATTGGTCAGCGTAAGGGCGACGCTGCTATGGAAGTTCTGCTTGAGTTAGTTTAATCAGAATATAGTTATGCAGGCGGCTGCAGATACGGTCAAAGGTATCTGCAGCCTTTTTTGTTTTTCGGAGCGCGGAAAGACGGTTTGTGACAGTGAGTGTTAGAATTCAGACAGAATAGTCAGAATATCGTAAGTTGACGCTGGTATGCCGATTGAACTATAATGATAATAAGAAAAGAAAAGCGTTTTTATAAGGAGGTTGCGTTGATGAAGGGATTTAAGGGTTTTGTATGTCTGGCATTGACGGCAGCGGCGCTGACTGTGGCGGTGCCGTTTCCGGCTCAGGCATCATCGGATTATAAATATATCACCAGTATTTCGCTTAAAGTCGAAGTTGAACTGGATGCAGGAGATGAGATTAACAGCGGAGACAGTCTGGGTACGTCTAAAGATGATTCCGGCACCAGAGTTTATACCACATCGGACAAATATGATGTTGCTTCCGCTGAGTGGAGTAATGATAAGGATGTGGGGATTGGAGATACGCCCAAGATTACCGTATGGCTGGAGCCAAATTACTCTTCAAACGGCGAGTATGACTATCGTTTCCGAAGCAGCTACAGCTCTGGAAATGTAAATATCAGCGGAGGCGAGTATGTTTCTGCCAAGAAAAGCGGCAGTGATTTAAAGGTAGTCCTGAGAGTTAAGGGCGTAAAGGGTACGTACGAAGCTCCTGAAAATGCTGAATGGGGCAGCGGAAAAGGCAAAGCAACCTGGGAAGAGCCGGATGATACCTCAGGACATTACGATGTAATTCTGTACAGAGGTTCTACCGTAGTAAAGAAGCTGGAAAAATACAGCGGAACCTCCTACAATTTCTATCCCTATATGACGAAAGAAGGTGATTATACCTTTAAGGTCCGCACTGTTCCCAATTCCGACACAGAGGAACGCTATGGAAAGAAAAGCGACTGGACGGAATCAGACAGCAAATATATAGATGAGGATGAGGTATCTGACGGAACGGGACAGGATAATAGTAATGATGTTCCGGGAGGCAGTACCACACCGGGCGGAGGCACTACAGACGTAGGCTGGCGGCAGGATGGAAATACCTGGTATTTTAAGTATCCGGATGGAAATTATATTAAGGATAACTGGCTGAAATGGAATGACAAATGGTATCTGTTTGATAGTTCAGGAAGGATGCTTACCGGCTGGCAGAAGAAAAATAATTACTGGTATTACTTAGGGGAAAACGGTGATATGAAAAAGGGCTGGCTCCAGTCTGGAAATATATGGTACTATTTGAATCCCAATGACGGTGGTCCGGAAGGAGCAATGGTTACCAATAGCTGGCTTACGATTAACGGAAAGACTTATTTTGTGAATGAATCCGGCATAATGGTAGAGGGCTGGTATCAGATTGAGGGAAACTACTATTACTTTTATCCCGGAGATGGTTCTAAGGCAGTCAGTACCTCCATCAGCGGTTTTGTATTGGATGCAAACGGAGTATGGCAGCATTAAGATATTGCTTATATACAGGATTTTTCAAAGGGAGCGGCAAATGAACGGCCGCTCCTTTTGAGGTTCCGGGTATTGACTTATGGTATGATATAAACTAAAATGTAACAAGCTTAGAGGGCAGGAGGAAGCCTATGGGAATCATAAAGACAGTCCATCTGATATATGAATACATCAGACATGATGAAGAGGAGAAAGTTGCGGAAGTAAAGCGTGCCATTGACGGTGTAGACCTGGAAATCGAAGAAGGCTCATTTACAGCCATTCTGGGTCATAATGGCTCAGGAAAATCCACTCTGGCAAAGCATATCAACGGTCTTTTGCTGCCTACAGAGGGAACTGTATGGGTAGGAGAGATAGATACAAAGGAAGAGGATCGTATCTGGGATGTCCGCAAAACAGCCGGAATGGTCTTTCAAAATCCTGATAATCAGATCATTGGAAATATCGTGGAGGAAGACGTGGGCTTTGGTCCTGAAAATATCGGTGTTCCCACAGATGAGATCTGGAAGCGGGTGGATGAGAGCTTAAAGGCTGTCGGGATGACGGCATACAGGAAGCAGTCGCCAAATAAGCTTTCCGGTGGCCAGAAGCAGCGGGTAGCCATCGCCGGAGTCATGGCTATGCGACCCAGGTGCATTATTCTGGATGAGCCTACGGCCATGCTGGATCCAAACGGCAGAAAAGAGGTAATCCGTACCATCCGCCAGTTAAATCAGGCTGAAGGAATCACTGTGCTTTTGATCACCCATTATATGGAAGAAGCCATTGATGCAGACCGTATTATCGTGATGGACGATGGGAAAATCGTGATGGATGGGAAGCCCAAGGAAATATTTTCCAGAGTAAGAGAGTTAAAGACGTATGGGCTGGATGTTCCCCAGGCTACAGAACTAGCATTTGAATTAAAAGAAGCGGGTATGCCGTTATCAGATGGGATACTGAGCCGTGAGGAACTGGTTAAGGAGCTATTACCCCTTTTATAACGAACAGGTGCGCCGGACGGTTTTACGAGCTGTTTGAGCGCTGTCAGATAACGGTTAGGAGAATAGACCATGTCAATAAAAGCAGTTGACTTAAATTATGTATACGGAGGCGGGACTGCCTTTGAGCAGCACGCACTTTTTGATGTAAACTTTGAAATTAAAGATGGGGAATTTGTGGGGATTATCGGTCACACGGGCTCCGGCAAATCAACGTTGATCCAGCATTTAAACGGGTTGATTCGTGCCAGTTCAGGCGCTCTCTATTACAATGGAGAAAATATTTACGAGGACGGCTATGATATGAAGAAGCTGCGTACTCGGGTAGGTCTGGTGTTTCAGTACCCGGAGCATCAACTTTTTGAAATCGACGTGCTGACCGACGTGTGTTTTGGCCCTCAGAATCAGGGACTTACGAAGGAGGAGGCTCTGATCCGGGCAA
The DNA here is from genome assembly GCF_001517625.2 of Clostridium sp. AT4. Lineage (GTDB taxonomy): Bacteria > Bacillota > Clostridia > Lachnospirales > Lachnospiraceae > Enterocloster. Next base: position 1,946,587 of record NZ_LN999828.1, on the reverse strand, counting down.
AGGAGGCTCTGCGCCTGGCAGGACTGGATGAAAGCTACTATAAGCGATCACCCTTTGAACTCTCCGGCGGTCAGAAGCGCCGGGTGGCTATTGCCGGTGTACTTGCCATGGAGCCGGAGGTGCTGATCCTGGACGAGCCCACAGCAGGTCTGGATCCCAGAGGAAGGGATGAGATTCTGGATCAGATTTCCAGACTTCACAGAGAACGCCATATGACAATTATTCTGGTGTCTCACAGTATGGAGGATGTAGCCCGGTATGCGGATCGTCTTCTTGTTATGAACCATGGCAAGAAGGTCTTTGACGGAACGCCCAGAGAAGTATTTTCCCATTATAAGGAGCTGGAAGCAATGGGACTGGCGGCTCCTCAGGTGACTTATCTTGTTCACGATCTGAAAGCGCAGGGAATTGCCATTGACGAGAGCATTACTACCGTGGAGGAGGCCAGAGAAGCCATTTTGACTCTGTGGAGAAATAAAACGAAAGAGGGGACAGGAAAATGCTGAGAGAACTTACACTGGGACAGTATTATCCTGCGGATTCCATTGTCCACAGGCTGGATCCAAGAACAAAGCTGTTTGCTACTATGGTGTTTATCGCTTCCCTTTTTATTGCAGATAATATCTGGGGATATCTGATAGCCACTTTTGTGCTGGCTGCCATAATCCGTCTTACCCAGGTACCAGTCCGCTTTATCCTTAAAGGCCTAAAGGCCATTGTGATCCTGCTGTTGATCAGCGTCAGCTTTAATTTGTTTCTGACACCGGGAGAAGAGATTTTCCGGTTTTGGATTTTCAAGATTACAAAGGAAGGTGTGCGGCTGGCAGCCTTTATGGCAGTGCGTCTGATCTATCTGGTGATCGGTTCGTCTCTGATGACCCTGACGACCACTCCCAATCAGCTTACAGATGGTCTGGAAAAGGGACTGGGCTGTTTAAAGGCCCTTAAGATCCCAGTGCATGAAATTGCCATGATGATGTCCATTGCCCTTCGCTTTATCCCTATTTTGGTGGAGGAAACCGATAAGATCATGAAGGCCCAGATGGCCAGAGGCGCTGATTTTGAAACCGGTAACATAATTCGGAAGGCAAAGGCTATGGTGCCGCTGTTAGTGCCTCTGTTTATATCTGCCTTCCGCAGGGCCACTGATCTGGCCATGGCCATGGAAGCCAGATGTTATCAGGGCGGTGAGGGACGAACCAAGATGAAGCCCTTGCAGTACAGCCAGAGAGATCATGACGCTTACATGATTTTTGCCCTTTATTTTGTGGTAATGATCGCATCACGGGTCTATCTGTAGGAGGAAAATACTATGACGAAGCGTGTCCGCCTTCGGGTGGCATATGACGGAACCGCTTATCACGGCTGGCAGCTGCAGCCGGGAGCCGTTACCATTGAACAAATATTAAATGAAACACTGACAGAGCTTTTGGGCGAACCCATTCAGGTTATCGGAGCCAGCCGGACCGACTCTGGCGTCCATGCCAGAGGAAATGTGGCTGTTTTTGACACAAGCCACAGGATGCCTGCGGATAAGATCTGCTTTGCCTTAAACCAGCGGCTGCCGGAGGATATACGTGTTCAGTCTTCTGAGACGGTAGCGCCAGACTGGCATCCCAGACGATGCAGCTGTGTAAAGACATATGAATATAAGATCTTAAACAGGAAAATAGAGCTTCCAACAGAACGCCTGTATTCCCATTTCTGTTATTTTGATCTGGATCTTGAAAAAATGCAGCAGGCAGCTGTCCTGTTAGTGGGAGAACATGATTTTAAAAGCTTCTGCAATGTAAGAACCCAGGTAAAGGACACTGTCCGGACCATCTATGAGATCAGCCTAAGCCGTACAGAGGATGGAATGATCACTATCCGCATCTGTGGAAACGGTTTCCTTTACAATATGGTACGCATTATTGCGGGAACACTTATCAGTGTGGGAATGGGACAGATTCCGCCAGATCAGATCGAGGATATCCTAAACGCCAGAGACCGGGCTGCGGCAGGTCCGACTGCTCCGGCCAGAGGACTTACATTGATTGGGATGGAATATGAAGAAAACGCAGGAAAAGCCTGAAAACCGCGGAAAACCTGCAAAAAAGCGGTTGACACAAACATTCAGATATTATATAATAAGAAACTGTGACATTGAGGGTAAATGCTCATCCAAAGCCCCGGAGCGGAGCATTTCATTGATAAATACTTCCCATATTTATCACATATAGCAGGGGTACAAGCACCCCATATATAACAGGTTGAGATTAACAGGAGGTTGACCAATGAAGAGTTTTATGGCTAGTCCAGCGACAATTGAGAGAAAATGGTATGTAGTTGACGCTACAGGATATACATTAGGACGTTTATCATCTGAGATTGCTAAGGTTTTAAGAGGAAAGAACAAGCCGATCTTTACTCCACACATGGACTGCGGCGATTACGTAATTGTTGTAAACGCTGACAAGGTAAAGGTTACAGGCAAGAAGTTAGATCAGAAGATCTACTACAATCACTCTGATTATGTAGGCGGCATGAGAGAGACTACTCTTCGCGAGATGATGGCTAAGAAGCCTGAGAAGGTTGTAGAGTTAGCAGTTAAGGGTATGCTTCCAAAGGGACCTCTGGGAAGAAGCATGATCACAAAGCTTCATGTATATGCAGGCCCGAACCACGAGCAGGCAGCACAGAAACCAGAAGTTTTAACATTTTAATGAGGATTGGAGGAAGAAAGTATCATGGCTAGCGCAAAATTTTACGGAACAGGCAGAAGAAAGAAATCCATCGCCAGAGTATATTTAGTACCAGGTACTGGTAAGATCACTATCAACAAGAGAGATATCGATGAGTATCTTGGTCTTGAGACCTTAAAGCTGATCGTTCGTCAGCCATTAGTAGCTACAGAGACTACTGATAAGTTTGACGTATTAGTAAACGTTCGCGGCGGCGGTACAACCGGACAGGCTGGTGCGATCCGTCACGGCATCTCCAGAGCTCTTCTTCAGGCTGACGCTGATTACAGACCTGTTCTGAAGAAAGCAGGCTACTTAACAAGAGACCCAAGAATGAAGGAAAGAAAGAAATACGGCTTAAAGGCTGCACGTCGCGCTCCTCAGTTCAGCAAGCGATAATCTACAACTTAAAAATGCTAAAAAAGCCCGGAAATACGCTATTTTCCGGGCTTTTTCTATGCCTGAAATCACCTGATTCCGATGGTGAAATTTGAGGAAATTTGACTTCAAATTAGCCCATTTTGATGGGTTTACAGAAGGCCATTTTGGAGGGGAAATTAGCCCCATATCCTTGACAGATTTTTGGTAAAAATCCGGCTGAAATGGAATGAAAAACAGTGTCAGGGTCGTTTGGCGAGTTCTGACGAATTCTGCAAAAAAATAATATCAGGTATCCTGTTACATAGAACCTTGGCTCATTCTTTGAAAACGAGAATGGGTCGAGGCTCTAATTTTTTCGCCCGAAAGCCGGCGAGACAAATTTGAGTAGGAGGTAAACAGGTATGACGGATTTCAATCAGAAGACCCATGACACCGATGTGGGCAGTCATGGCGGACTGTCGAGGCAGATGATGGAGGTGTTTGAGAACCAGGAGTTTGGTTCGATCCGCGTGTTGCAGGAGGCGGGCAAGACATTCTTCTGTGCAAGTGACGTGGCAAAAGCGTTGGGGTATGTGAATCCCTACGCCGCAGTGAAACGCCATTGCAGAGGCCCCCTAACGAAACGCGAGGGGGTCGTTCAGAAGGTGCATCAGTCTGGTATCAGTATTCTCACGCTTAAAAGAAGAATCAAACTGGACACTTGCCGATGCCGAGCCGTACATTGAATCACCCATTGCATTTTATCAGGATCATCATCAAACCACGTTCCGCGTAATGGAAGCGTCTGAGGTCAGAAGATTGCAACGGATACCATGCAGGCAGGTGTTGCAGGAAATCTTTGACGGAAAATTTATTGAACTAAAAAATGGTATGCTGCGGTACAAGTAGTAAGAGAAACGAATAGCCAGCGTATTGTGTGGAATGAATCACATGATACGCTGTCCGTTTTTGTTTTAGATGACTTTGGAAACAGGTTAGAGAGCAGCAACAATCATGTGACTCGTTGGGAAACCAACGGGGTATTTTTTTGCCTCAATCCGGCTGTATAGAACACTGAAAAGTCAAAACGAACCGCAGGTAGTCCTGCAAGGACAACCAAAGTGCGCCTACAAGGCCAACACGAAATCGGAGGATTCTTGTTAAACTTACTTTGTAAGGACAAAAGTCCGGATGTCCCTTGAAAACTGAATACTCATTCTTCAGATACATTCCTGTTTGGTCGAGCTTTCGACTGCACGCCATGAAGCCCTTCGGGGCGATAGCGGTTTCGCAGAAGCAAATGCCGGATTGCAACCGGCGGTGGTGTTAAAACCAGACAGGGACAATGATACTTCCGTAATTCGCGGTCCGGCCATAAGGAAGGCGGGATGGTCAAATTCCAATGGAGCAGTGAAGCACACTTGCCGCCTGTGAGAAATTCTACATCTCTGGGGGGATAAGAAAAAGTACAGATAAACCATATTTTCAGAAAGCACTGCTGGGTGCTGTATCAGTATGATACCTGGCAGGCTTTATCCATATCAGTGTATGGAGATTGGAGAAAACAGCAAATAAAAGAAAACTGGTTTTATCGGCGAGGTGACTTATATCTTGCCAATCTCGGTGTTCCGGTTGGATCAAAGCAGGGCGGTGTTCGTCCTGTTGTGGTTCTTCAGAACGATGTCGGCAATTATTATGCGCCGACGATCACGATTGCTCCGCTGACATCGAAAATTGAGAAGAAGCGAAAGCAGCCAACGCATTTCTTCCTCTGTAAAGCAAAGGGACTGGCAAAATCTTCTATGGTATTGGCAGAACAGCTCGACACCTGCGACAAGGTATGCGTGATCCGCTATCTTGGGCGGGTAAGTAAGGGGCAGATGCGTGGGATTGATGAATCCACAATAATGAAAGCATCAAGAGGGACGGCGGGTTTTTCCTTATATGCAAGAACGAGAGAGGAACTGTACCAGAAACCTGTCTGTTCAGCGTTAGTGATAAATTGTTGTGAATACTTCCTTATCAGCGTAAAATCAAGGGATACAGCGATTTTTTTCTTCTAACAACTGTCAAAGACAGGATTATATAATAAAACAAACCGCCAGAAATCAAAATCGATCTCCAGCGGTTCCTGCATTCATATGATTCATTTTAAGCCGATCAGCGCACTCCAAACTTAGTTCCTCTGCGGATGGCACCATTGCTGTTCCACTCGGTATAAACGTATGGGCCGCCGTCAGTTGTGCCGTTTTCAGTAAACTCATGGTTTACGCCGTTGTAATTGCGTACACCTGTCTGCATTTTACAGCTGTTGTTGTCAAAGTAATATACATTTCCATTGATTTTCATGATGCCGCCCTGAAGCTCGCCGGTATCGGCTGCATAATACCAGGTACCGTCTCTCTGGATCCATCCGGTACGCATCAACTGATCGTTGCCGAAAAAGAACCAGTGGTTTTTGTACTGTACCCAGTTATTAGTGCAGTAGGCTCCGTCGCCCCACTGGTATTTTACACCATCTTTTGTTCCTACAAAACCTGCTGCAAAAGATGTCATGGCGCTGCCTGCTGCAAGGGCAAGAGACAGAGTTACAATAGCGAAACGCTTCTTCATAAAATTCATTCCTCCTGTTTCTTATGATTACAATCTCCGATTTCACATCGGGACTGAGGATTAATTCCTTATGCCAAGAGTTTATACCCTGGAGTAACTCCAAGGTCAATGCATGTAAGCCTTTTGTAAGCTTTTGTAAGGAAAATGAAATAGGAGAAAATGTAAGGCTTCTAAATCCAGCCGCCGTCCAAACCGATTACCTGTCCGGTAAGATAGGAGTCTTTATAGCTGAGATGGTACACCAGGTCAGCTACCTCTTCTGCCCGTCCCAGGCGGCCGGCCGGGATTTCTTCTACCAGGGAAATCAGCTCCTCTTCTTCCAGCCACTGGTTCATCTCTGTGTCAATGGCTCCGCAGGCTACGGCATTGACCTGGATACCGCTGGGGGCCAGCTCCTTGGCGAGCGCCTTTGTAAATGCGTTGACTCCACCTTTTGTAGCTGAGTAGGCGGTTTCGCAGGAAGCCCCTGCAAGACCCCATACAGAAGAAATGTTTACTATTTTACCCTGTTTTTGACGGACCATATAAGGAATTGCCAGTTTACAGCAGTTAAAGACAGAGGTCAGATTGACATGGAGCATTTTTTCCCAGTCCTCTGTACTCATATCCTGAAGGAGACCGATATAGGCGATACCGGCATTGTTGATCAGAATGTCTGCTCCTCCAAACTGTTTTTTTACCTGTTCAAACCATTCTTCACAGCATTTCATATCGCCCATATCTCCCATATAGGCCAGACAGGGCACCTGATAGCTCTGGATTTCCTTTTGCGTCTGCAAAAGACGTTCTTTGCTGTGCACACAGCTTATGGCTACATTATATCCCTTTTTTGCAAATTTGACTGCGATTGCTTTCCCGATGCCACGGGATGCTCCGGTGACCAGTACTGTTTTTCTTGCCATACGCAAAACCATCCTTTCCAAATCTTACCCTATTATATCATATTTTGGCAGGGAAAACCATGTATCCCGTTTTAGTTTCCAATGGGATAACGCCATTTTAACATCATCAGATGCGTGTACAGGAATTGTAAGAAATTTTTTCTGTAACAGATTTGTAATTTGTGTTATAATAATAGGTAATATGTAAAAAAATGTCCAACTGTAGACCAATTAATAAGATAAGGAATAGAAAATATGACTCAATTATACGATCTGATCATCATCGGCTCCGGCCCCGCAGGGCTGGCAGCAGCTGTATACGCGCAGAGAGCACGGCTGAACACATTGATTTTGGAAAAAGCCATGGTAAGCGGTGGGCAGGTGCTTACTACCTATGAAGTAGATAATTATCCCGGCCTTCCCGGAATCGGCGGCTACGATCTGGGACTGAAGTTCAGAGAGCATGCAGACCGCCTGGGAGCTCTGTTTAAGGAGGATGAGGTGATTTCCGTAGAGGATGGCCCGGTTAAAAGAGTAGTCTGCTCTGGCGGCATCTATGAGGCAAGGGCAGTGATATTGGCTACAGGAGCCATTCACAGAAAACTTGGGATTCCCGGAGAGGAGGAGCTTGGAGGAGCGGGCGTATCTTACTGCGCAACCTGTGACGGGGCTTTTTTCCGCAATAAGGTAACAGCAGTTATCGGCGGAGGCGATGTGGCAGTAGAGGACGCTATTTTTCTGGCGCGTATGTGCAGCAAGGTGTATCTCATTCACAGAAGAAATGAACTCAGAGCAGCAAAGAGCCTTCAGGAAAGTTTGTTTGCGCAGGAAAATGTAGAGATCCTCTGGGATACAGTAGCCGATTCCATTGAGGGAGAAGGCTCTGTAGAATGTCTGAAGATAACCAATGTAAAGACCGGAGAGAAGAGCGAGCTTGCCCTTCAGGGTGTATTTATTGCTGTGGGTATTTCACCGGAAAGCCGTGCATTTGAAGGTCTGGTGGACATGGATCACGGTTATATTAAGGCGGGAGAGGACGGAGTTACGTCTGTTCCCGGCATTTTCGCAGCAGGAGATGTGAGAACCAAACTGTTAAGGCAGATCGTCACAGCTGCAGCAGACGGAGCAAACGCGGTGACCAGTGCAGAGCGCTATCTTACGGCGCACTAGGAGGATGTATTCAGATGAAAAAATGGAAGAAGGTACTGATCATCAGCAGCCTGTGTACGCTGGCAGGGGTATTTACCGTCCTTGCCGCACCCAATTATGACAATATTGCGGTATCAAAGGTAAGCGGATCGGTAAATATCCGCACAGAGGCCAATACAACCAGCGCTGTCACGGGAAAGATACAAAATGACTGTGCCGCCGAGATTCTGGAAACGGTAGACGGTGAGGGCGGAAAATGGTATAAGATCCGTTCTGGCTCCGTTACCGGTTATATCAAGGCAGAGTATTTTGTTACCGGCGAGGCCGCAGCTGCCAGGGCAAAGGAAGTGGGACATACCTATGGAATTATAAAAGGCGCTGCTACCGTCCGTCTGCGGGCAACACCGGATTTAAATGGAAAGACCTTAACTCTTCTGGGAGAAGGCGCCAGATGCTCTGTTGTGGGACAGGAGGGAAGCTTTGTAAAGGTGGCAGTGGATACGGATCTGGAAGGCTATGTATCCAGCGAGTACATAGAGACAGAGGTGGAATTTAAGGAAGCTGTTTCTTCGGAGGAAGAAAAGGCCCAGGCAGAGGAAAAGGCCCAGGCTCAGAAAGAAGCGGATGCTGCCATTCAGGCGTTGGAGGAAGCGAAAACAGAGCAGAAGTCCGCACAGTTTGCTTCTGCTTCTAAAAATGGTTCCGGGATCCCGATTATTGAGGCGAATCCGGAAAAGGGAACTCAGCAGAATGTGGCGGCGCCTACGATTGCAAAACCTGAGGAGTCTTCCAATAAAGAACCTGACAGTCCGGGAGAAAAGGACAGTTCCAAGGTCGTATCTGCCTCCCGCAACGCAGTAGTTGCCTATGCCAAGCAGTTTCTTGGAAACCCCTATGTTTATGGCGGTACAAGCCTTACAAACGGTGCAGACTGCTCCGGCTTTGTCATGAGTGTATTTTCTCATTTCGGTATCAATACAGGCAGAAGTTCCAGAGAACAGGCTGGCAAGGGAAAGACGATTCCGGTCGATCAGGTGCAGCCGGGAGATCTTTTGTTCTATGCAAGCGGCGATTATATCAATCATGTGGGGATTTATGTGGGAGATGGAAAGATCATCCATTCCAGCAATCCCGCTACAGGTATCTGCTATGCGTCTGCTAACTACAGAACCCCCTGCAAGGCAGTGAGCTTTTTTGACTGATCCATAGATTTTAAAATTAGACAGGAATATCTTGCAGCATAATAAAAGGCCGATCCTCCGCGTTGGAAGAACCGGCTTTTTATTGCATTTAAAACTCTGGTTCAATCAGGCCATATGTACCATTTTTACGTTTGTACACTACGTTTACCTGATCGGTTTCGGAATTTAAGAAAACATAGAAGTTATGTCCCAGCATTTCCATCTGGAGGCAGGCTTCTTCGGGATTGACAGGTTTTACGGCAAATTTCTTTGTTTTAACAATCTGGATCTCATCGTCATATGGAACTTCCTCTTCTTCTTCAATGAAATTCTGAGAGAAGGACAGGGCCGCCTGCTTTTTGTCAATGAGTTTCTTCCTATATCTGCGGATCTGGCGTTCAATGATCTCCTCTACCAGATCGATGGATACATACATATCAGTGCTGGATTCTTCCGCACGGATGGTATTTCCCTTTACAGGGATAGTGACCTCAATTTTCTGAATATCCTTTTGGGCGCTGAGCGCAACGAACACTTCTGTGTCGGGAGTAAAGAAATGTTCCAGCTTGCCGATCTTCTTTTCAACGGCAGCTTTCAAGCCTGGAGTTACCTCGATGTTTCTTCCTGTAATGGTATAACGCATAAAATCAACTCCTTTTTCTGAGATATGTATATTATAACATATTTGTTGTGAAATTACAATCATAATACGATAAATTGACTAATAATTACTATAAATTTTTTATAAAAATTGTTTTTGGGATTCATAAGCAGAATATTGAATTACTAATAGGGCAGGCTTATAAATGTCAAGAGGAAAAGCAGAAAAAATGTAAAAAACATGTAAATTTATCAGATGTGTACAAAAAAACAGGATCTGAAATGGAAAGAAAATTGGTAAAAGCGGGGACTTATAAACTTGTGGATAATGTGGATAAGTCGGTGCATAAGTAAAAAACAACGAAAATAAAAGGAAAATGAGGTGGGGATAACTTTGGGGGAAATGTTTGTGGATAACTGTGGATAATGTGGATAGAAGAAGGAACGAACGTGTGGTTTGTGCATATTGTTAAAAGGGCAGGAATGTACAGGAACGGAGGGAAAAACAGGATGCTTCGCAGTACCGGGGAGGCTGATTGCCGGGAAATGTAAATTTTTTATGAATGAGTTGAATAAATCAGCGTCTGGTGATACAATATATTGGATTATATCATAGCATACTGCGTGCATTTATCAGGGAATAGAGAGTATTTTCAGACAGATTATAAACAGACAGCAGCTTTCCCGGCACGACAGCCGCAGTTTGGGAGAGTATAGACTTTTATATAAGGAAGAAGTTAGGAGAGTAGACCATGAACGTAATTGAGAAACTGTTCGGGACTCATAGTGAAAGAGAACTTAAGATGATCCGGCCGATCGTTGCCAAGATTGAGGGACTGCGTTCTGAGATGATGGCAAAGTCAGACGAAGAGCTGCGCGACCAGACCCGGATTTTTAAAGAAAGACTGGCAAAGGGCGAAACACTGGATGATCTTCTGCCGGAGGCATTTGCTACTGTGCGGGAGGCTGCAAGAAGAACGCTGAATATGGAGCATTTCCCTGTACAGCTCATCGGTGGTATTGTACTTCATCAGGGCCGTATTGCCGAGATGCGTACAGGAGAGGGAAAGACGCTGGTATCCACCTGTCCTGCTTATTTAAATGCGCTGGCCGGAAAAGGTGTACAGATCGTAACCGTTAATGACTATCTGGCAAAGCGAGATGCAGAGTGGATGGGCCAGGTACATCGTTTCCTGGGACTGAGTGTAGGCGTGGTTTTAAATGACATGAACAGCGCCCAGCGCAAGGAGGCATACGCCTGCGACATTACCTATGTGACAAATAACGAGCTGGGATTTGACTACCTTCGTGACAATATGGCCATTTACAAGGAGCAGCTGGTGCTCCGCGATCTGGACTACTGTATTATCGATGAGGTGGACTCTGTGCTGATCGACGAGGCGAGAACCCCTCTGATCATTTCCGGACAGAGCGGAAAATCCACAAAGCTTTATGAGGTCTGCGATGTACTGGCCCGTCAGCTGGAGCGCGGAACGGTTTCCAAGGAATTTTCCAAGATTGATGCCATTATGGGTGAGGAGATTGAGGAGACCGGCGATTTCGTAGTTGATGAGAAGGATAAGGTAGTAAACCTTACGGAGCAGGGTGTGAAAAAGGTAGAGGAATATTTCCACATTGATAACCTTGCAGATCCGGAAAATCTGGAGATCCAGCACAATATCATTCTGGCTCTGCGCGCCAATAACCTGATGTTCAGAGATAAGGATTACGTGGTAAAGGACGATGAGGTACTGATCGTAGATGAGTTTACAGGACGTATCATGCCGGGCCGCCGCTATTCCGACGGACTTCATCAGGCAATCGAGGCAAAGGAGCATGTAAATGTGCGCCGTGAAAGCCGTACACTGGCTACCATCACCTTCCAGAATTTCTTCAACAAGTTCAATAAGAAGGCAGGTATGACCGGTACTGCTCTTACGGAGGAGAAAGAATTCCGCAATACCTATGGCATGGATGCCATTGCTATTCCAACTAACCGTCCCATTCAGCGTAAGGATCTGGATGATGCGGTATACAAGACAAAGAAGGAAAAATACAAAGCAGTTGTAGATGAGGTGGTAAAAGCCCATGAAAAGGGACAGCCTGTATTGGTTGGTACCATTACCATTGAAACTTCTGAGCTTTTAAGCAAGATGCTCACAAAGAGAGGCATTCCTCATAAAGTTCTTAACGCTAAATTCCATGAGCTTGAGGCCGAGATCGTGGCAGATGCAGGTATCCACGGCTCCGTTACCATTGCTACGAATATGGCTGGCCGTGGTACGGATATTAAGCTGGATGACGAGTCAAAGGCTCTGGGCGGCTTAAAGATCATCGGTACCGAGCGCCATGAGTCCCGCCGTATTGATAATCAGCTCCGCGGCCGTTCCGGCCGTCAGGGCGATCCGGGTGAGTCCAGATTCTATCTGTCTCTGGAGGATGACCTGCTGCGTCTCTTCGGTTCAGACCGTCTGATGCATATGTTTGAGGCCATGGGCGTGCCGGAGGGCGAGCAGATTGAGCACAAGATGCTGTCAAATGCCATTGAGAAGGCACAGATGAAGATCGAGGGCAATAACTACGGTATCCGTGAGCAGCTCTTAAAGTTCGATGAGGTGAACAATGAGCAGCGAGAGGTTATTTATCAGGAGCGCCGTAAGGTGCTGGACGGCGACAATATGCGCGATCTGATTCTTAAGATGATCACAGAGATCGTAGAAAATGCCGTGGATATGTCCATTGCAGATGATCAGACTCCGGATAAGTGGGATTTAAAGGAATTAAACAGCCTTCTTCTCCCTGTGATTCCCTTAAAGCCGGTGATGCTTACGGATGAGCAGAAGAAGTCCATGAAGAAAAATGAATTAAAGCACAGCATCAAGGAAGCTGCCATTAAGCTGTATGAAACAAAGGAGGCAGAGTATCCGGATGCCGAGCAGATCCGTGAGATCGAGCGCGTAGTCCTTTTAAAGGTAATTGACAATAAGTGGATGGCTCATCTGGATGACATGGACGCTCTCCGCGAGGGCATCGGCCTTCAGGCATACGGTCAGAGAGATCCGGTGGTTGAATATAAGATGCAGGGCTATGAAATGTATGAAGCTATGATGGCTTCCATTCAGGAGGAGACCGTTCGCATCCTGTTCCATATCCGCGTAGAGCAGAAGGTAGAGCGCGAGCCTGCTGCCAAGGTGACAGGTACCAATAAGGATGCGGTTCCTGTAGCGCCCCAGAAGAGAGCTGAGCAGAAGATCTATCCGAATGATCCCTGTCCCTGCGGCTCCGGCAAGAAGTATAAGCAGTGCTGCGGACGCATTAAATAGTGCGCAGTCATTTATAAATGATCAAAAGTAACTATTCCTCCGATGGGAGAACTGAATAGTTGCCATTAAAATATAAAAAGAAAGCGGGTGAAGCTGTGGTTGAGTTAGATAATTTCAAATATACGTTATCAACGTATGACAAACCATTAGTGGAAGTGAGGGATTCACTTTGACCTGGATAACAAGGTCAGACGAATCAACGAATTAGACCGGTCGATGGAGGAGCCGGGGTTCTGGGATGATCCCGACCGTTCCACCAGACTGGTGAGAGAAGCAAAGAATTTAAAGGATGAGGTGGGAACCTTCCGCGAGCTGGAGCAGGAGTATGAGGATATTCAGGTTATGATCCAGATGGGGTATGAGGAAAATGACCCTTCTGTGATCCCGGATATCCAGGAGATGCTGGATCATTTTACAGAAACTCTGGAAAAAATGCGGATGAAGCTCCTTCTTTCTGGCGAGTATGACAGCTATGACGCGATCCTGCGTCTGAATGCGGGAGCCGGAGGCACAGAGTCTTGTGACTGGTGCAGTATGCTGTACCGTATGTACTGCCGCTGGGCAGAGAAAAAGGGATTTAAGTTAGAAGTTCTGGATTATCTGGACGGCGATGAGGCGGGCATTAAGTCTGTTACCATCCAGATCAGCGGAGACAATGCCTACGGTTATCTGCGTTCCGAGCACGGAGTCCACCGCCTAGTGCGCATTTCTCCCTTCAATGCGGCGGGAAAACGCCAGACATCCTTTGTATCCTGTGATGTGATGCCGGATATCAAAGAAGATATTGATATTGAGATCAATCCCGATGATATCCGTATCGATACCTACCGTTCCAGCGGTGCCGGCGGACAGCATATCAATAAAACATCTTCAGCTATCCGTATTACTCATTATCCCACCGGAATTGTGGTAACCTGTCAGAATGAGCGTTCCCAGTTCCAGAATAAGGATAAGGCTATGCAGATGTTAAAGGCAAAGCTGTATATGCTGCGCCAGGAGGAGCAGGCAGCTAAGGCTGCAGGTATCCGCGGAGACGTAAAGGACAACGGTTGGGGAAGCCAGATCCGTTCCTATGTGCTCCAGCCTTATACCATGGTAAAGGATCTGCGCACCGGAGAGGAAACGGGCAACGTAGACGCCGTGCTGGACGGTGGACTGGATCCCTTTATCAGTGCTTACCTGCGCTGGATGAGTCTGGGATGTCCAGATCGGAATTCACGCACAGAAGATTAAAAACAGAGAATAATACTGGAAAAGCCGGGCAATAGTCCGGCTTTTTTCTGACTTCATTTAAATTCCGGAGAAAAACAGTTGCATTTCTATGGAAAATATGATACCATCTTCCACGTGGGTACATATGTACATCTGATGCGGACACAAAAAAGGAAGGAAGACAAGAGTACATGGAAGACAAAAGCAAGTATTTTGTGGTGAAGCAGAAAGCTGTTCCTGAGGTACTTTTAAAGGTGGTGGAGGCGAAGAAGCTCCTTGAAAGCGAACGCGCGATTACAGTTCAGGAGGCCACAGACAAGGTGGGGATCAGCCGCAGCTCCTTCTACAAGTACAAGGATGATATTTTTCCTTTTTATGATAATACGAAGGGAAAGACCATCACTCTGGTGGTACAGATGGATGATGAACAGGGGCTTTTAAGCGACCTTCTTCATGTAGTTGCTGTTTACCGGGCCAATATTCTGACAATCCATCAGAGTATTCCTGTAAATGGAGTGGCTACGCTGACGCTTAGTGTAGAGATCCGCGAGAATACGGGAAATGTTTCCGGTATGATCGAGGAGCTTGAAAATCTAAATGGAATCCATTATGTAAAAATATTGGCAAGAGAATAGGCCTGTATTTTCAGGGAGAAGTATAAAAAGGCAGGGAGCAGAGGATTATGATTAAGACAGCAGTAATGGGATATGGAACTATTGGCTCCGGTGTGACGGAGATTCTGGCAGAAAATCGGGATGTGATCGCTGCACAGGCAGGGCAGGAGATAGAGCTGAAGTATGTGCTGGATCTGCGGGAGTTTCCCGACAGCCCCATCGCAGATAAGGTGATCCATGAGTTTAAGCTCATTGAAGAGGATCCGGAGATTCAGATCGTGGTGGAAACCATGGGAGGTCTAAATCCGGCGTATCCGTTTGTAAAGGCCTGCCTGATGGCAGGAAAGCATGTTGTTACTTCCAATAAGGCTCTGGTAGCTGCTCACGGCACAGAACTTCTTGCCATTGCGCGAAAAAAGAAGGTAAATTTCTTTTTTGAGGCCAGCGTGGGAGGCGGAATCCCTATTATCCGTCCTCTGTATCATTGTCTGATGGGAGAACGCATTGAGGAGATTACGGGCATTTTAAACGGTACGACCAACTATATTCTTACAAAGATGGATAAAGAGGGAGATACTTTTGAAAATGCTTTAAGAGAGGCTCAAAATCTGGGATATGCGGAGCGCAATCCGGAGGCGGACGTAGAAGGCTATGACACCTGCCGCAAGATTGCCATTCTTACAGCCATGGCTGCAGGCAAAGAGGTGGATTATCAGGATATCTACACAGAAGGAATTACAAAGATCACAGATGTTGATTTTAAATATGCGGAGAAAATGGGCGTTTCCATAAAGCTGTTCGGCACCAGCCGCATCAGAGACGGAAAGGTAAGTGCCTATGTGGCTCCGGTAATGATAAACAGCAGTCATCCTCTATATGGAGTAAGAGACGTATTTAACGGTATTATGGTCCGCGGAAATATGCTTGGCGTGTCTATGTTTTACGGCAGCGGAGCGGGAAAGCTCCCTACAGCCAGCGCAGTGATTGCAGATATCATTGAGGCTGCTCAGAACCTGAAGAAAAATGTTCCTATGGGATGGGGAAATGAAAAGCAGACCATAGAGCCAATGGAGAATATGCGTTTTCGTTACTTTGTTCGTTTGGCAGGTTCCTTCCGCAATAAGGAACAGGATATCAGGCGTATTTTCGGCCATACGGAGGTCATCGAGCTTTACGGAATGGATGAATTTGCCGTTCTCACCCCGGAGATGGAGGAGGGCGCGTTCCGACAGGCTGTAGCGGCCTATGATGCGCTTGCAGAGGCACACTCGGATTTTGGAATCAAACAGACCATCCGGGCTATGATGTAGAGTTGAATACAGATAATAAAAACTTCTGCCAATGTGAAAACGGCAGAAGTTTTTTTAAACATTTTTAAAAATCAGTGTACCGGAGGCTGTGCCTGTTGGAGCTGTTCCATAAGGCGCTGCTGGAACTGGTAGAGGAACTGATTGATCTGTGGACCCTTCACCGGATCGCGCAGCAGATCATAAAACTGGATCAGCTGAGAGAAAAAGAAAAAGGTCAGCATAATAGCAAAACCGCTTAAAAGGATTCCGGCAATGGCCTTGGGCGGAAGGGTTTTGCGGGGGCTGGGATCTGCATTCCGGGCCATAAGGGCCAGGACAATGCCGCCTGCGCCGCAGATCAGGCCTGCAGGATAATTACCGCCGATTAAAAGAGAAACAGGCAGATAAAACAGGCTTAAGACAACGCCGATGATACCGCAGATCAGAGAGCATACGGCAAATTTCTCCGAGGGAGCAGGTGCATTCTTTTGTTTTTTATAGATATTGTTCATGATATTAAATGCAATAGCCTTTCTTTGAGATAGTGATAGTCAACATGGCTTATTCTAACATGAAAAATTCATCCTGTCCAGTGTCACATCCTGGTGAGTCTTGCATAAGAAGGCAGGATGAATTATAATAAAACAGTTACTGAGAGAATAAAGACAGCGAGGAAAATTAATGGATATTATAAAAACACTGGCCGAAGAATTACAGATCGGCCGCCATCAGGCAGAGGCTGCCGTAAAGCTGATCGATGAAGGAAATACCATTCCGTTTATTGCCAGATACCGCAAGGAGGCCACAGGTTCCTTAAATGATGAGATCCTGCGTGCTCTGGATGAACGTTTAAGATATCTGCGGGGACTGGAAGACCGCAAAAACCAGGTAATCGCCACGATTACAGATCAGGGAAAGATGACGCCTGGACTGGAGCAGCAGATCCGCAGTGCAGCTACCCTGGTAGCAGTGGAGGATTTATACCGCCCCTATAAGCCAAAGCGTCGCACAAGAGCGATGATTGCCCGTGAGAAGGGGCTGGAGCCGTTGGCAGACCTGATTTTTTTACAGGAGGCGAAGGAACCTCTTGAAGAGACAGCGGCTTCCTATGTTTCAGAGGAAAAGGGAGTGGAATCGCCGGAAGCTGCCATTCAGGGTGCCATGGATATTCTGGCGGAGCGGATTTCCGATCATCCGGGGTACCGCACCTGGATCCGTAATATAACGATGAATAAGGGACTTCTTCAGTCCAGTGCAAAGGATGAGAAGGTAAAGTCCGTTTATGAGACCTATTATAATTATGAGGAGCCTGTAAAAAAGGCTGCGGGCCATAGAATTCTGGCGTTAAACCGGGGAGAAAGCGAAAAAATCCTTACAGTAAAGGTGATTCCTCCTGTGGATCAGATCATGGGATATCTGGAAAAGCAGGTGATCGTAAAGAATAATCCATATACTACTCCGGTGTTAAAGGCGGTGGTGAAGGACAGCTATGACCGTCTGACAGGGCCTTCCATAGAGCGTGAAATCCGCAGTGAGATCACAGAAAAGGCAGAGGACGGAGCAATCCGTGTTTTTGGAAAGAATTTAGAGCAGCTTCTGATGCAGCCTCCCATTACAGGCCGTGTGGTTTTAGGCTGGGATCCTGCCTTCCGTACAGGCTGCAAGCTGGCAGTTGTAGACAGCACGGGAAAGGTGCTGGATACCATTGTAATCTATCCCACAGCGCCTCAGAATAAGGTAGAGGAATCAAAGAAGATTTTAAAGGAAATGATCCACAAATACAACATTTCCCTGATATCGGTAGGAAATGGTACAGCTTCCAGAGAATCGGAGCAGGTAATAGTGGAACTGTTAAAGGAAATCAAGGAGCCGGTGAAGTATGTGATCGTAAATGAGGCCGGAGCCTCCGTATATTCTGCGAGCAAACTTGCCACAGAGGAATTTCCGGCATTTGATGTGGGCCAGAGAAGTGCAGTGTCCATTGCCCGCCGCCTGCAGGATCCTCTGGCGGAACTGGTAAAGATCGATCCCAAATCCATTGGCGTAGGCCAGTATCAGCATGATATGAATCAGAAAAAGCTGGGAGCTGCCTTAGAAGGTGTGGTAGAAGACTGTGTAAACAGGGTAGGTGTGGACATAAATACCGCATCTGCCTCCCTTTTGGAATACGTTTCAGGCATCAATAAGACGCTGGCAAAAAACATTGTGGCGTACCGTGAGGAAAACGGCGCATTTAAGAGCAGAAAGCAGCTTTTAAAGGTAGCCAAGCTGGGGCCTAAGGCTTTTGAACAGTGCGCAGGATTTATGCGTATTACAGGAGGAGCGGAACCCTTAGACGGTACCAGTGTCCATCCGGAAAGCTATGGCGCAGCTAAGGCCATTTTACAGAGCCTTGGATACAGGGAAGAGGAACTGGCGCGTGGAGGAATTCCCGGTATCAGCCGAAAAATCCGTGACTATAAGAAAATGGCAGAGGAAGTGGGAGTTGGAGAAATCACGCTCAGAGACATTGCGGGCGAGCTGGAAAAACCGGCCAGAGATCCCAGAGATGAGATGCCAAGGCCGGTTCTGCGCAGCGATATTCTGGAAATGAAGGATTTAAAAGCCGGCATGGTATTAAAGGGAACAGTACGCAATGTAATTGATTTTGGAGCCTTTGTGGATATCGGTGTCCATCAGGATGGGTTGGTGCACATTTCACAGATGACAGACCGCTACATCCGTCACCCTATGGACGCAGTGAGCGTAGGAGATGTGGTTGATGTAAAGATTCTGGCAGTGGATCTGGAGAAAAAACGGATTTCTCTCACCATGAAAGGGGTAAAGGATGGTAATTGAAACATTTGATCCAAAGGAAACCTATGATCTTGGCGTGAAAATGGGAGAGCAGGCCCAGGCAGGGCAGGTGATTTGCTTAAACGGTGACCTGGGTGTGGGAAAAACTGTGTTTACTCAGGGGTTTGCAGCCGGTCTTGGCATCACAGAGCCTGTAAACAGCCCTACATTTACCATTGTGCAGCAGTATGAGGATGGGCGTCTGCCGCTGTATCATTTTGACGTATATCGGATCGGTGATATCAGCGAAATGGATGAGATCGGCTATGAAGACTGCTTTTACGGTCAGGGAGTGACATTGATCGAGTGGTCGGAGCTGATCCGGGAAATCCTGCCGGAACATGTGACGGAAGTGACCATAGAAAAGGATATGGAAAAAGGATTCGACTACAGACGAATCCGTGTGGAGGAGAAAGAATGAGAGTGTTAGGAATCGAAAGTTCATCTCTGGTAGCCAGCGTGGCTCTTGTGACGGATGATATTCTTACAGGAGAATATACGGCCAACTTTAAAAAGACCCATTCTCAGACTCTGCTTCCCATGCTGGATGAGCTGGCAAAGCTTCTGGAGCTGGATCTTAATACCGTTGACGCCATTGCTGTGGCAGGAGGGCCGGGTTCATTTACAGGCTTAAGAATTGGTGCGGCCACTGCCAAGGGCCTTGGACTGGCATTAAAAAAGCCTCTGATCCATGTTCCTACCGTCGATGCTCTGGCATATAATATGTGGGGAGCCTCTGGCCTGATCTGCCCGATTATGGATGCCAGACGCCGTCAGGTCTATACGGGTCTGTATCAGATGGAACAGGGGATTCATATTCAGCTGGAACAGCAGCCTATGGATATGGGAGATCTGGCAGAAGAATTAAACCGCAGGGGAGAACGTGTGATTTTTCTGGGAGACGGAGTTCCGGCCTATAGGGAAATGATACAGGAAATGGTAAAGGTTCCCTTTGAATTTGCTCCGGCCCAGATGAACCGCCAGAGGGCAGCCAGTGTGGCAGCGCTTGGAAGCCTTGCTCTGAAGGAAGAGGGCGACGGCTGCGGATACCATAGTGCGTTTTTAGTGTCTGCCGGAGAATTCAATCCCGATTATCTGAGAAAATCACAGGCAGAACGCCAGAGGGAGGCTGAACTGTCGCCAGAGGGCGCTGCCGGAAAGCTTCCGGGAGATTATTAAAAATATCATTTCTGCTGGCAAAGGAGTCGTTATGAATCAGAATTTGAGGGTACGCCGGATGGAAGCCGGAGACCTTTTACGGGCAGCGGCACTGGAGCAGAGCAGTTTTTCTCAGCCCTGGTCTGAAAAGCTGCTTGCAGAGGGCTTAAACAGTCCTCTGGATACATATTTTGTATGTACCTGTGAAAATGAAATCGCGGGCTACTGCGTTCTGCGTGTCCTGGCAGATGAGGGAGAACTGCAGAGGATTGCGGTGTTTTCAGAATACCGCAGGCAGGGAGTCGGCAGGAAACTGATGGAAGCCATGTTAGCAGCCGCAAGGGAAGAGGGCGCATCCTCTGTTTCCCTGGAGGTCAGAGAAAGTAATGTAGGAGCCATGCGTCTTTACGAAGAATACGGTTTCTGTCAGGAGGCAGTCCGCAAAAAGTATTACCAGGAGCCGGAGGAAGATGCAGTGATCATGTGGAACCGCAGTTTGTGACTGGTCTTTTGGAATTGCGGAGGAAAATATACAGCAATTCCCACTTAAAATTACAGAATCCTGTGTATATAATGGAGAGGAATCGAACATTCCTCTCCGTTTTGCGTATTATGGCCGGAAGAAGGAAGCGAGGATCATGAAAGAGAAAGGCGAGGTATATTGATGAAAAAGTACAATAAGAATGGACAGTTAGAGACACTGATCTGTAACGGCTGCGGGAAGAAACTGGCAGTGAGCCAAGGGATTATACGAGAGGGAGCCATATCCATAGACCATGTGTGGGATTATTTTTCCGAAAAGGACGGGCAGGTTCATCATTTTGATCTGTGTGAGGAATGTTATGACCAGATGATAAATAGGTTTCGGATTCCTGTTTCCATAGAGGAACAGATAGAATATCTGTAAAAGGAAGCCGGACGGGTGTTTTTCTCAGGGCTCTTGATTATTGGGCCGCATCTGTGTTATGATTTGAAAAAGCCGGTTTTGCGGAACGGTGAAAATGTTCCGAAACGGTGCGACTTGACATAGAAAATGAGGAAAATAATATGCTTGATATATGTTTGCTGGGAACGGGGGGGATGATGCCCCTGCCCTATCGATGGCTTACATCCATGATGGCCAGATGCGGCGGCAGTAATCTTCTTATTGACTGCGGAGAGGGAACACAGGTTGCGTTAAAAGAAAAGGGCTGGAGCCCTAAACCCATTGATACTATCTGCTTTACACATTACCATGCGGATCATATCAGTGGTCTTCCGGGTCTGCTTTTAACTATGGGTAACGCAGAGCGTACAGAGCCTCTGACCCTGATTGGCCCCAGAGGACTGGAAAGAGTAGTAAATGCACTGCGTATGATAGCTCCAGAGCTTCCTTTTGAGCTTCGGATGATTGAACTGACAGAAAACAGGCAGCAGCTTACAGCCGGCCCTTATATCATTGATGCATATAAGGTTAACCACAATGTTCTCTGCTATGGGTATACGATTCGCATTCCCAGAAAAGGCCGTTTTGATGTAGAACGTGCAAAGGAGCAGCAGATCCCACAGAAATTCTGGAACCGTCTTCAGAAGGGCGAAGAGATTGAGTGCGAAGGTCGCCTGTTTACACCGGATATGGTTCTGGGGCCCGACCGCAGGGGACTCAAGGTAACGTACTGTACGGATACGCGCCCTGTTCCTGTGATTGCAGAGTACGCCGCCGGTTCAGATCTCTTTATCTGTGAGGGCATGTACGGAGAAAAGGAAAAGGCTTCCAAAGCCAGAGAATATAAGCACATGACCTTTTATGAGGCAGCTGCTCTGGCGAAAGAGGCGAAACCGGGACAGCTCTGGCTGACCCATTACAGCCCGTCTCTTACCCGTCCGGATGATTATATGGACGAGGTCCGCAAGATTTTTCCGCGGGCTAAGGCTGCAAGAGACGGGTGGACCATGGAACTGGAATTTGATGAGGAGTGAAAAATGAACGTGAATCATACAGAAGATGTACTGATACTTGCAATTGAGAGTTCCTGCGATGAAACGGCAGCTTCCGTGGTAAAAAACGGGCGTACAGTGCTGTCCAATGTGATTTCCTCTCAGATAGCAACCCATACGGTATATGGGGGTGTGGTGCCGGAGATTGCCTCCAGAGAACATATTAAGGCAATTAATTATGTGATAGAGCGGGCATTGGCAGAGGCAGAAACAACACTGGATGATATTACAGCAATTGGAGTGACATATGGTCCAGGTCTGGTGGGGGCTCTTTTGGTAGGAGTGGCAGAGGCTAAAGCTATTGCTTATGCAGCCCGAAAGCCACTTATAGGTGTTCACCATATTGAAGGCCATGTATCAGCCAATTTTATTGAAAATAAAGATCTGGAACCACCATTTATCTGTCTGATTGTGTCAGGAGGACATACCCATCTTGTAGTTGTAAAGGATTATGGGGAATTTGAAATTATTGGCCATACCAGAGATGATGCTGCTGGGGAAGCTTTTGATAAAGTGGCCCGTGCAGTGGGACTGGGGTATCCTGGTGGTCCAAAGATTGATAAGGCAGCAAAAGAAGGAAATCCCCATGCTATTGAATTCCCAAGGGGTAAAGTGGCAGATTCACCCTATGATTTTAGCTTCAGTGGTTTAAAGTCGGCCGTTTTGAATCACATCAATCATGCAAAAATGACGGGTGAAGAGATTTGTGTACCGGATCTTGTGGCATCTTTCCAGAATTCGGTAGTGGATTCCCTGGTAAGCCGTGCTATTCATGCGGCAAAGGAATACGGATACAGCAAACTTGCTATTGCAGGAGGAGTGGCATCAAATACAGCACTTCGCGCAGCAATGAAAAAGGCCTGTGAAGAGAATGAAATTGCATTTTATCATCCATCTCCTGTTTTTTGTACAGATAATGCGGCTATGATCGGTGCGGCTGCTTATTATGAATATATTCGAGGAAACAGATCTGGCTGGGATCTTAATGCCGTACCCAATTTGAAACTGGGGGAGAGATAGATGAAAAAATTCTGTACAGCAGTTGTACTGGCGGCAGGAAGAGGCAGCCGAATGGGAACTGCACTGGCGAAGCAGTATCTGACATTGGGAGATAAGCCTGTTGTGGTCTATTCGTTAGAAGCCTTTCAGGCATCTCCTGTTATAGATGAGATTATTCTTATTACTGATAAAGACCATATTGAATATTGCTGGGAAAAATTGGTTCATCCATATGGGATTACCAAGGTAACAGCAGTTGCTCCGGGAGGAAAGGAACGCTATGAAAGCGTATGGAAGGCTCTCTGTCTTCTTTGCGGGAAAAATTCGCGGAATGAAGCTGGGGCTTCGGCCGGAGACGGTTATGTTTTCATTCATGACGGGGCCAGGCCTTTTATTACGGAGGATATAATTGAGAGAGTATATAAGGATACAGAAAAATGGGATGCCTGTGTAGTGGGAATGCCGGTTAAGGATACCATTAAGCAGACGGATGAAAATGGTGTGATTCTGGATACTCCGGATCGCAGCAGAATCTGGCAGGCGCAGACACCTCAGGTTTTTTCGGTTCCCCTTATTATGGAGGCATTTCAGCGGCAGCTGTCCCAGGACTGCAGACGTGTTACGGATGACAGTATGATAGTGGAAAACCAGATGGGTGTTAAGGTGCATATGACTGAAGGCAGCTATACCAATATTAAGATTACAACCCCGGAAGACCTGGCTGTTGCAGAGGCTATTTTGACTCAATATAAAAAATGAAAAATAATTGTAAAAAAAGTGTTGACATCTGTCGAATGGCGTGGTATTATAACTGAGCTGTCGCTGATACGGCAGATGCAACACACAAGAGAAAATAAACTTTTGAAAAAAATCAAAAAAACTCTTGACAAAATGCTTTTAACCTTGTAAAATAGAAAAGCACGTTTGGAGAGATATCGAAGTGGTCATAACGAGGCGGTCTTGAAAACCGTTTGTCCGAAAGGGCGCGTGGGTTCGAATCCCACTCTCTCCGCTTGGGACAAACATTGAGATTTGTCTTGAACAGAATAAAGATTAAAAGATCAACCAAGCAGAAGTACCCAAGTGGTTGAAGGGGCTCCCCTGGAAAGGGAGTAGGTCGTTAGTAGCGGCGCGAGGGTTCAAATCCCTCCTTCTGCGTTGGCAACGCAAGTTGCAAGTACCTTGAGAATTAAAGACTGAATAATACACAAACCCTGAAAATTCTAACAATTCAAAAGGTTTGGTTTAGACCTTAGGATTTGAGAAAAATCAGAACAAAAACCAAGTAAAAGATAACATTAGCCAAGCTAAGTAATCTTGAATAAGAATCAACTTTAAACATGAGAGTTTGATCCTGGCTCAGGATGAACGCTGGCGGCGTGCCTAACACATGCAAGTCGAGCGAAGCGGTTTTAAGGAAGTTTTCGGATGGAATTAAAACTGACTGAGCGGCGGACGGGTGAGTAACGCGTGGGTAACCTGCCTCATACAGGGGGATAACAGTTAGAAATGGCTGCTAATACCGCATAAGCACACAGCTTCGCATGGAGCAGTGTGAAAAACTCCGGTGGTATGAGATGGACCCGCGTCTGATTAGCTAGTTGGTAAGGTAACGGCTTACCAAGGCGACGATCAGTAGCCGACCTGAGAGGGTGACCGGCCACATTGGGACTGAGACACGGCCCAAACTCCTACGGGAGGCAGCAGTGGGGAATATTGCACAATGGGGGAAACCCTGATGCAGCGACGCCGCGTGAGTGAAGAAGTATCTCGGTATGTAAAGCTCTATCAGCAGGGAAGAAAATGACGGTACCTGACTAAGAAGCCCCGGCTAACTACGTGCCAGCAGCCGCGGTAATACGTAGGGGGCAAGCGTTATCCGGATTTACTGGGTGTAAAGGGAGCGTAGACGGCGGAGCAAGTCTGAAGTGAAAGCCCGGGGCTCAACCCCGGGACTGCTTTGGAAACTGTTCTGCTAGAGTGCTGGAGAGGTAAGTGGAATTCCTAGTGTAGCGGTGAAATGCGTAGATATTAGGAGGAACACCAGTGGCGAAGGCGGCTTACTGGACAGTAACTGACGTTGAGGCTCGAAAGCGTGGGGAGCAAACAGGATTAGATACCCTGGTAGTCCACGCCGTAAACGATGAATGCTAGGTGTTGGAGGGCAAAGCCCTTCGGTGCCGCCGCAAACGCAATAAGCATTCCACCTGGGGAGTACGTTCGCAAGAATGAAACTCAAAGGAATTGACGGGGACCCGCACAAGCGGTGGAGCATGTGGTTTAATTCGAAGCAACGCGAAGAACCTTACCAAGTCTTGACATCCCCCTGACCGGACAGTAATGTGTCCTTTCCTTCGGGACAGGGGAGACAGGTGGTGCATGGTTGTCGTCAGCTCGTGTCGTGAGATGTTGGGTTAAGTCCCGCAACGAGCGCAACCCTTATCCTTAGTAGCCAGCAGTAAGATGGGCACTCTAGGGAGACTGCCAGGGATAACCTGGAGGAAGGTGGGGATGACGTCAAATCATCATGCCCCTTATGATTTGGGCTACACACGTGCTACAATGGCGTAAACAAAGAGAAGCGAGCCTGCGAGGGGGAGCGAATCTCAAAAATAACGTCCCAGTTCGGACTGTAGTCTGCAACCCGACTACACGAAGCTGGAATCGCTAGTAATCGCGGATCAGAATGCCGCGGTGAATACGTTCCCGGGTCTTGTACACACCGCCCGTCACACCATGGGAGTCAGCAACGCCCGAAGTCAGTGACTCAACCGCAAGGAGAGAGCTGCCGAAGGCGGGGCAGGTAACTGGGGTGAAGTCGTAACAAGGTAGCCGTATCGGAAGGTGCGGCTGGATCACCTCCTTTCTAAGGAAAGAATGAAGTAAGGGTTTTATATACTGTTTAGTGTTCAACAGGGAGACTTGTTAAGAAAACTGCATTTCTGGTGCTGATGCGCTCGGGGGAAACACCCGTACCCATCCCGAACACGATGGTTAAGACCTGAGCGGCCGANAGTAAGGGTTGTGTATTATTGAGTCTTTAAAACAAGGTATACATTTCCGGTGGCGATGCGCTTAGGGGAAACACCCGTACCCATCCCGAACACGATGGTTAAGACTTAAGCGGCCGATGGTACTATGCTGGAGACGGCATGGGAGAGCAGGTGGCTGCCGGATCACAACCGGGCTTATAGCTCAGCCGGTTAGAGCGCACGCCTGATAAGCGTGAGGTCGGTGGTTCGAGTCCACTTAAGCCCACTGGACAAATGTCCATTAAATAGAATATAGGGATTGCCTTGAAAAAAGGGAAGACCCGCATCCGTGGGGGTGTAGCTCAGTTGGGAGAGCACCTGCCTTGCAAGCAGGGGGTCAAGAGTTCGAATCTCTCCATCTCCACTCGCCAAGCATGAGAGTGCGAGGCGCACATGTACCTTGAAAACCGCATATTGAACAAAAAGAATTGAATATTCAATCGAATATCAAGACATCCGAGGCCATGCAAGAGATTGCATGGAAACAAACAACAAATTTGTAAACCTAGAACCAAAGGATGCAACGCTATGCATCTAAAGATAAGTAGCCCGCACCCGCAGGCGAACATCGTTTGGTCAAGCTATAAAGAGCGCAGGGTGGATGCCTTGGCACTAAGAGCCGATGAAAGACGTGATAAGCTGCGAAAAGCTTCGGGGAGGAGCAAATATCCATTGATCCGGAGATATCTGAATGGGGAAACCCGGCTGAGCAACCCTCAGTCACCGTACAGTGAATCCATAGCTGTGCGGAGGGAACCCGGTGAACTGAAACATCTAAGTAGCCGGAGGAAAAGAAAGAAACATCGATTCCGGGAGTAGCGGCGAGCGAAACCGGAGGAGCCTAAACCAGCGTGCGTGCATGCTGGGGTTACGGACTGCATAAGTGAGCTGATTCGTTAATGGAACGGGCTGGGAAGCCCGGCCAGAGAGAGTGAGAGCCTCGTACATGAAAGCGATAGGCAGCGGCAGGATCCAGAGTACCGCGGGACACGAGAAACCCTGCGGGAAGTCGGAGGGACCACCCTCCAAGGCTAAATACTCCTTAGTGACCGATAGCGCATAGTACTGTGAAGGAAAGGTGAAAAGGACCCCGGGAGGGGAGTGAAAGAGAACCTGAAACCCTGTGTTTACAAGCTGTGGGAGCACGTTAAGGTGCGACCGCGTACTTTTTGTAGAACGGTCCGGCGAGTTGCCGGCGCTGGCAAGGTTAAGCGGTAAAGCCGTGGAGCCGAAGGGAAACCAAGTCTCAAATGGGCGTAAAGTCAGCGCAGGCAGACCCGAAACCGGGTGACCTATCCATGTCCAGGTTGAAGCGGAAGTAAAATTCCGTGGAGGACCGGATCCACATCCGTTGAAAAGGGTGGGAATGAGGTGTGGATAGGGGAGAAATTCCAATCGAACCCGGAGATAGCTGGTTCTCCTCGAAATAGCTTTAGGGCTAGCCTCGTATTAGTTTAGCGGAGGTAGAGCACTGAATTCCTAAGGGGGCGTCAAAGCTTACCAAGGGATATCAAACTCCGAATGCCGCATAAATGATGTACGGGAGTCAGACTGCACGAGATAAGTTGGGCAGTCGAAAGGGAAAGAGCCCAGACCTACAGCTAAGGTCCCAAAGTGTGTGTTAAGTGGAAAAGGATGTGGGATTTCAGAGACAACCAGGATGTTGGCTTAGAAGCAGCCACACATTCAAAGAGTGCGTAATAGCTCACTGGTCGAGAGGTCCTGCGCCGAAAATGTCCGGGGCTGAAACACAACACCGAAGCTTAGGAACGAGAGATCGTTGGTAGAGGAGCATTCTTAAAGGGGCGAAGCAGTACCGGCAAGGAGCTGTGGACTTTTAAGAAGAGAGAATGCCGGAATGAGTAGCGAGATGGAGGTGGGAATCCTCCAGGCCGAATATCCAAGGTTTCCAGAGTAAAGCTGATCTGCTCTGGGTAAGTCGGGGCCTAAGGCGAGGCTGAAAAGCGTAGCCGATGGACAACAGGTTGAGATTCCTGTACCGCGTATCATCAGAACTGTGGGGACACAGAAGGACAGCACATCCCGGGAATGGGAAGACCGGGGCAAGCAGGGTAGGAGTCAGGCAGGCAAATCCGTCTGGCAATCCGAAGCTGTGATGCGGAGCGAACAGAAGTAGCGAAGTGTGCGATTCCGGCTGTCAAGAAAAGCCGCTATTGTGTGATACGTGCCCGTACCGTAAACCGACACAGGTAGATGAGGAGAGAATCCTAAGGCCGGCGGGAGAAGCATTGTTAAGGAACTCGGCAAAATGACCCTGTAACTTCGGGAGAAAGGGTGCCTGGGAAACCAGGCCGCAGAGAATAGGCTCAAGCAACTGTTTAGCAAAAACACAGGTCTATGCAAAACCGTAAGGTGAGGTATATGGGCTGACGCCTGCCCGGTGCTGGAAGGTTAAGAGGAGAGGTTAGAGCAATCGAAGCTTTGAATTGAAGCCCCAGTAAACGGCGGCCGTAACTATAACGGTCCTAAGGTAGCGAAATTCCTTGTCGGGTAAGTTCCGACCCGCACGAAAGGCGTAATGATTTGAGCGCTGTCTCAACAATGCACCCGGTGAAATTGAAATACCAGTGAAGATGCTGGTTACCCGCGCCAGGACGGAAAGACCCCATGGAGCTTTACTCCAGCTTGATACTGGGATTCGGTACTGCATGTACAGGATAGGTGGGAGGCTTTGAATCATGGACGCCAGTCTGTGAGGAGCCGCTGTTGGGATACCACCCTTGCGGTATTGGATTTCTAACCTGCAGCCATGACCTGGCTGGGGGACAATGTCAGGCGGGGAGTTTGACTGGGGCGGTCGCCTCCGAAAGGGTATCGGAGGCGCTCAAAGGTTCCCTCATAATGGTTGGAAACCATTAGAAGAGTGCAAAGGCATAAGGGAGCTTGACTGCGACACCGACGGGTGGAGCAGGTACGAAAGTAGGACTTAGTGATCCGGTGGTATGAAAGTGGGATTGCCATCGCTCAACGGATAAAAGCTACCCTGGGGATAACAGGCTTATCACTCCCAAGAGTTCACATCGACGGAGTGGTTTGGCACCTCGATGTCGGCTCATCGCATCCTGGGGCTGTAGCAGGTCCCAAGGGTTGGGCTGTTCGCCCATTAAAGCGGTACGCGAGCTGGGTTCAGAACGTCGTGAGACAGTTCGGTCCCTATCCGGCGCGGGCGTAGGATATTTGAGAGGAGCTGTCCTTAGTACGAGAGGACCGGGATGGACAGACCGCTGGTGTACCTGTTGGCCTACCAAGGCCATGGCAGGGTAGCCAAGTCTGGACGGGATAAACGCTGAAGGCATCTAAGCGTGAAGCCCCCCTCAAGATGAGATATCCCATCGCAAGAGTAAGACCCCTTGAAGACGACGAGGTAGATAGGTCAGAGGTGGAAGTGCAGCAATGCATGGAGCTGACTGATACTAATCGGTCGAGGGCTTGACCAGAAGGTTTAGGGAAAACGGTTGTGGCTTGGTTGTTCAGTATGTGGTTTTGAAGGTATATGTGAAATGTACTAAATGCGCGAGTGGCTCAGTGGTGGAGCACCACCTTGCCAAGGTGGGGGCCGCGGGTTCGAATCCCGTCTCGCGCTTTTTTTATTGGCTGGAATTGCTTGATTTTTCAAGAATTTCAGCCATTTTGCATTCTCTGAAAATTGGTAGACAGTTGTAGACAGGAAGAAAGGAAGATCGACCATGAAGCTGAAGAACATTCTTCTTGCAGTAAAAGATATCGAAAAATCAAGGCAATTTTATCACGAACTCTTTGGCCTTCAGACCGTGCTTAATAGTGAAGGAAATATGATTTTAACGGAAGGCCTTGTGCTTCAGGATGAAAAAATCTGGAGGGAAGCTCTGGGGAAGGAGATTATTCCTGAAAATAATTTCTGCGAGTTGTATTTTGAAGAGCCGGAGATAGAAGCTTTTATCTGTAAATTGGAAACACAATATCCGTCGATTCAGTATGTCAATCGGCTTACAGAGTACAGTTGGGGACAGAAGATGGTGCGCTTCTATGATTTGGACGGCAATCTGATTGAAGTAAGAACACCCATGTACAAAGGAAAGCTATAGGCATTTGGAAAACAGCTGTCGAGTTCTGCAAGATAATTCTTGACAAAAAATAAAAGTTAGTGTATTCTAATCATGCTCATGTGCATCGACTGCGATACTTTAAAAGGTCAGCAGCAGATACACATTTTATTTTATTCAAAAGTTAGATAGAACTAACTAAAAAAAGGAGGTACTACTATTAATAGTCGATTTTTAACGGTGATTCTGGCCCTGGCTCTTTTATGCCTGTCTGCGGCATCTTTGTTCATTGGAGTAATTGATCTTACGCCATCCCATTTGATTACGGGAGGGGCAGAGCAGCTTGAGATTTTACTGATTTCCCGTCTTCCCCGCCTTCTTGCGATTCTCTGCACAGGTGTGGGAATGAGCGTAGCAGGTCTGATGATGCAGCAGCTTTGTATGAATAAATTTGTATCTCCTACCACAGGAGCTACTATTTCATCAGCGCAGTTTGGCATCCTTCTGGCACTTTTGTTTATGCCAGGTTCTACACTTTGGGGACGGGCGCTGTTTGCATTCGGAGCAGCGTTGGCAGGCACCTGGATTTTTGTCTGGTTTATTCAGAGGATACCGTTCAAGGATGCGGTTATGGTTCCGCTGGTGGGAATTATGTTTAACAATGTGATTTCCGGAATGACCAGCTATCTGGCATATAAATATGAAATGACACAGGCATTATCTTCCTGGCTGGTGGGACATTTTTCCATGGTTTTAAGAGGAAGGTATGAAATCGTTTATCTGACAGTCCCGCTGGTAATCCTGGCATTTCTTTTTGCCAATCACTTCAATATTGTGGGAATGGGACGTGATTTTTCGGAAAATCTCGGTGTGCCCTATCACCTGATCCTGTTTCTGGGGCTTACCATTTCAGCTATGATCACAGCCTCTATTGTAGTGGTGGTCGGTTCCATTTCCTATATCGGCCTTATCGTTCCCAATGTGATTTCCATGATAAAGGGGGACAGGATCAGAGGTACGCTGACAGATACCGCACTGTTTGGAGCCGTGTTTGTTCTGGCCTGTGACATGATTGGGCGAAGCGTGATTGCCCCTTATGAACTTCCAATCGAATTGATTGTAGGGATTGTAGGAAGTATCCTTTTCATTGTCATTATATTTTACAGGCTGAAGTACGGAAAAAAATCCGTTGTATTCAAGCTTCCTCAGATAAAAAATATGAGAGTTATGGAAGCAGGGAAAGGGAGGAAAATACAGTGATGCAGAAGAACGCTCATAAAACTCGGGCCGGGCTGCTCCTTATGGCAGTTCTGGCGCTTGGCGCGGCAGCCCTTTATATGCTTGTAAATGTGGATTTTGAAAATGAGAAGCTGTTTGCATATGCCATGCGTATTCGTGCTCCCAAACTGTTTGCCATGATGATCACAGCATTTGCCATTGGCGGGGCATCTCTGGTATTTCAGTCCGTTATCAATAATACCATTGTGACTCCCTGCCTTTTGGGAATGAATTCCCTCTATATGCTGATTCATACGGCAGTTATCTTTGCAGCAGGATCAGGCAGTATACTGGCTGTTAATGCAAAGGCGGCCTTTGGAGTGGATTTATTGATCATGGGAACCGCTGCAACGGTGATTTACAGCACACTGTTTAGGAAAACCGGCCATAATGTGCTCTATGTACTTCTGATCGGTACTGTGCTCAATTCATTTTTCGGTAGTGTGCAGTCTGCGCTTACGCGGATTATGGATCCCAATGAGTATGACAGCCTTCTTGCAGATCTGGTAGCAAGCTTTGCAAATGTAAATTCTGAAATTATGGTCATTGCGGCTTTAGTGCTGGCGCTTGTGGTGTTTGCTCTGAGGAAGGAGTTAGCACTTCTGGATGTGATCACATTGGGAAAGGATCAGGCAGTTAATCTGGGGATAGATTATGACAGATGCATCCGTCGTCTGCTTCTTGGAGTGGCATTATTTATCGCAGTGGCTACGGCCATGGTAGGATCGGTTTCCTTTTTAGGACTGATTCTTGCGAATCTTTCCCGTCAGCTTCTAAAGACTTACCGCCACAGCCAGTTGATTTTAGGCTCCGTATTTTTTGGGATCATCATCCTGGTGGGCGGGCAGCTGATCGTGGAGCAGGTATTTACCTATACAGTACCGGTAAGTGTTTTTATTACATTTTTTGGCGGCATTTATTTTCTATATCTGCTGCTTACTGAAAGGAGGCGTCGCGGCCTGTGAGAATTAGAGAACTGATTAAAAAATATGATGGAAAAACAGTGGTGGATTCGGTCAGCTTTCAGATCCCCAGGGGAAAGGTAACTTCCTTTATCGGCCCGAACGGAGCAGGCAAATCTACGGTTATGGGAATGATTTCCAGACGGCTTGCAATCCTGACCCAGAGCAACCAGATCCAGATGAAACTTACCGTAGAAGAGCTGGTGGCATTTGGGCGTTTTCCCTATTCCGGAGGCCGTTTGACGGATGAGGATAAACGGATAATTGACCGGGCGATTTCCTATATGGAACTGGAGGCCTTCAGGGAGCGGTTCATAGATGAGCTGTCCGGAGGCCAGCGCCAGAGAGCCTATATTGCCATGGTAATTGCTCAGGATACAGAATATATTCTGTTGGACGAACCCACTAACAACCTGGATATTTACCATGCCACGAATCTGATGAAAATGGTGCGCCGTCTCTGTGATGAGCTGGGAAAAACAGTAGTGCTGGTGCTTCATGAGATTAATTATGCGGCCTTTTACTCTGATTATATCTGCGCATTTGCAGATGGAAAAGTAGAAAAATTTGGAAAAGTAGAAGAGGTTATCACAAAAGAGACTTTGTCAAAACTGTACAGGGTAGAGTTTGAGATTATGGAGATTGAGGGAAAACCTCTTTCAATCTGGTATTAAAAAAAGAAAACAGGAGAAATTGAAAATGAAGAAAACAGGATTATTGATACTTGCTGCGGTTATGGTGCTGGGGCTTTCCGCCTGCTCCGGTTCAAATGAGACAAATCAAAGCCAGACGGAGGCTGTTACAAAGGCAGAACCGTCGGTTGTTACCGTTAAAACCTTAAATGGAGATAAGAAGGAGGTGGATTTGGAGGTTCCCTTTGACCCAAAGAGGGTTGCTGTGATGGATATGGCGGCGCTGGACATTTTAGAACAGCTGGGACTGGAAGAACGGGTAGTGGGCGCTTCCGATACTTCCTTAGATTATCTTGAAAAATATATGGAAAAAGAGCAGGTTGCAGCTCTCGGCACGATTAAGGAGGCGGATATGGAGGCAGTGATGGCCAGTGAGCCGGATGTGATTTTTATAGGCGGCAGACTGGCAAAGTCTTATGATGCTTTAAGCGAGATCGCTCCTGTCGTGTATCTGTCCATAGATACCCAGCTTGGAACATTGGAAAGTGTCCGAAAAAATGCCGGGATCATTGCGTCCATATTTGGATTGGAGGAGCAGGCAGACCAGCTGCTTGAGGGATTTGAGGAACGGCTTGCAGCGCTGGCTGGATTTTCAACGGATAAGGCAGCGATTGTGGGGATGGTTACAAGCGGAGGTTTTAATGTTCTTGGGAATGACGGCAGATGCTCCCTGATCAGCCGGGAAGCCGGATTTGAGAATATTGGAGTTGATGCAGAGATTGACACATCAACTCATGGAAATGAAGCATCCTTTGAGTTTGTTGTGGAAAAGGAGCCGGATTATGTGTTTGTACTGGACCGGGATGCTGCAGTGGGAACAGAGGGCGCGAAGCTTGCACAGGAGATTATGGAAAATGAGCTGATAATGGGAACAGAAGCGTATCGGAATGGAAATCTGATTTATCTGTCCAATCCGGCTGTATGGTATACCGCAGAGGGCGGTATCCGTGCTCTGGATCAGATGATCGGGGATCTGGAATTTGCACTGTTAAAATAAAGTTGTAATAGCCGGTTTTTTGTACTATAATAGGCGGGATACTTAATAGTTAGAAAGGACAGAGCAGATGAATTACAAGATGATTCTGGCCTATGACGGTACCCGGTACAATGGCTGGCAGAAGCAGGGAAATACAGACCGGACCATTCAGGGAAAATTAGAGCAGATTCTTACCAGGATGGCAGGCGGACCCATAGAGGTTTTCGGCTCCGGGCGCACGGACAGGGGTGTTCATGCGGAAGGTCAGACAGCAAATTTCCATTTAAAGCAGACAGAAGAATATGAAGACAAAAGTTTACAGATTCTGGAATATATCAACACCTACCTTCCTGAGGATATTGCGGTTCTTTCCTGTGAGGCAGTACCGGAACGCTTTCACAGCCGTTTAAGCGCAGCGAGAAAGACGTACCGTTACCAGATTGAGATGAGCCCTAAAAAGAACGTATTTCAAAGAGATTATTATTATGGTCTTGGTTGCAGGCTGGATCAGAAAAAAATGGAAGAAGCGGCAGCGTTTCTTATCGGAACCCATGATTTTAAGAGTTTTTGCGGCAACAGCCGGATGAAAAAATCAACCGTCCGCCGGATAGACTCCATTGAATTTGAAGCAGCGGGAGAGAGCCGCCTGCATATCCGCTATACAGGAAATGGCTTTTTGCAGCAGATGGTTCGGATTCTTACAGGAACGCTCATCGAAGCAGGGCTGGGAAAGAGAGAGCCTGAGCAGATGAAGGCCGTTCTGGAAGCCCTGAACCGCCAGGCAGCAGGGTTTACGGCTCCGGCTCAGGGGCTTTTTCTGGAAAAGGTTGAATATGGTGAGGGAAAATGACAGAATTTCTGGTAAAACATTTTGTAAAAGGATATGAAAATACGGAAAAAGATGAGGTGCGGACTTCCTACGGCATTTTAGCGAGTATCGTAGGAATCTTCTGCAATCTTCTTCTCTTTGGAGCCAAGCTTTTTATCGGGCTTCTGGTAAACAGCGTTTCTGTTATGGCAGATGCATTTAACAACCTGTCCGATGCGGCCTCCTCCATCATCGGCTTTATCGGCGTGAAGATGGCAGGTAAGCCGGCCGATGCGGATCACCCCTTTGGACACGGAAGAATTGAATATATTTCTGCTTTTATCGTGGCATTTCTGGTCATCCAGGTGGGCTTTTCTCTGTTTAAAACATCTGTGGGAAAGATCCTTCACCCGGAGCCTATGACCTTTAAATGGATTTCGGTAGTGATTCTGATTTTATCAATCTGCGTGAAATTCTGGCTTTCCGCGTTTAACCGGAAGCTGGGAAAGCGGATCAATTCAAAGGTGATGCTTGCCACAGCTGCAGACGCAATGGGAGATGTGGTCACAACGGGAGCAGCAGCCCTGTCTCTTCTGGTATTTGGCCTCTGGAATGTAAATATTGATGGCATTACAGGTCTTATGGTGTCAGCAGCAGTGCTTTTTGCAGGCTACAATATTGCAAAGGATACGCTGGCGCCTTTGATCGGAGAAGCCATTCCTCCTGAGGTCTATGAGGAAATATCCAGCTTTGTAGAAGGGTTTGACGGTATTTTGGGTACCCATGATCTCATTGTTCACAACTACGGTCCATCCAAAAGCATGGCCTCTATTCACGCAGAGGTTTCAGCGGGCGCGGAAATTGCAGAATCCCATGCGATCGTAGACCGGATTGAGAGGGAAGCCGCCCGGAAAATGGGACTTTTGCTGGTAATCCATATGGATCCGGTAGAAACAGATAATGAGCGGTTAAATACATACAGGAAAATGCTGGAAAATGTTTTGGCAGATGTGGATGTACGTCTGTCCTTCCATGATTTCCGCATGGTAGGGAAGGATAAAAATGTCTGTCTGATTTTTGATCTGGTGATTCCAAGAGAATATAAAGATGGTGCAGTGGGAAAACTGAGAACAAGGATCAGCAATGAAATGCGCCGGAGAGATCCGGACTGCCGTTGTGCTATTACAGTAGAAAACAGCTACCGTTCAGAAGAAGGAGTAAAGTAGGGTTTCATAAAAAGCTGATCCCTGAAAGGGGATACCATTGATGAAAGAGGAATGGATACAGAAGATCGCGGAGGGAGACAGGGATACCTTCCGCGATTTTTATAAAGAGGCTGCGGGGCCGGTATACAGCTTTATCCTGTCTCTCACAAGGGATGTCCATGAGGCAGAGGATCTGATGCAGGATACCTTCTTATGCGTATGGGACAGGGCAGAGGACTATGAACCGCAGGGAAAGCCCCTGGCCTGGGTGTTTACCATAGCCAGACATCTGTGCTACATGAGATTCAGACAGCGCAGGAGGGAAACGGAGCTTTCTGAATGGGATAAAGAGGAAGAGGGGGAGGTATACGCGGCATTGGAACAGGCGCCGGAACGTAAGGTTTTGTCTGATGCTCTGGCTGCCTTAAGGGAAGAGGATCGGCAGATCGTGCTTCTTCATGCGGCAGCAGGCTTAAAACACAGGGAAGTGGCTTCAGCTTTGGGCCTTCCTCTGGCTACAGAGCTGTCAAAATACAACCGCTCCATGAAAAAGCTTCAAAAAATCCTGCAAAAATAAAAAAAATACTTGACGTGACTCTATAGCTGCTATATAATATATAGCGTTGTATTGATGGGCTATCGCCAAATGGTAAGGCAACGGACTCTGACTCCGTCATTTTCAAGGTTCGAATCCTTGTAGCCCAGCTAAAGCATTTTTATAAAAAGTGCTTGACGAAATTTGTTATTCTGTGTATAATAATTTTCGCAGCTGCGGATGCGGCAAAGAATAATGGGCTATCGCCAAATGGTAAGGCAACGGACTCTGACTCCGTCATTTTCAAGGTTCGAATCCTTGTAGCCCAGCTGAGAAGCATATGGCGTCTCTACATAATTAAATAGTGGGCTATCGCCAAATGGTAAGGCAACGGACTCTGACTCCGTCATTTTCAAGGTTCGAATCCTTGTAGCCCAGTTGAAAAGCCTTTAGATGCAGATGCATTTGGAGGCTTTTGTTTTGCCTGAAAGTATGATATACTTACAGAATAGGAGATTTGGCCTGAGGGCCCAAAGCAGAGAGAGGCAGCTATGTATCAGTTTAAGAGCAGGATCCGGTACAGTGAAACAGATGAAACAGGACGGCTGAGCGTACCGGGAATTATCAATTATATGCAGGATTGCAGTACCTTTCAGTCAGAGGATGGCAGAATGGGAATAAGCTATCTGAAGGAGCATCATCGCGCATGGCTTCTTTCAGGCTGGCGGATCGTGATTGACCGTTATCCGAAGCTGGGGGAGGAGATTACTGCGGGAACCTGGCACTGCGGCAGCAAAGGGTTTTACGGGTATCGTGATTTTGTGCTGCTGGATCAGGAAAATAATCCTCTGGTCCGGGCAAATTCTCTCTGGTTTTTCTATGATACAGAAAAAAATATGCCGGTGCGTATCCAGCCAGAAGATATCCTTCCTTACGGAATACCGCAGCCGTCTCAGGATCTGGGAGAAGCACCCAGAAAGATTCTCATTCCGGAGAAATACGAAACAGCAGCAGCTGTAGTGATCGGCCGTCATCATCTTGACACCAATCATCATGTAAATAATTCCCAGTATGTGGAGATTGCAAAGGATGCCATCCCTGTGGGGCTTAAGATCCGTGAAATCCGGGCAGACTATAAAAAGGCAGCTCGTCTGGGCGATACGGTGATTCCCAGAATCACGCCGGCAGGCCAGGGCCAGTGGACTGTGGCCCTTGTAAATGAAACGGGAGAGCTTTATGCAGCGGTATGGCTTGGAGGACAGGAGCAGCCGGGACAGTAAAAGAGGAGCAGACATATGATAGAATTAGGAAAAGTACAGGAGCTTGAGATCGTCAGGACAAAGGAATTCGGCGTATACTTAAGCGAAAAAGCAGGAGATGAGGCAGCAGTCCTTCTTCCGAAGAAACAGGTTCCCCAGGGAGCGCAGATCGGAGATAAGGTGGAGGTTTTTGTATACAAGGATTCCTCGGATCGCTTGATCTCTACCACAGCCAGACCGAAGCTTCAGGTGGGGGAATGTGCCATTTTGGAGGTAAAGGATGTAGGAAAGATAGGAGCATTTTTGGATATGGGACTGGAAAAGGATCTGCTTCTTCCCTTTAAAGAGCAGAGCCATCCGGTGCGTCGGGGAGAAAAATGCCTGGTCTGCCTTTATGTGGACAAGAGCAGCCGTCTGGCAGCTACCATGAAGGTATATTCCCATATGAGCAATCAGTCTCCTTATAAGGCAGAGGATTGGGTGGAAGGTACGATCTATGAGATCAACGAACAGATCGGAGCCTTTGTAGCAGTGGACAACCGGTATTATGGTTTGATCCCCAAAATAGAGATGTACGGCCGTTTCAGAGAAGGCGATCAGATAAAAGCCAGAGTCATGAGGGTTCGTGAGGACGGCAAACTGGATCTGTGCGTAAGGGAAAGAGCCTATGTCCAGATGGGAGCAGATGCAGAGCAGGTTTTAAAGGTCATTGACGAATTTGACGGAGTTCTCCCTTTTAATGACAAGGCGCGTCCTGAAACGATTCTCAGGGAGTTTAACATGAGTAAAAATGCCTTTAAGCGTGCCGTGGGCCGCCTTTTAAAGGAAGGAAAGATAGAGATTACAGAAAAGACCATCCGCCGGATCTGATTGATGTGTGTTTACAGGATACCAGGATCAAACGATCACAGGGTGGAGATTACAGGGCAGTTCTAAAAGGGCTGCTCTTTTTTTACAGAAAGTCCGGACAGAAGGAGGTTTGGTTATGACAGAAAAGAAACAGCAGATCCGGGATTATCTTGCAATTACCGTAGGAACGATCCTTATCGCGTTTGCTATTAAAAATATTTTTGATCCTGTGAGCATGGTAACCGGAGGCGTTTCGGGCGCGGCCATTATTTTAAAAGAACTCTGGCAGGTTCCTCTGTGGCTGACTAATACGGTTTTGAATATCCCACTGTTTTTGGCTGCCTTTCGTATGATGGGCTGGCAGTTTATCGGACGCACTTTGTACTCCACGGCCATGCTGTCTGCGGCTTTGTATGTGCTTCCGGAGATGGGACTTGTGAAGGAAGATATGATTTTATCGGCTCTTTTTGGCGGTGTTCTCAGCGGCGTGGGGACAGGGCTTGTATTCCTTGGAGGCTGTACCACAGGCGGAACGGATATGCTGGCCGTGCTGATCCGGGGAAGGCTGCGCCACTATTCATCGGCACAGATCATGCAGGTTTTGGACGGAGGTATTGTAGCAGCCGGCGCTC
Organism: Clostridium sp. AT4; assembly: GCF_001517625.2. Taxonomy (GTDB): domain Bacteria; phylum Bacillota; class Clostridia; order Lachnospirales; family Lachnospiraceae; genus Enterocloster. The sequence continues at coordinate 1,907,402 of NZ_LN999828.1, read as the reverse complement.
TTGTGTTCGGGATCAGGCCTTCTTTATATGCGATGATCGCCATTGTCTGCGTATCCAGAGTTACGGATCGCCTGATCGAAGGAATGAAGTTTTCAAAAGAGGCCTGGATCATTTCAAAACAGGACAAAGAGATTGCGGAAGCGGTGATGGAACGCCTGGGAAGAGGAGTTACCAGCATAAAAGCAGTGGGTATGTATTCAAAAGAAGAGAAAAACCTGCTGTTTTGCGTGGTTTCTCCCAAGGAAATTGTAAAAATCAAGTCAATTGTGCGTGAGTTTGATCCGCATGCGTTTTTTGTTGTCAGCGACGCTCGTGAAGTTTTCGGGGAAGGGTTTATCGAGAAGGAAGACAGGATAACATAATAAACAAAATTTTTTCAGAAAATATTGGAATGTGTTGACAGATTGGATATTTTTTTTATTCGATATACAATTTAGCTAAAACACAAAATTGAACTTTGTGGATTTACAATATGGATTAAAAAGGGACTTTCATGTATGATATAGGCAAGTCGCAAATGAGTTTACAAAAACCCAATTCAGGAGGAAATTATAATATGGCAAGCTTATCCCTTAGAAATGTTACCAAGAAGTACCCCAACGGTTTCGTTGCTGTTAAGGACTTTAACCTTGAGATTGCAGATAAGGAATTTATCATCTTCGTAGGTCCGTCCGGCTGCGGTAAGTCCACTACCCTTCGTATGATCGCAGGTCTGGAGGATATTTCCTCTGGTGAGCTGTACATCGACGGCAAGCTGGTAAATGACGTTGAGCCAAAGGACAGAGATATCGCGATGGTATTCCAGAACTACGCTCTGTATCCTCATATGTCCGTATATGACAACATGGCATTCGGCCTGAAGTTAAGAAAGACTCCAAAGGATGAGATCGATAAGAAGGTTCATGATGCAGCCAAGATCCTGGATCTGGAGCATCTGTTAGACCGTAAGCCAAAGGCTCTGTCCGGCGGTCAGAGACAGCGAGTAGCTATGGGTCGTGCGATTGTCCGCAGTCCTAAGGTATTCCTGATGGATGAGCCTCTGTCCAACCTGGATGCAAAGTTAAGAGGACAGATGCGTGTTGAGATTTCCAAGCTGCATCAGAGACTGGAAACAACGATTATCTACGTTACACATGACCAGACCGAGGCTATGACACTGGGTACCAGAATCGTTGTTATGAAGGACGGCGTGGTACAGCAGGTAGACAGCCCTCAGAATCTGTATGACAGACCATGCAACAAGTTCGTTGCAGGTTTCATCGGCGCTCCTCAGATGAACATGATCGATGCTCAGGTTGCAAAGGCTGGTTCTGACATTACCTTATCCTTCGGCGGTCACACAGTAGCGCTTCCTGCTGCAAAGGGCAAGGGCTTAGAAGAGGGCGGCTACATTGGAAAGACCGTTACTCTGGGTATCCGTCCAGAGGATCTGCATGATGAGGAAGCATTCCTTGAGGCAAATCCAAAGAGCATTTTCCAGGCTGAGATCCGTGTATACGAGATGTTAGGTTCTGAGGTTCTTCTGTACTTCGATATCGATGATGCTAACTTTACTGCAAAGGTAAATCCTCGTACAACTGCAAGACCTGGCGATTCCATCAAGGTTGCTATGGATCTGGATAAGGTACATATCTTCGATAAGGAAACAGAGAAGGTAATCATCAACTAATAGGGCAGCAGATTTCATAAATGAAAAAATCTGATTGTAAAAAAAGGCAGGAGAGGTGACAACTCTCTTGCTTTTTTTGTAATTTTGCATTAAAATATGAAAATAGAGAAAGTGGAAACTTTTGAAATACGTCAAAAAGGAGAGTATGGAATGATTTCAAATCAGATACTCCAGACTACACTGGATGGATTAAAAGCAATCACAAGAATTGATTTAGGTATTTGCGACACAGAAGGAAAGGTGCTGGCATCCACCTTTACAGACGCGGAAGAGTCAGAAAGTTCGATCCTGGTATTTGTGGATTCTCCGGCAGACAGCCAGGTGATCCAGGGATACCAGTTCTTTAAGGTATTTGACGAGCATCAGCTTGAGTATATCCTGCTTGCAAAGGGAGCCAGCGATGATGTATATATGGTAGGAAAGCTGGCTGCATTCCAGATCCAGAACCTTCTGGTGGCCTATAAGGAGCGCTTTGATAAGGACAACTTTATCAAGAACCTGCTCCTTGACAATCTGCTGTTAGTAGATATCTATAACCGTGCCAAGAAGCTTCATATTGAAACAGATGTGAAGCGCGTGGTATTTATCATTGAAACACACAATGAAAAGGATGTAAATGCTCTTGAGACCGTGCGCAGCCTTTTTGCATCCAAGACAAAGGACTTCATTACAGCAGTGGATGAGAAGAATATTATCCTTGTAAAAGAGGTTCGTCAGGGAGAGTCTTACGGAGAGCTGGACAAGACTGCCAACACAATTTTGGATATGATGAATACGGAGGCTATGACAAAGGTTCGCGTATCCTATGGTACGGTGATCAATGATATTAAGGAAGTGTCACGTTCCTACAAGGAGGCCAAGATGGCCCTTGATGTAGGCCGCATCTTCTATGCAAACAAAAATGTAATCGCTTACAGCAATCTGGGTATCGGCCGTCTGATCTATCAGCTTCCCATCCCGCTGTGCAAGATGTTTATCCGCGAGGTATTTGACGGCAAGTCACCGGATGAGTTTGACGAGGAGACCCTGGCTACGATCAACAAGTTCTTTGAGAACAGCCTGAACGTATCCGAGACTTCCAGACAGCTGTATATCCACAGAAATACCCTGGTTTACCGTCTGGATAAGCTGCAGAAGAGCACCGGACTGGATCTTCGCGTATTTGAGGATGCCATTACCTTTAAGATCGCGCTTATGGTAGCCAAATACATGAAGTATATGGAAAGCCTGGATTATTAAAATGAGGTCGGGGAAATGATAGAACTCAGTCATGTGAACAAGGTCTACAGCGAGGGAAACCGGGCTGTGAAGGATCTGAGCCTGACCATAGATGACGGAGAATTTGCCTTTATCGTAGGACGAAGCGGCTCCGGAAAGAGTACGCTTTTAAAGCTCCTTTTAAAGGAGCTTGAGCCTACTTCCGGGCGGATTGTGGTCAATGATATGGATCTGGGGAAGATGCCCCGAAGATATGTTCCGAAATACCGGAGAAAATTAGGTGTGGTCTTTCAGGATTTCCGTCTCCTGAAAGACCTTACTGTCTTTGAAAACGTTGCATTTGCTCAGAGAGTCATCGGCGTGCCGGGAAGGGTGATCCGTGACACCGTGCCCGAGATGCTGCGTCTTGTGGGGCTTTCTGCCAAATACAAGGCATATCCGGCTCAGCTTTCCGGAGGAGAGCAGCAGCGCGTGGCCATTGCAAGGGCATTGATCAACCGGCCGGAGGTTCTTCTGGCAGATGAGCCTACAGGCAATTTAGACAGCTTTAACGCCCATGAAATTATGCATCTGCTGGAGGAGATCAATCAGCGTGGAACCACGATGATCGTGGTGACACACAGCCATGAGATGGTGCAGCAGATGAAAAAACGGGTCATTACCATGGAACGCGGGGCAGTGATTCAGGATGAAGGCGGATCCAGATAAGAAAATGAGGCGCTTAAGCGTCCGGACGGGTCTGCCGGAAAGGCATAATGATTAAAAATGAGTACATTCTGGTATTGCCTGAAACAGGGCATTGCTAATATATGCAGAAATATTTTGTTTTCGCTGGCATCCATAGCGACGATTTCTGCATGTATTTTTTTATTCTGCCTTTTTTTCTCACTGGCAGCCAATGTGATCCATGGCGCCAGGACAGCCCAGGAAACGGTGGGAATCTCTGTCTTTTTCGATGAGGGGATGACAGAGGATGAAATTCTGGCAGCGGGAGAAGAAATAAAAGGCTGGAAAGAGGTGCGTCAGGCAGAGTACACCTCAGCCGAGGAAGCCTGGGATACATTTAAGGCTCAGTACTTTGAGGGAGCCGAAGATTTGGCCGAAGGGTTTGAAAACGATAATCCTCTGGCAAATTCTGCTTCCTTTGAGATTTTTTTAAACGATATTTCCGATCAGGAGTCGGTTGCAGACCGCCTGGAGGCCATGGATGGGGTGCGCCGGGTGCGGTATTCCAGTACCCTGGCAGCAGGATTTACAAGCGTTGGAAAGATGATCGGATTGATTTCGGCTCTGATCATCGGCGTGCTTCTTGCGGTAGCTGTTTTTTTGATCAGCAATACTATTTCTGTGGCAGCGGCATTCCGCAGGCGGGAAAATGAGATCATGCGCTATATAGGAGCCACTAACTTTATGATACGGGCGCCCTTTCTGGTAGAAGGCCTGCTTCTGGGACTTCTGGGAGCTCTTGTGCCTCTTGGGGGCATATGGGTTCTCTATGAAAAAGGAATGTTGTATCTGGAAGAAAATTATTCCATGATCACAGGTCTGGTTGAGCCCCTTGCGCTGGGAACCATATTCCCCTATATGACAGGGGGAGCTTTAATGTTAGGCGTCGGAATCGGACTTTTAGTAAGCTTTGTGACGATCCAGCGCCATCTGAGAGTTTAGGCAGGATAAACGAGGGCATATGAGAAAAAAGAAGATAGCGGTTTTGGCAGCAGCGGCCGCCTTGACCTTGGGAACGGTATTTTCCTCCTATGCCACCAGTAAGGCTATAGAGGATGCGAAGAAAAAGGTTTCTTCCATGGAGGAGGAAAAGAAAAAGGTAGAGTCTACTTTAAAGGAGCTGGAGGGAAAGAAGTCAGATACAGCGGCCTATGTAAAGGAGCTGGATCGAAATCTGTCCGCCCTGGCAGGGGAGCTTACAAAGCTGGAGGGAGATATTTCCCAGAAGGAAGAGCAGATAGAGGAAGCGAAAGTGGAGCTGGAAACAGCCAAAATTACGGAGAACCGCCAGTATGAGGACATGAAGCTGCGGATCCAGTATATGTATGAAAATGGTCAGACTGGCCTGTTGGAGTCCATGATGCAGTCAGAGAGCATTGCAGAGCTTTTAAACCGGGCAGAGTATGCCAGCCAGATTACCTCCTATGACAGGAAAATGCTGGAGGAGTACAGAAAAACCAGGCAGGAGGTGGCTTTAAAGGAGGAAGCTCTTAAGACGGAGCATCAGGAGCTTCTTACCCTTCAGGATTCCACGAAGGCAAAGCAGAGCTCGGTAAAGACACTGATGGCTTCCAAGGAGGCAGAGCTGGCTTCCTATGAGACGAAGATCGCTTCTGCACAGGGAGAGATTGACCAGTATAATGCGGATATCAAAGCCCAGGAGGAGCATATGGCCCGTGTGGAGGCGGAGATACGGAGAAAGGAAGAGGAAGCCAGAAAAGCAGAAGAAGCCAAGAAAAATCAGTCTTCTGCCGGTGGGGATAGTACGGTAAAAAAAGGGAACACTAATTTTATATGGCCCTGTCCTGCAAGCGGACGGATTTCATCCGCGTTTGGGGATCGGAGCTCACCGACCGAGGGAGCTTCTACCAATCATAAGGGAATTGACATTCCGGCGCCGTCCGGTTCCTCTATTGTGGCGGCAGCAGATGGCAAGGTAGTGATCTCTACATACAGCTATTCGGCCGGAAATTATATTATGATCGATCATGGCGGCGGGCTTACTACTGTATATATGCACTGCTCTCAGCTTCTCGTGAAGGAAGGGGAGACTGTAAAACAGGGACAGACTATTGCAAAGGTAGGATCGACAGGATATTCCACAGGGCCTCATCTGCATTTTGGCGTCCGGTCCGGCGGAAGCTATGTAAATCCTTCCGGTTATGTAAGTCCATAAAGGGGCATACAGTGTAACAGGACAGAGAGGCCCCTTAAAGGCCAGATAGGAGACAAAAAGTGGAAGATCAAAGATATGACAGACAAAGCGAGAGAGGAAAGGCGGCAGGAAGCCAGAACCGGTTCTGGATGGGAGTTCTTACGGGAGCTCTCGTCATGGCGTTTGTGGGGCTGATCATCGTAGGTATGTCTGCGGGAATCTACCTGTTCGGACGGCGGGTGATCAGCCGTCAGCCTCAGCCCGGCGCTCCCTCTATTACGGAGGAGCCTGCAAAGAGAGTGGACTTTGAGCAGGTGACCTCAAAGATGGAGATGATTCAGCAGATCATAGACCAGGTATTTCTTTATGACGAGGACGCTCAGAATGTAGAGGATTTTATCTACCGCGGTATGATGGCAGGCCTGGATGATCCCTATTCTGTATATTATTCCGAAGAGGATTATAAGCTGATGCAGGAAAGCACCAGCGGCACCTATTCCGGAATCGGGGCTATGATTAGCCAGAACCGCACTACCGGCCTTTGTACGGTGGTAAAGGTATTTGACGGCTCTCCGGCTCTGGAGGCAGGGATGCGGCCGGGGGATGTGGTCTATAAGGTAGAAGATACGTTAGTAGCAGGGGAAAGCCTGGATGTGATCGTGAGCAATTATGTAAAGGGAGAAGAAGGAACTCCGGTGCAGATTACCGTATACCGGGCAGACGAGGACGCCTATGTGGATCTGACTCTTACCAGAAAGAAAATAGAGGTTCCTACTGTGGAGTCCCGGATGCTGGATGAAACAACAGGTTATGTGGCTGTGAGCGAATTTGATCTGATTACAGTAGATCAGTTTAAAACAGCCATTGATGACCTGACGGCAGAGGGAATGAAGCAGCTGGTGATCGATCTGCGGAATAATCCCGGAGGTATATTAGACAGCGCCGTAGCCATGGTGGACTATCTGATCCCGGATGATATGATGGATTTTAAGAAGGGAGAGGGAAAATCGCTCATTGTTTATACGGCTGACCGAAACGGAGAAGGGGAAACCTATACCGCTTCCGATGGCCATGCAGTGGATCTTCCTATCGCCATTCTGGTAAATGGTGATTCTGCAAGCGCTTCGGAGGTGTTTACAGGTGCGATGAAGGATTATGGAAGAGCAGTCGTGGTAGGAACTACCAGCTACGGAAAGGGAATTGTTCAGAATCTCATTCCTCTGGGAGATGGTTCTGCCATTAAGCTTACGACCGCCCACTATTATACGCCGAGCGGTTTTGACCTTCATGAAAAAGGAATTGTGCCGGATGTGGAGGTTCCTTTGGATGAATCCTTAAGAACGCAGGCAGTGATCCGCCCGGAGGATGACAATCAGCTTAAAAAGGCTGTGGAGGTTTTAAATAACGGGCAGTAGGATGAAAATAAAAACGGCAGTGCCGGACGGACTTGAAAGGAAGTCCTACGGTACTGCCTTTTTTATGTTTTTTGGCGGATGGGTTGCTGTACGGTTTATGCATTCTTTGAGAAATACTCCCGCGTCAGCCGAATTACCGTTCCGGACAGCAGGAAGACAGCAATCAGGTTGGGAATGGACATAAGGCCGTTAAAGGTATCGGCAATGCTCCACAAAAGCCCCAGATCCATAGTAGCTCCGGGAATGGATACCAGAGCGTAGATTACCATAAAGGGCTTTATAAAGGCTGCGGAAAGGAGAAATTCCACACATCTTGCGCCGTAAAGCCCCCAGCCTAAAATGGTGGAGAAGGCAAAGCAGCACATGGCGATCGCGGTAAAAATGGACACCCAGTTTCCGTAGGTAGAGGTAAAGCCCAGGATCGTAAGCTCTGCTCCGGCATCCTGTCCATAGGTTATGGGAATACCGCTGCAGAGAATTACCAGAGCAGTAAGGGTACAGATCACAATGGTATCTGCAAATACCTCAAAAATACCAAACATACCCTGATGGACAGGATCATCTGTATCCGCACAGGCGTGGGCAATAGAGCCTGTACCAAGTCCGGCCTCATTGGAGAAGATGCCTCTGGAAACGCCGCGCTTCATACTGGTAAAGAAGCTTCCTACCACTCCGCCGGTGACAGCAGAAGGAGAGAATGCTCCCTGGATGATTGAGGAAAATACGCCGGGAACATTTTCCAGATGGAAAAATACCACGCCAAAAGACAGAAGAATGTAGAGCAGAGCCATGAAAGGAACCAGCTTTTCCGCTACACTTCCGATGCGCTTGATGCCGCCAAGGAGCACCAGAGCGACAGAGGAAGCCAGAAGGATGCCCATAGCCAGATTAAAGGTACCGACAGCAGAGTCAGGCAGGATGCCGTAGCCTGTGAGGGCAGACCGGACAGCCGTTGTGATGGTGTTGACCTGAGTGGCATTTCCGGTTCCGAATACAGTAAGGATACCGAAAATGGAAAAAAGATAGGCGAGCCACATCCATTTTTTCCCAAGCCCATTTTTGATATAGTACATGGGACCTCCGGCCAGATCGCCGTCCGGATTAGTTTCCCGGAAATGAACCGCCAGAGTAACCTCGGAAAATTTGGTGCACATTCCTAAAAATGCGGAAATCCACATCCAGAATACAGCGCCCGGACCGCCGATGGCAATAGCTCCGGCTACACCGGCGATATTTCCCGTACCCACAGTAGCCGCAAGGGCAGTACAGACTGCCTGGAAGGGGGTAATGGCGCCTTCGGAGGCATCTTTTTTGCTGAACATGCGGCCCAGAGTGGTGCGGATGGCATAGGGAAAGCGGCGGATCTGGATAAAACGGGTGCGAAGGCTTAAGAAAAGTCCTACTCCGATGATGCAGATCATGGCCGGTACTCCCCAGATAAAGCTGTTTACAGCTGTGTTTACGGAAGTAATAAATTCGATCATGATTATCCTTTTTAACCCTTTCTTTTGTACTGCATTTCATTATAATGGTAAAGTTTGCTTTATGTCAAACGATATAAAAGAAAAAGGGATATTTATACAACCTTAATACAGGCATTATGGATACTTATGCCGCTTTTATACAGCACAGGGTATAATAAAATAAAAAAGCAGAAGTAAGGGGATGTGAAGAGGATGAAAGAAATTATTCTGCTGGGTGCTTTGGCTGTACTGTATAAAATAGGCGGCCGTCTGTTTGACAGGCTGGATCATTTCTTCGAAGGACTTATGCCGCCTCGGGAGTCTTCGTATGAGCCTGAGGAAAGAAATCTGGAAGACGGTTGGAAAATAGAAAAAATGAAACATGCATAAAGGATGTATAAAGAAAATCGCTCCGCCGGTTGTTGGCGGAGCGATTTCATGTTACACTAAAAAGGCACGGTTTTGGAAAAGATTCCTGGCCGTAGATCTTTGTACAAAAAGGGGAATTTGATTATGCCAGTGTTTGATTTTAACCATACGCCGGAAACGGAAGATACAAAGGGAGCAGAGTGTACATACAGTATTTTTTATTCGGATGCTCCTCAGGCAGCGCCGGAGCAGCCGATTCTGGTATTAGACACAAAAGGACAGCAGTGGGAGCATCACACCTGCGGTCTCTTTACCAATCCTGTAAGGGGAACTGCTTTTGAGTTTAAGGATGGAGGCGAAACGGTCAGTGGAAATATTTTAAAAATAGACGCCCGGTTTGTAAGCCTGATCCGGTGGCTGGGGGAAAACCATATCAATGTGCGTCTGTCCGGAGAGAACAGGGAGGAAGGCTATTCCGTTTACCGCATCCGTGAAACAGCCTTTGGGGGAGGAACCAAGCTTTCAGCAGAGGACGGCTTTTTGCAGTTTATGATTGAGCGTCTGTTTGCCAGCAGTGCGCCTTCTGAGACAGAGGAGGAAGAGGAAACTGAAGAAGGAGATGATATGAAGCTTACCAGTCTCCAGAGCATTACGGATTTTATGACCTGTGCAGGAAAGACCCTTCCGGATCACATCCGTCTCTGGGCAAGAAGAAACCTGGCAGTGGCAAAGTCACATGAGGTATCCCCGGAGGAGCGCCGCCATGCTCAGAGAGCGCTGTCTATTATGATGAACGTGCGGTGGAAGCATGATTATTTTGAAGCCATTGATCCGGTAGAGGCAAGACGGATTTTAGATGAAGAGCTTTACGGCATGGAGCGGGTAAAGCAGAGGATTATAGAAACCATTATCCAGATCAACCGAACTCACACGCTGCCCGCATACGGCCTTTTGCTGGTGGGGCCTGCGGGTACGGGAAAATCCCAGATCGCTTATGCGGTGGCAAGAATCTTAAAGCTGCCGTGGACAACTCTGGATATGAGCTCCATCAATGACCCGGAGCAGCTGACAGGAAGCTCCAGAGTCTATGCCAACGCAAAGCCGGGAATTATCATGGAGGCATTTTCCATGGCAGGAGAGTCCAATCTTGTATTTATCATCAATGAACTGGACAAAGCGGCTTCCGGAAAAGGAAATGGAAATCCGGCAGATGTGCTTTTAACCCTGCTTGACAATCTGGGCTTTACGGATAACTACATGGAATGTATGGTGCCTACCTCAGGCGTATATCCCATTGCCACAGCTAACAATAAGGAGCAGATCAGCGCACCATTAATGTCCCGTTTTGCGGTGATCGATATTCCGGACTATACATTGGAAGAAAAAAAGATCATTTTCTCAAAATTTGCTCTGCCAAAGATCCTGCGCCGCATGAGCCTGCGCAAAGAGGAGTGTATCCTGACCGAAGAGGCTCTTGATACCGTAGTGGAGCTTTATTCAGATACGAGCGGAATCCGTGATCTGGAGCAGGCTGCGGAGCATATCGCTGCCAATGCCCTGTATCAGATCGAGGTGGATCATCTTGAAAAGGTGGTATTTGACGGAAAAATGATCCGGGAGCTTTTGGGATAATAACCTTTAGTCTGCCTCGTCCTTTTCCGGCTCAAGGAGTTTTAAAAGAGTTTCATTCAGAGCCCGGGCCTGTTCGGCCAGCTCCCGTATGCAGGAGATTTCCGGAACCTCAATATCATGGATCAGGGTATTGCGCATTTTTCTAAGAAATGCAATCTGATTCAGGCTGTCTTTGTCAAAAAGCCCGGTCCGTTTCAGGGCGTTGATATTAAAGACGCTTAAGGAACGGGAGCTGCGCTTGGTGGTGCGGTTTAAAAGCGCTTCCAGGGGAACCCATTGACTGAAAAAGGCGCTGATGGCTTTCAGACGTTCCTCATCCTCTTTAGAGCCGGCTGCCTTTAAGGACTGGTAGGCCAGATACCGCTTTTCATTTCCGCTGATGATCTGGTCAATAATCTGCTGGGAAATGTTCCGTTTGTCCTTTTCAAATTTAACTGCCTTTAAAATAGGGCCCATGTACTTTACGTCCAGCAGCTTCAGGCTGGACAAAAGCCGGAAGAGCAGCTCAATATTTCCCATCCGCAGTTCGATATCCTCCGGGCGGAAATTGCTGCTGAGGTAATTGTAAAGATAGGAAGCCAGCTCGTACTGGTTGTTAAAAACAGCATTTTTGCTGCGGATCCGTTCATTTCCTGCAGCCTGCAGGCGCTCCAGGGCGATTTCTCCTGCAAGGACAAGACCGTTTAACTCGTCTAAGATGGCAAGCTCTTCTTTGGAAAGCGTACCCTGAAGGGGTTTGTAGATCAAGTCATGTTCTACCTCAGACCAGGCGTGCATCAGGACGGACGCTACCTGAATTTCGATTCTGGCCCGGCAGTAGCGTTTTTCTGAGGGTTGTACCAATTCTTCTCTCAGATAGACACGGTAGTGGTTGGCCCAGTAGCCGGAAAAACGCTTATGATAAGTAGGAGGCTTTGACTGCTCCGGGAACTGCTTGCTTTCCAGAATGTGGAACTGATCCCGGATCAGCTGGTCTGCCTGAAGGCGGTCTCCGGGGAAATAGAGGGAAACCCGGACACCGCAGAGATCGGCGATGTCCTCATAGATTTCCTTTATATTCCGGTAAGGAACCGGGCGCTTGGCATTGCGGTGGAGAACCTTGCTTTTTAAGCGTCCCGGATTTTTGGCCCGGTAGGTAACCATGGCCCGGATACCGGAGGAGCGCAGCACAGCCTCCAGCTGACCGGCTGCAAGACGGCCTACAGATTCATAGTAGTTAAATTTCTTTTTGTAGTTGTCAATAAACTGGTTGATCAGGTCCATTGATTTCTCCTTTTTGCGGGCTTTATCGGCGGAAATGCTCTGCTTTAATCAGATGGTTTCATCATATCATAGGAGAAATGGGAGTGCAAGCAGACCGGTTTTTGAGTTTTTGCATTTTGCATTTTATCGTGTCAGCTTCTTTTCCACACAGGCAATGGCCTGATATAAAAGCCAGGACAGCAGGCACAGAATCATGATGGAGGTCATAAGCACCGTCATGGTAAAGGTCTGGGCGGAGTAGGTGATCAGATATCCCAGTCCTGCCCGTGCGGAGAGAAATTCACCAATGATGACGCCGACCAGGCACAGGCCGATATTGACCTTCATGTTATTGATCACCATGGGGAGGGAGCCTGGCAGAAGAACCTTAAGGAGTACGTCTGTTCTGGTTCCTCCAAGGGAACGGATCAGGCGTATTTTGTCTTCATCGGTCTGACAGAAACCATTGTACAGAGTAAGGATCGAGCCAAAGAGAGCCACGGAAACGGCCGCTGTGACAATGGTGGTGGTATTATTTCCCAGCCATACGATTAAAAGCGGAGCCAAAGCGGATTTGGGCAGACTGTTTAAAAGAACTAAGAATGGCTCTAAAACGCTGGCAGCAGAGGGACTGGCCCAGAGAAGAAGGGCACAGACCAGACCGGCTGCGGTACAGACAGCAAAGCTTATAAGCGTCTCCATGAGGGTAACGCCTGTGTGGAGAAAGATGGTTCTGTCGGCAGTCATAGAAATCAGGCATTTGAAGATCAGGCTTGGACTGCTGAAAATAAACCGGTCGATGAGACCTAAGCCGGCTGACAGCTCCCATAAAGACAGAATCAGAATCAGAAGAAGGATGCGCCAGATACGGATTATACTCCGTCGGCGCAGCTGGTCGGCCAGGTATTCCTGCTGGGCTAACGAGGGGGAGAGTAAGGGATTATTCATCTGTTTTCAGCTCCTTCCATACAGCGTTGAAATATCCGGAAAATTCAGGACAGTTACGTCTTTTTAAAGGTGTTGCACAGTCAGCCGGGAAATGGATGGGAAGGGTTTTTTTGATCCGTCCGGGCCGGGGTGTGAGTATGATGATCCGGTCTGCGATGCTGATGGCTTCTGAAAGATCGTGGGTCACAAGAACGGCTGTTTTTTTAGTGCTCCGTAAGATAGAACTGATATCGTCACATACAGAAAGCCGTGTCTGGTAATCCAGAGCAGAAAATGGCTCATCTAAAAGAAGAAGGTCCGGTTCCAGCGCCAGAGTACGGATCAGAGCGGCCCGCTGGCGCATTCCTCCGGAAAGCTCAGAGGGCCGGGCGTGTTCAAAGCCTTCAAGGCCGTAGGCTGAGAGCATTTCCTTTAAGCGGGCAGTTGTCTTTGGGGTAAGGCGGTTCTGGATTTCCAGTCCCAGAGATACATTGGATAAAATATCCCTCCACGGAAAAAGATGATCCTTTTGGAGCATATAGCCGGTAGCAGAGGGAGACTGGCGCAGGGGGTGACCGTCTAAAAGGATCTGCCCCGTATCAGGTTTGGACAAACCGCAGAGAAGAGAAAGAAGGGTGGATTTTCCGCAGCCGGACGGGCCGACCACGGCTGCAAATTCACCGGGAGACAGGGAAAATGATATATCAGAAAGAGCCAGCGTTTCTCCTTCCAGCGTATGGTAGGAAAAGCTGACTCCGTTTACATCCAGTTTGGGTGTCATTTTGTAAAATCTCCTTTCACCTAAGTACGTCTTTGATGTAGTATACGCGAAAGGAGACAGGATGGTTCAGATCTGGTTTACTGGGAAGCAGCGCTTTCGGATGGAACTGTTTCCGGTGCTGCCGGGGCAGAGGCATCTGCGGCCGCTTCATTCTGTGTATAGCTCCAAGTCACGGGAGTGGGCCGTGAGGCATCAAAGATCTGAGAAGCGTCAAAGAGATCGGACAGCCGTTTTTTGGATGGATCCGTCTGGATCATGTCCTCGTAAAGACGGTAGCCGTCCAGATTCCGTCTGGCCATCCGCAGATGGTCGCTTCCCTTTTGGATCCAGGCGGGCTTGCTTGCGTCCACATTGCAGAAATACCGGAAGCCCTTGGAATGGAGATATTTAAAACGGTAATTATTCTCTGTATAGGGCCGCCAGTCTGCCACATCATTGCCGTTGGGATAGATATAGATATCGGTTGGCCCGATAAGAGATTCTACCTCTGCTTCCCACTTGTCCGTATCTGTATAGAAGCGCTCGTCGCTGATCTTGAATGTTTCTCCGGGTACGGAGGAAACGCCCATCCACAGATGGCCCCAGCTGTGGCTTGCAAGCTCCCAGCCATTGTCTTTTAAACACTGGGCTACCTTTGCAGCCTGCTCTCTATCCTGTTCATAGTTCGGACTGTCACTGTAGGAAGCAGCAGTGCGGTAGCCTAAAATTCCTTCATAGCCCGTAAAGGCGATGATCGCTCTGGCACCTTTATAGGAAAAATCGGGGTGTTCTTCGATGAAATCTTCTAAAATCGGGATTAGGTCATAAGGGCCGGTGGAAATGGAGCCGTCTTCCATGACCATTTCAGCAGTGGGTTTTCCGTCCTCTCCGATGACGATCCGGCGTGCAAAGCCGTCCTTTTCCATATAAGGATAATAGCATACGTCATCCTGGGACATGACCAGAGGTTTTTTGCCCTCAGGAAGCAGGATTTCTCCCCAGGAGAAAACGGTATTTCCATTTTCATCTGTAGTCTCAGAGGCAATATCCCGGATGCGTACCAGCACATAACCGTCCTCATAGAAAGCATCCAGCATTTTTAAAAACTCATCCTTTGTAGTCATGACGGAATTGTAGCCGGGAGTCCGGCTGTCGCCGTCAAAGGCTTTGTCAGTGTCCATGATAAGAGAATGGAAAAATACATGGGGAACGTTCTGCACATCAGCTGGTAAGAGAGAAGCCTTTGCTTCCTCATAAGATGTGATCGCTTCCAGGGCAGCCGGATCCTCTGCCAGAGAGGAGTCTTCTTTAATAAGAGCAATGGCACGGTCGTAGTCATAGCCCGCAGCGATATATGCGGCCTGAGCAAGTGTGCCGGAGGCCGGGGAAGAGACAGGCTGTGCCGGATCTTCGGAGGCTGTTTTGGCTGTACTGAAGGAGGCGGAAACAGATGATATGGGCTGTCTGTTTAAGACAAAGCGGGTCAGTGCAAAAACGCCTGATGCCAGGGCTGAAAACGCCAGAAACAGTGCAAGTATAATAGGAAGATGTCGGACAAGCTTTCTTCGCTGTCTTTGGGCCTGCCGGCGTCTGAAATCATTTCGGCTCATAAGTTGTAAATCTCCTGTTTGAATGAAAGTAAAATTGTATCAATTTAATTATAACATAAAATTCAGGAAATGAAAGTGATTGAAATTTGATGGAAGCCGTGGTATGTTTAAAATAGAAATTACCCAAAAGCGGCGGCTGATTTTTGACACAGCAGAGCCGGCTATGAAAAGGAGATAAAATTATGGCAGAAATGGTAAAAGATCCAAATTGCGCATACTGTATGCAGGGAGAGCTGGTAGCAAAATTTGCCTATCCGGTCTGCGAGATGAAGACAGGCTTTCTTTATGTATTTAAGGAGCAGAGTAAAAAGGGAAGAGTGATCCTGGCTCACAAAAAGCATGTCAGCGAGCTGATCGACTTAACAGATGAAGAGAGAAATGATTTCTTTGCAGAGGTGGCTCAGGTGGCAAGAGCCGTACACAAGGTATTTCATCCCGATAAGGTAAACTACGGCGCATACGGCGACACAGGCTGCCACCTTCATTTCCATATCGTTCCCAAATATAAGGGCGGAGAAGAGTGGGGCGGTACCTTTGAGATGAACAGCGGAAGAACCATTCTCACAGACGCTGAGTATGAGGAGATGGCAGAGGCCTTAAGACAGGCTTTAAAGGAAGTATAGGAACACATAGTATAAAATAACCTCTGGCAGCGGCAGAAGCCGCAGCCGGGGGTTTTGTCTTTTTTGATGCGACATAAAGCGTTTGTCCGGTTTCATATATTAGGCAGAGAGCAGCAATGTTTGGAGGAATCGTGTATGAAACGGACAAAAGCAGCAGGCTTTTTGCTTGCGCTTCTTATGACGGCAGGGCAGGTGATGGCAGCATTGGCTTCTGAACCGGAGCTTGCGCTTCCGACCGGGGTGCCGGCCAGAGCGGTAAGCAGAGAAACTGCGCAGATACAGGCAGAAGCGGGAGATGCGGCAGCTTCTCAGACGGCAATCCAGATATCAGCGCCTTCAGCCGTTCTCATGGAGGCATCTACGGGGCAGATCATATATGAAAAAGGGGCGGATGATAAAAGAAGTCCTGCCAGCGTTACAAAGGTCATGACGCTGATCCTGATTTTTGATGCCCTGGCAGAAGGGAAGATCCACCTTTCCGATGAGGTAGTTACCAGCGCTCATGCCAAGTCCATGGGCGGTTCCCAGGTATTTTTGGAGGAAGGGGAAACGCAGACGGTGGAAACACTGATTAAATGCATCGTGATCGCATCAGGAAATGATGCTTCTGTAGCCATGGCGGAGTATATTTCCGGTACAGAGGAGGCCTTTGTACAGCAGATGAATGAACGTGCCGAAGGTCTGGGGATGACGAAAACCCATTTTGTGGACTGCTGCGGTCTTACAGAGGATCCCTCCCATGTGACAACTGCCAGAGATATTGCTCTTATGAGCCGGGAGCTGATCGATCAGTATCCTCAGATCCACAATTATTCAACAATCTGGATGGAAAATATTACTCATGTGACAAAACAGGGGACAAAGGAATTTGGTCTTTCCAACACAAATAAACTTTTGCGGATGGCAACGAATTTTAAGGTTACCGGCTTAAAGACAGGCTCCACCTCTCTGGCAAAATACTGTCTGTCAGCCACGGCAGAGAAGGATGGGGTGCGCCTGATCGCTACGATCATGGCTGCTCCTGATTTCAAAGCACGTTTTGCAGACGCACAGACGCTGCTAAACTATGGCTATGCAAACTGTAAGCTTTATGAGGATAAAGAGGGGATCACACTTCCGGAAATTCCGGTAGAAGGAGGAATTAAAAGCGGGGCAGAGTTGGTTTTGAACGGCACATTCAGATATCTCAGCCTTAAGGGAGAAGATTTTTCATCTGTGGAAAAGAAGCTTGTTCTCTCCGAGTCCCTTCCGGCTCCGGTGGAGCCGGGCCAGAAGGCTGGGGTGCTGGAATATCTGTTAAACGGAGAAAAGATCGGAGAGATGGATGTAGTGACCGCAGAGGCGGTGCGGGAGGCGCAGTATGGAGATTATCTGAAATGGATGATAAAAATATGGAGGCTTGAGAAAGCTTTTGACTTTTAATATGTCTCTAATGGAGGAAGCACGTGATCGGGAAGGGGACAGGTATAATGACCGCCGTTTCTTTTAAGAGTCTCTGTCTTGGCGGCGTCAATGATGTCAGGGCGCTCCATGGTGCGGATCGCAGACAGGGCAATCATCTTTCCGGCCGTCAGGAGTCCTTTATGGGCAATGGGGCTGCAGGTTTGGGCCGTCATCTGCCAGGTGTGCCCCACATTGCCCACACAGCAGGCGGCAACCCGCAGATTTAGAGTAGGAACTGCATAGCCCACATCGCCTACGTCGGTGGAGCCTGCAGTCTGGATGATATGGTTAGGATCGAAAGGATGGATCTCACTGTCTAAAGGTTTGGACAGAATTTCCTCAAGCCGGTCTTCTCCATAGATCTGAATGATTTCGTCACGGATCATTTTCCGGGCAGTATCATCATAAGAATCCAAAAACTGTCTGGCCAGCCGGTAGTCCTCCTCGGTCCATTTTGGTGCGCCTACCTCCTGCATACAGGCGTCTGCGATCTGGGCAAGGGCTTTGTTGGGGAGGTATTCCGTAAAGGCCATAGACAGATCATAATTCATGGAAGTGCCGGTCATAAGGGCGGCACCCTTTGCTACATCAACAACACGGCTGAACAGTTCTGTCAGCTGGCGGACATAAGGGGAACGCACTTCATACCGGACGGTGGAGCGGTCCTGTACCACATTGGGGGCAGTGCCGCCGGCGTCAATGTAGGCATAATGGATCCGGGCTTCCGGAATCATGTGTTCCCGCAGATAATTGCAGCCTACGCTCATCAGCTCTGCGGCGTCCAGGGCGCTTCGGCCCAGATAGGGGGCAGAGCCGGCGTGGGAAGTAAGGCCTTTAAAGTGGAAATTGGCTCCCATAATCGCGTTATTGTGGGAGTTGTCCACCTGATTGATGGAGTCCGGGTGCCAGGTATAAACAAAATCCACCTGATCGAACAGCCCGGCTCTGGCCATGAACTGTTTGGAACCGGCCCCCTCCTCTGCCGGACAGCCAAAATAGATGACTGTGCCGCCTTTTTTGAAGGTTTTCAGATATTCCTTGACGGCAATGGCGGCTGCCAGAGCTCCGGCACCCAGGGCACTGTGTCCACATCCGTGGCCAGGTGCTCCCTGGATGATAGGTTGTCTGGACGGGCAGGCAGCCGCCTGGTTTAAACCGGAAAGGGCGTCATATTCTCCCAGAATACCAACGACCGGTTTTCCGCATCCATAGGAATAAGTTCCCTGAAAACAGGTGGGGATACCGGCCAGACCGGTTTCTACCGTAAAACCTTCATCCTTCAGAAATTGGCAGAGCAGCCCGGCAGACTGATATTCATGATATGCCAGTTCGGCAAATTCCCAGATTTGATCGTTGGCCTCGATGATACGGGTTGATTTTTCTTCGATAATCTTTTCGATAAACTCCAAGGTTTTCATAGGTACTCCTTCCATATACTTATAATATTTTTCCCAGAAATTCTCTGGTTCTGGGGTTTTGCGGATTCAGGAACAGTTCCTCCGGACTTCCCTTTTCCTGAACAATGCCGTCTGCAATGAAGAAGATGCGGTCGCTGACCTCCCGTGCAAAGCCCATTTCATGAGTGACGATGAGGATGGTCATGCCGGAGCTGGCAAGATCCCGGATTACGTTCAGCACCTCTTTTACCATTTCCGGATCCAGGGCGGAGGTGGGTTCGTCAAAGAGCATGATCTCCGGCTCCATCGCCAGAGCACGGACGATGGCCAGCCGCTGTTTCTGGCCCCCGGAGAGCCGGTTGGGATATTCGTCTTTTTTGTCCGAGAGACCTACCCGTTCCAGCAGACGGAGAGCGGCGGCTTTTGCCTGCGTCTTTGGAATCTTTTTTTCCAGCACCGGGGCGAGGGTGACATTGTCTATTACCTTCAGATGGGGGAAAATGTTAAAATGCTGGAAGACCATGCCCAGATGCTGACGATATTGGTCTACGTTGACAGAACGATCCGTGATATTGGAGTTTCGGAACAGGATGGTGCCGGAGTCCGGGGTTTCCAGCAGATTCAGGCAGCGGAGAAAGGTGCTTTTTCCGCCGCCGCTGGGACCAATGATAGAGACTACTTCGCCTTCGTAAATAGTTTCAGAAATCCCTTTCAGGACTTCCAGCTTTCCAAAGGATTTTGTCAGATTGTTTACCTGGATGATGGGCCGGGCTTCGGCACAGATTTTGTTTTCAGCGTTCATTTTGTTTCATCCTCCATTCAGCATAAGCCATAATCCGGCCGAGTATTGTGGTCACCAGCAGATAGATGATGCCGGCAATGATAATGGATTCCACCTGCCGGAAGGTAGCGGAGGCTACGGTTTTGTATGAGGTGGTCAGTTCATTGATAAAGAAGACAGACGCCAGGGAAGCCTGTTTAATCATGGTGATAAATTCATTTCCAAGGGCAGGAAGGATATTTTTAACTGCCTGAGGAAGGATAATTTTAGTCATGGTATTCCGGGCGGTCATCCCCAGGCTGCGGGCTGCCTCCGTCTGTCCGATATCTACGGCCTGGATGCCGGCCCGGATGATTTCCGATACGTAAGAGCTGGCATTGACGATCAGGGCGATGATGATGCAGGTGGAGTCAGGAATTTTAATCCCGGTGGCTCTGGGAAGGAAGATCCAGAAAAAATAGAGCTGCAGAAGGATTGGTGTTCCCCTGAGAACCCAGACATAAAACTGTACGAACCACTGGAAGGGTTTGATGCGGGAACGCCGCATGATGGCCAGGAGGGTGCCCAGTACGGTGCCGCACAGTACGGTGATGGCGGCCAGACACAAGGTTCCCGTCAGTCCCTGTATGTATACATAGCTGTATCGATTCCACATTTTGATGATCGTTGCCCACATATCGGAAGTCACCTTTCTTTCATTTTCTTTATTATGTGTATCCCTGCAGGGAGCAGGATGTCATAATCCCAGAGTTTTTGCATATTCTGTGTATTTCTCATACCATTCGTCATATATGCCTGAGGCTGTGACCTCATCAATGATCTCATTGATCTTGTTTAAAAGAGCTGTTTCGCCTTTGGGGATTCCGATCCGCGTTTCGGAAGTGCTCTCGTCAACGACGAAGGAAAAATCGGGAACAATGACCATACTGCTTTCCGCGTTGGCTGCGATAAAAAGCTCTGCTGTCTTTTTTTCAGTCACAACCGCATCTGCTTTTCCTTCCTGAACCATTAAAAAACCGTCGGTGGTAGCAGATACCCGTTTCAGCTCCCTGCAGGCCGGAATCTGCTCTGTAGCAAAGAACTCCTGCAGGGAGCCGCTCTGGCAGACTACGATTTTATCGGTCAGGTCATCAGCGCTTTTGATCGTGTCCAGATCTCCGCTGCGAATCATCAGACCAAAATTGTTGGCGTTATCCTCATCAAAACGGTAGCCTTTTGACATTTCCATAGCCTCTGCGCGGGCCGGGGTATAGGCAAGAGCCGAAATCGCCAGATCGTATTTGCCTTCGGTAACGCCGGTTAAGACTGCGGAGAATTCCAGAGGAACGATCCGGCACTCTACCCCCAGCTTGTCGGCAATATAACGGGCTAGCTCAACGTCGGCTCCAACGTACTGTTCCTCTCCTTGTCTGGAAGGATCGATAAATTCATTGGGAGCAAAATAAGGCTCCATGGCTACCTCAATATATCCGCGGGCCAGGATATCGTTCAGGCGGCTTCCTCCATTGCTGCCGGTGGTTTCTTCAGAGGCGGCTTTGGCAGCTTCAGAGGAAGCGGATATGGTATCAGGGATTGTTTCTGATGGCAGAGTGGGGGCAGAACCTATGGCAGAGCAGCCGCTTATGGCGGTCAGAGCGGCTGCAGAGGCCAGAACGATTAACATCTGAACTGTTTTTTTCATAATAATCCTCCCTTTTAGCGGTTTTGTAAGGCTTTAGCATAAGGATGATGCTAAAACTTTAGCATAGTAATGTGATACAGTGATAATTAGGGGAATTATATATGAATAGAGAGTATTTGTCAAGGGTGTTATTGAGAATTTTTTGCTGCTTTTTTGGAGAAATCCATTGTCACAAGTTCGTTATAGGGGACTTCTGCCTTTAATTCCCCTGCTTCCTCCAAAATACGTTTTAACAGCGTAAAGCTGTTTTCTTCAAAGACCGTATCCTCCTTCCAGGTATCCTGGGATTTGTAGCGATCTACAATCAGGGCCAGCTTATCCACCGGCGTTTCCTTAAAATGCGGGGAAATGACCTTGGCAATTTCTTCAGAGGAATGGCTGTTTACATAGTCCAGACCTTTCTGGATGGCATTGGTAAAGCTTTGGATTACCTCCGGGTGCTGCTTCAGATAGCTTTTTCTGGCGCTGTAGGCCGTATAGGGTACATAGCCGGATTCTGTTCCGAGAGACGCCACCACCGCACCGCTTCCCTCCATTTCAAGGGTTGTGGCGAAAGGTTCGAATTCGATGGTATAATCCGCAGCACTGCTGGTAAATGCCGCCGCGGTGAGGCCAAAGCTGATGCTCTGGTCGATGGTGAGGTCATTAACAGGATCAAGACCGTTCTTTTTTAAGATATATTCAAATACCATCTGGGGCATACCGCCGGCTCTTCCTCCCAGCACCGTTTTACCCCTCAGATCCTGCCATTTAAAATCTTCCTCCGCCTGCCTTCCTACCAGAAAATTCCCGGCTCTCTGGGTCAGCTGGGCAAAGTTGACGGCAGGATCATCCGAACCTTCCTGATAAACATAGATGCTGGCTTCTGAACCCATAAAACCGATCTGGGCGTCTCCGGAGATTAAGGAGGTCATCACCTTGTCAGCGCCTCCGGCATTTACAAGAGTCAGATCAATGCCCTCCTCTTCAAAATAGCCCAGTTCAATGGCAGCGTACTGGGGGGCGTAGAAGATGGAGTGGGCTACTTCGCTGAGGGTGACGGCAGTCTGTCCGTCTGGGGAGAGGGAGGACTGGCAGCCAGAGAGGGACAGCGCAGCAAGGATTCCGGCTGTGAGAAGAGGCCAGAGTTTTCGGGTATGAGTTGCATACATAATGGAATCTCCTTGGATATGGTTTTATACTGTTATTGTATTGCATGTTTTGCATTAGGGTGAATCCGTTTGAGTTTTCGCATTTTGCACTGCACCCTGGGGTCTGGTGTGCAGGGCTCCGGTTTCCGGTCATAAGAAAGCCTAAGAGTCTGAAATTTTTCTAAAAACAAAAGCCATATCAAAAACTCGCTGCGCTCAAACAGGTTTGATATGGATTTTAACAAAAAATTTAATCCTCTAAGGTTTTCTAATGACCTTCAAAGTCGCCCTGCACACCAGACCCCAGGTCACACTGCAAAAAGCGGAAACTCAAGGGTGAATCCGGGCTTTTCTTACAGATGGTTATCTGGTAAAATAAAACGGATACAGCGGTTTCAACCGGCAGTTTAAATGAAAAATCAGGAGAATTTATAAAATGGAATATAAAATGATCGTCCTGGATCTGGACGGAACCCTCACAAACAGGGATAAAATCATTACTCCCAGAACGAAACAGGCTCTTATGGAAGCCCAGAAAATGGGAAAGATCGTGGTTCTGGCTTCCGGGCGGCCCACAGCAGGGATCAAGCCGCTGGCAGAGGAGCTTGAGCTTGCAGCGTACGGAAGCTATATTTTATCCTATAACGGCGGTATGATCACAAACTGCGGCACCGGGGAAGTGGTATTTTCCTCCCTGCTTCCCGTGGATTCAAATGAGAAAATCATCGGTCTGGCAGAGGAGTACGGAGTGGATATCCTGACCTATGAGGGGGAGGAGATCATCACAAACAACAAGGAATGTCCCTATGCTGTCAAGGAATCTAATATCAATCACCTGCCTCTGCGCCAGGTAGAAGACATGAAAGGCTATGTGTCCTTTCCGGTTCCAAAGTTTCTGATGCTGGATGACGGAGATTATCTGGTAACGGTGGAGCCGCGGGTAAAGGCTGCCATGGGCCGGGATTTCAGCGTCTACCGTTCAGAGCCATTTTTCCTGGAGGTTATGCCAAAGGGAATTGACAAGGCCCAGTCTTTGGGGCGGCTTTTAGAGCGGATCGGCATGAAACGGGAAGAGATGATCGCCTGTGGAGACGGCTATAATGACCTGACTATGATCCAGTATGCCGGTCTGGGAGTGGCCATGGAAAATGCGGTTCTTCCTGTGCGCAATGCAGCGGACTATATCACTGCCTCAAACAATGAGGACGGGGTGGGGCTGGTCGTAGAGAAATTTATGCTGGGAGGTTGAAATGAGGCTGCCGCAATCCCACTGGCTTTAGACGGTGGGGTAAGGCAGCGAGGTCTATGAAGCAGGAAGTTCATTGGCTTCAGACAATAGGTAGTTCACAATGCCCGCAATCTATGGTAAAATTAGGTAGAAGAAATGAAGGAGGTTTTATTACATGGAACAGTATAAGCAGGAATTTATTGAATTTATGGTAGAGAGCAATGTACTTAAGTTTGGAGATTTTACATTAAAGAGCGGACGTAAGTCCCCGTTTTTTATGAATGCAGGAGCATATGTGACAGGAACACAGCTGCGTAAGCTGGGCGAATATTATGCAAAGGCCATCCATGACAATTTTGGCCTGGATTTTGACGTGCTGTTTGGACCGGCTTATAAGGGTATCCCCTTAAGCGTGGCAACCACTATGGCGATCAGTGAGCTTTACGGAAAGGATATCCGTTATTGCTCCAACCGTAAGGAGGTAAAAGATCATGGCGATACAGGTATTCTTTTAGGAAGTCCTATTAAGGACGGAGACCGTGTGATGATCATCGAGGATGTAACCACCTCCGGTAAGTCTATCGAGGAGACCTTCCCCATCTTAAAGGCTCAGGGCGATGTGGAGATCAAGGGTCTGATCGTATCTTTAAACCGTATGGAACGTGGCAAGGGAACAAAGAGTGCTTTAGACGAGATCAAGGATCTCTATGGTTTCCCCACAGCAGCCATTGTTACCATGGCAGATGTGACCGAATACCTGTACAATAAGGAATGCGGTGGAAAAATTGTGATCAATGATACATTAAAGGCAGCCATTGACGCATACTATGCAGAGTATGGAGCGCAGGCGTGACCATTCGCTTAGAATGGAACCTGGCTGTACAAACCATGAAAGGCAGTAAAAATATGGAAAGAGTATATAAGACCATGCGCAATACCGGCGCCGGCTGTATTGCTGTGGGTATCATCATTGCAGTGACAGGACTGGCTGTGGGAATTATTTCAATCGTAAACGGTGCGCTGCTTTTAAAGCGCAAATCCGAGATTGAATTTTAACAGGCGGGCTGTGATGATCCGACATACCACCCCGCGCCAGAAGGCAGGATGGGTACTGTTTATACTGTATCTCTGCCTTCTGGCCTACTTTATGTTTTTTTCAGAATCCTTCGGACGAACGGAAACGGATCGGGAATATGCCTACAATCTGGTGCTTTTTAAAGAAATCGGCCGTTATTTCCGTTATTATGAGGTTCTCGGCTTCGGCCTTTTTATGATCAATATTGTAGGTAATATCGCAGCCTTTATCCCTTTTGGTTTCTTTCTGCCCATTATCAGCAAAAGAAGCCGCCTGTGGTATAATACAGTGATGTTCGGCTTTATATGGAGCCTGATGTTAGAAACCCTTCAGCTGATCCTGCGGGTGGGAAGCTTTGATGTGGACGATATGTTTCTGAATACGCTGGGAGCCGGTATTGGCTTTTATATTCATGGGATCGCTCATTATGTGAGGGTTCTCATCCATTACAGGAGGTGGAAGCGTTGAGACAGGTGGGAAATAAAATATCCTATGTGAGAAATCCCTTTGCAAGACAGAGCTTCTTCTGTCTGGGACTGGGAATCCTGGCACTGGGGCTGGGAACTTTCAGCATTTATCTTTCCTTAAAGGGAGCCGGACAGGGAGGATTAAATACAGGAGCCTACGGGTTTTCCAGCATTGTGGCTGCTGCGGCAGGCCTGTGGTATGGTATCCTTTCATTTACGGAGGATAACTGCAACTATATCCTGGCTAAGATCGGAATCGCCCTGGAGGGCATTCTTATTATTATCTGGGCTGTGATTCTTATCATAGGATTTACAGGACGGTAGAGTAGGAGTTTTCTATGGATTACAGAATATTATTACGGGAAGAAAATGAAGCCGTAAGGGAACGCCTGGAGCTTTCTCTGGATCGTATCCGTTCGATTAAGGAGGAGGACGCTCGTCTGCCATACGGCCTTTATTTTAAACGGACCGCCGGATTCTTAGGCATGATCCGTGAGCTTTTAACTGCCAGGGGAATTGGGGAGAAAGAACTGCCGGAGAGCTGGGAGAAGCTTTCCTTAGAGGAGCTTTCAGACTGGAATCACCGCCTTTATGAGGATATTCTCCCTGAAAATTATGGGGAGAGCTTTGCCAATCCTGATTATGCGGCAGACTGTCTGGGGAAGGAATTTGGCCCTCTTTTATCCTTTCTTTATACAGAACTCAGGGGCTGCATTGTGTATGCCTTTGAAATGCGCCTGGAATATATTGCGATTTTGTGCGAGACCTTTTTAGAGGTTTATAACCTTTTTACCCAGGCATGGGAGGAGGAAAATGAGACTCCCAGGGAGCAGGCGGTACGGGATGCGCTGTACTGGTATGTGAGCGATTATGTAGATCTGCATCTGCCATGGCGGATCAGAGAAGGGCTGGATCCTGCTTTAAGCTTTGCAGCAGATATCATTATGGATTCAGACCTGACAGATCTGCGCTATCTGTATCAGTACGGAGAGTATGTTTCTGATTCAGAGCGTAGGCTGGCAGCGTTTATGGCTTCGCTGCCGGAGGAAACCATTGAAAAAATGGCCCATACCTATACAGAAGGCTACCGCCGCGGCTTTGAGGTAATGGGCAGGGATCTTTCAAAGAAAAAGACAGTGGTAGTGGAATACCAGCTGGGATTTGAGCGCATGATCCGCCGTGCAGTGGAGCAGTTTCGCAGCCTGGGGCTGGAACCGGTCTGCTATCGTGCCGCAGTGGAGTCCTTAAACCGCCGTTCAAACGGCAAAAGGGGATATTACGGTACGTCTGCCAACCGCCAGTATGATTATGACCACCGCTATGACAGCGCCCTGTATATGGGAAATGCTTTTAAGGAGCGCAAGCTGTCTATTTTAAAAACCGCTTATGAGGAATATAAAGACCTGGCAGCTATGTGTGCCGGTCCGGCTGTGGTGGAAACCTTTGGGGAAGAGGAATTTGAGCCGGTAAATAAGAAGACTGCGTTTTCTTTAAATGATCACCAGCAGGAGCTGACTCTTTCCTATGCCACTGCATCCAGGCAGATCGTGAACCAGTATATGCCCGGAGATGAGACCAGTTTTACCATCATCGCATTTCCAAGACCGGAGATCGGGCCTGATTTTGAGGAGATTTTTAAGGAAACTATCCGGATCAATACTTTGGATTACGATACCTACCAGAAAATCCAGCAGACGCTTATTGATGCATTGGATCAGGCGGAGTATGTGCGGATCACAGGACGGGAGGGTAATGAAACCGATCTGACTGTTCATCTGCACACTTTAAATGACCCTTCCAGGGAAACAAACTTTGAAAACTGTGTTTCCGATGTAAATATTCCTCTGGGGGAAGTCTTTACTTCTCCGGTATTAGAGGGAACAAAGGGCCTGCTTCATGTGAAGGAGGTCTATGTGAGGGAGTATCTCTTTAAGGATCTTCGTCTGGAGTTTGAGGATGGAAGGGTGACGGAGTTTTCCTGCGGAAATTTCGATTCAGGAAAAGAACTGGTAAAGCAGGTAATCTTAAACGGTCACAGCTGGCTTCCCTTAGGCGAGTTCGCTATTGGAACCAACACCGCAGCTTATGCCATGGCAAAAAAATACAACATCGGTAGCAAGCTTCCTATCCTGATCGCAGAAAAGACAGGGCCTCACTTTGCAGTGGGAGATACCTGCTACAGCTTTGCCGAGGATTCACCCATGTACAATCCTGACGGAAAAGAAGTGATTGCCAGGGACAATGAGATTTCCCTTTTAAGAAAAGAAGATATGTCCAGAGCCTATTTCAGCTGTCATACAGATATTACCATTCCTTATAATGAACTGGGGGATATCACGGCTGTAAAGGCAGACGGAAGTGAAATTCTGCTGATTCAGGCCGGCCAGTTTGTGCTGCCTGGAACAGAGGAATTAAACCGGGCGCTGTAATGCGCCCTTTTTTAAGCTTCTTTTTTAAAAGAATAGTATTGACGTTGCCAGAGTTTCTTAGTATTATAATTATAAGTAACATTAAGATATAAAAAGATACTTATTAGAAAAGCTAATATTTATTATTAGAAAAGGAGATTGAAACATGGCAAAAGTAGGAATTGTAATGGGCAGCGACTCAGATATGCCGGTTATGGCAAAGGCAGCGGAGATCCTGGATCAGCTGGGAATTGATTATGAGATGACGATTATCTCTGCCCACAGAGAGCCGGATATCTTCTTTCAGTGGGCAAAGAGCGCCGAGGAAAAGGGCTTTAAGGTAATTATCGCAGGAGCTGGAAAGGCAGCCCATCTGCCGGGTATGTGTGCAGCTGTATTCCCCCTTCCCGTGATCGGTATTCCTATGAAGACCTCAGACCTGGGCGGCGTAGATTCCCTTTATTCCATCGTACAGATGCCAAGCGGCATTCCCGTTGCCACTGTAGCCATCAACGGAGGAGCCAATGCAGGCATCCTTGCGGCAAAGATCCTTGCTGCTTCTGATTCAGGGCTTCTTGAAAAGCTTAAATTGTATTCCGAGGGCCTTAAAAATGATGTGGTAAAAAAGGCGGAAAAGCTGGAAAAACTGGGTTATAAAGAATACCTTGCACAGATGTAAAGGAGAGGATGAGATGATGATGGATTATAAGAAAGCCGGAGTAGATATAGAGGCGGGTTACAAGTCCGTAGAGCTGATGAAAGAGCACGTAAAGAAAACCATGCGGCCGGAGGTATTAGGCGGTCTGGGCGGATTTTCAGGGGCGTTTTCCCTGTCAAAGATTAAGGACATGGAGGATCCAGTGCTTTTATCCGGTACAGACGGATGCGGTACCAAGGTGAAGCTGGCGATCATCATGGATAAGCATAACACCATCGGTATTGATGCGGTGGCCATGTGCGTAAACGATATTGCCTGCGCCGGAGGCGAGCCTTTATTTTTCCTGGATTACATTGCCTGCGGAAAGAATTATCCTGAAAAGATTGCCGACATCGTAAAGGGAGTGGCTGAAGGGTGCTTACAGTCTGAGGCTGCCTTGATTGGAGGCGAGACGGCAGAGCATCCGGGACTGATGCCTGAGGATGATTACGATCTGGCAGGCTTTGCAGTCGGTGTCTGCGACCGGAAGGAAATGATCACAGGAGAGAGCTTAAAGGCAGGAGACGTGCTCATCGGTATGGCATCCACCGGCGTACATTCTAATGGTTTTTCACTGGTGCGCAAGGTATTTGAGCAGGAGATGACCGCAGAAGGATTAAATACCTATTATGACTGCCTGGGAAAGACTCTTGGAGAAGCCCTTTTGGCGCCTACCCGTATCTATGTAAAAGCATTAAAGAGTATTAAAAAGGCCGGAGTGGCCGTAAAGGCCTGCAGCCACATTACCGGAGGCGGTTTTTATGAAAATGTGCCCCGTATGTTAAAGGACGGCGTCCGTGCAGTGATTAAAAAGGACAGCTATGAGGTTCCGGCAATCTTTAAGCTTTTACAGGAAAAGGGAAATATTGCGGAAGAAATGATGTACAACACCTTCAATATGGGAATCGGTATGATCGTGGCAGTTGACCCGGCAGATGCAGAGAAGGCTATGGAGGCCATCCGGGCGGCCGGAGATACTCCTTATGTGATCGGCTCCATTGAAGAGGGCGAAAAGGGAGTGGCCTTATGTTAAGAACAGGGATAATGGTATCCGGCGGAGGCACTAATCTGCAGGCAATTCTGGACGCCGTTGACAGCGGGAAGATCACAGACACGGAAATCAGTGTAGTGATCAGCAACAATCCCGGCGCTTATGCCTTAGAGCGGGCCAGAACGCACGGCATTGAGGCTGTATGTATATCTCCGAAGGAGTTTGAGAGCAGGGAAGCCTTTAACAGGGCCTTTCTTGAAAAAGTAGATAAATATAAGCTGGATCTTATCGTGCTGGCGGGCTTTTTGGTAAAAATTCCTGAGGCTATGGTGAAAAAATATGAGGGAAGGATCATCAATATCCATCCGTCCCTGATCCCATCCTTCTGCGGTGTAGGCTATTATGGACTGAAGGTTCATGAGGAAGCGCTGAGAAGAGGCGTAAAGGTCACAGGTGCAACGGTACATTATGTGGACGGCGGTATGGATACGGGGCCGATCATTCTGCAGAAGGCAGTAGAGGTGGAAAAGGGAGATACCCCTGAAATCCTGCAGAGACGGGTCATGGAGCAGGCAGAATGGATTATTCTTCCAAAAGCAATCCAGATGATCGCCCATGGGGAAGTATAGGAGAGGAAGAGTTGATATGAAGATTCTGATCATAGGAGGCGGCGGAAGAGAGCATGCCATTGCATGGAAGCTTTCAAAAAGCCCCAGAGTAGAAAAAATTTACTGTGCTCCCGGAAATGCGGGAATCGCAGAGATTGCAGAATGCGTCAATATCGGCGTGATGGAATTTGACCGGCAGGTGGCCTTTGCAAAGGAGCATGGGATTGACTTAACCGTAGTAGCGCCGGATGATCCTCTGGCAGCAGGAGCCGTAGATGCCTTTGAGGCGGCAGGACTGCGTGCCTTCGGCCCCAGAGCAAATGCAGCGATTCTGGAGGGTTCCAAGGCATTTTCAAAGGATCTGATGAAAAAATACAATATACCCACAGCGGCTTACGAAACCTTCACAGACCCGGAGGAGGCCATCAAATACCTGGAAACTGCCAGAATGCCCATCGTATTAAAGGCAGACGGCCTGGCTCTGGGAAAAGGCGTTTTAATCTGCAGTAATCTGGAAGAAGCAAAGGAAGGGGTACGCACCCTGATGCTGGATAAGCAGTTTGGCTCTGCCGGAGACGAGATCGTAATCGAGGAATTTATGACCGGACGGGAGGTTTCCGTCTTATCCTTTGTGGATGGAAAGACCATCAAAATCATGACTTCTGCTCAGGATCACAAGCGGGCAAAGGATGGGGATCAGGGATTAAATACAGGCGGAATGGGCACATTTTCCCCAAGTCCCTTCTATACCTCCGAGGTAGATGCATTCTGCAGGGAAAAGATCTATCAGCCTACGGTGGATGCCATGAGAGCGGAGGGCAGAGAATTTAAGGGGATCATTTTCTTTGGTCTGATGCTCACTGAAGATGGCCCCAAGGTGCTGGAGTACAACGCCCGCTTCGGTGATCCGGAGACCCAGGTGGTGCTCCCAAGGATGAAAAACGATCTGGCAGATCTTTTTGAAGCCTGCATTGACGGCACTCTGGATCAGGTGGAACTGGAATTTGAGGACAATGCAGCCGTATGCGTAGTCCTGGCATCGGACGGATATCCGGAGCACTATGAAAAGGGCTATCCTATTTCCGGCCTGGAGCGTTTTAAGGATGCAGACGGATATTTTGTATTCCATGCAGGCACAAAATTAAACGATCAGGGCCAGATCGTCACAAACGGCGGCCGGGTGCTGGGCGTCACAGCCACAGGAGGCGATCTCAAAGAGGCCCGTGCCAATGCTTACAAGGCAACCGAGTGGGTGGAATTTGGGAATAAATATATGAGAAATGATATCGGTCATGCCATTGATGAGGTTTGAGGTTCGTTTGGGGGATTTGTTAATTCCCATTTCAATCGGAAACAGGGACATTTTTCGGAAACAGGAGATTTGAAAAATAGCAGTTTTAAGAAGAATTTTCCTATTTCAATCGGAAACAATACGGCAAAAAACTTCGAATCGTAATTCCCATTATATCGGAAATAAAGAGCAAAAATACACATGTCATAGCAAACCGGAAAAGACCACGGACAGTCGGAAAACCCTGACTGGCTGTGGTTTTTTCTCTTTTCTGCAGCAAAAATATATTGTGCCGCAGCAGGTACGAAAAATGGGAAAAGTGTTTTCAAACAGCCGCTTGTTTCTTTTCTAATAGGAAAAGCCAAAAATCCGGAAAACGCCTGTTTCCTTTTGAAATGGAACTGCGATTTTTTCAAAAAATGCGTCTTGTTTCCGTTTGAAATGGGAAAAGGACGAAAATTGACATTTTTGAAGAATTTCCCATTGTACCGGAAACAAGGGTGTAAAATTGCAAAATATTTTCCTATTGCAAAGGAAACAAGAGGTCGAAATCGAAAAAACCCAATTCCCATTATACCGGAAACAAAAGGGTAAAATTGCGATTTTGCAATTCCCATTGTATCGGAAACAGGGAGCGCTTTTTGCAATCATATAGTCACTTTCGAAAAATAAAAAATTTTCAACTTTTGAAAACGGAAGTATTTGAAAGACAATTTAGCTGTGCTTGCTGTGCTCCGCAGCTGAGAGTATTCTTTCCTATTAAAATGTGATATACTGACAGAAAACGGAAGAATTGAAAACAATCTATAATAAGAAGGTGATCAAATGCTTACAATTATTTTGGGAGACATTACAAAAGAATCAGTGGATGCCATTGTGAACGCCGCCAACACCAGTCTTCTGGGAGGAGGCGGCGTGGACGGCGCCATTCATCGGGCTGCAGGGCCGGAACTTCTGGCTGAGTGCCGGACACTCCACGGCTGCGAGACAGGACAGGCGAAAATCACAAAGGGGTACCGACTTCCGGCGAAATATGTGATCCATACGCCTGGACCGATTTGGAGGGGCGGTATCATGGGCGAGGAACAGCTTTTGCAGAGCTGCTACGAAAACTGCCTGAGGCTTGCGGCGGAGAACGGATGCCGGAGCGTGGCATTTCCTTCCATCAGCACTGGGATCTACCGCTTCCCCTTGGAAAAGGCTTCTGAAATTTCCGCAAGGACGATTCTTAAGTTTCTGGAAGCCCATCCGGACATGGAAGTGCGGATGGTGTGTTTTGACGGTGAGACACTTGGGTATTATGAGCGTGCTTTGAAGGAGCAGACTGAGATTTTATAATAGGAGGACATTTTACAATGAGAAAGAATTTTGGAGCAAAACCATGGACTTACCCGCAGCCGGTGCTGATGATCGCAACCTACGGGGAGGATGGCACGCCGGATGTGATGAATGCAGCCTGGGGCGGCATCAGTGACGACACGCAGATTTCCATCTGTGTCAGTGCGGATCATAAAACCACAGAGAATATCCTGGCCAGAAAAGCGTTTACCGTCAGTATGGCAGAGTCTTCCTATGTGAAGGAATGCGACTACGTTGGCATCGTGTCCGGAAACGATGTGCCGGACAAGTTTGAAAAAGTAGGCTTTCATGCAGAAAAATCAGAGTTCGTGGACGCTCCGATCATCAAGGAGCTTCGCATGGCGCTGGAATGCAGACTGGTAAGTTACGATCCGGAAAGCTGCCGGCTGGTAGGGGAGATCATCAATGTCAGTGCGGACGAGAGTGTCCTGGATAAAGATGGAAAGATAGATCCGGACAGACTGCAGCCCATTACCTTTGATCCGGTACATCATGAGTACAGGATTCTTGGAGAACGGGTAGGCAGGGCGTTCCGGGACGGATTGAAGCTGAAATAGCAGAATGCGTCGATCCTTTAACGAGGGACCGTTTGGCAGGAGACTGCCGAACAGGTCTCCTGTTTTTTACCAATAAACACAAAAAGATTTTCATAATTAAAACAGATGGATTGTATATGACTTCAGGTAGCGGTAAGCATTTTTTTATAAATAAGAGGCACACAAGTGATTCGAGAGCAGTTGATGCGTGGAAAGTTCTTTTTGCACCTGCTGGTTGCGTGACTTTCAGCTGAATTACTGGTAAAATAAAGATATATTAAGATTGAACTACAGGTTCATAGAAGTAGCAGTATAAATGTTGTAAAATAAAAACATAAGACACGAAAAAAGGAGGCTGGAAGTCATGAAATATTCATCGGCAGAGGCGGCAAAGCTGCTTCGAAAACTGAACGAGGAAGTGGAAAACCTGGAAGATCAGGAAGTAAAACGTCGTGAATTTAATGCAGCGTTGGGCGAGGACGTCGAAACCGTACGGCCGGCATACGATTATGCGGACACTCAGAGGAAGCTGAAGGAACTGCAGGCAAAAATTCGTACGGTTAAACATGCGCTGAATTGTTTCAACTCTACTACGGAAGTGCCGGGATTCGATATGACCATCGATCAGCTTTTGGTTTATATCCCGCAGCTGAGCAGAAGAAAACAAAAACTGGCTATGATGAGCAGCTGTCTCCCGAAAGAACGGGCGAAGGTGTCCGGTTTAGGAAGCCAGATTATTGATTACCGGTATGCCAATTACGATATTGAAGCTGCAAAAGCTGATTATCAAAGAGTATCCGACGAACTGGCAAAAGCTCAGACGGCGCTGGATCTGGTAAACACAACGATGACCATGGAAATCAAGATCGACTGATCTTTTTCCAGACGGGCGGACGATTCGTTGCTAAAAGCAGTTAAGGTTAAATGTGAAGGTTTTCCGTTATTTGCGTTGTTATCCTGTATACGTTAATGTTCAGAGCATTGGATTGCAGAAAATACATTTTAACGAAGATGTTCGTTTTTTCCGTCCGCGAAAGCCATTATCTGGAACTTATGGGTTCCGGACGGCGGCAATGGCATGGTTTCAGGCCGCATTTGAAGAGAAGTATGAAAAGTATCCTCGTCCATGACGGGGATTTTTCTGTATATTGGTGTTGTATCATAAAAGTTGACACCCTATTCTCAAGGATTTTGATATATAATCATAATCAATACGAGAACGGGAGAAAAACCTATGGCACAGAATCAAAAATCTTATGACAATGAATTTAAAGCACAGGCGGTAAAGCTTGCCCAGGAAATCGGCGGTCATAAAGCTGCTCAGGAATTAGGGATTCCAAAGGGTACTATGTACACTTGGATAAAAGCCTTCAAAGAGGGGCGTCTCAGTGCAAATGAAGCAGTTCATACGCCCAAGAATGCTTTATCCCTCAACGATGAGCTTATTGAACTCAGAAAGCGTGTAAAAGAGCAGGATAAGGAAATTCGTCGCTTAAAAGAAGAAAACGAATTCCTTGAGCAAGCAAGTGCTTTTTTCGCAGCCAGCCGTCGGAAGTCAGCAAAAAACAGAGATTAATGTTTATTGCAATCAAAACGGATGACGGCCGGATTAAGGGTAAAATTTCTTTTTATTGCAAAGTGCTTCATGTTTCAAGGCAGGCATTCAACAAATTCCTAAAAGCAAAAGATACCCCTTGGAAATATCAGGCACTGGCAGATGCAATGCTTGATATTTGCAGCGAAGATGAATGCAATGACACTTATGGAAGAATCCGTATGTATCAGGCCTTACAGCTCAAACAGCCTGAGGGAGTACATATTCCCGGTGAGAGAACTGTTTATCGTGTCATGGCAGAAATTGGTCTTAATCATAAACCAAAACGTAAGCCGAATGGTATTACCAAAGCTGATAGAGAAGCCAGTAAATCCGACGATTTAATCAAGCGTGACTTCGCTGCTGAAAAGCCCCTTGAAAAGTGCATGACCGATATGACTGAAATAAAGGCTTCTGACGGGAAGCTCTATGTTTCAGCTATCTTTGACTGCTATGATTTAGCAGTATTGGGACTTGCTATGGATACAAATATGAGAGCTACCCGATGCGAACAAACCTTAGAGAATGCTTGCAAAGCTTACCCGATGCTCCGTGGAGCTATTCTTCACAGTGACAGGGGAACCCAGTATACCAGTGAGCTATATCGTAAAGCTATCAACAGATATGGCATTGTTCAAAGCATGAACAGTGCCGGTGGCAGATGCCATGATAATGCCAGATGCGAAAGCATGTGGGCACGCTTCAAAGAGGAATTACTTTATGGTCGTTACGATCCTACCTCAATGACCGTAGAGCAGTTAAAGACGCTCATCTGGAGATACTTCATCAGCTACTGGAATAATCGGAGGATCTGCTCTGCTAATGGTGGACTACCTCCAATGGTTAAGCGACAACAATACTATGCTTCGCTACAGGAGGCAGCATAAGGTCGAACATTCTTGAGAAAAAAGTGTAAACCAATATTGACAATATCAGTGATTTCAAATCCGTTGTCGTGCTTACTTCATTTTACAAGAGTAGAAAAGAAGTATTGCGGCAACGGATTTTTTATGTTCTGCATCTGCCGGTTGCATGACTTTTAATAAAACCGTTGATAAAATGAAAGGATGGAAAGGAGGGACGATATGGATAAAAGAAATCGGTATCTTGTCCCGCTTGATCTGGTCATGGATTATCCGGTAAACTGGGAATTCTGGCGGATTCTGCGGGATTTGATCCAGAACTTTTACGACAGCATCGGATACGAAAATTTTCATAAGGAGTTTGATTACAATCATACTGTTGATAAAACAGGTAACATCACGCTTACCATGAAAACGAAGAACCATCCCTTTTCCTATGAATGGCTGACTTATTTCGGAGGAAGTACTAAGACCGGACAGGAAGGGTATGTTGGAAACTACGGAGAGGGATTCAAGCTGTGCGCCTTATGCCTTGTACGGATGGGATGTGATTTTATAATGGAATCCCAGAACTGGAAACTGCGGCCTCAGGTTTATACGAAGAAAATAGATGGTCAGAACACCAGGATGTTGGGGTATCAGGTGGAAGAACGGGAGGATGACGGCGAGACCTGTCTGGTAGTAACCGGTATCGATAAAAGCCGTGAAAGAATAATCCAGGAAGGGCTATTGGAATTTTTTTATCAGGGAAATCCGCTGTTTGGCCGCTGCCTGGCGGATACGGAAGATTATGCAGTGTACGAGCGGTCTGAGATGAGGATTCCTTCGGCATGGTGGGAGAAGGACTATGGGCTTTTGTACTACCGTTACCTTGCCAGAGGAACCCTGCCGTTCCGGTTGGTGGTTCTTGCCAAAACGCAGAAATATGATTCCGAAAAACGGGATCGGAACACGATGTACGGGTTTGAGATTCCTTCTCTGATCTATAAAGTAGCCTGCACCATGACACCGACAGATTCCTACGAAATGCTCCGGCACATGAAAAATCATTGGGCGGAAATGCCGGTTATGACATCACGGTGGCCCTTGGATCTGAATACCTGGTACTATGTGGTTTGCCAGCTTGTGAGAAACATGGCAATGGATGATGGGATACGGGAACGGTTCGTCAAAGATTATCCTGCGTTGCTGTATATGGAGAGAACCGGATCCGACCCGGCTCAAAACCGTAAAATCAGACAGGCAAAGGAATGGCATCGGAGTTCCGGAAAGAAGGAGCAACTGGTAAATCCGATCTTCCGCCTTCTGGGTGTGCCATCGCTTCTGGAAACTTACAGGGAACATGTGGAACAAACGGTCTTTTCCGTTCCGGATGCAAAACAGGAAAGAATGGATGCCATATTGGAAGCAGCCTATGAAACCGTTGTGCAGGCAAATCTGGGGCAGGATGAGATGCCGCCCAAAATTGTGATAGGCAACGATGACAGCAGAAATCCTATGGAGTTTTGCAGCAGAGAATATGGTCAGAAGAGAAAACGAGGAAGGATTTCCAGGAAATACAGAGTGGAAAATATCCTCCTTAAGCCGGAAGATTATAGCGAGGACTGCTTTCCAGAGACATTTATAAAATACTGCAAGGGCCGGTTCCGGGCATTCGGGACGGACCGGAGTGAGCGGATGACCGTACTCTTGACCTATCTCGGCAGTTGGATGTATGAAAACCGGAAGGAGTTAAAGAAAGCAGAAAAACGATGGAAGGAGGCTGCGGATGCAACAGATTGAAAAGCTGAATCTGGTCATGTCTTATCCGGTTAAATGGACAGTTTTCGCGGTCATGCGGGATTATGTTCAGAATTTTTATGACGCCGTTGGACCGGATCGGTTCGGGAAGGATTTTTCCTATGCATACAATGAAGAAACAAAATCGCTCAGGATGCAGACTAACAGGGATTTTTCCATGGACTGGCTTACCTGTATAGGAGCGTCGAGCAAACGAAGTACTCCCACTCCCATGCAGGTGGGAAGATTCGGCGAAGGTTTTAAAATCGCTTCCCTGATTGCCTACCGGGATTATGGCTGGGATATCACAATGGAATCAAGGGAATGGAAAATGCATGTGACGGAAGCAGCGGACAGGATCGACGGTACGGAAGTGAAGGTTCTGGCTTACGAAACCGAGGAACGGGAGTTTCTCGCTGGATCTGTGCTTACACTGAAGAATGTATCCAGACAGGATGCAGATCTTTGTGAAAAGGCTGTGGAGGATTACTTTTACAGAGAAAATCCAAACTTTTTGGAATCAATCGCTGAAACAGACTTCTGTGCTGTTTATCTTCCGAGCAAAGGAAGCCGATTTGAGGAAAGAGGTGCATTGTATGCAGGAGGACTGAACCGGATTTCCCTGGGCGTGCCGCTGATCGTGTGCAACCATACCTACCGTCCCGAAAAAGAAGGAAGGGAACGGGATCATTTTTACGAAAACGATATTAAACGCTGCTCGAAAGAGGTATTTGACCAGATATCACCGAAAGCGGCAGGAAGAATCCTTCGTGTGCTTGAACGGGTATGGAGCCGATCCGCAAAAGCCGGTCGTTGGGATTACGATTGGGAGGAAACCGTCAGCCATCTGATTCGTCGTGTGGCGGAGGACAGTAAGGAAGTGGAAAGATTCCGGAAAGAGTATGGAAGCCGCCTGGTTGCCGACTTTCCGGATGAAGAGTATGGAAACCGGAGGAAACTTGCTTTAGCGTGGTTTGGAAAAAGCGTGGAATTCGGAAACCGAAGGATTGTGTTTAGCGATTTTGAAACATTGAGCATTGATTCACTGGACAGTCTGTGCAGGGAGCATGGAGGTTATGAGCAGCTTCGTGAAGCGAATCTCAAGGAGCAAAGATATCTGGATATCCTGGAACGGATTGCCGCAACTGTTTTTAAGGGATATGTCTGCTACAACCAATTCCCACACTGCAGAATCATTACCAACCGAACGGTAAATGCCGGTTCCGCTTTTTCGGTTGATATGACAGGAGGAGAGAAAAATTCTTTTGGACTAAAAGTTCGCCAAGAGATAAGGACGATTCAGCTTCGTGTGGAACTATTCGCACAGGATCGGTTTTCGGAAGCAGTGGCAGTGTATATGCACGAGCTGATGCACCAGTTTGGTGGGGACGGTTCGGAAGCATTTCGAAAAATGATTACGCTCATGGCCCTGCAGATGCTGCGTGAGGCCAAACAGCTGGAAGAATACGAAAAGGAATGGAAGGCGGTGGAAGGCGATGTTTGAGGATAAATACGACCGCAGCTCATGGGACGAGCAGTATGCTTATTGGCATCAGGAAGGGTATGGGATCGGATATGCAGAATCCTACCTTAGATATTTAATACACTGCATCAGAAATAAAGAAGAAACAGAAGAGGAGAGAAAAGAAAAGCTGTGGACCTTCTTTGAAACGAAATGTGCAGATGGCCAGTACAAAGAGTTTTGTGCGCTAGTTGAGAAGTACCCGAATTTAAGTAAAGAAGCGCTGATCAGGAAAGTGCTGATGGAAACGGAATATTGCTATTTTTAATATATGGAGGAACAGAAATGCGACAGTTAATCATAGCGAGAAAAGATTTAGAGATGTCTGCCGGGAAGCTGGCGGCCCAGTGCTGCCATGCCTCCGAAGCTTTTTTAACCAGCCATTTGCGGGACAGAGCGAATGTAACGGAAGTAACAGATGCGACAGGAAAGCTCTGCTACAGGGCGGAATATATTTTCTCAAAAGATGTGTATGAAGACTGGATCTGTGGGATTTTTACCAAAACAGTCTGCGAGGCCAAGAATCGGAACAATCTGCTGAAAGCGAAGGCGATGGCAGAGGAGCTTGGCCTGGAAGAAGGAAAGGATTTCTTTCTCATACGGGACCGTTGTCTCACGGAGCTGGAGCCGGAGGAAGTGGATGAGGACGGAATCGGCTGGACACTGACGGCCATTGGTTTTCAGCCACTGGACGACGAAATTGCTCACAAAATCAGCAAGAAATATCAGCTTTACAAATAAAAGAAAAGGAAAGCTATGAGAAAGATTAAAAGAAATGTAATTCGATGCAATCACTGTGGGGATGTGATCGAATCACGAAGCTGTCACGACTTCGTTACCTGCCACTGCGGGAAGTGTGCTGTGGACGGCGGCCTGGACTATCTGAGAAGGATGGGGGATGACGGGGATTTTGAGGAACTGGCGGAGTATGAGGAAAAAACTGAATAAGAGTTGGATGAGGAGCTGTCATTGATATGAGAGCTCTTTTTTGTTGCTATGAGTTGTATTGAAAAAGTAAATATATGAAGGATATAGGAAAAAAATGACATAAATTCTTCTATTTAGTTATTGTTATGATATAATATTCTTGAATATTTGTGTTAAAACCAATTATCGCCATAACGGAATCATAATTTGCATATAGGAATTACTGATTCTTAAGAAAAAAGCCGTTATAAACGGTTGGAGGAAAAAATGGGTAGAGGAGACAGATAAAATGCGTATGATAGATTTGTGCTGCGGAATCGGCGGAATAAGGAGAGGTTTTGAATTGGCCGGTGAATTTGAAAATGTCCTGTCAGCGGAAAAAGACGAATATGCCTGTCGGACTTATGAGCATTTGTTTGGCGATAATGCAGAAAATGATGTGACATATGATGAATTCAGAAAGACGGTCTGCAGGACGGATTATGATGTACTCCTTGCCGGATTTCCATGCCAGGCTTTCAGTCGGATCGGTTTACGGGAAGGATTTAAGGATACAACAAAAGGAACAATCTTTTTTTACATCGCTAGAATTATAGAACAAACCATGCCGAAAGTGGTTTTTCTGGAAAATGTTGAAAATCTGGTAAGTCATGACGGGGGAAATACGTTTAAAATCATTTTAAACACACTGGAAAATGAATTGAACTACCATGTGGTAGGTGTTACAAGGGGAGAGGACGGAAGTCTGATATACGATAAGTCTTCCTTTATCAGAAATACAAAGAACTTCGGTCTTCCGCAGAACAGACCAAGAGTATACATAGTTGCATTCAGCAGGGACTATTTCGGAGAACACCTGCAGCTTATTCCGGACAGTACGCCGGTAAGAAACAATAGGGTTATTTTTGGCTCAGTAAGGGACATTCTTGATGAATATGTGCCGGACAGCTTTTTTCTTGCTTCCGGTTTTTT
The DNA here is from genome assembly GCF_001517625.2 of Clostridium sp. AT4. Classification (GTDB taxonomy): domain Bacteria; phylum Bacillota; class Clostridia; order Lachnospirales; family Lachnospiraceae; genus Enterocloster. The sequence goes on along the minus strand of NZ_LN999828.1, from coordinate 1,866,844 downwards.
GGAGACATTACAAAATCATAAGGCCAGACAGAGAAAAAATGGAAACGGATTCGGATATCGGATTGTCAATGCCGAAGGTGTCGAAAATCCCATTTCCAGCACTTTACTGGCTACGGGAGGTTCGGGTAAGGAGAGAAATCTGATTTACGATCCGGTTAACGGAAGAAGATGTGCCGGCATGATGGTAGGAAGAAAGCAAACGCCGATTAACAATGAATACATCAGAACAATGACGCCGGAAGAATGGGGACGTCTGCAGGGGTTCATCGGTTATGCATTTTTGGATGAGAACGGAAATGAAGGTTTTTCATTTCCAGAGGGAATATCGAATCAGCAGAAATTTAAACAGTTTGGCAATTCCGTATCAATTCCGCTTATAGAAGAAATGGCACTGTTCATAAAGCAGTGTGTAAAGGACATGACGGATGCTTTTTCGGAAAAAGAGAGAAGGAGATACGCCGTTCCGGGGCCGCAACTTAGAATGTTCATAAATCTTGAGAAGGAATTGAAAGAGGAAGTCAAACCGAAGACCATAGAGAAATGCTGTCGGATTGTTTCCGAAGTGGGAATTTCAAATGAGTTCAGGGTGGAAGATATCCGCAACATTCTCGGCGTGTCTCAGGTTTCCGCATATAATTTTCTTCACAGAATGGAAAGGGCAGGCTGTGTGAGGAAAGAAAGAGACGGATATGAACTTGAAAACAAAAAGGGCGAATTTGCAGTAAATGTTTAACGGAGAGGAGAGGTGATGATATGGATACCGAGGGTCTGAACAGGTGCCTTGAGAAGTGCGACATCTGCCTGGATGGCCGGCTCATTTCCAGGGAACTTATTCTCCGCTCCTTTTTGAAATTTCTGTCAAGGGAGGCTGAAAAAACGGAAAACAGCGGAAGTATTGTGCTTCATCTTGGCTCTCCGTGTTTTGATGCCATTGCGATCGTATGGGCAGCTTTTGCAGTGATCATGGGAAGTAATACGAGCGTTGAAGATATAGTACGAACGATCCCGATTGGAGATAAGGTACTTTACGGGAAAGAACGTGGAGAATTCAAAGGAATAGAAGTTGATTCTGACGGTAAGGAATGGGCTGTAATTGGTCAGGGAAAAGAAAAAACGAAAAGAGTCGGAAGAAGAGGCTGGGCTTTGATTGTTCCGTATCAGGGATTGTCTGAGAGATATGATGGGAGAGGAATCCGCTCACAGAACGGTGCCAGAAAAAGATTTCTGTCGGAAATTTTAAACTGCGAAGAAAAGGATATTCCGGGGATTACGGATACTTCTGTTATTTTTGTAATGGATCGGTACAGGGCGGACAGATACATGAAAGGCCTGACAGTCAGGTACGGTGACAGTGAAATCAGCATTCTGGATTTGATAACGGCATCCTATTTTACGGACGGAAATGAGTATCCTTATGGCGGAAATACAGGAAAAAATGAAGCAATGCTGAAATTTACTTCAAAGATTTCCGTCGGACTCGACATGACATGGAATGCAGAAGGAAATGAGCATATGGGAATATTTGTGTGCGGAAATTCCCTGATTGAACAGGGTAATGAAAGCATGGAAATCAACCAGGCAATGAATCGGGAAACACTTGGTTTTTCTTTCGTGTGCGGAGGCATGGATCTTTCCTGTGGGGAAAGCCTGGTAGCTGAACATGAAGAATCGGGTGTTTTTGCCTGCACGAAGGATTTTCTTCTTGAAAATACGCTCCCACCAACAGAAAAAAACAGCCTGACACTGGAACTGGATCGACAGGCAGGCGCTGTTATTGACAGGGAAATCGTTACACAGGTAATTCCGGGGGAAATCAGCTGGCAGGATTACAGGAATTTTAAAACGGCTGTGGGACTGATAAAAAGGGATGAATTGGATGATGAGGAGAAGAACAGTATTATATTTCCGGCATGGTCCCTTATGAAGCTGTTCATGACGGCGCCGTTTTCATTGGATGAGATGGAAAAGGAAATTACAGAAGGAAAGATTCAGGCTGAAGAACCCATGAAAATGTTGGGAGAACTAGAAGAACGGCTGCAAAACCTGCCGGATAATTTGAAGGGCAGCGGAAAGAAAATTGCGGATATACTTACAAAATTGCTTTTTGTCAGATATGACGGTTCTCCGAAAAGGGAACTTGTAAGAGAGTATGTGGAAATGCGACGGAAAAAGAAGATGGCAATTGTTGTTCCGAATGCATATTATGCGGATATTATGTGGGATTTTGTTCTCCATGATTTTAAGCAGAATGCTTCCGGAATAGATATTGTGCCCGTAAAGCGTTTTGACGGAACCCGTATTTATGACGATATTCTGATTGTCGGCAATATTTCCGGCAGGCGTTTTGATGTCTTTCGCTGTATGGCTGCACCCAAAATCACGGTGCTGCTTTATAAGCCAGAGGAAGCAGTGTTCAAGGCAAAAAGCAGGAAGGGATCCGAACGGGATCGATTGTTTAATTCAAGACAGCAGATAATCGGAGAGGAAAATGATTTGCCGGAGGAGGACGAACTTCTGAAGGAAGTGGAGGAAATTAACAGGGTGGATGAAGAAATCGTCCGATATGCGGAAGAGGTTCTTGCCGTGAAATTTGATGCGGTGGTCAGACAGGGCGGAAGTGATGCTTCGGCACCGCTTTCGGATGTGGCAACACTCGTGCATTTTGAGGATGGAGAAGGTGCAATGCTGACGAAGTATTATGAGGCATATGTCCTGAATGAGGAAAAGAGCGAGGTCGAACAGAGGAAAGCGGATGACCTGAAAGTCGGAGACAGCATGGTATTTCTGAACAGGGACAATGAAACCAGGGACATCGTGGATTACATACTGAATGAACTGATCCGTACCGAAAGGATTAACAAAGAATTTTCGGAAAGATATGCCATGTCCCGGCAGTGGAAAAAAGATCTTTCACAGTATATGGAGCGTACCGGAGAAACACCGAAACGGATTGTGAAGAAAATGATTGCGAACGGAGTCAATGTTCAGCCTGCCACCATTAAAAACTGGCTGAATGAAGACACGCGTACAGTAGGTCCGCAAAAAGTGGAATATCTGGAACAGATTTCGCTTTTGACGGAAAATGCTGAAATGTTTGATCATGCCAACGATTATTTTGAGGCATGCCGTGATGTTAAACGTGTCCGCAGAGTCATACTGCAGGAACTTGGCGCGGCAATCATCGGCAGTCTGGAAGGCGAAAAGTCCGTCAGCGGTATTATTCCGGCAGAAATACGGGAAAGACTTGATACAATGGCTGTGGTACTTCGCATTGAGACAATAGTAAAAACGGATCAGTCCGTGCCGGCTTATATGACAAACCGTCCGATTGATCTTGAAGGAGGAGTATAGCTTATGGGGATTAAGAACGAAATAATCGGTGCAAGGGACGAGTTTATTGTCTTAATAAAAAAAGAATTGCTCGGTCCGGGATCCGAAGTTTCGGTACCGGATGCGGAACACGAGCTTATAACGGCTTCTCCCGAAAAAAGGTATTCCATTGGGATACTTTTCCCGCAAGGAAGAAAAATGAAAGCCGATAACGGGGATGTTGACAGCGGGGAGGAGGAAGAAGAAGGAAAAGAAACGGTGGACGACATATCGGTAACGGAAGAGAAAATTGAAAGCTCTGATTATACCGCCAGGGAAATAAAGGAAGAAAAAAAACAGGAAGAAGAAGATGACGATGATCCTGATTCCGAGGATAACCTTGATGAGGAAGTCAGTCTTGCGGCACAGAACATGCCGTCTTCCTTTGGAATTTCCTTTTTTGTTAAGGGAAATACGGACAGGATCCATGTCTCGCTGAAGTACGGAACTTACAGAGGTTCCAGAATTGAAGACTGCCGTATTCCGTTTGTGCCCATGCTACCGGATGATTACCGTGTCCCAGAAGCTGCTTCGGGATATGTAACATATGATGCTTCCGAAAGAACTCTTAAAATGCTTAGAGGATTTAATCGCAAGGATGTCAGACTCCTGAAGGAATCGGACAGGCTGGACACGGATGACGATCATATTATTGACAACATGTATAAACTTGCGGATCAGCTGAAAAGCGGATATGTCAGGGAACCGCATGAGCTGAAAGACATTGTTATTGCATTTGGGGATTCAAATTATGCGGATTCTGCTGAAAATCTTGATTCCGACCTGGTTGGCATTACCGCACTCAGAAGACGGATGGAAAACGGAAACACGTCCCTGACGGTCATGGTAATAAATAAAAAGAGCGGTCATGCTGCGGGGGAAAGCTGCATATTTCAGCCGGAACTGAAGGTTGAATCCGCCAACAATAATTTTGTGTTTGCGGAATATACGGGCAATGCGGATTTTGATATCCTTGATGCCGAGGAACAGTCCCTGGAACTTCAGTATCGGAACAAGCATGTTTATGGGACAGGGCTCGGAACGGCGGTAAACTGGGATATTGATGAAAAAGGAAACGGAAGTATCAGAAATGACTTTTTCCCGGAATTTGAAGTACCTTCCATGGACTTTAATTTGCCTGGGGATTGCGGCGTAAATCCCAGGACACTGTCCATGAAGTATCTTTCTGATCTTGACGATACGGACAGGAAGGAAAAAATCAGCAATTTAGACAGCCTCGTAGGTGCTTATTCAGTCTGGATTGATGAGCTTGCGAATCGTGCGGATACGCTGGACGGTTGTTTTTCCGCCGCAGCGAAGAAAAATCTTAACGGCTGTCGGGCTGCATGCGAAAGGATGCGTGCCGGAATTAAGATTCTTGAAAGCGACGACCAGGCATGGAACGCTTTTCAGCTTGCCAATCGTGCCATGTTTATGCAGAGAGTCCAGCTGGTTGTTCAGAGAAAATGGCCTGCAACCTTTCCGGAGGACAGGGAGTTATCGAATGTTCTCCAAGGGATTGATTACAGAACAGCGGACATGGAATTCCCAGAGGACAGGTATGCATGGAGACCGTTTCAGCTTGCATTTATGCTTCTTGACATTGTATCCGTAACCGATGAGAAATCCGCGGACAGGGAGTTGGTCGATCTGATCTGGTTTCCTACCGGCGGCGGAAAGACGGAAGCTTATCTGGGACTTACGGCCATGACAATATTCTACAGACGATTCCGCTATCCGAATGAGAGTGGGGGGACGACGGTTATCATGAGATATACGCTCCGTCTTCTGGCCGCACAGCAGTTTACCAGGGCATCGACACTGATTTGTGCCTGTGAGGTCATCAGAAGGGACAGCGAATCAAAAAAACATGATTATCCGGCGTATCCTCTTGGTAAAATGCCGATTACCATCGGGCTTTGGATCGGCGGAGATCATACGCCGAACGATAACAAAGGGGCAGCGCAGAATTTAAAGAATCTGAATTCAAAGGCATCATATAATCTGGAATATGCAAAGGAAAAATATAATAAATTTCAGGTTCTGAAGTGTCCGTGGTGTGGAACCAGGCTTGTTCCGGAGAAGGACGGAAAGAAAAACCGTGGCCAATTCGGATATAAAATGCGAGGGAACCGATTTGCACTTTTCTGCACTCGGCAAAGCTGTCAGTTTGGCGGAGGTCTTCCGGTTCAGGTTGTGGATGAGGAACTGTACAGGGAACCGCCCACACTGCTTTTCGGCACGGTGGACAAGTTCGCAATGCTTCCATGGAATGAACAGATCGGAAATTTCTTTGCCCTTGGAAACGGTAACAGGGCACCGGAACTCATTATTCAGGATGAGCTGCATCTGATTTCCGGTCCGCTTGGAACGATGGTGGGACTGTATGAAAGTACGATTGATGCCCTGTGCCGTAAAAAAGGAAACATTACGAAGATCGTGGCTTCAACCGCCACGATACGAAGAGCGGTCGAGCAGTGTGCCGCACTGTACGACAGAGGTGTCAGCCAGTTTCCTCATCCCGCACTTGATGCGGAAGACTCCTTCTTTGCAAGGGAGTCAAAAATTAATTATGAAAACGGTGTGTTTGGACGGAAATATGTCGGACTCATGCCGTCCGGCAAGACAAAGGCTATGATGGAGATCCGTGCAATGGCTGCAATGCTGCAGAAAGCCAAGGACATGGATCTGTCCGATGAAGTCAGGGACAAGCTTTGGACACTGACTGCCTATTTCAACAGTTTGAAGGATCTGGGCAAGGCGGCCACAATGGTGGATGATGACGTAAAAGACTTTATGAAGCGGATGTGCTACCGACTGAAATCCAGTTCGGAGGTCAGAAGCATCGGAACAGCCGATGAACTGACAAGCCGTGTAACCACGACGGAACTGAACCGCACGCTGGACAAACTGGAAAAAGTCCGTTATTCGGCGGAAGGAATGAAAAATCATGTTTATCCGTGCAATGTGCTTCTCGCAACCAATATGATTTCCGTGGGCATTGACGTGGCGAGACTGAATGTCATGCTTCTTGTCGGACAGCCGAAACTCACAAGTGAGTACATCCAGGCATCAAGCCGTGTCGGGCGTGAATATCCCGGTGTCGCGTTTATTATGTATGACGGTGGGAAAAGCCGTGACCGGTCCCATTACGAGCAGTTCAGGCCTTATCACGAGTCATTCTACAGACATGTGGAACCCACGGGGGCAACGCCGTTTTCGATTCCTGCCAGAAGGAGGGCGCTTCATGCCGTAATCATTGCATATCTGAGGCTTTCCGTAAAATCCCTGAGTGCGGAAGACGGTGCCGCGGGATTCCGAAAAAAAGATTATGAGGAATCAGTGAATGAAATTACGGATTTTATGGTTAAGCGCTGTACGGATGTTAACCGCAGAATCAATCCGAACATGGAAGATGATGCGAATGCAATCCGTTCCGAAATAAAGGAGATTATTGATAAATGGGAAGATCTGGCCGAGAATGCCGAAGAAGGTTTCTGGTACGGTAAGAAATTCATGGTCAATGGACCTGACGGACCAGGGGAACGGCTTTTGAAAACATTCGGTACATTCAGGGAGGATCCGGCTTTTGAAACCATGACCTCCATGAGAAATGTGGATGTCATGGTTCCCGGAAGCATTATTGAATGGAAGGAGGAGAGGGGTTTATGAGCATGAAACAGGTTACAAAAATCAGACTGAATGCCACCTCTCACTCAGTGCGTGCGGCGCAGGCGGTACTCCAGTACGGTGTCGGCGCAATGGTGGATTTTCCCTCGCAGACGCTTATGACTGCGGCTCCGGAATATTGGCAGGATCAGGTTGTGCATATCCATGATGAACGCCTTGAGAAGTCTCTGGGAGTAAGATATTTCGGTATGCCAAAGGGCGGAAAAAACGGTGACGGAATCGCGTATGCCCGTTTTCCCGAATGGTATTTCTGTCCGAAATGCAGAAAATTTCAGCCTCTGTCGCGCTGGATTGCCGAATTCAACAGTAAGGCCAAGGAAAACGAAAAGGTAAATAATCAGAACATGAGCAGGGTACTTCGTTGTCCGACGGATCGTGTGGAACTTGTGGTGGCGAGAATCGTGACGGTATGCCAGTACGGACATATTAATGACTTCCCATGGGTAAAGTGGACTCACGCAAAGAGTTTCGGAGGAGCCAGGGAAGTATGCGGGAATCCACAGCTTAAATTTACTACCAGTCCGGTTGCGTCCGAGGGCCTGGAAGGTCTGAGTGTAAAATGTGAATGCGGCGCATCCGCCACACTTTTGGGAGCGTTTAATGACGGAGAGTTTGAAAGACTGGATGAGAAATACCCTGGAAGATATAATTTTACATGTGAAGGAGGACAGCCTTGGAAGGGGGAACGTGAAAAAAACTGTGGTCTCTATCCAAAGGTGCTGCAGCGGGGAAGCTCGTCCGTATATTTTCCGGTGACGGCAAGTTCGCTCGTGATCCCCCCATTTTCGGACATTATCAACAACAGGATTGAAGACAGCAGTCTGTACGACGAATTCCGAAACGCGGTTAAAACCATACGGGGGCTCAAGGGTATGCCCGCTCAGCTTCAGGAAGAGAATATTCTGTCGGTTGTAAATGATTATTCAGAGCGGATTGCTGCAAATATTGGATGTGATCCGAAGCAGGTCAGGGAGATTCTGGAACGAAAGATGCTTTCCAGAAACGAGAAAAATTATGATACCGGAAGCATTGAATACCGTGCAACGGAATATGATGCCCTTTCCGGAAGGTCGTCCGTGGAGAATACGGATGCATACAGCGATTTTAAACGAACTGAGACGGATATATCTAAATACAATATTCCGTATATAAAGGGAGTGTCGCTGATTGAAAAAATCAGGGAAGTTCAGGTCCTTCTCGGATTTTCAAGAATGGAACCGTTTTCGGCCTCCATGATCAGAACGGGGTCAAACAGATTCGTTTCCGTCAAGGCAGAGGAAACGGACTGGTATCCGGGTTACAATGTATATGGGGAAGGAATCTTTATTGAGTTTGACGGCGACGCGATAGATGCATGGAGAAGCGGGAATGATGATCTTGAAAAGCGCGTGCGTACCCTGCAGGAAAATTATAATAATTCATTCCTTGGAAGTCAGAACCCGAGAACGGTTTCGGGTAAATTTCTCCTCCTTCATACAATTTCCCATCTGTTCATAAAGCAGTTGAGTTTTGAATGCGGGTATAACATATCTTCATTGAAGGAACGAATTTATTGCGGAGATGCTGCCGACGGAAAGGAAATGGCGGGTATTCTGATTTATACGGCCAGCGGTGATTCCGAAGGAACGCTCGGAGGACTTGTGCGTCAGGGAAGATACGATGCGTTCCCCAACATATACAGAAGGGCTGTTGAGTCCGCGGTTACCTGTTCAAATGATCCGGTATGTTCTCTGAGCAAGGGACAGGGACGGGATTCATTAAATCTTGCCGCCTGTTATTCCTGCGGCCTTCTTCCGGAAACCTGCTGTGAGGAGTTCAATGTGTTTCTTGACAGAGGCGTGGTTGTCGGTACATATGAAAATAAAAGGCTCGGATTTTTCCATGAGCAGCTGTACGGAAATGTCGGATGGAAAGCATGCGAAAAAAAGGCTCCGGAAACAAATAAGAAAAAAGAGGAATGCGGGACGGGAAACATTGTCATGATGGCAGGAACGGACATGAGAGGAGAAGACTGGACGGCTGTACTGTCCGACATTCTCCAGTTTGCAGAGACGAAAGGCGAACATGAATTTGCCGGACAGCTTATGGATAACGGACTGTTTGACGGCAGGAGAATGCCCGTCATGGATGTAAAATTCGTGACGCCGGCAGACGGAGGGGAACATCACTGCGATTATTACTGGCCTGATCAGGAAATAATGTATTTTTCTTTCGGACAGGAAAAAAGCAGGGATGTTGCGGAAAAAGCAGGAATAAAATGCATTTACGGACCGGACGGATATACGGAAACGGTAGAGAAAATCATTAAGGGGATGAAGTGAAATGGCTGTAATGATTCCCGAAAAACCATGTCAGTTTCCGGAGGGAAGTCTTGAGGATATCATGTTTGAAGCACTTAAAAAACTTCCAGATGAATACATGGTTTTTCATTCCTTCAGGATTACAAAGGTAAAAAACGGAACTGTCCATGAAAGTGAGACGGATTTTGTGATTTTTCACAGAGAAAAGGGGATCCTTTGTCTTGAAGCAAAAGCAGGAGCCGTTTCATACCGTGACGGCGAGTGGCGTTACGGTAACGGTGTCCCCATGCATAACGGCGGACCTTTTAATCAGGCTTCGGCGAATAAATGGAAGCTTATGGGTTTGATAGGGAACAGCAGTCTTGGCTGGCTGGTCGGACGGATAAAATTTCTGCACGGAGTGTGGTTCCCTTCACTTTCGTCAGGGGAACTGGATTCCATCTCCATGCCGCCCGAAGCGGACCGTATCATGGTAATCGGCAGGGAGGCACTCGAAGATCCGCTTCCGTACATTGAAACTCTGTTTTCATTGGATGTGCGTGCCGGAGTCGTAACGGTTCTTTCCGAGAACGAGGTCAACAGACTTATCAGAGAAATACTCTGTCCTGAGTTTAATGTATTTCCGCCGGCCGGGTTTGACACGGATCTGAAACATATGGTTTTTCACAGGATGCTGGATGAACAGGCCGGAATTCTCAATTTCCTCACGGAACAGAAAACAGCCGTTATTAACGGTGCTGCCGGTACAGGGAAGACCCTGATTGCGGTGGAAAAGGCACGGCGTCATGCATCAGACGGAAGCAGGGTTCTTTTTCTCTGTTACAATTCGGAACTGAGGAAATATCTGGTTTCCCGCCATGAAAGCAGTTTTATTGATTTTATGACACTGGACGGTTATGTATGCAGTCTGTGCAAAACGGATATTCCAGATTATGAAAAAGCCGCCAGAAAACTGAGGGACTATGTTGCGTTTGGAAATTTCCCTTATGAACATGTCATAGTCGATGAAGGACAGGATTTTGGCAGGGATGCAATTGAGAAAACCGAAATTCTTCAACTGCTGCGTGATGCGGTTATGGAAACGGAAAATTCTCAGTCATCGTTTTATGTGTTTTACGACCGGCTCCAGACAGTTCAGTCTGACCGACTTCCTGAATTGATAGAAAAAGCGGACTGCAGACTGACGCTGTACCGTAACTGTCGAAACACGGAGAATGTAAGCAGGGCATCCATGAGCCTGCTTCCGGATTTAGGCAATAAGCTGTTTCTGCACGGTATTGCAGGCAGGATTCCCAGAATGCATTTTTGCGAGACGCAGGAACTGCAAATCAAAGCTCTTGACGGGATCATTGATGAACTGAAAGAATCGGGAATCGATGATATCGTGATACTGACTCTTGAAACTGAGGCAAGAAGCTTTATGAAGAACGCAACAGTTGACGGCAGATACAGAGGATGCCGATTCACGACATGCAGAAAATTCAAGGGACTTGAAGCGGATGCGGTAATACTGGTGGATTTTACGGACAGGACGGTTTTGTCCGATCGATTACTTTTTTATGTCGGGGCATCAAGGGCAAGGATTCGATTGGAAGTGGTAACGGATATGGATAATGATTCCTGCAGAAACCTTATGGAGAAAATAGTCGGGAAACGGGATTTCAGAAGACCGACACGTGATCTTGCTGCGATTCTTAACTGCATGGCGGTCCGGGAACGTTGATCGGAGGAGGAAAATCATGTCGGATTCTGTAAGCGTGGAACGCAGTGAAAATATGCGTCGCATCTGTTCCAAGGACACTAAAATAGAACTTGCACTTCGAAAAGCACTTTGGAACAAAGGGTACAGGTACAGGAAAAATTATGCGGCACTGCCCGGAAAGCCGGACATTGCCCTGACCAAATATAAAATAGCCGTTTTTTGCGACAGTGAGTTTTTTCACGGTAAAGACTGGGAAATTCTGAGGCCGCAATTGGAAAGAGGAAATAACGGTGAATTCTGGGTTGAAAAAATATCCAGAAACAGGGAACGCGATGATGAAATCAACAAGGCATTACTTTTTCGTGGATGGACGGTTATTCGGTTCTGGGGGAAGGATATATTGAAAAATACGGATGAATGTGTCAGGGTAATTGAAGAAGCAGTGTTTGAAGCTTTTTTGAGTGACGATGATTGCTAATGCGACCAAAATAAAAGAGAGTTTTAGAATCCAGGTATAAAACAGGCAGACATCAAAACATAAAGCATAGAGTAATACCAGAGAACCGTCGAAAAGAAATTTTCGACGGTTTTTCTTTTATAAAAAGTGAGTTCCAGTGACCAGTTCATGGGGCTATTGACTTACTGTTATTTGCAGTATACAGTAGCTCTATTTTATAGCTAGAAAAGTGTTTGGATTTACTTAAACAGAATAGTGGGAATCCTACCATTACATTAAATAGGAAAAATAGGAAAATAAAAATGGGAAATAAATCCTATTTTATATTGACCGTTATGATTTTTTATGATATTATGGACTTATAGATGAGGAGGTGAAACAAATGCAATATCAAGAATTAAGTGATTTAGTAAAAAAAGCCCAAGGAAAAAGAACGGCAAAAAAGTATGCAGAAGAAGCAGGCGTGGATTCTTCAACATTGTATCGCACGCTTAAAGGAATCCATCGTCCCGGAATAGATGTTTTACAGAAATTAGCAAACCATGCGGATCCTAATAGTGGAGTAACTATTGAAATGTTGGTTGCAGCCAGAGGAAAGAATGGAAATGTAACTGGAAAAGTAGCAGCTATGACTGCGATGACAATGCTAACAACAATTGCAACAGGACTTCCAGGTCTACTTATTCCGGGCACTATAAAATTGTTTGATATTTTGGAAAGAGAAAATGAAAACTCCAAAAACGAACAATCGGAGAAGGAAGAGACGAGTAAACACGAAGTATCAAACAGTATTTCAACGGAACGCATTCATGCATTACAGAAGAAAAATCAGCAGTTTTCAGCAATTGCCTCTGGCGTTGTTTACAGCCAGCTGGCACAAAAAGGCATTCGTTTCCGCCCCGGTAATAAGGAAAGTCTGGATTACCGTCTCAACGAAGAGGATTCCGTGATTTTTGTGGAAGAGGAGGGAATAGAAGAATGGGTGTTTTCCATCGTCTGCATGTCTGACGAGGACAAGGAATTTAATGGATTCATCAAGAAAACGGCTCCGAATACATTCATAAGATTTTTCTTCCTGCCGGAAAACAAAAAAAGGAAGATTTCCATTGTCGTAAATGACGAGGAATTGTACAAAGTTTTTGCCGGATTTAAGGGAAGTAACTGCTACAGAGGCAATGTCTCCGTTATTCTTGTGGACGAGAAGCAGGTTCGTGTTGTGAAGGAAGAATATATTGCATACTACGACACGGAAAATCCGGAATCAAATTTGACGGTTGTTTAATGGAAAAGCGACATTCAGAGGAAAGGGGACGGTATAGTGGAAGAATATAACAAGGAAAATTCCAAAACAGAAGAAAAGAAATCCTGGTTTCAGAGAACCGGGGATACGCTCAGGGAACACTGGAAGGAAATTGCAGTCGGAGCAGTAGCTATTGGTGTATTGGTAGGCTGTGTATTGCTACATGAAGAGACGGAGCCTGAGCTTTCAATACCGGAAAAACCTACCGAAAAGCTTCCGGAGATACTGGAAGATCACGGTTCGGCAGAGGCCGTAACGAGAAAATCACCGGTGGAGCATACCGTGGATATGTACCGAAGAAGATTGCCGGATGGTCAGATGGCATCCCAGAAAAAGAAAGACCTTGCGGAACAGTTGAACATTCCACTAGGGGAGAATGAAACACTGGTTTCTTCTTATGCAAGAGGAAAAAGTGCGGCATAGGAGGAAAAACGGATGAAAGAAACACAGGAGATCCGTACAAGTGAGCAGAATCTGTTACTTTGCAAGCTGAAATCGGATAAGGAAGACACGGCAAACCTGGAAATTAAGAACGGGAAACGGGTAGACAGCTTGCCTTTGGAGGAGTTTATTGCTCAGGTAAACAGATTTCTGATAAGCAAAGGAAAAAAAATTATATATCGAAACAGTGTAAACTTGGACGAGCTGGTCTGTTGATAAACAAGAAGAAGCCGGAGTTGATAGTGCAATCGAATTGCCTGTCAGCCCCGGCTTATTTTTTAGGAGGAAAACGATGAACAGGGAAGAAAGAATCGAAGAAATTTTGAGAAGCATGAAAAGTTTTGTAAAGCAGAAATACCGGAAGGATGAGCTCCTACAGGAATGTTTCCTGTTGCAGGAAGAGATGGGCGGTCTGACCTACAGAGAGGAGCATGCCAGGCAGGGAAACCTTAAATTATGGGATGTAAGGTACCATCTGGAACGACTCAACGAAGAGCGTGGGCATGTGGTGGATGCGGAACTGGCCAGGTTCAAAGTCGGATGCAGGACTGTGAGCAACCTGATCAAGGCGGAAGTTTCCGGAAACAGAGGGGAGAGGAAGGCCTTCCATGCGTTGAAGTACATAAAGAGTCCGCATTGCACTTTACATAACTTGGAGCTGGAGTCGAGCGGAATCCGTACGGAAATCGACGCACTAATTCTGACACCGAAGGCAGCCTTCATCGTGGAAGTAAAGAACACCAGACGGGATATTTTCATTGATGAATCGGGAGATTATTACAGGACAGGGGAGTATCTGAACAGAGATTCCAATATCGCAGAAAAGCTGGATCGGAAGGAGCAGGTGTTCCTGGAAGTGCTGCATGCTGCGGGAATTGAGACAGATGACATGGAAGTAATCAGGATTGTCGTCTTCACGGACAATCGAATTTCCGTAAGGAACTGCTACAAAGGAGCAAAGACCTGTTTTCTCAGCCAGTTATCCTATATCATAGACGGTTATGAAGGACAGGAGGTGTTTACAGAGGGCGAACTGGAAGAAATGGCGGACATAATTGACGGAGCTGAAAAAATGGAAGCGTATCCGATAGAAGCAATCGATATGAATCAGTTTAAACGGGATTTTGCGGAAACCATGGCTGCATTGGAGTCGGAAGAGCAGATACAGGAATGTGCGGAAATCAGATTTGTTGAAAAGACGGAGGAGGAAACAGAAGAAAATACGGATTCCCAGAGTCCGATATGGCCAACAGTAACCGTGGTTGTTACTGCACTGGCCGCAGCGGCAGCCTGGTATTTTTCAAAAAACAGAAATGGAGGATTAAAGAGATGAGTGAACTGGTAAAAGTACTGTGCATGACAACGGTTTTGGCCTATGTTTTTCTGGCGGAAGACGGAAAAAGAGATTTGCTGGATGACATTCTGCTGGCAGCGATGGGGATTGCCCTGAAAAGACAGACCATGCCCTGTGTCGTGGAACGGAGAAACGAAAAAATCATGTAAAGTGAATGAGGAGGAAAATTGCGATGGAAAAATACAAGGTTCAGATGGTAAATAAATACACGGAGGAGGTAGTCGAGGATCTGGTAGATGACCAGGTTTTCGACCGTGAGGAAGATGCTCAGGATCATGCTTCCTATTTAAACGGCTGTGCGGCCCAGGGAGCAGAGATACTTAAACTGAGCAATCCGTTCGATTATGAGGAAGATTACGGCGATGGGGAGAATTTTGAGTACATAGCGGTTGAAATAGAAGAATAGGAGGAAGATTGGAAATGAGAAAGATAAAAATGGTATTGTGTTCTGCTTTGGCTGTATCGGTTGTTCTTTCCGGATGCGGAAATACAGGGGATGTGGAGAAAACCGGCGAAAGCGGCATGCAGGCAGTGGAAACGACAGCAGAAGCTACAGAGATTTCAGAAGTCTTGAAGCCGGAAGAAAAGGAAACGGGAGAAAGCGGGAAGGAGGAAGTGGTCCCACAGGTGCAGACCGATCTGAAGCCGTCAGAAGGGTTAATGTTTGAGCGTAAAGAGGACGGAACCTGCGTGCTTACCGGAATCGGGATTTGTACGGACACGGAACTGGTTATTCCTGCTTACAGTCCGGATGGGGAGAGGGTGGCTCTCGTTGAGGAAAATGTTTTTATGAGCCTGGAAGATGTGAACAGCGTGACTTTTCTGAACTTTGAGGGAAAGATTGACAAGCGTGCGTTTCAGTACGGGGAGATGACAGAAGTAAGATTTATTGGAGGGGCGCCAGTTGTGGGAGAAAGCGTATTTTCTTCCTGTGAGGATCTGGTTGCTGTATCGTTTGAGGACTGCTTGATCCAGATAGATGAGCATTCGTTCCTAAGTGCCGGAAAGGACATGGAAGTTTCGTTTTTACGCTGCTCCGGTCTGTTGGATGACCGTGCATTTCAGTATGCGGATCTCACGAAGCTTTCCGTGGCGGGATCGGAACTGGAGATGGGAGAGAGTGTTTTTTCTTCCTGTGAAGACTTGTTAAATATGGATTTTTCGGACAGCAGCATCGTGGCAGGAGAGCATACTTTCATGGGAAGCGGGGACGAAGCAGTCGTTCAGATGACGGGCTGCTCCGTGAAACTGGACGATCGGGCATTCCAGTACGCCTCACTGTCCAGTTTGTCGGTAAAGGACAGTACCCTGGAGACAGGAGAAAGTACCTTTTCCAGTTGCGAGGACCTGGTCATAGTTGTTTTGGACGGGGATTCCATTATTCTGGGAGAGAATACATTTTTGAGTTGTGAGGATCTGGTGGATGTAAAGATCTGTGAGGGAAGGGACGAGAGCGCCGTGGAGATTGACGACAGGGCATTTCAATACTGCGAGAAATTGGAGAGCGCAGTGATAGGCGGAGACGAGGTCAGAATCGGTGAGTATGCTTTTTGGGAATGTGCGGAGAATCTTTCTGTTACCATACAGGGAAAGGAATACAGGGCGGAAAATCTTGAGAAGGGCTATGAATAGAAAAAAGTCTTTTTAAAACAAATGATTTTGGGTAAAAATAGCTTTTTGTCCCAATTTCTGCTATACTATGTTTGAGCGAAGAAGGTCGTGGTCGTTCGGCTCACGGCTGGAGCTCCCACCGAGAGTTCGGCTCACTCTCCCGAATAGGCGCCATGCCGAAAAGCGAGCAGCCATTACAAAGAGCGACAATGCTTCTGATTTCGGTCAGAAGCATTGTTACTATATTCCTTTAAATTTAAAAGGAGACTGCAACACCTTGATGCTGCTCGCCTCCCTTAATGACTGATTTTTCCGTTGTCCGCCAACCGTCACGCCCAAAGTCGTGCATCGCTTTCGGGTTTTTCCGTTGCCCGCCAACCGTCCGGCCCAGCGTCCGACACCAACTTTCGGATTTTACGTGTCAGCCACACGAGCGGAATGATGTCCACTTCCTTATTTCTATTATAGGAAATTTTTAAAAAAAATGCAAGGCGATAATGATTTACAGGCGAAAAAAAACCACGCTGGACAACTCTTGTCATCCAGCGCTTCTTTTTCTAAAAGCGGTTTTATGCTGGCTGTCAGCCGCGACATCCTTCCGAACATCTGTATAGCCGCCGGAAATTTAAGTCCCCGGCGCGGACTCACCGTATCTCCCTGGCGGGGGCGCGATACCCTTCCGAGTATCTGAAAGTGTTGGTACTTACCCTCCCCAACTGGAGCCCAGCTTTTACGTGCCGCTACACGGTACAGTTGTGGTACATATCCATTATATTCGTAATTTTCGAAAAACACAAGGTGGAAATTTGACATTTTTAAGGGTTTTGCGTATACTTAAAGTGTAAAACAGGCAACAGCGTGTGCCTGTTAAGCGTTGAAGTAAGGTGTTGTGCCAGAAAGCAGTGCCTTACGGAGCTTTATAAGGGTTCTGTATTTACCACACACTGGCTAGGAGGAAGCTTCCGAAAAGAAAATGCTGCGAGGCTCTGCAACTGCAGGGCCTTTCTTCATACAGAAAGAGGTGATACCTATTGGCAAATTACAGGGATTTAAGTAAATTCATCAGCTTGATTTTACGGCATAAGCCGGAAGTAATCGGGATCAGCCTGGACGACCATGGCTGGGCCAATGTAGATGAGCTGCTTGCCGGCATCAGGCGAACCAGGCCGATCGACACGGAAATGCTGGAAGAAATCGTCCGCACGGACGAGAAGCAGCGATACACATTTAACGAGGATCATGCCCGTATCAGGGCAAATCAGGGACATTCAATCCAGGTAGATGTGGAACTGGAAGAAAAGGAGCCGCCAGAGTACCTGTTTCATGGTACTGGGCGCAAATATGTGGAGTCCATTGATCAGACAGGGTTGATTCCTAAGAGTCGGCTGTATGTCCATCTGTCCGGAGATCAAGAGACGGCTATAAAAGTCGGAAAGCGTCATGGGGAGCCGATTGTGTATCAGGTGGCAGCCGGAGCGATGGCAAGAGACGGACACAAATTCTGGAGATCAGCAAATGATGTGTGGTTGACGAAGCGTGTGCCACCGGAATACCTGGAAAAGATGTAGTGAGAAAATCGAAAGAAAAGGAAAAGTACAAGAAGGATGTGCGAAAAAATGCAGTCCTTCTTTTTTTTGTATGCTTTTTGGGTAATGTACCTATTGGTTGCCTGGTTTCTTAAAGCACGAATCCCCTGCGTTATAAAAATACTAAAACATGGGAAATCCGTTCCATAATTGAGATGCAAAAAAATATGACAGGAGGATGTCAAAATGAAAAGAAGCAAAAAGTGGAGATGGCTGACCGGAACGACAGCCGCATGTGTTCTGGTTGGAGCATTGGGGATCGGAGGCACGATTGCTTACATGACCGACAACGAGAGTGTAACCAACACCTTTACAGTGGGAAAAATCGATGTGGATCTAACCGAACCCAGTTATCCGGGAAACGACAGTCCGGATGTAAAGGATCTGGTTCCCAATCAGGAAGTCCAGAAAGATCCGAAGGTAACGAATGTCGGGGTAAATGACGCGATTGTGTTTATGAGCGTGGAAGTTCCGGTCAAAGATGTAACTTTGGTAAAAGCAGATGGTACCAAGGGTGCTAAGGAAAAGACCGAATTATTTTGGCTTAAGGATGCTTCCGATACCCAGGGGACTTACGCAAATCATTTTTCCGATCAATGGATGGAGTTAACTTCCAAAGGCGAGAAGGACCTGACAGCCGGCGACACCAACACCTATGTATTTGCCTACAAAACCGCAGTTGCTAAAGATGCGGCAACGGACAGTCTGTTTGACAAGATCCAGCTTAAAAATGTGATCGAAGGCGAGGTAACTGCAGGAGAGGCACAGAATGTTGTGGTAAACACTTATGCGATCCAGGCTTCCGAGGTATTGGAAGGCAATACGGATCTGACGGATGCTCTGTCGGAAGAGAATCTCAGCAAGATATACGATATCTACTTTAACCAGAATCCGGAAAAGGAGCAGGGTGGCGGTTCTGAGGATAAACCGGAAATCAAACAGGGAACAGCGACTCTGATCGAGGGTCCGTCTTTTAATGAGGCTATGAAAACTCTTTCCGGAAATTTAGACAAAATCCAGAGCATCAAAAACGCAGATTCAGTTCCAGAAGATGCAGAGACGCAGATCATTTCGGACTCTGGAAGTGAAAAGGAAGCCGTTATGTATTTTGATGCAGCTACGGGTACGATTTACATCGCGACAGATGCCGAGAAAATCCGTTTGAACAAGGAATCTAACGATATGTTTAGCGATTGTGATTCCTTAACTGATATCAACGCTTTGTCAGGTTGGGATACCGGAAACGTGACAAACATGCTATGTTCGGTAACTGTGTATCCCTGGCCGATCTTAGCACCCTGTCAGGTTGGAATACCGGAAATGTGACGGATATGGGTGATATGTTTAGACAATGTACCTTCCTGGCTGATCTTAACGCTCTGTCAAGTTGGAATACCGGAAATGTGACGAATATGGGTGATATGTTTAGACAATGTACCTTCCTGGCCGATCTTAGCGCTCTGTCGGGCTGGGATACCGGAAGCGTGACGGATATGGGCGGTATGTTCAGTTACTGCACTTCCCTGATTGATCTTAGTTCTCTGTCAAGCTGGGATACTGGAAATGTGACGGGCATGGATGAGATGTTCTTAAGCTGTTGCTCCTTAACCGATCTTAACGCTCTGTCAGGTTGGAATATCGGAACCGTGATGGGCATGACTTATATGTTCTCCGATTGCACTTCCCTGACTGACCTTAGTGCTTTGTCAGGCTGGGATACTGGAAATGTGACGGGCATGGGTGGGATGTTCTTAAACTGTCGCTCCTTAACCGATCTTAACGCTCTGTCAGGTTGGAATACAAGACATGTGATGGAAATGACTAGAATGTTCTCCAATTGCACTTCCCTGACTGACCTTAGTGCTCTGTCAGGTTGGAATACTGGAAATGTGACGGATATGAGTGAGATGTTCTATCAATGTTATGTTCTTCAAGACGCATCAGGTATTAATGACTGGAATATCTCTAATGTAACCGATTTTACCGAAATGTTCCGTAATTGTTCATCTCATCCAGAATTTACTAAACGCCCAGGCACATGGGATAGCGATGGAACTTTTACTCCAAGTATCTAATCATATACACGGGTCTTTAACACATCTTCTCTCTAAAAACACCCTGTAAGCCTTTATGCGGTTTACAAGCCATTTCGAGAGAAAAAAGGTGTCAAAGACCCGTGAAAAAGCAAGAAAAAGTTTCACAATAAAAACAGTTTATGATATAATTAGAAAACCAAAATACACATATAAGAGAGGTTTTGCCCATGGATCAGTCATGGAAACAGCCCCCAATTGTTTATAATAGATATAAAAAGCGAATAGTGTCTGTAGAAGAAGCCATATCTAATCTTGGATGGGGATTTCCTCTTGCGGTCTTTTTATGCCTTGTACCAAGCTGTTGTTATTTATAATGACGGTGTGGAATGAGGCTTTTTTGTTATATCAAAGAAAAGAAGCATGCTTTGAGATGTTTTCATAAAGGGGGGAGCGAAATGGATCATGAGAAGATAATGACTTTTTTACAAGAGCATTGGTACATTGCTTCGATATTTACGGGTGTGATACTTTTGGCTGGAGCAATCCGTAACTGGAACTGGCTCTGCGATCCTACAGGTACGTCGGATGCTTACCGCCATAGCAGGGGATACCGGCGGGCGATATTCTTCTTGCTGAGTGTCCTATTGATTGTGGTGAGTATCTGGGGATTTGTGTTGAAATTGAAGAAATAGGAGGAGGATAGCTATGATGACCGAGAAATATCCCACTTGGCTGGAAAATCATGTGAAAGAATGGGCAGAGAAGCGTCTGACCACTGTGACACTCTGTTCTATCACTGGCAGTGAACTGCTGGAGGTTTGGTATTACGGAGATTTGCTCACGGTGAAGGGAGAACCCCAATCCTATATTGTAGATAGCGATGAGTCCCCCAGACTGGTGGCAGCCCGCGACCCAGAGAGCGGCGAGGAGTTCGTCATCTTTGACGGTGGGCGGCATGGCTACGACAATATGTTTTGCGATGAACATGATCCAGCCGAACTGAAGGATCGTCCCCTCAAGCGGTATGAGATTCCCGCCTCCAAGCTGGTGCTGGAACTGGGGTACAGCGTGGACTACGAGGACGAAAAAGAGGACTTTGAACCGGATGAAGCGGATACTGTGGAGCTGATCAACGGCGAGCGTATGCCCTGGGAACAGGTCAAGCGGGACGGCATTGACTATATCGCCCTTTACTATTTGAACGAGAAAGGAAAACCCGTCCAGATTTTGGACGCGGAATTGGCATGAGTATGGTAATTCAATCCTTTGACAATCTGCACGACAACCGAGTCCTGCGCTACTGCGCTGACTTTGAAGCCCACACCCTACACATGGATACCCAGACTGAGGCCGGAGAGAAAGTATCCGTTCACTTTACCGGCCTGCTGGCCCACTGGTTTGAGAATGTGATCCAGGAAAATATCCTCTTTGGCATGGATGAGATTACCGTGGACGATTTTTTTGAACAGTACAAAGATCTGCTGGGCGGTACCATCTCTTACGGCTTTCCCGCCTGTTGCGGTATCAAGGAACTAAGGAAGCGCATAGAACAGGAGCACATCCGGGTATTTGTCATTGACTCTTCCCTTGGGCTGTGTGGATTTATACTGGCTCAGGAGGTGGAATTGCAATGTCCTTAACTGCTTATAAAATTGAAGCCGTCGGTCATGACCGAACTGGCGAAGACTATGGCTATGTGAATATCATGTACCGCTATGGCGACAAGCGCCCCTGTCCCTGGCCGGATCAGTGCGAGAAAATGGAGGTTATGTGGGCGGATGAGAGCGTCTACGGGCCACCTGCTCCCGGCAGCAAGGTGGGTGACTTTATACAGACATGGTTAATGAGCTCCTGTAACTGTGGGGTGTTTACTCACAGAGAGATTGCCCAGTGGCTGATGGATACTTTCACTGGCCTGAAAATCAAGGAACTGGCGTGGTTTGAGAACCCCAGGGAAAAGACTCTGAAAAACGGCAAACCGCGTGCGCGTCGGGCCAAGTGGCTGCCGGAGCGGGAGGTGGATCTGGTGTATCTCTACTCCGACTACTATATTGATGCAAGAGAACCTGCTTCTGCTCAAACTGATTTCTTCACCGTCACAAGGATGGACTTTTGGGGTGTGAGCACTTGGTTCATGTGTACCCCACAGGCCGCCAAAAAGCTGCTCGCCATGGATTATGACAATCTGGTCGTCAAGGAAACCACCATTGTGGGATAGGAGGAATGCGGCATGATTGGGACAGATGAAAACCGGGCGGTGCTCCATGTGGAGGTCATCTTCTGGAGCGGCAAGCGAAAGACTCCCCCCAGCCTGGTCAGCGGAAAGTATTGTCCCCATTTTGTGGTCACAGGAACTACGAAATATCTGGGTGTCTGCTTTCTGGACGGAAGCAAGTGTACATTCGATACCCCAGCCTTGGGAAATGCCCAGCCCCTCTATCCAGATACCATTGACTATGCTCCGCTGGAAAACAATGCGGAGTTCTTAATCTATGAGGGAGCCAATGCCGTTGGTAAGGGCCGGGTGCTGGGCCGGACGATACCCTATCAAGTAAAACAACAACGAAAGTAGGTGCCTTATGTACCAAATTGCATATATTGGCCGCTGGGAAACCCTCCCGGAAACGGCTGCCGCCATCTGTGACCATGACACTCCCAAGCTGGAGGCGCTGCTCCAAGGCGGTCTGGATTTAGATGTTCCCATCCAGCTTAGCGAATACATCAAGCTGATGCCATTGGAGATTGCGGTTTTTCGGAATGATGTGCCCATGATTCACTTCCTACTGGAGCATGGAGCTGATCCCGGTCTGGCAGAGGAACAGTCCCTACTGCTCACCGCTGCCCGCTGTTGTGGGTCAGAGGTAGTGGCGCTCTTTGCTGGACAGGCCGCAAAACTCAGCCCGAAGCAGAAAGAGCGGGCCTTCCAGGAAGTGCGCTGGGGCAAGCGCCCGGAGAATATCCAGGTACTGGAGCAAGCCGGGATCACAGTGGACAAGTTTGGCGGCGAAGCATTCCGGGCCGCTGTGTCCGAAGGCAATACCAAACTTGCCCGACTGTTTCTGGAAAAAGGGGCAGACATCAATTACCACAAGCCGGACATGGTGTTTCCGAACGCCTCCACCGCTGTCACTGAAGCTGTCCGACACAAAAATCTCCCCATGGTGCGCTGGCTCATTGAGCAAGGAGCCGACATCACCATTGCTGACAAATACGGCGACCGACCTTACACCATGGCGATGCAGGACAAAAATCAGGAGTTGGCCGACTACTTAAAAGCCCTGGAACCGGAAGAATGGCACAACGAACAAGAAAAGGTCCGGCAGCTCATGCCCTACAAGCTACCCGTCAAGTTGGTGGAATACTTGAAAACCGGTCCCCTGCGGCTGGAGTTCCCGGAGCAGGAGTGGGTGAAGTGGGCGGAGCTCTACTCCTTCATGGATGTGCAGGAGATGACCTGGAAACGGAAAAAGCTGCTCTCCCTTATGGCGGCCATGGACAATTACAGCGACTATCTGCTGCTGTGGAGCCCCAGGGACAAGAAACTGTGGTATCTGGACATCGAGCATGAGGAATTTCACCCTCTGGCCAAATGGGACGACTTCATCGCAGACCCTGGCCGGTATTTGAACGGAATGATCGAGGGCGAGTTTGAGGAATAAGGAGTAAAGCTATGACAGAAGAAAACAGAACTTACATCACCCATCTCAAAGCTGCCTGCATTGAGGGGTAAGGAGGATACCATGATGAAACTGAACTGTAAACGCATTGATTTACCATATACGCCCGGCGAGGAGATCTTCACCTTTCCCGAGGACACTGGACTGCCCTTTCTTTTCGATGTAGAGGAAGAACTGACTGCTGATCCTGCCGCTATGGATGCGGTGGGAGAAATGCTGGATGAGGCGGAAAAACTGGCAGAAAAGGCCAAAGCCACCATCAAAGCGGCGCTGGCGGACGAGGACAGCCGCTACTATAGCGTTGTGACATTTTTCATGGAGTTCCACCGAGACGAGGTAGGCCCTGATATTGCGGCTGATCTTTTTCCGGGAACCGACTCATCCAAGCTGTCCTTTACTGAGATGGTGGACTTTTTGCGGCTCAAGCGGTTTGGCAGCCTGGTGGATAGCGAGATGAACCAGCAAGTTTTCATTCTGGATCTGTCCTTTAACCCGGAGATTACCGACGAACTGATGGTGATCTACTTTGATTTGAAGAAGGAGATTTTCTGTATCACACATGAGAGCTGAGGAACGAAAAAGAGAAAAATATCTTCCCACGCTTCTGATCCAGCAGATCCGCCTGCAATGGTATAAAGACTGTCGGGGCGGAAACGCCGCCGCACAACGAAACCAGTATCCCAGAGCGATGCGGCTGCCTAAAGACTTCTTCTCTTATTATTCCTTTGGCCTACCTACTCACTTTGCATCTATCGTACAGAGGCCCGATGGATTTCGGATCGGTAGGGACTGTCGCAGGCTGATGGAATGGAAGCCGAATGGCACAATGCGGTTTTACCCTTTTGAACTGATTCAGCAGGAGTCCGGAATCCAGGTGCGTTACCGCTATGATTGGCATATTGGTGCGATGCCGGAGCGATATACCTATGATAAGAGCGGGCAAAAACAGCCCCTCAATGAGCTGGCATTGGATTTGATTCCTGGTGATTATGGTCGAGCTGTCTGCAATGGGCGGTTCCGAGACTGGGACACTGGGATCTGGTATTATGTGCTGGACATTTTGAATGTGATGCCGCTTGCAGAACTCACCGACGCATTGACCAGTTTTACGGACAGAGAACCGAATAAGATATATACCCAGATCGACCGGCTGTGGTGACGAAAAACAGGAGGATACTACCATGATCAAAGAACGCATCCCTATCTCTGGCGATCTGGGCAGCAAGGTTAAGCAGCTGATGGAGTACGCCGGATGGTACGAAGGCCGCAGTGTGGATATTTCCATTGCGGAGAAGTATTACGCCGATCATGGCGTCCCGATGATGAAAACCACCCAACGATTTTACCGCAAGTATTTCGGCCTGTGCTGCGAGTGGTACTTGGCGCAGAAAAAGTTGAAATGGGCGGCTGACTTTGAGTTTGCTTTGTTCCCTTACCTGGTCAATGGGATCAAAAACCATTTGGAGGACGCCTATTTCCGGGATATGTCCGGCTGTGAGCTGGCGGAGATCGAGCAGGCTGCTGGTCAGAAGTGCCAGCCCATCGGTCACATCGGCTACTACTACCCGGCAGAGGTTTGGATCTCGGAGTATGGGAAACTGTATGCGAAATATGAGTACCAGGATGAGATTGAGTGCTTTCCAGATGTGTTTGCCCTGATTGAACGGGAACTACGGCAGTGTAAATTTGATTCCGCTGCCATGAAAACTGTGGAGGCACTGGACGGAAAACTATGAAACAGGACTTTACGATTTGGCGCAATCAAATATTGCAGAATCCGTGGGACATTTCACCGCTGAAATTCGGAATGTCACAGGATGAGATCATGGAGGTATTTGGCAAGCCCGATGCCGTTTCCACCATGAGAAGCGACGGGAACCCTTTGATCCTCAAATACTGTGACATTGAACTGCATTTCGATAGAAAGGCTCCTCATGGACTCTGCTTAGTTTACAGCGACGATGAGATCGAGTTGAGCATCACAGCCGAGCACGGAGAAATGCTCCAACCGCTCACCAACACAGAGCCGGTGGACAACGAATTTTTCCTTCGGGATGGAGCGGTCTATTTCTCCGGCCTATATGAAAACGGTCTACTCAAAGGTGTTGCGCCCAAAGACTTCTGCTGCTGGCGTTACTGGGGCAAATCTTCTACGGCCTGCTTTCTCGGCGGGATTCGCCTTCGTGGAGCAGACCCGGCATCGTTTCGGGTGTTAAACTATGCCTATGAGATGGACAAAACAACCGTCTACACCACCAGCGGGAGAATCCCAGATGCAGAGCTGGCAGCCTTCCAGGTGTTGGACAACGGCCAGAACGATTCGGGTGCGCCCCAGGGCTATGCAAAGGACAGCCGGAAGGTCTACTTCCACAACGGGGATGGCAAGGTGAAGATCATCAAGGGCGCGGAAGTTTCCTCTTTCCGCTCGTTGGGCGATACCTATTTTGCCAGGGATGAGAAACAGATCTATGCCTACGGCAAACAGCTTCCCAAAGCAGAGCTGACTTCCTGGGAACTACTTGGGCACTGGTATTCCCGCGATGCCAAGCGGGTGTACTACATCAACCGAGAGATCAAGGGCGCGGATCGGGACAGATTTACAGTCTGCACTCCTGTGGACGCGGCTCTACTTGCCGATCATCTGGCCCGCGATAAAGACCATTTTTACCAAAACGATGAGATGATCGAAGAAACACAGTGGCTGGAACAGCTGCGCAAAATGACCCAAGAACCGTAAACGGAGGGAAAACGACAATGGATTATTTGAAAATACTGCATGAAAACCCTGATTTGGCGGATGAATTTGATTCGCTGTTTGACTTCTTCCTGCTGGATGAGTTATCCCCGCGGAATGACCCAGAAGGCCGATGCACCTTTTCCCTGCCCGGCATGGCCTTTGCCAGAGATGGCTCCGGCGGAGAATACCACCTGTTGGAAGATGGCTCCATTGGATATTACAGCAGCGAAGGGGAGGCAGGCCGTCTCGCCGAGAGCATGGATGATCTCTTTTCCCTGCTTGTGAGCTGTATCTGCTGGCACGACTGCTGTGACACAAAGCAGTATGTAGATTCCAAAACACTGGAGGAGTATGGACAGAGACAGCGCAACTGTAACTTGGAAGATATGGATATGGACAGCTTGCAACGGGTGTCTGATGCCCTCGGCATCCCTGCCGGTGAGCCGCTGGCTCCGGTTCTGGAGCGGTTCCGCAAAGCAACCCAGCGTGAGCCTCTGTATCAGTGTATATTTCACGAGGACGACGGAAGCCTGACCGAATCATACGGTTTGATGTTTGAATGAGAAAGGAGAAATCACGATGAAAGCATTTGACCCCAATTACAAACTGCTGGACGAGATGTATCAGGACAATTACTATCCCACTTTTCTGGTGGACAAGGTAAAGGATGAACTTCAGAAGGTCATCGATCTGCTGGAGAGCGGCGAAACCGACACCGAAGTGGTGCAGGAGACGCTGGACGAGGCGGTCTGCGGCATCAATGATCTCCAGGAGGAGTTTGACGAGCACGACAGCGAGATCGAAACGGTGGCACGGGAATGTATCGCGGCAACTGTGGCCTACATTCTGGAGTGGTTCAATATCCCTATTGACACCGAGGAGGCCATCCGGGAACGGGACTGGTGATCCCTATGGCAGAAAAAGAACTGGTCGTTTGTGATGAGTGCGGCAGCCTGTTTTTCAAAGGCTCCTCACAGATGATGGGGCTATGCCCGGAATGTGCCCATATTCTCTATGGCTACCCGAATTGTGCCCATCATTTTCATGATGGTCGGTGTGTGAACTGCTATTGGGACGGCTCAAAGAGTGTGTACATCAAGAAACAGAATCAACAGGAGGAAACTGATATGCCTACAACTGAATGGCTGAACAAATACGAAGTAATCAAGAACAAACTGACCTGTAAAGATGACTTGGAGGCCCATTTCACAGAGAAAGTGATTGGGAACATGGCGGTGGATGTACTGGACATCGGCGCCGTCCATTTCCCCACCGGGCAGATCTTCGCCTGTGACCCACTGGTGGAGTTGGAGGACACTCTGCCGTTCCTTCAAACGATCCCCGCCGGAACTTATCCCGTGAAAATCTGCGTGGTGCCCAGCGAACAATACGGCGACCGCTACGCCTGCGTCAAGGTGGCGGTTTCTCAGGAAAAACCTGTCCGCTATGAGCTGGGCATGGTGGGCAACGAGGAGTTGGACGCGGCGCTGGGAGATGACGACTACTTCGGTTTCGGCGTAGACGCCGGGATGGGGTGTATTGCGGACATCCAGACCCAGGCGGCCTTCAAGGCATACTGGGCCAAGCGGCTGGAGGAGGCCCCGGACATTGACCCCTACAACGACCTGTTCTGCGACTTGATGGAGGAAAATGCCAAAGCTCACCCTAAATATCAGGGAAGCGACGGAGACTGGCTCAACTGGACAGTGCCGGACACGGACTGCAACCTGCCCATCTTCTCCTCTGGCTGGGGTGACGGTTACTATCCCGTCTACTTCGGCTACGACGCCAAGGGCGAAGTCTGCGCCGTGTATGTGCGGTTCATTGACATTGAAGCCAGTTATAAGGAGCAGGAATAAGGAGGTACATCATGGAATTACCAAAACGGGCGCGGACAGCGGACTGGGAAAACGGCGTTCTGACCTTGGACGGAGAAAAGAAATTTGAAATTCCGGAACTGACTATGGAACTCATGGAGCGGC
This sequence comes from Clostridium sp. AT4, assembly GCF_001517625.2. Lineage (GTDB taxonomy): Bacteria > Bacillota > Clostridia > Lachnospirales > Lachnospiraceae > Enterocloster. Next base: position 1,838,602 of record NZ_LN999828.1, on the reverse strand, counting down.
TGGCCGGTTACACCCTGGTGGGCTTCCATGTGAAAGATTATCCGGCGACGGATGAACTGCTTATACCCTTTGCCGGACATAAAAGTATGGCTAACTTCGGCGTAGAGAACGGCTCCCTCACTGACGCCTGTTTCCCCATCTTTGACCCCATGCCCAAACTTCGCTATCTGCTGTTGGACGGCAATTCTGCCATTCACGGCAGCGGCCTGTCCGCCTTGCACGGCAGCAAGCTGGACCTTTTGACCCTTAATCGGACCGGGCTGGACGACGCCGGTCTGCTCCAGGCGGCCTCCATCCCCAAGCTCTCCCATATCCAGATCGACCATACCGCCGTTACCTATAATGGCCTGCTGGCCATCGCTGGCAACAACCGCATTGAGCCGGTGGCCCATGTGCAATTCACCAAGGAGCAGATGGAACACTTCTCCCAGCTCCAGCGAGAAAAGGCCAAAAAGCCCGTCCATCTGGATGAGCAGGCGGCGGAGGAATGCCGCAGTGTGTTGTCCGCTTTCTTTGCCGAGATGACAGAATGGGAGCGGTATATGGAGCAGGCCGGGTTTGAGGATGCCGAGGCTGTACCCCGCCTGCTGGCGATCTGGGAGAAGTATGTGAGTGAAAAGCCCCGTATGGGCTTCCGGCCCCTGGGCCTTTCGTACAGCGCCCAGGGCACCTACAACGGGGAAGAATTCCTTGACGCAGAGCAGATCACCAAAAACAAGCTCTACATCTACACCAAAGAGAAAACCACCGACTTTGACCGCCGCTTTCTTATGAAGCGCGTGGGCGAAGGCTGGAAGATTGATGCGGTGCAGGAGCGGCTGAACGGCTGGCAGCGCACGGGATTGTGAGGCATCACATGGCTTGGGAATATGAAACCTTTGGCCCAGACGGCCAATGCAAATTGTTCGGCGTAAATATCTTTGACTACCACTGGCAAACCACTGGCAAGCGGGTAAAAGTCCAAGATCCTGCCTATCACCAAAACCATACCTTTGAGGTCTGGAAGGTGGAAATCGATGGGCAGATCCACCGCTTTGCCGCCGGAGAGTTCTCCAACTGCGTGTGGGGATTTTATTTAGAGAAAGACGGATGAAAGGAGCGTGAACCCATGAAAGCCAGCGCCGGAGAGGTCTATACCGTTTACAATCAATATCTGAAACGCTACACTGCCTGCCAGGTGGCCTACGTTGCGCCGCCGGACTCGGTGAGCAAGGAGCCCTGGGCGGTGATCCTCTCTCTGGATTGGGTAGGCGACGCCCCTTTGACTGCGGAGGAACTGCCTCATCTCCGCCCGCTCTACATAGATTTCATGTACTGGTCCCGTGACCTTCATCTGCTGCGGGTGCCGATGGAGGTCACGCCCCAGTACACGCTGGTGGGTACCCTGCCACCCTTCACCGACCAGCCCTGCCGCTCCTACGGCGGCTGGAGTGACGGCTATGATGTGTATCTCCAGATCCGGTGGCAGGCCATCCCGGAGGAGCGGCGGCGGGCCTTCAAGGAGGCCGCGGAGAGCGACGGGGTGACGGAGATCGGCGGTATCCCGGTGAAGGTCAGCAGCCATCGGATCATGGACCAGTACGAGCCATTCGACTCGGCGCTGGAACTGGCGGCGCTGCCCTGCCTCTCCGACCTCAACTGCCAGCGGTGGCACCCGGATCTGCTGGAATTTCTGAGGGGGAATCCCTTTATCAGTGAGCTAACCCTGCTGAACCACGGTCAGAGGACACTTGATCTGCGGGGCACCAGCATCAGAAAGCTAATGCTGGACATGACCGGACTGGAGGAACTGTGGCTGGGTGAGGATACAGAGCAGCTCCTATTTCAGAACAAGGGGCCGGACGATTGTACCATCCATGCCCCCGAAGATGGCAGCGGTTTGACCCTCCAATTTATCGGGGAATACCGCCCGCACACGGAACTGCCAAACCTTTGGGGGCTGCATGGCATCCAGCTGAAGGACTTTGATCTGACCGCCCTTGTTGACGCCCATCCTCACTTAAAGGAGCTGCGGCTCTGGGGTGCGCCGGGAAACCTTGGGAACTTCTCCGCCGTGCAAGAGTTCCGGGAACTGACGAACCTCTCCACCTTTGATCTGTTCGGCTACGGGGCGGACGACATCCCCACCCCGGAGCAGATGCCGGAACTTCGCTGGTTCTGGATGACCAGCCTGTCGGAAGATACGGCAAAAGCGACAAAGCAGCTCTGGAAAGGCAAGCCGGGAATGGACCTGCGGATCACCAAGCCCCGGAAACCAGAGTGGCTGGCGCAAAACCTGGACAATCCCTTCCGAGGCTGGGACGGCGCGGAGCATATCCCTGCCGCCGCCGCAAAAAAGGCAGCCAGTCAATACCGCAAGACCCGTTCCCAGCTGGTGAAGCTGGCTGCCCAGTCGGACGAGGATGCCCAGGCCCAGGCGCTGGATGCCGTGGCCGCCTACACCCAGACTTTCAACAAGATGGGCTTTATCGAAACCGTGGAGCGGGACGAGATCTACATGGCTCTGCGGGATATTCTGGATGCTCTGCCAGACAGCACGCTTCAAAAAGAAGCCCTGATTGAGAAGTTTGAGGAACTTCGGGATTTTTGAGGATATGAGTTTATGAGCCGAATTGTTGATGAACCCTACTTTACATACAGTGCATACGACGCTCTCACCTCCGGCATTCAGGTGAAATGCCCCAAGTGTCATGGCACGGGCGTGGTGACCGCGGATGAGGATAACGCCTATTTCCGCTGCCTGAGCTGCGGCCATCAGGTGGCCCGTGACCGGACGATCTACCGCTATGATGTCCATAACCAGTGCAAAAACTGCGGCAGGTACTACCGGGTGGATATTGAAGATGAGGAAAGGCAGCACTTTTCCGTTCTCCATGTGGCCTGCCCCTATTGTGGGACGATCATGCCGGGAGAAGTCCATAAAACAGCGGAGGCGTTTTCATATATTGGCGAAATCAGGGATGGACGAGAACCTTATTTCGGGTTGGAACTATGGTTTTTGACTTCATTTCAGGGAAAACCTGTATGGGCACTCAACCGAGAACATCTTGCCTATCTGATCGGCTATCTCAGCGCCGACCTGCGGGAAAAGCCGCCGGGAAGAGCGAAAATGACCCAGGCCGACCATCTCCCCACCTTTATGAAAACCGCAAAGAACCGGGAGCGGATCGTGAAGCTGCTGAAGAAGCTGCAAGAGAAATGAGGAAAACAATATGGCACTACAAGATAAGAAAATCATGCCTCCCCCTTGGCTGGCCCACCGGGAGATCGAGCGATACTCCATTGGCTGGCGCATGGGCCATGGGGAGGATTACATATACCGAGACAGGGTGGCATTGGTTCAAATGAGGGAAATGGAATGATCGAGTACATCAAACTCTTTTGGGAGGATGCGCCGGAGGGAGAGCCGTCGGTAATCCTCTATGAAGTTGATACCGAAAATGAGCGGCTGGCCCTCCGCTCCATAGACATCTCTGCGGATGGCCGCACCCGCAACATACCTGACCTTTACGATGGAGCTATTGAAATTACGCCCATCCCCACCGTGGAGGAATTAAACGCCCATATCTGGGGCGAGGAGTTCCACGCCTGCGTCATAGAGAAAGCGGAATTTGAGGCCATCTGGGAAAGCTGATTTTATAGCGGAGCGTTTTGAAAAGCGAGGAATGACAATGGTTGAGATCAATCGCGTCTGGCTCAATGTGGATACAGACACCAACAAAATCACACTATTCGACCGTCCCCGTGTATCCATCCGTGTGGATGAGTACATTTGGAGTTTGATCGAAGAACATATCGTGAAGCCCCATAAGCTCATGCTCAGCGAAAAGCATAGGTATCTGCTGAAAATTTCGTTTCACCGATTTGATCCGGTGCGGCACCGATATTATCCGCTTTCCCCGTACAACGGGCCGCTTCGGGAAGGCGTCAAGTCGGACAGCGCAAACGGATGGTATCCCCGTGAGGATTTTGCAGACGCCGAGGAACGCACCACCTGGTTCTCTCCCGACAAAATCTGGACAAACTGCGGCAACAAGGTTCTGGATGTCAATATTGACGCTGCCAATGTAAGCGAGAGCATCACCCCCAGAGAATACGCAGACTTGCTGTTCGATGGGATTGGAGCAGCATTGGTGTTTAACTTCAAAAGGCTCAAGCGCGAGGAGTTTGATGGGCTGAAACCCAAGATCGACTGGAGCATGGTAGAAAGCTTCCCCTTCCCTGCATCCTTTGAGGAGCAGCAGTACATTGGGGACGAGGGCAAAATTCATGTGTATTCCTGGGATGGCCAACAGGAAACAACCCTTGTAGGTCCTTATTCTGTGCGGGAGTTATATCTGGACCATTTCGGAAAATCGTGAGGTAAGCGTATGGCAAAGGACATCAGGGAGTGCCTGCTGGAGCAGGCAAGAAAATTTCATCAGTGGCAGGAAATCACTTATCCCGGAAAAACCACCGAGGAGATTGGCGGTGAGTGGGAGGTCGATTACCCTGCGTGGAATGATATATTTGATGCCTTTTGCCATGTGTTGACCCAAATGGATGCAGAAATGGCAGACAGCTTTCTGCTGGATGAGATGGTCTATTTAATTGCCAGAGCCAACGAAGCGGAGGGATTTATACAGGAAACCACTTCCCATCCCAAATGGTTTGAGTGCCTCTGCCGCAGGGCCGCAGCCTCCAATGAGAATGAGGCCAAGTGGCAGTTTGCCGCCTATCTGCCGGAATGCTCATGTAGTCAGAAAGTCAGGGATATAATTCTGGATTTCGCAAAGGACCCCAATGAATATGTGAGCCGTCGGGCGCTTTTGGCGATGCCCGCTCTGCGTCCTGACTGTGTGGAACAGTTCGCTCCGCTGTTTTGGGAACGCAACTGTTACTCTCCTGAACTTCAGGAATACCAGCGGATCGCCGTTCTGGTCTCGCTGGATGCCATCCATTCCGACCTGCTTCCACAATACTTGGAACGGGCCAAGCAGGATGGTCGGAGCTATCTGCTGGAACACGCAAAACGAATCGAAGGAGGACTTTCCATGAACGAAAAACTGTCCCGTCCCCAATTCAATCAAATGGATACCACCGAGAAGCAGGCGCTGATGGAAAGCCTGGCTGCTCGTTATACTATGACCTTTCTCGGTCTACATACCTTTGACCACTGGGGCCAGAGCTGCACCACCGGCATCTTCGAGAAAGATGGTCGGGAGTTCGTCTTTGTCCCCGGCGATACCGTCACCCTGGGCTGGGAGCAGTTTGCCGTGGGACTGAATCAGGAGAGCCGGGAGGAATTGGAGTATCTGTTCCAGGAATGGGAAATGGAGCAGGACCCGACAGAACTCATTGGAGAGAGTATGGCTCCCGTTCGGCAGGCGGCCATTGACCCCATGCTGGTGGGCCGGGAACTGGAGGAAATTAACTGGGAGCCAGTCAAAATGGACGATCCCAGGCTGACTGCCCACCCTGACTGGCTGAAGGAATTCCGTGATTTTGCTTGGAGTGACAGCAGCAGTCTTACCTTGCATCAGTCGGCCCGCATAGAACGGACAGAAGATGGATTTCATACCTGGATCTATCACTGCACAGACTACGATGCACTTCTTGCCGGGCTGGAAAAGCAGGGGCTTTCGCTGCCCACAGCGGACGAGTGGGCCTACCTGTGCGGCGGCGGATGTCGGACCCTGTTCCCATGGGGAGATGGGTTAGACTACTCCATGCGTCTACGCTGGTTTGAGGACATGGATGAGGATGAGAACCGGCCCTATGATATGGAGGAACCCAACTTCTTCGGCCTGTCCATCGCCTACGATCCCTATATGCGGGAAGTGGTGCAGTCTGATAGACTTACCACCTGCGGCGGTGACGGCGGGTGCAATATCTGCGGCGGGCTGGGCCCATTTCTCGGTTTCCTACCCTGTTCGCCCCACTGTAAGCCGGAAGTGCAGGAGGACAAGGAACTAAACGGAGATTATGACTTCTACCGGCCCATTATCCGGGTGGAGAACCATGATTGACAATAGAAGCTTGATACGAAATAAAGAAAGAGAGGTGCCGACATGGGAGCATGGGGTATAAAAGCATTAGAGCGTGACGAAGGGCTGGATGTACTGGACATCCTCAAAAATGAATATGTACCGGAGCATCCGGTAATGGATCTGGGCGAGATGATTGAACTGATGAAAGAGGAAGTCATGCTGGGATCTGACTTTTCACAAATCGACTTCCTCTTTGACAATACTGCGATGGCTCTGGCGGAGCTGTATTTCCAATGGAAGGATAACGGCAAGCTGGACTACGATCATGAAGAAGCTATATGGGATAAAGTCACCGGTTTCACAGCATCCAAAGAAGCCATTGCCTTCCTGCTGCGGCAGCTCACCGACATCAAAAACGAGGTGCCGGACGAGGACGGCATCCGTGAGATTGTGGATCTTTGGAAGAACGAGGATAGCGGTGAGATCGCTCCTGCGTGGTTGGAACACTTGAATCAGCTCATTGATCGACTGGATTCAGAACAGGAGGCGTGACAGATGTATATCAAAAAATACTGGGGCAACTTTATTGGCGGCTCGGATGACAGCCTGAACCTTGTGGCATTTTTGGAGGACCAGAAGCAAGAGGAGATCCCCCTCAGCGAGATTTTCGCCAAGATCGGTCTGGACAAGCAGAACTGGGACTTTCACCAAACCGTGGAGTATCTGGAGTTCACCCACTCCAATGGCGTGGAGATGGACTTCCACTTCGCCAGTGATGTGGTCACCGATTTGGCCGCCATTCTGCTGGAGTGCAGCGTCAGCGGCAGTGTAAACCTTCAGGATCTGGACGAGTACAACACCCCCGCCCGCCGTATCCGCATCACTGCTACGCCGGAGGAGTACGACGCCATGAATAAGGCCATGGCGGACTTTGTCCAAGATCCCCTGTCCTATGACATCAGTGAGATGATGGGTAAGGATGAGATCACAGATATGGCTTATCAGGTGGAGATGCTGCGGAAAGAGCTGTACGAATCCCCCGGCCGTAACCGGAACTACCATGTAAAGGCGGAAGATGTGAAACATCTGCTCCCTGACTGGGAGGGCGCCGATGGCTGCATCGCCACCAACCGCATCACGGTAGAGGGCTGCAAGGTGGGCTACTGCTACCGGGAGGAGCCGGACGGCGGCTGGGACAGCGGCTGGCGCTTTACCGCCGGTGACGAGAGCGAGGCGTACATGGACGCCCCCAACAATGCCGGGATTTACAAACTGAATACGATCTGCAACGACGATCCCGACATCATTCCTCTGCTGCATACACTCGCTCCCTGTGCCTTTGAGCGGGATGAGAATGGTGTGTTTCAGCAGATCAAAGACTGGAAACCGGATGAGGACGAGGAGGAGACTGATATGGACATTTTGAAGCAGTGCCAGAAGTGGCATGAGGAGAGCAAACAACATAAAATTATTGATGCGCTGGAGGCCATCCCCGCCGAGGAGCGTACCCCTGAGATGGACAGCGAGTTGGCCCGCGCCTATAACAATCTGGCAGACCCACATAAGCCAACTTGCAAAGAAATGCTCAAAAAGGCCCTCGCTCTGCTAAAGCCCCATGAGGAATACTTCGAGGACGACTATTACTGGAACTTCCGCATGGGTTACTCTTACTTTTATCTGGATCAAGAGGGCCGGGCTCTGCGATACTTTGAAAAGGCATTGGAGGCCCGCCCTGGTGACGAGGACACCATGGAGCTGATCGACTGGTGCAGGAAGGGCATTTCCCTGCCGCAGTTCTCGGAGTGCTTCCGAGAGCGGACAGAGAACTGGTGGGAAACCTTTGCCGAAATGGAAGCAGAATTGCGCCAGATGATGGACGAGGACAAGGATCACATCCGTGGTGCGGAGATCGTGGCCCAAATGGAGGAAACCCTGAATCTGGTTTTTGATGAGATCTCCTTTGAACTGGGCGTGGGCGGCGAAAAGCATGAGCTGATCCTCACCCCGGAGGGCGACAAAGTCAAATTGTTCGAACTGGTCTATTTCCAGAAACACGCTCCCAAGAAGGTGTTGGAGCACTGGAATATCCTGGTGGGCCGTCAGCCCCTCCAGAATATCGGCCTGCGCACAGAGGATGGCTGGGAGATTTCCGGAGAGGATGTGCAGATCTGGCTGGAGGAGCAGGGTGAAAACAGCTTCGCCATCTCCGCCTACTGCGAAAAGCTGCTGCCTATGCTCAGGGAGGAGGAAGGCCGGGCTTGGTGGCTGCTCACCACCCTTACCGACCAGGTGCTGGGTGAGATCCCCCACATGAGATATATAGACAGCTTTGATGTGCTGGTGGAACCCAAGGCGGAGCCGTCCATTCTTATGTCTCAACTTCCTGATGCTCTGAAGGATCGGGGCCTGGAACTCTCCACCGATCCGGCAGCCTATCTGGACAGTTACATTGGCTACAAAATGGAACCCAACAAGGACCCTGATACCGACTGGCGGCTGGATGTAATTGCTGGTTCCACTAACTGTGTGCCGCTCATCAACGGCTATCTGAATGCCGACAATGATTTTATGGACGATCTCCATGCCGACGGCGCGGTGGCGGGCTTTTTCTGCTATCCCCTGGATACCCTGCGAGAGAAGGAAGGCAGTCAGAAAATCTTCGACTTCCGGGACAAGCTGGAGGAATTGTTTACCATCGGGGACGGTTCGGAAGTGCTTACTCTCACCGGCGGGGCCAGCGGCCTCTACTGCGGCTATGTGGACTTCATCGCCTGGGACATCCGAGAGGCACTGAACATGGCAAAAGAGTTCTTTGAAGGCACGGACATCCCATGGGCCATCTTCCATACCTTCCGCCGTGAAGCAGGATCTGTGCCCCTAAAACAACAAGATGATGGGCCAGAAACTGAGAATCAGGATGACGAGTTGGACGAAACGCTGAATGGTATAGACTATATCCCTTACACCCCGCAAAACGAGGAGGCATTCTTTACACAGCTGGAGCAGTGGAACGACGAGGACGAGTACACCCGCTGCATCCAGGCACTGAATGCCATCCCGGAGGACGGTCGGAACTACCGCATTTCCTACGCGCTGGCGAGGGCACTGGAAAACTACGCCATTATCGGCGATCACGATGAGGGAACCCCCAACTACAAAGGGGATAAGGCTCTGCTTCGCGCCATTGAGGTGCTGGAGTCCGTCAGAGAAGAAGGAGAGGACAAGGCGGAGTGGAATATGCGGATGGCCTACGGCTATCAGTATCTCCACGGCCAGGAGCAAAAAGCTATCCACTATGCCCAGCGGTGGGCAGAACTGGACCCAGAGGATGAAAATGCCACAGCGGTAATCCGGGAATGTAAGGCGGAGATTCGGAAATACCAGCACAGCAGGAACAAGAAGGTAAAATTCGTGCCTGGCGATACCCCTTTCGAGGACTTCGACCTTACCAACTTTTGGGATGATAATTGGTATGCACTAAAAGAGTATGTCAGTGATCTGCCTTCCGATGAACTGATCGCCAGCGTGGAGGAGGAACTGGGCTACAAGCTGCCTGCCTCCTACATCTGGCTGATGAAGCAGCACAACGGCGGCATTCCGGTGAATACCTGCTATCCCTGCGATGAGCCGACCAGTTGGGCGGAAGATCATGTGGCCATTACAGGAATTTTGGGTATTGGACGGGAAAAGAGCTATTCCCTGTGTGGGGAATTGGGCAGCCAGTTTATGATCGATGAGTGGGAATATCCCGCTATCGGTGTGGCCATTTGTGACTGTCCCAGCGCCGGACACGATATGATCTTCCTGGACTACCGGACCTGCGGCCCCCAGGGAGAGCCTGCGGTAGTCCATGTGGATCAGGAAAACGACTATAAAATCACCCATCTGGCAGATAGCTTTGAGGAATTTATCCGTGGACTGGAGCATGAATCCCTCTATGATTCGGATGAAGAGGCAGGGGATCTTGACGAAGAGGATGACGCCGACGAGGAGGAAACTGACTGTAAGGGATCCTTTGCCGGGTCTGTGCTCCTGTCCAAAGCGGAGTGGGACAAGGAACAGTTTATCCGGGATCTGAGGGAAGAATGGGGCATTGTGGATGAAGGATCAGATGGGGCAGATGAAGATGATGAGAACAGCAGCGATGCTGTGGTAATGCAAGTTGGCGGCATGATGCTGGTTGCGACACTCTTTCCTGGTCACATCCCGGATAGCGAAGCAGAGATTAACGCCGAAAATAACTATATGTGGCCAGAAGCCGTAGAAGCGGCTAAAGCGCACAAGGCCCATATCATGGTGGCAGTACTTGGCGAGGAGGAAAAACTGCTGGAACGGGGCAAGCTGTTTACTAAGGCAATGGCAGTGTGCTGTAAGCAGAAATATGTTACCGGCGTTTTTACCAGCGGTGTGGTGTTTGAACCCCGATTCTACGAGGGCTTCGCCAATATGATGAAAGAGGACGAACTGCCCATCTTCAACTGGGTCTGGTTCGGCCTGTACCGGAGCGAGGGCGGATTGAACGGCTACACTTACGGCATGGATGTGTTCGGTAAGGAGGAGATGGAGGTGCTGAACACCGACGCCGAGCCGGAGGATCTGCGGGACTTTTTGGCAAGCCTTGCCTCCTATGTGCTGGCGTGTGATGTGACGCTGAAAGATGGTGAGACCATCGGATTTTCGGCAGACGATAAGCATACCATTACCCGCAGTGCCGGTGTTTCTCTGCCAGAGGAGCAGATGACTTTGAAAATCGGATGGGAACCGTTGGATAGCGAGTCAGATGATAGTAGTGATGACGACTATGTGGTGGAAATGGATGATGCCAACGGGCATCTGGAAACCATTGAGGAAAAGGCTCTTCCAGTGGATGAGATCAACGCCTACAACCACATGGCCATTTACCTGCGCTGGTGCATGGAGCATGACCTGATGGATAAGAAATTCCTTGTGGAGTACGGAGAGGTAGTAGAAAAGGTCAAGGCTGATCCTGACAGCGTGGGTCTAAGGGAATTTATCCGAGATGAACTGGATGGTCAGCTGGTCGGCCCGCTATTCAACAAAATTGGCCGAGCATTTGCTTCCTACTACTATGGGGAGCCGGATAGTCCCTATTTCCCAAGTGACATTGACAACTACGCAATCAGCGTCATCGGGCAGGAACGCAATTACTCTGAGGAGATTCAAGACGAAGCCTATCTGTTCATTCCTTTTGACGAGGATTATTATCAGGCTATGGCAGAGGTAATTGGAGAGCGATTTGAAAACTGGAAAGGACAGAACTTTGATGAGGATACCCTGGAGCCTTCCGAGGTGGCCCAGGCTATTATGGAATATTTGGACTGCGAATGTACTTATTTTCCCGCTATGGCAGATGATGACCCCATTATGGCTGCGTATAGCTATGCTAAGCGGGACAGTTTCCATGATGGCTTTGTTCCTATCCTTATTCGAGCGGATGATGAAACATTGTTGGAGTGTCTGGTAATGAACGCTGACCCGGATCATGATGTGGACTGCTATGAATTTGACCTCAAAACGGTAGAGGAGTATCGAAGGAAGATGATAGAAGCGCCTGTAAAGGATGGGAAGGCCGTTCTGGAAGAATTGACTGGTCAGCGTAAGGAAGAAGCTGAGGACGATGACATGGATTGGAAGGAGGAAGTTCTGGGCGAGATGAAGGATGGATATGAAAACTGCCGCTTTTCCAGCTACTGGGATTCAGATTGTCACATGACTTATCCCATTATTCTGGCTAAAATTCCGGTAAAGAACCCTTGGGAGCTCTTCGCCTATCTACCCTTTGGAAACTGGAATGAGTGTCCGGATACGCCGGAGCTGATGGCAGTGGCAAAATACTGGTTTGAGCAGTATGGCGCCATCCCTGCTGCCATGAGCCACGATGAGTTGGAATTCCTACTCCCGACCCCTGTTCCCAAGGAGAAGGCAATGGAAGTTGCTACAGAACAATATGGTTTCTGCCCGGACATCGTGAACCAGGAGCAGGATGCCCCCACTGTGGGCAATCTGGCGGATGTCCTGTGGCAGTCTACTGCCTGGTATTTCTGGTGGGATTGATGGGAGATTGTGAACATGAACGAATACCTGAAGCAATATATTGAACTACAAAAGCAATTTCGGGAGACAGAAGGAAATCCAGACAGTGTCCGCGCTCTCTATGCTTTCAAGGAGAAACTGGAGCAATCGGAAGACAAGCAGGCAAAGGCGGTGCTGGTGGATGTATATGATCTGCTGGACTTTAAGAAGGATGCTTATGAATTGCTCCGCCAAATTGGAAATCGCTCGAATAAAAAAATGCTCAAGCGGTTGGGAGTCTTGAAAGACTATGCGGAAAACTGGGGCAACCACTACGCCATTCCTAAGCAAAAAATGCTGGAGGAAAAGCAGAAAGAGAAGGAGTGGCAGGCCAAACTGGGCCTGCCCACCTTCCGGTATCACCCGAACCCTTTGGAAACTGGCGCTTTTGAGGAGTCCACAACAGGTGTTGTCTGTGATTGCTGTGGCAAGGAGACTCATATTTTTTATACCAATCCGTTTTTTTCCGTGGAAGATATTGAGTATCTGTGCCCAGAATGCATCGCCAACGGCGAAGCGGCCCGGAAATATGATGGTAGTTTTCAAGATGATTTCTCTCTGGATGATGGTGTAGACGATCTGGAAAAACTGGACGAGCTGATCCACCGCACCCCCGGCTACTCCGGCTGGCAGCAGGAATATTGGCGAGCTCACTGCGGCGACTACTGTGCCTTTTGGGGCTATGTGGGTGCCAGAGAACTGCGGGCACTGGGTGTGCTGGAGGAGGTGCTGGACGATCCCATGTGGGACGAGGAGCAGAAAAATATGATCCGGGAATCCGTCAATGGCGGGCACCTGCAATGCTATCTGTTCCAGTGCCTCCAATGCGGAAAGCACCTGGTCTGGATGGATTTTGATTGAGGTGGCAACATGGAGAAGAAGGATTTTCCCAAGGGAACCAAGCACCGCGAGAGCTTCGTCTATACCTGTGAGCGGATCGCGGAGCCTTTGATCTCGCTGGGCTACAAATACCGCAAGAGCAAAAATGACATCTACAAAAAAGACGGCATCTTTGTGTTCTCCTTTTACTTTTCCCCCTCCATCCGCTTTGGCTCCACCACTTTTACTGCCTTCTTCGATGTGAGTTCCCCGGTAATTGCCAAGTGGCGCAGTGAGCAGGAAGGGACGGAGAAAACCTATGATGGTATCGTGGGCACCTCCATCGCCCGGCTGACCCGCCGGTATGATGACTTCCCCCGCTATGAGGTATCTACTCTGCTGGAGCGGGAACGCTCTATCCAGGAGATTTCCGGGCAGATCCAAGACTATGCACTACCGTTCTTTGCCCGGTTTTCGAATCTGCCCAAGTTGCTGGACGATGTGGAACAGGAAGGGTTCTTCCCACATCGGAAGGGGGTCGATGTCCCTAAGCGGAATCGGGAGTTCATCGAATGCTTCCGGGAGTATCTCAAAAAGACATAATAAATTACAGTAAGAAAACAAAACGGAGGAAATCGGTATGGAAGAAATCAGAAAGTTTTTATCGGAACATGAGGAACATCAGGACGAATTTTGGGAAAGCGATGCTCTGATCTGGGTGGACTGGAGAGATTTTGATGAATCTATCATCGAATACTTCAATAAAAAACTGCCTGATGAAGATAAAATTCAGTTTGAATGTGTGGAAACAGAAAAAGAACGCGGTGTTGATATTTTTATGAAAAAGAATGGTGTCAGCGCACCGATCCCCTACGCAGATGATTGTACCGACCGTGACACTACGCTGAGAAGTATTCAGGAGTATCTGTCGCCGCAGTATCAGCTCCGCTGGTATATGGGCTCGCTCGGTAGCGATACCCTTGCTTTCTGTATTTATCCCACTTCAGAATGGGAGCAGATAGAGCAGGAATTTGGCACAGAAAAAGTTTCCTACTACTTTGCACCGGTGCAGGCAAACAGTGTCATGTTCGAAATGGATATGAATGAAGTTTTTGCTTTGCTGGAGCAAAGAGGAGACGCGTAAGATTAACTTTCAGGAGGAATCACCATGTCACAGATTGCATCCTTTTATCTTCTCAAAGACGGTCAGCGGCAGAAACTGTCCAACGGCGATTGCTCCGGCGTGGTCTATATGGCCATCTGGGACTGGGGAGTTTCCCAAACAAAAGGATATTAAGAAATAACCTGTGTTTACCTGCTTGCAAATTATTGTATTTGGATAAACGAGAAAAAACTTTTTATTGACAGATATAATATCAAATATTATAATTGTTCGTAATTGAATAACTATCTTCAGGGCAGGGTGTAATTCCCTACCGGTGGTATAGCCCACGAGCCGAAAGGCATGATTTGGTGAAATTCCAAAGCCGACAGTATAGTCTGGATGAAAGAAGATGAAAGTAAGTTTATGCTTTTTTTGCGTGCTCTGGAATGATTTTATATTGTTTCAGAGCATTTTCTTTAATCGCATAAATCCTCTTTTGTATGTCTTGGATAGATTTTATTCAAGGCATGTATTTTTTGGGAGGTGTAAAAATGAGCGATACAGAATACATGAAATTAGCAATAAAACTGGCAAAAAAAGGTGCTGGCTATGTCAATCCTAATCCTATGGTTGGGGCAGTAATTGTAAAAGATAATCGAATTATAGGACAGGGATACCATGAAATCTTTGGTGGATTGCATGCAGAGAGAAATGCACTAAAAAATTGTAGGGAGTCACCTGTAGGAGCAACACTTTATGTAACACTTGAACCATGCTGTCACTATGGTAAGACACCACCTTGCACAGAAGCAATTATTAAAAGTGGCATTACGAGAGTAGTCGTCGGAACTTTAGACTGTAATCCTATTGTGTCTGGAAAAGGTGTAAAGGTACTTGAGGAAAACAACATTCAAGTTGTGATAGGAATTTTAGAAATGGAGTGTCAACAGTTAATCAAAGTTTTTAGAAAATATGTTACAAGGCATATTCCTTATGTTTTTATGAAATATGCAATGACAATGGACGGGAAAATAGCAACTTATACAAATCAATCAAAATGGATAAGTGGCGAAAAGGCGAGAAAACAAGTACATCAATTCAGGCATAAGGTTACTGCGATCATGGTAGGAGTGAATACCGTTATTCAAGATGACCCTTTACTGACATGCCGATTAGAAAACGGGAAAAATCCTATTCGTATCGTATGTGATACAGATTTAAGAACACCCATTACATCAAAAATTATCAAAACAGCGAATGACATTAAAACATATATCGCTACTTCTTCTATTGATGAAAGTAAGATTGCTCTTTACAGAAAATGTGGTTGTGAAATTATTTATACGAAGAAAAAAGGTAATCATATTGACTTAATGAATTTAATGCAATGTTTAGGAAATATGCAGATAGACAGTCTACTTTTAGAGGGTGGAAGTGCAATGAATTGGAGTGCTCTTGAGCAACAGATTGTTGATGAGGTGCAAATTTATATAGCACCTAAAATATTTGGTGGGAGTGCAAAAAGCCCTGTAAGTGGTCAAGGTGTTGCTTTTCCTAATGACGCCATTATGCTCAAACCATATGCTTTTTCTCAAGTGGGAAATGATTATTTCATAGAAAGCGAAGTGATTTATCCATGTTTACAGGAATAATAGAAGAAATCGGTAAAGTAGAAAGAATACAGAAAGATACTTGTAACTGTAAACTATCCATTAAAGCTTCAAAAATATTAGAGGATATACATTTAGGCGACAGCATAGCAGTCAATGGTATCTGCCTTACAGTTACTTGTTTCACTCGACAATCTTTTACAGTTGATGTGATGAATGAAACATGGAACAGAACGGCTCTTAGCCTGTTAAGACATGGAAACCTTGTGAATTTAGAAAGAGCTATGCCTATGAATGGCAGGTTGGGCGGTCACATTGTTACGGGGCATATTGATGGGACAGGTAGAATATCGTCTGTGCGTAGAGACAAAAATGCGGTGTGGTATCAAATCAATACGCAAAGAGAAATCTTAAATCTAATTGTTGAAAAAGGTTCGATTGCTATTGACGGTATTAGTCTTACTGTCGCAAAAGTATCGAAAGCAGATTTTTCGGTATCCGTTATCCCTCATACTTTGGAGCAAACAATTCTCAAGAATAAACAAGTCGGGGATATGGTAAACCTTGAAAATGATATATTAGGGAAATATGTGCAGAAACTCATAGACAACAGCAATGAAACAGAGTTGTCGAAAGAGTTGTTATGCCGATACGGATTTTAGCAGAAAGGATAAAGGAATTATGAAATATCAAAAAATAAAAGAGGCATTGCAGGCGTTACAAGAGGGAAAACTTGTTTTGGTTATGGACGATAAAGAGAGAGAAAATGAGGGGGATTTAATTTGTTCGGCACAATTTGCGACAACAGAAAATGTTAATTTTATGGCGACTTATGCAAAAGGCTTAATCTGTATGCCTATGAGTGAAAGTCTGGCTAACAGGCTCATGCTTTCCCCTATGGTTGAAGATAATACAGATAACCATGAAACTGCCTTTACAGTTTCTATTGATTATAAGGATACTACAACAGGTATTTCTGCCGAAGAAAGAGGATTAACGGCTCGTATGTGTGTGACTGAGAATGTAAATCCCTTTGACTTTCGTAGACCGGGGCACATGTTTCCTCTGATTGCAAAGAACGGAGGTGTTTTGGAAAGAAATGGACATACAGAAGCAACGGTTGACCTATTGAGGTTGGCTGGCTTAAAAGAATGTGGCTTATGTTGCGAAATTATGAATGAAAACGGGAAAATGATGAGAACACCTGATTTAATTCAGTTTTCTCAAACGCACCATATACCTACCCTCACAATTAAAGAATTACAGGAATACAGAAAAGTATATGATTTGCTTGTAGAATGTGTTTCGGTTGTAGAAATGCCTACAAAATATGGGAATTTCAAAGCACATTGTTATATCAATAAATTGAATGGAGAACATCATGTTGCATTGGTTATGGGAGATTTGAATAATGGAAACGATGTGCTATGTCGTGTCCACTCAGAGTGCTTAACAGGAGATGTCTTTGGTTCTTTACGCTGTGATTGTGGACAGCAGTTAGATAAAGCAATGAAAATGATTGCAGAAAATGGTTCTGGTGTATTGCTTTATATGCGACAAGAGGGACGAGGTATCGGGCTTGTCAATAAACTAAAAGCCTATCATTTACAGGATAACGGTATGGATACACTTGATGCCAACCTTGCATTAGGATTTCAAGGCGATTTAAGAGAATATTATATCGGTGCACAGATTTTAAGAGATTTGGGAATAAAATCATTGCATTTACTTACAAATAATCCTGATAAAGTTTATCAGTTAGAAGATTATGGAATGAAAATTTCAAGCAGAGTACCGATTGAAATAGAAGCAAATCCTTATGATAGTTTTTATCTAAAGACAAAGAAAGACCGAATGGGACACATTTTGAATATGGAGGAAAAATAAATGAACACTTTTGAAGGAAATTTAGTAGCAGAAAATATAAAAATCGGTATTGTTGTAGCAAGATTTAATGAGTTTATAACTTCTAAGCTGTTAGCAGGTGCATTAGATAATTTGAAAAGAGAAAATGTTGGTGAAAAGGACATAGAGGTAGCTTGGGTTCCGGGAGCATTTGAAATACCTTTGATAGCGTCTAAAATGGCAAAAAGTAAAAAATATGATGCGATTATTTGTTTGGGAGCAGTTATTCGAGGTAGTACAAGCCATTATGATTATGTGTGTAGTGAGGTATCAAAAGGAATTGCTCAAATCAGTTTAAATACCGAAACACCAGTTATGTTTGGTGTTCTTACGACAGATACGATTGAACAGGCGATAGAACGAGCTGGTAGCAAAGCAGGAAATAAAGGCTCTGAATGTGCACAGGGAGCTATTGAAATGGTAAATCTAATTCGTGCATTAGAGGTATAATATGATTGGGGATTAAAAGGTAAAGCGAAAAAGCATAATAGGCGGAGTGATCCAGACACGGCGGTGGGAAAATCTCTTAGATTTTTCCACCGTTTTTAGTGGCTGGTTCACTCCGGCAGTTGAGCGAGCTTGCGAGCGAACAGTAAGCCCCCGTTATCTAACAGGGGGGTACTATTACAAAAGACAAGAGAAAAAATAAATATAAAACTGCTGATATGCAACGATTTACAAGGTTATAAGAACTTATTTCGTAAGCGCAAAATAATTCGACGGATTGTGTTGCCCTAAAAATTATTCCATAATAATCATTAGAGAATGCAAGCATTTCACTTCATCTTCTCTTGCTAGAAATGATAGATGCGAGCATTTTATTCTATCCGATTTATGGAGGTGTGCTCATGAGAAGCAAAAGAATACCTGCCGAAAAACAATACCGTCTCATCATGGAATGCCGTCAAAGTGGATTGACAGATCATCAATGGTGTGTGGAACACGACATCAAACCGGGAACTTTTTACAACTGGGTAAAAAGGCTGCGTCAGAAAGGTTGTATGGATGCAGCTATCGTGCACCGGAAAGCCAGGAAGTTGTCAGAGTGGATTTTCATGATACTGACCCGCTCCCATATGAACAGCCATTAAATGTGATTCCAGTAACTACGGAAAGAAATAACCTTTCCGTAACAGAACCAANGTAAGCGCAAAATAATTCGACGGATTGTGTTGCCCTAAAAATTATTCCATAATAATCATTAGAGAATGCAAGCATTTCACTTCATCTTCTCTTGCTAGAAATGATAGATGCGAGCATTTTATTCTATCCGATTTATGGAGGTGTGCTCATGAGAAGCAAAAGAATACCTGCCGAAAAACAATACCGTCTCATCATGGAATGCCGTCAAAGTGGATTGACAGATCATCAATGGTGTGTGGAACACGACATCAAACCGGGAACTTTTTACAACTGGGTAAAAAGGCTGCGTCAGAAAGGTTGTATGGATGCAGCTATCGTGCACCGGAAAGCCAGGAAGTTGTCAGAGTGGATTTTCATGATACTGACCCGCTCCCATATGAACAGCCATTAAATGTGATTCCAGTAACTACGGAAAGAAATAACCTTTCCGTAACAGAACCAATGAAGCTGTCTGTAGGAAGTTTTCATCTAACAATACCAAATGGAACAGATCCTCAGCTTCTGGCTCAAACACTTCGCATTGTGAAGGAGTTGGAATGTTAGGGGATATCACAGCCGCCGATGAAATCTATATCGTAACAGGCAGAACGGATATGCGGAAATCCATTGACGGGCTGTGTGCTATTGTAGAGGATCAACTCCATATGGAGCCAAGGCGAAGCGCCCTTTATCTTTTCTGTGGAAAACGTTGTGACAGGATCAAAGCTTTGCTCTGGGAATCTGACGGATTTGTGTTGCTGTATAAACGTATGGAAGTCCAGGGCAGATTCCGCTGGCCCAGAAATCAGTTGGAAGTAAAGCAACTGACCTGGCAGCAATTCGACTGGCTCATGTCCGGTCTTGAAATCGAACAACCAAAAGCATTCAAACCTACGGAATGATCGTGTAAAATCTCTATGCCAACCAACAAAAATGGAGAGCTTTCCACACCCTGTATCATATCTGCAATCCCTTATAAATACTGGGTGTCCTGCTTCTTTTTCATTGCTTTTTATGGTATAATAAGAGCAGTAAAAAAGGAGCAGAAAACATATGGCTGGTAATTCAAAAGATTCAAAAATCCTTGCGTACAAGGACATGATCAACCAACTGAATAAAACGATTTCCGCACAGACAGAACTGATCCAGTCTTTACAAAAAACATTGGAAGCAGGCCGTCTGGAAAAAGAAAATCTTCGTCAGCAGATTGAATATCTCACGAAGAAGCTCTTTGGTACTTCCAGTGAAAAACGGAAAGATATCGATGGTCAGCTGAATCTTTTTGATGAAGCCGAGCAGGAAGCAGATCCGACATGGAAACAGGAACTTCCTGATGACATCACTGTTCCGGAACATAAGCGAAAAGCACGACGGACACATGCGGATCTCTTTAAAAATATCCCTTCCTGCGACGAGATCATTTCTCTTCCGGAGGAGGAGCGAAACTGTCCAACCTGCGGAACGCAGATGGAATGTATTGGGAAAGAATTCGTCCGCCATGAATTCCGGTTTACCCCTGCCAAAGGGAAAGTAGTAAATATCTATCGTGAAACCTATAAATGCCCGGAGTGTGCCATATCAGAGGAACACCCGGATGAGCAGACATTTGTCAAAGCGCCTGTTCAGGACCCATTGATCCCGGAAAGTTATGCATCGGAATCTGTTGTAGGATGGGCAATGCACCAGAAGTACCAGAATGGTCTGCCATTAAACCGGCAAGAATCGGAATGGACGCAGCTGGGTGTCCCATTAAGCCGGGCTACGCTTGCTAACTGGATCATTTACTGTGCCGAGAATTACCTCTGTCATGTTTATGATTATTTTCACCGTCAGTTACGGATGCGTAAATATCTGATGGCAGATGAAACTCGAGTTCAGGTACTGAATGAGCCGGAGCGCAATCCTGAAACAGATTCCTGGATGTGGCTCTTCCGCAGTGGAGAAGATGGGCTTCCGCCGATCCTGCTCTATCATTACACAGAGACAAGGGCAAAGTTCCATGCAGCATCTTTCCTGAATGGGTTCCGTGGATATCTGGAGACCGACGGATACCAGGGTTATAACAATCTGCCGGATATCAAACGCTGCTCTTGCTGGGCACATGTGAGACGTTATTTCACAGATGCCATACCGAAAGGGAAGGAGTATGATTACAGCCTTCCGGCGGTGCAGGGAGTACAATTCTGCTCCAAGCTGTTTGATTGTGAGCGGTACTCAAAAGCAAAAAATCATACTGCGGAGCAGAGAAAACAGTTCCGTCTTGAAAAGGAGAAGCCGATACTGGAGGCATTCTGGAATTGGCTGGATCAACAGCGTCCAAACAAGGGAACCCGTTTGGCGAAAGCGGTGAACTATGCCCAAAATCGGAAAGACACCCTGATGACCTATCTGGAAGACGGTCATTGCAGTTTATCCAATAATCTTAGCGAGAATGCAATCAGACCATTCACTGTTGGGCGGAAAAACTGGCTGTTCAGTGCCAGTCCGAAGGGAGCTGCCTCTAGCGCTATTGTGTATACAATGGTTGAGATGGCAAAAGCGAATGACCTGAATACCTACAAATATCTGACATACCTCTTATCACAGCGACCAGACGCTAAAATGTCAGATGAACAGCTGGAACAGCTTGCCCCATGGAGCGAGACTGCGAAAGCGAACTGTCAAAACTAAACATAGAGCAAAACGCTTGCATCTATCATTTTGGTGCAAGCGTGATTCATGGGCAGCGTAGCAATATTTTGCGCTTACCTTATTTCACTTCACACCCTATTTTTTCTACCCGACAGGTCTAAAACAGCATATCAATAGCAAATAATGATAAGATACAAGGTGTATGCTTCTATGAGTATATGCCTTTTTTGATTGGAGGAATAAAACATGAATGATATGAAATTTATTGAAACATTAAAGCAAAAGAGAAAAGCCTGTGATTATTCGCAATCACGACTGGCACAGGAATTGCAAATCAGCAGGCAGAACTTAAATGAAATTGAAAACGGAAAAACAAAAGCCAGTAAAGAAATGAAACATATACTTCTACATTATCTTGATTATTGTAATTGTACTCAGCCTTTCACTTTAACGATTGACTACCTGCGTGTTCGTTTTCCTACCATAGACGCATTGGAAATTATAAAAAATGTACTGGCAATGAAGAGCGAATATTTTATCCATGAAGATTACGGAATGTATGGTTATGAAGAACAGTATGTCTATGGGGATATTAGTATAAATGCTTCTAAAGATAGTTCTATGGGTGTTTTATTGGAATTAAGAGGTATGGGGTGTCGGAACTTGGAATATGTTTTACAGGCAAGAGGGATAGACTGGTATTACTTTTTAAGATGTTGTATAGATTATCAAGGTGTTTTTAAACGCATAGATTTAGCGGTCAATGATATGGGCGGACTGCTGGATATAGAAATTCTAAGGGAACGCTATTATGCCAACAAGGTATGGAAACGTTCAAGAACCCATGAAGCAGTAGACAGCGGGAAATTATCGGGTACACATGGAGATACTGCAAAAACCTTTTATATCGGTTCAAAGAATAGTTCTATTTACTTTTGCCTGTATGAAAAAGAAAAGGAACAAAAAAGCAAAGGCATAAAAACAAACATTAAGAACCGCTTTGAAATTCGTTTGAAAAATGAAAAAGCAGAACAAACGATAGAACAATTTGTTTTTACAAGAAATCCCGAACAGACCATAGCAAGCCTTATCCTCACACAGATAGATTTTCCCGATTATATTTTATGGGATATATTTTTAGATAATGTAACGACCTCACTTCCGTTTATTATGACGCCTGTTGCTGTCAATATGGATAAAACAAAACGCTGGTTAGAAAGACAGGTCATGCCCTCTTTATTGATGATAAAAGAGATTGAAAAGAAAACAGGAGCAAATTATCTGGAAGAAATCGACAGACATACAAGACTAACAGAAAAGCAGGAATTAAAAATTAAACAAATGACAACAGACATAGCAGATATGATTGAGAAAGATACCGCTGTTCCACAAGGGAATGACGGTATTTTTTAATTTCTTCAAAAAATCTGCAACAAAACGGTTACTTGCGTACAGATATGGTGCAAGGAAAGGAAATCTGACTTTTTTTGAAAACAGGTCATTAAATCGGTGGTTGCTGTCCCTATATGATGTGAAAGAAGAAACGATTTTCAATTTCAACTTAACAATCCGTAGTTTCCATTCCCTATATGGAGCAAAGAAAATCTTTCATTCCATAGTTGGTAGTAATAGTGTTGCATGGGTAGTTAGGGTGTGAAAAGAAAATCAGATTTTTTCATCACCAACTTAGCAGAATGACACTTTCTTTCCCTATATGGTGCAGGAAAAGAGAAAAGTTTTGAAGATTGGTTACGCTTCTGCTCTTTTCCAACGCGGTATATAGGAAAGACGATTTTCTTCTTTCGTGTTCTTTGACAACTGAATAAAGCAATTTAATACGTTTGACAGACAGCGAGCCGTTGAAACAGATACGCCATGACCTTTTCCCTGCTAAAGTGAGCGAGCCTTATCTGTGTTCCTGTAAGAAACTTGTCCTTTCCTACCGCCATGACCTGTTCTGTCTGATAATGATACTCCCGTACAGCCACAGCTTGAGCGTTCAGAGCGTCGCACGCAATGGGTACGGCTACATAAGAACTATGCAGAGGTGGAACTCCTGTGGGCTATGACAAAAGCCGTTGAATTGCTTAGAAAAGATTTTTACAGAAAGGGGGTATGTGCTATTGCTGATATTGTAAAAACAAGGCAGGAAAAGACAGATAATAAGCGTGGCATTGGCAACAGAGGAAAAACAAAGATTGTTGTAAAAGAGCATTTTTCCGAAAAGGGAAAGACAATGGAAGAACTTCTGACGGATGTTATGCTGGAAAAAGCAAAGCAGACAATCGCATAAAATCGGTGCAGTTGTAAGAAATAGATTGAATGACAAAAAGTACCCGTGTTATACTTTACTTGCAAGCAGGTATTGTAAACACGGGTTAGTTATAAAGGAGGATAACTGACAATGAAACAACAGATTTACAATACTGCACTTTATCTTAGGTTAAGCCGAGATGATGAATTACAGGGCGAAAGTTCCAGCATTACCACACAAAGAAGTATGTTGCGTCTATATGCAAAAGAACATCATTTGAATGTGATTGATGAGTATATTGATGACGGCTGGTCGGGAACAAATTTTGAAAGACCGAGTTTCCAGAGAATGATTGAAGATATAGAGGCAGGAAAAATCAACTGTGTTGTAACGAAAGACCTTTCCCGACTTGGCAGAAATTATATTATGACAGGACAATATACAGAATTGTATTTTCCCAGCCATAATGTCCGTTACATAGCGATTGACGACGGTGTAGACAGCGAAAAAGGCGAAAGTGAGATTGCACCATTTAAGAATATCATCAATGAATGGGTGGCAAGAGATACAAGCCGTAAAGTGAAATCTGCATTTAAGACAAAATTTGCAGAGGGTGCATATTATGGGGCTTATGCTCCGTTAGGATATAAGAAACACCCCGACATCAAAGGAAAACTGCTGGTTGATGAGGAAACAAAATGGATTGTTGAAAAAATCTTCTCCCTAGCCTATCAAGGTTATGGTAGTGCCAAAATCACAAAGGTACTGCGAGAAGAAAAAGTTCCAACAGCGTCTTGGCTGAATTTTACAAGGTACGGTACTTTTGCACATATCTTTGAGGGAAAGCCCGACAGCAAGCGTTATGAGTGGACGATTGCTCATGTCAAGGCAATCTTAAAAAATGAAGTCTATATCGGAAACAGCGTTCATAATCGACAATCAACAGTTTCATTCAAGAGCAAGAAGAAAGTGCGTAAGCCTGAAAGTGAATGGTTTCGAGTAGAAAATACCCATGAGCCGATTATTGATAAGGAAGTGTTTTATCGTGTGAAGGAACAGATAAAATCAAGGCGTAGACAGACAAAGGAAAAAGCAACGCCGATATTTGCAGGGCTTGTCAAGTGTGCGGATTGTGGCTGGTCTATGCGGTTTGCGACAAATAAGGCAAATAAAACGCCATACAGTTATTATGCTTGCAGTTACTACGGGCAGTTTGGAAAAGGTACTTGCTCTATGCACTATATCCGTTATGATGTGTTGTATCAAGCCGTATTGGAACGATTGCAGTATTGGACTAAGGCAGTACAGCAGGACGAAGAAAAGGTGTTGAATAAGATACAAAAGGCTGGCAATGCAGAGCGAATACGGGCAAAGAAGAAAAAGGCAAGTGCTTTGAAGAAAGCCGAGAGCCGACAAAATGAGATTGACCGCTTGTTTGCGAAAATGTATGAAGATAGAGCCTGTGAGAAGATAACGGAACGAAACTTCATCATGCTGTCGGGGAAATATCAAAAAGAACAGATAGAACTGGAACAGCAGATAACCAACCTAAGAGAAGAATTAAGTAAAATGGAACAGGATATGATAGGTGCTGAAAAGTGGATTGAGTTAATCAAGGAGTATTCCGTACCAAAGGAACTGACAGCACCGTTATTAAATGCAATGATAGAAAAAATCCTTATTCACGAAGCAACAACGAATGAGGACAATGAAAGAATACAGGAAATAGAGATATATTACCGATTTATTGGAAAAGTAGACTGATAATGAGGGTTCATATCTTTAACTAAGGGAAACTGGTGAGGGCGAGCTGGATCTGGATGTCCGTTTTCCTGCTCCCCAGACGGAGGACACCCTGGACTGCACTCTGCTGGAGGGCGAGCTGGCGTCTAAACTGCTGGCAGCTCTGCGGGAGCAGGACCTCTTGGAGCTGGCTGCTGAAATTGCCCCAGGCTGGGATCTGCCCGCCAAGGTGGTGCAAAGCGGACTTGAAACGCTGCGCTCCCATCTGGAACTGGTGCGGGGCAATACAGCCCTGCTGTATGAGATGGTGTAGAAAATGATTTAGGGGATGAATAGCTATGGAGCAAAAACGCCCGGCAGATATATTTCAGGAGCTTCTGGACTACCTATGGAACGGCCTGGATCTGGAGGAAAAGGGCTGGAAGCAGCTGAAAAAAGGCGACTTCAAAAAGAAAATGAAAAACGGGCTGACCTATCAGATCTGCTTTGACCGGAGCCGCTACAACTACATAGACTACGAAATCGGCCATGGAAATGTGGAGGTGGGCTTTACCTGTATCATAAAGCAGGGAGATGATTACCTTTACTCTTTCAAAATAGAACCGACAACAGGCGGTTCATTCTTTCGGATGCTGACAGAGGACCTGTGGCTGGACACCAGGCTGCTGAACACCTTCCTGCCCCTGATTAAAGCCCACTACCTCAATTTTATTGACTGCTTTGAAGCAGACCCAGTAGGGGCGCTCCAGTCGGTCTGCGCCCCCTTTACCCAGCCAGAGGATTACAGCTGGCGCATTCATGTGGATGAGCAGATGGTGGAACGGTACGGAACACCGGAGCAGCTGGCGGAGTACCGCCATCAGGCGGAATTGCGCGGAACGCCTGAACACAAGGCAAAGAACTGGATGGGTTCGATGTTGTTCCACCTCTCCCACGCCAACGATGTGGATCAAGCCTGGGCCTCAAGCCGCACCAGAGAGGAGCTGGACCAGGTGGTGGAACCCTTTGTGCAGGCCAAGCGGCAGACAGGACAGTGGACGCAGGAGGATGAGGCGGGCTATCAGCTCTACCGGCAGGAAACAGATTCGAAAAAGCGCACCTTTCGGGTATGGTATCTCATCGCCAACCCCCGCGGCCTGCCGAAAGAGTTTGTCCAGAAAGAGCTGGAGTTTCGGTGGAAGTTGTTCCCAGAAAAGAAGGAGGAAACCAAATGAGCAATAAAGTTTTCCAGCAAAACCTGGACGACAAAAAAGGTTCCCGGCCCGGTGGTCCCTATCTCATTCAGATGCTGTTCAAAGAGCAGGTAGAAATGCCGGATAAAGAAAAAATGACTGCCGTAATGGAGAAGCACATCGGATCGACAGAGTGCTTCTGTTATGATAAGAAAATGGCCGGCTTTGCCGCACAGGAGCATATTGCAGAGTTCAAGGAGGGAAAATGCCCGGTGCAGCTGATGGTGATGAAATGCGACGAGTTCAAGGGCAAAGGCTTTGATGCCTTCCCGATGAGCCAGATGTGGGACTGCCAGGAGAACCGGGAGCGGATCTTCCGGGAGTGTAAATATCAGGTGGTAGCCACCGATATGCTGGCAGCGGCGCTTCCGGCGCTGGAGCGTGCCAATCTGGATGCCGACTTTTTGGAGGCTCTGGCGGAGCTGTACCCCACCTGTGAGGCATTCTATTTTCAGAACTGCGGCAAGCTGTTTCTGGCAGAGGATGTGCGCTCCCATCAGATTGAGGGCACGGATCGGTTCATCCGCTTTGGTGTCAATGTCCGATTCTTCAACATTGAGGGCACGGAAGATATGCTCATCGACACGGTGGGCATGAGCACCCTGTTCCTGCCTGACCTCCAGTACCACTTCCACGACATGAACCCCAACTGGGTGGTAAACCACGCCTACAATGTGGCATCGTACATATTGGAGCATGATAACCCCATTCAGGATGGGGAAACCATAGACGGCGTGGCGGATGGCCAGATGTGCCGGGAGATTCAGTGGAAGTGCCAGTATGAGGACGCCCTGATCCAGCCACCCAGAGAAGTATTAGATATTTGTATGGGAGAATATGCTGCAGGGAGACGGTAAGAGATGAATGGAATTATAATTGTAATGGGCATTTTGCTGATTTCCATGATGATACATCTGCTTTTGAGAAGAAACTGGCTTGGATTACTTGTATTTTTCTTTGTTCTGTTTCTGATATTTGGTACAGGACATCGTACATGATACCAGAAATGAGACTTTGTTTACATGGCCAGTACCCATTTTCGAAATTTATTCAGGAAGTCTACATTTCGTAGGTTGTTCCCTGTAAGCACTGGGGGGGCTGATGACGACAAGTTCTACGGCATTCAGTCTGATTTTTTCTTGAAGCTTTTTTATGAAACAGGACAATTTTTTCCATGTTTTGTTTTTACAGCCACACACCCATCAAAACCGAATCGTTTTACAACCAAATAATGCAGAAGTCTAAAAATGAACAGTGCCCCTCCTGAAAACCAGGAGAGGCGCTATTTTTAAAAGAAAAATGTGATTATTTCAATCAAACATAAAAATGTCCCAAAACCTAAGAGTGGACGGTATTCCAAAGAATACCACCCCAACTCTTGACAAAGAGCCAAAAAATTAGGACGCCGTCGCAACGCCGCCCATATAAAAACCGTAAAACAGTTTTTTTATACTGTCTATAGTATATGCTGTACTCATGAAAAAGTCAATCCAGAAAGAAATCTCGTTTCTGGCAAATTTCTCCCGTTTTCCGTCGTAGTACTAGGAAATTTCCGTCGTTTTCTTTTTGTCATTTTTTCATTTCTTTTCCTGCATCTCGATTTTTCCTTCATTTACAGCAAATTTTCAATGCCCTTTTGGGGCTTTTTTTATTGAAAAAAATTTTTTTGATATATTATAATAATAGTACTCTATAACACTTTGTTCGGAGGTCGGTTATGGCATACTATTTAAGAAAAGAGAAGAAGAAAAAAGGTACCTATTTGCAGATGTATGAATCTCACTGGGATAAAGAAAAGAAACAGCCGCGTTCAAAAAGTGTCATATAAGAACGGGAAAAAGATAACTCCTGTGATAGGAATTGATAAAGAGAAGGTTAATGAGGATCTGAAGTATGCAGGATACAACCTTATGGTCACCTCAGAGTTGGATATGGAACCGCTCCAAATCTATCAGACCTACCACAGCTTATGGAAGATCGAAGAATCCTTCCGGATCACAAAGTCTTATCTGGATGCACGCCCGGTTTACGTGCACAAAAAAGAAACAATCTATGGGCATTTTTTAATCTGCTACCTTAGCTTGTTTCTTTTAAGAGTGCTTGAGATTAAAGTTTTTAAAAATCAGATTAATTCTTATGATCTGATTGATTTCATACGGGACTTCCGGATTGTCAATAAAGGAGATGGCTCTTATATTAATATTTCTCGAAACCAGACAGTAAACGAAAAAGTTAAAAAAGCTACCAGCCTAACGAATCTTGATGCTTTGTTTCTCACTGAAAAAGAAATCAACAATCTTTTTCAGAACTGTATCCTCCTGGACTCCTGAGTACTATGTTTTGAGAGAAACGACGGAAGTCAGGGTATATGATTTATTCTATTCGATTTTGTATACAGGTCAAGTATTTTTGTGATTTTCCCCCTTGACATCATCCGGATTATGAAGTATAAATAGTAAAAAAGCAGGAACCACATTTCAGACAGGTCTGTCTTTTTCTTATGAATTTCTTTGAAATCAAAATTTTTTCTTTATTTTCAAAATTTCCACTATTTTATTCAATTCAAAATTTTCCATTCATAAAAGTATTCTATTTCCAGGGAGGAGTCTAAAATTGAAAAAAATAATAGCCTTTTTGAAAGGAAATCTGGTATTTCTGATTCTTTTGGCTGCCATTTTGTATGGAAATCAGCGTTTTGACCGCTATCTGATCCGTACGGGTTCCATGGAACCAGAGCTGCAGACAGGGGCAATTGTGGCAGCGGATTCTCGAAGAGCGCCTGAAAAAGGGGAGATTGGCGTTTATTTTTCAAATGGAAACGCAGTGATCCATCGTGTGATTGATATTACGGAGGATGGATATTGGTTTCAGGGAGATGCGAACCCGGAGCCGGACACAGTTTGTATTTTGAAAAAGGATGTAAAGGGAACCGTAGTCTTCCGGATGAATGCAGCGGCTCCGATCCTGAGAGAGGTATTCAGGTTGTCCGAAATAGGATGATAACACAGGTGGCTTCCTCCGGCGTTTCAGGATGCGGTCATCGTTGTTATAAAATATAATAGCCCGGTTGGGCGGAAGGAGATTTTTATGGGATTCAGCAAAAAAACGAAAGCAGCAGTTTTGGCAGGAGCAATGACGCTTGGAGCAGTCAGCGGTGCATATGCGTATTTTTCTGGCACGGCAGAAACAAAGTCCAATGTGTTTAATATTGTGGCAGGCCAGTCGGATCAGAAGGATACGGCAGGTACTATTTTGGAGCTGGGTTGGAATCCGGCAAACGCCGTGGATCTGGAGCCGGGGCAGGAGGTAACAAAGGATCCGTCTTTAAAATCAAATGTGGAATATCAATCATGGGCATTTTTACAGGTGGAGATTCCGGCAGTTACTGCACAGAAGAAGGGAGATCTTTCAGATCAGGTGTATGATGCGGTGGTTTTGAATGGGATTGATGGTGCAAAATGGGAGAAAATCAGGGAAGATATTTCCGGAGAGCCGGGGACGGACAGCGTGTATATCTACGGACTGAAAGATCCCCTGGCCCCAGGAGCGGAAACACCTAAGCTTTTTACCAGCTTTACGGTGCAGGATTTTACGAAATTAGAGGCCGTATCAGATTCTGTCAATGTATCGGGAAGCCTGATCCAGACCACAGGACAGCCTACATTGGATGCGGCTGCAGCAACACTGGGGCTAAAGTAGGAATAGGATGAGAAAGAGAAGGTTGTGTACAGTTTTGGCGATCATGTGCCTTACAGGGGCTTTTCCTGTATACGCCTCCGAAACTTCACAGGTAGCCATTGAGCTGGATGCAGAAACAGATGGGGCAGAGGAATATTTTCCCGGATCAACAGCAGGATACAGGCTGACGCTTAAAAATAAGCTGGGTCCATCCTGGGTACGGGTAAAGTTTCGGTTTTCCAGAAAAGGCCTGAATGCCCCTTTTTCAGATAAAAACCTCATGATCCTTAAAGGCTGGGAAAAACACGGGGAATATTACTATTATACAAAAAAAGCAGAAGCCAGGACGGATATCCCTGTGACAGATGGGATTCTGATCCCGGATGTCCACTTAGTCTTAAAAGGAACGCAGGTAGAAGTGGCTGTTGATGCACAGGCTGTACAGTACAGTGCATTTCGCCCGGATTTTTCCGGAAAAAATCCATGGAAAGGGGCGGAGATTATCCATTCTGCATCCATATCCAAAGGACACGGTGGTTTTAAAGGAGGCTCAAAGTTTTATCCATACCCGTCTCCTCAGGAAAAGGCAGAGTGCTCTATGGGAAAATGGGAACTGGCGGATGAGAGAAAGAGGCAGTGGAAATACGGTGACGGCAGGGGAAATTATATAAGAGATGCCTGGGTTTATACGCCCAATCCCTATGCTCCGGTAAAGAATACGTGCAGCTGGTTTCATTTTGGAAAAGACGGGATCATGACGGTTGGCTGGTATCAGGCGTCAGATGCTCTGTGGTACTATACCAGTGAAGTAAGTGATGGGAATTTGGGAATGCTGATCAAGGGATGGCACAAGGACGGGCAGGACGGCAAGTGGTATTTTCTTGACCGCAGGACAGGAATCATGCTGTCAGGCTGGCAGGAAATAGACGGAAAAAGTTATTATTTTGCCGCAGAAGAGGACATTCCCGGACAGACCTGGTTTTGGAAAACGGGACTGGGAAAATGGATCTATGAAAAGCTGGGATATAAATCATACGGCAGTATGTATATGGACGAAAGGACGCCGGATGGCTGTCTGGTAGATAAAAATGGAGTCTGGGATGGCAAAATGGGGATGGAGAAAATGGATGAGAGCAGATAGGCGATATACATTTTTAAAAAAGCTCAGATTTGGGGCAATTACAGCTCTTTTAGCAGTGCTTATGGTATTTCCGGCATATGGACAGTATGGCGGAAGCTCAGAAAAAATAAGAAATGATTTTTCAATCAGGGGCACGGGATCTTCGATTGAATACAGTCTTAATGGAGGAGCATGGAAAAAAGGATATAGTCCTCCGGTGAAATACGAAAGAGGAGAGACTGTGATTCTGCCTGAAAAGTCAGAACTGGTATATGGAGGATATAGCTTTTCAGGATGGTTTCGATCCCCTGATTTCAGTGGAGAGCCGACTGTACAGATCGGGCCGGATGAATCAGGTGATATTTTACTGTATGCCAGATGGGAGTGTGATCATTCCCAGGGAACCGATATGAAATATGATGGTCAGACACACTGGTTTTACTGCAGAGTATGCGGGAAAATCACAGAATACGGAAATCATAGCTTTTCCTCTTTGCTGATTAAGGAGCCCGACTGCATCACGAATGGAATCCACAGATATTCCTGCCGATGTGGATATGAGTATGATGCGCCGGATGTGTCAGCTCTGGGTCATGCATGGAAAAATGGTCTGGATTATAATGAGACGTATCATGTCCGTTTTTGCAGCAGATGTCGGGCTGAGAGAGAAAAGGCAGACCACAGCCTTTTGTGGCAGGAAAATGGTTCTCAGTGCTGGCAGGGATGCAGCGGCTGCGGATATACCCGGAACAGATATAACATTTCTCTTATGTACAATATTGGAGCAATGGCTGCATCGGACTGGTGGAGCCAGAGCAATCAGATTAAAGTGGAAAGCAGGAGCGTATCCATCCGGCCGGGTACGATGCTGTTGGTTTCAGCAGATTACAGGGTGGACAGCAGTCCGTTTCGGTTTAATGTTGATTTCTATCCCGATGAAGCCGGATGTGAAATTCATTTGTCGGGAGAAACTTACAGACAGCACATAAACTGGTGGACCGGAGCTATGCCCGGATATGCAACGCAGTTCAGATTATTTGATAACTTGAATACCTCCTGTAATCCTTCAAACAGGGCGATTTTGGAAAACTGCAGGATTTATAAAGTGAATACGGCAGCAGGAGTATGGATGCCGGCAAAGAAGGGACTGTATCGTATCCCGGAAGGGATGACAGCAACTCCGTCTCAGGCAGGAAAGAAAACGCCGTCTCAGGCCGGTAGAAAAACACCGTCTCAGGCAGCTAAAAAGACTCCTTCTCAAATCAAAATAAAATCCCCGTCACAGCTTTGCCGCTTCTAACATTCACATTTTCAGCAAAAATCGATTCTTCTCATATTCAATGATCCCATCTCTCTGCATTTTAGAAAGCTCATTGCACATGGTACTGCGGTCCACACCCAGATAGTCTGCCAGCTGCTGGCGGTTATAGGGAATTATGAAGGAACTGCTTCCAAACTGTTTGGCACATTCTGAAAAATAGGACATCAGACGCCCGCGGATGGATTTTGAGGTAGTGTGCTTCATTCTTCGGGAAAGCTGAAGGCTTTTGTCAGCGCATACAGTCAGCAGGTTTCTGGCCAGCCTTGCATGAAAGGGGCAGGTATTGGAGCAGGAGGTCAAGACCCGCCCCACATTCATAAACAGCACGGTTGCGGGCTCGGCGGCAGATACAGTGATCAGCAGAGGTTGTCCCGGAATACAGGCATATACTTCGGCAAATACGCAGCCGGGTGCTGCATTGCCCAGAATACTTGTATTTCCCCAGATATCACCGTAGGAGATAAGGACCATACCGGAGAGTACAACACCGATATTTTCCGTGATCATTCCCTCGGAGAGAATGATTTCTCCCTTTTTATAACTGCGTGTCACAGTATTCAGACAGCTTAAAAGAGATGTGATTTCGTGTTCCTCCAGTCCACGGAACAGCTGTGTATTGGATAAGTTCATTTTTTCTCCTTTTGTTGTAATAACAACAGATTTTCATGTTTGATTATATCATAATAAGTACCGAAGAAGATGATTTAAAGCTGTTTTTTGATTAAATGCGTAATGGATACTGGAACTTTAGGATAAGAGCCGTCTTTTGCGGCTCTTTTGTGTTTGTGTGTCACGGGCGTGCCTTAACTGTAAGCAAATGTTGTGAAAAATTTGACAGTTATAATACATACTCCATCTGACAGTCATATGGCTCCTCTTCGACATGCTTCCGGCTGTATATCCTTGCATCCACACATCCAAGAGCGTCCTTCCAATTCCCATTCTCCGCATATCCTCCGATACAAATCTTTTTAAAGTATTCTGATAAAAAGCACCGCAGACAAAGCCATTGGAGCAGAGCAGGGATTTTAAATGGGAGATCAGCTGCCGATAGTCATCTTCTGACCAGTCATCCGTAAAGGGATCATCCCGGATGATCCAGCTTCCATGCTCTCTACGCCAACATTTTACAACGGTTTGATGGCGGATGAAGTGATCAAATAAGTTTTGGTTCATGTCCTTGGTGTGCAAAATTTTATAAGATATCATAGTTTCGTTCCTTGCTGAATGTTTATTGCCAAGCTGGCTGCATGTATTTTTATGATACCGCATCCAGGTTTGTATTTCAAGCGGTCAGAACCCCTGCCCGTTTTCCAGATTGTGGACAGTGGTTTTTATGACGCCTGTTGTTTTTGGAAAAAAGGAAGACAGCTGCGGAGATTTTGGAGAAGTACAGGATACTCTTCAGATTTTCGGAGGTACAATTACTATAGGAGGTGTGCTGCTGTATTCCTGTGTGGAGAAGAGGCGATGAAAAATAAGATTGAAGTTGTAATATAACAGTGCCGGATATTTCTTGCATACGAGAATAGTTTGTATTAGAATAGACTACATCAGTTATAAAACGGAGGAAGTATTTATGGTGCGTTCCCCATCGCTGGTGGATATGACCAGCGGCTCTATTATAAAAAAGGCTCTTATTTTTGCCATTCCTATTTGTGTGGGAAATATCTTGCAGCAGCTTTACAGTACAGTAGATACGCTGGTTATTGGGAATTACTGTGATGCAGCAGCTTTGGCGGCGGTGGCTACAAGTTCTCAGCCGTTGGAAATTCTGCTTTGCATCTTTCTGGGAATCGGATCGGGGATTTCGATTCTGGTTTCCCAGGCCATGGGAAGAAATGACGGAAAGCGGATGGGGAGGCTTACCTCCACGGCAGTATGGTTTTTGTATCTCTGTGCGGTTCCTCTTTCTGTGGTGGGGGTGCTGGCAGGTCCCTGGCTTTTAAAGCTGATGAAGGTGCCGGCAGACGCTATGGAGGGAGCGGTTGAGTATCTCAGGATCACTACGTTGGGCTGTCTGGGAAATATGGGATACAATTTAAACGCCGGGATATTAAGAGGGCTTGGGAACAGCAGTGCAACCCTGCTTCTTTTGATGATTACCTGCCTGGTAAATATTGTGCTGGATCTGGTTTTTGTGGCTGTATTCGGAATGGGAGTGGCAGGGGCAGCTCTGGCGACAGCCATCGCAATGATAATGTCCTGGCTGTTCAGTATACTGTATATCAGGAAGCATTACAAAGAGCTGGCTATGACGTTTCTGCCCCATAGCTATGACAGGGCAATGGTCAGACAGATTCTGAGCGTGGGGCTTCCTCTCGGATTAAACTCAGCTTTATATTCGGTCGGCCATCTGGTGATGCAGACGTTGTTTAATACCCAGGGTTCTGCTTTTGTGGCAGGTTGTTCTGTTGCGGGAAAGGTGAATGCTATTGCTAATATTGCGATAACTTCCTTTTCCTCTGCGGCAACCATTTTTGCAGGTCAGAATCTTGGGGCAGAGGATTACAGAAGGCTTCGCAGAGGAGCTTTAATAATTCCGGTATTTTCAGGAGCTATTACCCTGGCTGCCGGTCTTTTGCTTACAGCCGGCTGCCGTCCGGTGCTCCGTTTTTTTACAAGGGATGAACAGGTTCTTGAGATGGCAGTTCACTATATTCGCGTGGTTCTGCCATTTACCTGGTGCTATGCGGTATTTAATGGGATTATCTGCTTTGTGAATGGAATTGGAGAGATCCGTTATCCTACCATTGTGAATCTGCTGATGCTGTGGGCAGTCCGGATTCCCGCAGCCTGTCTGATCGGATGGCTGGGATATGGAAGAAACGTAATGGCAGGAATCCCCATAAGCTTTGTAGTCGGTCTTCTGGCCATGCTTCTGTATTTCCGAACAGATAAATGGAAAGAATTGTGCAGGAAGGCAGAGAAGCAGGAAAAAAAATAAAAGAAGGTAACAAAATACGCTCTGATAGAAGAGGAAATGTCTGTCGGGGCGTATTTTTATATAAAAGATTGAAAAATATTACTATATAGGTAACAAATAATAAAATATAATACGATATTCACAATAATTAGAAACTATTTACATATCATTATGAATAAAGTATGATGGATTCATCAAAAAAATCTCACAAATCGAAAAAAAGGAGAAGCGATTATGAAAACATTTAATGTATGTATTGTAGGCGGCGGAAGTACATATACATTGGGATTTTTAAAGTCCTTTGTACGCCTGAGAGAAGAATTTCCACTGAAAAAACTGGTATTGTTTGATATAGATGCGGAGCGTCAGGAGCCGATTGGTAAATATGGCGAAATTTTATTTAAAGAACGTTTTCCGGAACTGGAATTTTCCTATACCACAGATGTGAAGGAAGCATATGAAGGAATGGATTTTATCTTTATGCAGATGCGCGCTGGCGGCTTAAAGATGCGCGCCAAGGATGAGCATATTCCTCTCAGTATGGGACTCATTGGTCAGGAAACCTGCGGAGCCGGCGGAATGGCATATGGACTTCGTTCCTGTGTAGATATGATTAAAGCAGTTCACGATATCCGTACCTATGCGCCCAATGCATGGATTTTAAATTACTCCAATCCGGCAGCAATCGTTGCAGAGGCTCTTCGCAGAGAATTCCCCGATGACAAGAGAATTTTAAATATCTGTGACCAGCCGGAAAATGTAGTCCGTTCCGTAAGCCGCCTGTTAGGATGTAAATGGGAAGATCTGGATCCGGTATATTTTGGCCTGAATCATTATGGCTGGTTTACTCATGTATATGATGCACATACAGGCGAAGATCTTTTGCCAAAGGTTCGTGAAATGGTGAAGGAGAAAGGATTTTTGCCCCAGGATGCGGAGCAGAGAGATCAGTCCTGGCTGGATACCTATGGAATGGTTCAGACGATCATGGCAGATTTCCCGGAGTTTCTTCCAAATACATACGATCAGTATTACCTGTATCCCGATTATAAAGTAAGCCATCTGGATCCCAACTTTACCCGTGCAGATGAGGTTATGGCAGGAAGAGAAAAAAGGGTGTTTACCGAATGTGCAGAGGTAATTAAAGAAGGAAAATTGGGAGATAAATTCCATGCAATATCAGATGCTCATGCAGAGATGATGATAAAGGTGGCAGAGGCGATTGCGTACAATAAAAATGACCGCCATATCCTGATCGTGGAAAATAACGGCGCGATTGCAAATATGCAGGATGATGCAATGGTTGAGGTGGTCTGTGAGCTTGGTATTAACGGACCGAGACCTATGCGCGTGGGTAATATTCCGCAGTTTAATTTAGGACTTCTGGTTAATCAGGTTTCCTGCGAAAAGCTGATCGTAGATGCATATTTTGAAAATTCTTATCAGAAGGCACTGGAGGCATTTACTCTGAACCGTCTGATCAATGATGCAAAGAAAGCAAGAAAAGTTCTGGATGCGCTGATTGAAGCGAATAAGGGGATGTGGCCGGAATTGCGGTAATCATACATAATCAGAGAATATATGTAAAATCGGGGGTTTACAATGAATAAGAATGAAGTTATGGACTTTTTTTCAGCCCTTGGACGGAGCTTACTGATGCCGATTGCAGCTTTAGCTGCCTGCGGCATCGTCCTGGGACTGAGTTCTGCACTGATGAAAGCACAGGTTGTAGAGGCGCTGCCATTTTTACAGCTTCCGGTTCTTCAGTTTGTAATTTTAACTTTGAATAAGGTAGCAGGCGTTGTTTTTACCTTGATCCCGGTGCTGTTTTCTATTTCCATTGCCTTTGGTCTTGCAAAGGAAGAAAAGGAAATAGCGGCATTTGCAGGCTTTATTGGCTACTATACCTTTTTGGTGGCATCGTCCTGTATGATAGGATCCGGGTTCATGGATTTTGGCGCATTGAAGATTTCCGCGATTCTTGGTGTGGAAACACTGGACATGGGAGCGGTAGCAGGTATTATTTCCGGTTTGGTTACTGCAAAGATTCATAACAAATATCATAAAGTACAGTTTCCCGTAGCAATTTCCTTTTATGGAGGAAAACGATTCGTAGCGATTGCCGTAATTATGGCAATGGCAGCAGCCGGTCTGATCGCTCCTCTGGTATGGAAGCCGATTTCTGCAGCCATTGACGGGCTGGGCGGCCTTATTTCCGCAACCGGTCTGGCAGGCGTATTTACCTATGGTTTTTTGGAACGCCTTCTGATTCCGACAGGACTTCACCATGTGCTGAACGGTCTTTTCAGAACCACATCTCTTGGGGGTGTTTATGAGGGCGTAGAAGGCTGTCTGAATATTTTCCTGCAGTTTATTGATAAGGTTGATATCAATGAACTGGCTCCGTTTACGGTATTCCTTGGACAGGGTA
The DNA here is from genome assembly GCF_001517625.2 of Clostridium sp. AT4. Lineage (GTDB taxonomy): Bacteria > Bacillota > Clostridia > Lachnospirales > Lachnospiraceae > Enterocloster. The sequence continues at coordinate 1,800,643 of NZ_LN999828.1, read as the reverse complement.
AAATGCCGATGATGATGTTTGGACTTTCCGGCGCGGCTCTCGCCATTTACCGTACTTCTCCGGAAGAAAAGAAGGGAAAGGTAAAAGCCCTGATGATCGCAGGCGTGGCAGCCAGCGTTGTTTCCGGTATTACTGAGCCTCTGGAATTTTCATTTATGTTTATTGCACCTGCATTGTTTGTATTTCATGCTGTTATGGGCGGTCTTTCGTTCATGCTGATGGCAGCGCTTCATGTGATTATCGGAAATACTGGAGGCGGATTGATCGACTACCTGATCTGGGGTGTGTTCCAGCCCGGATCCAACTGGTACTGGGTACTTGTAGTAGGACCCGTATTCTTTGTTGTCTACTATCGGGTGTTTAAATGGTATCTGACAAAAAAGAAGCTTTCAATTGATGTGGCAGATGAAGAGGAAACAGATGGGAAGCAGGGTGTTTCCATGGATGAGCAGCAGAAAGCAAAAGCGGTAAAGATTATTGAAGGACTTGGCGGCTTTGGCAACATCGGTGTGGTAAATAACTGTCTGACAAGACTTCGTGTGGATATCAAGGATATGGCTCTTGTTGATGAGGATATTCTCAAGAAGACAGGGGCAATGGGATTTGTACGATCGAGTGATACGCATATTCAGGTTATTTACGGCCCGAAGGTAGAGCGGATCGCATCCGATGTGAGGGAAGTATTAAAATATTGATCAATAAAAAGAGAACTTCTGATTTGAAAACTTGGATCAGGAGTTCTCTTTTATTGTACCCTGTGCTGCCAGTTCAATAATCAGCTGGATCAGGGTGATGATGCCGAGACGGGAGTTGATATCTACATGATGACATTCTTCATTCTGATCATTGCTGCACATCCAGATGGTGCTTAAAGAAAGCAGAGGACTGTTTTTTTCACTGGTAAGGAGAATAGTGGTAATTCCTCTTTTTTTGGCACATTCAAAAATCGGAAGATAGCGCTGAGAATCTCCGTGGGCGGAAATCATAAATAAAACAGAATCCGAGGTGATCTCATGGATCAGTCCAGCCAGAAGGCGGTGCCATTCGATAAGAATCGATGGGTGATCCAATGTATTTAAAACGACCTGAAGATATTTTGCCGGGACAGAGCTTAAATTGGAACCATAGATATATACGGGATTGTCGCCGGTAAGATAGTCGGCAATGCGTTTTAATTTGTCTGCATCGACAGCTTCCATATTATCTCTAAACAGAGCCAGGGAATGGGAAATCAGATCATTAGGAGAAAAAACGGGTTCCTTCATCTGTTTTAACTCATGACGGAGCTGGTATTTAAATTCATTATATCCATTTAAGCCCAGTTTTTGACAAAAACGAACGATGGTAGCGTTTGAGGTATAAAGAGCAGAACTCAGGTCATTTAAATGAGTGTGGACAGAGAGGGGAAGGTTTTTTTCAAAATAATCCAGTATGCTCTTTTCTGTTTCCGTAAGCTGCATACGGTACGCTTTTTCAAATAATGGAATCATGGGTATCTCCTAAACGTTTGTATTCCAGATAGCTGCGGATAATCATGTGTATCACATAAAAGACCGGAAGGCGGGATGTGAATTCCGCACCCTGGTTTTCACGTTGGTTTGTAAAAAAACGGAAATTGATGGTTCCCAGATCAGCAAGGGCATTGCTGGTATAGGGAGAAATGGTCAAAATAGGGATATGATTCATACTGCCTATTTTTCCCATTCGAATGGTTGGTTCAAAGTTTCCAGTAGTACTGATCAGGATCAGAAGACACTTATTTTTCTGGTTTTGCAGGATGTGGGCGGACATTTTGGAGGATTCCAGCAAATATACATTTTGCCTACCGATGGAAAGCAGCAGTTTTTCAAAGTAATTGCTGAGGATAGACGTAAGTCCGCCGGGGGCCCATACATAGATCGGGCAGTCACTGTCAAGATAATGAAAGGTTCTGGAAAGCTGTTCTTCTGAGATCAGGCCGGCAGTGCCGTCAATATTAAAGCACATGGAATCCATCAGCCTCTGAATATCAAAGTCCGGCTTTTTTTCGGGAGAGGACGGAATGTCATGGATCATAGTTTGATGGCGCAGCTGATACTTAAATTCTGCAAATCCGGAATATCCCAGTTTCCGGCAAAAACGTAAGATCGTAGCGGAAGAGTAGGATACCTGGGCAGAAAACTCCCGAATATTCATATCCACGATGGCATCACCGTGTTCGTATACATATTTTAAAATATTCAATTCATTATTGCTTAAAGAATTGATCGTAGAATCACTTAGATGAAGGCTGACCATATATTCTCCCTGATTATGTAAAAATAAACTGAAATAATCATATATCAATCGATGTAAAAATGCAAGATACACCTACAGCTTAATCTCGTTCTGAAAAATCCTTTTCCCAGTCAAAGGGGATATAACAGTCTTCAACGATCAGATTCTGGTTATTTTCAATGGCTGTTTTGAATATTTCAGAGATAATGGGCCACAGATGATCGGTCAGTGATTCATCAGCGCTCATGGGCGTCAGATCCGTATTTTACTGCGGCTCAGCACCATTTTCAGATGATCAACGGATAGATATGGATAGCCGTACCGGACTTCAGCAAAACCTGTTAAAGTGTTTTTGAGGAAAATGGGAAAGCTCTGTGGAAAATCACTCTAGGAAAATGGGTGATTTTGAGGTATAATAATCTGTCAGATAATCAAAAAGACCGGAAGGAGGTGCGAAATGACAATTTATAATAATCAGAGGCCAGCGACTGCAGATGAAATTTATAAGGATATGTGTGAGCGGATCACTAATTTTCAGCTTCAGCCGGGGCAGAAGATCAGTGAAAACCAGATGAGCGAAGATTATGGTGTTTCGCGATCCGTGATACGGACGGTTTTTACCCGGCTAAGTGAGAGAAAGCTGGTTGAGGTGTATCCCCAGAGGGGAACCTATATAAGCAAAATGGATCTGGAATTTATTTCAGACCTGCTGCTTTTGCGTACGGCTATAGAAAAGGAAATCTTATATGAGATATTTGAGGATATGGATGATTCTCAGAGAGAAGATCTTATGAAGCAGCTGCGGGAGAATCTGGATCGGCAGAAAAAATACAGTCAGTCAGAGGATTATGAGGTGGATTTTAAATATCTTGATTCTGAATTTCACAGGATTCTGATTGACAGTGTGCATCGTCATAATCTGATGGAGCTTATGGCAGAGCATATGATCCATATTGCCAGATGGAGAAATTTTGATGTGACATTTGCTCACCGTGTACCCGAATTGATTCAGGAGCATGAAGCCATTTATCAGGCGCTTTTGGACAAGCGGCCGGGAAGGACATTAAGAGCCATGTCTGCCCATTTGGAGACTATTTCCAAAATCTCGGATCAGGCAAAAGCGGAGTATCCGGAGTATTTTGTTTAAGATTTCGTTGTTTTGCCTAAAAAAATCTTTAAAATTAAAAAATACCTATTTACATCTTGCCTGATATTTGATAATATATTATCAATAGTGATTGAGTTGTTCATATTTGTATAAATATGAACAGCTTTTTGGAAAAGCTTGTATGCTAGACTGCAAGACTTTATTTTTTTGAAGTAACTTGTATACTAGAATATAAGTCATATTTTTACCTCATCTTGTATACTAGAGTTCAAGATGAAAAATTTTTTACGGTTAATTGTTAAAAAATAAACGAAGAAGGGCGCAGATATGTATACACTTGGAATTGACATTGGTTCCACCACTTCAAAATGTGTTCTTTTAAAGGATGGAACAGAAATTGTGGGGACATCGATCGTGGTTGCAGGAACGGGAACAGACGGACCACATCAGGCATTGGAGGAAGTACTGAAAACCGCAGGAGTGAAGGAAGAGGATGTAGCATATACCATTGCTACCGGATATGGAAGAAAGCGGTTTGAAGGTGCGGACGGTGAGCTCAGCGAATTGAGCTGTCATGCAAGAGGGGTTCATTTTACATTTCCGGATGTTCGCACAGTCATTGATATCGGCGGACAGGATGCCAAGGTGCTTGCGCTCAATGATAAAGGGCGCATGATGAATTTTGTAATGAATGACAAGTGCGCTGCAGGTACGGGCCGCTTTTTGGACGTAATGGCCACAATTTTGAAGCTGGATATTTCGGATCTGGAGGTAGAGGCAGCCAAGGCGGAAAATCCCGCCAGTATTTCCAGCACCTGTACCGTATTTGCTGAGTCGGAGGTTATTTCCCAGCTTGCAGCAGGGACCAATCTTCCGGATCTTGTGGCAGGGATCTGCCAGTCTGTAGCTACAAGGGTAGCGTCTCTGGCCAGAAGAGCCGGAGTGAAGGAAAAAGTATGCATGAGCGGCGGCGTAGCCAGAAATGCCGGGGTCAGAAACGCAATGGCAAAAGAGCTTGGCGTTGAGATTGTATATAGTGACATGGCCCAACTTATGGGAGCGTTAGGGGCAGCCCTGTACGCTTATGAAAATAGAAAATAATGAATCATATAAGGAGGTTTTCATTATGGGTGAAGAAGTAAAGAAAAGCAGACCTGCACCAGATCCGAATTCAGCAAAATTCAAACTGGGACAAATCGCAGCTAAGGCTTACAGCGATGCCATGGAGGCGAAGGCCCGCGGAGAGATGGTAGGCTGGTGCGCCAGCAATTTCCCGGTTGAGATCCCGGAAACACTGGGACTTTATGTATGCTATCCAGAGAACCAGGCAGCAGCGATCGCAGCCAGAGGCGGCGGCGAAAGAATGTGTAATATCAGTGAGGGCGAGGGCTATTCCAATGATATCTGCGCATATGCCAGAGTATCTCTTGCTTATATGAAGGCAAAAGAGGCACCGGAGCAGGATATGCCCCTTCCGGATTTTGTTCTCTGCTGCAACAATATCTGCAACTGTATGATCAAATGGTACGAAAATATTTCAAAAGAGCTGAATATCCCCATGATTATGATCGATATCCCATTCAATCCGGATTATGAGGTATCAGATGCTGAGGTAGAGTATATCAAAGCTCAGTTCTGGGATGCGATCCATCAGCTGGAAGAGTATACAGGCAAAAAGTGGAGTGATGAGCGCTTCAAAGAGGTAATGGAAATCTCCGGACGTTCCAGCCGTGCATGGATCGAGGCTACGGAGCAGGCAAAATATGTTCCATCTCCATTTAATGGTTTTGACCTGTTAAACCACATGGCAGTTATGGTTACCGCCCGCGGAAAGAAGGAAGCGGCAGATGCCATGGAAACGCTGTTAAAGGAATATAAGGAAAATCACGAAAAGGGCGTTTCCACCTTCCGTGCAGAAGAAAAATACAGAATCATGTTCGAGGGAATTGCCTGCTGGCCATGGCTGCGTGCTACCTCTACCGGCTTAAAGAGCAGAGGCATCAACATGGTAACTACCATTTATGCAGATGCTTTCGGATTTATCTATGAAGACTTTGACGGTATGTGCCGTGCTTATGCGAATGTACCCAATGCAATGAATCTGGAGCATGCAAGAGATAAGAGAATCCGTCTCTGCAAGAATAATCATGTAGAGGGACTTTTAGTACATACAAACCGTTCCTGCAAGCTGTGGTCCGGATTTATGCCGGAAATGAGCCGGCAGATCGGAGAAGCCTGCGATATTCCGGTAGCTTCCTTTGACGGCGATCAGGCAGATCCGAGAAACTTCTCTGAAGCTCAGTATGACACCCGTGTTCAGGGCCTGATGGAAATCATGGAAGCCAACAAAGGAGGTAATTAAAATGGCAGTAAACGAATTATTTGCGCAGCTTCATGAAGTTGCAGCAGCTCCTAAAAAACAGCTGGATAAATACCTGGCAGAAGGAAAAAAAGTGGTAGCAGTAGCACCCGTTTACACTCCTCAGGAGATTATCCATTCTATGGGTCTGGTTCCCATGGGCGTCTGGGGCGCTGACATGGAGATCAATGAAGCAAAGAAATACTATCCTGCATTTATCTGCTCTGTCATGCAGACCATCTTAGAGCTGGGAATCAAGGGCGAATATGACGGTGTTTCTGCCATCGTGATCCCGTCTCTGTGCGATTCCTTAAAGACACTTGGACAAAACTGGAAATACGCAGTAAAGGGAATTCCATTTGTTCCCATGACATATCCCCAGAACAGAAAGCCTGCATACGGAGTGAAGTTTACAAGAGACGGATATTTAAGAGTGATCCGCGATCTGGAAGCTGCAACAGGCGCTCATTTCTCCGAGTTTGCTCTTGCAGAGTCCAATAAGATCTACAATGAGCACAATGCAGTGATGAGAGAGTTTGCTGAGATTGCAGCAGATGCCGAGATTACAGCAGCACAGAGAAGCGATGTGTTTAAGAGTGCATGGTTTATGCTTCCTGAGGAGCACACAGCCATTGTAAAGCAGATCAATGAGGAATTAAAGAAGGGACCAAAGGCAGAAGGAAAGGTAAGAGTTCTGGTAAGCGGCATTCTGGCAGATTCCCCAAGCCTGCTGCAGATTTTTGACGAGAACGGCATCAAGGTTGTATTTGATGATGTGGCTCATGAGTCCAGACAGTACCGTACCGATGTTCCGGATATGGCTAATCCGGTTGATGCGCTGGCTCACAAGTTTGCAGATATGGATAACTGTACACTGCTGTATGACAAAGATAAAAAACGTGTGGATTACATCATTGAGCAGGCAAAGAAGCATGACGCCAAGGGCGTGATTGTTCTTATGACCAAGTTCTGTGACCCGGAAGAGTTTGATTATGTTCCGATTAAGAGGGCCTGCGATGCAGCAGGTTTGATGAATCTGAACATTGAAGTAGACCGCCAGATGGTGAACTACGAACAGGCCAACACGATGATTCAGGCATTTAAGGAAATGTTCTGATAAATAAAAAATGAAAAGGGGAAACAATTATGATTAGTAAAGACAAAATGTCGGTTACGATCGGTGTTGCATTCGTGTGGTTTACCACGCAGTTTGGAGGAGGGTTTGCTTCCGGAAACCAGTTAAGACAGTACTTTGTACAGTTTGGCGTATGGGCATTTGCAACCTGTGTTCTGGCACAGTTTATCGGAGCTTTTTACCAGTGGTACGGACTGCGATATGCAAAGAAACATGATTTATATGACTACAGAAGCTTTAACAACCATTTTTATGGAAAATATGCGTCTATTTTTTCAAACCTGTATGAGCTTGTATATCTTGTAACGATCTGTGTTGCTCCGGCGGCTGCTTTCGCTACAGGAGTCAGTACGATGGAAAGTGCGTTTGGAATCAATCACTGGATTGGAACAATATTTGTAGGCATCTTTATTTTCATTGTAGCAGTTTATGGTACCAATGTAGTGCGCAAGGTGGCAGCTACTCTGTCTGTATTGATTGTAGGCGGTCTTCTGATCGTTTATATTCCGAATATCATTGTTCAGTGGGGCGATATTTCTGCAAATATTGCTGCCAGCGCAGCGAATCCGGCACCTGTAGGAAAAGCATTCTGGACGAGTATTGTATATGCAGCATTCCAGCTTGGTTCGATCGGTCTTCTGTTCCAGCATGCAAAACCATTTGCCAGCCCGGATGATGCAAAAACATCCATGGTTTACGGCTTTTTTGTAAATACTGCAATCTGTCTGATGGCAGTTCTTGGTATGATGGCGATTACCAATGATCCTAACTTTGCAACAGAGAGCATTCCGCTGCTGATCCTGGTAAACAGAGGTGTTGCGCCTTCCTTATTAAGACCGATTATTTCTATCCTGATCGTACTCGGTTCCGTTTCTACCGCAGTAAACATGATCGCAGGTATGTCCAACCGCGTATGTTCTTCCATGGATAAGAATTTTGATCCAACTGCAAAACCTGGAAAGAATGTAATTATTGTTACATTTATCTGCACACTGGTTGCTTTCCTGATTGCTCAGCTTGGACTGAATAAGATCGTATCTGTAGGTTACGCATATCTGGGATACTTAAGCATTCCTGTAATTATGATCCCATATGTAGTACATATGATCGCTACGAAGTTTGATACAAAATAAAGACTTTTACAGCAGAAAGGGGCACAGTTCCCCCTTTCTGCATCTGTGGTATAATGGAACATTGTTGAAACAAATAAACTGGTATACAAGTATACAAAAAAACTGCTGGCGGGAGATGAAATCATGAGTCTTGTATCAAAAACAATTGGAACCCTGTTAAGAGAGAGGGCTGCAGAGACTCCGACGCTTCCAGGCATCGGATACCGTGACAACCGGTATACCTGGAGGGAAGTGGATGAGATTTCAGATTTTCTGGCAGTCCGTTATCTGAACCTGGGAATCCGAAAAGGAAACCATGGGGCCATATGGAGTGTAAACAGTCCAAACTGGTTATTCTGTTTTTTTGCACTCAGCAAGATTGGCGCCGTACCGGTATTGATCAATACCTGTTATAAGGAAAGGGAACTGGAAGAGATTCTGAGGGATAATGATGTGGATTATCTGTTTTACGGTATGGGCTGTAAAAATACAGTATATGAAGAGCTGTTAAACAGAATCCCGGATCAGGCGCTTCCCTGTCTGAAAAAGAGGATTCCTCTGGAGACAGACCCGTCTGATAAATGGTACCGGAGAGATTTATTTCCTGAGACGGTTTCAGACGAAGAGAGAGTACTTCTCTCAGAGGCAGAGGCACTGGTAAAGCCGGAGGATACGGCCTGTATTATGTTTACCTCAGGTACCACCAGCCGGCCAAAGGGCGTTATGCTGTCCCATTTCAGCCTGGTAAACAATTCTGGTGAGATTGCCCGCCGGATGCGCTGGAGCAGTGAGGACTGTCTGTGCATTTCTGTTCCGCTGTTTCACTGCTTTGGAATTACAGCCGGGATTCTGGCCTGTCTGCACAGTGGGGCTCAGGCTCATCTGCTGAAGTATTATAAGACGATTGAGGTACTGGAGCAGGTAGAAAAACACAAATGTACCGTTTTAAATGGTGTTCCTACTATGTTTCTGGCGCTGCTTCATAACCAATGCCGTTCTCAGTACGATATTTCCAGTCTGAAGAGTGGAATTATTGCCGGGTCACCGATTCTGCCTGCTGAGTATGAGGAGATCTGCAGGGAACTGAATATGGAGCATCTCCAGGTGTCCTATGGACAGACGGAAGCGTCCCCCTGTATTGCTATTTCCGATTATGAGGATCCGGTAAAGAAAAAGGCAGTAACAGCCGGACGGCTTATTTCAGATGTAGAGCTTAGCTTCCAAAAGGGAGAGATCCTGGTTCGGGGCTATAATGTGATGCAGGGATATTATAAACGTCTGGAGGAGACCAGGAAGGCAGTTGATCCGGATGGATGGCTGCATACAGGTGATATCGGATATATGGATGAAAAGGGATACCTCCATGTAACCGGGAGACTGAAGGAGATGATCATACGGGCAGGAGAAAATATTTCTCCTGCCGAAATAGAGAACTGCATCAGCGAACTGCCGGAGGTGAACGAAGTAAAAGTGGTAGGAATTCCCGCAAAAGTGCTGCAGGAAGAGATTGCCGCGTGTATTATCCCAAAGGAAGGCACTGTGATCGAGGCAGAAGCGGTAAGAGCCTATGTAAAGAGCCGGCTCTCCGATTATAAAGTGCCAAAATATGTGCTCACATTTGAGAGTTTTCCAATCAACGCCAGCGGAAAGGTTGTTTTAAAGGACCTTCGGGTTCAGGCTGGCGAGATGATAAATATAAAATAAGGAGGAGCAAACATGTATTTTACAGAACAGCATGAGTTAGTAAGGAAATTGGCCAGGGAGTTTGCCGAAACAGAACTGACCAAGGAGATCCTTGATGAAGTGGAAGAAAAAGAGGTGTTCCCGGAGGAAATCCTGGATAAAATGGCAAAGGCCGGATTTTTCGGAATTAAGGTTCCAAAGGAGTATGGAGGACAGGGTGCAGATGCCCGTTCCTACGTCATTGTAATGGAAGAGTTTGCAAGAGTCAGCGGTGTGGCAAGTATTTATGTGTCTTCTCCTAACTCTCTGTCCGGCGGTCCGTTCCTTCTTTCAGGAACAGAGGAGCAGAAGAGAAAATATCTGACACCGGTTGTAAAGGGTGAAAAGAAGGTCTGCTTTGCTCTGACAGAGCCGGGAGCAGGTTCTGATGCAGGCGGTATGACAACGACAGCCGTAAAGGATGGAGATTATTATATTTTAAATGGCCGCAAGACTTTTATTACCATGGCACCTCTGGCTGACTGGGCTGTTATTTATGCAAAAACAGATATGACAAAGGGAACCAAGGGCATTTCCGCATTTGTTGTAGATATGAAGCTTCCGGGTGTTTCCTGCGGTAAGCCGGAGAATAAAATGGGCGTGATCGGCTGTGCTACCAGTGATATTATTCTGGACAATGTAAGAGTACATAAAAGCGATCTGTTAGGCGAAGAAGGAAAAGGCTTTATCAATGCCATGAAGACTCTGGATACAGGACGTCTGGGTGTGGCAGCTCAGTCCATCGGTGTGGCTCAGGGCGCTCTGGATGAGGCGATCAAGTACGCAAAAGAGAGAAAACAGTTTGGCAGAAGAATCGCAGATTTCCAGGCGATCAGCTTTATGATTGCTGATATGGCTACAAAACTGGAAGCAGCTAAAAATCTGGTATACAAGACTGCATACTTAATGGATACTCATCAGGATGCATCTATGGCAGCATCCATGGCGAAATATTATGCAGCTGAGGTCTGCAACGAGATTGCAGGAAAGGCAGTACAGATTCATGGCGGATACGGCTTTATCAAGGATTACAAGGTAGAGAGAATGTACCGTGACTGCCGCGTATTTACAATCTATGAAGGTACCAGCCAGGTACAGCAGATGGTAATCGCAGGAAAATTGCTGAAGAAATAGGAGGAGCTGAGAGAATGAAAATTTTAGTATGTGTAAAACAGGTGCCAGATACCAACGAAGTAAAGATCGATCCGGTTAAGGGAACTCTGATTCGTGACGGTGTGCCCAGCATTTTAAATCCCGACGACGCAAACGCTCTGGAGGCAGCTCTTCAGATCAAGGACCAGAATCCTGATGTTACTGTAGCTGTTCTGACCATGGGACCGCCTCAGGCTACCTACATGTTAAGGGAGTGTCTGGCAATGGGAGCCGACGAGGCATATCTGTTAAGCGACCGTGCATTCGGCGGCGCTGATACCTGTGCAACTTCCACAACCATCGCTGCCGGTATCCGCAAAGTGGGCAATGTAGATGTGATTTTTGCAGGCCGTCAGGCAATTGACGGAGATACAGCTCAGGTTGGTCCTCAGGTAGCACAGAGACTGGGACTGCCGGTTGTAACCTATGTTCAGGATATTAAGTTAGAGGATGGAAAAGCAGTTGTACAGAGACAGTTAGAGGATGGATATGAGATTATCGAGGTACAGATGCCCTGTCTTTTAACAGCAGTGAAGGAACTGAATCAGCCCAGATATATGAGTATCGGAGGCATTGTTGATGCTTATAAAAAGGAGATTACAGTCTGGGATCACAATGCAGTAGAGCTGGATCCAAAGGACTGCGGACTGAATGCATCCCCCACCCAGGTGTTCCGTTCCTTTACACCGCCTCAGAAGGGAAAAGGCGAGATGTTAAGCGGAACCGTTCAGGAAATGAGTGCTGCATTAGTTGGAAAACTGAGAGAGAAACACTATATCTAAAGGGAAAGGATGTATAAAAAATGGCAGTAAATGTAATCAGAGAAAAATGTAAAGGCTGTTCCATCTGCGTAAAGAATTGTCCGTTTGAAGCAATTACCATGGAAAATAAGGTGGCTGTGATCGGGCCTTCCTGTACCGGCTGCGGCGTCTGCGTAGAAAAGTGTCCTTTCAAGGCTATTGAGAAAACAGAAGAAGCGCGTGAAGTAAAGGATTTAAGTGCATATAAGGATGTATGGGTATTTGCAGAGCAGAGAGACGGCGTGATCATGCCGGTTGTTTTTGAATTGTTGGGCGAAGGAAAGAAGCTGGCTGCCGAGGTCGGCTGCAAGCTGTGTGCCGTTCTCTGCGGAAAAGATGTAGAGAGGCTGGCAGATCAGCTGTTTGAGTATGGCGCTGACAAGGTATATGTGGCAGATCACGAGGAGCTTGCAACCTACCGTACAGATGCATATACAAAGGTAATTAATGACGCCATCGAAGCATACAAGCCTGAGATCGTTTTACTGGGCGCTACTCACATTGGCCGTGATCTGGGACCATGTCTGGCAGTAAAGGCAAATACAGGTCTGACGGCTGACTGTACAAGGCTGGAAATCGATCCGGAGGATAAGAAGATCAAGCAGACACGTCCTGCATTTGGCGGAAACTTAATGGCAACCATCGTATGCCCCAACCATCGTCCTCAGATGTCTACCGTAAGACCGGGCGTTATGGAGAAGGCAGCATTTGAAGAAGGACGCAAGGGCGAGCTGATCCGCCTGAATGTAGAGTTTAAAGAGGGCGATATCCGCACCAAGGTTCTGGAAATCGTTAAAACCATGAAGGACAGCGTTTCTCTTACCGATGCAGATATTATCGTATCCGGCGGTATGGGACTTGGAAAGGCAGAGGGTTTTGATCTGTTAAAGCAGCTGGCTGATAAGCTGGGCGGTATCGTAGCTGCCTCAAGAGCAGCTGTAGATGCAGGCTGGATCGATCATGCATACCAGGTAGGCCAGACAGGAACTACTGTAAAGCCAAAGATTTACATTGCCTGCGGTATTTCAGGAGCGATCCAGCATGCAGCAGGTATGCAGAATTCCGAGCAGATCATTGCCATCAATACAAATGAGAATGCACCGATTTTTGAAATCGCTGATTATGGTATTGTAGGCGACCTGTATAAGGTAATCCCGGCTATTATTGAGGAGCTGGACAAATAAAGCAAATAATGTAAAGGAGGATATAACTATGAGCAAGAAGTTATTGGAGGGCGTAAAAGTTATTGAGCTGGCAACATTTATTGCTGCTGCTGGAGCAGGTCGTTTTATGGCAGACCTTGGCGCAGATGTTATTAAAATTGAGTCTGCAAAGGGCGATCCTTTAAGACATACCGCTCCTTCTGAGGGCAGACCTCTGGATATGTATGAGAATACAACCTGGGATCTGGAGAACGGAAACAAGAGATGTATCTCCCTGAATATGAAGACTCCGGAAGGAAAAGAAGCATTCTTTAAGCTTTTGGAGGATGCAGATGTGTTGATCACCAACTGGAGAGTACAGGCGCTCCAGAGAGCCGGACTGGATTATGAAACCCTGAAGGTGAAATTCCCCAAGCTGGTTTATGCGATCGTTACCGGTTACGGCGAGTACGGCCCAGATAAGGATCTGCCGGGCTTTGACTTCACCGCATTCTTTGCAAGAGGCGGATACCTGGATTCCCTGCGCCAGAGAGGTACGGTTCCCTTTAACGTAGTTCCCGGTGTAGGCGATCACAACGTAGCCATGAACCTGGCTGCCGGAATTCTGGCTGCCCTGTACCATGCAAAGATGACAGGAGAGGGCGAGAAGGTTGAAACCAGCTTGTTTGAGACCGCTGTATACAACATGGGTATGATGATCCAGGCTGCAAACTATGACGGAATTGCAAAAGAGTACCCAATCAACATTCGTGAGGGAGCAAACCCATTTAACTCCGCATGGAGAACCGCAGATGACAGATATATCCAGACCTGTATGCCTGACTACAATATGTACTATAAGCAGTTCATGAAGGCTCTGGGCAGAGAAGACCTGATCGATGATGAGAGATACTTCCCGATCCAGAACCTGCAGGCAAAGGGACTTGGAACGGAAATGTATGATATCTGTATGGAAGCTATGGGCAAGAAGACAGCTGCTGAGTGGCAGCCGATCTTAAAGGAAGCAGATGTGGCATTCAGCCTTGCACAGTCCTGGACCGAGATCCTGGAGGATGAGCAGGCATGGGCAAACAACTGTCTGTATAAGATGGAGTATGCCAACGGAAACACAAGAACACTGGTAAGACCTCCTGTTAAATTTGAGGAAATGGGTGTTCCGGAATATAAGGGCGGTCCTTTAATCGGTGAGCAGGGACCAGAAATCTTAAAGGATCTGGGCTATACGGACGAGCAGATTAAAGATTATCTGGATAAGGGAATTCTCTTTGTCTGGAACGATGAAAGAAAAAATAAGTAAAGTGAAGCAGGTTGCAGAAGATATCTATGAAGTGAAGCTGCCTCTGAAAGGCTCGTCCTTAAAGGAACTTAGCAGCTATATCATAAAAGGGCAGGACAGAAGCTGCATCATAGATGTAGGGTTTGAGACAGAGGAGTGTACTCAGATTCTTTTGGATGCAGCAGAGGAACTGGGACTGTGCTGCGGGAACACAGATATTCTTCTTACCCATTCACACCGGGATCACTGCGGCAATCTGCCGAATCTGTACAGACGGTTCGGCAGAATCGTCTGCAGTGTCTGGGACGGTATGGAAATTACCTGGCAGGATCCAAAATCCAGGGATGAGTATATGAGAAACAGCTTTTTAAAATGCGGGATTTCTCTGGGGCTTTTAAAGAAAATGCCCCCTCAGATCGATGTTTCTGTACCGATTCCTTCCCAAAAGGTCTGTACAGTGGCGGAACAGGATGTGCTTTCCTATGGAAAATACCGGTTCCGGGTGATTGACCTGAAAGGCCATATGCCGGGAATGATCGGTTTTTATGACGAGGGAAGCGGAATCTTTTTTCCGGGCGATCATGTGTTGAATAAAATAACCCCTAATATCGGTTATTATGAGGAAGGGGATCATTCCCTGGCCAATTATATTAAAAATCTGGAAAAGATCCGGGATCTTCCCGTAAGCCATGTATTTCCCGCTCATCGGGGTGAAGTCCTTTCTTTACAGACAAGAGTGGATGAGATTTTGGAACATCACAGGGAGCGTCTGGATGAAATCACAGGCGTACTGGCAACAAAGCCCATGTGTGCCTTTGAAGTAGCCGGAAAGGTGAAATGGTACTACAAGGAGGGATGTTTTAAAGATTATCCGCTGGTAATGCAGTGGATGGCAACCTCAGAAATTCTTGCCCATCTGCAGTATCTGTGGGAACGGGGAGAGGTGATCCGTTCCGGAGGGCCGGAAGAAACGTATATTTACAGATATGGAAATTAAAGCTTAAAACAGGCTGGCATGCAGCAGAAAGAGAAATGTTCTTTATTTGCTGTATGCCAGCTGTTTTTATTTTTTAAAGCACTTTATTATTGACATATGCCACAAACAGAGCTATACTGCAAATATAAATGGCATATGTCATAAATAAACCGAAAGAGGTGAAGAGAATGCCAAGGCCTAAAAAGTGCCGGAAGGTATGTCAGATGCCGCGGATCAGGGAATTTTATCCTGCGGGCAGAGCGTGCGGCAATCCGGCAGTGGTTCTGACTGTGGATGAGTATGAAGCGATCCGTCTGATCGACAGACAGGGCTTTTCACAGGAGGAGTGCAGCGCTTATATGAGGGTGGCCAGAACGACGGTTCAGCTGATCTACAATTCTGCCAGAAAAAAGCTGGCAGAGGCTTTGGTGGACGGTCTGCCTCTGCGCATTGAAGGCGGGGATTACCAGCTTTGCGACGGAGAGGAAGCGTACTGCGGCTGCGGAGGCTGCAAAAAGCACCGTCCGGACTGCGCACAAAAGGGAATAAAGGAGGAGAACAGAATGAAAATCGCGGTTCCATTGGACGAAAATAAACAGGATGTATGTATTGTCCTGGCCCGTGCGCCTTATTTTCTGTTCCGTGAAAACGGTACGGACACAATCGTGGAAAATCCTTCGGCTGCGGCCCAGGGAGGTGCAGGGATCCAGGCAGCGCAGTTTTTGGCAGACAGCGGGGCAGACGCCCTGATTACCGTGCGCTGCGGAGAGAATGCGGCGGAAGTGTTTAAGGCTGCTGATATAAAAATCTATCAATCCGTACATAAGGCCGCTGCGGATGATCTGGCTGCTTTGGAGTCGGGAACCCTTGAGGAGCTGACCCATTTCCACGGCGGCTACCATGGAATACAATGAAAATCGCCTGTTTAAGCGGCAAAGGCGGTGCAGGAAAAACACTGGCGGCAGTGAATCTGGCAGCAGCGGCAAAAAGAGCGGTGTACATTGACTGCGATGTAGAGGAGCCGAACGGACGCCTGTTTCTGAAGCCACAGGATATAAAAGAAACAATCGTAAGTTCTCTTTTGCCGGAGTTTGATCCTGACCGCTGTACAGGCTGTAAAAAATGTGTGGAATTCTGCCGCTTCCACGCCCTGATGTACATCAGGAAAAAGCCAATGGTATTTTCAGAGGTCTGCCACAGCTGCGGCGGCTGCAGTCTGGTCTGTCCGGAACATGCCGTTACAGAAAAGGAAAAGCCTATAGGAAAGCTGGAGATTGGGAGGGCCGGGGAGATCAAGACCGTGACCGGAATCTTAAATCCGGGCGAGGCTTCCGGGATTCCCATCATCAGAGAGGCGCTAAAACAGACTGAGGGGCTGACGATTCTTGACGGTCCTCCGGGAAGCGCCTGCAGTGTAATGGAAAGTGTGATGGATGCAGATTACTGCGTTCTGGTGGCAGAGCCTACGGCTTTTGGCTTTCACAATTTCCAGATGGTCTATGAGCTTGTGACCCTTTTGGGAAGAAAATGCGGCGTGCTTATAAATAAGGAAGATACTCCCTATGAACCTTTGGAGCGCTTCTGTCTGGAGCGTGACCTTCCGATTCTGGGACGGATTCCTTATGATCCGAAGATCGGGGCTATGGCGGCAAAGGGAGAGCTTGTTTGCGAAAAGATTCCAGAGCTTCAGGCGCTGTTTTTGGACCTGTTAAAGCAGATAGGAGGTGCCGTATGAAGCGTCTTTTGATCCTCAGCGGAAAGGGCGGTACCGGAAAGACCACCACGGCGGCTGCATTTATCCGCTTTTCTCAGGCAAAGGCCATTGCAGACTGCGACGTAGATGCGCCCAATCTCCATCTGGTGATGACGCCGGAGGTTTCGCCTGTGGTCACTGATTTTTTAGGAGGCGAAAAGGCGGTTATTGATCCGGACAGGTGCATTGGCTGCGGGCTCTGTGAGTCTCACTGCCGGTTTGACGCTCTGAAACGGCAGGGGGAAGTGTACAAGGTAAATGAATATGCCTGCGAGGGCTGCGGGGTATGTGCATATGTATGCCCTCAGAAGGCAGTAAGGCTGACGGAGGACGTGGCCGGCAGAAAAGAGCTGTATCTGGATGAGAGTGTCTTTTCTACAGCCATCCTGAAAATGGGCCGGGGAAATTCCGGAAAGCTGGTAACGGATGTGAAAATGGCTATGCTGAAACACGCCCCTGAGACAGAGCTGGCTGTGATTGACGGCTCTCCCGGAATCGGCTGTCCCGTAATTGCATCTGTAAACGGGATGGATTTGGTACTGATCGTGGCAGAGCCCAGCCAGTCGGGAATCAGCGATTTAAAACGGCTGGTAAAAACTGCCAGAACCTTTCAGGCAAGTTTGGCGGTCTGTGTGAATAAATGGGATGTAAGCCCGGAGCACACGGAAAAGATAAAGATATTCTGCGGGGAAGAGAATATTCCATTTGCAGGAATGATCCCTTATGATAAAAACGCAGCTTTGGCAGTGAATGCAGGAAAAAGTATTGCAGATATAGACTGTCCTGCCAGAGAGGCGTTGAAAAATATATATGAAACTGTAAACCGATTGTTAAAGAAAGAAGAAAAGGAGTAAGAAGATTATGAAAATTGCAGTAGCAGCTATGGGCAGCGAGGTTGCCGGACATTTTGGACATTGTGAGAATTTTATCTTTTTTGATACAGAGGACGGCAAGATCACAGCCGAAAATTCCGTCCCCAATCCGGGCCATCGTCCCGGCTTTCTGCCAAATTTCCTGGCTGATAACGGCGCTCAGGTGATCATCTCCGGCGGAATGGGCGGAGGCGCTGTGGATATTTTTAATGAGAGAGGCGTTGAGATCATCGTAGGCGTTCAGGGTGATGCAAGAACCGCAGTAGAGACCTACCTGAAGGGAGAACTGATTTCCACAGGCTCTGTCTGCCACAACCATGAGCATGTTCATGAGTGCGGCGAGCACCACTAACTTCATGATTTTATCCTCCGCCTATTGACATTTACGGACAAATATTGCAAACTATAATATGTAGTTTTTAAAACCAGATTATAGGGCGGAGGAATTGAATGTGGTACAGATTATAACGGATTCTTCTGTGATGTATACAGAAGATGAGGCGAAGGCAGCAGGGTTTGAAGCGATTCCCCTGTGCATACATATTGGAGAGCTGGAAGGCCGGGATCTGCAGATTGATATGGAGGATTTTTACCGGCGGATTGAGGAAGGGCAGGTGCCAAGATCCTCACAGCCTCCTATCGGGGAGGTGCTGGATGCATATGCCAGATATCCTCAGGATGAGATTATCCATATTTCCATTGCAGACGGCCTGTCGGGTACCCATCACGGTGCATGCAGTGCCAGAGAGATGGCAGATAACAAAGAGAGAATTACGGTGTTTAACAGCAGGACTCTGTGCGGTCCCCACCGGTATCTAGTGGAACGGGCCCAGAGGATGAAGGAAGAGGGAAAAAGTGCTTCTGAAATCCTTACGTGGTTAAAAGAGGCTGCGGAAAAGACGGAATCCTTTCTGATCCCGCAGGATTTTTCTTTTTTGAAACGGGGCGGAAGGCTGACTCCTGTGGCTGCTGCCCTTGGTTCTGTGCTTAAATTAAAACCTGTGATGAAGCTTACAAAAGACGGAACCCGGATTGACAAATTTTTTGTCAAGCGCACCATGTCTGCCGCGGTAAACGGAGTGATGGAATATATGAAGCAGAAGGGGATTGGCGAAGGTCATATCCTGTATATTGTTCACGCCGCTGCAATAAAAGAAGCAGAAAGCATCCGTACCATGTTTGAAACAGCATTTACAGGACTGGAGATTCATATTTTGGAACTGAGCCCTGTATTTGTGGCCCAGAGCGGGCCAAAATGTATTGCCATTCAGTATATTGAACGATAACGGAATGATAAAAACTCCCGGCAGACCATGGATGTTTGGTATGCCGGGAGTTTTTTGATTTACAGATCCAGTTTTAAATCGCCTTCTTTGATCCAGCCCATTTTCCGAAGGGCTTCTCCGAAGATAAAGGTAAGAATGGCAGGAAGTACAAAGCAGACAAGAAGGATTCCAAGCCACATATTGGCGCCGCTGCCCATGGCAGTGTAGATGCCGATGGGGCCCACAAGCCCGCAGGTTCCCATACCGGAGCCGGCAGGGATATTTTCCAGCTTAAATACCATGGTGGCAATGGGGCCGGTGATCATGGAAGCCAGTGTGGGCGGGATCCAGATGCGTGGGTTCAATACAATGTTCCCCATCTGCAGCATACTGGTCCCCAGCCCCTGAGCCATAAGGCCGCCGATTTTATTTTCACGGTAGCTCATAACCGCAAAGCCGATCATCTGGGCACAGCAGCCTGCGGTAGCGGCGCCGCCGGCCAGACCGTCCAAAGAAAGGGCGATACAGATAGCGGCGCTGCTGATGGGAAGCGTAAGGGCAATACCGATCAGAGCGGAGACAAGGATGCCCATGATAAAAGGCTGCATTTCTGTGGCTGTCTTTACAAGATTGCCGAACCAGTTCATAAAGCCCGCAACGCCGGGACCCACAAACTGAGCGACCAGTACGCCAAAGATAATGGTGACGCCCGGAGTAACCAGAATATCCAGCCGAGTTTCCTTAGATACGATTTTACCCAGCTCTGCGGCTATAATGGTGGCAACCAGGGCGCCTACAGGGCCTCCGAGGGCATTTCCGGCGATACCTACAGTTGCGGCGGAAAAAAGCACCAGCTGGGGCGCCTTTAACGCGTGAGCAATGGCAATACCCAAGGCTGCTCCGGTGGCGCTTTTGGCATATTCTGCGATTACATTAAAAATTTCGATGTGGAACTGTTCGCCCAGAGTACCGAAAATGGTGCCGATGAGAAGGGAAGCAAAAAGACCGAAAGCCATTGCTCCAAGGGCATCAATGAGGTATGTCTGGACAGTGATGTTTACATTTTTCCGTTTGAGGAAAGCTTTAATACTGGCTGCTGACATGATAGATCCTCCCTTTTTTCTGCCACAACCCAGACACAGAGCCCTTCGGCCGGGCCTGGGTTTGGCAGGATTCGCTAGGGATTTTATCATATATTTATAAAAATGCAAGGTTTTTGAAGGATTTTCAAAGATATCGTTAAGAAAATAACAATAAAATACCTCCCTGGATCACCAACGGAACAAATCTGTGAACCAGGGAGGTATTTGCGTAATTCAGAAATTCAATTATTCTGCTTTTGAGGATTCGATTTCGATTGCTTCTGTAAGTGTTTCGGCAGGAACCTCTGCGGCTTCTTCCTCTGCCTGAGGAAGCACATCTACACGATTTACTTCCATATAGGTTCCGGGCATAGAGCGAGTCATCATCTCTGTATGGCTTACTACGCACAGATCGCCTTCTTTTACTTCCGTGTCTCCTAAGCTGTCCTTATTGATCATAAACTGAGAACCATCCATACGCTCAAAAAGGATACTTTCTTCCTCAACCGTCATTACTGTGCCCACAGAATCACGGTAGGTATCATCTGTGGTGCGGATGGAATATACCTGAGGAAGCTGGCCTGGGAAAGACATAGCCATAACCATGGAATGGCTTACCACATAGGTTTCACCGTCCTTTAATTCCTCAGGCAAAACGGTGAAATCACTGATGTGGCAGATAAAATCTCCCATCGTATCATTGTGGAATACCAGAGTTCCTTCAGTGGCAAATTCGCTGTCCTTTACATAAACAGCCTCTGTGCGGATCACATCCTCTGCCTGTGCTTCTGTTTCGCCTTCGGTTGTCTCAGGTGCTGTGGTTTCAGGTTCTGTTTCGGCAGAAGAGCTTTCAGTTTCTGTCTGGGCAGCAGAGGTGGTATTAGTCTGGGTGCTGCCGCATCCGTTTAATAACATTGCTGCTGTAATGGCTGCCATTGCTGCTGTGGTAATAAATCTCTTTCTCATAATTAAAATCTCCTTTTGAGTTTGCTTTTCTTTTTTCATATATGATTATAACGGATAGATATTACAAAATCGATGACTTTCTTTTGACTATTTTATAATAATTTCTGACATTTTCGTTAAGATATGTGATAGAATAAGGAATGATTTTGCAAAGGAAGGAGCCAGAAGGTCTTATGACGAGAAAGAGAAATGAGATTCCAGAGGAAGCTGCCTGGAGGCTGGAGGACATGATAGAGAACCAGGAGACCTGGGAACGGCTGTATGAAGAAGTATCCAGGGAAGCAGACCGCTATCAGGAGTTTAAGGGAACACTGGGACAGTCGGCACAACGGCTTTTAGAGGGACTGAAATTTGACGATGATATTTCACAGAAGATAGAACGGCTGTATGTATACGCCAGGATGCGTTCCGATGAAGATACGGCCGGACAGCAGTATCAGGATATGGTTTCAAGGGCTCAGAGCCTTTCCGTTCGGGCTGCAGAACTGTCTTCCTATATGGTGCCGGAGATTCTGGCCATTCCGGATGAGCAGATGGATGCGTTTCGAAAATCGGGAAATGGACTTGTACTCTATGACAGGCTGTTAAGCCAGCTGATCAAGAGAAAGGATCATACGCTGTCAGATGAGATGGAAGCTCTTTTAGCTGCTGCTCAGGATGCCACACAGGGAGGCAGTCAGGTCTTTCGTATGTTCAACAATGCAGATGTACGTTTCCCGTCCATTAGAGGAACGGATGGGAGAGAGATTTCTGTAACCCATGGAACCTATATTTCCCTGATGGAGCATCCGGACCGCAGGATCCGCAGGGAAGCATTTCAAAGTCTGTATGGTGTATACAGGCAATATTCCAACACACTGGCAGCCGCCTTTGGGGCGAATGTAAAGCAGGCTGTATTTTATGCAAAAGCCAGAAAATACAGTTCCAGCCGGGAATATTTTCTCAGTGCAAATGAAGTGCCGGAGGCGGTATATGACCGTCTGATCTCATCTGTAAGGAAGGGACTTCCTGTGCTTCACCGCTATATTTCCCTGCGAAAAAAGCTTCTTAAATTAAACGAGCTTCATATGTATGACGTCTATGTTCCGCTGGTGTCCGAGGCAGATAAACATTATACCTTTGAAGAGGCAAAGAAAATGGTAAAAGAGGGGCTGGCTCCCATGGGAAAGGAGTATCTGTCCCTGCTTGAGGAGGGCTTTGGGAACCGCTGGATCGATGTATATGAAAATGAAGGAAAGAGAAGCGGGGCCTATTCCTGGGGGATTTATGGCTGTCATCCCTATGTGCTCTTAAATTTTCACGGCACCTTAAAGGATGTTTTTACCCTGGCTCATGAGATGGGACATGCCATTCACACCTGGTATTCCAATGAAAGCCAGCCCTACATTTATGCTGGATATAAGATTTTTGTGGCAGAGGTGGCATCCACCTGCAATGAGGCTCTTTTGATCCGCCATCTGCTTGAGAAGTGTACGGACAAGAAGGAACGGGCCTATCTTTTAAATCATTTTCTGGAAAGCTTTCGGACCACTCTGTTCCGCCAGACCATGTTTGCGGAGTTTGAACAGAGGGTTCATGAGATGGGAGCATCAGGAGAGAGCCTGAATTCGGAAGCCCTCTGCGGGATTTACGGGAAATTAAATGAGGACTATTTTGGGCCGGATATGGTTTCAGATCCGGAAATCAGCTATGAGTGGGAGCGTATCCCTCATTTCTACACTCCTTTTTACGTTTATCAGTATGCCACTGGTTTTTCAGCTGCCATTGCCATCAGCCGCCGGATCATGGAAGGAGAGCCGGGGATCTTAGAAGGTTATAAACGGTTTTTAAGCGGCGGCTGCAGTATGGAGCCGGTGGAGCTTTTAAAGCTTTGCGGTGTGGATATGTCCCAGAGCAGGCCCATTGAGCAGGCGCTGGAGTTTTTTGAAGAGCTTTTAGATGAGTTTGAGGTATGCATGAAATGACAAAAGAAGGGAAAAGGACAAAAGACCTGACTGCGGGAGCACCGGGGATCCGGCTGTTTTTCTTTGCTGTCCCTCTGATCCTTGGAAATCTGTTTCAGCAGTTTTACAATATGGCGGATTCCATGATCGTTGGAAATTATCTGGGGCAGGAGGCTCTGGCGGCAGTGGGAGCATCCTATGCTCTTACAAACGTATTTATTATGATTGCCATTGGCGGAGGAAACGGAGCATCGGTTCTGACCTCTCAATATCTGGGAGCCAGGGACTATACCCGGCTGAAAACATCTATTTCTACCGCCTTAATTACATTTTTACTTGTCAGTATCATACTTGGGGGAACGGGCTTTCTTTTAAATGATACCTTTCTGAGGGCGCTGCAGACTCCTGAAAATATTATGGAGCAGGCAAAATTGTACCTGGGGATTTATTTTCTGGGGCTCCCCTTTCTTTTTATGTACAATGTACTGGCAGCTATGTTTAATGCTATGGGGGATTCAAAGACGCCGCTGTATCTGCTGATCTTTTCTTCTCTTCTCAATGTGGGACTGGATATTTTTTCCATTACTGTGTTGGGAATGGGGGTAGACGGAGCGGCAGCGGCTACTGTGTTTTCGCAGGGAGTTTCCGCGCTGATCTCTCTGTGGCTTCTGGTGCGCAAATTAAAGGAATATCCGTCGGATGCATTCAGACGGTATGACACAGGAATGCTGGAAAACGGTACGAAAATTGCCCTTCCGTCTATCCTTCAGCAGTCCATTGTATCCATTGGTATGCTGTTAGTCCAGTCTGTTGTCAATGGATTCGGTTCCGGCGCTCTGGCCGGATATTCTGCAGGAGGGCGCATTGAGTCCATCTGCATCGTGCCTATGATCGCCGTTGGAAATGCGGTAGCTACCTTTACAGCACAGAATATCGGCGCGGGCCGGATGGACCGGGTGAAAATGGGATATCGTTCCGGCTATGGGATGATCGCTGCTTTTGCTGTGATCATCGCAGTCATAGTGAATCTGTGGAACGGGCCGATCATTGCAGCGTTTCTGGGAGGCGATATGACCTCAGAGGCCTATGTGACAGGAACGGGATATCTGTCCTTTATTGGCTGGTTTTTCGCACTGATCGGTTTAAAGGCCTGTACGGACGGCGTTCTGCGCGGTGCAGGAGATATGATCGTATTTACCATTGCCAATCTGGTTAATCTAGGGATCCGTGTATCTGCGGCCTTCCTTTTGGCACCTGTCTGGGGTGTGGCTGCAGTATGGTATGCCGTACCCATGGGCTGGGCGGCCAATTACCTGATTTCCTTTGTCTGGTATTTATCAGGAAAATGGATGGGGAGGAAGGTCATTTAACAGACCGGATCAATTTTAAAACAGGAGGGATGAACGATGTTAGGAACCATTGCCAATGCCGGCGCGATCCTCGCAGGAAGCGTGGCAGGAAGCACCTTAAAAAGGGGGATCGGGGAAAAATATAAAACTGTGATGATGGATTCCATGGGGCTGGCAGCCACGGCTCTGGGGATCAATTCCATTGTAGAAGCTATGCCAAAATCAGAGTATCATGTACTGTTTATTGTAAGTCTGGCCATAGGAGGGCTGATGGGAACAAGGCTGGATCTAGCATCCGCCTTTGACCGGGTGGTGGGAAAGCTTTTCGGCGGCTCCAATCTGTCCCAGGGACTTTCCACCGCGATCCTGCTGTTCTGTGCCGGTACTCTTTCGATTCTTGGCCCCATGCAGAGCGCCCTTCTGGGTGACAATACCTTTTTATATACCAATGCCATTTTGGACGGCATCACCTCTACGGTGCTCAGCTCTACCTTTGGTTTCGGCATCGCCATTGCGGCGGCTGTACTGTTTTGCTGGCAGGGGAGCATCTATCTGCTGGCAGGACTCATTGAGCCCTTTATCACAGATGCGCTGATGACGGAGATCAGCCTGATAGGCGGAATCCTGATCCTAAGCAGCGGTCTGGGGATTTTAGGGATCAAGCAGATCCGTACGCTGAATCTGCTCCCGGCTCTTTTGGTGCCGCCGGTGGTGATTGGTTTTTTGACGGTGACGGGATTTTGGATGCGATGATAGGAGGCTGATAAAATATGATCTGGAACTTTTATTTTTCCGGTATTCTTTATGCAAAATTTCGGGAAGAAAAGGAAACTCTGACGGCTCAAGTCCTGAATATGGAAACAGGGCGTCTTGGTGAAGAAAAGCCATTCGGGGAAAAAGAAAATGAGTTTTTGCAGAAGCTGTGCAGCCGCAGCATTGCTTATCTTTTTGAAAAGAAGGCGGCTTATGAGGAGAAAATAGCACAGAAGCAGGAAACCTTTATTCTGAATGGAGCGCGTTTTACAGACCGCCGGGGAGAAGCCTATATCCAGAGAGATAAAAAATTCCCTACGGACCTTTTCTATGAAAATGGAAAAATCTGGGCCGTTTTAATGAGCGGCCGTGATTATACAGCCGTTCTGGTAAGGGAAGGCATGGAAGAGAGGACCATTCTTAAAGCCTGGGAGGAGGTGTATCCCGACAGAAGGTGTTTTGGCGTCCGCTTTCTGGGAACAGATTTTGTAAAGACCAGAGATGGGGAAAGGCTGGCTTCGGATGTGTATCTGCCCTCAGAGGGACAGCGGTTTCCCACTGTTCTCATCCGCACTCCTTACGGAAAAAAACGGGGAGCAGAAGGGTATTTCCGCTTTGTTCAGAGAGGCTATGCGGTGGTAATTCAGGATGTAAGAGGGCGGGAGGACAGCACTGGAGAATGGATGCCTCAGTATTATGAGATCGAGGACGGTGACGATACCTTAAACTGGATCGCTGCACAGCCCTGGAGCGACGGGAAGGTGGGAATGACCGGAGGCTCCTATCTGGGATACGTCCAGTGGGCAGCGGCTGCCAGCGGAAATCCCCATCTGAAGGCCATGCTTTCTAGCGTGTGTGCAGGAAGTGCTTTTATAGACCTTCCCAGACGGGGCGGCTGCTTTGATTCCGGTATGCTGGCCTGGTGTTTTTCCGTGTCGGAGCAGAGGATGCGGCCGGATCTGATGGTGCAGGATAACTGGGATGAGATTCTGGATATCCGGCCCATTGAGGATATTCCGAAAAGGGCTCTGGGCCGGGAACTGCCTTTTTTGACTGAATGGCTGAAGCATAAAGACCAGGACGCTTTTTGGAAAAAGGGGAACTGGCAGCTGAATTATAAAGGCGGACCGGTTCCGGCTCTGATCATGTCCGGCTGGTTTGATGATAATGGAATGGGTACGACTGAGGCTCTGGAGCTGGTAAAGGACTGGCCGGAGGGCACCTGGAAGGCAGTGCTTGGCCCCTGGAAGCACAGCGGAAATGCAGATTATGACCTTCACGGTGTCCATATGGGCCCGGATGCCCTGCGCTATGATATGGATATCCTCTGCATGAAGTGGTTGGAGCATTTTTTAAAGGATGTGGAAAACGGCATTGAAAAGACCTCGGCTCTGGAATACTATACCGTAGGTGAGAACAGATGGAAGACGGGAGAAAGCTGGCCGCCTGCGGATACAGAGCAGATGTTTCTTTATCTGGGGGGAGAGACGGATGGTGCGGCTGGCGGAACTGGAATTGCCTGCGGCCGGGGAGACCTGTATTTTGAGGCTCCTGAAATCAGGGGGAAGGATTCCTATCTCTATGATCCCAAAGATCCTTCCATCCATGTTATCGATATGTCAGAAAATGAACTGGAGGTTCCGGAGGATTATACGGCGGTGGAACAGCGGGAAGATATGCTTTCCTATACCACAAAGCCATTTGAAGAAGCCTTTACCGTTACAGGAGAACTGGCAGTGAAGCTGTATGTTTCCTGCGACTGTCCGGATACGGATTTTATGGTGCGGATTACGGATGTGGATGAAACCGGCCGCTCCATCAAGCTGGCAGACGGCGTTCTGGGAGCAAAATACAGAAATGGCTTTGAAAAAGCCGAGTATCTGGAGCCGGGCCGGATTTATGATATCACCATTCGCACGACAAAGATATCAAATACCTTCCTTCCGGGGCACAGCCTCCGGCTGACCGTTACATCCAGCGGCAAAAATTTTATTTTCCCCAACAGCAATACAGAGGACGGCTTTGACAGCACCTGTGTGAGACGGGCCCATGTTACGGTGCATCGGGGAGGAGAAACTCCGTCTGCAGTGGTGATGATGAGAGAGAAAAAGTAAGCGCCTCTGCATACGGGTTTCGGGGAAAATGGGTACTGTTCAGACGGTAAAAACTGTGATAGAATTATAACATATCACAAGATAAGAGGAGGATATTATGATCCGTCAGTTAATTGAAAAAATACAGAAAACCAAGGCTCCGATCTGCGTAGGCTTAGACCCTATGCTCTCCTATGTTCCGGAGCATATTCAGGCAGCAGCCTTTGAGCAGTACGGCGAGACCTTAGAGGGAGCGGCAGAGGCGATCTGGCAGTTTAATAAGGAAATCGTAGATCATACCTTTGATCTGATCCCGTCTGTAAAGCCGCAGATTGCCATGTACGAGCAGTTCGGTATTGAGGGCTTAAAGGTTTATAAGAGAACCGTAGATTACTGTAAGGAAAAGGGACTGGTTGTAATCGGCGATGCAAAGAGAGGCGATATCGGCTCTACTTCTGCTGCTTATGCCGCCGGTCATATCGGCAGCGTACAGGTGGGTTCCAAGACCTACAGCGCCTTTGATACAGATTTTCTTACCGTAAATCCATATCTTGGAACAGACGGCGTGAAGCCATTTGTAGATGTATGCAATAGCCATGACAGAGGTCTTTTTGTTCTGGTTAAGACCTCCAATCCTTCCAGCGGCGAGTTCCAGGACCGCCTGATCGATGGCCGTCCGCTGTATGAGTGGGTGGCAGAGAAGGTGGTAGAGTGGGGCAATGCTTCCATGGACGGCGAATACAGCAATGTAGGCGCAGTGGTAGGCGCAACCTATCCGGAGATGAGCCGCATTTTAAGAAACCTGATGCCTCATACCTATTTCCTGGTACCGGGATACGGCGCTCAGGGCGGTACGGCTGAGGACTTAAAGCACTGCTTTAACAAGGACGGCTTAGGAGCTATCGTAAATTCCTCCAGGGGCATTATCGCAGCCTATAAGCAGGAGAAGTATAAGAAGTTCGGCGCTGAGAATTTTGCCGAGGCATCCAGACAGGCTGTGATTGATATGGCAGCTGATATCAACAGCGTACTGTAAGATAAATTCCGGCGTTTGAGCGAAAACAGGAAATAGGAGAAAGTTTCATGGCAAAGTTAAAAATGACAGCCGCAGTTGTTTCACAGGAACAGCTGGCTGAAGGCATTTATGATTTAAGGCTGCAGGCTGATGAGATTGCATCCCAGGCGGCAGCAGGACAGTTCGTGTCCGTTTATTCAAAGGACGGTTCCCGTCTGCTTCCAAGACCCATCAGTCTCTGCGGCATCGATAAAGAGTCTGGACAACTGCGTCTGGTATACAGAGTGGCAGGAGCAGGGACAGAGGAGTTTTCCGCTCTGAAGGCGGGAGATACCGTTGATATCCTGGGCCCTCTGGGAAATGGCTTCCCTCTTCTGGAAGGGAAGAAGGCCTTCCTCATCGGCGGCGGCATTGGTATTCCTCCCATGCTGCAGCTTGCAAAGGAGTTAAGCGCCCTGAACGGCTCTGAGATGGTTCAGTCTGTGATCGGCTATCGTGACAGCCAGCAGTTTTTAAAGGATGAATTTGAGGCTTACGGCCCGGTTTACACGGCTACAGAGGACGGAAGCCGCGGTACAAAGGGAAATGTACTGGACGCCATCCGCGAACATGCACTGACCGCAGATGTGATCTATGCCTGCGGCCCAACTCCCATGCTCCGCGCCTTAAAAACATATGCAGCAGAGCATGGCATCCAGTGCTGGATTTCTCTGGAGGAGAAGATGGCCTGCGGCGTGGGCGCTTGTCTGGCCTGTGTCTGCCAGTCAAAGGAAAAGGACGAGCATTCTCAGGTGCACAATAAGCGTATCTGCAAGGACGGCCCTGTATTCCTGGCAGATGAGATTGAACTGTAAAGGAGGACGGCCCTGTGAATATGAGTGTAAATATCGCCGGAGTGGAATTTAAAAATCCGGTGATGGAAGCCTCCGGAACCTTTGGCTCCGGTATGGAATACAGTGAATTTGTAGATTTAAATCGTCTGGGCGCCGTTGTGACCAAGGGTGTGGCAAATGTACCCTGGCCCGGAAATCCCACTCCCAGAATCGCGGAGACCTACGGCGGTATGATCAATGCCATTGGTCTGCAGAATCCGGGAATTGACGTATTTGCAAAGCGTGATATTCCATTTTTGAAGAAATACGATACAAAAATTATTGTGAATGTCTGCGGCCGTTCCACAGAGGACTACATTGAGGTAGTAGAGCGTCTGGGAGAAGAGCCGGTGGATATGCTGGAGATCAACATTTCCTGCCCCAATGTAAAAGAGGGGGGAATTGCTTTCGGTCAGGACCCAAAGGCGGTTGAGGCGATTACAAAGGCAGTAAAGGCTCATGCAAAGCAGCCGATTATTATGAAGCTCAGTCCCAATGTGACAGATATTACCGTGATGGCAAAGGCTGCTGAGGCAGGCGGTGCAGATGCGATTTCCCTGATCAATACCATAACGGGAATGAAAATTGACGTGGAGCGCCGTACCTTTGCCGTAGCCAACAAAACAGGCGGACTTTCCGGCCCTGCTATCAAGCCGGTGGCAGTGCGCATGGTGTATCAGGCAGCTAATGCGGTTAAGCTCCCTATTATTGGAATGGGCGGTATTGCCAATGCAGCGGATGCTCTGGAGTTTATTCTGGCAGGTGCTACGGCTGTAGCCATTGGAACAGCCAATTTCCACAATCCATATGCAACTGTGGAGACCGTAGACGGTATCCGGGCATATATGGAACGCCACGGAATAGAGGATATAAAAGAACTGATCGGCGCTGTGAAATAAGCAGCCGAAGCAGGGATAGAAACGATGACGAAAGCCCGCGGGAGTCAGAATCCGGCGGGCTTTCACTGACAGACGCTTTTACAGGGGGGAAGCAGCACTCGAAAGGAGAAGGGCATGGACAATCAGAGATATAACGTACTTTTTATACAGACAGATCAATGGTCTCAGAATTTTATGGGGTATAGAGGGTGCAGTGAAATTATGACTCCCACCATTGACCAGCTGGCAAGAGACGGGGTGATTTATACAAACTGCTACAGCACCTGTCCGGTATGTATACCGGCCAGACGGAGTCTGATGACAGGTATGAGCCCCAGAAGCCATGGTGACAGGGTATACAGCGACCGGATGAAGATGCCGGAAGCGAAAACACTGGCCCAGGCATTTTCGGATGCCGGATATCAGACTGTGGCAGTGGGAAAGCTTCATGTGTATCCCCAGAGAAACCGTATTGGTTTTAATGAGGTGATTCTTCAGGAAGAGGGACGCTATGAATTTGGCGTTCTGGACGATTATCAGATATGGCTGGCGGAAAACGGAGCGGTAGGGCAGGAGTTTTCTCATGCTATGGGAAATAATACATATTATACGACTCCATGGCCCCTTGAAAGACGGATGCATCCTACCGTGTGGACTACGGCACAGATGGTGCGGCAGATTCAAAGGAGAGATCCTACACGTCCTTCCTTCTTTTATCTGTCCTATCAGTTTCCACATCCGCCGCTGGTTCCGCTGAAGGAATATCTGGATATGTATAAAGACGAGGATATTACTCTGCCGCCAGCAGGAGACTGGGTTGACGACAGCTTTATCATGAAGGAAATGACAGAATCCGGCAGGCATTACAGCGACAGAGAGATAAAGCTGGCAAAGAAAGCCTATTTTGCCCAGTGTACTCTGATTGATCATCAGATTCGTCTGGTACTGGGAGCGCTGAGGGAAAATGGAATACTGGATAATACACTGATTGTGTTTGCCAGCGACCATGGGGAAATGCTGTTCCAGCATAAGATGGCGGGGAAACGCAGTTTTTATGAAAATTCATCCCATATACCGCTGCTCTTTTCAGGAAAGCCTGTAGCTTCCCTGAGGGGAAAGAAGGATACGCGTCTGGCCTGTCTGGAGGATATTATGCCTACCCTTCTGGAATTCTGCAAAATTCCGGTGCCGGATACGTCAGAAGGGGAAAATCTGTTTGGTGAGAGAAAGCGTCAGGTTCTGTTTGGAGAAATAAGCGAGGGGCCAAGAGCTACGCGCATGATCCATGACGGACGCTTTAAACTCATTTATTATCCATGGGGAAACAGGATTCAGCTCTTTGATCTTGAACAGGACCCAATGGAAATGAAAGATCTGTCAGGGAGGTCTGAGGTAAGGCAGATACAGGAAGCGCTGGAAAAGGAACTGATGCAGCAGCTGTACGGAGAAGATGTAAACTGGATTTCGGACGGAAAACTGACAGGCGTAGAGGCGCCGAAATACAGGGAAAAGGCAGATTATGGTTTTTCCAATCAGAGGGGGCTTCACTGGCCGGTGGTTATGCCTGTTTCAAAGGATTCGGCTGGAAGCTGACAGGAATGATAAAATAAAAATGATCCATACTAGTCATAAACAGGAGGAACCCAACATGAAATTCAGTGAAATGCCCTATGAACGGATTGATTTTGATGCCGCCAAAGAGGAGCTTTCCTCTATTATAAAGGCTTTTCAGGAAGCCGGTACGCCTCAGGAACAGATGGAGGTCCACAGACGCTACTATAAGCTGATGGGCCGCATCAAAACCCAGGCTACTCTGGCGGAAATCCGTCACAGTATTGATACCACAGATCCCTTTTATGAGGAAGAGAAAACGTATTATGACCAGGAAATGCCCGCATTTTCCAATCAGGAGGTGCAGTATAAGAAGCTCCTCTTTGCTTCTCCATACCGCAAGGAGCTGGAGCTGGTCATCGGCGGGCCTGCATTTAAAAATATTGAGCTTGCGGCAAAGTCTGTAAGCGAGGCAGTGATCCCTTTGATGCAGGAAGAAAATGCCCTTGTGACAGAGTACGAAAAACTGCTTGCCGGCGCAAAGATTGACTGGAAGGGAAAACTCCTTAATCTTTCCATGATGACGCCATATTTAAACCATGAGGATCGGGAAATCCGGAAAAAGGCGGCTGCAAAGGTGAATGCGTTTTATGAGGGGATTGCAGACCAGCTGGATGAACTGTATGATAAGCTGGTAAAAAACCGTACGGCGCAGGCAAAGAAGCTCGGCTTTGAGACCTATACAGATCTGGGCTACTGTCGTATGAACCGCAACAGCTACGGAAGAAAAGAGGTAGAGCAGTTCCGGGAGCAGATTAAAAAGGACTGGGTGCCCTTTGCGGAAAAAATGTGGGAAAACCGCAGGAAACGTCTGGGTCTTGACACCTTGTACCACATGGACGAGGGCTTAAGCTTTCCGGAGGGAAGTCCCAAACCAACGGGAACCCCGGAGGAAATCTTAAAGAGCGGGCAGAAAATGTATGAGGAATTATCCCCTGAAACCAGAGAATTTTTCGACTTTATGATGGAAGGGGATCTGTTTGATGTATTTGCCCGTCCCCATAAGCAGGTGGGAGGGTATATGACCTATCTGCCTGATTATCATGCTCCTTTTATTTTCGCCAACTTTAACGGAACCGCCGGGGATGTGGATGTAGTGACCCATGAGTGCGGCCATGCATTTCAGGGGTATATTTCAGGAAAAGATCCTATTATGGAGCATTCCGATATTACGATGGAAACGGCAGAAACCCATTCCATGTCTATGGAGTTTTTTACGAATCCGTGGATGGAGCAGTTCTTTGGCAGCAGGGCCGGGGATTTCTTAAAATCCCAGCTGGAGGATGCGGTAGTATTTATCCCCTATGGCAGTATGGTAGATGAATTTCAGCACATTGTATACGATCATCCGGAAATGACTCCGGCAGAGCGAAAGGATATCTGGAAAAAATTAGAAAAGCAGTACAAGCCCCACCTGACCTATGAGGAAGAATCTTCCTTTTATTCAGAAGGCGGCTTCTGGCAGCGCCAGCACCATATTTACAGCTTCCCATTTTATTACATTGATTATGTAATTGCTCAGACGAATGCCTTTCAGTATAAGATCTGGATGCAGAAGGACTACAGAGCAGCCTGGAAAAGCTATCTGGCGTTTTGCGAAGCCAGTGCTTCAGACTTTTTTACCTGTATGTTAAAGGATGCAGGTCTGGATTCCCCCTTTGAGCCGGGAATCATCCGGCGGATTGCGGCAGAGTTGGAAGAAATTTATAATCAGATGGAAACAGATTATTTATAAGCGGAGTGATTTTGGCAGAAGATTCTGTGGCTAGCGGAATCTTCTGCTTTGCTGTATGCTTTTGGCAGAGTGTTTGTTTTGCAGAAAAGGGAAGGAGAAAAGAAGATTTCACATGAAAGAACGCAGAGAGGTATTAGATTATGGAATGACCTTTCAGGATGTGTATATAGATACGCCGTTTCACGATCCGAACTGGGTACTTCTTAGATATAAAAAGAATCGTAAAGCCTTTGCCTGGACGTATGAGAGAAATGGGACTATGTGGGTGAATGTAAAGGTTGATCCTCAATGGAGAGGATTTTGGAGAAAGGCATACCCTTCCATACAGCCGGGATACCATCAAAATAAGGAGCACTGGAATTCAATCCCTTTAGACGGGAGGATTCCGGATGAAATCATAAAGAGGATGATAGGGGAAAGCTATGATCTGATCGGTGGGGGAAAGAAGCAGTAAAATGATTCGATTTATAGTTAGCTTAAACAAAGCGTGCTTGACAAATGATAAAAATTATCATAAACTAACTTCGCAAGAATACAGATGAACGTCGTTTCAGAGTATGAGAAAGGACAAAGAAAAATGACACTGAAGCATTTGGAAATAGGAAAGAGTGCTGTCATAAAGGCAGTTGGCGGGGAAGGCGCTCTGCGCCAGCATTTTTTGGATATGGGGGTGATACCGGGAGCAGAGGTAACGGCTGTGAAGCTGGCGCCCATGGGAGATCCCATGCAGCTGCAGATCCACGGTTATGAGCTGACTCT
Source organism: Clostridium sp. AT4 (assembly GCF_001517625.2). GTDB lineage: Bacteria > Bacillota > Clostridia > Lachnospirales > Lachnospiraceae > Enterocloster. The sequence continues at coordinate 1,766,638 of NZ_LN999828.1, read as the reverse complement.
GCGCCTGGATGATGCGGATCAGATCGAGATTGAACCCATTGACATCCGTACCCGCAGCCATGAGGGGGCAAAAAATATTAACAACAGTGTTCATCCCGGCCTGGGAGAGGATGGAAAATATCATGTGAAGGGAGAGGGAAATCCCCTTCCTGAGGGTGAAATTCTTACATATGCCCTGGTAGGCAACCAGAACTGCGGTAAAACCACTCTGTTTAACCAGCTTACCGGAGCCAATCAGCATGTGGGGAATTTCCCCGGCGTTACGGTAGACCGCAAGGATGGCCCCATCAGGGGGTATGCCAATACGCGGATTACGGATCTTCCGGGTATTTATTCTATGTCTCCCTATACAAATGAGGAGATCGTATCCAGAAACTTTGTGCTGGAGGACAGGCCGAAGGCGATCATCAATATTGTAGACGCTACCAATATTGAACGCAACCTGTATCTTACCATGCAGCTTCTGGAAATGGATGTTCCCATGGTAATTGCCTTAAATATGATGGATGAGATCACAGGAAACGGAGGCACCATTGATGTAAACGGGATTGAAGCCATGCTGGGAGTTCCGGTAGTACCGATTTCTGCGGCAAAAAATCAGGGTGTGGATGAGCTGGTAAAGCATGCAATTCACATTGCCAGATATCAGGAACGTCCGGGGCGTCAGGATTTTTGTGATGAAAATGAATTTGGCGGAGCCGTGCACAGAGGCATCCATGCGGTCTGCCATCTCATTGAGGATCATGCAAAGAGCGCGGGAATCCCGCTGCGATTTGCAGCCTCTAAGCTGATCGAAGGCGATACGCTGATTTTAAAGCAGTTAAAGCTGGATCAGAACGAAGAGGAAACCTTAGAGCACATCATTTTACAGATGGAAAAGGAACGGGGGCTTGACCGCAGCGCAGCCATGGCGGATATGCGTTTTTCCTTTATTGAACGGATCTGCGAAAAAACCGTGGTAAAGCCAAGAGAGAGCAGGGAGCATATCAGAAGCCGGAGAATTGATCAGGTTCTGACTGGAAAGTATACGGCGATCCCCTGTTTTATCGGAATTATGGCTGCGGTCTTTTACCTGACCTTTAATGTGATCGGAGCATGGCTTCGGGGGATTCTGGAAATAGGCATCACGGCTCTGACAGAGTGGGTGGACGGAGCTCTTACAGCAGCTCATGTAAATACGGTTCTTCACGGCCTTGTGATTGACGGTATCTTTTCCGGAGTAGGTTCTGTGCTTTCCTTCCTTCCGATTATTGTAACGCTGTTCTTTTTCCTGTCCATGATGGAAGACAGCGGATATATTGCAAGAGTTGCCTTCTTTATGGATAAGCTGCTGCGAAAGATCGGCCTTTCCGGCCGGAGCATCGTGCCTATGCTCATCGGTTTTGGCTGTACTGTTCCTGCAGTGATGGCGACCCGGACGCTTCCAAGCGAAAGGGACCGTAAGATGACCATTCTCTTAACACCCTTTATGAGCTGTACGGCAAAGCTTCCGATCTATGCCTTTTTTGTCAGCGCCTTTTTTCCGGGACATGGCGGCCTTATTATGACAGGCCTTTATATTCTGGGAATTCTGGTGGGTATTTTAGCGGCAGTCTTATTTAAGAGCACCCTATTTAAAGGGGAGGCGGTTCCTTTTGTAATGGAGCTTCCCAACTACCGTCTGCCGGGGGTTAAAAATGTAAGCCAGCTTTTATGGGAAAAGGCTAAGGATTTTCTGCAGAGGGCTTTTACCGTAATTCTGGTAGCTACGGTGGCTGTGTGGTTTTTGCAGAGCTTTGACTTCCAGTTTAATCTGGTAGAGGATTCATCGGGAAGTATCCTGGCTGTGATTTCCGGCTGGTTGGCTCCGCTGTTTGCGCCTCTGGGACTGGGGGACTGGCGGATCATTACCTCTCTTGTCAGCGGCTTTATGGCAAAAGAGAGCGTGGTATCTACTCTGGAAGTCCTCTTTGCAGGCGGGGTAGAGACAGCCCTTACCACATTGGCAGCAGCATCCCTTCTGGTGTTCTGCCTGCTCTATACGCCTTGTGTGGCAGCGATTGCCGCTGTGAAGCGTGAACTGGGCGGAAAATGGGCGGTTTTAGTTGTACTGTGGCAGTGCGGGATTGCGTGGATTGCGGCTATGATCGTTAAAATCATTGGAAATCTGATGGGAGTGATGTAAATGAATCCGTGGAATCTGGTAACTGGACTTCTGGTATTTGCTTCTCTTGCAGCTGCGTTGAGGAAGCTATGGAAGGATAAGAAAAATGGAACAGGCGGCTGCTCCGGGAACTGTTCCGGCTGCAGCGGCTGCTGTGGACATTGAGAGAACGTATATGTGGGATCTGGGCTTGCCAGATCCCATTTTTAGACAAAAGACAAGACGGGAGATGATACGACATGATGGGAAAAACACATATGATAGCCGGGATCGGGGCCGCTGTGCTGATCTCGCCCCCTGATACTATCGGCGGCTGCCTTCAGGCTCTTTTAGGAGGAGCTCTGGGTGGACTGATCTGCGATCTGGACGTACAGTCCAGCACTTACTGCCGGGATGCGCGGGTCGTGAGAAATACAGCCCTGCTTTTAGGGGCTGTGATCTTATTTTTAGACTGGAAATGGAGCACCGGAATCTGGGATCATATCGGTTCCCATCTGGGGAGCAGGCAGCTTCTTGGACTTGGGATTTTTCTGGTGATAACCATTGCAGGAAAGCTGTCCTCCCACAGAAGCTTTACCCATTCTTTCCTGGCACTGGGGTTTTTGATGGCTGCGTTTTACTTTCTGTATGCTCCGCTGATCCCCTATGTGGCAGCAGGCTTTCTTTCCCACATGTTTTTGGATCTGTTAAATAAAAAGCCGGTAGAAATTTTTTATCCATATAAAAAAGGTGTTTGCCTGCGGCTGTTTTCTGCGGATGGGCTGGCAAACAGGTTGATCTGCACCGGAAGCCTTGTTTTTGTTGTGGTTCAGATGTGGGATATTATGTGGAAGCTGGTTCTGGGCGCGGCAGGCCGTTTTTAAACTCTGGGCTTATCCATGGATGGTATGATTGTATGAGATTACGGATTTTAATGCGTTAGAAAATAAATTTCGTTTAATTTGATGTGTGACAATGATTCATACCTGTGCTACAATGTCATAACTGAAATCTGTAAGAATGGAAAGGAAATCTGCAATGGAACAGGATATGACAAAAGGAAGCCCTTTTCGGGTTCTGATCATGTTTACACTGCCTCTTGCAATTGGAAATATTTTCCAGCAGCTTTACAACATGGCAGATACCATCATTGTGGGGCGCTATGTGGGTGCGGATGCGCTTGCAGCAGTAGGATCAACGGGAACCGTGATGTTTTTATTAAACGGCTTTGCACAGGGCATTACAGCCGGATTTGCCGTGCTGACCTCCCAGCGCTACGGGGCAAAAAAGATGGACGGGGTAAGACAGAGCGTATCGAACGGTATCCTTCTTTCTCTGATCGGCGCCATTGGCTTTACGGCAGCCAGCCTTTTATTTATGCGTCCCTTGCTGCATCTGATGAATACGCCGGAAAACATTTTTGCGCAGGCTTATGAGTATATTTCCCTTATCAGCCTGGGAATGGTGGCCAATGTATTTTATAACCTGTTTTCTTCCTATCTGAGAGCTGTGGGAAACAGCCGTATGCCTCTTGTTTTTCTGGTGCTGTCGGCCTGTTTAAACGTAGTGCTGGATCTGATCCTGATCATCAACTTTAAAATGGGAGTAGCCGGAGCTGCCTGGGCGACTAACCTGTCTCAGGCAATTTCTGCTGTATTATGTGCAGTCTACATCTATAAAAAGGTGCCGGCCCTGATGCCGGAAAAGCGCCACTGGCGATTCCACAAGGGCGATACCCGCTATCAGCTGGCTACGGGGATTCCCATGGCGCTGCAGTTTGCCATTACCTCCTCGGGAACCATGGTGATGCAGTCAGCGATTAATCTGTTTGGCTCTGAGGCGGTGGCCGCCTACACGGCAGCCGGAAAAATCCATGGCCTGCTGACCCAGGGAATGGTAGCTATGGGGCAGACGATGGCTGTATACAGCGGCCAGAATTACGGAAAAGGTGATGCAGGACGAATTCGCCAGGGTGTCCGTGCGGCTTTGATCATTGAGGTAATCTATTCGGTGGCATCTGCAGTGGTCGTATCGGCAGCTCTGGGGCCAAGTCTGGGTCTGTTCTTCTCAGGGGAGGTAGATCTGGCGGCTATGATGCCCTGGGCCAGAACGTATACAACCATCTGTACCCTGTTTTATGTGCCTTTATGTACTATTTTTATCTTCCGAAATACCATGCAGGGCTGCGGATACGGCTTTCTGCCTATGATGGGCGGAGTGGTAGAGCTGGCAGCCCGTCTGATCGTAGCAGTGATCGCTATGGATATTCACAGCTATTGGCTGGCCTGCGCCTGCGATCCTGCCGCCTGGGTGGGAGCCGGTCTGTTTACAGGCATTTCCTATCTGTATGTAATAAAGAAGATTGAGAAAAATCTGGGGAAGGGGACGGCAGTTCATAAATCATAAAAGTAAGATAACTTTAAGAATATCTGCACCTGCAAAAAACGGACGCGGCGGCTGTGATCACATGGCTGCTGCATCCGTTTTCCAGTTTGAGAGGGACATAGATATATTCACCTTGAACATAACGCCGCAGTTCTTTTGCCGGCGCGTTCGGAAGAATAAGCTGTGCATCACATTGCGAAATGTGCAAAATGACCTTCTGCTGTTTTTGAAGACATATAAAAAAGATAAAACTGATAAAAATAAATGTAAAACACAAGGAAATTCAAAAATAGTTTCGACGAAAGCGATAAAAAATATGCATAAAATTTGTGCACCTCTTACAAAGTTACGCAAAACGTATCGTAAAATAGTCGGATAGTTTCGGATGAAAGGTTATGTTATACTTTATATATGACGAGGGAAATGTTTACGAACGGAGTGAAAAGACAGCCGATGAAGTCAAAAAAAATCACAATCAAAGATGTTGCAAAAGAGGCAGGCGTTTCAGTTGCAACTGTATCCAGAGCGCTTAATGGCTTGGGTGGAATTGGGAAGGAAACCAGAGATCATGTATTGGAAATTTGCGAACGCATGGCCTATGTACCCAGTACACTCGCCAGCGGATTGACGATGCGTCATACAAGAACGCTGGGGATTGTGGTGCCGGATATTACCAGTCCGTTTCATGCACAGCTGATGGTGCTTCTTACCAGCGAGGCACAGCAGTATGGTTATCAGGTGCTTCTCTGCAATAGTTTTCGGGATTATGAAACAGAGATGGAATATTTCAAGCTTCTGATCAGTAATCAGGTGGAGGGGATCCTGTTTTATCCTGTGGGAGATATGAGCTCCAAAAATCTGTATCAGTATATGCGGTACGTTCCGATCGTTTCATTAAATGAAATGCCGGATAACAGCCCGATTCCCTATGTGTGCGGTGATGAGCGCAAGGGTGGAAGTCTGGCAGCCGAACGCCTGATTCGGGGAGGATGTAAAAAAATTCTCTGCATTGGTATCAAGGAAGACCGTCTGGTTCATCGTTACCGGGTGGAAGGGATTATGGATGAGGCTAGACAGTGGGGAGCAGAGATTGAGGTCTACGAGAGTGATAAAAACTATAAAAGCAGTTTTGATCGTGGATATGGACAGGCAAGTGAACTGATACGGGAAAGCCTCAGGCCGGGAGGAGAGCCGCTTCCGGATGGCATCATTGCGGCCAGTGATGCAACAGCCAACGGAGTAATCAAGGCATGTATGGAATATGGAATAGCGATTCCTGACCAGATGTCAGTAATAGGTTTTGATGATATCAACGGTGCGGTTCCTGCAGTGGAACTGACGTCAGTGTCGATTTCACACAAGCTTCATGTGAAGCGTGCAATTAATCTTTTGATCCGTATGAAACGGGAACGTACCCTGAAGGAGCAGGAACGGGGGATAAAACTTCGACCGGCTTTGGTAGAACGAAGTTCCTGTCAGGCGGTCAGAGGCAGTGGCATATATAAACAATAGTTTTTTGGGGAACTGCAGACATACATCACAAGGAGGTACGAGTATATGGTTGATCTGAAACAGAAACCATTCTATCTGTCAGATGAAGATATCCGTTGGGTAGAAGAAACGATTGCATCCATGACGGATGAAGAAAAAATTGGGCAGCTGTTTATTATGCTGGATCGAAAAAAAGATTTTGATGAGACGAAAGAGATTTTTGATCGTTTTCATATCGGAGGATGCCGTTACAGCAATGAGCCGGCAGAAAAGATTTATGAACAGAACCGTTTTTATCAGGAACACAGCAAAATTCCGGTTTTAATCGCGTGCAACTGCGACAACGGCGGTGACGGAGCCTGCGGCGGAGGAACGTATGTAGCCACGGCGGCGGCATGTGGAGCTACGGATGATGACAGTACTGCTTACAGCGTAGGATATGTGAGCGGAAGAGAAGCTGCAGCTGTGGGATGCAACTGGGATTTTGGCCCGGTTTGTGATCTTCTTTATAACTGGCGCAATACGATCGTAAATACCAGAGCATATGGCAAGGATCCTGAACTGGTAATAAAAAATGCAAAGGCATATGTGAGAGGTGTCAGGGAAAGCGGACTTGCTGTCTGCTGCAAACATTTCCCAGGCGATGGAATTGAGGAACTGGATCAGCATCTTGTTATGGGTGTAAATACAATGGAGTGTGATGAGTGGGATTCTACTTTCGGTCATGTTTATAAGGAAATGATCGACAGCGGAATTCAGAGCATTATGGCGGGCCACATTGCACTTCCGGAGTACTCCAGAAAGCTTCGTCCGGGTATAAAGGATGAGGATATTATGCCGGCAACACTGGCGCCGGAACTGATCACGGATCTTCTGAGAGGTAAGCTTGGATTTAATGGACTTGTTCTTACGGATGCCTCCCATATGGCTGGAATGACAGCTGCTATGCCAAGAAGTCAGCAGGTGCCCGGAGCAATTGCAGCAGGCTGTGATATGTTCCTCTTCTTTAATGATATCGAAGAAGATTTTGGCTACATGATGGATGGTTATAGAAATGGAATCATCACAGAAGAACGCCTTACAGATGCGCTGCGCCGTATTCTTGGATTAAAGGCTTCTTTAAAGCTTCACGAAAAGAAGAAGAAGGGTACGCTGATACCTGAAAAGGAGGGGCTTTCTGTTGTGGGATGTGCAGAACATCTTGCTATGGCAGCAGAAGCAGCTAAAAAGAGTATCACTCTTGTAAAAGATACTCAGCACAATCTTCCTGTTACACCAAAAACTCATAAGAGAGCATATGCTTTTGTAATCAGCAGTCCACCTATCTCACGTAAAAACCAGCATGATCCTGTAAAGCAGCTGGTAAAGGAGGAGATGGAGAGGTTTGGTTATGAAACCACCATGCATGAAAGCTATTATGATCTAGTATTGGATGATGGCATTACAAAAGAAACTGAGCTGCGTTCCGTGATAATCGGAAAGGTAGAAGAGTTTAAAAAGAAATACGATGTGGTATTTGTATTTATCAATATGAAGGGATATGCTCAAGCCAATAATGTGCGTCTGGAGTGGTCCATCGGTCATTCTACGGAGATTCCGTGGTATGTAAAAGAACTTCCTACCATATTTATTTCTTTAAATTATACCAACCATTTGTTGGATGTGCCTATGGCTAAAACCTTTATTAATGCTTATGCCCCTACCAGAGAAGTAATTCGTCAGACCATTGAAAAGGCAGCTGGTGAGGCGGCGTTTGAAGGAACCTGCAATGATAACGTATTCTGCGGCCGCTGGGATACTAGGCTGTAGAGAGAAAGGGGGAATTAACCTATGAATACAAAAGGATCAAAGAAAGCGCGCAAGGACTTTTTTACAGGTATGGGATTTATTCTTCCCAGTCTTTTGGGATTTTTGATTTTTACCTTTATTCCTGTAGTAATCTCCCTGTGCCTGAGCTTTACAAGCTGGAACTTTATGGAAGGTATAGAGGGAATCAAATTTAATGGTCTTGCAAACTATATCCGTCTCTTCTCAGATGAGTGGTTCCTTAATTCCTACAAGAACAACATTATATTTACTGCAGTAACAGTGCCTGTTCTGATCGCACTGGGACTTGTAATGGCTACTATTATCAACAAGTACATTTATGGCGGCGGTGTAGTGCGTACCATGATCTTCATTCCTTATATCGCCAGTGTTGTTGCTGTATGTACGGTGTGGATGGTTCTTTTACAGCCCAGTTACGGACCAGTGAATGAATTTTTCCGTTCCATCGGAATCGCAAATCCTCCAGGCTGGCTGGCTGACTTTAAGTGGTCTCTTCCATCGATCATGATCATATATGTATGGCAGCAGGTTGGATACTATTCTATCGTATTCCTGGCAGGTTTAAAGGGACTTCCAGAGGATGTGTATGAAGCTGCAAAGGTAGATGGTGCGTCTTCGATCCGTCAGTTCTTTTCATTGACAGTGCCGCTGATTTCCCCTACAACCTTCTTCCTTACAATTATGGGTATCATCGGTTCCTTCAAGGTATTCGATCAGATCAGTGTACTGACCCAGGGCGGTCCTGGAAGCTCCAGCTCCGTTATGGCTTACTATGTATACCGCACTGCTTTCGATTACTTTGAAATGGGTTATGCCAATACCCTGGCATGGGCGCTTTTCGTACTGGTATTCATTGTTACACTGGTTCAGTGGAAGATGCAGGCAAAGTTTTCAAATGAGTAAGGAGGGGCATACAGGTGAAAAAACTCAATATTACAAAAGTAATCCTGACAGCTATTTTCTGGGCAGTGGGTATTTCCATGGTGCTGCCTCTGATCTGGATGATGTCTACTGCCTGTAAGGTAGAGGCGGATGTATTTAACTTCCCTATTCAGTGGATTCCTCCCCGTTGGAATCTGGTGGAAAATATGAAAGAAGTTTGGGGAGGTACCTATAACTTTGGACTGTATTACTTAAATACCATAAAGGTAACACTGGGAGCAACCTTTCTTCAGGTATTTGTTTCTGCTCTGGGCGCTTATGGCTTTTCTAAGGTAAAATTTAAGGGACGTGACAAAATCTTCCTGGCTTACCTTGCAACCATGATGATCCCGCCTCAGGTTACCATCGTTTCACAGTTCATTATCATGCGTGAGATCGGACTTTACAATTCTCATGCAGGTCTGATCCTTATGCTGGCGTTCAGTGTATACGGCGTGTTCCTGCTTCGTCAGGCAATGCTTGCTATTCCTGAATCCCTGTCTGAGTCAGCCATGATTGATGGTGCAGGTCATGTAACTATCTTTTTCAGGATTATTATGCCTATGATCAAGCCATCTCTGGCTACACTGGCAACCCTGAAATTCGTATGGACATGGAATGATTACCAGGCTCCCTTGGTATTCTTAAACAACCGTGCACTTTATACGATCCAGCTTGGTATGAAGCAGTTTGCTTCTGAATCAGGAAGTTATTATTCTCTGATCATGGCTGCGGCAGTTTCCGCAATTTTGCCATTGATCATTGTGTTCCTGTTCTGTCAGCGGTTTGTAGTAGACGGAATTGCTACAGGAGCAGTAAAGGGTTAACAAATGTATTATATATATAATTTAAGGAGGGTTTTTAAAATGAAAAAAAGCAAACGGTTTTTTGCAGCCATGATGGCAGCAGCCATGACAGCAGGAATGCTGACAGGATGCGGCGGCGGAGCTAAAAAGGAATCAGCAGCTCCTGCAGAGAGTGCTCAGGGCGGCAGCACAGAGGCTGCCAAGGAAGGTGAGCAGGTTAATCTGCGCTTTGTTTCCTGGCAGACAGCTAACAAGGAACTGGATAAGAAGGTAGCAGAGGCTTACACAAAAGAGCATCCTAATGTAACCATTACATATGACTACTATGGTGATATGACTGCAGCAGAGTACTACAAAAAGGTAGATATGATGGTAATGGGCGGCGAGGAAATGGATATCCTGATGGCATCTGCATTCCCGGAGCATGCTCAGAGAGCAGCATCCGGCGCATATCTGCCTCTGGAAGAGTTCTTTGAGAAGGAAGGTGTAAAACCTGAGGACGCATATGCTATCGTACAGAAGGTTGACGGAAAGATGTATGGAATTCCTGGAGATCTGAAGTCATGGTTTGTACTGATTAATAAGAACTATCTGGATGAGGCTGGTCTTCCTGTTCCGGAGCTTGACTGGACATGGGCAGATTATCGTGACTATGCCAACAAGATGACACAGGGTGAAGGCGCAAGTAAGCGCTATGGTTCCTATTTCCATTCCTGGGATCATTATAACTACATGGGAATGTGGTCCAACTATCCGGACAACCCAATGTTCAATGCTGATATGACGGCTGTAAACTTTGATCATCCAATGTTTAAAGAGTGGCTGCAGTTCCGTTACGATATGGAAAATGAAGATAAGTGCCAGGTTCCTTATGCAGACGTTAAGTCTATGAACATGAACTACCGTGATAAGTTCTTCAACGGACAGATCGCAATGCTGCCAATCGGAAGCTTCATGATTCCTGAGCTGGATGACCAGGATAAGTATCCTCACGAGTTTGTAACTACCTTTGCACCAATTCCTGCATGGGAAGATGCAGAGCCAGGAACTACCTATACAGAGTCCCATTTCTACAGCATCAGCAAGACATCCAAGCATCCTCAGGAAGCTTATGACTACATCCGTTTCTATACCACAGAGGGTATGCGTATCCGTGGCATCAGTGTTTCTGCAGAAAAGGGAATCGATAAGATGGAATTCGTTAATATGCAGATCGAAGATCCTAAGTATGTAGATGTAGAAGCATTAAAGAACGTAATTAACAATCCGGCTTGGAAGGATAATCTGTATGCAAATGTTCCTTCTTACAATAAGGAGTTAGCAGCTATGATGACAGATGAAAGTGCTAAATTCTTATTAGGAACAGAAAGCCTTGATAACGTAATTGATTCCATGATGAAAAATGGTACTCAGATGATGAAGGATAAGGCAGGCAAGTAATTAAGCAGAATGAATCGGGGGAGGGGTGGTATGCCCCTTCCCCTTTGCTATTCTAATGAAAGAGAGGAATATTTATGCTGTATCCGAAAATGACAGAAAGCAGAATGGTTTTTGATTTAAATGGAGTATGGGATTTTTGTCTCATGGATGGGGAGGCAAAGGGCGAAATTGTGCCGATGCCGGTACCTTCTTCTTACAATGATATCTATACAGGCCGTGGTTTTGCAGATCATGTAGGGAATCTGTATTACAGAAGAACGTTCACAGTAAGTTCCCGGATGCTGGAAAAACGTCTGTTTCTTCGGTTTGGAAGTGTAACTCATAAGGCAGAGGTATGGCTGAATGGAACCTGTCTCGGAAAACACTCTGGCGGTTTTCTTCCGTTTTCCTTTGAAATTACGGAAACAGCCATAGCCGGAGAAAATGAACTGGAAGTAATTGTAAATAATATAGTAGATGAAACAACGCTGCCGGCAGGCCGTATGGTGCATCAGAAGTTTCCGGGGCTGCCGGAAGAGATTCATAACCTTCCTAATTTTGATTTTTACAATTATTCCGGAATTATGCGTCCTGTCTGCCTTTATACTGCTCCTGAATCATACATTGAAGATATCAGTATTTACGGAAAAATGGACGGAAGCTTTTACTGGGATGTAAAGGCAAATGGAGAGGGAACAGTATCTGTACGTCTTTTGGATGCTGCGGGAAATGAAGTTGCAGCGGGCGAGGGCTTTAAAGGAACAGGACGGATTGATCAGGTACAGCTGTGGGAACCCGGACATCCGGTTTTATACAGTCTGGAGGTTACTCTTACAGGAAGTGACGGAGAAAAGGATACATACACTGAAGTGTTCGGATTCAGGGAGGTATCGATTCGTGACTGCCGGATTCATTTAAACGGTAAGCCGGTATATTTAAAGGGATTTGGAAAACATGAAGATTCACCTGTTCACGGACGCGGCTTTGATATGGCATACAATGTAAAGGATATTGGTTTGTTAAAATGGATCGGTGCCAACTCTTTCCGTACCAGTCATTATCCATATTGCGAAGAGATGCTTCAGCTTTGTGACAGAGAAGGAATTTTAGTCATTGATGAGGCTCCTGCGGTAGGACTGAACGCCGGCTTCACGGCTACAGGACTTCTGGGAGGCAATCCCAACGGAACATGGAAGCTTTTTAAGACGGCTGAGCATCACCGTCAGGTCCTGCGTGATATGGTTCAGAGAGATAAAAATCATCCCTGTGTTATTATCTGGAGTGTTGCAAATGAGCCTGCCAGCCAGGAGGACGGAGCAAAGGAATATTTCGAACCATTGTTAAATCTTGTTCGTGAATTGGATGAACAGAAACGTCCGGCTACACTGGTTACATATGAAGGTTCTAACCCTGTCAGCTGTAAGGTGGCTGAAATCTGTGATCTTTTGATCATCAACCGCTATCGCGGCTGGTATGATACGGAGGGAAATCTCAGAGGAGCAGCAGCTCTTTTAAAGGATGAGCTTGAGGGCTTTCATAAGCGGTGTCCCGATAAACCTATTATGCTGGGAGAATACGGAGCAGATACCATTGCCGGTTTCCATGATATAAATGCCCGTATATTCAGCGAAGAGTATCAGGTTGATTTCCTGCGGGCATATGGTGAGGTTTTTGACAGTCTTCCATATATAACAGGTGAACATGTATGGAACTTTGCAGATTTTGCAACAGCAGAGAATATCAAACGCGTTGGGGGTAATAAAAAGGGAGTGTTTACGCGCGACCGTAGTCCTAAAATGGCAGCCCATTTCCTGAAGGAAAGATGGGAAGGAATATCATAAGGACAGTTGGGATAAGAACTGTCAAATAGAGGTGAGTATGTCAAACATAATAGAAAAATATGTGAAAAAAAAAGAATATCTGGTTTGTGTGGATTCTGACGGCTGTGCTATGGATACAATGGATGTGAAACATTTTCGCTGCTTTGGTCCATGTATGATCCGGGAGTGGAAGCTTGAGCAGTGGAAAGAGGAAACAGAGAAGCGTTGGAATGACGTTAATCTGTATACGATGACCAGAGGAATTAACCGCTTTAAGGCGCTGGAGGCGGTACTGCGCTGGGTGGACGGGCATGTATGTAAAATTGAGGGGCTGGAGGATCTGGCAAAGTGGACAGACACTGCAAAGGAACTTTCACCGGCTAATCTGATGGCAGCCATTGAGGCGGGAGGCGGAGATATCTTAAAAAAGGCATTTGACTGGTCGGCTGCTGTAAACCGGGAGATTGATGCCCTGCCGGAAAGTGAAAAACTGCCCTTTGAGGGAGTAAAAGAAACGCTGGCTATGATTCATGAAAAAGCAGATATTGTTGTTGTCTCTTCCGCTAATGCACAGGCTGTGGCAGAGGAGTGGCAGACCCATGGGCTGGCTGGACATACTGACCTGATGCTTTCTCAGGATGCAGGAAGCAAACAGTTTTGTATCAATGAACTGTTAAAAAAGGGCTATCAGACAGATCACGTTCTGATGGTAGGGGATGCGCCGGGAGACCGTTCGGCAGCCAGAAATAACGGAGTCCTCTATTACCCGATCCTGGTTAAAAAAGAGACGTATTCATGGAAGCGCCTTCAGGAAGAAGGAATGAACCGGTTCCTGACAGGTACTTTTAAGGGAGAATATGAACGGCAGCTGGAGCAGGAATTTGAGGATAACCTGACACCGAAAACCGAGCAGTAAGAAAGGAAGCCGTAACAGGATGAATATTCTTGTAATAGATGTTGGAACCTCCAGTATGAGGGGAATCCTGTTTACACAGGATGGAGAAACATTAACACAAAGGCAGCAGCTCTATCAGGTTACTTACGGGGAAAAGGGCTGGGTCTGGCAGGATGCTTCTGACTGGGAAAATGCCTTATATGGTATTATCAGGGAAATCACTGCGGAGACAGAGGAAAAGGGATGGAGGGTGGATGCCATTGCCATTACCTCCCAGCGCTCTTCGGTTATTCCGGTAGATAAGGAATTTAAGCCTCTGTGTCCGGCTGTTATGTGGCAGGATAAGAGAACCGGTGATATCTGCGACAGTCTCAGAGATAAAAACGACAAGGTATTTTCGCTTTGCGGATCCAGGGTGAATCCGGTATTTTCTGCCAGCAAGATGACCTGGATCCGCCGGGAACTGCCAGAGGTATACAGCAAAACAAGGACATTTATGGTAATTCCGGATTATCTCATATTCTGTATGACAGGTGAAGTATGTACAGATTATACGTATGGAAGCCGGTCTCTGCTTATGAATATACGGAAGCGTCAATGGGATCCGGAACTTCTGGAACTGTTTGAAGTAGACGAGGAAAAGCTGTGCCGCCTCATAGAGCCGGGAAGTATCTGTGGTTATACATCCGGAACATTCCGGGAACGCACCGGATGCCCAGAAGGGGTTCCTGTGATCACTGCAGGTGGAGACCAGCAGTGCGGGGCTATCGGACAGGGAGTAGTAAAAGAAGGAATTTTATCAGTTACAGCAGGAACAGGAGGATTTCTTGTTGCAGCATTAAATGAGGTACCATCCAATCTTGAGCAGGATGTAATCTGCAACGTATCATCTGTAAAGGGTCAGTATATTCTGGAATCCAGTGTTTTGACATGCTGTTCTGCATTTGACTGGTTTAAAAGAGAATTTTACGGAAACTGCAGCTATGACGAGCTGAACCGGGATATAGCATCTGTTCCGCCGGGATCCCATGGCTGTCTGTGTCTTCCATATTTCCAGGGACGTTCTACTCCAGACTGGAACAGTCAGGCCAGAGGTGTATTTTCAAACATAACCCTGGGAACTACACGTGCTGATATGCTTCGAGGCCTTCTGGAAGGAATCTGCTATGAAATTGGCAATGGAATTGAAGCCATGAAAAAATATGTGGAACTGTCGGAAATCTGTGTCAACGGAGGACTTACAAACAGCGAACCATTTAATCAGATCCAGAGCGATGTATATGGAACACCAATCGTGCGCCGTGGAAAATCAGATGCAACGGCAAGAGGTGCATTTATGGTAGCGGCAGCAGAAATGGGAGTATACAGATCTGTGGAAGAGGCATTCAGGATGCTTAAGAAAAACAGTGAAGAACGGATATATGTTCCGTCAGAAGCATATACCGGGCTGTACAGGGAAGCCAGAGAGCAGATGAATCAGATGTACAGACAGATTTACAGCAGATAAAACGGATGACACACCCAATATAAAAAGGAGACGATGCGCAATGAGTAAAGTGAATGAAATCACAAGAGAAAGCTGGATTATGAGCACTTTCCCTGAGTGGGGAACCTGGCTGGTAGAGGATATTGAAAATGAGGTTGTCGAGCCCGGAAATGTAGCTATGTGGTGGCTGGGCTGTACCGGAATCTGGTTTAAAACACCGGGCGGAGCTAATATCACAATTGATTTATGGTGCGGAAACGGTAAGAGAACCCATGGAGACGGTAAGATGAAGCCGGGACATCAGATGGCCAATATGTGCGGCGGCCGTGCTATGCAGCCAAATTTAAGAAACGTTCCTTTTGTAATTGATCCATTTGCATTCAAGCAGGTTGATGTAGTTTTAGCAACACACTATCATCAGGATCATATGTCGGCAGAATGGGCTGCTCATGTGATTCAGAGCGGTATGACAACGACAGATGAAAACGGAAAAGAAATTCCGGTTCCGTTTATTGGCCCTCAGAAATCAGTTGATACCTGGATTGGCTGGGGCGTACCTGCAGAACGGTGTCAGGTAGTACATCCGGGAGATGTAATCAAGATTAAGGATATTGAAATTGTATGTCTGGATTCCTTTGATCGTACCTGTATTGTAACAACTGATAAGACTGGACCGGACAGAGAAGAACTGACAGGAGTATGTCCTACTGATATGGATGAGAAGGCAGTTAACTATCTGGTAAAAACTCCCGGAGGAAATATATATCATTCAGGTGATTCACATTTCTCCATTTATTTTGCAAAGCATGGAAAGGATCATGATATTGATGTGGCTTTTGGATCCTTTGGTGAAAATCCAGTGGGCATGCAGGATAAGATGACTTCAACAGATATTCTGCGTATGGCAGAGAATCTTAAGTGTAAGGTAGTAGTTCCTATTCACTGGGATGTCTGGACAAACTTCCAGGCTGACTGTGAGGAGATCCGTCTTCTTTACGATTTTAAGAAAGACAGAAATGAGTATAAATTCCACCCGTTCTTCTGGCAGGTAGGCGGAAAATATGTATATCCGCAGGATAAGGATAAAATGTATTATCACCATCGCCGTGGCTTTGAGGATTGCTTTG
The DNA here is from genome assembly GCF_001517625.2 of Clostridium sp. AT4. Taxonomy (GTDB): domain Bacteria; phylum Bacillota; class Clostridia; order Lachnospirales; family Lachnospiraceae; genus Enterocloster. The sequence continues at coordinate 1,750,339 of NZ_LN999828.1, read as the reverse complement.
AAGCACCTCAGAATATCCCGTTCCGCTCTTGTCTGTAAGACTTCTTCATTGACACAGCAAACATAATCTGATATAGTAATTCACTGTACGAAGCGAGAGGATGAAAAGCCGAGCGTGGCTGGCAACCTCTCGTTTTGTTGCGATATACACTGATAAATGAAAGAGGAAAACAGCAGTTTATGGATATTGTAAAATTTGAAGAGTTACAGTTAGACGAGCGGATCATCCGCGCTATTACGGAGATGGGCTTTGAGGAGGCTTCTCCCATCCAGGCTCAGGCGATCCCGGTTGTGTTAGAGGGCAGAGATATGATCGGCCAGGCTCAGACGGGTACGGGAAAGACGGCAGCTTTTGGCCTCCCCCTTCTTCAGAAGGTTGATCCAAAGGTGAAGAAACTTCAGGCAATTGTGCTTTTGCCTACCAGAGAGCTTGCAATCCAGGTGGCAGAGGAGCTGCGCCGTTTTGCCAAGTTTATGCACGGCGTTAAGGTTCTGCCTATTTATGGAGGACAGGACATTGTGCGCCAGATCCGGGCTTTAAAAGACGGTACCCAGATCGTAGTGGGAACACCGGGCCGCGTGATGGACCATATGCGCCGCAAAACCGTGAAAACAGACCATGTGCATACCGTTGTACTGGATGAGGCGGACGAGATGTTAAATATGGGCTTTTTAGAGGATATGGAGACAATCTTAAGCCAGCTTCCCGAAGAGCGTCAGACGCTGATGTTTTCAGCAACCATGCCCCAGGCGATTGCAGAAATTGCCAGAAAATTCCAGACTGATCCTGTTACCGTGCGTGTGATCAAAAAGGAACTGACCGTTCCCAAGGTGACCCAGTATTATTATGAAGTAAAGCCGAAAAATAAGGTAGAGGTTATGTGCCGTCTTCTGGATCTTTACGATCCGAAGCTTTCTGTGGTATTCTGTAATACCAAGCGCCAGGTGGATGAGCTGGTTCAGGCCCTTCAGGGAAGAGGATACTTTGCAGAGGGCCTTCATGGAGATTTAAAACAGGTGCAGAGAGACCGTGTCATGGAGAGCTTCCGCAAGGGACGCACCGATATTCTGGTGGCAACCGATGTGGCGGCCAGAGGTATTGACGTAGGAAATGTAGAGGCAGTATTTAATTACGATATCCCTCAGGATGACGAGTATTACGTACACCGCATCGGCCGTACAGGAAGAGCGGGAAGAGAAGGAAAGGCCTTCAGCCTGGTTGTGGGCAGAGAGGTTTACAAGCTCAGAGATATCCAGCGCTACTGCAAGACAAAGATCATCCCTCAGGCGATCCCGTCTTTAAATGATATTACGGAAATCAAGGCGGAGAAGATTTTAGATCAGGTTCAGGAGACTTTAAATGACAGCGATCTGGCAAAAGTGGTAAATATCCTGGAGAAAAAGCTCATTGAGGAGGACTATACGTCCCTGGATGTGGCAGCAGCCCTTCTTAAAATGGCCATGGGCGATGATAATGAGGATATCATTGACAATTATCTTCCTGCCAGATCCTTAGATGATCTGGACAGCTTCGGCAGAGGGCGTGGAAGAGAACGCAGCCGGGGTGGCAGAGGAAACCGCAGAGGCGCTACCGACCGCGCTGCAGTAGATTATGTGATCAATGGCGCCGGGGAGCATATGGCCCGTCTGTTTATCAATATTGGAAAGGCCCAGAGGGTAACTCCGGGAGATATCCTGGGAGCCGTGGCAGGCGAATCCGGCATTCCCGGCCGTCTGGTGGGAAGCATTGATATGTATGACGGCTACACCTTTGTGGATGTTCCGGCAGAATATGCGGAGAATGTTTTAAAGGCCATGAGCCATGCAAAGATTCGGGGCAAAAATATCCATGTGGAAAAGGCAAATTCCAGACGGTAACAGAACGTAAAGAGAGAAGGGATCAGCCGTGAAGGCAAAAAAGGCAGAAGAGACAGTAAAGACAAATGTGATGCGTCTTTTAGAGGCAGCAGGCATTTCATTTGAAACGGGAACCTATGAGGTAGATGAAAATGATCTTTCCGGCAGCCATGCAGCCGATCTCATGGGTGTGGACCATGATACGATGTATAAAACACTGGTGTTAAAAGGCGAGAAAAAAGGATATCTGGTGTGCTGCCTGCCTGTAGATGAGGAGCTGGATCTTAAAAAAGCGGCAAAGGCAGCCGGAGAGAAGAAGGTGGAAATGATCCATGTAAAGGATATGCTTTCTGTGACCGGTTATATCCGGGGCGGCTGTTCACCCATTGGCATGAAAAAGAAATTTCCTACTTATATAGAGGAAACAGCCCAGCTTTACGATAAAATTACAGTCAGCGCCGGTCAGAGGGGTGTTCAGGTTACATTATCTCCGGAAACTTTAAGGGGATATACGGACGCTGTTTTTGCGCCTCTGATCTGAAAACTTTGAAAAATCAGCTTGAAAAACACAGCGCTTTGGGGTATAATAATGCCATGATAAATGAGACAGATTTGTGATTCCTGGGGTGTTCGATTTCTTACCAATTTTGAACCTACATTTGACAAAAGGGATTCCAATATTTTTAAGCGGATGTCACGCCTCCGTACGAGTGGAAGGCAGAAGCTTAAGTGAGGTTGCCCACCTAGCATTGCTAGGCGTCAATATGTAAGAGCCGGCACCTTGGGGTCACAGATGATAAAAGCAGCGGGGGTATTCTCGCTGCTTTATTTTATATCAGGAGAATAATGGGATGAATGGTAAAAATAAGATGATTGCCTGGATTGCCGGTATCATTGGCGTCATTATCCTGCTGATTGTGGTGATCGTACGGATAGAACCGGAAAAGGAAGGCATCACACGGGCAGAGGTTTCCAAAGCCCTGGCTTTGGCGCTTGCAGACCGGAAAGAGTGTGAGGCCGAAGCAAAACAGCGGGAAAAATCCTGGTTTTCGGAGCAGGAACAGGATAACTGGTTTGTGAAATATATGGATCTGCTCTATGAGAGAGGATATTTAAACCCGGAGCTGACCCCGGCAGATCTGGAAAGCGCTCAAAAGGAGTTTACCTATCAGGAGGCAGCTTATACAGCGGCAAAGTTTTCAGGCCGTTTAAAGCGGCAGGTGGGTTTAAAGGATAAAAACAGACAGAAGCCATTTCCGGCAGATCAGTGGTGGGAGCTTTACAGAGAGATTTTAAAAGAGGCAGACCCGGATGAAAATGTAAAAGAAATCACTGCCATTTTATATGGAACTCCATCTAATATACAGAGAGCGCCAAGCTGGACTGCATACACCACAGAGGGGGAGTATGGCTTTCAGGGACTGGCCCTGGATGCCTGGCTGGACCATGAGATCCGGTTTATGATTCGGGGAAATGAGATTGCCGCTGTGACGGCGGTAAAAAACGGCAGTGTGGTCTACCGCAATATATGGCTTTCTGAGGTAAAGGACGGCGTGTTTAAGGCTTATATGGGAGCGGCGTCCAGAGAGTTTAAGGCAGAAGGAAAGCTGGCGGAGGAAGCGAAAAAGACAGAAGGCCGTCTGGCTCCCAATCTGGCCGATCTCTATGTGGAGCATGGCCGTCTCAGCCGGGTAACGGTGAAAAAGGAACGGATTCACGGAAAAATCCTTTCGGTTACAGAAGATACGGTAGAGATTGAAGGATACGGGACCATTCCTCTGGATGAAAATTTTTACGTATATAAGCTGTTCGGGGAATTTAGTGTTCTGGGAGCCGCAGACATTCTGGTAGGTTATGATCTTCAGGAGTTTGTGGCAGCAGATGGAAAGCTTTGCGCAGCCCTTTTAGAGAGGCCTTTTGACGCCAGGACCATTCGAGTCCTTTTGATGGATACGGGCTTTAAAAATCTTTTCCATAAAAAGGCAGAGCTTGAGTTAAACTGTGACGCCAGACTGGTCTGCAAAAATGATGACGGAGACAGCAAGGAGAGTACCCTGAAAAAGGGGGAGGTGCTTACCCTCACGGCGGAGGATGAACGGCTGAAACACGGCCGTATGACCATTATCCCGGAAAAGGAAGAGGGAATTACGATCTGCTCCCTGGAGCGGGCACAGGGACAGCCCGTATACAGCGGTTCGCTGGAAATTAAAAAAGAAGAGGAAGGTCTGGTTTTGATCAATGAGCTGTATCTGGAGGATTATCTTAAAAAGGTAGTTCCCAGCGAAATGCCTGCTTCCTATGAAAAGGAAGCCTTAAAGACCCAGGCAGTCTGTGCCAGAACCTATGCTTACCGTCAGATTCAGGGAAATACATACGGAGCGTACGGTGCTCACGTAGATGACAGCACCAGTTTTCAGGTTTACAATAATACCCAGACCAATGAACGTACCGATCAGGCGGTGGATGAAACATATGGACAGCTGCTTACCTTTGATGGAGAACCCATTGACGCCTTTTACTATTCCACCTCCTGCGGTCATGGGGCGGATGGAAGCGTATGGGGGAATACAGGAGAGAATCTTCCTTATCTCAGATCCATGCAGATTAAAAATGGAGCCAGGGAGCTTACGATGGAGGATAACGATACCTTTGATGCGTATATCCGTTCCAGAAATATTACATCCTATGATGCAGAGTATCCAATGTTCCGCTGGCAGACGGAGATCACGGCAGAACAGATCGCAGCCAAAGCGCCTGAGGCAGGAACGATCCAGGATTTGACAGTGTCCGCAAGAGGATTAGGAGGCATTGCTTCTGAGCTCACTGTAAAGGGAGATCAGGATACGGTTCGGATCAAGGGACAGAGTGCCATTCGTACCTTTCTTGGAAATGAAGAAAATGCCATCCGCAGACAGGATGGTTCTAAGATGAACGCAGCGTCTCTGCCAAGTGCATTTATCTCTGTTGATAAAATAACAGAGGAGGACGGGAGCATATTTTTCCGCATCTATGGAGGAGGCTACGGACATGGAGTGGGGATGAGCCAGAACGGCGCTCAGTCTATGGCAAAATCAGGAAAAACTTATAAGGATATTCTGGACTTCTTTTATCACGGAGCAGAGCTTATGGAAAATTAAATAACAGAAAAAACAGCAGGCTCATCTGGGAGTATTTCTCAGATAAGCCTGCTGTTTTTGTGAGTGAGTGGTCTGATATGGGTTATGCTGCTACCAGAAAAACTTCTGTATTCTGAACGCCGTGATGCTTGGATTCGGAATGTGTATCGTAGAAAATATCGATGTGGTGGCCCCGGACTCCGCCACCTTTGTCTTCTGCGGTATATACGACGCCGTTGATCATGATTTTGGAGCCGTAGGGTACCACAGAAGGGTCGACTGCAATGGTATGCCCGGCAGTAGCCACGGCGCCTGTACTGGTATGACGGCCCCAGCCGCCGGAACAGCTTTTGCAGGGACAGTAGCCAGTGGTCTTAAAGATTCCCAGGGAGCGGACAGAAGAGGAGGCTTTAGAATCAGCTTCTTTCTTTACTGCATCCGGATTTCCATAGGTGTAGGTTCTTGTGTTGGAAAAAGTGCGTCCGTCTACCGTAGCCTCGATGATATAGGAGCCGTCGCCGAAGGAGGGCCAGTCCACATTCAGAGTAAAGCCATGATTTCCGTTGCCTTTATCGTCATCGAGCAGCTCCTGGCGGAATTCTTCGGCCTTTACGGATTGATTTAAGACTTCTTTTCCTGTTTCTTCATTTTTGATCGTAATATTTACATTCAGCGCCTCATCCGGCTCATCGCTGTCATAGGCCCAGCCGGTGATGGTGTGCTCAGTCACTTCTTCAAAGCGGCCCTTTGCAGGAGCTGCCAGAGCAGTGAAGGCAGAGGCAGACATAAAGGAAATCATTATTGCCAGTCCGGTGAGTAAATGTCGTATCTTCATTATAAAATAACCTCCATGCGTTCATAATTGCAATCAATGCTTAACACAATAATAATAATATTTAACACTTTTGTAATATATGAGCAACAAATGCCATTTTAGCATAATTTTTTCGTATGTCAAGGAAAAAAATGGTAATTCATTGGAAAAGAGATAAAAAAGATCGGAAAACAAGATTGGAAATAAAAAAAGTAGTTGCAGTTTTTTAAAAAGTATAGTAATATAATAGAGATGCGTCTGTAGCTCAGTGGATAGAGCAGTGGCCTCCGGAGCCGCGTGCGTAGGTTCGATTCCTATCAGACGCATTTTTGATACCTTATTCTGCATTACACAGAGAAACCAGGGGGCGTGTCCTCCTGGTTTTTCTGTTGCAATTTGAATCCCTTTTTGCTAGAATAGAGCGGAGATACGGCCTTTACGGGGCCTGAAACGGAGGTCAGAGGATGAAGCGCAGGGTTAAATGGAAATCAAGCTATAAAGGGCCCGGAGATGATAAAAGCAGATATGTAAAGCTGGGAGCTGCTGCAGCTGCGGTTTTGGCAGTCCTGGCTGCAGGTTCTCTTATGGTATCCCATTTTGCGGGGAAGGACGGCACACACCAGGATGGCGTAATTGAGATTCTGGGCGAGGATGTGAGTCACGGCACAGAGGAGCAGACCTCTGAGGCAGCAGAGGCGGATGAGCCTTCAGAAGCTTCATTGGCAGAAGAAAACGGCTCAGAAGCAGAGACAGTGACGGATTTTTCTGCGTATGATCTGGAAAAGGATGCCTATCCGCAGGTAAACGAAGTAGTAGGAGCCTATTTTCAGGCAAAGATCGATCAGGATCCGGCTGCGCTCTATCAGGTTTTTGGAAAGGCCGATGACGGAAACATGGACTATTATAAAAAGGCCTTGAAGGAAGAAGCCGTATATGTGCAGGATTATCAGGATGTGACCTGTTATACCAGAAAGGGGCTTACAGAGGATTCCTTTGTGGTTTATGTGACCTATGATGTGAAGTTTAACCGGGTTGATACCCTGGCTCCGGGCATCATGTGGTGCTACGTGGCAAAGGATGAGAGCGGAAGCTATAAAATCCGGGAAAATGTCATTGGCGAGGAAGCCGATTATGTGGCAGAGCAGAACCGGACTGAGGGGGTACGGCTCCTCAATCGGCAGGTAAAGGCAGAATTAAAAGAGGCCATAGAGTCCGATACGCTTTTAGCAGGCGTTTATAAGGGCTTAAGCAACGGCGCGATCGTCACAGGGGATGACAGCGCACAGGAAGGCTCTGACAGCCAGGTACAGATTCTGGAGGGAGGAATTTCCACGGACAGTCCGGAATCTCAGGAAGCAGCGGAAGAAGCCGGATCAGGAGAAGCTGAAGCAGAGGCAGATACACAGAGTTCAGGTGAAGAAACAGCACCGGAGCAGACGGTTCAGGAAAGCCAGAGCGAGTCCGAGGCTTCAGTCAGTATAGAATAAAACACAGGCGCATACTGCGCCGTTTGGAGGAAAAACGATCATGGATGTAAAGGATTTTTATTTTGATCTGCCTCAGGAGCTGATCGCTCAGGATCCCTTAGAGGACAGATCTTCATCAAGGCTTCTGGTGCTGGATAAGAACACAGGGGCGATTGAACACAGAGTATTTAAGGATATTGTAAATTATCTCCGTCCCGGAGACTGTCTGGTGATCAATGACACCAAGGTTATTCCTGCCCGATTGTTTGGCGTAAAGAAGGATACGGGGGCAAAAATAGAACTTCTTCTGTTAAAAAGAAGGGAGAATGATATTTGGGAAACTCTGGTAAAACCGGGGAAGAAGGCAAAGCCGGGAACGGTCATTGACTTTGGAGGCGGGCTTCTTACAGGAACGGTTTTGGAGACTGTAGATGACGGAAACCGCCTGATTCAGTTTTCCTATGAGGGCATTTTTGAGGAAATTTTAGACCAGCTGGGACAGATGCCCCTTCCGCCTTATATCACCCATCAGTTAAAGGATAAAAACCGCTATCAGACGGTATATGCAGTTCACGAGGGTTCTGCGGCGGCTCCCACAGCAGGACTCCATTTTACAAAGGAGTTGTTAAAGCAGATTGAGGATATGGGAGTTAAGATTGCTCATGTGACCCTTCATGTGGGCCTTGGCACCTTCCGTCCGGTTAAGGTGGAAAATGTCCTTGATCACCATATGCATTCTGAGTTTTATGTGGTAGAGGAATCAGAGGCTAAAAAGGTGAATGACACTAAAGCAGCGGGAGGAAGAGTGATCTGCGTGGGCACTACCAGCTGCCGTACCGTGGAATCTGCTTCTACCGAGGACGGCATTTTGCAGGCAAAAACAGGCTGGACCGATATTTTCATTTATCCGGGCTACCGTTTTAAAATCCTGGATGCCCTGATCACCAATTTCCATCTGCCGGAATCTACTTTGGTAATGCTGGTCAGCGCTCTGGCCGGAAGAGAGCATATCCTGAATGCTTATGAGGAGGCCATCCGGGAGCGGTATCGTTTCTTCTCCTTTGGGGATGCGATGTTTATTGTGAATGGTCAGGAGTAAGGAAAAAACGGCCGGGATGAAAGAAAGTTAAGCGAAAAAGCGTCAGGATACGTTTGACCGGACGCTTTTTCGCTTATTGCATTTGCGGGTTTTACGCTATACAGATTCCATGTACAGTACGGTTTTGTTCCCCACATGAAGCGCTCCGTTGTGAAAATGCCCCGGCTGAATCCTTGAAAGCTGCTGCAATACCTGTAGAAAATCTGTTCGCCTAATCCATTTACAAGCATTTTTCGTTCAAAACCGGCTAATTGGATCTGCGCCTGTTTTCTCATATCCTTATTTGGCTCTGCCGCAGGCGGCAAATACAGAAGCAAAGGCCTTTTGTTGCCTGAATGTGGAATTGATGATATACTGATGGAACATATGATAGTTGTGAAAGTTTTGATGAAAAGGGAGGGATGCCTGTGGAAGAACGTTTAAATAAATGGCTGAGCCGCATGGGCGTCTGTTCCAGACGGGAAGCAGATCGTCTGATTGAGGAAGGAAAGATCCTGGTGGACGGAAGACCGGCTGTAACAGGCCAGAAGGTGTCTGAGGGCCAGCGTGTGGTCTGCGGCGGCCGGATTGTGGGAAAAGCAGGGGAAAAGGAAAAAACTCCCAGACAGGTGCTTTTAGCGGTAAATAAGCCCAGAGGGATTGTATGCACTACCTCTGATAAAGACAGGGCACAAAACATTGTGGAATTTCTGGCATATCCGGAGCGAATTTATCCCATCGGCCGTCTGGATAAGGATTCCCAGGGACTTCTGCTGATGACCAATCAGGGGGATCTGGTAAATAAAATCATGCGCTGCAGCAATGGGCATGAAAAGGAGTATGAGGTAACCATAGACCGCCCGGTTACGGAGGAGTTTCTGGAAAAAATGGCGTCCGGCCTGTGGCTGGCTGAGCTGGAACGAAAGACACTGCCCTGTAAGGTAAGGAAAACAGGGGATAAAAGTTTTTCTATCATACTGACTCAGGGCTTAAACCGGCAGATCCGGAGAATGTGTGAGGCCTGCGGCTGCCATGTGCGCACTCTGAAACGGGTGCGGATTATGAATATTCGTCTGGGAAACTTAAAGGAAGGTTCTTTCAGGGAAATAACAGGAGAGGAATACAGGACGCTTCTGGCGCAGCTTGAACAGTCAAACAGTTTGTCCGAAAGAGATTTAAGACTTAAAAATAAATAATGCGAAACAGACAGGAGAAGTGAATGGAAACGAAAATCCAGAGAATGAAGGAATTGATTCCCGTCCTTAAGGAAGCCGGAAAGGCTTACTATCAGGAGAGCCGGGAGATTATGAGCAATTTTGAATATGACAGGCTCTATGATGAGCTGACATCACTGGAAGAGGAAACAGGGGTGATTTTGTCGGGAAGCCCTACCCAGCAGGTAGGCTATGAGGTTTTAAGCGAGCTTCCCAAGGAAACACATGAGGCACCTATGCTGTCGCTTGATAAGACAAAAAGCACAGAGGATTTACAGGAGTGGCTTGGCAGCCAGAAAGGCCTTCTTTCCTGGAAAATGGACGGGCTTACCATTGTACTGACCTATGAAAACGGAAGTTTAATCAAGGCAGTAACCAGAGGAAACGGAGAGATCGGGGAGGTGATCACAGCCAATGCAAGGGCATTTTCCAATATCCCTTTAAGTATTGCCTATAAGGGGCAGCTGGTGCTCAGGGGCGAAGCTGTGATCACATATTCGGATTTTGAAAAGATTAACAGCCAGATCGGGGATGCAGACGCCAAATACAAGAACCCCAGAAATCTGTGCAGCGGCTCCGTACGCCAGCTCAACAGTCAGATTACAGCAGAAAGAAATGTACATTTTGAGGCATTTGCACTGGTGCGCGCTGAGGGAGTTGACTTTAAAAATTCCAGAAAATGCCAGTTTGAATGGCTAAAGAGCCAGGGCTTTGAAGTGGTTCACTATGAGGAAGTGACAGCAGAAAATCTCCCTGAGAAGATCGAGTGGTTTGGGAAGGAGACAGAGCACAATGATATCCCTTCAGACGGCCTGGTTCTTCTCTATGATGATATTGCATACGGAGAGTCACTGGGACGCACGGCGAAATTTCCGCGCAATGCCATCGCATTTAAGTGGCAGGATGAGGTTCGGGAAACCACCCTTTCCTATATCGAGTGGAGCGCCTCCAGAACGGGTCTGATCAATCCGGTGGCTGTGTTTGAACCTGTGGAACTGGAGGGAACTACGGTGAGCAGGGCCAGCGTTCACAATATCAGCATTATGGAGAGCCTTGAGCTGGGAGAAGGGGATAGGATTACCGTCTATAAGGCCAATATGATCATTCCACAGATTGCGGATAATTTGACCCGCAGCGGCGTGAAGCATATTCCGGAGCATTGTCCGGTCTGCGGGGGTCCTACAAAGATCCGGCAGATCAATGATGTAAAGAGTCTGTACTGTACCAATCCGGACTGCCAGGCAAAGAAAATCAAAAGCTTTACCCTGTTTGTAAGCAGGGATGCATTAAATATTGACGGACTTTCAGAGGCGACTCTGGAAAAATTTATCAGCATGGGCTTTATCCACGAATATGCGGATATGTTCCATCTGGAGGCTCACAAAGATGCGATCGTAGAGATGGAGGGCTTTGGACAGAAGTCCTATGACAATTTGATTGCTTCCGTGAAGAAAGCTTCTCAAACGACCCTTCCCAGAGTGATCTACGGATTGGGAATCGCAGGAATCGGCCTGGCAAATGCAAAGATGCTCTGCCGTCATTTCCGATATGATTTTAAAGCCATGCGAAACAGCGGTCTGGAGGAGCTGACGGCTGTGGACGGGATCGGAGAGGTGCTGGCCCGGGCGTGGATGGATTATTTTGCAGATAAGAAAAATAATGATATGGTAGACCGGCTGTTAGAGGAGCTGTCCATAGAAGAGGAGCCGGTGCAGGAGGGAGAAAAGCCCTTTGAAGGGCTTACCTTTGTAATTACCGGATCGGTGGAGCATTTTGCCAACCGCAAGGAGCTCCAGGAGCTGATCGAAAGCAAGGGCGGCAAAGCATCCGGCTCCGTAACCTCCAAAACCGCATATCTCATCAATAATGACACCACATCTAATTCGTCAAAAAATAAAAAGGCAAAAGAGCTGGGGATTCCGATTATTTCAGAAAAAGAATTCCTGAACATGCTCTAGGAGGGAGAGGGTTTATATGCCGATCAAAGTACAGAGGGATCTGCCTGCAAAGGCAATCCTGGAATCAGAAAATATATTTATTATGGATGAAGACAGAGCTATGAGGCAGGATATCCGGCCTTTGGAGATCTTGATTTTAAACCTGATGCCCTTAAAGGAAGAAACGGAAACCCAGCTTCTGAGGGCTCTTTCCAATACTCCCCTGCAGGTGGACTGCACCTTTCTCATGCTGTCCACCCACGTTTCAAAAAATACTTCGGCCAGTCATTTAAATAAATTTTATGTTACCTTTGAAAGCATCCGCAGGAAGAAATTTGACGGAATGATCATCACAGGTGCGCCGGTGGAGAATCTGGAATATGAGGAAGTGAATTACTGGGAGGAGCTGTCTGTTATCATGGAGTGGAGCAAGACTCATGTCACCTCCACCCTTCATATCTGCTGGGGGGCTCAGGCTGGGCTTTATTATCACTATGGGATTCCCAAATACAGCAGGGAGAGCAAGCTGTCAGGGATCTACAGCCATAGAGTTCTGGATCGGAAGGTTCCTCTTGTGAGAAGCTTAAATGACACCTTTTTAGCGCCGCACTCCCGGTATACGGAGGTCCGCAGAGAAGACATAAGGAAGCATCCGGAACTGATGATCCTGGCAGAGTCCGATGAGGCCGGCGTATTCCTGGTTATGAGCCGGGATGGCCGGCAGATTTTTGTCCAGGGCCATCCGGAATATGACCGCATGACGCTGAATAATGAATACCACAGGGATTTGAAGAAAGGGCTGGATCCTGCTCTTCCCTGTAATTACTATGAAAATAATGATCCCTTTTCCATTCCGGCGCTGACCTGGAGAAATACGTCCAATACGCTGTATACGAACTGGCTGAACTTTTATGTGTACCAGATTACGCCGTATTTGCTGGATTGTGAGGAGTAGGAAGATAAGTATAAAAAATGGCACTCGCTGCAATGGCGGGTGTCATTTTTTATCCTAACAAAATCTTAATCCTCCGCCATCTGACCCTTTTACCCTCTTAATCCCTCCCATGCTATGATACATACACAGGACAGGAAAACGTCTTCCTGATCCATGACCGGGAAGGAGGCAGGCATTATGAATACAGGAAGAGGAGCATTTGGCAGAATAGAGGCTGCCTTTGACCGCCGGGCCGAGAAATTTACATTTCGTCATCCCTATCTTACCATACTGATCATGTTTATCGCAGTGCCATTTGGGATGCTGGCAGCCGTATCGGCCCTGACTTTTTTAGCGGCTTTTCCGGCAGCGCTGCTGCTTGGACTGGTATAAAAGCATTTATGGAATCTTAACAGAGAGGGTCGGATGCTTAATGCCTATTTTATTATAACTGTGATAATCTTTTGAATACCGAAAGGAGGAAAGACAATGATGGATGTTTTGGTAATGGATGCTTTAATGATAGGAACTCTGCTGGCAGGTTTTGGACTGCTGAGACTTTTTCTCGGATGGTGTATCGACCAGACAGAGGGAACCGGAAAAAAGAACCAGTAAGCGGAATGGTTTGATCAAATGAAAGACAGGAGGAAGAAAAGCGATGCTGCAGATTATGGCGGCTCTTGTGATCTATATGGTTCTGGTGATTCCCATGGGAACGTACCTGTATCACATAACCACAGGCCGGAAAACATTTGCGGATCCTGTATTTGACAGGATCGACAACGGAATTTACAGAATCTGTAAAATTGATAGACAGGGCATGAACTGGAAACAGTATGCCTTAAGTCTGCTGACAACCAATGCGGTAATGATCTTTGCGGGATATTTGATCCTGCGTCTTCAGGGAAGTTTGTTTTTAAATCCCAATGGGACAGGAGCCATGGAACCGACTCTTGCCTTTAATACGATTATCAGCTTTATGACAAATACAAACCTTCAGCACTATGCCGGAGAGTCGGGACTTTCCTATTTAAGCCAGACGCTGGTAATCATTTTTATGATGTTTACCTCGGCGGCCACGGGATATGCGGCCTGCATGGCCTTTATCCGCGGAATAACCGGAACGGGAAAGGATATGGGAAACTTCTATGAGGATATGATCCGTATCATGACCCGTGTGCTGATCCCCGTTTCCATTGTGATCGCACTGATCCTTGTAAGCCAGGGAACACCGGAAAATTATACAGCCAATCTGACGGTGCAGACGTTAGAGGGGAAAAATCAGGATATCGCCATGGGGCCGATGGCAGCGCTGGTTGCCATTAAGCATCTGGGAACCAACGGAGGCGGCTTTTTGGGGGCCAATTCATCGACTCCTCTGGAGAACCCGACCATTCTTTCCAATATGGTAGAAATGTATGCAATGGCAATTCTGCCCGGAGCCTGCGTGATCGTCTTTGGACGTATGTTCCATGATAAGAATAAAGAAGCGCAGGCAGAAAAGAAGGGCACCCGTCCCATGTTTGGCCGTCAGGCAGGCCCTGTATTCGGAGCCATGGCAATTCTGTTTTTAGTGGGGCTTATGATCTGCTTTTTTGCCGAAAAGGCCGGAAATCCGGTTCTGGAGCAGGCCGGTTTAAGTCAGGCCATGGGAAATATGGAAGGCAAAGAGGTACGGTTTGGAATCAGCCAGTCGGCGCTCTTTACCACCGTTACCACCTCCTTTACAACCGGTACGGTCAACAATATGCATGATTCCCTTACACCCTTAGGCGGTATGGTGCCGCTGCTGCACATGATGCTTAACTGCGTATTCGGCGGCAAGGGCGTCGGATTTATGAACATGATTATGTATGCGATTCTGGCAGTTTTCCTCTGCGGACTTATGATCGGCCGTACGCCGGAATATCTGGGAAAGAAGATTGAAGGCAGGGAAATGAAGCTGATCGTGATCGTACTGATCCTTCATCCTCTTTTAATTCTGGGCTTTTCTGCTCTGGCAGTGGTAAATCAGGCGGGACTTGCAGGAATCACCAATCCGGGCTTTCACGGTTTAAGCCAGGTGCTCTATGAATTTGCCTCTTCGGCGGCAAACAACGGCTCCGGCTTTGAGGGGCTGGCGGACAATACGGGATTCTGGAATATGACAACCGGCATTGTAATGTTTTTAGGGCGTTATATTCCCATTATTGCCCAGATCGCCATTGCAGGAAGCCTTCTTGCAAAGCGCCGCATGAATGAAAGCGTGGGTACGCTGCGCACGGACAATGTGCTCTTTATGCTGATTCTTGTGTTTATCGTATATATTTTTGCGGCTCTGACCTTCTTCCCGGCTCTGGCTCTGGGACCAATCGCAGAGCATCTGATCCTGTGGTACCCCATGTAGGCAGGGAAACAGGTAGAAAGGAATTTCTATGGCAAGAGAGAAACATACTGAATTTATTACAAAGGATATTCTGAAAAGCTCCGTTAAAGGAGCCTTTCAGAAGCTGGATCCCAGATATATGATAAAGAATCCGGTGATGTTTGTGGTGGAGGTCGGATTTTTCATTACCCTGCTGTTAAGCATTTTTCCTTCTATGTTTGGAGATGGCGGTGAGCTTCGGATTTACAATACGATCGTAACGCTGATCCTGTTTGTGACAATCCTGTTTGCAAACTTTGCAGAATCGGTTGCAGAGGGCCGTGGAAAAGCTCAGGCAGAGACGTTAAAAAAGACGAAAAAGGATACCACGGCCCGGATTCTGGATAGGGCAGGGAATGAAACGGTGATCCCGGCTTCCCAGTTAAAGAAGGGAGACGTAGTATTAGTAGAAGCAGGAGAGCTGATCCCCAATGACGGAGAGGTGATTGAAGGAATTGCTTCTGTGGATGAATCGGCTATTACCGGTGAATCTGCCCCTGTAACAAGAGAGGCAGGCGGTGATTTTTCTTCTGTCACAGGCGGAACCACGGTGGTATCAGACTGGTTAAAGATCCGGATTACCTCAGAACCAGGCCAGTCCTTCTTAGATAAGATGATTTCACTTGTAGAGGGCGCGTCCAGACAGAAGACGCCCAATGAGATCGCTTTAAATACCCTTCTTGTAAGCTTAACCATTATTTTCCTCATTGTGGTAGTGACGCTGCACTGCTTTGCAGATTATTCTCAGACCCGGATTCCCATTTCAACCCTGATTGCCCTTCTGGTATGTCTGATCCCAACTACCATCGGCGGCCTTCTTTCTGCTATCGGTATTGCGGGAATGGACCGTGTGACCCGGTTTAATGTAATTGCCATGAGCGGTAAGGCCGTAGAGGCCTGCGGAGACGTAGATACCATGATCCTTGATAAGACGGGAACCATTACATATGGAAACCGTCTGGCTGCGGAGTTTTATCCGGTAAAGGGTGTTTTAAAGGAAGACCTGATCGATTATGCGGTGATGACCTCATTAAAGGATACCACTCCGGAAGGAAAATCGGTAGTAGAACTGGGAAATACCATGGGAACCAGGATCGACCCTTCGGCAGCCAGTCAGATGGAATTTGTGGAGTTTACGGCTCAGACCAAGATGAGCGGCGTTAATCTTTCAAACGGTATGGAGGTAAGAAAGGGCGCCTCCGAGGCCATCAAGGCCAGAGTAAGGGAATTAAATGGAACCATCCCTAAAGATCTGGAAGAAATTGTAACAGGAATTTCCAAGCTGGGCGGTACGCCCTTAGTGGTTTGCGCCGGAAATGTAATTTATGGTGTGATTTACTTAAAGGATACGGTAAAGCCCGGACTGACGGAACGCTTTGAGCGTCTGCGTCAGATCGGAATCAAGACGATCATGTGCACCGGCGATAATCCTCTGACGGCAGCTACCATTGCGAAGGAGGCAGGCGTAGACGGCTTTATCGCAGAGTGCAAGCCGGAGGATAAGATCGACGCTATTAAAAAGGAGCAGGCAGAGGGAAAGATCGTGGCAATGACAGGCGACGGAACGAATGACGCTCCGGCTCTGGCTCAGGCGGATGTGGGGCTGGCAATGAATTCCGGTACGGCTGCGGCAAAAGAGGCTGCCAACATGGTTGATCTGGATTCAGACCCTACAAAGATCCTTGAAGTAGTAGAGATCGGAAAGCAGCTTTTAATTACCAGAGGTTCTCTGACTACCTTCAGTATTGCAAATGACGTGGCAAAGTATTTCGCCATTATCCCAGCCATGTTTATGATGGTGATTCCTCAGATGGGCCGGCTTAATATCATGGGGCTTTCAAGCCCATACAGCGCCATTTTATCCGCACTGATTTTTAATGCGCTGATCATTCCCGGACTGATCCCCATTGCAATGCGCGGCGTTAAATATAAGCCTATGAGCTCGGAGCGTATGCTGCTTAAAAATATGGGAATCTACGGAGCAGGCGGAATTGTAGTACCTTTTATCGGAATCAAGATCATTGACCTGATCATTGCTCCCCTGGTTGGACTGATGGGGCTGTAATACAGCCCCCGGTTTCCGGGCGGTTTATGAGGAGGAGAGGAATATGAAGCAATTTTTAAAGACATTAAAGGGAGCGGTTGTCCTGACCGTGCTTATGGCTGTTTTAAGCTCTGTTATATATCCGGCTGTGACGACGGTACTGGCTCAGACGGTGTTTAAGGAAAAGGCAGATGGAAGCCTGATTTACGCAGACGGAAAGGCGGTAGGCTCTGAGGTGGTGGGACAGCAGTGGAGCGATCCCCGCTTTTTCAAAGGAAGACCTTCTTCGGTCAATTATAATGTGTATACAGATGAGGAAAAGGCAGACGGAACCTATACAGGCGTGGCATCGGGAACCTATAACTATGGTCCATCCAATGAGGCATTAAAGGAAAGGGTGGAAACAGCTGTAACAGAGTTTAAGGCAGAATATAAAAAAGCCACAGGAGAAGAACTGACAGAGGAAATCCCGACAGATCTTTTAACTGCTTCCGGTTCCGGACTGGATCCCCATATCAGCCCGGCATCAGCCAAGATCCAGGTTCCCATTGTGGCAGCCAATACAGGCTTTGAGGAGGAGGAGCTTTACCAGATGGTAGAAGCCCACACAGAGCATAAGGCGCTTGGGATTTTTGGAGAGGAACGGGTCAATGTGCTGAAACTGAATCTGGATCTGGCAAGGAAGCTGGGAGTGACAGCATAAGGAGGCTTAGATGGAAGAGAACAGACCGGACCCGGAGCTTCTTTTAAAAAAGCTCCGTAAAGAGGAAGAAAAGCGGGAGAAGGAGCAGAGGGGAAAGCTTAAGATCTTTCTGGGATATGCGGCCGGCGTGGGAAAGACCTATGCCATGCTGGAAGCAGCCCAGACCCTTCGCGACAGAGGGGAAGAGGTGGTAGCCGGATATATTGAGCCCCATGACCGCCCGGCTACTCTGGCTATGGCAGAGGGGCTGGAAACGCTTCCTCCCTTTATGGTTGAATATAAAGGCATCCGTTTAAGGGAATTTGATCTGGACGGAGCTTTAAAGAGAAAACCAAAGCTGATCTTAGTGGATGAGCTGGCACATACAAATGCTCCCGGACTGCGGCACGAAAAGCGGTATCAGGATGTAAAGGAGCTTTTACAGGCCGGGATCAGCGTATATACCACCTTAAATATCCAGCATCTGGAAAGCCTCAATGACCAGATCGGAAGCATTACGGGAATCCGGGTCAGGGAAAGGATACCCGACGGGATTTTTGATCAGGCAGATCAGGTAGAACTGATCGACATTGAGCCTTCGGATCTGCTTCAGAGACTGAAGGAGGGAAAAATCTATCATGCAGTTCAGGCAGAACGGGCGCTGGATCATTTCTTTGCAGAGGAAAAGCTGATTGCCCTGCGTGAGATTGCATTAAGACGTACGGCGGACAGGGTAAACCGTCTGGCAGTGATGGAGCGGGAAAACAGAGGCGGGGCCGATTACTATACAGGTGAGCATGTGCTGACCTGTATTTCGCCGTCTCCGACTTGCGCAAAGGTAATCCGTACGGCGTCCCGTTTGGCCTATGCATTTCGGGGAGAATTTACAGCCCTTTATGTGGAAACGCCTTCGTTACAGCATGCAGATCCGAAAGTCAGGCAGATGGTAGAGGAAAATATCCATCTGGCGAAAGCTCTGGGAGCCAGAATTGCTACGGTTTTTGGAGAGGATATTGCAGGGCAGATCGCAGAGTATGCCAAGCTTAGCAATGTATCAAAAGTAGTTCTTGGAAGAACGAATCACAAGATTTTATTTGGACAGACAAAGGGAACACTGGCAGATCATGTGGCTCAGTATGCGCCCAAACTGGATATTTACATTATTCCGGATATAGAAAACGGAGGGACGAAAAAGAAAAGAGGTTTTTATGCCGGATACGGCAGAGGAAAAAGAAAGAAGCCGGAGACTTTTATGGAAGGGATCGGGGGAGACTGCGTGAAATGTTTTCTGGCTTTGGCAGTATCTACAGGGTTTGGAATGATGTTTCAGCATTTCCAAATGTCTGAATCCAATATTATCATGCTCTATCTTCTGGGGGTTCTTTTAGCGGCTATGACTGTTTCCAGACGGGGGGCAGTAGTCGTATCTTCTCTGCTCAGCGTGCTTTTGTTTAATTTCTTTTTTGTAGAGCCTCTTTACAGTTTTCAGATGGATGGAAAAGAATATCCGGTTACGATCGCCGTAATGCTGGCGGCTTCCCTTATTACTTCCTCTCTTATGAACCGTGTCCGCAGCCATTCCAGAGAAATGGCAAAAAAGGCATACCGGACGGAGATCCTTTTAGATAACAGCAGAAGGCTGCGGAGAATCCGGGATAAAAAGGAAGCGGTAAAGGAGGTGAGCGGACAGATCAAAAAGCTTCTGGGGCTGCCGGTGCTTTTTTATCTGTATTCCGGAGGCGGACTGGAAGGGCCGTTTTTCTTCCCGGCTGACGGAGAGGGCCATATGCAGGAGGAGGAATTTTTAAATCAGAAAGAACGGGCAGTGGCGATGTGGAGCGCCGCACGGGGAAAGAGGGCCGGAGCATGTACCCATACGCTGCCGGATGCCAAAGCGATTTACCTTCCTGTTAAGAGCGGTGATAGAGTATATGGCGTAGCGGGAATTGCTCTGGAGGAGCGAAGGGAGATCCCCCCGTTTGAATACAGCCTTTTAACCGCCATGTTAAATGAAGCCGGACTGGTATTTGAACGTATGGAAATGATGGCGGCTTCAGATGAAATGAAAGAAAGGAAGGGGGAAATTATATGACTCAGGGAGAGCATATTTTAGTTTGTCTGTCCTCTTCTCCGGCCAATGGAACCATTATCCGGGCTGCTGCCCGGATGGCGGAGGCCTTTAAGGGGGAATTTACAGCGCTGTATGTGGAAACTTCCCAATCCCAGAAAATGGACGAGGAGGACAGGAGCCGGCTTCGGGGGCATATCCGTCTGGCAAAGAAGCTGGGAGCCAAGATCGAAACCACCTGCGGGGACGACATTGCGTTTCAGATATCTGAGTTTGCCAGACTTTCCGGCGTGACAAAGATCGTGATCGGAAGAAGCATGGCGGAGCGCAGGCATCTGTTTGGAAAGCCGCCTCTGACGGAAAAGCTCATTACCAATGCTCCCAATATGGATATCTATATTATTCCCTGTCAGATGGCGGAAAACCGCAAGTTCAGCCGCAAAAACTGGCAGAGCGCTCTTGTATTATCTGTTGGAGATATGATAAAGAGTGTTTTGGGACTGGCAGCGGCAAGTTTCATCGGTATCCTGTTTGAACATTTGGGCTTTGATGAGGCTAATATTATTACTGTTTATGTGCTTGCAGTATTGATTATATCTGTGGTGATCCGCAATCAGATCTACAGCCTGATAGCGTCGATTGTCAGTGTTTTAGTATTTAATTTTCTGTTTACAGATCCCAAATATTCGCTGATGGCTTATGACAGAGGCTATCCAGTGACTTTTTTTGTGATGTTTATTGCGGCTTTCCTTACGGGGACGTTAGCTTCCCGGATGAAAAACGGTTCCAGACAGCTGGCCCATGTGGCTTTTCGGACCCGGGTGCTGTTTGAGACGAACCAGCTTTTACAGCAGAAAAAGACCCGGACTGAGATTGTATCTGCCACGGCCCACCAGCTGATGAAGCTTTTAAACCGGGATATCATTTTTTATCTGGCAAAGGACGGGAAGCTGGGAGAAGCTCAGGTATTCCGGATAGAGGGAACGGACATACCGGAGGATTATGTATCGGAAGAGGAAAAAAAGGCCGCCCAGTGGGCGTTTGACAATAACCGCCATGCGGGTG
This sequence comes from Clostridium sp. AT4, assembly GCF_001517625.2. Taxonomy (GTDB): domain Bacteria; phylum Bacillota; class Clostridia; order Lachnospirales; family Lachnospiraceae; genus Enterocloster. Next base: position 1,729,661 of record NZ_LN999828.1, on the reverse strand, counting down.
CCACCACCAGAATCCTGTCCCATGCAAGCTGTCTGTATCTGGCGGTGCGGATTAACGACGCGGTATACGGAGTAGTGGGAATTGTCATAAAGAAGGATCCTCTTGCCATGTTTGAAAACAGTATTCTCCTTTCAATTTTAGGTGAATGTGCCCTTGCGCTTGAAAATGAAAAAAATGCATGGGAGAAGCAGGAGGCTGCCGTCCTGGCAAAAAACGAGCAGCTTCGCTCCCAGCTTTTAAGGGCTATTTCCCATGATCTGCGTACCCCGCTGACCTCGATTTCCGGTAATGCGAGCAATCTTTTATCCAACGGCCCCTCCTTTGACGAGGCCACCAGACAGAGCCTGTATCAGGACATTTATGACGACGCCATGTGGCTGATCAATCTGGTGGAAAACCTTCTTTCCGTCACCCGGCTGGAGGAAGGGAGGCTGAACTTAAATATGTCTGCGGAACTGGTGGACGAGGTGATAAAAGAGGCGCTTAATCATGTGGACCGGAAATGCACGGAGCATATTCTTACGGAACGCTGTGAGGATGAGCTCCTTTTGGCAAAAATGGATGCCAAGCTGATCGTTCAGGTGGTGATTAACCTGGTAAATAACGCCATCAAGTATACAGAGCCCGGTTCCCATATTTCAGTTGAAGCAAAACAGGAGGGAAAATGGGCGGTGATTTCCGTGGCCGATGACGGGCCCGGCGTTCCGGATGAAAACAAAGAAAAGCTCTTTGAAATGTTTTACAGCGGGGCCAACCGGATTGTGGACAGCCGCAGAAGCCTGGGGCTGGGGCTTTCCCTGTGCAAATCCATTGTAAATGCCCATGGAGGCACCATTTCTATACACGACAATGATCCTCATGGGGCCGTGTTTACCTTTACTCTTCCAGTAGAAGAGGTACAGCTGACCGGATAAACCGCAAAATGTGTATTTTTGATGATACAAGGCGATTGTATGTTTAAAAAGGCTTGCAATCGCCTTTATCCATGCCTATAATATGTTTGATAAAAAATAGACAAGTGAGGATACAGAATATGAGAGGAGTAGAGACCAGGATCCAGGAGATCCGTCACAGAATTTTCCGTGAGGTTGCCCGCATGGCTTATCACACCGAATGGCCGGTGGACAAGCGGATCGAGGAGCTTCCCTACAAGATCATTCCCGGCGAGGTTGGGAATTTCCGCAATGATGTATTTTTAGAGCGCGCCATTGTAGGAGAACGCCTTCGTCTTGCCATGGGTCTTCCCAGCCGCAGTGCAGCAGAGCATGCGCCTCTTTCCGATAACATAGAAGCAGCTGATAAGGCGGAGACTTATTATACGCCGCCCCTGATCAATGTGATTAAATTTGCCTGCAATGCCTGCAAGGAAAAGCGTGTTATGGTAACAGACGGCTGTCAGGGCTGTCTGGCCCATCCCTGTGTGGAGGTCTGTCCCAAGGATGCCATTCATTTAGACCGTACCAACGGCCGTTCCCATATTGATGAGGACAAGTGCATTAAGTGCGGCAAGTGTGCAACCGTATGTTCCTATAAGGCGATCATCATTCAGGAGCGCCCCTGCGCCGCTGCCTGCGGAATGGACGCCATCCGCAGCGACGCAAACGGCAAGGCGGACATTGATTACGAAAAGTGCGTGTCATGCGGACAGTGCCTTGTAAACTGCCCCTTTGGAGCCATTGCAGATAAGTCCCAGATCTTTCAGGTCATCCGCTCCATCCAGTCCGGAGAAAAGGTGTATGCTGCCGTTGCTCCGGCCTTTGTAGGCCAGTTTGGTCCGAAGGTAACACCGGGAAAGGTTCGTGCGGCGATGAAGGCCCTGGGCTTTACGGATGTATTTGAGGTAGCGATCGGAGCGGATCTGTGTGCGACCCAGGAGGCCATTGACTTTTTGGAGGAGGTACCAGAAAAGCTTCCGTTTATGGCAACTTCCTGCTGTCCGGCCTGGTCTGTGATGGCAAAGAAGCTGTTCCCGGAGTACGCTAACTGCATTTCCATGGCATTGACCCCTATGGTTCTGACCGCCAGACTGATCAAGAGAGAGCACCCGGATGCCAAGATCGTATTTATCGGCCCCTGCGCGGCAAAGAAGCTGGAAGCGATGAGAAAATCTGTCCGCAGCGAGGTGGATTTTGTCCTGACCTTTGAAGAAATGGATGGAATCTTTGATGCAAAGCATGTGGATATTGAGAATATCGAAGAGGATCCAGAGGGCGTAAATGACGCTTCCACAGACGGAAGAAACTTTGCTGTGGCAGGCGGCGTGGCCAAGTCCGTAGCCGATGTGATCCATGCAAAATATCCGGATAAGGAAGTAAAGATCGCCAATGCAGAAGGCTTAAAGGAATGCCGTCAGCTTCTTAAGATGGCAACTCTTGGAAAGTACAACGGTTATCTGTTAGAGGGTATGGCCTGTCCCGGCGGCTGTGTAGCCGGAGCCGGAACCATGCAGCCTGTGAAAAAATCCCAGGCAGCCGTAAATCTCTACGCATCCAAGGCAAAGCATAAAAACTCAAATGAAACAGAGCATGTAAAAGAGCTGGATAAGCTTGTATATTAAAAAGATAAAATCCCCGGACAGCGGCTGGAGACGGCCTTTTGTCCGGGGATTTTTCTGTTTTTGCCCCCAGGCCGTTGCTTAAAAGAAAAAATTTCGATATAATGGACAGATAAAAGAAAAAATCTGCAAATGGAGAGGATGCTGTTTTGGAAACGGAGAAGAAACAGACCGTGCACACGAACGTTAAATGGAAAATTTTAGCTGCCACCGCTGTTTTCCTTACTTTGATCCTGGCGTTTCCTGGCTATTGTCAGGAGAAAAAACGGATCATCCGGGTGGGAGTATTCTCCATGGAAGGCTATCATATGACGGATGCAGATGGAGTGCGCAGCGGTTACGGCTATGACTTTCTTCAGAAGCTGAGCCGTTATGGAAATGTAGTTTATGAATATAAAACTGCAAACGCTGAGAATGGCGGCGTCCTGAAAATGCTGAAAAACGGAGAAGTTGACCTTGTGACATCGGCGGTAAAACGCGGGCAATGGGAAGAGGATTTTGTGTTTTCAAATCAGCCTGTAGGTACCTGCGGCACCATGCTGACGATAAAGGCGGGAAATGAACAGATCATTCCTCAGGACTATTCTACCTATGACGGGATGAGGGTAGGAATGATCCGTCAAAACATCAGAAATGAAAATTTTAAAAAATTTGCCGAAATGAAGGGCTTTTCCTATGAAAGTGTTTATTATCCAGATGCAGCCGCTCTTTATGACGGACTTCAAAGCGGTGAGGTAGATGCAGCAGTTACTACCAGTTTGCGGGCAGTTAAGAATGAATGGATGCTGGATATTTTTTCCCGGGAACCATTTTATGTTATGGTACGCAAAGAAGATACAAAGCTTTTGCAGTGGGTGGATCAGGCCATCGCGGCTATGGATCAGGACGAACCGGGATGGAGAACGCTGCTTTCCAGTCAATATTATGAAGATCAGCTCCATGGATCGCTTCATCTGAGCCAGAATGAAAAGAAATATCTGGATCAGCTGGAAAAAAATGGAAGTGTTTTTACGGTGGCGGTAAATCCGGACCGCTTTCCCTATTCCTACTATGAAGACGGACAGATGAAGGGAATCCTTCCGGAACTTTTTGCGGATATTGCAGAGCGGGTGGGGATACGGTATCAGATTTTGATCTCCAGGACCAGAGAGGAATATAAAACTCTTTTAGATGGAAAAAGGCCGGATTTGTGCATTGACTGTCATGATAGCTTTTCACGGGCAGAGGATCTGGGCTACAAGCTGACGGATTCCTATGTAAGTGCAGGTATGTCCTGGCTTGAATTTAAGGATTCCAAGGGAGAAAAAGAGAAGATCGCTGTGATCGGAAATTCTGTTTTTCCTGAAAGCCTGCCTGAAACTCTGGGAAAGGACTGCCTGGTATACTGTGATTCCTTTGCAGAATGTTTAAAGGCGATGGAGACGGGAAGAGCAGATGCTTCCTATGCGTATACCTATCAGGTGGAAAAAACTGTGTTTGACGATATAAAGGATAAATATAAGACATCGTTTACATCGCATTATCAGTATTTTAATATTGGTATTTCCGAGGATCTTGACAGTATTCTGGTCCGGATCCTGAATAAGGGTATAAAGAGCATGGATTCTGATTTTGTAGATCAGGTTATCAGCAGGAACACCGATTACGGTACCCCGCCTTTTTCCATTGCCAGAGTGGCCTACCAGTATCCCGGACTTATGATCCTTTTATGCGTTATGATCGCAGCGATCATTGCGGGACTTGTATGGGTCTATGTACAGTATAAGTATCACAGCCGTTTGATGACAGCCCTGGAGGAGGCCAAAAGCGCCAGTAGGGCCAAGTCGGAATTCCTCTCTAATATGTCCCACGATATCCGTACGCCGATTAACGGGATTATGGGAATGCTGGAAATTGCCCGGCGCAGTATAGGGAATCCGGAGCGGATGGAGGATTGTCTGAATAAAATCCAGGGAGCTGCGGGTCATCTGATGGCTCTGATCAACGATGTGCTTGATATGGCAAAGCTGGAAAGCGGAAAAGCAGAAAGCAGCATGGAATCTTTTGAGCTGCAGGAGATCCTGGATGACTGTATTTCCATTACAGAGGGACAGCTTACAGGCAGGAGGATAGAATTTATAAAAGAGACGGATTGCGCCAGAGGGGAGCGGGCAGTGGGAAATCCTCTTCATCTGCGCCGGATCCTTTTAAATCTTTTAAGCAATGCAGTTAAGTATACAGAAGACGGCGGAAGGATTCGCTTTTGCGTTCATAAAGAGGCAGAAGATGAAAACAGCATGCTTTTTGTATTTACAGTGGAAGACACCGGGATCGGCATGAGTCCGGAATATATAGATCATTTATTTGAGGCGTTTACCCAGGAGCATCGACAGGCCAGAACTACCTATCGGGGTACCGGCCTGGGAATGGCAATTACCAAAAAACTGGTCGATCAGCTGGGAGGAGTAATTGAGGCAGAAAGCCATCAGGGAGAAGGAAGTTGCTTTACCGTCAGGCTTTCCTTTGAAAAGGGAGAAGCTTCAGATGTGCATGAGGAAAGGAAAATGACATCTTGCCGGGCTGTTCTGAATGGTCTTAAGATCCTGGTGGCTGACGATAATGAATTGAACCGGGAAATTGCCGTATGCCTTTTGGAAGAAGAAGGTGCGCATGTGACGGCTGCAGAGAATGGAAAACAGGCTGCAGAGGTGTTTGAAAATCATCCGCCAGGCTGCTTTGACGCCATTCTTATGGACATTATGATGCCGGAAATGGATGGGCTGGAGGCTGCAAAAAGGATCCGCTCCTGTAAAGGACGGCCGGATGGAGAGACGGTTCCCATTATCGCCATGACAGCCAATGTGTTCGCAGAGGATATCGCAAAAACGCATGGTGCAGGAATGGATGCCCATCTTATAAAACCCATCGACTTGGATCAGGTATGCAGGGCACTGCACAAGTTGGTTAGAAAAGAGAAGAAGGATGAAGAGTACGGAAATAAGAACAAAACAGAGAATTCTGATCGTAGATGATTCGGAAATGAACCGGGCGATCCTTGCGGATATGCTGGGAGAGGGATACGAAATTTTAGAAGCGGAAAATGGTCTTGAGGCGGTAGCGTATTTAAAAAAGCTTACTACCAATATTGACCTGCTCCTGTTGGATATCATGATGCCTCTGATGAACGGATTTGAGGTTCTGGCTGTGATGAATAAATATCATATGATTTCCGACATTCCTGTGATTATGATTTCTGCAGAAAGCGCTTCCTCTTATGTGGAGCGTGCGTATGAAATGGGAGTTACAGACTATATCAGCCGCCCCTTTAATGCGCTTGTGGTTCAAAAGAGGGTGGAAAATACGCTCATGCTTTATGCTAAACAGAAGCGTCTGGTCCACATGGTGGCAGACCAGATTTATGAGAAGGAAAAGAATAACGATATGATGATCAATATTCTGAGCCATATGGTGGAATTCAGAAATGGAGAAAGCGGACTTCATATTCTTCATATCCATACAATGACAGAAATCCTGCTGCGTCAGTTATGCTCCAAAACAGACCGCTACGGCCTGACAAGAGAGGATATTGAGCGTATCAGCACAGCCTCAGCGCTGCATGACGTGGGAAAAATCAGTGTGCCTGATTCAATTTTAAATAAGCCGGGCCGTCTTACAGATGAAGAATTTCAGATCATGAAAAGCCATTCTGTGATAGGAGCCCAGATGCTTTCCCAGCTTCCTGTTTATAAGGATGAGCCCTTTATCCAGACTGCCTATGAAATCTGCCGATGGCATCATGAGCGCTATGACGGAAAAGGGTATCCGGACGGTTTAAAGGGAGACGAGATCCCGATTTCAGCTCAGATCGTATCTTTGGCGGATGTGTATGACGCCCTTACCAGCGAGCGTTGCTATAAAAAGGCATTTTCCCATCAAAAAGCCATGGAAATGATTTTAAACGGAGAGTGCGGCGCCATAAATCCCTTGCTTCTGGAGTGTCTTGAGGAAGTGCAGGAGCTAATCCGCGAAGAACTGCAGGTTTATTCTCCAGGCACCAGGCATAACCGGCAGATCTATGAGACAGTGGAGCGCAAACTGTATAATAAAGAACTTCGGATGGTGGGATACAATGTAGGCCAGATAGAGATCCAGGAGGAGAAAAAACAGTTTTTTCTTTCAAAAATCCCCATAGTCAGCTTTGAGTACAGCGCAGTGACAGGTATTACAGAGATGTCCGGTTATGCGGCAGAGGTTTTTGGAATGGAACCGAATGTGCTGGATATAAGAGATGAATCCTGGATAAATTCGGCAGGTACAGAGGCTGGGAAAATTGTAAAAATGGTTCGCGAAACAACGCCGGAGGATTCTGAGCGGGAGGATGAAATAGAACTCCTGTTTAATAATGTACTCCATAAGTGCCGTGTGACGGTACGCACTCTGTGGTCGAAAGATCAGAAACCTCAGTATCTGGGTGCGGTAGGAGTGGCTGTAAAAATATGAAAAGGCGTAATAGAGGTGGTATTTATGACAATAAAAGAATGCTATGAACAAATAGGAGCCGATTATGAGGATGTGCGTTCCAGACTGCGCAGCGATCTGTTGATCCGTAAGTTCTTTTTAAAATTTCCCGATGATAAGAGCTTTGGACAGTTAAAGGAGGCGTTAAAATCCGAGGATCGTGAGGGAGCCTTTCGAGGGGCCCACACCTTAAAGGGGGTGGCGCAGAATCTGGGATTTGTTCCGCTTTATGAGGCGGCGGACCGTCTTACAGAGGATCTGCGTCCTGAGGGAAAAGGAGCGGCTTTGGAAGAAGTAAACGATGCTTTTGCGGTGGTAAATGAGGCGTATGAGAAAATTATAAAGACGGCAGAGCAGTTTATAAAAGAAGAATAGAAGAATTAAAAGGAGGACGGAAAAATGAAACTGGTCATCATAGAACCTTTGGGTGTAGAAAAGGAACGGCTGCTTTCCATGGCAGAGGAGGCCCTAAAAGGAAGGGCAGAGATTATTTATTATGATACAAGAGTAACGGATACGCAGGAGCTGATCCGAAGGGGGCAGGATGCGGATGTGATCGTGGTGTCGAATCTGCCTTTAAATGGAGAGGTGATCCGGGGCTGCAGAAATCTGAAGCTTTTATCCGTGGCATTTACAGGGGTCGACCACATTGACATGGAGGCCTGTAAAAAACAGGGGGTAACGGTGTGCAATTGCGCCGGCTATTCTACCTGTGCGGTGGCGGATCTCGTCTTTGGCCTGCTTATCGGCCTGTACCGCAATCTGATCTCCTGCGACAGCGTCTGCCGCAGGGAAGGGACGAAGGACGGCTTGGTGGGCTTTGAACTGGAGGGAAAGACTTTTGGCGTCATCGGAACAGGAGCGATCGGCCTGCGGGTGGCAGAGATCGCAAAGGCATTTGGCTGCCGGGTGCTGGCTTACAGCCGTACCGTAAAGGAACTTCCAGGTATAACCTATGTGGATATGGACAGACTCCTGGAGGAAAGTGATATCATCTCCCTCCATGTGCCATTAAATGACAAAACACGAGGCATGATCGGGGCCAAAGAGCTTGGAAAGATGAAAAAAACAGCCGTACTGATCAATACGGCCAGAGGGCCGATCGTAGATTCGAAAGCTCTTGCAGAGGCATTAAAGGAGGGGCGTCTTGCCGGAGCCGGTGTGGATGTATTTGAACAGGAACCTCCGGTGCCGTCGGATCATCCGCTGTTTTCGGCGCCCAATACGATCGTGACGCCTCATGCTGCCTTTGCTACGAAGGAAGCCATGGTAAAGCGGGCTGTGACTGTATTTGAAAATGTGGATTTCTATTTAAAGGGTACACCACGGAATGTGATGTGAGAAAGGGCCATATAATGAGGAAACAGATCCGCAGACATATTTATTTTTCCGGACGGGTTCAGGAGGTGGGATTCCGCTTTACCGCCTGCCTTCTGGCCCGCCGCCTGGGCCTTACCGGCTGGGTGAAAAACCTGTGGGACGGCCGGGTTGAAATGGAGGTTCAGGGAACAGAGGATGAGATCCGCCGTCTGATCCAGGGGCTGCAGGAAGGACCTTATATACGAATTGAGGGGATGGAAGCAGAGAATCTTCCTTTAAAGGAGAAAGAAAGGGAATTTCGTGAGACCTGGTAAAAAATGGATATTGTATGAAGGGAGAGAAGGATGGTAAAATGGATTGCTGTCGGAAGAGAAATTTACCGGAAGTACAAGGAGGATGAGATGACCGTCTATGCGGCTCAGGTCTCTTTTTTTGTGCTCCTGTCCTTCGTACCCTTTATTATGCTGCTTCTTACTGCGGTCCAGATGATACCGGCCATTTCGCAGGCGGAATTTATGGAACTGGTCGTAGCGTTTACGCCGGAGGATTATAAATCTCTGGCGTTTCGCATGGTAAATGATCTTTCCTTAAAGTCTCCGGCTACGATGGTTTCCCTTACAGCGGTGACGGCGTTATGGTCGGCCGGAAGGGGGATGTTCAGCATGGCAAGAGGGCTGGACCGCGTATGGGGAAAGGAGGAGAAATACTGGTACATTATCAGCCGGCTGATCTGCTGCGGCTACACCATTGTTTTTGTGGCTGTGTGCATCCTTTCTCTGATCCTTCTGGTGTTTGGCCAGCTTCTTCGGGGGTTTTTGAACACACATTTTCCCTTTGTGGGAGCCGTGATCGGCCGGCTGATCGATTTCAGATCCCTGTGGTTTTTTCTGGTTCTGTTTTTCTTTTTCTGGGGGATTTATACCTTTGTGCCGGAAAAGCGCTTAAAGGCGGCAAAGCAGATTCCGGGAGCGCTCTTTTCCGCTTTGGTATGGATGGTTTTTTCTCTGGGCTTTTCCATTTACTTTAACCGGATCGGAGGACGGGGATATTCGTATATGTACGGCAGCCTTGCAGCCATTGTGATCCTCCTTTTGTGGCTGTATTTCTGTATGTGCATTCTTTTTATGGGGGCAGAGCTGAACTGGTTTTTTGTGCGGCTGTGCAGTGGAGAATGGAAAAAATTCGATAGAAACAAGGAGAAACGGCAATGAAACGATTGCTCAGTTATATGAAGGCGTACAGGACAGAAAGCATCCTGGGGCCTCTTTTTAAGATGCTTGAGGCCAGCTTTGAGCTGTTTGTGCCTCTGGTGGTGGCAAGTATGATCGACGTTGGAATAGGGGGGAGGGATACGGGCTATGTGTCTCTTATGGGAGGCCTTCTGGTGCTCCTTGGAATGATCGGCCTGGCCTGCTCCCTCACCGCGCAGTATTTTGCAGCCAAGGCAGCCACCGGAGCAGCTACGGCTCTGCGCAATGATCTGTTTACGCATATTTCAGGCCTGTCTTATAAAGAAATCGACCAGGTGGGAGCATCTGCCCTGATTACCCGCATGACCAGCGATATCAATCAGGTACAGAACGGCATCAATATGACTCTGCGCCTGCTTCTGCGGTCTCCGTTTGTAGTGTTTGGAGCCATGGTAATGGCCTTTATGGTAGACCGGAAGGCGGCCATGGTTTTTGCAGTGACGATCCCTCTTTTATGTATCGTAGTATTTGGGATCATGCTCATCAGTATGCCCCTGTATCAGGCGGTACAAAAAAAGCTGGACCGGGTACTGATGACTACGAGAGAAAATCTCATGGGAATCCGGGTGATCCGTGCCTTTAACCGGCAGGAAAGTGAAAAGAAAACGTTTGAGAAGGAAAATGGCAGCCTGGTGCAGATGCAGGTATTTGTGGGAAAAATTTCTGCTCTTTTAAATCCCGTTACCTATGTGATCGTCAATCTGGCTGCTGTGGCTGTGATCTGGGTGGGGGCAGAACGCACCGATGCAGGCATCATTACTCAGGGACAGGTCATTGCGCTTGTAAACTATATGTCTCAGATCCTCACAGAACTGGTTAAAATGGCCAATCTTATTATCCTGATCTCAAAGGCAGTGGCCTGCATGAAGCGGGTGGACGGAGTATTTGAGCTGGAAAGCAGCCTAAGGGACGGCTCCGATTTGAAGCCTGCCGGGGCAGAAAAACAAAGCGGTCCAATGGTGGAATTTAAGCGCGTAAGCTTCTCCTATGGGGAGACTCAGTCGGAAGTCCTTACAGATCTTTCATTCTGCGCCATGAAGGGGCAGACGGTGGGAGTCATAGGAGGCACCGGTTCCGGCAAATCTACGCTTGTAAATCTGATCCCCCGGTTTTATGATGTGGGAAAGGGAATGGTTCTTGTAGACGGCCGTGATGTGAAGGATTATTCTATGAAAGAGCTCCGTTCCATCATCGGAGTGGTGCCTCAGAAGGCGGTGCTTTTTAAGGGGAGCCTTAAAGACAATATGCGCTGGGGAAAGGCGGATGCCTCGGATGAGGAAATCTGGGAGGCATTAGAAATTGCCCAGGCAAAGGAAGTGGCAGAGAAAAAGGGACAGGGATTGGAGTTTATGATCGATCAGGGAGGCCGAAATCTGTCCGGAGGCCAGAAGCAGCGTCTGACCATTGCCAGGGCTCTGGTGCGCAGGCCGCGGATCCTGATCCTGGATGACAGCGCATCAGCCCTTGATTTTGCCACAGATGCCAGGCTGAGAAGAGCGATCCGGGAAAAAACGGGGGATATGACGGTATTTATCGTATCCCAGAGGGTATCAGCTATCCAAAGTGCAGACTGTATTCTGGTACTGGATGACGGGCATCTGGCCGGTATGGGAACCCATAAAGAGCTTCTTTCTTCCTGTGAGGTTTATCGGGAAATCTGTCTGTCGCAGCTTTCAAACGAGGAGGTGGAACGGGATGAGCAGTAAGGGAAAATTAGATAAAACAAAAAGCATACAGACCCTAAAAAGGATCCTGCTCTATATAAAAGATTACCGTGCGGCAGTGCTTTTGTCCCTTTTTCTGGCAGTGACAACGGTGGCTTCAACTCTCTATATCCCGATCCTTACGGGACAGGCTGTGGATCAGATCGTGGGAAGAGGACAGGTGGACTTTCAGCAGCTGATCCAGATACTGAAACGGATTTTGATCGTTATGGCAGTGACAGCAGTAAGCCAGTGGCTGATGAACCACATCAACAATACCATTACCTACCGTGTTTCCATGGATATACGTACCCGGGCATTCGATCATCTGGAGGTTCTTCCTTTAAGTTACGTTGATTCTCATCCGGCGGGAGATATGATCAGCCGTATTATTACAGATATTGACCAGTTTTCAGAAGGCCTGCTGTTAGGCTTTACCCAGTTATTTACTGGTGCTTTAACGATTTTGGGAACTCTTTTATTTATGCTGTCGATCCAGCCATTTATTACTGCTGCGGTGGTGGTGTTGACGCCAGTATCCTTTTTTGTAGCCAGCTTTATTGCAAAAAAGACTTTTGTGATGTTTAAGCAGCAGTCTGAGGCCAGAGGTGAACTCACAACACTCACAGATGAGATGCTGGGAAATATGAAGGTCGTTCAGGCCTTTGGATATGAGAAGGAGGCTGAAAAACGTTTTCAGGAGATTAACAGCCGGTTGGCCGGATGCAGCCTTAAGGCCACCTTCTTTTCTTCCATTACCAATCCGGCCACCCGTTTTGTTAACAGCATGGTCTATGCGGCGGTTGGGATTACCGGAGCCTGGGGAGTGATCCGTGGGCTTTTAACCATCGGGCAGCTGACCAGCTTTTTAAGCTATGCCAATCAGTATACAAAGCCATTTAATGAAATTTCCGGAGTAGTGACAGAGCTGCAGAATGCGTTGGCCTCTGCTGCCAGAGTTTTTGAACTTATGGATGAACCAGCCATCCCGGAGGATAGACCGGAAGCTGTTGTTTTAAAGGATGTGGATGGAAATGTAGCTTTGGAGCATGTGAGCTTTTCCTATCAGCCGGAGCGTCCTTTGATCGAGGATCTGAACCTGAGCGTCAAACCGGGGCAGAGAGTGGCGATCGTTGGGCCGACGGGCTGCGGAAAGACTACCGTGATCAATCTTCTTATGCGTTTTTATGACGTAAAATCAGGAAGCGTACGGGTAGAAGGAAGAGATATCCGGGATATAACGAGACAGAGTTTAAGAGCCAGCTATGGCATGGTTCTTCAGGAAACCTGGCTGAAGGCCGGAACCATCCGGGAAAATATCGCTTACGGAAGGCCGGAAGCTTCAGAGGAAGAGATCATCCGTGCAGCAAAAGAGGCACACGCCCACAGCTTTATCATGCGTATGCCTCAGGGATATGATACGGTCATAAATGAAGATGGAGGGAATCTGTCTCAGGGACAGAAACAGCTTTTATGCATTGCCAGAGTGATGCTCTGCCTACCGTCTATGCTGATCCTGGATGAGGCCACCTCATCCATTGATACCCGCACAGAAATCCGGGTACAGAAGGCATTTTCACGGATGATGGAGGGAAGAACCAGTTTTATTGTGGCCCACCGTCTTTCTACCATCCGGGAAGCGGATGTGATCCTGGTCATGCGTGATGGCCGTATTGTGGAAAAGGGCCGTCACAAAGAGCTGCTGCGTAAAAACGGCTATTATGCAGAAATCTATAATAGCCAGTTTGCCCCTTCCACGGGGGAATGACCGTTTACTCTTTACATGGAGCGAAGAAGGTCCGGTAGCTCGCTAAGAGCTTTGATCGTATGATCGGGGCGGATTTCTCCGGAAGATTCTTTTAAGTCCTTATTAAACCATATGGTGCGGATCCCTGCACGGATTCCGCCTAAGATATCAGAGGTTAGGCTGTCACCGACCATGACAGCCTCCTCTTTTTTAAAATCAGGGATTGTTGCAAAGCAGCGTTCAAAAAATGAGGTTTCCGGCTTGTTGCAGCCCAGTTCCTCGGAGATGAAGATCTGTTCAAAAAACGGTTCGATCTCTGCACTTTTGAGTCTGCTTTTCTGCACAGATGCTGTGCCGTTTGTTGCCAGATAGAGATGAAAGGAGCCATAAAGCGCCTGAAGCATTTCCACAGCCCCGTCCATAAAGTAATGTCCCTGTCCTAAAAGGCCTTCATAAATACGGGCGGCTTCCTCAGGGGACGCATCCGTTTTAAGCTCGTCAAAGAGAAGCCGGTAGCGGCGCACCTTTACCTGTTCCCTTGTAAGCTTTCCCTGCTCCAAAAGCTTCCACTGTGCCAGATTGAGCTGGCTGTAGCGGCGGATCACCTCTGGAGAATGTGGGACAGACAGGGCGGAAAGGGTCTTTTCCAATGCTATAGCCTCGGCTTTATTAAAATCCAGAATGGTATTATCTACATCAAGAAAAATATGAGTGATCATTTTTACCTCCAAGTATGTATCATTGATGTTACTTTAACACAGTTTTAACGCTTCGTAAATAAAACTTTTAGCTGACAAATTCCTCCTTTTTCAGTATAATGTACCTTATACCATCAAAAAGGAGGAATTTTTTATTATGGAATCCGATCCGCAATCGGCCAGTATCATCACACAGCTTCTGATCCTTCTGGTGCTGACTCTTGTCAATGCATTCTTTTCAGGCTCTGAGATGGCTGTGGTCTCTGTCAACAAAAACAAAATCCACCGTCTGGCGGAGCAGGGCAATAAAAACGCTGCTCTGATCGAACGTCTGATGGAGGACTCTACGGTCTTTCTTTCTACGATCCAGGTCGCGATCACTCTGGCAGGCTTCTTTTCCAGTGCGTCTGCGGCTACCGGTATTGCTCAGGTACTGGCAGTAAAAATGAGCCAGTGGAATGTGCCCTACAGCCAGACGGCAGCAGGAGTGCTTGTTACCATTCTTTTGGCCTATTTTAATCTGGTTTTCGGTGAGCTTGTGCCAAAGAGGATTGCTCTTCAGAAGGCAGAGGGCTTTAGCCTGTTCTGCGTAGGCCCGGTATATTTCATTTCCAGGCTCATGAATCCCTTTATCCATCTGCTCACCTTTTCCACCAGCGGTATTTTAAAGCTTATGGGGATGCACAGTGAAACTCTGGAGACAGACGTATCAGAGGAAGAGATCAAATCCCTTCTGGAAACAGGAAGTGAGACAGGGGTATTTAATGAAATTGAAAAGGAAATGATCACATCCATTTTTTCTTTTGATGACAAGAAGGCCAGAGAGGTCATGGTGCCCAGACAGGAGATGGTGGCGATTGATATTGAAGAACCGTTGGAATCCTATCTGGATGAAATTTTACAGTCTATGCATTCCAAGATTCCGGTTTATGAGGGAGATATGGATAATATCATCGGCATCCTGTCCACCAAGCTTTTAGTGATTCAGGCGAGAGAACGCTCCTTTGAAACACTGGATATCCGCTCCATCCTGCTGCCGCCGTATTTTGTGCCGGAAAATCTCCGCACAGACGCCCTGTTTGAACAGATGCAGGCCAGAAAGGAAAAGATGGCTATTCTGGTGGATGAGTATGGTGGGGTTTCCGGTATGGTGACCCTGGAAGATCTGATCGAGGAGATTGTGGGAGATATCCATGAAAAATATGAGGAGGAAGAGCCGGAAATACAGGAGTTAGAGCCTCACCGGGTTTATCGGATCGCAGGCAGTATTTCTCTTTTTGACCTGAAGGAAAAACTCCATCTTCATATGGACAGCACCTGCGATACGCTTTCCGGCTATCTGATGGAGCTGTTAGGCCATATTCCTGAAGAGGGAGAGCTTCCGCTGACCGCTCAGACGGAGGAGGCGTATTTTGAGATCGAATCTGTGGAGGACAGAGTGATCGATAAGGTAAAGCTTACTTTAAGAGATCTGCCGGATGCGATTGAAGAGGAAGAAATATTGCAGAAAATTAGCAGACAAATGTAAAATAATCAGTTATAATAAGAGCGATGTGCGAAACGGCACAAAAATACCGCAGATGTGTATGGAGAAAAAGAGGGTTTTCTATACACGCGCAAAAGGAGGAGAAACGATGAGTTTTCTTTTGGAGGGAATCCTGGCAGTCACCTGGCAGCAGCTGGTCATGTATGTGGTGGGTATTGTGCTCATATGGCTGGCGGTCAAAAAGGAATATGAGCCTTCGCTGCTGCTGCCGTTAGGATTTGGTGCAATTTTGGTGAATCTTCCCTATTCCGGTGTGATCGACCAGATGGTTCAGGGAAAGGTTCCGGCAGCGGGTATCATCCAGTGGCTTTTTGAGACCGGAATTGAAGCATCAGAGGCTATGCCGATCCTGCTGTTTATCGGTATCGGAGCTATGATTGACTTTGGCCCCCTGCTCAGTCAGCCTGTGCTGTTTCTGTTCGGTGCGGCCGCACAGTTTGGTATCTTTGCTGCAATCCTGATCGCCTGTCTGCTGGGCTTTGATCTTAAAGACGCTGCATCCATCGGCATCATTGGAGCTGCGGACGGCCCTACCTCGATCCTTGTATCTCAGGTGCTTGGTTCTAACTATATGGGACCGATTGCAGTGGCAGCCTATTCCTATATGGCTCTGGTTCCTATTATCCAGCCTTTTGCGATCAGGCTCGTAACTACTCACAAAGAACGCTGTATCCATATGGAGTACAATCCCAAGAGTGTCAATAAAACACTGCGGATCGCATTTCCGATTGCAGTTACGATTATTGTAGGCTTTATTTCGCCTCAGTCTGTCGCTTTGGTCGGCTTTCTGATGTTCGGCAATCTGCTGCGTGAATGTGGTGTGCTTAACAGCTTAAGCCAGACAGCGCAGAATGAACTGGCAAATATCATTACCCTTCTTCTGGGCATTACCATTTCCTTCAGTATGAAGGCAGAGCAGTTTGTAAATCCTGCAACACTGATGATCATGGCCTTAGGCCTGGTTGCTTTTGTGTTTGATACCATAGGCGGCGTGCTTTTCGCAAAGCTGGTTAATGTATTCCTTAAAATGGCAGGCAAAAAGCCTGTAAACCCAATGATCGGCGGCTGCGGCATTTCTGCGTTCCCCATGTCTTCCCGTGTCGTTCAAAGACTGGCGGCAGAAGAGGAGCCGGGAAATATCATTCTCATGCAGGCAGCCGGAACCAATGTATCCGGACAGGTGGCCTCTGTGATTGCAGGCGGCCTGGTGATCAGTATTGTGACACAGTATCTGTAAGGAGGAAGGTTTATGAATAACATGGCAATTGCCCTGGAAATCATGGCAAAGGGAATGGGTGGAATTTTTGTTGCTATTTTTGTGATCATGCTGGCAGTGATCGTTTTGGGAAAGATTACTGGTGGCAAGAAGGACGAATAGAAACTGCTTTTAGAAAAATTAGTGTAAAAAGGCGCCGCTGTAGAGAATGCGGCGCCTTTTTTAGTTTTTAGAGCAGATTGCCGTACGTTTACTGGATCACTGCCCGCATGGTTTTTCCGCACATTCCGTTTACATTAAATTCCAGATAAACAGAGCCGTTTTCAGTACGGATCGTGATACCGTCATCTGCTTCGATCAGTTTGCCGGATATGGGAAGCTCCTGAAGCTTCAGGCAGATCGTTCCTGTATTGAGCATGGTGGGGTCGGACAGGGCGATGGTAAAGGCTCCGTTGTTTTCCTGAACCATCACAGATGCCTGGCTGTCGCAGCTGATCCGGTCTGTCTGTCCGCCTGCTTCATCCCAGAAGTTTACAGCCAAAGTGTTGGTGGAATGATCGTTTACAGCCTGCAGCTTCTCAGAGTTTTCAAGTATTTCCACATCAGGAGACTGGCTGTAGGCTTTCGTTTCTTCGCTGGTCATATCCGGAAGGAGAACATAGCTGTAGGTATCATTTTCCAGTGCAGCGCCGTGGTCAAACCAGCATGTGAAATAGGAGCGCTCAGCGGTTTCCTCCTCTGTCTTTAGATCGCCTTTGATCTGGTGATAGCTTCCGGTTCTGGTACTGCCCATGATGTGAACATCCTGTTTTTCAGGGAAGTAGTAGCCAATATCAGAGCCGGTTTCGGTATTTCCTTTTAAATGAAGCCACTGGGGAGAAATGATCTGCTCCTCAGGCATGATCCATTCTCCTGCATCGGAGCTTATCTGATTGGAACCGCCGCTGTTTAATTTCCGGTTTTCCACAGTGGTGATTACCGGAGCGTCTGAACCGCTGTTTTGGATTCCCGCACCCAGACAGACAATCTCATCATCAAACATGAAGTAGGACTTTTCTGCACGGAAGCTGTCTGCATAGACAGTAGAAGAGGCATTGCTTTGATCCCCATTGGATACTGCAGTGCCGTTTACCTTCATTCCGCTGACTCCGGTCGTTCCGATCGAGGTGCCGCCCACCCAGTTTTCAGGAGAGAGAAAATCGCCGCCCTGATGGAATCCGCTGGAATCAGGCTCGCCGTTGTCGACTTCTTCTGCCACGATGGTTGTTCCCGGCAGTCTCAGGGGATCCACGGTATCCCAGAAGTGATCCGTATACTGCTGCTTATCATCATTATAGAGATAGGTCATTCCGAACCCGGTGAACCAGCCTTTCAGGTTCTCGTCGTTCATGATCTCGCAGTTGCTGATGCGGCTGGAATACATACTGATGCCGAACAGATAATCAGTGGTCCGGTGTATGGTGCGGTCCATGTAAGGATATACCTGGTGCATCGCTGCTTCGGCTGAGGAGGTATCGATGGTATCGTCTGCCATGATTTCTTTCAGGCTTGAAAATACGGAGATATCCTTTACTCCGGCCAGGAACTGCTCTTCACCGGACTGGCTTACCCATGTTTTTACAGCGCCGCGGATCTGTGCGGCAGTTTCCGGAGAAACGATATCAATGGTTTGGACGATCATTTCAATGATCTGCTGTCCGGCAGCCCGGTCAGTCAGATCGGGTCTGGAAATGGCTCTGCCACGGAGCATATCCAGCGCAGCGCCCTGATAGATAGAAGGAAGATAGCCCTTGACTACGTAGGATTCCAGCATTTTGGCGTTTTCCGGAGAAAGAGCCCAGGGGCTGTCTGCCAGCAGAGAGCTTAAGCGCACGGAGCCTTTCAGAAAATCAATGCCGTAGGAAGCCGTGTAGGGTACGGTACCGTGGTCAATGTAGGAGCCGTCTTCATAAAATCCATTTGCATAGACATAGTTTCCGTCTTTCAGTTCCGGTTTCTGAAAGCGTTCCAGGGTAGTGGCAGCTGCCTGCTTTGCAAGAGCCAGATATTCGCTGTCTTCACACACCAGGCCAAGGCCGACGGATGTGTAGGCGCAATCCATCAGGTTTGCGCTGGCGGCAGGCGCATAGCCGGAAGGAAGGGTACTGGCAGTACCTAAAACAGCCAGATGAAATGGATCGGGCATGAAGAATTCCACGCCTTTTACAAATTTGCGGCTTTGCTCTTTGGGAATATCATCATAAATATAGAGGACAGCCGGAAGGACGTTCTTTGGCATTCCGATTTCCCAGTTCCACCAGTTGTCGGTTTCGGAGCGGGGATAGTAGCAGTTATCGGTCAGCCAGTCCAAAATATTGACAATATCCGTTAAGAGGGCTTCATTTTTATAGTAGGAACTGGAAGGGGATGCGTAGGCTTTGGCCATAGCCTCTGCCTTCTGATAACTTTTGCGGAATTTTGCGGCGTCATTTTTGTAGTTTTCTTCATCGCCTCCTGCAAGATCCTCCGCCCAGGGAACGCCTGCGCAGCCGCTGCCTTTATAAAGGTAGCTGTTCCATGCATTGTCACAGGCCTGGTCTGTGGCCTGGATCATAGCAGCGGCAGCGGGAGCGGATATATCTATATTTCCTCCGGTCAGATGCTCTACATAGCGGGTACGGAGTGTCTGAAAATCCTCTTTGGATGTTTCGGGAAGCTGATCCTTTGAAAAAATCCGAACTTCCATAGGAAAGATCCGGCGATTGCCGTTTTTGTCCTCCGCTACTGCAAACAGATGATTGCCTTTTTCAAGAGCAGTAATGGTTCCGTCTGGTTCGATTTTTAAAAGATGTTCTGCAGAGGCATAACCGGCTGTGCGTTCCCCGTCCGTTTCTCCGTCGCTTAGCGGATACTTTTTCTGGCTGCCTCCTACGGTTTTCATGCCGTTTGTGACAGTCCAGCGGATTTCGCCCTTAAAATTGGCCGGGAGCGGCAGCCTGGTGGATTCTCCTTTTACAAGAACCACGGGCTCTGTCCAGGATTCTCCTTCTGCGGGTTCTGCGGTCGGAGCTGCGTTTATGTCCGCGGTAGAATCCGGAATGGTGTCTGTTTTTGTGCTGTTCATCTGGCAGCCGGCTGCGCTGACTGTCATGCAGGAAATCAGGGCAGCGATCAGTGCTTTTTTGTACATTGCATTTCCTCCTTTTTTATGAACGGTATTCATGAACGTTTGATGCGAGCAGAACAAGGTGTTCGCGGTATTGTGAGTTTACTTCAGTTTACCAATATATTTACCAAAGTTTACAAGACATATATACCATTATTTTACCAATAAATCAAGATAAACTGAAAAAAGTTTACAAAAAAATGGGAAAACAGACGAAATAATGATTGATCTGAGCAAAAAAGAAGCTTATAGCTGTTTCGGTGGGGATAGAAAGAAAAAAACCGCCTGCTACCAGATGGTATATCAGGCGGTGATGAAGGAGAATCATAAAACAAGATCGATCTCCCTCTGGCAAAATGATTAAATTATACATTAAAACGGAACAGAACCACATCTCCGTCCTTCATGACGTATTCCTTGCCTTCAGAACGCACAAGTCCCTTTTCTTTTGCGGCATTCATGCTTCCGCAGGCCATAAGATCGTCATAGTTTACAACCTCTGCCCGGATAAAGCCGCGTTCAAAATCGCTGTGGATTTTTCCGGCAGCCTGAGGTGCCTTGGTGCCTACTTTAATGGTCCATGCTCTGGACTCCTGAGGACCTGCAGTCAGATAGCTCATAAGTCCCAGAATACGGTAGCTGGCAGCGATGAGCTTCTCAAGTCCGGACTCTGTTAAGCCCAGATCATCAAGGAACATTTTCTTTTCATCTTCCTCAAGCTCTGCAATTTCCTGCTCGATTTCTGCACAGATCACAAATACCTCACAGTCATTTTCTGCTGCAAACTGGCGTACCTCAGATACATACCGGTTGGAAGCGCCGTCATCTGCCAGATCATCCTCGGAAACATTGGCAGCAAAGATAACAGGCTTCCAGGTCAGCAAATCCAGCGTGTTGATAAATGCGCGGTCATCCTCATCTTCGGGTTCAAAGCTGCGGGCCAGCTTTCCATCCTCCAGATGTGCTTTGATCGCCTTTAAAAGAGCGACCTCCTTTGCCAGCTCCTTATTGTTAAATGCGCCTTTGGACTGCTTTGCGATCCGGCGCTCCAGGATTTCGATATCAGAGAAGATCAGTTCCAGATTGATGGTTTCAATGTCGCGGACCGGATCTACGCTTCCGTCTACATGAATCACATTAGGGTCATCAAAGCAGCGCACCACATGGACGATCGCGTCTACCTCCCGGATATTGGAAAGAAACTGATTTCCCAGACCTTCACCTTTGGAAGCTCCCTTTACCAGACCTGCAATATCTACAAATTCAATCACTGCATGGGTGGTTTTTTCGGAGTTATACATGGCGGTCAGCTTGTCCAGCCTCTCATCGGGAACCGGTACAACGCCTACATTGGGATCGATGGTACAGAAGGGATAATTGGCAGACTCGGCGCCTGCCTTTGTGAGAGAATTAAAAAGTGTACTTTTTCCTACATTCGGAAGTCCGACGATACCTAATTTCATTTTTATCTTTACCTGTTCAGAAACCCTTGATTTATGCGGGTTTCTGCCTTTCTCTATATTTCTTTTATTGTATGTTAAAAAAGTCTGATGCAGATATAAAGTATATCACAGGGATTCCGTTTTTTCAATCACTGAAGTGGAAATACGGGGTGTTTCGCAGCAGTTCAGCCCTGCAAAAAAGATGTTTCTTTTTGGTTTATTTCTGGTAAACTATGTTTATAGGCACACGGGCTGTATTTTAGCCGGTGTAAAGCCCGTGGATCCGGCTGTTAACTGCATGATCCTGCCATATGATGTACACGATTTAAGGATACGTTTTGCAGCTTTGTTGTTTATTATGTTCGTTGACAGCCCATAAGGAAAGGAGGTTTTCCATTGTCCCGTCCACAGCAAGACCGCATGTATATAGCCATTGATTTAAAATCCTTTTACGCCTCCGTAGAGTGTGTGGAGCGGGGGCTGGATCCTTTAAAGACCAATCTGGTAGTTGCGGATATAAGCCGTACGGAAAAAACCATCTGTCTGGCAGTGTCCCCCTCCCTTAAGGCCCATGGCATTTCCGGCCGCGCAAGGCTTTTTGAGGTGGTTCAGAGGACAAAGGAGGTAAATGCCCTTCGCAGATTAAACGCACCGGGAAGGAAGCTTACAGGGGAGTCCTGGAAGGATGATGAATTAAAGGCAGACCCGTCTCTGGCTCTTTCTTACATCATTGCTCCGCCCAGAATGGCGGAATATATGAAATGGAGCGCCAGGATTTACAATATTTATCTGAAATACATTGCGCCGGAGGATATTCATGTCTATTCCATTGACGAGGTGTTTATGGATGTAACCCAGTATCTGGAAATTTATGGTATGACTCCCGCACAGCTGGCTGGAAAAATAATCAGGGATGTGCTGGCACAGACCGGGATAACAGCAGCAGGAGGGATTGCACCGAATCTTTACCTGTGTAAAGCTGCCTTGGACATTGTTGCAAAGCATGTGTCCCCGGATGAGGATGGGGTGCGGATCGCCCAGCTAAATGAGATGTCTTACCGCAGGCTCTTATGGGATCACCGGCCTTTGACGGATTTTTGGAGAGTTGGAAAGGGATACGCCCGAAAACTGGAAGAAAATGGAATCTATACCATGGGAGATGTGGCAAGATGTTCCCTGGGAAAGCAGGGAGAGGCCCACAGCGAGGAACTGTTGTACCGGCTGTTTGGGATCAATGCAGAGCTTTTGATCGATCACGCCTGGGGATGGGAACCCTGCACGATTCAGGATATCAAGTCCTATAAGCCTCAGACGAACAGCCTTTGTTCCGGTCAGGTGCTGCGCGGTCCGTCCTCCTGGGATCAGGCCAGACTGGTGGTGAAGGAAATGGCTGATCAGCTTGCGTTAGATTTGGTAGAAAAAGGGCTGGTTACGGATCAGATCGTGCTTACTGTGGGCTATGACAGGGAAAATCTGACCGATCCGTTGCGCAGAGGCGCCTATGGGGGAGAGATCACCTCCGACCGGTATGGCCGTCCTGTTCCAAAGCATGCACACGGTACCTGGAATCTGGATCAGCCCACCTCCTCAGCCAGAAAGCTCAGGGAAGCGGCGGCAGCTCTTTTTGACCGGATCGCGGATCCGGGGCTTCTGGTTCGCAGGCTTTATGTGACAGCCGGACGGGCCGTGCCGGAGGAAAATATAAAAAAAGAAGAGGTTTATGAACAGCTGGATCTGTTTACCGATTATATGGCGTTAGAGCAGCAGAGAAAGAAGGAAAATGAGGCGCTGGAACGGGAAAAGAAAATGCAACAGGCTATGGTGGATATTCGGAAAAAGTTTGGGAAAAACGCTATTTTAAAGGGAATGAATCTGGAGGAAGGCGCTACGGCCAGAGAACGAAACCGTCAGATCGGAGGTCATAAAGCATGATCGGGAAAAATAACAGGCTTTATACAGGCCCGGATGCAGAATGGGAGCGAAGGGTAAGAGAGAGCATGGAGGCAGGAAAAGAATGGGCTTTTAAAGTTCCGTCCCATGCGTATGATGATATCATTCATCTGCCTCACCATGTATCCTCTGTCCATCCTCCCATGTCTCTTCACGACCGGGCGGCTCAGTTTTCGCCCTTTGCTGCCCTGAGTGGCTTTGAAGGGGAAATAAGGGAAACAGAGAGGCTTACAGAGGGGAAAATAGAACTGGATGAGGAAGAAGCGGGCCGGCTGGACGAAAGGCTCAGACAGATCCGGCAGCATCTTTCCGTCTGCCCCCGTGTTTCTCTTACCTGGTTTTTGCCGGATGAGAGAAAGAACGGAGGCTCCTATGAAAGGGCTGCCGGAAGGGTAAAAAAGCTGGATCCGGTCCAGGGGCTTCTTGTCTTCACGGACGGAAGGAAGATCCCGCTGGAGCAAATTGTCTGGATTGAAGAAGAGACGGGGATATCTGATTTTTAAGAACAGTGTCCGTTGCAGCCGTACTGACATCCCGTAGGCGTTACGGCACAGCCGCCCATGGCAGTTTCCCGAAGTTCGCCGGGAAGTTTTTTGCCTACGGTATACATAGCTTCCAGCATTTCATCAAAGGGAATCAGCTGGGGGATTCCAGCCAAAGCCAGTTCTGCAGCGATCATGGCATTTGCTACACCGGAAGCATTTCTCATCTGGCAGGGATATTCAACCAGACCGCCTACCGGATCGCAGACCAGTCCCAGCATATTCATAAGAACTGTGCTTGCAGCATAGAGACACTGGCGAGGTGAGCCTCCCATAAGTTCTACGGCGGCAGAAGCAGCCATGGCAGAAGCAACGCCTACTTCGGCCTGACAGCCGCCTACTGCGCCTGCTACAGTGGCATTGCGCATGGCCAGATATCCGATTGCTCCGGCATTAAACAAAGCATCAACAGCCTGACTGTCAGAAAAATCATGTTCCTCTTTTAAAGAAAGAACTACTCCGGGGACAATACCTGAGGAGCCTGCAGTGGGGGCAGCTACGATCAGACCCATGGAGGCATTGACCTCCAGTACAGCCATGGCATAGGTAATTCCCCGGCTGACTGCTGTACCGCAGATGTTTTTTTCAGCTTTAAAAAGCTGATTCAGCTGTTTTGCTTCTCCTCCGATGAGGCCGCCGATGGATTTTCCGGGGGAGGAAATAGGGGAGAAGGCTGCCTCTTTCATAATATTCCATGCAGTTTCCATTCGTGTGTATATGGAAGATTCTGTTTTTTCTGTCTGGTCACTTTCGCGTAAAAGCATAGCTCTGGAAATGCTTATTTTTTCTTTTTCACAAAATTCCAACAATTCTTTTCCGTTCTTAAAATCAGTATTCATGATCTGGATTCTCCTTTTGTATATGAAACGTATTCGGAAAATGAGTTACAGATGAACCAGCATTACATTTCGCACAGAAGGATTCTGGCAGATTTTTTCGCTGACAGAATCCGGAAGCTCATCATCAGATTCTACGATAGAGTAAGCAGTCTGTCCTTTTTCTTCACGGAAGAGTTTCATAAAGGCAATATTGATGTTTTCTTCTGCCAGACAGCGTGTAATGTGGGCCACAACACCGGGAGTATCCTGATGGATTACAATAGCAGTGCTGTATTCACCGGTAAAGTCTACGTCTACCTGATTGATACGGCTGATGCGGATTTTTCCGCCGCCTAAAGATTCTCCCCGCACTGTAAGTGTCTGACCGTCTTCATTAACCATGGTAATATCTACAGTATTGGGATGATCTACCTCTTCTGTCTCGTTGATATGAAAATGGTATTCAAGTCCTTTTTCTTCAGCAATGGAGAAAGAGTCAGGGATACGTTTGTCATCAGTCGTAAATCCCATAATACCGCCCAGAAGAGCCCGGTCAGTTCCGTGACCACGGTAGGTTTTGGCAAAAGAGCCGTAGAGGGTAAAATCCACTTTTTTTAAAGGGCCGTTTATCATTTTCTGAGCCAAAAAGGCCAGGGAATCAGCACCTGCGGTATGGGAGCTGGAAGGCCCGATCATGTTGGGGCCTATTACATCAAAAACACTGATAAATGCCATAATGCAGTTCCTTTCTGTTTTCTGGTATTGCCATAGATCTGGAGTATAGTTTTATCCTTGACGTTACTATATATAAAGTATATCATGTAGAATAGGAAGAATCAAATTCATGGATTATATAGATTGATTGAAAAAAATTCATAACAGGATTGAAAAGGAGAGAATGAGGTGGAGATACGTCAGATACAGTCTTTTGTAACCATTACTCAGACAGGAAGCTTTTCCGGAGCAGCCCAGTTACTGGGATATTCCCAGTCAGCAATTACGGTTCAGATTCGTCTTCTGGAGGAAGAACTGGGAGTCAGGCTGTTTGACCGTATGGGTAAAAAGATAGGTCTGACTTCCCAGGGAAAGCGTTTTTTACTTTGCGCAGATGAGATACTAAAGCAGGTACAAATGGCAGGAGAGTTGAAAAATACAGGGGAAGAGCTTAAGGATCCTCTTCATATCGGTACCCTGACATCCATCTGCTTTTCAAAGTTTCCTCCGATTCTGCAGTATTTCAGAGAGCACCATCCCAGGGTTCCTATTCGTATTACCACTGCATCTCCGGGAGAACTGATTGACATGATGGAGCATAATCAGCTGGATCTGGTTTACCTGTTGGATCGTTCACGCTACAGTGATCGATGGGAAAAGGTGATGGAGGTACCGGAACCGGTGATGTTTGTGGCTTCTCCACGGTTTCATTTGGCCGGGCAGAAGGAGATTTATCTGGAGCAGCTTCTGAAAGAGCCTTTTCTTTTGACAGAGAGAAACGAAAACTACCGCAGGGAGCTGGATCAGTTTCTGGAATCCAGAGGAGTAACACTGACTCCGTTTTTGGAAATCAGCAGTACGGAATTTATTATACGTATGGTGTGTGAAAACAGAGGAATTACCTATCTGCCGTATTTTGCCGTGGAGAAGAATATAGAAGAAAAAAATCTTATGGTACTTAATGTGCCTGATTTTAAGCTTCAGATGTATCGTCAGATCTTTTATTATAAAAACAAATGGAAAACTCCGGAAATGGAGGAATTTATCCGTTTAGCCCGTGAACTGCGGTAGCGAAACTTTCGCTCCGCAGTTTTTTGTCTATAAAAATAGGTTTAAAAACAGGATAACAATTCATATATTTTTAAATCACAATGAAATAAAAATAAGCCTTCCATTAAAAAATCACAAATAATTTTCCAAAATCCCCAAAGCCTATTATGGGAAAATTATGCATATTTTATTTTCATAATGTGAAAGTTATCAATTTATAACAATTTCCATATTTGAAATGGGAATATCAGGTGGCTATAATAGCGTCGAAATGAAAAAGAAACCGTTTTGGAGGAAAGGATGGTGAGATAAGTTGGATCAGCTGGTTGAATCATTGATGGAAGAATTGAATTGTAACACTGTATTTACAATTCCCATATTTGGAGGAATTCAGGTCTTTGAATCTGTGGTGGTAACCTGGATAATCATGGCAGTTCTGATGGGGGCTTCCCTGATCCTGACCAGACATTTGAAGGTCAGGAATATAAGTACACGTCAGGCAGCGCTGGAAAGTGGCTTTTCATTTGTTTACAGCTTCTTTTCAGATCTGCTGGGAGAAGAGGGAAAAGAATATATTCCCTATCTGATCACAGTAGCGGTTTATATTGCAATTGCAAACATGATCGGCCTTTTGGGATTTAAATCTCCCACAAAGGATCTGAATGTAACTGCATCACTGGCGGTTATGAGTATTATTTTAGTAGAGGCTGCAGGAATCCGCAGTAAAGGCGTAAAGGGCTGGATCAGAAGTTTTGCGGAGCCAATACCCATTGTTGCGCCGATTAATGTGCTGGAGCTTTTTATCCGTCCGCTGTCACTGTGCATGCGTTTGTTTGGAAATGTATTGGGAGCAATTGTGGTCATGGCTTTAATAAAGTATCTTGTGCCTCTGGTGCTTCCCCTTCCGTTCAGCGGATATTTTGATATATTTGATGGAGTGATACAGGCATACGTGTTTGTTTTTCTTACATCATTATATATAAAAGAGGCAATTGAATAAACAAAAACAAATAAAAGGAGATTGAAAAAATGTCAGGAATTATCGCAATTGGAGCAGCAGTAGCAGTTATTACAGGAATTGGAGCAGGAATTGGAATCGGTATGGCAACTTCTAAAGCAGTTGATGCAATCGCAAGACAGCCTGAGGCAGACGGTAAGATCACAAAGGCTCTTCTGCTGGGATGTGCCCTTGCAGAGGCTACTGCAATTTATGGTTTTGTTATCGGCCTTCTGATTATCCTGTTTTTAAAGTAAGTTGGAATAGAAAGGCATTTTGAATATGTTAAGAATAAGCGTTTGGAATATTGCTTTTACGATCATTAATATTCTGGTGCTGTTTTTCTTCATGAGGCACTTCCTGATGAAACCTGTCATGGAAATTCTGGAGGAAAGAAAGAAGCTGGTGGAAAAGGATCTGGATGAGGCAGACAGATCAAAAATCCAGGCAGCAGAACTCAAAGAGAGGTATGAGGCATCTCTTGCGGCTGCTGAAAAAGAGGCCGACTGTATCGTAGCAAAGGCCAGGCAGCAGGCGCAGAGTGAATATGAACGTATGATGGAACAGGCAGATCAGGATGCCAGGAAAAAACTGCAGGCTTCTGAAAAGACCATGGAACTGGAACGGGAAAAGGTATTAAATGAATTGAGAACCTCTGTAACAGGACTTGCCATGACAGCTGCCGCAAGGCTTTTGACAGAGAAGAACAGCCCGGAATGGAATAAACGGCAGTATGATGTATTTCTGGCAGGTGAAGGTGAGAAGAATGACTGAACAGACACGGATGTACGGAAGGGTTCTTTATGAATTGCATCTTCCTGAAAAAATGGTATGTGAGATGGTAAAGGTTATTCGGGAAAATCCACTGTTGGTTCAGATCCTGTCAGATCCGGTGCTGCCGTCATTTAAAAAGGACAGAATAATTGAAAAAGTGTGGCGGGCCTCTGAGTTTACGGAAATAGTACCTTCCTTTCTGAAAAAGGTATGTGCAGCAGGCTGTATTGGCAGTATGGATTCCATACTGTCAGTATGGGAACAGTGCCTGAGGGATGAAAAAGGAATTATTCAGGCAGAACTTTTTTACGTTACACCGCCAGATGAGGAGGAACTTCAGAAAATCCGCAGATTTTTGTGTGGAAAATATGGAAAAAAAGAGGTTCAGTTTATACTGGCGTCTGCCCCGGAACTGATCGGAGGTTTTCTTCTTCGAACAGAAAATGTGGAATATGACTATAGTCTGAAAAGCCGGTTAGAAGAACTTTTTGGTATATAGGAGAATAGGAGTTATCATTATGAGTACAATCAGTTCTCAGGAAGTTATCTCCATCGTAAAGGGCGAGATTGAGGATTACGATGCTCATGCAGGCAGAATTCGTGAAACCGGATCTGTAATCTGGGTGGGAGATGGAATTGCCATTGTATATGGAATCGATCACGCTATGTATGGAGAGATTGTGATATTTGAAAACGGTGTTCGCGGTATGGTTCAGGACATTCGTAAAAATGAGATTGGCTGTATCCTTTTTGGAAAAGATACAGGAATTATGGAAGGTACAAAGGTAACAAGGACAAGAAAACGGGCTGGAGTTCCTGTGGGAAGCGGATTTTTAGGCCGTGTCGTCAATGCGCTCGGTGATACTATAGACGGTCTTGGTCCTGTAAAAGAAGAGGATTATTATCCGGTAGAGCGGGAGGCTCCCGGAATAGTGGAAAGAAAATCTGTAAGTGTTCCAATGGAAACGGGTATTCTTGCTATTGATTCCATGTTCCCTATTGGCCGGGGGCAGCGAGAGCTGATTATCGGTGACCGTCAGACTGGGAAAACATCCATTGCGCTGGATACTATTATCAATCAGAAAGGAAAGGATGTAATCTGTATCTATGTTGCTATAGGACAGAAGGCATCTACAGTTGCAAAGCTGGTTAATACTCTGAAAAATAAGGATGCACTGGATTATACGGTGGTGATGGCGTCTACAGCCAGCGATCCGGCTCCTCTGCAGTATATTGCCCCCTACGCAGGAACTGCAATGGCGGAATATTTTATGCATCAGGGAAAAGATGTGCTGATCGTCTATGACGATCTGTCCAAGCATGCTGTAGCGTACAGAGCGCTGTCTCTGCTTTTGGAACGCTCCCCGGGCCGTGAAGCATATCCGGGAGATGTATTCTATCTTCATTCCAGACTTTTGGAACGGTCCTGCCGGTTAAATGACCAGTTTGGAGGAGGGTCGATCACAGCTCTCCCTGTTATAGAAACACAGGCGGGAGACGTGTCAGCTTATATTCCCACTAATGTTATTTCTATTACAGACGGACAGATTTTCCTGGAAAGCGATCTGTTTTTTGCAGGTATGCGTCCGGCAGTGAATGTGGGACTTTCCGTATCACGTGTGGGAGGAGCTGCTCAGACCAAGGCCATGAAAAAGGCCAGCGGAAGTATACGAATTGATCTGGCCCAGTATCGCGAGATGGAGGTTTTTACTCAGTTCAGTTCAGATTTGGATGAGGCTACAAAGGAGCAGCTGGCTTACGGAAAACGTCTGATGGAGCTGTTAAAGCAGCCTTTGGGCCGTCCCTTATCTCTTCATGAACAGGTGATTACGCTGTGTGCCGTGACACATAAGGTCATGCTTACGGCAGAGGTCAGACAGATCAAGGAATTCCAGATGGGAATGCTGGAGTGGTTTGACCGGAAACATCCGGAACTTGGAAATGAGATTGAGGAAACGAAGGTCTTAAGCGATGAGCTTGCAGACAGGATCGTGGCTGCGGCGAACGAGTTTAAGGAGGCAGTATGGCAAACGCAAGAGAGATCCAGAGCCGTATAAAAAGTATTAAGGATACACGCAAGATCACAAATGCCATGTATTTGATCTCATCAACCAAGCTGAAAAAAAGCAGAAAGCTTCTGGCAGATACAGAACCTTATTTTTATACTCTGCAGGGAGTAATACGACGTATTCTGCGTCATATGGAGGTTACAGAGCATCCGTTTTTTGACATGAGAGAAGAGATTCCCAACGGTCAGCGTTCCAGAGGGTTGGTTGTGATCACAGGCGATAAGGGGCTTGCAGGTGCGTATAACCACAATATTCTGAAATTGGCAGGTGAGTGGATGGAAGAAAGCGGGAATAATCACCTGTATGTGGTTGGAGAACTGGGAAGACAGTATTTTTCTGCCCGGCATATTCCCATAGAAGAGCAGTTCCATTATACGGTTCAGAATCCATCCATGCACCGGGCAAGAATGATTGCCTCCCGTGTCCTTCAGGATTTTATGGATAAACGTCTGGATGAAGTCTGGGTTATTTATACAGAAATGGTAAATTCCATGAAAATGGAGGCACGGACAGAACAGCTCCTGCCTCTGAAAAAAGAAGATTTTGGAAGTCTTGTGATTCCGGCGGATACTCATCAGGAGGAGATCCAGATGGTTCCTTCTCCTGAAGCAGTACTGGATCATGTAGTACCCAATTATGTAACCGGCTTTGTATTTGGCGCCCTGGTGGAGTCTTTCTGCAGTGAACAGAATTCACGAATGATGGCTATGCAGTCTGCAAGTGATAATGGGGCAAAGCTGCTGAATGAGCTGGCTGTTGAATATAATCGTGTGCGTCAGGCTGCCATTACTCAGGAAATCACTGAGGTAATAGGCGGAGCCAGATCACAGAGAAAGAAACGATAGGAGGAGCCATGAATAAAGGAAAGATCGTGCAGGTTATGGGACCTGTAGTAGATGTGGCATTTGAGAATGGCGCTCTTCCCCATATTCAGGATGCCCTTGTGACATACAACGAAGGAAAACGCTGTGTAATGGAGGTGGCTCAGCATATTGGCGGAGATGTAGTCCGCTGCGTAATGCTGGCTTCCAGCGAGGGCCTGTATAAGGATATGGAGGTTGAGGCGACCGGAAGAGGGATCTGTGTGCCGGTAGGAGAGAAAACACTGGGACGGCTCTTTAATGTTCTGGGTGAAACAATTGACGGCGGAGAAAGTCTGGAAAAAGAGGAAAAGTGGGTTATTCACAGAGATCCGCCATCCTTTGAAGACCAGAGTCCCGTAGTTGAAATGCTGGAAACAGGAATCAAGGTGATTGACCTTCTTGCTCCGTATGCAAAAGGAGGAAAAATCGGACTTTTTGGCGGCGCCGGAGTAGGAAAGACAGTGCTGATCCAGGAGCTGATCACCAACATAGCAATGGAACATGGCGGATACTCCATTTTTACCGGAGTCGGTGAACGTTCCAGAGAGGGAAATGATCTTTGGACAGAAATGGGAGAATCCGGAGTGCTTAAAAAAACAGCGCTGGTATTTGGACAGATGAACGAGCCGCCGGGGGCCCGTATGAGAGTAGCGGAAACAGGGCTTACCATGGCAGAATACTTCCGCGATGTACAGCATCAGGATGTGCTGCTGTTTATTGATAATATTTTCCGTTTTGTTCAGGCAGGCTCGGAGGTCTCGGCTCTTTTGGGACGTATGCCCTCTGCTGTAGGATATCAGCCGACGCTGGCAACCGATGTAGGCGCACTTCAGGAGCGGATCGCATCTACAAAAAACGGATCTGTTACCTCGGTACAGGCAGTTTATGTGCCTGCAGATGATTTGACAGATCCGGCGCCCGCCACAACCTTTGCCCACCTGGATGCAACTACAGTCCTTTCCAGAAAAATTGTAGAACAGGGAATTTATCCGGCAGTGGATCCTCTGGAATCCACATCGCGTATTCTGGAAGAGGATGTAGTAGGTAAAGAGCATTATGAGGTGGCAAATAAGGTGCAGCAGATGCTTCAGAAATACAAGGAGCTGCAGGACATTATCGCCATCCTCGGTATGGAGGAGTTGTCTGAGGAGGATAAGCTTACGGTAGGGCGCGCCAGAAAAATACAGAGATTTTTGTCTCAGCCCTTCCATGTAGCTGAGAATTTTACCGGTGTTCCGGGAAAATATGTACCTGTTAAGGAAACGGTCCGGGGCTTTAAGATGATCATTGACGGAGAAATGGATTCTTATCCGGAAGCAGCCTTCTTTAATGTGGGAACCATTGATGAAGTGATCGAAAAAGCCAGGTCCATGGAGGAAAAGGAGCGGTAATATGTCAACATTCTGGCTTAAGGTCATCGCAAGTGACCATACGTTTTATAATGGAAACTGTGAAATGCTGGTCGTTCCTGCCCATGATGGGGAATTTGGAATTCTTCCACATATGGAGGCAATGATCCTGGCGATCCGGGAAGGCGTATTGAAATTCCGCATTCCCGGATCCAAGGAGATAGAAGAGGCTGTAGTGGGAACAGGGATTGTTCAGGTAGCGAACAACAGAGTCACTGTTGTTACTGACACAGCAGAGCGGCCGGAGGATATTGACCGGATCAGGGCTGAGCAGGCTTTGGAAAGAGCCAGGGAGCAGCTGCGCCAGAAACAGAGCATTGCGGAATACAAAATGTCTCAGGCGGCCCTGGCGCGGGCCCTGAACAGGCTGCAGGTTAGCCAGAAAAAGGGAACTTATTATAACGGCCTGTAGGAAGATTTATAAGCGGTCTGCACAACGCTCAGATCCAGCGGGAATTGCGAACCAGAAAGCTGCAGAAATCGTTTAATACAGATTTATCCACACTTTTAGGGGATCGGGTAAGCGTGATCTGACGGCGGCACACCTGTCCTTCTATAGGGAGAAGCCTGACGGGGGAACTGCTCTGGGAATTCCATTCGGAGGGGAGAGGTCCCCATGAATACTGGGGCCAGAAGCCGATTCCCATTCCGGCGGCAATCAGATTGCGTACAGACTCAGTTGTGTCACTTTCAAAAACAATTCTGGGTGTAAAGCCAGCCTCCATAAAATAACTGTTGGTAATCTGGCGGATGGGTCTTGATCCTGCCAGACAGATATATCCGGCATCTTTTGTATCTGTCAGCCGTATGGAAGTGCGGTGACCATATGGAGAATGGGTGGGAACTGCAAGGTAAAGGTCTTCTTCCAGCATTACAATGGGCTGTTCGCCTGTGGGCGAAGGAATATCTGCCCGTCGGGCGGAAACACAGAGATCATAGTCATCAGACTGATCAGAAGTCTGATACAGCTGGAAATTCACATCCGGACGGAGACTGCGAAAGGCAATAATCCTGTTGGTGATTAAAGCAGACGCAGATAAAAGACGAAGCCGTATGGTATGAATAGCCTGTTCTCTTCCCATCTGCAGCTCTGCTGCCAGCTGGTCCAGGCTGCTTATAATAGGAATCAGCCGTTTTTGCAGGAAGCGCCCGGCGTCATTTAATTCAATAGAGCGGCTTTTGCGTTCAAACAGAGGAACGCCAAGTTCCGCTTCCAGACGGTGGATTGCCTGAGAAAGAGCGGGCTGGGCAATCTGAAGATGTTCAGCAGCCTTTGTTATATGCTGGTATTCGGCTGCTGTGAGAAAATATCGCAATTGAAGAAGTTCCATATGTATCACCTCAAAAAAATATTTATGAAATATAGCATGAAGAAGCAGATATGTCAATGCACGGACTGCTTCTTTTTGTATGTGTTTTACAGTTTAGCTCACCTTTTAAAAGGAAAACGCTTGACGGATAAGCCAGGTACGGCTAAGATGAACATGAGTGCTGTCTCTGTTTTGAAACAGGATCAGATACAGTAAAGATAGAAAGGTGTGTGTAAAATGTACGAACTGTTATTTTTGAAACCGATTTTCAAAGAGGCCGTATGGGGCGGAAACCGGCTGAAGGATCAGTTTGGCTATGAAATCCCAAGCGACCATACCGGTGAGTGCTGGGCTATCAGTGCTCATGAAAATGGAGACTGTGAAGTGGCAGAGGGAGAATATAAGGGACAGCGTTTGTCTGTCTTATGGGCAGAGCATCCGGAATTATTTGGCAATGAGGATGGGTGTCTGGGAGATCGATTCCCTCTTCTTATAAAGATTATTGATGCAAAGGATGATTTAAGCATCCAGGTTCATCCGGATGATGCATATGCCGCAGCCAATGAAAATGGTTCTCTGGGAAAGACAGAATGCTGGTACATTCTGGATTGTGAGCCGGATACTTCTATTGTTATAGGGCACCATGCAAAAGATAAGGAAGAGCTGAAGCAGATGGTGGAGCAGGGAAATTATTCTCAGCTGATCCGTCAGATCCCGGTTCATAAGGGAGATTTCTTCCAGATCGATCCGGGCTGTGTTCATGCTATCAAAGGCGGTACTGTGATTCTGGAGACGCAGCAGTCCAGTGATGTAACGTATCGTGTGTACGATTATGACAGAAAGTGGAACGGAGCGCCCAGAATGCTCCATGTAAAGGAAAGCCTGGACGTGATCAAGACCCCCTTTGTACCTGCAAAGGATCAGAGAAAATCGTACCATACAGAGGCGGCGGATCAGGAGCATCTGGAAACCTGCCCATTTTATACCGTAGAGAAATTCGAGGTTCATGGCTGCTGGCAGCATAAGTTTTCAGATCGTTTTGCCAATGTGAGCGTTCTGGAAGGAGAAGGAACGGTAGATGGAATTCCGGTAAAGAAGGGAACGCACTTTATTGTCCCGGCAGGTCATAATGTCTGTGAATTTAAGGGAAATATGACTCTTATCTGCTCCTGGATCCCGGCAGAGGCAAAGGAGACAAAAGAGGATCAGATTTCTATCCGTGTTTCAGACTGGAAGGGTCATACCAAGGCATTTGCACAGGATCCGGAGGAAAGCATACTGGCATTTAAGGATGTATATGAGCCGGGAGATATCATTCAGTTTCATTTTCCTGAAACAGAAGGGTATTATATGGTACGTGTAGATGATACCATGGATGAAGCTCTGGTATATATGACAAAGAAGGATCTTACGTTTGAGGTACCGTTTGATGAAAAGAAATTCTCCTACAATCCCAAGAGTTTTACTGGTGTGCGTCATTATCTGACCTGCCGTAAGGCTGCTTCATGGGAAACCGGTATTTATCGTAATCTGGCTAAAAATGTGCTTGATCAGCACGGGGACAGAGGCTGCTATCCTCATGCTTCTGCAAATGTGGAAACAAGAGGGGAGTCTGTTTTTGCAGCCCGTAATGCAATTGATGGCGTAACCGCTACTCTGAGTCACGGAAAATGGCCATATGAGTCCTGGGGCATCAACCGCAGAGATGATGCGGAACTTTTGCTGGAGTTTGGCCGTCCGGTGGACATCGATCAGGTGCGTTTGTGGACCAGAGCTGATTTTCCGCATGATAACTGGTGGGTCAGCGCAGTTCTTACCTTTTCAGACGGCACCAGAGAGGTGGTAAATATGGAAAAGAGCGAGAAGGCTCATACCTTTGCCATTACAAAGAAGGGGATTACCTGGGTACGCCTGTCTGATCTGATCAAGGCAGACGATCCATCTCCATTCCCGGCTTTAACCCAGATTGAGGTTTATGGAAAAGAAGCTTAGGAAGAGCTGTTTCCATATATTTTTAACAGATCTATATAATCTTTAACATGTTTTGGCATATACCTCCCGGGCCGGCAGGCTGCAATGGTTGTGGTAAGGACAGGTTTTTCTCCTACACAATAGCAGCCTGGCCGATCTGAACGAAGAGATGCCATATAGTTGAAATAACTTTCTGGTGCAAAGGCAGCTCCCATTCCGTCCATAGCAAGTTTGATGGACATCTGGCTGTTGCGTGTATGCAGAAGTACCGGAGGATTAATTTCATGCCGGGCGAAGAGATCCCTGGCGATGCCGCCGGTGTTCTGATCCGGATATAAAAGAATAAAATTTTCCTGAGAGAGCTTTTTTAAATCCAGCCATGGATGAGAAAAGCCCTCTTTTTTTTCGGCCTCTTTTTCAAGAGGATGGCCTTCCGGCAGTATCAGTACGATTTCCTCTGTGCGGATAACCTGATAATCTAATAATTTTGGAAAAGTATGTACATTATAAATTGTAAGGTCAATAGAGGTATTTTTCAGCGTCTGTTCAGCGACAAAGCTGACTTCCTCCATAATGTTAATTGTCACATGAGGATAGCGCCGGTGGAATTCCATCAGAGTAGGCTGCAGTAAAGTGCTTCCGAGCATGATGGGAATGGCAATATTGAGCCGTCCATGGGCTCTTCGGGTAATATCTTCATATTCCTGATCCCATTCCTGGCCAAAGGCTGCGATCTGTTCGGCATAGTATAGATAGCGTTCTCCCATATAAGTAGGGATGTATCCCTGTTCCAGACGGGAAAAGAGGGGGGAGCCAAGCTGCTGTTCCAGATTCTTGAGGTATTTGCTGAGAGAAGGCTGGGAGATAAACAGGGCTTTTGCTGCTTTTCCGATGCTTTTATAGTGTGCAATAGCCAGAATGTAGCGTGCTTCTTTTAAATCCATGGATTAACCTCCTTTTTAATCAGTATATCATAGCTTTACTGCATAAAAAATATAGAAATTATGTATTGGACGGAATGTATATTACTTTTTATAATAAATTCAGAATTAAAAATTAGTATAATTAATGAATATATTCAGAATGGAGGAAGAACATGAAGAAAAGCAGTACATGGATGATGCTGGCTCCCGGGCTGATCATTTTGCTGTTGTGTCTGGGTCTGCCCCTTATAAGTGTGCTGGCCCCTACATTTACAGCAGGACAATATCCTCTCAGTGCGTATGTGGAGTTTTTTCAGGATGAGTACTACAGAAAAATTCTGTTTCGCACCCTGAAAATTGCAGTTATTACCACAGGGATCTGCATGGCAGGAGGGATTCCCACCGCATATTTTATAAGCCGGTGTGATAAAAAATGGAGAGGTCTTCTTCTGGCAGCATCCATTTTTCCAATGATGACAAATTCTGTGATCCGAAGTTTTGCCTGGATCAATATTTTAGGAAGCAACGGTATAATCAACCGCATTCTGCTGGCTCTCAATGTAGCTGATAAGCCCATGAAGCTTCTTTATACAGATTTTGCTATTATTATCGGTTCTGTGTATCTGTTTCTTCCTCTTATGATCGTTACGGTTACAGGTGTAATGGAGAATATAGATGATGATATGATGGAGGCGGCTCAGAGTCTGGGAGCAGGACGATTTGAGGCTTTTATGAAAGTGATTTTCCCTATGAGTCTTCCGGGAATTATAGTAGGAGGTATCCTTGTTTTCACAGGAACCCTCACTGCATATACAACACCTCAGCTACTTGGAGGAAACAGCAATATGGTTCTGGCAACTCTGATTTATCAGAGAGCCATGTCTGTAGGGGATTGGAACGGGGCTTCTGCAGTAGCGCTGATTATGATCGTAATTACTCTTATAGTAATCAGGGGCTTTAATGCTCTGGCAGCAAGATTGGATAAAAGAGGAGGAAAATAATGAAAAAGAACCGTTGGCTGACAGTTTACGCTGTCCTGGTATTTTTGTTTTTGATGATCCCTCTGGTGATTATTACCGTTACGGCTTTTGGAGGAGGAAGTGCGATTACATTTCCAATTGATTCTTTTTCCCTAAAATGGTTTGGAAATGTTTTTGCTTTGAAGTCTTTCCGGCGTTCCTTTCTGACCAGTCTGGAAGTGGCATTCCTTGCAACCTTTATTGCTCTTTTGGTGGGAATTCCTGCAGCATACGCACTGGCACGGTCAGGAATCCGCGGAAAACAGCTTCTGCAATCCGTATTTTTGTCTCCAACCATTGTTCCTGGGATTGTAGTAGGTTTTATCCTGTATCAGTTCCTGATCCTGACTTTCCGCCTTCCGGTTATGGCAAGTCTTCTGGCAGGCCATTTTCTTGTAACTCTGCCTTATGTAATCCGTGTAGTTGGTTCTGCTATGGAGCAGTTTGATTTTTCTATTGAAGAAGCTGCCTGGAGTCTGGGATGTCCTAAGGGAGCAGCATTTTTTAAAGTGGTTCTCCCCAATGTAACCTCCGGTATTTCATCTGCTTTTATGCTGGCTTTTATCAACTCATTTAATAATATTCCTGTATCCATGTTTTTAACGGGTCCCGGTGTCAGCACCTTCCCGGCAACACTGATGAATTATATTGAATACAATTATGACCCTACGGTGTCCGCTGTTTCTGTGCTTTTAATGGCAGCTACTGTACTTATTATGGTGATCGTGGACAGGACCCTGGGAATTGCTTCACTGGCAAAATAGGAGGATAAGAAAATGGCATTTATGACATTAGAGAAAATCGGCGTCAGCTATGATAAGAAAAAACAGATCTTAAAGGGCCTGGATCTGTCTGTGGAAAAAGGCGAGCTGGTATCACTCCTTGGTCCCAGCGGATGCGGAAAGACTACGACTCTTCGGGTAGTGGCCGGCTTTATTGAACCAGGTGAAGGAACCTTTACACTGGACGGAGAAGATATGACAAAGGTTCCGGTACACAAGCGAAATTTTGGAATAGTATTTCAAAGCTATGCCCTTTTTCCGCATCTGACGGTATATGATAATGTGGCTTTTGGACTGCGTACGCGCAAGATGGATAAGGCACAGATTGACAGAAAGGTAAAAGAGATTCTGGAGGTTTGCGGCCTGACAGAGCTGTCTGGCCGTTTTCCGAGAGAAATGTCCGGTGGACAAAGACAGAGAGTTGCTCTTGCGAGAGCACTGGTAATCGAACCTAAGCTTCTTCTTTTAGATGAGCCCCTGAGTAATCTTGATGCAAAACTTCGCATCAGTATGAGAGTCGAAATTAAGCGCCTTCAGAAAAAACTGGGAATTACTACTTTGTTTGTTACTCACGATCAGGAAGAATGTTTCTCTATTTCTGATAAAGTGGCTGTTATGAATGGAGGGATCATCGAACAGTATGACACACCGGAACAGATTTACAGACAGCCTGCCACAGAGTTTGTAGCCCGGTTTATTGGATTTGAAAATTTCCTGAATATGGAAAGATGTGAGGACGGAAGTTATCTTGCAGGCGGTCAGAGCCGTTTCTGTTCTTTTATGGAATGTCCGGAAGGAGGATTTACAGGAACGATCAGACCGGATGATATCCGTATTGCAGAACCGGATCAGCAGGAAAATGTTATTACCGGAAGAATCGGCGTTCGCACCTTTCTTGGAAAGAGCTATCAGTATGAAGTGGAAACAGCTGCTGGTGTTCTGAAGGTTAACATGAATACGGAATGTATCTATGCTGAGGGGGATCAGATTCGTCTGTATCTTCCTGAGGATAAGCTGGTTCTGGTACGGCGGTAAAAAGCAGAAAATTGAAATTATTATAAAAGGAGAAAAAAGATGAAAAAGAGAGTATTAGCAGCAGTCTGCATGGCAGCTATGGCAGTAACAGCCTGTTCCGGTGGAGCAGAAGGAGAAGGTGCACAGGCAGGTGGAAAGCAGAAACTGGTTCTGTCTACGTATGGTTTGAGTGAGGATATTTCAGCAGAGGAGGTTTATGCTCCTTTTGAAGAGCAGTTTAACTGCCAGATTGTGACAGAAACCGGAGGAACCAATGACAGATATACTAAGCTGAAGGCAGACAGTGAAACTACGATTGATGTAATTGAACTGTCTCAGGCTATGGCTGCCAAGGGTGCAGAGGAAGGTTTGTTTGAGACCATTGATTTAAGTAAAATTGAACATGCCTCTGATCTGATCGCGGCAGCAAAGACGCTGGCTGACAATGGTCAGGGTGTTCCTTATACTATTAACAGTATTGGGATTATGTATAATCCGGAAGCAGTAGGGTTTGAGATTACAGGCTTTGATGATCTGTGGAAGCCGGAACTGGCAGGTATGGTATCTATTCCCGAGATTACTACAACCTTCGGACCGGCTATGGTATATATGGCCAGTGATCATGCAGGAGTTGATATTAAAACCGATAACGGAGAGGCTGCTTTTAAGGCACTGGAGGAGTTAAAGCCAAATCTGGTAAAAACATATGCCAAATCCTCAGACCTGATCAACATGTTTACGTCCGGTGAAGTAGCAGCTGCTGTAGTGGGAGACTTTGGTGTTCCGACGATTAAGGCAGCAAATCCTGATCTTGTATACGTAACTCCGGAAGGAACCTATGCGAATTTTAACACCATCAGTATTACGAAGAATTGCCAGAATAAAGAACTGGCTTATGAGTATTTAAATTACCGTTTAAGTGCAGAGCTTCAGTCTAAGACAGGAAAAGCCTTAAATGAGGCTCCAACGAATAAAACAGTTACGTTTACAGAGGAGGAGTCCCAAAATATGACATACGGTCCGGCAGCAGAAAAAGCAAAAGTTCTGGACTATGGCTTTGTTAATCCTCTTTTAAATCAGTGGATCGATCAGTGGAACAGAATTATCAATAACTAAAGGAGCAGGAACTATGTCCCCGGATTATATTATAAGAAATGTCAATATCTACCAGACTTTCCGTCAGTGTTTTGAACTCCGGGATGCAGCTGTAAAGGACGGCCGTTTTTATGCCGTCCTTCCTGTTAATTCGGGTGTTTATCCCGAAGGCGTTCCCGTCTATGATGCGCAGGGGCGTTATATGATCCCGGGGCTGATTGATATTCATATGCATATAGAAAGCTCCATGACCTGTCCGTCCCGTTTCGGACCGCTGGCTCTGTCTCATGGGACTACAACGATAGTGGCAGATGCACATGAGATTGCCAATGTGTTCGGCATGAAAGGGATTGCGGAATTTCAATCTCAGAAAACAGAAATGGATATTTTCTGGGCTATTCCTTCCAGCGTTCCGGCTACAGATACAGCTTTGGAAACATCTGGAGCCACTATTACACCTGAGGATGCAGCAGCTCTTTTGGAGGACAGAAATATCCTTTGTCTGGGAGAAGTGATGAATTTTAAGCAGCTGGCTCCTGAAGATGACAGAGATACGCCGATTCGGCAGATGATTCGTCTGTGTCGGAAGAAAAGAGGAAGGGATATCCGTTTGGAGGGACATTGCCCCAGAATTTCCGGTGCTGACTTAAACCGGTTTATTTATGAAGGAATTGATGCGGATCATACTCAGCAGACTCCCGAGTCTGTTCTGGAAAAGACAGATCTTGGAATGTTTCTGGAACTGCAGAGAAAATCCCTGACGCCCGAGGTGGTAGAAACGCTGAACCATTATAA
This sequence comes from Clostridium sp. AT4, assembly GCF_001517625.2. GTDB lineage: Bacteria > Bacillota > Clostridia > Lachnospirales > Lachnospiraceae > Enterocloster. The sequence goes on along the minus strand of NZ_LN999828.1, from coordinate 1,688,448 downwards.
TCTGTACGAAAATACTGCACTTGTAACGGATGATGTTATGCCGGATCAGCTTTTGAAGGGGCATCTGAATCAGATTGTGCGGACAGCTGTTCTGGCAGGAATGCCGGTGGAAAAGGCAATTTACTGTGCCACTTATACACCGGCCAGAAGAATGCATCTGGATGACAGAGGAATGATTGGTCCGGGAAAACTGGCTGATTTTGTGTTCCTTAAAGATCTGGATACCATGGAACCGGAAGCAGTGGTGAAAGAAGGACGCCTTGCCTGGATTGAGGGAGATTCCCGCTGCGGTATGGAAGAAGAAACGAACTTTCCGGAGCATTTTTATCATTCCGTCCACTGCAGGCCGGCTGTACTGGAGGATTTCATCTTGAAAGCACCGGTGAAATTTGGGCATGTTACAGCCAATGTGATGCAGATTAATACATTCGGAACAGCAACCCGACACATAAAGCGTCAGCTTCCGGTAAAGGATGGAATTGTCTGCTGGCAGGAAGCAGGGCTGAGTCTGGCAGTTCTCTATGAGCGCCACGGAAAAAATGGAAATATAGGTTACGGACTTGTGGAAGGAGCATTTGCAAAGAAGGGAGCTGCAGCTACAACCTGGTGTCATGACAGTCATAATCTGCTGGTTTTAGGAACTTCTCCTGAGGATATGGTTTTGGCTCAGAAACGTATTTTAGAGCTTGAGGGAGGATACTGTATTTTTTCAGACGGCTGTTGTCTGGGGCAGGTACAGCTGAATGTGGCAGGAATTATAAATGAAGGTTCTCTTGAAAAACTTTCCTGTGAACTGGGACAGATAAGAAAGAGCATGGCTTCTCTGGGATATAAAAATAATAATGAAATCATGTCCATGTCTACTCTGGCGCTTCCTGTTTCCCCGGCATTAAAGCTTACAGACAGAGGATTGCTGGATGTAAAAACCCAGAAACAAGTAGAGCTTATCGAGGTATAAAGATGAAAACCATAATCACTAACTCTATTATCATTACAATGAATTCTGATATGGAGGTGTTTCCTGACGGCTATGTGAAAATAGAAGGTACGAAGATTCTGGAGACAGGGCCTTCCTGTGATCTGAAGGAGACAACAGAAGAATTAAGAGCTGCTGGCTGGCAGATAAAAGACGGAAAAAGAGGAATTCTTATGCCTGGTATGGTTAATACACACTGCCATCTGGGAATGATTCCATTTCGGGGACTGGGCGATGACTGTAAAGACCGGCTTCGTGTGTTTCTGCTTCCAATGGAGCAGAAGGCTATGAGCCGGAGAATGGCAGCACTTTCCAGCCGCTATGCAATTTGCGAGCTGCTGCTGTCCGGAGTTACTTCCGTAATGGATATGTATTATTTTGAGGCTGCTGTAGCTCAGGTTATGGATCAGACAGGAATCAGGGGAATTGCCGGACAGACATTAATGGATGAAGGCGGATGTGACGCTTCTGATGCAGATCAGTCTCTGAGTATGGCAAAAGAACTGATAGAAACATACAGAATGCATCCACGTATCAGTGGATGTGCTGCACCTCATGCTACTAATACCTGCAGTCCGCAGATTCTGAAAAAAGCCTGGGAACTTGATACTGCCAATCAGGTACCATTTACTCTTCATGCAGCAGAAATGGATTACGAGATGACCTGGCTGGCACAAACACGGGGCTGTACGCCGGTTGGATACCTGGATCAGCTGGGGGTCCTTTCGGATCAAACGGCTGCAGCTCACTGCATCCATCTGACGGATCGTGACATAGAAATTTTAAGGCAGAGAGGAAGCGGAGTGTGTCACTGTATCGGCTCCAATGCCAAGGCGGCGAAGGGAGTAGCACCGGTGCTTAAGCTGTTAAAGGAAGGTGTTTCGGTAGGCCTTGGAACAGATGGACCGGCCAGCGGCAATACTCTGGATCTCTTTACGCAGATGCGTTTGTGCGCCGGATTTCAGAAAAACGACAGCCATGATAGAAGTGCCATGCCTGCAAAAGATATTGTTTCCATGGCGACCCGTCAGGGAGCCAGGGTTCTGGGACTGGAAGAAAAAACAGGTTCTATTGAACCTGGCAAAGAAGCAGACCTGGTACTGGTGGAAACAGATTCTCCCAATATGTTTCCTGTTTACGATCCCTATTCTGCCCTGGTTTACAGTGCCAATGCATCCAATGTGAGAGATGTATATGTGGCAGGTACCTGCCTGGTTCAGGATAAAAAATTGGTTTATGAGGATTTTGAGTCGATCAGAAGAGAACTTTCAGACTGTATGGGAAGAAGTGCCTTTGGCGAGATGCAGGAGCTGCATCGGCTGTAAAAAAATTGACAGAAAAAATGATTTCCATTAAACTGTAAATACTCATTAAAAACACAACAGGAGAATGAACGAATGAATCTGAAAACAGTATCGGAAATCAAGGGTACAAATCAGAATAAAACAGGAGAACGGGAACTGCTGGCAGTCAGTTTTGGAACCAGCTACAAAAACACAAGAGAAAGAACCATTGAAGCCATAGAAAGAGATATGGAGAGCGCTATGCCGGAATATATCCTGCATCGGGCTTTTACAAGTCAGATTATTATTAACCGGGTAAAACAAAAAGAAAATCTGGTTATTGATAATGTAAGAGATGCTTTAAAGCATGCGGTAGAGAATGGTGTAAAAACACTGATCATTCAGCCTACACATATGATGAAGGGATTTGAATACCAGGATCTGGCTGAAGAAGCATCGGAGTACAGGGCATTATTTGAATACATGGCTGTGGGAGAGCCGCTTTTGACATCAGAGGAAGATTTTGAAACAGTGATCCGCGCTATTACCGAAGATACAAAGGAATATGATGATGGTGAGACAGCTGTTTGCTTTATGGGACACGGTACAGAGGCAGAAGCTAATCAGGTATATAAAAAGCTTCAGAGTATTCTCCTGCAAAAGGGGTTTACGAATTATTATATAGGGACTGTAGAAGCGGAGCCGTCTATTGAAGATGTACTCAGGGAAGTGAAAAAAGGATCCTATAAGAAGGTTGTACTTCAGCCGCTTATGATCGTGGCAGGAGACCATGCAAACAATGATATGGCAGGAGACGAAGAAGGATCCTGGAAAAGGAAATTTGAAAGGGCCGGATATGAAGTCAGCTGTGTTTTAAAAGGACTGGGAGAAATTGAACTGATACGGCATCTGTTTGTCAGTCATGCAAAAGCAGCCGGAGAGCTGTTTTTGCCGGAAACAGGAAAAGAGTAACAAAAATTGATGTATTTCATACATAAACCTGATAGTAAATTTTACATTTCCTTTCTATACTTATATTTATCAGGGAATAGCAGGCCTGAAAACTAAAAGAAGAAGGGAAATGTTATGAAAAAGAAGAGAGTTATGGCCGGAATTCTGGTCGGAGCGTTGGCTGTAGGCGGTCATCAGGTGTGGGCTGCGACTGTCCATTACAATGACTCATCCGTAACCGGAGGGAGTGCAGAATGGCAGGCGTGGACCAGACAGTGGGAGCAGATGGCAAATGACTATACTCAGGTATCCCTTACTCCGGGAGCGGCAGCGTCTCAGCTGAATTTTGCATGGTATAGCGAGGGCGAAAATGCAACTCCGGTGGTATATTTTGGAATGGACGCAGATGACTTAATGGCCTGGGAAGGTCAGGCATCTGGTGTGGATACAAACCTTACAGGTGGAAAAGTTTATTCTTACAATTATGTGACTGTAGACGGACTGAAAGAGAACAGTACATATTACTATTCTGTTGAAAAAAACGGCGTCAGGACTCCGGCAGAGGTTTATAAAACGGGCAGCTTCAGCAATGTAAATATTCTTTACGTCGGCGATCCGCAGGTGGGCGCTTCAAAGGGACAGCCCCAGGGAGAGGGTAAGCTGTCAGCGGATCCAGGCGCAGCGAACACTGCGGCCCGTAATGATGGATTTGGCTGGGATCGTACGCTGGATATTGCCCTGGCAGAAAACCCTGATCTTAATTTTGTGATTTCTGCTGGTGATCAGGTGAATAAAACCGGAAAGCCTAAGGAAGAAGAGTATGCTGCATACCTATCCGCAAGCGCGTTAAAGAGCCTTCCGGTAGCCACTACCATCGGAAACCATGACTCTTTAAATAAAGACTACAGCTATCATTTTAATAATCCCAATCCTACCAATTTAGGCATGACTGAGGCCGGCGGGGATTATTACTATACATATGGCCCGGGTTTGTTTATTGTTTTAAATACGAATAATTACAATGTGGCAGAACATGAGCAGGCCATTAAACAGGCGGTAGAGAATTTCCCTGATACAAAGTGGCGTATTGTTACGATCCATCAGGATATTTACGGATCCGGTCTGGATCATTCCGATACAGACGGTATGATCCTCCGTACTCAGCTGACGCCTGTATTTGACAAATATGATGTAGATGTGGTTTTGCAGGGACATGACCATACATACAGCCGTTCTAAGCTGCTTTATGGGGATGGAAAAACGCATGGCGCGTATGAATTCCGTCTGGATGAAACAGGCAGTGACTATGACTGGGATCACGCCTATAATGTAAATACAGATGAGTCTATTGCGCTGTATCCGGAGGATGAGCCGTCGGCAGCCTTAAAGGAAGCCTTTGCCCAGGATAACCATTGTTATACGATCGAAGGTTCCGGTCAGTCCGTTGTAACAAATCCTAAGGGAACGCTGTATATGACGGCTAACTCTGCATCCGGATCCAAATATTATGAGCTTACAAATACCCAGCAGGATTATATTGAGGTAAGAAGCCAGAACTGGCTCCCCAGCTATTCTGTGATCAATCTTACTTATGATGATTTCAAGATTACCAGTTATCAGATTACGGATAATGGAAAGGTAGAGACAATAGACAATACCTTTACCATTCACAAGACAGGCAGCAGATAACAGGGAAATGAAAGATATAGAAAACTTAGCTGTAAAAAAATTACTGATCCTGGCGGCCGTTGTGCTTCTTAGCGCTCTGGCCGTCGTAAATCTGAACCATATTTCAAAAATCAGACTGGTCAATCGGACAGGGCAGAGCTTTGAAACGGGAGTGGTCGTACGTATCCTGGAGGACAACATTCAGGAAGACGGCATGAGAGTGGGACAGCAGACGGTGGTTGTGCGGATGACAAGCGGCGAAAAAAAAGGACAGGAGCTTATCACAACCAGCAGCGCCGGATATTTATTTGGAGCGGCGTGTACAGTAGGGATGCGTGTGGTGGTCATTCAAAGCATAGCAGGCGATTCTGTGATCACAAGCGTATATTCCAGGGACAGGACAGCCGTAATGATTGGTTTTGCAGTCCTGTATCTGGCGATTTTATGTATTGTAGGCGGTAAAAAGGGGCTGCGCGGAGCCTTAGGGCTGGTTTTTACGTTTGGTGCAATTGTGTATGTTTATCTTCCGGCTGTTTATCTGGGAAATTCACCGTTTTGGACGGCTGTTTTTATCTGCGCAGTGACCACGCTGGTTACGATGTATCTGATCGGCGGAGCGGGAGAAAAGACACTGTGCGCTACTGTTGGGACGTTATCGGGAGTAATTATTGCAGGCTTCACAGCTACTGTTTTTTCACAGCTTTCCGGAATTACCGGATGGAATGTATCAGACATAGAAAGCCTGCTTACTTTATACGAAACAAATGGGATTAAAATAGGAGGGCTGCTTTTTTCCGGCCTTCTGATCAGTTCTCTTGGAGCCGTTATGGATGTGGCAATGTCTATTTCCAGCGCGATGAAAGAACTCTGCGACCAGAATCCGTCAATTACCAGACTGGAGCTGATGAAGTCGGGAATGCGGGTAGGACGGGATATGATGGGAACAGATTCCAATACCCTGATTCTGGCATTTGCAGGAAGCAGTGTATCGATGCTTCTTATGGATTATGCCTATGATCTGCCATTTCTTCAGATCATCAACTCAAATAACATAGGAATTGCAGTTATGCAGGGGCTTTCCGGCAGTTTTGGCATTGTTCTCAGTGTTCCGGTTACTGTGATATTTGCTGCGTTTGTGTATTGTAGAAAAAAATAAAGAGTGCTTTATGGCAGCGGAAGGAATGTTATCCGCTGCCTTTTTGTAATAAAAAAGTAAGGGAGTAAAATATAAAAGCATGCTATAATGGAGATGTACCAAACAAATATGATGTATTGCAGGAGGAAATGCATATGAATATGATTGGAGGACTGTTTGGAATCCTTATGGCACTGACCATCTGGGCCGGTATGATCGCGCTGTTTTTTTATATTGCATACCGTGTGATACGGACCGCAGTTAAGCATGGAATTATGGATGCCTATGATGAAATCCATAAATAAAACTGTCGGAAACGGTACAGCTGTTCTTCTGGTCTTTCTGGCAGCATGGATATTTTTTTGCCGGATTCCCTCTTTGGGACTGCCGGATGAAAAGGAGGCAGAACTTTTCTCCGGCCCGGATACCAGACGAGAGAAACAGACTGTATGTATAAGACAGGGAGAGCAGCTTGCTGAGCTTTCGGAGCTTCCCGTATATGGACAAACGTATGACGGAGACGGGATGCAGAGCTTGATAAGCTTCCGGCAGGAGTCTGGTATGTGGCGGCAGAAACGGACCGGAAGGGCCGTTATATAGAAGAGCTGGAGCAGTGGGAGCATTTCGGAAGCCAGTTTGTATTCTGTATGATAAAGGAGGAAGCGGCATGAAACTTATATTTAAGCAGAGACTGTTTTCATGGTTTGACAGCTATGATATCTATTACGAAGACGGAACCACTGCCTATACTGTAAAAGGACAGCTTTCCTGGGGACACTGCCTGAAAATATACGATGGTCAGGGACGTGAGGCCGGTATGGTGAAGGAACGTATTTTTACCATGCTGCCCAGATTTGAGCTGTATCTGGGACAGAAATATGCAGGCTGCATCAGTAAGGAGCTGACCTTTTTTAAGCCGCGCTACAGCATTGACTGCAATGGCTGGCAGATTGAAGGGGATTTTCTGGAATGGGATTATAAGATCCTGGATCGGAACGGAAGGCTGGCAGCAGCGGTTTCAAAGGAAATCTTCCACATGACAGATACGTACGTAATTGATGTAGAAGATCAGTGGGATGCACTCTGCGCCCTGATGGTGGTGCTTGCCATTGATGCGGAAAAATGTTCCCGGAATTAGGAGAGTATATGAAGGTTTTAGTCAGCGCCTGTCTTCTGGGCGAAAACTGTAAGTATAATGGAAAGAATAACAGAAATGAGGCGGTTCTTCGTTTTGTAGAGGATAAGGAGGTTATTTCCATCTGTCCGGAGCTTTTAACCGGACTGGGTGCGCCTCGTACGCCTGTAGAGCTGTCCGGAGGCCGGGTGGTAGACAGGGAAGGAAAGGACAGAGATGCCCTGTACCGAAAGGGCGTGGAAATGGCTCTGGAACAGATAAAGGATATGGATATTGACCTTGCCATTCTTCAGTCGCGTAGTCCTACCTGCGGAGTACGCCAGATTTATGACGGTACCTTTACAGGGAGAAAGATTGATGGGATGGGAATTTTTGCCCGTGAGCTGAAAGAGCGTGGAATCCCTCTTATGGATGCAGAGGAGTGTGAAGGATGAGCCTGTACGCCATAGGTGATCTCCATTTGTCCTTTACGGCCAACAAGCCTATGGATATATTTGGAAAAGAATGGAAGGATCATGTAAAAAAGATCGAAAAGAACTGGAATAAGATGATTTCTTCCGGGGATACAGTGGTTCTCGCAGGGGATCACTCCTGGGGGAGAAATTTAAAGGAAGCAGAGGCTGATCTGGAATTTATTGCGTCCCTTCCCGGACGCAAGATTCTTCTGCGGGGGAATCACGATATGTTCTGGGATGCAGGAAGGACAAAAAGGCTGAATGAAAAATATAATGGCCGTCTTTTCTTTCTCCAGAACAATTTTTATTCTTATGGAAATACGGCATTGGTAGGAACCAAAGGATATTGCTATGAGGGAAAGGACAGCCCGGAGCATTTTGAAAAGCTGGTAAAGCGGGAGCTGGAGCGCCTGCGGCTGTCCTATGAGCTGGCTGTGGCAGCAGGCTATACCTCTTTTATTCAGTTTCTTCACTATCCGCCTACCAGTATTGGAGAAGAGGAAAGCGGTTTTACCCGGATGGCGCTAGAATATGGGGCAGATCAGGTGATTTACGCTCATTGCCATGGGAAAGACCGCTTTCAGGACAGTTTTCTGGGAAATGTAGACGGGGTGAATTACCGTCTGGTGTCCTCTGATTATCTGAAATTTAAACCGGAACGGATTCTTCCTTAATCAGGTGCCTCTTCTGTCTGTTTCAGGCTCTGCATATACTGATGCATGGATTCGGCCACAATTTTACTGTGGGCTACGGCTTCCACCACTGTCCGCGCACCGTTTACCACATCTCCGGAGGCAAAGATGCCGGGACGGGTGGTATGACCGGTTTCATCTGCCACCAAAAGACCTTTGGCATCAGCAGCCAGTCCCTCAGTGGTGTTGACAATCCGGTTCTGTGGACCCTGACTGATGGAAATAATCACGCTGTCAGCGGGGTAAAGGGTTTCGCTTCCGGGAATTTCGGTGAGACGGCCTTCTTCATCCTCGGCCATATCCTTAAAGATTACTCCTTCATCTGTGATTTCCACAGGAGCCTTGTTGTATTCAAACTGAACTCCCTCCAGCTGGGCATAGCTGAATTCATGGTGGCTGGCTGCCACCTTTTTTGTGATGGAAAAGCAGGTCAGATAGCGTACGCCTTTTCGGATGGCGGTTCTTGCCACATCCATAGCGGCATTCCCCGCTCCGATCACAATAACCCGTTCGCCCAGGCAGTAACTGTCAGGATTATTCAGATAATTGATTCCAAAGTGCACATGTCCCAGCGTTTCGCCTTTGATATGAAGGGCATTGGGCTTCCATACACCGGTTCCTACGAAAATAGCTTTATAGCCGTCGCGGAAGAGGTCGTCAATACCGATTGCCCCTCCGATATGGGTGTTTGGCCGGAATTTGATGCCTTTCAGATCCAGATGGCGGTATTTGAAATCGTCCAGAACAGACTTTGGAAGGCGGAATTCAGGAATGCCGTAGCGCAGTACGCCTCCGATCTGGTCCTTACCCTCAAAGATAGTCACATCATAGCCGTACCGTGCCAAAATCACTGCGATGGTCAGGCCGGCAGGGCCGGAGCCGACGATCGCTGCACGGATGCCGTTTGATGGAGCCGGCCCCTTTGTCATTTTGTTGGCATAGGTGGTGGAAATATAGCTTTCAATGGTTGAAAAATGGACCGGAGCACCCTTGCGTCCCAAAACGCAGTGGCCCTCGCACTGATTTTCATGGTTGCAGACCAGACTGCACACAGTGGTCAGCGGATTATTTTCAAAGAGCATCTGCCCGGCCTCATCTAATTTCCCTTCCTTTAAGAGGCGGATCACCTGGGGAATCGGAGTGCTGATGGGGCAGCCCTTTTGACACTGGGGAACTTTGCAGCCAAGGCAGCGGCTGGCTTCATCCATAACATGTAATGCCATATTGATTTCCTTTCTACTTTTTTTCTATCTTATCATAAAAGAAAATCTGTTGCCAGTGCATAATGGCATGTATCTGATTCTGATACGAATGATAAAAAATGCACAATCTTAAAAGCATGACACAAACGTTTGGGTAAAAGTTTCACAAAGTATCCCCGGTCTGTGTTACTATGAAGACAGAAATAAAAATATAAGAACGGGAGAGGTATCATTATGAGCAGACAGTTATTTTACAATGGACGTGTATACAGGGATCATCGGTTTGAAACGCTCTGTGTTCTTTCTGAAAATGGTGTGATCACCGAGATCGGAGAATGGATTTCTGCTCCTGAGGCAGAGCGCATTGATTTAAAGGGACGCCGTCTGGTGCCGGGATTTTTAGATATCCATACCCATGGTGCCGCTGGGGTGGATGTAAACAGCGCAGACCCTGATGGATATGAGAAGATCAGCCGCTTTATGGCATCTCAGGGTACAACTGGCTGGCTGGGTTCTGTGCTCACAGATACGAGGGAGCAGACACTGACCTGTATTGAAGCATATAAACAGTGGAAGGGCATGGAACACAAAGGCGCCGCCATGATGGGGATCCATCTGGAGGGTCCATTTTTAAGCCCAGAGTATAAGGGCGCTATGCCGGAGCATCTGCTGCAGAGTAAAAATATTCCTCTGATCGAGGAATACCAGAAGGCTGCCCAGGGGGAAATACGTTACATTACGGTTTCGCCTGAGGTAGATGGCATGGTAGAGGATATCCCCAAATTAAAGGCTCTTGGCATCCAGGTAGCCATCGGCCATTCTGGGGCAGATTATGATACGGCCAGAGCGGCCGTTGCAAATGGAGCAATGGCGTCGACCCATACAGGAAATGCAATGAAGCTGCTCCACCAGCATTTTCCTGCCATCTGGGGAGCGGTGCTGGAGGATGACCGTGTTTACTGCGAGGTGATCTGCGACGGCCGCCATCTGCATCCGGGAACGGTGCGCTTGATCTTAAAGACAAAGGGGCTTGAGCGGGTAGTAGCTGTGACTGATTCGATCATGGCTGCGGGTCTGCCGGATGGAGAGTATCGCCTGGGCGTTAATGAGGTTGTGGTCATTGACGGGGATGCAAAACTGAAAGAGAATGGTACACGGGCAGGAAGTACCTTGACTTCGGGAAAAGCACTGAAAAATCTGATCGCCTTTACAGGGCGGCCGGCGGAGGAGCTTATTCCGCTTCTCACAGAAAATCCGGCAAAGCTTCTGGGCATGGATGGCCAGAGGGGATTTATCCGCCAGGGACTTTTCGCAGACTTTGTGGTGTTGGATGAGAATGATGGGGTAGAAGAAACTTATGTACAGGGACGGCGTGTTTTTTAAAATTTCCTGACATTTATTATAATTTCGTCAGAAATGTGTAAGTTGGCAATCCGAAACGCCTGTGCTATACTGTAAATGTGCTCAGACAGAAGGTGCACAGCAGAGATAGGTGAGAGGATGATTCGGATGAATACAGGACGAAAATGGTTTATAAAAGCAGCAGCTCTTGCCTGCGCGGCGATGCTTATGACTCCCCTTACAGCCTTTGCAGGCTGGCAGAAAGAGGGAGATACCTATGCGTATTATGAAGAGGATGGCACCCGGGTGGTCAATGACTTCCGTAGATCAGGCAATCAGTGGTTTTACCTGGATGAAAACGGCCATATTTTAAAGAACTGTCAAAGGGAAATCAACGGAAAGCTTTATACATTCAATGAAAGAGGCGCTATGGACTCAAGTCCTTCCCGCAGATCAGGGGAAGGGAGTAAAAGCAGTGTATCAGGCTCTTCTTTTACAGCTATCAGCAGCCGGCAGCAGTATTTAAACAAAACAGCAAATCCCTATATGAACAATCAGACAGTTCAGTGGTTTAATGCTGCCTGTGCGATTCTTACCCGGCACAATGCCGGCAATATCCGTGCCTTTGGCGGTGGCTTAAAGCTTGCGGGAAAGGAAGAGAACGGCGAGGAGATGGATAGGGCGGCAAAAGATCAGAATCGTCAGATGTTAAAGACCAGCTGGGGGATCACAGACCGTTCTTCGGCAGACCGTGTTTTACAGGAGCTTTTATCGTCGGCATCAGCAGAAAATTCTGCCTATGATTACAGCAGGGCCATGTCCAATCTGGGTTTTTATTATCTGGCGGATTATTATACAGAGACAGAAGCTTTGGATCGGGCGTTAGAGGTGGCAAAGGAAATACAGAAGAGCTTTTCTTCCTGGGAGGAATTTGTAGAGGATTATCTGAAGGGCTATGAAGAGCGTTCCGGTGACAGCTCAAAAGAGAGAAGAGAAATTTATGAAAATCTGAAAGCAAGTCAGTGGAATCCTTATGAGGTGGACTGGAATTTAAAGCTTAAAAAGAGCTGGTAAGAGGCTTTATACAGGATAGGAAAGAGGATCACCCCTCAGGGCGGAATGGAAAGACCAGTCTGAGGGGTGATTTTTAAGCATATGATGTTATACAGTTCTGGATTTTGCGATATATACCGGGAAGGTGTCTGAACCCTTTAATTCCTTATCGGCTGTAACCGTCACGTTCTTATCGGTGATCACATATTCAAGATCAGCGCCTTCTTCGATTACAGTATCCTGCATAAGAACGCAGTTTTTTACCCTTGCGCCCTTTGCGATTTTTACACCGCGGAACAGGATAGAGTTTTCTGCTTCTCCCTCGATTACACAACCGTCCGCTGCCATGATATTATTTGCACGGGAGCCGTTGATGTAGCGGGTGGGGGTGTCATCACGGATCTTTGTATATATGGGACTGGGGGAAAACAGAGCATCCAGATTTTCATCATCCAGCAGCTTCATGTTTTCGTCAAAGTAGCTATTCATATCACAGATCCGGGCGGTATAGCCGTCAAAACGGAAGGATCGGATATCCAGTTTGTCAATCTGCGGCGCTAAAATGTCGCGTTCAAAATATACATAGCCGCGGATAAAGGCTGTATTGATGAGATCGATCAAGAGTTCTCTTGACATAATGCAGATATTTAAGTAGAAATTCTGATTTCCGGTCTCCTTGGCGTTGATATAGATTTTGGAAACCTTGTCGCCAGCCAGGCTTAATGTATAGTACAGTGCAGAACTGTTCACAGGTGATCCCAAGAGACCTGCGGGAAGAGGTTCTTCCTTGTAAGCCATGGTTACGTCGGCTTTGCTGGCTTCATGAGCTTCTATGAGAGCGTTGAAATCAAAGTTTAACGCAATATTGGCATCAGCCAGAACTGCGTATTTTTCCTTCTGATCCTTCAGATAATCAATGATGCTTGCAAGTGCCTCAACACGGCCGTTGTAAACCTTTACGGTTTTCTCCGCATAGGGAGGAACGATATTGAGTCCGCCTTTTTTACGCACCAGATCCCACTCACGGCCGGAACCCAGATGATCCATCAGAGAGTGGTAATTATTTCGGACGATCATGGAAATGTTGTCAATGCCGCAGTTTGCCATGCTGGACAGGATAAAATCAACCATACGGTAACGGCCGGCAAAGGGAATGGAGGCCATCAGACGCTCGCCTACCAGTTCGGGAACCAGAGGATCATAGCTGTTTGGGAAAATGATGCCCAGAGCATCAGAGTTGGAGTTTACCATTGTTCTTCACCGCCTTCTATATTTTTTGTCACCATAGCATTTGGATCGATTTTTGCCTCTGCTCCGATAGTGATTCCGGAGCCGATGGTAGCTACACCATTTCCAGAAGCGTCAGGCATAGAGCCTACAACTGCATGTTCGCCAATTTCTACATTTTCAGCTACAATACAGTGGCGCACCACAGCACCGGAACGGATGACAGTTCCGCCCATTACAACAGCATCCTCTACAACGGCGTCTTTTTCTACCCGCACGCCTGCGAAGAGTACGGAGTGGCGTACGGTGCCTGCAATACGGCAGCCGTCGGTGATCATGGAGTTTTCTACAACGCCTCCGTCTGAAATCTTGTGTCCGGTCATACCGCTGTTACGGCTATAAATCTTCCAGTTTTCGTCAAACAGGTTGATGCCGCTGTGCTCCGGATCCAGAACCTCCATATTGGCCTCCCAGAGAGAAGGGATCGTTCCTACATCCTTCCAGTAGCCGTCAAAGTGGTAGGCGTACATCCTGCGTCCGTCCTTTAAGAGATTAGGGATGATATTGTTGCCGAAATCATTTTCAGAATCCGGATCTTCCTCATCTTCAATGAGATATTTTCTTAAAATATCCCAGTTAAAGATATAGATACCCATAGATGCCAGATTGGATTTAGGATTTTTGGGTTTTTCCTGGAATTCGGTGATGCGGTCGTTTTCATCCGCTACCATCAGGCCAAAGCGGGAAGCATCCTCCCAGGGGACTTCCATGACAGCCACGCTGAATTCCGCATTCTTTTCCTTATGGAAGCGGAGAAAATCGCTGTAATCCTGCTTACAGATCTGATCGCCGGAAAGGATGATCACATACTGGGGATCATAGCGTTCAATAAAGGATATATTCTGATAAATTGCATTGGCTGTACCCTTGTACCAGTCCGAGCCGGAGGCTTTCTGATAGGGCGGAAGCACATGAACTCCGCCGTGAAGGCGGTCCAGATCCCAGGGCTGTCCATTTCCGATATATTCATTCAGTACCAGAGGCTGATACTGGGTCAGGATACCTACTGTGTCAATTCCTGAATTTACGCAGTTTGACAGCGGAAAGTCGATAATACGGTATTTTCCGCCAAAAGGAACGGCAGGTTTTGCCTGCTTTTGAGTCAGGGCATAAAGCCGTGAACCCTGGCCGCCGGCAAGCAGCATTGCGATCATTTCTTTTGCCATTTCAAATTCTCCCCTTGTATAGTAGTGACGCCTCGGTCCGCAGAACACATAAGCCACTCTGCTTACCGGGCAGCATTCCCAACGAAAAACATTTCAGGAATGTTCTGTTAGAATTGTAGCACAAATCGGTAAAAACGGACAGTATTTTGTAAAAAAGAACATGAATACAATATTCAAAAGACAAAGTGCAAAATCATGCATAATAGAAGATGCTTTAAACAGGCATCCGGTGAAGCAGTTCCTGGAAAGGGATAATGGGTTCTGCATGGCCGGAATGGGGGCCAAGCTGTTTTTCCATCCAGATCATACTGTACCAGCGGTCGAATTTATAGCCGCAGTTTTTAAACATTCCTGCCAGTTCATAGCCCAGATGGCGGTGGAAATCAGCGCTGTTTCTGGTAAGATATTCATCTTCCTTATCCGGCCATGCGATGCAGGCGTAAAGATTGAGGATATTCTGGGCAGTAAGTGCGTGCTCCAGAGCTTCATAGAGTTTTTTTCCAATCCCTGTGCCGCGGGCATCAGTCCGTATATAAATGGAAACCTCAGCGCACCAGTCATAGGCTGCCCGTTCATGAAAAGGGCCTGCATAAGCATAGCCTAAAAGCTGTCCGTCTTTTTCTGCTGCCAGATAGGGGTAGCGCTTTAAGGTGTGGCGGATCCGGCGGGTAAATTCCTCCGCAGTGGGAACCTCATATTCAAAGGTAATGGCAGTATGCTCCACATAGGGACGGTAAATATCAAGGAGAGCCTGGCTGTCAGCGGTGGAAACGGGGCGGATGGTGATGGGTGGTGTGAGTGACATAATGTGTACCTCCGGATAAAACATATGATTTTTTAGTATAGGACGAAAAAAAGATTGTATCAAGTGAAATTTGGCCGAAGAAATAAACTTGCAAAAACAGTTGACAGCCAGCGTGAAACCAGCTATGATACTACAAAAAGAGTACGGCAATAGAGGTGCGGATACTATCAGTACCTGTTTGGAGGCAGCGAAGCCAGGGAAGAGCAGGGAAAGGAGGAGCCGCCGAAATGTACTGCTTTCGCAGGCAGTATGTTGGGGTGCAGTCGAACAGGCTGCACACTCTCACCAAACGGTGGAGGCGCTATTGTTTCATGGATGGATGATTTATGGAGCAGTGGGATGCAAAAACCGCTGCTCCTTTTTTGCGGGCAGAGCCCAGGTGGAATAGATTGCTGTACATAAACAAAAGAAAAGGGGGATCATAAAAATGATCGAATTTCTCAACTGGTTAGACGGCGTCCTGTGGGGGCTTCCGTTAATCGTACTGATGATTTCTACCGGTATTTATTTCACAGTCCGTTCCGGATTCTTTCAGTTCAGGCGCTTTGGCTGGATTTTAAAGAATACCGGTGGCACGATTTTAAACAAAAAAAGCCAGAAGCAGGAGGATAATGCAAAGGGAATGTTAAGTTCCTTTGAAGCAATTTCCACAGCAATCGGCGGTACGGTAGGCTTTGGAAATATTGCCGGTGTGGCTACGGCAGTTGCGGCAGGAGGCCCTGGCGCTGTGCTGTGGATGTGGCTGTCTGCCTGTCTTGGAATGATCTTGAAGCAGGTAGAGGTAACGCTGGGCTGCTATTACCGCCATACCAATGAAAAGGGTGAATATTACGGCGGCCCTACCTATTATATGGAGCGGGGACTGGGAGAGGAGCGCCGCTGGGGAAAGCTGTGGCTGATACCGGCAGTTATTTTCGGCGCAGGTATTTTCTCTACATTCTTTGTAACCTCCTCTACGCTGACTGCTTCCCAGGTGGTAGCAGGAGCCTTTAAAATGGATACGGTGAATATCGGAGGCTTTCAGATTGAGGGCGTTATTCTGGTGGGAGCGGCTCTTTGCGTTCTGACCTATATTGTAACGGACGGAGGCACCAAAAAGATTGCGTCTTTGTTCAGCAAGCTGGTCCCCTTAATGAGCGTTTTCTACATTTTAATGGGAATTGGCATGATTCTGGCAAATCTTTCCAGAGTGCCCTCTGTGTTTGCTGCCATTGTAACAAATGCGTTCACTGGTACGGCAGCCATCGGCGGCTTTGCCGGCTGTGCAGTCAGTGAGATGATCCGGGTAGGTATGGCACGTTCCGTATACTCCAATGAGGCCGGCTGGGGTACTTCTCCCATGATCCATTCCTCTGCCAGAACACCCCATCCTGTTGCACAGGGACTTTGGGGTTCCTTTGAAGTATTTTTTGATACCTTTGTAGTCTGCTCCATCACATCTGTTTCTGTGCTTTTAAGCGGAAACTGGACCAACGGCACAGACGGCGGAACTCTGGCATTAAGCGCCTTTTCCCAGAGTTTTGGTACTGTAGGAAGCCTGCTTTTAGCTTTGATCATGGTTATTTTTACTGTCACCACCTCCGGCGGCTGGTTTACCTACTATCTGTCAATCCTGGAGCACCTTTGCAAAAAGGAAGGCCCCATGAAAAAAGTGATGCTGAAGCTGTTTTACGCAGTCCGTGCGCTTCCGGGCCTTATCTGGACGATTTATCTGGTAAAGACAAATAATCAGGGCTTTATCTGGACCGTGGTAGACATTACTTCTGCCATTCCTACTTTTGTGAATGTGGCTGTGATCCTGCTGCTGTCAAAGGACTATTTCCGTCTGTTAAAGGATTATAAGGCACGGTATCTTGGAGAGGGAACAGCAGAGCCGGATGCCTGCCTGTTCTATGAAGAAAAGCACTGACGAAAGGAGAATGTGCCATGAAACATATTTATTTTAATGGAAAGGTTTATACAGGCAGTCTTCCGCTGGCTGAGGCCTTTGCGGTAGAAAATGGTAAATTTATCTTTGCCGGTTCCAGCAAATCCGTTCTAAAACTGGCCGGGGAGGGAGATGTGTGTACCGATCTTAAGGGCCGTTTTGTATGCAGCGGTTTTAATGACAGCCATATGCATCTTTTAGGATACGGAAACAGCCTGTGTTCTGCCCGGCTGGCTGCCCGTACAGAGAGCCTGGCGGATATGCTTCAGTGCCTGAAGGAGTTTTACAGGGAGAATCCCTGCGCAGAGGGCGAATGGCTGATGGGCCGGGGATGGAATCAGGATTATTTTACAGATGCAGACCGGATGCCGGACCGTCATGATCTGGATCAGGTATCAGAGGACGTGCCCGTCTGTGCGGTCCGGGCCTGCGGTCACTGTCTGGTCGTAAATACAAAGGCATTACAGCTGCTTGGCATCACAAAGGATACGCCCCAGCCGGAGGGCGGATGTATCGGTATGGATGAGGAGGGGCCGGACGGCCGTTTCTTTGACAATGCCATGGATCTGGTGTACCATGCAATTCCCGTTCCGGATAAGGAAGGGATCAAAAACAGGATCCGTCTGGCCTGCAGGGCTTTAAATTCCTACGGTGTTACCAGCAGCCAGACGGATGACTACTGCATGTACCGGGATGTGCCGTGGCAGACTGTGAATGAGGCCTACAGGGAGCTGGAGGCAGAGGGAGAGCTTACGGTCCGTGTCTATGAACAGTGTAACTTCACAGAGCTTTCAGAGCTTAAGGCTTTTGTAGAGGCGGGAAATGTCACGGGCAGCGGTACAGAGCTTTTTAAGGTCGGGCCTCTTAAGATGCTGGGAGACGGAGCATTGGGAGCCAGAACTGCGTATCTGAGCCGCCCTTATGCGGATGATCCGTCCACCTGCGGGATCCCTGTATTTTCCCAGGAGGTTTTTGACGAAATGATCGGCTATGCAAATGCGCACGGAATGCAGGCAGCCGTCCATGCCATCGGAGATGCCTGTCTGGACCGTGTTTTAGATGCCTATGAAAAGGCATTAAAGGAGCATCCGAGAGAGGATCACCGCCATGGGATTGTTCACTGCCAGATTACCCGTCCGGATCAGCTTGAACGGATTGCCCGCTTAAAGCTTCATGTGTATGCCCAGAGTATTTTTCTGGATTATGATAATCATATTGTAAAAGACAGAGTGGGAGAGGAACTGGCATCGACCAGCTACAGCTGGAAAACCCTTATGAAACAGGGTGTTTCTGTCAGCAACGGTACGGACTGTCCGGTGGAGCTGCCCGACGCTCTGGCTTCTATGGAGTGTGCCGTGACCCGCACTACCATAAAGGATCATGTAGGACCCTATCTTCCAGATGAAGCTTTTACAGTGCAGGAAGCTCTTGACAGCTATACGATCCGTGGGGCAGAAGGAAGCTTTGAGGAGAAGATAAAAGGAAAGATCTGTCCCGGTATGCTGGCAGACTTTGTGATCCTAGAGCAGTCGCCCTTTGAAACGGCTCCGGAACAGCTTCACACGATACCGGTTCATGCTGCGTATCTGGGAGGAAGAAAGGTATTTGGATAAATATGGAAATGACGAAAAAGGAACTGGCCTTAAAGCTGATCGAGCGTCTGAAGAAAGCCTATCCGGAGGCTTCCTGTACCCTGGATTATAATCAGGCGTGGAAGCTTTTGGTAGGCGTCCGTCTGGCGGCCCAGTGTACGGATGAGCGGGTCAACATTGTAACGGAGAAGCTGTACAAAAAGTTTCCGGATGTGGATGCCCTGGCGGCTGCTTCGCCGGAGGAGATTGAGGAGATCGTAAGGCCCTGCGGCCTGGGACGGAGCAAGGCCAGGGATATAAGCGCCTGTATGCGGATCTTAAAAGAGCAATATAGCGGACAGGTGCCTGAAACCTTTGATGATCTGTTGAAGCTTCCGGGTGTGGGACGTAAAAGCGCCAATCTGATCATGGGTGACGTATTTGGAAAGCCTGCCATTGTAACAGATACCCATTGCATCCGTCTGGTGAACCGTATGGGATTGGTAGAGGGCATAAAAGATCCTAAAAAGGTGGAAATGGCTCTCTGGAAGCTGATTCCTCCAAAGGAAGGCAGTGATTTCTGCCACCGTCTGGTATTCCACGGAAGAGCAGTCTGCAGTGCGAGGACAAAGCCGGACTGCGAACACTGCTGCGTATCAGATCTGTGCGCCAGGAATGGGGTCTGAAAGAAAAGAGGGAAAACTTCCTTTCTGCCTGCATATAGTTTTACAAAAAGCAAAGAGGCAGAAACATGCTGGAAGATGAATGGATTTATGTAGTAGAAGAAGGGGATACAGTGGATGAGATAGCCGCAAAAACCGGAAGGCCGGTTGGAGAACTGATCTGGGCCAACCAGCTGGAATATCCCTACCGCCTGGCAGTGGGCCAGTCTCTTTATGTGGGGGCAGAAGGCAGTATAGGGGCCGGAAGTCCCCTTCTTTATTCCTTTGGATATGCCTATCCTTTTATTGATCGGGATACATTGGATGAAACCCTGCCATTTCTTACAGATATTTACATTTTCTCCTATGGTTTTACAGCAGAGGGGAATCTGGTCTCTCCTCATATCGAGGATACGCCGGTCATCCAGTCCGCCCGGACTGCGGGCGTCCGTCCGGTGATGGTACTCACGCCTCTGGGCCCGGACGGGCGGTTTAATAACCGGCTGATCACAGAGCTTCTTTCGAATGACCGGGCCGTGCGCCGGCTGGTCTGGCAGCTGATGGCTGTGATAGAGCAAAAGGAGTATGAGGGACTGGATATTGATTTTGAATATGTGCCGGCCGGTGACAGGGAGCGGTTTGCGGAGTTTGTCCGCCTCTGTGCAGGGGTGTTTAGGGCATTGGGGATTTTTGTCAGCGCTGCCCTGGCGCCAAAGACCTCCGATGACCAGCCGGGGCTTCTCTATGAAGGGATTGATTACCGGGCCATCGGCGAAGCGGCAGACAGGGTGATGCTTATGACCTATGAGTGGGGATATTCCCAGGGGCCGCCTATGGCAGTGGCGCCCATCCATATGGTCCGTCGGGTGGCGGATTATGCATTAAGCAGGATCCCGGCAGAAAAGATCAGCCTTGGCATTCCAAATTATGGATATGACTGGCCCCTTCCTTATGAGCGGGGACGCACACGGGCAGTTACATTAAATACCCGCCAGGCCATACAGCTGGCCATTGACCATGGCTCTGTGATCTATTTTGATGAGCTGGCACAGTCTCCCTATTTTCATTACTGGCAGTATGGCATCCGCCATGAGGTATGGTTTGAGGATGTGCGAAGCTTAAAGGCCAAGTTTGAACTTATAAGGGAGAAAAAACTCACCGGCGCGGGTTTCTGGCAGCTGATGTATTTTTACCGCCCCGGCTGGCTGCTTCTTATGCGAATGTTTGCGCTTGCAAAGGAAAATTTCATATAGTATACTTTTTACAGCGGCCGGAACGGATATCTGCATCCGGCTAAAAGACCCTAAGAGAAAGGAAGACAAAATTATGAGCATCAGAATCGGAATCCTTGGATACGGAAACCTGGGAAGGGGAGTGGAGTGTGCAGTTAAGCACAATCCGGATATGGAACTGAAGGCAGTGTTTACCCGGAGAGACCCATCGTCCCTTTCTCTCCTGACAGAGGGAGTAAAGGTATATTCAGTTAATGACATTCTCACAATGAAAGATGAGATTGATGTAATGATCATCTGCGGAGGCAGCGCTACGGATCTTCCAAAGCAGACACCGGAAATGGCGAAGTATTTTAATGTGATCGACAGTTTTGATACCCACGCAAAGATTCCGGAGCATTTTGAGGCAGTAGACCGGAGCGCTTTTGAGAGCGGCCATGTGGCAGTGATCTCTGTGGGCTGGGATCCCGGTATGTTTTCCTTAAACCGTCTTTATGCGGATGCGGTCCTTCCGGGAGGAAAGGACTATACCTTCTGGGGCAGAGGCGTAAGCCAGGGACATTCTGATGCCATCCGCCGGATCCCTGGTGTAAGAGATGCGAGACAGTATACGATTCCGGTTGAGAGCGCATTGGAGGCAGTGCGCAGCGGAAGCCAGCCGGAGCTTACTACACGGCAGAAGCACACCAGAGAGTGTTTTGTAGTGGCAGAAGAGGGAGCCGATCAGGATGCAATCCGTGAAGCCATCGTTACTATGCCCAATTATTTTGCAGATTATGACACAACGGTGCATTTTATCAGCCAGGAAGAGCTTTTAAGAGATCATGCGGGAATCCCTCACGGCGGCTTTGTGATCCGCACAGGAACTACAGGCATGAAGAATGAGCATTCCCATGTGATCGAGTACAGCTTAAAGCTGGATTCTAATCCGGAGTTTACTGCTTCCGTCCTTGCCGCCTATGCAAGAGCTGCCTACCGTATGAATAAGGAGGGCGCAAAGGGCTGCAAGACCGTATTTGATATTGCTCCGGCCTACTTAAGCCCAAAGGACGGCGCATATCTGAGGAAGCATATGCTGTAGGAGGAATGGAATGACTGATATCCGCAGGACTACCTGCCCCTATGACTGCCCGGCCTCCTGCGGCCTTTTAGCCACCATAGAGAACGGGCGCGTGGCAGGGGTGGCCGGGGATCCGGAGCATCCGGCCTCAAAAGGATTGATCTGTAAAAAAATGCAGCAGTATCAGCTGTCCGTCAACAGCCCGAACCGGATCCTTTTTCCTATGAGACGGACTGGGAATAAGGGGGAAGGGAAGTTTGAACCTATCACCTGGGAAGAGGCGGTAAGGGAGATCGCAGGACATTTTCGGCAGATCATAAGGGAAAATGGCCCGTTGGCGATCCTTCCGTCCTATTATTCCGGCACTATGGGCGTGATCCAGCGAAAGTGCGGGGATGCCTTTTTTAACCGTCTGGGAGCACGCCCACTTATTTTAAGACTCTGCGCCAATGCAAAAGGAATGGGATATGCCTCTGTCATGGGGCAGACCCCCTGCCTGGAGCCGGAGGAATTAAAAAGCAGTGATCTGATCCTGGTGTGGAGCAGCAATGTAAAGGCCACACGCCTCCATGTGATGCCCATTTTAAAGGAAGCAAGGGCTGCCGGGAAAAAAGTGCTCCTTATTGAAGCCTGCGCCAGAGAAATGGACGCCTACTGTGACGAAACGATTCTGATCCGTCCCGGTACAGATGGAGCACTGGCTCTTGCCATGATGCATGTGCTGGAGGAAAAAGGGCTGGCAGATGATGTGTTTTTAAGAGAACGGTGTGAGGGCTATGAGGCCTTTTTGCCGATTGTGAGAAAAAGCACTCCAAAGTGGGCCGAACAGATCACAGGCATACCTGAAAAAAACATCCGCAGGCTGGCTCTTTTCTTCGGACAGGCCAAAGCTCCGGCGATTCTTTTGGGAAGCGGCTTTTCCAGATATGGAAACGGAGGAATGACCTCCCGCCTGATCACGGTTTTATCTGCATTTACAGGCGCCTGGGGAAAGCCGGGCGGCGGTATCTGCGCAGCGGAGCATAACGGCGGTCCCTTCGTGGATGCGAAACGTGTTACAAGACCGGATTTCAGGAAGGTTTCAGGGCCTGGCGTGAACATCAACTGTCTCGGTTCGGCGCTTACGGCAGAAGGAGAGGATGCAGTGAAGGCCTTTTTCGTCTATGGAGGCAATCCTGTGGGCTCTGTGTGTGATCAGAAGGCGATTCTTAAGGGGCTGATGCGGGAGGATTTATTTACAGTGGTACATGAGCGGTTTCTCACCGATACGGCCCGCTATGCAGATATCCTTCTTCCGGCAGTCTTTTCCGTAGAGCAGACTGACTGTTTCAGGGCATATGGCTATCGGACCTTTAGCGTAGCAAAAAAACTGGTTGAGCCTCAGGGAGAGTGCAAAAGCAACTGGGAGCTCTTTGGACTTCTGGCAGAGGCCATGGGCTTTGAAGAGCCGTTTTTTAAGCGTACCGAGGAAGAAATGTTAGAGGAACTTTTAAGCCATCCTGAAGAGGGGCTTTTGGAACTTACAGAAAAACAGTGGAAGTTTCTGCGGGAAAATGGCACAGTACGTCAGCCCTTTGGGGATCATGGCCATTTTAAAACGCCTTCCGGTAAGCTTCGGATTGTCAATCAGGAGGAAAAGGAACCTGTGCCCTGCTATAAGGAACCTTACGGCGGAGCGTATCCGTTAAGCCTGATCAGCATACCTGATTCCCATACCTTAAATTCTATTTTTCTGGAGCGCAGGGATTTAGTACAAAAGCGGGGGCCGGCTGCCCTGATGCTCCATCCCCTGGATGCCGCAGAACGAAAAGTCCGGGAGAGAGATATGGTTACTGCATGGAACGATCTGGCCGAGGTAGACTTTCGGGCGGTGATCACAGACCGGATTGCAAAGGGAACGGCTGCTGTTTCCGGCATTTACAGCAGTTCTCAGACAGGCTCGGTTCTTTTATTTAATGCTCTGAACCATGAGAGGCTTTCCGATATGGAGGCTACGACACTGAATGATAACCGGATTGATGTAAAAAGGAGGATGGCGTGAAACACCACCTGGAACATTTTCATGAAATGAAAACACTGACCCGGAAGGGAAAATTTCTTATTTTATCCCTGTTTCCACTGTATTTTATTGTGATTGGCCTTGTGGTCCAGCCTTTTCCTGATATCCTTAAGGGGCTCATCCGCATTGTCATAGAACCCGATCTTCTGATCACGGATTACTTTGCCGTAGGCGGAATCGGAGCAGCCATGATCAATGCAGGAATCATCACGCTGATCAGTCTGGCGATGATTTATTTCCTGAAAATGGAAATGAGCGGCCATACGATCACGGCAGTGTTTCTCATGTTCGGCTTTTCGCTGTTCGGAAAGAATATTATGAATATCTGGGCTATTCTGGCAGGTGTATTTCTGTATTCCAGATATCATAAGACATCCTTTCACCGATATCTTTATATCGGCCTTTACGGAACCAGCCTTTCGCCTATTATGACGCAGATTATGCAGATTGGTCATCTGCCGGTATATGCCAGAGTTTTGATCTCTCTGGTGGTGGGGATCAGCATTGGTTTTGTGCTCCCGCCTTTAAGTACCCATGTCCACTATGCGCACAATGGATATTCCCTTTATAACGTAGGTTTTGCAGCAGGGATTATCGCTACGGTGGTCGTATCTCTGGAAAAATCCTTTGGGATCCGGATTGAATCAAGGCTGATCTGGTCCAAGGGCAACCAGGAACTCTTTGCAGTGCTTTTGTCCTTGTTTTTCGGAACTATGATCGCAGCAGCAGTTGCTGTGAGAGGAAAGACGCTGTGGGAATCCTACCGCCGGATCCTGGCAGATCCAGGTTTGGCGGGAGCCGACTTTTTTAAGGCTGAGGGCGGGGCAACTACGGTCTTTAATATGGGGATCAATGGCCTGTTTGCCACCTTTTTTGTGCTCATGGTAGGCGGAGATATGAACGGGCCTACGATCTGCGGTATCCTTACGATCGTGGGCTTCAGCTCTACGGGAAAACATATACGGAATATAGCACCGGTTATGTTTGGCGTATATCTTGCAAGCTTTACCAAAAAATGGAATATCAATGATCCGTCTCCCATTCTGGCCCTTCTTCTTTCGACCACGCTGGCGCCGGTTGCGGGAAAATTCGGAGTCGTGGCGGGACTTATTGCAGGGTATCTCCATTCCTCTGTGGCTTTGCAGGTGGGGATCGTCTATGGAGGCGTGAATCTTTACAATAATGGGTTTGCAGGGGGAATTGTGGCAATTTTCCTGGTGCCTGTGATCCAGTCGATCAGTGACCGCAGAGCAAGAGCAAGGGGAGGACTGTCGCTGTAGGGGAGAAAGCTTAAAGCGAAGGTATCTTGCCGATTAAGCAAGAAATCCGTATAATATTGAGAAAAAGGGAGGAAATCATATGGAAGACAGAAGATACGACGATACGGTGGAAAATCCAAAAGACAGAGGCGGTTTTTTGTGGGGCCTTTTGGGATGCTGCATTCCGGTGGTAGGCCTGGTCTTATTTCTGGTATGGAGAGATGAAAAGCCCAAAACGGCGAAAGCGGCAGGCATCGGAGCACTGGTATCCGTGATCCTTACCATACTCATCTATGTAGGTGTATTCGTTATGTCCATTGCTACGGCAGCGCTGATTGGCGGAATGTAAGGAGTAAAAGAGGATGGGGCGTTTCCTACGGATCTTTTTCGGCTGTCATGCCCGTCCGGATCGTTCCTTTTACTGGAACGGAAAACCGTTTCCTATCTGTGCCCGATGTACGGGGGAGCTGGCCGGCATGATCGCCGGGATACCTCTGATCCTTCTATGGGGAGATATGAAGCTGCGGCTGATGATCCTTTTTATGCTTCCTATGACAGCAGACGGTTTTTTACAGCTTCTTACATCCTATGAAAGCAAAAATGGCAGGCGGTTTGCAACGGGGGTTCTGTTTGGCCTGGCCTTTGACAGCCTGCTCATTCATTTCCACAGAGCCTGTGTGATGGCAGCCGGGTGGATCGTAAAGCTGTTTATAGAGGACAGTGGGGCTGTAGAGAGAGCCATGGAACTGTTTTTGTGATACGGATACCAGAGGGATAAAAAACAGGAGAGGAAGTTTATTCCTCTCCTGTGATCGTTACAGCCATTTTATGGGGTTTACATATGATGGTATCGGTGGAAAGCTGTTTTTTTCCCTGCCGGACACAGTTTTTATCGGGACAGTCGGCCTCCTGACACCAGATCTGTCCGTCTTGGATGATCAAAAGATTTGTTCCGCCGTCTGCTCCCGAAACTCTGTATTCCAGATCCTTATTTAAAGGAAAGGAAGCAGCCTCTTTTCCGTCCACAAAAACATGAGCCGTCTGGCCTTTGGGAGCAGGGAAAAGATACTGATATCCCATAAGGACTGCGGCCAGAAGAAGCAGAACGATTATTAAAAAACAGGTTCTCCTTCCGGCTGCCGAAGTGCGGGCCATCAGGCTGCCGCCTGCTTTAAGCACTCATTGATCCCGTTGATAAAGCCGGATACATTGATGCTTACAGAAGCAATGGCATCTTTGGCATAGCCGTTTTCATCTGCCAGCTGGCTTACCGTCTGATGCTCGATCACATAGGCAGCCAGAGCTTCCGACTGGGCTTTCCATGTGGGGCCGTCCTCGGTCATGATGTACAGACCGTCCAGAGAGAGCTGCTGTTTGCCAATGCCGTCCTCGCCGAAGCAGTCCCAGCTGCAGGCAGTGATGATGCCGTTTTCAACGGTCAGCTCCACATGGTTATAAAAACCCTTGGAGTCAAATTCGCTGTCATAGGAATACTGGCCGTCCTTTAAAGGAAATTCCGGCTGGTTTACAGTAACAGGTCCCCGAAGCAGCTGGTAAATAGATCCAGAAGCAGCTATAAATACCAGAGACAGGGCTGCCATAAGGATGAAGCCTGCCAGGTTATGCTTCATGAGGTGGTTTTGCTTCATAGTCAGATACACTCCTTTTTGCGTGGATGTTAGATTCCCGTTTATTTTATCATACAAACAGAACGGTTGTAAAGGAGGAACTTGCTGTATGAATATACGAACCCGCCGGGTGGCGGTTTATGGACTTTTGATTGCTCTTGCCTTTGTATTCGGCTATATTGAACGTCTTCTTCCCATCTATCTGGGAGCGCCGGGGGTGAAGCTGGGACTTGCAAATCTGGTGACGATCCTGTCCCTTTATGTTTTGGGATTGTGGCCGGCAGTATGGATCAGTCTTGCCCGGATCCTTCTTTCCGGCTTTGCCTTTGGGGGAATGTCCTCCATTCTGTTCAGCCTGGCTGGAGCGGCCCTAAGCCTGCTTGTTATGTGGATCTGCCGCCGTTTTTCTCTTTTTGATATGGTGGGAGTGAGCATACTGGGAGGCGTATTTCACAATATAGGCCAGTTTTTGATGGCGGCTTATGTGGTCAAAACCTTTGGCGTGTTTTCTTATCTTCCCGTGCTGCTGTTTGCAGGAACCGCTGCCGGGGCAGCCATAGGGCTTTTAGGCGGTCTGGTGTTAAAACGGATCGGGAATGTGATAAAAAATCTGTAATCTGATCGGCATTGCATTAAATAAGCAAAAATTGACTCATTAAAACCGAAAAATCCATAAAAATTGTAATATGACAGAAAAAAATGACATTGTCATACCGAAGCGCTCCTTTTATAATAGAGGTATAAAGTCAGGACGGTTTTCTAGTAAAAAAAGCCGTCTTTTCAATAAAAAATCACAGGGAGGTTACAGACATGATCAGTAAAGCAGTCAAAGATCTGGTAAGCTATGGGATGAAAACGGGACTTCTGAAGGAGGAGGATGCGGTTTATGCCAGAAACCAGATCCTGGATGTGCTGAGGATAAATGAATATGAAGAGCCGAAGGCAGAGGGAGAAGAACCGGAGCTGGAGGAAATTTTAAAGACTCTTTTGGATTATGCGGCAGAAAAGGGGCTTTTAGGAGGGAACAGCGTTGTATACAAAGATCTTTTTGATACAAAGCTTATGAACTGTCTGATGCCAAGACCCAGCGAGGTGACGGCAGAGTTCTGGAAACACTATGAAAAATCTCCCCAGGCTGCTACGGATTACTATTATAAGCTGAGTCAGGATTCCGATTATATCCGCAGATACCGCATCGCAAAGGATATGAAATGGACGGCACAAACACGCTACGGCACTCTTGATATTACGATCAATCTGTCAAAGCCTGAAAAGGATCCAAAGGCCATTGCAGCAGCAAGAAAGGCAAAACAGAGCGGTTATCCCAAATGCCAGCTGTGCATGGAAAATGTGGGATATGCAGGACGGGCTGACCATCCGGCCCGCAATAACCACCGTGTGATCCCGATCCGGGTCAATGACAGCCAGTGGGGCTTCCAGTATTCTCCTTATGTGTATTACAATGAACACTGCATCGTGTTTAATGGCGAGCACGTTCCCATGAAGATTGAAAAAGCCACCTTTAAGAAGCTGTTTGATTTTATCCGCCAGTTCCCCCATTACTTTCTGGGTTCCAACGCGGATCTTCCCATTGTGGGCGGCTCTATTTTAAGTCATGACCATTTTCAGGGCGGTCACTATACTTTTGCCATGGCAAAGGCGCCCATTGAGCGGCATTTCACCATGGAAGGCTATGAGGATGTAGAGGCGGGAATCGTATTCTGGCCCATGTCTGTGCTGCGTCTACGGTGTATGGACAGCGACAGGCTCATTGAGTTGGGTGACCATGTGCTGAAGATGTGGCGCAGCTATACCGATGAGGCGGCCTTTGTATTCGCAGAAGCAGAGGGAGAGCCTCACAATACCATTACGCCCATTGCCCGCAAAAACGGGAATATGTATGAGCTGGATCTGGTGCTGCGCAATAACATTACCACAGAGGAATTTCCTCTGGGCGTATATCATCCCCATCAGGAGCTGCACCATATTAAAAAGGAAAATATCGGCCTGATCGAGGTTATGGGTCTGGCAGTGCTGCCTTCCCGATTAAAGAGCGAGCTGGCAGAGCTGGGAGAATACATGGCAGAGGGAAAGGATATCCGTTCTAACGATGCCATAAGCAAGCATGCAGACTGGGTAGAGGAATTTCTTCCCAAGTATGAGAGCCGGGGAATCCGGATCACGGCTGATAATGCAGAGGAGATCCTCAAGGAGGAGGTGGGTCTTGTATTTGCCAGAGTTCTGGAGGATGCGGGCGTATACAAATGCACTGAAGAGGGCAGAGAAGCTTTTGGCCGTTTCTTAAAGGCCGCAGGCTTTAAAGAAGCATAAATAATCATAAAGAATCAGGAGGACTTACAGATGTTGGATGAAAGATGGGTATTTCATGAAAATGCAAAGGCAGAGCCTGCCGGAGAAGGCGTAGTGCGCAGAGTGCTGGCTTATAGCAAGGATCTTATGTGTGTGGAAAACACCTTTGAGACAGGGGCAGAGGGAAAACTTCACCACCACCCCCATACTCAGATCACCTATGTTGTAAGCGGTGTGTTTGAGTTTAATATTGACGGCGAGATAAAGACGGTAAAAGCCGGAGATACCATGTTAAAGTTAAACGGCGTGGAGCACGGCTGTGTCTGCAAAGAGAGCGGCATCCTTTTAGATATCTTTAATCCCATGCGGGAAGATTTCGTATAAAAACGTTTATTTTTCCCTGTGGGGCAGACGTCCGCGGAAGAAACGTTTGCGCAGCTCACTCCAGTGGAAGGGGATCAGAGGATAAATATAGCTCTTTCCCGCGATGGTTCTGTTAAATACGATGGCGCAGATGGTAAATACAATGCCTGCCGCATATCCCCAGAGGTTAAACAGGGCTGTGAGGATCAGGATGATCACACGCATGAACTTCATGGCGTATCCTAATTCAAAGCTGGCCTGGGAATAATTGGCAACGGTTACAAAGGCCATATACAGCATGGTTTCACTGTTAAACCACCCCGATTTTACGGCGTATTCGCCCAGCACGATACCGGCGATCACACTGAGCGGGGTGGTCAGCATGCTGGGGGTATTGACAGCTGCCAGCCGCAGGCCGTCAATGGCAAATTCCAGGATCAGAAGCTGCCAGATTAAAGGCACGTTGTAGGGATCGGACAGACGGATAAAGGCCAGCCAGTCGGGAATCAGCTCCGTATTCTGCATAAACATCAGCCAGGTAGGCGTAAGAAAAAGAGATAACGCGGAAATGGTCATCCGGGTAAGCCTGAGGTACGTTCCGGTAATGGGAGGAAAATAGTAGTCGTCCGCCTCCTCGATGATATCAAAGACAGAGGATGGAAGAATCATGGCGGAGGGAGAGGTATCCACCAGGATTACGATATTCCCCTCTAAAAGAGAGGCTGCAGAGGAATCGGGCCGCTCGGAAAATTTGAATTTGGGAAATGGATTGAACCACTTATAGGGAAAGAGGCATTCTGCCAGACTTTCCTGGTTCATGGTCAGAGCATCGACCTCCAGATCCCGGATTCTTTTTTTTATGGTGGAAAGCAGCTTTTGATCCACCCGGTTTTCCATATAGCAGATGGCGATATCCGTATGGGAGCTTTCACCGGCTGTCATGATTTCAATGGAAAGCTTTGGATCGCGGATCCTTCGGCGGATCAGCGCCGTATTAAATACAAGGGTTTCCACAAATCCGTCTCTGGAACCCCGCATTACCTTATCCTTTTCTGGTTCACTGACCCCTCTTGCCGGATAGGTGCGGCAGTCGATGGTAAGACAGGCGTCATAGCCGTCGATAAAGAGACAGGATACGCCAGAGAGAAGCTGGAGGACCATTTCGCTGCTTTCATGGATCAGGCCTATCTCTCCATAGGGAAGGAACTGCTTGGAAAAGCTGTGTGCATCCTTTGGCATCCGGTCTGCCTGGATGGAGGAAAGCGCCTGGAGGAGCTTTAAAAGCGTATCATCCTTTGTAAAGCCGTCGATAAAATAGAGACAGGCATTTTTTCCTCCGATAGTGAGGACGCGGTACACCACATCAAAGTTTCGATCAGTATGAAGCTCGTTGTTCAGATATTTCATTGTTTCCTGTAAATCCTGAGAAAATTTCATAATAAGGATCCTTTCTGTCTTTGCATATAGCAGTAAGACAGGCAATAGTATGACCTGATTTCTGAAAAATATGTCAATACTGTTTTGGGGAACAGAAAAATAAAATTGTTGAAATAGATATAGAATTTCCGTATTATGGAAAAGCATATGTTAAATTGCACAAAAATAGTTGACAGAAATTGACACAGGTGGTATAGTATCCTTCGTAAGCAGTACAGAGATGTGCCTTACGGGTTTTTGTTTGGTATGGGGATGCCAACACAACTTATAGTGTGACGGTTTTTGAACGTGACTGAGAGCTGCCTTCTGTGGGGGAAGGGCAGCTCTTCTTGTATTTCCGGAAAATACTATTGACATTTTTCCTACAGGAATAGTATGATAAGGGCATGAATCAAATATGGGTTTGGGCATACTGCCAGATGCCCAAACCCAAATAAAAAGAAAAGGACTGTTTTTATATGCTTGTATCCACAAAAGGGCGGTATGCGTTAAGAACGATGATCGATCTGGCTCTTCATGGGAGTGGGGAGCCGGTGAAAATAAAAGATATTGCAAGGCGTCAGGATATTTCAGGAAAGTATCTGGAGCAGATCATATCGATCCTGTCCCGGGCCGGCTGTGTGAGAAGTGTCCGTGGAAATCAGGGAGGCTATTATTTGACCCGGCCGGCCAGCGAGTATACCGTAGGGATGATCCTGCGGATCACAGAAGGAAATCTGGCTCCGGTAGACTGTCTGGCCGGTGAGGACAACCCCTGCCAGCGAAGGGATGACTGCGTCACCCTGCGGCTGTGGCAGGAGCTGGATGATGCAATCCGGGGTGTGGTAGACCAGTATACCATTGAGGATCTGGCCCGGTGGCAGGAGGCTGCAAAGTAGGTTTTGTTAGAGGCCGCAGATATTTCTTACAATTTCTCCGGCGATCATAAGGCCTGCTGCGGGAGGCACAAAGGATATGCTTCCGGGGGTGGAGCGGCGGCTGCCTGTATCTTCCTCGGCAGGCGCGGGCGTCAGAGGCTTTTCCGGGGACCAGCAGACTTTCAGGCTTTGAATGCCTCTTGTCTTCAGCTCCTTGCGCATCACACGGCACAGGGGGCAGACCGAAGTGTCTTTTAAATCAGAGATACGAAACAGTTCGGGGTGAAGCTTGTTCCCTGTCCCCATGGATGAGATCAGTGGGATGGAGTGCTCGTCTGCATAAGCAGCAAGTGCAATCTTGGCGGAAACGGTGTCAATGGCATCTAAAATATAGGTAATGGAAGAAGAGCCGGAGGAAGAAATCTGGCTTTTTTTAATATGTTCTTCTTCTAAAAGGGCATTGATCCGGCAAAAAAGCGTCTCCATTGTATCAGGGAGCACAAATTCTTCAAAGGTATCTGTCCTTGTATCAGGGCAGATATCCCGTATCCGGTCTGCCATTACTCTGGTTTTATACTGGCCCACAGTGCTGTGATAAGCAATGCTTTGGCGGTTTATATTTGTCAGGGAAACCGTATCGCTGTCTATAAGGATCAGATGGCCGATACCAGACCTGGCCAGGGCTTCAATGGCATGAGAGCCTACGCCTCCTGCTCCGAAAACAACCACACAGGATCCTTTTAAGGCATTCAGGGCCTTGGGGCCGATCAGCATTTCCGTGCGTGAAAATTCAGTGATCATGGAAAACCTCCTTTTGGTAAAAAAATAAAGCCCTGGCAAGTGTGGTAGTAGTGGTGCAGGGCTTTATAAAACATACAGAACAGGCGTTCTGAACAGCCTAAGTATACAGCAGATTTTATGAATAGTCAAGGGAAGAACAGAGAAAATTCACTCTGGGATTTTATGCGGATCTATGCTATACTACGGTCAGAAAATTTCTATGCATAAGAGCTGGAGGTCAAGATGAAAGACGGATTTTTAAGGACTGCAGCTGCTACTCCTAAAATCAGGGTAGCAGATCCGCAGTATAATGCAAAACAGATCATAGAGCTGATGGAACAGGGAGAGAGCCGGGGAGTAAAGGTGATGGTATTTCCGGAGCTGTGTCTTACAGGCTACACCTGTTCGGATCTTTTTTTGCAGACTTCCCTTTTGGAATCAGTAAAAAGGGAACTGAAACATATCGTAGAAGCATCAAAGAAGCTGCATATGATCACATTTATAGGCCTTCCCTGGGAGCATGAGGGAAAGCTTTACAATGCGGCAGCTGCCATAAGCGGAGGAAGGATCCTGGGACTGGTTCCCAAAAAGAATCTGCCCAACTATTCGGAATTTTATGAGCTGCGTCATTTCTGTTCCGGACAGGAAACGGTACGCTGGATAAAGATTGACGGGGAAAGGGTTCCTTTTGGCATGAACCTTCTGTTTTCCTGTGAGGATATTCCGGGACTTGTGCTGGCAGCGGAAATCTGCGAGGACGTGTGGGTTCCCTGCCCTCCGAGCATTTCTCATGCTATGGCAGGAGCCACGGTGATCGCAAACTGCTCTGCCAGCGATGAAACCACAGGAAAGGATGCTTACCGCAGGAGCCTGATCTGTGGCCAGTCGGCCCGTCTGGTCTGCGGATATATCTATGCCAATGCAGGAGAAGGGGAATCCACCCAGGATCTGGTATTCGGCGGACAGAATATCCTGGCGGAAAATGGAACCTGCCTGATGGAATCGCGGCGCTTTTCCAATGAATGTATCTGTGCGGATATGGATCTGGAACGGATCGCAGCGGAGCGCCGCAGGATGACAACCTTCCCGGCAGCAGATCCGTATCAGGAAAAAGGCGGCTATGTGACTGTGCCGTTTGAGCTGGAGCGGGGAGCGAAAGAAGCGGAGGGCTCCATTCTGCGCTATGTGGATGCGGCTCCCTTTGTGCCTGCGGATCCTGTCCAGAGAGAACTCCGCTGTGAGGAGATTCTGTCCATTCAGGCTATGGGCTTAAAGAAGCGTCTGGAGCATACGGGCTGTAAAAATGCGGTCATCGGCCTTTCCGGCGGTCTGGATTCCACGCTGGCTCTTTTGGTGACGGTTCGGACCTTTGACCTTTTAAATCTTCCCAGAGAACAGATCCACTGCATTACCATGCCCTGCTTCGGCACTACGGACCGTACCTATACCAACGCCTGCGTGATGGCAAAGAAGGTAGGGGCATCCCTTAAGGAAATCAATATCCGCAAGTCCGTTACAAGCCATTTTGAGGATATTGGACAGGACGTAAACTGCCATGATGTAACCTACGAAAACGGACAGGCCAGAGAGCGTACCCAGATCCTGATGGATATTTCCAATCAGGTAGGAGGGCTTGTGATCGGAACCGGAGATATGTCCGAGCTTGCTTTGGGCTGGGCCACTTATAACGGAGACCACATGTCCATGTACGGGGTCAATGCTTCTGTTCCCAAGACACTGGTCCGCCATCTGGTCCGCTATTATGCAGATACCTGCGGGGAAAAAGAGCTTTCAGATGTGCTCGTGGATGTACTTGATACGCCTGTGAGCCCGGAGCTTCTTCCGCCTGAGGATGGGAAAATATCCCAAAAGACCGAGGATCTGGTAGGCCCTTATGAACTTCACGATTTTTATATGTACTATGTACTGCGTTTCGGCTTTCGTCCGGGTAAAATTTACCGTCTGGCTCTTTGCGCGTTTGAAGGACAGTATGATAGGGAGACTATTTTAAAATGGCTTACCACCTTTTACCGAAGATTTTTCAGCCAGCAGTTTAAGCGCTCCTGTCTGCCGGATGGACCGAAGGTGGGCTCTGTGGCCGTATCTCCCAGAGGAGATCTGCGTATGCCAAGCGATGCCGTAAGCCGTCTGTGGCTGGATGAACTTAAGGAGTTGGAACTGTCCGGGACCGGAAACGGGAAAGGAGCCAGAGCAAAATGATCAACAGCACTTCAAATAAGCAGGTAAAGCGGGTTGTAAATCTTCAGGCAAAGGCAAAAGCCAGGCGGGAAGAGGGCGTCTATGTGGCAGAAGGACTGCGGATGTGCCGGGAATTTACACCAAAAGACGTAGAGGCTCTTTACGTTACGCCGTCCTTTGAGAGCCAGAAGGAAAACAGGGAGTGGCTTCACTCCTATTCCTACGAAATTGTCACCGAAGAAGTTATGAAGGCCATGGCGGATACAAAGACGCCTCAGGGTGTGCTGGCGGTGGCAAGACAGAAGAAATACACCCTGGAGGAGCTTTTAAAGCCAGCATCTTCCGGAACTCCCCTTCTTCTCATGCTCCTTGAGAATATTCAGGATCCCGGCAATCTGGGGACGATCCTTCGGGCCGGAGAGGGGGCAGGAGTAACCGGTGTGATCATGAGCCGTGACACCGTAGATATCTACAGCCCCAAGGTGATCCGCTCTACCATGGGTTCCGTGCTGCGAATGCCCTTCCTTTATACGGAGGATTTTACAGCTGTCTGCAAAAGGCTTGGCAGAGAGGGCGTGCGTCTTTTTGCGGCACATTTGAAGGGAATGAATAATTATGACCGCCAGGATTATACTGGAAATGTGGGCTTTCTCATTGGAAATGAGGCAAACGGTCTTACAGAGGCAGCGGCAGAGGCGGCAGACTGCTGTATCCAGATTCCCATGGCAGGAAAGGTTGAGTCCTTAAATGCGGCGGTAGCAGCCTCTGTGCTGATGTTTGAGGCAGCCAGACAGCGCAGAAATATCTGACAGAGACAGTCTGCGGCGTGGCCTGAGCATGGGAGGCCCCTGAAAGGAGAAAATCCATGACAGGGATTGCAGGCTGGTTTTTTGCATATTTATTCTTTATGGCTGTGGAGCTCTTTTTCCGCAGCCTTATTTCGCTCTGGTTTTGTGCAGGGGCTTTAGGAGCCTGGATAGGGGCTCTTATGGGACGGACGGCAGAGGAGCAGCTTTTTGTGTTTCTTCTTGTGTCTGTTTTTTCACTGTGGATCATCGGAGCGGCCGCAAGGAGGAGAAGGTGAAGCTGCAGTTGGATAAAGGCCGCAGGTACGGTATTGTACTGGAGGGCGGAGGAGCCAGAGGAGCGTATCAGATCGGAGCCTGGAAGGCTTTAAAAGAAGCGGGCATACAGATACAGGGGGCAGCAGGAACCTCTGTGGGAGCTTTAAACGGCGCCCTGATCTGTATGGATGATTTCGAAACGGCGGAGAAAATCTGGGAAAATATCCGCTATTCCCAGGTTATGGATGTAGATGACAAAAGAATGGAAGCTTTGAGGGAGTGGAACTTAAAAAACGGTACAGCCGTAAGACTTTCGGATCTTTTAAACGGAGTAAAACGCCTGTTAAAAGAAGGCGGCTTTGATATCACACCTTTGCGGGAGCTGATCCGTGGGGCGATTGATGAGGAGAAAATACGCACCTCTGACAGGGATTTATATACAGTTACCTATTCCCTGACGGAACATCAACCTCTTGTGGTTGATATAAAGGAAGTACCTCCGGGACAGATCTGCGACATGCTTATGGCAAGTGCGTATCTGATCGGCTTTAAACCGGAAAAGCTGGGAGGAAAGTATTACATGGACGGTGCCAGGGTCAATAATGTGCCTGTAGATGTGCTGATCGACCGGGGGTATGAGGATATTATCGTCCTTCGGATCTACGGCTATGGGGTAGATACGGAACGCCGTCTTCAGGTGCCTGACGGCGTTCGCCTTTATCATGTAGCGCCAAGGCAGGAACTGGGAGGCATTCTGGAATTTGACCGGAAAAAGGCCAGAAGGAATATGCTCCTTGGATATTTTGATGCCATGCGTATGCTCTATGGGCTGGAGGGAAGGATCTATTATCTGGATGCTCCTGAAAGCGAGGAGTATTATTTTAACCGTCTGATGGCTGAAGTTTTGGAGCTTATGGACTGGTGCGGGATGGGTGCGGAACATACAGAAAATAAAGAGGGCGGTTCCCTGCGGATTTATATGGAGGAGCTGTTTCCGCGTCTTGCTGCAAAGCTGGGATTAAAGGAAAAATGGGATTACAGGCAGCTTTATTTTTCCCTTCTGGAAGAAGCTGCAAAGAAATATCGGGTCAGCCGGTTTCGGATCTATACGCCGGATCAGCTTTTAACGGTTTTAAGAAGGCGCAGCTGGAGATAAAAATCCTTGACATCGCATTCTCGTGGTGGTATATTATGCATAAAAGATGCATAAATATAAATTTCTGGCCAAATAAGTCTGGAAAAGATCACGGAGGATGCTATGAATTTAAAGGGAAGAAATTTTTTGACATTGAAAGATTATACACAGGAGGAAATCCTGTATCTGCTGGATCTGGCGGCAGAATTAAAGGACAAGAAGAAAAAAGGGATTCTTACGGATACCTTAAAGGGAAAAAATGTGGCGCTGATCTTTGAAAAGACCAGTACCAGAACCCGCTGTGCCTTTGAGGTGGCAGCCCATGATCTGGGAATGGGTTCCACTTATCTGGATCCATCCGGCTCTCAGATCGGAAAAAAGGAGAGTATTGCAGATACAGCCAGAGTTCTGGGCCGGATGTACGACGGTATTGAGTACAGAGGCTTTGGACAGGAGATTGTAGAGGAACTGGCTCATTATGCAGGAGTTCCTGTATGGAACGGACTTACAAATGAGGATCACCCTACCCAGATGCTGGCGGATCTGCTCACTATCAGAGAACATTTGGGCCGGCTTAAGGGAGTTAAGCTTGTGTATATGGGCGATGCGCGCTATAATATGGGTAATTCCCTTATGATCGCCTGTGCCAAGATGGGAATGCATTTTACTGCCTGTGCGCCGAAAAAGTATTTCCCGGATCCGGCACTGGTAAAAGAATGTGAGGCCTTTGCGGCAGAAAGCGGCGGTACGATCACCCTGACAGAGGATGTGGCAGAGGCTGTAAAGGGCGCAGATGTGATCGATACAGACGTTTGGGTATCCATGGGAGAACCAGACGAGGTATGGGAAGAGAGAATCCGGGAATTAAGCCCCTATAAGGTAACAAAGGAAGTAATGGACGGGGCAGGTCCCCAGGCCATTTTCCTTCACTGCCTGCCTTCCTTCCACGATCTTAAGACAAAGATCGGAAAGGAGATGGGCGAGCGCTTCCATGTGTCAGAACTGGAAGTAACAGACGAAGTATTTGAGTCCAGCCAGTCAGTTGTATTTGACGAGGCTGAGAACCGGATGCACACCATTAAGGCCGTAATGCTTGCAACCCTTGGGGAGTAGGTTCTGGGCCCTGTAAGGTCTGCATCCGGAGAAATGGAGAATGCAGATATGCAGGGCCAGAGAGGAAGAAATGAGCGCCGTGCCGGGGTATTTCTCGACATGGCGCACTTGATCCTTGGGATCGCCATTGTCATATTCGCCGTGCTGTCCTTTATAAGCCCCGAAGGGAACAGGATGCTGTTTCCCCTGGTATTTTTGCTGGCGGCGCTGTTAAATGGGATCAAAGGCATATTTGAGCTTAAGACCTGTGCCAGAGATAAGAAGCGGTTCAGGCTGGGAATCTTCCAGCTGCTTCTTGGAGCAGGTCTTGGGCTTCTTGGCGTGTTAAGCGCCGTAAGTCTATGGTTTCACGGATAGATGATGGGAGAGAAGAATGAAAACAGAAATTTTAAAAATGCTGAAGGAAACACCAGATTTTCTGTCGGGCCAGCAGCTGTGCGAGGGCCTGGGGGTTTCCAGAACAGCTGTATGGAAAGCGATACGCCAGCTGGAGGAGGAGGGCTATGCCATTGAGGCGGTGAGAAACAGAGGATACCGTCTCGTGGCTTCTCCGGATGTGATCACAGCCCCGGAACTTAAAACAGTTCTTTCCACCGTGTGGCTGGGGTCTCAGGTGAACTGCTTTTATGAGACAGATTCCACTAACCGTCAGGCCAGAAAACTGGCGGAGGAGGGTGCACCCCATGGAACTCTTGTTGCAGCAGATAGCCAGAGCGCAGGAAAAGGAAGAAGAGGACGGGCCTGGGCCTCTCCTCGCGGTGTGGGAGTCTGGATGAGTTTTATACTTCGCCCTGAGTTGTCTCCGTCAAAAGCCTCTATGCTGACGCTGGTGGCCGGGATGGCAGTGGTGGCCGGGATCCGGCAGATTTCGGGTCTGTCCCCTCAGATCAAGTGGCCAAATGATGCTGTGGTCGATGGGAAAAAGATTTGCGGCATCTTAACGGAGATGAGCACAGAGGAGGATTCCATCCGCTATGTAGTAGTGGGGATCGGTATCAATGTAAATACAGAAAGCTTTCCACCTGAAATTTCAGACACTGCTACCTCTTTAAAGCTGTCTCTGGGCCATGAGCTTAAACGGGCGCCTTTGATCGGAGCGGTGCTTAAGAGCTTTGAGCAGTATTACAGCCGTTTTATGGAATATGGTGATATGACAGGGCTTATGGATGAGTACAATGAAATGCTTGCAAACCGGAAACGACAGGTTCGCGTGTTAGACCCTCACGGTTCCTATGAGGGTATGGCTCTTGGAATTGATAAAGAAGGCTGTCTTTTGGTGAAGAGAGAGGATGATTCTGTATCAGCAGTTATTTCAGGAGAGGTATCTGTGCGGGGGATATACGGCTATGTGTGACGGAAGGCTGCATTTTTATGACAGGCTCCAGATTCTGGAAGAGAAGGATCGGTCTCTTGAGCAGAGGGAGCGGCTTCGGGCGGTAGAAAAGCCGCTCCTTGCCTGGTACGCCTCCAGAGCCAGAAAGCTGCCCTGGAGAGAAGATCCAAAGCCCTACAGGGTATGGATATCGGAAATTATGCTGCAGCAGACCCGGGTAGAGGCAGTAAAGCCGTATTTCGAGCGGTTTATGGAGGCGTTTCCCGAAATTCGTGATCTGGCGCAGGCAGAGGATGACCGCCTGATGAAACTGTGGGAAGGGCTGGGCTATTACAGCCGGGCCAGAAATCTAAAAGCAGCTGCCATTCAGGTGATGGAGCGCTTTAACGGAGCGCTTCCTGCTTCCTATGAAGCGCTTTTGAGCCTTCCCGGAATCGGCAGTTATACGGCGGGAGCCATTGCTTCGATTGCCTACGGTATCCCCGTTCCGGCTGTGGATGGAAATGTGCTTCGGGTCGTTTCCCGTATTCTGGCAGATTCCTCGGACATCCGAAAAGCCTCTGTAAAAACATCCATGGAGGCTCTTTTAAAGGAAGTGATGCCGAAGGACTGC
The DNA here is from genome assembly GCF_001517625.2 of Clostridium sp. AT4. GTDB lineage: Bacteria > Bacillota > Clostridia > Lachnospirales > Lachnospiraceae > Enterocloster. The sequence goes on along the minus strand of NZ_LN999828.1, from coordinate 1,648,697 downwards.
GCGGGAAGCTATAATCAGGCATTGATTGAGACCGGAGCGCTGGTGTGCATCCCCGGCGGAGAACCCAAATGCAGGGAATGCCCAATGGAATCCGTATGCCTTACGGCCCAAAATGGCCTTTGGAAGAAAATCCCGTGGAAGTCCCCGCCCAAGGAGCGGAAGGTGGAAGAAAGGACGGTATTTATTATTGAATATCAGGAGAAGGCCGCCATCCGCAAAAGGCCTCCAAAGGGGCTTTTGGCCTCTCTTTATGAGCTTCCCAACGCAGAGGGAAAGCTGTCGCCAAAAGAGGCGGAGGCGTATCTGGCAGTGTCTGAGGATGATCTGGTATGTTTGAAACCTCTTCCAGATGCCCGTCATGTGTTTTCTCATATTGAGTGGCGTATGAGCGGATACCATGCTGTCCTTAAAGAACCCTGGAGGGAACTGCCGGACGGTGTTTTTATGGCATCCAGAGAGGAGATAGAAAAACAGTATCCCCTTCCCAATGTATTTTCCGCTTACAGAGAGATCCTGTTTAAAAAGGAGGATGGACAGTGAAGCAAATGCTCTTTGTATTTAATCCGCGCTCCGGAAAGGAACAGATCCGGGGAAGCCTTTTGCGGATCCTGGATATTTTTACAAAGGATGGGTATGATATCCATGTTCATGTAACCCAGAGCCAGGGAGATGCCTCCCGTATCGTAAAAGAGCTGGGAGAGGGCATGGATCTTATCCTGTGCAGCGGAGGAGACGGAACCTTAAATGAAACCATCTGCGGGATGCTGGCTCTTAAGGATCAGCCGCCATTGGGGTATATTCCTGCGGGTTCTACCAATGATTTTGCAGTCAGCCTTCAGATCCCGAAGGATATGGAGCGGGCTGCTCTTAATGTTGTAAACGGGGCGCCTTTTGCAGTGGATGTGGGAAGCTTCTGCGGGGATCGGAATTTTGTATATATTGCCGGTTTCGGCGCTTTTACAGAGGTGGCCTATGCTACCTCCCAGGATCGAAAGAATCTGCTGGGCCATCCGGCCTATATGCTGGAGGCCTTAAAAAGTATTTCTTCTATTAAGCCATACCATATGTTAGTGCAGTGGGAAGAGGGGAAATTAGAGGAGGATTTCGTGTTCGGCATGGTGACGAATACAAGGAGTGTGGGCGGCTTTAAAAATCTGGTAAACCAGACTGTTGCCTTAAATGATGGTGCCTTTGAGGTGCTTTTGATCCGTATGCCAAAAACTCCCGGAGATCTGAGCAATATCATTTCCCATCTGTTTTTAAAGGAAGAACCGAATGAATATGTATACCGTTTTAAGACAGTTTCCATCTGTTTTCAGTCGGCAGCTCCGGTGGACTGGGTTCTGGACGGAGAGTATGGCGGAGCCAGAACCCAGGCTCAGATCGGCTGTTTAAGGGAGAAAATAAGGATTCTTGTCGATAGATGTTGAAATCCCGAAACAAATGGTATATAATGATAAGTTGTGAGAGTTTCCACATTTACCTTTAAATGAAAGGACGTTTATCATTGGAAAAGGACGATTTTTTAAAAAAACTGGAAAAGCTGGTGGAGCATGCCAAATCCAAGCACAATACGCTGGATGCAGGCGAGATCAATGACTTTTTCACAGGGGACAACCTGTCTCCCGAGCAGATGGATCAGATTTACAGTTACCTGGAGAACCGTAATATTGACGTAGTTCCCGTACTGGACGAAGCGATGTTGAATGCAGATCCCGCTCTGGATGACATTGGCCTGGATCTTGATCTGGACGATGACAGTTTCATGAAGGATGCAGAGGAAGAAGAAATCGACCTGGATGCAGTGGATCTTCTGGAGGGCATCGGAACCGAAGACCCGGTTCGTATGTACTTAAAGGAGATTGGTACCGTACCCCTTCTTACGGCAGATGAAGAGCTGGAGCTTGCACAGCGCAAGGCAGACGGAGATGAATCTGCAAAGGAGAGACTGATCGAGGCAAACCTGCGTCTTGTGGTCAGCATTGCAAAGCGCTACACGGGAAGAGGCATGAGCTTCCTTGATCTGGTGCAGGAAGGCAATCTGGGGCTGATCAAAGGCGTTGAGAAATTTGATTATACAAAGGGTTATAAGTTAAGTACATATGCGACCTGGTGGATCCGTCAGTCAGTGACAAGAGCTCTGGCTGATCAGGCGAGAACCATCCGTGTGCCGGTGCATATGGTTGAGACGATCAATAAGATGTCAAAGATGCAGCGTAAGCTGACTTTGGAGCTGGGCTATGAGCCTTCTGTCACCGAGCTGGCAGAAGCTCTCGATATGTCTGAGGACAAGGTGATGGAGATCATGCAGATCGCCCGCGAACCGGCTTCCTTAGAGACGCCCATCGGCGAAGAGGATGATTCCAATCTGGGCGATTTCGTAGCGGACAGCAACGTAGTGACCCCTGAGGGAAATGTAGAGTCTGTGATGTTAAGAGAACATATCGATGCCCTCTTAGGCGACTTAAAAGAGAGAGAGCGCCAGGTCATTGTCCTGCGTTTTGGTCTGGAAGACGGCCATCCCAGAACCCTTGAGGAAGTGGGAAAAGAGTTTAATGTTACCAGAGAGCGTATCCGACAGATCGAGGCCAAGGCTCTGCGCAAGCTGCGCAATCCGGTAAGAAGCAAGCGCATCAGGGATTTCCTGTAAATGAAATAAAATAAAAAGGGCTGCTCACAAAAGCAGCCCTTTTGTGCGTGGCGGGATATTGATGCGTTTGTCCCTGCTGTAAAGGAGGAAATTGTTATGGCTGCACAGCAGCAGAAGCAGAATTATCAGAGAATTTTAGAACACACATTGGAAGAAATTGGAAAAAACGGAGCCGTTCCGACTCTTTTGCTCCACAGCTGCTGCGCTCCCTGCAGCAGCTATGTATTGGAATATCTGTCACAGTATTTTGAGATCACTGTTTTTTATTACAATCCCAATATTTACCCGGAAACAGAATACAGGGAACGGGCCAGGGAGCAGGAACGGCTGATCTGTGAGATGAAGACAGAAAATCCTATTCATTTTTTGGAAGGAACATACGATCCATCCGTTTTTTATGCCATGGCAAGGGGACATGAAAAGGACCTGGAGGGAGGAGAACGCTGCTTTCGCTGCTATGAGCTGCGTCTCCGGGAAGGAGCAGCTGTGGCAAAACAGGGCGGTTTTGACTATTTTACCACTACACTCTCTATCAGCCCTTTAAAGAACGCCCAAAAGCTTAATGAGATCGGGATCCGCCTGGGAGAAGAATACGGCGTTCCCTACCTGCAGTCGGACTTTAAAAAGAAGAACGGCTATAAGCGTTCTACCGAGCTTTCTGCCCAGTACGGCCTTTACCGCCAGAACTACTGTGGCTGTGTATTTTCTCAGGAAAAGGAAAATAAAACTTGGGAAACTCAAACTTGACATAGATAGGCAGATGTAATAAAATTCATATAGAGGACAAGGGAGCGGCGGTTCCCTTCCGAATGCAGAATACACCATAAGGAGAGTATAATTATGATCAGCAAGACTTTAACCGTAGTAAATCCATCCGGCTTACACTTAAGACCAGCAGGCGTTCTGTCTCAGACTGCTATGAAGTTTAAGAGCGATATCACCATCGAGTGCGGTGAGAAGAAGATCGTTGCAAAGAGCGTATTAAACGTAATGGCAGCAGGCATTAAGTGCGGTACAGAGATTACTCTGGTCTGTGACGGAGAGGACGAGCAGGCAGCTATGGATACCTTAAGCCAGGCAATCGAGAGCGGTCTGGGCGAGATGTAATTTTTTTTCAGACGTAAAAGGAGCCGTTCCACCGGATGGGTGGGCGGCTCCTTTTTAGTATCAGCATGTTGTGCGGCGTGTTTGTTTACTGTATTTCCACTACCGTATAGTCCTTATCCTCTACGGCCTTTTTAAGCACCTCATCTGTAACAGCCTCGTTTAAGGTCACGACGGCAGTTCCGTTTTCGTGGCTGACAGCCGCCTCGGCTACCTGAGGAAGAGCCTCCAATGCCTTCTTTACAGCTGCCTCACAGTGGCCGCACATCATTCCTTCGATTTTCATTGTCTTTGTCATAGAAGTATTCTCCTTTTCGTTGTTAATAGTTGTATCAGCAGCAACCGCATCTGCGGTTACAGGATGCTTTAGCGGTTTATCCTTTCTGGCGCTTCTTACCGGAAAAAGATTGAGCCTTAAGGCGTTGGAAACCACGCAGAAGCTGGAAAGGCTCATGGCAGCGGCTCCGAACATAGGATTCAGCTTTAAATGAAAGAGCGGGTACAGTGCGCCGACTGCCAGGGGGATCCCGATCACATTGTAGAAAAAGGCCCAGAACAGATTTTCATGGATATTTTTAAGGGTCGCCCGGCTGAGGCGGATGGCCGCAGGAACGTCTAAGAGGCGGCTTTTCATCAGAACTACATCAGCCGCGTCGATGGCTATATCGGTTCCGGCTCCTATGGCAATTCCCATATCAGCCCTTGTAAGAGCGGGAGCATCGTTGATCCCGTCGCCTACCATGCAGGTTTTGCCCTTTTTCTTTAAGGTGCGGATCACACTTTCCTTCCCTTCGGGGAGAACGCCTGCGATTACCTCGTCCACTCCGGCCTGGCGGCCAATGGCTCTGGCTGTCCGCTCATTGTCTCCTGTGAGCATAACCACATGGATTCCCATGTTTTTAAGCTCCTTGATTGCCTGTGGGCTGTCCTCCTTGATGGTGTCTGCCACGGCAATGATACCTGCAGGACGATCATTTTCCGTAAAGAGAAGCGGTGTTTTGCCCTCCTCAGCCAGCGCTTCGGCCTGCTTTTTCATATTTTGTGAAATGGGCGTACGGCTGCTGATAAAGGAAAGGCTTCCTCCGGTAAGTACATGGTGATCTCTGGTGCGGACAGCAGAAAGCCCGTTTCCGGGAAGTGCCTTAAAGTCTGTTACAGCCTCAGGCTCCATCTGGTTTTCTTCGGCCCGCTTTAACACGGCTTTTGCCAGAGGATGTTCGCTTTTGGCCTCCAGGGCGTGAGCCAGGGAAAGAAGAGAGCCGTCTGTATAGCCGTCTGCGGGAACGATATCCGTTACCTTTGGCTGTCCCTCTGTGATGGTGCCTGTCTTATCCAGGGCAATGATCTGCATCTTTCCTGTTTCTTCCAGAGAAACAGCCGTTTTAAAGAGAATTCCGTTTTTGGCGCCCATTCCGTTTCCGACCATAATGGCTACGGGGGTTGCAAGTCCCAGTGCACAGGGGCAGCTGATGACAAGTACAGAGATTCCTCTTGCCAGTGCAAAACCCAGACCTTGGCCTGCAAGGAGCCATACGATCGTGGTAATAATGGAAACAGTGATAACTGCCGGAACAAAAATGCCGGATACCCGGTCTGCTGCCTTGGCAATGGGAGCTTTGGTGGCAGCAGCATCGCTTACCATCTGTATGATCTGGGAGAGGGTGGTATCTTCTCCTACCCGTATGGCCTGGCAGCGTAAAAAGCCAGACTGGTTGGAGGTAGCGGCAGATACCCGGTCACCCTGTGATTTGTCAACAGGGATGCTTTCTCCTGTAAGAGCAGATTCGTTTACTGCGCTGTTTCCTTCTAATACAATACCATCTACGGGTATATTTTCTCCGGGACGTACAACGAAAATATCCCCGATTTGTACCTGGTCGATGGAGACTTCTGTCTCAGCTCCGTTTTTTATAAGCGTGGCCGTCTTGGGAGCCAGTTTCATAAGGCCTTTTAGGGCGTCGGTGGTGCGCCCCTTGGAGCGTGCCTCCAGCATCTTGCCTACGGTGATCAGGGTGACGATCATAGCGGCGGACTCAAAATAAAATTCATGCATATAGATCATGACGCCGTCCATATCGCCCTGAAGCTGTGCTCCGGTCATGGCAAAAAGGGCATAGGTGCTGTAAACAAAAGCGGCTGTGGAGCCTAAGGCTACCAGGGTATCCATGTTGGGAGAGCCGTGAAACAGGCTTTTAAAGCCGTTGATAAAAAATTTCTGGTTGATTACCATTACAATTCCTGTAAGAAGAAGCTGCAAAATCCCTACTGCAACGTGATTATCTGCAAAAAATGGGGGCACCGGCCAGCCCCACATCATATGGCCCATGGAAAAATACATGAGGACAATGAGAAAGCCTGCGGAACAGAGCAGCCTTTTTTTCAGTATGGGAGTTTCATGGTCAGCCAGCATATCTTCGTTTTCAGATGTCCGGGCAGAAGCATGATCCGATATGCCCTTTTCAGATGCGCCGTATCCTGCCTGCTCTACCGCGGCTATGACAACCTTTGGATCTGCGTTTCCTTCTACGCCCATGGAATTTGTCAAAAGGCTCACGGAACAGGAAGTAACGCCGGGGACGTGATTCACGGCTTTTTCCACCCGGGCGCTGCAGGCCGCGCAGCTCATGCCGGTTACGGAATATTGTTTCATAAGCATCAATGCCTCCTTTATTTCATCAGTTTCTGCAGGGTGTTCATCAGTTCGTCGATTACCTGATCGTTTCCTTCCCTGATATCATTTACAACGCAGGTGTGGATATGGCTGGAAAGAAGGGTGCGGCTGAAGCTGTTGAGAGCAGCGGTAACGGCGGCTGTCTGTATCAGTATATCCGGGCAGTAGGCATTTTTTTCAACCATGCTTTTGATGCCGCGCACCTGTCCTTCGATCCGGTTTAAGCGATGTATAAGATCTTTATATTCTTTTTCGGAACGCTCTTTTGTCTTATGGCAGCTGCATGCTGCTGGATTTTTTGCTTCCATATAAGTCCTCCTGTCTGATACGGGATTGGGATGAGAATATACCCTGGTGGGGTATAGTGATATTATATACCCTGATGGGGTATGTTGCAAGAGGAATATTAAAAAAATATAACAAAAGCTGTCGTTCCTCTTACGATTTTCTCAGGGACATTGAGAGGAAAGAAAAAATATGATATGTTGGGATCAGAAAGGAAAGGAGGAGAAGAGCATGAAAAAAAGATTTGTGGGATTATTGGCGGTGGTGCTTGTCCTGTTTGGGTTTACAGCCTGCGGAGGCACTGCTTCCGGTGCAGCTGCGGATAAAATGGAGATAGCTGAAACGATGGCTGTCAGTCCTCCGGCAGCTGCAGGAGGACATATGCCGGAAGCTCCTGCTTTGGAAGAAACAGAACGGGAAACGGGAGAAACGTTAACATCCCGGTCTCAGACACGAAAGCTGATCCGCACGGTAGAACTTCAGATGGAGACAGGAGAATTTGACGCGTTTCTTCAGGCGGTCGGGGAAAAGACAGAGACTTTTGGGGGATATACGGAGCGGTCAGATGTGATGGGAAAACAGGCAGATTCCGAAGGAAATCCCATTTTGCGTACTGCCAGCCTTACAGTCAGGATCCCGACGGGCCGTCTGGATGAATTCATTACAGACCTGGAAGGAAAAGGAAGTATAGTGAATCGTTCGGAAAACACAGAGGACGTTACCCTTCAGTACAGTGATATTGAGAGCAGGAAAAAGACGTTGGAAATGGAGCAGGACAGGATCTGGGCTCTTTTGGAAAAAGCTGATACTCTGGATGCAGTGATCGCCTTGGAAAAACGGCTGTCTGAGATCCGCTATGATCTGGAATCCATGGAATCCCAGCTGCGCTTGTATGATAATCAGGTGGAATACAGTATTCTGCGTTTGGATCTGTCAGAAGTAACAAATTACAGTCCCACAGAGCCTCAGACCATATGGCAGAGGATCCGCACTGGATTTGTGGAAAATGCCCACAGGGCAGCAGGTTTGTTTTCTTCTCTTTTTGTAGGGATCATAATATCGGTTCCGTTTTGGGTTCCTGCGGCGGCGATTCTTTTTATCTTTTACTTTATAGGCCGAAAATATGCGAAAAAACATGGGGAAAAGAAGTGAATTTGCAGTTTGGACCATTTTACGGTATAATGGACTCCTATTTAATTAAAGGAGGACATGTCTGCCCATGGCATCATTTACGAAATTTGCAATCTTGAAAGTGTTCGGGGATCTGGCAGCTTCCAGACCGGTAGATAAAATTACGGTAAAGGATATTACAGATCAATGCGGTATTTCCAGAAATACGTTTTATTACCATTATCAGGATATTTACCAGGTGCTCAAAGCCTATGTCCAGTATTCGGCTGAGCATGTGATCGAGCTGATGGTAGAGGATGAGGGGGAGGATGGTAAGGCAGGCTTAAAGGAAATCCGGTATCTGGAAGCCAACAGAGAGCTTTTATGCAATCTGTATCGCTCTGCTGCCAACGAGGAGGTCAGAAACTGCCTGCAGTCTGCCAGCCAGATTATTTTTGACCGCCTCATTGAAAGCGTATCTCAGGGAATGGAGGTACAGGCAGAGGATAAAAAGATACTCAGTGCGGTGTGCCAGTATACGGTTCGGGGGATCATGACCAGCTGGATGGAAGAGGATGGAATGCTGAACGGGGAAACACTGGAGCAGGTTTTGGTCCGCCTGGACTATTTGTTTAAAGGGGCCATAAGAGAAGCGTTGATGCGGAGCGCGTCCAGAGAACAGGGGCTTCTGCCAGAAAGCAAAATGTTGTAAAGCAAGTCTGCTGTAAATTGTGAAATAAAAGTAAAAAATAGTACACATATGGGTCAAATGCACAAATTTTGTGCATTTGATTTTATTTTGCCTATTGTCAATTAGACAAAAGTCCATATAATGATTAATGGTAAAGGAGATGAAAAAAATGCCCACAGAGAAATTCATGAATCTGGGTGATTACAAGAAACAGGCAATCCTGGATGCAATGCGCGCAGAATTCATGACTACGCCTTACTCGGAGATCCGGATCAGCAGCCTGATCAAGCGGGCAGGCATATCCAGAGCCAGTTTTTATCTGTATTTCCAGGGCAAGGAAGACCTGTTTACCTGTATGATGCATCAACTGAGAGAACGATTGGTGCAGGGGCTTATAGAAGCCTTTCAGGAACAGAAAAGCTCATTTGATATGTCCATGAGTCGGCTGGTAAACCGCATCATGGAGGATGAGATCTACAGAGACTGCTGGGAGTTCTGCAAGCGGGTGATGGAGGATGGAACCTGCAGAGAGGTGGCAGCCTGCGCAGAGCGGGAATATGACAAAGAAAACCTGCGGGAAAAGACAGAAAAGAAATGTTATGAGGCCATGGATCATTCCGGATATCCAGGGCTTGATACGGAAAAGCTGCGGTATGCCATCGGCATGGGGATGCTGGTGATCCTCAGGATATCCATGCTGTATCTGGATCATGCGGCAGATCCGAAAAGGCTGAAGGAGATGGCAGCCAGACAGTTTGCCATACTTGACAGAGGAATCCGGGATTAAAATCGTGCATAAAAGAAAGGAAGGCAGAAAAAATGAAAAAAAGCAGCAAAAGACTGATCGCAGGAGCGGTAGTCCTTTTAGTGGCAGCAGGGTTTGTATTTAAACTGGTGTCCGGCAAAGAGGAGGCGCCGCAGTATGAAACACGTCCTACGGTAGCCATACAGACACCTGTAACAGGCGATATTACACTTTATACGGAGCTTACAGGAACGGTAGAGCCTGTATCCAGAGCCGTTGTCATGCCTAAGATCAGCGGTGAGATATTAGAGGTAAATTTCCAGGCAGGCGATACAGTGCAGGCCGGTCAGGTGCTGTGTAAAATTGATTCCGATGCATTAAGGACCATGGAGCTTCAGATGCAGTCCGCATCCGTAGCCGCAGATACGGCAGCCAGAGAACTGGCACGTCTGCAGCCCTTGTTTGACGGCGGCTTTGTTTCACAGCAGCAGTTCCAGCAGGCTCAGGATTCGGCGACCAGCGCCCGTCTGGCCTATGAAACGGCAAAGACCCAGTATGATCTTCAGTTGGAATATACCACAGTGACCGCTCCTATCAGCGGTGTGATCGAGAGCAGAGGAATCGAGCTCCATGATCACGTAAGTCCGTCTGCGCCCATCTGTGTGATCTCCGGCGGCGGCCAGCTTCAGGTCAATTTCGGAGTAACCGAGAAGGTAATGAAAAATATGAATGTAGGCGATGCCTTGACAATAGAAAAGAACGGAAGCGCCTATGAGGGAAGTCTGACTGAAATAGGAGCCATGGTAAATGCCTCCGGCTTATACGATGCCAAGGCAGCTGTCAGCCAGGGAGCCAGCCTGACAAACGGTGCCAAGGTGAAGCTGACCGTTGTAATGGATCGTGCAGAAGGCGCGATGACGGTTCCTGTAGATGCAGTTAATTATGATGACGGTCAGGCTTTTGTATACTGCTATGAAGACGGCGCTGCTAAAAAGGTAATGGTAGAGGCCGGTATCTATGATTCACAGAATATGGAAATTATTTCCGGACTGGAAGCAGACAGCCAGGTGATCGTAACCTGGAGCAATGAGCTGGTAGACGGTCAGCAGGTGCTTTTAGATGATGGACAGAAAGAAGAGAGCAGCGAAGGAAATGCGGATCAGGAAACACCTGCCGTAGAGTCAGAGAAAGCAGGTGAATAAGGAATGGTTAATATTACTAAATTTGCGGTACGCAAGCCTGTAACCATTATCATGTGCCTGATCACCATTGCATATTTCGGTCTTCAGGCCCTGATGGGGACAAAGGTAGAGCTGACGCCGGAGATGGAGCTTCCGGTTCTGCTGATCAGTACCGTATATGCAGGCGCCACCCCGGAGGATATCAATGACCTGGTAACAACAAAACAGGAAGATGCCATTACCTCATTGGACGGCGTTAAAAATATATACAGCTTTTCACAGGAGAATGTTTCCATCATTATGGTGGAGTATGAGTTCGGAACCAATATTGATACCGCATACATCAACCTGAAAAAAGCCATTGACGGCACCAAGCGGGATATGCCGGAAGATGTGGAAGAGCCCAATATCCTTGAGATGGATATGAATGCGGCTCCTGTTATGACCCTTGCAGTGGGAGGGCAGGTAGATGGAAATCTCTATACATATGTAGAGAACAATGTGCAGCCGGAACTGGAAAAATTAAGCTCAGTCGGTGAAGTTTCTCTTTCCGGCGGACAGAAGGAATACGTAAGCGTTTGTCTGGATCCGGAAAAAATGGCCCAGTATAATTTAAGTCTTTCTACTGTGGGCCAGCTGGTAGGCGCGGCAGATTTTGCCGTTCCTGCAGGCGATGTAAACGTAGGAAAGCAGGAATTAAATGTCAGTGCAGGCAACGATTATGATGATGCGGAAAGTCTGAATAATATTGCAATCCCTCTGGCAGACGGCAGTGTGATCCATCTGTCAGATATTGCGACTGTTTCCCAGACACTGGAAGAAGAAAATTCCATCGGCCGTTATAATGGAAGGGACGTTGTATCCATTGCCATTAAAAAGCAGCAGAGTTCAACGGCCATTGATGTATCAAAGCAGGTAACAAAGCAGATTGAAAAGCTGAAGGCAGCCAATCCGGGACTGGAATTTACGGTTGTAAATGATTCCAGCGATATGATCAACGAATCCATCGTCAACGTATACCAGACCATGTTCATGGCTGTTATCCTGTCCATGTTTATCCTTTGGCTGTTCTACGGAGACCTGCGCGCTTCCGTTATCGTTGGTACCTCTATTCCTATTTCTATCATGCTGACCTTGATCGCCATGAGCTTTATGGGATTCTCGCTGAACGTTATTTCATTGACTTCTCTGGTTCTGGGCGTAGGTATGATGGTAGATAACTCCATCAACGTACTGGACGGATGTTTCCGCGCAAAGGAAAAGATGAATTTCTACGATGCGGCCATCGAGGGAAGCCGTGTTATGATCAATTCCATCATCGGCGGTACAGCGACCACCTGCGTTGTATTTATCCCGCTTTCCCTGTTGAGCGGTATGTCTGGACAGCTATTCAAACAGCTCGGATTTACCATCGTATTCAGTTTGATCGCATCTTTATTCTCTGCCGTGACCATCGTGCCTCTGTGCTATTATCAGTGGCATCCGATAGAGAAAGAGAAGGCTCCTGTAGCGGGCTTTATCCGCGGCTGTCAGGAGTGGTACCGTGCACATATGCCTTCCATCATTCCAAAGACAGGTATGATCATCGGCGGAAGCCTTCTGCTTTTGGTGGCCTCCTTCGGCCTTGCTTCCCAGCTTAGAATGGAGCTGATGGTAGCGGTAGACGAAGGCATTGTGGATATGGAGATCAAGACAAAACCAGGACTTTCCATTGCTGCAGTAAATGAAGCAGTAGCTGAGGTAGAGCAGCTGGTAGCACAGGACGAGGAGGTAGACCATTATCTTCTGACCTACGGAGCCAGTGGTCTGAGCATGGGAGGAAGCGGCGTTTCTCTGAGTGCGTATTTAAAGGATGACCGTAAGCTTTCCACAGATGAAGTGATTGATAAATGGACCAGAGAGATTGAACATTACACGAATGTATCGGTTACTCTGGAACAGGGAAGTACCAGCGGTTCTTCCAGCAGCAGTACGAACGAGATCGAGGTAGACTTACAGAGTACGGATTATGACGCATTAAAACAGGCGTCAAATGAGCTGGTAACAGAGCTTAGAAAACGCGATGATGTTATGCAGGTACATTCATCCATTGAAAATGCGGCGCCTATTATTAAGGTAAAGGTAGACCCGGTTGCTGCTCAGGCAGAAGGTCTTACCCCTGCATCCATTGGTTCCATGCTTTACAGCAACTTAAGCGGTATAGAGGCAGCTACGATGAGAGTCAACGGCGAGGACATTGACGTAATTGTAGAATTTGCTCCGGACCGGTATGATTCTATTGAAAAGCTCCAGGGAATGATGATCCCAACAGCCACAGGAACGGTTCTTCCGTTGGAAGATCTGGCAGACATTGTGTATGAGGACAGCCCGCAGCAGATCGCGCGTAAATCAAAGCAGTATCAGGTGTCTATTACCATGCAGCCCCAGTCCGGACTTAAGGATGAGGCGAAGGCAGCTGTCAATGAGTTTGTGCGTAACTGGGATATGCCAGAGGGAGTGGAAATGGCTGCCAATGCCACAGATGAGAGCATGGTCGAGGAGATGTCCGCTCTGGGAGGTGCGCTGATTACCGGTATTTTCCTGGTATTCGTAGTAATGGCAATCCAGTTTGAGTCGCCAAAGTTCTCACTTATGATCATGACAACGATCCCGTTCGCTCTGATCGGTTCCTTTGGACTGCTGTTCATCGCAGACAGCCCCATCAGTATGGTATCCATGCTGGGCTTCCTGATGTTAGTCGGTACGGTTGTAAATAATGGTATCTTATATGTAGATACGGTCAACCAGCTTCTTCTGGAAATGCCTCTGGATAAGGCTCTGGTAGAGGCGGGAGCGATCCGTATGCGCCCGATCATGATGACAACCGGAACAACGGTTATTTCCATGCTCCCCAATGCGTTTGCTTATGGTAAGTCAGGTGCCATGATGCAGGGTCTTGCCCTTGTAAACGTAGGCGGTCTGATCGCGGCTACGATCCTGACTCTGGTTCTTCTTCCTACCTATTACAGACTGGTTCACAATATGGGCAGAAAGGCCATGGGAGAAGGCGGACTGGAGATTGCAGACTGATCGATCCATCACTGCAGTTTGAAATGAATTAAATAAAGAAATGATAAAATGAAGCAGCCGTTCCTGCGTGTTCCGATTTGATTCGGGGGCGCGGGGGCGGCTGTGTTTTGCTAAAATGGATGTCGTTAGAGTTATTTTGCTCTTGTATTTTCCGGCAGGCAGTGATAAAATAAAAACAAATTATAAGAATTGTTTTTATTTTGAAGGGAGATGCGGTATGCCAAAGGTGGCCTATTCTGAGGAAGACAGAGAACGCATTCGGGCGAAACTGATCGCAGTTGGACTTGAACTGATGGCAGAGCAGGGAATCCAGCATACAACCGTAGAACAAATCTATAAAAAAGTTGGTATCTCGCGTACGTTTTTCTATTCCTTTTTTGCTGCAAAAGAGGATTTGATCGTTGAGACATTATATCTGCAGCAGCCGAAGATCATTGCATATGTGAAACAGTTAATGGCTGATCCTGCTTTGAGCTGGCGTGATGGGGTCAAGCGCTTTCTTTACACCTGCTGTTATGGAGAGAAAAACGGGATCGCTGTTTTAACGATTGAGGAACAGCAGCTTATTTTCAGGCATTTATCAAAGGAAAGCTATCAGACGTTCCGAAAAAAGCAGCTCCGCCTTTTTGGAGAAATATTGGAAAACTTTGGGATAAAGGCGAATGTAGAAAGAATCCATTTGTTTACAAATCTGAGCTTGACCGTGATGGTTATACGCAGAGCCATTCCCGATACACTTCCTTTCTTTGTTCCGGAAGCTGCGGATGAAACGGTTGATTTTCAGCTGAATGCTATTGTGGATGCCCTGGAAAAATTAAAAGAGGAAACGAACATATAAAAGATTCAGGAGGAAAAAGATTATGGGATTTTTTGGAAAACTGTTTAAAGGCCCTGAGGTTGACATGGAAAAGAGCAATGCAAATGCAAAGAAAATGCGTCTGCTGTTTGACCAGGCCGTAGAGGGAGGAAGCGGTTACAGGTTGATTTTTGGATATACCGAAGATGTAAGCCGCTTTAATTATGGATTCGTTCACGGGAGCAAAACAAAGATCGGAAATTTAATTGTGGGCTGGAATGAGGCAAACCAGACAATCGTGGTCGTTCCGACGGTTCCCGATCTTTCCGGCTGCGGCGATCCGACATACTACCGCCGTTCTGAGATTTTAAAAGCATACAGGAATAAGTATCCCACCGATGCCTTTATCATTTACCCGGACAAAAAGGGCTATATCGGCATCAATGCCTATGACTGGCTGGAAGATGAAAAACTGTATGTTTATGTATCGCAGGCCGATGAACTGGCTGCGTTTACAGACTTTTTTATGAACCGTTTTGCAAAAAAGTGAGGACATTAGATAATAAAGCCAGCCGGCTCCTGTGCGGCCCGAAATGATTCGGAAGCGCAGGGCCGGCTGGCTTTGATATTACTGAAAATCAGATAATTCGATCTGTTTACAGCTTTCTCTTTCAACCAGATAATGAGGGACAATGATTTTCGTGGCCAGAAGGTTGGGATTTTCAATATGGTTGATCATCTGGGAGGCGGCTTCTATGCCAAGCTGGCAGGAATTGATGTCAATGGAAGTCAGCTGGGGAGCTGTCAGCCGTGCAAAAAGCGAGTTGTTAAAGGAGATGATAGAAAGATCCTCCGGAATGGAAATCCCTTTTTCGATACATACACGCTCCAATGCAACAGCCAGGATATCATCGCTTACTACAATGGCAGTGGGGCGGTCTTTCAAATCCAACAGCTCCCGGATGGCGGCTGTGTCCTCCGGTGAAAATGCAGATGCCTCAATGCAGTATTCCGGACGCAGGGGAAGGCCGTGGCGGGAGAGGGCCAGCTGATAGCCGGATCTGCGGTCAGCGGAAAACATCAGGGAATTATCCGCGCCAAGGTAAGCAATTTTCCGATGTCCCAGCTGGTAAAGGTATTCCGCTGCTTCCTGACCGGCCAGCAGATTATCATTGTCAATATAAATGGTCTGATTGGCGAACTGATAGGCTTTTCCTATGAGTACATACAGAAGGCCTTCGTTGTAGAGGTAGTCAATCACAGGATCTTTTTGTTTGGAATACAGCACAATAAAGCCGTCAGCCTGACCGCTGCGGGTCATGGAACGGACAGCCTGCAAAACCTCCTCCTCATCCTGCCCGGTTACTACGGTATTGATATACTGCCGCTGGTTGCAGAACTGGCTGATTCCGCGGATGGCTTCCAGATAGAAGGAATTTTCATAAACCTCTCTGGCAGACACAGGCAGAATGATGCCGATGGTCCGTGTGTTCTGGGAAGCCAGGTTGCTGGCTTGAAAATTGGGTTCATATCCCAGCTGGGCCATGGCTTTACGGACCCTCTCCTTTGTCTCCTCGCTGATGGAAGGATTATTTTTACAGGTTCTGGAAACAGTAGATGGGGACACGCCTGCCAGCGCGGCGACCTCTTTGATGGTTACGGCCATGGAAAAACCTCCTTGTTACTCTCAAATACTATAGTATTATTGTAGGCCGGTGAGCATGAAAAGTCAATGCAAAATAGCGTGCAATTCAATGCAAATCAGTGCAAATAGAACGGGAAGGTTACAAGGATATTATTTATGGGAATTTTGCATAAAAACCATAGCTTCTCTTTGTGACAAATGTAGAAACAACGGAAAAAATAAAAACGCTCTTGCAATTTCAATGCAACAGGATTATATTTAATGCAATCGATTGCGTAAAGTTGTGCAAATGTAATACAGCAAGATTTATTGTAGCCGCAATATCAATCAGATGAAAGGAAAGCAAGGGGGAATTACACAATGGGAAGTAAGAACAGTAAACTTACAGGCAGGATCAATTTTGATTTTCTCCAGAAACTGGGAAAGGTGCTGATGACAGTCATTGCCGTTATGCCGGCAGCAGGACTTATGATCAGTCTGGGTAAGCTGGTGCAGATGGCAGGAGGCGACATAGCCGCCGTGATGACCATAGGAAGCACTATGGAGAATATCGGCTGGGCTGTCATCAACAACCTGCATATTTTATTTGCAGCAGCCATCGGTGGTTCATGGGCGAAGGAAAGGGCCGGCGGAGCATTTGCAGCACTGATTTCATTTATCCTGATTAACCAGATTACAGGATCTATCTTCGGCGTTACCTCTGCGATGTTAAATGATCCGGAGGCAGTGACCCATACGCTGTTTGGACAGGAAATTCTGGTAAATGGTTATTTTACCTCTGTCCTGGGCGCGCCTGCTTTAAATATGGGCGTGTTTGTGGGAATTATTTCCGGTTTTGCCGGCGGTATCATTTACAATAAGTATTATAATTATAGAAAGCTTCCGGATGCGCTGGCATTTTTTAACGGAAAGCGGTTTGTTCCTATGGTGTGCATTGCATGGTCTGTGGTTATTTCTCTGGTGCTGGCCCTTGTGTGGCCGGTGGTTCAGTCCGGAATCAATGCCTTTGGTGTGTGGATTGCCAATTCTTCCTCCACCTCTCCGGTGCTGGCTCCCTTTATCTACGGAACACTGGAGCGTCTGCTGCTGCCCTTCGGCCTGCACCATATGCTGACCATTCCCATGAATTACACCTCTTTTGGCGGAACCTATACCATTGCTACAGGTGTAAATGCAGGAGCGCAGGTGTTCGGGCAGGATCCTTTATGGCTTGCCTGGGCGACCGATTTGATTAACTTTAAGGATGCCGGGGATATGGCTTCCTATACAAATCTTTTAAATACCGTTACTCCGGCCCGGTTTAAGGTAGGACAGATGATCGGTGCTACAGGCCTTCTTCTTGGAATTGCACTTGCCATGTACCGCAGGGTTGAGCCTGATAAAAAGCAGAATTACCGTTCCATGTTTTATTCTACCGTACTGGCTGTATTCCTTACAGGCGTTACAGAGCCTCTGGAATTCATGTTCATGTTCTGTGCATTGCCTTTATATGTAGTTTATGCAGTTCTTCAGGGCTGTGCCTTTGCCATGGCAGGCATCATTGACTTAAGGCTTCATTCCTTTGGAAATCTGGAGTTTATCACCCGGATTCCCATGTCCTTAAAAGCAGGTCTGGGCGGGGATCTGATCCATTTTGTGATCTGTGTAGTTGTATTTTTTGTAATCGGCTACTTTGTGGCTTACTATATGATCGGACGGTTTCATTTTGCCACACCGGGACGTCTGGGGAATTATACAGACGAGGGAGCTGAGGAGGACGGTGCTTCTGCCAAAACAGGAGGAAATCCAGCCGGCAGTGCAGGAACAGGTTCTCAGGCAGAGCGTATTATTGCCCTTTTGGGAGGCCGGGAAAATATTATTCTGGTAGATGCCTGCATGACAAGGCTGCGTGTAACTGTAAAAGACCTGGCACAGGTGGCAGAACTTCCGGAATGGAAGACAGAGGGAGCACTGGGACTGATCCGCAAGGATAATGGTATTCAGGCCATTTACGGACCAAGGGCAGATGTACTTAAATCCGATATCAACGACATACTGTAACAGGAAAGAGGGGGAAGCAGGGTGAAATTACTGACGCTTAATACCCACAGTCTGATCGAACCGGATCAGGAGAGAAAAACAGAAGAATTTGCCAGGCTGATTGCCGGAGAAAAACCGGAAATTTTTGCTCTCCAGGAGGTAAATCAGCTGGCAGGAGAGGAGATTCTGCCGGATCAGAGCTTAAAGGGCTTTGTGCGGTGCCCTGATTTTTCGGGGGCTGTGCGCCGGGGAAACTATGCGGCTGTTCTGGCAGACATTCTGAATCAGATGGGGGTATCCTATACCTGGACCTGGATCGGCGTAAAGCTGGGCTACGACCGGTATGATGAGGGACTGGCGCTTTTTAGCCTCAGCCCTGTTGTGGAGACGGATACCTTCTTTATCAGCCGGACACAGGACTATCATAACTGGAAGACCAGAAAGATTCTGGGAATCCGTACGGCAGCCTATAAAAACAGCTGGTTTTATACCGTACATATGGGCTGGTGGGATGATAAGGAAGAGCCCTTTCAGGCTCAGATGAACCGGCTGGGTGAAAGATTAAAAAAAGAAGGAAAGACAGATAAACAGGTATGGCTCTTAGGCGATTTTAACAGTCCTGCAGACCGTATGGATCAGGGCTATGGCTATGTCTGTGAAAATGGATGGCTGGACAGCTACTGTCTGGCAAAGGAAAAGGATAACGGCATCACGGTAGGAGGACGCATTGACGGCTGGAAGGACAGGCTGGAAAAAGTAGATAGTACGCAGAGCCTTCAGGGGATGCGGCTGGATTATCTTTTTTCCAGCCGGGCTGTGCCTGTGGCTTCCAGCCGGGTGATCTGCAATGGAATTAATGGCCCTGTGGTATCGGACCATTGGGGCGTTATGATAGAAATGGAGGAAGATGAAGGATGAAACGATCCGCAGGTATATTGCTGCCGGTAGCCAGTCTGCCGTCTAAGTATGGAATAGGTTGTTTTTCTAAGAGTGCATATGAATTTGTAGACTGGTTAAGGGAGGCCGGACAGAGCTTCTGGCAGATTCTTCCTTTGGGGCCTACCGGCTATGGGGATTCCCCCTATCAGTCCTTCTCCACCTTTGCGGGGAATCCGTACTTTATCAGCCTGGAGGAGCTGGTTGAGGAAGGCGTTCTGACAGAAGAAGAGTGCGAAAAAGCGGACTTTGGAGCCGATCCGTCCAGTGTGGATTACGAAAAAATATACAAAAGCCGCTACGGGCTGCTGCGAAAAGCCTATGAACGCAGCAATGTCAGTGAAAATGAAAGCTACAGGCGTTTTGTGGAGGAGAATAGCTGGTGGCTTTCTGATTACAGTCTTTTTATGGCTGTAAAGGATCGTTTTGGAGGAATTCCATGGACCGGGTGGTCAGAGGATATCCGCCTGCGCTGGAGCAATGCCATGGACTATTACCGCAGAGAACTGTATTTTGAGATTGAATTTCAGCAGTATATGCAGTATAAATTTTATGAACAGTGGATGAAGCTGAAGGCTTATGCAAATGAAAAAGGAATCCGCCTGATCGGAGACATCCCCATCTATGTTGCCATGGACAGCGCTGATACCTGGTCCCATCCGGAGCTTTTCCAGCTGGATCAGGACAACCGTCCCACTGCAGTAGCAGGGTGTCCGCCGGACGGCTTTTCTGCCACCGGACAGCTCTGGGGCAATCCCCTGTACCGCTGGGAGTATCATAAAAATACAGGTTATGACTGGTGGATTTCCCGTCTGAGCTATGTGTTCCGGCTTTATGACGCAGTGCGGATCGATCATTTCAGAGGGTTTGACGAATACTTTTCCATTCCTGCCGATGCTAAAACGGCTGTGTCCGGACATTGGGAAAAGGGACCCGGAATGGAGCTGTTTCAAAGGATGAAGGAGTGCCTTGGAGAAAAGGAGGTCATAGCAGAAGATCTGGGATATGTGACGGATTCTGTCCGCCAGCTGGTAAACGAAAGCGGTTTTCCAGGCATGAAGGTGCTAGAATTTGCCTTTGATTCCAGGGATTCCGGCTGCGCCAATGATTATCTGCCCCATAATTATACGGAAAATTCGGTGGCATATACAGGAACCCATGACAATGAAACTCTGGCCGGATGGTGGAAAAGCATTACCCAGGAGGAACGGCAGCTTGCCAGAGATTACCTCTGCGACCAGACAACTCCTCAGAAATATCTGGGCCAATCCTTTATCAGTCTGATTATGCGCAGCAGGGCGAAGCTGTGCATCATCCCGATCCAGGATTATATGGGCCTTGGAAATGAATGCCGGATCAACTGTCCTTCCACTGTCGGGATTAACTGGAAATGGCGTCTGACCCGGGCAGATTTGACAGAGGAGCTGGCCGGACAGATCCGGGAAATGGTGCTGCGGTATGGGAGGATGAACTGGGGATAGGAATGGATTGACATTTTTGGGGAAATTTGTTACATTTTTTACAGGAAATATAACAGCTGATGCTTTATCACCGGGTAAAGCGAATTTTAAGGCATATAAAAATCGACCGCAGGTACGGCGCCGAATGGCGTTATAAGGTTGGTTTTTATATGCCTTTATTTTTTAAGGAGGAGAGAAATGAAAACACAGATCTACAGCACACTGCCCCAGGAGGCAAGAAGGATTCGGGAGGAGGTCTTTGTAAGGGAGCAGGGCTTTGAGAATGAATTTGATGAAACAGATCAGAGAGCATTCCATCTGGTTTTGTATGATGGCGAAATACCTGTGGCTGTGTGCCGCTTTTTTCCCCGCGGGCTTT
This sequence comes from Clostridium sp. AT4, assembly GCF_001517625.2. Taxonomy (GTDB): domain Bacteria; phylum Bacillota; class Clostridia; order Lachnospirales; family Lachnospiraceae; genus Enterocloster. Next base: position 1,627,956 of record NZ_LN999828.1, on the reverse strand, counting down.
GCGGGGATTATGTGGTCGGCCGGATTGCGGTTATAAAAGAATACCGGGGCCGGAAGCTGGGAGCATGCTTGTTAAGGGAGGCTGAAAAGGAAATACAGGCCGCAGGCGGGAAACGGATCCTTCTCCATGCGCAGTGCAGGGCAGCGGGCTTTTATGAAAAGCAGGGGTATGCCAGCCGGGGAGAAATTGATTTTGATGAAGACTGTCCTCATATATGGATGGGGAAGGAGATTGGGGGAGAAAGGGCATAGCGCTCTTTACCCCCGATACTCCCTGCAGCTTTCCCTTCCTGCAATATAAAACGGAAAGTTGATTTTCATCGGCAGGGTATGGCCGCCTTCGATTCGGTCGATGAGTGTTTTTGCGGCCATTTTTCCCATCTCTTCGATGGGGATGTGGACCGTGGTGAGCATGGGGGTCAGATACTGGGCCGTATCAATATCATCGATACTGATAATGGAGATATCCTCCGGTATCTGAAGTCCGTGCTCCTTTACGGCACGCATGGCTCCAATCGCGGTCATATCGTTAGAACAGAACCAGGCTGTGGCATCGCAGTCTCTGTCGAACAGGATATTGGCTCCCTGGTATCCTCCTTCGGAGGAGAGCTTTACATTGCTGATATATCCCTTTAAAATAGGGATTCCTGCATGTTCGAGAGCCCGGCAGTATCCGTTATAGCGCTCTTCTTTATCTGTTTCGCCGATATAGGCGATTTTTTTATGTCCAAGTTCAATGAGACGGCTGACTGCAGCATAAGCGGCCTGACCGCCGTCGCAGATGATCTGGTCATATTTGGCGTCCAGGCTGTTGAGTCCGGCATACACAACATACTTAAAATACTGTTTTAAAAATTTTAACAGCTCTTTATCGCACCGTCCCAGGACCGCTACGCCGTCTGCCTGATTGTCTTCAATGAGGCGGAAGGTGCTGGGATGATGGATATCAAAGGTGGAAAAGGTATATTTTAATATATAGCCGTGGCGGAACGCCTCTTTTTCGATGCTCCTTGCAAGAGGAGTAAAGAAGCTGTCAGCGGCTCCATCCTCTACTCTGGCAAACAGGCAGGCAAGCGAGCGGGATAAGGGTTCTTTCTCAGTGGAAGAGCCTTTTTTTAGTTCCCTGGCTGTATGATTTGGGGTATAGCCGGTGCGCCGGACGATTTCCCAGATTTTGTCCTGAACCTCTTTCCTGGCCGGAGATTTGCTGCTTTTATTGATTACCCGCGATACGGTGGAAATGGATACGCCTGTCTCGGCAGCGATTTCCTTCAGTGTCATGCGATTTCCTCCTTACCCACTGATGCTATGATGTAAGTATACATGATAAAAACACAAAAAAACAGAGCCAAACGCAAAAATGAAAGAAAAAATGAGGGAAAACAAGGCAAACGTTTGGGTAAATAGGCAGTGACTATTTTGTACAACATGATATACTGAAACCATAAGAAACAGAAATGATTTAGCAAAGACGACAAAAATAAGAGCCAAAAATAAAAAAACAGGAGGAAAAATTATGGCTTCTGATGAAAACAGGAAGAAAGATCATGCGCAGCGGGATATCATCAGCCGTATCCCCAACTGGGGCTGGCTGCTTATTTCCTTTCTTGCAGCGATGCTTCTGTGGAAATGGCTGTCTGTGAATCCGACTACGGCCCGCAGCTTTCCCTTTGCGCCGGAGGTGCTGGCGTCCCTGGGTACCATGATCGAGCGAGGCGTACTGTGGCAGGATTTCAGCAGCAGTATGATTTCCGTGGTGATGGGCTTTGTCCTTGGCTTTGTTACATCGGTTCCGGTAGCCTTTCTCATGGCCTGGTACCGGCCGGTGCGCTACATTGTAGAGCCGTGGATCCAGTTCATCCGTAACATCCCGCCTCTGGCCTATGTTCCGCTGGTGGTTATTTCTGCCGGAGTAGGAAGACGGCCTCAGGTCATCGTGATCTGGCTGGCAACCTTCCTTATTATGACCGTGACGATTTATCAGGGTGTGCGCAACGTAGACGAGACCTTGATCAAAGCTGCAAAGGTGCTGGGCGCAAAGGACAGCGATCTGTTTGTAAAGGTTATTTTCCCGGCCACGACTCCATTTATCATTACCGCAGTCCGCCTGGGCGTATCCGTAGCTCTTACAACCCTGATCGCCGCTGAGTCTACAGGCGCGATCGCAGGTATGGGAATGAGGATCCGTTCTTTAAATAACACCTTTGAAGTGGAGCCTATGCTGCTTTATATTATCATGATCGGCATTATCGGGATCACCAGTGAAAAGATCATTAAATATCTGGAAAGGAGGTTCACCGGATGGCAGGAGACGAGAAACGTGTAAAGGTCAAGATTGACCATGTGGAAAAGATCTACGATGGTCGCAAGGGCCGTATGGTTGCTTTAAACGGCGTGGATCTTGATATTATGGAAAATGAATTTATCTGTGTGGTAGGCCCGTCCGGCTGCGGAAAGTCCACGCTGTTAAATATCATTGCAGGCCTCTTGGAGCCTACCTCCGGAGCAGTATATGTAGATGGAAAGAAGGTAGAGGGAACCGGGACCGAGCGGGGCGTGGTATTTCAGCAGTATGCATTATTTCCATGGCTGACCGTTCTTAAAAATGTCATGTTCGGCCTTAAATTAAAGGGGATGAAGGATGACGAGGCAAGAGAGGTTGCCATGAAGTACATAAAGATGGTACAGCTGGAGGATTTTGTGGATGCTTATCCAAAGGAGCTTTCCGGCGGCATGAAGCAGAGGGTAGCTATTGCTAGAGCCTATGCGGTACAGCCGGAGGTGCTTTTGATGGATGAACCCTTCGGAGCCTTAGACGCCCAAACAAGGACGCAGCTTCAGTCAGAGCTGATCAAAACGTGGCAGGAGGAGAAAAAGACCTGTTTCTTTATTACACATGATGTAGAGGAGGCTGTTATCCTTGCAACCAAGGTTATTATTATGAGTGCAAGGCCGGGCCGTATCAAAAAGATCGTAGATATCAACCTTCCGTATCCGAGAACACAGGAAATGAAGATGGAGCTTCCGTTCCTGGATCTTAAGACGTATATCTGGGGTGAAGTATATAAGGAGTATCTGGAAGTAAGAAAGTAATAGGAGCAAAAGGGTAAGTGTTTCAAAACTATATCATTTATCCTGAATTATTCACGACTTTGCCACGAATGTGGCTGAAAGCCACATAGTTACTGTATTTTAACTGAATATTGCTTTTCACCTATCAAGTGAATGAAAAAAGAGCATCCATTTGTGGTAAAATTAAGGTGTCTAATCAAAATAAATACCAACAAAGGAGCCCTTTATGAGTATTGTAAACACCTTATCACTAGAAAGCAATAGACAAATTAAAATAAATTTTGATGGAGGAGATTTATCCTCCGATGCAGGATTGCTTCTCATCAAAGAATTCGTAAGAAAACTTGGTATTGATAATCTTTTAGGCAAAGTTTTCAAGACCAACGATTCTGCATTATTCAGATATCATACAGATCAGAAAAACCTGCTCCAGATGATATATATGATCATTGCAGGCTACTTTGAAGATGATACTTCCGATGAACTTACAAATGATCCTGTATTCAAGTCTGTACTTGAAAAAGACACCCTTGCATCACAGCCTACGGTATCAAGATTCTTTAACCGTATGGATGAAGATACCTTAAACCAGTTACTTATGATTGGCAGAATACTCCGAAAGAGAGTTTATCGTATTCAGATGCCACAGGCTGTTATTCTGGATCTGGATTCCACTCTTCTTGATGCATACGGCAAACAGGAAGGCAGAGCCTTTAACTTTCATTATCAAAGCAATGGATACCATCCACTTGTCTGTTATGATGGAATGACCGGAGATCTGGTAAAAATCCAGCTTCGTGATGGAACCGAGTATTCCTCTACCGGAGTGGTTGACTTCCTGCAGCCGATACTTGATGAATACCTGAATGATTATCCGGCGATCCGTATTCTGCTTCGTGGTGACAGCGGTTTCGCTACACCTGATCTTTATAAGCAGTGTGAGGAAAACGGCACAAGCTATGTGATCCGGCTGAAGGAGAATGGCATTCTCCGTAAAAAAGCATCCTATCTTGTGAATGAGCTTGATGAGATCACCAAAAATAATAAAGTCGATTATGCAGTAGCCTATGGCGAATTCATGTATAGAGCGAGTTCATGGCCTTATGGAAGGCGTGTGGTATGCAAGGTTGAAAAGCCGGAAAACCAAATGGTTTACATGTACACATTTGTTGTCACAAACATGGATTCCTCACCAGAGTATCTCATCAAATTTTACTGCAAGCGAGGGCTGATGGAAAACTTCATTAAAGAAAGCAAATCCGGTTTTGATTTTGCGTCCGTAAGCAGTCATACCAGAATGGTAAATGCCAATAGACTGCAGGTACATGCTCTTGCGTATAACATATTTAATTGGTTTAGAAGATTGGTGCTATCAGCAAATATGAGAAAGCAACGCATTGATACCGTCCGTTTAAAATTGCTGAAGATTGCTGCAAAAGTAGTTCATTCAGCAGGATATATCACATTCAAACTGTGCAGCAGTTGCCCCTATAAGAATGAATTCTATGAGACACTTTCAAATATCGGCAAGCTGAATGTACAGCTGGAATAGCAACTATTAACGAACATTGACAGCTTAACAACTGCTCTGAACTCTGCCACAGGGATTTTATACCCTTTTGACGGGTTAATTGAGTGATGTTATGGCTGCATGGATCAATTTTCAGATTCATGGTACTGTTATCAATTCAGATACTGTTCCGTGAATAATTCAGGTTTATTTTAAGGAGGATACAAATCTATGAAAAAACGTTTTTTAGCAGCAGCAATGGCATTGTCCGTGACAGCCTGCTCCGGCGGAAGTTCTGCTCCTGAGACAAAGGCTCCGGAGTCTGCGGAGGCATCCAAAGCAGAGGAAACGTCCAAGGCTGAAACTGAAAAGGAGACAAAGGCAGAAGAGGAAAAGACAGAGGCAGCGGCAGAGCCCATTACATTAAATATTGCATATATGCCAAACTATGGAAGCCTTTGGTCTGTGGCGGCAGCACAGGCTCAGGGATTCATGGAAGAAGAAGGAATTAAGCTGAATCTGGTATCCTTTGCAGATGGCCCTACCATCATTGCGGCGATGGAGTCCGGCAGTATTGATATCGGCTATATCGGACAGGGCGCACACAAGCTTTGTGTCAACGGCCAGGCCAAGATTTTTGCATTGTCCCATATTTCCAACGGCGACGCTGTGATCGGCGGACCAAGTGTGAAGACCATGGAAGATTTAAAGGGTAAGAAGGTGGCTTATTCCTCCGGTACATCCAGTGAGGATATTTTAAATAATACACTTACAAAGGCCGGTATGACCATGAGCGATATCCAGGCCGTTGATATGGACGCATCCGGTATTGTTACGGCAATGATTTCAGGTGGCGTAGATGCCTGTGCTACCTGGTCTCCAAACAGCTTAAAGATCATGGAAGAGATTCCGGAGGCAACCAAGCTGGCTGATAATATGACCTTTAAGGATACTACCGTTTCTCTGGCAAGCTGGATCGTAACTCCAAAGTATGCAGAGGAGAATCAGGATACCATCCTTCGCTTTACAAAAGCGCTCTTTAAAGGAATGGATTATGCGGCAGACGATCACTATGAGGAGACTGCAAAGGCAGTTGCCGATATTACAAAGACAGATGAAGCAAGCGTATTTGACCAGAGAGGCGATGCAGACTGGCTGACCGGAAAGGAAGTATCAGAAGGTGCAGCAGACGGAACCGTAGAGAATTACTACAAGATCCAGCAGGAGAATTTCATTGCCGGAGGACAGGTGGAAAAGGAAGTTCCTGTAGCAGATTATGTAATGCTTGACAATATGATCGAAGCAGGTAAGTAAAAATCATTGCAGGGAGCGTCCTGGGGGCCGGTTGGGGCGCCGGACGCTCTCTTTATGGCGGAAAAATGGCAGAAGGGCCTGCGTGACAGGGAAAGGAGCAGTTATGAAACACGACTATTACAGCTATACAAAAGAGCAGCTTTTGGAAAATCCAAAAATGAAGCTGTTTTGCTTGGAGGATAATGCTGCTGTATTTAAACAGATGGCAGAGCAGATGGCAGAAGAGATCAAAGCTCATAATGCAGAGGGAAAGCACACCGTCTTTATCTGTCCGGTAGGGCCGGTGGGACAGTATCCGTATTTTGTGGATCTGGTAAATGAGCAGAATATCAGTCTTAAAAATGTATGGTTTATCAATATGGACGAATATCTGGATGATGAGAAGCGCTGGGTGCCAGAGGATCATCCTCTGAGCTTTCGGGGATTTATGAACCGTACCGTATATGACAGGATACGCCCAGAACTTGTGATGCCCAAAGAACAGCGGGTATTTCCGGATCCTTTTGATACGGAACGGGTCCCAAAACTGATTGAAGAGCTGGGAGGCGTGGATATTGCCTTTGGAGGAATCGGCATTAACGGCCATGTGGCTTTTAATGAAGCAGATGCGTCGCTGGCCAATGAGGAATTTCTGGGTCAGAAGACCCGTGTGCTTGCAATTACCCCTGAAACACGGACGGCCAATGCCATCGGAGATTTTAACGGAGCTCTTGAGGATATGCCTCATTACTGCGTAACCATTGGTATTTATGAGATCGCTCATGCGAGAAAAATCCGTCTGGGCTGCTTTAGAAACTGGCATCGGGCAGTGGTGCGGAGGGCCGCATACGGTGAACCGTCCTCGGATTTTCCCGTAAGCCTACTCCAGAGCCACCCGGATCTTACCCTTACCTTTACGGATTATGTGGCAGCTCTGTCTGACTGAGAAGAAAGGCAGGTTGGTTTATGAGGGACAATGTACTGGTTGTTCATGGAGGAGGGCCTACGGCAGTGCTGAATGCATCGCTGTACGGCGTACTTCTTGAAGCAAGGGAAAGCGGCGCAGTGGGCGCAGTTTACGGAGCCATCGGCGGAAGCGAGGGAATTTTAAAGGAACGGTTTTTAAATCTGTCCCGGTTTCCTGAAGAAGAGCTGAAAAAGCTCCTTACCACGCCGGGAACTGCCATTGGCTCTTCCCGATATGCGCTGGAGGAGGAAGATTATAAGGCAATGGAGGCCATTTTCCGTAAGCACCATATCCGATATGTGCTTTTTAATGGGGGAAACGGCACGATGGACGCCTGCGGAAAGCTGGTGAGGGCTTTAGGTCCAGACTCAGATATCCGGGTGGCAGGAATCCCAAAGACCATTGATAATGATATCGGCATTACAGATCATACTCCGGGCTACGGCAGCGCGGCCCGGTATATAGCCAGAACAACGGCTGAGATAGGGGCGGATGTGAAATCTCTTCCCATTCATGTGTGTATTTTAGAGGCCATGGGGCGCAATGCAGGCTGGATTACAGCGGCCTCGGCTCTGGCGAGGAAAAAACACGGGGATGCGCCGCACCTGATCTATCTTCCGGAGCGTCCTTTCAGGGAAGAGGAATTTCTGGCAGATGTGAAGGAGCTGTATGACAGGCTGGGCGGTGTGGTTGTGGTCGCCAGCGAGGGCTTAAAGGATGAAAGCGGAAAACCTGTCGTGCCTCCCATTTTCCAGACAGGCCGTTCCGTCTACTACGGAGACGTGGGAGCTTATCTGGCAGAGCTGGTGATCAAAAAGCTGGGAATTAAGGCCAGAAGCGAAAAGCCGGGGCTTTGCGGCAGAGCTTCCATTTCCCTTCAGTCCCCGGTGGACCGCGAGGAGGCAGTACTTGCGGGAAGAGAGGCTTTAAAAGCTGCCATGGAGGGCTGTACGGGTATTATGATCGGTTTTGAGCGCAGAAAGCAGGAGGAATATGAGATTCGTCCCATCCGTATTCCGGTCGAACAGGTGATGCTTACAGAGCGGACGCTTCCGGCTTCCTATATCAATGACCGGGGAAATGATGTGACGGATGAATTTGTAAGCTGGTGCCGGCCTCTTACCGGGGAGGAAACGCCGGACTATATTGATTTTCAGGAGATATACAGGGAAAGAAGAGAGGACAGAGAATGAAGCATATCTTTTTAAATCTGAAGCGTTTTGATATTCCGAAGGAGTATGGCGGCGTAAACGCTATTGCTGCCGTGAAGGACTGGGGTTCCTATATTGTGGATCAGACCCAGAAGGAGCTTATGGAGTATGAAACAGAGAATGTGGAATTTGCCATGTTTTTCCCGGAGGCTCATGTGCTCACGGCGGCAGGGGCTCTTTGTGAAGGCAGTCCCGTAAAGGTGGGCTGCCAGGGAGTATTCCGCCAGGATACGGCAGTGGGAGGAAACTTTGGAGCCTTTACCACCAGCCGTACCGCTAATGCGGCCAGGGCTTTGGGATGCAGCTGTGTGCTGATCGGCCACTGTGAGGAACGAAAGGATAAGGCGGGGATCCTTGCCGCGGGAGGAGGAGATCCGTCGGCTGTAAACAAAATTTTAAATCAGGAGATCCGGGAGGCGGTACGGGCCGGTCTGAAGGTGCTTTACTGTATCGGAGAGACCTCAGAGGAGCAGCCCAGATGGCAGGAGGTTTTAAGAACGCAGCTGGAGGAAGGCTTAAAGGATGTGGACAAAGGCTGCGTAACCATTGCATATGAGCCCGTATGGGCCATCGGGCCGGGAAAAACCCCGCCGGATAAGGAGTATATCCAGAAAATCGGCGCATTTGTAAAAGAGATTACCGGAGGCATGGACGTGGTTTACGGAGGCGGATTAAAGCAGGACAATGCCGCGATGCTTGCTTCTGTGCCGGATATGGACGGCGGACTGATTGCGCTGACCCGTTTTTCAGGTGAGATCGGATTTTATCCGGAGGAATATCTGGAAATCGTAAAGCTGTACCTGACAGCAGAAAAAGCTTAAAGCATTTGGGAAGGAGAGTTTTTATATGAAAGTATCATTTGAATACGGGCAGGGCATGGTAGATGCCGTTCTGCCGGATTCTACAGACATTTTTATCCCAGGGGATACGGTGCCGGATCCGCCCTGTATTCCGGAAGATAAATTAGAAGAGGAAACCTTAAAATCCATCCGCAACCCTATGGGAATGCCGCCTTTAACAGAGTTAGCCCACAAGGGTTCCAAGGTGGTCATTATTTTCCCGGATATTGTAAAGGGAGGGCTTCAGCCCACGGCTCACCGGAAGATTTCCATTAAGCTGATCCTTCAAGAACTGTACTCTGTGGGGGTAGAAAAAAAGGATATCCTGCTGATCTGCTCCAACGGCCTTCATCCCAGAAGTACGGAAAAGGAGATCCGCGATATCCTGGGGGAGGAGCTGTTCCACGAATTCTGGTATACCCACCAGATCATCAGCCATGACAGCGAGGATTATGAACACATGGTTGATCTGGGAACGACAGACCGGGGAGACCCTGTTCTTATGAATAAGTATGTGTATGACAGTGATGTGGCGATCCTTATCGGCCATACCCAGGGAAATCCTTACGGCGGCTATTCCGGAGGATATAAGCACTGTTCTACAGGAATTACCCACTGGCGCTCCATTGCATCCCATCATGTGCCTCAGGTTATGCACCGGAAGGATTTTACCCCGGTAAACGGCCACTCCCTTATGCGGACCAAGTTTGATGAGATCGGCCAGCACATGGAAAAATGCATGGGAAAGAAGTTTTTCTGCTGCGACGCGGTTTTGGATACGTATTCCAGACAGATTGAGATCAACAGCGGCTATGCAAAGGTGATGCAGCCACACTCCTGGATTACGGCCGACAAGCGGACCTATATCCCCTGGGCTGAAAAGAAGTATGATGTAATGATTTTCGGCCTTCCGCAGAAGTTCCATTACGGCGACGGCATGGGAACCAATCCTGTTATGATGATGCAGGCCATTTCTGCACAGGTAGTGCGCCATAAACGGGTCATGAGCGATCACTGCGTGATTATCTGCGCTTCCATCTGCAACGGCTATTTCCATGATGAGAGATGGCCCTATATGAGAGAGCTTTACGATATGTTCCAGAAGGATTACATGAATATTCTGCCGGATTTAAACCGCTACGGCGAATATTTTGCCACCAATGAGGAATATATCCGCAAGTACCGCTACTGCAATGCCTTCCATCCGTTCCACGGCTTTTCCATGATGAGTTCGGCCCATATTGCAGAAATGAATACGTCGGCAATTTATGTATGCGGTGCCCAGGAACCCGGCTATGCCAGAGGAATGGGTCTTAAGACCAGAGCCACCATTGAGGAGGCTCTGGAGGACGCAAAGAAAAAATTTGTAGGACCAAACCCAAATATATTGGCTCTGCCAAAGACCTTTAAGCTGGGAGCAGTCCATCTGATGATGAAGGAGGGAGATCCATGTCTTTAATTCCCCTGTGGCCTCTTTTGGAGGCTTCCATGAAATACGGCTTCGGCCAGGGAGCATTTAACGTAAATGCGGTTGCTCAGGCAAAGGCAGCCATAGAGGTTCATGAAATGTTCCGCTCTGCAGCTATCCTGCAGGGGGCGGATCTGGCAAATGGCTTTATGGGAGGAAATACGGATTTTATCCACGCTACTCTGGAGGATAAGAAGATCGGAGCCAGAAATATTGCCGGCGCAGTAAAAAAATATGCTCAGACAGCAGCCATTCCTGTGGTGCTCCATCTGGATCACGGCAGAGACTTTGACTCCTGCGTGGCAGCCATAGAGGGAGGCTATACCTCTGTCATGATCGACGGCTCCTCCCTTCCCTTTGATGAAAATGTGGAGCTGACCAGAGAGGTCGTAAAATACGCTCATACCAGAGGCGTCAGCGTAGAAGGAGAGCTGGGAGTTCTGGCCGGTGTGGAGGATCATGTGTTTGCAGCTTCCTCCACCTATACGAATCCATTGTCCGCAGTGGAATTTTTCCAGAAAACAGGGGTAGATGCACTGGCGATTTCCTATGGAACCATGCATGGAGCCTCAAAGGGGAAAAATGTAAAGCTCCGTAAGGAAATCCCGGTGGCAATCCGTGAGTGTATGAACCATCTGGGGATTTTTGGGGCTCTTGTTTCCCATGGCTCCTCTACCGTTCCCGGATACATTGTAGATGAAATCAACGCTCTGGGAGGGGAGCTTGCAGATACCCACGGTATTTCCATTGAGCAGTTAAAGGCAGCGATCCGCTGCGGCATTAATAAGATCAATGTGGATACGGATATCCGTTTGGCTGTGACGCGCAATATGAAGGAGCTGTTTGCAGCCCAGCCAAAGCTTCGCACCAGTCCCTCGGTAGGAGGAATTTATGAACTTCTGGAGAAAAAGAAGGATCAGTTTGATCCAAGGGTATTCCTTCCTCCTATTATGGACACAGTGATGTACGGTGTTGTAGAGGATGAGGATCGAGCAGCCATTGTGGACTGTATCGAACGGGGTGTGAAAGAGGTTGTGGGGACTCTGATCGTAGAGTTTGGCTCCTTTGGAAAAGCGCCTCTTGTGGAGCAGGTATCTCTGGAAGAAATGGCAGAGCGCTATCGGAAAGCGGGAATTTAAAGGTACAGGTTAAAAGAGCTGATGCTGCGGCAGAGAGAAGCGTTTCTCTCTGCCGTATTTTATACAGCTGAGAGAACAGAAGCGGTTTTTGCGACAATTTTTGCGACACTTCCTTTAAACTGATTGACGTTTTTCGGCTAAAAAGGTATAATTAGATAAGATTTGGAAAATTTAGACACAATAGGCCGGACAGGAGAGAACTTATGATCGCATTAAAGGCCGAGGACGTAAAGTCCTTTACATCCCGACTGTTTATAAAGGAGGATTTTGATTCCTTCTGGGTGCGGGAGGTGAATATCGTTACATACAATAGTTTTACCATGGATGGACATATCAGATCCGGGTATTATACAGAAGAGGAGCGGGAGGAGCAAAGGATCGGGGAGTTTTCTTCCTGGAGACAGCTGCGCCCGTTTTGTTTTTCTCTTATCAAAGGAAAAAAGCTGCCTGAAAGCTTTAAGATCGTACTGCAGCTTCCGGCCGGACAGACAGAGCGTTTTGCTTCGAAAAGCGGCACCGGAATAAGCGGGGATCAGATCCAGGGACTGTATCTGAATATCCGGTATGAAGAAGGGGAATTATACTGTATTACGGGAACCGCACTTAAATTTTTTACTCTGGACAAGGCCCTGGAGGTTCAGTGGGATGAGTCTGTGAGGGAGTTTTTCCGTTCCCGTCAGATTCCGTGCACACAGGAAGGGGTAAATTAGCAGAGCGAAAAATCGAAAGCATATGAGGGACAAGCTCTTAAAACAGGGAAGGGAGCAATATGGATAAGACAAAGCTGATGAAGAAACTGGATGAACTGACTGCTTTGGCAGCGGCTCATGACAAACGTCTTGAGATGACCCAGGTGTTAGACTGCTTTGCAGATGAAGCAGTAACGCCGGAGGAAATGGAAGATGTATATGCCAGACTGGAAAAGCGGGGCGTACAGATTCTGGCAGAAGAGGGAACGGATACGTCTGAGGATGAAGGACTTCTTCTGGAAGAAGATGGGGATGATTCTGAGGATACCGTATCAGAACTGATAAACAGCAAATACCGCTGGAACAGGGAGGATTCCGAGACAGATGATGAGGATTTTTCTCCATCTGCGGACAATGATGAGGAAGATGAGGAAAATTCCCACGAACAGCTGTTAGAGGGCGTAGCCAGTACGGATCCGATCCGGGAATATTTAAAGGAAATCGGCTCCATTCCTCTTCTTACCCAGGAGCAGGAGCAGGAATTGGCAAAACGCAAGGCCTTAGGAGACCTGCATGCAGGCCAGAAGCTGGTAGAGGCCAATCTCAGGCTGGTAGTCAGCATTGCAAAGCGCTATACAGGCCGCGGGATGAGCTTTCTGGATCTGGTCCAGGAGGGAAATATCGGCCTGATGAAAGCGGTGGAAAAGTTTGATTATACAAAGGGCTACCGTCTCAGCACCTACGCTACCTGGTGGGTAAAACAGTCTGTAACAAGAGCGCTGGCGGATCAGTCCAGAACTATCCGTCTTCCTGTTCACATGGTAGAAGCTGTAAACCGGGTGCGCAGGGCTCAGAGGATGCTGGCAGTGCGGCTGGGCCGGGAACCTTCCAATGAGGAGATCGGGAAAGAGATAGGAATGTCGGAAAAGAGGGTCACAGAGCTGATGCAGTCTTCCGGCGACACAGTATCTTTAGAGACGCCGGTGGGTGATGAGGACGGTTCCAATCTGGGAGATTTTGTGGCAGACGATGCTAACGCATCCACAGAGGAAAAGGCTGAGAGCGTATTTTTAAGAGAAGAAATCGATCAGATGCTCCAGGGTCTAAACCCCAGAGAGCGGGAGGTCATTATCCTGCGCTTTGGCCTGGAATCGGGCCATCCCATGACACTGGAGGAAGTGGGAAAGCGGTTTAAGGTTACCAGAGAACGTATCCGCCAGATTGAAACGGCGGCTTTAAGAAAACTGAGAAATCCGTCCAGGAGCAGGAAAATAAGGGATTTTCTTCCCTAGAAGCTAAAGGATTTTGCTAGCACTCATTTCGAATGAGTGCTAATTTTTTGTTGACATTTCTCCAAAGTGGTACTACAATGTAATTTGTGAGCAGATAAAATAAAGGGATATTTCCAGAACCACTTTGGAAGTCCCATACCATATGAGTTTCAGAAAAGAAAAATCAAAAGAAAGAGGCGCATATTATGGCAAAGAAAGGCAGTTTATCTATTACAAGCGAGAACATTTTCCCTGTGATCAAAAAGTGGCTTTATTCCGATCACGATATCTTTTACCGCGAGCTGATCAGCAATGGCTGCGACGCGATCACCAAGCTTAAAAAGCTGGAGCTGATGGGCGAGTACGAAAAGCCTGAGGATGTGGAGTATAAGATCCAGGTCAGCGTAAACCCCAATGAAAAGACCATTACCATCAGGGATAATGGCCTTGGCATGACGGAGGAAGAGATTGACAAATATATTAACCAGATCGCATTTTCCGGCGTTCAGGACTTCATGGAGAAGTACAAGGACAAGGCAAATGAAGACCAGATCATCGGACATTTCGGTCTGGGCTTTTATTCCGCATTTATGGTGGCAGATAAGGTTACCATTGATTCCTTATCCTATCAGAAGGATGCAAAGCCGGTGCACTGGGAGTCTGAAGGCGGCATTGACTATGAGATGACAGAGGGAGAAAAGGCAGAGGTTGGTACGACCATTGTTTTATACCTCAACGAGGACAGCACCGAGTTCTCCAACGAGTACCGTGCAAGAGAGGTTATTGAGAAATACTGTGCTTTCATGCCTGTAAGCATTTTCCTGGAGAATGAGACTGCAGAGCCTCAGTATGATACCATCGAAAAGGACGAACTGACCGAAAAGGATACGGTAGTTGAGACTGTTATCGAGCCTGCAAAGACCGAGGAGAAGGAAAAGGAGGACGGTACCAAGGAAACCGTGGAGATCGAGCCGTCCAGAGAAAAATATAAGATTTTAAGACGTCCTGTAGCGTTAAATGACACCAATCCTCTGTGGAATAAGCATCCCAACGAGTGTACAGAGGAGCAGTATAAGGATTTCTACCGCAAGGTATTCAGAGATTACAAGGAGCCATTATTCTGGATCCACCTGAACATGGATTATCCCTTTAACTTAAAGGGTATTCTGTACTTCCCGAAGATCAACATGGAGTACGAGAGCATCGAGGGAACCATTAAGCTGTACAATAACCAGGTATTTATCGCAGATAATATCAAGGAAGTAATCCCTGAGTTCTTAATGCTGTTAAAGGGTGTGATCGACTGTCCGGATCTTCCGTTAAACGTATCCAGAAGCGCTCTGCAGAACGACGGCTTTGTAAAGAAGATTTCCGATTATATTACAAAGAAGGTAGCGGACAAGCTGTCCGGTATGTGCAAGACAGATCGTGAGACCTATGAGAAATACTGGGATGATATTGCTCCCTTCATCAAGTTCGGCTATATCAAGGATGAGAAGTTTGCAGATAAGATGGGCGACTATATCCTGTATAAGAACCTGGAGGGCAAGTATCTGACCTTACAGGACTGCCTGGATGAGAATAAGGAAAAGCATGAAAATACCATTTTCTATGTAACCGACGAAAAGGAGCAGAGCCAGTATATCAACCTCTTTAAGGAGGAAGGGATCGATGCTGTTATCATGCCGGCTGCCATTGACAATCCGTTTATCAGCCATGTGGAGCAGAAGAAAGAGGGCGTGAAGTTCCTGCGTATTGATACGGACTTAAACGCTTCCTTTAAGGAGGAAGTAAAGGAGGATGACGAGGAATTTAAGAAGTCCTCTGAGGAGCTGACCGAGGAATTTAAGAAGGCTTTAAATAATGATAAGCTGGATATCAAGGTTGAAAAGATGAAGAATGCAGGCATTGCATCCATGATCACCGTATCCGAAGAAACAAGAAGAATGCAGGATATGATGAAGATGTACAACATGGGCGGAATGGATATGGGCATGTTCGGCGGAATGGGAGAAACCCTGGTGCTTAATGCCAACCATCCTCTGGTTAAGTATGTGCTTGAAAATAAAGAAGGAGAACATACTGCCGCCATCTGTGAGCAGCTTTACGATCTGGCAAGTCTTTCCCACGGAGCCCTTTCTCCTGAACGAATGACAAAGTTTGTCAGCCGCAGCAATGAGATTATGATGATTATGGCTGGACAGAAGACAGAATAAAGAGTAAAATAAGAATACGGCAGAGGCTGTGAGAAGCTCTGCAGGGGAAGCCGGTGCAGCGGTCTGCATCGGCTTTTTTGGATTTACGGAGAATACGGGAGGAAAGATCATTGATAAAAAAACGTTTTTTGAAGACAATACAGGGCGTCTGCCTGGGAGCAGCGCTCTCACTTTCTGGTGCGTTTGGGGTATTTGCAGAGCCTTTGGGACTCAGCACCATTGATGGGCAGATCATTACCAGCCGTATGGGTGGTTTTCAGGCCCAGGTTCCGGCTTCCTATCAGGTAGACCGCATGGGAGGCGGCTGGGAAATATCCAGGCAGCTGGTAGCCCAGATGAAAACATTGGATCAGATGCAGATTGATTTTGCTGCATCCATGGTAAATGAGACGGATAAGACTTATATTGTAAATATGGGATTTGTGATGCCGGCAGATGATGGAACGGGGATTCCCTTCAGTGTGGAAACCTTAAAAGCAGAGATGATACAGTCCGGTCTGGATGAGACCATGACCCAGAGCGGTATGATTACCCTGGGAACAAAGGAATATGAATATCTGAAGGTGAATTATGGAAAACTCATGGCCGACTCCATGAAGGATTATATGAATACGGCAGAACTCACAGAGGGGCAGAAGGCAACAGTGCAGAACTACATCAGCCAGATGGAAAAGATGCTGGTAAATGATTTCTACATCCGCCAGGAGGGAGACAGGATTTATGTGATCTGCCAGACGTATTCTGCAGACCAGGCAGCAGAGGCAGCCGCATTTCTTGATTGTCTGCAGCCCTACAGCGGGATCGAGGGCTGGGAGTATTCCGAAGACGGAGGCTGGAAGTATCGTCTTGCAGACGGAAGCTTTGCAAAGGACTGCTGGAAGCAGGATGAGTTTGGACTGACCTATCGTCTGGACGGAGAAGGAAAGATCTTGTACAGCAGCTGGATTAAAGAAGCAGATGGCTGGAAATATGTGGATGAGTACGGTCATATGGTTACTTCTGTAACGAAGAGCATTGACGGGGTGGAGTATACCTTTGGCGCAGACGGTTACATGAAAGAGGGGAGTGAACGGGCTGCTGCAGAATTTACACTGGGAACCTTGGAGGGCAATCATTACCGGAATGAATGGGCAGACCTGGAGCTGACCTTCCCTGAGGCGGCGACGGTTTTAAAGGGCGATGGAAGCAGCAGGACATATGCTCTCGTAGGCGGAGAACATGTAGATGTGGATGATCCGGAATTAAGTTATCGCGTGACACTTGATTTTATAGATGCGGAAGCAGAACTTGACCGGTATATGGAGGCGCTGAGGGAATACGAAAGCACAGGAGGGTATCAGGTGGATCGTTTTGAAACCGTGGAGCTGGGAGGCCATACCTGGCGTTCATGCTTAAGTTCCACCCGGTTTTCTGACGGTACTTCCCATCACTCGGACTGGTATGTGCGCCAGATTGAGGGCAGGTTTGTGATCCTTCACTTTGATTATTATGAGGAACTGAAAAGCCAGGCAGACCAGGTATATCAGAGCATCAGGGCTGCGGGGCGTTAAGGGGATCCGCTCATTCCGCCGTTCTGTGTGTCCGGGTATTGCATTTTGCAGAGTATGCTGTTATAATAAGTAGTAATCAAAACTATGTGTTGAGGAAATGACATAGTATGTTTGGAGGATAGGATTATGACGTATAAGATCATTGGAGACAGCTGTCTGGATCTGACAGAGGAATTAAAAAAGGATCCGGGATTTCAGATGATTCCCCTGACCCTTCAGGTGGGGAATGTTCAGGTGATAGATGACGAAACCTTTGATCAGAGCGCATTCATAGAGATGGTAAAGGCCTGCCCGGAGTGTCCCAAGACGGCCTGCCCTTCGCCGGAGAGCTTTAAAAAGGCATATGAGGAGGCAGATGCGGACGCAGTATTTGTGATCACCCTTTCCAACCATCTGAGCGGCAGCTATAATTCTGCCGTGCTGGCAAAGGAGCTGTATGAGGAGGAAAAGAAGGAAGCCGGTGAGCCGGTGACAAAGAAGATTGCTGTGATCGATTCCCTTTCTGCCTCCTCAGGAGAACTGGATCAGGCGCTTTATATCCGGGATCTGTGTGAACAGGGGCTGGATTTTGAGACAGTTGCAGAAATGGCAGAGGCTTACAGCCACAGGATGAAGACCTACTTCGTACTGGAGACTCTGGATACGCTGCGTAAGAACGGCCGTCTGTCCGGGCTTCAGGCTTTTTTTGCTACGGCTCTTAACATTAAGCCTGTGATGGGAGCAGAAGAAGGCGTGATTATCAAGCTGGATCAGGCAAGAGGAATCAATAAGGCGCTGCAGCGTATGTGCGATATTGCAGTCAAGGAGGCGGGGGATACATCTGGAAAACGGGTTGTGATCTGCCATGTAAACCATCAGGAACGCGCTCTGTATGTAAAGGCAGAGCTGGAAAAACGGGCTTCCTTTAAGGAAATCGTGATTACTCAGGCTGCGGGAGTGGCCACCGTTTATGCAAATGACGGCGGTATTATCTTAGCGATGTAGAATAGGATATATGGATGAATAAAAAAAGATGGATTGGGGCTGCTGCGGTATTCTTTGGACTGCTGTTGGCAGCCCTTGGAGTATTTATTTTAGGCTTTACGGATCGGGCAGATGATGAGAGAGAGATGGAGATAAGGCAGGCAGAAACAGCGGCAAAACCGGAGATTTATATTGAACATGATCCTCTGGCAGAAGAGCAGGAGCCGGGAATGGAGGAAACGGAGGCTTCTGAGGAAGACTCCGCTTCCGGAGATGAACCAGTACGGATGGTATTTGCAGGAGATATCCTTCTTTCTGACCATGTATTAAATGCCTATGAAAAATCAGGCAGTCTGTCTGGAGTGCTGGATCCCGGTTTCCAGTCTGTGATCCATGAAAGTGATATTTTTATGGCAAATCAGGAGTTTCCTTTCAGCAATCGGGGGACAGCGGCAGAGGATAAGCAGTTTACCTTCCGGCTTCCGCCTGAGAGGGTGAGGATTTTCCGGGAACTGGGGCTTGACCTTGTGACCCTGGCAAATAACCATGCGCTTGATTTTGGTACGGACGCCCTTCTGGATACCTGCGATACCCTGGATCAGGCCGGGATTTACCATGTGGGAGCCGGAAGGAATCTGGAAGAGGCCTGCGAACCGGTAATTATTACAGAAAAAGGGGAAAACATAGGCTTTTTAGGTGCTTCCCGTGTAATCCCGGTGGGCTCCTGGAATGCCTCTGCTTCTAAGCCTGGGATGCTTACTACCTATGATCCGTCCCTTCTTTTGGAGCAGATTGACCATTTAAAGGAAACTTGCGATTATGTGGTTGTCTATGTGCACTGGGGCCTTGAGAAAAAGGACCGGCCGGAGGAGTACCAGCACTCTCTTGGAAGGCAGTATATTGATGCCGGGGCGGACCTGGTCATCGGAAGCCATCCCCATGTGCTTCAGGGAATCGAATACTATAAGGGAAAGCCCATTGTATATAGTTTGGGGAATTTCATTTTTGGAAGCAGTATCCCAAAAACAGCCCTGCTTGCAGCAGAGTGGGACGGGGAAACCACCCGGCTTTCCCTGATTCCCGGAATTTCCTCGGAAGGCTATACCAGGATGCTTACGGATGAAAAAGGGAAGGCCGAATTTTATGACTACATGACAGGGCTGTCCTTTGGCGCGGCGGTGGATGAAAACGGACGGGTAAGCGAAATACGTCCGGAGGAGCCATTGCAGCAGGATCCGTCACAGCGGCTGGACGAACCGTAACATGGGGACAGGCTGCATTTGCGCCGTCCCTGCCAGGTTCCCCGCTCCTTAAAACGGCGGGAAAGGGTGTTTAACACACGCTTTTTATCGGCGCTCCATAAGGGTGCGATTAAGAGGTTTTTTGGGCCGTCTCCTGTAAGCCGGTGGACGGTAAGCTCTGGTGGAAGCAGCTCCACACAATCGATTACAAAATCAATATATTCTTCCATGGAGAAGACCGGAAAAGGATCAGACTGGTACATAGCTGCCAGATCGGTTCCTTTTAATACATGCAGGAGCTGGAGCTTGATCCCGTCAATGGGGCGGTCTGCCAGCCAGGCGATGGTTTCGGTCATACGTCCCCTGGATTCTCCGGGAAGTCCTAAAATTACATGGACGATCACCGTAAGTCCTGCGGCTTTCAGTTTTTTTAAAGCTTCTTCAAACACAGAAAGCGCATATCCCCGGCGGATCAGCCGAGCGGTATCTTCGTGGATGGTTTGCAGCCCCAGTTCTACCCAGACAGGCTTTATGCGGTTTAAACTGGATAAAAGAGCGATGGTTTCATCCGGCAGGCAGTCGGGCCGGGTGGCGATGGATAGGGCCGCAATTTCCGGATGGGAAATGGCTCTGGAAAATAGCTGGGACAGATAATCAGTGGAGGCATAGGTGTTGGTAAAGGACTGAAAATAGGCAATGTAATCGGCGCTGCCGTCTGCTGGAGGCATTTTCCTGCGGATCCGTTCCTTTGCAGCTTCAATCTGTTTCCAGACATCGCCTCCTAAAGGCGCGGCAAAGTCTCCGGATCCACCCTCGCTGCAGAAAATGCAGCCCCGGCTGCCGCAGGTGCCGTCCCGGTTGGGGCAGGTCATGCCGCCGTCTAAGGAGAGCTTGTAAAGTTTGCGCCCAAAGGTATGTTTTAATTCATAATCCAGAGAGTGGTATGGCTTTCCATTCCAGTCGGGTATTATCATGGGAGTACATCCTTTCTGTAAAAGTTTGTATCATGGTATTATATCAGAAATACGGAGTGTGTCCAGAAAATTGTATAAATACAGGAAAATATTGTATTGAAGGAGGATGCTTTTTTGTGATACACTGTTTTCATAGGGTTCGGAGCCCTCAGGAGATATGTATTTGAATGAAAGAAGGAGAGGTAAAGCAGGGATGAATGTAAAAGATACCATCAGGCTTTTAAAGAGTGAAAAAGCCTCAGCACTCATGGCAGAGCTTTATGGAAGAGAAGGAGCGGCTGAGAATGAGACCCGCTATGAAAAGGTTCTTACAGGCTTTGAACAGACATTTGGCGACAGGGAAAATATTCTTCTGTTCTCATCACCGGGCCGTACGGAAATCAGCGGAAACCATACAGACCATAACCATGGAAAGGTACTTGCAGGCAGCATTAACCTGGACTGCGTAGGTGCGGCTGCTGTTAATTATTCTAATCTGGTCCATATCATCAGCGAAACCTATGATCAGGATATCACCATTGATTTAAACCAGTTGGAGCCAAGCGCAAAAAAAGCAGGAACTACTGATCTGATCAAGGGTCTGTTAAAAGGGTTTAAGGAAGCAGGCTACAGCATCGGCGGTTTTGACGCCTATGTGACCAGCAATGTGATCAGCGCTGCAGGCGTGAGTTCATCCGCTTCCTTTGAGATGCTTTTATGTTCCATGCTGAATACATTTTTCAACGAGGGCCGCATGGACAGCGTAGCTTATGCCCATATCGGAAAATATTCTGAGAATATTTACTGGGATAAGGCATCCGGACTTTTAGATCAGATGGCCTGCGCCGTGGGCGGTCTGATCACCATTGACTTTACAGAACCTGCGGTTCCTGAGGTAGAAAAGATCAACTTTGACTTTGAATCTCAGGATCACAGCCTGATCATTGTGCAGACTGGAAAGGGCCATGCAGATTTAAGCGCAGATTATTCTTCGGTTCCCAACGAGATGAAAAAGGTGGCTCAGTTCTTCGGGAAAGAGGTACTTTCCCAGGTGACGGAGGAACAGGTGATTGAAAAGCTGAGCGAGGTAAGAAGCTTTGCAGGTGACCGTTCTGTGCTCCGCGCTCTCCATTTCTTTGAAGAAAACAAGAGAGTGGAAGAGGAAGTAAAGGCCTTAAAGGAAGGAAACTTTGAGAAGTTCCTTAAAAATATCACCGCTTCCGGCAATTCTTCCTGGAAATGGCTTCAGAACTGCTTTACAAACAATGCTGTTCAGGAGCAGGGAATTACCATTGCGCTGGCTCTTACAGAGCTTTTTATCGCAGAAAAGCAGAGGGGCGCCTGCAGAGTTCATGGAGGCGGTTTTGCCGGCGTCATTATGGCTATGCTGCCAAATGACCTGACAGATGAGTATATCCGCTATATCGAGGGCTGTCTGGGGGAGGGTTGCGCTTACAGAATGAGTATCCGTCCATACGGAGCAGTCTGCATTAATGAACTGCTGAAATAAGATAATATAAAAACCGGCTTTCTGCCCCATATCAGGCGGTACAGACTGATATGGGGGAAAGCCGGTTTTTATTCATATTTCATCATTTTCTGTGATAAGTATCAAGAAGCTGATTTTTCATATGCCACAGTTCATTGGACAGATCCACATGAACCTTGTGGGGATTTACAAGACGCTTGGACTCGTCCCACAGGGTATCCAGTTCCTTTTTGCAGTAAGCCTGGATGTCCATTACCTTTGGAGTTTCGTATACGCAGGTTCCGTTTAGGAAAACAGGGACAAGGAGCTCACGCATGGTATAGGTTCTGGGAGCGAGGAGTGTTTTTTTCCATGTCTCAATGGGATCAAAGAGAAGGAGCGAATTGTTAGTGTCGAATTTCTCATCCACCAGGCAGATGAGATCAGCGATAATCTTTCCGGTTTCTTTTTCGTAAATCCGCTGGATCGTCTTGTTGCCGGGGTTGGTAATTTTTTCCGCATTCTCAGAGAGCTTGATCTTGGGAATAAATTCGCCGGTGGTTTTGTCCTTTACCGCAGCCAGCTTATAAACGCCTCCGAAGGAAGGGCAGTCCTTTGCGGTGATCAGGTTGGTTCCCACTCCCCAGGAATTGATGGCAGCTCCCTGCATCTTTAGGCTGTCAATGAGATATTCGTCAAGGTCATTGGAAGCAGAGATAACCGCATCCGGAAAGCCGGCTTCATCCAGCATTTTTTTCGCTTTTTTGGAAAGATAGGCCAGATCGCCGCTGTCTAAGCGGATGCCGTAAAAGGTAAGGGGGATTCCTTCTTCCCGCATTTCTTTAAATACCCGGATGGCGTTTGGAATACCGGAATTTAAGGTATCGTAGGTGTCTACCAGAAGGATGCAGGCAGACGGATAGAGCTTTGCATAGGTACGGAAGGCGGTAAGTTCATCCGGGAAGCTCATGATCCAGCTGTGCGCATGGGTGCCCTTTACAGGTACGTCAAACATTTTTCCGCAGAGCACATTGGAGGTGCCGATGCAGCCTGCGATCATGGCGGCTCTTGCCCCATAGGTGCCGGCGTCCGGCCCCTGGGCACGGCGCAGTCCAAATTCCATCACGCCGTCGCCCTTGGCGGCATAGACGATGCGCTCTGTTTTAGTGGCGATCAGGCTCTGGTGATTGATGATATTAAGAAGGGCTGTTTCTACCAGCTGTGCCTGCATGATCGGGGCGGTCACCTTTACAAGAGGTTCTCTGGGGAAAACAACCGTACCTTCAGGAATGGCATAGATATCACCCGTAAAACGGAAGTCCCGGAGATATTCCAGAAAGTCTTCTTCAAAGATTCCTACGCTTCTGAGATATGCGATATCGCTTTTATCGAAATGAAGATCCCTGATATATTCAATCACCTGATCCAGTCCGGCGCAGACGGCAAACCCGTTTCCGTGCGGATTGTTCCGGTAAAACATATCGAAAATGACGGTTTCATTGGCGTCTTTTTCTTTAAAATATCCCTGCATCATGGTAAGTTCATACAGGTCTGTCAGCAGTGTAAGATTTCTGTGATCCATAAGGTTTTCCTCCCTGGTATGTCCCCGTCTTCCCTTAAGGGCCGGCGGAAGGCTGTAAGTTAATTGACAGTAGTATAGCATAAATTTTACAAAAGGAAAACGAAATGTTAAAAATATAACGATTCTGTCCGTATGGTGAAATGGCATATTCTGTGGTACAATTCATAAGAGAATGAAAAGAACTGTAAAAAGGAGGCGGCCTATGAGGTATTCCGGATATGAGCTGTTATGGATGTTTGCGGTCTACTCGGTCGCGGGCTGGTGCCTGGAGGTGTGCGCGGCTGCGGCCGAGCAGAAAAAATTTGTCAACAGAGGCTATTTAAACGGACCCTTCTGTCCGGTCTACGGATTGACGTCTGCGGCCTTTGGGATTGTTCTGCCGGAACTTAAGGAGCATTTGATTTTCCTTTTTCTGGGTGGCATGATCATAGCAGCTTTTGCAGAATACATCTGCGGTTTTCTGCTGGAGCGGATTTCCGGCCAGAAATGGTGGGATTATTCCGGACACAGGTTTTCTGCAAGAGGGTATATCTGTCTGCCGGCCTCTCTTTTCTGGGGAATCTGTGCCGTGCTTTGCATCCGGCTGTTTGACCCGCTTCTGGTAAAGCTTATTTATATGCTTCCCCAAAGGGCCGGAAGGCTTATTCTGACAGCTGTATTGATTGCAGCATTTTTAGATGGCCTGGGTTCTTCGGCAGCTGTCCTGCAGATGCACTATTTTCTGGGACGGGCAGCCTTTGAGGTCAGCGGACGGCTTTATGGGCTGTCATCCTTTCTTGAAAATGCCCTCACAGAGCGGATCAGACGCAGGATGGTAAAAGCGTATCCCAGCCTGAAAGAAAGGAAGAGGGCGGAGAATGGGGGCATAGATGAAAAAACAGCCGTTTTTGCCAGAGGCTGCTGTTTTTACAAGCTGGCAATGCTGTTTTTTATCGGTGCTTTTCTGGGGGATATTACAGAAACGATTTTCTGCTATACCAGAACCGGGATCATCATGAGCCGCAGCAGCGTGGTATACGGCCCTTTCAGTATTGTATGGGGTCTGGGCTGTGTGCTCCTCACTGTGTTTCTTTATCCCTACAGAGAGAAAAATGACCGTTATATCTTTCTTGCGGGAACGATCCTTGGAGGAGCTTACGAATACATATGCAGTGTATTTTCAGAGCTTGTGTTCGGTACGGTATTCTGGGATTACAGCGCCATTCCCTTTAATCTGGGAGGCCGTATCAATCTGCTGTATTGTTTTTTCTGGGGGATCGTGGCGGTGGTCTGGCTAAAGATGCTCTATCCGATACTGTCGGGATGGATTGAGAAGCTTCCGGTTAAATGGGGAAAGCTTCTCAGCAATAGTCTGATCCTTTTTATGGTCTTTGATATGGTTCTCTCCGGCCTTGCTCTGGGGCGGTATTCTGCAAGACAGGATGAAAAGACAGCCGTAAGCCAGACGGTTTCCGGGGAAGAAGGCGGGCTGAATGGCTGGCTGGACCGCCATTTTCCGGATGAACGTATGAAATGTATCTATCCGAATGCTAAATTTGTAGATTAGTATTCTGTATTCGCTTTTTTGAGGACTTTTTTAATCTGCCGTTGACATTTTAAAGCCCAGTCATTATAATAAAGACGTTATAAGGTAAAGGCTGTGAAGGAGACAGTAGCTTTCCCCAGAGACCAAAGAGAGCCGGTGGCGGTGGAAATCCGGTGTCAAAAGGGATGTTTGTGAAGATCACTCCGGAGCCGCCGGCTGAACGTTTTTAGTAGGCACGGCCGTTTTTCCTGCGTTAGAGGAACTCATATGACAGTATGCAGTAACAGGTGGTTAAACGAATCCAAGACTTTCGTCCTTTTACAGGGCGGGAGTCTTTTTTTATTTCATAGGAAAGGGATCCCTATGAAATATTCTTTCCTGTGAGGCATCGAACAAATTCAAATGGAGGTAGAAAAAGATGTACAACAAAGTCCCTACTGACTTAAAGTTTGTAGAACGGGAAAAAGAAGTAGAAAAGTTCTGGGCAGATGAACACATTTTTGAAAAGAGCATCAAGATGCGTGAAGGATGCAAGCCTTATGTGTTTTATGACGGACCGCCAACTGCCAACGGAAAACCTCATATCGGCCATGTTGAGACCCGTGTATTTAAGGATATGATCCCCAGATACAGAACCATGAAGGGATATATGGTTCCAAGAAAGGCCGGCTGGGATACCCACGGACTTCCGGTCGAGCTGGAAGTGGAAAAGAAGCTGGGCCTGGACGGAAAGGATCAGATCGAGAAGTACGGTCTGGAGCCTTTTATCAAGGAGTGTAAGGAAAGTGTCTGGAAGTACAAGGGAATGTGGGAGGATTTCTCCAGCACCGTAGGATTCTGGGCCGACATGGATCATCCATACGTTACTTATGACAATAACTTTATCGAGTCTGAGTGGTGGGCCTTAAAGCAGATTTGGGACAAGGGCCTGTTATATAAGGGCTTTAAGGTAGTACCCTACTGTCCACGCTGCGGAACTCCTCTGTCCTCCCATGAGGTAGCTCAGGGCTATAAGGATGTAAAGGAACGCTCCGCCATTGCCCGGTTTAAGGTAAAGGATGAGGATGCTTACATTCTGGCATGGACCACCACTCCCTGGACTCTTCCAAGCAACGTGGCTCTCTGCGTTAACCCAAATGAGGAATATGTAAAGGTAAAGACCGCAGACGGTTATACCTACTATATGGCTCACGCACTGGTAGAGAAGGTGCTGGGCGAGGATGTGGAAGTCCTTGAAACCTATCAGGGCAAGGAGCTGGAATTTAAGGAGTACGAGCCTCTTTACGACTGCTCTAAGCCGTACTGCGAAAAGCAGCACAAAAAGGGCCATTACGTTGTCTGCGATACCTATGTAACGCTGACAGACGGTACTGGAATCGTACACATCGCTCCTGCTTTCGGTGAGGACGACGCTAATGTGGGCCGTAAATATGACCTGCCCTTCGTACAGCTGGTGGACGCAAAGGGCGACATGACAGAGGACACTCCGTTCGGCGGCAGATTTGTAAAGGATGCGGATCCTCTGGTATTAAAGGATCTGGAGGAGAGAGGGCTGTTATTCTCCGCTCCCAGCTTTGAGCACAGCTATCCTCACTGCTGGCGCTGCGGAACACCTCTGATCTACTATGCAAGAGAGTCATGGTTCATCAAGATGACCGCTGTAAAGGATGATCTGATCCGCAATAACAATACTGTAAACTGGGTGCCTGAGTCCATCGGAAAGGGCCGCTTCGGCGACTGGCTGGAGAATATCCAGGACTGGGGCATTTCCAGAAACAGATACTGGGGTACGCCGCTTAATATCTGGGAGTGCGAGGGCTGCGGCCATCAGCATTCCGTAGGAAGCATCGAGGAGTTAAAGAGCCTTTCTGACAACTGCCCCGATGAGATCGAGCTTCACCGTCCTTATATTGACGCAGTGACCATCAAGTGCCCTCACTGCGGCGGCGTGATGAAGAGAGTGCCTGAGGTAATTGACTGCTGGTTCGATTCAGGAGCCATGCCCTTTGCACAGCATCATTATCCGTTTGAGAATAAAGAGCTTTTTGAGTCTCAGTTCCCGGCTCAGTTCATTTCCGAGGCTGTGGATCAGACTAGAGGCTGGTTCTACTCCCTTCTTGCAGAGTCCACCCTGCTCTTTAACAAGGCGCCTTATGAAAATGTAGTTGTTATGGGTCTTGTATTGGACGAGAACGGACAGAAGATGAGCAAGTCCAAGGGAAATGCCGTTGATCCCTTTGAGGCTCTGGCAACACATGGTGCAGACGCAATCCACTGGTTCTTCTATACCTGCAGCGCGCCCTGGCTTCCAAAGAGATACCAGGATAAGGCTGTAACCGAGGGCCAGAGAAAGTTCATGGGAACGCTGTGGAACACCTACGCATTCTGGGTACTGTATGCCAATATTGACCAGTTTGATGCAACCAAATACAGCCTGGAGTATGACAAGCTGCCCGTTATGGACCGCTGGCTCTTATCCAAGATGAACTCTATGGTAAAGGCCGTTGACAACAGCCTGATGAATTACCAGATCCCTGAGGCAGCAAGAGCCCTTCAGGAGTTTGTAGACGATATGAGCAACTGGTATGTGCGCAGAAGCCGTGAGCGTTTCTGGGCAAAGGGCATGGAGCAGGATAAGATCAATGCGTATATGACACTTTATACCGCTCTTGTAACCGTTGCAAAGGCGGCTGCCCCAATGATCCCCTTCATGACAGAGCAGATCTACCAGAATATTGTAAGAAATATTGATAAGAATGCGCCTGAGAGCATCCATCTGTGCGATTATCCTGAGGTAAAGGAAGAGTGGATCGACCTGGCCTTAGAGTCTGATATGGATGAGGTGCTGGATACGGTTGTTATGGGCCGTGCCGCCAGAAATACAGCCAATATCAAGAACCGTCAGCCTATCGCCCAGATGTACGTAAAGGCAGACCATGAGCTGTCCGAGTTCTATGTAAAGATCATTGAGGAAGAGTTAAATGTTAAAAAGGTAACCTTTACAGAGGATGTACGGGCATTTACCTCCTATACCTTTAAGCCTCAGTTAAAGACCGTAGGGCCAAAGTATGGAAAGCTTCTCGGAAGGATCCGACAGGCTCTGACAGAGCTGGACGGCAGCGCTGCCATGGATACCTTAAATGAATCCGGCGCACTGACCTTTGATTTTGACGGCCAGGAGGTTGTTCTTACAAAGGATGACCTGCTGATCGACGTGGCAAAGAAGGACGGCTATGTAACGGAAGAGGACAATTATGTGACCGTTGTCCTGGATACCAATCTGACTCCTGAACTGATTGAGGAGGGCTTTGTCCGCGAGGTGATCAGCAAGATCCAGACCATGCGTAAGGAAGCCGGTTTTGAAGTTATGGATCATATCGCCGTATACCAGGATGGAAATGAGCGCATCGCAGAGCTTGTAAAGGCAAATGCAGATGAGATCAAAACAGAGGTTATGGCAGACCATATCCACTTAGGCCAGATGAAGGGCTTTGTAAAAGAGTGGAACATCAACGGTGAGAGCGTAATGCTTGGCGTTGAAAAGCTGATGTAGGGAGATAAAAGAGTATAAAAGGCCGATCCGCCCTGAAACGGGAGTTTTCGGGCGGATCTGGAAAGTAAGAAGGAGAATCCGATGAATCCTATGGAATTTGACAAGGCCACCTTTAAAAAATCCGTTATGTACAATGTGAAAAACATGTTCCGCCGCACCATCGACGAGGCCACTCCCCAGCAGGTGTTTCAGGCGGTTGCCTTTGCGGTAAAGGATGTAATCATTGACGAATGGATCGCAACGCATAAGGAATACGAGAAAAAGGATGCAAAGACCGTTTATTACCTTTCCATGGAGTTTTTAATGGGAAGAGCGCTTGGAAACAATATTATCAATATCTGTGCCCGTAAGGAGATCGCAGAGGTTCTTGAGGAGCTGGGCTTTGACTTAAATGTGATTGAGGATCAGGAACCGGATGCAGCTCTTGGAAACGGCGGTCTGGGCCGTCTGGCAGCCTGCTTCCTCGATTCCCTGGCGACCCTGGGATATCCGGCCTATGGCTGCGGCATCCGCTATAAATACGGCATGTTCAAGCAGAAGATTGAAAACGGCTATCAGGTAGAGGTTCCGGACAACTGGCTGAAAAACGGCAATCCCTTTGAGATCCGACGTCCGGAGTACGCGGTAGAGGTAAAATTCGGCGGTTATGTGCGGATTGAAAACAGAGACGGCATGAACCACTTTGTACAGGACGGCTATCAGTCCGTAAGAGCCGTTCCCTATGACCTGCCTGTGATCGGCTACGGTAACAATGTAGTCAATACACTGCGGATCTGGGATGCAGAGCCTATCAATACCTTTAATCTGGATTCCTTTGACCGGGGCGACTACCAGAAGGCAGTGGAGCAGGAAAATCTGGCAAAGACCATTGTTGAAGTGCTTTATCCCAATGACAACCACTATGCAGGCAAGGAACTGCGCT
This sequence comes from Clostridium sp. AT4, assembly GCF_001517625.2. Lineage (GTDB taxonomy): Bacteria > Bacillota > Clostridia > Lachnospirales > Lachnospiraceae > Enterocloster. The sequence goes on along the minus strand of NZ_LN999828.1, from coordinate 1,598,525 downwards.
TAAAGCAGCAGTATTTCTTCATCTCTGCCAGCGTTCAAAGAGCGGTATTAAAGTATAAGGAGCTTCACGGCACCATCCATGGATTCCAGGATAAGGTGGTATTCCAGTTAAATGATACCCATCCTACGGTTGCGATCCCTGAGCTGATGCGTATCCTTTTGGATGAAGAGGGACTGACCTGGGAGGAAGCATGGGATATTACCACAAAGACCTGTGCCTACACCAATCATACCATTATGTCCGAGGCTCTGGAGAAGTGGCCCATTGACCTGTTCTCCAGGCTGCTCCCCCGTATCTATCAGATCGTGGAGGAGATCAACCGCCGCTTTGTAAATGAGATCCAGGCCCGCTATCCGGGAGATCAGGAGAAGATCCGCCAGATGGCCGTTGTCTATGACGGACAGGTGCGCATGGCCTATATGGCAATTGTGGCAAGCTTTTCTGTCAACGGCGTTGCAAGGCTTCATACAGAGATCTTAAAGCATCAGGAATTAAAGGATTTCTATGAAATGATGCCGGAGAAGTTCAACAATAAGACAAACGGCATTACTCAGAGGCGCTTCCTGCTTCACGGCAACCCGCTTCTGGCAGACTGGGTAACCTCCAAGATCGGAGACCAGTGGATCACAGATCTGCCCCATATTGCAGAGCTTCTTCCCTGTGCAGAGGACAAGGAATGTCAGAAGGAGTTTATGCAGATCAAGTACGAGAATAAGGTCCGTCTTGCAAAGTACATCAAGGAGCACAACGGCATTGATGTAGATCCAAGATCGATCTTCGATGTGCAGGTAAAGCGTCTCCATGAGTACAAGCGCCAGTTGATGAATATTCTCCATGTAATGTATCTGTATAATCAGTTAAAGGATCATCCGGATATGGATATGGTTCCCAGAACCTTTATCTTCGGCGCAAAGGCAGCGGCAGGCTATAAGAGAGCCAAGCTGACCATTAAGTTGATCAACGCGGTTGCGGATGTGGTGAACAACGATAAGTCCATCGGGGGCAGGATCAAGGTGGTATTTATCGAGGACTACCGCGTATCCAATGCAGAGATCATTTTCGCCGCGGCTGATGTGAGCGAGCAGATTTCCACAGCCAGCAAGGAAGCTTCCGGTACAGGCAACATGAAGTTTATGTTAAATGGCGCCCTGACCCTGGGAACAATGGACGGCGCTAACGTGGAGATCGTAGAAGAGGTTGGAAATGAAAATGCCTTCATTTTCGGTATGTCTTCTGACGAAGTAATTGCCCATGAAAAGAACCGCGATTATCAGCCAATGGATATCTTTAATAACGATCCGGAGATCCGCCGGGTACTGATGCAGCTTGTAAACGGCTTTTATTCACCGGAAAATCCGGAGTTATTCAGAGATATTTATGATTCACTATTAAATACAAAGAGCAGCGACCGTGCAGACACATATTTCATCCTGAAGGATTTCCGTTCCTACGCAGAGGCACATAAGAAGATCGATCAGGCCTACAGAAATTCTTCCTGGTGGGCAAAGGCAGCAATCTTAAATGTAGGACACAGCGGAAAGTTTACCTCTGATCGTACCATCGAGGAATATGTAAGAGATATCTGGCATTTAAAGAAGATTACTGTGGAAGTATAATGACTGCAGTCTGAAACAGTAAATGATCCGGCTCCGGCGTCTGTAACAGGGCGTCGGGGTCTTTTTACAACGGTTTTTGGTATGTGATCCGATCCGCTGTATATCAATCACAAGGGAGGCTATGACATGAAAATCCGTGACATCTTAGCAGAGGGAAAACCAACCCTGTCATTTGAAGTATTTCCGCCCAAAACTCAGGATGCATTTGCATCGGTTGAGAAAGCGGCAGAGGAAATCGCAAGGCTGCATCCGGCCTTTATGAGCGTTACCTACGGCGCAGGAGGCGGCACCAGCGATTATACTGTAAAGATCGCGTCTGATCTGCAGGAAAACTGTGGGGTAACTCCGCTGGCTCATCTGACCTGTGTTTCTTCTACCAGAGAAAAGGTCCAGCAGGTATTGAACGAACTGAAGGAGCATAAGATCGAAAATATCCTTGCTTTAAGAGGTGACATTCCTCAGGATGGACAGACGCCTCAGGTATATCACTATGCCTCCGAACTGATCCGGGAGATCCGGGAGGCAGGAGATTTCTGTATCGGAGCCGCCTGCTACCCTGAAGGCCATGTGGAGTCTGCCAACAAGTCTGTGGATATGGATTATTTAAAGCAGAAGGTGGAGGCCGGCTGCGATTTTGTTACCACCCAGATGTTTTTTGACAACAGTATTCTCTACAGCTATCTGTACCGGATCCGGGAAAAGGGGATTACCGTACCTGTGATCGCGGGGATTATGCCTATTACAAATGTAAAGCAGGTAAAGCGCAGCATCCAGATGTCCGGCTGCCATATGCCGGCCCGCTTTATGTCCCTGGTGGATAAGTTCGGAGATGATCCCGCTGCCATGAAGCAGGCAGGAATCGCCTATGCCACGGATCAGATCATTGACCTGATCGCAAACGGCATCCGCGGAATCCATGTATATACCATGAATAAGCCAGATGTAGCGGCAAAGATCCGGGAAAATCTGTCAGATATTGTAAAATAAAAGATTCCATGCAGCAGGAGGCATATAGATGGACATTTCTTCCGTAAGCAGGAGAGAGGTGCTGCGTTATCTGGGATACAGGGGGCAGGCAGAACCGGATAGGGCAGTTGCAGATGAGATAGAAATGTGTCTGGGGCTTTTGGCAGAGAAGGCAGAGCCCAGGCATCGTGTCCGCTCCTTTTTACTGGAGCTGGGCCCGGAGCATGAGATTCGTTTTGACAGGGTTCATACAAGCAGCAGACAGCTTTCTAAAAATCTGGCAGGCTGCGGTGAAATTCTTGTTTTTGCCGCTACATTGGGGCTGGGGACAGATTATCTGATCCAGAGATATAACCGTCTGCAGATGAGCCGGGCAGTGATCCTGCAGGCTGCGGCTGCGGCCATGATCGAGGAATACTGTGACCGGGTCTGCAGGGAGTTAAAGGCAGCATATGAAGCAAAAGGGCTGTATCTTCGGCCAAGATTCAGTCCGGGTTATGGGGATTTTCCTCTGGAATGCCAGCCGTATCTTTTAGAGTGCGTGGATGGGGGAAAGCAGCTGGGAATCCGTCTTACGGGAGGGTATCTGATGATGCCGTCCAAATCTGTGACAGCGGTGATGGGGCTTGGAAGGACACCCTGCGGCTGTGAGGTAAAAGGCTGTGAGGCCTGTGGAAAAAAGGACTGCGCCTATCGGCGGCAAACAGGAAGCGAGGATTAAGGAATGAACATTTTACAGGAAATGAGACAGCGGCGCCTGTTTTTTGACGGCGGTATGGGAAGCCTTTTGCAGGCTAAGGGATTAAAGGCAGGAGAACTGCCGGAGCGGTGGAACCTGACCCATTCGGAGGAAATCTGCGGGATCCATCGGATGTATCTTCAGGCAGGCTCTGATCTTATAACCACGAATACATTTGGAGCCAACCGCTTAAAATACGGCGAAGAATTGGAAAAAATTGTAAGTGAGGCGGTAAGCCATGCAAAAGAGGCCGTTAGGGCAGAAGGACACGGCTATGTGGCCCTGGATCTGGGTCCTACGGGAAAGCTCCTTAAGCCTCTTGGCGATCTGGAGTTTGAAGATGCGGTTGAGATTTATAAGGAAACCGTATCATATGGAGCCAGAGCGGGAGCCGATCTGGTGCTGATCGAAACCATGAGCGATTGCTATGAACTGAAGGCTGCTGTACTTGCAGCAAAGGAAGCGGGATTTTCTCCTGAAACAGGGGAGCGGCTGCCGATCTTTGCAACAGTCATCTTTGATGAAAAGGGAAAGCTTCTGACCGGCGGCGATGTGTCCTCTACCGTAGCTCTTTTGGAGGGGCTGGGAGTGGATGTGCTGGGAATTAACTGCGGTCTGGGCCCGGTACAGATGAAGGGAATCGTAGAAGAGCTTCTTTCTGTGTCATCAACCCCGGTGTTGGTAAATCCCAATGCAGGCCTTCCAAGAAGCGAGAACGGGGAAACGGTCTATGATATTGACGCAGTCCGGTTCGGCGAGGTTATGGAAGAAATTGTAAAAATGGGAGCTGTGATCGTGGGAGGGTGCTGTGGAACCGGGCCGGAGCATATCCGGGAAACGGTAAAGCGGTGTAAGGATCTTCCTGTGATGTGGCCGGAAAAAAAGAACCGGACCGTGGTTTCCTCCTATTCCCAGGCAGTGGTATTTGACAAAAAGACCGTAATTATCGGCGAGCGGATCAATCCTACGGGAAAGTCAAAATTTAAGCAGGCCCTCAGGGATCATAACCTGGAATATATCCTGCGGGAGGGCGTGACCCAGCAGGACAACGGCGCGGACATTTTGGATGTAAATGTAGGGCTGCCGGAGATTGACGAGCCCTCTATGATGGAGGCAGTGGTAAAGGAACTGCAGGCGGTGATCGATCTGCCACTGCAGATTGACACCTCCAATCCACAGGCCATGGAGCGGGCCCTGCGGATCTATAACGGAAAGGCTTTGATCAATTCTGTAAACGGAAAAAAAGAGGTAATGGATCAGATCTTTCCGCTGGTGGCAAAGTACGGCGGAGTGGTTGTGGGACTCTGTCTGGATGAAGACGGCATACCGGAGACGGCAGAGGGAAGGATTGCTGTGGGGAGAAAGATCATCAAGACAGCGGCCTCTTACGGCATCGGACCGGAGGATATTATCCTAGACGGCCTCTGCATGACAGTCAGCTCGGATAACAAAGGGGCGCTGACTACGTTAGAGACTCTGAGACGGATCCGGGACGAGCTGGGAGGCAAGTCTGTTCTGGGCGTATCCAATATCTCCTTTGGCCTGCCTCAGAGAGAAATCATAAACAGCTCATTTTTTACCATGGCCATGGAGTGCGGCTTAAACGGAGCGATCATCAACCCCAATTCCGAGGCTATGATGCGGGCCTATTACAGCTTCAATGCCTTAATGGACCGGGATCCCCAGTGCAGCCGGTATATTGATATTTATGGCAGTGAAACAGGTGGGCTGGGACAGACCCTTTCCCGGACAAAGGATACGGGAAAGGGAAAAGAAGGCGATTCTCTGGGAATACTGATTGAAAAAGGCCTGAAAGAGGCTGCGGCAGAGACGGTGGCAGCTCTTTTGGAGGAAAAGGATGCTCTGGATATTATTAACGGGGAAATGATCCCGGCTCTGGATCGGGTTGGAAAAGGATTTGAAAAGGGCAGTGTGTTCCTTCCCCAGCTTTTAATGAGCGCTGAGGCGGCAAAGGCGGCCTTTGAGGTGATCAAAGCTAAAATGGAAGGCAGCGGACAGGGACAGGAGAAAAAGGGAACGATTATTCTGGCTACGGTAAAGGGAGATATCCACGATATCGGAAAAAATATTGTCAAAGTGCTCCTGGAAAATTACAGCTACGAGGTTATTGATCTGGGAAAGGATGTGCCGCCGGAGAGAATTGTAGAGGAAGCAGTGAAACGCCATGTTCCTCTGGTAGGTTTAAGCGCCCTGATGACAACCACGGTTCCCAGTATGGAGGAAACCATCCGCCGGCTGAGAAAGGAAGCATCCTGGGTAAAGGTAATGGTGGGAGGCGCAGTGCTTACAAAGGAGTATGCGGATACCATTGGAGCAGATGCCTACTGTCGTGATGCCATGGCTTCGGTCCACTATGCGGAAACAGTAATCGGTTGAGAGATATCAGAAAGGAATCGTATGGGACATAACACAAGGGAAAACACAAAAATCCTTTTAAAGGGCGCCTGGGTAGGAGGTACCATGACCGTACCGGGAGTCAGCGGAGGTACTATGGCAATGGTGCTGGGAATCTATGACCGCCTTATTTCCTCGGTGAGCCGTGTGTTTAAGGAGCCGAAACAATCCATTCCCTTTTTACTGTGGTTTGCACTGGGAGGGGCGGGGGGTATCCTGCTCTTTTCCAGAGGCATCAGCCTGCTTTTATCCTCCCGGTGGGAGGTTCCTGCCCGCTTTTTCTTCCTGGGAGCTGTCGGCGGAGGGATTCCCCTGATTTTTAAAGAAGCGGGAATTAAAAGATTTGGCTCCGGGGACGCTGTTTTTGTGGGAATCGGTATCTTAAGCGCTCTGCTGATCGGCCTGATCCCGGAAGGCCTGTTCACGCCGGGAGCAGGAGGGGTATCCGATATTCTCATACAGGCTTTAGGAGGAGTTATCATCGCAGTGGCCCTGGTCCTTCCCGGGATCAGTGCCTCCCAGATGCTCTATATGCTGGGAATCTATGAAAGCACTTTAAAAGCCGTGGGAAATATGGATATTGCCGCCTTGGTTCCTCTGGCGGCAGGCGGGCTTTTGGGCACCTTTTTTTCTGCAAAAGTGTTGGAAGAGCTGTTGGAAAAACATACCCGGCCCACCTTTCTTCTTATTCTTGGCTTTATGTTTGCTTCTCTGCCGGAGCTGTTTCCGGGAATTCCGGCAGGAGCAGAGTCAGTGTACAGCCTGGTGGCTGTGGGAGCGGGATTTATGCTGCTTTATGGGATTGGGAGAATGAATTAGCTATAGCCATCCCCCATTTTCTGTGATATGATATACCCCTGATAAGCCTGTTTCGGGCGGACAATTGAAAAGGAAGGAAGACGGTTATGTATAAATGCTGTATGTTTGATCTGGACGGTACGCTTGTAAATTCCATTTATGCTTTAAAGCGGTCTGTGGACGGAACACTGGCGCATTTTGGCCTGGGGCCGATCACCTTGGAAGATACAAAGACATTTGTAGGAGACGGGTATAAAAAACTGGTGGAACGGGCTTTAAAGGCGTACGGAGATCCGGAACTGGTTCATTTTGAAGAGGCGCTGAACGTGTATAACCGGGTATTTAAGGAATGTTGCCTTTACCGGGTAGAGGCATACGAGGGAATCCCGGAGCTTCTGGCATTTTTAAAGGAAAATCACATTCTCTGTACCGTTTTATCCAATAAGCCTCATGTAAGAACCATAGAGAATATAAACTATGTATTCGGGCCGGATGTTTTTGACAGGGTATATGGGGAACGGGAATCTGCGGGGATCAAAAAAAAACCGTCTCCAGAGGGGGTAGAAGCGCTGCTTGAGGAGCTTGGGATTTCTAAAGAGGAGTGCCTCTATCTGGGAGATACCAATACAGACATGGAAACAGGAAAAAATGCTCAGGTAGATACGGTGGGCGTACTCTGGGGCTTTCGTTCCAGGGATGAGCTTAAAGTGTATGAGCCTGCGCTTTTAGCGGAGCATCCCATGGATGTAGCGGAATTTATAAAGGGCGTGAATCACATTGAATAGACAGAAAAAAAGAAGTGGAGCATGGACGAAAACAGGCCTTCTGAAAACAGGTATCCTGTTTTTCGCCCTGCTTTTGGGCAGCCTTGCATTTACAGGCTGTGCGAAAAGAGAATCTCCGGGAATCCGGGGAGAGCAGGGCGGGGATGACCGCCTTTTTGTAGTCACTACCATTTTCCCCTACTATGATTTTGTGCGGCAGATCGGAGGAGACCGGGTGCGGTTAAATCTGGTCGTACCGGCCGGGATGGACAGCCATTCCTTTGAACCTACGCCCGCAGATATGATTACCATTCAGAAAGCGGATCTGATGATCTGCAATGGAGGAACCATGGAGCAGTGGGTGGATCAGGTCGCTGCATCCCTTGACACCAGCCGTCTGCGCCGTCTGACTATGATGGACTATGTAGATGTGGTAGAAGAAGAGGTTGTGGAAGGAATGGAGAAAGAGGAGCACGGTCATGAACACAGCTGTGAGGAGGAAGAGGCTGGGGAATTTGATGCCCATGACGGGCAGGAGCTTGATATTGAATACGATGAACATATCTGGACTTCTCCTGTGAATTCCATGAAGATTGTGGAGATTATTTCTGATACCCTGGCGGAAATGGATCCTGCAAACGAAGCCTATTACAGGGAAAATGCCGCCTCATATCTGGAAGAACTTTCTGCACTGGATGAGCAGTTCAGGGAGATTGTATCAAATGGCCGCCACCGGATGATGGTGCTGGCGGATAAATTTCCTCTTCGGTATTTTGCGGATACGTATGGTTTGTCCTACCGGGCTGCATTTTCCGGCTGCAGTACCGATACAGAGCCAAGCGCCAGAACCATCGCATATCTTATTGACCGGGTGCGGGAAAATGATCTGAAAGCTGTATACTATCTGGAGCTTTCCAGTCACCGGACAGCAGATATCATCAGTGAAGAAACGGGGACAGAGCCGCTTTTGTTTCATTCCTGCCACAATGTAAGCCGCAGGGAATTTGACGAGGGCGTGACCTATTTACAGCTTATGCGGCAGAATGCAGAGCACTTGAAGAAGGGACTTGAATAGGAAATGATAGAACCATTGATTAAATGTGAGCATGTGGATTTCGGATATGAAAACCAGGATGCGGTGGTAGATGTAAATATGGAGGTATGCCCCGGAGACTATCTCTGTATTGTAGGTGAAAACGGATCGGGAAAAAGTACGCTGATGAAAGGTCTTTTAGGCCTTTTAAAGCCCTCCGCAGGGGTACTTACGGTATCAGAGGAATTAAAGCACACGGGAATCGGCTATCTGCCCCAGCAGACGGCCGCCCAGAAGGATTTCCCGGCTTCCGTACAGGAGGTTGTCTTAAGCGGCTGCTTAAACCGCAGGGGACGCAGGCCCTTTTATTCCCGTACAGAAAAGGCGGTTGCGGCAGAAAATATGGAGCGCCTTGGGATTACGCCTCTGGCAAAGCAGTGCTACCGGGAGCTTTCCGGCGGGCAGCAGCAGAGAGTTCTGATTGCAAGGGCGTTGTGTGCTACCACCCGGCTTTTGATCCTGGACGAGCCTATTACGGGACTGGATCCCATGGCGATCCAGGACTTTTATGCCATGATAAGAAGGTTAAACCGCGAGGATGGGGTGGCGATCCTTATGGTATCCCATGATCTCAGAAATGCAGTGGAGGAGGCCAATAAGATTCTCCATCTGCAAAAGCAGGTGCTTTTTTACGGCCCTGCCCACGATTATATGAACAGTCAGGCTGCGGGCCATTTCTTCCATGAAAAGGAGCAGGGGCAGTGTATCCCTACGGCAGTCTGCCGGAAAGGAGGCTGCTGCCATGAACATACTAAGTGAAATGCTGTCATATCCCTTTCTGGTACGCGCCCTGGTGGGAGGTATGTTGGTTTCTCTGTGCGCGTCCCTTTTAGGCGTAAGCCTTGTATTAAAACGCTATTCCATGATCGGGGACGGACTGTCCCACGTTTCCTTTGGAGCATTGTCCATCGCCCTGGCAATGGGCTGGTCGCCCCTTAAGGTGTCTATCCCGGTTGTAGTGCTGGCGGCCTTTTTCCTTCTTCGGATCACGGAAAACAGCCGGATCAAAAGCGATGCTGCCATCGCCATGATTTCAGCCAGCGCCCTGGCAATCGGTATTATCGTTACCTCCCTTACTACAGGAATGACCACAGATGTAAGCAGCTATATGTTCGGAAGCATTTTAGCCATGACAAAGGAGGATATGGCTCTGGCTGTAGTACTGAGCCTTGTGGTGCTGGGTCTTTTTGTGATCTGCTACAATCAGATGTTTGCAGTGACCTTTGATGAAAATTTTGCAAGGGCTACAGGCGTCAACGTGGGATTTTACAATATGGTGATTTCTGTCCTTACGGCGGTTACTATTGTGCTGGGAATGCGGATGATGGGAGCCATGCTGATTTCCAGCCTGGTGATTTTCCCCTGTCTTACCTCCATGCGCGTATTTAAAAGCTTCGGAGGAGTGATGATCTCTTCCGGGCTTTTATCCCTTGTGTGCTTTCTGTTGGGAATGATGGCATCCTATCAGTTTTCCACACCTGCCGGAGCCAGCGTGGTGGTGGTAAATCTGGCTGCCTTTATGATCTTTGGCGCATGGCAGATGCTGGGGAGGAGAAAATAAGGGTAACAGTTCAGCCATGCGAAGATTCAGGCAGAAAAAGCGTTGAAAGCTTGCTTTCATAAGAACTTTTCTGCCTGAATCTTCATAGGGCGGACGCCCGATGCTTCTTGTCCGCTGTAAGCGGGCAAGAAGATGCAATGCTGAACTGTTACAAAAAGGAAAAATGGCAGCAGCTGTCTTGACATTCCCGGAGGGATGTGCCACAATATTTAGTTGGTAAGACTGTGACTGCAGTAGAAAGAAGGAAGAAATTAAAATGACAAAGATTGATATTATCTCCGGTTTCCTTGGAGCCGGAAAGACTACATTTATTAAGAAGCTTTTGCAGGAAGCCATTTCCGGCGAACAGGTTGTGCTGATCGAAAATGAGTTCGGAGAGATCGGAATCGATGGCGGATTTTTAAAGGATTCTGGCATTGAGATCCGTGAGATGAATTCCGGCTGTATCTGCTGTTCCCTGGTGGGAGATTTTGGAAAATCTCTGGCAGAGGTGCTGACGACCTATAAGCCGGACCGTATCATCATCGAGCCCTCCGGCGTAGGAAAGCTGTCTGATGTTATGAAAGCTGTAATTGACGTATCTGCAGATATGGATGTGGCCTTAAACAGCGCGGTTACCATTGTGGATGCGGCAAAGTGCAAAATGTATATGAAAAACTTCGGTGAATTTTTCAATAATCAGATTGAAAATGCAGGTACCATTGTTTTGAGCCGTACTGATATCACAGACCCGGCCAAGATCCAGAAGGATGTGGAGCAGATTCGTGAGAAAAATCCAAAGGCAGCCGTTGTGACAACTCCTCTGGGAGAGCTGGGCGGAGACCAGTTATTAGAAATTATTGAGAAGCGCGATACCATGCTGGATGATCTGATGGCAGAGGTGAGAGAGCATCACCATCACGACGAGGAATGCGGCTGCCATGACCATCACCATGACCACGAAGGCCATGAGCACCATCATCACCACGGCGAAGACTGCACCTGCGGCTGCCATGAGCACGATCATGAGGAACATGAGCACCACCATGACCACGAGGAGCATGAGCATCATCACGACGAAGAGTGCGGCTGTCACGACCATCACCATGACCACGAGGGCCATGAGCACCATCATGACCATGGCGGGGACTGCACCTGCGGCTGTCACGATCATGAGCATCATCACCATCATCATGCAGATGAAGTATTTACCAGCTGGGGCATGGAAACGATTGTTCCTGTTACCAGAGATCAGCTGGAGGACATTTTAAAGCGTCTGGCAGATACAAAGGAATTTGGCGATGTACTGCGGGCAAAGGGAATGCTTCCTACGGAAAATCCGGGAGAGTGGCTGTACTTTGATCTGGTTCCCCAGCAGTATGAGATCCGCCAGGGCCGTCCCGATTATACCGGTAAGGTATGTGTCATCGGAGCCAGCTTAAAGGAAGAAGAATTGAACAGCCTGTTTGGAAGAGGCTAAAGAGGTTGATATGATGGGAAATGAAATTGAAGATAATGTAATGCCTCTCTTTTTGATCAATGGGTTTCTGGAAGCCGGAAAGACCCAGTTTCTGGAATTTACCATGGAGCAGGACTATTTTCAGACAGAAGGAAAAACGCTGCTGATTGTCTGCGAAGAGGGAGATACGGAGTATGACGAGAAAAAGCTTAAGAAAAATCGGACGGCCGTTGTTTATGTAGACGATTTTTCCAAGCTGACTCCGGAATACCTGAACGAATTAGAGGTGATCTACCGTCCGGAACGGGTGATCATGGAGTGGAACGGCATGTGGAATCAGGATGAGTTAAAGCTTCCTGAGGACTGGTCCATCTACCAGCAGATCACAATTATTGACGGATCCACCTTTGATCTGTATGTTCAGAACATGAAGCCCCTGTTAGGAGCAATGCTTCGCGGTTCCGAGCTTGTAATCATGAACCGCTGTGATGGGATTTCGGATGAAAAGCTTACCTCTTACCGCCGGACCATCCGAGCCATGAGCCGGGACAGCGAGATCGTGCTGGAGGATGCAGAGGGTGAGATCGAACAGGCCACTCTGGAAGAGGATCTTCCCTATGATATCAATGCGGATGTAATTGAAATCAAGCCGGAGGATTACGGAATCTGGTATATTGACTGCATGGATCAGCCGGAGCGGTATCAGGGAAAAACGGTAGAGTTTACAGCTATGGTATTAAAATCTCCCAAGTTCCCGAAGGGACAGTTCGTTCCGGGCCGTATGGCTATGACCTGCTGTGAGGCCGATATGACATTCCTTGGCTTTATGTGCAAATGGAAGGATGCAGAAAAATACCGCACCAAGCAGTGGATAAAGGTTCGGGCCAAGGTGGGAATCGAATATCAGAAGGATTACCACGGCGAAGGCCCGGTCCTCTATGGTGAAAATGTGGAACCGGCTGCAGAGATTAAGGATATTGTGCAGTTTTAAAAGATTTATAAAGATATCATTTGTGAGGATACTGGCTCAGAAAGGCCGGTATCCTCATATTTTATAGATAAGAACGGCTGCAAAAGGGAAAAGAATGGCAGAAAGGATTGTATATGGCCTGGCCCTTTCCGGAGGAGGAGCCAGAGGAGCATCTCATGCGGGTGTTTTAAAAGCACTGGAAGAGGAGGGAATGATCCCTTCCTGGATCAGCGGAACCAGCGCAGGTGCGCTGGCAGCAGGGCTGTATGCCTGTGGACTGGGTGCCTCCGAATTGGAAGCAGTCGTGAGCCACCTGTCCCGCAGGGGAAGATTTTATCTGGATCCTCAGTACGGAGCTTTGGCATCATTGCTCCCAAGGCTTCTTTCAGGACGCAGACTTACCCTTTCAGGCCTTTTAAAAGGAAACCGGCTTCAGGCATATTTTTACAGTCTGACAGAAGGAAAAAACATGGATGAGGCGTGTCTTCCGCTGGTGATTCCGGCCGTTGACTTAAATTCCGGAGATATCATAGCGTTTACCAATGCAGAGCGCCCACAGAAGGCGTCCCATGTGCAGTGGGAATGGGAAGGCCGGATCAGCCAGGCGATGATGGCAAGTGCCAGCTTTCCCGGGGTTTTTGCACCAAGACGGCAGGGAAGCCGGCTGCTGGTAGACGGGGGAGTGGCGGCCAGCCTTCCGGTGGAGCTTTTAAGAAAGGCCGGTGCAGTCTCTGTGGTGGCGGTAGATGTGGGAAGTGTTTATGAACCGCCTTCAGATGTGTCTCTTCCGGAGATTTTGACCCACTCCTTTTCCATTATGAGCCGCCGTTTAAAGGACTGCGGCTCGCGGGGAGAAACGGTTCTTTTAACGCCGCCCCAGCCTCCCGGAGCAGGGCTTCTTACCTTTGAAACGATGGAAGATTCCGTAAAACTGGCATATGAGTATACGAAAAGAAACATGCCTGCCATCCAAAAAGCACTTCAGACGGCAGGTCATGATGTCAGCGGATGGTAATCACATAATCCTTTCCCCGCATTTCTGTGGAGGCTTCTCTGTGATATTCATGAGCCAGCTTTAAAAGATTATCTCTGGTGTGGGCTGCATCCGACAGAACAGCCAGAGGCTCCTTTGGAGCAGCATCCATTTCATCCATTACAATCAGCACCGGCTCCGGGCAGGAAAGCCCTCTTACATCTATTTCTTTCATAAATTTTATCATCTCCTTTTTAAGAATTATTTTTTTGTTCTTCTCATACAGGAAGCAGCCACAGCAAAGAGCACCGCAATACATACGATACACATGATCCGTCCCGCAGGCGTGGTTCCTGTTCCGCTGGAAGCCAGGCCAAAGTTGTGGCACAGGGCTGCACCAACCAGCATGCCAAGCACATTAACAGCGGCATCCGAAGACCCCTGGCCTGCCAGAATCAGCTGGCGCAGAGGACAGCCTCCGGCTAATACGGCTGCAAAGCCTACGGTATAGGTGCCAAGGATATTCCAGAGAGTTTCTGCATGGGCAATAGGCTGGCCCTCAAATCCCGGTTTAAAATTGCCGGATACCAGGTTGTAAACCAGCATTACGCCAAAAAGTCCGGCAATTACACTTAAAAGATCAAAGTTTTTCATCAGGATCACATCGCGGATACCGCCTGCGAAGCAGGCTCTTGCTTTCTGAGCAGCGGCGCCGAAGATCAGACCGGCTGCCAGGGATACGAGGATGGGAGCATGAAGGCTTCCGGGACCTTCTGTACTTGCTGCAAAAAGAGGAGTAGCGATGCTTAAAACCAGAAGACTCAGGAAAATGGCAGGAATTATGTAGCCGTTTTCTTTTTTCGTATCAAAGGATCGTCCCAGACTGAAGCCCTTTTTCAAAAAGATACAGCCGGTGCCTACACCCAGCACAAAACCAATCAGTCCCATATAGGCATTCAGATCTCCGGCGGCCATACGGATGACCATGCGCAATGGACATCCCAGAAAAACCAGAGCGCCGATCATAGTAATAATTCCCAAAAGAAAGCGGATCATGGGAGAGGAGCCGGCGGTAGAGCGGTATTCCCCGGTGGCCATGGAAATAATGAAAGCTCCGGCTATCAGACCTGCGATTTCAGGGCGCATATATTGTACAATGGGTGCCGTGTGCAGCTTGGCTGCGCCTGCAATGTCGCGGATAAAGCAGGCGATACAAAATGCCATATTTCCGGGATTTCCCATAATAGCCAGCCATACAGCCACGGCTCCCAGCAGGCCGCCCCATACAAGCAGCCCCTTTTTTGAATTAAGTGTTTCTTTCATTTCATTCCCTCCAAACGTTATATTTAAAAAAGAATAACGCAGGCAATAAAAAACGGCCTGACCACTCTGGGACGGTGGCCGAGCCGGCTTTTACTGAAACATTTAGGAAGCTCCAACTGCGTATTCCTTTTTCTGATTAAATTGTAGCATTAACAGAAGGGGAGGTCAACTGGTTTTTGTATAATTTTCCAATTCAGGAAAAATGAGTTGAAGAAAAATTCTCAAAAACTGGACATGCCGCCGGTTTTGTGTTAAACTACCATAGTTGTGAGTAAGACAGATGGCCGCTGCTGCGATACCGAAAGGCCGCAGGAGAGGAAAGTCCGGGCTTCACAGGGCAGGGTGCCAGATAACGTCTGGCGGAGGCGACTCCAGGGACAGTGCAACAGAAATATACCGCCAGCCTGCGAAAGCAGGCAGGTAAGGGTGGAAGGGCAGTGTAAGAGACTACCGCCCGGCTGGTAACAGGCGGGGCACATGTAAACCCCACTCGAAGCAAGACCAAACAGGAAGCATATGGCGGCCCGTCAGCTTCCGGGTAGGTTGCTTGAGACTACTGGCGACAGCAGTTCTAGATAGATGGCCATCCAACGACATAACCCGGCTTATCGTTTTGCTCACACATGAAGAGAGATCATCTAAGCAAAGGACGCATACAGCGGCTTTTGGAGGGGTGGTCTTTTTTGTTGCCTGAAAGGATGGAAAGGGTAGATAAAATAGCCTTGACAAGTAAACAATCGTTCACTTCTGGAGGTCTTACTATGACGGACACAAAAGAAAGTATTTTAAAAGCTGCGCTGGGATTATTTGCCGTAAAGGGCTACGAAGCAGTTTCAGTCAGCCAGATTGCAGGGACTCTGGGCATGACAAAAGGCGCATTATATAAGCATTACAAAAATAAAAGAGATATCTTTGATTCTATTTTTACATATGTCTGTGAACTGGATGCAGAACGCTCCAGAAAAAGCGGCGTCCCTGAAAAGGAGTTTTCCGAAATGCCAGATTCCTTTTCAGATGTATCTCCCAAAAGCCTGAAGGAGTATATGCTTTCCCAGTTTCATTATTGGAGTATGGATGAAACTGCCTGCAATTTTCAGGAAATGCTGACCCTCGAACAGTATAAAATCACAGAAGCAGGCACATTGTATGAAAAGGTTTTAACAGACGGTCCGCTAACTTACATAGAAGATATTTTTCGTGAAATGATAATACATGACAAGCTTATAAAAAAAGAGCCCAGACAGCTGGCAGTTGAGTTTTATGCGCCGTTTTATTTGTTACTAAACATGGCCGACAGGACTGGACGTAAGAAAGATAAAGAAGAGATGGAAGCCGTCTACGAGAAGCAGATGGATGATTTTTTTCGCAAATATTTATTGCCTGAGGAGGAAGCAAGAATGCAGGAAATGATCAATATCAGAAATGAAGAGAAAGCAGACTACGCAATCGTTGAGCAGATCACAAGAGAAGCCTTTTACAATATGTATGTTCCCGGATGCGTCGAGCATTATCTGGTGCATATTATGCGGGAACATGAGGATTTTATACCGGAGCTGGACTTTGTCCTGGAGTTAAATGGAACTGTAATAGGAAATATCATGTACACAAAAGCATGGCTTTTGGATGAAGAAGGAAATAAAAAGGAGATTTTGACCTTTGGCCCGGTCTGCATTAAGCCTGGTTATCAGAGAAGGGGCTATGGCAGAAAGCTGATCGAACATTCCTTTGAAAGGGCTGTTAAGCTTGGATATGACACAGTGGTGATATTTGGAAGCCCGGTCAATTATGTGGGGTGCGGCTTTAAGAGCTGCAAAAAATACAATGTAGGTACGGAAAATGGAAAATATCCTTCTGCAATGATGGTAAGGGAACTGATTCCCGGCGCTCTTGACGGACACAAATGGATTTACCAGGACAGCCCGGTGATGGCAATCAGTGAAGAAGAGGCACAGAAATATGATGGTACTCTGGAAAAGATGGAAAAGAAATATCAGCCTAGCCAGGATGAATTTTATATTATGAGCCATTCGTTTATAGAAGAATAGGATCGAAAATGGGAGGCCCCGTCAAAGGGAACCTCCCATTTTGAATATACGTTTAAATTACTCTACCGTCTTTAAATCAAATCCAAAGTAATTTACAGCATTGTTGTAACAGATACCCTTTACGATGGTCTCTAAGGATTTCATATCTGCCGGATACTCGCCGTTGTCTACCCAGCCGCCGATCAGCTCGCACATAATGCGGCGGAAATATTCATGTCTGGTGTAGGAGAGGAAGCTTCTGGAGTCGGTCAGCATACCGATGAAGTTTCCAAGGCAGCCCAGGTTTCCGAGAGAGGTCATCTGCTCGGTCATGCCGGTCTTGTGATCGTTGAACCACCATGCGGAACCCTGCTGGATCTTGCCGGGGAACTTCTCCTGGAAGCAGCCCAGGATGGTGCCGATGGAAGCATTATCATTTGGATTTAAGGAGTAGATGATGGTCTTTGGAATCTCATTGGTAGCGCTTAATGCATTTAAGAAGTCTGCCATCTGTGCGCTTGGAGCGTAGTTGTTGATACAGTCAAAGCCGGTATCAGGACCAAGCTGCTCAAACATATATGCGTTGTTGTCGCGCTTGCAGCCGTAGTGAAGCTGCATGATCCAGCCCATCCGATTGTATTCTCTTGCAACAAACAGCATGAACGCGGTCTTGTACTTTAACTCTTCTTCGCGGGAAACAGCTTCGCTCTTTAAGCCCTTTGCGATGATGGCGTCCACCTCTGCGTCAGAAGCAGGAGCGTACATTACATACTCAAGAGCATGGTCGGATACACAGCACTTCATGGAATTAAAGAATTCCATACGGTTCTTTAAGGCCTCTTTTAAAGAAGCAAAATCCTTGATCTCAACGCCGCTTACCTCAGAGAGCTGTTTAATATAAGCTGCATAGGTTGGCTTTTCAACGTTCATAGCCTTATCAGGTCTCCATGCGGGAAGAACCTGTACCTCAAAGGAAGTATCCTCAGCCAGCTTCTTGTGGTATTCCAGGGTGTCAACCGGATCATCGGTGGTGCAGATTAAGGTAACATTGGACTGGCGGATCAGGTTGCGTACAGTCATGGAATCCTCCTGCAGCTTTGCGTTGCACAGATTCCATACTTCTTCAGCGGTATCGCCGTTTAAGTAGCCCTCGTAGCCGAAGTATCTTCTTAATTCAAGATGGCTCCAGTGGTACAGGGGGTTGCCGATCAGCTTTGGAAGGGTCTCGGCCCAAGCCTGGAATTTCTCCCTGTCCGTAGCGTCGCCGGTGATATATTTTTCATCAACGCCGTTGGAACGCATCTGACGCCATTTGTAGTGGTCGCCTCCCAGCCATACCTGAGTGATATTCTCAAATTTGCGATCCTCACAGATTTCCTGAGGATTGATATGGCAGTGATAGTCCAGGATAGGCATGGTCTCAGCATAGTCGTGATAAAGCTTCTGAGCCATTTCGGTAGATAATAAGAAATCCTTGTCTAAAAACTGTTTCATTTTAGTAGAGCCTCCTTAAATGTTAAAAGTTTGTGGTGTTTCTTTTTATAAGATCAGAGGCGATCGTAGTCCGGCTGGGCACAGATTCGCCGCTGAAAACTCCCATAAGTGTTTTTACTGTAGTCGTACACAGTGTCTCCACCCGGCTGTCGATAGAGGTGATCTCAGGATCTGTACAGCGGGATAAAAGAGAATTATTATAGCCGATGATACTGAGCTGGTCTGGTACGGAAATCCCTTTTGCATGGGCGTATTTAACCGCTCCTACTGCCAGGGAATCATCCGAGGTTACAACTGCATCGAAGTCAAGCCCCTGTTTCGACAGTCTCAGGAGCAGGTCTCTGGCATCCTCAAGATTTTTGGAACACTGATGGATCAGATCCTCCTGCACGGGAAGTCCGCAGGAAGTAAGAGCTGCCTTATATCCATCCATCTTGTTTAACCCGCTGTAAGAATAGCTGGTATACAGATAAAGAATCCGCCTGCTTCCGGAACGGATCAGCCGGGAAACCGCATCATACACAGCAGAATAATCATCGCAGACTGTGCTGTAGATATTTTCCCCCTCCAGATAACCGTTTACAAGCATGACAGGTATATCATGTGCAGCTTTTAAGATATAATCATTATCCTTGGGGCAAAGCTCCACAAATTTTGAACCGGCCAGAATAATGGCGTCTACACGCTTGGAGCGCAGCAGATTAAAATACTTCTGCTTGACCTTCAGATCATAACCCGTACAGCAGAGAATAGAATCATAGTTATGGCTGCGAAGTTCCCGTTCCAGATAGTAGATGGCACCGGCCAGATAGGGATCGGAGGAATCGGAACACATGATCCCTATGGTCTGCATGGTGTCAAGCCCCAGTCCTCTGGCAAATACATTGGGTGTATAGCCAAGTTCATCCATGACGTGCAGAACCTTTTCACGGGTACGCTCGCTGACATTGGGATTGCCGTTTAATACACGGGAAACCGTGGCAATGGATACTCCGGCATGTTTTGATACATCATATATATTCATGTATGGAACAACCTCACATTCTGTAAGCGCTTACAAGCTAACTTCATTATACATTTTTTCGGAAAATATTGCAAGAGTTTTCTATTTTTTTATTGACTTCTTACGGGAAAATGGATAAAATGAATGTAAGCACTTACATAGACCTGACCGGCATCCCCAAAAGACTGTCAGGCCAGAGAGCACCAAGTAAAGAACAGGAGAATGAAGCGATCATGCAGGATATTGTAAAGATCAATCAGAATGACAATGTTGCCGTTGCACTGCGCCCTTTAAATAAGGGAGAGGTACTGCAGGCGGCAGAAACCGCAGTGACCCTTATGGAAGATATCCCCCAGGGCCACAAGTTTGCGCTGAGGGAAATAAAGAGCGGAGAAGAGGTTGTAAAGTACGGCTTCCGCATCGGTTTTGCCAAGGAGGATATCCAGCCGGGACAGTGGGTTCACGTTCATAATGTGAAGACGGCTCTTGGAGATGTTCTTACTTATGATTATGAGCCGGAAGGCCATCAGGATGTAGAACCCACAGAGCACACATATTTTGAAGGCTACCGCAGAACCGACGGGAAGGCAGGAATCCGCAATGAAATCTGGATCATTCCTACCGTAGGCTGTGTGAACTCCATTGCAAAGGCTCTGGAAACGGCTGCTAAGAAATTTGTGGGAGGCAATGTAGAGGACGTGATCGCATTCCAGCATCCATACGGCTGCTCCCAGATGGGAGACGATCAGGAAAATACCCGTAAGGTTCTGGCAGATATGATCCACCATCCAAATGCAGGCGGCGTGCTTGTTCTGGGACTGGGCTGCGAAAACAGCAATATTCCTGTGCTTATGGACTATATCGGAGCGTATGACGAACAGAGAGTGAAGTTCCTCCAGTGCCAGGATGTAGAGGACGAGATGGAGGAGGCCATGAAGCTGATCGGAGAGCTGGCAGCCTATGCAGGAGCATTTTCCAGAGAGAAAATTGATGCCAGCGAGCTGATTATCGGCATGAAATGCGGCGGCTCCGACGGACTTTCCGGAATCACGGCCAATCCGGTAGTAGGAGCATTTTCCGATCTTTTAGTAAGCAAGGGCGGTACAACGATCCTGACTGAGGTGCCTGAGATGTTCGGCGCTGAGACCCTTCTTATGAACCGCTGTGCAACTCCGGAACTTTTTGACAAGACCGTAGACCTGATCAATAATTTTAAAAATTACTTCACAAGCCATAACCAGACCATTTATGAAAATCCATCCCCCGGCAACAAAAAGGGCGGTATTTCCACTCTGGAGGACAAGTCCTTAGGCTGCACCCAGAAGTCCGGAAGCGCTCTTGTAAAGGGAGTGCTGGAGTACGGCGAACCGGTTAAGGTAAAGGGCTTAAATCTTTTAAGTGCTCCCGGCAATGACCTGGTGGCAGCTACGGCTTTGGCTGTGTCCGGCGCCCATATGGTGCTCTTTACAACCGGCCGCGGCACACCCTTTGCATCCCCGGTTCCTACTGTAAAGATTTCCAGTAATTCCAAGCTTGCAGGCCACAAGAATAACTGGATCGATTTTAACGCAGGCCGTATGGTCGAGGATAAGACAAAGGAAGAACTGGCAGAGGAACTGCTTGGCTATGTGCTGGAGGTTGCTTCCGGCCGCAAGGTAAAATCTGAGGAAGCAGGTTTCCATGATATGGCTATCTTTAAACAGGGCGTGACCCTGTAAAATGAACCGGGCAGGTAGTCCGGACTGCATATAATAAGGAGACACGATGAAATTAAACAGGACGGCACTGCGGACGGTGGATATATTAAAACTGGTGTCAAAAAAGCCGGACGGCATTACGCTGGATCAGATCTGTGAGCAGCTTTCCATCCCAAAGACAAGCGCCTATGATATTCTTACAACTCTGGTGCATACGGGGATGATTCATGTGGCCAGAGAGCAGAAGCAGCGTTATACCATAGGGCTTACCGCCTATCGGGTAGGAATCAATTATACCAACAATATGGATTTTATCGGAACCATAGATCCGGTTTTAAAGGCTTTTTCAAAAGAAGTGGGAAAGACCGTATTCTTCGGCGTCCGAGCGGATGACGAGATCGTATATATCTGTAAATATGAGCCGGAAAATCCCATTATCACAACAGCCACGGTAGGCACTAAAAACCCTATTTACTGCACCTCACTTGGAAAAGCAATCCTGGCTTATTCAGAAGAGGAGGAGCGGCTGGCTCTTACGGAGCGGATCCATTTCAGGGCATTTACAGAACGTACCATCCGGGATAAGGCCTGTTTTCTGGATGAACTGGAAAAAGTAAAGGAAAAGGGCTATGCCCTGGACGCCAGAGAACTGGAGGAGCATATGGAATGTGTCGGCGCTCCGGTTTTTGGCCCGGATGGAACGGTTATGGGAGCGATCAGCGTTTCCAGCCTTTATAAGCCAACAGAGGATTATGAAGCGCTGGGACGAAGAGTCTGTGAAAAGGCCGCCATGCTTTCAAGGCTTTTGGGATATATAGGTAAAAGATAATGGGTGGATTGCGTGTAAAAATGTACATTTTTTCGCTGGTTTCCTGTTGACAAATCATGCGGTAACTATTAGAATTTAATTATAAAAAATCGTAAATATGAAGTATATTCGTATTTACGAACAAAGATGAAAGAAGGAGAAGAGAAATGAAAAAAGAACAAGTTCTGGCAAGACTGAAAGAAGACTGTCTGGTAGCTGTGGTTCGTGCAAAGAACCTGGAGCAGGGCGAGAAGGTGATCGATTCTATCGTAGCCGGCGGCATCAACTTCATCGAGATCTGTATGACCGTTGATGAGGGCAGCCCCATTGATCTGATCGCAAATATGGTAGAGAAATATAAGGATAATGATAAGGTAGTAATCGGCGCAGGTACTGTTCTGGATCCTGAGACTGCAAGAATGGCTATCATGGCAGGTGCTAACTATGTAGTAAGCCCAGGCTTAAACCTTGAGACAATCAAGATGTGCAACCGCTACAGAGTACCTATGCTGCCAGGCGTTATGACTCCAACCGAGGCTATTGCAGCTATGGAGGCAGGATGCGACGTAATCAAGATCTTCCCAGGCAATATCGTAGGACCGGCAGCAATCAGCTCCTTCAAGGGTCCCCTTCCTCAGGGTGAGTTCATGCCATCCGGCGGCGTTGATGTTGATAACGTTGACAAGTGGATCAAGGCAGGCGCATACGCAGTTGGAACCGGAAGCAGCTTAACAAAGGGCGCTAAGACCGGTGATTTCGCAGCTGTTACCGCAAAGGCTAAGGAGTTTGTAGACGCAGTAGCTGCAGCAAGAGCTAAATAAGAAATCATTTCGCTGAGACAAAGAAGCCACCGCCCGGCTGATCCGGGCGGCGCAGATAGAGTAAGAGAATAAGGAGATTATAAAAATGGCAAAGATCGTTACCATGGGCGAGATCATGTTAAGATTATCTACCCCGAATAATGAGAAATTTATCCAGGCAGACGAGTTTGATGTTAACTACGGCGGCGGTGAGGCTAACGTAGCAGTATCTCTGGCTAACTATGGCCATGATGTTGAGTTTGTTACAGCAGTACCGGCAAATCCGATTGGTGACTGTGCAGTAGCAGCTTTAAGAAAGTACAATGTAGGTACAAAGCATATCGCAAGAAGCGGCGAGAGACTGGGTATCTACTTCTTAGAGACCGGTTCTGCAATGAGAGCTTCCAATGTAGTTTATGACCGTGCAAACAGTGCGATCGCTACAGCTACAGCAGATGAGTTCAACTTTGATGAGATTTTCAAGGATGCTGACTGGTTCCATTTCACAGGTATTACTCCAGCTGTCAGCGATGCAGCAATCGAGCTGACAGAGGCAGCTTTAAAGGCAGCTAAGGCTCACGGCGTAACTGTTTCCGTAGACTTAAACTTCCGTAAGAAGCTGTGGTCCTCCGAGAAGGCTCAGAAGGTTATGACTAACCTGATGCAGTATGTAGACGTTTGCATTGGCAACGAAGAGGATGCTGAGAAGGTTCTTGGATTCAAGCCAGGCAACACAGATGTTACTTCCGGCGAGCTGGAGCTGGCAGGCTATGTTGATATCTTCAATCAGATGGCTGATAAGTTTGGCTTCAAGTATATCATCAGCTCTCTGCGTGAAAGCCACAGCGCTTCCGATAATGGCTGGTCTGCATGCATCATGGATGGAAAGACCCGTGAGTTCTATCACTCCAGAAAGTACCATATCACTCCAATCGTTGACCGTGTAGGCGGCGGCGACTCCTTCGCAGGCGGTCTGATCTGCGGTCTGGCTGACGGCAAGGATATGAAGGCAGCTCTGGAGTTTGCAGTAGCAGCTTCCGCATTAAAGCACACCATTCCTGGCGACTTCAACCTGGTTACCCGTGCAGATGTTGATAATCTGGCAGGCGGCGACGGATCTGGCCGTGTTCAGAGATAATCACTTTACGAACACAATATATACTCTGTAAACAGCGGAGCCTGTTTGAAAATTGCGTTTCAAAGATGGATTTTCAGACAGGCTCCCTGTCATTTAATGAAAAATATTTAGGAGGATACAAATATGGCAGAATATACGAGTAGAAGCTTTGATCTTCTGACCCTTGGACAGCTTCTTTTAAGGCTTTCTCCGCCGGATAACGACCGCCTTTCAAGAGGTGATACCTTTGTAAAGCAGGTAGGCGGAGCAGAATTAAACGTGGCGGTAGGTGCTTCCTTGCTGGGACTTCGCACTGGTGTTATCTCCAAGCTTCCCTCCCATGATATTGGAAGCTTTATGAAGGGAAAGATCCGTTCCTTTGGCGTCAGCGATGACTTTTTTATGTATGATGATTCTCCCTCTGCCCGCGTTGGCATTTATTACTATGAAAATGGAGCATATCCCAGAAAACCAAAGGTGATCTATGACCGTATGAACAGTTCCTTTTTCAGCCTCAATATTGACGAGATTCCAAAAGAGGTCTATACTGCCTCCAAATGTTTCCACACCACAGGCATCACCCTTGCTTTAAGCCCGCAGATCCGTGAGACAACCATTGAGATGATCAAGCGTTTTAAAGAAGCAGGAACCCTGGTTTCCTTTGACGTAAACTTCCGCGGCAACTTATGGAGCGGAGATGAGGCCAGAGAGTGTATCCTTAAGATCCTTCCGTATGTTGATATCTTTTTCTGTTCTGAGGATACAGCACGCCTTACCTTCTTAAAGACAGGCACAGCAAAAGAGATGATGAAGAGCTTTACGGAGGAGTATCCGATTTCCATTGTGGCATCCACTCAGCGAATTGTACACAGCCCCAAGAGACATACCTTCGGTTCTGTAATCTATGATGCTGCCAGAGATACCTATTATGAGGAGGAGCCATATAGGGATATCGAGGTGGTAGACCGGATCGGAAGCGGAGACGCTTATATTTCTGGTGCGCTTTACGGGCTTTTAAGCAGCGGCGGCGACTGCTCAAAGGCCATTGCCTTCGGAAATGCTACCGCAGCAGTAAAGAATACCATTCCGGGAGATCTTCCGTCCTCTAATCTGGAAGAGATCCAGACCATCATCAAAGCTCATAACCAGTCCGGTCCTCAGAGCGAGATGGCAAGATAGGAGAGAAGACGGTAGTTTAATTCTTACGTCAGAAATGTTAAGAATTACTTTATTGGATTTTTGGGAAAAATAGTATATACTTCAAAATGTAACCGGCGGGAAACCGTGATTAAAGGAGTGATTACATTGAGAAGATACTATTTTTGCGTAGCAGCAATTTGCGCGGCAGCGGTGATCGGGATCAGCGGCTGCGCCATGAATACAAAAGCAGAAAGTGCCCAGACTCAGGCAGATGCATCTCAGCCAGAGTCTGCTGAGGCCGTCACAGTAGTGGAAGCGGTAACGGGCCCCATTGAAAGCATGGAAGAAACTCCAAACGGGGAGCTGCAGCCTGTACGGATTTACGGTTCGGCATCCCATATGGAGGACGGGCGTCTTTCCATTGATAACCGTTCCGGCGTGAGCGCTGAGGGAGAGATCATCCTAAATATCTCTCAGGAATCCACCCTGATCCTGGATGCAGTTTCTGGTACGCCCCTTACATTAGAGGATATCCAGGATGGGGAGACGATCTATGCGTACATTGGTCCGGCTATGACGATGAGCCTTCCGCCCATGACCAATGCTGCTATCATTTTTGCCAATATTCCTGAGGATTTTAAGGTGCCTGATTATGTGGAGGCAGACTCTGTCATTACAGATGCAGGCAGCTCCCAGACGGTGCTTACGGCTTCAGACGGCACAGAGTACATTCTGGCAGAGGACTGTGACATTTTCCCATATCTTACAAGAAATATTGTAACTCTGGATGATCTGACCCAGGGTAAAAAGGTGGTCGTATGGTCGGGAGATGACAATACAGCCACAAAAATCATGGTATTTGCAGAATAATCCCATAAAAAAGAATCAGGCTTTGCCGGAAATGGCCGGCTGCCTGATTCTTTTTTTACTAATTTCCGCACTCTATGCTGATTTCATTAAATTTTTTCAGAATATCATCAATTCTTGTTTCTTCTTTTTCTGTTCCCGCTTTGTCCATAATGGCTTTGCCCTGATGCATCATCAGCAGGCGGTTTCCGTAGTCCACTGCATAGCGCAGATTATGGGTTACCATAATGGTAGTCAGATTCTTTTCCCTTACAATGCGGTCTGTGAGCTCCATGATGGTTTCTGCGGTTTTTGGGTCCAGTGCAGCCGTGTGCTCATCCAGGATCAGAAATTCGATCGGAGTCATGGTGGACATAAGCAGCGCCATGGCCTGGCGCTGGCCGCCGGAGAGAACGCCTACCTTTACATCCATCTTATCTTCCAGTCCCAGACCCAGTGTGCGGAGGCTTTCACGGTAAAAATCGATCCGCTGTTTATTTTTTCCGGGGCGCAGATTAAAAAATTTGCCCTTATTGTCTGCCAATGCCATGTTTTCTGCAATCGTCATAGAGGGGCAGGTGCCCATAGCCGGATTCTGGTAGACACGGCCGATGCGGCGCTGGCGTTTGTATTCTGCCATTTTAGTAATATCCTCATTGCCGATGCGGATCGTCCCTTCATCTAAAGGGATACTGCCGCAGATGATATTTAAAAGGGAAGTCTTTCCTGAACCATTGCTTCCTACAACGGATACAAATTCGTGATCCCGGATTGTCAGGTTAAAGTCTTCAAACAGGCACATTTCGTTGACCGTACCCGTATTGTAGTATTTATGGATGTGTTTCAGCTCAAGCATGGCTCTTTACCTTCTTTCCGCCCGCAGGGCTTAATACAAGGATGATCAAAAACAGTACGGAGGTGATCAGTTTTAAATCAGAAGCAGTAACCGGGACAGACAAGTTCAGGCCGGCAATCTTCAGATCGCCTACAAGAAGAGCAGCAGAGACACAGGCCTTATAGAGGATAGAGCCGATGATAACGGCTGTGGTGGATTTTACAAAGCCAAACCGCTTAAAAAGCTGTGTTCCGATGATTACATTTGCCAGACCGATCACCATGGTTCCTGTGCCGGCAGAGATTTCAAAAAAGCCTTTCTGCTGGCAGTATACGCAGCCGGCCAGGGCTGCAAAGCCATTGGCAATTGCCAGACCGATGATTTTTACCAGCCCCTTGTCCTTAGCAAGCGAAGTGACTAATGTCTCGTTGTCGCCTACCGCCCGGAGCAGATAGCCGGATCTTGTTTTTAAATAGGCGTCCAGCAGCACCTTGCAGAGCACGGCCAGTACCAGAAGAATCAGTGTGGTGGTATAGGGCTTAAAAGCTTCCGGTACGTTTGCGGAGAGAAATTCATTTGAAAAAATAGTTTCCTTGCTGAAAATCGGAAGATTCGCTTTTCCCGTGATCCTCAGATTGATGGAATAGAGGGCTGTCATGACAATAATGCCGGAGAGAAGATCGCGGACCTTAAGCTTCACATGGATCAGGCCGGTGACGCATCCGGCCAGAGCGCCGGCTAAAAAGGATACGAAAAGGGCGGCCACAGGAGAGAGGAAGCCTCCTGCAATGCCTGCGGCTGTGACGGCAGCTCCCAGAGGAAAGGTGCCGTCAACGGAAAGGTCCGGGAAATCCAGGATCTTATAGGTAATGTAAACGCCCAGGGCCATAATGGCGTAAACCAGGCCTTCTTCAAGAATACCCAAGATGATTGTCATGATCGTCCTCCAAATTATTGTGCAATAGTGTCAAACATTTCAGCGGCAGAGCTGGTGAGCGATTCGGGAAGAGTGATTCCCAGGTTTTCCGCTACTTCTGTGTTGCCGTAAAAAGCTGCTTCCTTGATGGTTTCGTAATTCATTTCACTGGCTTTTGCCTCGCCCTTTAATACCTTTGCAGCCATCTGTCCGGTCTGCTTTCCAAGCTCAATATAGTCCAGTCCCATAGCTGCCAGACAGCCGATCTTTACCTGTTCAATCTCACTTCCGAATACAGGGATATTTTTGGCGGAAGCCTTGCTTAAGATAACGGGAAGGGAAGCAACCACCGTATTGTCTGTCAGATTAGTAATACAGTCCACCTTTCCGATAAGTGTATCGGCAGCAAGCGGGATATCAGCAGAGGAAGAGATACCGGAATCTATGATCTCAAAGCCGTATTTTGGCGCCAGTTCCTTATACTCAGCAATGGCTGATTCGGAATTTACCTCGCTGGTGGTGTACATGATTCCGATGTTCTTTGCATCGGGAAGAATTTCACGGATCATCTGAAGCTGCTGTTCAATGGGGAGCTTATCACTGGTTCCGGTGATTTCTCCTACAGGAGTCCCGTCCGCATTTGCCAGCTCTGCTGCAACGGGATCGGTTACTGCGGTGAAGATAACGGGGATATCTGTTTTCATTGCCAGGCTGTACTGTGCCTGTGCCATGGGCGTTGCAATGCCGCACATTAAATCAACATCTTTCCCTGCAAAGGTATTGGCAATCTGGCTGGCTGTACCGCCGTCTGCCTGAGCATTGCTGTAGAGGATGGTAAGATTGGTTCCTTCCTCAATTCCTGCCTCCGCCAGTCCCTGGATAAAGCCCTCTCGGCAGTTATCAAGAGAGCCGTGCTCTGCAAACTGTCCGATGCCGATGGTGTAGGATGCGTCTGCGCCTTCTTCCGGAGCAGCATCTGCATTTTCTTTGGAAGAGGAGCTGCTTTCCGCGGTTGTTTTTTCTGCCGGGGCAGAGGATGAACTCTGGGAAGAGGAGCCGCAGCCTGCCAACAGGGATGCGCTCATAGCTGCTGTTAAAAGGATTGCCATTGATTTTCTCATAATATTTTCCTCCTTGATCATGAAAATAAAAAAACGTCCCAATTACAACCTGGTTGTAATTGAGACGAATCGAATCCGCGGTGCCACTCAAATTGACTGAAATAGTCCACTCTCACATACTATCATATGCGCTGCATGCATAACGGGTGCAGAATCCGTCAGTCCCTACATCGACTGCCGTAACCGGTATGTCTGTATCGTTCAGGACCGCCCTCGAAAGTCCATTCAGCTGCCAGCCTAGTACCGCGATCCCACCACCCGCGGCTCTCTGTGAAAATGCTTTGGAAGCTTACTCCTCTTTCTCAATGGTTTGGCTTGTTGTTTTGTATACTAATACAGGAACCGCCATTTGTCAACTACTTTTTGTGTTTTTATTTTTATATTCCCCAAGATGTAAATTTGTGGTATTATTATAATACAAAATGAAAGTTTACACACAAGATCATCGGGAGGAGCAGAATCGTGAAGAAACTTTTAGTGGTTGTAGATATGCAGAAGGACTTCATAGACGGAGCATTGGGTACATTGGAAGCACAGCAGATTGTTCCGGCTGTAAGGAAACGGATCTGTGAATACAGGGAAGCAGGGAATGAGGTTGTATTTACCCTGGACACCCATGGCCCGGATTACATGGATACCATGGAGGGGAAAAAGCTTCCTGTTCCCCACTGTCTGAAGGGAACAGAAGGCTGGGAGCTGGATGCAGGCCTCAGGGAGTTTGACGGAAAGCGCTTTGAGAAAGTTACCTTTGGAAGCCCCGAACTGGCAGAGTATGCAGCGGCAGGCGGATATGAAAGAATTGAGCTTCTTGGACTGTGTACCGATATCTGTGTGATCTCAAATGCCCTGCTGATCAAGGCAAAGACGCCAGAGGCGGAAATCTGCGTAAAGGCGGACTGCTGTGCCGGCGTAACTCCACAAAGCCACGAAAATGCTTTAAACGCTATGAAAATGTGTCATATTGATGTGATCTAACCGAAAAAGGAGGCATAAATCTATGAGCAGCAAACATTTTGTAATTACGGTAGAACGTCAGTACGGAAGCGGAGGACGCTTAACCAGCGAACGTCTGGCAAAAGAACTGGGAATCCATTTCTATGATGAAGAAATCTTGAAGATGACCTCAGAGACCAGCGCCATCGGGGAGCAGTATTTCCGTCTGGCAGATGAAAAGGCGGGAAATAACCTGCTGTACCGCATTGTGACTAATATAAAGCCGGAGCTGTCAGAACCCGACCAGAACGGCCATAAAATCACTTCTCCGGAAAATCTGTTCCGTTTCCAGTCCTCTGTCATCCGCAAGCTGGCTGCATCAGAAAACTGCATCATTGTGGGACGCTGCGGCAACTATGTGCTTCAGGATCAGTTAGATGATGTGATCCGTATTTTTGTATATGCGGATACCGTTACCAGAGTCCGCCGCATTATGGATGTAGATAAGGTAGACGAGGCAGAGGCCCTGCGCCGGATGAAGCGTATTGACCGTACCCGTACCGAGTACCACCGCTACTTTACCGGCCGCAACTGGATGGATATGGAAAACTATGACCTGCCCATCAATGCCAGCCGCATTGACTATGACCAGATGATCGTCCTGATCAAGGATTATATGAGGCTTCGGGGATTTTTGGAGTAGACAGCATGATATGATAGACATTGGGAGAATCTGCCTGGAGATGGGCAGATTCTTTTCAATTTGACAGAGAGTATTATAAGGCTAGCAAGATAGGATTATGAAACGATTTTTTGCACTCATTATTGATTTAATTATTGCCCAAATTATTTTTTCTTTATTTACGTTCTTTATGACACCATCTCCATCCGTGGTGGGACAGCTTTTATACAGGCT
Source organism: Clostridium sp. AT4 (assembly GCF_001517625.2). Taxonomy (GTDB): domain Bacteria; phylum Bacillota; class Clostridia; order Lachnospirales; family Lachnospiraceae; genus Enterocloster. Next base: position 1,568,219 of record NZ_LN999828.1, on the reverse strand, counting down.
AAGTGCCATGATGGTATTTCTGGTATACAATTATATCACTGACAGGGAGTATAATGGCGTATCTATTGGGAAAAAGATATTGGGAATTAAGACAGTAATTCCGGCAGATAAAAAAGAGATTTATTGCATAACCCATGGTTTGCTCAGGCTATTTTTTTATATTTTTTCCAATTACAATTATTGAGCAAATTGTTTCATCAGAGTCCAGAGAACAACTTGAAAAATGGTTTTACGCTGTATATGGACCGGAGGTATACCATTCTGATTGGGAACTGGAATATTTTAATAGTTCCTTTGGAACATATCAAAAAGAAGCCCAGATACGGTTAGAAACGGAATGGATGATTACAGATAGAAAATCAGCAATAGAAACCATTGGAGAACTGCTGAATGGTAAATTCCGGATACCATTTCAAAAATTGATATGTGAGTACAAAGCGAAAGGATATATGGAACTGAGTTTGGAAAAGCTGGCTGAAAAAACAAAAGATGAAAGGGAAATCTATGATCTCATTGTGGCGTACAAAGAAAACGGGGATGGAACAATAGATGCTTTTGATTATTGCGCAGCCATGCGTCTTGTGAGAGAATCTTATTATGCCGGATATATTACAGAGCGGAATATGCAGTGTTAGATCAGATGCTTGAAATTGGAAAGTTTCTACAAGGAAAATTTAATTCTTGGGATGAATTAATGGAAAGTTTCTGTCGAGGAGCTGAATATGATACCCCCCCATATGCATATGAGGGATGGCTAACCTTATACCAATGTATAAGGGATCAGACAGATGTATATCAGATTGATTAGGATTTAAAACTTGAGAAGAAGTGGTAAGAAAATCTAACAAAATATGCTATCTGCAGAAGCGGAAGACACCCATCATGGGACCTGCCGTTTCTGCCTTTTAATTTATAATTTGTTATTTTACATACAGTGTGTTGTCTTTCGTAAGCATTTATGATGTATGATCCGGCTCTATAGTTATCCAAAATTTGAGTTTTTGCTTTTGGAATTGCAGTAGTCGTAAAGATTCAAAAGATAATCTGGGCTTTCTCTCCAAATGCCGGTGGCATAGTCGAAAAGGGCTTCATATACCTTTGAACTGGTAAAGCGAAGTAGTGCATCTTCATAGGAAATACCATCACGTAAAGAGAGTACTTCAATTGTATCACGCATAAGATTAACAGCACAGCTTTCTTTTTGCGGATCCGTGAAATTATAGTTTGATGTCTCCATAGCGGTCACTCCTTATAAATTCAAGATGCTCAATGGTTATTTTGTCGGCTTCCGGAGTTCCGGGAATACCGAAATCAACACCGCCGATATAACGCTGTAAGGTGCGGGCTGTCTGGTCATCCGCGATTTTTCCGCTAATGATATCAATGGTACCGTATTTTTTTAACAGCTGTGGGAACAGGTTCTTTTTTCGGTTTGCTGATACGAAATGAAGCCATTCAACCGTCGCTCCCTGAAAGCAGTATGCCAGTATATTCGGATCATAGTGAAACTTGTAAACAGATACCTGGCCATCTGCAGGATTGAAATCTTCTGGAACACTGCCGATGCGCATAGCTTTTCTAACGGAAAGTTGAACATTCAAGTCCCTCAAAGCAGCAATTTAGGTCAATCTCCGATATGTCAATGTAGCTGCCGTGGTAGAGAAACATTCCATCTTGTAGTTCTATCATACGGTTACACCTCGATTTTTTAACAATGTCTCTAAATCATGAAGCACGCAGGAATAACTATTTAAATGAAGAATATCGTAACATTCAGAGATGAATCCAAGGATATCGTACGTTTTGAATAGTTCAGCGCAGTCACTGGATGACATGTTCCATTTTGATTGAGCCATACGAAATACCCAGCACTGCATATCAGCGATGTCTAGCTGCCTTTCACTCATAGAGCATACCTCCTACTACAATTTTCAATTTAAGTATAGCGTTTTTTTCGGTTTATAGCAATGACAGAATGTAAGCACTTCTTAATTTAAGGATGAAATCCAGATGACTTACCGACTCAGGATGGGAATGAGGAGGAGAGCGGTCATCCGGTACGGATGGGATATAATTGCATGGGACAGAGGATTTCCATGGAGAAGTTCACCGCGGCCGCACCGTAAGCCGTCTGATATGGCCGTCAGCAGAGAGCTGCTGGAGGTTTGCGATCGCCATCACATAGCAGCCTCCAAAGGAAGCAATGAACTCTGCCTGGCGGTCATTTAAGATGACCGGGCTTAGGATGGAATACTGGCGGAACAGAAACTTATTCTGAAAAAACATAGTGATTGCTTCTTTTCCGTAGAGATGGTATTCGTGCTGGGACGTTCCGTTGGGGCAGTAGTCGCAGTAATGCCCGTCTGAAGTGAATAAATCCCCCAGTGCTTTAAAATCCTTCGTTTCAAGTGCTTCTATATATCGTTCAATGGCAGAATGTTCCGTCATGGTGTCTGATCCTTCTTTCTTTTATATCTGAATTTCTAATAAACCTTTTCCGTATTCAACAGCGCATCTGTGCCACCGTCCACAAACATGACGATTCCATTGACGCCTCTGGCCTCAGGAGAGATGAGAAATGTGATCACAGAAGCAATTTCTTCCGGATCCATCTGCTTTTTTGTGCCGTACTTTGTGGGGATCGGAAGGGCATTTAAGGCCGCTGCCGTATCCTTTGACCCGGTAGCTGTCATAGGGGTGTTTACATTCCCAGGAGCCACGGCATTGATCCGGACACCGTTTGCAGCATAGGAGGCAGAGTGGCGGCGCATCCAGCGGCAGAGTGCATACTTGGAGGCAGTGTAGATCTGATCTCCGGTACTTAAGTCTGCTCCATCCATCCGGCCGATCACCTCAAGGATCCGATATTCATCGTCTCTGTTGTTGTTTAAAAGGTCTACCAGATCGGTTTTCATATCTTCCCTGGAAATGGCGCTGGAGGCAGAGATGACACAGGCGCCGTTTTTCTGCTTCAGAAGATCATAGGCGCCTTTTATAATGGAAATGGTTCCGAAATAGTTGACGGAAAGGATTAGACGCAGGTCTTTTCGGGAGCCGGGGATGCCGGCACAGAGGATCAGGCCGTCCAGTCCCTGAGGGCAGAGGCTGAAAAGCTCGTCAATGGCCTTCTGCCTCCCTTCGGGAAGAGACAGATCTGCTTCAATATCTCCACGCTTCCAGTCTATATTGATGGTTTCATGGCCTTTTTGCTTTAAAATGGAAATGGTTTTTGCTCCGATTCCGTTAGAACCTCCGGTTACTGCATAGACTCCCATACGATTTCCTCCCTTTACAAATGGCATTACCCCTATTATAATCGAAATTGAACTCTATTTAATACCCAGTTTTAATAAAAAAAAGGATACCAGATAAAAATGCTGCATTATGAATTAGTGAAAAAAAGGGGGTGTCCCCTCTATGAATGTCTTTATGAATGTCTGAGGGAGGACATTCTCAGAGGCCGTCTCCTGCCGGGAACAAAGCTGCCTTCCAGAAGAGAGCTTGCCAGAGATAATGGGATCAGTGTGAAAACCGTGGTGAATGCCTATGAACAGCTCCTGGTGGAGGGTTATCTGATCGCAAAGGAGAAAAAGGGCTATTTTGTAGCAGACGTAGAGACCATGGATCAGTATCATCCTGAGAAAGCAGAATATCCCCAGCTGTACCGGGAGGAGAAGTGGTTTGCAGATTTTACGGCTAACAATACCATATATGAAAAATTCCCCTTTTCCATGTGGCGAAAGGTCATGCGGGAGGTGCTTTCCGAGTACGATATGGAGCTGGTGCAGAGAGCCCATTTTCTGGGAGTCAGGCAGCTGAGAGAGGTTATTGCAGACTATTTATACAGGCTGAGAGGGATTGTGGTATCTCCGGAATGTATTGTCATAGGAGCAGGAATTGAATATCTTTATGGAAAGCTTGTAAAGCTGCTTCCCGGAGACTCTGTTTATGGGGTGGAAAATCCGGGATACAAAAAGATTCCCAGGATCTACGAGGAATATGGTCTATCCTGGAGATATACGGAAATGGATGAAAATGGGATCAGTATGGAAAGCTTAAGAGAAAGCGGGGCAGATGTGATCCATGTGTCACCGGAGCATCATTATCCTCTGGGGACAGTCATGTCTGCCGCAAGAAGACAGGAGCTTTTAAATTGGGCCGTAGAAAAGGAAGGCAGATATGTGATCGAGGATGATTATGACTGCGAGTTCCGCTACCGTTCCCGCTCAATCCCTGCCCTAAAGAGCATGGATCGGAATGGGAGGGTGATCTATATGAATACTTTCAGCAAAACTCTGGCTCCTGCGATCCGGATCAGTTACATGGTACTGCCGGAAGCGCTGATCAGCCGGTATATTGATAATGCCAATTTCTATTCCAACACAGCCTCTGCATGTGAGCAGTATGCTCTGGCAAAGTTTATGGAGAAAGGGTATTTTGAGCGTCATCTGAGCCGCCTTAAGAAATATTATCACACAGAGGGGGAACGGCTGATCCGGATCATCCGCCAGTCCTCCCTGCTCCCGGTAGCAGATGTACGGGGCGGAGAGAGCGGAACCCATTTGCTGGTAAAGCTGGATACGTCTCTCACAGACGGACAGATTCGTGAGAAAGCGAAGCAGCAGGGGATTTTAGTAGCCTGTCTGTCCCAGTTTTGTACCAGGGTGCGTCCGGAGTATGAAAGGGTACTGGTGCTCAATTACAGCGATATGGATGAGGGACGGCTTCGTGAAGCGGTCCGAAGACTTGGAAATGTATTTATGCAATGGTAAAGGATGCTAAACTGGCATCCTTTTATTATTTTGTTTTGGCTGTTTTAAAGAGCGCAGATGGGTGGTAGGATGATGGTGTCACGGGGGTAACGGACCGAAACAGGGGTTATGAAACAGGCGGTCTGATGAAGAGCCTGGGAGGCAAAAAGACACTGATCGTTACGGATGCATTCCTGGAGAAACGGGGAATGGCAGCCATGATCCAGGGAATTTTATCCGAAGCTGGAGTAGAGAGCGTAGTATTTGGGGGCGCAGAGCCAAACCCCAAGGATACCAATGTAGAAGCCGGATTAAGGGTATTTAAGGAAAACGGCTGTGATTCCATTATCTCTTTAGGCGGCGGCTCTTCCCATGACTGTGCAAAGGGGATCGGCCTTGTAGCTTCCAACGGAGGAAATATACGGGATTATGAAGGAATCGACCGTTCCACAAAGAATATGTGTCCCATGGTCGCAATCAATACAACCGCAGGAACGGCGTCTGAGATCACACGCTTCTGTATTATTACAGATACCAGCCGCCATGTAAAGATGGCAATCGTTGACTGGAGAGTGACGCCTCAGATCGCAATCAACGATCCGAAGCTTATGGTGGGAATGCCTCCGTCACTGACTGCTGCAACGGGGATGGATGCGTTGACACACGCTATCGAGGCTTATGTATCAACCAATGCTAACCCGCTGACCGATGCGGCGGCTCTGATGGCCATTACCATGATTACCCAGTATCTGCCAAAGGCAGTAGCAAACGGTACCTATATGAAGGCCAGAAATAAGATGGCTTACGGTCAGTATCTGGCAGGTATTGCTTTTAACAATGCGTCACTTGGCTATGTACACGCCATGGCCCATCAGCTGGGCGGCTTTTATAATCTGCCTCACGGCGTCTGCAACGCGATCCTGCTTCCTCATGTAGAAGAATTTAACCTGATCGGAAATATGAACCGTTTCCGCGATATTGCCAAGGCAATGGGCGAAAATATTGAAGGGCTTTCCGCCACAGAGGCTGCAAAGAAAGCGATTCATGCAATCCGCCAGATCAGCGAGCAGGTAGGAATCCCGAAGGATTTAAGAAGTCTGGGCGTAAAGGAAGAAGATTTTGAGATCATGGCAGAGAATGCAATGAAGGATGTATGCCAGTTAACCAATCCGCGCAAGGCAACCAAGGAGCAGGTAATTGGAATTTATAAAGCTGCGTATTAAAAAGGAGGAAATCATTATGAAGAAGGCAGAGCTTCAGAGTAAATATCAGTTATTGATCGGAGGACAGTGGAAGGACGCTTCAGACGGGAAGCTTTTTAAGACCACCTGTCCTGCAGACGGGAGCTTTCTGGCAGAGTGCGCCGAGGCTACAAGAGAGGATGTAGATGAGGCGGTAGCTGCAGCCTGGAAAGCATTTGAAAGCTGGAAGAATACAACCGTGGCAGAGCGGGCCGCTGTCTTAAATAAGATTGCAGATATCATTGACGCCAATAAGGAGCATCTGGCTATGGTAGAGTCTATGGACAACGGAAAGCCCATCCGTGAGACACTGGCCGTTGACGTGCCTATGGCGGCAGATCATTTCCGCTATTTCGCAGGCTGTATCCTGGCGGAAGAGGGAAGCGCCAATATGCTGGGAAATACGACCTTAAGCCTGATCTTAAGAGAACCCATCGGCGTGGTAGGCCAGATTGTCCCATGGAACTTCCCCTTCCTTATGGCTGCCTGGAAGCTGGCTCCTGTGCTGGCAAGCGGCTGCTGCAGTGTATTTAAGCCATCCAGCACCACTTCCTTAAGCGTACTGGAATTTGCAAGACTGGTGCAGGATGTAATCCCGGCAGGCGTATTCAATGTAATTACAGGCTCCGGCTCCCGTTCCGGCCAGTATATGCTGGAGCACAAGGGCTTTAGAAAGCTGGCATTTACCGGTTCTACCGAGGTAGGACGCAGCGTAGCTATGGCAGCGGCTGAAAAACTGATCCCATCCACGCTGGAACTGGGCGGAAAATCTGCCAATATCTTCTTTGAGGACTGTGACTGGGAGATGGCTATGGACGGCCTGCAGATGGGTATCCTGTTCAACCAGGGCCAGGTCTGCTGCGCAGGCTCCCGCGTGTTCGTCCAGGAGAGCATTTACGACCGCTTCGTAGAGGAGGCTGTCAAGCGCTTTAACCAGGTGAAGGTTGGGCTTCCATGGGAAGAGGATACCCAGATGGGCAGCCAGATCGACCGCCGTCAGATGGAGAAGATCTTAAAATATGTGGAAATCGGTAAAGAAGAGGGCGCAAAGCTGCTCTGCGGCGGTGTTCAGGCCAAAGAGGGCGAGCTGGAAAAGGGCTGTTTCCTTCGTCCTACCCTCTTAGGTGATGTTACCAACCACATGAGAGTGGCTCAGGAGGAAATTTTCGGACCGGTGGCCTGCATCCTGAAGTTTAAGACAGAGGAAGAGGTCATTGCCATGGCAAATGACAGTGAGTACGGACTGGGCGGTGCTGTATGGACCAGAGATATCAATCGTGCCCTGCGCGTGGCAAGAGGCGTGGAAACAGGCCGCATGTGGGTAAATACCTATAATGCAATCCCTGAGGGAGCCCCCTTTGGCGGATATAAGCAGTCCGGCATTGGACGTGAAACCCACAAGGTAATCCTGGATCACTATACCCAGATGAAGAATATCATGATCAATCTGGCAGAGGTTCCCACCGGATTTTATCCTGCAAAATAAAATATAAAAAACATCCCCTGTAATCAGGCGGTCAGAATGATACATTCCGGCTGGCCGGTTACAGGGGATTTCTTTTGGTTACAGCGTGATCCAGTACCGCTGCATCACGGTTCCGTCTTCTTTTTCAATTTCATTTTCAAGGATGCCGCCGTTGTTCATAATGCTTTTGGCAGATCCAGTATTTTCCTTTTTGCAGGTCATAAGGACGCGGGTGATACCCAGTTTTTTACATTCCTCAAGTCCCAGGGCAATCATCCGGGTAGCAATTCCCTTCCGGCGTTCAGAAGGACGTACCCCGTCTCCGATGTGGCCGCCGAATTTTAAAAGATGGTCATTTAAATAATGACGGATATTGATGGCTCCCACCAGGATATTTCTCTCTTTATCCAGACAGAAAAAGGTAGAATCGGGCACCAGGCCGGGAACCGCCTCCGTAAGCTCCAGGCTGTCTAAATAGGCTGGGAAATCATGAATGTCTGCCTGATCAATAGCACTTGGGATGATGGCTTCACCGGAGGCCTTCCATTCACGGAGCATATCCTCGGCCATTTCCCGGTATTCAGGCCCCATTTTTACTAACTGTAAATCCATTAACAAACGCCTCCCTTTTGAATCAGTCCCATCAACTCCTCATAGAAGCGGGGATAGGAGATATTGACACAGTCCGCGCCCTGTATGGTTGTGAGTCCTTCCGCACATTGGGCGGTCACAGCAAAGGTCATGGCGATCCGGTGATCTAAGTGGCTGTTGATCACAGCTCCATGGAGGGGCTTTCCGCCGCGGATGATCATGCCGTCCTCTGTTTCAGTCACATCAGCGCCCATGGCAGTGAGGTTTTCAACCATGACGGCAATGCGGTTGGATTCCTTGACTTTTAATTCCCCTGCATCACAGATCCTTGTTTCCCCTTCTGCCGCAGCCGCCATGGCAGCGATCATGGGAAGCTCGTCAATGAGGGTAGGAATGATGGCACCGCCGACGGTGGTTCCGTGAAGGGCGCTGTGGCGGACCAGGATATCTGCCGTTGGTTCTCCCTCCTGGCCCCGTACATTTAAAAGGGTCAGATCGGCTCCCATGGCGCGGCATACATGGAGAAGCCCGTCTCTGGTAGGGTTGATGCCTACATTTTTGATCAGGATTTCAGAGCCGGGAACCATCAGGCCGGCTGCAATAAAGTAGGCGGCAGAGGAAATATCTCCCGGTACCATGACCTTTTGACCGTAGAGCTGGGAAGCAGGGGAGATGGAGGCGGTTGTCTTTTCGGTGGAAACAGAGGCTCCAAATAGCTTTAGCATCCGTTCGGAATGATTTCTCGATACAAAGGGCTCTGTGACCTGGGTCATGCCGTCTGCATAAAGGCCAGCCAGCAGAATGGCGGATTTTACCTGGGCAGAGGCTACCTTTGAGGTGTAATGAATCCCATGAAGCTTTGTGCCACGGATCAGGAGTGGAGCACAGTCATTTCCCAGGATGCTTGTGATATCGGCTCCCATCCGGGAAAGGGGCTCCATAATCCGCTTCATGGGCCGTTTCTGGATAGAAGCATCTCCTGTGAGAGTAACGTCAAAATCCTGTGCGCTGAGGATGCCTGAGATCAGGCGGGTGGTGGTGCCGCTGTTTCCGCAGTCCAATATAGTTTCCGGTTTTTTTAGGCCGTGAAGGCCGTTTCCATGTACCAGAACCACATCCCCTTTATTTTCAATGGAAACGCCCATTTTTTCAAAACAGGAGATGGTAGAAAGACAGTCGGCGCCCTGAAGAAAGCCGTGGATTTCCGTGGTTCCCTTTGCAAGAGAGCCGAACATAACCGCCCGGTGGGAAATGGATTTATCACCGGGAACTGTGATTTCGCCCCGGAGGGGACCCCATTTTTTCAGTTCCATAAAATATGATTCCTTTCTGTTTTACAGCCGCACCAGCTCAAACTTGTATTTTTCAAGCCGTTCCCAGGCCTCCTTCATGGAAGCCTCGTCATAAAAGGCAATTTTTAAAGCGCCTTCGCCGTGTTCTCTGTTGTTGTTGATGCCGATATTTTTAATACTGATGCCCTTTGCGGCTAAAATAACGGCAATAGTAGAAATGGATCCCACCTCGTCCACCACATCAACTGAAAATTCATAGGAGGGTTCGATAGGGCCTTTTGCCCGGTCTGTAATGGAATCTCGGTAGGTGCGTGATTTTTCAAACAGCCGGTAAATCTCTTTGTCCTTGTGTCCGCGGATCTGATCCAGAATATCCTGAAGGGAGCCGATATACTGCTCCAGCATATCTCCGATGGGCCCGGCGTTTGTCATGCAGATCTGCTCCCACATTTCAGGAGAGCAGGAGGCGATGCGGGTAATGTCCTTAAAGCCGCCTGCTGCGACCCTGCGCATGATGCCTTCCGGGGAATCGCTGTCCTTTACCAGGTTTACCAGGCTGGAGGCCACCAGATGGGGCAGATGGCTGATGGCAGCCGTTACCCGGTCATGCTCCCTGTAATCCAGCACCAGAGGGATTGCTCCCACAGCCTGAGCCACTGCCAGCAGACGGCAGACGTTGTCCGAATAGGATGCAGAGGGCTCTGTCAGGCCTTCTGGCGGGGTCACAATATAATAGGCATTTTCCAAAAGATGATCTGTAGAATGTTCATAGCCTGTTTTTTCGGATCCGGCCATGGGATGGCCTCCCACAAAACAGTGGGAAAGGCCCTGGCGCAGGATTTCTTTATGGATATCTGTTTTGGTGCTCCCTACATCTGTGATCAATGCTCCCGGTTTTAAATAGGGGCGGATGGCAGAGAGATACTGGGCATTATACTCCACAGGAGTACATAGGAAAATGATATCACATTCCAGGAGCTCTTCCCCGATCCCATTTAAGATCACGTCTATAATACCGTCTTTTTTGGCCTGCTCTAATTTGGAGCGGGTCCGCATATAGGCCATAATGCGGATATCTGGACGGGCCCGCTTGAGCCCCCTTGCAAGGGAACCGCCGATCAGTCCCAGACCGATAAAGGCTATAGTGGAGTCCTTGATTGTAAATTGTTCCATAAGATGCAGCCCCCTTTATCTTAAGATTTCCCTTTTACCGTGTGACCGTTCTGCCTGCCAGATCACAGTATGGCTTTAAGTCGGCCATGAGCTTTTCAAAGGCGTCAAAGGTCAGAGACTGGGGGCCGTCAGACAGGGCGCAGGCCGGATTTGGGTGAACCTCGATCATCAATCCGTCTGCTCCTACGGCGATCGCAGCCTTTGCCAGAGGCTCTACATAGGCTCTTACACCGGTGGCATGGCTGGGGTCTACGATAATAGGGAGATGGCTCTTCTGGCGGATCACAGGCACGGCGCTGATGTCCAGAGTGTTGCGGGTAGAGGTCTCATAGGTGCGGATACCGCGCTCGCAGAGTACGATATTTGGATTCCCCTCAGAAATGATGTACTCTGCTGCATTGAGCCATTCATCAATGGTAGCGCACAGGCCTCTCTTTAAGAGAACGGGCATACCGGATTTTCCTGCCTCCTTTAAAAGCTCAAAATTCTGCATATTTCTGGCGCCGATCTGGAGCATATCCACATACTTGGAGGCAGCCTCGATGGCGTGGGCGCTGGTGACCTCGCAGATCACATTTAAACCGGTGGCTTCTCTGGCTTCCTTCATATATTTTAAGCCCTCTTCCTCTAAGCCCTGGAAGGAGTAGGGAGAAGTACGGGGCTTGTAAGCGCCGCCCCGGAGGAAGGTAGCTCCGGCTTTCTTTACTGCAAAGGCGGTTTCCATTAACTGTTCTCTTGACTCAATGGCACAGGGGCCGGCCATAACGGTGAGCGTGCCAGGGCCGATATGGGTATTGCCTACCGAGATCACAGAATCATCCGGATGGAATTTCTTATTTACAAGCTTATAGGATTCAGTGACGGAAACAACCTTGTCTACGCCTTCGCTCATTTCGATGTTGCTTCCCATCAGCTTTGTCTTATCGCCTACCACGCCTACGATGGTTACCTGGGAGCCCTCGGAAAGATGGGGCTGAAGTCCTTTTGCTTCAATCAGATCGGTTACTTTTTTTACAGCCTCTTTGGAGGCGTCTGGCTTCATGATAATGATCATTTGTCTTCTCCTTTTCGTAGGGACACTGCTGTCTGCCCTAACCTCTTTTTTCTGATATCCTTCAGTTTAAAGCCTGTGTCTGAAAATGTCAACACTTTATTACTTTAAAGTTTCACACTTTTATGTACAAAATCATCATGCGGCGCAAAGGTGTGTAAGCAAAAAATGTCAAAGAATTGGAAAAGCCAGTTTAGTTTTATGATCTTTCACGGACATTAAAATAAAAATAAAAATTTCATTGTGCAAATAAGTCAAAAAGCTTGAAAAATTCTGAAAAATTTAGTAGAATAGACACATGGCTTAAATAAATATGCACAGGAGGGAAGTTTATGAACGTATATGGTACTGAACAAATCCGCAACGTTGTATTACTTGGACACGGAGGCGCCGGTAAGACGACCGTTGCGGAGGCTCTGGCATTTATTACAGGTGTAACAAAGCGTATGGGTAAGGTGCCCGACGGCAACACCATCAGTGATTATGACAAAGAAGAGATCAAGAGGCAGTTCTCCATTTCCACCACCCTCATTCCTCTGGAATATGAAGGCGAAAACGGGCCTGTTAAGATCAATCTCCTGGATACTCCCGGATTTTTTGATTTCGTGGGAGAAGCAGAGGAAGCTATCAGCGTAGCAGACGCTGCCATTATCGTTGTAAACTGCAAGGCCGGCATTGAACCCGGCACAGAGAGAGCATGGGAGATGTGCGAAAAGTACAATCTGCCCAGACTGATTTTCGTCACCAATATGGATGATGATCATGCCAGCTATCGTGAGCTGGTGGTAAAGCTGGAAAAGAAGTTCGGACGTAAGATCGCTCCGTTCCAGCTGCCTATTCGTGAAAATGAAAAATTCGTGGGCTTTGTCAACGTGGTTAAGATGGCAGGACGCCGTTTTACTACTTTAAGCGATTATGAGGAGTGCGAGATTCCCGACTATGTTCGGAAGAACCTGACCATCGCAAGGGACGCTCTCATCGAGGCCGTTGCAGAGACCAGTGAGGAATATATGGAACGCTACTTCCTGGGCGAAGAGTTTACGCAGGAAGAAATTTCACAGGCACTCAGAACTCATGTAATCGAGGGCGATATCGTTCCTGTTATGATGGGTTCCGGCATTAACTGCCAGGGATTTAAGGTGCTTTTGCAGGCCATGGACAAATACTTCCCGTCACCGGATCATTTTGAGTGTATTGGAGTAGACGTATCCACAGGCGAACGCTTTACTGCAAAGTACAATGATGATGTATCCCTGTCTGCAAGAGTATTTAAGACCATTGTAGATCCATTTATTGGAAAATATTCTCTGATGAAGATCTGTACCGGTACGTTAAAGGGAGACACAACGGTATATAATGTAAATAAGGATGCTGAGGAGAAGATCGGAAAGCTTTATGTGCTCCGCGGTAAGGACGTGATCGAGGTTTCCGAGTTAAAGGCCGGTGATATCGGAGCAGTGGCAAAGCTTACAGTGACTCAGACTGGAGACACCATGGCAGTGCGCACCGCACCGATCGTATACCACAAGCCTCAGATTTCCACTCCATATACATATATGGCCTACAAGGCAGTAAATAAGGGCGAGGATGACAAGGTATCCACCGCTCTGGCACGTATGATGGAAGAGGATCTGACCCTGATCGTTAAAAATGACGCAGAAAACCGCCAGTCTCTGATCTATGGAATCGGCGACCAGCAGCTGGATGTAGTGGTAAGCAAGCTGCAGTCTCGTTATAAGGTGGCAGTTGAGCTTTCCAAGCCGAAATTTGCCTTCCGCGAGACCTTGCGAAAGAAGGTAAAGGTACAGGGCAAGCACAAAAAGCAGTCCGGCGGCCATGGACAGTACGGCGATGTTATCATGGAGTTTGAGCCCTCCGGCGATCTGGAGACACCGTATGTATTTGAGGAGAAGGTATTCGGCGGTTCCGTACCGAAGAATTACTTCCCCGCAGTTGAGAAGGGTCTTCAGGAGTGCGTACAGAAGGGGCCTCTGGCCGGTTATCCGGTAGTCGGCTTAAAGGCGACTCTGTTAGACGGTTCCTACCATCCGGTAGATTCCTCTGAGATGGCATTTAAGATGGCTACTATTCTGGCTTTTAAGCAGGGCTTCGTGGATGCCAATCCGGTTCTTCTGGAGCCGATTGCTTCTCTGAAGGTAACCGTTCCGGATCGTTTCACCGGTGATGTTATGGGTGACTTAAACCGCAGAAGAGGCCGTGTTCTTGGCATGGAATCCGATCACCATGGCAAACAGGTCATTGAGGCAGATATCCCAATGTCTGAGCTGTTTGGTTACAATACCGATCTTCGTTCCATGACCGGTGGTCTGGGAGACTACTCCTATGAATTCAGTCGTTATGAGCAGGCTCCCGGCGATGTTCAGAAGCGTGAAATCGAAGCAAGAGCCGCAGCAAAAGAAGAATAAATAAAATGATAAATGTTGCATATATCACAGAAAACAGCAGATACTTGTGGTAAGATAACTCTAGATTTACGAAAGGAGATTTTAAATTATGAAGAAATATGTATGTGATCCATGTGGATATATTTATGACCCTGAGTTAGGAGATCCGGACAGCGGTATTGCTCCCGGTACAGCGTTTGAGGATATTCCTGAGGATTGGGTATGCCCGATCTGCGGAGTTGGCAAGGATCTGTTTTCTGTAGTAGAAGAATAGGATTGTTTTGATCTCTGAATAAAAAGACAGCGTCTGAGGAAATTTTCCCAGGCGCTGTCTTTCGTTGTGCCCGTAAAATACCTATACCAGCAGCCGGATTGATTTCCGGTCAATTTCCACCAGTTTTTCATCCTTCATCTTTTTCAGTTCCCGCGTCATGGCGCTGCGGTCAATAGAAAGATAATCAGCCAGATCTACCATGGTAAAGGGAAGCTGGAAGGCAGAAGAGCCAAAATGGACAGCCTGTTGGGAAAAAAAGCACATGAGCTTGTCACGGATAGTACGCTGGGAAAGAACCTCTACCCTGCGGCTTAGATCTCTGACCCGGCAGGAGATCAGATCCATAAGGTTTCTTGTAAGCTGGTGGTGAAAGGCGCAGGCATTTGTGCAGGAAGCACAGATGCGGTCGTATTTAATAAAAAGGACATCACATTCCGTATCGCAGATGACACTCACGCCGGTCTGGTCGCTGCTTTCGTAGGAGAGCATGGAGCCGAAGATGCTCTGGGGAACCAGTTGTTCCAAAATGGTCCTGGCCCCGTTGTATTCGAAACGTACTACAGAAGCTCTTCCCCGGCCTATAATGCCGATTTCCTGAGAGCCTGAGTCATAGCAGCAGATGGTTTCATCCGGCCGGAAGGTTTTTATCCGCCCCTCCATGCAGGAGATCAGATGTTTGTACTCATCTAATGAGATGTTTTTAAATAGGTTTTTCTGAAAAAAGTCTGTCATATGGGAATCCCTTCTTTTAGTAGTTTAGATGTAAACTGTTGTTATTATAAAACATATCTGTTGCATTTGCAACATAAAGCGGGGGTCTGTAAAGAGATTGTAAAGAAAAATCCCTTTGCTTTTATGCATATTTCCTGTATCTTATAATTATAGAAATGAGTGATAAAGGAGAACTATACAATGAAAGAGGAATGTCTGATCTGCCGTCAGCCATTAGAATATCTGGAGGAGGATGTTTTGATGGAATGTGCGGTCTGCCATAAAAAAGAAAGCAGTAAAACACGCTGTATTCAGGGGCATTATGTGTGCAGTGAGTGTCATACCCAGGGGATGGACAGTATAATCGGGCTGTGTCTGCATGAACACAGCAAAAATCCTATTAAGATAATTGACAAAATGATGGCGATGCCTTTTTGCCATATGCATGGACCGGAGCACCATGTAATGGTCGGAGCTGCGCTGCTTACTGCCTATCATAATGCAGGGGGAAAGGTGGAGCTTGGGAAGGCCCTGCCGGAGATGTACCGCCGCGGAAAGGAGGTTCCCGGAGGAGCCTGTGGTTTCTGGGGAGCCTGCGGAGCAGGGATCAGTACGGGGATGTATCTGTCGATTGTTACAAAATCCACTCCTCTGGCAGAAACAGAATGGGGACTGTCCAATCAGATGACAGCAAGGGCGCTTCAAAAGATTGGTGAAGCGGGAGGCCCTCGCTGCTGTAAACGGGATTCCTACCTGTCGATCATAGAGGCGGTAAGGTTCACTGAGGAAAAGCTTGGAGTCCATATGGAAATAAAAGAGTTTTCCTGTACGCGTTCCGACCGGAACAACCAATGTATTCAGAAAGCTTGTCCATTTTATAAGGCCGGGAGATAATTTTTTTAAAGAGGTGGGGGTGTGCTTTTATGGAAAAATTAAAAAAATACGGAAACAGTATCTGGAGAGTTCCGCTGATCGCGGTAATTGCAGACTTTCTCTATGCCCCGATTTATACAAGAATCGTGCTTGGTTTTGGCATAATCCAACCAGGGGTGATTGACAAAAGGGTATCGCTGTTTGCGGACGCGGGAATTACTATGGCAGTTTTGATATTGGGCGGAATGCTTCTCCTCCGGGGACTGTCAAAAAAGGAGATATTTATTTCTGCATTTGTGCTTTCTGCCTATGGAATACTTCTGCTTCTGGTTCAATCACTTCTTGGTGCGGTAACGGGACCTGGAGCTATTGTGTTTATGTACCTGTGGAAGCCGCTGGAATGGACGGGCTTTTTCGTGGATTTTTCTTTCTATTTGAGGGAACGCTTTGGTTTTTCCCTCCCGTTGATCGGTTGGCTGAGATGCTTGGTCCCGTTTCTGTTTGTGCTATTCGGGCGTACGACACATAAATCCGAAAAAATATGAAACGCTGGCAGAAGGGAGTGCTTTTATGGATCATACGGTACAGGACGCCAGACCGTTTTTTGATTCCTGCCCGGATACATATCCGCTGTATGAATGTTTTGTTCAAATGCTGGTTTCACGTTTTCCGGAAACCAGAATAAAGGTGCAGAAATCACAGATTTCTTTTTATAACAGACACCTCTACGACTGTGTGTCATTTCTGAGAGTGAAAAAGAAGGCAGAGCTTCCAGAAAGCTATTTTGTACTGACTCTGGGACTGGCAGAGCCTTTAAATTCGGATCGTGTGGCTGTAAAGACAGAGCCATATCCGGGCAGATGGACCACTCATTTTGTGATCAGTAAGCCCTCTGATCTGGATGAGGAGCTGTTTGGCTGGATTACTCAGGCGTATGATTTTGCGCAGTTAAAATGAGGAGGGTCTGTGAATAAATCATTATCATAAATGACATTAAATGAATTGTGGGAATTGTTTCCGGTTATTCTTTCTGAGCATAAGACGGATTGGAGCGATTGGTATGCACAGGAGAAAAGACGGATCGAAACATTTCTGCAGATGCCCGAGGTGCGGATCAGTCATGTGGGAAGCACCGCGGTTTCTGGTATCTGGGCAAAGCCCATTATTGATATTCTGGTGGAAATACCGAAGACAGCTTCTATGGAATATGTAAAAGAGGTGTTAACCTGCCATGGATATATCTGTATGTCGGAAAGGGATAACAGAAAATCATTCAATAAGGGCTATACAGAGAATGGATTTGCGGAAAAGGTATTTCATTTGCATTTGCGGTATTATGGGGATCATGATGAGCTGTATTTTCGCGATTATTTGAAGGGAAACCCTGCTGCCGCTAAAGAGTACGAGGCGTTAAAGCTGTCATTGTGGAAGAAATACGAACACAACAGGGAGGCTTATACCGACGCCAAGAGCGAATTTGTTAAGGAGTGCACGGAAAAAGCAAAATTGGATCACAGGGGATGTGGACAGGATAAATGATAAAGGTATTATTTGGAGAGAGTGAAGCGGCTTCCATGAAAGCCGCAAAGAACAGGGAGGTAATCTGTCTTGGTTTTATGCTGGATATCGGTTTATGCCATAAAGCTTCCGGAGCATGCGGTAAGAAAAAGAAGCGTCATTTCCTATAGAAACTGGGGCGAGGTTTCGACGGAGGAGTTTGCCGGTTTTCTCTCTCAGGAGAGAAGATTGACGAAGGAGGAGAAGATTGAAAATGAAATTAAACAAATTAACGAACAGAATTTATTTTTTAGAACATGACCCTGAAGCAGACCGGCCTATGTTAGCTTATCTTAAAGGGGATAAATTATCTCTGGCGGTTGACGCCGGGTATTCCGCTGCTCATGTTCAGGATTTTTATGAGGCTGTCGAATCAGAGCATTTTAGAAAACCTGATTTTACTGTAATTACACACTGGCATTATGACCATACGTTTGGTATGCATGCCATCAGCGGAATAAGCATTGCCCATGACAAAACAAATGAGTTTCTCAAAGATCAGCAGGAACAGGCGAGGGACTCCGGGTATATGGAAGATCTGAAAAAAGAAGATGAACATTTTAGAAAAGAGTATTACGGACAGGAGAAATTAAATATTGTGCTGTCAGATATAGCATTTTCAGATAAAATGACGCTGGATTTAGGAGGGCTTACGGCCCGAATCTTTCATACAGTTTCACCGCATTCAGAGGATACGGTCTGTGTTTATGTGCCGGAAGAAGGAGTATTGTTTTTAGGAGATTCCACAAGTGAGGATTTTTTTAATGACGGATATATGGATAAGAATAAGCTGCATTCTTTGATACAGACAATTCAGTCGGTTGATTGTGAATACTGTATATTAAGCCACTGTGAGCCGCTTGGTAAGGAAGAACTGCTTGCGTATTTGTATTCATTAGAAGCATAAGCGTTCAACGGAGGAAATTATGGCTGGATTAAAAAAGAACATTATTTTTTACATTTTATTGTTTATAGATTTTTATATCATTCCCCGGTTTATAAAAGATACAGGAAGTGCAGTGATTGTGATGTTAATGATTATTCCTCTGATATGTTTAATAACATCTGTTTTTTATGGAATCAGGAATGGCTTTGATTTTTGGTATATTTTGATTGCAGCAATTATGTTTACCCCATCTATATTTATGTTTTATAACTCAAGTGCATGGGTATATGTAGTTGGATACGCAGTTATCGCACTATTGGGGAATTTAATAGCATTACCATTAAGAAAAAATAAATCGGTAATCTAAGGAAGTCTGGCTTAATAGGGAGGTGCCGGCAGATGAACTGTCCTAAGTGTGGAAAAGAAATGGGCTCCGGTTTTTTGCAAACTGGAAATATTATTGCTTTTAATAAAACTTTTATAAACATAATGTTCAGTTTGCCAAGATGGAAAGGGTTATATAAAAATTAATTGGTTCGACCAATTTTACTAAAGAGATACCATTGGAAAAGGGAAAATGGCAGTATAATTGCTCAGATATATTTCAAAACGGAGGAAACATAAAGATTGTAGGAACAATCAAATTTGCGGAGGTGAAATAATATGAAGTGCCCATATTGTGGTGAAGAAATGAAAAAAGGATTTTTAATGAGTTCTAGAGATATTACGTTTGCAATTGACAACCCGGATGGTAATATTTTCCGAATTAAAAAACATGGTGATCTGGAATTAAGCAAAGGCTCAGGGGGGATACCTCATTGCGAAGCTTATCAGTGCAGCAGCTGTAAAAAAATTATGATTGATTATGCAAATAGATAAAATCCAAGGTTTACAGTTCACTTTATGGAGGAAGCCGGATGGATATAGAAGCAATTTGGACAGCCATCGGAAAGGATGGGGGAGGAAAATATGGGCCATATTTGACCGATCAGGATGGTAATCCATTGATTCCGGAAATCCGGAACGGTTACTATCGGTTAATCGACAGGCAGATAAAAATGGGTGAAGCATCCGGAGCGGATATTCTTCATAGAAATTCTTTTAATTTTGATCTGGGGTTATATGATGCGGATACCAATACGCTGTATTTCTGCCGGATGGATACGTGAGGAGCAGCGGCTATACTGATTTCCGGCCTTATCCGGCAGAGGATATGTATTGCATAAACAGGAACGGTTGTACTGGGGGTGATTTTAAATGAAGCAAGGTACAAAAATGGTTGTTTGGGGCTTGGGGCTGGGGTTGTCATTGCTGGTTATGAAAATAGGATTTTGTATCCCGAATCATTTTTTCGGAGTTGCAATTATCCTGATGATTTGCGCCGGAGCTTCTGAAATGTCAATGGCTCAGTGGGCATCAGCTTTTGCAGAATCTGCATTAGGATTAACAAAATCCGTTGGCGATTTGGCGGGGCCGTGTTTGTTTGCGATCACAATGGGAATTGCCCGTGTGCTGTACGGCAAATTTGGTGATAAGATAGATTTGACAAAGTTCATGCAGGTATCGGGAGTTCTTTGTGTATTGAGCTATCTTTTTGTTGGTCTGTCTGCAATGCCGATTTTGGGGTTGATTGGATGTATCATATGTGGCTTCTCAGTTGGTATTATGTGGCCCGGAAGTATCAGCATTACTGTTCCGAGGATTCCAAAAGGAGGTACAGCCTTGTTTGCACTGCTGGCTGTAGCCGGAGATATGGGTGGTGCTTTGGGTCCGAGTATGGTGGGATATTTTTCGCAGCAGGCAGGAGATAATCTTCAGACAGGTTTATTGATGGGATGCATATTTCCTTTGATCATGTTGGCCGCTTTGATTGCAATGCGAAAAATGGCAAGAAAGGATAAATACTGCGGTTGCGCTAATGCAATATCACCGCAGGTAAGTTATACAAAGCAGTCTTTATAACCTTATTCGCAAATATTATAGAAGAAACGATACAATTCTATTATGAAAAGCTCAAAGATACATATAAGAATCCGGCTGAACGTCCTCAATACATCCCCAAATTTACAGATGGATCCACCTTTTTCATATTCCGGCATGAGGATAACAGCCGCCGCATACACTGTCAAAAAGCAAAAACAGATATTTTAACGGTGTGAAGTGATAGTAAATAACAGTGATGAGTACAGGAGATTCGGTTTTGCCACAACTAAAAAGCTGTATCAATTACAACTTTTCAACTGGACAAATAAGCATCTGTGTTTTATAGTATAAAAAACAACGAATTCACAGATTTGGAAACAGACAGGAGAATCCGGGAGGTAGAGAGCATGGTATCATTATATGAAGGCGGCGTTTATCTGGTAAATGGAACAGAGCTGGTTCCGGAAAAGGAAGCAGGAAAGGTAGAGGCACTAACTGGAAAAGCGGCAGACCGTGAGACTGCCAAAAAGGGTACGATTGCCTATTCTATTTTAAAGGCGCACAACACAACGGAGGACATGGAGCACTTAAAACTTCGCTTTGACAGTATGGCTTCCCATGATATTACCTTTGTGGGGATCGTTCAGACAGCCAAAGCCTCTGGGATGGAGCAGTTTCCTATTCCCTATGTATTGACGAACTGTCACAACACGCTCTGCGCAGTAGGCGGCACCATCAATGAGGATGATCATATGTTTGGGCTTTCTGCGGCAAAGAAATACGGCGGTATCTATGTACCTCCGCACATTGCGGTGATCCATCAGTACATGAGAGAGCGGATGGCAGGCTGCGGAAAGATGATTTTAGGCTCCGACAGCCATACCCGCTATGGCGCTCTCGGCACCATGGCAGTAGGAGAGGGCGGCGGAGAGCTGGTAAAGCAGCTTCTTAAGGATACCTATGATGTGTCTTATCCCGGCGTAGTTGCCGTATATCTGGACGGAGCGCCAAGACCGGGAACCGGGCCTCAGGATATTGCCCTTGCGATTATCGGGGCTGTATTTAAAAATGGATACGTGAAAAATAAGGTGATGGAATTTGTAGGCCCCGGCGTTTCTTCCATGACAACGGATTTCAGAAACGGCGTAGATGTGATGACCACAGAAACCACCTGTTTAAGCTCCATCTGGCGCACCGATGAGGACACCAGGGACTATCTGGCAAAGCATCACAGAGAAGAGGATTACAGACAGCTGGATCCCGCTGATGTGGCTTACTATGACGGCTGTGTGTATGTGGATCTCTCTACGGTAAAGCCCATGATCGCTCTGCCGTTCCATCCCAGCAATACATATGAGATTGACGAGCTGAAGGAAAATCTGACGGATATTTTGGCTCTGGTGGAAAAGGAAGCTGCAAGGATTTCAGGCGGCCGTGCATCCTTTACCCTGCTTGATAAGGTACAGGGAAAAGATTTGATGGTACAGCAGGCAGTGATTGCAGGCTGCGCCGGCGGAAATTATACAAATGTAATGGAAGCGGCTCAGGCCCTTCGGGGAAGAAACTGCGGCTGCGGCGAGTTCTCCCTGGCAGTCTATCCTTCTTCTCAGCCTGTATTTGCAGATCTGGTAAAGAAGGGAGCTGTTTCGGATCTGATGAACGCGGGAGCCATTGTCCGCACCGCCTTCTGCGGCCCCTGCTTTGGCGCAGGTGATACGCCCTGCAATAATGGCTTAAGTATCCGCCACACTACCAGGAATTTCCCTAACCGGGAAGGCTCCAAGCCTGGAAACGGACAGATGGCAGCAGTAGCGCTGATGGATGCCCGTTCCATTGCGGCAACAGCGGCAAACGGGGGCAGACTGACTTCTGCCTGGGAGATGGACGGCTGGGATCAGGTGCCTGAGTATGAATATGACGATACTTCTTATCGAAACCGGGTATACACAGGCTTTGGAGCAGGTGATGCGTCTGCAGATCTGGTATACGGGCCGAATATCAAAGACTGGCCGGAGATGAGCCCGCTGACAGACAATATTTTATTAAAGGTATGTTCAAAGATTCTGGATCCTGTGACGACTACGGATGAGCTGATCCCCTCCGGCGAGACCTCATCCTACCGCTCCAATCCTCTGGGGCTGGCAGAGTTTACTTTATCCAGAAGGGATCCGGAGTATGTGGGCCGCGCCAAGGAGGCGGGAGTTCTGGAAACAGCCAGAAGAACCAGGGGCACCGGAGCGCAGTTGGAAGCAGAACCGGCTCTTGAAGGTATCTTTGCAGCCATCCGTACCATTTCCGGAAATGAAATGGTAAAAATGGATGATACAGAGCTTGGAAGCATGGTTTATGCTGTAAAACCAGGCGACGGATCTGCCAGAGAGCAGGCGGCCAGCTGCCAGAGAGTGCTGGGCGGTCTTGCAAATATCTGTAAGGAGTATGCGACCAAGCGCTACCGCTCCAATGTAATTAACTGGGGTATGCTTCCCTTCCAGATGGAGGAGGAGCCGGATTTTGAAGTGGGTGATTACATTTATGTACCCGGAATAAAAGCTGCCCTGGAAGGAGATTTAAAGGAAATCCCGGCGTATGTTCTGGGAAAAGACGGAACTGCACCGATAAAAGAAATCAGGCTTTATATGGCAGACATGACGGCTGAAGAACGGCAGATCGTAAAGGCCGGATGTCTGATCAACTATAACAGAAACCGTCATTAAAATCAGAAAGGAGAACCGCCATGACAAGAGAAAGCTATCTTGCACAGTTTTATGGAAAGTCTCAGAATTATACAGATATTCCTAATAAATGGTATAAGGAATACAATGTAAAGAAAGGTCTGAGAAATGAGGATGGCACAGGTGTCCGTGTTGGGCTTACACGGGTTGCAGATGTTGTAGGATACAGTGAGGGAGCGGACGGACAGATCGTGGCGATTCCCGGAGAGCTTTATTACAGAGGCTACAATGTGGTCGATCTGGTAAAGGGAAAGCTGAACAGCCATTTCGGCTATGAGGAGGTATGCTTCCTTCTGCTTTTTGGGTATCTTCCAAAAAGAAAGGAGCTGGATCAGTTCTGTGCAATCTTAAGAGATTGTTATGAGATACCAGATGAATTTGTGGAAATGAACCTGCTGCGGATGCCGGGAAAGAACCTGATGAACAAGCTGCAGGATGCGGTTCTTACCCTGTATAATTATGATGACGATCCAGACAATACAGATGTATATGAAACGCTGGTAAAAGGAATCAACCTGGTGGCAAAGCTGCCGTCCATTGCCTGCTATGCCTATCAGAGTAAGGTTCATTATTATAACAGAGACAGCCTCTTTATCCATTATGCCAATCCGGAATATTCCATTGCAGAAAATTTCCTGAGTGTTCTGAGAAAAGATCAGAAGTTTACGGATAAGGAAGCCAGCCTCTTAGATACGATCCTGATGCTTCATGCGGATCATGGCGGCGGAAATAACTCTACTTTTACCAACGTGGTAATTTCCTCTACAGGGACAGATATTTATTCGACCGTATCTGCCAGCATCGGTTCTTTAAAAGGCCCCAGACACGGAGGCGCCAATATCAAGGTGGCAGAAATGATGGATGCAGTTTTGGATGAAGTCGGAGGCTATACGGCAGATGATAAAAAGCTGCGGGCTGCAGTCCATAAGCTGATGGATGGAAAGCTGTATGACGGTTCTGGTCTGGTATACGGTTTCGGCCATGCGGTTTATACGGTTTCCGATCCCCGTGCAGATATGCTCAGAGCCTGCTGTGCAGAGGTGGCTAAGGAGAAAAAGCAGATGACGGAATTTGACTTCCGCCAGAGGTTTGAAAATGCTGCCCTGGAGGTTATGAAGGAGAGAAAGGGTGTGGCTCTGCCTACCAATGTAGACTATTACAGTGGTTTTGCTTATGGAATGTTAAATATTCCCAGAGACCTGTATACACCATTATTTATGTGCAGCCGTATGGTAGGCTGGGTGGCCCACAATATCGAAAACAAGCTGTATGACGGACGGATCATGCGTCCTGCTACCAAGTATGTAGGGGACAATAAGGGCTATATGCCAATGGAGGAGAGATAAGTCATGGAAACGAATACAATCACAGTATTTAAGGGAGACGGCATTGGACCGGAGATTACAGATGCAGTGCTTGCAATCCTGGATGCGGCAGGTGCAGATCTGGATTATGAGATTTTCCGTGTAGGAGCGGCAGAGTATGAGGAAAATGGTGCTCTGATACCGGAAGCAGGCTTTGCTTCCTTTGAAAAGACCCATGTGCTTTTAAAATCTCCGATCACGACTCCATTAGGAACCGGCTTCCGTTCGCTGAATGTAACGTTGCGCAAAAAATACGATCTTTACGCCAATATGCGCCCTGCAAAGTCTAACGCTGCAGTTAAGACGCCCTTTGAACATGTGGATATTGTAATGTTCAGAGAAAACACAGAGGATCTCTATGCTGGCGTGGAAGAAAAGATTGATGAGAATACGGCCCATTCCATTAAAATCATTACCAGAAAATGCAGTGAGCGCATTGTCCGATCCGCCTTTGACTATGCGGTAAAGAACAAAAGAAAAAAAGTAACCTGCGTCCATAAGGCTAATATCATGAAGCTTTCCGACGGCCTGTTCCGTGATGTTTTTTACGAGATCAGCCGGGAATATCCTGGAATTGAAGCAGAGGATAAGATCGTTGATAATGTAGCCATGCAGCTGGTAATGCATCCGGAAACCTTTGACGTAATAGTGACAGAAAATCTGTATGGAGATATTCTGTCGGATCTTACCAGCGGGCTCATCGGCGGACTGGGTCTTCTGCCCTCCAGCAATATGGGAACGGACTTTGCCATGTTTGAGGCAGTTCACGGCAGCGCCCCCGATATCGCAGGAAAGGGAATTGCCAATCCCACTGCATTTTTGTGGTCCGCCTGCATGATGTTAGAGCATCTGGGAAAGCAGGAGATTTCTGCAAAAATCCGAAGAGCAGTGGATGAGGTATTAAAGGATGGAACGATTCTAACGCCGGATCTGGGCGGATGCGCTGGAACGGAAGCATATACAAAGGCAATTATCGAACGCCTGTAAGTTTTTGGCGGTATAAACAGCCACGGCTTTTTTTGACAGTATATTGACAGCCATTGTCAAATGTGTTAAATTAAGATTCAGTATAAATGCATTGACAGGAAGTAGTACGTATTTATTTTGTCTCACAGAGAGCCGGTAGAGGCTGAGAGCCGGCGGCAGGAGGATACTGAACTGGTCCTGGAGCAGCCTTTCTGAAGGGCATTTGCCAGTCTGAGTAGGAAAAGCCGGAGTGCCCACCGTTACAGGGGCAGATGAGTGCGCATGGGCTTACCATGCGAATCAGAGTGGTACCGCGTGGAACTATGACCGCGTCTCTTGAAGCAATTTAAGAGATGTGGTTTTTTGTTTTACAGGAAAGTGTGTCCAGCTCTGAGCACTAATATTAACGGAGGAATGAATTATGGCATCACAGTACAATCACAGCGCCATTGAAAAGAAGTGGCGTGAGAACTGGGAAAAAAATCCGATCAATGTAAATGACGGAACGAAAGAAAAATACTACTGCCTGGATATGTTCCCGTATCCATCTGGAAGCGGCCTTCATGTAGGTCACTGGAGAGGCTATGTAATCTCTGATGTATGGAGCCGGTATCAGCTGTTAAGAGGCAAATATGTGATCCATCCTATGGGATGGGATGCATTTGGACTTCCGGCAGAAAACTATGCCATCAAGATGGGCGTTCATCCTGCAAAGTCCACAGAGGCCAACATTACCAATATCAAGCGCCAGATCAAGCAGATTGCTGCAATCTATGACTGGGATATGGAAGTAAATACCACAGATCCTGAGTTTTACAAGTGGACGCAATGGATTTTTGTGCAGATGTTTAAAAAGGGACTTGCCTATGAGAAGGAATCCCCTATCAACTGGTGCCCTTCCTGTAAGACCGGCCTTGCAAACGAAGAGGTGGTAAACGGCTGCTGCGAGCGATGCGGAACCCCTGTTACAAAGAAGAACCTCCGTCAGTGGATGTTAAAGATCACGGCCTACGCAGAGCGCCTGTTAAATGATCTTGACAAATTAGACTGGCCGGAAAAGGTTAAGAAGATGCAGGCAGACTGGATCGGCAAATCCTATGGCGCCGAGGTGGAATTCCCCATTGACGGCAGAGAGGAAAAGATTACCGTTTATACTACAAGACCTGATACCCTTCACGGCGCAACCTTTATGGTGCTGGCTCCGGAGCACAAGCTGGCAAAGAGCCTGGCTACCGATGAGACAAGAGAAGCCGTTGAAAAATATATTTTCGATTCCTCCATGCGTTCTAACGTAGACCGTATGCAGGCAAAGGAAAAGACTGGCGTTTTTACAGGCAGCTATGCCATCAACCCCTTAAATGGAGCAAAGACGCCAATCTGGCTGTCCGATTATGTACTGGCTGATTACGGCACAGGTGCCATCATGTGTGTACCTGCCCATGATGACAGAGACTTTGAATTTGCTAAGAAATTCGGCCTTCCTATCGTTCAGGTAATCGCAAAGGACGGCAAGGAAATTGAAAATATGACTGAAGCCTATACAGAGGCAAGTGGAACCATGATCAATTCCGGCGAATGGAACGGCATGGAGTCCTCTGTTCTGAAAAAAGAAGCTCCTCAGATGATCGAAGAAAAGGGCTTTGGACGCAAGACAGTCAACTACAAGCTGCGCGACTGGGTATTCTCCCGTCAGAGATACTGGGGCGAGCCCATTCCGATCATCCACTGTCCAAAGTGCGGCTGCGTGCCTGTTCCGGAGGATCAGCTTCCGCTGCGTCTGCCTGAGGTAGAGAGCTATCAGCCTACCGGTACCGGTGAATCTCCTCTGGCTGCCATTGACGAGTGGGTCAATACTACCTGTCCAGTCTGCGGAGCTGCTGCAAAGAGAGAGACCAATACCATGCCTCAGTGGGCCGGTTCCTCCTGGTACTTCCTGCGCTATGTGGACAGCCACAACAGTGAGGCCCTTGTTTCCAGAGAAAAGGCAGATAAATACCTTCCTGTAGATATGTATATCGGCGGCGTAGAGCATGCGGTGCTTCACCTTCTGTATTCCCGTTTCTACACCAAATTCCTTTGCGATATCGGTGTTGTCGATTTTGATGAGCCCTTTAAGAAGCTCTTTAACCAGGGTATGATCACCGGAAAGAACGGCATCAAGATGAGCAAGTCCAAGGGAAATGTCGTTTCCCCGGATGACCTGGTAAGAGATTACGGCTGTGATTCCCTGCGTCTGTACGAGCTGTTCGTAGGACCGCCGGAGCTGGATGCAGAGTGGGATGACCGAGGGATCGAGGGCGTTTCCCGTTTCTTAAATCGCTTCTGGAACCTGGTCATGGACAGCAAGGATAAGGATATCCAGCCGACAAAGGAAATGATCAAGCTCCGCCATAAGCTGGTATATGATATTGAGCAGAGATTCAACCAGTTCAGCTTAAATACCGTTATTTCCGGCTTTATGGAGTACAACAACAAGTTTATCGAGCTTGCAAAGAAGGAAGGCGGAATCGATAAAGAAACCTTAAAGACCTTCGTTACTCTCCTTGCTCCATTTGCACCTCATATCGGCGAAGAGCTGTGGAGCCAGCTGGGCGGCACAGACAGCGTATTCCATTCCCAGTGGCCGGAGTGCGATGAGGAAGCCATGAAGGACGACGAGATTGAGATCGCTGTTCAGGTAAACGGCAAGACCCGCGCAGTCATCAACGTACCTGCTGATATTGCAAAGGATGATGTGATCGCTCAGGGAAGAGAAGCGGTAAAGGACAAGCTGGCAGGAAATATCGTAAAAGAGATTTACGTTCCTGGAAGAATTGTAAATATTGTCTGCAAATAATTTGAGAAAAAGAGAGGAGATTTTCGTATGTTGCGAAATGTCTCCTCTTTTTTAGGCATATTTCGCCGCACACGGCATATATAGTCTATAAGGAGGCGAAATTATGGATCAGATTCATGTAAAAAAGAGAGATACTGGAATAAAGGCAAAGCGGTTGAGACAGTTGGGGATGGTTCCGGGTAATATTATTGGAAAGTCCCTTCCTGAGTCCATTTCTATTCAGATGGAGGAGGCAGAGGCCCGCAGGCTGGTGCGGCAGTTAAGAGAGGGAAGTAAGATTGCCATTGACTTGGAGGGACAGGCTATTCCGGCGCAGATTAAGGAAAAAAGCCTGAACACGCTGAATAACGAAATCCTTCACCTCAGCTTTCAGGCGCTGGTTGCAGATGAGAAGGTAAACAGTGTAATCCACATTCTGCTTGAGAATGAAGAAAAGGCTGGGAACCAGCTGGAGAAGATGATGATGGAGATCCCATATGCATCTCTCCCGGCGGACATGATCGATACGATTACCATTGACCTGGATGGAATGGCGGTAGGCACAGTGGTAATGGTGAAGGATATTCCTGAGCTTATGAGTGATACGATTGAACTGCGGGTGGATCCGGAGGAAATTGTTCTGCGTATCAGTGATAAAACATATCAGGATTCTCAGGCAGATACAGATGGATCAGAAGAAACATAGAAAACAGAAACAGATCGTCAAAACAGAGGCATACATTCAGGAAACTGTAAGAGATTTTCGGATCAATCTATGGTAGAATGAAATCATCAGAGAGGAGTGTGTGCTTCTATGTTTGGTTTTTCAAAGAAAGAAATATTTATGAATACGGATCCGGAGCTTTTCTTTCGGATAACAGCAGCGCTTAAGGAACATGGAATAAGATATGAAACAAAACATGTAAACGGTACTACTGTAAATTGGATGACTGGTACTGCGGCTTCTGTGGGAGAAACTCTCAGACGCCAGACCTCGTACTATGCCTATGTGGATAAAAAGGATGCGGAAGAAGCTGCCTATATTGTGAAAAAGGCGCTGGAGCGGAGGTAGGAGATATGTACAAAAGAAAAAGGATGGGCACTGCTGTTGGAGTATGCATCTGTGCAGCATTGATGTTTGGGACGGCAACGGCTTTTGCAGCAGGACAGGCTGAGACAGGGGCAATGAGCGGCGGACCCGGTGAGATAAAAACTCATGACGAGAAAAAAACGCAGGATCAGTTTCAGAATACAGATCAGTTGCTCCTTGTTAAAGGAACAGTCGGCTGTGAGGCTGATATTTCCTACTATGTTCATATGCAGAATGGCTGGCAGCATATGTGGACAGAGCCGGGCTATGTGGGAAGCAAAGGGATCACAGAAGATAAAAAGGAAGGAGATAAGGCCACACCGGCTGGAGTTTACAGCTTTGATCTGGCATTCGGCCTTTTGGAGGATCCGGGAAGTGTGCTGCCTTATCACCAGATTGTCCAGGGAGATACCTGGGTGGATGATCCTGCCAGTGCATATTATAACCGCCTTGTAAATACATCTTCTGTATCAAAGGACTGGGTTTCGGGCGAAAACCTCATTCAGGCCTCGCCCTATTATAATTATGCTCTGAATCTGACCTACAATGCAGATTGTGTGCCGGGAGAGGGTTCTGCTATCTTTCTTCACTGTTTTATGGATTCCTCCTATAAAGGTTCTTCAGGCTGCATTTGTCTGCCTCAGGAACGGATGGAGGAGCTGATAAAGAACGTAACATCGGATACGAAGATTGTTATTGTCGGCAGTGACGGATGACGAGTCCGCCTCTGCTGACAAAATATCTGTGTGATTTGGGGCTATTTTCCAGCCATAAGTTTTTGAGAGATCATTTTTAAGAGATCGACCTTCTTTTTTTCCTTGGGCGTCATATGGGCGCTGAGGATATTTATAAGGAGAGCGGTCTCTTTGTCATTAAAATGGATTCCCTGTTTTTGGGATTCTAAGTGAATCGCCATAAGGGTCTGGGGAAGCTCTTCCTTTTTGGATCGGCCTGCCTGTTCGGCAAAGCGGGTCAGAAGCTCCAGTTTTTCTTTGTCCATAGTCTTAAGACGGGGATCATTTTTCCAGCTGTCGTCCATAATTATGTAATCCTTTCCGGGATCTGCATGTACGATTCCCTTTTAGAATGAATGTTTGTACGAAGCACTATGCCATGGCCTGGAAAGCCGTGACCATCATTTGAAGTGTTTCAAAACGGGCCTGCTGTTCCGGAGACAGGAGACGGCACAGCTGTTCCATGGGGGTCTGCCCTTCGATAAAGGCTTTTGCCAGATCGATTAGATCCTGTTCCTGTGGGGTTCCATAAGGCCGTATCGCCTTTAAAAGCTCTTTGACAGAGCCGCGGGACTGAGGTTCTTCCAGAGAACAGATTCCCATGGAAGCTATTTCTTCTGTTTCAAAAAGCTCCAATGTATTTTTTAATTCCTGAGCTTTTACAAATACAGATACAGCTTTTTGTTCCGGTACTTCTAAAAAAGGCAGGGCAGCCTTGATCATCTGAAGGTGGTGGTCACCAATGAGATAGTCCAGATCGGTGAGTTTATAATCACTGCTTTCCCCTGAAGGGTTCGCCATACTGCTTCACCAGCTTTCATGCTTTGGTCTAAACATATGCTGTTTTTGGGAATCTCATGCATATATATAAAATAAGGGAAGGATTGATATTCCCCATTTTCAAAAACGCAAAGTATGGAAAAAGAGGTTAATGTATATGTATGGAAAGCTTGTTATAGATGGAAATGCTGTATATGAAATAGATGAAGCCTGTCTTTTGAGAAAAAGGGACGAAAAAATGGGCGGTCAAAACGGCTGCCAGGGAATGGGATGTCCATTGAAATCTTCTCCGGAAGCAGTTCACAAACCGGGCGAACGGGGATAAGATGGACGGATTGAGAAAGGGCGGCTGAGGGCCGCTTTTTCTTCGGCTTATTTTTTAAAGGACAGGGCCGCAGCCCTTCGGACGCTGTCTGCGCCTGTCGGTCTGCGGCCCTGTGAGGAAGATAAGGGGGTTAAAGCGTTAAGTCTGTGCGCAGGGGAATCAGCAGAAGCTGTTTCCGCCGCAGCAGCACAGGATCAGAAGGATCCAGATGATATCGCATCCGCATCCGAATCCGCCGCCGTGGTTATGTTCACAGCATCCGCCGCCGAAGCTGCCTCCGCCGCAGCAGCACAGGATCAGGATCAGCCAGATGATATTAAAGCCGCCTCCTGACTGGCATCCGCACCCGCAGTCACATCCGCATCCGCAATTTGTTGCTGCTACATCACTCATTTTTGTTCCTCCAGAACTGTTTGATTACAATGTATCATATGAAGGGAAGCTTGCTCATGTTTCTGAAAATACGAAAAAATTTTAGAAAAATTAAATGGAAGAGCCTGACAAAATGTAGTATAATCTGTTACAGTCCTGTCCGTGTATAAAACGGACAGCAGATTATGCGTATGGGACCGGAGGAGAAAAAATGGATCAGAATCGTTTATATTACGGAACACCTTATGTAAAAAGCTTTATGTGTACCGTTTTGTCATGTACACCATCAAAAAAAGGAACATGGGAGGCTGTCTTTGATCAGACCGGCTTTTATCCTGAGGGCGGCGGACAGCCCTATGATACAGGAACAATCAACGGGATTTCTGTATTAAGCGTCCATGAGAGAGCGGGGGAGATTGTTCATGAGCTGGCAGAGCCCATTGAAGCAGGAATCCGGGCCGAGGGAATCATAGACTGGAACAGACGGTATGACCTGATGCAGCAGCATACCGGAGAACACATTTTATCCGGACTGGTGCACCGCCATTTCGGCTATGACAATGTGGGCTTTCACATGGGAGCGGATGAAGTAACGATTGATTTTAACGGTGTTCTCACCCAGGAACAGCTTGAGATGCTGGAGGATGAGGCAAATGAAATTGTATATGCCAATGTGCCGGTAAAGGTGCTTTATCCATCAGATGAGGAATTAAAAAATCTGGAATACAGGAGTAAAAAAGAGCTTACCGGGCAGGTGCGTATTGTGGAAATCCCCGGCGCGGATGTGTGCGCCTGCTGCGGAACCCATGTAGAACGTACGGGAGAAGTGGGTATAATCAAAACAAGGACGATGATCCATTATAAGGGCGGAGTGCGTATTTCCATGCTTTGCGGCCGTCTGGCTCTTTTGGATTACAGAAACCGTTTAAAGGATGAAATCCGCATTTCCAATTTTCTTTCCGCCAAAGTAGCTCAGGTTCCTGAGGCAGTAGAAAAGCTTAAGCAGGAAAGCCAGCAAAAAGACGGGCATATCGGGGAAATGTGGCGTCAGATCTTTCAGTTGAAGCTTGCAGTATGTCCTGAAAGCCATGGACCGGAAGAATTTTTTGAGGAAGGCATGGAGCCGCTTCAGCTCCGCCAGTTTGCTACCCTGCTTTATGAACAGAACAAGGGAAGGATTACAGGTGTATTTTCCGGAAATGATGAAGCTGGTCTGTATCAGTATGCTCTTGGCAGCAGCCAGGCAGATATGAGGACTTTAAGCAAGGCCATGAATGATCGCCTTGAGGGAAGAGGCGGCGGAAGTACGATGATGGCTCAGGGAACCCTTAAGGGAACCAGGGAAGAAATCCGGCTTGTATTTTTAGAAGAAGCAGGAAAATTGTAAAGAAAAGGAAATGAAAATGGAACTGAATCGCGATACCATCAATAAAATAAGGGGCTTGATTCTCTTTACCGTGATTACGGTCATTGTAGGCATCAATTATATAAAGGTGCTGGGACTGCTGGCGGCAGCTGTTAATATGGCTGCCCCATTTATCCTGGGAGCAGCCATCGCTTTTGTACTAAATGTACCTATGCGCAGGATCGAGAGCAGCTTAAGCCACGTGCTGAAAAAGGGCAGCCGTCTGCTGCGCCCTGTGAGTATGGCACTGTCCATCCTCCTGGTGGCAGGTGTGCTGTTTCTTGTTATGTTTGTAGTGGCTCCCCAGCTGGTGCGCACACTATTAGGCCTTCAAAGCAGTATCCCCGTATTTTTCGGAGAAGTCCGTCAGTGGCTTGAGCAGCTGTTTGCAGAAAATCCCCAGATTCTTACCAATATGGAACAGATCCAGATTGACTGGCAGCAGCTTTTCAATGACTCTTTGAAATTTTTGAAAAATGGAGCTGGCTCCATGCTGGATACGACCTTCTCTGCGGCTATATCCATTGTGAATGGAATGTCTACTTTCCTGATCGGCTTTATTTTTTCAATTTATATTCTTCTTCAGAAAGAAAATCTTATCAGGCAGATAAAAAAGCTTCTGGCGGCTTTTCTTCCGGAGAGAACCGTTGAAGGGATTGTGAGGATCGCAGCGCTTACTTCAAGGACATTTTCTAATTTCTTTACCGGCCAGTGTATGGAAGCTGTAATCCTGGGCTCTATGTTTTTTATTGTGCTTGTGGTGCTGCGTCTGCCCTATGCGCTGCTCATCGGTGTTCTGATCGCATTTACAGCGCTGATTCCCGTATTTGGGGCCTTTATCGGCTGGGCGGTAGGAGCTTTTCTCATGCTGATCATTTCCCCTATGGATGCGCTGCTGTTCAGTGTGGTATTTTTCACTCTCCAGCAGATTGAGGGGAATATGATCTATCCCCATGTGGTAGGCAATTCTGTGGGCCTACCGTCTATCTGGGTTTTGGTCGCTGTAACTCTGGGTGGCAGTATGATGGGCGTGGTAGGAATGCTGATTTTTATTCCGTTGTGCTCCGTGCTGTATACACTTTTGCGGGATACGGTGAATGAACGGTTAAAAAGGAGAAAGTTGAGCGTAAAGCCAGATGATTTAAAAAGAGACAGTGCTGAAAATTAAAAAGTATTGTAAAAAGACATTCTGCTACAGCATAAACACTGATACAGAATGTCTTTTTTTGTAAATATAGTGCATTATAATTAAAAAAGTGATATTTGTATTGGAATAAGTCATCAAAATATATAGTTTTAAATGGTAAAATCAGGATAACAAGTTAAAAGTAACAAAGGAGGTTATTATGAGAAGGAGAAAATGGGTGAGTCTGATGTTGGCAGGGACAATGGCAGCATCATTAGCAGGATGTTCAGGCAGCAGTGATGCTGCCAAGGATCAGGAGCCGGCAAAGACAGAAAAGAGTGCAGAGGCTGGGTCCGAAAAAAAGGAGGAGGCAGCAGACTCCGGAGAAAAGACAGTTGTCACAGTATGGACACAGGATCGACATGATTCTGAGTATGTGGAGTCAAAAATCGAGGAATTTAATAATACGAATGATAAGGGAATCGAAATTGCATTAAATGTAATTACAGATGATTATGCAAATATGATGTCATTAGCGTATTCCTCAGGGACCGCGCCGGATATTGCAGGTGTGGGAGCAGCAACCAGTGGATTTGATCTGAAGACATTTGCTGAAGCTGGTATACTGGAGCCCTTAAATGAGTACATAAAGGATACTGAATATGAAAAGGTTACAGAAGCCAGCAAGCTGCAGTTTGAGGGAATAAATGTAATTGATGGTAATGTATACTGGATTCCGACAGGAATGAGAAGCGGTACTAGAATCGAATATAATAAAGAACTGGTGGAAAAAGCAGGATATACGGAATTTCCTGACACACTGGAAGGTGTAGTGGAACTGGCTGACAAGATCACACAGCAGGGAGAAGGAACCACTTATGGCGTAGGTTTTACCCAGTCTGTACCGTTTGAACGATGGCTGGAAGGAGTCGCTGAGACAAGCGGTATTTACCGTTATGACTTTAAAGAAGGAAAGTTTAATTTTGGCGGATATAAACCTTTGATTGAAACAGCATCCAAATTCTTTACAAATAACAGTGTATTCCCGGGATCCATGTCTCAGGGAGTAGATGCGATGAGAGCACAGTTTGTAGAGGGCACGTTTGGTATCTGGGGAAATGCTTCTCAGGAGGCGGGAGTATTTACTTCTCAGTTCCCCATTGATAAGTTTGAGTGGGGCGTTGCAGAGGTACCGTCTTTAGACGGAACCAGAAAGGGAGCCCAGGCAATTAAACCTCAGAAGGGATATATGATGTTTTCCTCCTGTCCTCATAAGGATAAAGCTTGGGAAGTAATCAAATTTTTCAGCAGTGAAGAATTCTTAAAGGGTTATCTGGAGGCTGGATTATATCTTCCGATTTCCGATTATATGGATGGCATTATAGATAAATCTAAGACAGGACGTCTTGCAGATTTCGCGCTGACTGATTATGAAAGCGTATATCCGGCAGTTCCTTCTGTAACGCTGGAAGGAGATCCTTATGGAACTGTAATCTGGAGAGCAATTATGGGTGATATCAGTGCAGA
Organism: Clostridium sp. AT4; assembly: GCF_001517625.2. Taxonomy (GTDB): domain Bacteria; phylum Bacillota; class Clostridia; order Lachnospirales; family Lachnospiraceae; genus Enterocloster. The sequence goes on along the minus strand of NZ_LN999828.1, from coordinate 1,532,790 downwards.
TGAAGCCATTGCGGATTTGAATAAGCGCTACAATGAGGCTTTGGAAAATGATATCAAGATAGGAAAAACAAAACGTATTGTCATCAAAGATTTTGATCCCCTGCATCCGGGTGAGGGAACGGTAGAATATACAGAATAGGTGCTGGGTGTAACGATCGGATATGGTTAATGCAGGAGGTGCTGTAAGGTGACTGTCACAGGTCTTGCAGCACCTTCTTACTGTTTTATAACACTTTAATAAAAGAAAAAGGAGGCTGGCTATGAAAAGCAGTAATAAATTATCGTTTCGGGATCGAATTGCTAGGGCTAACTCCAGGGGAGATTTTGCAGCTGTATTCATGATGCTTCCGGCTGTAATCCTGTTAGTGGTAATGTCGATTTATCCGTTCTTCTGGCTGTTTCGATATATTTGTTATGACTATAATGGATTTAATGCTTATTTTACAGGGGCAAGAAATTTCATGCGTATGCTGGAGGATGAAACCTTCTGGCGGAGCGTACTCCATACCTTTGAGTATGCAGGACTGAAGCTTTTATTTGTAATTCCGCTATCCCTTCTTCTGGCAGTGCTTTTAAACCAGAAGCTGACAGGATCCTCGATATACAGGGGAATTTATTTTATGCCTACTGTTATCAGCTCTGCAATCTACAGTTTGATTTTTGGATTTATTTTTGCGGTGTATAATGGTGTTTTAAATGCATCCCTGCAGAAAATGGGGCTCATCCAGGCTCCTATTGACTGGTTGGGGGATCCTTCTATTGTTATGCTTTCGATTGTGATTGTAGCAGTATGGGGTGGTTTTGGCAATTACATGATTTATTTTATATCTGGTATGAGCAGTATTCCGGAGGAAATTTATGAGAGCAGCCGAATTGACGGAGCCAACGGAGTACAGACCTTTTTCCATATTACACTGCCTATGCTGAGCTCGGTTCTGAAGGTTATTTTAATGCTGGCGATCACCACTGCATTTAAGGACTATCAGTCAATTCTGGTACTTACAGACGGAGGTCCAAACAATCGTTCTCATGTTATGTTTTCTTATATTTATAAGCTTATATTCAGTTCCAGTACAACGCCTCAAATTGGATACGCTACAATGTTAAGTGTTGTTGCTGCCCTTATTATAGGTATTGTCACTGCGATTTATATGTTTGTGGCAAGAAAACTGGATGATGTAGTTTAAGAAAGGAGAGGAACATGGAAAAGAATCATAGTGTGTACTCTACAAAAACAAAATGTATCCGTCTGATTTTGACGATATTTCTCATTATTGTAGCAGGATTTACGCTGTATCCATTGATCTATATTGTCTTTGGTTCCTTTAAAGAAAACGCAGAGCTTCTTCGGGGAGGAACAAAGCTTCTTCCTGAAAAATTTGTCCTGGATAATTATAAGGAAGCCTGGGAAAAGGCAAATTTTGCACGCTATACATTAAACAGTGTAATTATAAGTTTGGGCGTCATGCTGGTAACCCTGTTTGCAACCAGTATGTCCGGTTATGTATTTGCCAGGAAAAATTTCCGTGGAAAAGAACTTCTGTACAGTTTGTTTGTAGCATTTATGTTTGTAAATGTAGGAAGCGTTACACTGCGTCCACTGTTTGAATTGGCGGTAAAATTAAAGATGAATCAGTCACTTTTAAGTGTTATACTGATTGCGGCGGGAACTGCGCAGACAACCTATATTTTTCTGGTAAGAGGCTTTGTAAATACAATTCCAAAGGAATTAGATGAAGCGGCCATGATTGACGGATGTACATTTTTCCAGATCTACCATATGGTAATTCTGCCTCTGTTAAAACCTATTTTAGCTACCATAGCACTTTTGTCATTCAGAGGAGGCTGGAATGAATATATTATGCCGCTGGTATTTACGATGTCTAATGAAAAAATGCGTCCCCTGACAGTAGGCGTTACCATGCTCAAAAACAGCGGAGACGGAACGGCTGCCTGGAATCTGATGTTTGCAGGAGCTACTATTTCCATTGTGCCGATTGTGGTAATTTATATTTTTTCCAGTAAACATTTTATGAGCGGAATGACAGCGGGAGCTGTAAAAGGATAAGCAAAAGAGAGGAGAAAATCAGGATGGAAAACAGACTGAATGAGGAAGGTTTTATTATGCAGTATCTGATATCGGGACTGCGGGAAGAGCCGTTTATTGACCATACAGCAGATGAAAATCAACTTCGTTATGAAAAATACCTTCGATCGATTCTTACCAGACCTCAGACAAAGGAGCCGCAGGATCGGGTTAAACTGAATGAAACGGGAAGCCTGGGTCTTCCGTGGAGATATTACTATAACTATGGAAACTGGTTTGTAGACCTAAGCACATTTTATTCTGTACTTACCCGGGTGGAGATGGATGCCTGCACGCAGCTTGAAGCAGAGGAGGATATGCAGGTGAGAGCTGTGGTCTGGTCTTATGCATCGGTTGATCTTTGGTGCAATGGTGAGCATGTCTGCGCTATGGCTCCTCCGGTTTACAAACCCATTCAGAAGCAGAATGTTATGTTTAACCTGAAAAAGGGAATAAACAGATTGTATATTCGTTTGCAGACCCTGGGCGTCAGGGATACGCGTACACTTTTTGGAATTCAGGTTATTGATCATAAAGATGAAATTCGTGTGGTTTTACCGGACGAGGAGCATACAAACTGCGTTTTAAACTGCGCTAAATGGCTGGATCAGCTGATCATACAGGACGGAAAACTTTTCTGCCACACCCCTGCTCCAAAGGGAACAACGTTGGGATATGATTCCATGAGTCCTGATTTTGCTAAGGCAGAGACAAAGGTAGAACGCCATGATATCGGTGGGGCAACAGAGGCGGTTCTTGAAGCTGGCAGACCGTATATTGTTGTAGAATGTACGGCAGAGGGCCAGAAGCTTGCAAGACGGATGGAAGATACGGCGATGATTGTGCCGTCATTCCTGAAAGTAATGGACTATGAGAAAAATAAAGAAGCGATATATCATAGGATTTCCGATGTAGAGTCCTTAAGCCGGGGAGGAAAATTCGGATTTTCCATTTCTAACATTCTGGCACGAAAGGCAACAGGAAGAATTACAGCAAAAGACAGAGAGCTGTTTTTGGAAACTCTTTCGCAGATTGAAAAACGGTTTGACTGTTCCGATTTTCTGGTCTGCGGTCTGGTAAGGTATCTTAAAAATTATGAGTTAGATGATGAATTAAAGAATAGGGTAAAGGAGGTACTACTTAATTACAGATATTGGATGGATCAGGAAGGATCAGATGCCATGTGTTTCTGGAGTGAAAATCACTCCCTGATGTTCTATGTATCTGCAATGAATGCAGGAGAATTTTATCCGGAAGAGTATTTTACCCGTGCGCACATGACAGGCCGTCAGCTGTGGGAAGCAGGAAAAAAAAGAGTAGAACAATGGCTGGATGATGTAGAGGAGAGAGGGTTTGAAGAATTCCTCAGCACAGTATATATGTGTGTGACATTTGCCGGGCTCTTAAATGTGATTGACTATACCCCGAAGGAAATTTCAGACAGAGCAGTCAAAGTTACAGACCGTCTGCTTGAAATGCTGGCTCTTCATACCTATAAAGGTTCCGTGATTGCGCCTATGGGACGTGTGTATCGTCAGGTTATTTATCCGTTCCTTCAGGGAGCGCAGGCTCTGATGAATCTGATTGATCCGGATGTTCCATACTCTTATGGGGAAGGATGGCTGGCCTTTTACGCTACCAGCCGTTACGAAATTCCGGAAGGCCTCAAAAAACTTATGAGAGATCCTGTTCTGACAGAGTATAATACGGGAAATGCGGTGATTCGGCTGGAGAAGAATGAGGCATACTGTATCACATCTGTTCAGTCTCCAAGAAAAGATACAGATTATGACCGATGGGTTAATTTGACACTTTTGGAAGAAAGACAGAATGTAGATAAAACCTCCCACGCTTACACAAAGTCCTTGAATGAGCGGTTCCATGGGACAACCTGTTTTGAACCTGGGGTTTATGGGTATCAGCAGCATATGTGGAGCTGTGCTTTGGACAGTGAAACACAGATTTTTGCCAATCATCCAGGCGGCACCTGTGATTCTAGCCAGATGCGGCCGGGATACTGGTATGGAAATGGTGTAATGCCGGCTGTGCGTCAGGAAAAGGGAATACTGGGAGCTGTGTATCAGATTCCAAAAGAGCATCCGATTCACTTCACTCATGTATACTGGCCTGGTGTAAAGTTTGATCAGAACAAGGTGGAAGATCACTGGTTGTTTGGAAAAAAGGGAAATGGTTATATAGGAATGTGGTGCAGCAAAAAACTGAAGCTCTATCAGGATCAGGTCTTTAACTGTGAATACCGCAGTTATGGAGATGAGATTGCGTACTGTGTTTTCTGTGGGGATCAGAAGGAATATAATACAATGGAAGCCTTTATTGAGAACTGCAAAAAGAGAACTCCGGTTTATGCAGATGGAGAACTGAGAACAGGGGCATTTGAAGTAATGTATAAAAAATACAGGGACGAAACACAGTATATTTAAAAATTAACAGTAAAATGCCGCCGCAGGCTTGATTGCTTCGGCGGCATTTTTTGTGCAGACAATTATTCGAAAAATATGGGGCTTACAAATGCCCACTGCTGATTGGTTTGAGCCACTTCCGTATGATAGAATGCAGGTTCCTCCCATTCGTCAGTAAAAGAGTTTTCCGCAGTATACTGGGAGCAGGAAACGGCAGTATGAACTTTGTATGCCTGTGAATGATATGGCTTCATATGTTCACTGTATCCATATCTGCATAATTCACCGATTGATGTCCGGCGGCAGTGGCCGTTAACTTCGATTTCTACCACAGTATCTCTGCTGCCCTGTATTTCGGCGATTACAGCGCATGTCTGGGGCTGAACGGGAGATGGATTTTTGACTGTAAAGCACTGCCAGGAAACAGAATCATCGCTGATGGACAGGATACGATTATCAATTTCATTTATATTATCCTGGGATACGTCCTGGGAAGCACTGGGAGCCAGAACGCTTCTGCCGCGGAAACAGGGCTCTGCTTCTAAAATTTGTCCGTCGGATACTCTGATCCTTCCCTTCCATGGGAAAAGTTCCTGCTCATTATTTCCCCATCCCATTTCAATCCGAATTTTATAACGGTTATCTTCTGATTTTGGCATCATGGTTAAACCTTCTGCAATATGAATGGGATTTAGATTACGGTAAATGACAATTTTATCTATATTAGCACAGCCTTCTACCCGATAGGAAATTTGATGACGGGGTGAGGTCAGTGGAACAATACTGCCCATCAGATGTCCGTCCACTGAAAAATCGCATTTAATCCGGTCACCTGTTACTGCATAGGTTCTTCTGTTTTTCAGTCCATCCCAGATTGCAGATCTGGTCTTTGATTCTGCCAGAACAGCCAATTTTCCATCGCCATAAGATCCGGGATAGCCGGCGTGATGATCGGTAGAACCTACAAAACCAAAATGAAATCCTCTCTTCAAACCCTCGTATACGGTGCAGCGGCTGTCTCGGGGGCCCATATTGTGATAATACGGATAGGGGGCTGTTTCACTCATACCGCAGCCATGTTTGGAACAAACTTCGATTAAAGGCGTTACTGCAGGATCGTAAAGATCCCAGTTGATTCCGCGATAGCCGGGCGTATAACCAATATGATGTGCAACCGTAATACCGTCACAGCCGCTGTCATGCAGCAGCTGCGCAGGAGAGTCACGGTAAATCAGAGGAAGGCTGTCGTCAGGAGTGACAATATGATGGTCCCCGTACAGAGAGGAATGCATTTCATAAGCCTGAAAGGTGATAAAGTCCTCTGTATTAGCCTCTGCGATGGTGTGCCGTACTTCTTCCCAGTGGTCATACAATTTTTGGAAGCCTCTGCGGTGAAAGTCCACCACAAAAGCGGTTTCTTCATTTCGCTCCGGTATATCCGGCCACATGGCATGTCCGGTGACAGCGCAGAAATCAAGATGGCTTTTCGCACGGTCTAAGGCGTGTTTTAGAGAACCGTAGCCATAAGTGATGCCGCAGTGGTTGTGAAGGTCTCCCCAATATCTGTTCATAGTGTTTTTATCTCCTTTTGATTATTTTTGGCAATTTTATAAGGAATGGTAATGCGGACGACATTCCTGAAATAAGGAATGGTTTCAAAGTGAATTTGAGCAGTTCCGTAGCAGGCTTTTAAGCGGGCGTAGACGTTATTCAGGCCTACATGCTTAGAACAGGGCTGACGCCCATCTCGAGACAGGGCTTCATTTGCCCGTGAAATATCAATACCATGACCGTTATCGATCACCTCAATTGTGAGGATTCCGTTATTTTCAAAAACATTTACAGAAATTTCCGGCATGGGAACCGGAATACAGCCAGATTCATCCAGACTGAATCCGTGCCGTATGGAATTTTCGGCCAGAGGCTGCAGAATGGATTTTAAGATCAGACAGTCTGTAAGCTCTGGAGGAATGGTACTGATCAATTCAATTTTCTGACTGAAACGATAATTCATAATATCTATATATGATTTGACATGGAGCAGTTCTCTGGATAAAGGAATCAGTTCATTTCCGTAATTCAGTCCGATGCGCATAAAATCTCCCAGGCTTGTAATCATGGCAGAGGCTGTTTGTTTTCGGTCGCTCAGGATTTCCATGTTGATGCATTCCAGAGTATTATACAGAAAATGGGGGCTGATCTGGGCAGATAAAAGCTGTATTTCTGCCTGATATTTATCTCTTTCATTTTCGCGTATCTGCTGTATCTGTTCTTGTATCGTTTTGTACATGGAATTGATAGCCATATTCAACTGGCCTATTTCATCCTTATATTTCATCTGGTCAGGAGTATCATAGGTGTTATTTTCTATTCTGTGTACGTTTTGGATCAGCCGGGCCAGAGGCCGGGTGAGAAAACGGGAAAGAATCAGAGAAAGAAAAGCGGTCAGCATCAATCCTGCTAATGATATAAGGAGGAGAAAGGTGCTCATGCGGGCAAGTCTGGTGTGAAGCGATGTTTTTGGCACGATGCTGACAAGGTTAAGACCGCAGAAATCTAACGGAATGGAATAAAGGCTGTACTGGTTTTCATCCAGAACCTGTTTGAAACCTTCTGATTTTGTACAGGAACGGAGACTGTTTTGTACACATTCATCAGAAACCGTCTCATACCAGGAGGAATTCGGAGAAAGACTTAAAGGAGTTCCGAAAGCATCAGCTATGTAAAGGGTACGTTCTGAGTGGGAGGATGCAGCTAAAGCCAAACGTTCTTCTATTTTTTTGGAATCAAGCAAAAGGACAATGTAAATATCCGTATTCTCTGGATTTCGGCAGATATGGAGATAGTGCGTAGAGGGAACCAGAGAAATGGGAAGAACTACAGGGATGATCTGATTGTTTTTTATAAAAGGGCTGGAACGGATGGGGAGCCAGGTAATATCATTTATGGAAAAAAAGTTCCAGTTAAAAGCGTCCCATGGAGTATATCCCTTTTTTAAGGTGTTGGTATACAGGGAATAATATTCTCCGTTTTTGCCAAGGATAGCCAGACTGTCCAGGATGGGGATGGAATCAGTTAAATTGCTCAGAGGTGCCTGCAAGGCTGCTTTGTGCATGACATCCTTTTCATGACGATTCATATGTACATCCCGTACTAAAGCAGAAAAATCTGCAGTAGAAGCAGTATCGATCACATTTTTTAAAAGAAGATTATAAGAGTCCGTCAGTGACTGAGCTCCGATATGGAGAGAATCAGCGGCCTGATTGTAGGCATCTTCCCGATACAGCTGGGAGAAATAGTGGCTGCTGAAAGAAATAAGGAAGGCAGACAGTGTGAGTGAAATGGTAATCATACATAACCATATTTTATGCGAAATATTCAGGTTGGCAATCAAAGTAAGGATTTTTTTCATCAGTGAACAGAATCTCCTCCCCGGCATTTTGTCTGATATTCAGATGGAGTCTGGCCGGTATAATTTTTAAAAGCGCGGTAAAATGAGCGGTAATCGTCATAGCCTACAGCGCAGGATATTTCGCTGATATTAGCGTCAGCGGCCATCAGCAGGTGTTTGGCCTGTTCCATTTTGCGGCTTAACAGGTAATCCCGGAAATTGATTCCTGTTTTGGATTTAAAATAAATGGTAAAATATGAAGGGCTTAAATTTACGGCCTCCGCTATAAGTTCTGCAGAAATCTTACGATTTATATTGTTTTCTATGAAGCGTTTAGCTTTTGCAATGATGCGGTCTTTTCCAAATGATTTATATTCAGAAAGAACCTTCCCATATTGAAGAAACTGGGAAAGACACCAGTCTTTAATCTGTCGGAAAAAAGAAAATTCATTGATTCGGATGTAGGGAGGTTCAAAAACCAGTTCAGGCCAGTCTTCTGTTTGCTTTTTCAGTGTATTTTGGATATCCGTTACCAGATAAATGCACATTCCTCTGATAAAGCTGGGAGACGGCATGGGAACATAAAACAGCGTTCGGATATATTCTGAATACCAGAAAACAATAGCATCTGTGTCGTTGTTCCAAATGGCATCTAAAAGAGGAGCCGGATCAATGTGATTGGCAGAGACAGATGGTGGTATGGTACAGATAACAGAAGGATCAAAGATAAGGTGTTCTGTTTCATACATCTGATAGGATAGGGCTGTGACAGCCATAGCATAGGAGTGCCCTGCCTGGAGCAGGGATTTTTCCGGTGTTCCGATACCGATGGTCAGACGCATACCATGCTCTGAGGTCCAGATTTCTATAATTTTATGCGCAAGAACATGAATTGCCGACAAATTTTCTGAAAGTGCTGGGAAAATAAGCGCTGTTAGCTGGAAGGTTTCGTTATCCCATACTTGAGCATAAAAGCCGGTCATATGGCGTTCAATTGTATGCTTCAGAGCAATAAGGGACTGAGGATCAATGGGAGATCCTGTTCCCAGAGAAAAGATAAGAACCTGACAGAAGCCGGAAGGAAAAGAGAGACCGGATTCTTTTACAGCTGTTTCCAGATCATGTTCATAATGGAATTCATTATGGATCAGTTGATTTAAAAACAACTTTCTGGATAGAGCGGTCATGGTCTCTTCGCTGGGTGCGGCAGAAGAGGAAGAAAGACCACGCTTTTGACGGATTTCATCCAATAGTATCTTAAGCTCTTCTTTTAATTCTTCATTTTTAAAAGGTTTTAAAAGATAGGATTTGGCACCATAGCGGATTGCTGATTGGGCGTAAGTAAAGTCATCAAATCCGCTGAGAATGACAAAGTCAATGTGAAAGCGGGCTTCTTTACATTTTTTCATCAGGTTCAGCCCATCACAGAGAGGCATACGTATATCCGTGATTATAATATCCGGCATATAGGTCTGGATTAGATTCCAAGCTTCCAGCCCGTTTCTGGCAGTTCCAAGAACGCGTATATTCAGATTCATGGATTCCACAGCAGATCGGAGTCCGTTGCGGATTGAAGCTTCATCATCAGCGATGATAACAGAAACAGGGAAATTGGCAGTCATGAAAATGGCTCCTTTCAATCGATTCAAATATCTTTCAATTCTAAAAAATTATACCATAGGCTATATGGGGATTCAATGGAGTTGGACGAATGTGATAAGAAGTGTGATATATTTATTGGAATATGACAACAATATATATAAAAACAGGGCCGGAAATCATGCCGTAAGAGCATGGCTTCTGAACCCTGAAATATGTGGATTAAATATTTTTATTCCCCCTGATACATAAACCGTATCAGCCGTTCAATATCCTCCTTCTCATGGGCCATCAGATCCAGTTCCCGGATATAGCCGTTTGCGAAGATAGAGGCAATGGACACATACTGGGCCAGCTTGGACTTTAAATTGATACGGTCGCCGTCAGGGGATACCAGCTCTACCGTTCCTTTACATTCATCAATCACCTTAAAAAATTTGTCTACATCTGTGACATTCTGGATTTTCATATTCAACATCCTCCTTTTATTTGTTGACAGATTCAGGTTTCCTTTTGGGATTTGGGGCAGACACAGCGCCGGATATCCTCTAAAAGAAGCTCTGATACCCTCAGTCCGCCCCGGCCTGTGCCGATTGAAATATCCGGCTTGCATGAGCCGTGGAAATCAGAGCCTCCTGTAGGAAGAAGCTTAAGGCCGGCAGCCATTTTCTGTAGCTTGCGGCTTTCCAGAGGGTAATTAGAAGAATGGTAGACCTCTAATCCCTGCATTCCGGCCTCAGCCAGCCGGGTAATGAGGGCTTTCGTCTGTTTGTCTCCGAGCTTGTATAAAAAGGGATGGGCCAAAGCTGCAAAAGCCCCGTTTTTAAGCAGGATTTTTACAATGGATTCCGGCTCGGTCTCCTCCTTGGGCGGGCAGTAGCGGCCACCGTATTCCAGATATTTTTTAAAGGCCTGATTCGCAGAAGAACAGAACCCCTTCTGAACCATGGCACGGGCCACATGGGCTCTTGTGATAACGGTCTGGGGATTGGAACCGAACAGCTCTTCATCTGTAAATGAGATTCCGTCTGCTGCCAGACGGCGGAACATCTCCTCATTGCGCCGGTTCCGGCGGCTTCTCATGTCTTTGAGAAATGCTTTAAGCTCCGGATCGTCCGGATTGATAAAAAGTCCTAAAATATGGATTTCATGGCCTTCGTAATTACCGGATACTTCAATGCCGGGGATAACCTCTACTCCCAGCTCTTTTCCGGCATCAACGGCATCGACAATCCCGGCAGTTGTATCATGGTCGGTAAGGGCGATGGCGCAAAGACCGGCCTCCTTTGCCAGATGCACAAGCTGGGCCGGAGTGAAGCTGCCGTCTGATGCATCAGAGTGTGTATGCAGATCAACAAAACCCATGGATATTCACTTCCTTTTTTTGTATATATAGTAGCACAGCAGACGGAATTTTGCTATACTGATATATATTTTCCTGATATAAAGGAGGACATACAGATGACGGAGCAGCAGTGGATTAAACCGCCGGTGGAAATCCGGTATGTAGAGGAACTAAAGGCATTAAAAGAAAATGATACAGGCCCCAGACCCCTAAACTGGCAGCTTTCACCAAAGGCTGTGCGCACCTTTATTCTGGGAAGTTCAAAGGAGATTCCCTATTCGGGCGGCGCGTGCCGGATCCGGAAGAAATATTTTGGAAATGATGCCCTGGTGGAGCGCAGCATCGTTACGCTGGCGGGAAACAGGGGGCTGATGCTGGTGGGAGAGCCGGGAACGGCCAAAACCATGCTGTCGGAGCTTCTCTCTGCGGCTATCAGCGGCGTCAGCACCAATACGATCCAGGGAACAGCCGGAACCACAGAAGATATGATCAAGTATTCATGGAATTATGCGCTGCTGCTGGCAAAGGGGCCGGTGCGCGAGGCTCTGGTGCCGTCGCCTTTGTATACGGGCATGGAAAAGGGAATCCTTACCCGCTTTGAGGAGATCACCCGTACTCCGGCAGAGATTCAGGACAGCCTGATCAGCGTTTTGAGCGATAAGCTTTTAAATATTCCGGAGCTGGGCGATGAGGGTTTTCTCTTTGCCGCTCCCGGATTTAATGTAATCGGAACGGCCAATACACGGGATAAGGGCGTAAATGAGATGAGCAGCGCCTTAAAACGCCGTTTTAACTTTGAAACGGTTCAGCCGGTGCGTGAGGTTTCCATGGAAAAGCAGATCATTCTAAATGAGGTGGAAAGCCTGGCAAAAGAAAGCCATATGGAAATGGAGCTGGATGAGAGTGCGGCAGAGCTGCTGGCTTCTACCTACCATGAACTGCGGGAGGGAGTATCTTCCCTGGGACACCGGATTGACCGGCCGGGAGCGGTTATGAGTACGGCAGAGGCTGTATCTGTGTACTATCAGACCATGATTTCAGGTTATTACTATGGAAATAAAACCATGGATATTGACTGCCTGGTACAAAATCTTACCGGAGCAATTTCAAAGGAAAACAGGGATGATCTGGAAAAGGTAAAGGCCTATTTCGGAACAGTGATCCGTGACAAGAGCAGCAGAGAGGGCGGAATATGGAGCAGATACTACGACGCAAGGAAATGGCTGAAATAATCCTTCTTCCCGTGCGCCATCACAGCCCGGCCTGCGCCTGGCATATTGTGCGGATGATAGAAAAATTAAAGCCTGATGCGGTTCTGATCGAAGGGCCTGAAAACGCAGGCTCCCTGATCTCGGCCATGATCCATGAGGAGACCAAGGCGCCCTTTGCCGTATATTATTCCTATCAGGATCAGGCAGGAGAGATTGGCGGCGGTGAAGAATACTATAAGTGTTATTATCCCTTTCTGGATTATTCGCCGGAGCTGGCAGCCCTGAGGACGTGCAGAGATCTGGGAATCCCAGGTAATTTTATGGATCTGCCTTACAGGGAGATTCTGGCTGCCTGTGAAAAGAGCCGCAGCGAAGGCCTTACAGGGGACCGGCTGCTGTCGGACGGCCGTTTTTTTCAGAAGCTCTGCCAGAAAACCGGTCTGCGCTCCTTTGATGAATTTTGGGAGAAGTACTTTGAAATCCAGGGCCTGTGCATGGAGAGCGAAACCTGGTTTGAAATGCTTCTTGGCTACTGCCGGATGATCCGGGAGGATACCCCGTCGGAGCAGATCTGTTCAGAGGGCTGCGAGGCCAGAGAGCAGTTTATGGCAGGAAGGCTTAAGAAAAAGGCGGCCGAGGTGGGAGAAGAAGGGCTGGTGCTTGGAATCACAGGCGGATTTCATACTCCGGCGCTGGCAGAGTATCTCAGGGAACAGACAAAGCTTAAAGAATGGAAGGAACAGGCAAAAAAGGGGGAGGAGGGCATTTTCCTGATGCCCTATTCCATGGAGGAGACAGACGCCTGGGGCGGTTATGCCAGCGGTATGCCTTTTCCCGGCTTTTACCAGAGAATATGGGAAAAACTGGAAGAAAATAAAGAGAAGGAACAGCCGCAGAAGGGAGTGTATGAAGGAGCAGTCCTTGATTTCCTGATTGAGACCGGAAGGGACGGGAGAAAAAAGGACGGCGTTCCCACCACCTATGATGAGATCTGTGCTCTGGATCAGGCAAGAGGGCTTGCATCCCTTCGGGATAAGAGAGAGCCCGGAGCCTGGGAATTAAAGGATGCGGTGCTTTCCTCCTTTATTAAGGGTGAGTGCTCCTTATCATCGGATAAGCCACTTCGGATTCTCAAAAAGCATATGACAGGAACCCGGTTGGGAAAGCTCTGCAAGCAGGCTGAGGTACCGCCTCTGATTCAGGATTTTGAAAGGCAGTGCGCCAGGTTCGGCATCCGAAGCCGGTCTGCTATGGAGATCAAGCGGGTACTCACCCCATTTTCCAACGAAAAACACAGGGAAGAGAGCAAATTTTTAAACAGGATGGTATTTCTTCAGACAGAGTTTGCCAGAAAGACAAAGGGACCGGATCTGCGTCTGGGAAGAGACCGGAATATGATGCGGGAAACCTGGATCTGCCGCTTCAGACCCTCCGTAGCAGCAGCCCTTATGGACGTATCGGTCCGGGGGGCAGTGATTGAGGAGGCAGTGACAAGCCTTGTAAGAGAGGAACTTAAGACGGAAAGTGATGCCGGGAAAGCCGCCCTTTTGCTTACCTCTGTGTTTGAAATGGGACTGGATCAGGAGATGGAGCCTGTTTATGAAGCGGTCAGCCGGATCATTCTGGAGGATACCCGGTTTTTTGCAGTGGCAGAGGCATTGTCACGCCTGCGGATGCTGAAAGAGCTTCAGGGGCTTTACCGGGTAAATCTTCCTTTTGAATGGCTGATCGCAGGCTGTTATGAAAAGCTGGTGATCCTTCTTCCCTCCATGGCCCGGATTAAGGATGAGGATCTGGAAAGCGCCATGAAGGCCATGAAGCTTCTCTATCAGACCGGAGGGCAGACAGGCTGCAGCAGGGAGGCGTATTTTGAGGCTTTAGAGCGGATGCGGGAGGATGGAAAGCTCCATCCGGGCCTGGAGGGATGTATTCACGGGATCCTGTTTGGCTGCGGCAGGGAAGAGGCGTATGAAGCGGAGGCTGCGGGCCGGGGATACATTACCGGAACCAGAGAGCAGCTTCTTAAAACGGCTGTTTTTCTCAGAGGCCTTTTTTTCACAGCTAGAGATCTCATTTTTATGGGGCAGGGCATGATTCCCATGCTGGATGCGTTTTTCTCCCAGGTGGAGGATGGGGAATTTTTAGAACTTCTGCCCCAGCTTCGTCTGGCCTTTGGCGCATTTACTCCGGGAGAGTTAAAGAGGGTTGGAAATCTGGCGGCCGGGCTTCACCGGGAAAAAAGTCTGGAAAAAGAAACGTCGCCAGTGTTTCCGGGTGTGTTTGCCTATGGGAAAGAACTGGAAAACTTTGTAAAACTATCCATGGAGGGAGAGCCGGATGAGAGATGAAAAAGAGATACTGAACCGCTGGCGTCTGGCTCTGGGCCGGTATGCCGAAGGACCCGTGTATTTTTCAGAGGGCAGTCTGCCCTATGGTGAAATGGATCAGGTGCTGGAGTTCCTTTATTCCAGAGAGTATGGGGAAGAACAGGAGATCCGAAAGGACCGCGGGGGAAGCGGCGATCCCTCCAGCCTTACCGTACCCTCCTGGATTGAGAAACTGCGCCGCCTGTTTCCCAAGTCAACCGCAGAGATCATGGAGCGCCATGCTCTGGAAAAGTACAATATGACGGAGCTTTTAACGGATCCTGAGGTATTAAAGCGCATGGAGCCCAACAGGGAGCTGTTAAAAATGGTGCTGGAACTGAAATCCATGATGAAGGGGCCGGTTCTTGAAATGGCCCGTGAGGTGGTAAAAAAGGTCGCAGAAGAGCTTACAAAGGAGCTGGAGCAGGAGATACGGCCTGCGCTTATAGGCCGCATGGACCGTTTTTCGGGCAGTCCGGTGCGCTCTATGCGGAATCTGGATATAAAGAAGACCATTCGGATGAATTTAAAGCATTATGATGTGGAAAAGAGGCAGCTTCTGCTGGATCAGGTCTATTTTTACGGCAGGCTGAAACGCCACAGCCCATGGAATGTAATCATCTGTGTTGATGAAAGCGGCTCCATGATGGACAGCGTGATCCACAGTGCCGTGATGGCGGGGATTTTTGCCAGGCTTCCGGTGATGGATGTGAAGCTGGTTATTTTTGATACCAGTGTGGTGGATTTAAGCGGATATGTGGAAGACCCGGTCGAAACGCTTATGAGTATCCAGCTGGGCGGCGGCACGGACATCGGAGGAGCTTTAAGGTATTGTGAAACCCTGATCGAAGCTCCGGCCAGAACCATTGTGGTGCTGGTATCCGATCTTTATGAGGGTGTAAGCCAGGCAAATATGTACGGCGCTGTGAAGGATATTGTGGAAAGCGGGGCCAGACTGGTAGCTCTTACAGCTCTGGATCGTCAGGCAGATCCGGTATATGACAGAAATGCAGCAGAAAAGATGGCGCGGCTGGGGGCTCATGTAGGGGCTATGACTCCGGAGCAGCTGGCAGAATGGATGGGGAAAATCATAGCATGACAGATTGGAAAACCATACTGGCCGGTGCGGATGACGAATATCTGGCCGGTCTCAGCAATAAGGGTACGGTAAAGCGGGCCCATAAGGACAGAGAAACTACTCCCTGTGAGATTTTGGATACAGGGGATCGGGGCATAAATGTAAAGCTTGGAGAGGAAGAGCTTCTGATCGCTCCGGTGCTGGCGGAAAGCCGGTGCAGCTGTCCGTCCAGATCCATATGCAGGCATATTGTGCAGGCTATTTTGGTTCTTAAGGATATGTATGAAGCGGGAGAAGGCGGGATAAAAGAGGAGAAGAAAGAAAAATCCGAAGCTCTGCCCTCAGAGGAGCTTTGGCAGGCCGTTCTGGAGATTGGGAACCAGAAGATCATACGGGCATTAGGGATGAAGAAGCTTGGGGAGGTACTGGGGCAGATCCGGGCGGGGAAAAGGGCAGATATCGCTCGTTCCAGCACGGTTTTGGTGGAGCTTCCGGATTCAGAGTTGCAGGTAAAATTTCTGCTTCCGCTGGAATATTCCTCCTGTACCTGCAAAAAGAAGGAATTTTGCGCTCACAGGGCTGCTGCGGCTTTGTGGTGCCGTATGGAGGCGGGAACTCTGCGTTTGGAGGAATTTGAAAAGGAAGAGGAAGAACCGAAAGCGGATCTGAACCGGATACGGGAAAAGGCCGGTGAGATGAAGGCTGCATTAGAGGATATATTAGCTTCCGGCCTTTCGCGCACTGCCAGTCAGAGTGCCGATACCTTAGAACGGCTGGCAGTGATCAGCCACAATGAAGGACTGGCCTCCTTTGAAGATGCGTTCCGGAGCCTTCAAAATGGATATGAAGCGTATTTTAGCCGTTCATCCTCTGTAAATGCCGCAGGGCTGATGGATGAAAGCGCCCGCCTTTATGAACAGATCTGCCGTTTGAGCCGGGTGAAAACAGACGGGGAGCTTAGGAACCTGGGAGGAGTCTTTCACATGGACTATGAACCGGCAGGAGATATGGAACTGATCGGCATTACGGCGGAGGCCTTTCAGAGCAGAAACGGTTATCAGGGAGAAACGGTATATTTTCTGGAAAAGAATACAAAGAAATGGTATACATATACCAGCGCCCGTCCGGTGTACTATGACAGCCGGGGAAGACGGGGGCGGATGGAAAAGGCAGCCGCTCCCTGGGGATTAAATGTATCCTTAGAGGAACTGGCCGGAACAGAGGTCTGCTTAAAACAGGCAAAAGCCGGAAAAACAGGCCGTCTATCATCCAGTCAGGATACAAAAGGCATGATAACAGGAAAACACAGCTTCTGCCCGGAGGACGCGGGAAAATGGCTTTATAAAGACTTTGGAGCGCTTTTTAAAGAACAGTATTTTTTGAAAAACAGCTGGTTGAAACGGGAGGAGGAGACGCTACGGATCGTGTGCGTTCAGGCTGCAGCCTGGGATGCGGCCCGTTTTTCTCAGGCAGAGCAGAAATTTTCCATGGCTGTTTTTGATTCCAATGGGAAAGAACTTTTGACAGAGATGGCATACAGCAGGCGGGAGGACGCGAATATCCGCTATCTGGAGCGGATTGCAGATCAGGTGGAAAAGGGAGAAATTCCCATTCCTGCCATTGCAGGCAAGCTGTACTTAAAAGATGGGAAAATGATCCTTCATCCTCTGGAGATTTTTCAGTGGGGGCAGGAAGCCAGCAAACGGGAAGCGTTTGCAGATGAATGGGTTTCAGATTCACCGCAGGAACGGGAACGGGTACTTAAAATCAATGCCATGGAGCAGATGTACCGCCTTCTGGAAGAGGTCAGCCAGCAGATCGAGGATCTGTACCAGAGCGGGTTTGACGCCGTTCATGACAGCACCCTTGGGATGCTTCGGCAATGGGCGGAACGTGCAGGAGAGAGCGGGCTTGCCTTTCTTGGCATACAGCTTGGGAAGCTGTGCCGGGAGATTGAAGGCTGCCGTCACAGCCTGCATCCCGTTCATGGGGCAGAACTGGAAATTTATGTAAATATAGCGGAATACCTGTGGCTGGCCAGACGAAAGACGGAGTTTGATCTGGCAGAAGCCTACTATACACAGTGATAGACGATACAGCAAAAATCCGGTAAAAAGGAGGAGAAGGCGTATGATACAGCCAAAGAGAACATATGGGGATAAAATAATGGAAACTCTGGAGAAAATCGGTCTGTCTGAACAGGAACGGGAGAAGATTTTTTCCTATGTATCAGGCGAACGGGGAGAGGAAGCCTTACAGGGTTTAACGGCAAGGGACTTTTACCAGCTTGCCGAGACGCAGCTGGAGGCTGCGGCAGCGCTGTTTAGCCATTTCTGCGACCGGCATCCAGAGGAAGCAAAAAAAATGCTCCGGGTGCTTTTTGCACTGGGACAGTCAACCTGCGGCGCGCTGGAACGGGGGAATTATGCATGGCGTTACAGCTTTATGAGAGAGGGGAAGGACTTCTGGGGACTGAAGCCGGAAGAGTGGCTTTCGGTTGTGGCAGAGATCGCGGGCAGAAACAATGATACACGTTTCAGCTATCTGATGGATCAGATGATAAAACAGACTAAGACTCCGGAATACCTGCTGTCAGCCATGAAGTATTGCATCGGGGATATGGCTAATGGCAGGCTGATCCTTCTTTCCCTCTATTTTCTCCGGAAATACCCGGATAAAAAGCTGGAAGAACCCAAAGAGGGGGCTGCGGGTGCAAAGGGTATTTTGAACCGGCTTGTTTCAGCGTTTGGAAATGGAAACGGGCTTTCCGGTGAAGACGCGGAGCTTATGAGGCAATATGAAACGATTGTATGCAACACCATTGAAGACGCGCTGCCGTCCTCTGTTTCCAAGGCGAGCCGGTTTCAGATCGCCCGTGCGCTAAAGGAAGGATCCATGACGGATGAGATCCGTTCTCTGGCAGGTCCTCTGGCCCAGAATAATCTTATTACATGGCTCATATGCGGAACCGCTTTTATGAATATGGCCCTGTCCCCCTGTCTGATGCGCACAGTGGATCTGTATCTGGCTTCTGATATGAACTGCTGCCTTCCTATTATGGAGCAGCTGGATTTCCGCAGGGATCTTCACGAACGGGGAGGAAGCTTTGATGAGCTGTTCCATCTGGACAGCAAGTCCTACATTTCCTGGGCAGCCATCAGAAAGCAGGGGAAGATTCTTTGCAGCCAGCTTAAAAAGAATAAGGAGCTGTATCTGGAATGCCTAAAGGAGGAAGATCTGGAGCAGATGAATTACATGATGAATGTGGTTCGCAGCGCAGATCCTAAGCTTTATAAAACCCTTCAGTCCTCTGCCGGCATGCGCAGAAGAGATGCGGTTATAAAGGTACTGACAGAGGAAAAAGGCCCGGAAACCCAGACGTTAATTGATTACCTGTATGGACGGGTTCCTTTCAGCGCTCTGTATCCATATGAGGAACAGATGGCAAAAAACAGTCATTTTTACAGGGGCTATAGACTGCGTAATCTGCTGGACGGCTTTCCTGCTAAGGATGAGGACCGGGAATTTTTTAACCGTTGCCAGGCCTGTACCTTTCTTCGGCAGGAGGGGTACTTTATGTCCTCGGGAAAAAATCCGTTCTACCAGCCGAAGGAAGAAGCCTTTGCAGGATTTTTTAAAGACATGGAAGAAGCGGGAATGGATGAGGCGCATCTGTTAAAGACCTTTATCCTGAATGTAAAATCCTTATACCTTGATTCGGATAAGGAACGCTGCTTTGAGCTGGCAGCCAGAAGAGTATTTCTGTATAAGCTCAGAGCCAATCCGGAAGCAGTGATGGAAGTATTTCGTGAGTCTGAGGCAGAAGGCCGCCGTCTGGGGCTTATGACCATGGCTCTGATGGCAAAAGAGTACAAAAAAGAAATTCTTTCCTATGCAAAGGATACGGCTAAATCCGTCCGGGAGGAGCTTTTAAAAATTTTAGAGGAGCAGAAGGACTGGAAGGATGATATACTTGTTCTTTTAAGCGATAAAAAGGCAGGCCCCAGGGAAGCTGCGGTATATGTTTTGGCTGCATGGAATGACGTTTCCGACCGCCCGGCTCTTGAGGCAGCTCTTGAAAAGGAAAAAAATGCCAAGGTGCGCCGGCTTTTAACCCAGGTGCTGGGGGTAAAGGAGGAAGAAAATGAAAGCCCCTCCGGCGTTTTAAAGAGGGAGGATCTGGTAAAAGCCCTTCATAAAGGAGGAAAGAGCCGCACGCTGTCCTGGGCCTTTCAGACTCCTTTCCCGGCGGTTCATTTTGAAAACGGGGAGGAGGCGTCCGTTGAATACCTTCAGGCCATTCTCCTGTGCTATGCCGGAGCAGGAACCAGTCCGGGCGTAAATAAGGACGCTGAATTTCTGGCCGGAGACCTTAAGAAAGAGGAGTTTTCTCTTTATGTAAATGAACTTTTTGACCGTTTTATGGAGCAGGGCGCAGAAGCAAAGAAGAAATGGGTTCTTTATGCAGCGTCCATCCACGGAGGCGATCTGATGGTTAAAAAGCTGTACCGTCAGATCCAGGAATGGCCGGCAAATGCCAGAGGCGCCATGGCCTGTGAGGCGGTCAACGCACTGGCCTTAAGCCCTGTTTCAGAGGCGCTTTTAAAGGTAGACGGCATTGCGTCAAAATTCAAGTTCCGTCAGGTGAAGGCTGCGGCTGCCAAAGCGCTGGAATTTGCCGCCGGACAGCTTGGGATTACTAGAGAGGAGCTTTCAGACCGGATTGTGCCGGATCTCGGTTTTAATGAGCGGATGGAGCGTGTTTTTGACTATGGAGCAAGATCCTTTACCGTGTCCATTACCCCGGAGCTTGAAATTCAGGTTCGGGACCAGGAGGGCAGAAAGCTTAAAAATATGCCTGCTCCGGGCAAGCGGGATGAGGAAGATAAGGCGGCAAGGGCTTACGAGGAGTTTAAGGCTATGAAAAAGCAGTTAAAAACCGTGGCTGCCAGCCAGAAGCAGAGGCTGGAGCTGGCCCTGTCATCCGGACGTATGTGGAAGAAGGAGGACTGGGTGGAGCTGTTTACGAAAAAGCCGGTGATGCACCCCTTTGCCATTGGCCTGATCTGGGGTATATATAAGGAAGAAACACTTACAGGCAGCTTCCGGTATATGGAGGACGGCTCCTTTAATACGGTGGATGAAGAGGAGCTGGAGCTGCCTGAGGATGCAGTAATCGGCCTGATCCATCCCATTGAGCTTTCAAAGGAAGAGAGGGACGCATGGAAGGAGCAGCTGGAGGATTATGAAATCATTCAGCCTGTGGAACAGCTGGACCGCACTGCGTACCTCATTTCCGAAGAAGAAGTGGGGCAGAAGGCAGTGGAGCGCTTTGAAGGAGTAATCCTTAACGATCTGTCTCTCATCGGAAAAATGCAGTCTCTTGGCTGGTATACGGGTTCTGTTCAGGATGCGGGCTGTTTTTATACCTTTTACCGGGAAGACGGGAAGCTGGGAGCGGAGCTTCATTTTTCAGGAACCTATATCGGAGGACAGAACGAGGAGGTAACAATAGAAGACGTCCGTTTCTATCCGGCCGGAACCATAGAGAGGGGAAGCTATGTCTATGATGAGGCAGATGATAAAAAGGCGCTTCTTCTGGAGCAGGTTCCGCCCAGATATTTCAGCGAGATCATTTTGCAGCTTTCAAAGGTCACAGCCTCTAAAAAAGAGCAGTGAAATACTTTGGTAATACTTCCATAATATTTCATTTATAATAAGTAACAGTAAATTCACAAATAGAAAAAATCAAAGGAAAAAAATATAAAAAGCGGTTCCATTTTAAATAAAGTATGCTATACTACAAGCTGTAATTAATGCAAAAGTATTTTGAACAAGGTGTGAGAAAAATGAATCAGTTAGAAAACAACAGCAGGAACCGCAGCGCTTCGCCGGGCAGAAGCCGGGCAAAGGGCGCAGACAGAGGACGTAGTGCTTCCGGGAGAGCATCATCCAGAGGTACCTCTTCCAGAAATACAGGACACGGCGGCTCACGCAGCAGTTCCTCTTACCGCTCCGGCCAGGCAGGAAGGATGAACGCCATGCAGAATGTAAGGCGGAACAGCCGCCGCCACAGAAGAAAGGGGCCGGATTATAAATGGATTGCCATTGGAGGCGTGATCCTGATCGTAGTGATTACCTGCATTGCTATGGCGTTAAATGGAAAGAACTCTGATGAGACGGGAGTGCAGGCAACAACAGAGGCAGTGACAGAAACCGAGATGAAAAAAGAGGTGTCCGTAGACGGCATTTCCATCACCGGCCTTTCCAAATCTCAGGCCAGAGAGGTGCTGTTAAAAGAATTTCCATGGAGCATGACCGTTTCTTATGATTCTGAAGTTTATGAGGTAAATGACCTGATGGCCGGAAAAATCGATTCTCTTTTAAATGAGATCTACAGCGGAGAGCCTCAGGAAAGCTACACGCTGGATACGGCCGGATTAGAAGAGCAGATTAAAGCGGAGGCAGCAGCCTGCGCGGCGAAGTGGGATAAGAAGGCAAAAAATGGTTCCATCGACAGCTTTAATGCAGAAACAGGGAAGTTCGTTTTCGCGGGAGAGGAGAATGGCTTTGCCATTGATCAGGAAAAGCTGATCGATGATATCACACAGGCTCTGGCTGCAAAGGACTTTGATGCCAAAATTGAGGCATCCGGCAGCACGGTGGCACCTGAGATTACGGCGGCCAGCGCAAAGGAGCAGTATAAGACCATTGGTTCCTTTACTACAAATACCACATCCAATAAAAACAGAAATACGAATGTCCGTCTGGCGGCAGAAGCTATTAACGGCACCGTTATCAAGCCGGGCCATGAGTTCTCCTTTAACGGAACTGTAGGCCAGCGTACAGAGGCTAAGGGTTATAAGGGTGCGGCTGCCTATAATAACGGTGAGGTTGTTCAGGAAATCGGCGGAGGCGTATGCCAGGTTTCAACTACTCTGTACAATGCAGTATTTAAAGCGGGCTTAAAGATCAGCTATCGCCGTTCCCATACCTTTGAGCCAAATTATGTAACTCCGGGACGAGATGCTACTGTAAGTTATGAGCAGCCTGATTTTAAATTCATCAATACCTCAAGCACAGCGATCGGCCTGCGGGCAAGCTATGCGGATCAGAAGATGACGGTATCTGTATATGGTATCCCGATTCTGGAGGACGGCATCACCTGGGATCTTGAGTCTAAAAAGGTAGAAGACCTTGGTGTGCCGGAACCGGAATATGTAGAAGATCAGACTCTGGATCCGGGAGTGGAAAAGACCACAAGCAAGGGAAGCTCCGGAAGCCGCTGGGAAACCTATAAGGTTGTCTATAAGGACGGCAAGGAGATTTCCAGAGAACTGGATCATAAAACAACGTATAAGGGCCACAAGCCGGTAGTCCACCGCAATACCAGCGGTGTGGTATTAAATCCGGAGGAAACCACCACGCAGGCAACAACGGTTACGCCGACAGTGGACGGAATGCCGGAGGGATATACCGGCCCTGCTGAGACGACCCAGTCCCAGCCTGGGTCAGGTACGGCTTCCTCTGCTCCGGCAGAAGGGCCGGGATCAGCTTCTACAGAGCCGTCTTCCGTACCTGTGGCCCCTGCTCCGTCAGAGGACGCGCCTTCCGGTTCACAGGGCGGGCCGGGAGCCGGAGCCGTGGTTGTTCCCGTAAAGCCGGAATAGCGGTTTGAATTTTTAAAAATTTTAAGAAAGAAGCAGTGCGTAAAATCCCCAAATGGAAATTTTACGGCTGCTTCTTTTTCGCTATTTCTGGCTGTCAGAGGATTTATGCATAAATTATACTGTATACATTGTATTTTTTGCAGTAATAGCAATTAAGCATTTGCAATTTGTTAAAGAATTGTTTATAATAATATACAGGTCAGTCCGCTAAAGGCTATGTGCCGTCGGGCGGACTTACATGTATACTATCATATACATATTTCACTAATTGCAGGAGGAAATCAAAATGGCAAGAAAAATGAAAACCATGGATGGTAACCATGCAGCAGCTCATGCTTCCTATGCATTTACTGATGTAGCGGCTATTTATCCGATTACCCCATCCTCACCTATGGCAGAAGCTACAGATGAATGGGCAACAGACGGAAGAACCAACATCTTCGGTCATGAAGTTCAGATTACAGAGATGCAGTCTGAGGCTGGTGCAGCAGGTGCTGTACACGGTTCTCTGGCAGCAGGTGCGCTGACCACCACCTATACTGCTTCCCAGGGTCTGTTACTGATGATCCCTAACCTTTACAAGATCGCAGGCGAGCAGCTGCCAGGCGTATTTAACGTATCTGCCCGTGCACTGGCAAGCCATGCATTATCTATTTTCGGTGACCATTCCGACGTTTATGCCTGCCGTCAGACAGGATGCGCTATGCTGTGTGAGTCCAGCGTACAGGAAGTTATGGACTTAACTCCAGTTGCTCATCTGGCAGCAATCAAGGGCAAAGTTCCTTTCATCAACTTCTTTGACGGTTTCCGTACATCTCACGAGATCCAGAAGATCGAGACCTGGGATTACGAGGATCTGAAGGATATGGCTGATATGGATGCGATTGCAGCATTCCGTAAGAACGCTCTGAATCCAAATCATCCATGCCAGAGAGGTTCTGCTCAGAACCCTGATATTTTCTTCCAGGCAAGAGAGGCATGTAACCCCTACTACGATGCACTTCCTGCAATTGTTCAGGAGTACATGGACAAGGTTAACGCTAAGATCGGTACAGATTACAAGCTGTTCAACTACTACGGCGCTGCTGATGCAGAGCATGTGATCGTTGCTATGGGTTCTGTAAATGATACCATCGAGGAGACCATTGATTACCTGGTTGCACAGGGCAAGAAGGTTGGTGTTGTTAAAGTTCGTCTGTACAGACCATTCTGCGCACAGGCACTGATCGATACCATTCCTGAGTCTGTAAAGACCATCACTGTATTAGACAGAACAAAAGAGCCAGGCGCTATGGGCGAGCCTCTGTATCTGGATGTTGTTGCAGCTCTTAAGGGTAGCAAGTTTGACCAGATCAAGATCCAGACCGGACGTTACGGCTTAGGTTCCAAGGATACCACACCTGCTCAGATCGTAGCAGTATTTGAGAATGAGACAAAGAGCCCATTCACGATCGGTATCGTGGATGACGTTACAAATCTGTCTCTGGAGATTGGCGCTCCTTTAGTTACTACTCCAGAGGGAACAACCAACTGTAAGTTCTGGGGTCTTGGCGCTGACGGTACGGTAGGTGCTAACAAGAACTCCATCAAGATCATCGGTGATAACACTGATATGTACGCTCAGGCATACTTTGATTACGACTCCAAGAAGTCCGGCGGTGTTACCATGTCTCATCTGCGTTTCGGACACAGCCGCATCAAGTCTACCTACCTGATCCGTCAGGCTAACTTCGTTGCCTGCCACAATCCTTCTTATGTACGCAAGTACAACATGGTTCAGGAGCTGGTTGACGGCGGTACCTTCCTGTTAAACTGCCCATGGGATATGGAAGGTCTTGAGAAGCATCTGCCAGGACAGGTTAAGAAGTTCATCGCTGATCATAAGATCAACTTCTACACCATCGACGGTGTTAAGATCGGTATCGAGACCGGCATGGGCCCGACCCGTATCAATACTATCCTTCAGTCCGCATTCTTCGAGCTGACAGGCATCATTCCTGCTGAGAAGGCAAATGAACTGATGAAGGCAGCTGCAAAGGCAACCTACGGCCGCAAGGGCGAGGACGTTGTTATGAAGAACTGGGCAGCAATCGATGCCGGCGCTAAGGGCGTTCACAAGGTAGAGGTTCCTGCAAGCTGGTCTCAGTGCGAGGACGAAGGCCTTGATTATAAGGTAGTTACCGAGGGCCGCAAGGAAGTTGTTGACTTCGTAAACAACATTCAGACCAAGGTAAGCGCTCAGGAAGGAAACTCCCTGCCTGTATCTGCATTCAAGGATTACGTAGACGGTACTACACCATCTGGTTCTTCCGCATACGAGAAGCGTGGTATTGCAGTAAATGTTCCTGTATGGAATGTTGACAACTGTATCCAGTGTAACTTCTGTTCCTATGTATGTCCTCACGCTGTTATCCGTCCGGTAGCTATGACAGCTGATGAAGCTGCTAACGCTCCTGCAGATATGAAGATGAAGGATATGACCGGTATGCCAGGCTACAAGTTTGCCATGACCATCTCTGCACTTGACTGTACAGGATGTGGCTCCTGTGCAAATGTCTGCCCAGGCATGAAGGGCAACAAGGCTCTGGAGATGAAGCCTCTGGAAGAGAGCCTCAGCGAGCAGGCTATCTTTGACTTTGGCCAGACTGTATCCATCAAGGATGAGGTTGTTGCAAAGTTCAAAGAGAACACTGTTAAGGGAAGCCAGTTCAAGCAGCCTCTGCTTGAGTTCTCCGGCGCATGTGCAGGCTGTGGCGAGACTCCTTACGCTAAGCTGATCACCCAGCTGTTTGGTGATAGAATGTACATTGCAAACGCAACAGGATGTTCCTCTATCTGGGGCAACTCCTCACCTTCTACACCATACACCATGAACGCTAAGGGACAGGGTCCTGCATGGGATAACTCCCTGTTTGAGGACAATGCTGAGTTCGGTTATGGTATGTTACTGGCTCAGAACGCAATCAGAGACGGCTTAAAGGCTAAGGTTGAGAGCGTTATGACAAATGAGAACGCAACTGACGATATCAAGGCAGCCTGCAAGGAGTGGTTAGATACCTATGGCATCGGCGCTCTGAACGGTTCTGCAACCGATCGTCTGGTTGCTGCATTATCCGGCGTTGACTGCCCGGTTTGCAAGGACATCGTAGCTAACAAGGATTTCCTGGCTAAGAAGTCTCAGTGGATCTTCGGCGGTGACGGATGGGCTTACGATATCGGCTTCGGCGGCGTAGACCACGTTCTGGCTTCCGGTAAGGATATTAACATCATGGTATACGATACCGAGGTTTACTCCAATACAGGCGGACAGGCTTCCAAGGCTACCAAGACCGGTGCAGTTGCTCAGTTCGCAGCTGGCGGTAAGGAGACCAAGAAGAAGGATCTGGCTGGCATCGCTATGAGCTACGGCTATGTATACGTTGCACAGATCTGTATGGGCGGCGACATGCAGCAGACCGTTAAGGCACTGGCTGAGGCTGAGGCATATCCGGGACCATCTCTGATCATTGCATATGCTCCATGTATCAACCATGGTATCAAGAAGGGCATGAACAAGGCTCAGACTGAGGAGAAGCTGGCATTAGAGTGTGGCTACTGGAATAACTTCCGTTACAATCCTGCAGCAGAGAAGAAGTTCACTCTGGATTCCAAGGCTCCTAAGATGGAAGGCTATCAGGACTTCTTAAAGGGCGAGGTTCGTTACCTGTCTCTGACCATGAAGAATCCTGAGAGAGCAGCAGAGCTGTTCGCACGCAACGAGCAGGAGGCTAAGGAGCGCTTTGAGCACTTATCCAAGCTGGTTGCTCTGTATGGAAATGAATAATTTCTACAGTGAAAATGTATATTAAATGATAGAAGCTCCCCGGAAGGCGAAAACCTTTCGGGGAGCTTGTGTCTTGGAAACCTTTTGAGAAAAGTTTGGAAAATACTTGATTTATTCTGCCGGATATGGTATTATCAACGAGTCGACGCCAGTTGATATAAATATGTTCCAATGGGGGTATAGCTCAGTTGGGAGAGCGCTTGCATGGCATGCAAGAGGTCATGGGTTCGAATCCCACTATCTCCATTAAAAAAAGTCCTGTAATACAGGACTTTTTTTAATGCGTGCTGCATTTCGTGCTGCATACTCCATTCGGAAAATCGTCTACCACGCCAGTATTTCATATCCATCCTCTGTGATCAGCACCTGGATTTCCCATTGGGCGGAGGGCAGTCCGTCATCCGTATATACCGTCCAGTCGTTGTCCGCATCCACAAATACATCCGGCCGTCCCATATTTACCATGGGTTCAATGGTAAAGCACATTCCGGGAACCATGAGCATTTCTGTACCTTTTTTGGACACATAGCTTACCCAGGGTTCTTCATGGAATTCCAGTCCCACGCCGTGACCGCCGATTTCACGGACAATGCTGCAGCCGTTTTCTTTGGCAAAATTATGGATTGCCTGCCCCATATCACCTAAAAATCCCCAGGGACGTACTTCTGTCAAACCAATCTCCAGACATTGTTTTGCTGTATCTACCAATCGTTTTTTCTCCGGAGAAACCGCTCCGATGCAGAACATACGGGAGGAATCAGAAAAATAACCATTATAGATAGTAGAGACGTCTATGTTTATAATATCGCCTTCTTTCAGAATGTCATTTTCGGATGGAATGCCGTGGCATACCTGGTCATTGACAGAGGTGCAGACGCTTCTGGGAAAGCCGTTATAGCCCAGAGGCGCGGGAATGCCTCCTAAACGGGTGGTCTGTTCATAGACCCACAGATCGATCTGGGCAGTAGTGATGCCGGGGCCGATATGTGCAGCTACATAATCAAGAACTGCTACATTGATCCGGGCACTCTCTTTTATGCCGTGGATCTGTTCGGATGTTTTTAATAAGGCTCTGGTGGGGACGATGGCGCCCTGACGACGGAACTGGGTCAGCTTTTCTTCCAGCTCCATGTGACAGTCTTTGTATTTTTTACCGCTGCCGCACCAGCAGGGATCATTTCTTCCAATCTTCTGCATTACAAAGAAACCTCCTTATACGTTAAGCTTCTTAAAGTATAGCACAGGAAAAAACAGAAGGCTATTGTAAAATGTTCAGAGTTTAACCGTTTAATGTGGTTTATCTTCAGGAGGTATGTACGCGGCAATTTCACCCACCTGGCAGTTCAGAATATGGCACAGATCGTCAATGGTGATTGTGCTTAAGGGTTTATCCTTTCGCAGACGGTCAATGGTAGCACTGGAAATTTGATGTTTATGGATTAGGGTATAGGTGGTTTCGGGTGACTTTTTCAGGGTTTCCCAGAATGGCTTATAAGTAATCATAAATATTCCTCCTTATCAGAAGTATAAAATTAACAGCCTCTACTATATAAAACGGATGAAGAAGAGAAATTCCCCGTCTGTCAGAAAAAAATTTAAAACTTGCATTTTTGCGGAAAAACGGTATAATGTGAGTCGGATCCAGATGTGGTCCTTAGGAGGAAAAGAGGATTATGAAACTGAAAAAAGGATTGGAATGCTTTGCCTGGGTGATTCTGGCAGCAGTGCTGATTCTTGTAAATGCGGCAGCGGCGAATGCAGATGAATTTTCCGGTCAGGAATATTTAGCTGCAGGAAAAGACGCAGCAGCTTCTTTACAGTAAGGAATGCAGAAGCATACCTTTTCAGACCCAGGTGTACGCCCCGCAGCTTTGCAGACAGCATAGCAGCGGGGCGTTTTTATCTGTCCGGACAAAATTCCGTTGATTCTAAAATGAGATATGGTATACTAAAAAGATAAACACAGAGTTCGGCATAGGCCGGGCGGAAATGAGGTAGATGCATTTTGCAGCAGAGAGAGTGTATGCCTGTGCCGGGAGCATTTTACAGGCATTTTAAAAATAAACTGTATCAGGTCATAGCAGTGGCTGTTCATTCAGAAACAGGAGAGCCTATGGTGGTGTATCAGGCACTGTATGGAACATTTGGTATGTATGTCCGCCCTCTGGAGATGTTTATGAGTCCGGTAGACCGGGAAAAATATCCGGATGCGGATCAGGAATACCGTTTTGAGCGTGTATGGCCGGAGAATGATCCTGTAAGAACTGCCTGGCAGGAAAGGGAACAGGGGGAGACGGATAAGGAAGAGGAACTTCCAGGCCCCTGGCTGGAGCGTTTTTTGGATGCGCTGCGCCCTGAGGATAAGTTAGCTGTTTTGAAACAGATGGAAGGAAAGGCAACCAAACGGGAGCTGGATTGTATGTTTATGGCTATGGATTTAAAACCGGAGCCGGAAATGCCTGTGGAGGAGCAGATTCAGGCGCTCCGCCGCTATGTACAGCTTCTGCGCCGCTATGACGGCACACGGCTGCGCTGAACAGGAGGGTTTTGATGTTTGATCTGGAAGAGGAATTAAAAAAACTCCCTGCCAGTCCGGGCGTTTATCTGATGCACAATGACAGGGATGAAATCATCTATGTGGGAAAGGCAGTCAGCTTAAAAAACCGGGTGCGCCAGTATTTTCAGAGCAGCCGGAATAAGACTGCCAAGATCGAACAGATGGTTTCCCATATTGCCTGGTTTGAGTACATTCTAACCGATTCAGAGCTGGAAGCGCTGGTATTGGAATGCAATCTGATCAAGGAGCATCGCCCCAGATACAATACCATGTTAAAGGATGATAAGACATATCCTTACATCAAGGCTACGGTGGGTGAGGATTTCCCAAGACTTTTATTTTCAAGGGATATGAAAAAGGATGGGCGCAGCCGGTATTTTGGCCCATATACCAGCGCCGGGGCAGTCAAGGATACGCTGGATTTGATCCATAAGCTGTACCGGATCCGCACCTGCAGCCGGAATCTGCCGAAGGATACGGGAAAGGAGAGACCCTGCTTAAATTACCACATCAAGCAGTGTGATGCTCCCTGTCAGGGGTATATTTCAAAGGAGGATTATCAGAAGTCCTTTGGACAGGCGCTTGATTTTTTAGGAGGCCATTACGAGCCTCTTCTGCGTTCCCTGAAGGAGAAAATGGAGCAGGCGTCGGAGCAAATGGAGTTTGAAAAGGCCATTGAATACCGGGAGCTGTTAAACAGTGTAAAGCAGGTGGCACAGAAGCAGAAAATTACCAGCAGCAGCATGGAGGACCGTGATATTGTGGCTCTGGCAAGAGACGAAAGGGACGCTGTGGTACAGGTATTTTTTATCAGGGAAGGAAAGCTGATCGGAAGGGATCATTTTCATTTGTCAGCGGGAGCGGCAGAGAGCGAGGAGGAGATTCTGGACGGCTTTGTAAAGCAGTTTTATGCAGGAACGCCGTTTATCCCAAGGGAGCTTTGGCTTCAGTATCCCATTATAGACAGCGAGGTTATCAGCCAGTGGCTGACCGCGAAAAGGGGACAGAAGGTAAGGCTGGTGGTGCCCCAGAAGGGGGAGAAGGAAAGGCTGGTGGAGCTGGCGGCAAGAAATGCGGCTCTGGTTCTGTCTCAGGATAAGGAACGGATCAAAAAGGAAGAACTGCGTACCATAGGAGCCATGAACCAGATTGGAGCGCTCATTGGGATCGGTGCAGTGCGCCGGGTGGAGGCCTTTGACATTTCCAATACAAGCGGCGTGGAGTCGGTAGGTTCTATGGTAGTTTATGAGGACGGAAAGCCAAAGCGCAGTGACTACAGGAAATTTAAGATCCGCACCGTCCAGGGGCCAAATGACTATGCCTCCATGGAAGAGGTTTTAACCAGGCGGTTTTCTCATGGAATGGAGGAGGCAAAGAACCTCAGAGCGGAGGGAAAGGAACTTTCTTTTGGAAGCTTTACCCGTTTTCCGGATCTGATCATGATGGACGGCGGAAGAGGACAGGTCAATATTGCCCTTGGGGTTCTTGAACAGATGGGCCTTTCCATTCCGGTATGCGGCATGGTAAAGGATGATTTTCACCGCACCAGAGGCCTGTATTTCAACAATAAAGAGGTGCCTATTGACCGGCACAGCGAGGGCTTCCGGCTTATTACGCGGATTCAGGATGAAGCCCACCGGTTTGCCATTGAATATCACCGAAGCCTTCGGGGAAAAGGGCAGGTAAGATCGGTACTGGATGAGATCCCGGGCATCGGCCCTGCCAGACGGAAGGCGCTGATGCGCCAGTTTAAGGATATCGAGGCCATAAGAAATGCAGGCATCCAGGAGCTGGCCCAGACGCCTCAGATGAATCAGAAGGCCGCAGAGGCCGTTTACCATTTTTTTCGTAAAACAGGGGGTCATTCGTTCTGCGGCGGAATGTGCGCGGATGTAAAAACACATGACAATCAGTGAAACTTGTGATAGTATATATGTTAACCAGATAGCCTTTCCGCGTCCATGTGCGGAGAGCAGACACAAGGGGGTAATTATACCATGCATGGAGTAACCATCAGTGAGCTTATTGAGAAAATGAAACTGCGCAACACCACACCGGAGATTGATACGGATAAGATCGTACTGACCCATCCAGATGTAAACCGTCCTGCGCTGCAGCTTACCGGATTTTTCGATCACTTTGACAGAGAGCGCGTACAGATCATAGGATACGTGGAGCAGGCATATATCAATACCATGGACAGAGAAGTGAAGCGTCAGATGTATGATAAGCTGACCTCCAGCCAGATTCCCTGCCTTGTATTCAGCCGGGGACAGAATCCTGATGATGATCTGCTGGAATACTGCAATTATTACGGTGTTCCCTGTCTTGTATCAGATAAGACAACTTCCTCTCTGATGGCAGAGGTCATCCGCTGGCTCAATGTGAAGCTGGCTCCCTGCATCAGCATCCACGGAGTGCTTCTTGACGTATTCGGTGAAGGTGTGCTGATCATGGGAGAGAGCGGGATCGGAAAGAGTGAGGCGGCGCTGGAGCTGTTAAAGAGGGGACACCGCCTTGTGACGGATGATGTGGTGGAGATCCGCCGTGTCAGCGACGATACCCTGATCGGAAGCGCGCCGGATATTACCCGGCATTTTATTGAGCTTCGTGGTATCGGGATCATTGATGTAAAGACTCTGTACGGTGTTGAGAGTGTAAAGGATACACAGTCGATCGATATGGTGATCAAGCTAGAGGACTGGAACCGGGATAAGGAGTATGACCGCCTGGGCCTGGAAGATCAGTATACGGAATTTTTGGGCAATCAGGTTGTGTGCCACACCATTCCCATCCGTCCCGGACGAAATCTTGCCATAATCGTAGAGTCGGCGGCTGTAAACCACCGCCAGAAGAAGATGGGCTACAATGCGGCTCAGGAGCTGTATAACCGTGTACAGGCAAATTTAAAAAACGGGATGAATGACTGATATTCAGACCGGAGAAAGGAAACAGATGGAGCTTAAAGAAAAACTGCAGGCTCTTTTGGAGCTGGAGGACTTTCCGTGCCGTTTTATGGAGCCTATGAGCAGCCACACCACTTTTCGGATCGGAGGTCCCGCAGCGGCTTATGTATGTCCGTCCGGAGAGACAGAGCTTAAAACGGTCCTCTCTTTCTGCAGAAGGGAGAAGCTTCCGTTTTTCATTCTGGGAAATGGAAGCAACCTACTGGTCAGTGATGCAGGATATGAGGGAGTGGTTATTTCCACGACAGAGGGGCTGACGCGTCTTGAGGCAGAAGGAGAGAGGATTTTTGCATCATCCGGACAGCTTTTAAGCCGAACGGCGAAAAGAGCTTTAAAGGAGGGGCTTACAGGTCTTGAATTTGCGGCCGGGATTCCGGGAACCATAGGAGGCGCTCTGGTGATGAATGCCGGGGCCTATGGGTCAGAGATAAAGGATGTACTGGAGTATGCCAGAGTTATGACGCCGGAGGGAGAGATTCTTACTCTTGGGCCAAAGGAGCTTAAGATGGATTACCGCACCAGCTGTATCCCTGCTATGGGTTATACCGTGCTGGATGCCTGCTTTCGCCTGAAAAAGGGAAATCGGGATGAGATTGAGGCGTATATGAATGAACTGTCTTTAAAACGCAGGGAAAAGCAGCCTCTTCAGTATCCGAGTGCGGGCAGTACCTTTAAACGGCCAAAAGGGCATTTTGCGGCCAGACTCATTGAGGATGCCGGATTAAAAGGCTTTACCGTCGGCGGCGCGCAGGTATCCCAAAAGCACAGCGGCTTTGTGATTAACAGGGGCGATGCCACAGCGGCAGATGTGATGGAACTCTGCCGTCAGATTCGGGAGCGGGTAAAGACACAGTTTGATGTGGAGCTGGAAATGGAAGTAAAGACACTGGGGAAATTTTAAGGTGGATTACGATAAAGAGTACGAGGTGAACTGACAGATGAAGCTTGTAATTGTCACCGGAATGTCTGGGGCCGGAAAAACCATTGCTTTAAAAATGCTGGAGGATCTGGGGTTTTACTGTGTGGACAATCTGCCTATCTCCCTGGCAGATAAATTCGTGCAGCTGGTATCGGACGGAGGAACTGTGCAGAAGGCGGCTCTGGGGATCGATATCCGCAGCGGGGAGGGTCTAAAAGATCTGGAAGGCGTTATCGAAAAGTGGCGCAGAGAACAGATGGATGTACAGATCCTTTTTCTGGATGCAAGCAATACCGCTTTGATCAAACGCTATAAGGAAACAAGACGTTCCCATCCTCTGGCCGGAAAGGGACGGCTGGAAACAGGCATTGAAAAGGAACGGGCCAGAGTGGCGTTTTTAAAGAAGGGATCGGATTTTATTATTGATACCAGCATGCTTTTGACAAAGGAACTGCGTCAGGAGCTGGAAAAGATATTTTTAAAGGAAGAAAGCTTTAAAAATATGTTTGTTACCGTTATGTCCTTTGGCTTTAAGTATGGTATTCCTGAGGATGCAGATCTGGTCTTTGATGTGCGTTTCCTCCCGAACCCTTATTATGTGGAGGAGCTGCGTCCCCTGACCGGAGAAAACCAGTCTGTGAGGGATTATGTGATGCAGGGGAATACAGCAGAGACGTTTATAGAGAAGCTGAATGACATGATGGATTTCCTTCTTCCCAATTATATCAATGAAGGGAAAAATCAGCTGGTTATCGCTGTCGGATGCACCGGGGGAAAGCACCGGTCTGTCACCATTGCAAAGGCTCTGTATGACCATTTGAAGAGCCACGGAGAATATGGGATCCGCATGGATCACAGAGATATTGATAAGGATAGTAAACGATAACAGGGAAAGTTAAGAGGGAGCAATGTCATTTTCTTCCAAAGTAAAGGAGGAACTGTCCAGACAGTGGTCTCCGGCAAGGCACTGCCAGATCGCAGAAACAGCGGCTGTTTTAAGCCTCTGCGGCCGGGTAAAGATATCGGCCTCCGATCACTATGCCATTGAGATCCATACAGAAAATCTGGCAGTTGCAAGAAAATACTTTACATTATTGAAAAAAACATTTAATATAAATACGGATGTTTTAATCCGCCGGGGTCAGATGCCGGGGCGGAGCCGAACATATATGGTAGCAGTGAGAGAGCATGAGGATGCGCTCCGGGTTCTTCAGGCGTCCAAACTTTTGGATTCTTATGGAGAAATTGCGGAGGATCTGTCGCTGATACATAACGTTGTGGTGCAGAATGTCTGCTGTAAGCGGGCATTTATCCGCGGGGCCTTCCTTTCGGCGGGTTCCATCAGTGATCCGGAAAAGTTCTACCATTTTGAGATCACCTGTGCATCCATGCGGAAGGCAAAGCAGCTTCAGGGGCTGATGGCTTCATTTGATATTGAGGCCAGGATCGTTCTGCGCAAACGCTATTTTGTAGTGTATGTAAAGGAGGGAAGCCAGATCGCAGAGCTGCTTCAGATCATGGAGGCGCCGGTGGCGCTTATGGAGCTGGAAAATATCCGGATCGTAAAGGAGATGCGAAACAGCGTAAACCGTCAGGTAAACTGCGAGACTGCCAATATCAATAAAACGGTTTCGGCAGCCGTAAAGCAAATGGAGGATATCCGGTATATTCAGGATACCATAGGACTTGAGTCCCTTCCGGAGAACCTTCAGGAAATGGCAAGAGTGAGGCTGGAACGGCCGGAGGCGACACTTAAGGAGCTGGGGGAAGCTCTGGAGCCGCCGGTGGGAAAGTCAGGAGTCAATCACCGGCTGAGAAAACTCAGCCTTATGGCGGAGGATTTAAGGGAAAAGTTCCCGGAGCAGTAAGGAAACGCTCCATCCGCAGATATGAGGAGGATAATCATGAAGAAAAAAATAATTACCGTTGAACTGCCCGATGGATTAGAAGCAAGACCGGCCGCTATGCTGGTGCAGGTTGCCAGCCAGTACGACAGCAGAATCTATCTGGAGTCCGGTTCCAAGCGTGTAAATGCAAAGAGTATTATGGGAATGATGACCCTTGGGCTGATTGCCGGCCAGTCCATCACAGTAGAGGCTGACGGTGCGGATGAGGATCAGGCAGTGTCTGAGATTGAGAAGTATCTCATCAATGCATAAGTGTTTCAGAGAGATTAAAAGGATAGTTGGAAACCAGGCAGTGCAGAAGGCTGCCTGGTTTTTTTCATAACAGACAGGAACAGGACGTTGTTCCGGGAAAGGAGAATCAGTATATATGGCGTTTACACATTTGCACGTCCATACAGAATACAGTCTTTTAGACGGCTCATCCAAGATAAAAGAGCTGACCGCCAGGGCAAAGGAGCTGGGAATGGACAGCCTGGCGATCACGGATCATGGCGTAATGTATGGAGTGATTGATTTTTACCGGGCGGCAAAGGAAGTGGGAATTAAACCGATCCTGGGCTGCGAGGTATATGTGGCTCCTGGATCCAGGTTTGACCGGGAAAATACGGGAGGAGAGGATCGGTATTACCATCTGGTTCTTCTGGCAGAAAATGATCAGGGTTATAAAAACCTGATGAAGATCGTATCCAAGGGCTTTGTGGAAGGCTTTTACTATAAGCCCCGTGTAGACTATGAGGTTCTGGAAACGTATCACGAAGGAGTCATTGCCCTCAGCGCCTGTCTGGCCGGAGAAGTGCAGAAATATCTGGCCAGAGGAATGTATGAGGAGGCCATGCGTTCTGCACAGCGGTATGAGGGGATATTTGGGAAAAATAATTTCTTTCTGGAGCTTCAGGATCATGGGCTTCCAGAACAGAAGATGGTAAATCAGGGACTTCTCAGGCTGAGCAGGGACACGGGGATTGAACTGGTCGCCACCAATGATATCCATTATACCTTTGCAGAGGATGAAAAGGCTCACGATATCCTGCTGTGCATCCAGACCGGCAAAAAAGTAGCGGATGAAGACCGGATGCGCTATGCAGGCGGCCAGTATTACTGTAAATCCGAGGAGGAGATGCAGGCCCTTTTCCCATACGCCAGAGAAGCCCTTGAAAATACACATAAAATTGCAGAGCGCTGCAATGTGGAGATTGAATTCGGCGTCACCAAGCTGCCAAAGTATGAGGTGCCGGAGGGCTTTGACTCCTGGACGTATCTGAATCATCTCTGCCGGGAGGGCTTTAAGACCCGATATCCAAAGGATGACGGCACGTTAAGCCGGCGCCTGGACTATGAGCTGGATGTAATCCGTACCATGGGGTATGTGGATTATTTCCTGATCGTATGGGATTTTATCAACTATGCCCGCTCAAAGGATATTATGGTGGGACCGGGACGTGGTTCTGCCGCGGGAAGCATTGTTTCCTATACTCTGGGCATTACCAATATTGACCCGGTGCGCTATAACCTGCTTTTTGAGCGCTTTTTAAACCCGGAGCGAGTTTCCATGCCTGATATTGACGTGGATTTCTGCTACGAGCGCCGCCAGGAGGTCATTGATTATGTGGTGGAGAAATACGGCAAAGACCAGGTGGTTCAGATCGTTACTTTCGGTACTCTGGCAGCCAAGGGTGTGGTCCGTGATGTAGGCCGTGTGCTGGATCTGCCCTACGCCATGTGTGATTCCATTGCAAAGATGATCCCAAATGATCTTGGAATGACACTGGACAAGGCCATAGCGGCAAATCCGGATTTAAGAAAGCTTTATAATGAGGACCCGCAGGTAAAATACCTGATCGATATGTCAAAGCGTCTGGAGGGCCTTCCAAGACATACCTCCATGCACGCGGCGGGAGTGGTGATCGGCAGCCGCTCCATTGACGAATTTGTACCGCTTTCCAAGGCGGCAGACGGCACCATTACCACCCAGTTTACCATGACGACCATTGAGGAGCTGGGGCTTCTTAAAATGGATTTTCTGGGCCTGCGTACACTGACTGTGATCCAGAATGCCGTGCATCTGGCTGAGAAGGATTACGGCATTTCCATTGATATTGACCATATTGATTTTGATGATAAAAGGGTACTTGAATCCATCGGGACTGGAAGAACCGAGGGCGTGTTCCAGCTGGAAAGCGGCGGGATGAAGAGCTTTATGAAGGAGCTTAAGCCGGAGAATCTGGAGGATATTATTGCGGGAATTTCCCTTTACCGTCCCGGCCCCATGGACTTTATTCCCAGATATTTAAAAGGAAAGAATGATAAAAGCTCCATTACCTATGAATGCCCTCAGCTGGAGTCGATTCTGAGCCCGACTTACGGGTGTATTGTATACCAGGAGCAGGTAATGCAGATCGTCCGCGACCTGGCCGGATATACCATGGGACGAAGCGACCTGGTGCGCCGTGCCATGAGTAAGAAAAAGACTGCTGTGATGGAAAAAGAGCGTCAGAATTTCGTTTACGGAAATGAAGCCGAGGGAGTAAAGGGCTGTATTGCAAACGGTATTGATGAAAAGACGGCCAATCATATTTACGATGAAATGATCGACTTTGCAAAGTATGCCTTTAATAAGTCCCACGCGGCAGCTTATGCCGTGGTTTCCTACCAGACCGCTTATCTGAAATACTACTATCCAAAGGAGTTTATGGCGGCCCTTATGTCTTCTGTGATGGAAAATGTGAGCAAGTTTTCCGAATATATTTTAAACTGCCGCCGCATGATGAATATCGCAGTTCTTCCTCCTGATATCAATGAGGGAGAGAGCGGATTTTCCGTGTCCGGCGGAGGAATCCGCTATGGCCTTTCTGCGATTAAAAGCGTGGGAAAGCCGGTGGTAGACGCGATTCTGGAGGAACGGGCGAAGAATGGAAAATTCCGTACCATGGAGGATTTTATCAACCGTATGACCCAGAGAGAGGTAAACCGCCGTACGCTGGAAAATTTCATCAAATCAGGCGCACTGGATTCCCTTCCCGGCACAAGACGGCAGAAGATGGCTGTGGGGCCAGCACTTCTTGAGAATAAGGCCAGAGAGCGGAAGAATGCCTTTGAGGGACAGCTGAGCCTTTTTGATATAGCCGGAGAAGAGGAAAAAAAGGAGTTTGAGGTTGTATTTCCTGATGTGGGGGAATATGCAAAAGAAGAGCTGCTTGCCTTTGAAAAGGATATTTTAGGCGTATACATCAGCGGTCATCCGCTGGATGATTATGAGGCATTGTGGCGGAAAAATATCACTGCTACAGCAGCTGATTTTATCGTGGATGAGGAGACGGAGGAGGCCGTGGTAAAGGACGGCATAAAGGCTGTCATAGGCGGATTGGTAACGGGAAAAACGGTCAAGACTACCCGCACAGGCCAGCTGATGGCCTTTATCACGCTGGAGGATCTGATGGGATCAGTGGAAGTGATCGTATTTCCAAGAGACTATGAAAATAACAGGGATCTTCTAACAGAGGATGAAAAGCTCTTTATCCGGGGACGTGTTTCACTGGGAGATGAACCGGTAGGAAAACTGGTCTGCGAGCAGGTGATCCCCTTTGATGCTGTGTCCCGTCAGCTGTGGCTGCAGTTTGAAGATATGGCCGGGTATCAGGCAGCGGAGGCAGAGCTTATGGAGCTTCTAAAATCCAGTGAGGGAAATGATCAGGTAATCATCTATTTAAAAAAGGAACGGGCGAAAAAAATGCTCCCTCCCAACTGGAACGTAATGGCGGATGCAGGACTTTTAAATCGCCTGTACTGTAAAGTTGGTGAAAAAAATGTCAAAGTCGTAGAAATGACTCTTGATAAATCATGGAAAATGAATTAGAATAGCGTTGTGTGTAAAATAGAAAGAAGAAAACAACAGGCATAGATGGATATGCTTAATATAAGGAGGTAAATTGCTATGGCAAAGGCAGTGAAGACCATTGGAGTATTAACCAGCGGCGGTGACGCACCAGGCATGAACGCAGCAATCCGCGCAGTTGTGCGCGTTGCGATCAATAAAGGACTGAAGGTAAAGGGTATTATGAGAGGCTATGCCGGTCTTCTGGAAGAGGAGATCGTGGACATGGAGTCCACCAGTGTTTCAGACACCATTAACCGCGGCGGAACCATTCTTTATACAGCAAGATGCAAGGAATTTACCACTCCTGAGGGTCAGCAGAGAGGTGCTGAGATCTGCCGCAAGCACGGAATTGACGGCATGGTGGTAATCGGCGGCGACGGTTCCTTTAAGGGAGCAGGAAAGCTGTCCGCCCTGGGGATCAATACCATTGGCCTTCCGGGAACCATTGACCTGGATATTGCATGTACCGATTACACCATCGGCTTTGATACGGCAGTCAATACGGCAATGGAGGCCATTGATAAGATCCGCGATACATCCACTTCCCATGAGCGTTGCAGCATTGTAGAGGTAATGGGACGCAATGCGGGATATATTGCTTTATGGTGCGGTATTGCAAACGGTGCAGAGGATATTCTGCTTCCGGAGCGTTACGACGGAGATGAGCAGGCACTGATCAACCGGATCATTGAGAACCGTAAGAGGGGAAAGAAGCACAACATTATCATCAATGCAGAGGGAATCGGTCATTCCAGCTCTATGGCAAAGCGTATTGAGGCTGCCACAGGCATTGAGACAAGAGCTACCATTCTGGGCCACATGCAGCGCGGCGGAACGCCTACCTGCAAGGACCGTGTGTATGCGTCCATTATGGGAGCCAGAGCGGCAGAGCTTTTGGTAGAAGGAAAGAGCAACCGTCTGGTGGCATACAGAAAGGGCGAATTTGTGGATTTCGATATCCAGGAAGCATTAAATATGAAGAAGGATATCTCAGAAGAACAGTTTAATATTGCAAAGATGCTGGTAAGATAAGAATTGCAGAAAAGAGGTCCGCTGTCTGTATGGGCAGCGGACCTTTGCGGAGATAAGAAGATGATGGATAAAGTGGTGCTCTGTGGAGCCAGCTCCTATGAGCAGAAATATTATTTTAATGAAGAATTTAAGAGCCTTCCCCAGTCGGTACAGGATGAGCTGCATATTATGTGCGTCCTTTTTACAGAGGATGTGGGCGGAGTCCTGACACTGGAATTTGACGACAGGGGACGTCTGGAATTTAAGGTAGTCTCTGAGGAAGGCGACTACCTGTTTGACGAAATTGGAAGTGTCCTTAAGATCAAACAGTATCAGGAAGAGAAAAAGGATCTTCTGGAGGCGCTGGAATTATACTACAGAACCTTCTTTTTAGGGGAGGATGTAGACTGGGAAGAGAGCGGGAGAGATGAGGATGAAGCTTAGGCTGGGAGATAGGGAGCTTAACAGCAATATCATACTGGCCCCCATGGCGGGAGTAACCGATCTGCCTTTCAGGCTTTTGTGCCATGAGCAGGGAGCGGGAATGGCGGTGACGGAAATGGTCAGCGCCAAAGCCATTTTATATAAAAATAAGAATACAAAAGAGCTGATGGCGGTGGACCCGGCAGAGGGGCCTGTGGCAGTGCAGCTTTTTGGCTCGGATCCGGAGATCATGGCTGAGATCGCAGCTCAGATCGAGGACGGTCCTTTTGCGGCTATTGATGTAAATATGGGCTGTCCTGTGCCGAAGATTGTGAATAACGGTGAAGGCTCTGCACTTATGAAGGATATAAAGCTGGCAGAAAAGATATTGACTTCTATGGTAAAGGCAGTGAAGAAGCCTGTGACTGTAAAATTCAGAAAGGGCTTTAACGACCAGTGCCTCAATGCAGTTGAATTTGCGAAAATGGCAGAAAGCAGCGGGGCAGCCTGGGTGGCCGTTCATGGAAGGACCAGGGAGCAGTATTATTCCGGCACGGCAGACTGGGAAGTGATCCGTCAGGTAAAAGAGGCAGTGAAGATACCGGTGATCGGAAACGGCGATATCTTTCATGCTCAGGATGCGGCCCGGATGATGCAGGAAACAGGCTGTGACGGCGTTATGGTTGCAAGAGGCGCCAAGGGAAATCCATGGATCTTCCGGGAGATCCGGCAGTATCTGGAAACAGGGGAGATTCCTCCAAGGCCATCTACGGAGGAAATCCGGGAAATGATCCTGCGCCATGGACGGATGCTTTCAGAATATAAGGGAGAAAATGTGGCTATGCGGGAAATGCGCAGCCATATGGCCTGGTACACCAAAGGGATGAAGCATTCAGCCTCCCTTCGGTGTGAGATCAACCAGGTGGAGACTCTTGAAGGGCTGGCAGCACTTTTGGACGGACGTATGGTTTAGTTTTTGGGCAGGCGCCGGGATAGCTTCCCATACTTGACAATGGGTGCTTTTTCTTATATAATACACAGAATGTCGGGGTATCTTTTTTATACAGACAGAAACAAAAAATACATCATAGATGAGACGTTTTTAAATATCCGGGCAGGACTTTAAGTCTGTCCGGAAATGTGCTGTCTTTAAGGCAATTTAGAATGAAAAAGGAAGGAAGCAGGAGACATGGCAGACAAGAAACACATTTTGACCTATGCCGGATTAAAACAGTATGAGGATGAGCTTCAGAATCTGAAGGTTGTAAAGAGAAAAGAAGTAGCTCAGAAGATCAAAGAGGCCAGAGAGCAGGGCGACTTATCCGAGAATGCAGAGTATGATGCAGCAAAGGATGAGCAGAGAGATATTGAGCTGCGGATTGAAGAACTGGAAAAGCTGTTAAAGAACGCAGAGGTAGTAGTAGAGGACGAGATCGATGTTGATAAGATCAATATTGGATGCAAGGTAAAGCTTCTGGATGTAGAGTATGATGAGGAGATGGAATTTTTCATCGTAGGCTCCACAGAGGCCAACAGCCTTCAGAACAAGATCTCCAATGAGGCTCCCGTAGGCCATGCCCTGATGGGAAAATCCGTAGGAGATGTGGTTGACGTAGAGACACAGGCAGGCGTGATCCAGTACAAGGTGCTGGAGATCCAGAGAGTATCATAAGAAACATTTTACAGTTAAATATTTCACAAAGGAGCAGAAGAAACGTGGGAGAGCAGAAGTCAAATCAGACAGAGCAGGATTTAAATCATGTACTGAAGGCCCGTAGAGATAAGCTGGCAGAGCTTCAGGCAGCAGGAAAGGATCCATTTCAGATCACAAAATATGATGTAACTGCCCACAGCATGGAGATCAAGGATCATTATGATCAGTGGGAGGAGAAGGAAGTAAGCATTGCAGGACGTATGATGTTTAAGCGCGTCATGGGCAAGGCTTCTTTCTGCAACCTTCAGGATCTGCAGGGACGCATTCAGGTATATGTGGCCCGAGACAGTGTGGGGGAAGATGCCTATAAGGAATTTAAAAAGCTGGATATCGGTGATATTGTAGGCGTAAAAGGAACAGTCTTTACTACAAAGACAGGAGAAATTTCCGTACACGCAAGTGAGTTTACCCTTCTTTCCAAGAGCCTTCAGGTTCTTCCTGAGAAGTTCCACGGCCTTACAGATACAGATCTGCGCTACCGCCAGAGATATGTGGATCTGATTATGAATGAGGATGTTAAGGATACATTTATTAAGCGTTCTAAAATCCTTGCTGCTATCCGTAAGTATCTGGGTGGAGAAGGCTTTATGGAGGTAGAAACTCCTATGCTGGTATCCAATGCAGGCGGTGCGGCTGCCCGCCCCTTTGAAACCCATTTCAATGCACTGGATGAGGATCTGAAGCTTCGTATTTCCCTGGAGCTTTACTTAAAGCGTTTGATCGTAGGCGGTCTTGAGAGAGTTTATGAGATTGGCCGTGTATTCCGCAACGAGGGCCTGGATACAAGACACAATCCTGAGTTTACCCTGATGGAGCTGTATCAGGCATATACCGATTACCACGGTATGATGGATCTGACCGAGAACCTGTACCGTTTTGTGGCTCAGGAGGTTCTTGGCACTACAAAGATCGTCTACAACGGCGTGGAAATGGATCTTGGAAAGCCATTTGAGCGCATTACCATGTTAGATGCGGTTAAGAAATACTCCGGTGTGGACTTTAATGAAATCCATACATTGGAAGAAGCAAGAGCTGCTGCAAAGGAAAAGCATGTAGAGTTTGAGGAGCGCCATAAGAAGGGCGATATCTTAAACCTGTTCTTTGAGGCCTTTGTAGAAGAGCATCTGATTCAGCCTACCTTTGTTATGGATCATCCGGTAGAGATTTCTCCGCTGACCAAGAAAAAGCCGGAGAATCCGGAATATACCGAGCGTTTCGAGTTCTTTATGAATGGCTGGGAGATGGCAAACGCCTACTCCGAGCTCAATGACCCGATCGACCAGAGAGAGCGCTTCAAGGCTCAGGAAGAGCAGTTTGCAGCCGGCGATGAGGAAGCAAACCATACAGACGAGGATTTCTTAAATGCACTTGAAATCGGTATGCCGCCTACAGGAGGAATCGGCTTCGGTATCGACAGAATGTGTATGCTGCTGACAGACTCTGCGGCAATCAGAGATGTGCTGCTGTTCCCGACGATGAAGTCGTTAGATAAATAAATCCAGTAAAATCAAGGGTTTCAGCGATTACAAGTTGTGATTTACTACAAATTTACTACAAATTTGCTACGCATAATACGGAATAATACTTAATAATACGTTTTGTGCGACATTCAATTTTATATTTTGTACTTCAAGGACACTTTCCAAGTGAAAATTTGGGAGTGTCCTTTTTGCGTGTTGCAATGAGCCAAGTGCCATGCTTGCATGAGCATTTGGCGAATGCCGCAACAACGAGCAGCTATGCTGCTGGTGTGGTTATGGTCAAAAATAAAGAATTGGAGGAATTAAGCATGAATAGTACAGCGTTAGGAGCAGAAAACACAAAGAAAGAGAGCATTATTTTTATCAGTGAAGCACATGAGAAATTCTACTACGAGAAATTGAAAGAAGTAAGGTATCAGGACGTGTACCACAAGGCACTTTGCTATTGCCTTGGCATTAACGATGATACCAGAAGAAATG
Organism: Clostridium sp. AT4; assembly: GCF_001517625.2. GTDB lineage: Bacteria > Bacillota > Clostridia > Lachnospirales > Lachnospiraceae > Enterocloster. The sequence continues at coordinate 1,488,469 of NZ_LN999828.1, read as the reverse complement.
CGAACCGCATTTATGATTTTAAAACAGGTTGTGTAAAAACAGAATGTTTGCATGAAGGCTGGCAGACCAGCGGAAGCGTGAAAGTAGTCAGAATGGCATTTAATCTATATTGCAATGCCGCACCAAGCGTGGATGATTACACGGACGCAGAGGAGCAAATTAACGAGTGCAGACAGTACACAGTGGAGGAATTATTCTGCTGTGCCTATGCACCATATTTTTGGCAGGCAATACAAATCCGGTATCCGGAATATGCAACCTATAACCGGAAACTGTATGCCCTGTTTGGAGGAGCAGATTGATGTTAAAGGTTCGATTGATGGGAACAAAGAATGATATTAAATGGTTTGGGAAGATTTTGCAAAGAAATTCCAAAATCGAAGTGACAGAGTTTTCAGATTTATACCCGAATAAAGGGACAAAGAAGTTTTACAGAGCGTATGTAGAAGTGAAAAAGACTAATGTAGCAGAAAGTTAGCAGAGAGTAAAGGAGAATGTATCATGTGTAAAATAATAGCAATCGCAAATCAGAAAGGTGGAGTTGGAAAGACCACCACAACAAGTAATTTGGGAATAGGATTAGCAAAGCAGGGAAAGAGAGTTCTGCTGATAGATGCCGATGCACAGGGCAGTTTGACTGCAAGTTTGGGATTTACAGAGCCGGACAAGCTGGAGGAAACACTTGCGACTGTGATGGCAAATATCATCAATGATGTGGAAATGGAAGATGATTACGGTATTTTAAGGCATGAGGAAGGAATTGACCTTATGCCGGGCAATATCGAATTATCCGGTCTGGAGGTATCCTTGGTAAATGTCATGAGCAGAGAGCTTGTGATGCGTTCCTACATAGAGCAGGTGAAAGAAAGATATGATTATATCCTGATTGACTGTATGCCGTCACTTGGCATGATAACCATAAATGCATTTGCCTGTGCAGACAGTATCTTAATTCCGGTACAGGCGGCATATCTGCCAGTGAAAGGTCTGGAACAGCTTATTAAGACGATTGGTAAGGTGAAGCGTCAGATAAATCCGAAGCTGTCCATTGAGGGTATTTTGCTGACCATGGTTGACTGCAGGACAAATTATGCAAAGGACATCAGTGCATTACTGATTGAGAATTATGGCAGCAAAGTAAGGATATTTGAGAATAGCATTCCGATTTCCGTAAGAGCTGCCGAGATTTCGGCAGAGGGCGTCAGCATCTATCAGCATGACCCAAAGGGAAAAGTAGCAAGTGCCTATCAATCTTTGACGGAGGAGGTGCTTGGCAATGAATAAGGCAGGAAGTGCAGCAAAGGTAAAGCTAAACAGTTTTGATGATTTATTCGGTGCTTCTGATATGTCAGCGGGCACCGATCAGGTGCAGGAGATACCTCTTTCAGAGCTTTATGAGTTCAAAGGACACCCTTTTAAGGTGTTGGATGATGAAAAGATGCAGGAAACAGTGGAGAGCATCCGAAACTATGGTGTGCTTATGCCCGGTATTGCAAGACCAAGAGAAGAGGGCGGTTATGAGATAATCGCCGGACACCGCAGAAAACATGGCTGTGAGCTTGCAGGTCTTTCCTCCATGCCTATGTTTATCAGAGATTACAATGATGATGAAGCTACGGTGATTATGGTAGATACTAATATCCAGAGGGAAGATATTCTCCCAAGTGAAAAGGCTAGAGCCTATTCCATGAAGTATGAAGCCATGAAGCATCAGGGCAAAAAGGGAAATGGAAGCAGTCTTGATGAAGTGGGAGAAGCAGCCGGAGAGAGTGGCAAGACGGTTCAGCGTTATATATGGCTTGCACGGCTGTCAGATGAATTGCTGGATATGGTTGATAAGAAAAAAATCGGTCTGGTACAGGGGGTTGACATATCTTTTCTGACAGAGCAGGCACAGGAATGGGTGCAGTTCATTCTTGAAGAAACGGGTGCAGCTATCTCGACTACCCAATCATCAAAGTTAAAGGAATATGGGAAAAACGGCGAGTTGACTCTGCCAATGGTAAGACTGATATTGACGGAGGAAAAGCCAAAGGAAAGAAAAGTTACAATTAAGGCTGATAAAATCAGCAGATATTTTACGGAGGATTATTCCAGTGAAGATATAGAAAATATTATCTATCAGCTATTGGAAGAATGGAACACCGGAAAGGCGTCGAATAAGCAGTAAAGGAGGCACGGTAAAGTGGGCGATACAATAAACTTTGATTATTACTACGGAATTGAAGCAGAGCAGTTCTCTTTTTATCGTGTTCCCCGACTTTTGATTAAAGACGAGAGATTTAAGGGGCTTAGCAGTGATGCTAAGCTCCTCTATGGGCTGATGCTTGACAGAATGTCATTATCCATGAAAAACGGCTGGTTGGATGATGAAAACAGGGCTTACATCATTTATACGGTGGATGCCATTATGGAAGATTTGGGATGTGCAAAGGCAACCTGCGTTAAGATTATGAAAGAGCTTGATACCGAAAACGGAATCGGTCTGATTGAAAAGAAACGCCGTGGACTTGGAAAGCCGGACATAATTTATGTGAAGAATTTTTCTACAATTACTGATGCACAGACAGAAGAAAAGTCCGATAATGCTGATAAAACCACAGAAGTTCAAAAACTGAACCTCAAGAAGTCTAATATGCATACTTCCAGAAGTTCAGAAATTGAACTTCAAGAGGTTCAGGATTTAGAACACCAGAAGTTCACAATGCAGACTTCAAGAGGTTCAGAAAGTGAACTTGCAGAAGTTCATAAAGCAGACCCTATTTATACTAACTATAATCAAACTAATCAGAGTTATACTGATATAAGTTATACCAATCCTATCAATCAATCTGGTAATGAGAGTAGGTCAGAAAAAAAGATTGATGTGATGGATGATGTTAATGCATACATAGAACTGATTAAGGATAACATCGAATATGAGCATCACATGAAGTATGATGACTGGCAGAACAAGGCTTTGTATGAGGAACTTTTTGAGGTTATCTGTGAGGTTGTATGTGTAAAACGTACAACAATCCGGATTGCAGGAGAGGATTATCCCTATGAGCTTGTAAAATCTAAATTCCTGAAGCTGAACAGTGGACATCTGGAGTATGTGATTGGCTGTATGCATGATACAAATACGAAAATAACCAATATCAAGGCATATATGGTTACTGCTCTTTATAATGCACCCTCAACGATGAATCATTATTATCAGCAGGAAGTGCAGCACGATATGTACGGAGGTGGCTGGCATGAAAAAGGCATTGTTTAAAATAATTATTCAGGTATGTGTTCTTGTTCTGTGGATGATTACCTGTTATCCAGTTTGCAATAAAGCAGATGGGTTTGATTATTTCCTTTATTGGATTTTGGTAGGATGCCCCTACGGTATCAGAAAAATGTGTATGTTTCTTGTGCCGAAGAATTTTGGAATTGCAGGAAGTATGGGAATACTAGCACTGAATTGTATCGTTGGAGGTCTGATTGGTGGTATTATTGTTGTTGTGAGGATTATCGTTATATTTACGGAGATAATAAAAGTAATAGCAGGACACTTCTGGACACAATGTCCAAAGGTGTAAAAGAAAAAAGAGCAACAAAAAAGGCATTGTCAATCAATCATGAACAATGCCTCTACTTGTCATCTGGAACATATTCCATAATATCTTCAATCCGGCAGTCAAGTATCTGACATAGCCTGTTCAGAATAATGGTCTTTACCACCATATTTTGCCGGAGCCGCTGAAGCTGTGCTTTGTCAATGCCATAGTCCTTAATGAGCTGGTACTGACTGATGTTTTTAGCCCTAAGCGTTTGCCAAAGGGGATCGTATTTAATCATACTGGCAACTCCTTTCCTACCTTGTATTTTAATGGCAGGGAACTTATAATAATATGGTGCGTGTATGCACCATAAAGTATGTAAATGGTAAAGACAATAATGGTTTATTTCTGGAGATTGAGGATATAGATGCAGGTAGTGTGGTTTTGAAACAGGAGGATGGTTAATTGTGAAAGAAATATACATTACAGACAGTGAAAGGGAAAAATGCAGAAAGGTTGCAGATGCTTTTGCAGAGCTGTATGAGATTGAGAATATACTTGTCGTGGATGCGGGAAGATACGGTTTTGTTAAATTACAGTATTATAGACCGCCACAGGGTTTTGAAGATGCAATAACCTTTACGGACAGCCGGAGCATGTTTGAGAACTTGTGGGAGGAATGGTTTGACACGCAGCTTTTTCTTCTGGCAAAAGGAACACCGATGGCAGGAATGGGATATCATGAGATATTCCGGTGTCTGCCAAAGGAGAAACAAGAGGAACTTATGAATAGAAAAGCCGGATTTGCAAAAACGGCAGGAATAGAATAATCAGGTAACAGCGTTAGGGCAGTTATGAGTGAAATACTTATAGCTGCTTTTTTTGTGCTTTTGGACACGATGTCCAGAAGCGGGAAGGAGATATATAGATGGAATCAATGAGAGATATTAACAGGGTCATGGAGCGTGAGATAGCGAAGGGGAGCTGCCCTTTGAAGCTGGATCATATTGAATTTGGGGATTATTCGTATCAGGAGATAACATCAAAGGAGAAATTGCTGGAGGTGCTATCCTATTTGTTAAGGATAGGTGATTTCAAGCAGTATGCCGGAAAGACTATCTTAAATAATGTTTATATGGACTTGCGTGGGAAAAAGCCTGTATTTAAGCGAACAAAGACAGCCGTAGAGAGAAATAATATATTTGCAACAATCAGAAGATATGCAAAGAAGCTAAAGCCGCAGTATAATGGAGATGTATATCTGGAAACTGTCAGATGTTATTTCGATATACCGCAAGAAAATCTGGAAAAGTGCCGATATACATATCAGGGGAATGAAACATACGCCTTCCTTATGTCGGATAAATATATCATGGCATTATATACGCATTGTCTGGTGGCGAGGAAAGAGGCTGCTTTGCAGGATATGCAAGTTGAAGGGCTTACAGAAAAAGAGTATGGGATGGTCAAGCTGAAGAATGTGGGTGATGTTCTGTTTCAAGCATTGTTATTTGATGATGTAAGAACTGATGATAAAAATATTTATGCTGATTTTTATAGTATATATGTGGGCTGAATAGATGCCAAAAGGAGAGCAGTTATGTATATAGATACTCATACTAAAAAAGCAATGGAAGAATCTATTTATAAATATCTTGGAATAGATGAAAAGGTACTATGTAATATATTTGATAAAGCATATAACTCTGATTATGATTCTTTGGAGACAATATTCTCAGATTTTATTTACAAGTATATTAAAAAAAATAGTGTGGATGAGATTTTATTTTTTCATTTTTCGCGTAGGTTAAATTCAGAAAATGACGACTTTCGTGGATATAATTTATATGACTTACTACTTAATGATACAGTTGTTTCAAGTTTTTTGAAGAAATATGATATTATTTTCAAAAAGGGTGAAAAGCATTTGGAATTATTTCATAGAGGAAAGTTGGAAACTTTTGAAAATGTCCATGGTGGAAATGAGAGTAATGTAAAGTGGCGGATGGGCTATTATGAAGGAAGAGAAGATTATTGCTTTAATGGATTTGCATTTAAGGACTTATTATATAAAAATTCTTATGCTAGAAGTTTGTATTGGGGACCTGAGTTTTTAAATCAAATGTTGCAAGTTATTGGAAGAGAAGATGTATTGGAGGAATACATAAAGAACAGTAAATATTATTGTTTGGGATATAAAATACCCATTGAGAAAGTGATTTTCGATAGATATGATACTTTATCCTTAGAGGGGAAAAAAAATCGTATTGTATTAGAGGTTTTGAGAAGATTATATGATTATTATGTGACTAATATAAGTTATATGTATGATGAAGAGAACCCTTGCTTGAGGTTGCAGGATGATGATACAATGGATAATAAATATTTGGTTTTCAAAGAGGAAATTTTACCAGAAATGTTAAGATAAATGAAGAGGTGAAATGTGAGATGAGTTACATAAAATCTGAAAACACCAATTTTGCTATATACCGTATTATACTTCAAGAAGCTATAGATGATATAAAACAAAAAATTGGAATAAATGATGATGAGATAGAGTGGGTTATATTTGATGAAAAGGATTATATTGAAAATAGATTTAATGGCAAAATGTTGATGCCTTCATTTGTATATCAAGCTCAGTATAAATATGGATTTTGTTATATTAATACAAAACAAATTTATATCTCTACAGCAGCTATTATGACTAGCAACGTGGGTGATTTTAAAAGAAAGATACCACAGATTGCTCATATACATGAAGGAAAAAGTGTATTTTTGATAAATGTAATATTGGATGAGTTAGCACACATAAAGACCGGAAAAGATCATGGGAATAAAGAGTATGATACTACATTAGAAAAGTATTATAAGGCATATTATAAGAAATCAGATTTATTTTAGATATTGTAAAATATTACAACAGCGTCAGGGCAGTTATAAGTCGAGAGATTTGTAGCTGCCTTTTTTTTATTGCTTTTGGACACGATGTCCAGAAGCGGAAAGGAGAGTTATGAGGTATTTATTACATCGGCTGTATGTTCCACCTTAGCGGAGCATACGCACATGGAAATGCAGATCGGAGGTACTTATGCAAGAGGAAGTAACGCAGAAAACAATCGCTCTTGTAATTAAGACCGCTAAACTGGATGCCAACGTCTTGAAGGCTGCAATGCGGATGTATCTGAACCACCGCAGGCAGAAAGCACAGAAAATGCATGGTAAAACTTCTGTGAAAAAGCTGGTTGGCGAAGGCGTGGGGGTTTCGTCTATCGAAGTGACGGATGGCAATATCAAATCTTTTGAGCGGGTAGCTCGTAAATATAATGTTGATTTCGCCGTCAAGAAAGACAAGACAACAGACCCGCCGAAATATGTGGTATTTTTCAAGGGCAGGGATGCCGATGCGGTAGCACAGGCATTCAAGGAATTTGTTTATGGTAATGAGAAACGAAAGGGCAGGACTTCCGTAAGGGAGAAACTGAAACGCTTCAGGGATGCAGTATCACAGAATAAGAACAGAGAACGGAGCCGGGAAAAGAATAAGGACAGGGGGCAGAGCCTTTGAGTAACATCATTGAAGGCATAACCAAAGACCTGAAAGCTATCCCGAAAAATCTGAAAGCAAAAGCAGGTGGTATGGATACCAAGAAGCTGGTGTTTTTGAATCTGCCCTATATCTTTGCTGGATATTTCTGTGATAAGGTTGCATGGCTGTGGAGAGTATCAGAAGGTACAAATGCTTCTGATAAGATGATGGCAGTCATGAACCGTTTTGATAAGCTGTTTGCCAACCCTTTGCCCAGCTTCCACCCAAGAGATTTACTGATTGGTGTGGCAGGTGGTATAGCACTCCGACTTGTGGTGTATTACAAAGCCAAGAATGCCAAGAAGTTCCGGCAGGGTGTAGAATACGGTTCTGCAAGGTGGGGAAATGCCAAGGACATAGAGCCATATATGGACTCTGTGTTTGAAAATAATGTCCTTCTGACACAGACAGAACGGCTGATGATGTCCGGCAGACCGAAAGAGCCGAAGTATGCAAGAAATAAAAATATTCTTGTTATCGGTGGTTCTGGTTCCGGCAAGACTCGCTTTTTTGTGAAGCCAAACCTGATGCAGATGCACAGCTCCTACGTTGTCACTGATCCGAAAGGAACAGTACTGGTGGAGTGCGGAAAAATGTTAAAAAGGGGCAAGTACAAGATAAAAGTTTTGAATACCATAAACTTTGCTAAATCCATGCATTACAATCCTTTCGCCTACATTCGGAGCGAAAAGGATATTTTGAAACTTGTAAACACGATTATAGTCAACACCAAAGGAGAGGGACAGCAATCCGGTGAGGACTTCTGGGTAAAGGCTGAAAAGCTCTATTATACGGCACTTATCGCTTATATCTGGTATGAAGCTCCGGAAGAGGAGCAGAATTTCGCAATGCTGATTGATATGATTGATGCCAGCGAAGCCAGAGAGGACGATGAGAATTTCAAAAATGCCGTAGATTTATTGTTTGAGGAGCTGGAAGCGGATAAACCCAATCATTTTGCAGTAAGACAGTACAAAAAGTATAAACTTGCTGCCGGAAAGACAGCGAAATCAATCTTGATTAGCTGTGGTGCGAGGTTAGCACCATTTGATATTAAGGAGCTGCGTGACCTTATGGAATATGACGAGCTGGAGCTTGATACTCTGGGAGAGGAAAAGACAGCATTATTCGTTATTATTTCCGATACCGATGCCACATTTAATTTTGTGGTATCAATCATGTATTCACAGCTCTTTAACCTGCTTTGTGATAAAGCAGATGATGTTTATAACGGAAGGCTCCCGGTTCATGTGCGCATGCTCCTTGATGAGTTTGCGAACATTGGGCAGATTCCACAGTTTGAGAAGCTGATCGCTACAATCCGTAGCCGTGAAATATCAGCTTCTATTATTTTGCAGTCAAAATCCCAGCTCAAGGCGATTTACAAGGACAATGCAGATACCATAGAGGGCAATTGTGATACCACATTATTCCTTGGAGGAAAGGAAAAGACCACGTTAAAAGAGTTGGCGGAAGTATTGGGTAAAGAAACGATTGACCTTTATAATACCTCGGATACAAGAGGTACGAGCCAGTCCTATGGTCTGAATTATCAAAAGACCGGAAAAGAGCTTATGAGTCAGGATGAGATAGCGGTCATGGATGGCGGAAAATGTATCATGCAGCTTAGAGGCGTGAGACCTTTCTTCTCAGATAAGTTTGATATAACAAAGCATAGGCGATACAAAGAGCTGTCCGATTTTGACCCGAAAAATGCCTTTGACATTGAGGACTATGTGAAGCATCTGCATCGCATGAAAGTTACGCCAGACACAGAGGTGGATGATGCCTTTGATTGTGGAGAAGTTGAGGGCGATACAACGAAATAGCGACTTTTGGACAGAATGTCTAAAGGTGCAGAACTGACAACTGAATATGGAACCATTAACCTCTGGACATTGTGTCCAGAAGAAAAAAGAGTTTTGTTGTGTATGCTGATACATCTCAAAACTCTTTCTTTTTGAAAAAATTAAGAGAAAGAACGAGGTAGATTAAAATGTCATTTTTTACAACAGCAGTAACAGGATTAAAGACGGTAGTAACCGCAATCGGAGCAGGTGTAGGCGTGTGGGGAGTTATCAATCTTCTGGAGGGCTATGGTAATGATAATCCCGGTGCAAAGTCGCAGGGTATCAAACAGTTCATGGCTAATTAAAGGGAACAAAAAGAAAGGAAAAACCAATCCAGACGGTATCAGCGGCAGGATACAAGAATAAATTGTGATTACACAAGATTGATGTTATAATAAGAGAAAAGTTCCTGCCGGGGCAGCCGCCCCGGCGGTATGGATAGAAAGGCAGGAAAGCAATATGCACATCAGCTATAAACCACTCTGGCACACACTGTTAGAGCGTGATATGAGAAAAGAAGATTTAAGGCTTGCCGCTGGTATGACAACGAATATGATTGCCAACATGAGCAAAGAGGGAAAGCACATCAGCATGGACACATTAGCCCGTATCTGCGAAACGCTGAATTGTGAGATTACCGATGTGATTGAGTTAGTACCAGACGAGCCTGCTTCCACAGGAGGTAAGGAACATGAGCGAATTGAAACCAAGAATAACAGAAAACGGAATTGATTATATCCTTGTCGGAGATTACTACATCCCAGATTTGAAATTGCCGGAGGAACACCGCCCTATCGGAAAGTACGGACGGATGCACCGGGAATATTTAAGGGAAGTCCACCCAGCCAGATTGAATACATTGATACTGACCGGAGAATTGTGGACATATCTTGCAGACCTGAACGAACAGGCACAGGAACGGTTAGACACTATCATGGAGCAGATGAAAGCCACCGAGGGCGTGACAGAGGAATTGAAGCGAACTCAACAAATGGAATGGGTGCAGCGTTGTAATAACATTCACAACCGGGCAGAAGAAATTGTTTTGCATGATATAATTTATTCATACGGGAGTAATTAAATCGGAGGTATATAAGATGATTGAAATTGTATTTGGTGAAAGTGCCTGTGGAAGTTTGAAAATTGCCCAAACTTACGGTAAGGGAAAGTATAGAGGAAGTGCAGTTTCGGTCTTTATGAGGCACGAAGATGGGAGTGTTCCATCTTCAGATGAAATGAAAGAAGCACAAATTCAAGCACAGGAACAAGAACATATTGCTTGGGAGAATGCTATTCCATTGGGAGGCAAGAGCAGTGATGTTTATTGTTTTGATATGGCTCTTAGTGTGGGAGATATTTCTGATAATGGAATTGGCGAACAGCGGAAAAATGTTCTCAAGAAAATGCTGTCTGTCTGGTTTGTAGAGGATTTAGACTATCAGGTTGAAGAAAAAATACAGAAAATTAAAACTACATTGTCTTCGGTTATTGAACGATATGTAGCTGGGGAAGAAGTTCGTATTTGGTATAGCTATAATCCGGATGAACTTTGCGGTATGTACTGGCTTATGAAACAACTTCGACCATTAAACTGTCAGACAACAATTTATTTGGTTAAGTTACCTGCCTGGGAATATGGAAAAGAAAATACTATGACATCCAAAATAGCATGGGGTGAGGTTTCTCCTGGCGAATGGGGAAAATATATAACTCTACAAGAAAAAGCTAAGCCTGTATTTCTTTCAGCTTGTGCTATGAAATGGAATCAACTTCAAAATGAAAATGCACCTTTGCGTGCAATGCTAAATGGTAAATTGCAAAGTGTTTCAGAAGATATATATGATAGTTTCATTCTTCGTGAAATTGCGGAACAGCCAGAGCAATTCAAAATGGCTATTGTTATAGGTAATGTTTTAGGAAAATATCAACTTGGAATTAGTGATGTATGGATTTCTAATCGCATTGATAAAATGCTTGAAGATGGTGTGTTGGAAATTATACAGGACGCACCAAAGGGAGAAACAAATTATCGCCGGATATTAAGAAAACGAATGAAATAATAACCACAGCAAGAACCGCTGCTACATGGAAGGCACCCCAACCATGCAACAGCGGTTTTTTTTACCGTTTTTTCCTCTGGCTGATAGGCGTTCCCATTTTCTTTGATTTTTTGAGAATCCGAATCAGCCAGCGAAATTCTTCGTCTGACAGATTTTTATAGTTGATACCGAGCTGCTTGCAGTAAAGGACAACCAGCTTTTCATCCCGGCTGCCCTTGAAATTTTCGACTGCTTCGAGATTTTCTTTCAATTCATCGGCAACGGTGGTCTGGGGCGCACTCTCACTGTCCTTTTTGTGGGCTTCCCGAATATCCCGGATAATCAGGTTGAGGTCATCCAGAACCATGTGACTGAAATACTCATCATCACTGATATGGGCGGCTTGCAGCACTTTCAAATGCGGGTCATCTTCGCCTGGGCGATACCGTTCAATGATTTCATGCCGGACGGTATCGACAAGTGCATTGAGGTTTTGAATCTGCATGGTAGCAATCCCGTCCACATAAATCTCAATGTCTGCAAGAAACTTGATAAAATCTTTATGTGTAGCAAGCTCACAGAGCAGACGGTTGTTAATCCGACCGCTTTTCAGCAGTGCCACCATCTCATCATTCAAATGCAACTCCGTCAATGGTGTGTTGATCTGCTCCCTGTTCTCTATCCGGCACAGTAGATAATCAACAGAGACCCCATAGAAGTCTGCCAGCGTGATAAGGTTGCCATGATTGATTTCCTTAAAATCCTCTTTTTCATAACTTCCAAGAGCTGATTTGGAAATGCCTGTCAGCTTTGATAGTTCTTCCAGATTTAAGCCTTTGTCCTTGCGGAGTTCCCAAAGGCGTTCCTGTATGCTTGTTGCTCCTTTCATGGGCGCACGCTCCTTTCCAATGGTTTCATTGCTGCCGCTTATCTGGATTATATCACACTTTCCGCAATCGTGGAAATTTCTGATTTTTACCCCTAATTCCTACTTTGTGGACATACGGCACAGGGCACAAAAATGTTCTATGATACAGGTAGTTCATCGATGGATTATTCCAATCGAATGACCAGCCTGTGTGGGATATGCTTCCCCGGCGATGTAGCGCCATGACTTTTGGCAGGGATGTGGAGGAACCCTGACCGAAACGAGCGTACCAAAGGGAGCGATACGCCGCTGTGAGATTCAGGGGAGGAACGACACCGGGGAGAACTGGCGAACTGACACCGAAATGATACCGAAACACGACAATCTGATAGGGGGATAGTCTACCCTATCGCTGATACTTCGGGAGATTTTAATCGGCTCTATGACCGTAATTTTGCCGAAAATCGCCCCGAAACCATACACTAAAACGGGAGGAAATACAATATGCCGAGAATGAGCAAAAAGAGGAAGCATGAGCTTTCCTTTTACCTCAATGACCGGGGGCGTGTCACTTACAACGAATTATGCCGGAAATGCCAGCATGGGTGCAAGCAGAGCTTCCGGGCGGTTGTGATTGACTGCCCCCGTTATTTATCCAAACGATCAAAGAAAAAGGAGGAACACACCGAATGAATTTTGAATTTATGACGATAGACACACCATTGCCGCCCTGTATGCCATTTCCCAGAGCGTTGACAGGATTTCCAGTCAGCAGCACCGCAAAGGTCATGTACTGCCGGATGCTGGACGCTATGCTATCCAAAGGGCAGGAGGACGAGAACGGAATCCTGTTTGTCTGCTTCCCTGTCACAGCCATTGCCGCAGTCCTGTCCCGCAGTCCTATGACGGTCAAGCGTTCTTTGAATGAACTGGAAAACGCAGGACTTATCATGCGGGTGCGTCAGGGCGTTGGAGAGCCGAACAGGATTTATGTGCTGATACCGGGAAAGGAGGACGCTGCCATTGCCTGATACCTCAAAGCTGGAAAAACTCAATCGGGAGTTGGAGAAAAGCGAAAAGAAACTGCGGAAAGCCATCAATGATGAAAAGGCATTGCAGCACCAGTTAAAGCAGCTTACCCGAAAGGAACGGACGCACCGGCTCTGTACTCGTGGCGGTATGCTGGAAAGTTTTCTGCAAGAGCCGGAACGCCTGACAGATGATGATGTCATGCTGTTGTTGAAACTCATTTTTCACAGGCAGGACACGCAGGAACTATTGAAAAAACTGCTGGAACGGGAGAAGCCGGAAACCCCTTAGTTTACTAAGGGCGCAATTATACACCACCCAGAGGTTGGTGCATTGCGTTCTCCGAAGGCTCCTCGCCGGAGGGCTGTGATTTTCCGCAGTCATGGTCTGCTTCAAATCAAACAGGGGACGCTACGCTTCCCCTGCGCTGGCTGCCGCCAGCTACCCTTTTGTGGACTTGCCATCTGGGGACACCTTGCATTGCAAGCTGTTCCCAGCCGACAAGTTTCATAAAATATGCTATCTTTTCGATAGCCAATGAAGTATAATGAAGATGACAACAAATCGGTAGTTGGAGGAAAAATAATGGACTACAAAATAGATGATAAAAACCTTGATGTATCAATGTTTATTTCTTTTGTCAATCAAGTATGGCAAGGTAATTATGATGTGGAACAAACAAGGATGGCATTATCTAAAACATTAAATATGGAAGAAGTTTTAATTGATGATAATATGGTTTTTGATATTGATAATTTAAAAGGATTTCTTAATGATACCAGTTCATTTGGGTTTATAGCTAAAGAAAATAATAAAATTATAGGATTTGCATATTGCTATACACTTTTAAGACCTGATGGAAAAACAATGTTTTATTTACACTCAATAGGAATGTTACCTAACTATCAAGACAAAGGTTATGGTTCAAAATTATTATCTTTTATCAAGGAATATTCTAAAGAGATTGGTTGTTCTGAAATGTTTTTAATAACTGATAAAGGTAATCCTAGAGCTTGCCATGTATATGAAAAATTAGGTGGTAAAAATGATTATAAAGATGAAATAGTATATGTATATGATTATGAAAAAGGTGATAAATAAATGAATATAGTTGAAAATGAAATATGTATAAGAACTTTAATAGATGATGATTTTCCTTTGATGTTAAAATGGTTAACTGATGAAAGAGTATTAGAATTTTATGGTGGTAGAGATAAAAAATATACATTAGAATCATTAAAAAAACATTATACAGAGCCTTGGGAAGATGAAGTTTTTAGAGTAATTATTGAATATAACAATGTTCCTATTGGATATGGACAAATATATAAAATGTATGATGAGTTATATACTGATTATCATTATCCAAAAACTGATGAGATAGTCTATGGTATGGATCAATTTATAGGAGAGCCAAATTATTGGAGTAAAGGAATTGGTACAAGATATATTAAATTGATTTTTGAATTTTTGAAAAAAGAAAGAAATGCTAATGCAGTTATTTTAGACCCTCATAAAAATAATCCAAGAGCAATAAGGGCATACCAAAAATCTGGTTTTAGAATTATTGAAGATTTGCCAGAACATGAATTACACGAGGGCAAAAAAGAAGATTGTTATTTAATGGAATATAGATATGATGATAATGCCACAAATGTTAAGGCAATGAAATATTTAATTGAGCATTACTTTGATAATTTCAAAGTAGATAGTATTGAAATAATCGGTAGTGGTTATGATAGTGTGGCATATTTAGTTAATAATGAATACATTTTTAAAACAAAATTTAGTACTAATAAGAAAAAAGGTTATGCAAAAGAAAAAGCAATATATAATTTTTTAAATACAAATTTAGAAACTAATGTAAAAATTCCTAATATTGAATATTCGTATATTAGTGATGAATTATCTATACTAGGTTATAAAGAAATTAAAGGAACTTTTTTAACACCAGAAATTTATTCTACTATGTCAGAAGAAGAACAAAATTTGTTAAAACGAGATATTGCCAGTTTTTTAAGACAAATGCACGGTTTAGATTATACAGATATTAGTGAATGTACTATTGATAATAAACAAAATGTATTAGAAGAGTATATATTGTTGCGTGAAACTATTTATAATGATTTAACTGATATAGAAAAAGATTATATAGAAAGTTTTATGGAAAGACTAAATGCAACAACAGTTTTTGAGGGTAAAAAGTGTTTATGCCATAATGATTTTAGTTGTAATCATCTATTGTTAGATGGCAATAATAGATTAACTGGAATAATTGATTTTGGAGATTCTGGAATTATAGATGAATATTGTGATTTTATATACTTACTTGAAGATAGTGAAGAAGAAATAGGAACAAATTTTGGAGAAGATATATTAAGAATGTATGGAAATATAGATATTGAGAAAGCAAAAGAATATCAAGATATAGTTGAAGAATATTATCCTATTGAAACTATTGTTTATGGAATTAAAAATATTAAACAGGAATTTATCGAAAATGGTAGAAAAGAAATTTATAAAAGGACTTATAAAGATTGATTATATAATATATGAAAAGCTATTATAAAAGACATTAGTATTAAATAGTTTAAAAAAATGAAAAATAATAAATAAATATAACAGCCTATGACAATAAAAAGCTAGTAGGATGCTTGCGTATTCTTTCCGATGGTTACTATTTTGGAACAATTACAGAGTTACTGGTTCTTCCTCAATATCAAAAACAGGGGATTGGAAGCAAACTTCTTCAACTTGCAAAAGATAATACACCTACAATGTTATATTTCGGCTCTCAACCAGAAGCAGAAAAATTTTATGAAAAGAATGGTTGTCAAAAAAGTTTACAATCTTACATGATAAATAGAAAAGAGTAAGGGACAATTTGAAGTTATAAGTGGATTTTTGCGAAGCTGTATGATACTATTATTTTATAACGATTTGAAAATTCGTGGATTACTTAACAAATTAGAAGGAGGTATTTTATATGTTTAAAAAAGCTTTTTGGGTTCCTTATGAGGATAGTGCCAATTACCCAACTCTTGCAAAAACTATGGAAGCAATTTCAAAGTATTGTGAAGAAAATGGTGAGTCTTATACATTTATTAACGATGACGAAGTGGAGATAAATGGAAAAAGATATGAAATATATAGGGGCTACGAAAATGGTAGTAGGGGAAATTACGGCATAAAATGTAAAGAAAAATAAATCCAATTTGTTATTCTACACACATCGGGTCAACTTGCCCCGAACTTTTACAATTAAATACCCGCCGCCCACATAGCGGCACACCGAGCAGGAAATCTGAAAAAGGTCTCCTGCTTTTTTTCTGCCCAAAATGAGGTGGTAAAACGCCACCCCGTCCACCAATTAGCGAAAGGAGGAACACGAAATGCCCTGTCCACACAACGAAATCACGATTGTTCAGCGCAGCCAGCGGCAGTCTGCGGTTGCCGCCGCTGCTTACCAGAGTGGCGAAAAGCTGTTCTGTGAATACGACCAGCAAGTGAAGCACTACCCGGAAAAGCGTGGTATCGTCCACAATGAAATCCTGCTCCCGGCAAATGCTCCGCCGGAGTATGCAGACCGCAATACCCTATGGAACGCCGCCGAAGCTGTGGAAAAACAATGGAACTCCCAGCTTGCAAGGAGGTGGGTGCTTACCATTCCCAGAGAGATACCGCCTGACCAGTACGCTGTCCTTGTACGGGAGTTTTGTGAGCAGCAGTTTGTTTCCAAAGGCATGATTGCTGATTTTGCAATCCATGACCCCCATCCGCCGGGACACAATCCCCACGCCCATGTCCTGCTCACTATGAGGGCAATGGACGAACATGGGAAATGGCTTCCCAAGAGCCGCAAGGTTTATGACCTTGACGAGAATGGGGAACGGATCAAACTTCCGTCCGGCAGATGGAAAAGCCACAAGGAGGATACGGTTGACTGGAACGACCAGAAGTATTGTGAAATCTGGCGGCATGAATGGGAGGTCATCCAGAACCGCTATCTGGAAGCCAATGACCGCCCGGAGCGTGTGGACTTGCGTTCCTATGCCAGACAGGGGCTTGATATAGTCCCTACTGTCCATGAGGGAGCTGCTGTCCGGCAGATGGAAAAGCGGGGTATCCAGACGAATATCGGAAACCTGAACCGGGAAATCAGAGCTGCCAACAATCTGATGAAGTCCATCCGGCAGCTTATCCAAAACCTCAAAGGCTGGATTACCGAGCTGGGCGAAAAACGGAAAGAGCTGCTTGCACAAAAGGCGGCGGAGGAAGCGACACTTCTTCCCAATCTGCTGATGAAGTATATGGCGATACGAAAGGAAGAACGGAAGGACTGGACAAGGGCTGGACAGAACCGGGGGACTTCACAGGACTTAAAGGCAGTCAGCGAAGCCCTGTCCTATCTCCGGCAAAAGGGGCTTTCCACTGTGGAGGACTTAGAAGCATTTCTGGAATCCTCCGGGAAATCAGCCGCAGATTACCGCAATCAGATGAAGCCAAAGGAAGCCCGAAGCAAAGTGATTGACGGGATTCTTGCCAGCCGGACAGACTGCAAAGAATGTAAGGCTGTCTATGAGAAGTACCAGAAGATATTTTTTAAGAAAACAAAGGAAAAATTCAAACAGGAACACCCGGAGGTTGCCCGGTATGCGAAAGCCACCGCCTACCTTGCCAAGCACCCGGACGATAAGGACAGTACCCAAAAGGAGCTGCAAGAGGAGCAGGAAACGCTTCTCAGCGAAATCGCAGAACTGAAAGTACCGCTGACCGAGGTACAGGAGGATTTGAAGAAGCTGCGGGACATCCGCTACTGGGTACGGAAAGCCACACCCGGCACAGAAGAAAGCAAAGAGCCGCCCAAGAAGCAGCCCCTCAAAGAAGTCTTGCAGGATAAGGCGGACGAGAAAAAAGCACAAAGAACTGCCCCGGTGCAGACAAAACACAAACAACAGGATATGGAACTTTAACAGGCACTTGCCATTTTCAGATTGAGAATGTCAGGTGCTTTTCTTTTTTTCAAGGAGGGATAGATTTGAATGTATTTGAAGCTGTGAAGCAGTCCGTCACAACCAGACAGGCTGCGGAGCATTATGGAATCCATGCAGGGCGGAACGGGATGGCTTGCTGCCCGTTCCATCACGATAAAACCCCAAGCATGAAGCTGGATCGGCGTTACCACTGCTTCGGCTGCGGTGCGGATGGGGATGTGATTGATTTTGCCGCCGCCCTGTATGGGCTGGGAAAGAAAGAAGCCGCCGTACAGCTGGCACAGGACTTCGGGCTTTCCTATGAGGACTGGAAACCGCCGGGAAAGGCAAAAAAGCCCAAGCCCCGGCAGAAATCCCAGGAGGAACAGTTTCAGGAAGCAAAGAGCCGCTGCTTCCGTATTCTTGCCGATTATCTTCACTTGCTTCGGGCATGAAGAAAGGATTATGCCCCGCACTCCCCGGAGGAAGCCTTTCATCCACGGTTTGTGGAAGCCTTACAGAAGCAAGACCAAGTGGAATATCTGCTGGATGTGCTGCTCTTTGGGGAGACAGAGGAAAAAGCAGCTTTGATTACGGACTACGGAAAGGATGTGATACAGCTTGAAAAGCGAATGGCAGAGCTTGCCGCCGCAAACGCAGCAAGAACTAAAAAACACCATGAACGCCATGCAGCCGCCCCAGAGCATTGAGGAAATCAAGGCGGGGCTGGAAACTACCGAGAAAGGCGGTGTCCGTCAGAGCATACGGAACTGCCTGACCGTATTCCAGCGTGACCCGCTGCTTTCCGGGGCTATCGCATACAACATTCTGACCGACCGCAAGGACATCATAAAGCCCATCGGTTTTCACAGGGAAAGCACCGCCCTGAACGATACGGACATGAAGTATCTGCTTCTTTATCTGGAAGAAACCTATGGGCTTACCAATGAGAAAAAGATTGATAACGCCATCGGGATTGTGGCGAATGAAAACAAGTACCATCCCATCCGGGACTATCTCAATACCCTTGTGTGGGACGGGACAGAACGAATCCGTTTCTGTCTGCGGCACTTTCTGGGGGCTGACGCAGATGATTACACCTATGAAGCGTTGAAGCTGTTCCTGCTGGGTGCAATCTCACGAGCCTTTCAGCCAGGGTGCAAATTTGAAATCATGCTCTGTCTGGTAGGCGGTCAGGGGGCTGGCAAGTCCACCTTCTTCCGTCTGCTGGCAGTCCGGGACGAGTGGTTCTCCGATGATTTGCGGAAGCTGGACGATGACAATGTGTACCGCAAGCTGCAAGGTCACTGGATTATCGAAATGTCGGAAATGATGGCAACCGCCAACGCCAAGAGCATTGAGGAAATCAAGTCATTTTTAAGTCGGCAGAAAGAGGTTTACAAGATACCCTATGAAACCCACCCGGCAGACCGCCCCCGTCAGTGCGTATTTGGCGGCACTTCCAATGCCCTTGACTTCCTGCCCCTTGACCGTTCCGGCAACCGCCGCTTTATCCCCGTCATGGTGTACCCGGAGCAAGCCGAGGTTCACATTTTGGAGGACGAAGCTGCTTCCAGAGCCTATATCGAGCAGATGTGGGCGGAAGCGATGGAGATTTACCGAAGCGGCAGGTTCAAGCTGGCTTTCAGCCCCGCCATGCAGCGGTATCTCAAAGAACACCAACGGGATTTTATGCCAGAGGACACCAAAGCCGGGATGATACAGGCGTATCTTGATAAGTACACCGGGAGTATGGTCTGCTCCAAGCAGCTCTACAAGGAAGCCTTGAACCATGCCTTTGACGAGCCGAAGCAATGGGAAATCCGGGAAATCAACGAGATTATGAACCAGTGCATTGACCGCTGGCGGTACTTCCCGAACCCAAGAATGTTTTCCGAGTATGGCAGACAAAAGGGCTGGGAGCGTGAAAACCCGGCAACGGACTCCGGCAACCCGTCTGAAAAAAAGATGGACGGTTTTGTGGAGGTCACAGAACAGATGGAGCTTCCATTCTGAAAATGACAGCCCGTTGCACCCCCTGTTGCTATCCCGTTGCCGAGCCGGTTGCCGGGGAAAATCCCGAAACTATCGGCTTTTCTCCCCTATGACAACCAAAACAACAGAAAAATAAAAGAAAAGTATAAATAGTAACCATCGCCAGATTGAGATTGTTTGCAAGGTCTTTTGAAGCCCGTTGCCGGACTTCGTTGCCGACACCCTCTGTCTGGCTATTTTCATGTATGGAGGATAACTGCCTATGGCAAAAAACAAAACAGAGATTCATGTTACAACGGTGTTTGACGGGGAACTGGACGCAACCGATGTGTTCGTCAGCCTGATTTCCCAGAAATACGGAAAGACAAATACAAAAGAACATCTTGCTAAAAAGAAAGATATAAGCTATAATGAAGATGAGGTTCAAAAGAGCCAGATACCGTCTGGATTGTGTGGGTAAATGGCTATGATGAACGAAATGGAATACAGAACAATCGGAAAGGCACTTGCCGGGGGCTATCGTGCAGCGGTCTATTGCAGGCTGTCAAAGGACGATGACCTGCAAGGCGAAAGTGCCAGTATCGCAAACCAGCGTGATATGCTGGAAAAATACTGCGAAAAGCAGGGATGGGAGGTTGTGGCAGTCTATCAGGACGATGGCTTCACAGGTCTTAACATGGAGCGTCCTGATTTACAGAGAATGTTGAGAGCCATTGAGCGCAGGCAGATCAACCTTGTCATCACGAAAGACCTCAGCCGACTGGGGCGTAACTATCTGCAAACCGGGCATTTGATTGAGGACTTTTTCCCAAGGAACGGTGTCCGCTATATCGCCATGAATGACGGTATCGACACCCTGCGTGATAACAACGATATTGCCCCGTTCAAGAATATCCTGAACGAGATGTACAGCAAGGATATTTCCAAGAAAGTCCATTCCTCTTATCTTCTGAAAGCGCAGAAAGGACAGTTTACCGGGTGTCTTGCCCCGTTTGGGTATCGGAAAGACCCGGAGGACAAAAACCATCTGCTCATTGACGAGGAAACCGCCCCGATTGTGCGGCTGATTTTCGGATATGCCCTAAACGGTCATGGTCCGAACTATATCCGCAGACGGCTGGAGGAAGAAAAAATCCCCTGCCCCACATGGTGGAACCGGGAACGGGGGCTTCGCAATACCCGCACCAAATGGGAAAAGAAAGACCCGGAAAACGGGCGGTATATGTGGGACTTCTCCGTTATCAAAGACCTTTTGATGAATCCCGTCTACACCGGGGCGATTGCTTCCCAGAAAAAGGACTACCGTTTCAAAATCGGCACGATTGGGGAAAAGAAGCCGGAGGACTGGATTGTGGTGGAGGGACAGCATGAACCGCTGATTGACCGCATGAGCTTTGACATTGTGCAGAACAAGCTGAAATCCCGCCAGCGTCCGGGGCAGACCAATGAAATCAGCCTGTTTGCCGGACTGATAAAATGCGGTGAGTGTGGGAAGTCACTGACGATACGCTACACAAACGCAAAACATCCCCAGCAGATTTACTCCTGCAAAACCTACAATGCCTTTGGAAAGAACCACTGCACCCAGCACCGGATTGATTATGACACCCTTTACAGCCATGTGCTGCGGAAAATCCGGGAATGTGCCAGAGCCGCTCTGATGGACGGGGAAGCGGTTGCCGACCGCTTGACCAATACCTGTGAAGCCGAGCAGCGGGAACAGCGGGAAGCAATGGAACGCTCCCTCACAAGGGACGAGGAACGGATTGAGGTTCTGGACAAAATGGTAATGCGGCTTTATGAGGATATGATTGCAGGGCGTATCAGTGAACAGAATTTCAACACCATGCTGGAAAAGACACAGACCGAGCAAGCGGAGCTTAAAGCAAAAGTGTCCGAGGGCAGAAAGCGGCTGTCCGATGAAGTCCAGCTTGCCAATGACGCAAAACAATGGGTGGAAGCCATTCAGGAATACGCCAATATCACAGAGCTGGACGCAGCCACCCTCAACCGCTTAATCAAAGAAATCGTCGTGCATGAGCGCATTGACGAAGATAAAACAAGACACATTTCTATCGAAATTCATTTTAATCTCAAACCCATCCCAGAGGTGGAACAGGTCACTGCCTGACCTGTTCCGCCGGGACGGTTCTCTTAAAAACACCATATAGATTTTTTGTACGCCGCCGCCCGCCATCGAGCAGAGTTTTACACCTAATTGGGTATAAAACAGCTTATGTCCGGAGGCGGTATCATTATCGTAGCACAGACGGTGATCCCACAGCTTTCAACGCTGTTCTCATAATTCATGGGGTCAATCATTGAGAAAATCACTGAATTTATAAAGGAAATGCTGCAAGGATGGGTGCTGGACAATCTTGAAACGATGTTTACTGACGTGAATACGAAAGTAGGAACAATTGCCGGAGAGGTTGGGCAGACACCCAGCTCTTGGAACGCAGGTATTTTTTCCATGATAGACAACCTGTCAGATACAGTCATGGTGCCCATAGCAGGGATGATCATTAGTGCGATTCTCTGCTATGAGCTGATTACCATGGTAATGGATAAGAATAACATGCATGAGATGGGGAGTGAGTTTTTCTTCCGTTATCTTGTGAAAGCATGTATTGCAGTATTGCTTGTCAGCTATACCTCTGACATTACCATGGCAATTTTTGATGTGGGAAACCATATCGTTACAAGTGCGGCAGGAGTTATTACAGGCTCCACGACACTGGATGTGACGAGTACGTTACAGTCCATGTTTAACAGCCAGCTCTCCACCATGGGGATAGGCGAACTGATAGGACTTGGAATAGAGACCATGATTGTCAGCTTATGTATGAAAATCATTTCCCTGCTAATCACCGTCATGCTATATGGGCGAATGATTGAAATATACCTTTATGTTTCAGTGGCTCCGGTTCCGTTTGCGACACTCAGCAACCGGGAATGGGGCGGCATCGGAAGTAATTATATCAAGGGACTTTGTGCTTTGGCATTTCAGGGATTTTTCATCATGGTATGTGTGGCAATCTATGCGGTGCTGGTATCCAGCGTTGCGGTTGCGAGCAATCTACATACGGCTTTGTGGTCAGTGGCAGCATATACCGTTATCCTGTGCTTCAGCTTATTTAAGACAGGTTCCCTTAGCAAATCTATTTTTAATGCACATTAAAGCAGCGTTATATCAGGAAGGAGGCTGTTTATGGCAATATCAGTCGCAGTGCCGAAGAATTTAAGCGGTATCAAGACAAAGGTGGCAATGAATCTGACAAAACGTCAGCTTATCTGTTTTGGTGCGGCAGGTGCGGTTGGAATTCCTTTTTATATCTTTACCAAAGATATCATCGGGACACAGGCATCCGCACTGATCATGGTGGCTGTCATGCTGCCGTTTTTCTTTCTGGCAATGTATGAAAAGGACGGTTTTCCGGCAGAAAAGATTCTGTACTTTGTGATAAGGCAGAAATTCCTGACACCGGGAATACGCCCCTATAAATCAGAAAATCTCTACAATCGGTTAGAGGAACAGGAAAAAATGAAGAAGGAGGTGCGTTACCTTGAAGCAAAAGCCAAAGGCAAGATTACAGGGTAGTCAGAAGAAAACTGCTAAGCCTAAAGCGGGCTTGAGTTTTTCTGAAAAGAAAAGGTTAAAAGAGCTTCAGCGTACTCTTGCAGGAAACCATAAGGAACAGGAGAAACCTACCACGGCACAGAATACCATTACTTTCAAAAAGATGTTCCGTGATGGTATCTGTCAGGTGACATCTGATTTCTACACAAAAATGGTGGAATTTTATGATATAAATTATGACCTTCTGGAAATAGAGGACCAGGGGGAGATTTTAGAGGAGTACAGCAAGCTCATCAATTATTTTGACCCGTCTATCCGGTTTGAACTGTTTTTATTTAACAGGCAGGTCAACGAACAGACGCTGATAGACCAGTTTGACATTCCTTTGCAGGGAGATGATTTTGACGATATCCGTGAGGAATACACGGAAATGTTAAAGAAGCAGGCTGCAAAGGGCAATAACGGTATCATTAAATCAAAATATCTTATTTTTGGTACGGAGTGTAAGGGATATAAGGAAGCGAAATCAAAACTGAATAACATTGAAAAGGATGTTATCAAAAACTTATTAAACCTTGGAACCCACGCCAAAAGCCTTGACGGAAAGGAACGTCTGCGTATCCTGCATGAGTATTTTAATCAGGATACCATGGAGCCTTTCCGTTTTTCATTTAAGGAGCTGGCAGAGTCCGGTAAGAGTGTAAAGGACTACATTGCACCGCCGGGCTTTGACTTCCGTTATCCAAGCCGATTTAAGGCAGGAAAGATGTATGGCAGTGTCCATTATCTGGATATTATTGCACCACGTTTTAATGATGAGTTGTTAAAGAAGCTCCTTGATATTGATGATAACCTGACTATTACCATGCATATGCAGACGATGGACCCGGTGAAGGCAATCAAGATGTTAAAGGGTGCTTTGACCAATATTCAGAAGATGAAGATTGAGGAGCAGAAAAAGGCAGTCCGCAGTGGGTATGACATGGATATTCTTCCTACGGATATTATCACTTATGAAAAGGATACGCTGGAGCTGCTTGACGATCTGAACACCAGTAACCAGAAGATTATTAAAATGACTTTCCTTATTACCTGTTACGGCAGGAGCAAAAGGGAGCTTGAAAATATTACGCAGAGGGTGTCCGGCATTATCCAGCAGGCAAACTGTAACTTAAGATGTTTGCAGTATTTACAGGAACAGGGGCTTATGGCTTCCGCACCGATTGGATGCAATGATACGGGAATTGAGCGTGTGCTTACCACAAAGAGTACCGCTATTCTTGTGCCGTTCTGTACGCAGGAATTATTTATGCCTGCACCGGCAATCTACTATGGTTTAAATGCCCTGTCAAACAACATGATCATGGCAGACAGAAAGCGGCTTCGTACACCAAACGGAGTAATTTTAGGAACACCGGGCAGTGGTAAGTCCTTTAGTGCAAAGAGGGAGATTTTATCCTGCTTTCTTATGACAAGGGATGATGTGATTATCTGTGACCCGGAGGGCGAGTATTTTGCCCTTGTGGGAGCTTTGCATGGGCAGGTGGTAAAGCTGGCAACCAATTCCAAAGATTATCTGAATCCGATGGATATTCAGTTAAGCCATAAGGGAGATAAGGAAGCTCTGAAACTAAAGAGTGATTTTATCATTACCCTGTGTGATTTGATTGCCGGAGGGAAGGACGGTCTGGAGAATGATGAGAAGGGTATCATTGATGAATGTATCCGTCATATCTATGATGCCTATTTTGAAAATCCGGTACCGGAGAATATGCCTATCCTTGAGGATTTGTATAATGCCCTTTTAGATCATAAGAATGCGAAAGCAGAGCGTATTGCCAATTCCCTTGTGTTGTATGTGCATGGTTCGCAGAATTATTTTAATCATCGCACTAACGTGGACAGTAAGAACCGTATCATGTGCTTTGATATCAGGGATTTGGGAAATCAGTTGAAAGAGCTGGGTATGCTCATCGTACAGGATGCCGTATGGAACAGGGTGTCGCAGAACAGGGAGAGAAAAATCGCTACCCGTTATTACTGTGATGAGTTCCACCTTCTTCTAAAGGAGAGGCAGACTGCCATTTATTCGGTGGAAATCTGGAAGCGTTTCAGAAAATGGGGCGGTATTCCGACAGGTCTGACACAGAATGTGGGTGATTTTTTAAAGTCGGAGGAAATCGAGGGTATTCTTGGTAACTCCGATTTTGTTTATCTCTTGAACCAGAATGCAAAGGATCAGGCGATACTTGCAGATAAGCTGGGGCTTTCGGAAAAGCAGCTTTCCCATGTGACCAATTCAGAGCCGGGCTCCGGTCTGATTCTGTTTGATAACGTGGTCATTCCGTTTGTGGATAAATATCCGACAGACACAAAGACCTATGCGATTATGAATACCAAACCAGAAGAAAGTGTGAAACAGGAGGATGTTGATTAGTGGCAGAAAAGAAAAAAGATAAATCAAAAAAACATCAGCCAAGAGATGCGGATAACACCTTTGGACAGAATGTCCAGAAGTCAGGGCTGTCAACAAAACGCAGAAATAAAAAGCAGTATCAGAAGCAGGACACTTTTGGACACAGTGAAAATCCTTCCGCAGAGCAGAAGAATTTGAAGTCTGAGAATACGGATGCGGACAGTAAGAGGAAAAGCGATTTTTCGCAGGAAAACAATACTTTTACGGAGGATGGTGACAGGGAGCAGGAGGAACATCAGCAAAAGGATGATTACCACCGCAGGGATACCTACCACCAATCCGAGAAAAAAGGAAAATACCACAGACGGGAGTATCAGAACAGGGAACGTACAAAACAATCTGATTTTGAACGTGATTTCCAGACGAAGGACAAAACCTTTACGGAAGGGATGGAACCGGAGTTTCATGGAAGCAAAAAATTAGACAGACTGCAAAATAAGGCAGAGAAAGCCGGGAAAAAGACCGAAGCTGCAAGAAAGAAGATACCTAAGAAAAAGGAGTATTCCTTTGAGCGTGTCTTTGATGAAAAGACAGGAAAAGCAAAGTATGTGCTGACTGCTGTGGAAAAAGAAAAGCAATTCAAACCGGATAGTCCGGTAAAAGTGGTTGCAGGCAGGGTAGGTGCAGAATATTCCAATTTTACCCATGGCAAGGTTGCCGAAGTGGAGAAAGAAAATTCTGCCGTGGAAGGAGCACATAAGACGGAGCAGACAGCAGAGGATGTCTATCATTTTGTGAAACGCAACCATAAAAGCGGATTGCAAAGGAAGAAAGAGAAAGTCGCAAAGCTGGAGAAAAAGCAGTTTAAGAAAGAGGTCAATTTCCGGTATCAGAAGTTTTTGGAAGAAAATCCGGATATGCAGGAAAAGACCCTGAAAAAGCAGATGCAGAAACGATTGCAGAAACAGCGGATCAAGCGGGAGTATGCAAAGGCAAGGCGGGCAGGACAGGCAGCAAAGAATACAAAGGAAGCGGCTGCAAAATCAGCCAGTTTTGTTACCAAGGTTGCCAAGAAAATGCAGGAGATAGCCAGCAGGAATGTTTCGCTTCTGGTAACAATCGGTATCTTTGCACTGATTCTGATTATGATCATGACAGCCATATCGTCCTGTGGGGCGATGTTCTCAGATGGTATGAGTACCACACTGGCAGGAAGCTATATGAGTGTTCCGGCGGAGATTGATGCTGCGGACCTGGCGTTTTCCGAGCTGGAAATGGAATTGCAGAAAGAAATCAATAACATAGAAACGGACTATCTGGATTATGACGAATACCGCTACAATCTGGATGCCATAGGGCATGACCCGTTTGTTTTAATCAGTTACCTGTCGGCAGTACATACGGAATTTACGGCAAGTGAAGTGCAAAGTGAGATAGAAAGCCTTTTTGAAGAAATGTATGAGCTGACCTTAAATCCTACGACGGAAACAAGGACAAGGACTGTAACAGATCCGGAAACGGGTGAGGAGACGGAGGAAGAATACACTGTAACCATACTTGAAGTAACACTGACAGCCACCGACCTAGGTGTGGTGGTAGCCGGACACATGAATGAGGAGCAGAAAGAAATCTATGCTCTTTACAATGAAACCCATGGACTGACACAGCAGTTTTATACACCGCTCAATCTGTATTGGTATAGCTATGTGTCGAGTTATTACGGCTACCGTATCAATCCGGTCACAGGGCAGGAACAGTTTCACCGTGGTGTGGATATAGCGGTGCCCACAGGGACAACCGTGCTGGCAGCGATGGATGGAACGGTTACAACAGCAACCTATGATGCTTCTTATGGTAATTATGTTGTGATAGAGGACAGCAATGGTTACTGCACCAAGTATGCACACATGGATACATTAAGTGTCAGTGCCGGACAGACTGTTACACACGGAACAACCATAGGAACAACGGGAAATACGGGAAGCAGTACCGGAAGCCACCTTCATATCGAGTGTTTGTATAACGGGGAGTATTATAACCCGTTATTTTACTTTGATGTGGGTGAGGGAACTCTTTATGGAGAAAGTCCGGGCGGTGGCGGTTCGCCGGGAAATGTCATACCACCTGATTCCTATGATGATGCAACAGTACAGGCACTAATGGAGGAAGCAGCAAGATATCTTGGCTATCCGTATGTTTGGGGCGGTTCTTCTCCGTCCACAAGTTTTGACTGTTCCGGCTTTGTATGCTGGGTATTTACCAACAGCGGCGTACATAACCTGTCAAGAACCACGGCACAGGGCATATATGACCAGTGTACTCCGGTGTCAGCGGCAGATGCCAAGGCTGGGGACATTATATTTTTTACAGGTACTTACAATTCGCCGGGACCTGTCAGCCATGTGGGTATCTATTGCGGAAACGGTGTGATGATACACTGCGGTGACCCAATCAAATATGCTTCTATCAATACACCATACTGGCAGAGCCATTTCTACAGTTTTGGAAGATTAAATTAAAAGCAGGAAGTGAGGATAAATGACAAAGGAAAGAATTGAAAAAGAGCTTCTGAAAGTCCGGGAGCAGCTTGCAGGATTGCAGGCAAGGCAGAAGGACTTAGAGGAGCAGTTACAGATGGCAGAGGATGCGGAGAAGATGAAGTTCATTGAGAAAAATAAAATCTCTCTGGAACGGCTGATTTTACTGAACAAAGTCAGTGAGGAAGAAATTCTGCATCTGTTAAAGAAAAAGGAACAGGAAGAACAGACACAACAATCAGAAAAGGAGGCAGTAAGCCATGAAAAAAATGAAACTATCATCTAAGGCAGTGTTATCGCTTGTTTTATCAGCGGTTTTATTCTGTATGCCCGCTTTGGGATTTGCCATGAACGGGAATTATGCAGTGAGTGTTCATGCGGAGGATACAGAGCCGGAAAGTAGTTCTGAGGAAAACAGAACCGAGAATGATACAGAGCAGGAAACAGAAAGCGGTTCTGAAGAAAACAGCACGGAAGAGCATACGGTATCCGGTGGTGATGTAAAAGAACCGGAGTGTACCTGTGAGGATAAATGTGGTGCGTATGAATACGACCATAATTGCGAAGTATGCGTGAAAGATTATAAGCTCTGTGCATATAAAAAGCCGAATGTCACAATCCAGATCAATCAGCCGGATGGGTGGCATAATGACAAAGCAACCGTGACATTTACGGTTGAGGATGTGGCACACACAGGAAATTTTGAAATTGCCAAGATTCAGGCGAAGGTAGGACAGAATGGAAGCTGGACGGATGTGACAGAGGACAGAAAGCTGGAGGTTTCTGAAAACTGTACGGTGTATGTGCAGGTCACTGACCAGAAGGATCATACCTATGAGAGAAGCCGTGCAATCAAATGTTTTGACACCACAAAGCCTACGCTTAATGCTGCGGTCAGTGACGGACTTTTGAGTGTACAGGTACATGATACGGATTCCGGAGCGAAAGCAGTCTATGTCAACGGATATGAATTTACAGACCTTACAAACGGAACTTTGAATATCCGCCTGCAGCAATTTGATGCGGGGTATGAGTATTTTACCATTTCTGCAATGGACAATGCCGGAAATATGTCGGAGGTCTACAAGACGAAAAATCCATACTACAAAGACCCGGCAGATGAGAGTGATGAAAATCCGGCAGAACAGCTTCCGGTCAATGCAGAAGCTACTAAGCCGGGAAGTGCCACGGGAACCGTAACAGAGCATACAAAGACAGACAGTGATGGAAATACCACTTCACAGACAAGTCCTGCGGAGCAGAAAAAGCAGGCAATGGCGGAAGCGGATGCTTCGGAGAAAGGAGAGAATGAGGATAAGGAGAGTAAGCAGTCCGGGCAGGGCAAGGAATTTTATACCATTCAGACGGCATCGGACAAGGTGTTTTATCTGATTATCGACAGGGATGGTGAGGAAGAAATGGCCTATTTCCTGACAGAGATTACGGAAAATGACTTGCTGAATACCACATCTGATAACAGCGAGACCTTACCGAAAAACTCTGCCGCATTAGAGTCTGCAATCCCGACTTCTGAAAGTACATTGCCGAATAATAATGCAGAACAGGAAAATAAGCAGGAGGAAGCTGCGGAAGATACAGAGGGAACAGAAGAAGATACAGAAAGCACTGAGGAATCGGAAGAAACAGAGGTTAAAGAGCAGGCAAATCCTATGATTTCCTATATCCTGATGGGAGGTCTTGCAGTGGCAGTAATCGGAGGTGCGTATTATTTCAAGGTAGTACGCAAAAAGAAAGAGGACTTCATCGAGGACGAAGATGAGGACGAGGAAGATAACGAAGAATATGAGAACGAAGATGAGGAATCAGAGGGAAGTTCGGATGATGATTTCTTTGAGGAACAGGAGGAAGAATAATGCAGTTAGTGATAGCGGAAAAGCCAAGTGTGGCACAGTCAATTGCCAAGGTGCTTGGTGCAGATGAAAGAAAAGACGGATACATGGAGGGAAACGGTTCTATTGTTTCATGGTGCGTAGGGCATCTGGTTGAGTTGGCACAGCCGGATGCCTATTCTGATGCATGGAAAAAGTGGACATACGACAGCCTGCCTATGATACCGGAGAATTGGAAGCATGAGGTCAAGAAAGACACGGTTGCTCAGTACAGGGTATTAAAGGAGCTGATGCATGATACAAGAGTAGACAGCGTGGTATGTGCCACGGATGCAGGACGGGAAGGAGAGCTTATCTTCCGTCTGGTGTATGAACAGGCGGGATGCAGTAAACCGATGAAACGCTTATGGATTTCATCTATGGAGGAAAGTGCCATAAGGGAAGGCTTTGAGAACTTAAAGCCGGGAAGTGACTATGATCATTTATACCATTCCGCACTTTGCAGACAGGAAGCGGACTGGCTTGTGGGTATCAACGGTACAAGGCTTTTTACCGTTTTATATGGCGGCAAGGTGCTAAAGGTGGGCAGGGTACAGACACCTACCCTTGCAATGCTTGTGGAACGTGAAGCAAAGATTATGAATTTCAAGAAAGAGCAGTATTTTATGGCTCATATCCTTTGCGGCGGCGTGGATGCGGTCACAGAGAGGATTGACAGTAAAACAGAAGCAGAAAATGTTGCAGGAGCTTGTCTGAACGGACAGGCTCTTGTTACGTCTGTGACAAAGGAAGAAAAGACGGTGGCACCGCCGAAGCTCTATGACCTTACCACGCTTCAGAGGGATGCCAACCGCTTATTCGGGTTTACTGCAAAACAGACTTTGGAGTACACCCAGAGTCTTTATGAAAAGAAGCTGTGTACCTATCCGAGAACGGACAGTCAGTATTTGTCTGATGATATGGAGCAGACAGCCGGAAATGTGATTGAAGCAATTTTTGGTTCCATATTGTTTGAGGAAAATAGGATGTTCAATCCGGATATTAAGCGTGTGTTAAACAGCAAAAAGGTCACAGACCACCATGCGATTATCCCTACCATGGAGATTGCAAAAGCTGACCTTGCAGCTCTGCCGGAAACGGAGCGAAAGATTTTATCCCTTGTGGCCAACAGGTTGCTGTGTGCTACAGGGGAGAAACATCTGTATGAAACGGTCAAGGCAGATCTTTCCTGTGGCGGTTACACCTTTACAACTTCCGGCAAGTCGGTCTTAAAAAACGGGTGGAAAGATTTTGAAGATGCCTTTAAGCGTTCTTTTAAGACCACGGAAGAGAAAGAGCAGGAGGATAAGAAGCTTCCAGAGCTTTCCGAGGGGCAGACCTTTGACGGGGTACAGACGAAAATTAGCGAGCATTACACCACACCGCCGAAGCACTTTACGGAAGATTCTCTTTTATCTGCAATGGAGCGAGCCGGAAGTGAAGATATGGGAGATGATGTGGAGCGTAAAGGACTCGGCACACCTGCCACCAGAGCGGACATTATCGAGAAGTTAGTCAAGGATGGTTTTGTGAAGCGTGAGAAAAAGCAGATGATCCCCACAGAGGACGGAATGAAGCTGATTACGGTGCTTCCCGATGTGGTGAAGTCCCCAAAACTTACCGCTGATTGGGAAAATGCCCTTACCCTTGTAGCAAAGGGCGAGTATTCCATGCAGGAATTTATGGATGGAATTGCGGATATGGTAAAGAACCTTGTGCAGACTTATCACAGCATTAGTGACGAACAGAAATCCATGTTTGGAGGAAATCAGAGCGCACAGGAAGCCCTTGGAAAATGCCCGAAATGTGGCGGGGATGTGGTAAAGGGAAAATATGGAGCTTACTGCAAAAGTAAGTGTGGTATGAATGTCGGCAAGGCTATGGGGACTGTACTTTCCGATACGCAGATTAAGAGTATGCTGGAGGGGAAAAAGACTTTCGTCAAGGGTTTAAAGGGAAAGAAAGGCACTTACGATGCTTACCTGATTCCAGAAGGAATTGAGGATTATTCCTATACCAAAGATGGCAAGGAAATCAAAGGCTCACAGTATAAGGTCAAGCTGGAGTTTGCAAAAAGAAGTAAGTAACAGCACAGAAAATGGAGGATACGAACATGAATGAAGTAAATGAAAATGTAACTGTAAACGGAGCCGGAACACAGGATGAGGAGCCTGCGGCAAAGAATAATGAAACCAAAGCGGAGAAGTTCATCCGTCTTGGAGAATACCGCATGAACAAAGCGATTGATGCGATTGGAAGATTGGAACACCTTGCCAACAGGTCCGCCTATGAATATACAGCGGAGCAGGTAGAGGCTATGTTTGGTGCTTTAGAAAATAAGGTAGCAGATGTAAAAGCAAAATTCAGTACAAAGAAACAGGATAATACATCTTTTTCTTTTGGAACACATGCAGAGTAAGGAGGAAACCAGGAATGAAACAGTTAGAAAAAGAAATTGCGGAAGCAAGCAAGCAGAGCATGATGAAGCGTTATCAGTTGTATGGAACGAAAGCATCAAAGCTTGCAGACAAATCACAGAAGAATACCGGGAAGGGAGAGAGAAAGTAATGGAATATAAGGATTTTGTAGAACAGGTAAAAGAGCAGATACAGGACTTTTTACCGGAGAAATTTGCAGATGCAACGGTTTCTGTTCATCAGGTAGTAAAGAATAATGATTGTGTTTTGGATGGTCTGACAATCCGGACGGAAGAAAGCAATATTTCTCCAACCGTATATCTGAATCCGTATTTTGAGCAGATACAGGATGGAGCTGAGATGGATGATGTGCTTGGGCAGATTGCAGCCACATATCAGGCACATTATATTGACCATGATATGGATGTATCTGCGGTTACTGATTTTGATAACGTAAAAGACAAGATTGTGTGCAAGCTCATCAATGAGGAAGCCAACAGGCAGTTCCTTGAGGATAAACCATACACCAAGGTGGAAGATCTGGCGGTTGTGTATCAGATTTTAATGGACAAAAATGCGGAAGGTACTGCAACCATAACGATTACAGATAATCTGATGGACAGATATGGGATTACCCTTGAGAAGTTGCACGAACAGGCTCTTTTGAACATGGATGTTTTGCAACCATACAGCTTCAAGGGAATGAGCGAGACCATTATAGAAATGATGGCTGGGGACATTGCCAGGGATAATGATATGGATATATCAGAGGCAAGAGAAATGGCATCCCAGATGATACCGGATGTTCCTGATACAATGTTTGTCCTGACAAATGACACGAAGGTAAATGGAGCTGCCACTATATTAAATGATGATACCAGACAGGAAATTGCAGACAAGGTTGGAGACTTCTATGTACTGCCCTCATCTGTGCATGAAACGCTGATTATCCCGAAAGATGCCGGAATGGAGTTAAGAGACCTTGAACAGATGGTGCAGGAAGTGAACCAGACACAGGTAGCACCAGAGGAACGACTTTCAGATCATGTGTATGAATATGATGCAAAAGAACATGAGCTGTTTCGCAGTGACCGTGCAGAGGAACGTGCAAAACAGAAAGAGGAAAAGCGTGATGAGAAAAAAGAACGTCCTTCACTAAAAGAGAGACTTACAGAAAAGAAAAATGATGTGATGAAGATGGATGCTGACAGGAAACAACCGACAGCAGATAAAAAGAAAGAAGCGGTGATTTAGCCACTTCATACATAATACACAGGAAGGCAGCCACTTTGGGCTGCTTTTCTGTTATTAGGAGAAATTGAATCGAAAGGAGTATCTATGGCAGGAAAATATCATTATATATCTGCACTGGCAGAAATGACAGCAGGAGATATTGTTAAAAACGAAAATGAATGGACCAGATTTCTGACCACGGCTGCAAGACTGTATAAATATCCCTTTAACGAGCAGATGTTAATATACGCCCAAAGACCGGATGCTACAGCCTGTGCTTCGCTGGAAACGTGGAATGAAAAGATGAATTGCTGGGTCAACCGTGGAGCGAAAGGAATTGCCCTGATTGATACGGACAGCGAACGTCCGAGATTAAAATATGTCTTTGATGTATCAGATGTGCATAAGGCAAGAAGAATCGGGCGTGACCCAAATCTGTGGGAACTTAAGGAGGAACATAAGGCTCCTGTGCTTGCACAGCTTGAAAAGACTTATGGTGGAACCGATGTAAATATGCCTTTTGAAGAGAGGATTATGGAGATAGCTGACAGGATTGCCCAGGATTATTATGAGGAACTTTTACCGGAGCTGAACTATGTGAAAGAGGGCAGTTTCCTTGATGATCTGGATGAACTGAATCTCGGAATCAGGTTGAGGGAAACGCTGGCTTCCAGTATTTCCTTTACCCTGCTATCCCGATGCGGTGCCGATATGGATTTGTGGAAAGATGACATGAATTTTGAATATATCCACGAATTTAATAATACAAAGTCATTAGCTGTCATTGGAAATGCAACTACGGAAATGTGTAAGCCCCTGCTTATGGAAATTGGAAGGACAATAGGGGCATACGAACGCCAGATTGCAAGGCAGAATGCCTCAAATAAGGCAAGAGAAAAAGTGGCTGGGGAGCATATTGGAAGCCATGAAGAAAATGTTGAAAAAGGACTTGCAAATGCACCAGAAGCAGACTATAATGCTTTAAAGCGTGAAAGTAAAACGACAATAGAAAAACCAAAGGAAACTGAAAATCATACAGAAATGGAGGGCATTGCCAATGAAACTGACATACGAAAAGAACGGGGATTATCTGATTCCGAACCTGACAGCGAACGAGGAGCCGGAACAGGCACTGACCAAGTACGGACTGATGAGGAAGAACTTTCTGAAGCAGCACAGGAGAGGGATTTATCAGGGAATGATACTGACAGGGGAACTGAAAGCACATTGTCTGCAGGTACAGGAGCAGGCAGAGCAGAGAATGGAAATGCTGACCGGACAGATGGCGAAGTCGGAGGGAGTGAACGAGGAACTGAAAGCAGCCGATCAGATGCGCTGGGTAGCGAAGATGAACAACATCAGACACTCAGCGGAGGAAATCGTGCTGACAGAACTGATCTACATTTAAGCAGTGAGGAACAAGCGAATATTACCATGCAGGAGCCGGATAGTGACAGCAATTCATTATCCGGTTCTTTTTCGGATAAAACCGAAGATTTCACGGAGCTTCAGAAAGGAATTTTATGTTTTGATAATTACCTTATCCATAAAAGACCGGAGATTGCGGGATATTTCCAGTCAGAGCAGGATGCGGTTTTACAGACGGAGTATCTGAAAAATTCTTTCCGGATGGAGGAATTTACAGAGCTGTATATTGGGGATGTAAGAGCCGGGTATCGAGCTGATGAGGACGGGCTTACCATGTGGAAAGGCAATTATCTGACCCGTGAAGCAGAGAGCAGGTTGTCATGGGAAGATGCAAGATACTGGGTCAATTCTTATATCGAGGATGGTGTCTATTTACTTCCGGGGGAAGTGGCAGAGCAGATTGATACAGACGGGATGTTCAAACAGCTTGATCTTTTTACCATGTTTTCGGAGCAGGTCGGCAACATTGCCATGAAGCAGGCAGAAGAAAAAAGTGTTATGCCGACAGGCTTTGTACTGCTGGAGCAACAGATTGATGATATTTTAAGAAGCGGCGGAGGCAGGGATGACAGCCGCAAGCGTATTTATGCCAAGTACCAGCAGAGAAAGACACCGGAGGAAATGACTGTCTTTCTGAAAAAAGAGTATGGAACCACCGGAAAAGGTTTTGAGTTTGACGGAAAGGAGATAGCCGTATGGTTTGATGAAGGTGGCATGCGTGTTGGATACGGTACATCAGCAACGGAGCATCCGATACTTACGATGGAATGGAAAGATATTGAGCAGAATATCCGCAGGCAGGTAGAGAATGGCACATATATGGGTGCAAATGAAGCTTATCTTGTGGATGAGGTAGAGCGTGGCAGGATTGCAAACCATTTATTTTTCTTTTTCCGTGACGGTATGGGAGAAATGCCGGAAGAACTGGAGCTAAAGGCAGGCAATTACCCGGATGCCCATGCAAGACTGGTGGAACTTCTTTCTACACCGGAAGAGGTGGAGAGGATAGCTGCCCACATGGATCATGCTCTGCATCAGCTTGAAACCGGAGAAAAAAGCCTGCGTTTCCGTTCTGTTATGCCCAAAGAGGAGCTTCGTGCCGAACTCGACAATCTTCTGGTAGACAAGCTGACATTTCCAGCTGCTGAACATGTGGAAATTAAGCACGAGGATTTTATCACGCAGGAGGAGATTGACCATAGGCTTGGCAGGGGGAGCGGTTTTTCACATGGGTCTTTCCGCATTTATGATTATTTTAAGGAAGGGCATGACAGCAAAGAAGCAGCAAATTTCTTAAAGAATGAGTATGGAACAGGCGGTAGTACTCATGCACTTGCCGGAGCTGACCACAGCTATGAGGATCACGATGCAAAAGGAATAAAACTGCAAAAGGGAAATATCGGAAAACCATACGCAGAGGTGCTTTTGTCTTGGAAGGTTGTGGAGAAACGTATCCGAAAGCTCATTGAAGAAGATAAGTATTTATCTCCGGAAGGAAAAGAAGCCTATGCACAGTACAGAGTGGAGCAGGAGCAGAAGGCTTTGGAGCAGGCACAGGCAAAGATGGAGCATGAAACCAAGGTAGCCTGTAAGAATGCCATTGAAAAGGCAATTGCTGAAAAGTTTGACGGGTATCGTCTGCCAAAGGATACAGCGGAGGGAGTCATTCAGGAATATGGCTCGGAACGAGTAAGCTATGTGCTTGCCAATTCTGTCATGCACAAAAGACAGGATGGACGGTTTTCTCCGGAGAATAAGGAGTGGGCAAAAGCCATTGAGCCTTATGCCATGGTGAAAAATGAGGATATGGTTGTGGATTCCCACCCTGCTGTATTAAATGGATTTATCAACCAGACACGACGGTATATCGAGCAGGAGAAAGAGCTTGCAGCACAGGCGGCTGAGAAAATCACGATTGATGGACAGGAGTGCATCAAAGTCGATGAATGGGGGACTGAGGAAGAAACCTATGTGCTTGGAAATTCCGTAACAGATAATCAATTTTTTTATGCAGAGGTAAATGGTGTTGCCTTTGAGTACGATTATCAGCCACAGCGGGGAGAAGTCGAGGAAGATTATCTCAACGAGATGACGAAAAGGGATATAGACCATCACGAAACAGAGGTGTTTACACAGATTGAAGGAAGTGAAGATTATCCTGAAGGTGTTGAGAAACCACCATTAACGGCAGAGGATGTGCAAAATCTGGTTCTGATTAACAGGGAGTATTCTGCAGGAACCAGAACCACGGTTTATGATTTTGAATGTGATATTCGTGGGGAACATGACACTTTGCAATATACCTTAGAGCATCACGATGACGGGGAAGGTTTTACCATTCATACGCAGAAGGATGATATTTGGGAACGGATGTCTGAGCCGGAACTTGAGCGTCTTGAGGATATTATCAGCCGTGAAGCCTTGTATTTTAAATACCATGATAAAATAGCAGGGGCAAAGAGCATAGAGGATATGGAGGAGATTCAGTTCAGTATTATGGAAGATGAGTCTCCTTATTTTTTGGCAGTTTCAGATAGGGTATGGAAAGAATTTAGCCAGAAAGAAAATGAGCTGTCTGGAGAAAATAGGGAAACTTCCGGACAGGATGTCCAAAAGCCGGAGGAAGTGTCAGATACTCCATTAGAGCCGGATATCGAAGTACCCGTGAAGCAGGCAGAACCGCAGATTGATAAGACCGGAGCTGTCAATTTCCGTATCACGGATGATGCTTTAGGAATTGGTACTGCAAAGGAAAAATTCCGCAGAAATGTGGAAGCCATACGCACACTGGAGAAAATAGAAAGTAAGAACCGTATCACAACACCGGAGGAACAGGAGATTTTATCTCAGTATGTTGGCTGGGGTGGGCTTGCGGATGCCTTTGATGAAAGCAAGAGTGCCTGGGCAAATGAATATCAGGAATTAAAGGGACTGTTATCGGAACAGGAGTATGCTTCAGCAAGGGAGAGTACCCTAAATGCCCATTATACAAGTCCTGCCATAATCCGCAGTATCTATGATGCCTTGGATAAAATGGGATTTGAAAAAGGAAATGTGCTGGAGCCGGCAATGGGTATCGGAAATTTCTTCGGAATGCTGCCGGAGAAGATGCAGGAGAGCAGACTTTACGGCGTGGAGCTTGACGGCGTTACGGGAAGGATTGCAAAGCAGCTATATCCGAATGCCGACATTAAAATCACAGGCTTTGAAAAGACAGATTATCCGAACGATTTCTTTGATGTGGCAATCGGAAATGTGCCATTCGGACAGTATAAGGTGGCGGATAAACAGTATGACAAGCAGAATTTTTTAATCCATGACTATTTCTTTGCAAAGACCTTGGATAAGGTTCGCCCCGGCGGTGTAGTTGCCTTTGTTACCAGCAAGGGAACAATGGACAAGAAAAGTCCGGAAGTCAGAAAATACCTTGCCCAGAGAGCAGAGCTTCTGGGTGCGGTCAGACTGCCTAACACGGCATTTAAGGAAAATGCTGGAACAGAGGTTACTTCTGATATTTTGTTCTTAAAGAAGCGTGACCGTGTGATGGATTTGGAGCCGGACTGGGTGCATCTGTCAGAGGATGAGAACGGCATTGCCATGAACAGCTATTTTGCCGAACATCCGGAGATGATTGTGGGAAAAATGGAAATGGTCAGCGGACCGTATGGTATGGAAAGTACCTGTATGCCCGATACCACAAGACCATTTGCACAGCAGCTACAGGAAGCGGTCAGCCATATTGATGGAGAGATAGA
The DNA here is from genome assembly GCF_001517625.2 of Clostridium sp. AT4. Lineage (GTDB taxonomy): Bacteria > Bacillota > Clostridia > Lachnospirales > Lachnospiraceae > Enterocloster. The sequence continues at coordinate 1,449,341 of NZ_LN999828.1, read as the reverse complement.
AGCGGTGGAGCTGGATGAACTGGCAGATGAGCTTGCGGATACCACCATTCCGGCGGACCCGGATGTTAAGAATTACAGCTACACTCTTGTGGACGATAGGGTGTATTACCGTGAAAATTCCATTATGAAGCCTGTGGATATGTCCGATTCCATGCAGGAACGTATCAAGGGCATGGTGGGTATCCGAAATTGTACGCAGGAGCTTATCAATCTGCAATTAGAAGAATATCCGGATACGGTAATCAAGGAAAAGCAGGCGGAGTTAAACAGTTTATATGATGCTTTTTCCAAGAAACACGGTTTGATCAACTCGCAGACCAACAAAAGAGCATTTAATCAGGACAGCAGCTATTGTCTGTTGTGTTCTCTGGAAAAATTGGACGATGAGGGCAATTTCAAGGGCAAAGCGGATATGTTCACGAAGCGTACCATTAAAAAGGCAGAGGTTGTCACAAGTGTGGATACGGCAAGTGAAGCATTGGCAGTATCCTTGTCGGAAAAAGCAAGGGTTGACCTCGATTACATGGCAGAGCTGACCGGAAAAGATGTGGATACGGTAAAGGAAGAGCTGACAGGAATTATATTCCAGAACCCATTGACGGATCAATGGGAAACAGCGGATGAGTATCTGAGTGGAAATGTCCGTGACAAGCTGGAAACAGCAAAGGTCTATGCAGAGAGCCACCCGGAATACGCCGTGAATGTGCAGGCACTTACACAGGTACAGCCGAAGGAACTGGATGCCAGCGAGATTGAGGTGCGTATCGGTGCCACATGGATTGACCCGAAGTATATTGAGGATTTTATGAGGGAGACCTTTGAAACGCCGCAGCATTTGTTAGACAGGAATGTCGTAGGAGTCCAGTATTCCGATGTGACAGGACAGTGGAACATAAAGGGCAAAAATGCGGACTATGGAAATTCCCTTGTAAATATGACCTATGGTACAAGCCGGAGAAATGCCTATACCATTCTGGAGGATTCCCTTAATTTAAAGGACAGCCGTGTTTACGATACCATAGAGGAGGACGGCAAGGAAAAGAGAGTCCTGAATAAGAAAGAAACCACCATTGCATCACAGAAGCAGGAAGCCATAAGGGAAGCATTTAAGGACTGGGTGTTCCATGATCCGGAACGCAGACAGGTACTTGTGGCAAAATACAACCAGCTTTTCAATTCCACAAGACCAAGGGAATATGACGGTTCACATCTGAAATTCCCCGGCATGACACCGGATATTGAGTTAAAGCCCCACCAGAAAAATGCAGTGGCTCATGTACTTTATGGAGATAATACCCTGCTTGCCCATTGTGTGGGAGCTGGAAAGACTTTTGAAATGACAGCGGCAGCCATGGAGAGCAAACGCCTTGGATTATGTCAAAAGAGCCTGTTTGTGGTTCCGAACCATTTGACGGAGCAATGGGCAAGTGATTTTCTGCGGTTATATCCCGGAGCAAATATCCTTGCTGCAACAAAGAAAGACTTTGAGCCTGCCAACCGTAAGAAATTCTGTTCCAGAATAGCTACGGGAGATTATGATGCGGTTATTATCGGACATAGTCAGTTTGAGAAAATTCCACTTTCGCAGGAAAGACAGGTAGCCATTATTGAAAGGCAGATTGATGAGATAGAGCTTGCCATTGCACAGGCAAAAGCCGACAACGGGGAACGTTACACCATTAAGCAGATGGAGAAATCAAGAAAATCACTTCTTACAAGGCTTGAAAAGCTGAATGATGCATCAAGGAAAGATAATGTAGTGACCTTTGAGCAGCTTGGCGTGGACAGGCTTTTCGTGGATGAGAGCCATAATTACAAAAATCGTGCGAAACGTTGTGCATAAGTCGTAGCAGACAGCTATGACGAAAAGCACCATGCGATAGCACTTGATATATCAAGAAAATATCGTAGAGAACTCAAATCTCAAATTCAGAGGCGAAATTCCTCTGCCGTACAGAATCAATGCCGGAAAGGAGAAATCCCACAGCGGTCTGTCAAACCGCAGGCAGTACGAGAGCCAATACTCCACTGTGCGTTGTCTATCTGTAAATAGACAGGGTACAAAGCGTGGTGAAGTCGTAACCTGAAAACCTAAACCGAAAGGCATGGATAATAATGGTGCGGGCTTCCGAAACCTATGGCTATCCAGTAGTGAAAGCTATGCAGCATCGTAAGAGTGCTTGGCATCCGAAAGGATGAAGATTGGAGAAAGCAGATACGGCTGGTTTTTCCGTATATGCCCCATGAAATGAAATATTCATGCGGAACCACACAACAACTGTGATTCAAAGTGTGGTTAGGTTCTCCCGGTGTAAGGTAGCGGCCTAAGGGTTTCAACGGTCTATTGACCACAAGGATAGAGATTTGGGAACGTTTGAGAGCCTGTATTTGGAGTGTTACAGCACAATGAAGAATACAGGAAGTCAGCCGTGCCATAGTAGTCTGCAATTGGGTAATGCCAATTACACGGGGCTGAAATGCCCCACGGCGAAGGGCACGAGTCAGATTGATTTGTAAATTTCACGAAAGAAAATCCAATAACTCCCTGAAAGACGGGTGACGAACTGCGAGGTGAAAACCTTGTGCATTTAAGCGTCAGATTTTCAACAGAAAAAGAATTGAAACAGTTTCAAGACCTGCTCTATGAAAAATCGGGGCAAGGCGTTTCATTCACGGGACTGTTGGAAGCAATGGTCAGCGAAGTGACTATTGTAACCGCTGTTCATAACATCAAGTCCAACAAGGGCAGCAAAACTGCCGGTGTGGACAGGATGAAAATGGACAAGTATCTGCAAATGCCAAAAGAAGAACTATTTCAGTTGATTCAATCAAATATCTCCAATTACAAGCCGAAGCCAGCCAAACGGAAGTATATCGAAAAGGCAAACGGCAAAAAGCGACCTCTGGGTATTCCCACTGTATTGGATAGGATTATACAGGAATGTATGCGACTGATTCTGGAACCGATATGCGAAGCGAGATTCTATCCGCACAGCTATGGTTTCCGTCCTTACCGGGCGCAGAAGCACGCTATCCGGGATATTGTCAATGTCATCAATGCAAGTGTGAAATCCAAAGACCAGCCGGTATGGGCAGTCGAGGGAGATATAAAGGGCTGTTTTGACAACATCAATCATAGATTGTTGCTGAAAAAGCTATGGCGAATCGGAATCCACGATAAGAGGGTTCTGAAAATCATCAGCCAAATGCTAAAAGCCGGATATATCGATCAGGACTTATACCATGCAACAGAAATGGGAACACCACAGGGCGGTATATTATCTCCGTTGCTGTCCAATGTGTATCTCAATGACTTTGACTGGTATGTGGGGCGCTGCTATATGGAGCCGCACCGTCAATGCAAGCACAAATGCAACGATACCCGAAGGCTGAAATGGTCTGGAATCACCCCGAAATACAATTTTCGCTATGCGGATGATTGGGTGATCCTGACCTCTACGGAACAGGAAGCGTTCCGTATGAAGCATGAACTGACAAAGTATTTTAAGCATCGCATGAAGTTGGAACTGTCACAGGAAAAGACCTATGTAACCGATTTGAGAAAGAATGGTATTCATTTCCTCGGTTACATAGTCAAGGCAGAACGAAAGAGGAAAACACCAGACCCAGCCACATGGTCAGATAATCTGGTAGGAAAGCCATTCCCTGATATGGAACGATTGACGAAGAAAATCCATACCTTGCAAAAAGAAGTTAGGAAAATTGGATTATACACGCAATCCAACACGCAGGCGGCTCAAATCCAGTATGTGAACTCCGTGATTATGGGACTGGCACAGTATTTGCAACCCTCTATCTGTTCTCATGCCTACCATGCCATTGACCGTAGAGTGAATAATACGGCGTTGGCAGTATGGAAAAACCTGTTTCCCAAGCAGTACAACCAAATGCAGGTGCCGTTAAAGGAATTAAGTAATCTGCCACATCGGCACGAAGGTTATGACAGTAAAACCTTCGCAATTCAAATTGATGGGAAATGGTTCGGAATAACCTATGCGTTTATTACACACAGTCGTTATGAAAGCAAACCATTTGACCAGAAAATGACCCCTTATACGGAGGATGGACGCAGGCGGTATGTAAATTATCGTACCAAGCATAAACCGTTGCCCTGTGACCGCCCCTCCATCAATACACCCGAAGATATAGCCTTATCCATCTACGCTAGCGGCAAGGGATGGAAAGCCAATTTCGAGTATTTTATGAATCGGGAATATGCCTACAACCGAGATAAGGGAAAATGCAAATGCTGTGGTAGATATTTCTCTGAACTGATTCCGAAACATTGTCATCATGTAAATCCACGACTTCCGATTGAAAGAATCAACAAAGTTCCAAATTTAGCATGGCTATGTATACCGTGTCACCGCATGGTACACAACAGTCCTATACCGCCAGAGTTGGATGCCAAGGCGGTACGCAAAATCAAGAAATATCGTGAAAAACTCAAAAAGTGAAATTTACAAGTGCGCTGTATTCGTGAGGGTACAGATGCAATGAAATCAGTAGAAAGTAAGTCAATCTGATGGTAGGCCGGGTGCGCTGAAAGGTGCACGCCCGGCGTGAGACGGGGGAAAATCCGGAGGAAACGAATGTGCGGCTTCGCCGCACATCACGTTCAAAGGATTACCTATCGTCATTGTTTCTTTATACCAAGATGCGTAATGTGGCGGGAATCGCACAGTCGGAGGCACAGAAGTCCTCTGATATGTTTGCAAAGTGTCAGTATTTAGATGAGTTGACGGGCGGTAAGGGCGTGACCTTTGCGACAGGTACACCGATTTCGAACAGTATGACGGAGCTTTACACCAATATGCGTTACCTTCAGTATGGTACGCTTCAAAAGCTGGGGTTGGGACATTTTGACAGTTGGGCATCCTCTTTCGGAGAAACGCAGACAGCCATAGAGCTTGCACCTGAGGGAACCGGATACCGGGCAAAGACGAGGTTTGCAAAGTTTTTTAATCTCCCGGAACTGATTGCACTCTTTAAAGAGAGTGCGGACATTCAGACACCGGATATGCTAAATCTTCCTGTGCCGGAAGCAGAGTATGAAAATGTGGTGCTAAAGCCAAGTGAATACCAGCAGGACATGGTGGCATCTTTGGCAGAAAGGGCAGAAGCCGTGCGTGACAGACAGGTACAGCCTTATGAGGACAATATGCTAAAGATTACCAATGACGGAAGAAAGCTGGCATTAGACCAGAGGCTTATCAATGATATGCTGCCGGATGATGAAAATTCAAAGGCAAGCACCTGTGTGGAAAAGGCATTTGAAATATGGGAGCAGACAAAGGAGCAGAAATCAACGCAGCTTATTTTCTGTGACCTGTCAACACCGAAAGGAGATGGTACATTTAATGTTTATGAGGACATCCGAAACAAGCTGATAGAAAAAGGTGTCCCACCGGAAGAAATCGCATTTATACATGAAGCAAATACGGAGCTTAGGAAAGCGGAGCTGTTCGGAAAAGTAAGAAGCGGACAGGTCCGTTTTTTGCTTGGTTCCACACAGAAGATGGGAGCCGGAACCAATGTGCAGGACAGACTTATCGCACTGCACCACCTTGATGTGCCTTGGCGTCCTTCTGACATTGAACAGCAGGAGGGGCGTATTTTACGACAGGGCAATCTTAATCCCAAGGTAAAGATTTTCCGCTATGTGACAGAAGGAACCTTTGACAGTTATTCGTGGCAGCTCATTGAGAACAAGCAGAAATTCATCGGTCAGATCATGACAAGTAAATCACCGGTACGTTCCTGTGAGGATGTGGATGAGGCGGCACTTACTTATGCGGAGGTCAAGGCTCTGGCAACAGGAAATCCTTACATTAAGGAAAAGATGGACCTCGATATTCAGGTTTCAAAACTGAAACTTATGAAAGCAAACCATACCAGTCAGAAATACCGACTGGAGGACAACATTGCAAAGCATTATCCTCAGCAGATCACGATTTTAAAGGAGCGTATCAGCGGGATGCAGGCGGACATTCAGACTGCAAAAGCAAATCTTCCGGTGGACAAAGAGCAGTTTTCCATGAAAGTGGGGGATAAGCTCTATACGGATAAGAAAGAAGCCGGAACAGCCCTTGTGGAGATGTGCAAAGAAATAAAAACAGTCAATGCCCCTGCGGTCATTGGCGAATATGCAGGTTTTAAGATGGCAGTATCCTTTGATGCATTCAACCACAAATTTGTGATGAACCTGAAAGGTCAGCTTTCACACAATCTGGAAGTCGGTTCAGACCCACTCGGCAATATCTCCCGTATCAACCATGCACTGGAGTCCATGCCAAAGCAACTCATGGAAGCACAGACAAAACTTGAAACGGTGGAGCATCAGCTTGAAACCGCAAAGGTGGAAGTAACCAAGCCTTTTGCACAGGAAGCGGAGCTTGCGGAGAAGTTAGAGCGTCTGTCGGCATTAAATGCCCTGCTTAACATGGATGAAAAGGGCAATGATGGGATTGATATGGATGATGAGCCGGAAGCTCCAAAGAGTGAAAAAGAGGTTGCAGACCGTCCGGCGAAGAATATTCCGATTGCAGAGAAAGCAGTGGGTACAGAGCAGGATAAGGGCATCAGGCAGTATGCAGATGCACCTGCAGAAAGAGTGTCTCTGAAGGCGAAGTTGGAGGTGATGAAAGCAAAGGTTGCAGGAGCTGAAAAGCCGGGCAAACAGATGGACAAAGGAAAAGAGGTGACTATATAACTGAAAAGCATACTACAAAAAATTCACAAAAATTTTGTTGCAAAAGCTGGGATAACATCATAAAATATAGTTGAAGAAGTATGAATAAGAGAAGATAAGCCACACTAATAAAGGAGGTGTTTTTATGGCAACTTCAAGTATCACTAAGAATTTTATCATATCCGGTCAGAAACAGGTGGAGATGTTTGCCGATGCGATTGAAGCATCTGCCAACGACAGAACACCTCGTGTACCAATCAATGTTACCTACTTACAGGGAGCAGATGATATCATAAAATTCATGGAGAAAAGGAAGAAAACGGATGCAGCCAGCAAATAATTTTATTGTGCTGAACATTCGTGAGTATTTAGCTAGTGAAGACAAAAGGCTCGGAGAGGACAAATTAGTACAGCTCCTTTCCGAGTTTTCATGTCCATTGAATCCGGATGTTGAGCGTTTCCTAAAGCAACAGGCAATCGAATTTGCAAAGAAACATCAGGCAGTTACATATCTGGTATTATCATTGGAAGATGCAGAGTTATTGGGTTATTTTTCTATTACAATCAAGCCACTTGTTGTAAAGGCTGAGCCTTTCAGCAATACAGTTAAGAGAAAACTTGCAAGGTTTAGTGAGATAGATAAAAATGAGCAGACTTATAATTTAGCTGCTTATCTGATTGCCCAGCTTGGAAAGAATTTTAATGACAAGGTAAAGGAAAGAATAACAGGGCAGGAGTTATTAGAAGCTGCTATCAGACAGACACAGATTTTGCAATATCAGGCTGGAGGTATGGTGGCATTTGTGGAAGCAGATAACAAGGAAAAACTGCTTTCTTTTTATGAAAACTATGGTTTTAAGCGTTTTGATACAAGACAGACAATATCAGATGTAGCAGAGCCACATGAACTTATTCAGTTATTGCGATTACTTTAATATCAATTTTTTGGTAACAATTTAATAGTAACCGGAAAGGTGTATGGAAAAAGAGAAATCAAGTCCATACACCTTTTTTATTTTGGGATACCGTCTTGTGAATTTGCAGGGCGGTATTTTTGCGTTTGAAAAGGAGAAAAATTATGGCAGACGAAAGAACAGAAAAACAAAAAGTACAGGAAATTACAGACAAGCTGGAGGAAGGATTAAAGGAACTTTTTGAGAGTGAAAAGTACAAGACTTATCTTTCCACCATGTCAAAATTTCATAATTACAGCTTTAACAACACTTTACTTATCGCCATGCAAAAGCCGGAAGCAACACTTGTAGCCGGATATAAGGCATGGCAGAAGAATTTTGAAAGACACGTTAACAAAGGAGAAAAGGCAATCCGTATTCTTGCCCCTGCACCTTACAAAATTAAAGAGGAACGGGATAAATTAGACCCTGTCACAGGAGAAATGATGTTTGATGAAAACGGTATGCCTCAAAAGGAACAGGTAGAGGTCACGATTCCAGCATTTCGTGCCGTGTCTGTATTTGATGTATCGCAGACAGACGGAAAGCCAATTCCGGAACTGGAAGCACAGGAACTTTTATCAACAGTGGAGGGATATGAGGACTTTGTGCAGGCACTTATGAATGTTGCCCCGGTTCCTATTGGTTTTGAGGATATTCCCAGCGATTCCAAAGGATATTTCCATACCGAGGAAAAGCGGATTGCAGTGCAGGAGAATATGAGTGAGAGCCAGACATTAAAGACAATGGTGCATGAAGTAGCTCATTCCATGCTGCATAATAAGGAAATCAATCGGGATGATTTGATAGAAGAACCTGCAAAGGACAGAAATACAAAAGAAGTAGAAGCAGAAAGCGTTGCCTATACGGTATGCCAGCATTTTGGCATAGATACCTCGGATTATTCCTTTGGTTATATTGCAGGGTGGAGTAGTGGTAAGGATATGAAGGAACTGAAATCTTCCCTAGATACTATACGAAAGACGGCATCGGAACTTATTACAGGAATTGAGGGAGCATTAAGGGAATTGCAACTAAATCGTGAGATGGAACAGGAACAGAGTAAAGAGTGTATCCTGCTGATACAGAATGAAGATCTGACGGAGTTCAGCCTTGTCAATGTTCGTGGAATGGATAAGCAGGAACTTGTGGCTACTTTATCTAACATGAGTGAGGATGATAAACTCAGCATACAGGCATACTTGGAAAGTAAAGGTGCATGGACTACAGAGCTTGGCAATGAGAAATCAAGAGAATTTGAGGAGTATCATCTTGATGTTCGTTACAATCTTGATACAGATGAGATTATTGATGTGAAAGCAAAAATTGCAGAGCAGATTGACAGTAATCTTTCGGTTATGGAACAGGCAGAGCAGCTTATCAATCAGTTGGAAGCGGAGAAAACCATATTTACATCAGATGAGCGTAACTTGATTGTAAATTATGCTTATAAGCTCGATGATATGAATAAGACAAGGGATCTTGCAGAAAAACTGGCATATCAGCTTGAGTATGCACAGCAGGATGTGGGTCTGACTATCATAGATGCACAGACAGAGATTGAATCACTTCCAGACTTGATGATTGGTTTGTCTGAAATGCGTGAGTACGGTTATACATGGAATGAAATGCTGCCACTGACGCAGGAGAAAGCATTGGAATTATTTGTTCACGATTTGCCCGTGTATCTGTTACACAATGATGGTTCGGAAACCACGGTAGAAGATAGAAAACAGATTACGGAGCATGATGGAATTTTTGGCATTGAAAAAGGTGATTGGGAAAATGAAAGAAAACTTCGTTCCATGCAGGCTGAACTTTCGGACAATCAAATAAATAAAGAAGCACAGCTTTTGTACGGCAGCTCTGACAAGTACGGTATTTATCAATTGAAGCATAATCCGGAGTTGAATCATCTGCGATTTGAGGGTACAGAGTCTTTAAAGCGTATGGGTATTACGAAGGACAATTTTGATGCAATCAAACCGGAAAACTATGAATTAATTTATGTAGGAGAGCTGTCTGAACTGCAAGAGCAGACACAGGGCGAAACACTGGAAGTAATCTATGAGAAATTCAATATAGATCACCCGGAAGATTACAGAGGGCATTCCCTGTCTGTCAGTGATATTGTGATCCTGCATCAGAATGGGGGAAAGAGTGCCCATTTTGTGGATTCCTTTGGATTTACCCGACTTCCTGATTTTATGCAGACTTTGGAGGGAGTAAAAGAGCAGGAAGAGAAGATAGACACCTCTGGACACGATGTCCAGAAGTCAGAGCCAGAGAAACAGGAGAAGGAAACTTCGGACAACACGTTGGAAGATGGGGATGAAATCATTGACCTTGGTGATGAAAAGGAACAGGTGCTTGCAGATATGAAAAAGTCCTTGGAGATTGGGGAAGAAACCGAACTTGCCTTTCAGATTGCAGACCGCTATATCAGTATCCAAGAGGTGGATGGAGGCTATGATTATTCCATTATGGGAGCTGATTATAAGGAGATTGACGGTGGAGTTTATGACAATCCGGATGTGACAATCAGGGAAGCACTGACTGACATCATAAATGATTTGAAAGCTGCTCCAGACCATAACGGGGCAAAAGGGAATATTAAGAACGATGATGAATTGATACCCATTGATTATGATGGATTGATGGAAAAGGTTGAGGAAGCCAATGAAGTTGTACAAAAAAATCAAGAGAGCAACATCATAACGGATTTTAGAGCAAAGACCAATGAACTGTTTCATGACATTAGTGAAATGAATCCGGCAGAAATTGAGGAAACCGTAAAATGCCATGTGCAGGCAAAGATTGATGAGTATGGTATAGATGCCACAATTGTTGATGCTGTTATCATAGGAAGCAGATGCCGAGGTTTGGAACGAGACAGCTCTGATCTTGATGTTGTGGTGGAGTTTTCCACGAATGAAAAAGAGGATGATTTATACAATGCCTTTAATGAGGATGGATTACATATTGGTGATGTAAAAGTTGATATCAACCCGATTACTGCCCAACATACCGGAAAATTGGAGAACTATCTGCCACAGGCTGAGTCGTATCTGGAAAGCATCCGGCAGGAAAGAGAGCAGGAATTGAGTCAACAGATGCGGGCTCATGTTGAAGCAGAAAAAGATGAAGTAGAAGTAACGTTAATGGTATCTGAGTGTAGCGAATTTCACAATATGGGTGAGTTTTATGAGAATATTCCCACAGTAGAAGAAGCAATCGCCATCTGGAAGCAGATACCACCGGAGCGGATGCATGGCATTCATGCAATCGGTATCAATGTTCACAGACCGGGCGAAGAAAGCTATATGGATGATGAAGTTGACCTGTTATCAGGCAACCGGATTGATTTGGAGATATTAGAGCATATTCCAAGCATAACCTGTGAACCGAAGGCTATGGAAGTCATTGCAGAACTTGTGGCAAAACTGCCTGAAATGGATATAGATGGAGTTATGTCTGAAGATATGGAAGCAATGGTGTGGGAGAAGCGTATGCCGGATTTAGAACCTGCAGAACAGCTTGCTGTGGAAATTGACCGTTTCAGCCATGATTATGATATTTATTCCTACCGCAACAACAACCCAAATATGACGGAAAGCGTGTCAGAGATTTCCAAGATGATAGTTCAAGGGAATACGGAGCCTATTACAGACTGGTTGAACGAGGTTATTTCCGAGGGAGCTTTGCCGGACGAAATGCAAAGGGCAAAAGTATTGCTGGAAAAATTGGCTGAATACAAGCCTCTTGCCAAGATTGAAGAAATGGAAGAACAAAATTATAACATGATTGACAATGTGCTGAATAATGGTGCAGAGAAAGCACAGAGGGAAGCAAACAAAAAGGATCAGGAACAACCTGCGGTAAAAGTTTCCTTAAAAGCTCGATTGGCTGAGAAAAAAGCACAGATAGCTGGTTCTGGACAGGAACATGAAGTACAGGAAAATACAAAGAAAAATCAGAGGGAGATATAAGCGATGAATGATAAATTTACAGTAGAAGAAGTCAATTTAATCTGCATTTTTGAGTGTAAAAGCAGGACAAAGGTTATAAGTGATATTAAAAAAGCAATTAAGCATTTGGATGATAGTGAAATGGTAGAATTGTCAAATCGGGTAGTTGCCAAGTTGAATAATATGACAGATAAAGAATTCGCAGTGATGGAGTTTGTAGTAACGGAATAGAAATAGTTTTGCTGGCAGAGCATGGAAATGCATGTGTTTTGCCAGCATAAATTATATTAGCTTGACACAAAAATATTACGGGTGTAATATTTAACACGAGAGAATTTTTTTTAGTTTAAAATCTTACAAGTGTAATATTAAAGGCGAGTAGGAAATATATTTTGTAAAGAACGGAGGTTAGACAAAGGTGAAGCGTAGAGTAAGAAGGAAAAAGAAACAAAGAACGACAATTTGTTTGACGGTATTTGTGTTGGGAATAACGTTTATTGGAGCTATTGTATGTATTGGCATTTTGTATAGAAAGCAAAATACATTGGTTTCTCCAGAAGAACTTTTAGTTGAATATATGAATCATATTCCAAAGCAGGAGTATGAAGAAATGTATGCGATGTTAAATATTGAAGCATCAAGAAATATAAGTCAGGATGTTTTTGTAAAGCGAAATTCGGCTATTTATGAAGGTATTGAAGTGGACAATATGGAGATTGAAGTTACAGCATATGATGAGGAACGAAAAGCAGTAACTTATCAAACTTCTTTTGATACGGTAGCAGGTAATATCAGTTTTGAGAATGAGGCAATTTTTCTGAAGGGGGAAGATGGATATGAGTTGGTATGGGACGATTCACTGATCTTTCCAGAATTAGGTTCAACAGACAAGGTAAAGATTTCTACCACGCAGGCAAATCGAGGGGATATTTTGGATAGAAATGGGCGGGTTCTTGCCGGAAAAGGCGTTGCATCTTCGGTTGGAATTGTACCGGGAAAATTGGAAGATAGAGATGAAGCTATTCAGCAAATAGCAGAGTTGTTGGAAATTGAACCAGAAGTGATTGAAAAGAAACTGTCTGCAAAGTGGGTAAAAGAAGATTCCTTTGTACCAATTAAAACGATTCCTAAAGTGGCAGAAATTGAGTTAATGAAAATCGAGCCGGATGAAGAGGTGTTGAAAGAGAATGAAAGACAAAAAAAATTGCTTGAAATTCCGGGAGTGATGATATCTGACACTGAGGTGCGAGAGTATCCATTAGGTGAGGCAGCTGCGCATTTAGTAGGTTATGTACAGAGTGTTACCGCAGAAGATTTAGAGAACCATGCGGGAGAGGGATATACAGCCAATAGCGTAATGGGTAAAAGCGGAATGGAAGGTTTATTTGAAAAAGAACTGAAAGGACAAAACGGCTGCGACATTTATATTGTAGATTCTGATGGGAACAAGAAAGCGGAACTTGCGAGCATATTTGTACAGGATGGAAAGGACATACAACTAACTATAGATGCTGAACTTCAGAGGTCATTATATGAGCAGTTTAAAGAAGATAAAAGTTGTTCTGTAGCAATGAACCCGTATACAGGAGAAGTTTTGGCTTTGGTCAGTACACCGTCCTATGATAATAATGATTTCATCATGGGGTTATCTAATGAACAGTGGACTGCACTGAACGAGGACGAGAATAAGCCGATGTATAATCGCTTTCGACAGGTATGGTGTCCTGGATCGACTTTCAAACCGATAATTGCAGCAATTGGGTTGGAATCAGAAGCAATTGATCCGATGGAGGACTATGGAAATGAGGGGTTAAGTTGGCAAAAAGATTCTTCATGGGGTTCTTATTGTGTGACTACACTTCATACATATGAACCTGTCATTTTAGAGAATGCATTAATTTATTCAGATAATATTTATTTTGCAAAAGCTGCATTAAAAATTGGTACAGAAGAGATGGAAAGCTCATTGACGGAACTGGGATTTAATGAAGAGATTCCATTTGATATTAAGATGGCAAAATCACAATACTCTAATACAGAAAACATTGAAACGGAAATACAATTAGCAGACAGTGGTTATGGACAAGGACAGGTTTTGGTAAATCCTTTACATATGGCATGTATCTATTCTGCTTTCTGTAATGAGGGAAATATTATAAAACCTTATCTGGTATATCAGGCTGAAGCGACTGTTACGTTTTGGATGCCGAGAGCATTTTCTAAGGAAACAGCAAACCAAGTATTAGAAGGCACAAAAAAAGTTGTGAATGATTCTCATGGAACCGGATATGCAGCTCATCGTGATGATGTTGTTTTGGCAGGAAAAACTGGTACCGCAGAGATTAAGGCATCGAAGGATGATACTTCAGGTACGGAACTGGGATGGTTTGCTATCTATTCGACGGAGGAAACAGTGGAACATCCTATATTGATTATCAGCATGGTTGAAGATGTAAAAGGAAGAGGAGGAAGCGGCTATGTCGTTAAAAAGGACAGTGCAGTATTGGAGGATTGGTTTCATAGCAATTAGTATTATGATGTTGCTTAGCGTTTCTGGGTGTAGTGATACACATTTGGAAGATGAGCAAGTAGTAGAAAGTGAAATTGCAGTACAAGATCAACAACAAAATGTGAAGGACAATGAAGATGAGATTATAGAAATATGTTCGCAGCTGTATAAAAAAGCTTCAGAGGAGAATAAAATAGCAGATTTAGAAACGGTTCGTATTATTGTAAATCAGTTTGGAGAAAATGGGTATCCGGCTGTTGACAGCAGAAATCAGATTGATATGACTGAGGCAGAGCAGGTAGAACGGTTCTGTGAAATGGTGGATACGCAGGAAGAGGCTGAAATAACAATTATTGAGGTCAGTTACTTGGGCGGATTTGTAAAATATGATTTGGAAACAAAAGACGGAAATGTGGATGTGGTCAGAAGCTATTATAAGTACGAAAACGGAAACATGAAACGAGAGGTGACAGGAAGTTATCAGGCGGAGTATTGGAATTATACAGAAGACGGTTATCTTATGTTTTCAGGAGTTTGGTTTTCGGAAGAATTATATGTACTGACATTGAGCGGAGCGGAGGAGCATACCGCATTACGGGTACAGCCTTTGGATGAAACATACAGAGAGTTGAGTCGGAAGTATCTTCTTCCAATCGGCTTTGAACAGAATAATATGTTCATTGTAGATTGGAGTGAGGATGATTTTGGGGATTTGAATTTCTATGATATGTATGATCTTCTTTATCCAAAAGTAAATGGGACATACACCCCTTATGTTGCAGATGATAATTTAGGAGTTGGTGCTGTTTATCGAATTCCCAAGGATGACTTTGAAAGCGTTATCATGGCATATTTCAATATCGATAGTGAAACATTACAGTCCAAAACTATCTATTATGCAGAGGATGAAACCTATGAATATAAACCGAGAGGATTTGAGGAAGTAGAGTATCCGGAATACCCATATTCAGAGGTAGTTGGATTTACAGAAAACAGCGATGGAACACTTACATTGACAGCCAACGTGGTGTTCCCTTATGCGGATAATTCCAAAGTATTTGCCCACGAGGTTGTAGTTCGTCCTTTAGAGAATGGAGGAGTACAGTATGTGTCTAACCGAATTATACCATCCGAGGATAATTGTGAGGAAACATGGCATACACCTCGCCTGACAGCGAAGGAATGGGATGAAATATATGGAGGTAAATGATGGAAGATGTGAAATGGATGTTTAGAAAGTGCGAATTTCCAATTTTGATATTCTTGTTTGTTGTTATAGTTGGTACGGTCTGTTGGGAAAAATTGAAAACGGAGAAACCTCAAAGTGTAGCAGAGGAAGTATGGGAACCTCCTGTAGAAATCGAGAACAGCGAAGAGGTATCGGTAGAGGAAACAGATACGGAATCTTCTATGGAGTCTGTATATTGGTTCGTGCCTCAATCTGAGGAGTGCTTAGTTACAGATGAGGAAAAGAAAGAATTACAAAGTATGGTATTATCAGCAGCCGAATCAGTCAGTGAAATATATGTGGATATAGTAATTTCAGATGCACCAAACTATTCTTCTGGTATTAGTGACTTCACTAGCGAACAGCGAAAAGTTGTTGTAGAACACTTGGGCAGTAAAGGATTGGTGAGTGTAGAAGAAGATACCAATATGCAGAATTATGAAAAAATAGAGACATTCTATGCTGAATATTTGGATGGTCATGATTCAATGGTAACAGTATTTGATGTACATAGAGATGGGTTGTTGGGTGCAGTAACTTTTATCTATCGTAAAAATAAATTGCAGACTTATTACATAGGAGTGCGATGGAAAGAAGGTGGGGTGCCGGAGATACAGGGTACTTCCGTTAGTGATGTGGCGGAGATCAAACTGACAGAAAAGGGTTATTTTATCTATGCGTATGAAGAAGTAATGGCTCATGCAGGTTTACGGGAGTATTGGAGAATAAAACCACTTTCAGATAAATGCAGAGAACTTACGAAAAAGTACATATCAGGATTAAGCTATGTGAATTATAATATGCTTGTTGTAAACTGGGATAGCAGCAATGTGGAAGACATATTGATGCCCTGCATGTTTGAAGATATCTATCGTATTTATACGGGCGAAAATTTGAAAACGCAAGACTGGAGAATTCCGGCAGAAGAATATGAGAAGATTATGACCACCTATTTCCCAGTGTCCGTAGAACAGCTAAGAGAGCATTGTGGATATGATGAGGGAAGCAACAGTTACGAATATGAAATGATTTATGCCAGTCCATATCCACCATTTGGAGAAGTTATTGATTATACAGAAAACTCTGATGGGACGATTACACTGATCGTAGACGGAGTATGGGCGGATTATAATTCAGATTGTGCGTTTACGAATCAAATAGTAGTCCAGCCATTTGAGGATGGAACTTTCAGGTATCTATCCAATTCTATTGAACAAAAGGAATTGGATTTGCCACCAATAGCAAGGACATATCCATGATGTGCCCTAAACGAAAGGATGATGTTCATGAAAAAATGTAGTTTGTTAATTATGATACTGCTGATTGGTTGCTTATTGTGTGCTTGCGAAAAGCATGATGTGGCATCAGATAGACAATTTGCAGAAGGTAAAGAAGAAGTTGCTTCTGCGGAAGAGGCAAAGAGTGAGAAGCAAGAAGCCGCAGAACAGTGGGAAAAGGGCTATGACCTTCCAGTAGATGAGCAGGAAAGGGAAGAAGCTGAGAGTGACTGTAAAAAAGTGATGGGGCTTATTTCTGATATTTATCATCGTGCAGATAAGGGAGATGCCTCCAATGTTGTTCTAAATGACGAAACGATTCATGAGATGCAGGACAGGATAAAAGAAAAAGGATATCCGGTTACAGCAATGGAAACGTATTCAAATATGGAAAATTACGAAAAAGTTGATAATTTTCTTAAGGAGTGTCTGAAAGGAAAAAGTGGATCAGTAGTAGTTTACGAACTTCATTCCGATGGTGGTATTGGGAGAGATAAATTTATTTTTGATGGGGAAAATATGTATCTAATGGGTGCAAGTGCTACATGGAATATGAAAGATGCTCCTGGACTGTCCTATATTTCCTATACCAGAATAAAAGAGTGGAAATATACGGATAAAGGATGGTTTTGTTATGAATTATGTGTTCCAGAACCACCGGAAGTTACGGAGATTGTTGATGGAAGTTGTTTGGTAAGAATAAAACCATTGACTAAGGAACAAAGGGAAATGTCAGAAAAATGCGTACAAGGTCTGGGGTATCAGGGAAATAATCTTTTATGCTCGAATTGGGATACCGACCATATGGAAAAACTGGACTATAATGGAATATATGAATATCTGTATGCCATGAAACATCAGAAAGCGTTTGATGCCGAGGATTATCCAAATGGAATACCAAAAGAAGAATTTGAGAGTTTGATCATGGAATATCTTCCGGTAACAGCAGAGCAAATTCAGGAATATGCGGTATTTGATGAAAAAAATCAGACTTATGTATGGGTACGACTAGGCTGCCTTAACTATGCACCAACTTTTTTTGGAACTTCGTTGCCGGAGGTTATTGATATCAAAGAAAATGAGGATGGAACAGTGACATTAACGGTGGATGCGGTGTGTGATATGGTCATTTGTGATGATGCAGTCATAACCCATGAACTTACAGTAAAGTTTGCTGATGATGGTAGCTTTCAATATTTGGGGAATAAAATCCTTGATGATGGAATTAAGGAGATACCAGCCTATCAGTACCGAATTAAAGAATGATTGATAATATTGGTGGAGTGAGGTGTTTTTATGAGAAAGTTTGTTAGAACGTATTCTCCATTTTTAGTGAGCCTATGAAACTTTTTCTGTAAAATAACCTAAGTAAGGTCCTTCTATGATACAATAAATATCATTAGGAGGGCCTTTTACTATGGCAAAACAAAAGAAACCAGTTCACAGAGTTGAAATGACTGAAGGAAAAAGGAACATCATCCGCCAGCTTCTCGAAGAATACGATATCGAGACCGCAGAAGATATCCAGGATGCACTCAAAGATCTTCTGGGCGGCACCATTAAAGAAATGATGGAGGCTGAAATGGATGACCATCTTGGATATGAGAAATCCCAGCGTTCTGACAATGACGATTATCGTAACGGTTATAAACGCAAGCAGGTAAACAGTCGATATGGCTCTATGGAAATCGAGGTCCCACAGGATCGGAAATCGACCTTTGAACCACAGGTGGTGAAAAAGCGTCAGAAAGATATTTCTGATATTGATCAGAAGATCATCTCTATGTATGCCAAAGGAATGACCACTCGCCAGATCTCGGAAACGATTGAAGATATCTATGGTTTTGAAACATCAGAAAGTTTCATATCCGATGTGACGGATAAGATACTTCCTCAGATTGAAGATTGGCAGAACCGCCCATTGGATGAGGTATATCCAATCCTTTACATCGATGCGATCCACTATTCTGTGCGGGATAATGGAGTCATTCGTAAGCTTGCAGCCTATGTTATTCTTGGCATTAATGCGGAGGGGAAAAAGGAAGTCCTGACGATTACGATTGGTGACAATGAAAGTGCGAAATACTGGCTGTCAGTCCTGAACGAACTGAAAAATCGCGGAGTAAAAGATATCCTGATCATCTGTGCCGATGGCCTTACAGGCATTAAAGAAGCGATTTCAGCTGCGTTTCCCAAAACAGAATACCAGAGGTGTATTGTCCATCAGGTAAGAAACACCCTGAAATACGTTCCGGACAAGGACAGAAAAGCCTTTGCTGCAGATTTAAAAACCATCTATCAGGCCGCTGATGAGCAGAAGGCTCTGGCTACCTTGGAACGTGTAACTGAAAAATGGACTCCGAAATACCCGAATTCCATGAAACGCTGGAAAGACAACTGGGATGCTGTTTCTCCAATTTTTAAATTTTCAACCACTGTCCGGAAGGTCATTTATACAACCAATGCGATCGAATCACTGAACTCCACATACCGGAAGCTGAACCGTCAGAGAAGCGTATTTCCAAGCGATACCGCCCTGTTAAAGGCCTTGTATCTGGCTACTTTTGAGGCTACGAAAAAATGGACTACCACCATCCGTGATTGGGCTCAGGTTTATGGAGAACTGAGCATTATGTACGAGGGACGCTTACCCGAGTAAGCAAAAGAAGGGTTAAGAAGACAGGCGGGAAACCGCCTGCTCTTGACATGCCCGTAAGCAACTGTTATATATAAAACAAGAACGACAAGCCTGATTCACAAGCTTATCGCTCTTAATTATCATAGAAGAATCTTATTTACAGAGATTTTCTCATACTCTCAAAGCACAGTATTATTTCTAGCAGTAGTGCAAATTTATTGCATTGCCATTGGTGTGCAATTTTGGCATAAACTCGTGTAGACACTATCTAGTTAACTATATTTCATTTTGTATTTATTGTAATGTTATTTGAACCAAATCGATTGCTATTTCTTTTGCCAATGTGCTGGATACATTCATACCATCAGTTCTTCCAAGACGCACACAAAAATACACATCTCCTGTTTTACTTTCCGCAACCCCTGTAAACCAAGCGTCAACAACAATACCATCGACTTTTCCCATTCCGGTTTTTCCATATATAGAAATGTCAGTACTATCAACCTCTGATAAAAGCATAACTTGCTTTAATGTATTCTGTGTTTCTTCTGAATAATTCGATTCTTTTCCAAAGATATGCTCCATTACTTCCACTTGTTCTTTGGGTGAAATCATTAAAGAAGATTCAATCCAAAAGCCCGTCAAAGCTCTATTACTATTATTTGTATTTAATCGTCCCTCCCAATCAGAAATATCACAATTACCATATTGGAGCTTATCTAATTCCTTCTGCATTAAATCTTCTCCAATATCATCAATGACCTGTCTGAAATACCATACACAAGAAGTACGAAAAGCTTCTTGAAAATCAATATCTTTATTCCAATCTTCATTCCAAAATATTTCACCACTCCATGTTTTAGTAGAGTTTTCCGTTTCAATAATTCCGTTTTCTAAGGCAATCAAAGAAGAAATAATTTTAAATGTCGAACATGGTGAACTTCTTGTAATTGCAAGATCACGATTATAAATTGTATATTTTTTATTGGATGCATCATATATAACTGCTGTTCCATTCAATCCATTAAAATACTCTGACCAGTCTACCTCTACTATTTCTGGTATTTTCTCTGTGCTTTCATCGGAAAATTCCATACTTTTTTCCATAGAAGTTCTGTTTACTCCATTTTCCAGTGTTTCTTGATTTTCTTTTTGGTTTTCAACCAAGCTTTTTTCCTCTACAGTATACTTACTACCACAGCCAGTTAAAATAATTGCACATATACATGCTGTAAATATCATTTTCAAATAAAATTTATTCTTTGTTATCATTATTATCTTTTCTCCTGTCTTTATATTTTTTTATTTATACCACAAACGTAACATCAACATCACCGTTATTGCAAAGTACTTTTAGTGTTTTTTTACCAATATCTTTATGTTTTGGCAAACTGCTATCACCTTTTTTGACTTCTGATTGAATGACGAAATCCTCATACCTGCCTCCAATCATGCCAGAAATATCCCCATTTTTAACGGTCAAAGTCAAGGTATTTCCTACATCTAAGCTCTCAAAAGTGATGTTTCCGTCGTTAGTCGAAATATCAATGCTTCCCGTAACAGCCAATACTGGAAGTGATATATCTTCATTTGTCGTAGATAGCGTAACAGTATCCAGAAGTGTAGTCGGCATTTGTAATACGATTTTCCGATCTTTGGTAGAGGGTTTTCCCCCGATATAATCCGTCCATTCTTTGTTGTTGGCATTTACCATAGTCAGCACATTTCCATCGGAAACAGAAATATCATAATACTCTTTGCTGTTTTCAGAATATTGGATATGCACCTGTTCGTCGTCAGATAGTGTTACTTCAATTTCTCTGTCCCTCACATCAAGATTTATTTCGTTGACCTTTGTATCCGGCGTAAAACTTTTTTTCTCAAAAGGTTCGCTTTTCCCGAGCAGCCCGCCAAAACAAAGCTACTCATTACAAAACAAAAAGCAAGTGCAAATATTTTTTTCATAGTCATTCCTCCATATTTGATAGATTAGATTTATATTTCTAATTTGTAGTAATATCCAGCTTTATCAATTTCTCCGGTTGAATAAAAAACATAAAAAACGAAAGAAAGATAAAGTTTTTTTGCATTTTAATTGGTGTTATCTATTATCACTATCACTTTTTTAACGACTTGAATTTTTAGACCTCTTAAAATGTGTTTAAAGGCTTTTTCATCAAACCTATTATGCCGAAATCTGTCGTCAAACAAGGTGGAATATTTGAATGCGACCTATAGAAAGCTAAATAAGCAAAGGAGTGTACTTCAAATCAATACTGCCTTGCTAAAGATACTATATTGCTTTACTTTCGAAGCAAGCAAAAGGTAAACTAATACCATTCGGAACTGAGCGCAGAACTATGATAAACTGAGTATTATATATGAAATAGGATTTCAGAGTAAATCAATATCTTGGTTAAAATGTTTGAAAAGCCGCCTGTTATCGATACCCGTTAGATAGATAGTATTTATAACATAAGGTTCAAATCTCTAATTTTAAGTATTCCAAATTGTTATAGAAGCATCCTTATTTATAGACTTTTCTACATATCCTTACAAAAAAGGTGAAATGCTTGAATTCAAGTATTTCACCTATATCGTCATAGAAGAATCTTATCTATGGTTCTTTTTGAGAGTTTCTAAGATAAAACTTTTGTAATTGTATTTTGGTATATTAATTTATTTTTGAGTGAATCAATTTTTATGATATTAAATCAAAGATGATTTTTGTGGCATCTGCTATCAGTTTATTGTCATATTCTGCATCTTGTTCTGCTTTTTTTGAAAGTACAGCTACAAATATAGGTTTTTTATTTGGGGGTGTTACAATAGCGATATCATTTCGTGTTCCGTAAGAACCAGCACCACTTTTATCTGCCACAATCCAATCACTTGGTACACCAGCGCGAATTAATTCATCACCAGTTGCATTATTTGACATCCAATCTATAAAAATCTCTTTTTTATCATCTGACAATATATCTCCAGTTGCATATTCTTTTAAATTTAAAGCCAATTGTTTAGGAGTACTAGTATCTCTTATATCGCCAGGTACAGCATCATTCAATTCAGTTTCTATTCTAGAAGGCTCACTTACAGTATCACCAATTTTACTTAATGATTGTTTAAAACCATTAGGTCCATCAAGAAGAGTAAATTGTAGATTTCCAGCAGTATTATCGCTTTGTCTAACTGCAGCATCACATATTTCTCTAATAGTCATTCCAGTATCTACTTTATCTTTTGCAACTGGTGCATAAGATAAAACATCTTCTTCTTCAAAATATATTACATTATCAAGTTCTTCAATAGAGTATTTTTCTAAAATGGCACCGGCAGCTAAAGCTTTATATGTTGAACAGTATGCAAATCTTTCATCTGCATTATAAGAAATTTCTTTATTAGTTTCTGTATCAAGTGCATAAATTCCTAATGTAGCATCATATTTTTCTTCCAGTTCTTGAAATAGAAAATCATAATCTGCATTAACATTTTCATTGCCATCAGAAATGTTTTCTTGATTATTACTACATCCAACAGATAATAATATGACAAAGATCATTAAAATACTTATGGTAATTTTGTTGTGTTTCATAACTTTATCCTCCTAAAATATAGATTATACATAGAATTTTGAATTTTTGAAGCATTTATATCATTTCATATAGCTAACTTATGCATTTGTAATATATTATCTCCACCTTTCAAGTTTTTCATTGCAAATCCATAATAAAATAGTAGTATTTACATTTTAAAGGATATGAGAGTTGTATTTGTCACAATATATAATTCTTTATTTAGGTTAAATTTAGTAAACCATTCATTTTAGTTGTGCTTACGAACTATAATCCAACATAGTTTATCTTTTCTCAACATATTTGTATTAAGATTTTGAAAATGTTTTGTCACCTCTCTTTATAAATAAAATGAATTCTATATGTATTTGTCAATATAAAATTTTAGTTGAGAAAATATAGCAATAAGTCTATTGTGTGAAGCACGCTTTAAATATTACAATAGTAATATTTAAAAGTCAAGCAAAATTTAAAATAATTTTTCCTATTGTATCTGAGCATAAAAAGTGAACTGAACCAATAAAAACGGACAATGACAAAAAGCCCCCTTATTTAAAATAATAGAATCACATAAGGAGCCTGTGGTTTCAACAAAAAACACTTGATTATATGAGCAGGTTTTGTTATAGCAAAAAGTAAATACACGCATATCAAATAATTGAACCAAAGCTGATTGCTATGTGTAAAGTAGGAAAAACCAATCCGTAAGCTTGTAAAATACTTTTAATTAGAGATTCGACAAATTGAAAACTGAATCAATTACTATAATCGGGAATAGACTCGTCTTATTGCTGGGCTTCTGCTAAAATACAGAGGACGTCCTAAAAAACAGACAGAACCAGCTAGTATCAGAGAATATCAGTAAGAAATTGAGTGCCTGAAGATGAAAAATGAACTTTTACGGAATTTTCTGCGATTAGAAGAACGGATGTGAGAGTACAGGTGCAATATGAGGTTATATACAGACACAGAGTATGCGATACATTATCAATGATGTATCATTTCTTTTAGGTATCTTGCTGTGGATATTATGATTTTCGAAAACAATCATGCAATTTATGAAGAAATATGGATAGAAAGTTGCTGACACAGAAAATGGGTAATAGATATTTCTTATATGTATATATAACAGGATATTTTATATCTGTTAGTCATTTTTTATAACCATAAGTATGTCCAGTTAAAAACAGGAGTGGCATTGCCACTCCTGTTTTTAACTCAAATATTATTATCTTAACAAGAATGTTTTTTATATGCTGTCCACACAATATGGGTAGTTTATCTTTTTGTGTACCATCCTTTTATCAATTTAAAGAATTGTGTTGAACTAAACTGATTGAGTTATGTTGTTTTTTCCTATCTATATGATTGTTACTTTTATAATTTATAAATATTCATATCAGATAATATAGAAAGTGTAATTTCAGATGCAATACTGCCAGTTGCATTATCTATAGCTTGAATATTTGTTGCAAAAAAATATGTATGATTTTTAGATTCCACGAAACCTATAAACCAACCGTTTACATTTTTTTCTTCAATACATCCAGTACCAGTTTTACCATAAATTGTGCAATTAACATCTGAAAATAGCTGGATACTTTCTTTTGTAGTTTGAATGTTTTCTGGCGTAAATCCAAAATCATTAAAGTATAATGACGTTAAAAGTTCTACCTGTTCTATAGGAGAGATTTTTAAGGAGGATTCCATCCAATATGAAGAAAGTTCTCCATTTATGTTTTGATTTCCATATCCAATTTGTTCAATATAAGATTGCAAATTAGATTTACCTAACTTTGCATCCAAAGCTTGAAAATACCAAGTAACAGAAGAATTCATTGCAGAAAACAGAGTTTGGTCTTCATTCCATGATTCAAATGGATAATTCTGTTGAGGACAGGAAATAAAAGAATTTTCTGAAGTAATAATATTTTCTTCTAAAGCAAATAGAGCATCATATATTTTATAAGTAGAGTTGGGAGATATTCGTATAGTTGCCTGTTCTATATCGTATATATTCCAATTATCTTTCTGTAAATCGTAAAGCACAAAACTTCCTTTGTACCCATCAAAATATGATGAGAGATCTACAAGCGTAATCTTTTTTGAGGAAGTATCCCAAGTATAGCATTCCTCCGATGCATATGTGGACAACATAGGAGAGCAACCAAAAAGTAAAATAGCTGTCATTAAAAAAGCAATCAATCCTTTTATTCGTTTCCAATAGGTAGGATTTTCATAAGAAGCAATGTTAAGAATACGGCGTTTAATTTGCTTCATATTTCCGCCAAGTCCAGCTACAAATGGAAATGGAGTGGTAGAAATTTTTTCAGCAAAATTAATCAATGTATTTCCATAGTTAATATAGTCCTTATATTCAAGCATTTTTAATACAGAACTATCACAAGCAATTTCCCTATCATGACACATTTCTTTTAGCGCAACCAATACAATAGGATTAAACCAATAAATAATTCTAATAAGAATCATAAAATAGTTAGTAATATTATCCCTATATTTGTAATGTTGTAACTCGTGTAGCAACATATATCGTAAATCAGAAGTATTATAATCAGAAATCAAATGTATCGGCAAATAAATGCATGGTTTCCAAATACCAACGATGATGGGAGATTTTAAAAAAGCAGTACTGTAAATGGGGATATCCTTTTTTAAATTCATCTCATCTAAACAACTATAATAAATTTTTCGTACTTCAACATTTTGCAAAGATAGAGCGGATTTTTTTAACATATGTAAGCGTAAAACTGATTTTGTAACCAAAATAATCATTGTTAGTACACCTATAATCCAAACAGCTCCTAAAATCAATCCAAATATTGATGATGTATCTTGAGTGATAGAAAGTGTAAAGTCATTCATCCAATTCATATTATTTTCAAAAATTGTTTCATTGGTTGTATGTGATACAATATCATTATTTGGTAATTCTGATTGTGGAATGTTACTAAATAACGCAAATATGGAAAAAAATTTTGTTGGCTTTGATGGTACAAAAGGGATTAACAACAATATAAATAATAAGAACCATAAATTATATTGCATACGGCTAGTTAAAATTTTTTTGAATAATTTTTTAACTACTAAAAGGATTCCAATGATACAGCTAATCCATAAATTACAAATGAGAAAGCGTATCATAAAATCACTCATATTACTTTCCTCCTTTTTGTGACATTTTTGTGAGAATGGAACGGAGTTCCTCTATTTCTGTTGTAGGTAATGCATCATCTTCGAGATAAGAGGATATCATAGCTGTTATTTTACCATTATAATAACGATTTAAAAAAGAATGACGTTTTTGTTGAATATATTCTTTTTAGTATATTTTGTATGTGTGGCTTTGGCTTATTTTCTTTGTTTTTATTTATTTCCCAAATATAATGCGGCCTTAGCCTATTTGGGTTTTTTAATTATATATACATATATTGATATTGGGGTTTTTATTTTAGGTTTTTTTATGGGAAAAATCATTGTCAAACGCAGCATTGACATTAGCTTTTTGCTGTGCCTAATATATGCACTAATTTCTTTCGGGTTGATGCTCTTGATAGGTACTCTGAAATACGTTTTTTATGATTATATGTATAGTAACTTTACGTTTACATTTTCAATCTTCATTGAATCATTAGGTGATAGAGATAGTTTGTTTGTTTCAATTGGGACATTGATATCTTTTTTTATTGGAGAAATTGTAGAATACATCAATAATAAATCTAATTCTTGACGTATAGAACTGGATAGTTGAAACGCTTTTATGCATAAAGTGAAAATAAAAAAAACGGGCAAAGGATTATAACTATGACCTTTACCCGATATTTTTATTTCCAGATATTCATGTCTGACAAGATAGACATGGTTATTTCAGTTGCGTTGCCTCCGGTAGCATCGCTGTCTGCACCAATGTTGGTAGCAAAAAAGTATGTATTATCTGCAGTTTCGATATAGCCTATAAACCAACCGTTCACATCTTGTCCGTTTACTCGTCCGGTTCCGGTCTTTCCGTAGAATGTTCCGGCATCGGAAGAGGAAAGGCAGATGGCATCTTTTACTGCATTGATATTTTCAGGGGCGAAGCCAAGGCTGTTATTCTGCAGCCTGGTTAGAAGTTCGACCTGCTCTATTGGGGAAATCTTCAAGGAAGATTCCATCCAATAAGTGGAGAAATCACCGCTCATGTTCTTATTTCCATATCCGATTTCCTTGATATAATCGTAAACGGAAGTAGTACCAAGTTGTTCGTCCACTGATTGGAAGTACCAGTTCACAGATGAAGCCATAGCAGACTGCAAGGTCTGATCAGCGTTCCATGCTTCAAACGGGTAGTTTTCTCCATTCCATGCAATAAAAGAATCCTGTGGTGTAATGACACCTTCTTCCAATCCAAATAAAGCATCATATATCTTGTAAGTGGAATCCGGTGCAACTCGTAGCGTAGCATGTTCTATATCATGTATGCTCCAGACATCATTTCTAAGATCGTATAAAACAAAGCTTCCTTCGTATTTTCCAAAGTATTTAGAAAAATCTACATATGAAATATTTTCTGAGGAAGATTCCCATTGGTAGCGACTTTCGTCCGCTGCATATGTAGAAATAAAAGGTGTAAGTCCCATTATTAGAACTGTGGTCAGTATAAAAGCAGTCATGCCTTTTAATTTCTTGCAAAACGTTGGTTTCTCATAAGAGGCAATGTTGATAATGCGACGCTTCATTTGTTTCATGTTTCCGCTAAGGTTGGCGGCAAAAGGAAAAGGAGAAAAGGAGACCTTTTCTATAAAGTTAATCAGCGTATTTCCGTAATTCTCATAATCGTCCTCTTCAAGCATTTTTAGAACAGAAGTGTCACAGGCAACTTCTCTGTCGTTACGCATTTCTCTTAGTGCAAACCAGACAAAGGGGTTAAACCAATAAAGCACTCCGGCAAAGTTCATAAGATAATTGGCAATGGCATCCTTATGTCTGTAGTGTTGTAGTTCATGCAATAGCATATATCTCATATCAGATTCATGATAATCTGAGATTAAATGAATTGGCAGATAAATACATGGCTTCAAAAATCCTACGATAATAGGGGATTTCAAAAAAGCGGTACTGTACACAGGAATATTCCTTATTATTTTCATCTCATTCAAGCATCTGTTATACAGTCTGCGAACTTTCGGATTCTGAAGGGGAAGTGCAGATCTCTTTATAGTGCGTAAACGAAGAGAAGATTTGATTACCAATATCATCATCATAAGCATTCCCACAATCCATATACTCAATAAAATGTACCCGGTAACGGATGATGTGTCATGGTTTACAGAAAGGGCAAAGTCATTCATCCAATTTGTAGTACCGGATAAATCGGTATTCATAACATTATTTGTACCAACATCTGCATGAGAAGTGGTGGAGTTTTGTACGCTACTGAGCCATGAGAAAATTTGCGGGAAACAAACTGGACGGAAGGGTATAAAAGGTACTGCTAAAAGTCCGAGTAACAGCAACCACAGATTATACTGCATCCGGCTGGACAAGTTGTTTCTGAATACCCATTTGGCTATCAAAAGAATTCCGATGATACCGCTGATCAATACATTGCATAATAAAAAGCGTATCATGAAATTAGCCATGTTAATCGCCTCCTTTTTTTCCTCTCTTGGATAGAAGAGAGCGAAGCGTTTCTATTTCTGGTTCTGTCAGTTTGTCATTTTCTATGTATGCAGATAACATAGCTGTAATATCCCCGTCATAATAACGATTAAGAAAGGAATTACTTTCTTGGCAAATATATTCACTTTCTTTTACTAATGGAGTATAAACGAAAACACGACTTTGTTTTTCATAAGTGAGTGCACCTTTAGTAACAAGACGTTTAATAAGTGTTTGTATCGTTTTAGGACTCCAGTTTGTGGACTGCAGTAATTTTTCTGTTATTTCATTGGTGTTAATTGGAGCATGTTTCCATACGATTTTCATAACTTCATATTCAGCTTCGGAAATCTGCGGCAAGTCACTCATTTAAAATCCCTCCTAAAATCTTACGGTTGTAATAAAAATATTATAAGTTCTATTTTTTCTGCTGTCAATTCAAACAAACAGGTTGGTTTAAAATCTTACTTGTGTAATAATTAAAATATTACACAAGTAAGATTTGAGAGAGGAGAAAAATATAAGCAAAAATAATTGAAAATAAGAAAACCAATAGCTTCGAATAGATTCTATTGGTTTATCAAAGAGTAGGATTATCTTGTTTTCGCAGTAATTCAAGCAGATAGCGAACCATGGGTAACAAATCATTAGCTTCATGTTCTGTGCAATCACTTAATAAGGTAAAGAGCTTCTGAAGGTTTGGTTTTTGCTCGCTATTATCCGGATAGAATATCCTATCGGCTGGTATTTTCAGGTATGTAATTAATGGATATAGTACCTCGAATTTAGGATTTCCACGTCCGGCTTCTATGTTTAATATGGTACGTTGATCAAGATTAAGAATTTCTGCCAGCTTTTCCTGTGAAAGACCGAGTTCTGTGCGGTATTCACGTACTGCGTTGGCAAGATTTTGTTTTATATCCTGCATTGTAATTCACCTCGATTGTAGTTTACATTACACATCGGCAGGAGTGAATTGCGTTAGAATACATGACAGATATGGAGTACAGTACATGGTGGAACGAAAGTGGAAAATACGAAAAAACGGAATATTAGTAGAAAAAGCAGCAAGAGTTTACTACACACATCAAGGTGTATCGCAGCGAAGTGAAAAACTTCAATGCGATACATCTTTTTTGATGGAAAAAATCAGAGAGTAGTTTGGTTCTTTTCTGTTTTCCTGTCGCTAATCTTCTGAACTGACGAATTACGGGTAAGATATTGATTCAGATTATCTAATTTTCTGTTGAGAGCATTGATTTCTTTCTCAGCAGATTTATAGGTTTTCTGTAAGGTTCCTTTCTTCAAATACAAAGATTTGTATTCGTTACGGAGCTTTTCAATATCTAGAGTTTTAGGGTTCACTCCAAGGCGTTTCAACATATTTTTTGCACCGTCATGGAGTAGAAGTTCTGTTTCGTGACTTCGCAGGTAAGCATCCGGATTTTTGGATTTTTGGTACCGGACCTGATAGATATGATTGGTCTGATATTGCTCAGCATATTTTAATATCTGCCCTAAATCCTTTAATTGATGCTCGGTTTCCACAAGACTGTTTCGTGCAGTTTTGGCAAGAACCGACTTAGCTGCAAGCTGTTTTTCCAACTCGGCAATGGAGCCTGTTTCACTGTAACTGCTGGCAGCAATTTTAAGGTTTTGGATGTCCGCCCAGTGCTTCAGACCAGGACTTTGTTCAAACTTTTCTTCCGATGTGTCAATGAGCTTTTTGGAAGAATAATCTTTGACAAGCTGCTTCTTTTTTGTAGGAAATGGAATACGCTTTTTAGGCTGTATCAATGCCTTTTCTTCGATCCGTTCCTTAATTCGTTCTTTGGTGTATTCCGAACCTAAAGAGTTGGCTCTGCCACGGATAAAATGCTCACAGTCAAGTGGTCGGAATGAGATATATTTTAAAGATTTTGCATCAAAGGTTTCGCCTTTTATCTCATATCCTTTGGCACGGATAAGGTCAAGAAAGTCCTCATAAGTATCAGCAGTTTGGATGGCTTCGTCAATGTCATTATTGAGCCTGGTTTTCCATGAGGAATTGCTTTTATTGGAGAGCCATTCCTTGTATGTTTTTCCACGCTGGTCAGTTGGTGGCAGAACGGATAACTGATACTCGGAACACAGCTCATCATTCATATGCCGGATGTGATAGTAGGTCTTTTTACAGTCATGGTATTTCTCATGATTGATGTTATCTGCAGCACAGAAAATGATGTGGTTATGAACGTGTCCTTTGTCAATGTGGGTAGCCACAATGTAAGAGTATTTTCCTTCCAGAAGTTTATCGGCAAGCTCTATGCCGATTTGATGAGCTTCCTTATAAGATACTTCTCCGGGCATAAATGCCTGTATCAGATGAAATGCTTTGTTTGGGTCTACCTGATTGGTTTTTGACAGGGCAAACTTGAAATCAAAAGCAGCAGTTTCCGGACTGCATCCAAAGGAAGAAATGAGGATGCTTTCATCTGTCTTTGCTGGGTTGCAGATGTAATCTACTGCTTTATTGACGGTTGCTTGGATAGCATGGATTTTTGTGATTGCCATACCTGTTTCATCAGCTCCTTTACTTCTTTTACATCGGCTTCATAGACGTTGCCCGTGGCGTTCATACGCTTGGCAATCTGGTTTAAATTGTTCCCGATGCGAGAGAGGATTGTGTTGTATTCCCGTAGGTGTTCGTAGTTTACATCATAGACATATCCGTACAAAATCAGATGCCGGATAAAGGCGGATTTGCTTTTCATATTGGAGGCTTTCCACTTCTGTTCTAGGATGTACTGTTCATCATCGCTCAGATATATTTTCAATTCATTTTGTCTTTCTCTTTTTGCCATTGCTTTGCCCTTTCCCTTTCTTATTTATGAAGAAAATTTTGTGATATGCCGTATCCGGCGGTGTGGTTTTTGAACGTAAAAATTCAGAAATTCCCGTGGAGTAATTGCTGGGTTTTGGAGTGCAAAGGGGGTCAGGGGGATATGCCCCATGCAAGCCAATTTTTTCAAGTTTCTACTTGGAAGAAACTTGGGGAAATGGTGCCTGTGAGGGAACACAGGCAGTGCTTGCTATCTTTGGCAAATTGCCCGAAGGGAATTTGCGAGTTTTAGGCTGCATAGGCAGCCTGTCCAAAACTCATACGAGCGTTACCGCCCATTTATGGACAGCGTCCGGCTGTTCAGTTCCGTAGAACGGCATAGGTAATAAAAAAACTGCCACAGCTCACAGCAGGCATCAGATGCCCGTGAAGCTCCATAGCAGTTTGTGTGTCTTTTTATGAATTTGTGATTTTATCCATAAAAGATTTTAGCAACCAGAAGCTGCAAAGTCAATAAGAGGAAACAGGAGAGAAAAGAGTATTTATTTTGGAATAAGATGAGTTGATTGTGTCAAAAGCGGTTGCGGGAAAAAGCGTGTTTTAATATGAAAGGTTTTTTCCGGTTCGTTTTTTACAATGAGATTGGAGAATTTACAGAAAGGAGGTAAAGCATGAATACAGCAGATCGAAGAGCTGAAATAATAAATATTCTGCTTGTCAGACGTCGCATTACGGCGAAAGAACTGGCAGACGAATTTAATGTTACGGTTCGCACAAT
Source organism: Clostridium sp. AT4 (assembly GCF_001517625.2). Classification (GTDB taxonomy): domain Bacteria; phylum Bacillota; class Clostridia; order Lachnospirales; family Lachnospiraceae; genus Enterocloster. Next base: position 1,417,224 of record NZ_LN999828.1, on the reverse strand, counting down.
ACAAAATGATATTCAGGCTTTATCTCTTGGTTTTCCAATCTATACGAAACAGGGAGGCGATGGAGGAATTTTTGTGGGAGAGAATTATAAGCCGTACATGAATACGCTGACTACTCTTGAACTGAAAGTTTTGCAGGAAATGTATGAACTGGCAGAGGGGATACATAAGAAAGTTTTATTTCAGGTTATCTGCAAGTATGGACCCGATAGGCTGGAACTCTAATCTTGTCATTCCGCTAAAGCACATAATTTTTACAACACCGTTCATAGCAGACGGGAGTGTGCTTATGTGCTTTTTGGGCTGATAAGTCCAGAGTTGATTTTATCCAAAATGCAGGCAGGAGCCTGAGAATGTACCTTGACAATTTCATATAAAAATGCGTACAGGACGTGTGGAATATGTGGAGCCACTATGCGGACACGCCAAGAGATACCTGCTTTCTTTTATAAGAGAAGGTTCATACGAAGGAATACTGAAATCTGGTATTGAAGTTAAGGTAAGTAGCGAGGGATGTCTGGCAAAATGTGCAGCAGTTGCACGGGGCAAAGATACATATTTTTGATAATGATACTTCCGGAGAAATCCGGTCAATATGGATGACGGTGCAAGACCGATGTGGGCAGAGTAATGACCTGTCACCTGTATGGATTTTTTTGTTATCTGTTGATGAGAGATAGGAGCATGGGTTCCTGTTTGTCATGGGCAGATAAAGTGCTGCCTATTTTATTAGGAAAGAGGTGATAGTTGTGGAGCGAATGAAAAATGGAAAGAGGTTTGTTCGCTACAAAGAGGGAGCAGAAATGTATAGTATGTGCCAGAGCAAGTTTGAGCAGATGGCAAAGGATGCAAAGGCAATCTATAAGGTAGACAAGCTGGTGCTTGTAAATTGCGATATTTTTGAGGAATATTTGGAAACATTCAGATTGTATGTGTGATGATTTTTATTCAAGGGATTTTGCAGTAGAAAACACTTGACTTTTCGTATACGAAAAGTATAATGGTATATAGAAGTGATTGGAGGTGCATACGGATGGCTAAAATGGGTAGACCAAAATCTGATGCCCCAAAGCTGAATACATTAAGTGTAAGGGTAACAGATAGCGAGCTGCAAAAGCTAAAGGAATATGCGGACAGTCACGGAATGACCATAACTCAATTATTGCATACAGGTGTTGATTTATTACTTAGGACACCGGATGCAGAGGTGCAAAATCTCTTTCCTTGAAGAAAGGAGTAGAGATGGCAAAAGCAAGAAAAGACAACAAAGGCAGAGCATTACGGAAGGGGGAATCCCAGAGAACGGATAATACATATGTATATACTTACACTGATCCGTTCAAGAAACGCAGATTTGTATATGCCAAAGATTTGCAGACACTAAGACAAAAAGAAGAAGATTTGATAAAAAATCAGCTTGATGGATTAGATGTTTATGTAGCTGGTAGTGCGACTTTGAATTTTGTATTTGACAGGTATATGTCAACGAAGTATGACTTACGCAAGACAACACGTTCCAATTACAATTATATGTATGACCATTTTGTAAGGGACGGATTTGGACAGAGAAAAATCGGAGAGATAAAGTATTCCGATGTAATGTATTTTTATTACTATCTGTTGAATGAGAAAGACTTGCAGGCAAATACAGTCGATACGATTCATACGGTGCTTCACCCTACATTTCAGTTGGCAGTGCGTGACGGAATAATCCGCACAAATCCTTCTGATGGTGTCATGGCAGAAATCAAAAGAAAAGCAGGGAAGAACAAAGGCATTAGACACGCTTTGACGGTAGAGCAGCAGAGGGCTTTTATGAATTATACCGCAAACAATCCAATCTTTTATCATTGGCATCCATTATTCACAGTTTTATTGGGAACCGGATGCAGAATTGGAGAAGTGATTGGTTTAAGGTGGGAAGATTTGGACTTTGAAAACCGTCTTATCAATATCAATCATAGCGTGACCTATTATGCCAGAGAGGGCAGTAAAACACGCAAGTCAGAATTTGCGGTGTCACTTCCAAAGACAGAAGCGGGTATCCGGACTGTTCCGATGATGGATGCGGTTTACAATGCATTCAAAGAGGAATATGAGGTGCAGAAAGAAAATGGTTTCAACAGTACCGTGATTGATGGTATGACAGGCTTCATTTTTTGTAACCGCTTCGGTAATATTCATAATCCACAGACTGTTAATCGGACGATTAAGAGGATCTTGGAGAACTATAATGCTGAGGAAGTAGTCAATGCCAAAAAGGAGAGACGGCAGCCTGTTATTATTCCACATTTTTCCTGTCATCATTTACGGCATACCTTTTGTACGAGGTTCTGCGAAAAGGAAACAAACATAAAAGTCATTCAGGCTGTCATGGGACACGCTAACATCGAAACGACGATGGATATTTATGCGGAGGTCACAGACGCAAAGAAAAAAGAAGCAATTGAAAACTTATCACACAATCTTGATATATTTTAGGGAAGAGTCCTTAAAATTGAATGTGTGAATTACAACTACAAAATCATTGATTTACTACTTAGTTACTACGAATTTTGCTTGCATGGTAATGAATAATACATGATAATACGTTGCAGAGAGTTAGCAAATACGTGGTAATACTTCATAATAGGGAACAATACCTCTTCTTCTTGGGTATTCCCGACAATGAAGTCATTAGACGCAAAGAAGGGCGAGAACAAGGCAGAGAAAGCTTCTTCTGCTGCAGCGGAAGCACCGGCTGCGGCTGTAAGCGTGTCCGCACCAAGTGTACAGCTTGACCTTTCTAAGGTAAAGATCGAGCCTCTGTTTGCAGATGACGTAGACTTTGAGACCTTCAGCAAGTCTGACTTCCGTGTCGTTAAGGTAAAGGCCTGCGAGGCAGTAAAGAAGTCAAAGAAGCTGCTGCAGTTCACTCTGGATGACGGAACTGGTACAGACCGCACGATTTTAAGCGGAATTCATGAGTATTATGAACCGGAAGAGCTGGTAGGCAAGACCTGTGTGGCGATTACCAATCTGCCTCCTCGTAAGATGATGGGCATTGATTCCTGCGGTATGCTGATTAGTGCAGTGTATGAATATGATGGACAGGAAGGATTGAATCTTTTAATGCTGGATGACAGCATTCCCGCGGGGGCGAAGCTGTACTAAGGCTTAGAGAAAAAGCGTGCTTTTTGAGCAGCGTACGACAGCGGTGCGACATTTTAAAGTGGCTTAACGGGTTTTAATAAGCGATGTAAATATTTTGTACTAAGAAGGACATTTTTCTAAAAGAAATTTTAGGAAGATGTCCTTTTGTGTTATGGTCAAAAAAGAATTGAAACTATGGTTTGTTACCGGAGAGATGAAGGTAAGTGCTATTGTTCGGTAACATCACCGAAAAACGAATCAGAGAAATAGGCGTGTTTGATGAATATATGGCAAAATGGAGAGCGTGACAGAGCATGTTGAAAAATATTTCTATACAAAGCCCGATAGAATGGGTATAATAAAGGTAACAAGAGGATCATCTATTATAGCAATCCATCAAATTACCGCACATAATTGCACGAACAAAACCACCCTAAACAATCTGAAACTCGAACGGTCGAAAATGCCCTTTCGATTGCTGCTGGAAGTTCTGATGCGACTCGGACTTTTTCTTTCCTTAAATATGCTTTGAGTTTTGACCACATTTTTTCTATCGGATTTAAGTCCGGGCTATATGGCGGCAAATACGCATATTTTATCTCTGATTCATCCAATACTTGTTTCACGATTTTTGCATGATGGGAGCGCATATTATCCATAACAATAACGTCAGTTTTAGACAAGGTCGGTATCAGTTTTGTTTTCAAATATTCTGCAAACCGCTCCCCAGTCGTTCCGCCGCAATAAACCGTATAGGATGTTTTTCCATTTAGCCGTACAGAGGACAAAATAGTAGTGCTGCATGGTGTATTAACAGGAGTACTGTCTACAGCCCGTTCATTCTTTTTGGAACGAGCATAATGCCTTGTCATATTCGTATTTGTACCGCTTTCATCAAGAAATACCAGATGATTTGCATCGTTCTCCGATATATGTTCTCTCCAGCTCTTCCGTTTGGCCTGGACATAGGGGACGCTCCTGTTCTGATGCATGCAGAGATTTCTTTTTATAAACATACCCGAGTTTCAGGATGGCTTTGCGAACCGTTTCATCGCTGACATGGAGTTGTAATTTTTCCAGTACTTCATTGATTGTAATAACTGGTTGCTACTGGATTAACCGGTCTATGTTTTGGATGTCATTCTGGCTCAGGGCTGGTTTACGGCCCCGCTGAGAGGTTCTGGTTTCCACAGATCCGGTTTCACGCATTCTTTTTTCAAGCCGGTAAACTGTGCTGGTATTGACAGAAAAGCATTCTGCAATTTCTTTTGCATTGTGTGTCTTGTTCCAGGCTTCGATGAGTAATTTACGTGCTTCATTGTGTAACATAATAATCACCTCTTGACTTTATCATAAACCCTTTGTCAAGTGGGTGCAGTATTATTTTGGGATGCTATAGAATGGAAGAGGTGATAAGTAATGACAGCACTGAGAAAAGATGCGATGGATTTACTGGAACGGATGCCGGAAGATAAGCTGTATTTATCATTCAGATTATGGAATGTGTGACTGGTCTTTATGGCTCAGAATCAGAAAAAGTAAGAGAACAGGCATTTGAGCAGTTAGAGAGTCTCAGACGGAAAGCACCGCAGATAGATTATGAAAGAGAATTAGCTAGTTACAGAGAGGAGAAATATGGGACTGCGAATTTTGGTTGATACAAATGTTCTTCTTGATTATCTGCTTTGCCGCAGTCCCTATGATCGGGCCGCAGAGCAGATCGTCGTTGCTTGTAAGCAGAGACGGGTATCAGGATGTATTGCGGCACATTCCATTTAGAATATGTTCTTTATTTTGCGTAAAGACGTAAACTGTTGTTAAGCATATGCGAATTATTTGAGGTTGAAGGAATCGACAAGGCAAAGATTCTCAATGCCCTGGCAGATGAAACATTTTCAGATTTTGAGGATTGTCTGCAAAAGGAGTGTGCGGCTGCATTTCAGGCGGATTATATTGTTACAAGGAACTGTGCAGACTTTAAGAGCAGCGGAACACCCTGTATAGAGCCAGCAGAGTTCTGCAAAATGCTTTCAGAATAGCATACGCCCACTCTACGCCTGATTTACGCCCCAAAGAAGTCTGATTTCCGTGTCGTTAAGGTAAAGGCCTGCGAGGCAGTAAAGAAGCCAAAGAAGCTGCTGCAGTTCACTCTGGATGACGGAACTGGTACAGACCGCACGATTTTAAGCGGAATTCATGAGTATTATGAACCGGAACAGCGGGTAGGTAAGACCTGTGTGGCGATTACCAATCCGCTTCCTCGTAAGATGATGGGCATTGATTCCTGCGGCATGCTGATTAGTGCAGTGTATGAATATTGCCTTAAATGCGCTGTTCAATATGGATGAAAAGGGAGATGATGAGATTGGAATGGAAGATGAGAAATCTGATGCGGGCGTAGATTAGGTGGCAGATAAGCTGGTACAGAGTAACAGTTCAGCCTTGCCATAGATAAACGCAAGAAATTGAAAAAAGATTTTTTGATGATTATCCGTATGGTAGCATATAAGTGGACGTTTGAACGAAGAAAAAGTGGACATTCAAGACAAAAAGTGGATGTTGAAAGTGTACTTTCCGAAAAGGGTAGCGATTTCTCAGTAAAAACGACAGTTCATATTCAGAGACTTTTTGAGAAGTTTGGTTTTGATGAGGTGTTTGGAAGAAGTGCAGCTATGGAAGTTCTTGAGTTGAAAGCTTCAGGTGTTTCAAAACTTCTTTCCAATTTGGTGCAGGCAGATATTATTGAATCAGTATCCGGTCATGGAAAAGGAAAATATAAATTCAAGAAGTAGTTAGAAAATTTCAAGAAGCGATGGCTATGGAGAATAAATTAGAAAAAATCAGTCAAAATAGTTTTATGGATAATTTTGTTAAAACCGATGACATCTTAAAAGATATGTGTGGGATTACTGAGTCCTTACAAAAAGTTGCATATCGGACGGTCAATACAGCGCTTATACAGAGAAATTGGCTCCTTGGTTATAGAATTGCAAGTGAAGCTTTCCATATTTTCATAAACTTAAAATAGATTTATTATAATCGCCTTCTTCTGCTAATGCTCTAACTTTAGCTGATAATACCTTCGTAAAATCAAGTTTACGGCTTAACGCTATTGCTAATTCCTGTAATGACATATGACATTGTATGTTGCTTCCGGTTCTCCTTCAACCACATTTTCAATGATTTCAAAAGGTATTCTATTTTTGTTCTTTATGTTCCAACCTCGCCCATTCTTTTCTTAACTGTTTCAGTGCCGCTAGTTTCCAATCGTTTACAGTTGTACGACTTCGTCCATAGTTTTTCACGATTTTCTTGTCTGTATATCTGAAAAAGAAATACAATACTAAAACTTCCTGCCATTGTTTTGACAAAATAGCTCGTTTTTTCACCCCCTTTTTCCAAGGAGGGAACTGAAAAAGTAGGTATAGGTGGGGGAGATAATAGAAGGGCAGCTGATGCTGGCTCATGTCCATATGTTAGTGAGCATCCCGCCGATATAAGTATATTGAGTTTTATGGGGTATCTGAAGGGAAAAAGCGCATGGATTAGCGCTTTGAGGTGTGGCCAAGAAGGCCGGGCTTAGAGCCCGTGTCCCGAGTTACCCATTTTACGGATAGCAGCGGATATTATGGTAAAAAGTGAAATAAATCGGCTATATTCATTGAAAATTTAACAATTTCTATATACAATGTTAAATATGCTATTTTGGCTTGGTATTGGGACAAAAAGTGAAAAAGGGGTACGGAAGATGAAGATAAGTTATAATAAGCTTCAAAAATTGATGGCAGATAATCAAATGAAACGATCCGATTTAATGAGAGTTGCGGAATTTTCGCCGTATGCGGCAACAAAATTAAATAAAAATGAACCGGTTTCTCTTGGGGTGCTGATGCGAATCTGTGAGGTATTTCATTGTGATATTGGAGATATCTGTGAGGTTATTTTAGATGAGTAATTGGATCAGAGGTTAAAAAAGAAAGGTGATAGATATGACAAACAAAGAATTACTACAGCAAATTCACAGAGACAACAGAGAAATTAAAAGAAATTTTCAGCATCTGGCCAATATTGGACTTATGGGAGTGCTTGGAAACCTTGCTGCGGAGGCAAAGGAAAAGGGCGATGGGGAAGGAAAAACACTCATTAGAGCAGGGCTGTTCTGTATCTTCATATCTGAAATTCTGATTTTGATCAGTGAAATCAATGACTGCAGGAAAGCCAGAACGAAAGAGGAATGAAATTGAAAATCTGAGCACAATTTTCTGCTTGCAAGATGAAATGAATCGTGATAGGATAGAAAAGATATTAGTACTGAAAAAGAAGATAAAAGAAAGGGTGTTATACCAATGTCAGGACATTCAAAATTTGCCAACATTAAGCATAAAAAGGAGCGCAATGATGCTGCAAAGGGGAAAATCTTTACAGTTATCGGCCGTGAAATTGCGGTTGCTGTAAAGGAAGGCGGTCCTGATCCTGCCAATAACAGTAAGCTGCGTGATGTAATTGCAAAGGCAAAGGCAAACAATATGCCAAATGATACCATTGACCGCGGTATCAAAAAGGCTGCCGGTGATGCCAACTCTGTAAACTATGAAACTCTGACCTATGAGGGCTATGGTCCCAATGGCGTTGCAATTATCGTAGATACTCTGACCGACAATAAAAATCGTACAGCAGCAAATGTAAGAAGTGCTTTTACAAAGGGAAGCGGAAATGTAGGTACTCCTGGAAGCGTGTCCTATATGTTTGATAAAAAGGGTCAGATCATTATTGATAAGGAAGAATGTGAGATGGATCCGGATGAATTGATGATGATTGCTCTGGATGCAGGCGCAGAGGATTTTTCCGAAGAGGAGGACAGTTATGAGGTGATTACAGCCCCGGATGATTTTTCTGCTGTCCGTGAGGCGCTGGAGGCTCAGAATATCCCCATGATGGAAGCCGATGTAACCATGATCCCTCAGACCTGGGTAGAGCTTACAGATGAGGATTCCATTAAGAAGATGAACCGTATTCTGGATCTGCTTGATGAGGATGATGACGTTCAGGCGGTGTACCACAACTGGGATGAATAATTATGCGAATGACTTATTTCCTGAAAAAGGCTTAAAATCCAGCTTTTAGGGTAAGGGATTCAAGAAAATGCATAAGAGATTGCATAAAATCCGTATCAGTGATGATATACGGGCAAATTTTTAAACCCTTCGAGATGGGTGTGCAAAGACCTCTTTTTGTTTATCGTAATTGACAGACAAAAGGAGGTCTTTTTTTATCATCAGCTGCCGGCGGTATTACGGTGATTAAAAGGAGTATGGGCTGCACACCAATTTAAGTGCGGCAGCCCTTTCAGCGGTCAGTTTGATACGATCATAGCCCGCAGGCCTTCTGTAGCTGTAGGAGCATTGAAAAGATAAAGCGTATAGGAAACATTGGCTTCCAGGGTGGCAGAAGCAGCTGCTATCGCATTTCCGGGGAAAGAACCGGTACGGGAGATATAGATTTGGTACCAGTTGGGATAAACGGTAGCATATGAGGTCACATTTTTATAAGCAACATTCGTAAATGGTGTATAAGAGCCGCTGCTGTTTTCAAGGGTCACGTCAAAGGGTCCCAGATTCAGGGACAGATTGCAGGTCCTGAGGCAGGCGGAACCGGATGGTGCGCTGCAGGAAGCATCGGAGATTTCCTTGAGATCCAGTCCGGAAGCAGTGTTGATAATGGCAACCGTCATAGAGGCTCCGGGACGGATGGTAATAGATTTTTGGATATAAACATATCCGTTGGCACCAGAAATGGTCATGGTGCGCCGTCCGGAGGCTGCCTGAACGTAACTGGTGATATCTCCGTTGGCCAGCTGTCCTGCGATCATCCAGCCGCCCAGGGATACATTAAAGGGCTGATATCCGGTTGAGGCGTTAAGTACCCGCACCCGTCCGAAATTGCCGGAAGCAGTACAGTTGTAGCAGGGGAAGCTGATGCCGGGAATTACGGTAATGGAGGAGCCGAAAGCAGGAAAGATGGGACGGAATACAGGAGGGTGGAAATGGGTATGGAAATGACCATTGGTATTCCAGCCCGGTCCGTCAAAGACCGGTCCTCCTTCTCCGGGATTTGGCAAAGGGATAACAGGCTCTGCGCCATCAAAGACCGGGCCTCCTTCGCCGGGATTTGGCAGGGGAATGGCTGGTTCTGAGCCGTCATAAACCGGGCCTCCCTCGCCGGGATTTGGCAGAGGCGTTACAGGTGTATGTTCCTGACGGGTTTCAGCAGCGCTTACCAGGGTGTCAGGGTATGGGTAAATGGGATGGTTATTCATGGATACCTCCCGGTTGATTGTTCATTACAGTGTATGCTGTGCTGCTGCCTGGTGTGCAAAGGGCTGCCGGAGGTATTTTCGGATGCTGAAAGCCATATACTGTTACAGTGAACGATCAGGAGGGAGAACAGAGCATGAATGAAGAAAAAAAGCGCATGGCAGCAACGGCTCTGGGGCTTCCCAAGGATGTGGTTTTGGGAGATGTACTGGTTCGTTTTACCGGTTTTCACGAAGTTTGTATTGAAAATTACAGAAGCATCCTTATGTATACAGATACTTTGGTGAGGATCCAGGCAAGAAATTGCCGTGTAACTCTCCACGGCCGGGAACTGAGGATCCGGTATTACAATCAGGATGCAATGGGGGTATGCGGTCAGATCCAATCGATGGAATTTGAACCGCTCCTGTAGGAAACATATAAAAGGAGGGAGAGCCTTTGCTTTTGTGGCTGTTTCGCAGCATAAAGGGATATGTACGGATCTGTTTAAAAGACGGCTCGCCGGAACGTTTTTTGAATCTTTGCAGTGCAAGAGGGTTTAAAATCTGGAACATCGTCTGCCGTGATAAGGGAGAATACGAAGCATATATGACTGTGGCGGATGTCAGGAGGGTAAAGCCTCTTGTGAGAAAATCCGGTGTCCGCTTAAGGATCACAGGGCGCTTCGGTTTTCCTTTTTTTATTTTCAGAAACAGGAAACGCTGGTATTATGCAGCCGGACTGGGAACTTTTTTCATACTGTTGTATGGTATGACTCTTTTTATCTGGGATATTGAATTTGAAGGGAATTACAGGTACACAGAGGATAATCTCAGGATCTGTCTGGAAAAGATGGATCTGCATTGCGGTATTTTAAAGAAGAAGATAAACTGTGAGGAAGTGGAGACATTTATACGAACGGATCTTCCAGAGGTTACCTGGGTATCGGCCAGTGTGACAGGAACCCGTCTGGTAGTAAAGATCAGGGAAAATCAGGTTTTATCCGCTGTGCCCCAGATAGATGAAACACCCTGTGATCTGGTGGCAGGGACGTCCGGAGTGATTCGCTCTATGGTAGTCAGAAGCGGTATTGCTCAGGTATCTGTAGGAGATACGGTAGAGAAAGGACAGATATTAGTCAGCGGCCGTGTTCCTGTTACGGGAGATAACGGAGATGAGATAACATCCCATCTGGTTCGGGCAGATGCAGATATCGAAGCGGAAACAGTGATTGAGTATGAAAAAGAGATCCCATTTTCAAGAATGCTGCGGATTCCCACCGGACACACGAGAAAGGGGATTTACGTAAAGGCGGGCCCATGGTCTGCTGCTGCGCTTTTTCCTGCTTTAGGGAAAAAAGAGGAGTGGGATTATTATATGGAGGAGCACCAGGCAGTACTGTTTTCTGATTACTGTCTTCCGCTTTATCTGGGAGTGATAGAGGGAAAAAGGATGATTTCCTATGAAAAAGCCTATACGAAACAGGAATTGGCTCTTCTGGCTGAACGAAAAGAAAAGGAGGAAGCGGAAAAATTAGAGGAAAAGGGGGTACAAATTCTTGAAAATAATGATAGAATAGAAAAGAGTGTATCCGGATACCGGATCAAGGGGGAGATGGTGGCGTTAGGGCCTATCAGTCAATGCCGGCCGGTGGAGGAAATCTCTAAAGAGTCAGAGGAGTGAAGACCGAATGAGTGTAATTGAAACAATGATCGATATTCCCGCAGAACATGAACAGAATGTCTGCGGTCAGTTCGATGCGTACTTAAAGAAAATAGAGCGCACCCTTCATGTGACGATGATCGCAAGGAACGGCGAGATTAAGATCATCGGGCCGGAAAAGGCGGTATCCCAGGCGAGAAGTGTATTTAACAATCTGATCCAGCTTTCCATGCGTCAAAATGCCATTACAGAGCAGAATGTAGATTACGCTCTGTCATTATCATTTACAGAAGAAGACGGACAGATTTTGGAGATTGATAAGGATATCATCTGCCGAACCATTACGGGAAAGCCGGTAAAGCCCAAAACGCTTGGACAGAAGCATTACGTGGATGCCATACGCAAAAAGATGATCGTCTTTGGAATCGGCCCGGCGGGAACGGGAAAGACGTATCTTGCTATGGCTATGGCGATCCAGGCCTTTAAAAACGGAGAGGTTGGGCGGATCATCCTTACACGTCCGGCGATTGAGGCGGGGGAGAAGCTGGGATTTTTGCCGGGAGATCTTCAGAGCAAGATCGATCCCTATCTGAGGCCTCTTTATGATGCTCTGTATCAGATTATGGGAGCGGAGAGTTATCTGCACAATTCAGAAAAGGGGCTGATTGAGGTGGCGCCATTAGCTTATATGAGAGGACGCACCCTGGATAATGCCTATATTATCCTGGATGAAGCCCAAAATACCACTCCGGCCCAGATGAAAATGTTCCTGACCCGTATCGGCTTCGGCTCCAAGGTTATTATCACAGGTGATCAGACCCAGAAGGATCTGCCGTCAGGAGCTGTGTCCGGACTGGATACGGCCTTAAAAGTATTAAAACGCATTGATGACATCGGCTTTTGCTATCTTACCAGTTCGGATGTGGTGCGCCATCCGCTGGTTCAGAAGATTGTACAGGCTTATGATGACTATGAGAAGAAAGCGGAGCCTAAAAAGAGGACTCCCAGAGATAAAGGAAGGTAAATACGATGACCATTTCCATTGAATATGAGGCAGAAAAGAAGCTGGAGCTTCCCTATGAAACCATTATAAAGGATGTGGTGGAAGCGTCACTGGACTATGAAAAATGCCCTTATGAGGCAGAGGTAAATGTAATCCTTACGGATAATGAGACCATCCGGGAGATCAACCGGGATCACAGGCAGATTGATTCGGCTACGGATGTGCTGTCCTTTCCTATGGTAGACTATGAGGCTCCTTCAGATTTTGACCATGTAGAGGATGCGGTGGAGGATTATTTTAATCCGGAGACAGGAGAACTGATGCTGGGAGATATTGTGATCTCCGTAGAGAAGGTAGAAGAGCAGGCTGAAAAGTACGGCCATTCCCAGACCAGGGAGCTGGCATTTTTAGTGGCTCACAGCATGCTTCACCTCTGCGGTTACGATCATATGGAGGAAGAGGAACGTCTGCTGATGGAGGAACGCCAGAGAGCGATCCTGGAAACCAGGGGGTATACCCGCTGATGCAGAAAGCAGGAATGTGCCTGTTTTATCTATGACGCTTCTGACGGTCTCTATCACAGATACCAGGGACTTTGATCGGATCGTGCTTAAGTGAGATACGAAAAAGGAGCAAAAAACAGATGAAAACAATGAATAAAAAGGGAGCCAAAAGAGCTGCAGATTTTGTGGTTCAGGGCAGTATTCTGGCTATGGCAGGCATCCTGGTGCGGATCATCGGGATGCTTTACCGTATGCCCTTAAATGATATTATTGGAAAGCAGGGAAATGGATATTATACCTCAGCGTATAATGTATACAATATTCTGCTTATCCTTTCTTCCTACAGTATGCCGGTGGCTATTTCCAAGATGATTTCTTCACGCCTTGCAAGGGGAGAGTATGAGAACTGCCGCAGAATCCTGCGGGCGGGTCTTTTGTATGCCACCATTGCGGGCGGAATTGCAGGCTGTGCACTGTGGTTTGGAGCAGATTTATTTGCAGGGCTGATGAAAACGCCTTTTTCCAGCTATGCCTTAAAAACCCTGGCGCCGACGATCTGGATTATGGCCTATCTGGGAGTTTTAAGAGGTTATTTTCAGGGAACAGGCACCATGGTGCCAACGGCGGTGTCTCAGATTCTGGAACAGATTGTCAATGCAGTGGTAAGCGTAGTGGCCGCCGGCCTTTTGTTTCAGACAGGAGCAGCTATGAATGCAGCGAGAGGGGCGCAGAATTATTCCTATGCGTTAGGAGCTGCAGGAGGAACTATAGGAACAGGAGCAGGAGCAGCTACGGCCCTTATTTTTTTTGTGATGCTGACTCTTTCAAAAGGGCGGGAAGTACTGGGAGAGGAAACGGATCCGGTGCACACCGCGGATGGCTCAGGCAGGGCAAAGGCGGAAAGCTACGGCCGTCTTATGTATGTGCTGACGATCACAGTTCTTCCGATCATTGTAAGCAGCGCAGTCTATAACTGTTCCAATGTGGTGGACAACTTCTTGTTCGGACAGGGGATGGACCGTCTGGGTTATACCGGTGAGGAGATTGCAGTATTCTGGGGAGCGCTGGGCCAATACCAGCTTCTTTTTAATATTCCGGTGGCGGTTTCAAATGCGCTTTCCTCTTCTTTGATCCCATCCCTGACGCGGGCCGTATCCAGCGGAAATCAGGAGGAAACGAATCAGAGGATCGCTGCTGCCGTGCGTTTTTCCATGCTGATCGCCATTCCGGCGGCTGTGGGGATCGGTGTGCTGGCAGAGCCGGTGAGCAATCTTTTGTTTGCAGGAGAGGATAACAGTCTGCTGATCCGGCTTACCATGGCAGGAGCATTGGCCGTGGTGTTTTTTTCACTTTCTACGGTGACGAATGCGGTGCTTCAGGGCTTAAACCGGCTGGATGTGCCGGTGCGCCATGCGTTTTTGTCTCTGGCAGTTCATATTATATTGGTAGAGGTGTTCCTTATGATATTCCATATGGGGATTTTCAGCGTGGTATTTGCCAATATCCTTTTTGCATTTATGATGTGTCTGTTAAATGGACGCAGCATTGCCAGATATGCGGGATATCGCCAGGAATACAAAAAGACCGTGATCCTTCCTTCTGTCTGTTCCCTGCTCATGGGAACAGCCGCCTGGAGCATATATAAAGGACTTGTTTTTTTATGCCCGGCCCTTTTAAGCGGAGGTCGTTTGGGAATGGCTGTGCTGGTATTTCCCCCGGTGGCTGTTTCTATGGCTGTATATGGGGTGCTTCTCGTGAAGCTTAAGGCAATAGATGAAAAGGAACTTAAGGAGATGCCTATGGGAACCCGTCTGGTACGCCTGTGCAAACGGGTACGCCTGATGTAGAAAGAAAGAGATTTTCGGGCTGGACAGTTGTGTTTAAAAATCAGCAGAACGCAGATACTAGCTTTACAGGAGGTCAGGATCATGAAACGAATGTATTGCTATGCGCTGCTGTTTTTGGGAACCGCTTTTTTGTGTCTGGTTCTTATCTACGGGCTTACCAGATACCGCATCCGTCAGGAAGAGCCGATTCCCAATACCATACTGGAAACAGAGACGGTGCGGGATATGGAGGGACGGGAGGCTGTAAATCAGAGCGGGGTTCTTCCGGCAGCAAAAATGACACAAGAAGAGCCGAAGGAGGAATACTTTCTGGTATCTGAGGCAGGATTTTTACTGGTATTCTGCAGCGATAAAAGCACTATCTGTCTGTATACCCATATTCCGGTCACTGATTTTCCGGAAAGGGAGAGAGCGCGGCTGATGGAGGGAATCTGGTTTCCCTCTATGATGGATGTATACCATTATCTGGAATCGTATACAAGTTAAAAGAAAATGTTTCAGCGGGCGGAATCTGCCGCCCCTGTTGCAGTCAGGAGTAAAACAAAACAGATGAAAAACAGAACAGTTGGAATTATAGGAGGAGGGGCTTCCGGGCTGATGGCAGCAATTTCGGCTGCAAGAGCGGGAGCGCAGGTGACTCTAATCGAACATATGGACCGGGTTGGAAAGAAAATCCTTTCTACCGGGAACGGAAGATGCAATCTGACGAACTACAGGATGGAGCCGGAATGCTACCGCTGCAGCCAGAAGGATTTTCCCATGAAGGTAATTCAGGGCTTTGGCGTGGAGGAAACGCTGGAGTTTTTTAAGTATCTGGGAATCGTGCCAAAAGACAGGAACGGATATGTGTATCCTAATTCCGATCAGGCAGCGTCTGTTCTTGATGTCCTTCGGTGGGAGACGGAGCGGCTTGGGATCAGGGTGCTTCTTTCCTGTCAGGTATCTGTCATAAAGCCCCAGAGGGACGGGGGATTTCTGATCCGGAGCAGCCAGGGAACGCTTCATACAGATACCCTGATTCTGGCGGCAGGAAGCAAGGCCGCTCCTTCTACCGGTTCGGACGGAAGCGGTTATGAACTTGCGAAAGCTTTAGGCCATAAGGTAATTAAGCCTCTTCCGGCGCTGGTGCAGCTTCGGTGCCAGGGAACGCTTTATAAACAGCTGGCAGGAATCCGCACAGAGGCCAGGATCCGTCTTCTGGCGGACGGTATATGCATGGCAGAGGATAAAGGGGAGCTGCAGCTGACCGATTACGGCCTGTCCGGGATTCCGGTATTTCAGATCAGCCGTTACGCTTCAAGGGCATTGGACAAGGGTTCCAGAGTAAGAGCCAGTATTGACTTTATGCCATCTTGGAAGGAAGATGAGGCGTTCCGTCTTCTTAAAAAACGGGCAGTCATGCTGAAGGAAAAGCCAGTGGGAGAGCTTTTTACGGGAATGTTAAACAGAAAACTTGCGCAGGTGCTGATCAAACTGTCCGGTATGGATCCATCTGCTCTCTGTGAACGTCTTGGAAACCGCCAGCTGGAACGGATCCTGTATCAGCTTAAAAGCTATGAGGCCATTGTTATGTCCGTAAATCCATTTTCCAATGCTCAGGTGTGCTGCGGAGGAGTTGATACAAGAGAGGTAGATCCGGATACCATGGAGTCCAGAATAAGGACGGGGCTTTATCTGGCCGGAGAGCTTCTGGATGTAGACGGGATCTGCGGCGGATATAATCTACAGTTTGCATGGTCCAGCGGATGGATCGCCGGACAGTCGGCAGCCGGAATAGAGAAGCCGCACAGAAAATAAAGAAAGAGGAAAATAAATACATATGATACGGATCAATCAGCTGAAGCTGCCTCTGGAGTACGAAAAAGAAAAACTTTTGCAGAAAGCGGCAAAGATACTGGGGATTTCTCCTACTGATATTTTGAAAATCGATATTATAAAAGAGTCCATTGACGCCAGAAAGAAACCGGAAATTTTTTACAGCTATATTGTGGATGTGACTTTAAAATCCGGAGGCTCAAAGAGGGAAGAATCCATTGTCAGAAAAAAAAAGGACCGTAATTTATCGATCAGCCATGAGAAGCCATACTGCCTGCCGGAGTGCGGAACTTCCCCTCTGGCATACCCTCCGGTTATTATCGGGACTGGTCCGGCCGGACTGTTCTGCGGTCTGATGCTGGCAAGAAAAGGATACTGCCCCATTCTTTTAGAGCGGGGTGAGGACGTAGACGCCAGAACCAGACGGGTGGAAGCTTTCTGGAAGAACGGGGTATTAAATCCAGCATCCAATGTACAGTTTGGTGAAGGCGGAGCAGGCACTTTTTCAGATGGAAAGCTGAATACGCTGGTAAAGGATACCTTTGGACGAAACAGAGAGGTTCTTAAAATTCTTTCTCAGTTCGGTGCAGACCCTTCCATCTGCTATCAGAATAAGCCTCATATTGGAACGGATGTTTTAAGCCGGATCGTAAAATCCATCCGCCAGGAGATCGAGTCTCTGGGCGGAACTGTGCGTTTTTTAAGTCAGGTTACGGATTTTAGGATAAAGGATGGAAAGCTGTATGCTTTGGAGATTAATGGAAAAGAACTCCTGTATACAGATGCCGCTGTACTGGCAGTAGGACACAGCGCCAGGGATACGTTTGAGACACTTTACCGCCACAGCGTTCCTATGGAGGCGAAAGCCTTTGCCGTGGGACTGCGTATCCAGCATCCTCAGGCCATGATCAATATGAGCCAGTACGGCATGGAGGAGTGCAGCGCGTTAGGACCTGCCAGTTATAAGCTGACCCGGCAGACTACAGCAGGCAGAGGGGTCTATTCCTTCTGCATGTGCCCAGGCGGATATGTGGTAAATGCGTCCTCTGAGCCTGGAAGACTGGCCGTAAACGGTATGAGCTACCATGACAGGGCAGGAGAGAATGCCAACAGCGCGATCATTGTGTCTGTGACCCCAGAGGATTTTTCTCACGATAATGATGAGAAAAATCCTCTAAGCGGAATTTACTTCCAGAGAGAACTGGAGGAAAAGGCGTATCAGGCAGCCGGAGGAAACATTCCGGTACAGCTTTATGGAGATTTTATCTCGGACTGCACTTCAGATCACTTTGGCAAGGTTCAGCCGGCTTTCAGGGGGCAGTATGGGTTTGCAAACCTGCGCCGGATCTTGCCGGAGGCATTGTCTGCTTCTTTTATAGAGGCTATGGAAGGCTTCGGCCATATGATAAAGGGCTTTGACTGTCTGGATGCGATTCTGGCAGGAATTGAAAGCCGCACTTCATCTCCTGTTCGGATTCCCAGAGATGAAACGCTTGAAAGTGCGATCCGCGGCCTTTTTCCATGTGGGGAAGGGGCAGGCTATGCAGGGGGGATCACCTCCGCGGCCATGGACGGCATCAAGGTAGCGGAGGAGCTGATCCGCAGATACCGGCCTCTTAAGGAGAAAACGGGAGAACTTGAGGGATAAAAAAATTGACGGGCTATCAAATTTGGTGTAAGATAAAAAACATGGCGTTTCAGCGCCTGAAAGCAGAAGAAAAAGGAGCAGTATCATGGAAGCACAGGAACGAAAGAACCTGAAGGATAAAAAAAGAATCGTCATTAAGATTGGTTCCTCCTCTCTAACCCATCCGGAAACAGGGGAGTTAAATCTTATGAAAATAGAGAAGCTGATCCGCACCTTAAGCGATTTAAGAGGACAGGGAAAGGACGTGGTTTTGGTATCTTCCGGCGCCATTGCCGCAGGAAGACAGGCTCTGGGCCATCACAAGCGCCCGGACTCCCTGGCGGAAAAACAGGCCTTTGCCGCTGTGGGACAGGCCCGGCTGATGATGGTGTATCAGAAGCTCTGCGCGGAATACAACCAGACAGCCGCTCAGGTGCTTCTTACAAAGGATACCATGGTAAATGACGCTTCCCGCTACAATGCCCAGAATACCTTTGAGGAGCTTTTAAATCTGGGAACGATTCCCATTGTAAATGAAAACGATACCGTTTCCACCTCTGAGATTCCTTATGTGGACAGCTTTGGAGACAATGACCGCCTCTCCGCGATCGTAGCTGCTTTGATCGGAGCAGATCTTCTGATCCTTTTATCGGATATTGACGGTCTTTATACAGATGATCCCAGAACTAATAAGGAAGCCCGCTTTATCAGTTTTGTGCCGGAAATCACGAAGGAGCTTCTTTTCATGGGAAAGGGAACCTCAGGAAGCGATGTGGGCACAGGGGGTATGTCTGCCAAGCTGGCAGCAGCCCGGATCGCCACAGACAGCGGAGCGGATATGGTAATTGCCAATGGAGACCATGTAGAGGCAGTAATGGAAATTGTAGGAGGGAAAGAAACAGGAACCCTGTTTTTAGCCCATACTAATCTGGATTTTGACCTGATGCATTACTTAAATAACGAGTATTAAGGACAGGAGGAGAAAATGGACGCAAAAAAGATAGATCGGATCAACGAACTTTACCATAAATCCCAGTCTGTAGGACTGACGGAGAAAGAAAAAAGTGAGCAGGCGGCTCTGCGCAGGGAGTATCTTGCAGCAATCAGAGGAAGCCTGAGAAATAATTTAAATAATATTTCTATCGTAGAAAAGGACGGATCTGTTACAGATCTTGGAAAGAAATACGGCGGTATCAAAGAGGTGTAGCAGCCCGGAGAATGAGCGAAAAGGAGCGCAGAGGGAATATGACATTAAATGAGATCGGCGGTCAGGCCAGGGCAGTTTCCAGAATACTGAACAGCCTGGGCTCCAGAGAAAAAAATATTGGATTGGAGGAAGCAGCCAGAGCGCTGCTTGAGGGCGAGGATGAGATCCTTGCTGCAAATGAGGCAGATTATGAGACGGCACGGCAAAAGGGCATGAGCCAGGGACTTTTAGACCGTCTGCGTTTGACTCCGGCCAGAGTTCAATCCATGGCAGACGGACTTTTAAAGGTCGCTTCTCTGGAGGATCCTGTGGGAGAAGTCATCTCCATGAAGCTTCGTCCCAATGGTTTAAAAATTGGCCAGAAACGGGTGCCTTTAGGCGTGATCGGCATGATCTACGAGGCGCGTCCCAATGTGACAGCTGACGCCTTCGGTCTGTGTTTTAAGTCCGGAAATGCTGTGATCTTAAAGGGAGGAAGCGATGCCGGAGAGTCCAATAAGGCTATTGTAAGATGGATCCGCACCGGTCTTGTCCGTGCGGGACTGCCGGAGGACGCCGTGCAGCTCATTGAGGATGCCAGCCGGGAAACAACAAGAGAGCTGATGCGCTTAAATCAGTATGTGGATGTGCTGATTCCCAGAGGCGGCGCCGGACTGATCCGCACCGTTGTGGAAAACAGTACCGTGCCTGTGATCCAGACAGGAACAGGAAACTGCCATATTTTTGTAGACGAGTCCGCGGATTTCCATATGGCTCTGGATATTATCTTCAATGCAAAGACCCAGAGGATCGGGGTCTGCAATGCCTGTGAATCATTGGTGATCCACAGAAAAATTGCAGCGGACTTCCTTCCATTATTAAGGAAAAAACTGGAAGAAAAGCAGGTGGAGATCCGGGCGGATGAGGCAGCCAGAGTCATTGAACCGTCCTTTAAGCCGGCAGAGCCGGAGGACTGGGGAACGGAATATCTGGATTACATTCTATCCTTAAAGCTGGTGGATTCTCTGGATGAAGCCATCCGGCATATCAATACATACAATACCGGTCATTCTGAGGCCATTATCACCTCTGATTATTTTAACGCACAGAAGTTTTTGGATGAGGTGGATGCGGCAGCTGTGTACGTAAATGCCTCCACCCGTTTTACCGACGGAGAGGAATTCGGTTTTGGAGCGGAGATCGGGATCAGCACCCAGAAGCTTCACGCCAGAGGCCCTATGGGCTTAAAGGAGCTGACTACAACCAAGTATATCATCTACGGAGACGGCCAGATCCGCAGCTGAGAAGAGAGGAACTTATTTATATGTTAGAAGAAGAAAAGAAGGGCAGAAGCCGCAAGAAAGAAAAGGAGGAGCCCTTTGATCTGAAAAAGGAGATCATCAGCTGGATCCAGATTATTGCGGCAGCTGTGATCATTGCCCTTGTGCTGAATAATTTCATTATTGCCAACAGCCGTGTTCCCAGCGGTTCTATGGAAAATACCATTATGACCAAAAGCCGTGTGATCGGCTCCAGGCTTTCCTACTTAACCGATGACCCGGAGCGGGGAGATATCGTGATTTTCCATTACCCGGATGATGAATCCGTTTACTATGTAAAGCGCGTGATCGGCCTTCCGGGAGAAACGGTGGAGATCGTAGACGGAAAGGTTTATATTAATGGCTCTGACACACCCTTAGAGGAACCTTATCTTCCTGAGCCTATGGAGGGCTCCTACGGTCCTTACACAGTGCCTGAGGGAAGCTATTTCATGCTGGGCGACAACCGCAACAATTCCAGAGATGCCAGATACTGGGAAAACAAGTTCGTAAAAAAGGAAAAGATCATAGCAAAGGTATTATTCTGTTATTATCCTCTTTCCCAATTCGGACCTGTGGAATAAATAGAGATTACCACCGGAACCGGCTGGGCTTATCTGCCCAGCCGCCTTACGTTGCCGGAAAAGAAACATTATACCATCAGAACAGGAGTAAACATACATGGAATTATCTGCAAACATCTCTTATGAGGCGCTGCACGGCGCTCCTCCGGCCTGTGAACCGGAACGCCAGCAGTATTTTATGGAAAAAGCAAAGAAGCAGCTGGAGGTTTTTAAGGATCGTTTGGGCCGTCCTCTGACCTGCTGTATCAATACCTTTGGCTGCCAGATGAACGCCAGAGATTCGGAGAAACTTTTAGGGATCCTGGAAGCCATCGGCTATGTGGCATCAGACACGGAAGAGGCGGATTTTGTTCTCTATAATACCTGTACAGTTCGTGAAAATGCCAATTTGAGAGTTTACGGCCGTTTAGGACAGCTTGGAGCAAGAAAGAAAAAGCATCCCCATATGATGATCGCGCTCTGCGGCTGTATGATGCAGGAAAAGGAAGTGGTAGAAAAGATCAGGAAGAGCTACCGCTATGTGGATCTGATCTTTGGGACCCACAATATTTTTAAGCTGGCAGAGCTGATCAGCATCTGCCTGGAAAAACTCCAGGAAGAGCTTCTGAACGAGGAGGAAGGCGTCCATACAAAACACACCATGGTGGTGGACGTATGGAAGGACACGGATATGATCGTGGAGGATCTTCCGGTGGAGCGCAAATATTCCTTTAAATCCGGCGTCAATATTATGTTTGGCTGCAACAATTTCTGCAGCTACTGTATTGTCCCCTATGTCCGGGGCAGGGAGCGCAGCAGAAAGCCGGAGGAGATTATAAAGGAAATCAAGCGGCTGGTGGCAGACGGCGTAGTGGAGGTAATGCTTTTGGGGCAGAATGTAAACTCCTATGGCAAAAATCTGGAGACGCCCATGACCTTTGCAGAGCTGCTTCGCGAGATTGAGAAGATTCCGGGACTGGAGCGGATACGCTTTATGACCTCCCATCCAAAGGATCTTTCGGATGAACTGATTCAGGTAATGGCAGAGTCCCAAAAGATCTGCCGCCATCTCCATCTGCCCCTTCAGTCCGGGAGCTCCCGCATTTTAAAGGAGATGAACCGAAGATATACCAAGGAGCAGTTTCTGGCTCTGGCGGAAAAGATCAAGGCCGCTGTTCCGGGTATTTCCCTGACGACGGATATTATCGTGGGCTTTCCAGGAGAGACAGAAGAGGATTTTGAGGAAACCCTGGATGTGGTAAGAAACGTACGCTTTGACAGTGCATTTACCTTTATCTATTCCAAGCGCACGGGAACTCCTGCGGCGGCCATGGAAAACCAGGTGCCTGAGGACGTGGTAAAGGAACGCTTTGACCGTCTTTTAAAAGAAGTACAGGATATTTCCGCAGAGGTCTGCGGACGGGATGTGCATACGGTGCAGCAGGTGCTTGTGGAGGAGGTAAACGACCATTCTCCTGAGCTGATGACGGGCCGTATGTCAAATAATACCGTAGTACATTTTCCGGGAGATGCGTCTATGATCGGTTCCCTGGTAGATGTTTATCTGGAAGAGAGCAGGGGCTTTTACTACATGGGACGGATCCATGAGGATTCAGGGGAGGCGTGATCGTGGAGATTGATATTTCACAGCTGTCTCCCATGATGCAGCATTACATGGAGACAAAAAAAGAATATCCGGACTGTATCCTGTTTTACCGTCTGGGCGATTTTTACGAAATGTTTTTCGATGATGCCCTGGCAGCTTCCAAAGCATTGGAGATTACGCTGACCGGAAAGGAATGTGGCCTTAAGGAACGCGCCCCCATGTGCGGAGTTCCCTATCATGCAGTGGATTCCTATCTGTACCGTCTGGTTCAAAAGGGTTTTAAGGTAGCCATTGCAGAGCAGATGGAAGACCCAAAACAGGCAAAAGGGCTTGTAAAGAGAGAGGTTATCCGGGTGGTAACGCCGGGCACCATTACCAGCGCTCAGGCTCTGGATGAGACGAAAAATAATTACCTGATGGGAATTGTCTATGTGGACGGCCGCTACGGTATTTCCACCGCAGATATCAGTACGGGAGAATTTTTGGTTACAGAAGTGGATTCTGACCGGGAGCTGTTTGATGAGATCAATAAATTTTCTCCCTCTGAGATCATCTGCAACAATGCATTTTATATGTCTGGGGTAGACCTGGATGAACTGAAAAACCGGTATCAGGTCATCATATCCGCTCTGGACAGCCATTTCTTTGGGGATGAATCCTGTAAAAAAGTATTAAAGGAGCATTTTAAGGTAAATTCATTAAGCGGGCTGGGATTAGAGGACTATGCTACGGGGATCATTGCAGCAGGAGCGGTGATGGAATATATGTATGAGACTCAGAAGAGCACCTTAGAGCATATTACCTCCCTCACACCCTACCGCACCGGCCAGTATATGGTGATCGACACCTCTACCAGAAGGAATCTGGAGCTTGTGGAAACCATGCGGGAAAAACAGAAGAGGGGCACTCTTTTGTGGGTTCTTGACCGGACAAAGACAGCCATGGGCGCCAGGCTGCTGCGAAGCTATATCGAGCAGCCGCTGATCCACAAAGATGAGATCATCCGGCGGCAGGATGCGGTGGAAGAGCTGAATATGAATTATATTTCCAGGGAGGAGCTGGGAGAGTATTTAAATCCCATTTATGACCTGGAGCGCCTGATCGGACGGATCAGCTATAAGACAGCCAGTCCCAGAGACCTCATTGCCTTTAAGACCTCTCTGGAAATGCTGCCCCATATCAAACGCCTTCTTGGAGAGTTTCAGACTGGGCTTTTAAAGGAGCTTGAGAGCGAGCTGGATCCTTTGGAAGATATTTGGGATCTGATCCACCGTTCCATTGTAGATGATCCGCCCATTACTGTGAGAGAAGGCGGTATCATTAAGGAAGGCTTCCATGAGGAAGCCGACCGGCTGCGCAATGCTAAAACCGAGGGAAAGACCTGGTTAGCTGAGCTAGAAGCACGTGAAAAGGAAAAGACGGGCATCAAAACCCTGAAGGTCAAGTACAATAAGGTGTTCGGCTACTATTTTGAAGTGACAAATTCATTTAAAGATATGGTGCCGGACTACTTTGTGCGCAAACAGACCCTTACGAATGCAGAGCGCTTTACCACAGATGAGTTAAAGCAGCTTGAGGATGTGATCATGGGGGCGGAGGAAAAGCTGACAGCCCTGGAATACGATCTGTTCTGTGAGGTAAGGGATTCCATTTCCTCTCAGGTAGTACGGATCCAGCAGACGGCCAGAGCCATTGCGGGAATCGACGTGTTCTGTTCCCTGTCCTCTGTGGCGACCCGCCGCAATTACGTCAAGCCCTCTATCAATGAAAAGGGCGTGATCCACATCAAGAACGGCCGCCATCCGGTAGTGGAGCAGATGATGCGGGATGATCTTTTTGTGGCAAATGATACCTTTTTAGACAATGGAAAGAACCGTCTTTCCGTAATTACCGGTCCCAACATGGCGGGAAAATCTACCTATATGCGCCAGGTGGCTCTGATCGTGCTAATGGCACAGTTAGGAAGCTTTGTACCGGCTCAGGAGGCGGATATCGGTATCTGCGACCGTATTTTTACCCGTGTGGGCGCTTCGGATGATCTAGCAAGCGGACAGAGTACCTTTATGGTGGAGATGACCGAGGTGGCAAATATCCTTAGAAACGCCACAAGGAACAGCCTTCTGGTGCTGGATGAGATCGGCCGCGGCACCAGCACCTTTGACGGCCTTTCGATCGCATGGGCCGTGATCGAGCACATCAGCAGCACAAAGCTTTTGGGAGCAAAGACGCTTTTTGCTACCCATTACCATGAGCTGACGGAATTAGAGGGTACCATTGCAGGCGTGAAAAATTACTGTATTGCAGTAAAGGAGCAGGGAGACGATATTGTATTTTTAAGGAAGATTGTCCGGGGCGGCGCAGATAAGAGCTACGGAATCCAGGTGGCAAAGCTGGCCGGGGTTCCGGATTCTGTGATCAGCCGCGCCAGGGAGATCGCCGGAGAGCTCAGTGAAAATGATATTACGGCCCGTGCAAAGGAAATCGCTCAGGCGAATGCCAATGTGACCCAGCACAGGGCAGTTCCAAAGCCGGATGAGGTGGATCTGCAGCAGCTTACCTTCTTTGATACGGTAAAGGATGATGATATTATTAAGGAGCTGGACGGCCTGGAACTTTCTACTATGACGCCGCTTGATGCCTTAAATACCCTGTACCGGCTTCAGACAAAGCTGAAAAACCGATGGAAGGAGTAAATATACATGAATTTTCATATTCTTACCCTGTTTCCTGACATGGTTATGGATGGTCTTGGCACCAGCATCACAGGACGGGCCATGGAAAGCGGGGCCATTCAGGCAGAGGCGGTGGACATTCGGACCTATTCAAGGGACAAGCACCGCCATGTGGATGACGCGCCTTATGGCGGCGGAGCAGGCATGGTAATGCAGCCCGGTCCGGTGTGCGATGCCTATGAGGATCTGTGCCGCCGCTTAAACCGCCGTCCCAGAGTAATCTATATGACCCCTCAGGGCCAGCGGTTTAACCAGAAGATTGCGGAGGAGCTGTCTAAGGAGGAAGAGCTTGTATTCCTCTGCGGCCACTATGAGGGCATTGATGAGCGGGCTCTGGAGGCTATCGGTGCAGAGTACCTTTCCCTTGGGGATTTTGTCCTTACCGGAGGGGAGCTTCCTGCAATGGTGATGATCGACTGCATTTCCCGACTGGTGCCAGGGGTGCTGGGGAACGGAGATTCTGCAGAAATAGAGTCCTTTTATGACAATCTTTTAGAGTATCCCCAGTATACCCGCCCGGAGGTCTTTGAAGGCCGTCCGGTGCCGGAGGTTCTCCTCACAGGCCATCATAAAAATATTGAAGCCTGGAGACGGGAGCAATCCATCCGCCGCACCCTTGAGCGCCGTCCGGATCTTCTGGCAGAAGCCAGTCTGACTTTAAAGGAGCAGAAGTTTTTGGACAGCCTTAAGTCTGAACTGGGACAGGAGAGCATTTTAAAGGAACTGGAAACATACATTGAAAAGCTTGTGGATCCGGAATGCGGAGAGAGCGCCGGAAAACAGGTGCGCCGCCAGATGGCTCTGGTAAAGAAGCTTTTAAATGAAAAACAGTGCACGGCAGAGGAATTAAAGGGCTATTTTAAGGTCATGGCTTTAAAGGAAAGTATGTAAAAATTTTAACGCTTATTGACAAGGGAAGGGCTTCTAGTGTAAAATTTCTTGAAACCTGTGTAAAAATAAAAAATAAACAAAAGAAATAGGAGTTGATGAATTTTGGATCTATCAGGTGATACGGTCGTCATACGTTTGGTGTTAGTAGTGGTCTGTCTGGTGCTTTCGGCGTTTTTCTCTTCTTCGGAAACCGCCCTTACAACGGTGAATCTGATCCGTATACGAAATCTTGCAGACAACGGAGATAAGGCGGCAGCCTGGGTTTTAAAGGCCAGAAGGGATCAGAGCAAAATGCTGGGAGCCATTTTGATCGGAAACAATGTGGTTAATCTTTCTGCGTCCTCCATGCTTACCGTGCTGGTAACGGATGTATTCGGAAGCCAGGCCGTAGGAGCGGCTACCGGAGTGTTGACTCTTTTAGTGCTGCTTTTTGGAGAGATTACGCCAAAAACCATAGCTACTCTGGAGGCAGAAAAAAACGCCCTTCGCTTTGCGAGAGTAATCTGCCTTCTCATGACCATACTGACACCGGTTATTTTTGTTGTAAATCTGCTCTCCGGCGGGGTTCTGCGTCTTTTGGGCGTGGATCCCAACAAGCCGACAGACAGTATTACGGAAGATGAGCTGAGAACGATCGTAGAGGTAGGTCACGAAAAGGGTGTGATCGAATCAGAAGAAAAAGAGATGATCAACAATGTGTTCGATCTGGGAGATTCTGTTGCCAGAGATATCATGGTTCCCAGGATCGACATGAGCTTTGTAGATGTGGAGGCGTCCTATGAGGAACTGATGGAAATTTTCCGCAGGGATCATTATACCCGCCTTCCTGTCTATGAGGACAACACCGACAATGTCATCGGCATTATCAACATGAAGGATCTGATCCTTTTGGAGGACAGAGCCGCTTTTTCCGTCCGCGACTACCTGCGCCAGCCCCTGTTTACCTTTGAGTCAAAGAAACTCTCCGAACTCATGATCGAGATGCGAAAGACATCAAATAATATCGTGATCGTTCTGGATGAGTATGGTGCAACCGCAGGCCTGATCACGCTGGAGGATATCCTGGAGGAGATCGTAGGCGATATCAGGGATGAATTTGATGCAGATGAGGAAGACGAGCTTAAGGAGATTTCCAAAGGAGAATATCTGGCAGACGGTTCCATGAACCTGGACGATATCAATGACCGGCTTGGCCTGGAGCTTGTATCAGAAGATTTTGATTCACTGGGCGGTTTTATGATCGACCGTCTGGAGCATCTTCCGGCAGAAGGAGAAGAGGTGGACACAGAAGAAGTCCGTCTGGTAGTGGAAAAAGTCAATAAAAACCGGATTGACAAGGTTCATATTTATGTAAAAAAAACGGTTGCAAATGAAGCGGATCTGTGATAAACTGATTCCGTTGTGACAAAGAATAGATGGTCCTCTGCTACTGAATTGCAGTGAACACGTTTTACCGCATAGAGTATTAAGAACATCCAATAAATGAAGGAGGTTCACACAATGAACGAAATTATCAAGAATATCGAAGCAGCACAGTTAAAGGAAAGCGTACCCAGCTTCCACGTAGGTGATACCGTAAAGGTATACAACAAGATCAAAGAGGGTAACCGCGAGAGAATCCAGATCTTTGAGGGCGTTGTGATCAAGAGACAGAACGGCGGAGCAAGAGAGACCTTCACCGTTAGAAAGAACTCCAACGGCATCGGCGTAGAGAAGACATGGCCATTACATTCCCCAAGCGTAGATAACGTTGAGGTTGTCCGCAAGGGTAAAGTAAGAAGAGCAAAACTGAACTACTTAAGAGACAGAGTAGGTAAGGCTGCTAAGGTAAAAGAGTTAGTTAAATAAGTAAGACAGACAAAACGGGGACAATGAAAATTGTCCCCATTTTAGTAGCTGCGGATTGAAAACAGAATCGGGGGCAGACTTGGATTTTTATATCAATGAAGATACCGCCTGGCTTCGCAGGGCAGTCAGCTGGGTGGTGAATATTGTAGTAGTTTTAGCCTGCGCCTGGTTTTTAGTCTATGGTTATGGGGGCCAGGTGGAAATCTCAGGCAATTCCATGCAGCCAGTTTTAGACGGGGGCGACGTGGTGCTTACGGACCGGATCACTTATGTGGTGAGACGTCCCAGGCGTTTTGACATCGTAGTGTTTAAACGGGAAGATGGAAGGAAAAATGTAAAAAGGGTCATTGGGCTTCCCGGAGAAACGGTACAGATTAAAAATGGCCTTGTTTATATTGATGGAAGCCCCTTAAAAGCCCCTGAGGGACTGGATCTTGTTTCTTTAGCCGGACGTGCAGAAAGTCCGGTCCTTCTGTCGGAGGATGAATACTTTCTGCTGGGAGACAACAGGGACAGCAGTGAGGACAGTCGTTTTTCCAATGTGGGAAATGTGAAGGAAAGTCAGATCCTCGGCCGGGTATGGCTGCGTTTTCTTCCCCTGTTAAAGCTTGATTTTATCCCCGGAGGACAGTGAAAAACCGGGCAGTAAAAATGAGAAGAACGAGGAGTTATAAGCGATGAATATACAGTGGTACCCGGGCCATATGACAAAGGCCAGACGGGCAATGAAAGAGGATATGAAGCTCATTGATCTGGTGATCGAGCTGGTGGACGCAAGAGTGCCCTTTTCCAGTCGAAATCCAGATATTGACGAGCTGGCAGCCGGGAAGGCGCGGATGGTTCTGTTAAATAAGGCAGATCTGGCAGACGAGGCGAAAAATGCAGCCTGGGCCGCTCTGTTTGAATCACGGGGCATCCATGTGGCAAAGATTGACGCCAGAAATAAAGGAAGCTTAAAGCAGGTTCAGGCTGTGATCCAGGAGGCTTGTAAGGAAAAGATTGAAAGAGACCGCAGAAGAGGGATTTTAAACCGTCCCATCCGTACGATGGTAGTGGGAATCCCCAATGTTGGAAAGTCCACCTTTATCAATTCCTTTGCCGGAAAGGCCTGTGCCAAAACGGGAAATAAGCCCGGTGTCACAAAGGGAAACCAGTGGATCCGTCTGAATAAAACGCTGGAGCTTTTAGATACTCCGGGTATTTTGTGGCCCAGATTTGAGGATCAGACCGTAGGTCTGCATCTGGCTCTGATCGGCTCCATTAACGACCAGATTTTAAACCGGGAAGAGCTGGCCTGGGAGTTGATCGGGCTTTTGGAGCAGATTTATCCCGGCGTGCTCACAGAGCGCTACGGGGATGCTGCTGAGGGAGAAACGGAAGACAACAGTGCCTGGAAGGAACTGTCAAAAGAGGAGCAGAATCTGAAGGCAAGCCGGATGCTGGAGCGGATTGCGAAAAACCGTGCGTGCCTGATGAAGGGAGGAGAGCTGGATCTTGCCAGAGCCTCTGCCCTTCTTTTAGATGAGTTCCGTTCCGGAAAGCTTGGAAAGCTCAGTCTGGAGCAGGCACAGGATTACACAGACAGGGTGAAATAAATGGCGCGTGAATTAAAGGGAGAACGTCTGGAAAAGGAGCTTGCCAGACTGGAGGCGATGAAAGCCTATGAAAAAGGATATGAAGATTATACGTTGATCTGCGGGATTGATGAGGCCGGCAGGGGGCCCCTTGCAGGGCCGGTTACGGCAGGGGCAGTGATTCTGCCAAAGGACTGTCAGATCCTCTATCTGAATGATTCTAAAAAGCTGTCAGAAAAGAGGCGGGAAGAGCTTTTTCTTGAGATTAAGGAAAAGGCTGTATCCTGGTGCGTAGGGACTGCTTCTCCGGCCCGGATTGATGAAATCAATATTCTGCAGGCCACCTATGAGGCCATGAGGGAAGCAATCCGGGGGCTTTCTGCGGTACCGGAGATTCTGCTCAATGACGCGGTCCAGATTCCAAAGGTAGAGATCCCGCAGGTATCTATTATAAAGGGAGATGCAAAGAGCGTATCCATCGCTGCCGCCAGTATTCTGGCAAAGGTTACAAGGGATCACATGATGGCAGAATATGATGAAATCTATCCCGGTTACGGCTTTGCAAAGCACAAGGGTTACGGCACGGCGGCCCATATTCAGGCTTTAAAGGAGCTTGGGCCCTGTCCGATCCACAGAAGAAGCTTTATTAAAAACTTTGTTGCAGAGGAAGCAGAATGAATAAAAGAGAAACAGGCAGCCGTTATGAAGATGCAGCGGCTGCCTTTCTTCAAAGTAAAGGGCTGCGGCTTCTGGAAAAGAATTTCCGCTGCCGCAAAGGGGAGATTGACCTGATCCTGATGGACGGCGCCTGCCTTGTATTTACAGAAGTAAAATACAGATCCGGTCCGGGCTGCGGCTCTCCCCTGGAGGCCATTGATGGACGCAAACAGAAAAAAATCCGCCATACGGCCGCTTATTATATGTATATCCGCCGCATTTCTCAGGATACACCCTGCCGCTTTGACGCAGTAGGTATTATGGGAGAATCAATTCAGTGGATACAGGATGCTTTTTAAAAGAATTGATTAAAAGATACAGGGGAGAATGCTCTATGATTCAGTGGAAGTATAAAAACAGTGCGAAGGTTCTTACGACAAGAGAAAAGGGAGGAGTGCCGTATCTTTCCTTTGATGTTCTTGAAAAAACCGGCCTTGTGATCAACGGTTTTTCCACCAGGCTTGGAGGCGTAAGCAAAGGGGACTGCGCATCTATGAACTTTTCTTATACCAGAGGGGACGATCCGAAGGATGTATTGGAAAATTTTACCAGAATGGCCACGGCTCTTGGGGTAGACAGAGACCGGATGACCGTATCCTGGCAGACCCATACAGTCAATGTCCGGCGTATGACCAAGGCAGATGAGGGAAAAGGGGTGATCATTCCCAGAGATTACAGGGATGTAGACGGGATGATCACAGATGTACCCGGCCAGACCCTTGTGACCTTTTATGCGGACTGTGTGCCGCTGTATTTTGTGGATCGGACCCATAGGGCCATCGGCTTAAGCCATTCCGGCTGGCGGGGGACGGTAAAGGCCATGGGGCAGGAAACTATAAAGGCCATGAAGGAGGCCTTCGGAACACGGCCTGAGGATCTGGTGGTCTGCATCGGCCCCAGCATCTGTAAGGACTGCTTTGAAGTGGGAGAAGAGGTGGTGGAGGAATTTAAAGAAGCCTTTGCTCCCAGATGGCATTCTTCCCTTTTCACAGAAGGAAAGGCTCCGGGCAAATATCAGCTGGATTTGTGGACGGCAAATGAAATCCTTTTTCTGGAAGCTGGACTAAAAAAAGAGCAGATCCACACGGCCAATATCTGTACCATGTGCAACCATGAGGTGCTTTTTTCCCACCGGAAGGCTGGGGCTAAAAGAGGAACTCTGGCAGCATTTTTATGCCTGAAATGATACGGCAATGAAAAACCCCGTCTTCGGACGGCCCTTGATGGCGGCCCGGACGGGGTTTCATGATATCATTAGATGATCTGCTGTCTTTTTCTTACAAGCTTCTGGATCTTCTCTGTAGGAGAAAGGGTTGCTCCGATGGAACGGTCATGGTTTAAGGAGTTGATAATAGCAGCGGTGTATTTGCTCATATCTGCCTCCAGATACCACTTGCGGTCAAAGAGCTCCTTTGGACGGTAATTTAAGTTGGTTGTGATCACATAATCCAGATAACCCTTCTCAAAATACTCGTCGAACTTCTCAAGTCCATTGGTGAACAGGCCGAAGGTACAGCATACGATCGCCTTGGCAGCCTTTCTCTCCTTTAATTCTTTACAGGTATCCAGCATACTTTCACCGGAGGAGATCATATCGTCAATGATCAGAACGGTCTTGCCTTCTACGGAGGAACCTAAGAACTCATGGGCTACGATGGGGTTGCGTCCGTTTACAACCTTGGAATAGTCGCGGCGCTTGTAGAACATACCCATATCTACGCCCAGGTTGTTTGCCAGATATACCGCGCGGTTCATGGCGCCTTCATCCGGGCTGATCACCATCAGATGCTCCTTGTCGATCTTTGTGGTAGTATCGTGGGAGAACAGTGTTTTTACAAACTGATACGTAGGCAGGAAGTTGTCAAAGCCGTAAAGGGGGATGGCATTCTGCACTCTGGGGTCGTGAGCATCAAAGGTAATGATGTTTTCTACGCCCATTGCAACCAGCTCCTCCAGTGCCATAGCACAGTCTAAGGACTCGCGCTTGCTGCGCTTGTGCTGGCGGCTTTCATAGAGGAAAGGCATAATTACATTGATCCGGTGAGCTGTAGAGGAGCAGGCGCCGATAATACGCTTTAAATCCTGATAATGGTCATCCGGGGACATGTGGTTGGTGTAGCCGCATACAGTGTAGGGGATGCTGTAGTTCATTACATCAACCATTACAAATACATCGTTGCCGCGTACAGATTCATTGATCACGCCTTTTGCCTCGCCAGTGCCAAAGCGCGGGCAGTGGCAGTCCAACAGATAGGAATCCACATCATATCCGCGGTAGCGCAGGTCTGCCTTGCGGCGGGTCAGTTCCTCAATATCGTTGCGGCGGAACTGCACAATGTGATCGTTGACCTTGGAGGCGAAGTCCCGGCAGCTTTCCAGGGCAGCCAGCTTTAAAGGTGCAACGGGGAGGGAATCATTAAATACGAAATTGTTAGCCATGAAAGCTTACTCCTTTGTCCATTGTAGTGACGGTTTTCCTCAGAAAACAAGGCGGACAGGCCGTCCCTGTCTGAGGGCATACATATGATATATACCATTTCCCGCCATTCCGGTCAAGGCTTTACAGAGATTTTACTGAAAAATACATTGGGAAGTTGCCATTTACAAACATAGGTAAAATTGTTATGATAGAAAAAGAACATCAGAATACAGACAGATTGAGGTTAAAATAATATGGAAAAAAAACTGAAGGGACATCTTATTTCAAAGGTAGATCCGGGTTCCATTGGCGAAGAACTGGAGCTGGAGCCGGGAGACTGTGTCCTTACGATCAACGGAAATCCCATAGAGGATATATTCGATTATGAATACTATGTAAACAGTCCGTCCATGCTTATGACGGTGAGAAAGGCTGACGGAGAAGAGTGGGAGCTTGACATTGAAAACGATTATGAGGATCTGGGACTTACGTTTGAAAACGGACTTATGAGCGAGTACCGATCCTGCAGCAACAAGTGCATTTTCTGCTTTATTGACCAGATGCCTCCGGGAATGCGGGAAACACTGTATTTTAAGGATGATGATACCAGACTGTCCTTTCTCCAGGGAAATTATGTGACCCTTACGAATCTGAAGGAAAAAGATATCGAGCGGATCATCCGCTTTAAACTGGCTCCGATCAATATTTCCGTCCAGACCACCAATCCGGAGCTTCGCTGCAAGATGCTGCACAACCGTTTTGCAGGACAATCCCTGAAACTGATCGACCGCCTTTATGAGGCAGGTACGCCCATGAACGGACAGATTGTTTTGTGCAAGGGTGTCAATGACGGGGAGGAGTTAAAGCGCTCCATTGAGGATCTTACAAAGTATATTCCCTGTATGCAGAGCGTATCTGTGGTGCCGGTGGGGCTTTCCAAGTACAGAGACGGTCTGTACCCCTTAGAACCGTTTACAAAGGAGGACGCCTGCCAGGTCATCGATCTGATCGAAATGTGGCAGAAAAAGCTGTATACGGAGCATGGGATCCACTTTATCCACGCCAGCGACGAGTGGTATATTCTGGCAGAGCGCCCCCTTCCGGAGGAGGAGCGATATGACGGTTATATCCAGCTGGAAAACGGAGTGGGAATGCTGAGGCTTCTGGCCTCAGAAGTAGAGGAGGCGTTAAAAGGGTACTCTGATGACGGTCAAAACCGTACCGTTTCCATAGCAACCGGCCGCCTTCCCTATCCTTATATAAAGAAATATGCCGGATGGATCAATGAAAAATTCCCCGGCCGCACCATTCATATTTATCCCATAAGAAATGATTTTTTTGGAGAATCCATCACTGTATCCGGCCTTCTCACCGGGCAGGATGTGATCGCCCAGCTAAAGGGCAAAGAGCTGGGAGAATACCTTCTTCTTCCGGTAAATATGTTCCGCAGCGGCGAGACCGTTTTTTTGGATGATCTCACGGCCGAGGACGCAGAAAAGGCTTTACAAGTAAAGGTGCGTATAGTAAAATCAAGCGGGCGCGATTTTGTAAAGGCGGTTCTTTATCCAGAGCTGGAAGCAGAACAAACGGAGGATGAAGCAGGCCTTGGAGCAGACTACGGCTATGAGGGCTATGAGCTTGATGAGCTGTCGGACGAGTCATATAAGTAGGAGGAATAAAGATAAATGAGCAAACCAGTGGTAGCCATCGTAGGAAGACCCAATGTGGGAAAATCTACGCTGTTTAATGTAATTGCAGGAGATACCATCTCCATTGTAAAGGATACCCCAGGCGTTACCAGAGACCGTATTTATGCGGACTGTTCCTGGCTGGATATGAATTTCACTTTAATTGATACAGGCGGTATTGAACCGGATACCAGCGATATCATTTTATCCCAGATGCGGGAGCAGGCGGAGATCGCCATTTCCACCGCAGATGTGATCGTGTTTATCGTAGATGTGCGTCAGGGACTGGTAGATGCGGATTCCAAGGTGGCAGATATGCTCCGCAAATCCAGAAAACCGGTTGTGCTGGCTGTAAATAAAGTGGACAGCATGGCAAAATTTGGAAATGACGTATATGAGTTTTACAATCTGGGAATCGGCGATCCTGTTCCTGTTTCTGCGGCATCCCGTCTGGGGATCGGTGATCTGTTGGATGAGGTGGTAAAACATTTTGACGGAACTGCCTCAGAGGAAGAGGAGGATGACCGTCCGAGAATTGCGGTGGTCGGAAAGCCTAATGTGGGAAAATCTTCCATTATCAATAAGCTTTTAGGAGAAAACAGGGTCATTGTATCTGATATTGCCGGAACTACCAGAGATGCAGTGGATACAGAGATTGTCCACAACGGTACGCCCTATGTATTTATCGACACAGCGGGACTCCGCCGCAAAAATAAAATCAAAGAAGAACTGGAGCGCTACAGTATTATCCGTACGGTAACCGCAGTGGAGCGGGCGGACATTGTGGTTGTGGTCATTGATGCCAAGGAAGGCGTTACGGAGCAGGATGCAAAGATCGCCGGAATTGCACATGACAGAGGCAAGGGAATTATTGTGGCTGTAAATAAATGGGATGCCATTGAGAAGAATGACAAGACCATTTACCAGTATACAAATAAAATCCGGGAAACTCTGGCATTCATGCCCTATGCGGAATTTATCTTTATTTCGGCTGCCACCGGACAGCGTCTTCCAAAGCTGTTTGACATGATCGATATGGTGCGCCAGAACCAGAATCTCCGTGTAGCGACCGGTGTTCTTAATGAGATCATGACAGAGGCAGTAGCCATGCAGCAGCCGCCTTCCGATAAGGGCAAGCGCTTAAAGATTTACTACATGACCCAGGTATCTGTAAAGCCGCCGACCTTTGTGGTGTTTGTAAACGATAAGGAACTGATGCATTTCTCCTATACGAGATATCTGGAGAATCAGATCCGAAACGCTTTTGGATTTAAGGGTACCTCCTTAAAATTCATCATCCGGGAACGGAAGGAAAAAGATCAGTAATACAAGGGGATATGAGAAATGGAACGCATCATTTGTCTGGCCGCCGGTTATCTGTGCGGCCTCTTTCAGACCGGATATATTTATGGAAAACTTCACGGCATTGATATACGCAGTTACGGAAGCGGCAACTCCGGCAGTACCAATGCCCTGCGTGTAATGGGAAAAAAAGCAGGTCTTACGGTTTTTATGGGAGATTTCTTAAAAACCGTGATCCCCTGCTTTATCACGCGGCTGCTGTTTAAGGATCAGCCGGAGCTTATGTATGTGTATATGCTCTATACGGGCCTTGGAGTGATTCTGGGACATAATTTCCCTTTTTATCTGGGATTTAAGGGAGGAAAGGGAATTGCAGCCACAGCGGGAATTATTTTCTCCATTGACTGGAGACTGACTGTGATCTGCCTATCCTGCTTTATTCTGCTTGTGGCAGTGACACGCTATGTATCGTTAGGTTCTTTAGTGGTATCTGTGATCCTTCTTGTCTGGGACGCAGTCCAGAATCTCCGCGGAGCCTATGGCCTGATACCGGGAAGACTGGAGTTTACAGCTGTGACAGCCGTGATCACGGTCATGGCCTTCTGGCGCCACCGGGCGAATATCGGCCGTCTTTTAAAGGGCACGGAAAATAAAGTGGGAGCCAAAAAGCAGTAAATACATAAATACAGTAACAGGAGGGGTACGATATGTCTAAGATTGGTGTGATCGGTTCAGGAACCTGGGGAACTGCTTTAGCGGTTCTCCTTACGGGAAACGGCCATGAGGTGGAGCTGTGGTCTGCGGTTCCTGCGGAGGTAGAAGCGCTTACAGCCACAAGACGCCATCCCAATCTGGGGGATACGCCGATCCCGGAGAAGATCCGTGTGACAGGAGATCTTGAGCAGGCTATGAAGGATAAGGAGCTTCTAGTTCTTTCGGTTCCATCGGTTTATGTGAGGGAAACGGC
Source organism: Clostridium sp. AT4 (assembly GCF_001517625.2). GTDB lineage: Bacteria > Bacillota > Clostridia > Lachnospirales > Lachnospiraceae > Enterocloster. Next base: position 1,380,532 of record NZ_LN999828.1, on the reverse strand, counting down.
GCACAGGATGGCTCCCTTTTTAAAGGAAGGGCAGGTCATTACCAATGTAGCCAAGGGGATTGAGGATACGACTCTTAAAAATCTGTCTGAGATCATTGAGGAAGAGCTTCCGGCTGCCAGGGTTACGGTTCTTTCCGGGCCCAGCCATGCAGAGGAGGTAAGCAGGGGACTCCCTACTACCTGCGTGGCAGGAGCGCACAGAAGACAGGATGCGGAGCTGGTGCAGAACCTGTTTATGAGCCCTGTATTCCGGGTGTATACCAGTCCGGATATGCTGGGAATTGAGCTGGGAGGCGCGCTTAAAAATGTAATCGCCCTTGCTGCGGGGATTGCGGACGGCTTAGGCTGCGGTGATAACACAAAGGCTGCATTGATCACCAGAGGCATTGCCGAGATCACCAGGCTTGGTACTGCCATGGGAGGAAGCCCGGAGACCTTTTCCGGCCTGACTGGAATCGGAGATCTGATCGTTACCTGCGCCAGTATGCACAGCCGAAACCGCAGAGCAGGTATCCTGATCGGTAAGGGATATACGATGGATGAAGCCATGAAAGAAGTAAAAATGGTAGTAGAGGGTGTATACTCTGCCAGAGCGGCCAGGGCTCTTTCTAAGAAATATCAGGTGTCTATGCCGATCGTGGAGCAGGTAAATGAGGTTCTTTTTGACGGAAAGCCTGCAAAGGATGCGCTGTATGATCTGATGCTCAGGGATCGGCGGGCAGAAAATGCTCTGCTGGAATGGAAGGAATAACTTTTCGTTATAGCAGGAATCAGGGAAAACGGTTGACAATGCAGAGGGAAATTCTTATAATCTTAAGAAAGCTTTAATACAGCAGAGCATTATAATATGCAGTGAGCAGTGTTCCAGCTTTAAAGAGGGCAGGGACAGTGTCTGGCACTGCAGGAGGAGGATATTATGAAAAAAAGACTTTTATGCGCAGGACTTGCGGCAGCAATGGCAGTTTCATTAACTGCCTGCGGAGGTTCGGCAGCCGGGACAAAAGCTGAGGGAAGTTCCGCTTCAGCAGAAGCAAAATCTGAGGGCGGAAGTGAAGCGGCGAAGGTATTTAAGATCGGCGGGATCGGCCCTGTTACAGGCGGCGCGGCTGTATATGGAATGGCTGTACAGCACGGTACAGAGCTGGCTGTAAATGAGATCAATGCAGCAGGCGGTATCAATGGCTATCCGATCGAGTTCCAGTTCCAGGATGATGAACATGATGCAGAAAAAAGTGTAAATGCGTATAATACCTTAAAGGACTGGGGAATGCAGGTGCTGGTAGGAACCACCACATCAGCCCCATGTCTTGCAGTAGCGGATAAAACAGCGGCTGATAATATGTTCCAGATCACGCCATCCGGTTCCGTTGTTGAATGTGCAGCGAATCCGAACGTATTCCGTATCTGCTACTCTGACCCGGATCAGGGTGCGGCTTCTGCTACTTATATTGGAGAGCATAAGCTTGCATCTAAGATTGCGGTAATCTATGACAGCTCGGACGTATATTCCAGCGGGGTATATGAGAAGTTTGCTCAGGAAGCTCCGGCCCAGGGGATTGAGATCGTAGCAGCAGAGGCATTCACAGCCGACAGCAACAAGGATTTCTCCACGCAGCTTCAGAAGGCAAAGGATGCCGGCGCTGAGATGGTATTCCTTCCGATCTATTACACAGAGGCTTCTCTGATCCTTCAGCAGGCCAATACCATGGGCTTTGCGCCCCAGTTCTTTGGGGTAGATGGTATGGACGGTATCCTTCAGGTAGAGGGCTTTGATACCAGTCTGGCAGAAGGGCTGATGCTTTTAACTCCATTTGCAGCTGATGCAAAGGATGACCTCACAGTAAAGTTTGTAAAGGCATATGAAGATGCTTACAAAGAGACACCGATCCAGTTTGCAGCAGACGCTTACGATGCAGTTTATGCTGTAAAGGCAGCCATTGAGGATGCAAAGGCAACACCGGATATGTCTGTCAGCGATCTGTGCGAGGCGATGAAGGCATCCATGCTGAATATCAAGCTGGATGGTCTTACTGGCACCGGAATGACCTGGACAGAGGACGGCGAGCCGCACAAGGCACCTAAGGCTGTGAAGATCGTAGACGGCGCATATGCGGCCATGGAATAAATTTTCATAACGAAAGACCCGAAAGAGGGGTGTCGCAAGACAGCCCTCTTATCTGTAGTAAACCATAGAAGAGGTGTTATAGAATGAGCTTTGTTAACTATTTGATCAACGGCGTCAGCCTGGGCAGCGTATACGCAATCATAGCCCTTGGATATACCATGGTATATGGAATCGCCAAGATGCTGAATTTTGCTCACGGCGATGTTATAATGATCGGAAGCTATGTGGTATTCGTGGCAACCGGTTCCATGGGGCTTCCTCCCTTGGCAGGTGTGCTTTTAGCAGTAGTGGTGTGCACGGTTCTGGGCGTTGTGATCGAGAGAGTGGCATATAAGCCTCTTCGTGCAGCTTCCCCGCTGGCAGTACTGATCACAGCCATCGGCGTCAGCTATCTGCTTCAGAACCTGGCTCTTTTGATCTTTGGAGCCGATACCAAATCCTTTCAGTCTGTTGTAACTCTTCCGGCTCTGCGTCTGGCAGACGGACAGCTGACGGTTACAGGAGAAACAATTGTTACGATTATAACGTGTATTATTATCATGGCGGGGCTTGTGATATTTATAAACCGCTCCAAGGCAGGACAGGCTATGCTGGCTGTATCAGAGGATAAGGGTGCTGCTACCCTTATGGGTATCAATGTGAACGGTACCATTGCCCTTACCTTTGCCATTGGTTCTGCTCTTGCAGCCATCGCAGGTGTGCTTTTGTGCTCTGCTTATCCGTCTTTAACGCCATACACCGGTTCTATGCCAGGCATCAAAGCTTTCGTGGCTGCCGTATTTGGAGGGATTGGCTCCATACCGGGAGCATTTATCGGAGGAATCCTTCTGGGAGTGATCGAAATTTTGTCAAAGGCATATATTTCTTCCCAGTTATCAGATGCCATTGTGTTCTCTGTTCTGATCGTTGTACTGCTTGTGAAGCCCACAGGTATTCTTGGAAAACAGATCAGAGAGAAAGTGTAGGTGTACCGGTATGAAAAGCACAGCAAAGAAAAAAATATTTATCAATAACATGATCACCTACTGTATGGTGATCGCTGCCTGGCTGATCATGCAGTTTATGATAAGCGGAGGGCATATTTCCAGCCTCGTCAAGGGACTTTTGGTGCCTTTCTGCATTTATGTCATTATGGCTGTGTCCCTGAATCTGACCGTAGGCATTTTAGGAGAGCTGAGCCTTGGCCATGCAGGCTTTATGTGTGTGGGCGCTTTTGCGGGTGCTCTTTTTTCCAAGTGCATGAAGGGCTCCATTGATCCCACACTTTCCCTGGTGATCGCAATTTTCATAGGAGCAGCGGCGGCGGCAGTTTTTGGGATCCTTATCGGTATTCCGGTACTGCGTTTAAAGGGTGATTATCTGGCGATTGTAACGCTTGCCTTTGGAGAGATCATTAAAAACCTTGTAAATGCCATTTATCTCGGCAGAGACAGCGCCGGTTTCCATTTTTCTTTAAAGGACTCCCTTTCTCTGGGGCTGGCACCGGACGGAGAGGTGCTGATCAAGGGTGCTCAGGGGATCACAGGCACTCCTCAGGCAGCCACCTTTACCATTGGCGTGGTTCTGGTGCTGATTACGTTGTTTATTGTTTTGAATATCATCAATTCCCGGACCGGACGGGCGATCATGGCGATCCGTGACAATCGGATTGCGGCTGAGTCTGTAGGAATCAATATTACAAAGTATAAGCTGCTGGCATTTTCCGTATCTGCGGCTCTGGCAGGCGTAGCAGGCGTTCTCTATGCCCATAACCTGACTACCTTAACGGCTCTGCCGAAGAACTTTGGTTATAATATGTCCATCATGATCCTTGTATATGTGGTTTTGGGCGGGATCGGAAATATCCGCGGTTCTGTCATCGCCGCCGTTGTTCTGTATATGCTTCCGGAGCTTCTGAGAGGACTGAGCAATTATCGTATGCTGATCTATGCAGTTGTTTTGATCCTTGCCATGCTCTTTAATTCTGCACCCCAGTTTGTAGTGCTCAGAGAGCGGATTGCTCAGAATTTCAGAAAGAAAGAGAAGGAGGCGGCATAATGGCACTGCTGGAAGTAAAAAATTTAAGCATTTCCTTTGGCGGTCTTAAGGCCGTTGACGGGTTCCATATCGATATTGAAAAAGGGCAGCTTTACGGTCTGATCGGACCGAACGGAGCGGGAAAGACTACCGTGTTTAACCTTCTTACAGGCGTTTATAAGCCAAATGCGGGAAGTATTGTGCTGGACGGCAAAAATATCACAGGAAAAAGCACCATCCAGATCAATCAGGAGGGTATTGCAAGAACATTCCAGAACATCCGCTTATTTACGGATATGTCTGTGCTTGACAATGTAAAGACGGGTCTTCACAATCATCACAGGTACTCTACACTAGAGGGGATTTTCCGGCTTCCAAGATACCATAAGACGGAAAAGGAAATGGATGAAAAAGCCATGAGCCTATTAGAAGTATTCGGGCTGGCAGGAGAGTGTGATTTTAAGGCCTCCAATCTTCCCTATGGAAAGCAGCGAAAGCTGGAAATTGCCAGAGCTTTGGCTACAGATCCCAAGCTGCTCCTTTTAGACGAGCCTGCGGCAGGCATGAATCCCAACGAGACGGCAGAGCTTATGGATACCATCCGTTTTGTCAGAGACAATTTTGATATGACGATTCTGCTCATTGAGCACGATATGAAGCTGGTAAGCGGTATCTGCGAGAAGCTTACTGTCTTAAACTTCGGACAGGTATTAAGAGAAGGCTCCACCAGCCAGGTGCTCCATGATCCGGAAGTTGTAAAAGCATATCTTGGTGAATAGGAGGAGAGGATATTATGGCTATGCTTGAAGTCAGAGACCTGGAGGTGTATTACGGTGTGATCCAGGCGTTAAAGGGAATCTCCTTTGATGTAGACCAGGGAGAGATCGTGGCTTTGATCGGCGCAAATGGTGCGGGAAAGACCACAACACTGCACACCGTTACAGGCCTTTTAAGCGCCAAGGCAGGAAAGATCGTCTATGAAGGAACGGATATTACCCGTGTACCCGGTTATAAGCTGGTAAGCATGGGAATCGCCCATGTGCCTGAGGGACGGCGCGTATTTGCTACCCTGACAGTGCTTCAGAATCTGAAAATGGGCGCTTACACCCGCAAGGATAAAAATGAGATGGAAGAAACGCTAAAGATGATCTATAAGCGCTTTCCCCGTCTGGAGGAGCGGAAAAACCAGCTGGCAGGCACTCTTTCCGGCGGCGAGCAGCAGATGCTTGCCATGGGCCGCGCTCTTATGAGCCACCCCAGGCTGATCGTTTTGGACGAGCCGTCTATGGGACTTTCTCCAATTTATGTAAATGAGATTTTTGATATCATCCAGAAGATCAATGAGGATGGAACGACCGTTCTCCTGGTAGAGCAGAATGCAAAAAAGGCCCTTTCTATTGCAGACAAGGCCTATGTTCTGGAAACAGGTACTATTGCTCTTTCCGGAGATGCAAAGGAACTGATGAACAACGATCAGGTAAAGAAGGCATACTTAAGCGAGTAATACAAGTGAACCCCCTGTGCATATATTATAAAAACGTGCAAGGGGGTATTTTTATGGACAATTTTAATGTATACAGAGATATTGAAGCCAGAACCGGGGGAGAAATCTATATTGGAGTGGTGGGGCCGGTGAGGACGGGGAAATCCACCTTTATCAAACGCTTCATGGAGCTTCTGGTTCTTCCGGCCATGGAGGACGAACATCTGCGCGCCATCAGCCGGGATGAACTGCCCCAGAGCGCTGCGGGAAAAACCATTATGACAACGGAACCCAAATTTATCCCAAAGGAGGCGGCAAAAATTTCCCTGGACGACGGGATTGAAGCCAGAGTGCGCCTGATTGACTGTGTGGGCTTTATGGTAGAGGGGGCCGCGGGTCATGTGGAGAATGAGGAGGAGCGGCTGGTAAAGACGCCCTGGTTTGACCACGAGATCCCCTTCACCCAGGCTGCAGAGCTTGGAACCAGGAAGGTGATCGGAGATCATTCTACCATCGGCATTGTGGTGACGACAGACGGCACTATAGGGGATCTGAAACGTCCGGGATACATAGCGGCAGAGCGCCAGACCGTAGAGGAGCTTAAAAAACTGGGAAAGCCGTTTGTCATTCTTTTAAATTCCGTAAAGCCCTATTCGGAAGAAACTGCCCGGCTGGCAAAGGAACTGGAGGAGACGTATGGGGTGTCTGTGCTTCCGGTCAACTGTGAGCAGCTGAAAAAAGAGGACATTTTTCATATTTTAGAGTGCGTTTTAAAGGAATTTCCGGTTACGGAGATGGATTTTCACATTCCAAAATGGCTGGAGATCCTTCCTGCATCCCACTGGCTGAAGGCTCGGGTGATCCAGACGGCAAAAGAGATTTTACAGAAGGTGGAGCACATGAAGGATGTGGCTTTAAGAATACGGGAGATGAAGGATGAATCGGGAGCCATTAAGTCTCTTTCCGTGCGGAAAATGGAAATGGCAGATGGAAGCGTGGATCTTGCAGTGGAAATGGACGACAGCTATTACTATCAGATCTTAAGCGATTATGTGGGTCTTCCTATTGGGGGAGAATATGAACTGATGCAGACCTTAAGCGGTCTGGCCCGGATGCAGAAGGAGTATGAAAAGGTCAAAAATGCGCTGGCTCAGGCACGGATCAAGGGGTATGGCGTCATGATGCCAGAGCGGGAGGAAATCCTCTTAGACGAACCACAGGTGATCCGCCACGGAAACAAATACGGGGTAAAAATGAAGGCGCAGGCTCCGTCCATTAACCTGATCAAGGCTCATATTGAGACGGAAATTGCCCCAATCGTGGGAAGTGAACAGCAGGCCAGAGACCTCATCGCCTATATTAAATCCAATGCGGGAGAAAGCGAGGAGGGCGTATGGGATGCCAATATTTTCGGGAAGTCCATTGAACAGATCGTAGAGGATGGAATCCAGGCCAAGATCTCCCAGATGACAGAGGACTGCCAGATGAAGCTTCAGGATACGCTGCAGAAGATCATCAATGATAGTAATGGGGGTATGATTTGTATTATTATATAAAATTTTTATAAATATTGCAAATCATACTGTGAATATGGTATAATACCTACAAGTTGACAGACTATTATACTTTTTATTCAACCACCTTCAGAGGGGAGAATGCATATGAAACTAACCTTTATCGGAGCAGATCATGAAGTAACGGGAAGCTGTCATTTTCTTGAGGCAGGAGGCAGTAAGGTGCTGATCGACTGCGGCATGGAGCAGGGGAATAATCCATACGTCAATGCAGAGCTGCCTGTAAGCTACAGTGAGATTGATTACGTTTTTCTCACACACGCCCATATTGACCACGCAGGCCTGCTGCCGTGGATTTATGCCAGAGGCTTTAAGGGCCGGGTCATTACCACCTATGCCACGATGGATTTATGCCAGATCATGCTTCGCGACAGTGCCCACATCCAGGAGATGGAGGCAGAATGGAAAAACAGGAAGGCTAAAAGAGCCGGACGCGGCGAGGTAGAGGCTCTTTATACGGTAGAGGATGCCGAGGGCGTACTGAGCCATTTTGAGGGCGTAGCATATGGTCAGGTGTTTAAGCTGAATGACAATCTGACCCTCCAGTTTACCGATGTGGGCCATCTGCTTGGCTCTGCTTCCATTGAAATCTGGGCCAAAGAGGGGGATGAGGAGCGAAAGATCGTATTTTCCGGCGATATCGGAAATAAAAGCAAACCGCTGATCCGTGACCCTCAGTATATTTCAGAGGCAGATTATGTGGTGATGGAATCCACCTATGGAAACAGATACCACAAAAAGACCACTACCTATGTAGAGAGCCTGACAAGGATCATCCAGGAAACGCTGGACCGTTCAGGGAATGTGGTGATTCCCGCCTTTGCCGTAGGCCGTACCCAGGAGCTTCTTTATATGATCCGCCATATCAAGGAACATAATCTGGTTCACGGCCACGATGGATTTCTGGTGTATGTGGACAGTCCCCTGGCTGTGGAGGCAACACAGGTATTTACGGAAAACCTTCTGGGCTGCTATGATGATGAGACAAAGGCACTGGTAGAGCGGGGGATCAACCCCATTGATTTTAAAGGGCTGAAGCTTTCAGTTACCAGTGATGAATCCAAAAACATCAATTTTGACATGACGCCCAAGGTTATTATTTCCGCAGCCGGTATGTGCGATGCAGGCCGTATCCGCCATCATTTAAAGCATAACCTGTGGCGCCCGGAGTGTTCGATCGTATTTGCCGGCTATCAGGCCGAGGGGACCTTAGGAAGGGTTCTTCAGGATGGCGCGCCGGCGGTAAAGATTTTCGGAGAGGAAATTGACGTGCGGGCTCACATTGAAACCATAGACGGCATCAGCGGCCATGCAGACAGAGACGGTCTCCTTGCCTGGATCTCAGCCTTTGAAAAACATCCCTCCCATGTATTTGTAGTACATGGAAATGAGGAATCCTGCACCGCCTTTACAGAGGCTCTTCAAAACCAGCTCAGGCTGACGGCGGATGCCCCGTACTCCGGTTCCCAGTTTGACCTTATAAAGAACTGCTGGATCTGCCAGACAGAGCCGGTTCTGGTTGAGAAGGAGACAGAGGCCAGACGCAAGGCCACAGGCGTTTATACCAGACTGGTAGACGCAGGCAGCCGGCTTTTGGATGTGATCAGCCATAACCAGGGCGGTGCCAACCGGGATCTGGCCCGGTTTACAGAGCAGATTCTGGCTCTGTGCGAGAAGTGGGACCGGTAAAGTGCCGCTTCCTATCAATGAACAACAGGAGAGACAAAAAACAATGACAGAAGTACAGATCTATACAGACGGTTCCGCCCGGGGAAACCCGGACGGTCCCGGCGGCTACGGCGTAGTAATGCACTATACAGACCGGACCGGAAAGCGCTACGAAAAAACCATGTCCGGCGGCTATGTCTGCACCACCAATAACCGCATGGAGCTTATGGCGGCGATTGCAGGCCTGGAAGCCCTGAACCGTCCCTGCGCGGTTTCCCTTTATTCCGATTCCAAATATCTGACAGACGCCTTTAACAAACACTGGATCGAAGGCTGGGTGGCAAAAAACTGGGATCGGGGAAAGAGCGGGCCGGTAAAAAATATTGACCTGTGGAAGCGCCTTTTAAAAGCAAAGGAGCCTCATCAGGTCACCTTTATATGGGTAAAGGGCCATGCGGGCCATCCGGAAAATGAACGCTGCGACCAGCTGGCTACGACGGCTGCCGACGGAACTGATCTGATGATCGATGAAGGACTCCAATAGGAGTCCTTTTTAGATATTACAGATATCTTACAATGTATTACTCCTTTGAAAATCGTATTCACAATTATCCGTTTTTGTGATAATGTATCACTGGAAAGTGAAATTGAGTCAGACAGGGATGATGGAATATGAAAGATAAAAGGATATGGCTGGTGATTTTGGGAATTCTGGTAATCGGCATTCTGGTGACCGGTTATACCAGGTCTGTAGTAAAAAAACAGGCAGACAGTGCCGCCTTTGAGGGAGAAATATCCACAGAGGCTTCTTTGGGGCCGTTTAAGGAACAGACAGAGGAAGAGGCTCAGAAGGAGGAGAGCGGCGCTGTGCAGGAACAGGCTCAGGCAGATACGGCAGTCCCGGAAACGGAACAAAAGGAAGAAGAGGCGGGAGAACCCGCTGCAATCTCTGAGCCTGTCCCTGCAATGGCCCGGTCAGCAGTCCTGGAAAGTGGGAGAGCGGCCACAGATTCACAGGCAGACAGTCCGTGTGAAGGCGGACTTTATAGACAGCGTCTGAATGATCTGGACGCACAGATCCAGAAAATGCAGGAGCAGGAAAGGGATCCGAACGTATACTCCATTAAAACATCTGCGGAGACCGAAGTCAAAATGTGGGACAGGGAGCTGAATGCAGTGTACAATGCCCTTTTGGGAATCCTCCCTCAGGAGGAGGCGGAGGAACTTGCAAAGGAGCAGAAGGAGTGGCTCATAAATCGTGAAACGGCTGCCGGACAGTCTGGAAAGGCGGAAGGGGTAGGAAGCATCAGTTATGCAGCCAGCCTGGTGGATTTAACCAGAAATCGCGCCTATGAACTGGCAGACCGATACGAGAAAGAGGCCTGCGGGCCGCAGGATGCTGAAAACGAAAGCGATACGGCTGTTTTGCCATAAGCAGTGAGATATATTCCTATAAGGGCGTCTGAGAAATCAGACGTCTTTTTGTATTTTACAACTTTATAAAAAATAGTTGGAAAAAACCAAAAAACTGTTATAATGAAATCAAAATACCAATATGGAGGAGAGAAATGAATAAAGCAGAGGAACGATATCAGGAAATCATAGAAATATTAAAGGAAAATCCCATTGTTACGGTGGCGGATTTTGCAGAGCGTCTTTCCGTTTCTATGGAAACCATCAGAAAGGACTTAAATATCCTGTCGGAACAGGGCAAGATCGTCCGTGTCCATGGCGGGGCCGCCCTTGCAGGGAATACGGAAACGGCTTCCCCCTTTCAGTTCAGAGAAGGCGTGCGCCGCAGGGAAAAGCAGAAGCTGGGGAAAGAGGCGGTAAAGCTGATACAGAAGGGGGATACCCTGATCATAGAGAGCAGCACTACGACGGCAGAATTTGTAAAGGAGCTTGTAAAAGCTCCGGAACTGCTGAAAACCCTGACGATTGTTACAAATTCAATTCACATCCTTACATTGGTGGAGATGGGGAAGCTGTGCAAGAGAGTGTTCCTTTTAGGCGGCTGGATCAATGAGAGAGAGGGGGCTACCAAGGGGCAGTTTATGGCGGAACAGTTAAAAAGCTTCCATGTGGATAAATGCATCCTCAGCGGGGCGGCTCTTGGAAAGAACCTGATCCTGTCCTCCTACTATGAGAGCGATATGCATTTTCAGAAGCTGGCTATGGAAAGCGCGGGAGAGACCATTCTTTTGCTGGAAGCGGGAAAATACCCGGAGGCTGCTGTGTTTTCTGTAACGGCTGCCACCAATTTTGACTATATGGTAAGCAATGTGCCCTTTAAAAAAGAGGATAAGGAGCGCTTTGCAGCAGCCGGCCTTCATCTGATCTATGTGCCTACTGGCTCCGAAGAAGCAACTGATAATGATTGAAATGTGAAAAAACAAATTAACTATTGCAAAAATATTGTAAAAAACCAAAAATGATATTGACTATTGGCGAAAATAATGATAAAAAGTAATTGAAAGTTGTCGAAACAAAATAAAAGAGAAAAGGAGTCATACCATGATACCAAATCCCTTTGGCTTTTCCTATTCAGATGATATTGACATTTCAGAAATGGAACAGTCCATCGCCCGTTTAAAACGGCCTCAGGGGCGGATTGACGTTGTGCTGGATACGGATACCTTTAATGAGGTGGACGATCAGTTTGCTCTGGCGTACCTGCTTCAGTCAGAGGATCGTCTGAACCTGAAGGCAATTTATGCAGCTCCCTTTGACAACCATCATTCCAATGGTCCCAAAGACGGCATGGAGCGCAGCTATGAGGAGATTTTCAGAGTGCTGGCGATGCTGAAAAAAAGCCAGTATGAAGAATGTACCTACAAAGGTGCAGAGCAGTTTTTAGACAGCGAGGAGACTCCTGCTGTTTCAGCGGCTGCAGAGCATCTGTGCAGTCTGGCAATGGAGTATACAAAGGAAGATCCCCTCTATGTGATTGCCATCGCAGCCTGTACCAATATTGCCTCCGCCCTTCTTATGAAGCCTGAGATTAAGGGCAGGATCTTTGTGGTATGGCTGGGAGGCCTGTCATTGGACTGGCATGATAATTTTTCCTTTAATGCAAAGCAGGATGTGGCGGCGGCCCGTGTGCTTCTTGGAAGCGGAGTTCCCCTGGTGCTTCTGCCGGGCAGAGGGGTGGTAGACCATTTTTCAACCACAGGGCCTGAGCTGGAGTACTGGCTGCGGGGGAAAAATGAGTTCTGCGATTACATCATTGACAAGACCCGTCATGAGGCAGAGATTGTAAGCGGAGAAACCTGCTGGAGCCGGCCGATTTCAGACGTAACGGCAGTGGCCTGGCTGCTTGATACCTCCTTTATGCTGGACCGTCTGGAACCAAGCCCTATTATGGAGTATGACCACCATTATGCAAAGGATAAGCGGCGCCATTTTATCCGATATGTCTACAGCATCAACCGTGACCGTCTGATGAAGGATCTGTTTGATAAGCTGGCATCTATCTGATATCGAAAGAGGAAATATGAAATGAAACGGAAGAAAAGCCTTTTAAGATGCGTTGAGCCCTATTTATACCTGCTCCCGGCTGTGGTGCTGTTTGTCCTGTTTGTGTATTACCCGTTTTTAAAAAATGAGGTTTTAAGCTTTTTCACCCTTGATAAATTCAGGACAGTAAAGGGATTTGCGGGAATCCAGAACTATGTAAGGGTCTTTGGAGATGAGAAGTTTTTACTGGCTGTAAAAAACACCCTGGTCTATGTGGCTGTGACTGTGCCTGTATCCATGGTTCTGGGGTATTTTCTGGCTCTGCTGTGCAGAAAAAAGAGAAAGAGCTCCTTTGTGTATGAAGCCATGTTTGCCCTTCCCATGGCAGTTTCGGCATCGGTTGTTGCCATGATCTTTCAGCTGGCCTACAATCCGTCCATGGGTATTATCAATAAGCTCACCGGACTGAATGTAAACTGGCTGAGCGATCAGAAGCTGGCCTTGATCAGCATTATGATCGTGCAGATCTGGGCCAATGTAGGGTACAATTTTATTTTCATCTTATCCGGCGTGAGAGGGCTTTCGGAGGAAGTGATGGAGAGCGCGGCCATTGACGGCGTAAGCGGCATCCAGATGCAGACAAAGATCATCCTTCCCATGCTTTCCCCCACCCTGCTGTTTCTGCTGGTAAAGGATGTGGCCTATGCCATGACCACAGCCAGCTTTACGCTGATCATGACTGAGGGCGGGCCCAACGGAGCCACTGAAACCATGATCTCTTATATTTACAAAAAAGCCATTACGGGAACCAATTACAACGCGGCCTTTGCGGCTACGACCGTATGCTTTGTGCTGTCGGCTCTTATGATGGCATTAAGCATGGCTTTGGAGGGAAAGAAGGTGCATTATGATCAATAAGAGAAAGCTGCAGAGCCTGATTTACCAGCTGTTTTGTATGTTTGTGGGACTGGCTGTCATTTCACCGATTATATACTGTGTCCTGGTTTCCTTTATGCAGCCGTCGGAGATCCTGACAAAAGAAGTGCATCTGATACCGGATTACATTTATCTGGTAAACTATATAAAGGCTGTGACTCAGACGGATATTTTCCGCTTTATGCTCAACTCCTTTATCGTAGCCTTTGTATCAAGCGTAGTCCGGATCATTACCTCCAGCTGCGCGGCCTATTCCTTCGCATTTTTTGAGTATCCGGGAAAAAAGTTTTTATTTTATCTCACCATCGGTACTATGATCATTCCCACGGATGTGCTGTTGGTACAGAATTATTTTACCGTTTCCGGAATGAACCTGATCAATACCTATACGGGAATGATGGTGATTTTCTTTGTTTCCGGAATGAATATTTTTGTGATCCGCCAGTATTTTTTAAGCTATTCCCTGTCTTTAAAGGAAGCGGCCCATATTGACGGCTGCGGAAACCTGCAGTTTTTCCTGCAGATCCTTCTGCCGACCACCACTCTGGCCCTGGTTACGGTTTTCATTTCCTCCTTTGTGGGAACCTGGAATACGTACCTGTGGCCCCTGATCGTGACAAATGTAAATGAAATGAGAACGGCCCAGGTAGCCATTACCATGCTCAATACAGAGGCGTCCAGTGATTTCGGCGTTGTGATGGCAGCAGCGACCATTATCCTGATCCCCTCCGTTCTGGTGCTTGCTCTTTTCCAGCGCAAGATCGTAGGCGGCATGATGGGCGGAGCTGTAAAGGGCTGATGCTACAGACGTAAACGTACATAATGACATGTAAGAAAGGAATACAAGATGATGAAAAAGAAAGTGATTGCTACAACCATTCTCTCAGCGGCAATTCTTGGTTCTCTCACCGGCTGCGGAGGCGTCAAGACAACAGATGACAGTGTTGTGTCCACCGGGGCAGCCGAGGCGGCAACAGAGGCGAAAGAGGAAACAAAGGCCACAGAAAAAGCGGCAGAGGGAGAAACAGTTGTTACCTTCTGGCACAGCTTAAACGGTTCTGCGGGAGAGGCGCTGGAGACTGTCATTTCTAATTATAATGAGGGGCAGGGAAAGGAAAAGGGCATCCATGTAAACCTGGTGTTCCAGGGCTATGAGGGAACAGATAAGGCGATTTTAGCGTACCAGACCGATGACCGGAAAAATGCTCCCGACATCAACCAGGGACTGACCTCTACCATCCCCAGCATGATGGATTTAAGCTGGACCGTCGATCTTACCCCGTGGATTGAAAAGGAAGAAAACGCAGTAAAAAAAGATGATTTCTATGAGCCTATGCTCCGTTCCTGCACAGCAGACGGAAAGCTGATGGCGGTTCCCTTTGCAAACTCCAATATGCTTCTTTACTACAATGAGGATGCGTTAAAGGAGGCGGGCTTTGATGCTCCGCCTGCTACCTGGGATGAGCTGGCACAGTATACGGAGGCGCTTACAAAGAAGGGCGCAGACGGCAGTGTAGAGCGTTACGGCTTTGAAGCTCAGATTAAGAGATACCATCTGGTGAACTATATTGTACAGCAGTCCGAGGACTCCTTTGTGGGTGATAATGAGGGCGGCCGTGCAGGAGAAATGACAAAGCTTACCATTGGTGAGGACGGCACCTTAAAAACCGTTCTGGAAAAGGTAGACGCCCTTTTAAAGACAGGCGGTTATAAGTATGTGGAAGACAGTCTGAATGAGGAATTTGCCAACGGCCTTACCGCCATGTGCATGATGTCCTCCTCCCGTCTTGCCACCATTGACGGCCTGGTAGGCGATTCCTTCCAGTGGAAGGCAGCTCCTATTCCAAAGATCACCGAAGCAGACGGAAGCGGAGCAGCTCTGGGCGGTTCCTGCCTGACCTTGTTTGATCTGGGTGATGAGAAAAAGGTAGAGGCAGCCTGGGATGTGCTCCAGTACTGCTCCTCTCCTGAGGCACAGTATATCCTTTCTACCGGTTCCGGCTATATTCCTGTCAATAACCAGGTAGAAGAAATGGATGAGATGAAAGCTTATTATGAGGAGCATCCTGAGTTTAAGGTTCCTCTGGATCAGATGAAGAGCTCTTCCCCTCTGGCACAGGAGCCTCTGGATCTGGTATACAATGAAATCAACGGCGTAATGACAGACCTGATGCTGCAGTTCTGCGAGGGGAGTCTGGCCATAGATGAAACTGTAGATGCAATCGTAGGAGAATGCAACGCTCTGTTAGACGAGTATCATGCTGCTAACGACTAGGAAAAATATGACAGAAAAAAGAAAAAAAGACATACGTCTTGTTGTGAGCGACATTGACGGAACCCTGATCCGCAGAGGAGAAGGGTTCCCTAAAGAGGTGGAGCAGGCGGCGGCAGAGTTAAAAAAGAGGGGGATCCTCTTTACCTTTGCCTCCGGCCGGCTGCCCTATATGATTACGCCTTTTGCAGAGTCACTTGGAATCGAAATCCCCGTATGCGCCTGCAATGGCACGCTTCTTTACCGGAAGGATGAGATACTGGAAAACCATCCCCTTTGCCTTTTAGAGCTTCGTCCTCTGATCGAGGCGGCGCTTTTAAGAGAAATGACCGTACTGTATTCCTTAAACGGAACAGAATACTGTATGCGGGAAAATGAAGCGGTCCGGCGCAAGCGGGCGGAGCGGGGGAGCTACCATCCAATCCGCCCGGTGAGGGAAGAGGAATGGGAAAACCTTTGGGCGGATAAGGTAAATATTTCCGATGAACAGGGCGAAATTTCCAGCCTTCTGGAATGGGAGCAGCCTCTTGAGGGAAGCTGTGAGATTACCCATTACGGAAACCAGGGCCTTGAGATTGTACGGGCCGGCTTTGGAAAGGCCTACGGCGTAAGGCAGATCTGCGCCGGGCTTGGGATTTCCATGGAGCAGGTTCTGGCAATCGGGGATAATGAAAATGACAATGAGATGCTGACGCAAGCTGGTATCGGAGCCGCAGTGGGAAATGCAGAGACAGCTACCAAAGCCTGTGCAGACCTGACTGCCAGAAAGGAAAGCGGAGCCGGGGCGGCAGAGATCATCCGCCGGATCTGTTTTGAGGAGAATGAGAAATGAAACTGTCTACTTCAACCAATATGGTGTTTGAACGCATCAATATGGAGCCTATTTCCCAGGAGCGCGGAATCCTTCTCTGTGTCCAGGCGGGATACAGGGTATTCGATTTCTGCTTCCATGACCTGATTACCTTTAAAAGCCCTTTTTTAGATGAACGCTGGGAAGCATATACGGAAAAAATGTGCGCGCTGAAGGAGGAACATGGCCTCTCTTACGAACAGGGCCATGCCAATGTATATGATTTTTTGAATCCCAAAGCCGATCATGAGTTTCACCAGACCATCATGGAGCGCTGTGTCCTGGCCTCTGAGAAAATGGGGATTCCCTGGCTTGTGGTTCATCCCTCTACGGCCTTTTCGGCAGATGCAGTTTATGCAGCCTCCCGGTCCGGCAATACAGAGTATTTTAAGCGTCTCTGCGAGTTTGCCGCAAAGCACGGCGTGGGAATCGCGGTGGAAAATATGTGGGATCTGCATATTGCGCCTAAACGCTATTATGCGGATCATGCAGAGGAGCTGTGTGAGCTCACAGACGCGGTGGGCGCAGAAAATATCGGCATCTGCTGGGACTTGGAGCATGCCAGCATCATGGGGCAGGATCAGAAAAAATCTCTGAAAATCATCGGAAACCGCCTGAAGGTCACCCATGTGTCCGACCAGACCGGCGTGGACAATATCCATGTAATGCCTTTCCAGGGAAAAACCGACTGGAAGGCTGCCATGGAAGGACTGGCAGAGATTGGATATGAAGGGAATCTGAATTTTGAGGCCCAGTGGTTTTTAAATAAAGTTCCTGAGGCGCTTTTACTCCCCTCCCTGCGCTACAGCAGAGAGGTGGGAGCGTATCTGATCGGGCTTTATGAGGAAAAAAGAAGGCTTAAATAATCGGAGGCTTAAACGCAGTATCCCATTTGATAAGCCATATTGATAAAGGGCGTTTTGCTGACAGCACCGACATCCGTAACGTCTGTCGCATAGATACGCCCTTTTATTTCGTGCTTTTCCAGATGAAAAATAAAACCGTCCAGATCTCCCAGAGAGCACTCGATGATATCGCGGCCTAAACCGGCTGTAACAATATAATAGATTTCTTTTTTTCCTAAATTCTGCCATATGGGATAGGTACGGTCGATAAAGGTTTTCATCTGGGCGCAAACTCCGTGGAAGTATACGGGCGTTGCCAATACCAGAACGTCTGCTTTTTTATATGCATCCAGGATTTCAGACATATCATCTTTTTGGACACAGACTCCATCATTTTTCATGCAAAAATCGCAGGCTTTGCAGTATCCAATGTTCTTTTCTGCCAGACGGATCAGTTTTGCGAAATTTCCGCTTTCTTCCACCCCTTTTTTAAAAGCTTCACACAACATCTGAGAATTTCCATTTTTTCTGGGGCTGCTTGAAATAATAAGTACATTTTTCATTCGGTACCTCCTGATAAAGCGTTTTTGTTTGATATTACCATAAAATACGGAGATTTTCTATCTTAAATTATAAAAAATGAAAAAGAGAGAGGGGAAACGGCAGGGGTTATGTTAAAGCACATGAAACTCCAGCCATTTTCTGCTCATATACCGTTTTGTAAAGAAGATTCCCCTCACGATCCAGTCGGAGAACATACCGATCCACACGGCGATAGGGCCCACGCCAAGGCCGCGGATGAGAAAAATACATAAGGACACCCGGCACAGCCACATGGTAAGACAGGAAACGACCATGGTATATTTTACATCTCCTGCGGCCCTCAGGCCATAAGCGGGTATGAAGGACGGTACCCAGATGATCGGTTTTACAAGGGTGATGAAGGTCAAAAGTCCCAGAAACAGACGCATGCTTTCGGGCTCCATGCCTGAAAGGGTGACAATGGGGCGGGCTAAAAGGAAAAGAAGGATACAGCTTCCGGCCACGGCGATTTCTGCTGCCACGCAGAATTTCTTTACATAATAGACCGCTTCGTCCTTTCTTCCGGCTCCCAGACAGTGTCCGGTAACGGTCATAAGGCCGATTCCCACGCCAATGCCTGCGATCCCGTTAAAGCTTTCAAAATTGGAGGCCATTGCATGGGCTGCCATGGCGGTAACGCCAAGGGTAGACACACTGGACTGGATAGCAAGCTTTCCAAACTGGAACATACTGTTTTCAATGCCTGCGGGAATACCGATATGGAGAATCCGCCGGATCAAAGGCATATGGGGGCGTATGCGGGTATAATTGGCTACATAGACCGGCTGATTTTCTCTGGGCTTTACAAGGCGCAGGAGAACCAGCAGAGCACATAAGGCCCTGGCAGCCAGAGTGGAGATGGCGGCGCCTGCTACACCCTGTCCCAGGATCAGCACCAGAATGATATTTCCGATCACATTTGCAATGTTTGCGATCAGGGACATGGCCATGGGAAAGCCGGTATTTTTCTGTGCTCTGAAGATGGAGGAACCGGCATCATACAGGGCGATAAATGGGTAGGAGAGGGATGAATAGAAAAAGTATGTACGAGCAGAGTTAAATACTTCTTCATCCACTGTCCCGAAGATCAGCCTTAAAATCTGCCGGTCAAACAGGATGCAGAATGCAGCTGTTACAAGAGAGATCAGCGTTACAATAAACAGGGTCTGTTCAGCAGAGCGGATGGCATGCCCTGTCTTTTTTTGCCCCAGATACTGGGCGCAGACAATGGTTCCGCCGGTAGACAGGGCGTAAAAGGCCTGGATCACCAGAATATTGATGGAATCCACCAGGGATACGGCAGAAATGGCATAAGAGCCTACATGGGCTACCATAAAGGTATTTACCATGCCCATAAGGGTGATCAAAAGCTGTTCGGCCATCAGGGGAAGCAGCATGGCGGTGATCTGACGGTTGGTAAAAAGATGGGTGGTTTGGGATGGGGATTGGTTCATGGGGAAAAGGATCCTTTCCGGCGCATTCGCTGCGGCGCCATATTATTCTGAGAGTAAGTGTAGCATACTCCGAAACGTGCCACAATGGAGATAATAACGAAATAGAGGGCAAATATCTTGATAAATACAAGTCAATATGGTAAAATGTCGCTTATGGTTATGATTTCAAATTAAGATGCGCGTATATTGCGCGTCAAAGGATATGGAGGAAGAGAAAGTGAAAGAACCACAGTACCGCGGAGTGAACGAACTGCGCCGTATGTTCCTTGAATTTTTTGAGAGCAAGGGACATCTGGCAATGAAGAGCTTTTCACTCGTGCCTCATAATGACAACAGCCTTCTGCTGATCAACTCCGGTATGGCTCCCTTAAAGCCTTACTTTACCGGACAGGAGATCCCTCCCAGAAGAAGAGTTACTACCTGCCAGAAGTGCATCCGCACCGGCGATATTGAAAATATCGGAAAGACAGCCCGCCACGGCACCTTCTTTGAGATGCTGGGCAACTTCTCCTTTGGCGATTACTTTAAGACAGAGGCCATTCACTGGTCCTGGGAATTTTTAACAGAAGTAGTCGGCCTGGATCCGGACCGCCTGTACCCCTCCATCTATGTAGATGACGACGAGGCTTTTGAGATCTGGAATAAGGAAATCGGTATTCCTGAAGACCGTATTTTCCGCTTTGGAAAAGAGGACAACTTCTGGGAGCACGGTTCCGGCCCCTGCGGCCCCTGCTCTGAGATCTACTATGACAGAGGCGAGAAGTTCGGCTGCGGAAAACCCGGATGTACCGTAGGCTGCGAGTGCGACCGCTATATCGAGGTTTGGAACAACGTATTCAGCCAGTTTGACAATGACGGCCACGGCAATTATTCCGAATTAAAGCAGAAAAATATTGATACCGGTATGGGACTGGAGCGCCTGGCTGTAGTGGTTCAGGGCGTAGATTCCCTGTTTACGGTGGATACAAACAAGGCTCTCTTAGACCGCGTATGCGCCCTGTCCGGCAAGGAATACCAGAAGGAGCATGAGACCGACGTTTCCCTGCGTATTGTCACAGACCATATCAAGTCCTGCACCTTTATGATTTCCGACGGCATCATGCCTTCCAACGAGGGCAGAGGCTATGTGCTGCGCCGCCTGCTGCGCCGCGCTGCCCGCCATGGACGCAAGCTGGGAATCGAAGGAAAGTTCCTGGCAGACCTTTCAAAGACCGTAATCGACCTTTCCAAGGACGGTTATCCGGAGCTGGAAGAGAAGCAGTCCATGATCTTTAAGGTATTGAGCGAGGAAGAGGATAAGTTTAATAAGACCATCGACCAGGGTCTTGCCATTCTTGCCGAGATGGAGGCTTCCATGGTTTCTGCCGGTGAAAAGACCTTATCCGGAGAAAATGCATTTAAGCTTTACGATACCTACGGCTTCCCTCTGGATCTGACAAGAGAGATCCTGGAGGAAAAGGGCTGCGACGTTGATGAGGAAGGCTTTAATGCTGCCATGAAGGAGCAGAAGGACAAGGCCCGCAAGGCCCGCAAGGCAACCAACTACATGGGTGCAGACGTGACCGTATACCAGTCCATCGATCCTGCTATTACCTCTGAATTCGTAGGCTATGACAAGCTGAGCGTGGATTCTAAGATTTCCGTTCTGACTACAGATGAGGAGCTTGTAGAGGCTCTTACAGACGGCCAGGCAGGAACCATTATCACAGATGAAACCACTTTCTATGGCACCATGGGGGGCCAGCAGGGCGATAAGGGTATCATTTCCAATGAAAACGGCGAGTTCAAGGTTAAGGACACCATTCACCTTCAGGGCGGAAAGATCGGCCATGTAGGCGTGATGACAAAGGGAATGCTCCGCGTTGGAGAAGCCGTAACTTTGTCCGTATGCGAGAGAAACCGCGCCTTAACCTGCAGAAACCACAGTGCGACCCATCTGCTTCAGAAGGCTTTAAGAACCGTTCTTGGAAGCCATGTAGAGCAGGCAGGCTCCTATGTGGACGCAGGCAGACTCCGTTTTGACTTTACCCATTTCTCCGCCATGACTCCTGAGGAGATCAAAAAGGTGGAAGATATGGTAAATGCAGAGATTAGCGCTTCCCTTCCGGTTGAAACACAGGTTATGACCCTGGATGAGGCAAAGAAGACAGGCGCTATGGCCCTCTTCGGTGAAAAATACGGCGAGAAGGTCCGCGTGGTAAAGATGGGAGATTTCTCCACAGAGCTTTGCGGCGGTACCCATGTGGCAAATACCAGCGCCATTGCTTCCTTTAAGATCCTTTCTGAAGCAGGCATTGCAGCAGGCGTAAGACGTATTGAGGCTCTTACCTCCGACGGACTGATGAAGCACTATGCAGAGGTGGAAGAGGAGCTTCATGAGGCGGCAAAGGCAGCCAAGACCACTCCTGCATCCTTAACCTCCCGGATTGAGGCTCTTTTAGAGGAAATTAAGGCTCTGAGCTCTGAAAATGAAAAATTAAAGAGCAAGCTGGCAAATGACTCCCTGGGCGATGTAATGAGCCAGGTAAAAGAAGTAAACGGCGTAAAGGTTCTGGCTTCCAGAGTAGCGGATGTAGATATGAACGGCCTGAGAAACCTGGGCGACCAGTTAAAGGATAAGCTGGGCGAGGGCGTAGTTGTAATCGCATCTGTAATGGATGGAAAGGTAAATCTGATGGCTACCGCAACGGAGGCTGCTCAGAAGAAGGGCGTTCACGCAGGCAATCTGATCAAGGCCATTGCCGGTCTGGTAGGCGGAGGCGGCGGAGGCCGTCCCAACATGGCTCAGGCAGGCGGAAAGAATCCGGCAGGAGTAGACGAGGCCCTTAAGAAAGCGGTTGAAACAGTAGAAGAGCAGACAAAATAATCCATTTTGCCCGAAAGTTTACTGTGGAAATAAAAATAAGAAAAAAATATAATTTTTTTCTTGACGTATGGGATTTTTATGCTATAATCATAGCAGTGCTAAAAATACCCAAACAGTTGTATTATGCACAATTACACAACTGGAGGGAGGTTAGGTGTGAGCGATGTCAAACGTAATTGTTAAAGATAACGAGAGCTTAGACAGTGCTTTACGCAGATTCAAAAGAAACTGTGCAAAGGCTGGCATTCAGCAGGAAATTCGTAAGAGAGAGCATTACGAGAAGCCAAGCGTAAGACGTAAGAAGAAGTCTGAAGCTGCTCGTAAGCGCAAGTATAACTAATTCACGCACGGGATTAGTTGATTTTGAGTAAAGTAAATCAGCCGGCTGTCGGGAGAGATTCCGATGGTTGGCTGTTTTATTTGTGACAGTATAAAATGATACGATAAAAAACGACAGGCCCCGGTGTGAAAATCGGGGCCTGTTTCGCTATTCTGCTTCTTTCAAATTGCAGGAGGGAATCGCAACCAAAGAATAATTGGTGTGGTAGATCACAAAGCCCGGTGCGGCTCCTGTAACCTTTTTGATATTTTTCTTCTGGATATAGTCGATTTCCACCTTCTCATTTTCACGGCCCTTGGAATAGTAGGCAGCCAGTGCGCCCGCCTCCTCAAAGGCCCGGTCCGGCAGCTCGCCTTTCCCGTCATTTTTTAAAATCACATGGGAGCCGGGTATGCCCTTGGCGTGGAACCACCAGTCATTTCCATTTGCAAACCGGAAGGTCAGCTCCTCATTCTGATAGTTGTTTTTGCCCACATAGATGTGGTATCCGTCAGAGGAAATATAATGGAAGGGCTTGCTGGTGATCTTTGGCCGCTTATCGTTTGGACGGCGCTTTTTCACATAGCCGTATTCCATCAGTTCCTCCTTGATCTGCACCAGATCATTTTCAGCCAGAGCGATATCCAGGGCAGAGCTGATGGATTCCAGATGGTCGATTTCCGCCTTTGTCTGGTCGGTCAGCTGGGTTAAGGCCTCAAAGGTCCTCTTTAATTTATTATACTTGTCAAAATGCTTCTTTGCATTGTCCTTTGCAGAAAGCTGAGGATCCAGGGGGATAGAGATTTCTTCCCCTGTGTAATAGTTGATGCAGGAAAAGGATTTCTCACCGCCTGCCAGCTCGTAGCCGTAGGTATTTAACAGTTCTCCGTAGATCCGGTACTTTTCCCGCTTTTCCGTATCCTTTAGCTGCTTTAACTGCAGATCGTATTTTTTATAATTGCGCTCCAGGGCGGTCTGGACGATCCGGCGCAGGTCGGCGGATTTCTGGCGGATCCTTGTGCGGCTGTCTCTGGAGGCATAGTAATTTTCCAGAAGAGCGCTGATGGAAGACCAGCCCTCTCTGCGGCAGCCCCTTCCTTCCAGACAGGTCAGGGGAATGGAAGCGTATTCCAGAGGGCCTTCCTCATCATAGATAATAGCAGGAGAGAAGCGTCCTTCCTTTACATCCTCCATCAGCAGGCAGAAGGTATGGGCCAGATGGGTCAGTTCTGCCTCAGACAGCCCGTTGGCAGACAGGTCGGAATCGATGGAAGCCAGATGACAGACCTCCTCTGCCACAATGGGGCTGATGCCTGTGAAATGATTGTACAGGGCCTTCTGAACCGTCATGGGCGCGGCTTTTATGATCCGGCAGAAATCCGCTTCCGTGACGGTCAGAGGATTCTCTTTTGCTACTGTTTGAGGGATAAAGTATTCCCTTCCGGGCAGAACCTCCCTTACAGAACTCATATTGGCGGACACATGCTTGATGCTGTCAATGATCGTGCCGTCTTCCTTACAGAAAATGATATTGCTGTGCTTTCCCATGATCTCTACGATCAGCTTTTTTCTGCACAAGTCGCCCATTTCGTCCAGATGCTCCAGCTCAAATTCCAGGATACGCTCCAGCCCCGGCTGGGTGATGGAAAGGATCCTGGCGCTTCCGATATGCTTTCTTAAAAGCATACAGAAATTGGGGGCGGTCAGAGGGCTGGGTTTATTATTTTCCGTGAGATAGATAAGGGGAAGGCTGGCGCTGGCGGAAATCTGCAGCCGGTAGGTTTCACGGTTATTTTTAACGGCAATGAGAAGCTCGTCCTTTTCCGGCTGGGCGATTTTTGCGATCTTTCCGCCCTCTAAGGTGCTTTTGAACTCATAAGCCAGATTTGCAATGGTAATACCATCAAATGCCATTTGATACACTCCTGTCGAGCCCATATTTGTTTGCCTGAAACGGGGCCTTGCTTATTAGAATAGCATAATTTGGGGAAATAGAAAAGCAGAAAAGGTTTGAGTTTCCGCGTTTTGCACCGCCCTCTGGAGTCTGGTGTGCAGGGCTCCGGTTTCCGGTCATAAGAAAGCCTAAGAGTCTGAACTTTTTCTAAAAACAAAAGCCATATCAAAAACTCGCTGCGCTCAAACAGGTTTGATATGGCTTTTAACAAAAAATTTAATCCTCTAAGGTTTTCTAATGACCTTCAAAGTCGCCCTGCACACCAGACCCCCAGATCACACTGTAAAATGCGGAAACTCAAGGAAAAGAGCAATATAATGGTTGTAAAAAAGAAAGGCAGGCGTTGATCCGAAAAAGGTATTCCCTCACAATCTGAGACATTTATTTGCAAAGACCTTTTATCAGGAGGGAAAAGTGTGGAAATGACGTTAAGAATGGCGCGCAGTTTTGCCCCAAATGCGGTGAAAAGATGCGTGTAAACACAGGAAGTACAAAAAAGGCAGAGAAAAAAGGCGTATCCTTCACATGGAAGCGCCCGCAGATTTCCATAAAGGCTGCAAGGCTTCTGGGAGCGGTTCTTGTGCTTGTTTTTGCCGTTCTTTTATTAAAGCCCAGTGCGGGAAAGATTGATACACAGGCTATGATGGAGGAATATTTTGCGGAGCATAGCGAATATTCGGAAAATGAAAATCTGTACCATTCCTGCTTTGACTATATGGTAAATGATCTGACCGAACAGTTTTTTCAGAATATAAAGCTTTCTCTGGGAAAGCTGGGAGAAAATTTTGAAGATAAAGAGGTAAGTGACCTTTCATCAAAACTGGGAAAGGTTCTTTCAGAGTCCTTTTCCAGAGCCGCTAATATGGAACAGCTGGCAGAGTCTGTGACCAGTCGTTCTTATTTTGAGGCGGAAAAAGCGAAAAAGAAGGACGGGATCGTCAGCGCAGCCGTAACAGTGCATTATCTGGATATCCCCGATATAAACCGTCGGGTAATAGAGGACTACACAGGCCTGTCCGAGCTTGTGAATCTGGTAATAAACAGGAAGAATCTGTGGATGAACCTGACGGATATGGCGTTTGGGGACGCTTCTCTTATACTGAACGGATTTGAAGAAAAAGCAGAAAGCAGTACGGCAGACAAAACCTATACGGGAACCGTAGAATTTACATATAATAAAGAGGAGAAGCGCTGGGAGATCAGCAGCGTTGACAGCGGGCTTTTAGACGCCTGGTTTGGAATACAGTAGGAGGATTGGGCATATGGGACTGTTTGATACGATTAAAGAAAATACCAATTTGGTCAGAGGGGAAAGCAGCCAGTCGGCCGGAAAGTTTGACCAGCAGATTGAAGCGGTGGAAGGGCAGATCAGGGAAGCGCTGATTCAGATCGGAACCGTGTATCTGGAAAAGCACAGGGAGGACTGTGAGCCGGAATACAGGGAGTTTATAAACCAGATAAAGGCTCTGGAGGAGCAGAAGGAGACGCTGGAGCGCAACAAGCTGGCGGCTTAGGGACTGCGCATGTGCGAGCACTGCCGGCAGATTATTACGCTGGACAGCGTATTCTGCAATAAATGCGGCTCTAAGCTGGAGCCTCTGGAAATATCCAGCGCAGGCGGACGGTTCTGCCCTTCCTGCGGCGCTTCGCTGGCAGAGGGGGATGCTTTCTGCACGGCCTGCGGCTCCAAGGTGAATTAAATGAGTACCATTTTATAAAGTTTTTCAGGGGAGACACGCTCAGAAGGCGCGTCTCCTCTTTTTGAAAAAAAGTTGACTTGCCCCCACAGATGAATTATAATACTGTATAACTATGTAACGATGAAAGAGAGGCATTCCTTTATGTTAAAAAGCATGACCGGCTTTGGAAGATGCGAGAATGCTACTGATGAGTATAAGATTTCTGTGGAGATGAAGGCAGTGAACCACAGATATCTGGATCTGAGCATTAAGATGCCGAAGAAGTTCAATTACTTCGAGGCTGCCATCCGTACCCTGCTTAAGAAGTACATCCAGCGGGGAAAGGTGGATATTTTTATCAATTATGAGGACTATACGGAGGGAAACCTCTGCTTAAAGTACAACCGTGCTCTGGCAGCAGAGTATATGGAGCATTTTAAACGGATGGAGGAGGAATTTCACATTCCAAACGATATCCATGTATCCACGCTTGCCAGATGCCCGGAGGTTCTGACCATGGAGCAGACCCCGGATGACGAGGAGCACCTCTGGGAGATCCTTTCATCCGCTATGGAGGAGGCCGCCGAAAAGTTTGTGGCTTCCAGAGAGATTGAGGGCGAACACCTGAAACATGACCTTTTAGGCAAGCTGGATTACATGACAGAGCTGGTTGATTTTATCGAGGCCCGTTCTCCGCAGATTATTTCCGAGTACCGGACACGCCTGGAGGAAAAGGTAAAGGAGCTGTTAAACGGAACTGCGGTAGACGAGGGACGGATTGCCTCTGAGGTGGTGATCTATGCAGACAAGATCTGTGTAGATGAGGAAACGGTACGTTTGAGAAGCCACATTGAAAATACGAAACGGGAGCTTTTAAGCGGTGAAAGTGTAGGCAGAAAGCTTGATTTTATCGCTCAGGAGATGAACCGGGAGGCCAATACCATTTTATCAAAGTCAAACGATCTGGAGCTTTCCGATAAGGCCATTGCCCTGAAAACGGAGATTGAAAAGGTAAGAGAACAGATCCAGAACATCGAATAGAGATGAAAGTGAGGAGAGATCCCATGAACCAGCAGGGAATTTTAGTGGTTGTATCCGGATTTTCGGGAGCGGGCAAGGGAACCTTGATGAAGGAGCTTTTAAGGCGTTATGATAATTATGCGCTTTCGATCTCGGCCACTACGAGAAAACCACGGGAAGGTGAAGAAAACGGAAGAGAATACTTTTTCCTTTCGGAAGAAGAGTTTAAGAAGCTGCGGGATGAGCATAAGCTGATCGAGTATGCCAAGTATGTAAATCACTATTACGGCACTCCCAAGGAGTATGTAGAAGAAAAGATGGCTCAGGGCAAGGACGTGATCCTGGAGATTGAGATCCAGGGCGCTTTAAAGGTAAAGAAGCGCTATCCTGAGGCGCTGCTTCTTTTTGTTACGCCGCCCAGCGCAGAGGAGTTAAAGCGCCGCCTGGTGGGCCGCGGTACGGAAAGCATTGAGGTGATCAACGCCCGCTTAAAGAGAGCGGCTGAGGAGGCGGACGGCATGGAAGCCTATGATTACCTCCTGATCAATGATGAGATTGATACATGTGTGGAAAAAATGCACCAGCTGATCCAGCTGCAGCACGAAAAAACCTCCTATCATCTGGATTTCCTTGGAAAGATGCGGGAGGACCTGTATCATCTGGATGAGAGAAACTAATGTCAGCAAACTGCCCTGTTAAAAGCCGGGATCATTTTCGGGCCGCAGACAGAGCGATTATATATTTAAAATTGAAAGGGGAATGTAGAATGTTACATCCATCATACACAGATCTGATCAACGTTGTAAACAGCGATATCGAACCGGGCGAGCAGCCGGTGGTACAGAGCCGCTATTCTATCGTCATTGCAGCCTCCAAGCGTGCAAGACAGCTGATTGGAGGGGAAGAACCCTTAGTTCCCGGCACAGCAGGGAAAAAGCCTCTGTCGATCGCCATTGACGAGCTGTACCATCAGCAGGTAAAGATTCTTCCGGAAGAGGAGACAACAGAGGAAGAAGAAGCTGATGCAAAAGAGGCTGCCCAAAACGAATAAGAGAAAGAAGAAGCCGTCTCCTGTGCCTGAAACGCCGGGGCGATCTACGCCCGGCAGACACGGGAAGATGGCTTAAATGTTAATCAGGAGTAAAATGCATTTATGAAGAAGATAAAATTATTCTGTGTGTCCTTAGGCTGTGATAAAAACCTGGTGGATACAGAAAAAATGTTAGGCGTAGCCGGAGGCCTTGGCGTAACCTTTACAGATGATGAAACAGAGGCGGATGCTGTTTTGATCAATACCTGCTGTTTTATCGGGGACGCCAAGGAAGAAAGCGTAAATACCATTCTGGAGATGGCCCGCTTAAAGGAAGAGGGCAAATGCCGTGCCCTGATCGTGGCAGGCTGTCTGGCTCAGCGCTATAAAGAGGAGATCACAGAGGAGATCCCGGAGGTAGACGCAATTTTAGGAACCACCTCCTACGAAGAGATCGGACGGGTTCTGACGGAGCTTTTTGGAGAAGATGAGAGGGACGGGGAAGGAACGGCTGACAGCCACATTTCAGTTTTTCACAGTCTGAGCGAGCTGCCCCACACAGCTAAAAAGCGTGTGGTGACTACCGGCGGCTACTACGCCTTTTTAAAGATTGCCGAGGGCTGTGATAAGCGCTGTACCTACTGCATTATCCCGTCCTTAAGAGGGCCTTACCGCAGCGTTCCCATGGAACGGCTGTTAGAGGAGGCCAGAGAGCTGGCTGACAACGGAGTGCGGGAACTGATCCTGGTGGCTCAGGAGACCACTCTTTATGGAAAAGACATTTATGGGGAAAAATCCCTTCCAAAGCTGCTCCATGAGCTGGCAAAGATTCCGGGGATTTACTGGATCCGCATCCAGTACTGCTATCCGGAGGAGATTACGGATGAGCTGATCGAGGCCATTAAATCAGAGGAAAAGGTCTGCCATTATCTGGATATCCCCATCCAGCATGCCAGTGACCGGATCCTGCGCCGCATGGGCCGCAGAACTCACAAAGAAGAATTAAAGGAGCGCATTGCAAAACTGCGCAGAGAGATCCCGGATATTGCCCTGCGTACTACTCTGATCTCCGGTTTTCCGGGAGAGACAGAGGAGGATCATGAGGAGCTGATGGAGTTTGTGGACGAGATGGAGTTTGAGCGTCTTGGAGTGTTTGCCTATTCGGCAGAGGAAGATACCCCTGCGTACTCCTATCCCGATCAGGTGCCCCAGGAGGTAAAGGAGGAGCGCCGGGATGCCATCATGGAGCTTCAGCAGGAGATTGCGTTTGAACACTGTGAAAAAATGGTGGGAAAAGTCCTGACTGTCATGATCGAGGGAAAGGTAGCAGATGAACCGGCCTATGTAGGCCGCACCTACATGGATGCGCCCAATGTGGACGGACTGATTTTTGTAAATGCCGATGAGATGCTGATGTCCGGCGACTTTGTAAGGGTAAAGGTCACAGGAGCCGCCGAGTATGACCTGATAGGAGAGGTGTATCATGAATCTGCCCAATAAGCTTACCGTTCTTCGTATCTGTATGATCCCGTTTTTTGTGGCCGCCCTTCTTTATGAAAATGGCGCCGATCAGACCATGCGGATCATTGCCAATGTGATTTTTATTACAGCCAGCCTGACGGATCTTTTAGACGGAAAGATTGCCAGAAAATACGGACTTGTGACAAATTTTGGAAAATTTATGGATCCCCTGGCAGATAAACTTTTAGTCTGCTCGGCCCTGATCTGCCTGATCCAGCTGGGCCAGCTTCCTGCCTGGGTTGTGATCGTTATCATCAGCCGTGAGTTTATCATCAGCGGCTTCCGCCTGGTGGCAGCAGATAACGGCATTGTGATCGCAGCCAGCTACTGGGGCAAATTTAAAACCGTGTTCCAGATGACGGCAGTAGTGCTTCTGATCTTCAACATCCCGGCTCTGTCTGTTCTGACAAGCGCTGTTTTGTGGATCGCCGTGATCCTGACGGTCGTATCCCTGGTGGATTATGTTGCAAAGAATATAAAGGTCCTGACGGAAGGAGGCCTGTAAAATGGTCGTTGAGCTGATCAGCGTAGGAACTGAGATCCTGATGGGGAATATTTTAAACAGCAATACGCAATATCTGGCGGAAAAATGCGCCCTTTTGGGGCTGGATCAGTATTATCAGGTAACGGTCGGCGATAATTACGGCCGGATGATGGAGACCGTAAAGAGAGCCCTTGACCGGTCGGATATCGTAATCCTCACAGGAGGACTTGGCCCTACAGAGGATGATCTGACAAAAGAAGTCTGTGCAGAGGCCATGGAAATGGAATTGGTGGAGGATCCCCATACCCGAAGCCAGCTGGAGGCGTTTTTTGCAGGCAATATTTATAAAGAAATCCCGGATAATAACTGGAAGATGGCGATGGTTCCCCAGGGGGCTGTTGTACTGGACAATCCTAACGGTATGGCTCCCGGACTGATATTGGAAAAAAATGGAAAAACAGCTATTCTTCTTCCGGGTCCGCCAAATGAGCTGTACCCGCTGTTTGAAGGGCAGGTATTTCCCTATCTGGAACGGCTCCAGCAGTCGGTTTTAGTGTCTCGGATGGTAAAAATCTGCGGATACGGCGAGAGCCAGGTGGAGGATAAGCTGCTGGATTTGATCGATGGCCAGACCAATCCTACCATTGCTACCTATGCAAAGACAGCGGAGGTTCATATCCGTATTACAGCCAGAGCGGCAGATTATGAAGAAGGGAAGGCTCTTGTGGCTCCTGCGATCCGGGAAATCAAGTCCCGGTTTGGGAATGCGGTTTACACCACAGATGAAAAAACCAGTCTGGAAATGGCAGTTGCCGCGCTTTTAAAGGAAAAGCAGCTTACCATGGCAGCGGCTGAGTCCTGTACCGGCGGAATGGTGGCTGCCCGCATGGTAAACGTATCCGGTGTATCGGATGTATTTATGCAGGGCATGGTGACATATTCCAATGAGGCGAAAATGCGTCTTTTGGGAGTACGGGAGGAAACCCTTGCTGCTTACGGTGCGGTCAGTGAGGAAACGGCCGTACAGATGGCAGAGGGCGGAGCGGCGGCAGCCGGGACGGATGTGTGCGTATCCATTACGGGAATTGCCGGGCCGGAGGGCGGAACGCCGGAAAAACCGGTGGGACTTGTATATATGGCCTGCTGCGTAAAAGGAAAGACAGTGGTAAAACATTACCAGTTTAAAGGGAACAGGGCCAAGATTCGGGAACAGTCTACGGTAAAGGCTCTGGATCTGGTACGCCTGTGCGTATTGGAATATGAAAACCGTTCGGATTCATAAGGAGGAATTATTTTTATGAAAGCAGCAAGAATACGCAGGCAGCTTACGGCGGCCTACCATTGCTCCTATATCAGGCTGGCGCTGAACTTTTATACAGCCTATGAGGTGGCGGCAGAGAAAAAAGGCTTTGAAAATGATCGGATTTCCGGTCTGTATGACCGATTCTGTGAACTCCTTGACGCCTGCCTGAAAGGACAGTCAGACTGCGGGGCAGATGAACTGCGCCAGGATGTGATCCGGGAGATGGAAAAGGTTACGGATTATACGGATGCGTTCCAGGCCTATGAATATGTGATGAATCGGATTGAGGGAAGATTTGCACCAAAGCTGATCGGAAAAAAGCCGGAGGATACAGAGAGCCTTACGGAAGAAATCCTGTCCTGGTTTCAAACTGCGCCCGATCCTGCATCCCTTCGCGAACGGATGCAGGTGATTACAGGACAGCTCCCGGTACGTTTTACAAAGCAGAAATTCTTTGCCCTGTTAGAGGATCATCTAAGCATCTACAAGGGGCTTCCGCGCTCCGGTTTTGAAGATATACTGTATATTTTGCGTTCCGAGGGGCTGTTAAACCGGCCGATGGCGCGGGAAGAAGCATATGGAACATTGTTTGACCGGATGAAAGCGTTTGAACAGGCAGATTTAAGACATCTTACTGCACAAGAGTATCGTCATCTGGCTTCTGAACTGGAGGAAGGAAGCCGGGAGATCAATGCTCTCAGCGGAGAAATCCTGTGCCTGATAGATATGGTAAATGATCTGTGCGTGATCCTTCTGGCGCAGGGAACGGCTGTATCTGATCTGTCCTGCGAACAGAATACAAAAGAGATTTTAAAGGGAATACAGACGCTTTTTGCATCAAAAGAGTGGGAGGACATCCCCGAAGAGGTCACAGACCGTCTTCCGGCCCTGGAAGGGAAGCAGGAGCAGTATTTTGAGCAGTGGCTCAGAGATGATATCTCTCTGGAGGAGCTTCAGGAGGAAAACGGGCCGGAGGCAGAGGCTGCCTGGAAGGCAGGTCTTCTGATGTCTGGCAGCGCGTTTATGTCCTTGGAAAAGCCGAATGCAGATGAGGCAGAGGTAGACGAAGTATTTTTCAGAGAAAAACTGGATGCGCTTTTTAAGGATATGGGAGAACGCTGGAAGGAGCTTCCAAAAGCTGTAGTGCGGGCTGCCATGGCAAAATGCCTGTCCAGCCTGCCTGCAAATTTCCAATCTCTGGATGAGGCCAGAGAATATATTCAGGGAAGACTGGACAGCTGCAGCGACGAGATAGAGCGGGAAGCCTGTGCAGATCTGATCCGCAGCCTGATGGAAGAGTAAAGCGGGAAAAGGTCATTTTGCCAAAAAGGAGGAGAGAGGATGCGTTTGTGGGATCATCTGTATATGGGACAAAATGCAGACCGGGCCAGAGAGCGGATCCTGAAAGGACTCCGCCAGGGCAGCCTTTTGCCTGATACCTATGTGATTACTCTTCCGGAAAATGGGAAACATATATTTGATATCTGTCCTGTGTCTCTGCTCACGAGGAGAGAACGGCAGGGGGAAAACCTGCTGGTTCTGGGAATCGCCAGAGGCTATCATGAGGCGGCGGAGGTTACAGGACGGATGGTAGACGATATGTACCATCAGACAGGCGGTTTTGACTGGAAGGCATATATGGATCAAATGGCCGGGAAATGAGGTGCGGATAGTGGTACACATACTGCTTTTGATTTTAAAGGCCATCGGTATCCTGATTCTGGTTC
Source organism: Clostridium sp. AT4 (assembly GCF_001517625.2). Lineage (GTDB taxonomy): Bacteria > Bacillota > Clostridia > Lachnospirales > Lachnospiraceae > Enterocloster. Next base: position 1,347,368 of record NZ_LN999828.1, on the reverse strand, counting down.
TTCTGGGCCTGGTTCTGGCTGTGGTTTGTCTGGTGCTCTTTGTTCCGGTGTGCTATGAGGCAGGCGGAAGCTGGAAGGACAAACCGGCCGGGAAAGGGAAAATTTCCTGGCTTTTCGGAGCTGTTTCCTTAAGCGCCGGATATGATGGAGATGAAAGCGGACTGACAGCCGGAGTAAGGCTGTTTGGACAAAAGCTCTGGGAAATGGGCGAAGAGAAAGAAACACCAAAAGCCCCCCGGCCATTGGATGAGGAAACGCTCAGAGGTACAGATACAGAAAGGAAAGAGCCGGAAGATAGAAAAAAGCCGGAAGAAAAGGAAACTGCCCTTTGGGAAGAGAACCAGCAGCCCCGACCGGAGCCTGAAGACAAAAGACATACAGAGCATAAAAAGAAGGATGTATTCGGCCGCATAAAGGTTTTTCTTGAAAAACTTAAGTTTTCTTTTCAGTCATTTTGTGATAAGCTTAAGAATATGCAAAACATTGCAGAAGAAAAGAAAGCCTGGCTGGAGGATGAAGAAAATCAGGCGTCGCTTAAGCTTCTCTGGAAGCAGACGGGCCGTTTTCTGCGCCATGTATGTCCCAGAGGAGGGAAGGGATCCGTAACCTTTGGGTTTGAAGAACCTTATCTTACGGGACAGGTATTGTCGGCGTCAGCTCTTATCTATTCTTTTTTTGAAGGGAATCTGGAAATCTGCCCGGTGTTTGATGATACGGTATTTGAGGCAGAAGGCAGCTTTAAGGGACGCATCCGGGCGGGATATCTTTTGTGGCTGGGTCTTGGGATCCTGCGTGATGGGCATACCAGGCGCATGCTGTTTGGTTTTTTAAAGGGAAGCGCAGTCTAGCGCGTTGAGAAAAGGAAGAGGAAAGACGGTATGGCAGAAAATCATTTTTCATCTATGATTGATACATTATTTAAGGGGATGGATCAGTTTGTCACTTCAAAGACAGTTGTAGGCGAACCGGTGCAGGCAGGAGATGCCATTATCGTCCCTCTGATTGATGTGACCTGCGGCATGGCGGCAGGAGCATTTTCAGAAAAAACAAAGGAAAAGCAGAAGGGCGGCGGCGGAATGAGCGCCAAGATGAGTCCCAGCGCCGTTCTGGTGATACAAAACGGAGTCACAAAGGTGGTAAACATCAAAAACCAGGATGCCATCACAAAGGCGATCGATATGGCTCCCGACCTGATTAACCGTTTTATGGGCGGAAAACCGGCTGTATCGGAGGAAACCCGCGCAGCGGCTCAGGATGCTGCGGCTGAATATGACAAACGGGATTAAAACAGGAATATGACATTATTACGGTCCTGCGTCTGCAGGGCCTTTTGCTATCTCGGAGAGGGCATATGAAAGCTTCGGGGGAATGGGAAGGAACGCTTTTGCATAAGATAAAGAGAAGGGAGCGTTTTGATATGAAAAGGATATGCGGACTGATGCTGTTCTGTTTCGGCCTTGGGATGGCGGTGCTTTTATTTATACCCGAGACCATATTTACCTTTTTCTTTGTGGTATGCTGCCTTGTGCTTGGGTATAATCTGTTTTGCTGCTGATTTCTGGAAGCTGCAGAACCGGTATCATTAAATAGACGATCCAGACAGAAAAAAGCTCCTGACCATCACAGTCAGGAGCTTTTGCTCTGCATTTAATTAGGCTCTTTCTACAAGGCCGGAACGTAAGCAGGAAGTACATACGTACATTCTCTGGGTTCCGCCATTTACTTTAACCTTAACAGATTTTACGTTTGCTTTCCACATCTTGTTGGACCGTCTATGGGAATGGCTCACTTTGTTTCCGAAATGAGCTGCCTTTTCACAGATTGCACACTTAGCCATACTATTGCACCTCCTTAAACGTTACTTGGATTTCTTGTAGAAAATAGAAAAATCCACAACAAAAGTAATGATACCAGATGTTTTCAATTTTTGCAAGTGAAAAAACAAAAATTTATTTCTTTTTTTCGGGAAATAGTGTATACTGTCCTTAATATGAAAACAGGAGGCGTGTATATGAAGGGACGAATCAGCAATAAGATGGGCGAGATCCAGATCAGCCCGGAAGTGATTGCTTTATATGCAGGAACCATTGCAGTAGAGTGCTTCGGTATCGTGGGTATGGCGGCCGTAAGTATGAAGGACGGTCTTGTGAAGCTGCTGAAAAGAGAGAGCCTGACACACGGCATCACTGTGGATATCAGAGAAAACAGGATATCCATTGACTTTCATGTGATCGTATCGTATGGGGTCAGCATTTCAGCGGTGGCTGACAATCTGATCGAAAGTGTGAAGTACAGAGTAGAAGAATTCACCGGCATGGAGATCGAAAAGATCAATATCTTTGTAGAAGGTGTCAGAGTGATTGATTAGGAGGAAGCAACCCGTGGGTATAAGTACAATTGATGCCGGGATGGTAAAAAAAGCCTTTCTGGCAGGAGCAAAGGGCCTTGAGGCCAAGAAAGACTGGATCAATGAGCTGAATGTTTTTCCGGTACCGGATGGAGATACCGGGACGAATATGACGATGACGATCATGGCGGCTGCCAAAGCGGTAGCAGAGCTGGAAGACCCGGATATGGAGCAGCTGGCAAAGGCTATTTCTTCCGGCTCTTTAAGAGGCGCCAGAGGAAATTCCGGAGTTATCCTGTCACAGCTTTTGAGAGGCTTTACAAAGGAGATCCAGGGCACAGCGTCCATTGATGTGACCATTCTGGCAAATGCCATGGTGCGCGGTACAGAAACCGCCTACAAGGCAGTTATGAAGCCAAAGGAAGGTACCATTCTTACGGTTGCCAAGGGCATGGCGGACAAAGCCATCGAAATGGCCGCTCAGACGGATGATATTGAAATTTTTGCAAAGGCAGTCATTGAGGAGGGCGACTACGTTTTAAGCCAGACACCGGAGATGCTTCCCGTATTAAAGCAGGCAGGCGTAGTGGATTCCGGCGGTCAGGGCCTGATGCAGGTAGTAAAGGGAGCTTTTGACGGCCTTACGGGAAAATGCAGTGATTTCTCCTTTGAGGACGCAGGCATTTTAAAACCTTCTTCTGAAAAAGCCCCTCAGTCTGCCGGAGCTTCCAGAACGGATATTGACACAGCGGATATCCGCTTCGGTTACTGTACCGAATTTATCATTAAGCTTGAAAAGGAATATAACCAGAAGGATGAAGATGAGCTTAAGAAGTATCTGGGCTCGATCGGAGATTCTCTGGTAGTGGTCTCAGATGATGAGATCGTAAAGATCCATGTTCACACCAATCATCCGGGACTGGCCTTTGAAAAGGGACTTACCTACGGCTCTCTTTCACGTATGAAGGTTGACAATATGCGGGAAGAGCATGAGGAGCGGGTGATCCAGGATTCAGAGCGTTTGGCAAAGGAGCAGGCCGCCCAGCCCAACCCTGCAGAGGAGGAAACCGGCGAGCGGAAGCCCTATGGATTCATTACCGTATCCTGCGGCGATGGCTTAAGCGAGATTTTCAAGGGAATCGGGGCCGATTACCTTATTGAAGGCGGACAGACCATGAACCCCAGCACGGAGGACATGTTAAACGCCATTAAAAAGGTCAATGCCGATCACATTTTCATTCTCCCGAACAATAAAAATATTATCATGGCGGCCAATCAGGCTCGTGATCTGACGGAGGATAAGGAGATTATCGTTATTCCTTCTAAAACCGTGCCTCAGGGCATCACGGCTCTGGTGAATTTCATCCCCGATCTGACGCCGGAGGAGAATCTGGAAAATATGACAGCCGAGATGGAGCGGGTGCAGACAGCCCAGATTACCTATGCGGTGCGAAATACCTCCATCGACGGCATGGAAATCCATGAGGGCGATATTATGGCAATCGGCGATCATGGGATGCTGGCAGTGGACACATCTGTTTTAGGAGCAGCGAAGGCGGCTCTTGAGGCGATGTTAAATGAGGACAGCGAGCTGGTTACTATTTATTATGGAAGCGATGTGACCGAGGCAGATGCAGAAGCCTTCAGAAAGCAGGCCGAAGAGGAATTCCCGGATAAGGAAATCGAACTGCAGTACGGCGGTCAGCCTATTTATTATTATATGATATCTGCAGAGTAGAAATGAAAGGAGAAAAGCAAGTATGAACGATGAATTCAGAATGGAACAGAGGACAGTCAATCAGGCGGGGGAATCTCTGGGGCGATACACTGCTAAAACCTTTGGCTGGATGTTTGCGGGACTGCTTATAACATTGATCGTTGCCATCAGTATGTATGTTACAGGAGCATTTATCTATGTAATCCGGATTCCGGCATGGAACTTCCTTCTGCTGGCGGCTGAACTGATTTTAGTAATTTCGCTGTCTGCCAGACTGGAAAAGATGTCTGTAACTGCAGCGAAAAGTATGTTTTTCCTGTACTCTGCTGTAAATGGTATCGTATTCAGCATGTATTTTCTGATGTTTGACCTTCTTTCCCTGTGGCTGGCATTTGGAATTACAGCTATGTTTTTCGGGGTGATGGCACTGATCGGGTATTTTGGAAATATCAATTTTTCCGCTCTGCGTCCTTTTATGACAGGCGGCCTGATCTTCCTGTTTGTTTTCTGGCTGTTAGCCATGTTTATTGATTTAAGCGCTTTTGAAACAATGGTCTGCGGTGTGGGAATTTTCCTGTTTTTAATTATTACAGCTTACGACGCAAAGAAAATCCAGGCATACTATGCTTATTACGGACAGAATTCCGAGATGGCAGCAAAGGCTTCCGTTTTCTCAGCACTGCAGCTGTATCTGGATTTCATTAACCTGTTTATCTATATTCTGCGTTTTGTAGGAAACAGAAAAGACTGATAAGAGGGGGATAAAGCCAAAATGATAATCGGAGCACTGGAAGCAGGGGGAACCAAGATGGTCTGCGCCCTGGGAAGGGAAGACGGGAGTATTATAGACCAGATCTCCATTCCGACTACCACACCGGAGGAAACCATTCCAAAGATCATTGAGTATTTTAAGGATAAGGGGATTAAAGCCCTTGGCATCGGAGCCTTCGGCCCGGTGGGAGTGGATCCTGCTTCTGAACACTACGGATATATACTGGAAACTCCTAAGCTGGCCTGGAGAAATAAGGATCTTCTGGGTAGCCTGAAAAAAGGGCTTAAGGTTCCCATGGCCATTGATACGGACGTAAACGGCTCCTGTCTGGGAGAAGTGACCTATGGCTGCGCCAAAGGTTTAAACAGTGTGATTTATATTACCATCGGAACGGGAGTTGGCGTAGGCGTGTGGGTAAATGGAGGACTTCTCCACGGGATGCTTCATCCGGAGGGAGGCCATATCCTGTTAAACCGCCATCCCGAAGATACAAAGGGAGGAGTCTGCCCCAGCCATCCAAACTGCTTTGAGGGCTTTGCCAGCGGCCCTTCCATTGAAGCCAGATGGGGAAAAAAGGCAGTTGATTTAAAGGAGCAGTCTGAGGTATGGGAGCTTGAAAGCTTCTATATTGCTCAGGCTCTGGCAGATTATATTATGATTTTGTCGCCCCAGAAGATCATCCTGGGCGGCGGCGTTATGCATCAGGAGCAGCTGTTCCCGTTAATCCGAAGGAAGGTAAAGGAGCTTGTAAACGGCTATATCTGCTCCAAAGAGCTGGATGATATTGACAATTACATTGTTCCTGCAAGCTTAAATGACGATCAGGGAATCATGGGCGCGATCCGCCTGGGATTAAATGCCCTTGAGCAGGAAAAATCATGAGCGGCCATCAACCTGTAAGCGCTTTAAAGGGAATTGGAGAGAAAACAGGAAAACTGTTTGAAAAGCTAGGGGTCATCACCATTGATGACCTCATTTCCTATTATCCGAGAGCATATGACACCTATGAAGAACCTGTTCCCATTGGACAGTTAAAGGAACAGACCGTAATGAGCGTGGCTTCTGTGCTTTCAAAGCCGCCGGATCTTCTGCGCACCGGAAAGGTGCAGATGGTATCAGCGATGATCCGTGATCTGACAGGAACACTGCAGCTTGCCTGGTTTAATATGCCCTATATGCGGGCAAATGTAAAAAGCGGCCAGATGTATGTATTCCGGGGGCGGGTGGTAAAAAAACGGGGCCGCCTGATGATGGAACAGCCGGAGGTTTTTACAAGAGAGGCCTATGATGCGCTGGAGCATTCCATGCAGCCGGTATACGGGCAGACCAGGGGGCTGAGCAATAAAACCATTGTGAAGGCCCAGAAACAGGCGCTTGAAATGCGCCGGCTGGAACGGGAATATATGCCGGCCGTTCTCCGCAGAAAATACGAGCTGGCAGAGATTAACTATGCGCTGGAGCATATCCATTTTCCATCTGATGAAAAGGAGCTTCTTTTTGCAAGACGCCGCCTTGTGTTTGATGAATTTTTCATGTTTCTTGTAGGCGTCAGACGGCTGAAGGAGCACAGGGAAAAAGAAATGTCTTCCTGGGGCTTAAAGGAATGCCCGGAGGTTTTAAAACTCAGGGAAAGGCTTCCCTATGCCCTTACAGGAGCTCAGGAGAGGACTTTAAAAGAGGTATTTTCTGATATGGCGGGAGGCCGGGTGATGAACCGGCTGATACAGGGAGATGTAGGCTCCGGAAAGACTATTATTGCCATACTTGCCCTTTTGCAGGCTGCTTATAACGGCTGCCAGGGAGCTCTTATGGTGCCTACGGAGGTGCTTGCCAGACAGCATTTTGAATCCATGCAAAAGCTGTTTACGGAAAATGAAATTGACAAAGTTCCTGTGCTTGTTACCGGCTCCATGACCGCAAAGGAAAAGCGGCTGGCTTATGAAAAAATCGCTTCCCATGAGGCGGATATTATCGTGGGAACCCATGCGCTGATCCAGGAAAAGGTGGTCTATGACCGTCTGGCGTTAGTGATTACGGATGAGCAGCACCGGTTCGGTGTGGGCCAGAGAGAGCTTTTAAGCAACAAGGGAAATACGCCCCATGTACTTGTTATGAGCGCAACCCCCATTCCAAGAACCCTGGCAATTATCCTTTATGGGGATCTGGATATTTCCGTGATCGACGAGCTGCCTGCGGGACGGCAGGAAATTAAAAACTGCGTGGTGGATATCAGTTACCGGCCAAAGGCATATGCATTTATCCAGAAGCAGGTGGAAATAGGCCATCAGGCCTATGTGATCTGTCCCATGGTAGAGCCAAGCGAGATGATCGAGGCGGAAAATGTGGTGGATTACACGAAAAGGCTGAAAAAAGCATTTCCTGAATCAATTTCTGTTGAATATCTCCACGGAAAAATGAAGGCAAAAGAGAAGAATAAGATCATGGAACGCTTTGCTGCCGGAGAGATTGATGTGCTGGTATCTACCACTGTCATAGAGGTTGGGGTGAATGTCCCCAATGCCACTGTCATGATGATTGAAAATGCAGAGCGCTTCGGACTGGCTCAGCTTCATCAGCTCCGGGGCCGCGTGGGCCGTGGGAAAGCCCAGTCCTACTGTATTATGGTGAATGGAAACGGCGGTAAGGATACCATGGAACGGCTGGATATTATGAACCGTTCCAATGACGGTTTTTATATTGCTTCTGAAGATTTAAAGCTTCGCGGGCCGGGAGATATCTTCGGCGTACGCCAGAGCGGGGAGCTGGAGTTTAAACTGGCAGATATCTTTACGGATGCCAATCTTCTAAAACAGGTATCAGAGGAAGTAAATGCGATACTGGATCAGGATCCCGGTCTTGAAGGGGAGGAATACAGGGAGCTTAAGCAGAAAATTGAGCAGTACCTTGGAGACCGGGAGGAACATTTAAATCTTTAAAAAGGAGACGGTGAAGATGAACGAAACAATGCAGACAATCCTTACAAGAAGAAGTACAAGAAAGTTTAAGGTTCAGGAGATTCCGCAGACAGATCTGGATCAGATCCTTAAGGCGGCTCTTCATGCTCCCAGCGGAATGGGAAAACAGACCTGGCAGTTTACCGTGGTAAAGAACAGAAAAAAGGTGCAGAGGCTGGCAGAGGCCGCAGGGAAGATACTGAGCCGGGAAAATTATGATATGTACCAGCCGGAGATTTTGATCATTCCTTCCAATCAGAGGGATAATCCTCATGGAAAAGAGGACAATGCCTGCGCTATGGAAAATATCTTTCTGGCCGCTCATTCTCTTGGGATTGGCTCTGTGTGGATCAATCAGCTTCAGGGAATCTGCGATGAGCCTTCCATTCGTGAAATTTTAAATGATTTTGGCATTCCGGCAGATCATATCGTATATGGAATGGCTGCTTTGGGATATGCAGATGATGTAAAAGCAGAAAAAAAGCGGATCGGAAAAGTAGTTGTAGTGGAATAGACAGATATTTTCTATATTTTGACATTTTACGCAAAACATTCTAGTGTATTATGTTCAGAAAATCACATAATAACAACGTAACAACAAACAAGCTTCAAGCGGAACAAAAACCGCAGGAGCAGATCTGTTATAAGGAGGCGTTTTATTATGTCTAACAACACAAACAAAACAAACGTACCTGAGGCAAAGGAAGCAATGGATCGCTTTAAGATGGAGGTCGCAAGCGAGCTGGGAGTACCGTTAAGCAACGGCTACAACGGCAACCTGACTTCCGCACAGAACGGTTCCGTAGGTGGCTATATGGTCAAAAAGATGATCGAGGCCCAGGAGCGCCAGATGGCAGGTAAGTAAAACTCCTTAAAAAGAAAGATGCAGCCCGGCGGGGGATTTCCTGTCGGGCTGCATTTTTCTTTTGATGCAGTAAGTTGCTGATGGCGAGGATCAGAGCAGAAGGTTGTGAATATATTGGTTCGTTCTAAAACTATTGACGTACAAAAAATTGTACGCTATAATAAAAGAAAAAGGAGTGAATGATATGTTCGCTGTAAATTATTCAACGCTTAGGGAAAATATGAAAGAATGTTTTGACCGTGTAGCGGATGGGTTTGAAACGATGATCGTGACACGAAAAAAGACAAATATGGTTGTCATGTCTGAAAATAGTTATAACAGTTTAATGGAAACCGTATATTTGCTGGGCAATAAGGAGAATCATGATCACCTGATGAAATCTTTAGAACAATACAGGAATGGGGGCACCTCCATACATGAAATGATGGAGGATTAACCTATGCTTTTATGGACGGATGAAGCCTGGGCTGATTATGTGTATTGGCAGTCACAGGACAGAAAAACCATAAAAAGAATCAATCAGCTAATTAAAGACATTGAGCGGAGTGGAAATATGCAGGGAATTGGAAAGCCGGAACCTCTGCAATATGAATTACAGGGATTTTTCAGCCGAAGAATTGACGAAAAAAATCGTCTTGTATACGTCAAAGAGGGGGATGCTTTAACTATTTTGTCATGTAGATATCACTATTAAATTTAGATCAGAAAGAAGGCCTTCAGGGTTTTCAGTGATACTGCATCGATATTAAAATTCGTGTGATACTCGTGTGATATTTGGATACATTTAGGATGTAAAAAACGGAAAAATACTTCCTAAAGTCACACAAAAAAATAAGTGTAAACCAAGAAAAAACCTTGCATTTATCAGCTTTTTCCGATAAATACAAGGTTTCTCCCTGCCAAGGGTGTAGAGCAGATGACGGGAATCGAACCCGCCTCCTCAGCTTGGGAAGCTGATATTCTACCGATGAACTACATCTGCGTGATAGAATTATTATATCAGCCCCAAACGGTTTTTGCAAGAGAATTTTTGGAAAAATTTATAATTTTATAACAATTTAGAATATAATCCCATAAGTATCAGAGCGCCGCCGGATCCGACCATGATCCAGGAAAGGGGGAAAGCGTCTGCCATGGGACCAAAGAGGGCCATTCCCAGGGGAAGAAAGCCGGAATACATGGTTCCCAAAAGACCGAATACACGGCCCTGCATGGAGACGTCTGTGTGTTTCTGGATAAGCGTGGTGATGGAGGTTTGCACCACGGTCAAAGCAATTCCATAGAAAAACATCATGATAAGATAGGGAATAAAATAAGCAGACAGTCCCATCCCAACAGCAAAGGCTCCAAAGCTGAAAAGCCCCCATGATAAAAGGCGGGTTTTGCTTTGACCGTTATTTTTAAGGCTCATCAGGATCCCGCCCAGGATCATTCCTCCAAAGCCGATCACCTCCACGGCGGTAAGGTACCAGTAGGTATTCCCAAAGCTTCTGCGCACAAAAAGTCCGGCTAGGAAGCCCGCAGGGACGCACAGGAAGGTAAAAAGACCATATAGGATCAGAAGCCTTCCGATAGTACGATGGGAAAAGGCATAGTTCACTCCGGCCTTCATATCCTGAATAAATGAGGAACACTGTCCCTGGCTTTTACAGGAGGGAATGGACAGGCAGGATAAAAGGCCGATTCCCAAAATGGCAGTCACAATATCGATCATCAGGGTTGTATCCAGGGTGCTGACTGTAAAGATGGCTCCGGCGGCAGCAGGAGCGGCAAACTGTACCGCAGACTGCATGGCTGCATTGATTCCGTTGCAGCGCATCAGGTGCTCCTCTGGTACCAGCTGAGGAATAACTGCATTGACAGCAGGGGTCTGTATGCCGGCTCCAAGGGAACGGATGACAGACATTAAAAGAAGACCTCCAAGAAAAAAAGGTTTGGAGGTGATGTGCGGGACTGCAAGCAGCATGGCCAGAGTAGCCAGCGCCGTAAGGGCATCTGCTCCTGCGATCAGCAGTTTTCTGCTGTACCGGTCCGCCCATACGCCTCCTGAAAAGGAGATGAGAAACTGGGGCAGATAGGAGCACACTGTAAATGCTGCAACCCAGGCTCCGCTTGCCGTTTCCATGGTGGCGTACCAGACCACGGCCATCTGTACCAGGGTGGAACCAAATAGGGTAATGCACTGGCTGGTCAGAAACAGGATTGTCCGTCTCTGCCAGCCGCTTGGTTTTGTTTCATTCATTGTTTGTTTCATTGAATCGTATCCTCCTGTATTTTTAGCCGCGGATGTTCCATATTAGCAGACTTTTTCTAAAAATACAAGTTTTTATTTCCGGATTCAGCCAGAGGTATAATCAGGAATAGATCCGGCCATTCTTTTTATAAAAGAATAATTTTTCAGAAGGGAAATGTTATGTACAAAAAGGATATCTGTGAAAAAGAGAAACAGGAAAGAGACTGCCTTGTTATGGATCTTGATCTTGTGATCGGCGGCCGCCCGGATCGCGTCCGGGAGCTTTTAGCACACCTTGATTTTGATATGCATCCTCCGGGGCCGGAGCTGAAACGCCTTGCAGAAGAGCTGGAAAAGAAGCTTGAGGCCCAATGAACTTGAAAAAATCTTTCAAATATGATTTAATACTATGAGACAAACCGGCGCGCTCCTTAATTTTTAAGGGGCGTGCTTCATGAATATGGAGGATAAGAATGGCAACAGAACAATATAATGCGGACAGTATTACCGTCTTAGAGGGCCTGGAGGCCGTCCGCAAGCGGCCGGGTATGTACATAGGCGGCGTTGGTACCAAGGGACTGAACCATCTGATCTATGAGATTGTAGATAATGCAGTGGACGAGCATCTGGCTGGCTTTTGCTCTAAGATCTGGGTGAAACTGGAAAAGGACGGTTCCTGCACTGTAAAGGACAATGGACGAGGGATTCCGGTGGAAATGCACCAGAAAGGCGTTTCGGCAGCCAGAATCGTTCTTTCCACCCTTCATGCGGGCGGCAAGTTTGACAATGAGGCATATAAAACCAGCGGCGGTCTTCACGGCGTAGGCTCCTCTGTGGTAAATGCCCTTTCGGAATATATGGATGTAAAGATCAGCCGGGGCGGTCTGGTCTATCATGATGCCTATGAGAAGGGCCGTCCGGTGGTTGAGCTGGAGCAGGGCCTTCTTCCGGTTGTGGGAAAGAGCAGGGAAAGCGGCACCCAGATTAATTTTCTTCCGGATGGAGAAATCTTTGAAAAGACACGCTTTAAGGCAGACTGGCTGAAAAGCCGTCTCCATGAGACAGCCTATCTGAATCCCAATCTGACGATTTTTTATGAGAATCACCGGAGCGGAGAAGAGGAAGCCATTACTTATCATGAGCCGGAGGGAATTATTTCTTATGTGAAAGAATTAAATTCAGGAAAAACTCCCGTTCATGAGCCCATTTATTTTAAAGGAGAGGTAGACCGGGTAGAGGTTGAGGCAGCCATCCAGTTTGTAGATACCTTCGAGGAGAATATCCTTGGCTTCTGTAATAATATTTTCACCCAGGAGGGCGGCACCCATCTGGCAGGCTTTAAAACCCGTTTTACTGCTATGATTAATTCTTATGCCAGAGAGCTTGGTATTTTAAAGGAAAAAGATCCTAACTTTACGGGAGCGGACACCCGAAACGGTATGACAGCTGTGATCGCAGTGAAGCATCCGGACCCTATCTTTGAGGGACAGACCAAGACAAAGCTGGCAAGCGCAGACGCTACCAAGGCAGTATTTACCGTAGCGGGAGATGAGCTGCAGCTGTACTTTGACCGGAATGTGGAGGTCTTAAAGGGAGTGATCGGCTGTGCGGAAAAGTCTGCAAAGATCCGCAGGGCTGAGGAAAAGGCAAAGACAAATATGCTGACCAAATCCCGTTTTTCTTTTGACAGCAACGGAAAGCTTGCAAACTGCGAGAGCCGGGACGCTTCCAAATGTGAAATTTTTATCGTAGAGGGAGATTCTGCCGGCGGCTCTGCAAAGACAGCCAGAAACCGGCAGTATCAGGCCATTCTGCCTATCCGCGGAAAGATTTTAAATGTAGAAAAGGCTTCTATGGATAAGGTGCTGGCAAATGCGGAGATCAAGACCATGATCAATTCCTTTGGCTGCGGCTTTTCAGAGGGTTATGGAAATGATTTTGATATCACGAAGCTGCGCTATGACAAGATTATCCTCATGACGGATGCGGATGTGGACGGAAGCCATATTGATACGCTGCTTCTTACCTTTTTATACCGGTTTATGCCGGAGCTGATCTATGACGGCCATGTGTATATTGCCATGCCGCCTCTGTTTAAGGTAATCCCCAAAAAGGGGGAGGAGCAGTATCTGTATGATGAAAAGGAGCTGGAACGTTATCGCAGGACCCACAAGGGTGATTTTACCCTGCAGCGCTATAAGGGTCTTGGTGAAATGGATGCGGAGCAGCTCTGGGAAACGACCCTGGATCCGGAACGCCGGGTATTAAAGCGGGTTGAGATCGAGGACGCAAGGCTGGCTTCTGAGGTGACAGAGATGCTGATGGGCAGCGAGGTAGGCCCCCGCCGCCAGTTTATCTATGAGCACGCCGATGAGGCTGAGATCGACGCATAACAGGAGAGGACAAAATGGCAGAAAAGATATTACGGACAGAATACAGCGAGGAAATGCAGCGCAGCTACATGAATTATTCCATGAGCGTCATTACTGCAAGAGCGATTCCCGACGCCAGGGACGGCTTAAAGCCCGTTCAGCGCCGGGTGCTCTATGATATGAGCCAGCTGCGCCTGGATTACGACAAGCCCCACAGGAAATCCGCCCGTATCGTAGGCGATACCATGGGTAAATACCATCCCCACGGCGACAGTTCTATCTATGATACGCTGGTAGTTATGAGCCAGGAATTTAAAAAGGGAATGGCTCTGGTAGACGGCCATGGCAATTTCGGCTCTATTGAGGGTGATGGAGCGGCGGCTATGCGATACACGGAGGCAAGGCTGGAGAAATTTGCCCAGGAGGTCTATTTAAAGGATTTGGATAAGACCGTAAATTTCGTTCCCAATTATGATGAAACGGAGAAGGAGCCGGAGGTTCTTCCCGTCCGGGTGCCGAACCTTCTGATAAACGGAGCTGAGGGAATTGCGGTAGGCATGAGCACCAGTATCCCCCCTCACAATCTGGGAGAGGTAATTGATGCGGTAACTGCCTATATTGACAATCCCGCAATCACTGCGGCAGAGCTGATGGAGCATATGCCGGGGCCGGATTTCCCCACCGGAGGCATTATCGCAAATAAGAGCGACCTTCCGGAGATCTATGAAAGCGGAACGGGAAAAATAAAGCTCAGAGGCCGTTTTGAGGTGGAACTTGGAAAGCGCAAGGCAGATAAGGACAAGCTGGTGATCACGGAAATTCCCTATACCATGATCGGAGCAGGTATTAATAAGTTTCTGGTGGACGTAGCCGATCTGGTAGAGTCTAAAAAGCTTACGGATGTGGTGGATATTTCCAATCAGTCCAATAAGGACGGGATCCGTATCGTACTGGAGCTGAGAAAGGACGCGGATATTGACCGGATCAAGAACATTTTATATAAGAAGACAAAGCTTGAGGATACCTTTGGCATCAATATGCTGGCTATTGCGGACGGACGTCCGGAAACGCTGAATTTAAAGGGGATTCTCCGCAATTTTCTGGAATTCCAGTATCAGAATACGGAGCGTAAATACAATGTGCTTCTGGAAAAGGAACTGGAAAAGAAGGAAATTCAGGAGGGTCTCATAAGCGCCTGTGACTGCATTGACCTGATTATCGCAATTTTAAGAGGTTCTAAAAGCTTAAAGGATGCGAAGGCCTGTCTGGTATCTGGTGATGTGAGCAATATCCATTTCCGGATGCCGGGATTTGAGGAGGAGGCAAAGAAGCTCCACTTTACAGAGCGCCAGGCGTCTGCTATTTTGGAAATGCGGCTGTACAAGCTGATCGGTCTGGAAATTCTGGCTCTGGAAAAGGAGCATAAGGAAACCTTAAAACGAATTGAAAGCTACAAAAAGATCCTGGGCAGCCGTGGGGTGATGAACCGAGTGATCAAGGACGATCTGGCAGCTATCCGGAAGGAATTTGCAGTCCCAAGACGGACGCGGATCGAGGACGGCCCAGAGGCAGTTTATGTGGAAAATGCAGTTCCGGTTCAGGAGGTTGTTTTTGTGATGGATCGTTTCGGCTATTGTAAGCTTTTGGATAAGTCTACTTACGAACGGAATCAGGAAACGGTGGATACGGAGCAGGTATATGTAAAGCGCTGCCTGAATACGGATAAGATCTGCCTGTTTACGGCCTCAGGAACACTGCATCAGATCAAGGCATTGGATATCCCCTCAGGAAAGCTGAGAGATAAGGGTGTGCCCATTGAAAACTTGAGCAAATATGATGGAAGAGAAGACCGGATCTGTCTTCTTACCTGCGCCCAGGAGCTGAAAGGAAGAAAGCTCGTGTTTGCCACAAAGCTTGCTATGGTAAAGCAGGTGCCGGGAGAAGAGTTTGAGACTAATAACCGCATGGTGGCAGCTACCAAGCTTCAGGAAGGGGACGAAGTCCTGTCTGTAGCGCTGGTAGAGGAGCAGACAGCTACCGTCGTGCTTCAGACCACGGGGGGATATTTCCTGAGGTTCCCGTTGGAGGACATTTCCGTACTTAAAAAGGCATCCAGAGGTGTCAGAGGCATAAAGCTTTCCAAAAATGAAGAGCTGGAGCAGCTTTATCTGCTGGGCGATGAGCCGTATGCCATTACCTATAAAGACAGGGAGATCAATTTGAGCGGAATGCGGATCACTAAGCGGGATGCGAAAGGCACAAAGAAGTAAAAAGTACGCCATGGAAATACAAATGTGCGCAAAACACGAATTTCTGGTTGCATTTTTCTTTACTTTGGTATAGGATAGGAAATAATCCTACAGGGGAGGCTTCCCATATCATCAGCGGAAGGATTATGAAAAAGAAAGACGAGGAGAGCGAGACATGGAAAGAAAATTAAGAGTGGGCATATTAGGCGCAACAGGTATGGTAGGGCAGAGGTTTATCGCCCTGCTGGAAAATCATCCATGGTATGAGGTAGTGACAGTGGCTGCCAGCCCCAGATCTGCCGGAAAGACTTACGAAGAGGCTGTAGGAGGCCGCTGGAAGATGACAACTCCTATGCCTGAGGCGGTAAAGAACCTGATCGTAATGAACGTAAACGAGGTAGAAAAGGTAGCTGCAGGCGTTGATTTCGTATTCAGTGCAGTGGATATGACAAAGGAAGAGATCCGTGCCATTGAGGAGGCTTATGCCAAAACGGAGACACCTGTGGTTTCCAACAACAGCGCTCACCGCTGGACGCCGGACGTTCCCATGGTAATCCCGGAGGTAAATCCGGAGCACTTTGATGTGATCGAATTTCAGAAAAAGCGTCTCGGCACCACCAGAGGCTTTATTGCCGTTAAGCCCAACTGTTCCATTCAGAGCTATGCTCCCGTACTGACTGCCTGGAAGGAATTTGAGCCTTATGAGGTAGTGGCTACTACATATCAGGCGATTTCCGGCGCCGGAAAGACTTTTAAGGACTGGCCGGAGATGGAAGGAAATATTATCCCCTATATCGGCGGAGAGGAAGAAAAGAGCGAGCAGGAGCCTCTGCGTATCTGGGGCCATATTGAAGACGGTGTGATCGTAAAGGCCCAGTCTCCTGTGATCACCTGCCAGTGCATCCGCGTGCCTGTATTAAACGGCCACACAGCGGCTGTGTTTGTAAAGTTTAAAAAGAAGGTTACAAAGGAAGAACTGATCGAAAAGCTGGAAAGCTTTAAGGGCCTTCCTCAGGAATTAAAGCTTCCAAGCGCCCCTGCTCAGTTTATCCGTTATATGGAAGAGGATAACCGTCCTCAGGTAAGCCTGGATGTGGACTTTGAAAACGGAATGGGAATTTCTGTGGGACGTTTGAGAGAGGATGCGGTTTACGATTATAAATTTGTAGGACTTTCCCATAATACTGTCCGCGGCGCTGCCGGCGGAGCCGTTCTCTGCGCAGAGCTTCTGACTGCAAAGGGATATATTAAGGAAAAATAAGCAAAGGACGCGCTTTGCATAAACGGAAGGGGTAAATAGCAATTATGGCAATTACAAAACGGGCATTCGGTGTGATGCCGTCCGGAGAAACAGTCTATAAGTATACGCTGACGAATCATCACGGAGTCAGTGCAGACTTTATCACCCTTGGAGGAACCTGGGTGACCATGAATGTGCCGGATAAAAAGGGAAAAATGGCAGATGTGATCCTGGGATATGATAACTTGGAGGGGTATCTGTCCAACAATCCTCATTTTGGCGCAATTATCGGAAGAAACGCCAACCGTATCGGGGGGGCAGTGATTACCATTGACGGAAAGGACTATAAGCTGGAAGCGAACAACGGGCCAAATAATCTTCACAGTGCTCCGGATCTCTATCACAGACGCCTTTGGGACTGTGAGGCCGCAGAAACCGACGAGGGAAGCTGCCTTACTTTTTCTTTAAAGAGCCCGGACGGAGATCAGGGATATCCGGGAAACGCATCCATCCAGGTAAGCTATACGCTGACAGAGGATGACAGCATCCGGATCCATTACCATATGATCTGTGATGCAGATACCATTGCCAACTTTACAAACCACTGCTACTTTAATCTGGCGGGCCATGATGGCGGTTCTGTTATGGATCAGGAGGTATGGCTGGCCGCTTCTAAGTTTACTCCTGCAGATGAGGTATCCATTCCTACCGGAGAGATTCTTCCGGTAGAGGGAACCCCTATGGACTTTACGGAAATGAAGCCTCTGGGCCGTGATATTGATGAGCCATATGAAGCATTGATCCTGGGACATGGTTATGACCATAACTGGGTATTAGATCACGATCCGGGGATTTTATCTCTTGCAGCAAGAGCGAAGGATCCAAAGAGCGGACGTATGATGGAGACGTATACGGATCTTCCCGGTATCCAGCTTTATACAGCCAATTTCCTGAATGATCCGGTTCCCGGAAAAGGCGGTGTCCGCTATGAGGGACGCCATGCATTCTGTTTTGAAACCCAGCATTTCCCGGATGCCTGTCATAAACCTGAGTTTCCGTCCCCGATCTTAAAGGCAGGAGAGGTGTACGATACAACGACGGTTTATAGGTTCTATACAGAAACGGAATAAAAAGGCAGATATTAAAATTCACATAGAAAAGGGCTTTTTGATGAGATAAAAACTCACAAAGGGCTCTTTTTATTTGTGTGGATTCCATCAAAGATAAAAATAATCGTGAGATTTTATCTCATAAACTGCAAAACCACAAAGAATGATTGAATTTAACATGAGATTTTTACTCAATTATTGCTATATTTTCTATTTAATGGTATACTAGCTAAATATGCCTGCATGCAGGCATTTATATTAAAAGGAAAATGAGGGATCGCATGTCAAAATCATTGTACATCGCGGAAAAGCCCAGTGTAGCCCAGCAGTTTGCAGATGCATTAAAGATCCGGGGACGGCGGGGAGACGGATATATTGAATCCGAGGACGCCATTGTAACCTGGTGTGTGGGCCATCTGGTGACGATGAGCTATCCGGATGCCTATGACATGAAATTTAAACGCTGGAGCCTGCAGACCCTGCCGTTTCTGCCGAAGGAATTCAAATACGAGATTATTCCCGGCGTAGCCAGGCAGTTTGCAGTGGTAAAGGGGCTTTTAAACCGTCCGGATGTGGATACGATCTATGTCTGCACGGACTCCGGGCGGGAAGGAGAATATATCTACCGTCTGGTGGCTCAGATGGCAGGAGTAAAAGACAAGCGCCAGAAACGTGTGTGGATCGATTCCCAGACAGAGGAGGAGATCCTCAGGGGAATCCGGGAAGCAAAGGATGAGTCGGAATATGATAATCTTTCTGCTTCTGCCTATCTGCGCGCAAAGGAAGATTACCTGATGGGGATCAACTTCTCGCGGGTGCTTACCCTGCGGTACGGTCCTGCCATGTCAAACTATCTGGGAACCAAATTTACGGTTCTTTCCGTAGGTCGTGTGATGACCTGTGTGCTGGGAATGGTTGTCCGCAGGGAGAGGGAGATACGAAGCTTTGTAAAGACTCCCTTTTATCGTGTGATCGGAACCTTTGACGCAGTGGCAAAGGATGGCCGAGCCCTTCCGCTGGAGGCTGAATGGAAGGCGGTGGAAGGTTCCAGATATTTTGGAACGCCCTGCCTTTATAAGGACAACGGCTTTAAGGAGGAAGAACGGGCCAGAGAACTGATCGCATATCTAAAGGAAGGGGAACCGCTTACAGCTGCCGTTGTTTCAAAGGAAAAGAAAAAGGAAACAAAAAATCCGCCGCTTCTTTACAATCTGGCAGAGCTTCAGAATGACTGCTCAAAAATGTTTAAGATCAGCCCGGATGAAGCGCTGAAGGTCGTTCAGGAGCTGTATGAAAAAAAGATGGTTACCTATCCCCGTACGGATGCCAGGGTTTTATCCACGGCGGTAGCAAAAGAGATCCGAAAAAACATAAGCGGACTCTCCGGCTACAGCCCCATGAGTGCCTTTGTTCAGGAGATTTTGCAGGGAAGCAGCTGGCAGAACCTGGCAAAAACCAGGTATGTCAACGACAAACAGATCACAGACCACTATGCGATCGTTCCTACGGGCCAGGGACTGGGCAGCTTAAGACAGCTTACACCCTTGCAGGAAAAGGTCTATCAGGTGATCTGCCGCCGTTTTTTAAGTATTTTTTATCCGCCTGCCGTTTACCAGAAGTATACCCTGGAGCTGGAGCGGAAAAAGGAGCATTTTTTTGCGGGATTTAAGGTGCTTTCCGAGCCCGGATATTTGAAGGTGGCGGATGTGAATCTGGCAAAAAAACCAGGGGTTGAAGAGACCTTTGAGGACCAGAAAGAGGAGAATCCCGATAAAAATAATACAGAATCCCCAAAAGTTGACAGAACAGAACTGTTACAGGTGCTTGCAGATTTGAAAAAAAATGATATACTTACTGTAGCGGACCTGCGGGTGAAGGAAGGGGAAACCTCACCTCCCAAGCGATATACCTCAGGCTCTATGATCCTGGCGATGGAAAATGCGGGCCAGCTCATTGAGGATGAGGAGCTGCGGGCCCAGATCAAGGGAAGCGGTATCGGTACCAGCGCCACCCGCGCGGAGATTTTAAAAAAACTGGTGAGTATCCAGTATCTTTCTTTAAATGGAAAGACACAGGTGATCACGCCGTCCCTTTTAGGGGAAATGGTGTATGATGTGGTGGATCATTCCATCCGCCAGCTTTTAAATCCGGAGCTTACAGCCAGCTGGGAAAAGGGATTGACCTATGTAGCCGAGGGTTCCATTACCTCCGGCGAATATATGGAAAAGCTGGAACGCTTTGTAGCAGGAAGAACCGTCAATGTGATCCGCCTGAACAATCAGTACGATCTGAGAGGACTTTTTGACGCGGCTGCTGTATTTTATAAACAAAAAAGGAGAACTGATCAATGAAATTGGAAGAAATGAAGATGAAAGAGCTTTTTGACATGAGCCATACCATTGCAGAAAGGATCTTTGACAATCACGCATATCCATGGGAGGTACTGCCGGAGATCGGCGATTTCATCCGTTCTTTGGGATCCCTTCTTCCTGAAAATGAGTATCGGAAGATCGGTAAAGATATCTGGATCCATAAAACTGCAAAGGTTGCGCCTACGATTATGATGACAGGCCCTATGATCATATGTGCGGGAGCCAATGTGCGCCACAACGCATTTTTAAGAGGCAATGTAATCATCGGTGAAAAGGCTGTAGTAGGAAACTCCTGTGAGTTAAAGAATGCCCTGCTGTTTGACGAGGTTCAGGTACCTCACTTCAACTATGTAGGCGATTCCATCCTGGGCTACAAGGCACATATGGGCGCAGGCGCAGTGACCTCTAATGTAAAGTCTGACAAGAGCCTGGTAAAGGTTCACGCAGAGGACGGCGATGTGACGACTGGATTTAAGAAATTCGGCGCAATCTTAGGAGACTGTGTTGAAGTTGGCTGCAACAGCGTATTAAATCCGGGTACCGTAATCGGAAGAAACAGCGTTGTATATCCTCTTTCCAGTGTAAGAGGCTGTGTAGCGGCAAATTCCATTTACAAGAATCAGGAAAATGTGATCGTAAAGGAAAACAGAGATGCAGAAGCTGAAGCCGTTAAGGCAGAGGCAGAAGAGCCTGCTCCAAAGCCAAAGAGAACCAGAGCAAAGAAGAGCACAGCAGCTTCCAGCAGCACTGTAAAGGTAGTAAAGTAAATAGAAGATAAGATTTAACGCATGATGCGCATAAAAAGACCTCCTCTCAATCCGGGAAAACCTGTGAAAGAGAGGAGGTTTTTTATGATGGGAACGGGATTATTTTGTGCCGAAAATACGGTCGCCTGCATCGCCCAGACCCGGACAGATATAGGCATCTTCATTCAGGCAGCGGTCCAGATGGCCTACATAGATCTGGATATCTGGATGTGCCTTGTGAAGGCGCTCTAAGCCCTCGGGAGCAGCGATGATCGCCATAAATTTGATTTTTTTCCCGCCATGCTGTTTGATGAAATCAACAGCAGACACGGCGGAGCCTCCGGTTGCCAGCATGGGATCGGTGACAATGATGGTGCGCTCCTCAATGGGGCTTGGAAGCTTGCAGTAATACTCATGAGGCTCATGGGTTACCTCGTCGCGGTAAAGGCCGATATGGCCGATCTTTGCGCTGGGAACCAGGGCCAGAATGCCGTTTACCATGCCAAGGCCAGCGCGCAGGATGGGAACTACAGCCAGCTTGCGTCCGGCGATCATAGGCGTCATGCAGGTCTCTAAAGGTGTCTCTACCTCAACATCCTCTAAAGGAAGATCTCTTAAAGCCTCGTATCCCATAAGCATGGCAATCTCTTCGATCAGGGCGCGGAATTCATTCGTTCCGGTACTCTTGTTGCGCAGGATTGAAATTTTGTGCTGAATCAGCGGATGATTAAAAACCATTATCTGTTCCATAAAAGCAGTGCTCCTTTGTATATTTTTTAACGTACATTCATTATACTGGATAAAAGGCCGGGGTGCAATGGAAAACTCAAGGAATTATCGTTTAACGCTTATTTGGTGGCCGGATCAAATTCTACGATCACATAGTCTCCCAGAGCATGGTGGACGGGAAGAGAGAAGTAAATCCGGCCCTGTTTTTCATAGCTGAAGGATTCCGGCCAGGTTTCTTTCCCGGAAAGCGGGAAATCTGCATTTTCAAAAACAGCGGTCAATGCTTCCATAGACTGTGTGCTCCGGTATTCCAAGGCAGCGCTTGTTTCCTCGGCATTCAGCTTTGGAAAACGTACGTCTTCACTTAGCACATAGCCTGCCATGGTATAGGCGTCTGTGAAGTCATTCAGTCCCATATCCTTCATCTGGTTCAGATTCAGTGTATTGGTGTAAAAAATGCGGCTGGGATGAGCGCCGCCTTCGATGCTCAGTTCTCCGGTATATACAGCGGTGAGACGCTTGGGATCGGCGGATATGATTTCGCAGGAAACAGAAAGGGTATCTGCACTTTCATTGATCTCATAAGCATCCAGAATGGACAGGGCATTTGCCTTTAAATGTTCATTGATCCGGCTCTGCTTTTCCTCATCCTCCATCTGCTCAATCGCCGGATATTCAATAGATACCTTTCCGGAGGTATAGGTCATCACGTTTGCAGAGATGGCGGTTACCGATTCTTCAGGTGCCTTTGATGGTTCTGTTTCAGGTGCTTTTGTTTCCTGCGGTTTGTTTTCTGCGGGAGCTTCCGTTGATGCTTCTGTATGAATGGTAGAAAGATCCGCTTTTGGCGGCGTACGTCCCAGGATCAGTCCGATGATCACACCTCCGGCCACTACCACAGTGCCGATTGCTCCGATCATTATTTTCTTGCTTTTATCCATAGGGTCCTCCTTTTTTCATTTGTAATAAAATAATTATACCTGAAACTCATGGACAGGGTTTGAAGAAAAACTTACAAATTCGTGAAGGAAAGGAAAAAACAGTCATATTTTTCATGGCTGATGCATATAGTATTAAAGCGTGTAAAGAAAGTGGGGGCAAGAAGGAGGAAAAAGGCCATGACATACCTTGAACTGATCGCCAGGGTCGGGACCAGTCCCATGGATGTGGTGAAAATGTATTTTAAAGGGATGATTACAGAAAAGGAGTTAAGCAACGTGATCGGACGAAACAGGGCCGGGATCGTGGAGGAATATAAAAATCAGGCACAAACATCTGTTCTGGAAGTGGCATGCACAGGGGACAAGAAAAAATAAACAGAAAAGCACTTGCCAAAATCTGACGTTTATGGTAAAATAACAACCGTTGTGAAACAATGCCGGCGTGTCGGAATGGCAGACGATGCAGACTCAAAATCTGTTGCGGGTAACCGCGTGCGGGTTCAAGTCCCGCCGCCGGCAGGATGAAAAGTCTTAAAAGCTTGAAAATACAGCTTTTGAGGCTTTTTTGTTTTTCAGGAATGGATTTTTGGAAATGCAGTAGGGGACTTTGGTTGAAAACCATATTTTTTTATTGTATGATATAAAGCATGGATTTACATTCACAGCGGCCCAAAGGAGGTGCCATTTATATGACCTGTGAGGAAGCGGAGCGTCTTGTGATGCCCTATATCAATGGAAGTATTACCGATCAGGAGCTGGAAGGCTTTTTAAAGCATATCGATCACTGCCCGGAGTGCAGGGAGGAGCTGGAAATCTATTTTACCGTAGATGTGGGGATCAGGCAGTTAGATGAGGGAAGCGGAACGTACAATATAAAGGGCGCTCTGGAAACAGCCCTGGAGCTGTCCAGGCAGAGAATTCACTCACTGGATATTCTGCGCACGGCGGTTTATGCAGTGAACACATTATGCTTCTGGTCGGTGCTTCTGGTTCTGATCCTGCAGCTGCGCATCTGGGGATTCTTTGGCGTTTAGAATAGGAGGAATTGAAAAAATATGGACAAACTTGTACTGATCGACGGACACAGTATATTAAACCGTGCCTTTTACGGAGTACCGGATCTGACCAATGCAGAGGGGCTGCATACCAATGCGGTATACGGCTTTTTAAATATTATGCTGAAGATTTTAGAGGAGGAGAAGGCGGATCATCTGGCAGTGGCCTTTGACCTGCCTGAGCCTACTTTCCGCCACAAAATGTTTGATGCATACAAGGGGACCCGAAAGCCTATGCCCGAAGAGTTAAGAGAGCAGGTGCCTCTTATAAAAGAAGCCCTGACTGCCATGGAAATCCCGATCCTGACTCTGGCCGGCTATGAGGCCGACGATATTCTGGGAACCGTGGCAAAGCGGTGCCAGGAGAAGGGCGCTGAGGTATCGGTTGTTTCGGGAGACCGGGATCTCTTACAGCTGGCAGACAGCCATATTAAGATCCGTATTCCCAAAACCAGCCGGGGAACGACAGAGATCCATGATTATTATCCGGAAGATGTAAAGCGGGAGTATCAGGTTTCCCCGGAAGAATTTATTGATGTAAAGGCTCTTATGGGCGATTCCTCTGATAATATACCGGGAGTTCCTTCCATTGGAGAAAAGACGGCGACCAGTTTGATCGTGTCTTATGGTTCCATTGAAAATGCCTATGCCCATCTGGAGGAGATCCGTCCGCCTAGAGCACAGAAGGCCCTGGGAGAACATTATGATTTAGCACAGATGAGCAAGGAGCTTGCCACTATCTGCACCCACTGTCCGGTGGAATTTTCTTATGAGGATGCAAAGGTGGAGAATCTGTACACCCCTCAGGCGTTCCGGTTTATGAAGCGTATGGGCTTTAAGTCCATTTTAAGCCGTTTTTCTCCGAATGCGGCAGGGGAAAATCCTCTGGAAATCAAAGAACAGTTTCAGGTTATTACCGGAAGGAAGGAGGCAGAGGCGGTCTTAAAAAAGGCCCGGAATGCAGCTGTAACAGGAATGCAGCTGATTTTTGCCTCTACAGTGCTTCCTGAGGAAGAAGGCAGTGCAGGAGAAGAACAGCTTTCCTTTTCTTTCGATGATGCAGGCGGCCTTAAGCCGGATGAAACAGAAGAAAGCGAGGTTTTTGCAGCGGCAGGTATGGGGCTTTGTCTGGGAGAGAAGGAGATTTACTGTATCCGTACCGGGAAAGAGATAAGCAGTAAGGATCTGATCCGGGAGGCAAAAAAAATCTGCGGCGGTTCTCATCCGGTGTGGGTTCTGGATTTAAAGGCTATGCTTCCTGTGCTGGAACTGGAAGATTCAGCACCTGTTTATGATGCGGGAGTGGCGGGCTATCTTTTAAATCCCTTAAAAGATACCTACGATTATGATACCCTTGCAAAGGATTACCTTTCAGAAGACCTGCCTTCCCGGACGGATCTTCTTGGAAAAGGCCAGATCGGTGATCTGCTGGTTCAGGAAGAGGAAAAGGCGGCGGACTGTGCCTGCTATATGGCCTATGCGGTATGGAAATCCGCAGGGATTTTGAAAAAACGCCTTTTGGATGAAGAAATGTATACACTGTACACAGAGATTGAAATGCCGCTGATTTACAGTCTGTATCATATGGAGAAGGAAGGCATACAGGTTCAGCGAGAAAAATTAAAGGAATACGGAGACAAGCTAAAGGTTGGGATTGCCCGTCTGGAAAAAGAAATATATGAGGATACGGGAAGAGAATTTAATATCAATTCCCCTAAGCAGCTGGGAGAGATTCTCTTTGGTGAAATGAAGCTTCCGGGTGGAAAAAAGACAAAGACGGGCTATTCTACGGCGGCAGATGTGCTGGAAAAGCTGGCGGCAGACCATCCGGTGGTGCAGAAAATCCTGGATTACCGCCAGCTTGCCAAGTTAAATTCCACCTACGCGGAGGGTCTGGCCGGATTTATCAGAGAGGACGGGCGCATCCACGGCAAATTTAACCAGACCATTACAGCTACAGGCCGCATCAGCAGTACAGAACCCAATCTTCAGAATATACCCGTCCGTATGGAGCTCGGACGGGAGATACGCCGGGTATTTGTGCCAAAGGAAGGCTGTATTTTTATTGATGCGGATTATTCTCAGATCGAGCTTCGTATCCTGGCCCATATGTCCGGGGATGCAGGGCTGATCGAGGCTTACAGAGAGTCCAGGGATATCCACGCAGCTACGGCTTCCCAGGTATTCCATGTGCCTCTGGATAAGGTGACGCCTCTTCAGCGGCGCAACGCCAAGGCGGTCAACTTCGGCATTGTTTACGGCATCAGTGCCTTTGGACTCAGCGAGGACTTAAGCATCTCCCGAAAGGAAGCAAAGGAGTATATTGAACGATATTTTGAATCCTATCCCGGAGTAAAGGCCTTTTTGGACGGTCTGGTAAAGCAGGGAAAGGAGCAGGGCTATGTGACTACCCTTTACGGACGGCGCAGGCCCATACCTGAGTTTAAGTCATCCAATTTCATGCAGCGTCAGTTTGGAGAGCGTGTGGCTATGAATTCCCCCATCCAGGGTTCCGCGGCGGATATTATGAAGATTGCCATGATCGATGTGGATCGGGAGTTAAGGAAAAGAGGGCTGCGTTCCCGGATTGTCCTGCAGATCCACGATGAACTTTTGATCGAAGCTCCGTTAGAGGAAGAGGAAGAGGTAAAAAATCTTCTGACAGACCGCATGAAGCATGCGGCCAGCTTACAGGTCGCTCTGGAGGTGGAAGCCCAGACAGGAGCCTCCTGGTTTGATGCCAAATAGAACATTCAGGAGGACAGACGATGGCAGAAAAACAGACATTTATCCTTGGCCTGATCGGAGGTGTGGGGGCGGGAAAGAGCACGGTTCTTACCCTTTTGAAAGATCACTACGGTTTTTATGTGATTCAGACCGATCTTACGGCCAGGAGGCTTTTGGAGCCGGGGGAGGCAGCATTTGAAGAGATAGCTGCTCTTTTTGGCCGGGACATTTTAAGGCCCGACGGCAGGATTGACCGGGCCCGACTGGCAGAGCAGATCTTTAAGGATCCACAAAAACGAAAACAGGTAAATGCGATCACACATCCGCTGACCTGGAACGCGGTCCTTACGGAGGCATATTCCTGCGGCAGTGAGAGGGTTGTCATAGAAACAGCCCTTCCTTCAAAAGAATTTCGTGACAAGTGCGATGAAATGTGGTATCTTTATACATCAGAAGAAAACCGTATATCCCGCCTGATGGAAAGCCGGGGCTATTCTTTGGAAAAGTCGATGGCAATTATGGAAAGCCAGGCTTCGGATGAAGAGTTTCGTGCTCTGGCAGATGCGGTGATCGATAACAACCACAGTCAGGAATGTACAGCCGCGCAGGTAAGGGAGCTGCTGCACGGACGGGAAGGAATAGATACATGAGAATGGTAAGCATAGCAAGCGGAAGCAGCGGAAACTGTATTTATATCGGCTCCGATCAGACTCATATCCTGGTAGATGCCGGAATCAGCAATAAACGCATCATGGCAGGGTTAAATGAGCTTGGGCTGGCAGGAGGCGATATGGCAGGGATTCTGATCACTCATGAACATTCGGATCATATCCGGGGGCTTGGGGTGATTTCCAGAAAGTATCATCTGCCCATTTACGGTACGCGAAAGACTCTGGCGGGAATCGCCTCTTGCAGCAGCCTGGGAAATTTTGACAGACAGCTTTTAAAGCCCGTTGATCCTGATGTGGATTTTATGGTGGGAGATCTTAAGATACATCCCTTTAAAATTGATCATGATGCAGCAGATCCGGTTGCATACCGGGTAGAGCACCAGAAAAAATGCGTAGCCGTGGCCACGGACATGGGCCATTTTGATGAATACATTGTAGAGAACCTTAAGGGCCTTGACGCAGTGCTTTTAGAATCTAATCATGATGTCCGGATGCTGGAGACAGGCCCTTATCCTTATCCTTTAAAACGCAGGATCCTGGGAGATCACGGCCATCTGTCCAACGAAAACGCAGGACGTCTTTTAAACCGGATCCTCCATGACCATTTAAAAAAGATCTTTTTAGGCCATCTGAGCAAGGAAAACAATTATCCGGAGCTGGCTTATGAAACGGTCCGCCTGGAAATTGATGAGGGCGACTGCCCCTACGGAGCATCTGATTTTTCTATCTCCGTAGCATCCAGAGACAGGATGAGCGATATTGTTTATTTATAATTATTCTTGCTATTATTAGCAAGTTTAATATATAATATAGCCATTACAATGAAAGAGGAGAATGAGCATGAGCAAAGCAATCATTACAGTAGTTGGAAAAGACACAGTAGGAATTATTGCAAAGGTATGTACCTATCTGGCAGAGCACCGCATCAATATTCTGGACATTTCCCAGACCATTGTACAGGGATATTTCAACATGATGATGATCGTGGACATCAGTGCTCTGGACAGTTCCTTCGGACAGGCGGCAGAGGAGCTTGAAAAGCTGGGAGAGGGAATCGGCGTTTCTGTTAAGATCCAGAGAGAAGAAATCTTCACAAAGATGCACAGAATCTGATAAGCGCAAAAAAGGGAAGGAACAGACGGGCTATGATAAATATTTATGAAGTAAATGAAACAAACAACATGATTGAGCATGAAAAACTGGATGTCCGCACGATCACCATGGGTATCAGCCTTTTAGACTGTGCGGACAGTGATCTGGATGCGCTGAATGAAAAAATTTACACAAAAATCACCACTCTGGCAAAGAATCTGGTTTCCACCGGAAAGGATATTGAACGCGATTTCGGGATTCCCATCGTGAATAAGCGTATTTCCGTTACCCCTATTGCGCTGGTGGGCGGTGCAGCCTGCAAAAGGCCGGAGGATTTTGTGACTATTGCAAAGACTCTTGACCGGGCGGCAAAGGAAGTGGGAGTAAACTTTATCGGAGGCTATTCTGCACTGGTAAGCAAGGGCATGACCACAGCAGATAAGAATCTGATCCTTTCTATCCCCCAGGCCCTGGCTCAGACCGAACGGATCTGCAGCTCTGTCAACGTGGGTTCTACAAAGACAGGCCTGAATATGGACGCGGTAGAGCTTATGGGACGGATTGTGACGGAAACGGCTGAGGCAACAAAGGAGAATGACTCCTTAGGCTGTGCCAAGCTGGTGGTATTCTGCAATGCTCCCGACGATAATCCCTTTATGGCAGGTGCATTCCACGGCGTTACAGAGGCTGACGCCATTATCAATGTAGGTGTCAGCGGCCCGGGCGTTGTGAAGGTGGCTCTGGAAAGGGTGAGAGGTGCTAATTTTGAGGTGCTCTGTGAAACCATCAAAAAGACGGCCTTTAAGATCACCCGCGTAGGCCAGCTGGTAGCCCAGGAAGCTTCCAGACGTCTGGGTATTCCCTTTGGCATCATTGACCTTTCTCTGGCCCCTACTCCTGCGGTAGGCGACAGCGTGGCAGAAATTCTGGAGGAGATCGGCTTAGAACGGGTAGGCGCTCCTGGCACCACAGCGGCTCTTGCCATGTTAAACGATCAGGTAAAGAAGGGCGGCGTTATGGCGTCCTCTTATGTAGGCGGTTTAAGCGGTGCATTTATCCCGGTCAGTGAGGATCAGGGCATGATCGATGCTGTAAGCCTTGGCGCCCTTACCATTGAGAAGCTGGAGGCCATGACCTGCGTCTGCTCAGTAGGCCTCGATATGATCGCCATTCCCGGTGACACACCAGCTTCTACCATTGCCGGCATCATTGCGGATGAGGCTGCCATTGGTATGGTAAACCAGAAAACAACCGCAGTACGCCTGATCCCTGTGATCGGAAAAAAGGTAGGAGATACGGCGGAATTTGGCGGACTTTTAGGATATGCTCCGATTATTCCCGTTAATACATTTTCCTGCGAGAAGTTTGTGACAAGAGGCGGACGGATTCCTGCTCCTATCCACAGCTTTAAGAATTAAGAGGCCGGTTTATGGAGCTGTATCTTATACGTCATGGCCGCCAGAGCAGCAGGCTCTGTAATGTAAATGTGGATCTTTCCCCGGATGGCCGCCGTCAGGCTATCCTTCTTGGCCATAGGCTTGCAGACTGGGGAATTGAGGTTCTTTATTCCAGCAGCCTGATCCGGGCGGTACAGACGGCTGAGGAGATAAACCGTTTTTTACGCCTGCCTCATCAGGTCTGTCCGGAACTTGGAGAGATTTCTTTTGGGGAAATGGAGGGGCTTCCAGATGAAGAGATCGCAGTCCGCTTCCGGGAATTTAAAGAGCGTCAGGCTGCCATGACAGAGGATCTGTCCTATCCGGGCGGAGAATGTGCGGCAGATGTGATCCGCAGGGCAGGCCCGGTTTTGGAACGGCTTGCAGAGAGTAGTCATGAGAGGATTGCCGTGGTGACTCACGGCGGAGTGATCCGAACCATGGCAGCCTGGTATCTGGGGATGCCTCTGGAAAAATGGAGGCTTCTTGGAAAGGATCTGGAAAATACAAGTATCACACAGTTAAAATGGGACAGAGGCCACAGGCGTTTTACACTGGAACGCTTTAATGACTATGCCCATCTGGAGGCCTGTCCGGAGCTTTTAAGAAAAAACTGGAAGGAAGGCTGAAACAGACTGAAATAAAAAGGAGTGTTCCCATGGATCAGAATGAACGCAAAAAGCTGGAAGAAGGGCTGGAGCTATTTTTAGATGAGGGGCTGGAGCGGCTGCTTTTAAGCCATCCCACAGAGCCTTCCGGGTGTAGCCGCAGCCGGATCCGTCCCCTGCATTTAAAGGGGGAGCTGGTATTTCAGGCAGAGGAACAGATAGGAAAACAGGCCTTTCACCGAAACCTGACGAAAGAAGAGGCGGTCGCCTATGTCTGCCAGATGCTTAATAAGAATTTCAGACAGGCAGAGATGAGCGGTATTCATGGAACCGGAGTGGTTCTGGTGAGCAAAAAGGGAAAAATAACCGTAAAAATCCGAAGGAAGGGACGGATAGAGGCTGCCGGTTCTGAAAAAATCCGTCCGCGCTTTGACGGACAGGAAAACGGGCTGCGCCTTTTGGAGCACAACCGCAAAAAGCGTTATATTCTGGAAGAGGGAATCCCGGTTCCTTTTTTAGTGGATCTGGGGGTTATGACGGCAGAAGGAAAGGTTGTCCGCAGCCGTTATGATAAATACCGCCAGATCAACCGGTTCCTGGAATTTATCGAAGATATTCTCCCAAATCTGGATCCTGCGAGAGAGTCTGTGATCCTAGATTTTGGCTGCGGAAAGTCCTATCTGACCTTTGCTATGTATTATTATCTGAAGGAGCTAAGGGGGTATCCGATCCGGATTATCGGCCTTGACTTAAAGGAAGATGTGATCTGCCGCTGTGATACTCTGGCAAAATCCTATGGTTATGACCGCTTAAGCTTCTGCTGCGGGGATATTGCTTCCTACGAAGGCGTAGATCGGGTGGATATGGTTGTAACCCTTCATGCCTGTGATCTGGCTACGGACTACGCCATGGAAAAGGCTGTGGGATGGGGAGCAAAGGTGATTTTGTCTGTTCCCTGCTGCCAGCATGAGTTAAACCGCCAGATTGAAAATCCGTTAATGAAGCCGGTATTTGGCTATGGCCTGATCAAAGAGCGTATGGCTGCCCTGTATACGGATGCCATCCGGGCTCAGGTACTGGAGTACCGGGGCTATCGTACCCAGATTTTGGAATTTATCGACATGGAACACACTCCCAAAAACATCCTCATTCGGGCAGTCCGCCAGGGAAATGACGCTGCTTTCAAAAAGGCACGGGAGAAGACCGGCACAGAACTTAGAAAGCTTCTGGAATTTCTCCAGGCAGATCCGGCGATCGTACGGCTTCTTGCGCCGGAACTTGGAACAGGAGAACGTGCAGGAACAGATGAATGATGCCGGAAAGAAGGGCAGGACTGACCGGCTATATAATGCAGATGGGCTGATTAAATTCGTTTCGCCCGGTCTGTCCATACTTTGCTGCTTCCATACTCTGGCGTACATGGGAGGCAAACAGATCCTGTTTAAAAAGCGTCATGGCTTCCTCAGTAAGGATTTGTGAGGCATTTGCAGTTTTTGTAATAAGCGGGATCTCAGACTGTTTCTTTAAAAGAGACAAAAGAGATCCTGCCTCTTTTTTAAAGCCCAGGATCCTGGCATAGGGGGAATAGCCCAGTTCCTTGGCCTTTAATACCTGCGCATCTGTGATTTCCAGAAGAATATGGGTCAGAGAGCGGCTGATCCGCGTATAGGTATACTGCTTTGTTTTTAACTGGCGGATCCTTCCTTCCCAGCCCTCATACTGCAGCAGCTGTCCGGTGAGCCGGTCAGCCAGTTCCTTAGATACATCTGAAAACGCAGTCAGATCCTCCCCCTTATGGAACAGGGAAAGAAGGCGGTAGTTTAGAAGCCCTGCGCAGTCTTCAGGCCCAAGAATCCTTCCTTGGGAATAAAGCGGGAGAATGTGGGGAGGAATGTGGGACGATAAAGAAATGGGAGGCTCCCAGGAAACACAATCTTCGTGAGACCGGGCTTTTTTTTCCGGCTGAGATGCAAGAAGGCTTTTTCGGATCGCAGATGCGGATGCCTGTCCCGATTCCAGCGTTTTATCGTGATATCCCTGTCCCTTTCTCTGGATGGTTACAGGACGGATGGTGCTGCGGCAACGGAAAATGGCTTTGCAGTATTCAATTCCCAGAAGATTGTTTGGAGATCCCAGAAGGCGGCTTAATGAATCCTCCTTGAAACAGGAACATATGTCCATGGAAAGAAGGGCTCTGTTTCTTGCCTGGGGCCAGCTTAAGCCCAGCTTTAATCCTTCCCGCAGACGGGCTGAAAAATCAGGGCTTTCATCGGATAAAATCTTTGCAGCGGCCTGGATTCCTTCCAGATTTCCATCCTCACTTCCGAAGCAGAGATGGGTTATGGCTCCCAGCCGGCTTAAAAGATTTACCCCGCAGGCGGCAAAGTCTTCGGCGCTGCTGACCGCAAAGACGGAGGGCAGCTCAATCACAAGATCTGCCCCTCCCATCAGAGCCATTTTTGTTCGGAGGTATTTATCAAAAACAGCCGGTTCTCCCCGCTGGACAAAATCCCCGCTCATAACGACAATGCAGTAATCGGCATTTGTCTTTTTTTTTGCTTCTTCTATATGAAAACAGTGTCCTCCGTGAAAAGGGTTATATTCTGCAATAATTCCGGTTATATTCATAAGCTGCTCCTTTAGCGGCAGAACTGCCGTATTCTCACTATTATATTACCTGTTTTTGCAAAATTATCAACCGGAAACTTAAAACGGCCTGCAGTTTAACAGGCAGGAACATAAACACAAGGACACAAAATTTCCACAATTTCGTCACAAATCAAACAATTCTCTTTCGTATGATTGAACCATCAAAAGGAAGTGTACGAAAGGAGCATTCGTTATGTACGAAGAAAAAGATAGAGAGCAGATGAATCAGGATGAAAGAGAGGAAAGAAAGGTAAACTGGACTACGCCCCAAAAGCTGGAGGAGGGACGCAGCACAGATGAGTCCCGGAGCAGAGAAACAGAACCGCTGCAGAACCATCCTTCCGGTGAAAATGCATCCTGGAGGGAAAATACCCCATATAATAACCAGTTCCGACAGGACAGGGATTTTTCCGGGGACAGCCGGAAATATGAAAAAAAGAAAAAAACATCTTCTGGAAAGCGCATGATACGTAGGGCAGCAGGGATTACTGCGGCAGCTGTCCTGTTTGGCACGGTATCCGGCGGTGTGATGACAGGCGTTAACTATGCAGGTTCCAGACTGATGAATATGACAGGGATCATGGCTGATGTACAGGAACAGCCGCAGGCTGCAACAGAGGCTCAGGAAACGGCGCCAAATACTATGCCGGGCAGCGGAAACACAACCACAGTTTCCACTGTAACGGATGTTTCCGCGATTGTGGAGAAGGCCATGCCGTCTATTGTAGCGATTACAGATACCATGACCATCCAGCAGAGGGATTTCTTTGGAAGGACACAGGCGTACCAGACACAGAGCAGCGGTTCCGGCATTATTGTAGGAAAGAATGACACAGAGCTTCTTATTGCCACCAATAACCATGTAGTAGCTGGTTCTACCGATCTTACAGTTACATTTTCAGACAACAAAGACGTTTCTGCCGCTATTAAGGGTACAGATTCAGCCACGGATCTGGCGATCATCGCTGTAAAACTTTCAGATATTCCTTCCGATACCATGAGCAAAATCCAGATTGCTGCTATGGGAGATTCGGATAATGCAAAAGTAGGACAGCAGGTAATTGCTATCGGAAATGCTCTGGGGTATGGCCAGTCTGTTACCGTAGGCTATGTCAGTGCCTTAGATCGCCAGATCACGGATGAAAACGGCATTGTCCATACCTATATCCAGACCGATGCGGCCATTAATCCCGGAAACAGCGGCGGCGCCCTCATTGACCTTCAGGGAAATGTGATCGGTATCAATGCAGCCAAAACTGCTTCCACAGAGGTAGAAGGTATGGGCTTTGCAATCCCTATTACCAGTGCCCGGGAAATTTTAGACGGTCTGATGACCAAGAAAACAAGAGAAGCGGTAGATGAAGCATCTCAGGGCTACCTTGGCATTCAGGGAACCAATATTGATGCAGGAACCTCACAGGCTTATGGCATGCCGGTAGGCGTATATGTATACAAGATTGTTCCTGGAGGTGCAGCAGCATCTTCGGATCTGAAGGAAAAGGATATCATTACCAAATTTGACGGCCAGTCCATTACCACGATGGAGGAGCTGAAGGATATGCTGGCCTATTATGAGGGAGGGGATGAAATTACTCTTACGGTACAGTCTCTGGTAAACGGTGCATACGTAGAGCATGAAGTGTCCATTACACTGGGAACAAAGCCGGCAGCCAACTCATAAAAATAATCCGTAAAAATAAAAATTTTTACACCATTTTTCAGAATTGTGTGATATAATAGCTTCAATAAACCGAAAAAGGAGGTTTGGCTTATGAAGTTAATATATGCAATCGTACGCAATGACAATGAGGATGATGTGGTAAGCCAGCTTACACAACACCGCTACAGCGTAACCCGCCTGTCTACCACCGGAGGTTTCCTGAAAAAAGGAAATACCACACTGATGATCGGTGCAGAAGACGATAAGGTAGAAGAGGTTATTTCCATCATTAAGCAGGAGTGCGGACAGCATCAGAAGCTGACTGTAAATATGCCCTATATCTCCGGTACGACAATGGTAAATTATGCAACGATGCCCATGACGGTAGATGTGGGCGGCGCAACCATCTTTGTGATAAATGTAGACCGTTACGAAAAAATCTGACCGCCCCCGCGGCGTATCGGCAGTGAAAGCCCCCGGAAGAGAAAAACTCATTTTCGGGGACTTTTTGTGTTCTGCGGTACAGGTATTCAAAAAAATGCAAAAATTTATGAAAATCGACTTGTTTCCGGTTACGGGTGCGTATATAATAAGACTATATGCTTTAACATAAGGAAAGGGGTAAATAAGATTATGGCAGTAATCGATATTATCAAAGAAAAAGCAAGAGCAGATAAAAAAACCATCGTTCTTCCGGAGTCCATGGATCGCAGAACATGGGTAGCTGCTGAAAAGATTTTAAAGGAAGGACTGGCTAACCTGATCATCATCGGTACGCCTGAGGATATCGGCGAGCACAGCGAGGGCCTGGATGTTTCCGGCGCTACCATCGTAAACCCTCAGACCTATGAGAAGACTCAGGAATATATTGATTTATTCGTAGAGCTGAGAAAGGCAAAGGGGATGACTCCTGAGAAGGCAAGGGAGACTATCTTAAGCGATTACGCTTACTATGGCTGCCTGATGATCAAGAACGGAGATGCCGACGGAATGGTTTCCGGCGCCTGCCATTCTACCGCCAATACTTTAAGACCCTGCCTTCAGGTTATTAAAACAGCTCCCGGCACCAAGCTGGTTTCCGCTTTCTTCTTAATGGAAGTGCCGAACTGTGATCTGGGCGACAACGGAACCTTTGTATTCGCTGACTGCGGTTTGAACCAGAATCCGAATCCGGAAGAGCTGGCAGCGATCGCTGTTTCCTCTGCAGAGAGCTTTAAGATGCTTACGGGTCATGAGCCAAAGGTTGCCATGCTGTCCCATTCTTCCAAGGGAAGCGCAAAGCATGCTGACGTTGACAAGGTAGTAGAAGCTACACGGATCGCAAAGGAGATGGCTCCTGAGCTTGCTTTAGACGGCGAGCTTCAGCTGGATGCTGCGATCGTTCCTGAGATCGGCGCTTCCAAGGCTCCTGACAGCAAGGTAGCAGGCCATGCAAACGTTCTGGTATTCCCGGATCTGGATGCAGGCAACATCGGCTACAAGCTGGTTCAGAGACTTGGCAAGGCAGAGGCTTACGGCCCAATGTGCCAGGGCATTGCCAGACCTGTAAACGATCTGTCCAGGGGCTGCTCTGCTGACGACATCGTGGGTGTTGTGGCAATTACAGCCGTACAGTGCCAGAATATGTAAAAGGAGAAAATATCTATCATGAAGATTTTAGTTATCAACTGCGGAAGTTCCTCTTTAAAGTACCAGCTGATCGATATGGAAAATGAAAACGTAATCGCAAAGGGCCTTTGCGAGCGTATCGGTATTGACGGATCCAAGCTGACCCACCAGCCAGAGGGCAAGGACAAGTTCGTGCTTGAGCAGCCGATGCCAAATCATACCGTAGCGATCAGCCTTGTTATGGAAGCTCTGCAGGATGCAGACCATGGCGTGATCACAAACACAGATGAGATTTCTGCGATCGGCCACCGCGTACTTCACGGCGGTATGGTATACAGCGATTCCGTTGTTGTGAATGATGACGTAAAGCGTGTGATCCGCGAGTGCTTCGACCTTGGACCTCTGCACAACCCTGCAAACCTGATGGGTATCGAGGCCTGCGAGGAGGCTATGCCCGGAAAGCCAAACGTAGCTGTATGGGATACTGCCTTTGGTATGGCTATGCCTGAGAAAGCTTATATGTATGCGATTCCTCATGAGTATTTTGAGAAATACAGCATCCGCCGCTACGGCTTCCACGGAACCAGCCACATGTTCGTATCCGGCGAGGCGATCAAGTTCGGCGGTCTGGATCCGGAGAATGCAAAGGTGATCGTATGCCATTTAGGAAACGGCGCCAGTGTATCTGCTTCCATCGGCGGCAAGTGCGTGGACACCAGCATGGGACTTACTCCTCTTGAGGGCCTGATCATGGGTACCAGAAGCGGTGACGTAGACCCTGCTGTGGTACAGTTTATTGCAAATAAAGAGAACATGGATGTAAACGAGGTTCTCAATGTATTAAATAAGAAGTCCGGCGTTCTGGGCATGACAAACGGTATCTCCAGCGACTTCCGTGATATTGAGAATGCTGCAAAAGAGGGCAACCATTTAGCAGAGGTAGCTCTGGATGCATTCGTATATCGTGTAGCTAAGTATGTAGGCGCTTACACTGCAGCCATGAACGGTGTGGATGCCATTGCCTTTACAGCCGGCGTAGGTGAGAATGACAAGGCAACCAGAAAGAAAGTCTGCGAGTACCTGGGCTATCTGGGCGTAAAGATCGACGATGCTGCTAATGATGTAAGAGGAAAGCGCACCGTTATTTCTGCTCCTGATTCTAAGGTTAAGGTAATGCTGATCCCAACCAATGAGGAGCTGGCAATCGCAAGAGAGACCCTTCGCCTTGTAAAGTAAAGCTGCTTGACAGCGGTTTTTGCCTGTAAAAAAGAGTTCGGTAAAAATATGGCAAAATTTTGTTGACAAACCCCATGCACCTATGTATAATAACAAAGGTGCATATCAAGGAGTATGATATGCTGATCAACTTATCAGAATTGTTTCCCGTTGAGGGAAAGTCCAGAACTTACACAGTCCCATTGGAGATGACTTCATTTCACGCTGCTGACGGAGACTATGAGATTGTGGAAAAGGAACCCGTAACGCTGACTGTTACAAATGAGGGTAATAAGGTGTTTACCGTGATCGGAGAGGCAGCGCTCACGCTGTCGATGGTCTGCGCCAGATGCCTTGAACCTGTAAGGGTTTCCTTTAATCTTGTGATCGATCAGGAAGTTGATATGAAGCAGACCGGTGAAGACCGGATTGCAGATCTGGATGAGCAGTTCTATATCAAAGGTTATAATCTGGATGTCGACCAGCTGGTTGGTAATGAGTTAACCCTGAACCTGCCTATGAGAGTTCTCTGCAGTGAAGACTGTAAGGGAATTTGCAATAGATGTGGCACAAATCTCAACCGTGGGACTTGTGACTGCGCAGGCAAGTCACTGGACCCGAGAATGTCAGTTATCCAGGATATTTTTAAACAGTTGAAGGAGGTGTAAACCATGTCTATTTGTCCAAAGAATAAATCTTCTAAAGCAAGAAGAGACAGCCGTAGAGCAAACTGGAAGATGAGCGCACCAAATCTGGTTAAGTGCAGCAAGTGCGGAGCCCTGATGATGCCTCATAGAGTATGTAAAGCTTGCGGAAGCTATAATAAGCGCGAGATCGTAAGCGTAGAGGACTAATTTCTCCTTACTCAATTAAAAATAAAAAGATCTTCGGAAGCAATTCTGGAGATCTTTTTTAATTTCTGCATTTCGCTTTATTTCCTTTATTTTTCGTGTTTTTCGTTCTTTTTTATAAAAAAAGAGTTAATATATTGACAATTTTATCCAGATTTGCCATAATAGAGGTGTTAAGTAATTGATGTTTCTCAAATCCCCATTTCTTGCGAAAAAGGAGGGAAAAACAAAAAGGAGGACAGATTTATGAAAAAATTAACAGCACTGATGCTTGCGGCAGCTATGTCAATGACAGCACTGACCGCTTGTGGCAGCAAAACAGAGGAGTCTGCAGCAGCTCCGGCATCTACCGAGGCAGCGAAGGAAGAGGGCGGCAAGGCCGCTGAAGGCAAAGAGGCGAAGGATGCTTCCGGCTTAAAAGTTGCAGCTATCTTTGGCGGAGCGATCAACGATGGAAACTGGAACGAAACTCAGTATAATGGATTAAAGTCCATCGAAGAAGCCGGTGCTGAAATTGCCTATATGGAAAATATCAGCGATACAGATGCGGCTGAGGCAGCCCGTACATACGCTTCTGAGGGCTTTAACCTGGTTTATCTGACAACGAACTCCTATCAGGATTACTGTACTCCTGTTGCAAAGGATTTCCCGGATACAACCTTTGTACAGATCAACGGAACCATCGTAGACGGCAACTTTATTTCTGTCCGCATCGCAGATGAGGAGCAGGGCTTTTTGCAGGGTGTTGCAGCAGCTCTCCTGTCTGAGACTGGAAAGGTTGGCTTTGTAGGCGGACAGGAGATCAATCCCATTAAGCTGGGATCCTCCGGTTTCCAGCAGGGTGTTGACTATGTCAATTCCACCTACGGCTTGAATGTAGAAGCAACCCGCATCAACACGGGAAGCTTTACAGATGTAAACCAGGCAAAGGAAACTGCCATCTCAATCATCGAGGGCGGAGCCGATGTTATTTCTCCTATGGCAAATGACGCCAGCGTAGGCATCATGGAAGCAGGAGAGGAGAAAGGCGTTATGGCGGTTGGCTGCGGCCTTGGACAGGAATCATCTGCTCCTACTGCTACTAAAATTATCATTGTAAAGGATGTTGCCATTGCAATTAAGTCTACCTTTGACGCATATGCAAAGGGTGAGTTAAATCCAACCGAGGTAGAAACCTATGGAGCAAACAAGGGTGTTGTTTATGCAACCGAGTGGTTCGGTGATGTAAACGATGAAGCAAAGACAAGGCTTCAGGAAACCATTGACAAGATGGCAAAGGGAGAGGTTGAGATTTCTCTTCAGTAATTGAACCATGGTCATTGAATTGGAGCTGTCAGGAACGTTTCTGGCAGCTCCTTTTGTCAAAAGTGCCTGAACAAAAGGATGGAAAAAGATATGCAGAAAGAAATTGTGAAAAAATTAAAGGAATTAACCTTTCCGCTTGCCTCAATTGTCGTTGCGCTGGTGCTGGGAGCGGTCATACTGTCAGCTATGGGCTATGATGCAGGAAAAGCGTATTCCAGCTTGTTAAAGGGGGCATTTGGAAGCAAAAACTCCATTGCAGAAACCCTGATCCAGACAACCCCTCTTATTTTCACTGCTCTCAGCTATGCTATTGCCCTGCGCTGCGGTATGGTAAACCTGGGCGCGGAGGGGCAGCTTTATATCGGAGCGATTCTGGGTTCTCTGGCCGGCTCCCATATCCATGGACTTCCGCCAGTGATCCATATCTTGTTCGTTCTTCTGTGCGGCTTTATCGGCGGTGCTTTGTGGGGATTGATCGTTGCGGTTTTAAAGATGAAATTTGGAGCCAGTGAGCTGATCACCACGATCATGCTCAATTATATTGCTCTGGAGTTTGTAAGTTTCTGCGTGACAAATCCGCCTTTCCGTGATGCAACTCCGGGAGCTGCGCCCCGTATGCCTTCCGTTGTAGATGCAGTGAAGCTTCCGATCATTCTTCCTCAGACCAGGCTTCATCTGGGTATCATCTTTGCTTTGATCGCAGTGCTCATTTACTATGTATTCATGTGGAAGACGACCAGAGGCTATGAGATGCGTGTGATTGGCATGAATCCCAACGCAGGCCGGTATTCCGGTATGAATATCCCCGTCAACTCTATCTTGTCCATGTTTTTGGCAGGTGGCTTTGCGGGTCTTGGCGGTATTATCAATATTATCGGCCTGCAGTACTTCCTTACAGAGGGCTTTTCCAATAACTTTGGCTTCAGCGGTGTTGCAGTGGCCCTTCTTGGCGGCTGCAGCCCGGTGGGGATCATCGTATCGGGTATTCTGTTCGGAGCCCTCAATGCAGGAGGTGTGAAGATGCAGCTGCTTGCAAAGGTTCCTTCTGCTTCTATTTATATGATCCAGGGTATGATCATTATCTTTGCTGTCAGCCGGGAACTGTTTATCTGGTTTGGCAGGAAGTTACAGAAAGAAAAAGCCCACGGGGTAACAGGAGGTGAAAACCATGGCTGATTTTATTACTAACTTTCTGACAGCGGATATCAGAACTGCCACACCGCTTCTTCTGGCTGCTCTTGGACTGGTTTTCAGCGAGCGGGCCGGTATCGTAAATATCGGAACAGAGGGTATTATGCTGGTAGGAGCTCTTTTGGGCTGTCTTGGCGCGGCTCTTACGGGTTCCTCTGCCATGGGAGCTCTTTTAGCAATTGCAGGCGGCTTTGCTATGGCTCTGATCTTTGCTTTTTTTACCATTACCCTGCGTTCCAATCAGATCGTAGTAGGAACTGCCTTTAATATTTTCGCAGGCGGCTTTACCATCACATTAAACAGGCTTCTGTTAAATGGTGAGAAGGTAGCCGGTTATGAAGCCATCCCTATTCCCGGACTGTCAAAGATTCCTATTTTGGGAGAAGTGCTGTTTAACTGGTCATTTCCCGTTTATCTGGCTTTTTTAAGCGTACCGGTATGCTGGTTTGTCCTTCAGCGCACCAATATCGGCCTTAAGGTAAGAGCAGTGGGAGAGTATCCCAAGGCCTGTGATACGGTGGGTATCAATGTATTCCGCATTCGCTATGGAGCCGTTCTGTTTTCCGGCATGATGGCAGGCTTTGCAGGCTCTTTTGTTTCCATGGGGCAGCTTTCTTCCT
Organism: Clostridium sp. AT4; assembly: GCF_001517625.2. GTDB lineage: Bacteria > Bacillota > Clostridia > Lachnospirales > Lachnospiraceae > Enterocloster. The sequence continues at coordinate 1,306,034 of NZ_LN999828.1, read as the reverse complement.
TTACAGAGGGCATGGTTTCTGGCAAAGGCTTTATGGCCCTGGCTGTGTGCGTATTCGGAAATTATTCCCCCAAGACGGTACTTTGGGCTGCGCTGCTGTTTGGCGCGGCAGATGCGTTAAAATACCGTCTGCTGACAACCGGCATCGGAAGCTATTACCAGTTCTTAAATATGCTTCCTTATTTCATCACCATAGTAGCACTGTGTATGTTTGCAAAGCGCAGCAATAAACCGGCCTGCAGCGGTGTTGCTTACAGAAAGGAATAGGGGGGAAAACAGGATGTCAGAGTATATTTTGGAAATGAAGCACATTACCAAGCGCTTTGCTTCGGTAGTTGCCAATGAAGATGTGAATCTGAGTGTAAAAAAAGGCGAGGTTCATGCTCTTTTGGGTGAAAACGGAGCCGGAAAATCAACCCTTATGAACTGTCTGTACGGTATGTACGACAGCTATGAGGGCGAAATCTGGTTTAACGGGCAGAAGGTTGTGATCAATGATCCAAAACAGGCCATTGCTCTGGGAATTGGAATGGTGCATCAGCATTTTATGCTGATTCCGGCCCTGACCGTAATCGAAAATGTGGTTCTTGGCCTAAAGGAAAATAAACAGGTCCTGGATTTAAAAGCGGCGGCAGAACGCTTTACAGAGCTTGGAAAACGCTATAACATGGAAATCGATCCCTGGGTGAGAGTCGAGCAGCTTTCTGTCGGCCAGCAGCAGCGACTGGAGATTTTAAAGGCTCTTTACCGCGATGCAAAGCTTCTGATCCTGGACGAGCCTACAGCTGTTCTCACGCCGGACGAGGTAGATGGTCTGTTTGACATGATGAATAAGCTTACAAGTGAAGGCCACACCGTTATCTTTATCAGCCATAAGCTGAATGAGATCATGAAAATCTGCGACCGCTGTACGGTTCTGCGCCAGGGCAAGCTGGCAGCTACGGTGGAGATCTCTGAAGTACATAACCGACAGGAACTGGCAAATCTCATGGTAGGCCACCAGGTAGAGTTAAAAACGGAGCGCAAACCGCCGGAATATACGGGAGAACGCCTTCGGGTAGAGCATCTGACCTGTTTAAATGACAGGGGGCTTCCAGCGGTAAAGGATGTAAGCTTTGAACTTCAGGGCGGTGAGATTTTAGGCGTCTGCGGTGTAGACGGAAACGGACAGTCAGAACTGATCCAGTGTATTACAGGACTCAGAAAACCTTCCGAGGGAAAGATTATGATCTGTGATACTGATACGACTAACTATACACCAAAGCAGATATTAAACCTGGATGTGGCCCATATCCCGGAGGACCGCCATAAATACGGTATGGTAGGGGCTATGTCCATAGAGGAAAACCTGATCCTGGTAAGCTATGATCAGAAGCTGTTTTCTCTGCATAAATTCCTGAACTGGAAATGGATCGCAGATCACAGTAAGAAGATCTGTCAGCTTTTTAAGGTAAAGACACCTACGATCAAGGAGCAGGCGATTAATCTTTCTGGCGGAAACCAGCAGAAATTTGTGGTAGGACGTGAGTTAGACCGTACGCCCAAGCTTCTTGTGGCAGTCCACCCCTCCAGAGGTCTGGATATTGGCGCAACCAAGTATATCCAGTCTAAAATCATGGAACAGAGAGACCGAGGCACAGCGGTGCTTATGGTTTCTACGGAACTGGATGAGCTGATTGAGCTTTCGGATCGTATTATGGTTATGTTTGAAGGCAGGATCATGGGAATCGTGGATCAGAAGGATGCTTCCAGAGAAACGTTAGGTCCTATGATGGCAGGTCTTACAGAAGAAAAATAAACAGACGCATTCATGATGCAGACCACCAGACGGATCGCTGTCTGGTGGCCTCTTTTTTCGATGCGCATCTGGTGGTTATCCACGTCCTCTCATTTGATTTAAACCTTTAACGTTATAAATAATTGATTGACAAATACAGGAATCAGCTTTAATATTATGCTTATACATGAAAATAAGGAGGGGAATTTCATATATGTCTGAATTTTATGAACAGGTGAAGGAACGTTTTATCCGCTATGTAAAGGTTGATACCCAGTCTCAGGCTGGTTCCTCTACAGCTCCCAGCACGATGAAGCAGAAAAATCTGGGGCGGATGCTTAGAGATGAGCTGATTTCATTGGGAGTAACGGATGCAGAGCTGACAGAAGAAGGTCTGGTTTATGCGTCCATCCCGTCTACGATGCCGGATGGAACAGGCTTGTCTATTGGCTTTGTAGCCCACATGGATACTTCTCCGGATGCAGACGGCACAGATGTAAAGCCATGGGTTTTTGAAAAGTATCCAGGTGGGGATGTGATGTTAAATAAAGAACAGAATATCCTTATGAGGGAAGATGACTATCCTACACTTAGAAAATATGTGGGAGAAGATCTTGTTTTTACAGATGGAACCACGCTCTTAGGAGGAGATGATAAGGCTGCGGTAGCATCGATTATGACAATGGCAGAGTTTTTCTGCCGCCATCCTGAAATTCCTCACGGTCCGATCAAGCTGTGCTTTACTCCGGATGAGGAGATCGCGCGCAGCACGGAAAATTTCAGCGTAGAGCGTTTTGGGGCAGATCTTGCATATACCATGGACGGAGACGCCCTGGGCGGTCTGGTGTATGAAACCTTCAACGGTGCGGAAGCTCAGTTGACTATCCATGGCCTGAGTGTTCATCCGGGAACAGCCAAGGGCATTATGAAAAATGCAGTGGAGATCGGTGGAGAATTTATGGCTATGCTCCCGGCTCTGGAACGGCCTCAGTTTACAGAAGGAAGGGAAGGGTATTTTCATCCCTTTGTTTTTGAAGGAACTGTTGAAAAGACCTATATCCGCTGTCTGGTTCGGGATCATGAGCTGGATCGGTACGAGGAGAGAAAAGCCTATGTTATATCCTGCATAGAGGAGCTGAACCGGCGCTATGGTGAGGGAACCGTGGAGCTTAAATGGGACAGCATTTATTACAGCATGCGGGAAGTCATCAAAAAGGTTCCGTTTATGATCGACTACTGCAAGCAGGCTATGAAAGAATGCGGAGTGGAGCCCTTTGAGATCGCAATGAGAGGCGGCACAGACGGTTCCTGGATTTCCCAGATGGGTCTTCCATGCCCCAACATTACAGCAGGTTATGAAAATGCTCATGGCAGATTTGAGTTTGTTTCCATCCAGGCTATGGCGAAAAATGTGGAGATCCTGATCCGGCTGCTGAAGCTTTATGCAGCCCATAAGGAATAATGTTCGGATAAAAATGCAGATGGAACAGGTATGATAAAAGAGAGGAAAATGATATGGATGTACGGTTTTTATTCGTAGTGGGCTATCTGCTCCTGATGGTGGGAGTGAGTCTTTATTTAAAAAGAAAAATGGTAAAAAGCTCAGATGACTTTGCGGTAGCGGGAAGACGCCTTCCCATGATCGTATTAGTGGGAACGCTGCTTGCTACATGGTGCGGCGGCGGCGGTATTTCGGGTTCCGCAGGCCTGGTTTATAAAAACGGACCTCTGTTTGGTATCCTGCTGTTTGCAGGAGCTCCGATCGGAATGATCGTTCTTTATTTTATTTCAGGAGCAGTCCGCAAAAGTACCACATATACTATTCCGGAGCTGTTTGAGCTGCGCTACGGAGCAGCTGCCAGAAATCTGGCTGCAATCTGCATTATTCTGGCGTATATCGGAACCACAGCTTCCCAGTTTAAGGCAGCCGGCAATATCTTTATGATTACCAGCGGCATTGATTTTATCACCTCCACTGTGATCTGCGTGATATTTATGGCGCTTCTGGCTCTGATCGGCGGTATGGTCAGCGTGGCATATACGGATGCTTTATCTGCTTTTATGATGGTGTTTGGCTTCATGTTCGGCATTTTATATCTGAGCGGGGATTTCGGTGGCTTTGGCGGCGTACTGGCTCAGGTTCCCGCAGAGAAAAATTCCATCTTTGGAACTATGAATATTGCTCAGGTGCTGGGCTATGTGCTGCCAACGCTGTTTTTGGTGCTGGGTGATCAGAACATGATCCAGCGGTTCAGTTCCGCAAAAGACAGCCGCACCGCCCGCAAATCCAATGTGGGCCTTGTAATTGCAGAGGTTGTTGTATGTGCCCTGATTATCGGTCTTGTAACCTGTGCCATTCCTCTGTATCCAACCAACGATTCTGCAGATACCATTTTATTCCAGCTGGCAGCACAGAAGCTTCCTACGGTTTTAGGCGGTATCGTAATGGCTGCCTGCATGAGTTTTGTTATTACTACGGGTGACTCCTATCTTCTGTCGACGGCTTCCAACCTGACTTATGACGTATGGGTGCGCCTGATCAAAAAGGATGCGGATGATAAGCAGAAACTGAATATGCTTCGTATTTCCATTGTCCTTGTGGCTTTTCTGGCGTTTGTTCTGGGCTTTTATTTCCCGGATATCCTTTCCGTTCAGATGTATGCCTATACCATGTATGGAGCAACCATTACACCGGCCCTGATCTGTGCGCTGTTTTATAAAAAAGCAACCAAGGCAGGCGGTCTGGCAGGCATCATCACCGGAGCGGTGACGACGATCATCTGGGATGTGGTCTTACGTTCTCCGGGCGGCGTCCAGAGTGCGATCATCTCTGTGCCCCTGGCTTTTATAGCAATCTTCCTTGTAAGCGCCATAACGCAGAATGGCGCAAAGATTCCTCTGGAAGAGGTATATAAAAGAAGTGAAGAATCTGAAAAGTAAGCAGAAACAGTAATTTTATATAGCTATAGGTAAAAACCACCATATACGCAAAAAAATATGGTGGTTTTTTGTGCCAAACATCAAAAAAACTCTTTTTCCTTTTTGAAAAGTGACATATGTCCTTTTATTCTTTGTGAAAATGTGATATGATGAAAACAAGTTAAATGGAAGAAATATACAAAAGGGAATCCTTTATGAAGGAAACACAAAAGCAGATTAAGAAACTGAATATAGAAACTCAGAAGCAGATTGAAAAGCTGAATCCGGAAAAGGTGGATTATCTGAAACAGTATTTTGCAGGCGCTCCCCGTTGGCTGCTGGAACAGTTTCAGGTGATCGAGGTTCCGGCAGGGACTGTTTTTATCCATGAGGGAGAGCCGGCAGAACGCGTTTATGTGCTGTTACAGGGACAGGTGTCTGCGGTTGACTACCGGGTACAGGAGGCCGTATATGGTTTCTTTCAGTTTTATCCTATTGAACTTTTTGGGGTGATGGAAATTTTAGGCGGAATGGAGCGGTATAAGACCTCTCTTGCAGCAGTGGAAAAAAGTATTTTCCTGCGGATTGGAAGAGACCAGTATGAGCGATGGCTGAAAAGCGACAGCAATGCATTTCAGATGGAAACAAAGGAAATTGTCAATTATCTTCTGGAGCAGGCAAGAAAAGAACGGCTGTATGTGCTGTTGTCCGGAAATCAGCGGGTTTATCAGGTATTGATCAAATTATATAAATCCTATGAGGAAAATGGAACATACAGCGCCTATATCAGCCGAAAGGATTTTTCTGAGATGACAGGCCTTTCAGAACGGACGATCACCAGAGCGATCAAGAGTCTGGTATCAGAAGGATATATTACAAAAAAAGGATGGAATATCACTATGGACAGCAGCCAGTACCAGCGCTTAAAAGCTCTGGCGGATGCAAAGATGAGTGAAATTGACAGTTAGGAATCAGCCGCGGCTGGTTTATAATAATTAAAAAACGTACAGGGAGGAACAGAACGTGAAGTATTCAGAAGATCCTAACAAACAATATCACATTCAGGTGGGAAAAGGAGAGGTCGGACGGTATGTGATACTGCCGGGAGATCCAAAACGCTGTGAAAAGATCGCGAAGTATTTTGATGATCCGGTATTAGTGGCTGACAACCGGGAGTATGTGACCTATACTGGTACGTTAGATGGAGTAAAGGTAAGCGTTACTTCTACGGGTATCGGCGGCCCCTCTGCTTCCATTGCCATGGAGGAGCTGGTAAACTGCGGAGCAGATACCTTTATCCGTGTAGGCACCTGCGGAGGGATGCAGCCGGAGGTAAAAAGCGGTGATGCCGTAATTGCCACCGGGGCCATCCGTATGGAAGGAACCAGCAGAGAGTATGCTCCGATTGAATATCCGGCAGTTGCTGACCTTGCAGTGACAAATGCGCTGACAGCTTCTGCAAAGGAACTGGGCCTTGCTTTCCATACAGGCGTAGTTCAGTGCAAGGATGCTTTTTACGGCCAGCACTCCCCGGAGCGCATGCCTGTAAGCTATGAGCTTTTGAACAAATGGGAAGCCTGGAAACGGATGGGCTGTCTGGCATCCGAAATGGAATCAGCCGCATTATTTATCGTGGCCGGAGCGCTTCATGTACGGGCCGGTTCCGTATTCCTGGTTGTTGCAAATCAGGAGCGGGAAAAGCTGGGCCTGGAAAATCCGGTGGTCCATGATACGGATATGGCAATCCGCACCGCCATAGGGGCCATCCGGGAACTGATCCGTCAGGAACAGAAATAGGCAGTTTTATAAAAGGCAGCAGGCTGGAAAAATCCCTGTTTCATAAGCAGGGGATTTTTCCAGCTTCACATGGGCTTTGCTTAAAAGCAGGGCTTCATTATATACTTTAAAAGGAGAGAATCATTATGAAAAAGAAAACAGCAGCACTTATGTTGGCAGCAGCCATGGCAGTATCTCTGACTGCCTGTGGAGGTTCAGGCGGCACTTCTGAGACAAAGGCAGAGTCTTCCGCAGCCGCTGATACTTCAGCAAAAAAAGAAGAAGCTGAAACAGAGGCAGCAGGTGAGAAAAAAGACGGATCCGAATACAAGATCGGTCTTGTAACAGACGTAGGCGGTGTAAATGACGGTTCCTTCAACCAGTCTTCCTGGGAGGGTCTTCAGAAGGCGGCAGAGGATTTTGGCGTTGAGGTAAATTATCTTGAGTCCTCTACTGATGCAGACTACGTTCCAAACATTGAGACGTTTATTGATGAAGAGTACGACCTGATCATCAGCGTAGGCTATATGCTGGCAGACGCTACCAAGCAGGCTGCGGAAGCAAATCCTGAGTGTAAGTTTGCTATTATTGATGACGCTACCATTGACCTGCCCAATGTTACTTGTCTGATGTTCCGCCAGGAGCAGGCTTCCTATCTGGTAGGATACGTTGCCGGCCTTATGACAGAGACTGACAATATCGGCGTAGTGATCGGTATGACAAATGAAACCATGAACCTGTTCGGATACGGCTATTGTGCAGGTGCTATTGATGCAAATCCGGATATTACGATCCAGCAGTTTAACGCAAACTCCTTTGCAGATCCGGCAACCGGAAAAACAAACGCAGGTACCGCGATCACCAATGGCGCTGATATTGTTTTCCATGCAGCAGGCGCAACCGGACTTGGCGTAATCGAGGCATGCCAGGAAGCAGGCGTATATGCTATCGGCGTGGACAGAGACCAGTACAATGACGCACCTGGAACCGTAATTACTTCCGCTATGAAGCGTGTAGATACCGCTGTTTATGACAGTGTAGAGTCTCTGCTTAACGGTACCTTAGAGGGCGGCCTTCATACGTATGACCTGGCAGCAGGCGGCGTAGATATTGCTCCTTCCCAGGATCTTCTTCCTGAGGATGTAAAGAAGGCAGTAGAGGATGTTAAGGCTAAGATCCTTGCAGGCGAAGTGACTGTTCCTGCCAGCAAGGAAGAGTTTGAGGCTGCATACGGCGATGTATATCAGTTAGACTAAGATTGAACAATGACAGAGGGAGGAACCATATATGCGTGACATTTCAATGGAGCGTGTAAATGAAACAAGGGAGAATATCCTGAGCATTATAAAAAGCCCTGTGCTGACCCATGAGCAGAAGCTTACGAACCTGGCCTGCCAGGCGGATTCCCTGATGGAGGTTTTGGACCTCCCCGAAGGGCTGGATGAACTTTTAAATGTTCCTGCAGACCGTAAGTGCATCTGTGATCTGGCAGAAGGCCATGCGCCCATGCGTCCCCGGTACATTATCCCGGATTATGCAAAATTTATGAAAGAGGGCAGTGAATTTCTCCAGCTTAAACCGCCGACAGATCTGTATGAGGCTATTAATAATCTGCTGATCTTTTATAAGCATGTTCCCAGCGTTACCAACTATCCGGTTTATGTGGGACAGTTAGATGAACTGCTGGAGCCTTTTATTGATACAGTGGACGAGGCTCAGGCGAAAAAGCTTTTAGGGATGTTCATGACGCACATTGACCGCACGGTACTGGACTCCTTCTCTCATGCAAATATCGGTCCCAGGGCGACCAAGGCAGGCCGCCTGCTGTTAGAAGTGGAAGCGGAGCTTGAACATGCGGTTCCCAACATTACCATGAAATATGAGGAAGGCGTTACAGAAGGTGACTTTGCCCTGGAGGCCATCCGGTGCGCACTGCACAGTGCAAAGCCCAGCTTCGCAAACCATAAGATGTTTAAGGGTGAATTGGGTGAAGGCTATGTGATCGCAAGCTGCTATAACGGCCTGCTTTACGGCGGCGGCGCTTATACGCTGTGCCGCCTGATCCTGGGAAATATTGCAAAGCGTGCAAAGGATATCCGGGATTTTAAAGAACAGCAGCTGCCGTATGTACTGGATATTATGGCACGGTACATGGATGAGAGAATCCGGTTTGAGGTAGAGGAAAGCGGATTCTTTGAACATCACTTCCTTGCGAAGGAGAGCTTTATCCACAGGGATCGTTTCTCCGGCATGTACGGTCTTGTAGGCCTGGCAGAGTGCGTCAATATCCTTCTTGAAAAGGAAGGTATAGAGGGACGGTTTGGCCATGATGAGATCGCTACGCGGCTGGGCGTTGAAATTATGGATCAGATCCAGGCCTTTAACGCAGCCCATGTAAATCCCTACTGTGAAGGAACAGGAGGCCATTTCCTGCTTCATGCCCAGGTGGGAATTGCGGAAGACATTGATATAACTCCAGGAACCCGTATCCCGATCGGAGAGGAGCCAGAGGAGCTGATCGACCAGTTAAAGGTGCTTGAGCATTTCCACCGGTATTTTACCTCCGGAACCGGAGATATTTTTCCAATCGATATGACGGTGCACCGCAATCCGGAATATGTGCTGGATATCATTAAGGGGGCCTTTAAAATGGATCTGCGCTATCTGTCCTTCTATTCCAGCGACAGTGATGTGATCCGAGTGACCGGTTATCTGGTAAAACGCTCTGAAATGGAAAAACTGGATCAGGGACAGGCCGTTCTCCAGAACACAACCGGTCTGGGGCTGGGAGCTTCCAAGAACGGTCATATCCTGGAGAGAAAGGTGCGCTGATGAAAGCCATTGTAAATCGAATCATTCCTTTCAGCAGTGTAGACGGTCCTGGAAACAGAACTGCCATTTTCCTCCAGGGCTGCAACATTAACTGCAAATATTGTCATAATCCCGAAACAAGAAGGCTCTGTATAAACTGCGGAGCCTGTGTGGGACAGTGTCCTGCCGGGGCGCTGTCCCTGGGAGAGGATAACCGGGTCATCTGGGATCAGGGAGCCTGCGTGCAGTGTGATACCTGTATCCATGTCTGTCCCAATGACAGTTCCCCAAAAGTGCGGGAAATGACGCCGGAGGAGGTATATGCGGCTGTAAAACGGCAGATTCCCTTTATCCGGGGCATCTCAGTATCCGGCGGAGAGTGTATGCTCTGGCCGGATTTTTTAAAGGCGCTGTTTACGCTTGCCAAAGCAGACGGACTTGGCTGTCTCATTGACAGCAATGGGACTATCCCTTTATGGGACTATCCGGAGCTTTTAGAGATATCTGACGGCGTAATGCTGGATATCAAGGCGTTTGATGATACAGACCACCGCCGGATCACCGATGAAGGCAACGGGATCGTGCTTAAAAATGCGGTTTTTCTTGCAAAGCACGGAAAACTGGAGGAAGTCCGGGCTGTGATCGTTCCGGATCTCTATGACGGAGAAAAAAGCATCCGGGGAATCGGAACGCTTCTGGCGCCTTACCGGAATATACGCGAAATCCGTATCAAGCTGATCGCGTACCGTCCCATGGGAGTGAGGGAAGCGTATTCCCACTACCAGGTTCCGTCTCCTGAATGTTTGACGCAACTGGCAGACATACTGAGGGAGATGGGATTTAAAGATATTGTGATCATATGAAAAAGGAGGGAATATACATGGGAAAGACCAGCCATATGGATGAAAGCCAGGTCATGGTCCAGATGAAGGACATTGTAAAGAAATTCGGTAATTTTACAGCCAATGACCACATCAATCTGACGGTGCATAAGGGTGAGGTACATGCCATTTTAGGAGAAAACGGAGCCGGTAAAAGTACGATGATGAATGTGCTCTGCGGGCTTTATAAGCCTACCAGCGGACAGATTTTTATTAAAGGGAAAGAGGTGCATTTTTCCAGTCCAAAGGATGCTATCGACATCGGGATCGGTATGGTTCACCAGCATTTTATGCTGATCCAGCCATTTACGGTAACGGATAATATTATTTTGGGAATTGAGCCTGTAAAGGGGCTTTCCATCGATAAGGCAGCCGCCAGACAGAAGGTAATGGAGCTGTCGGAGCGTTATGGCATGAAGGTCGATCCTGACGCAAAGATCGAGGATATTTCCGTTGGGATGCAGCAGCGTGTGGAGATACTGAAGGTGCTTTACCGCGGTGCGGATACGCTGATCCTGGATGAGCCTACCGCTTCCCTGACCCCTCAGGAGATTGAAGGACTGATGGAGATTATAGAGAATCTGACAAGGGATGGAAAGAGCGTGATCCTTATTACCCATAAGCTGAAGGAGATCACGGCGTCTTCGGATCACTGCACCATTATCCGCCAGGGGAAATATATCCGCACGGTAAATGTGGATGAGGTAACAGAAAATGACCTTGCAGCCATGATGGTCGGCCGTGATGTGAATTTTAAGGTGGATAAAAAGGAGCAGGAGCCGGGAGAAATCGTTCTGGAGGTAAAGGATGTAAGGGCAAGGGATTATCGGGACGCAGAGATCTTAAAGGGACTTAATTTAACGGTCCGCAGGGGAGAAATCGTAGGTCTTGCAGGCGTGGACGGAAACGGCCAGACGGAGCTGGTGGAAATCCTCACAGGCCTTAAGAAGGCAGAATCCGGCAGCGTGAAGATGCTGGGAAAAGAGGTTATCAATAAAACGCCGAAAGAAACCTTTGAAAGCGGTATTTCCAGTATTCCGGCAGACCGCCAGAAGCATGGACTGATCCTGGACTTTTCCAATGAGGACAACCTGATCCTGCAGCATTTTGAGGAGGCCCCTTTCTCAAATAAGGGATTTCTAAATCGGAAAGCGATCCGCGCCCATGCCGCAGAGCTGATTGAAAAATTTGATGTGCGTCCCAGAGGCTGCGAAGAAGCGCCGGCAGGAACGCTTTCAGGAGGCAATCAGCAGAAGGTCATTATTGCCAGAGAGGTCACCAATGACAAGGATCTTCTGATCGCTGTAAATCCTACCCGCGGCCTGGATGTAGGAGCCATTGAATTTGTTCATAAGTATCTGGTAGAGCAGAGAAATAAAAACAGGGCCGTTCTTTTGGTTTCCTTTGAGCTGGATGAGATCATGAGTCTTTCTGACCGGATTGAGGTCATCTTTGACGGCAGGATCACAGGAAGCGTTCCCGGAAAGAATGCAGATGAAAAAGAACTCGGCTATATGATGGCAGGAGGACGGAAGAATGAATAAAAAGAAAAGTATCCTTGAATCCAATCTACTTTATACGCTCATTGCGATCGTTGCCGGGTTTATCATCGGAGCTGTCTTCCTTATGATCGCAGGGATCAGCCCTGCAGTGGCCTACGGCAAGCTGATCGACAGTGTTTTTGGCAAGCCAAAATATCTTGCATGGGTACTGACCTATGCAAGCCCTTTGATCTTTACCGGATTAAGTGTTGCATTCTCCTTTAGGACCGGCGTCTTCAACATCGGAGCAGAAGGACAGTTTGTAGTGGGAAGCCTGGTAGCCTGTGTGCTGGGAATTACCTTAAAATTTCCGGCTGTTATCCATATTCCCCTGTGCCTTTTGGCGGCAGCGGCAGCAGGAGCGCTCTGGTCCTATCTGGTAGGACTTTTAAAGGTAAAGCGGGGCATTCACGAGGTTTTGTCGTTTATCATGTTTAACTGGATTGCCTTTTACCTCTCCAATTATGTGGTAAATATTCCTGCCATTCACAAGGAAGGCGGCGGTGAAGCCACAAAGGATGTGGCAGAAACGGCCCGTATCCTCTTCCCTGAGGCAGTAAGAGATGTACTGGGATGCAAGGTTGCAAACTGGGGGATCATCCTGGCCGTTGCGGCTGCTGTGATCATCTGGGTGATCATCGAAAAAACGACACTGGGATACAAACTGAAAGCAGTGGGCTTTAACCGGAACGGCGCTCTGTACGGCGGTATTAACTCTGATGCGTCTGTGCTTACGGCTCTTAGTATTTCCGGTGCGCTGGCAGGTCTTGGAGGAGCGGTTCAGATCCTTGGCATGGCAGGCCGTTTAAGCCAGTTTGCAGGCCAGGAAGGCTATGGCTTTCAGGGAATCACAGTGGCCCTGATCGGTTCCTCCAATCCCATTGGCTGTATCTTTGCCGGACTGTTTTATGGAGCCATGAAGTACGGCGGCTCCAAGCTGAGCATTGTAAAAGCGCCTTCAGAGGTGGTAGACATTATCATGGGCTGTGTGATCCTCTTTATTGCCATTGCCCAGATCTTCCGTATCCTGTTTAAGAAGCTCGCTGCAAAGAAGGAGGCAAACTAATATGGATGTAATCATTAAAAATCTTGGCCTTTTGATCAATGCAACTTTGATCGCAACGCCGCCCCTTCTTCTGGCGGCCCTGGGCTCCTGCTTTTCTGAGAGGAGCGGAGTTATCAATATTGGAATTGAGGGCATGATGACCATCGGCGCATTTACCGGTGCGGTACTTGGGCTGGAAACGGGAAACGGCTGGCTGGCCTTTTTGGGAGCGGGTCTTGCGGGTGCGCTTTTTGGCGTCATTCATGCGGTCGTATGTATTTCCTTTCATGCAGATCAGACCATTGCCGGAACTGCCATCAACTTTTTAGGCCCAGGTCTTGCGGTATTCCTCTGCAAAGCTATGTACAATAATTCCTCCGATACTCCGGCCATGGATCCGGCAAGCAAGCTTCCAAAGCTTTTTGAGGGCGTATTTCCAACAGGCTCCTTTTTAAGCAATGTACTGAATGTATATTCAGTGGCATATCTGGTGTTTATCCTGGCAGGCGTATGCTGGTTTATCTTTTACAAAACGCGCTTCGGCGCCCATCTGCGGGCAGTGGGAGAGCATCCGGAGGCCTGTGAATCTCTGGGAATTGACGTGTACCGCGTGCGTTACAGCTGTGTGATACTGTCCGGCTTTATGGCCGGCCTGGGAGGCGCTTTTGTAACGCTGGCTACCATTAACCAGTTCCGCCCAAGCGTAATTGTAGGACAGGGCTTTATCGCCATTGCGGCCGTTATCTTCGGTAAGTTTTCACCGGGCGGCTCTATGCTTGCCTGCCTTCTCTTTGGCTTCTGCAGCGGCATCAAGAGCCTTGCGGGCCAGAGCAACATGATCTCGCCGAACCTGATTTCCATGATCCCCTATGTGGTAACCCTGCTGGCGCTGATCCTCTTTGTTGGAAAAGCCCATACGCCGGCTGCCAACGGAAAGATTTTTATCAAATCCAAGTAAAACGTAAACCGCTGCCTTACAGATGCGGTTTGGAAAGGAAACTTATCTATGTCAGTACCAACTCCTCATAACGGCGCCGCAAAAGGAGATTTTGCCAAAACCGTGCTTATGCCCGGAGATCCTCTTCGGGCCAGATATATCGCTGAAACCTATCTTGAGAATCCCAGACAGGTCACGGGAGTCCGCAATATGCTGGGATTTACGGGAACCTATAAGGGAAAAGAGATTTCGGTCATGGGAGCCGGCATGGGAATGCCCTCCATCGGTATCTATTCCTATGAGCTGTTTCATTTTTACGATGTGGACAGTATTATCCGCATCGGATCTGCTGGCGCACTTCAGGATTCTTTGAATCTGATGGATGTGGTTATTGCCATGGGCGCCTGTACGGATTCCAATTATGCGTATCAGTACGGACTTCCGGGTACATTTGCGCCCATTGCAGATTACAGCCTTTTAAACAGGGCTGCCGAAACTGCAAAGAATCAGGGAACGCCGGCTGTGGTGGGAAATGTCCTTTCCTCTGATATTTTTTATAACGAAACTGCAGATGTGAATGACAAATGGCGTTCTATGGGTGTTCTGGCAGTGGAAATGGAAGCGGCAGCCCTGTATATGAATGCTGCCAGGGCAGGCAAAAAGGCGCTTTGTATGCTTACTATTTCCGATCATATCTACCGCCAGGAGGGATTAAGCGCAATGGAGCGCCAGATCGGTTTTGGAAAGATGATGGAGATTGCCCTGGAACTGGCCTGATTCTTATGGATCCGGTGAAGGAAAGATGAATATATGTTTAAAGGAGGATATGAAAATGGGAATAAAAGAACTTATGAGCCATGTAGATCATACACTGCTGGCACAGACGGCTACATGGGAGGAGATCCGGCAGATCTGTGATGACGCCGTCGCGTATCAGACAGCTTCTGTCTGCATTCCGCCAAGCTTTGTTAAGCAGGCAAAGGAATATATGGGAGATAAGATGGCCGTCTGCACAGTGATCGGTTTTCCTAACGGCTACATGACTACAGAAACAAAGGAGTTTGAAACCAGAAATGCTTTGGAAAACGGAGCAGACGAGATTGACATGGTGATCAATATCGGCTGGGCAAAGGCAAGCCTTTATGATGAAATTGAGGATGAGATCCGCAGGCTGAAGGCAGTGTGCGGGGATAAGATCTTAAAGGTTATCATTGAAACCTGTCTGCTGACAGAGGAAGAAAAGATAAAGATGTGCCAGGTGGTTACTGCTTCCGGTGCAGATTATATTAAAACCTCTACAGGCTTTTCAAAGGCAGGCGCTACCTTTGAGGACATTGCGCTTTTTGCTGCTCATGTAGGGAAAAATGTAAAGATCAAGGCGGCAGGCGGCATTTCCTCTCTGGCGGATGCAGAGCGTTTCCTTGCGCTGGGAGCGGACCGCCTGGGAACGAGCCGTATGGTAAAGCTGGTAAAAAATGAAGAAGCATCCGGCTATTGATGCCAGGAAGGAGTAGACGATGAAACCACTGGAACAGGAAGAAATAAAACGTCTGATCCGTACTGCGAAGGCTCAGTTGGATTATTCCTATGCACCGTATTCCCATTTTCATGTGGGCGCGGCTCTGCTTGCAAAAAACGGGAACATATATACTGGCTGCAATATTGAAAATGCCGGCTATACTCCCTGTAACTGTGCAGAGCGGACGGCATTTTTTAAGGCAGTCAGCGAGGCAGTAAAGGATTTTGATGCAATCTGCGTTACCGGAGGGATGAACGGCGTTGTTACAGACTATACAGCCCCCTGCGGCGTATGCCGCCAGGTAATGATGGAGTTCTGTGATCCAAAGGAGTTTCAGATTATCGTGGCAATTGATGAAGAACGGTATATCATAAAAACGCTGGAAGAGCTTCTTCCCCTGGGCTTTGGTCCCGGAAATCTGAAAGAAAAGCAGTAAAGGAGCAGAACATGGAAAAATTCAGACGTATCTTTGTGGTTGTAATGGATTCTCTGGGGGTAGGAGAGGCAGAGGACGCTGCCCAGTTTGGAGATGTAGGTTCCAATACCCTGGGCCACATCTCCCAGTCGGTAGAAACCTTTAAGATCCCTCATTTAAGAAAGCTTGGGATGGCAAATCTCACACCTTTAAAACAGGTGGAGCCGGAGGAACAGCCTCTTGGCTATTATGGAAAGCTGCGTGAAAGGAGCCTGGGTAAGGATACCATGACCGGCCACTGGGAGATGATGGGGCTGGAGGTGAAGACGCCCTTTAAGACCTTTACGGAGACGGGCTTTCCGCCGGAGCTGATCAAGGAGTTGGAGGAGCGCACCGGTCATAAGGTAATTGGAAATAAAAGCTCCAGCGGAACGGAAATCCTGGACGAGCTGGCAGAGGAGGAGATTGCCACCGGCCATATGATCGTGTATACCTCTGCCGACTCTGTGCTGCAGATCTGCGGCAATGAGGAAACCTTTGATCTTGAGGAGCTGTACCGGTGCTGTAAGATTGCCAGAGAGCTTACGTTAAAAGATGAATGGAAGGTAGGGCGCGTCATTGCAAGGCCTTATGTGGGAAAGAAAAAGGGTGAATTTAAGCGCACCAGCAACCGCCATGACTATGCCTTAAAGCCCTTTGGGAAGACAGCATTAAATGCTTTAAAGGATGCAGGCTTTGATGTGATTTCCATTGGAAAGATCAATGATATCTTTGACGGAGAAGGCATTACAAAGGCCCTGAAATCGAAAAGCTCTGTTCATGGCATGGAGCAGACCATAGAAGTGGCGGGAACGGATTTTCATGGTCTTTGCTTTGTGAATCTGGTGGATTTTGACGCCCTCTGGGGCCACAGACGGGATCCAAAGGGATATGCAGGGGAGATTGAACGCTTTGATGAGAAGCTGGGGATCCTTCTTGACGTATTAAGAGAAGATGATCTTTTGATCATCACGGCAGATCACGGCAATGATCCCACCTATGCAGGAACGGATCATACCCGTGAAAAGGTACCGTTTTTGGCCTATTCCCCTTCCATGAAGGGAAGCGGCGCGCTGAGCGAAAAGGATACCTTTGCAGTGGTCGGCGCTACAGCAGTTGATAATTTTGGTGTTTCCATGCCGGAGGGCACCATCGGAGCTTCGGTTCTTGACGATCTGGTATAGTTTTATCTGTTTTTTAAAGGGCTGTCCCTGAATGGGGACGGTCCTTTTTTCGGCGTTTTTTACCCTGGTGCAGCTATAAAAACGTATTGATTTATAGACGGATATCTAGTATATTATAAATTGTATCGCAAAGACGAAAGGAGAGTCTTTTTTATGATCAGAGTAGCGGTAGATGCTATGGGCGGAGACAATGCGCCTGTGGAGATGGTTGCAGGAGCCGTTGAGGCGGTAAAGAAGAAACCGGAGATCCAGGTTCTTTTGGTAGGACAGGAAAAGACCGTACAGGAAGAACTTTCCAAATATACCTATGACAAAGAGAAAATCCAGGTGGTAAATGCCTCAGAGGTGATTGCTACAGAAGAGCCGCCGGTAAATGCGATCCGGAAAAAGAAAGACTCATCCATCGTAGTAGGCATGAACCTGGTAAAGAACGGACAGGCAGACGCTTTTGTATCGGCCGGAAGCTCAGGAGCGATCTTAGTAGGCGGACAGGTCATCGTGGGACGGATCAAGGGCGTGGAGCGCCCGCCTCTTGCACCGCTTATTCCTACAGAAAAAGGCGTATCCCTTCTGATCGACTGCGGGGCGAATGTAGACGCCAGGGCGTCTCATCTGGTACAGTTTGCCAGAATGGGTTCGATCTATATGGAACACGTAGTAGGAATTCCAAATCCAAGAGTTGCCATTGTAAATATCGGTGCGGAAGAGGAAAAGGGAAACGCACTGGTGAAGGAGACTTTCCCGCTGTTAAAGGAATGTAAGGATATCAATTTCATCGGAAGTATTGAGGCCAGAGAAATCCCCCACGGCGGCGCAGACGTAATTGTCTGTGAGGCCTTTACAGGAAATGTGATTTTAAAGCTGTATGAGGGTGTAGGAGCTACTTTGATCCATATGGTAAAGCAGGGGATGATGGCAACGCTCCGGAGCAAGATCGGGGCACTTCTTGTAAAACCGGCTTTAAAGACCACCTTAAAATCTTTTGATGCCAGTCAGTACGGCGGCGCGCCTCTTTTGGGATTAAAGGGACTGGTAGTGAAGACACATGGAAATTCCAGCCGGACTGAGGTGTGCAATTCCATTATCCAGTGCGTGACCTTTAAGGAGCAGCAGATCAACGAAAAGATCCGCCAGTCGCTGGCAGAGGAAAAGGCTCAGGGGCCTATGTTATAAAGAAACAAATTCAGGAGAGGGAATAGAATATGGAATTTGAAAAATTGCAGGAAATTATTGCTGAGGTTTTAAATCTGGAGCCGGATGATATTACCATGGAAGCTACCTTTGTAGATGACCTTGGGGCTGATTCACTGGATATTTTCCAGATCATTATGGGAATTGAGGAGGCTTTTGATATCGAGATTCCGAATGATGCCGCAGAACAGATCGTTACCGTGGGAGACGCTGCAGAGCAGATCAAAAACGCATTGAATGAATAGGACGCGCGGGGCTGTTTTTACAGCCCCTTTGTGTGTTTAAGAAGGAAGGACGCATAGATATGAATACCCGTTTAAAAGAGCTGGAGAAGAAGATCCAGTATGAATTTCACAATAAAAATATTTTCAGCCAGGCGCTGACCCACAGCTCCTATGCAAATGAACACAGGCTGGATCACAGCCGCTGCAATGAACGTCTGGAATTTTTAGGCGATGCAGTGCTTGAGATTGTCACCAGTGATTTTTTATATCATAAATATGATACGCTCCCGGAAGGGGATCTGACGAAAATACGGGCAAGTATTGTCTGCGAGCCTACTCTGGCTTATTGTGCAGGAGATATTAAGCTGGGAGAATATCTGCTTCTTGGAAAGGGTGAGGAGGCAACCGGAGGACGAAATCGCAACTCCGTGGTATCAGATGCTATGGAGGCGCTCATAGGAGCCATTTATCTGGACGGTGGTTTTGCTAATGCAAAAGAGTTTATACATAGATTTATTTTAAATGACATTGAGCACAAGCAGCTCTTTTATGATAGCAAGACTATCTTACAGGAGATGATCCAGAGCCGTCAGACGGGTGCTTTATCCTATGAAATTTTAAAGGAGGAAGGGCCGGACCATAACAAAAGCTTTGAGGTTCGGGCGCTCATGGGAGAGGAAGAGATCGGCCGGGGCGTGGGCCGGACAAAAAAGGCAGCAGAACAGGTCGCTGCCTACAATGGTATTTTAAAGCTTAAGGCAGGTGAATCATGTATCTGAAAAGTATCGAGATCCAGGGCTTTAAATCCTTTGCCAATAAGCTGGTCTTTGAATTTCATAATGGAATTACAGGCATTGTAGGGCCAAACGGAAGCGGAAAAAGCAATGTGGCAGATGCGGTGCGCTGGGTTTTAGGTGAACAGAGAATCCGCCAGCTGCGCGGGGCAAGTATGCAGGATGTGATCTTTTCCGGCACAGAACTGAGAAAGCCCCAGGGCTTTGCCTACGTAGCAATTACCCTGGATAACAGCGATCACCAGCTGTCCATCGATTATGAGCAGGTGACGGTATCCAGACGCCTTTACCGCTCCGGTGAAAGTGAATATATGATAAATGGGAGCGCCTGCCGTCTGAAGGATATCAATGAACTCTTTTATGATACGGGAATCGGAAAAGAGGGCTATTCCATTATCGGACAGGGACAGATCGATAAGATCTTAAGCGGAAAGCCGGAGGAACGGCGGGAGCTTTTTGACGAAGCTGCAGGTATTGTGAAATACAAACGGCGCAAGGCCATTGCACAGAAAAAGCTGGAGGACGAACAGGCCAGTCTGGTACGTGTATCGGATATTTTAAATGAGCTGGAAAAGCAGGTGGAACCCTTAGAGCGTCAGTCAAAGGCAGCCAGGGAGTATCTGCAGTTAAAGGAAGAGCTGAAGGTCTGTGATGCCAACCAGTTTCTGTTGGAAGCAGAGCACATCCAGAGCCAGTTAAACGAAATTTCCAGGAAAAAGCAGGTTTTGGAAGGAGATCTGGAGGAGACTAGAAAAAAAGGTGAGGACATCCGAAAGGAATATGACCGCCTGGAAGCAGAAATCCGCAGTCTGGAGGAAGCTGTTTTAAAAGAACGGAGCCGTTTCAATGAGGCGTCCATGGAAAAAAACACGCTGGAAGGCCGGATCAATGTTTTAAGAGAACAGATCCACGCAGAAGAGCGGAATGAGGAGCATATTAAAAACCGAAAGGAAGCCATCACTGAGGAACTGAAGGGAAAAGAGGAACAGCTTGCGGACTTTGAAGCGGAACAAAACCGAATTGGGGAGCAGAATACAGAGGAATTAAACCGGCTGAACCGTGCCAGACAGGAGATTTCTGAAAAAGAAAGTCATATCAGCCATCTGGAAGCGGTGATCGAGGAGGCAAACGCTCAGATGCTCCGCTTCCTGAATGAAAAGGCCGAGCTGACGGCCAGACAGCAGCGCTATGAGGCTATGTCGGAGCAGGTAAATCTGCGCCGCAGCGAGGTTTCCCAGAAGCTTCTCCGGTTTAAAAGTGACGAATCTCTTCAGGAGGAGAGGATCGCAGAGGAAAAGGAGCATCTTGCACAGGTGCAGGCGGAGCTGGTGGAAAAGCAGGTTGCAGCCCAGGAAGCCGAGGATGGTATGGAGCAGGCAGACGGCGAGGTCCGCCGGTTAAACCGACGGTTAAATGATACCCAGCAGGAATACCACATGGCCCATACCAGGCTGGAATCGCTGCAGAATCTGGCGGAGCGCTATGACGGCTACGGAAACAGCATCCGCCGGGTGATGGAGGTCCGGGACCGGATCCATGGGATCCACGGCGTGGTGGCAGATTTGATCACTACTGGCAAAAGGTACGAAACAGCCATAGAAACAGCCCTTGGGGGCAGTATCCAGAACATTGTCACAGACTCAGAGATTATGGCCAAGCAGCTGATCGAATATTTAAAGAAAAATAAATATGGCCGGGCTACCTTTCTGCCTCTTACCAGTATGGGAAGCGGACCGTCCTTTTCAAGGCCTGAGGCGTTAAAGGAAGCAGGCGTGATCGGCCTTGCAAGCGAACTGGTAGAAACAGAAGAATGTTACCGGGGACTGGTACGGTATCTTTTGGGCCGGGTGGTAGTGGCTGATACGATTGATGCGGCCATTGCCCTGGCTAAAAAATACCGCTACAGCCTGAGAATTGTCACTTTGGAGGGTGAGCTTTTAAGCCCAGGCGGTTCCATGACGGGAGGCGCGTTTAAAAACAGCAGTAATCTTTTAGGGCGCCGCAGGGAGATCGAGGAGCTGGAACAGACCTGCGAACGTTATTTGAAGCAGGCGGAGACCATTCAGACAGAGTTAAGTCTGAAAGAGGCAATTGTTCAGGAAAAAAAGGATGAGGCGGCTGTCTTAAAAAGAGCCGGACAAAAGCTGGCGCTGGAAGAGAATACGCTTCGGGTTACTATTTCCAGACTGGAGGAGAAAAAGGGAGAGATTGCCGATTCTTCCTCTGATCTGGTAAGGGAGCATCATCAGCTGGAGACTCAGGCAAAGGAGATCAGCGAAAGCCGCAGAAGTCTGCAAACACAGAAAGAGGCTCTGGACAGCGAGAGTGAGGCTGCTGCTGAGACTGTAAATGCACACAGCCTTCTTTTGGAACAGGCAAAGAAGGAAAAAGAGGCAGACAGCGAGCAGCTGGCGCAGTTAAGCATTAAGCAGGCAGGACTGGCCCAGAGGCTGGATTTTATCCGTGAGAATGAAAAACGTCTTTGGGGAGAAGGGGAGCTGCTTAAAAAGGAACTGTCCCAGCTCTCTAAAGGAAGCACAGAATCAGGAGAAGCCATTGCAAAAAAGCAGGAGGAGATTTTAAAAATCCGCAGAGAGATTGAGGATTCTCTGCTTCAGACGGCAGACAGCGAAGCGTTGATCGCAAAAAAAGCAGAGCAGAAGGAAGCGTTTCTCGCACAGCAAAAGAAGCTTTTTACAGTCCGGGAAGAAATTTCATCCCGCGCTTCGGAACTGGATAAGGATATGTTCCGCATTCAGTCCCAGGAGGAGAAGCTGCAGGAAAAGCTGGAATCAGGGGCCGCATATCTGTGGTCGGAATATGAGATGACGGCTGTTCAGGCAGAGGCGATGAAAAAGGAGGATTTTCCTTCTCTGGAAGAAGTAAGCCGGATCATAGGCGGATTAAAAACCCGGATCAAGGCACTTGGCCCGATCAATGTCAATGCCATTGAGGATTACAGGGAGGTATCCGAGCGTTTCCTCTTTATGAAAACCCAGCATGAGGATCTGACCGCTGCCCAGGCGGAGTTAGAAAAGATCATCCTGGAGCTGGATACGGGAATGCGCCGCCAGTTTAAGGAAAAATTTTCAGAGATCCGCTCTGAGTTTGACCGGGTGTTTAAGGAACTCTTCGGCGGAGGACGGGGGACTCTGGAGCTTTTGGAGGATGAGGATATTTTAGAGGCAGGTATTCAGATTATCGCCCAGCCGCCGGGCAAAAAGCTGCAGAATATGATGCAGCTTTCCGGAGGGGAAAAAGCGCTGACTGCCATTTCCCTGCTGTTTGCCATCCAGAATTTAAAGCCGTCCCCCTTCTGCCTGTTAGATGAGATCGAGGCGGCTCTGGATGATTCCAATGTGGACCGGTTTGCCGGGTATCTCCATAAGCTTACAGAAAATACACAGTTTATTGTCATTACCCACCGAAGGGGTACCATGATGTCTGCCGACCGCCTTTACGGCATTACCATGCAGGAAAAGGGCGTATCAGCCCTGGTGAGTGTAAATTTGATTGAGGACAGTCTGACAGAGTAGTTTTTCTGTCCGTATATAAAAAGGAGGATAAGCCTTATGGCTGAAGGAAAAAAGGGATTTTTCGGGCGTCTGGTAGAAGGACTTGCCAAAACACGGAACAACATTGTATCAGGAATTGATTCTATTTTCAGCGGTTTTTCTGCCATTGATAATGATTTTTATGAGGAGATCGAGGAGACTTTGATCATGGGAGATCTGGGGATCCAGACCACCATGTCCATTGTAGAGGACCTGAGAAATAAGGTAAAGGAACAACATATAAAGGATCCTGAGCAGTGTAAGGGGATTCTGATCGAAAGCATCAAAAAGCAGATGGATCTGGGCGAAAATGCCTACGAATTTGAGCACAGGACCTCGGTTGTGCTGGTAATCGGCGTAAACGGCGTGGGAAAAACCACCTCTGTAGGAAAGCTGGCCGGCCAGTTAAAGGACAGTGGTCATAAGGTAATCCTTGCTGCAGCCGATACCTTCCGCGCCGCAGCCATTGAGCAGCTTACCGAGTGGTCGGAGCGGGCCGGAGTGGATATTATCGCCCAGCAGGAGGGCTCCGATCCCGCGGCAGTCATTTATGATGCGGTGGCTGCAGCCAAATCCAGAAAGGCAGATGTGCTGATCTGTGATACTGCAGGACGGCTTCACAATAAAAAGAACCTGATGGAAGAGCTTAAAAAGATCAACCGGATCATTGACCGGGAGTATCCTGATGCATACAGGGAGACGCTGGTGGTCTTAGACGGAACCACCGGACAGAACGCCCTGGCTCAGGCCAGACAGTTTATGGAGGTGGCCGATATCACGGGCATCATCCTTACAAAGCTGGATGGAACGGCCAAGGGAGGAATTGCCGTAGCGATCCAGGCGGAACTGGGAATTCCTGTAAAATACATCGGAATCGGTGAAAAGATTGACGATCTGCAGAAGTTTAATGCGGATGACTTTGTAAACGCCCTGTTCCATGTACAGAAACAGTAGGATCCTCTTTCGGTTTTCTGTTGAATTTATCACAATAAAGTGATATAGTTGTAACCAATAAATGCCAAGGAGAGAACGAGTATGGATGAACTTACATTAGAGAAATTTGAGGAAGCTTCTGAGATCGTAAAACAGGTAACACTGGAGACAAAGCTGGTGTACAGTGAATATTTTTCTGCACAGACAGGAAACAGGGTGTATTTTAAGCCGGAAAATATGCAGTATACAGGAGCCTACAAGGTAAGGGGCGCGTACTATAAGATCAGTACCCTGTCCGAAGAAGAAAAGTCCAGAGGACTGATCACTGCCTCTGCTGGAAACCATGCTCAGGGCGTGGCCTATGCCGCGCGTCTGGCCGGGGTAAAGGCAACCGTAGTAATGCCTACCACAACGCCTTTGATCAAGGTTAACCGTACCAAAGGCTACGGAGCCGATGTGGTTCTGGAAGGAGATGTATTTGACGAAGCCTGCGCTCACGCATACAAACTGGCAGAGGAGCACGGATACACCTTTGTACATCCTTTTGATGATCTGGACGTTGCAGCAGGACAAGGTTCTATTGCCATGGAGATTATCAAAGAGCTTCCTACTGTTGATTATATCCTGGTTCCTATCGGAGGCGGCGGCCTGTGCACAGGAGTATCTACCCTTGCCAAGATGTTAAATCCAAAGATCAAAGTAATCGGCGTTGAGCCGGCCGGAGCCAGCTGTATGAAGGAATCGCTGCGCCAGGGAAAAGTTGTAACCCTTCCTCAGGTCAATACCATTGCAGATGGTACGGCTGTTAAGCGTCCAGGTGAAAAGCTGTTCCCCTATATCCAGGAAAATGTAGATGAGATCATCACCATTGATGATAATGAGCTGATCGTAGCCTTTTTGGATATGGTGGAAAACCACAAGATGATCGTAGAAAATTCCGGCCTTTTAACCGTAGCTGCCCTAAAGCACATCAAGGCGGAAAAGAAGAAGGTTGTTTCTATCTTAAGTGGTGGAAATATGGATGTGATTACCTTATCCTCTATCGTACAGCATGGCCTGATCCAGAGAGACAGAGTCTTTACCGTATCCGTGCTGCTTCCGGATAAGCCGGGAGAGCTTGCAAGGGTATCTTCTCTTTTGGCAGAGCAGCATGGCAATATTATCAAGCTGGAGCACAACCAGTTTATCAGCATCAACCGCAATGCGGCTGTGGAACTTCGGATTACCATGGAGGCATTTGGGACAGAGCATAAAAATCAGATCGTAACGGCTTTGACAGATGCAGGATACCGCCCCAAGCTTGTGAAGGTAAAGGGTACCTACAGCGAGATGTAGGGCATGTGGGGGTGTATTAAATGAAACGTGGGGATACCAAAGCCGGAATGAAGGCCAATATCCGTTACTTTATCAAATGGAGTGCCCTTGCTCTGGTCATCGGTTCTGTGGCTGGAGCGGCAGGCACGATTTTTTCCATGGGAGTTTCCTGGGCCACCGGTTTTCGGCTGTCCCATCCGTCCATGCTGTTTTTTCTTCCGGTGTCCGGTCTTTTGATCGTCTGGATGTACCACTCCTTCCATGAGGAAGGAAACAGGGGAACCAATATGGTTATTGATGCAATTTCCTCCAATGAACGGGTGACGCCTGCCACAGGACCTTTAATCTTTTTTTCTACTATCTTAACTCATCTGGGGGGTGGCTCTTCCGGTCGTGAGGGGGCGGCTCTTCAGCTGGGAGGCAGCATCGGAAATTCCTTTGGGGAGTGGTTTAAACTGGATGAGCGGGATAAAAAGATTGCGATCATGTGCGGCATGAGCGCAGTATTCTCCGCTCTTTTTGGAACGCCGGTGGCAGCGGCGATTTTTTCCCTGGAGGTAGTCAGCATTGGTGTCCTTTACTATGCAGCCCTGGTTCCCTGCGTATTTTCCTCCTTTCTGGCGGTGGGAATCGCAAGGGCGGCCGGACTTGAAGGAGAACATTTCCCGGTGGAAATGATACCGGCGCTGGATTTGAAAGCAGTGGGGCTTCTGGTACTTTTAGGTATACTCTGTGCTGCGGTAAGCATCTTGTTCTGTGTTCTGCTTCATACGGCAGAACATGCTTACCGGAAGTATTTTCCAGACGCCAGAGTGCGGATCCTGGCTGGCAGCTTCCTTTTTATCGCCCTTACCCTTTTATCAGGAACCAGAGATTACTGCGGCAGCAGTATGGGACTGATCGAAAGCAGCATAGAGGGAAGTGTTCGCTATGAGGCCTTTCTTATGAAGATGCTCTTTACGGCAGTTGCTTTAGGAGCAGGATTTAAGGGAGGAGAGATTGTGCCTACCCTCTGCGTGGGAGCAGCGTTGGGCTGTGCGTTTGGGGAGATTACGGGGTTTGCTCCCTCTCTCTGTGCGGCCTGCGGCATGGCGGCTCTTTTTGCCGGAGTGACCAACTGTCCTATCACATCCTTAGTGATTGCTCTGGAACTTTTTGGTTATGAAGGGATGGAGTATTTCTCTATTATTATTGCGGTAGCATTTGCCCTGTCGGGCTATTATGGCCTGTATGCCAGCCAGAAGTTTGTTTATTCCAAAACAAGGACAGAATTTATCAACCGCAAATCCAACGGATAGGATAGGTACGGCTTAAAAAGGAGTGAGTATGATGAAAAAAACGTATAAACCATATAAAGCGGCGGCGGTTATAGCGGCTGCCGTTATTATGACCTCCGGATGCGGACAAAAACAGCAGGAGGGAAGTACGATGCAGACAGAAGAGGGGACGTCTGCATCCGGTACGGAAACCTCGTCTGCCGTGCAGAGACCTAATCCCATGACTGCGGTAACAGATGAAACTGCCTTTCAGTCTCTTGGGGTTTATATGGCTCTTCCGGAGGAGGCAGAAGATCCTCTCTGCTTTATCCTGAATGGAGAGGTAGCTGAAATTCAGTTTTCATATCATGAAATTCCCTATTCCTACCGTGCTTCCAACACGGCAGAGGATTTTGCCGGGATTTTTGAACGCTTTACGGATCAGATCCTGACCGTTGAATTTAAGGATTTGGAAGGGGGAGAAACGGTTTCTGCCCAGATCCGTACTACCCAGAGTGGAGGCCGCTTTGCTTCCTGGAAATGGAAGGATACGTCATATACGCTCTATACGGCATCGAACGTATCGGATGCGGATATTTCATCAATGGTAACTATGTTATTAGAGCTGATCTCTCAGCGGTAGGAGAAGGCTATGCTGGAGTTAAAGGATTTTATGCCGATAAATTTCCTAAAAAAGGAAAAATTTACCGGTAGTCATAAAGGACTGCGGTTTCGGATGGAAAAACTGGAGGAGAATGAGGAAACCCTTCTTTTCGTAAGTGTGTGGCCGGAACCCTACAGCTATGATTTTACACCGGAAGAGGAAAAGGAGCATTTAAAAACCTCCTTTGATGCGGACGGGATCGCCCGCGGCGTTGACTGGATCAACGAACGTCTGACAGAAAAAAAGGAGCGGTGGAAAGCGGCGCTTCATCATCAGACCTCATAAGATTTACTTGAATTTCCTCCTATTTCATGTATAATAATTCAATGTGCGGATTGCCGTGGTAGTATAGCCAGAGCGGTCCGATTTGAAATTTTCGAACGAAACAGGAGGAAGATGCAGGTGTTTTTAAATGCAGTGAGAGGATTTTGCATGGCTCTGGCAGACAGCGTACCCGGAGTTTCCGGCGGGACCATTGCGTTTTTGCTTGGGTTTTATGATGAATTTATCAATTCTTTAAATGATTTAATGGGGCGTGACAGCAAAAAACGCAAAAAGGCGTTTCTTTTTCTGGTAAAGCTGGGGATTGGCTGGATCATTGGTTTTGGTCTGTCCGTTTTAATTCTTGCCAGTCTGTTTGAAGCTCACATTTATCAGATCAGCTCTGTGTTCTTTGGCCTTACCTTGTTTGCTATACCGATGGTTATAAAGGAAGAAGCGGCGGTGATAAAAGGACAGGCTGGAAATCTGGTCTTTACCCTTTTGGGCGCAGCTCTGGTATTTGCCATTTCCTGGTTTAATCCATCCGGCGGAGAGGGCATCCGTGTATCAGCGGATCAGCTTTCATTCGGATTGGGCATTTATATTTTCTTTGCTGCTATGATCGCAATTACAGCCATGGTACTTCCGGGAATTTCCGGCTCTACCCTTCTTTTGATCTTTGGACTCTATGTTCCCGTTATCGGGGCGATCAAGGAGCTGCTCCATTTTAATTTCAGTTATCTGCCCGTAGTGGTCATCTTCGGCCTGGGTGTTGTCACAGGAATTATTGCGATTATAAAATTTGTAAAAATATGTCTGGAACGCCACCGTTCCCAGACGATCTACGCCATTCTGGGCCTGATGATCGGCTCCCTATATGCCATTCTTATGGGGCCCACTACGCTGGATGTGCCAAAAGCTCCTGTAAGCCTTTCTACCTTCAGTATCCCGTTCTTTATTTTGGGCGGGCTGATCCTGGCCGGTCTGGAGCTTTTAAAGGCAAGGCTTGAATCATAATATTGGGGGTATATACGATGATCCGACGGATGAAACGCCTGTGCGGTTTCTTTTTGACACTTGCGCTCAGCTGTTCCCTGACAGCTTTTCCCGTGTTCGCAAAACCGGACTGGCCTGCGGATACCGGTGTCCAGTCCGAGGCTGGGATTGTGATGGATATGGATTCAGGAGCAGTGCTGTTTGCCCAGAATATCCATGTCCAGCTTCCGCCAGCCAGTATTACAAAACTGCTCACAGCTCTTGTGGTGGCTGAACATGCTTCCATGGACGAGCAGGTTACGTTTTCTCATGATGCCATTTATAATGTAGAATCGGGAAGCGGAAATAAGCTGGGCCTGGAAGAGGGGGATGTTCTGTCTGTGAAGGACAGTCTGTCTGTTATGCTTTTGCAGTCCTCCAATCAGGCAGCCAACGCCCTGGCAGAACATGTGGCAGGGAGCCGAGAGGCTTTTGCGGACATGATGAATGAAAAGGCAGAGGCATTAGGCTGCCGGGAAAGCAATTTTGAAAACCCGTCCGGCTTAAATGATGAGGCCCAGCTGACCTCTGCCTACGATATGGCCATGATCGGCGCGGCAGCATTTTCAGATCCAGAGATCCTTGAAATCTGTTCGGCAAAAAAAGCCACGCTTCCTCCCACCAAAAACAATCCAGAAGGGCGTACCTATTCCCTTGAGCATAAACTGGTGGTTACAGAGGACGGAACCAGCGAATACTATTATCCGGAAGCAGTGGCAGGAAAGACAGGCTATACCTCTCTTGCAGGACAGACCCTTGTAACTTACGCGGTAAAGGATGACCGGCGCCAGGTAGCGGTGACTTTAAAGAGTACCCAAAAGACCCATTATTCAGATACAAAGACCATTCTGGATTTTGGTTTTAAACGGTTCAAAAATGTAAATGTGGCAGAAAATGAAACCCATTACATCACCGGTGAAGAGCCGGTAGAAATAAACGGTGTATCCTATCTGCCGTCCGAGCTGTATCTGGATGATACAGCGGTGATCACTCTTCCCAATGATGCAGAATTTGGAGACGCAGATCAGTATCTGCAGACTGAGATTCCAGAGAACCATCCAGAGGGGGCTGTCGGCCGGATCATCTATTCCTATAATGACAGACAGATCGGAGTGGCATGGCTGTATACCACAAAGGCTTTAAGCAGTGCGGCAGAGCCTTCACAGGAGGCACCTGAACAGACAGATCCGTCTTCATCCAAAGAGCCGTCTGAAAAGAAAGGGATTTCTTTACCCGACGGGCTCATCGCCGGAGCGGGCGCAGCTGTCCTGCTTCTGATTGCGGTTTGCGGGATTTACGCTGCGGTTCAGCAAAGAAAAGAGAAGGAACGTCTGGCACGGATGAAGGAAAGGCGCAGAAAGCGTCTGGAGGAAATGGGCTGCAGCCAGGATGAGTTTGAACGTCTGTTAAATGAGAGAAAGGCTGCTTTGGGAAAACGGACAGCCAATGATGAACCGGAGGATCTGTTATGAGTTATTTCCCTTTTTTTACAGATATTGAGGGGTGGCTCTGTGTGACAGTCGGAGGGGGGAAGGTCGCATACCGTAAGGTCTGCGGCCTTCTCCCCTTTGGAGTTTTGGTCCATGCGGTGGCAAAGGAGTTTATCCCTGAGTTTGACCGCCTTGAACAGGAGGAAGTGCGTTTCAGGCGGAGCATGCGCCCCTTTTGCCTGGAGGATTTAAAGAAAGCAGATCTGGTCATTGCTGCCACTAATGATATTGAGCTGAACCGGACCATTTCCCGGTGGTGCAAACAAAGGAAAATTCCGGTTAATTCGGTCCAGGGGCCAGAAGACAGCAGCTTTCTTTTCCCGTCGCTGTTTACGGACGGCCCGGTGACAGCTGCCGTATGTACAGGGGGTGAAAGCCCTGTGCTGGCCCATCTTTTAAAGGAGCGCATTTCCCATTCCATACCGGACCATATGGGAGAACGGGCCGGGCTTTTAGGAGCGCTGCGCAGAGAGATGAAGGATCGTTTTCCAGATTCAGGCGGGCTGCGGCGTGAGCTTTCCGTCCGGCTTGCAGAGGCAGTTTTTAATATGGATAAGCTCCCTTCATCAGAGGAAATACAGGCATTGCTGGCTGAATGTTCTCAGACCATGTATATAAAAAAAGAGGAAGAAAACACATGAACCATATACTTCGTATCGGAAGCCGGAAAAGTGTTCTGGCTCTGCGCCAGGCAGAAATGATCGCTGAACAGCTGAAAAATAAGTTTCCGGGTCTTCAGACAGAGATTCTTACAAGGGATACGCTAGGAGACCAGCTCCTTCATTCTCCTCTCCAGGCATTTGGGGGGAAGGGAGCATTTGTTTCCGAATTTGAACAGGCTCTTTTAGAAGGCTCCATTGACCTTGCAGTCCATAGTGCCAAGGATATGCCGGTTTCTCTTCCAGAGGGGCTGGTGATTTCAGCGCTGTCTGAGCGCGAAGATCCGGGGGATGTACTGATACTGCCAAAGACTGCCTTAAAGACAGACAAAAAGGAACTTGTCATCGGAACCTCCAGTCCCAGACGCCAGCTGCAGATCCGGGAGCAGTGGCAGAGTATCTGCGGCAGTACAAAATGGCTGGATAAGGAAAGCCGGCCTGTGTGCAGGACGCTTCGGGGAAATGTCCAGACCCGATTAAAAAAACTGAAAGAAGGCGCCTGTGACGGGATCCTTTTAGCAGCAGCAGGGTTAAAACGTCTGGGAATTGAAGAGGGGGAAGAATGGCGCTTCATCCGCCTGAGCCCGGAACAGTTTCTGCCTGCCGGGGGACAGGGAATCCTTGCAGTGGAGACGAAAGCGGATACAGAGGCTCACAGGCTCTGCAGCCAGATCGACTGCAGATCATCCCGTCTGTGCCTTACAGCAGAAAGGTCAGTGCTTGAAACGCTTCAGGCAGGCTGTCATGCGCCGGTGGCCGTATATGCGAACCTCTTTGAAGAAGATGGAAAAACGAAACTGCGCCTTCGCGGGATCAATGGACCGGAACATGCTTCACAGCTTACGGACGCGGAGCTTAAAAATAAGATACGCCGGGTTGACCTGTGCGGAACACTTTCAGAAATATCAGTGACAACACTAGCAGATCAAGCGGGGAAAGGATTACTTTGGCCATGAAATATACCATTACACCTGTATCAAGGAATGAAAAAAAATGGGGTACCGTGTGTCTGGTAGGAGCCGGACCGGGAGCGGGAGAACTTTTGACCATCCGGGGGATGGAGCGGTTAAAGGCCTGTGATGCCGTGGTCTATGACCATCTGGCTTCCCAGGAGCTTTTAGGGTTTGTCCGAAAGGACTGCAGGATCATTTATGCCGGAAAGGAAGCAGGGAGCCACTCCATGCCTCAGGAGGAGATCAACCATCTTTTGATCGGGCTGGCAAAAGAGGGGTTAAATGTAGTCCGCTTAAAGGGCGGCGATCCTTTTGTGTTCGGCAGGGGATCGGAGGAGATCCTGGCATTAAAAGAGGCCGGGATTTCATGGGAAACCGTTCCTGGGATCACCTCTGCGGTAGCCGTACCGGAGCTTGCGGGGATTCCCGTCACCCATCGGGGCATAAGCCGCAGCTTTCATGTGATTACCGGTCATACCTTGGCGGGCGGCTGTGAGCAGAACGAGCTGAAAGCATATGCTGCAATGGAGGGAACCCTTGTTTTTCTCATGGGCTTTCACAGCCTGTCGTCTATTACAGAGGGCCTGATCCGGGGAGGAAAGTCTCCACAGACACCGGCTGCCCTGATCGAGAACGGTTCTCTTTTAAACCAGAGGGTTTTGCGGGCTGATCTAGAGACGCTTGCCGCAAAAGCGAAGGAGCAGGGCTTTCACACGCCTGCCATTATCGTAGTGGGGGAGGCGGCTGCCTTTAACCTGCAGCCGGAAACGGTAAATCCCAGAGGGCCTCTTGATGGAATGACCGTCGGATTGATCGGAACGGAGCATTTTACAGATCAGATGGAAATCGCACTGCGAAAAGAGGGGGCAAAAACAGAAACGCTCCTTCGGATGGAATGCCTGGAAGAAAAAGGGAAAAATGCCATGGCTTCCGTATATCCCAGACTAGGAACATATACCTGGCTGGTTCTTACCAGTGTAAACGGTGTCCGGCTGTTTTTTAAAGGGCTTTTTGAATCCGGCCTGGATATCCGGGCTTTAGGGCATATGAAGGTGGCTGCGATCGGGGCTGCAACCTGCAGGGCGCTTTTGGAACGGGGGATCCGGCCGGATCTTGTGCCGGAGGAATACTGCTCTGCCAGCCTGGCTCAGGCGCTTTTTAAAGTGCTTCATTCAAAGGACCGCGTTCTTATGGCAAGAGCGGAGGGAGCCTCTGTGAAACTGGCTCAGATGCTTATAAAGGCAGGGATCCCTTTTGATGATATTCCTCTTTATGCGGTAAAGGGCGTTCCCTCGAAACGAATGGAAGAGCAGCTGTCGTTATGCCGTGTGCTGATATTTGCAAGCCCTTCCGGCGTCCGTGCATTTAAACAGGCCGGAGGATTTTGCAGGCCGGAGGATTCAGAAAGACCCTTGTATGCGGCCATCGGCCCGGTTACTGCAGAGGCGATGAAAGAGGAGATCGGAAAAACAGCGGATATCATTGCTGAGTCTTATCATATTCCGGGACTTGTGAAAGCGGTAATTGATGGGACTGCTCCATTGCCATAAGGCGTTTTTCCTGATATAATAGGGGTATCCAAATCAGGAGGAAACCAATGAAACTGATACAGGAGATACCGGACCGGTTCTGGAGCCTTTTCCGCTCGGTGAACCGGTCTGCTTACATTGAAGCGCTGTTAAAAATCAGCGAGGAATACGAATACAGCAATTATTTTTTAAGCAGGGAAATGTGTATTCAGCTTTTAAGTGAATATTTTGCAGAAAAACGCTGTGTGATCTGGCAGGATGAATTAGAGGAAGAAGAGGATCAGTTTGAGCCTCCGGCCACCCGGGTTTTAAACTGGCTTTTAAAGACCGGATGGCTCAGAAAAGTGGATGACTATGCAACCATGACTGTCAATATTATCATCCCGGATTATGCGGCTGTTTTTATAGAAAGCTTTTCCAGGCTTTGTAATGAGCAGGAGGATGAAGCTCAGATCTATATCCAGAATATCTATGCCATCCTTTTTTCATTAAAACATGACCCCAGATCCGGCATCAGCCTTCTGGATACGGCTCTTGTAAATACGAAAAAACTGAATAAGTCCCTTCAGGATATGCTTCACAACATGGATAAGTTTTTCGGAAAGCTTTTGGAGCAGAGGGATTACGGTTCTCTTTTAAAGGATCATCTGGAGGGGTATGTGGAAGAGGTGGTAAATAAAAAATACCACATTTTAAAGACCAGCGATAATTTTTATCTTTATAAAACGGATATTAAAAGCTGGATTGCTTCCATGCGGGAGGATATTCCCTGGCTTACCCGTCTTTCCGGCAGAGAGGGGACGGGTGAGATCCTTGAAAAGCTGGATCAGCTGGAGAAGGGCTTTGACGATATTGAACACAGGATATCCAATATGGACAAAGAACATTCCCGGTATGTTAAGGCGACTGTGACGCGTATGGGCTATCTTTTAAACCAGGAGGATGATATGAAGGGGCTGGTGATCCAGCTGTTAAACCATCTTTCCAAAACAGGAGGAACAGAGGATGAGCTAAAGGCCATTGGGGAACGTATGAACCTGTCCCAGCCCAATGTGGTTTCGGAGGCTTCTCTTTACAGGCGCAGGCATACCAGGGCATCTTTTACGGAGCAGCTAAAGGATGAGGAAGAAATGCCGGAGCTTTCGGCAGAGGAGATCCTTAACATTAACAGGGTAAAGAACCGCTACAGCCACAGAGAGATTGAGGAATTTATCACCAGCCGGATGAAGGACGGCCGGATGGAGGTAACGGAGGATACGGTGGAAAATGACGGGGATTTTGAAAAGCTGATCCTTGCATATGATGAATCCATCCGGAGAAAAAGTACCTATACGGCAGAGACGGAGGATCCGGCGCCTGTAATGAAGGGGCCTTACACCTATCCGGGTTTTGTATTTGTAAGGAGGACCAGAACGTGACGGAAATTATAAAGACAGAAGCAGGGATTCCCTACTATGACGAACAGATGGGCCAGACGAAACAGGAGATCACGGATCTGATCCGCCTTCTGCTTCGCCAGACGTTTCTGCTGGAGCGCAAGTATGATAAGAAAACAGGCCGGTTCCAGTATACAAAGGAGTATCGCAGCTGCAGTCTCCACCTGGAATTTATCCGCCGGTATTTTGCCGTCGCCGGCATTGAGGTTTTGGAAAACAGCCATATGGGGATGATCTATATCCAGGGAGAAGATCTGGTGGGTGAAAAGCTTCCTAGACTGGCAACCCTTTATCTTCTTATTCTCAAACTGATCTATGATGAACAGATGGAAAATGTATCTGCCAGCGTGAACGTATATACTACGCTGGGAGCGGTCCATGAAAAACTGGGGAATTACCGGCTTTTTAAACGCCAGCCTTCTCCCAGCGAGATCCGGCGCACGGTTACGCTGCTGAAAAAATATCAGCTGATCGAGCCTCTGGATCTTTTGGATGAGCTGTCTTATGAAAGCCCGTTTATCATCTATCCCAGCATCAATGTAGTGCTTTTGGGGGATGATGTGAGAGAGCTTTTAGCTGATTTTGAAGAAGGAGAGGAGGAAGGGGAAAGTGACAACGGAATATAAGCCGGCAGTCGGGCCGTTCTGGGCCTTTACGCGGATCTGTCTGAACAACTGGCATTACATTTCCAGAAAGACGCTTACCTTAAATGAGGAGATCAACTTTTTTACCGGTCATTCCGGAAGCGGAAAATCCACGGTAATTGACGCCCTGCAGCTGGTGCTGTATGCCAATACGGACGGCAGAGGCTTTTTTAACAAGGCGGCTGCCGACGATTCGGACCGAAGCCTCATTGAATATTTAAGGGGCATGGTCAATATAGGGGACAATAACGAATTTTCCTATTTGAGAAACCGCAATTTCAGTTCTACTATTGTACTGGAATTAAAACGCACCGATACGGAAGAATACCAGTGTATCGGCATTGTGTTTGATGTAGAAACGGCATCCAATGAGATATCCCGCCGCTTTTTCTGGCATAAAGGCCCTTTGTGGGAAAATGAATACCGCACAGAAACCCGTACCATGTCCATCCGTGAAGTGGAACGCTGGCTGGATACCCATTATGGAAAGGAAGAGCATTTTTCTACCTCCCATAATGAGAGGTTTCGCCGGATCATGTATGAGACGTATCTGGGAGGACTTGACAGTGAGAAGTTTCCTCTGCTTTTTAAACGGGCGATCCCCTTTCGGATGAATATCAAGCTGGAGGACTTCGTTAAGGAATATATCTGTACGGAGCAGGATATCCATATGGAGGATATGCAGGAAAGCGTAATGCAGTACGGACGGATGCGCAGAAAGATTGAAGATACCAGTCAGGAGATCCGCTGCCTTACCGCAATCCGTGAAGCCTTTGATACCTTTACCATGCTGGAGGATAAGCTGGACAAGTATCAGTGGTTTGTAAAAAAACTGGAGCTTTTAGATACCCGTTCCCGGATCCGGAATTTAAATGACCGGACGGCTCTGGGAAAAGAAGAACTGAACCGCCAGACAGAAGCCTTAAAGAGTGCCGAAGGCCGGATCAAGGAGCTTACAGACCAGAGCGATGAGCTGCTGCGCCGGATTGCCTCTACCGGATACGGGGAGTTAAAGGAACAGCTTTCATCCCTGGGAGAGCTTTGCGAACAGTTAAGCCGCAGCGAGGCCCGCTGGCAGAAAACCACCCTTTCCCTGAAAAAATGGGAGGAGGAGGATATCACCTCCAATCAGACACTCTGGGATATTGAGGAGTTTGAACAGCGCACCATTTCAAAGGAAACGATGATCCGCTTAAAGGCATCCCTTGCTTCTATGGAGGCGGATACAGAAAAACTCCGCCAGGAAACGGCTGCCCGGTTCAATGAGCTAAAGCGCAGGGAAAAGCAGTTAAAGGAGGAGCTTGAAAAGCTTCAGGCAGGAAGCAAGGCCTATCCGAAATATCTGGAGGAGGCAAGAGAGTATTTAAAACGGCGCCTGTTTGAGGAAACAGGAAAAAGCGCAGATGTATTCGTGTTGGCTGACCTTCTGGAAGTGAAGCATCCGGAATGGGCCAATGCCATAGAGGGGTATCTGGGAAACAACAAATTAAGCCTGGTGGTTTCCCCCAGGTATGCGAGGGCCGCTTTAAAGATTTACAGTGAGCTGGATCCCAAAAAATATTACAGTGTGGCGGTTCTCGATACAGAGAAAGCTGCTTCTTCTCAGGCTGCGGTATTTAAAAATTCTCTGGCAGAGGAAATCGGGGTTAAAGAAGCGTTTCTTGCTCCATATATGGAGCTTTTGCTTGGAAAAGTGATCAAATGCCGCTCCATTGAGGAGCTTTCAGACTGCAAAATCGGTATTACTCCAGAATGCCTTTTATATCATAATCTCCGTCTTCAGCATATCAATCCGGAGCATTATACCCGTATGGCGTACATTGGAAAGGACAGCCTGCGAAAGAGGATCCGGCTGGTTCAGGAAGAACTGGAGGAGACTAAAAAAGCCGGACTGCCCCTGGAAGCGGTTCTTGCGGACTGCAGGCGGATATCAGGGCTTGAGGCGTTAAAAGGGCCAGCAGAGGAATATATGCAGTGGCTGGAGGAAATTAAGGCCTGGAAGAAAAAGGAATCCGAAAAGAAGCAGTTATCCAGACGGTTAGAGGAGCTGAAAGCCCAAAATATCGGACAGCTGGAAGAGGAACGGTCGGCTGTTCTTGAGCAGTGTGAAGGAGTGAAACGGGAACGGGACCGCCTGAGGGAGCTGATCCTTGGCCGCAAAAATGAATTGGAGCGTTTTTCCCATTCTATTACAGAGCTGGAAGAAACAGCAGCATCCCAGAATGGACAGCTTGAGGAAAATGCGGAGCACGACAGGGAACTTTCGGCTTATCTGGCAGAAAGGGAGGCCATACGCTATGACAGAGAGCGGGAAACCTATGAAAATAAATGCAGGATCCTGACAGAACAGAGTAATAAGGCCAGAGAAACGCTTATGAATCTTCGTACCGAGTATATCCGCAGCTATCCGGGCCGCAATGTGCCGGTAAGTGCCAGAGATAACGAGGCGTATGACAGTCTTCTTGACCGCCTTTCCTGTGATGATCTGGAACGGTTTAAGGAGCAGGCTGCCAGGCAGGCCCGATCGGCAGTGGAGCATTTTAAGGATGATTTTATGTACAAGATCCGCAGCGCTATTAAGGAGGCCATGCTGCGGACTGAAGAACTGAACCGGATCATCAGCCGTCTGGATTTTGGAAAGGATAAATACAGGTTTGTGATTTCGCGGTCTAAGGGAGCAGACGGACGGTATTATGATATGTTTATGGATGAATCTTTAGAGGTAGATCCCTCCCGGCTGGATCACAGCTTTGAAAATCAGCTGAACCTTTTTACCATGGAGCATGAAAATCATTACGGAGACAGGATTAACGAGCTGATCAGCATTTTTATCCCGCCGGAAAACGCTGCGCCGGAGCAGCTTGAGGAGGCCAGACGGAATATGGAAAAATATTCCGATTACCGGACCTATCTTTCTTTTGATATGCAGCAGCTGGTTCAGAACGGAGACGAGGTTATAAAGATCCGTTTAAGCAAAATGCTTCGGAAAAATTCCGGCGGAGAGGGGCAAAATCCCCTGTACGTAGCGCTTCTTGCAAGCTTTGCACAGGCTTACCATATCGGACAGCCTGCAGGACTTCGAAAAAGCCCGTCGATCCGCCTGGTGATCTTAGACGAGGCCTTTTCCAAGATGGATGCGGAAAAGGTGGCAAGCTGCATTGAACTGATCCGGGGACTGGGCTTCCAGGCGATTATCAGCGCTACCAACGATAAGATCCAGAACTATCTGGAAAATGTGGATCGAACCTTTGTATTTGCAAATCCAAACAAAAAAGCGATTTCCATTCAGGAATTTGAACGGGGGCGCTTAAAAGAGTTTACACAGGAAAGGAAGGTTATCTATGAAGATGACAGCAATTCAGCCGGAGAGCTGGAAAGAGGACTACAGACAGTTTGAACAGGCCACGGAGCAGTTTTACAGCGGAGAGATGGATGCCAAAACTTATAAGGGCATTTCGGGCGGTTTCGGAAGCTATGCTCAAAAGGGCGGAAAGGCCAGCATGCTTCGTCTGCGTATGCCGGGCGGTGTGATGACAAAGGAAAAACTGGCCTTTGTGGTACAGAGTATTAAGGAATATGAGGTTAAACGGGTTCATTTAACAACCTGTCAGACACTGCAGCTTCACGATCTGTCAAAGGATCAGGTTTGTGAGCTGGCTGTAAAAGCCCTTTCCTGCGGGATTGTCACAAGAGGCGGTGGTGGAGATTTTCCGAGAAATGTAATGGTTTCTCCTCTGGCCGGTGTGGAGGAGGGAGAATATTTTGACGTTCTTCCTTATGCTTTAAAAGCGGCTGATTATCTTATGAGCTTTATCAAGGGGAAAAAACTGCCCCGAAAGCTGAAGGTGGGATTTTCTAATACGCCAAAGAATGTCACGCATGCGACGTACAGGGATCTTGGCTTTGCGGCCAGAGAGGATGGCACCTTTGACGTATACAGCGCAGGTGGTCTGGGAAATAAGCCTGCTTTTGGCGTAAGGGTGGCAGAGGGAGTGGCTCCGGATCAGATCCTTTACTATATCCGAGCCATGCATGAGCTGTTCTGTGCGTATGGCAATTATGAAAACAGGGCCAAAGCCAGAAGCCGTTTTATGCAGGAAGCTCTGGGAGGTGCTGAGGCGTATAAGGAAGCATTTTTAAAGAAGCTGGACGAGGTTTATGCGGAGGAAGGAGATCTTACTCTGGAAATGGGAGAGACTTCCTTATCCGAAGAGACGGTACAGGATCAGAGTACAGCTTTTGCTACTTCCAGGGAGATTTTATTTGCCTCTATTTCAGATCCTTATATGAGAAAGCGGGTGATCCCTCAGAAACAGAACGGGCTTTACAGCGTAGCCTGCCATCCGCTTGGAGGAAGCCCGGAGCCTTCTCTTTTTGCAGATCTTTATGAGGTGATAGAGTCTATTCCTGGTGCGGAACTTCGTTTGTCTCCGGAAGAAATGTTTTATGTGATCAACTGCCGGGCAGAGGATGTAAAAAAGGTGTTAGAGGTTACCTCTTCTGAAAAGGCGGTCTGCTCCTGCAGCCGTTTTGAGGAATCGGTAGCATGTATCGGCGCATCAATCTGCCAGCAGGGTGTAAGAGATTCCCAGGCTCTGCTTCACCGTCTGATCGAAATGGAGCGTGAAGAGGGCTTTGAAGACGGTATCCTGCCTCAGATCCATATTTCTGGCTGTCCATCTTCCTGCGGCACTCACCAGACAGGAGTAATCGGCTTCAGAGGTGGTGTAAAATCAGTAAATAAAGAAGTCAAACCTGCTTTTAATCTTTTCGTAAAGGGATGCTGCTTCCAGGGAAAAGAACGGATGGGAGAAGAGCTGGGAGCGATACTGGAAGAGAACATTCCGGCATTTTTAAAGGCCTTAGGCCATGCGGTACAGGAAAGCGGCCTCGATTTTGAAGGCTGGTATGCAAAGGATGCGGAAGGAATCCGCAAGATTGCAGAGAACTTCCTGGCATAAAAGGGCACTTTTTAAAAGGTCTTTCCTTTTAAGCGGGAGTGTTGTATAATCTCTACCAGACATACCGGAATGATGGATATTCCGGAACAACCAGGAGGAAACAATGGGATTATTTTCATTTGGAAGAAAAAAACTTGAAGACGGATTTGAATTTGTCATTGACGGCATTTACGCTCTGAAGGGAAACAGCGCCGTGGCTGCGGGAAAGCTTACAAGGGGGCGTCTGATCCCAGGGACAGAAGCTATCTGCTTAAATGAATTGGGTGAGCCGGTGTTTAAGTGCCGGATTTCCGGTATTGAGCAGGGAACCAAGATTTTGCGGGCTGCGTCTTATGATATGAAGGGAACCTATGGGGCTCATTACGGCTTTAAACTGGATGGTGTGACAAAGGAGCAGATCCCGGCAGAGGGAGCTGTGCTGGTATCTGTAACAGAGGAGCTGGAGGAGGCATTAAAGGATGCAGCACCTGTTTCTTCTGTTAAGGCCAAAGCTTCTGTGGAAAATACGGTAGTAGTTCGGGATGCACAGGCTCAGAATGCACTTCTTATGGCAGCCAGAGCACAGGAAAAAGCCGGCCGGCCGGCCGGTCCCCTGGGAGCAGAGCGGGAGGAGCAGTTAAGCGCTGTTTTGGAAGAAACACTTTCAGAAGCAGTTCTGGTTCCGCTTTCTATTCAGGAATCCATTTTCCTGCTTTGCCGTCTGCAGCAGATGAATCATCAGGAGCCTGTAAGCGGATATGAAGATAAGATCCAGATGCTTTATGATACGGTTCTTGAAAAGCTGAAAGCAGCGCCTTCTCTGTTTATTCTTTTGGATGAAGGCTCCAGTCTGCCTTTTATGATCGGAGATACGGTTGATGTATATTCTGCAAAGGAGCTGGCTCTTAAAGCCCTTCATTTTTATGCAGAGCAGTATCACCGTCATCTGGTGCTTCGGGAGATTCCAAGGGAGCATACCGGCCTTCCGGGCCGATTAAGCCTTTTTGCATGGCTGTACTATCTTGGCATGGAGAAACTTCTTATTGACAATGGCTCCTATCAGCTTTTTGTAAATCGGTCAGATCTCCTTGAACATCCGGAAGAAGAAGCAGGACAGTCATTGGAAGTGCCTGTGGTTAATCCTTCTTTGCGCTGTGCCATGGCAGAGTATCTGCAGGAAATC
Organism: Clostridium sp. AT4; assembly: GCF_001517625.2. Lineage (GTDB taxonomy): Bacteria > Bacillota > Clostridia > Lachnospirales > Lachnospiraceae > Enterocloster. The sequence goes on along the minus strand of NZ_LN999828.1, from coordinate 1,265,131 downwards.
CGCTGGAATGTGTCTTACTCAGAGCGCGAGGCCAATGTGGAAGCGAAAAAGGAACACTTAAAGAAAGAACTTTTGCAGGCAAAGCTTCTGGTGCCGGTAAAATTTGAGAAAACAGAGGGGTTAAATAAGGGACAGAATACCATTGATGCAGAGAAACAGGACAACCTCTTCTTCCCGCGGATTGAAAACAATGAGCATAAGCAGTTCCTGCCTATGTTTACAGACTGGCTGGAATTTCAAAAGGCATATAAGAGGGAAGAGTGGGGCTGCATGGTGTTCAGCCTGGCAGACGGACTTCGGGCAGCAGCGGGAGATCCTGCTGTTATCAATCCTTTGACGGAAAATCTGATCCTGGACAGAGCTCTTGTAAAAGAAATTGCAGAAATGTACCGTTCGTCAAGTAAAAATGCTTGACAAGATTGCAGCTATCGTGTATGATAACACAGGTGGTTGAAATGGAAAAGATCGTTGAACAGGGTCTGCTGTACGATTTTTATGGAGAACTGCTGACGGAGCACCAGCGCCGCATCTATGAGGACATGGTGTTTAATGACCTTTCTCCCAGCGAGATTGCAAAGGAGCAGGGAATCAGCCGTCAAAGCGTCCATGATCTGAAAAAGCGCTGTGACCGTATACTGGAGGAATATGAAGAAAAGCTGCATCTTGTGGCAAAATTCATGAAAATCCGTGATATGGTCAGGGAGCTGGACGGTCTGGCAGAGACCTGTACCAAAACCCGGGATATACAGCTGATGGATGAGATCCGAAGCCTGTCCGGAAAGATCATGGCAGCGCTGTGATCCCTACAGCAAAAGACCTTCAGGAGGTTATCAATGGCTTTTGAAAGCTTATCCGATAAATTGCAGAATATTTTCAAAAACCTGCGCGGCAAAGGCCGCCTGTCTGAGGCCGATGTAAAAGCTGCCTTAAAGGAAGTAAAGATGGCTCTTTTGGAAGCCGACGTAAGCTTCAAGGTAGTAAAGCAGTTTATAAGTTCCATTCAGGAACGGGCGGTCGGCGAAGAGGTATTTGGAAGCCTGACACCGGGACAGACGGTAATCAAGATTGTAACCGAAGAGCTGATAAAGCTTATGGGTTCTGAGACAACAGAGATTGCCTTAAAACCCGCAAGTGAGATTACGGTCATTATGATGGCAGGTCTCCAGGGTGCAGGTAAGACGACCACGACGGCAAAGATTGCAGCCAAGCTAAAGGCAAAGGGCAGAAAGCCCCTTCTTGCGGCCTGCGATGTATACCGTCCCGCAGCCATCAAGCAGCTGCAGGTCAATGGCGAAAAGGTGGGAATCCCAGTATTTACCATGGGCGATAAGATCAGTCCTGTGGATATTGCAAAGGGCGCCATCGAACACGCCTCAAAAAATGGCTTTAACGTAGTGATTCTGGATACTGCAGGCCGTCTTCATATTGATGAAAGTATGATGGACGAGCTGGTAGGCATCCGGGAAGCAGTAGAAGTATATCAGACCATTCTGGTAGTAGACGCCATGACCGGTCAGGATGCGGTAAATGTAGCTGGTACCTTTAATGACAAGGTCGGCATTGACGGCGTAATCCTTACCAAGTTGGACGGCGATACCAGAGGCGGCGCGGCTCTTTCCATCCGTTCCGTGACAGGAAAGCCGATCCTCTACATTGGTATGGGAGAAAAGCTTTCTGATCTGGAACAGTTTTATCCGGATCGTATGGCTTCAAGAATCTTGGGAATGGGAGATATCCAGTCCTTGATCGAGAAGGCGGCGGCTGAGGTAGACGAGGAGCAGGCAAAGGAGCTTTCACAGAAGCTGCGCAAGGCAGAGTTTGACTACAATGACTTCTTAACCCAGATGCAGCAGATTAAAAAGATGGGCGGTATGGGAAGTATTCTTTCCATGATGCCCGGTGTTGGAAGCCAGCTTTCCGGCATTGATATGGATGAAGGCGAGCGCTCCCTGCGCCGTGTGGAATCCATTATCCTCTCCATGACAAAGGAGGAGCGGGCCAATCCGGGCCTTATAAATCCTTCCAGGAAACAGCGCATCGCAAAGGGTGCCGGAGTAGATGTCAGCGAAGTGAACCGTCTGGTAAAGCAGTTTGACCAGATGAAGAAGATGATGAAGCAGATGCCGGGCCTTATGGGCGGCGGAAAGCGAAAGGGCTTAGGAGGTCTTGGTGGCCTTATGGGCGGGAAGCTTAAGCTTCCGTTTTAAATAAGCTAGTCACACAGGAAGGCTCCTGTATGTCTAATATAGAAAAATAAAACAATCAATAGAAAATGATTTTACGGAGGTAAGAAAAATGGCAGTAAAGATGAGATTAAGAAGAATGGGACAGAAGAAGGCTCCTTTTTATAGAATCGTAGTAGCAGATTCCAGATCCCCAAGAGACGGAAGATTTATCGAGGAAGTTGGATACTATGATTCTACCAAAGATCCAAGCGTGATCAAGTTTAATGAGGAAGCTGCTAAGAAGTGGCTGGCAAACGGCGCTCAGCCAACTGAGACAGTTGCAAAGCTGTTAAAGATCGCTGGTATTCAGTAATATTATTCTTTGCAGACGAGGTGGAGAGATGAAGGAATTAGTCGAAGTGATCGCAAAGGCATTGGTCGATAATCCGGACGAAGTAGTCGTTACCGAGTCAATGAAAGGCGAAGATACATTGATCGAACTCAAGGTAGCTCCTGCCGATATGGGCAAGGTCATTGGCAAGCAAGGCAGGATCGCTAAGGCAATCCGTTCCGTAGTCAAGGCCGCTGCCTCTAAGGAAGACAGGAAAGTAATTGTTGAGATCCAGTAAAGAGGACGGACCGTCGGCTGTTTGGCCGGCGGTCTGTTTCGTTAAAGATAAAGAGAAAGTGAGTGTTCAGACATGGAACAGATGCTGCGAGTAGGCGTAATTACTTCCACCCACGGCGTACGGGGGGAAGTAAAGGTATTCCCTACAACGGATGATGCCAAGCGCTTTAAAACATTAAAAAAGGTAATTCTGGATGGAAGAGAGCCTTTGGAGCTTTCCATCGAACAGGTAAAATTCTTTAAAAATATGGTAATCTTAAAATTTAAGGGATATGACAATATCAATGATGTGGAAACATGGAGACAGAGAGACCTTTTGATCACCAGAGATCAGGCGGTTGAATTAAAAGAGGATGAATACTTTATCACAGATCTGATCGGCCTTACGGTTGTAAATGAAGAAGAAGCGGTTCTTGGCAGAGTGAAGGATGTACTGGAAACAGGGGCAAATGACGTATATGTAGTTGAACTTACCGGCGGAAAGGAACTTCTTCTTCCTGCAATCAAGGACTGCATCCTGAATGTGGATCTGGAAGGCGGACGCATGAAGGTTCATGTGCTGGACGGCCTGATGGATCTGTAAAGGAGGTTTGCTATATGGCTGTGATTTCAGTTCTGGATCAGACAACTATCAATCAGATCGCCGCAGGCGAGGTGATCGAGAGACCGGCTTCTGTGGTAAAAGAGCTTTTGGAAAATGCCATTGATGCTCAGGCTACGGCAGTGACCGTAGAGATCCGGGAGGGCGGCTGCAGCCTGATCCGCATTACGGACAATGGCTGCGGTATCCCAAAGGAGGAGATTCCCACCGCCTTTCTGCGCCACGCAACCAGCAAGATACGTTCGGCCGAGGATCTTACCACCGTTGCGTCCCTTGGCTTTCGTGGAGAGGCGCTGGCCAGTATTGCTGCCGTATCCCAGGTAGAGATGATCTCCAAAACAGCAGACAGACTTACCGGAACCCGATATCAGATCGAAGGCGGGACGGAGCGCGGGATAGAAGAAGTGGGGGCCCCGGAGGGAACTACGATCATTGCCAGAAATCTCTTTTTTAATACGCCTGTACGGAAAAAATTCTTAAAAACCCCAATGACAGAGGGGACACACGTGGCAGCGGTGGTAGAAAAGATTGCTCTTTCCCATCCGGATATATCCATCCGTCTGATCCAAAATAACCAGAATAAGCTGTATACCTCCGGAAATAACAATCTGAAAGATCTGATCTATACCGTGTTTGGCCGTGAGATCACTTCCAACCTGCTTTCTGTCGATGCGGTTTATGAGGGAATCCATATTACAGGCTTTATCGGAAAGCCGGTGATCGCAAGATCCAACCGGAATTATGAAAATTACTTTGTCAACGGCAGGTATGTGCGCAGCAATATTATTTCAAAAGCCATTGAAGAGGCCTATAAGCCCTATATGATGCAGCACAAATATCCTTTTACCATGCTGCACCTTTCCATCGATCCTGAGACACTGGATATAAATGTACACCCCACCAAGATGGAGCTGCGCTTCAGCGATGGGGAATATGTGTTTAACCGGACGTTAGAAGCAGTGGGAGAAGCGCTGGCACATAAGGAACTGATCCCTCAGGTGACGCTGGATGAAGCAGCCAAAAAGCGGCAGGAGGATGCCCAAAAGAGGAGAGAGGAGCGCCAGCCAAGACAGCCGGAGCCCTTTGAGATCCGCCGGCAGAGCAGTCTGGACGCGGGAAATTTGTCTTCCGGAAACAGGTCGTCATCTTCCGGTTCTAATCCTGTGTTCCAAGAGACAGCGTTTGCACAGAGATCCGGTGTCTCCCGGCCATCTCTTCTCTGCGAGGAAGCTCCCGGCTGGAAGCATGTTGATAAAAAGGATCTGCCTGCAAATGAATCAGCTGAAGGTGAGAAAAAAACTCAGACAGTGTTTCAAACGAAACAGACAGAAGATGCTGGGCGGGCTTTGAATCCCCCTGCCGCAGCTGCTCCGATCTCCCGATCTTCTGTACCGGCTTCTCAGGCTGCAGAACCGATGCAGCAGCTGGAACTGTTTGACGGAAAGCTCCTGGATCCAAAATCCCGTTTAAAGCACCGGCTCATCGGCCAGTTGTTTGATACCTACTGGATGGTGGAGTACAATGACCAGCTCTATATTATCGATCAGCATGCAGCCCATGAAAAGGTGCTGTATGAAAAAACAGTCCGTTCCTTAAAGGACAGGCAGTATGATTCCCAGCTGGTAAATCCCCCTGTTATCCTCACCTTAAATCAGGGAGAAGCCCTGCTATTAGAGCAGTATCTGGAATATTTTAAGGGGATCGGTTTTGAAATTGAGCCCTTCGGCGGCCGGGAATACGCAGTGCGGGCAGTGCCGGCCAATCTTTTTTCCATTGCGAAAAAGGAACTTCTTCTTGAAATGATCGATGGTCTTTCTGAGGATATGAGCGTACATAACCCGGATATAATTTATGAAAAGATTGCTTCCATGTCCTGCAAGGCAGCTGTAAAGGGACGCCATGCTATGTCTGCTGCAGAAGCGGACCGGCTCATTGACCAGCTTTTGGAGCTGGAAAACCCTTACGCCTGCCCTCATGGCCGTCCGACCATCATTTCCATGAGCCGGTATGAGCTGGAAAAGAAGTTTAAACGTATTGTATAACAGCAAAGGAGAGAGTGTATGTTTTCTGAGAAAAAACCTCTGATCATTCTTACCGGCCCTACGGCTGTGGGAAAAACCTCCCTATCCATTGAACTGGCAAAGGCTGTAAACGGTGAGATCATCAGTGCGGATTCCATGCAGGTATACCGCCATATGGATATTGGCTCTGCCAAAATCACACCGGAAGAGATGGAGAATATTCCTCATCATCTGATAGACGTTCTGGATCCGGATGAGGATTTTAATGTGGTGACGTTTCAAAAACTGGCAAAAAAGGCGGCTGGTGATATCTGGATGCGGGAAAAAATTCCCATTATAGCCGGAGGAACGGGATTTTACATACAGGCTCTCCTTTATGATATTGATTTTACAGAGAATGAAGATGATGGTGAGAAAAATCCGTTCCGACAGGAGCTGGAGGAGCTGGCTGCCCGTTCCGGTTCCCAGGCCCCGGAAGTGCTTCACAATATTCTTAAGGAATCAGATCCTGAGGCAGCCGCCCAGATCCATCCAAACAATATAAAGCGGGTAATCCGGGCCATCGAATATTTCAGACAAACAGGAGAAAAAATCTCACATCATAACGAAGCCATGCACCAGAAGGAATCCCCTTATCATTTCCTCTATTATGTGCTGAATACAGACAGGACCAGACTGTATGACAGGATTGACCGCAGGGTGGATCTGATGCTTGAGCAGGGGCTGATCGATGAGGTACAGCGCTTAAAAGAAATGGGCTGCCATCGGGGGCAGACCTCCATGCAGGGATTAGGCTATAAGGAAATCCTGGACTACCTGGAAGGGCGCTGCAGCCTGGAGGAAGCAGTCTATATACTGAAACGTGATACAAGGCATTTTGCCAAGCGCCAGCTGACCTGGTTTCGCAGAGAGCGCCAGGTGCGCTGGATTGAACTTTCAGGCGCGCCAGACGATACGTCAAACGCGTTAAAACAGATTCTGAAGGATTGCATGGACGAGGGAATCGTGCTACAATGACAGACCGAACCTTGAAAAAGGTCACAAAAAGAAAGAATGGAGTCAGACCAATGGAACAAAATGTATTAACCGGTATGTATGAAACACTGGGAATCAGCAAAAAGGTACTGGATTTTGCTGCAGAGATAGAGGAACATTTAAAAACCCGCTTTCAGGAGATTGATGAACGGGCAGAATTTAATCAGTTAAAGGTAATTCATGCCATGCAGGAATGCCGCGTCAGCGATATCCATTTTGCAGCTACCACGGGCTATGGCTACAATGACCTGGGACGTGATACCTTAGAGGAGGTATATGCGCACGTATTCCACACAGAAAGCGCCCTGGTTCGTCCACAGCTTATGAGCGGAACCCACGCCCTGCATGTGGCTCTTTCCGGAAACCTGCGTCCCGGAGACGAGCTCCTTTCACCTGTGGGAAAGCCCTATGATACCCTGGAGGAAGTGATCGGTATCAGGGATTCCGTGGGTTCCTTAAAGGAATACGGCGTTTCCTACCGCCAGGTGGATCTTCTTCCCGACGGAACCTTTGACTACGAAAATATTGCAAAGGCTGTCAATGAAAAGACAAAGCTTGTAACCATTCAGCGTTCCAAGGGCTATGATCCCCGTCCTACCTTTTCTGTAAAGCAGATCGGGGAGCTGATCGCCTTTATAAAAAAGATCAAGCCTGAGGTGATCTGCATGGTAGATAACTGCTATGGAGAGTTTGTGGAAACCATCGAGCCTACGGATGTAGGAGCCGATATGATCGTTGGCTCCCTGATCAAGAATCCGGGCGGCGGTCTGGCCCCTATTGGAGGTTATATTGCCGGAAGAAAGGACTGTGTAGACCGTGCTTCCTACCGATTAAGTGCCCCCGGCCTTGGAAAAGAGGTGGGCGCCAGCTTAGGACTGAATCAGCAGCTCTATCAGGGTCTGTTCCTTTCACCTACCGTTGTAGCAGGAGCCTTAAAGGGCGCGATTTTTGCCGCCAATATCTACGAGCGTCTGGGCTACGGCGTAGTGCCAAACGGCTCCGAATCACGTCATGATATCATCCAGGCCATTACCTTCGGTACTCCGGAGGGAGTGATCTCCTTCTGTAAGGGAATCCAGGCAGCTGCTCCGGTAGACAGCTTTGTCACCCCCGAACCCTGGGATATGCCCGGCTATGACAGTCCGGTCATCATGGCTGCGGGAGCCTTTGTACAGGGTTCCTCTATTGAACTCAGTGCCGACGGCCCTATTAAGCCGCCCTATGCCGTATATTTCCAGGGAGGGCTTACCTGGTATCATGCCAAGCTTGGAATTTTAAAATCCCTCCAGCAGCTGGCGGATGATGGAGTTGTGTCCCCTAAAAGCCTTGTTTCTTAAGAATTTTTTCAGATGACACCTAAAAAAACTTATGGTAATATGATAAACAGCCCCGTCCTTCGGGGCTTCCTTAGGAGAGTTTGTTTATGGGACGTAAAAATTTCTGGATCCTTCTTATTATGCTCTTAGCCGGAATTGTACTGGGAGGATTTATCGGACAGCTGGCAGATGGTATTTCCTGGCTGAAATGGATGAATTATGGCCAGTCCTTTGGGCTGGATACTCCTTTGGTCATTGATTTTGGCCTTTTAGTCATTACTTTCGGACTTACCATCAAGATTACCATGGCAAGCATTATTGGAGTGGCAGTGGCTCTGTTTATTTATAAAATGATTTAAAAGCTCATCCTGAAAATGTACTTGGAGAGGTGCGTAGTCAGGAGGATAAATGGAAAGAATTACAATGAAGGATCTGCCCAAAGAGCAGCGTCCCTATGAAAAATGCATGGCTTACGGTCCAAAGGCGCTTACGGACAGCGAGCTGTTAGCAGTCATCATACGAACCGGCAGCAGTGAACGCACGTCTCTTGAACTGGCAGACGCCATCCTATCACAAAATGCACCGGGAGATGGACTTACAGGCCTTCTGCACTGCTCTCTGGAACAGCTGCAGTCCATCCGTGGAGTAGGTCCTGTAAAAGGAATCCAGCTTTTGTGCATCGGAGAGCTTTCTAGGAGGATTTGGAAGCAGAAGGTAAGCGCAGAGCCTGTGGCTTTTACACAGCCGGATCAGATTGCGGATTATTACATGGAAGATATGCGTCATTTGGAACAGGAGGAAATCCATGTCATGTTTCTGAATACCAAACAGCATCTGATCCGTGATTTCCTTGTTTCCAAAGGAACGGTAAACGCTTCTGTGGTTACTCCCAGGGAAATTCTCATTGAAGGGCTTCGTTGTCTTGCTGTAGGTATGGTTTTAGTCCACAACCATCCCAGCGGAGACCCTGAGCCCAGCCGCTCGGATCGGCTTTTAACCTGCCGGATCCGGGAAGCAGGAGAGGTCGTAGGGATTACCCTGATCGACCATTTGATCATCGGAGACCGGCGGTATTTAAGTTTTCGCCGGGAAAAACTTATATAATCATATAACACATGAAAGAGGAATGAATATCCATGGAATCAAAACGCAGCAAATATATCCTCTCAGGGCTTACCCTGCTTTGTGTCCTGTTGATCGGCATTACCTCCTTAAAGGACGGTATCTTAGAGCCTCTAAGGACCGGTGTGGGGTATTTTCTGATTCCTATTCAGACCGGTGTAAACCGTGTGGGAACAGGACTTTACAATGAGCTTACGGATATTTCACGTTTAAAGACGGCTCTGGACGAAAATGACCGTTTAAAGATCCAGGTGGACCGGCTGACCGAGGAAAATAACCGACTCCAGGCCCAGCAGTTCGAGTTAAACCGACTGCGCCAGCTATATGAGCTGGATCAGGAATACATGCAGTATAATAAAATCGGCGCCCGGGTGATTGCAAGGGACTCTGAAAAATGGTTTCAGGTCTTTCGGATCAATAAGGGATCTTCCGATGGAGTGGCTGTGGATATGAATGTAGTGGCAGACGGAGGCCTTGTAGGAATCGTTACAGACGTAGGAGCCAATTATGCAACCGTGCGTTCAATTATTGACGATTCCAGCCGTGTAGGCGCCATGTCTGTGGATTCCTCCTATAACTGTATTGTGGCGGGAGATTTAACCCTCTATGAGCAGGGACGTTTAAAGCTGACCGATTTTTCCAAGGATGCTGTGTTAAAGGATGGGGATCAGATCATCACTTCCAATATCAGTACGAAGTTTCTTCCTGGCATTCTGATCGGATATGCGGTGGACGTTACCATTGATCCGGATCATCTGACCCAGTCCGGTTATCTGATTCCCGCAGCCAATTTCGATAACCTCCAGGAGGTTCTGATCCTGACCGATCTGAAAGATGGAGAAGAGGTGGAGAAACAGTGACCAGCGCAAAGGTGAAACAGATTGCGATCAACATCGGCTTTATTATCCTTGCATTTACCGTCCAGAACTGCGTATTCCCCCTGCTTCCCTTTCTGGCGGCAACGCCCAATCTGCTGCTGATCTTAACCTTTTCCTTTGGTTTTATCCATGGAAAAAACGCAGGGATGTTCTACGGCGTGATTTCGGGGCTTTTGCTGGATCTATTCTACAGCGGCTCATTTGGTTTTTATACCCTGATCTATATTTATATCGGTTATTTTAACGGAATCTTTACCCGGTATTATTATGAGGACTACATTACCCTGCCTTTAATCCTGAGTGTGGCAAACGGTCTGTGGTACTGCATGTATATTTATATATTCCGTTTCCTGATCCGCGGACGATTAGATCTTCCCTATTATTTTACGAAGATCATGCTTCCGGAGATTATTTTTACAGCCGTTACCACCCTTCTCATATATCGTCTGTTCCTGTCTGCCAGCCGGCGGGTAGAGGACATAGGAAAAAGGAGAGATACCACCATTGTTTGATGAACTGAAAGAAGTTGTAAAGGAATTTTTAAAAAAGCTTTTTTCCTCCCGTCTATTTGCTTTGGCAGTGATTTTCACTCTGATGTACGCAGGGCTCATTGGAAAGCTGTTTAACCTGCAGATTATCCACGGAGATGAATATCAGCAGTCCTATATGCAGAGAACGGAAAAAATGGTTACTGCGCCGGGAACGAGAGGCAATATCTATGACCGCAATGGAAAGCTTCTTGCCTATAATGAACTGGCTTATTCGGTTACGATCCAGGATTTAGGCGATTATCCAAGGCCTGCAGATCGAAATGCCATGATCTACCGCCTGGTGACAATTTTGGAGCGAAGAGGAGAAAAGGTAGAAGGAAAGCTGGAGATTGCCATAAACGAGCAGGGAGAGATGTATTTCACCACCACCTCTAAGGCTTCTCACAAGCGTTTTCTGCTTAATTTTTATGGAATCAGCTCCGAAAAGCTGGATGATGCCAGCGGCCGTTATCCTTCGGACATTACAGCAAGAGAAGCCTTTGAGCTGAAAAAAAGCTCCGGCCGTGACGGCTATAACTTAAACGATATGAAGGATGAAGAAGGCAATCCCTTAGAGCTTACGGATCAGACGGCTCTCGATATGATCAATATCATCTATACCATGAAGCTTACGGAGTACCAGAAATACGAGAGCACTACCGTAGCCACCAATGTAAGCCGGGAGACCATGACAGAGATCCATGAAAATGCGGCTGATCTAAAGGGTGTTTCTGTAGAAGAAAGCTATATCCGTGTATACAATGACAGCCTGTATTTCTCCCCCATTATCGGATATACGGGAAAGGTTCAGGAAGAACAGGTAGACCGACTGAATGAGCAGTGGAGAGAGGAAGAAAATAAAAAGGGTAAAAATCTCACCGAGGAGGATGAAAAATACAATCTCAATGATGTGGTTGGCCGAATCGGCATTGAGCAGTATATGGAACTGGATCTTCAGGGCGAAAAGGGCTATACCAAAATGTATGTGGATAATATGGGACGGCCAAGGGAGGTCATTGAGCAGCAGGACGCCAAGGCTGGAAATGATGTGTATCTGACCATCGACCGGGATCTTCAGATTGCCACCTATAAGCTGATGGAGCAGCAGCTGGCAGGAATTATCACCAAATTCCTTGTAAACGAGGATGTAGATCCTGACACAGTAAAGGACGGATCTAAAAAGCCGATTCCTGTTAAGAATGCGTATTATCAGTTGATCAATAACAATGTGCTTTCTCTGGAGGCTATGGCTGAGCCGGATGCCTCTTCTGTGGAAAATAAGATTTACAGCACCTATACCTCATCCAAAACACAGATTTTGACAGATATAAAGAATGAGCTTTTAAGTCCTCATGCCAGAGCGATGAATGATCTTCCGGAGGATATGAAAAGCTATATGAATTATATCTACAGTTTTCTGGCTTCCGAAGAAACAGGAATCATCAAGCGTGATAAGATTGATACCAGTTCAAAGGAGTATCTTTCCTGGAAAGAAGGAACCATCAGCCTCAGGGATTATATCTACAGCGGTATATCCGGCAACTGGATCGACACTACAAAGCTGGACTCGGAGAACAAGTATTCCAATGCGGATGACAGCTTTGCACAGCTGGTTGACTACATTTGTGTTCATCTGGAGGAAGATGGGAAATTTACTAAGCGTATGTTCCGCTATCTGATCAATAACGAGGTGATCAGAGGCAGCGAACTCTGTCTGGCCCTCTTTGACCAGGGCGTACTGGAGCCGGATCCCGGAGCACAGGCGGCTTTAGCCGGAGGAGACAGTGTATATGCCTACAACTTTATTAAAAAGAAAATTTCCAATCTGGAGCTGACTCCAGCGCAGCTGGCCTTAGATCCCTGTACAGCCGGAGCGGTTGTGACTGATGTGCGCACCGGAGAGGTGTTAGCCCTCGTTTCTTACCCAAGCTATGATAATAACAAGATGTCAGGCAGTGTGGATGCGGCGTATTTTGCGAAACTCCAGAACGATATGTCCAATCCTCTTTATAATAATGCAACTCAGGCCATCAAGGCGCCGGGCTCAACTTTTAAGCCGATTACTGCCGTGGCAGCTCTGGAGGAGGGCGTGATATCTCTTACCGATACCATTGAGTGTACAGGCTCCTATGATCTGTCTAGCCCGCCTATTAACTGCTGGGTATTCCCGGGACGTCACGGAGTAGAGGATATTGTGACCGGAATCCAAAATTCCTGTAATGTGGTCTTTGCAGAGCTTGGACACCGTTTAAGCCTTACAGAGGATGGAACCTATTCTTCGGAAAAGGGACTTGAGGCAATCCGCAAATATGCATCCATGTTCGGTCTGGATCACACATCAGGTATTGAACTTCCTGAAACAGAGCCTCATCTGACCACAGAGGATCCGGAGCGTTCAGCTATGGGACAGGGAACCAACTCCTACAGTAACGTGCAGCTTTCCCGCTACATTTCCGCTGTGGCAAATCGCGGTACGGTCTTTGAACTGAGCCTCCTGGACAAGCTTACGGATTCAGACGGAAATCTGATTGAAGATTATACCCCTGAAACCAGTTCACAGATTGAAGCAAAGACTTCTACCTGGGATGCTGTCCAGTCCGGTATCCGCCGGGTGGTTACAGAGGGATCTGCAAAAAGCGTATTCGCAAGCTCCCATGTAGAAGTGGCAGGAAAGACAGGTACGGCACAGGAGGATCGGAGCCGGTCCAACCATGCATTTTTCGTTTCCTTTGCTCCTTATTCCAATCCGGAGATCGCGGTAACGGTCAATATCCCATATGGCTATGCGGGAACCAATGCGGCTTCTCTTGGAAAACAGATCTATGAATACTATTACGGCTATACGAGCTTTGAAGAAATTGTGGGCTCAGGAGCCTTAAGCGCATCAAACAGCTCCGTTGAAGAATGATATCATACAGGAGGAAGGTGATCATATGCAAAACGGGATCGTCATTAAAAGCAGCCGGGCAGGCATGACTGTGCTGCTGGATCCAAATCTCCCCTTTGAGGAGCTTCTTGTCGCTATTGCAAAAAAATTTAAAGACAGCGCCCGTTTCTGGGGGGCAGTTCAGATGACTCTTACACTGGAAGGGCGCAGGCTTACACCTGAAGAGGAGATGGCTGTGGTAAATACTATTACGGAAAATTCACAGATTGATGTGCTCTGTCTTCTGGATACGGATGCCCAGCGGATCGAACGTTGCGAAAAAGCTCTGAATGAAAAGCTTATGGAGCTGAGTGCCCAGACCGGACAGTTTTACCGTGGAACACTCCGCAGGGGAGATACCCTGGAATCAGAGTCCAGCATTATAGTGATCGGAGATGTGGAGCATGGGGCCAGGATCACGGCAAAGGGAAATGTGATCGTCTTGGGCGAGCTAAAGGGTTCTGTGACGGCAGGTGTTTCCGGAAATGCTCAGGCAATAGTTCTGGCCTTTTCCATGATGCCTTTTCAGCTTCGTATCGGAAACTGTCCGATTCCAACAAATGAAAAACACCGCCGGTTCGGCCGAGGAGCCATGATCGCCTGTATCAGGGACGGTGAAATAGCGTTCCGGCCTGTAAAAGGACGATCCATTTTTGGGGATATGGGCTGATATATGTAAAATTTTGCCGAACTGTATTAAATTTTTCTTGAATGGAAAAAAATACTGGTAAATTCACAAAATTTAATGTACAATAGATGGGTAAAGTTCATTTTTTCAGGAGGTCTATATGAGTGAAGTCATTGTGATTACTTCTGGAAAAGGCGGGGTAGGCAAGACGACTACTTCTGCCAATGTGGGAACAGGACTGGCCGTTCTGGGAAAGAGAGTGGTATTGGTTGATACCGATATCGGTCTGCGCAACCTGGACGTGGTGATGGGTCTTGAAAACCGCATTGTCTACAATCTTGTAGACGTGGTAGAAGGAAACTGCCGTATGAAGCAGGCCCTGATAAGAGACAAAAGATATCCAAGCCTTTACCTTCTGCCCGCGGCCCAGACAAGGGACAAATCCTCGGTAAATCCGGAGCAGATGGTTAAGCTGACAGAAGACCTGAAGGAGGAGTTTGATTATATCCTTCTGGACTGTCCCGCAGGAATTGAGCAGGGCTTTTACAATGCCATTGCAGGAGCGGGACGGGCTCTGGTGGTGACCACTCCCGAAGTTTCAGCCATTCGCGATGCAGACCGGATCATCGGCCTGCTGGAACACGCGGGCATTACTGAAATCGGGCTGGTAGTCAACCGGATCCGGGCGGATATGGTACGCCGGGGAGACATGATGTCTTTAGAAGATGTACGGGATATTTTAGCCGTGGATATCCTTGGCGCTATTCCGGATGATGAAAACATCGTAGTCTCCACCAATCAGGGAGAACCCTTGGTAGGAATAGGGTCCGCCGCCGGACAGGCTTACCTGAATGTATGCCGCAGGCTCTTAGGGCAGAATATCCCCATCGAATCCCCCGGCGAGGCCAGAGGCTTTCTTGTAAGGCTGGCCCGGGTGCTGAAGCGGGCATAGGAGGGGTGAAACAACGTGAAGACCAGACGTTCCAAAGATACGGCCAAATTCCGGCTGAAGCTTCTCCTTGTGGCAGATAAGGCAGGCTGTTCGCCGGAACTCATAAGGCTGATCAAAAATGACATGATCCGTGTCATTTCCAAATACATGGAGATAGAAAAGGACAATGTCCGCCTTTTGATGGACACAGACGGTTCCGCCTCCTGCCGGGGGCTGCCGGTGCTCCAGGCAGATATACCCATACGCTCCATTTCCAATAAGGGGCTTTACTGATATGCTTTTTGATTATGATTTCAGAAATTACAGCTTCCGGCTTCTTGCCTATATGACAGCTTTAAGCGTCATTGGCATACTGGTCGTGCGCAGTGCCACCAATATGGATTCGGAAGCAGTGACAAAACAGATGTTTGGCATACTGGCTGGCATGGCTATTGCTGTTTGTCTTTCACTGGTAGATTACCATAAGATACTGAATTTCAGCACGGTCATTTATCTGATCTGCATCGGAAGCCTTCTGGCCGTGCTGTTTTGGGGCAGATCCGTCAATAATGCAAAACGCTGGATCGAGGTTCCTGTTTTGGGACAGCTCCAGCCCTCGGAATTTGTAAAGATTGGCCTTATCATCACCTTCTCCTGGTATTTTATGAAATATCAGGAGAAGGTAGACAAGGTTTCTACCGTGGTACTGGCGGCAGCGCTTTTTGCCGTTCCGGCCATGCTTATATTTGAACAGCCAAACCTTTCTACCTGTCTCGTTACTGTGGTGATCGTGTTGGGGATTGTGTTCGCCAGCGGCATCAGCTACCGCTGGATCGTGGGGACACTGGCAGTTGTCATCCCTATGATTGCGACAGGCGTGTACCTTCTTCTTCATGGTATGATCCCGTTTATTAAAGAATACCAGGCGGGACGTATCTTAGCCTGGTTTTACCCAGAGCAGTATGGAGAGGCACGTTATCAGCAGAATAACTCCATTATCGCGATCGGTTCCGGTCAGCTGCATGGAAAGGGGCTTTACAACACTACCATTGCATCTGTAAAAAACGGTAATTTTCTTTCGGAGGAGCAGACTGATTTTATCTTTGCCGTTATCGGTGAGGAGCTTGGTTTTATCGGCTGCGCCATCGTGATTTTGCTGTTTTTACTGATTGTATATGAATGTCTTATGATGGCAGCCAGGGCAAAAGATATGGCCGGCAGGCTGTTATGTACCGGTATGGCTACGCTCATTGCATTTCAGAGTTTTGCCAATATCGCAGTTGCTACAGGTATTTTTCCCAATACCGGACTTCCGCTTCCGTTTATCAGTTTTGGAAGCAGTTCGCTGATCAGTATTTTTATTGGTATGGGGCTTGTGCTCAATGTAGGACTGCAGCGGGTACCACGACACTACTAATTCCTAAGGAGGGGTCTGAATATGACAATTGGCTTAATTGCACATGATGCAAAGAAAAAACTGATGCAGAATTTCTGCATCGCATACAGAGGGATTTTAAGCAAGCATTCTCTGTATGCCACCGGAACAACCGGAAGACTCATAGAAGAGGTTGCAAATCTTAATATCCACAAACATTTGGCTGGTCATCTGGGCGGGATTCAGCAGATGGCGGCTCAGATTGAGCATAACGATATGGATCTGGTTATTTTTTTGAGGGATCCCCTGATGCCCAAGTCACATGAGCCGGACGTAAATGATGTAGTCCGTCTCTGCGACACCTACAACATTCCTCTGGCTACCAATCTGGCGACTGCGGAGCTTTTGATCAAGGCTCTTGACAGAGGTGATATGGAATGGAGAGAGGTTGACAGATAATGAAGCGGGGGTATGTCAGAGCTTGGAGTGCCCTCATATTGGCTGCTTCTTTGTGTCTTGGAGGCTGCTTTGGCGGCTTTTCTGATGCGTATTCTCTGAAAGAGCGCCTTCCGGCGATTGCCTTGGCAGGTTCAGAGGAAGAAGTCATGGAAGGTTTCGCCTCAGATCTCTGCGTTGTATCCGATGAGAGTGTCTTTGATCCGAATTTTCTCACCTCTGAGGCGGGAGCGCTTTTTGATCTGAACGGCCATCAGACGCTTTACAGCAAGGATGCCTTTGAGACCATGTATCCGGCCAGTATTACAAAGGTAATGACTGCTCTGGTGGCGATCAAATACGGCAATCTGGAGGATCAGGTAAAGGTTACGGATGAAGCGGTAATTACAGAGTCAGGCGCTACACTCTGTGGCATTAAGCCGGGTGATACCCTTACGCTGGAGCAGCTTCTCTATGGTCTTATGCTTCCGTCTGGAAACGATGCGGGTGTAGCCATTGCGGTTCATATGGATGGCAGTATAGAGGCATTTGCAGACCGGATGAATGAGGAAGCGAAACGTCTGGGCGCAGTGGACAGCCATTTTGTAAATCCGCACGGACTTCATGATGAGGATCATTATACCACAGCCTATGATCTCTATCTGATATTCAACGAGGCCTTCAAATACCCCCAATTTCGGGAGATTATTGAGGCGAAGGCGTACACGGCAGATTACATTAATGGGGCCGGAGAGAGTGTATCCAGAACCTGGAAATGCAGCAACCAGTTTATCACAGGGGAACGGGATACGCCGGAGGGAGTTACCGTGTTAGGCGGAAAGACGGGTACCACAAAAGCAGCCGGCTATTGCTTAATTATTGCATCAAAGGATGATGCCTCGGAAGGAAATTTTATATCTGTTGTGCTGAAATCGGACAGCCGCGCCCATCTTTATGATAATATGACAAATATAATTTCTAAAATCGTCAAATAGTGATTGCGTTCCGCATGAATTTGTACTATAATCAAGGTAATCTTAATTGATTTTTTATACAACATATATAACTCAAGGAGGAGATAGGTATGGTTCAGATTATTGCAGGAAAAAAAGGTAAAGGCAAGACAAAACATCTGTTAGACATGGCCAATGCAGCAATCAAGGGAGCCAGCGGCACCGTTGTATATCTGGATAAGAGCGCTCAGCATATGTATGAGCTGAACAACCGGATCCGTCTTATCAATGTGAACGAATTTCCGATCACACACAGCGAAGGATTTTTAGGATTTATCTGTGGCATTCTTTCTCAGGATCATGATCTTGAGACTATGTATCTTGACAGCTTCTTAAAGCTGGCGTGCTTAGAGGGAGCGGACATTTCCGAAACCTACGAGACATTGAAAAAACTCAGTGACAAATATCATGTTACTTTCGTATTAAGCATTTCCATGGACGCGGATGAGCTTCCGGAGAATGCAAAGGGTGATGTGATTATTTCATTGTAATGATACATATTCTGTGATAAAATAGCAGACAGAACTTAGGCTGCCTGCCGCACGAGGTTTTGAAGTACGCCTGGTGCGGAGGGCAGCTTTTTTACGAAACAAGACTTTAAAAGGAGAGCCGTTATTCATGGCCAGTAAAAAGCACAGAAAAAACAGAAAGATCATTCCTTACCGGCGGCCACGCAATGATATCGGCAAGCTGATATTCGGTGTTATCTTTCTGTATCTTCTGATCAATATTTTTATCTATATGGGACATGAAAAAATCCAGTTTTATGAGGTGTCAGAAGGCGGTATTGTAAATGACCGTCCCTACACAGGACTGATCCTGAGAGAAGAACAAGTCTATAATGCGGATAACAGCGGGTATATCAACTATTACCTACAGGAAGGCAAACGTGCCTCCGTAGGTTCCAGGGTTTATTCTCTGGACGAAACCGGCCGCCTGGATTCCCTTTTAAAGGAGCATGGGGTTGAGAATCAGACGCTCAGTGATGAAAACCTGGCTGATTTAAAAAAACAGCTGTCCTCCTTTGTTACCAGCCGTTCGGACGAGGATTTCGGGGCGATTTATGATGCCCGTTATACCCTGGAAGCGGCAGTGATGGAGTATTCCAGCTTCAGTGCTCTGGATCAGCTGGATCAGATTGCCAGGGAATCCGGCATTGTCTTTGAACAGGTGGTATCGCTTCAGTCAGGTGTGGTATCCTATGGCTTTGATTCCTATGAAAGTCTTAAGCCTGAGGAAGTGGAGACGGCATCTTTTGACCGGTCTGCCTATACGAAAACCTTTCATAAATCAGGAGATCTGATCGAGAGCGGAACACCTGCCTATAAGATTGCAACTTCTGAAAACTGGTCGGTTGTATTCCCTCTTACAGAGGAGGACAGGGCCCTCTATGGGGACAAGTCCTCGCTTGAGGTGGAATTTAAGGATCACAGTATTGAAACCACCGCTTCTTTTTCCATTTTTACGGGAAAGGACGGCTCTGTTTTCGGTAAGCTGGATTTTAATAAATACATGGCACAGTTTATCACAGACCGTTTTGTGAATTTTGAGATTCGCCAGGATCAGGCAAAGGGGCTTAAAATCCCTGTCAGTGCAGTAACTGAGAAAAATTTCTATCAGATCCCAAGAGATTTTGTCACTCAGGGCGGGGACAGTACAGACAGCGGTGTAAATAAAGAAATCTATGATGCAAATGGAACAACAGCTGTCTTTACCCCTATAGAAATCGGCTTTGATGATGAAGAATTTTATTATATTGCTGTTCAGGAGGACGGCCCCTTAAAATCCGGCGACTATATTGTAAAGCCTGATTCCCAGGAGCGGTTCCAGGTGGGAAGTACCAGGGCTTTAAAGGGTGTTTTTAACATTAACAAGGGATATACCGTATTTAAAGAAATTGAAATTCTGGATTCCAACAGCGAATACTATACCATAAAAAAAGGAGCAAGCTACGGTTTGTCTGTATATGACCATATTGTGCTGGATGCCTCTCTGGTTACGGAAGGCCAGATCCTGTATCAATAGGATCGCTGTTTTAAATCAGGATTTGACAGAGGAGGATGAAACGATGTCAGAGATAAGAGACAATCTGGAAATAGTAAGAAGGCGTATCGAGGAGGCCTGCCAAAGAGCGGGAAGAGATGCGTCCGAGGTAACGCTTATTGCGGTAAGCAAGACAAAACCTGTTCCCATGCTTGAGGAAGCTTATGAGGGAGGAGCCAGGGATTTTGGTGAAAATAAGGTTCAGGAGATCCAGGCAAAATATGGCAGCCTTCCTGATGATGTGCGCTGGCATATGATCGGACATCTGCAGCGCAACAAGGTTCATCAGGTTTTGGGAAAGGCCGTCCTGATCCATTCTGTGGATTCCCTGCGCCTTGCCAGACAGATTGAGGAGGAGGCTGCAAAAAAGAATATGGAAGTGGATATTCTTTTGGAAATCAATGTGGCAAAAGAAGAGAGCAAATATGGCTTTTTTATGGAAGATGCCGAGGCGGCCATACGGGAGATCAGCACCTTCCCTCATGTGCATATCCGCGGATTGATGACAATTGCGCCATTTGTTGAGAATCCAGAGGAAAATCGGGGAATTTTTAAAAAATTATATGAATTTGCTGTTGACATAGGTAGGAAAAACATTGATAATGTTACTATGGATGTGCTTTCTATGGGTATGACCGGAGATTATGAGGTCGCTGTTGAGGAAGGCGCTACCATGGTAAGGGTCGGCACCGGTATTTTTGGTGAGCGGCATTACGGCGCTGTGTAAGGCAGCGTTGATAGAGAGGAAATGGAGAGAGTAAAATGAGTCTGTTAGGTAAGTTGATGGATACCATGCGATTAAATCCTGAAGAGGAGGGTGAGGATTACTACCTGGACGATGACTTTGAAGATGAGCCGCCTAAAAAGAGCTTTTTCTCAAGGAAGAATACTGCGGATGATGAAGAGTATTACGATGAACCTCAGGACAAATCCCGTTTTCTGGGACGTCCTACGCCAAAGGTGGTTCCCATGCGCCGTTCCGGTATGGAGGTTACGATGGTAAAGCCTACCTCTATGGACAGTTCCAAGGATATCTGTAATTACCTTTTATCTGGAAAAGCAGTGGTTCTTAATATGGAAGGAATCCACATGGAGGTAGCACAGAGGATCATTGATTTCGTATCCGGAGCTGCTTATTCCATGGATGGCAATCTTCAGAGAATTTCCAACTATATTTTCATTGTAACCCCTAATTCTGTGGAGCTGTCCGGTGATTTTCAGGACATGCTGGCAGCCGGTGATGTGTCCGGTATGGAGATGGCAGGTATGACCATTCACATTTAAACTACATAGGGACAGGATTTGCGGAGGCTGCTGCCACTGGGAGAATTTTATTTCCTGCAGCAGCCCCCGTTTTTCTGTTCATACTACACAAAATTCAGACAGATCAGGAGGAACTTGACGTATGAAGGAACGTTTGACGGTTTGCAGGGATGGAGATCCCATTTATGATATTTGTATGGAAACATCCTTTGAAGGACTGAAGGAGGAACTGGCGGCATTTCATCTGGAAAAGCGCAAAATATGTATTGTTACAGATTCTAATGTGGCATTCCTTTATCTGGACAAGGTAAAAGAAATCCTAAGCCAATGCTGCAGCATGGTTTCTGTTTTTATTTTTCCAGCAGGTGAAGAACATAAAAACCTGGATACGGTTCGGATGCTTTATGAACATCTGATTTTAGAGCATTTTGACCGAAAAGATATGCTGGCAGCTCTGGGAGGAGGCGTGACAGGAGATCTCTGCGGGTTTGCTGCTGCCACTTATCTGAGAGGAATCGACTTCATCCAGATCCCCACCACACTGCTGTCTCAGGTGGATTCCAGCATCGGAGGAAAAACGGGGGTGGACTTTGCGGATTACAAAAATATGGTGGGTGCCTTTCATATGCCCAGACTGGTATATACCAATCTGGAAACACTTTTGACGCTTCCTGCGGAACAGTTTTCTTCCGGAATGGGAGAGGTGATAAAGCATGGACTGATTCAGGATAAGGCATACTATGAGTGGTTAAAGGAACATCGTGATGCGGTGATGGCCCGTGATCTTACGACATGCCGGCAGATGGTCTTTCGGAGCAATGAGATAAAAAAAGCAGTGGTGGAAAAAGACCCTACAGAGCAGGGAGAACGGGCATATTTAAACTTTGGCCACACATTGGGCCACGCTGTGGAAAAGTTAAAGAATTTTACTATGCTTCACGGCCACTGTGTCGGCCTGGGTTGTGTGGCAGCAGCCCGTATCAGCTGTTTAAAGGGTACTTTGAGTGAAACGGAAGCAGATGATATTAAACATACGATGGCGTCCTTTGAACTTCCAACTACTGTAGATGGCCTGATCTGGAAGGAAGTATTTGAGGCTACAAAGAGTGATAAGAAGATGGAAGCAGGAAGGGTGAAATTTGTCCTTTTAAATGGAATCGGAGATGCTTATGTGGATCATTCCCTTTCAGAGGATGAAATCCGTGCCGGTTTTGAGGCTGTTTCCCTGTAAAAAAGATTATGCCTTTGACCGGGGCAGAAATACGATTGATATGAAGGAGTAACAATGATGAGCAGACAAAAACGATCCCTTCTGGTAAGCTTCTTAATCGGTTTTTTGATTCTTGTGGGGCTGGATCAGTGGACAAAAGGGCTGGCGGTTCGGTTTCTTAAGAACCAGGAGCCGGTAGCCGTAATAAAAGGCGTATTTGAATTTTCCTATCTTGAAAACAGAGGTGCCGCCTTTGGAATGCTGCAGAACCGTCAGTTTTTTTTCTTCCTGATCGGAATAGCCGTATTGGCAGCAATCCTGTATATGATGTGTCGGATGCCGGAAACACCGAAATATCGTCCGTTAGCAGTATGCCTGATGCTGGTAGCCGCAGGGGCAGTCGGCAATATGATCGACAGGATGACCCAGAATTATGTGGTTGATTTTCTTTACTTTCGCCTGATTGATTTTCCCGTATTTAATGTGGCAGACTGCTACGTTACCATAGCGGCAGCAGGACTGGTGCTTTTAGTGCTTTTTTATTATGATGATGAAGATTTGGACTGCTTCCAGCCCGGAAAGGCTCATGGAAAGGAGAAAACGCAGTGAAACAGGAAATCTGTGTAGGCGACCAGGAAGGCGGTCTGCGTATTGATAAATATCTGGCCGAAGCTGCCGGACAGCTGAGCCGCTCCTACATCCAGAAGCTTTTAAAGGACGGACGGATCCTGGTAAACGGAAAGCCGGTAAAAGCAAGCTATGTGGTAGAAGATGAGGATATTCTTTCCATGGATATTCCAGAAGCGGTGGAACCAGAAATAGAGCCGGAGCATATGGAACTGGACATTCTATATGAAGATCAGGATGTGATCCTGATCAATAAGCCAAAGGGAATGGTTGTCCACCCCGCCGCAGGCCATTATTCCCATACATTGGTCAATGGACTGATGGATCATTGCCGCGGGCAGCTTTCCGGTATCAATGGAGTCATGCGTCCGGGGATCGTACACAGGATTGATATGGATACAACCGGCGTATTGATCGTATGTAAAAACGATATGGCACATAATTCGATTGCGGCTCAGTTAAAAGAACACTCTATTACCAGGCGCTATCAGGCGATCGTTCATGGCGTCATAAAAGAAGAGGAGGGAACGATTGACGCTCCCATTGGCCGCCATCCGGTGGAACGGAAAAAGATGAGCATCAACTATGACAAGGGAAAATCAGCAGTGACCCACTATCATGTATTAAAACGTTTCAGGCAGTTTACTCACGTAGAATGCAGACTGGAAACAGGACGTACCCACCAGATTCGTGTTCATATGGCCAGCATTCATCATCCTCTTTTGGGAGACGCCGTTTATGGCCCGGCTAAATGTCCGATTTCCGGTCTTAAAGGTCAGACACTCCATGCAGGTGTCCTTGGATTCATTCATCCCAGAACAGGTCTTTATATGGAATTTTCCGCCCCCCTTCCAGATTACTTTGAAAATCTGCTTAAGACTCTGAATTAATTAGACACAATTAGTGGATTTTATCACTCTTGTCTAATAATGTGCTTTTAAAATAGAATTTTCTGTATATTTCTATATACTTTTCTGAATTTTTGAGTTATAATACAAATATGGCAGAGAGAGCAGGGAACAGCTTGGTTCCTGCTGTGAGGCCAGAGAAAGGGGTATGCAGAATGTCAGGAAATCTTGTTATTACGATCGGCAGACAGTGCGGCAGCGGCGGAAAATTGATCGGAGAAAAGCTGGCGGAAAAGATGGGAGTGAAATGCTATGACAAAGAGCTTCTTTCAAAGGCAGCAAAGCATAGCGGCCTCTGTCAGGAATTATTTGAAAAGCACGATGAACGTCCTACCAGCAGCTTTTTATATTCTTTGGTGATGGATTCTTATTCTATGGGCTATACAGCCGCAGGATACTCGGATATGCCTATTAATCACAAAATCTTTCTTGCGCAGTTTGATGCGATCAAGCATCTGGCAGATGAACAGTCTTGTGTGATCATTGGACGATGCGCAGATTATGCCCTGGAAGATTATCCCAATGTTTTGAACGTATTTATCGCGGGCGATGAAAAAGATAAGCTGGAGCGGATTAAGACGCTGTATAACCTGGATGATTCCAAAGCAAAAGAGGTTATTGTAAAGACAGATAAGAAGAGATCCAGCTATTATAACTATTATTCCAACAAGCGCTGGGGTGATCCCAGAAGCTATGATCTGTGTTTAAACAGCAGTTCGGTAGGTCCTGATGGTGCTGTAGAGGCTATTATGGCCTTTGCAAAGCTGAAACAGCAATGGAAGGATCAGAAGTAATTTCAATCACGATAATTTATGAAGTTTTTGATATGCCCCTTTCTGGCAGCAGTTTTTTGGTATTTCATCTGTCTGTCTGAAAGGGGATATTTTTTATATTTACAAATTTTACCATCAGTGGACAATGAATCAGATTTAATGATTCCGTAAGACTTTACAGCTGTATTTATCTGTTTTCCTGTGGTAGAATAGCTGTTATGAAAGAAAATGAAACAGAGGTGAAAATCCATGAATTACCATGATAATGAGGATGAACTTTTACGAATGCAGTCCAGGCGCAGGAGGACGGGCTCTTACGGAAACGTGCCTTCCCGCTCCAGGGCCTCTTCTTCCCATGACGGCCGCAGTTTTCGGGAACGGGAATCCTTTGATTCCATAGATGACGCTTATTTTGAAGACGAGTATGGCTGTGAAGACGGACTGGATATACCGTTTTCAGATGAGTCTTCCAAAAGAGGTACATCCCAGGGACGATCTGCGAAAAGAGCGGGAGGTTTTTCCAAAAACCACAGAGAATCCTATAGCCGTTCCCGAAATAAGTTTAGGACAGGAGAGAAATCCCGCCGCAATCCGAAAGGCAGTTCTGTCAGAGAAAGACGTCGTAAAAGAAAGAAAAAATGGCCGATGCTTTTGATATTCCTTCTTTTAGCGGTTACGGCATATGGAAGCTTTCTATACCTTCATCGTCCTACAGGGATCTGGACAGTGGCTGTATTTGGTGTAGACAGCCGTGACGGTAATACGAAAAAAGCGCTGGCAGATGTACAGATGGTCTGCACACTGGACAGAGAAACAGGTGAGATACGGTTAGCCAGTGTATTCAGAGATACATATTTAAAAATTGACTCCAAGGGAACGTACCATAAAATCAACGAAGCTTATTTTAAAGGCGGGCAAAAACAGGCCGTAGATGCACTGGAAGAAAACCTGGATCTAAAAATAGATGATTATGCTGCCTTTAACTGGAAGGCAGTGGCTGAAGCGATTAACGTTTTAGGCGGTATTGATTTGGAAATTACTCCGGCAGAGTTCAAATATATCAATGGATTTATTACAGAAACCGTCAATTCCACGGGTATTGGATCGACGCAGCTTAAACAGGCCGGAGCCAATCATTTAGACGGAGTTCAGGCGGTAGCATACAGCCGTCTGCGGCTTATGGATACGGATTTTCAGCGTACAGAGCGCCAAAGGAAGGTGATTGCTCTGGCGTTGGAAAAAGCAAGACAGGCAGATGCAGGCACGCTTACTAATCTTGCAAAAGCTATTTTACCTCAGATTTCTACCAGTGTAGGGATTGAAGATGTGCTGCCTCTGGTAAAGGATATTGATCAACTTCATATTGCAGATACGGCAGGTTTTCCTTTTTCCAGGGAGACAAAGCGGGTTGGAAAAATGGACTGTGTGATCGCAACTACTCTGGAGAGTAATGTGATCCAGCTGCATCAGTTCCTGTATGGAGAGGATACGCCATACCATCCATCTTCCGGATTAAAAAAGATCAGTGCCCACATTTCGGAAGAAACAGGGCTGTATGAAGAGGGAGCAGCTGCACCCTCTAAATCTTCTTCGGGCTCCGGAAAAACAGATTCCAAGGATAAGACAGGCGGCGCCGATGCTCCAAAGGAAACAGAGGCTTCAAAGCCACAGGAGACAATTCCGGAGACTTCTGCAGAAGAAACGGAAACAGAAGAGGAGAGCAGCAGCTTAGAAGAAACGGAAGAAACAAGGGAAACGATCAGTATAAAGGAAAGTGAAAAAGAAACAACAAAAGAGGAAGAGAAGAGACCGGGAATTTGGGGATCGGGCAGCAGTAAGGAAACCGAATCAGAGAAAGAAACGGGATCTCTGGAAAATAAGCTTTCTGAGGAAAAGGAAGAAGAGGACACTTCCAGGCCTTTAGGAGAAGCAGGAAGTACAGGACCTGGGGCATCCTCAGACCAGCAGCCGGGCGGAGGCCCCGGTATCTCTGCCTTACCGGGAGCCTCTAAAGATACAAAGCCCGGGGAGTCCGTAAGTAACCAGGGACCAGGGATTTAAGCATCTGCAGAATCGGCAGCTTTGCTCCAACCGGGTATATTTCCGTCTGTAATAGCACGAAAAAGACAATCCTTAATATGGGGGTTGTCTTTTTGCAGTTTCTGGATCAGTTCTTTGATGTACTGGCGTTTGGTGTATCCATCCATAGGGCATGGATTTTTACATACTGGAAGCTGGTACTTATTTTTAAATCCGATAACATCTGCTTCCGATACGAAAATCATAGGACGTATTACAGTCAGATCCATCCGGTCCAGATAGGTGTTGGGAGGAAAACAGTAAAAGCGTCCTTCATAAAAAAGGGACATCATCATTGTTTCCATCACATCCTCTTTATGATGGGCATAGGCGATTTTATTGCATCCCAGTTCTTTGGCTTTTTCATTTAAGGCGCCTTTGCGCATTTTTGCACAGAGAGAACAGGGATTGGATTCCTTTCGTATATCAAAGAGAACGGTTCCAATCTCTGTGGGAAGCACATAATAGGGAATTTCAAATTCTTTGCAGAGTTCCCTTATCGGATCCAGGTCAAGATTTCCAAGCCCCAGATCTACAGTGATGGCTGTAAGATCGTATTTTTGGGGATAGAACCGTCTTAAATGGTGAAGCGCATAGAGCAGTGCAAGACTGTCTTTTCCACCTGAAATTCCCACTGCAATATGATCTCCGTCCTGTATCATATGATATGTATCGAGAGCCTGGCGGACCAAGCTTAATAAACGCTGGAGTTTCATTTTATAATCCTTTCTTTCATAAATTTGTACCAAATTATTCTAATCGTCCGTTCCTCCGGTGTCAAGTGTTTATAATCAATGGTTGTCATTAACAGACAATTGTGTTACTATAAGGATAGAGATTTTCAATAATGTCATAAATAAAAGATTAAAATCAAACAACAATGCCGTCTATTTCTGTAATATTGAAGATTTAATTTAAACACTAAAACGCAAAGGATGATAAAAATGATAAGCTACAGATATGTTATTTCAAACAGACAGGGACTTCATGCATCAAATTCTATGAGCTTAAGCCGCGCGGCTTCAGATTATCAGAGTCAGATTACCATATCCAGCGCCAAAGGAGAGGCAAACTGCAAAAATGTGCTGGCACTTATGAGTCTGAACGCCAGACAGGGAGAAAACCTTGTACTAAAGATAGATGGTCCGGACGAAAAACAGGCTGCCGGATTTTTAAATGGATTACTTCGGACGATTTTATAATAAAATAAGTTTGTCTGCACAGATGTAAGATACGAATATGTCCCGGATAAAAATTGTCCGGGACGTTTTATTCATTTGACAATAATGAAGAGTATGTGATATAAAACAGAAGGAAGCAGGGGCAGCTGAAAATCAGTGAAAGTCGATGATTTAGTAAAATCAGTAATTCCTGCCTCAACTATTCGTTAAAGCTGTGTTTCGCGAATAGTTGAAACACTGTCTCTCATCACATAACTCCAACTGTTTTTATAAAATGAATTGTATGGAGTTTTTATTATGAGTACATTATCCTATCACGAACAAAAAGACAAAGAAAACATTATACGCCTTCGCGGTTTGATCCGGGATCTTCCGGGATTTTGCGCAGATTTCTTCCGTGGAATTGAACCCAGGACTTCTTCACGAACCCGAATTGCATATGCATATGATCTGCATATATTTTTTGATTTTCTCCATAAAGAAAATCCGGCGCTGAAACAGATTGCTATCACAGATCTTTCTCTTGATCTTTTAGATCAGCTCTCTGTAACAGATTTTGAAGAATATATGGAATATCTGAAATATCGGTTTAATGACAAAAATCAGGAAATTATGAATAAAGAACGTGGAATCATGCGCAAGATTTCATCACTCAAAAGCTTTTATAATTATTTTTACCGAAATGAACGTATTAAAAATAATCCGGCTGCATTAGTCCGTTTACCCAAAATTCATGAAAAAGAAATCATTCGTCTGGATATAGATGAAGTTGCTCTTCTGCTGGATGAGGTGGAACAAGGAGAAAATCTGACAGAAAAACAAAAGGCATATCATAATAAGACAAAACTTAGAGATCTGGCCATTATGACGCTCCTTCTTGGTACGGGAATCCGTGTGTCAGAATGTGTGGGATTAAATATTGCTGATATTGACTTTAAAAATGGAGGTATTCGTATCTACAGAAAAGGCGGCAAAGAAGTAACGGTATATTTTGGAACGGAGGTTGAGGAGGCTCTTTTAGATTACTTGGAGGAAAGGGACCGTATCATTCCGGAAACAGGCAGTGAAGATGCACTCTTCCTGTCTCTCCAAAAGAAACGCATGGCTGTACGCAGCGTGGAAAATCTGGTAAAAAAGTATGCCCGCACAGTGGCCCCTTTAAAGCCAATTACGCCCCATAAACTGCGCAGTACCTATGGTACCAGTTTGTATCGTGAAACAGGTGATATTTATCTGGTGGCAGATGTTCTTGGACATTCAGATGTAAATACAACAAAACGTCATTATGCGGCGCTTGAAGATGAAAGACGGCGTAGTGCCCGTAATAAGGTGCAGCTTCGAGAATCAGGGGGGAAGAAATGATACCCCCCCTATATATTACTTAATTCCCGTCCCAATTTCCTGCATCGCTCCAGTGCTTCTTCATCCGGTGCTTCCTGACAGATTACTCCTGTTCCACCCTGGATTTTGGCTCCTGCCGCAGCCATACGCGCTTCCCAATCGCGCATCCACTGCCCATCACCCCATCCATAGGAACCAAACAGGCCGATTACTTTACCGGATACAAACGGTTCAGACTTTGTTACAAACGGTTCCATCTCGTCCTCTTCCAGAACCTCTCCTCCCATAGCCGGACAGCCCAGAGCAAATACATTGGCTTTTTTTAATATCTCTGGCTCCGCTTCAGATACCTCCAGAAGCTTTGCCTGGTTCCCCTCTTCTTCTATCCCCTGGGCGATCGCATGAGCCATGGCCTCTGTATTGCCGGTCTGTGACCAGTATATAATGAGAATTGTTTTCATATAGTCCTCCTTGCTATACAGCCGCTGTGCTGTAATAATATGGGTGGTGCAGCGCTATAATGTGTCTGACGGTCATACCTCCAGCCATGAGACGGATCACACGCTCTCTGGCGTGATCATATTTATTAAAAATACGCCGGCATTCTTCCGGATCGGAGTATACTTTCCAATAACCGCTGTAAAGAGAATCCTGACCTTTATTTTCTATAAATCCCTCTACATCCGCCACCGGATATCCCAGAAGCAGGCCGATTTCATGGGGGAATTCTCTTCTGCCCTCCATATGGTCCTTATAGCATTGGCCTAAAAGAGAAAGGATTTCATCCAGCTTCATCCCCGTATAACCAAAACGTTTCATCAGTCCCTTGACAGAAGGCAGATCCAGATATGCCTTCAACTGCTCCTTCATATATAAGAGAAAAACAGCCTTTCCTTGGGATTGGCAAAGCAAAAAGCAGGATACCGGCGTACGGCTGAACAGACGTGCTGTATGGATCCGGTTGTTTTGATCAGTTGTCAGAAGGTTTGAAATCTTTATACCTGTTAAAAGCGGAGCACACTGCATTACAACCTGTGTTTCCAGTTCCTTTCGGTTAAGGCAAAGCATCATTTCGAGAGTCTCTTTACACATAGTATACCTCACATCTGCAAAATTATAAGTTAGTTTAATCTAACTATAGTTATATCTTAGCATAAGTGTGGAAAAAATGCAAGGCTGTTTTCAGAGGTGCCGTTATTTATAATAAACAATGGTAAGGTGCGCGCCGGCATGGATTGTATCTCCTGTCAGTCGGTTCATCCTCTGGAGCTGTTTTACATACTCTTGTGTAGTCATCCGGCTTCCTTTTCGATAACGGTCTGCAATTTTCCACAGGCTGTCACCCTCCTGGATTTCGATGCTGCTGTAATAAGGCAGCCCTTGAACTGGCTCCTCTTCTGCCAGTGTGGTCAGCATACTGTACCCTGTCACTGCGATCACGAGAATCAGAAGCATAAAACAGGATGCAAAAAAGCGCCGCCTTGTCATTTGAATGGTTTGTCTCATACCAGCTCCTCCTCTGTAAAACGTATGTTCTGCGAACGTGTGTTCTTATAGATGCAGTTATACTATAGCATCAGAACATATGTTTGTCAATGGGGCGCAGAAAAATCCGAACAAAGGTTTGCATTTTTTTCGAACATATGTTACTATAATATCAGCAAATGATGCCCGTATTATACAGCAGACAGGAGGTAAGGATTATGGAACAGGATAAGATCACTGCAAAACAGCAGGAAATATTAGAATATATTAAAAATACGATTTTAAAGAAGGGATATCCCCCGGCTGTTCGGGAGATCTGCGAGGCTGTTCGTTTAAAGTCAACGTCCTCCGTTCATTCTCATCTGGCTGCACTTGAGGATAAGGGATATATCCGCCGTGATCCTACAAAACCGAGAACCATTGAAATTCTGGATGATACGTTTAATTTTAACCGGAGAGAGATGGTAAATATTCCTGTGATCGGCACAGTGGCCGCGGGAGAACCCATTCTGGCAGAAGAATGTATTGAGGATTATTTTCCCTTTCCTGCAGAAGCCCTTCCCAATGCAGAGATTTTCATGCTTCATGTAAAAGGAGAAAGCATGATCGGTGCAGGGATCTTTCCGGGGGATAAACTGATCGTAGAACAGCGTTCTACTGCAGAAAACGGAGAGATTGTAGTAGCTCTTCTGGATGATTCCGCTACTGTAAAGCGTTATTATAAAGAGAAGGATCATTATCGTCTGCAGCCGGAAAATGATGCTATGGAGCCGATCATTACTGATCATGTAGATATTTTAGGAAAGGTCATTGGTCTGCTCAGGATGATGTAGCCAGCGGTGCTGGGTACTCAGGTATGAAAGTAGCATAAAAGCCGCAGCTTTTCGAAAAATCCCCATCCCGGATTCCAGCGAAAAGCTGCGGCTTATTATACCTTTATAAATCATATATTACAGTTCATTTACATCTACAAATGTCTTTCCGTCTCTCCAGATACGTTCCAGATCGTAGAATAAACGATCCTCTCTGCAGAAGATATGGACAATCACATCTTTATAATCCATCAGGATCCAGTTTCCGCTCTGGTATCCTTCGATCTGTCTGCATTCACATCCAGCCTTTGCCAGCATTTCTTCTACATTGTCAGCCATTGCCTGAACCTGATTGACATTGCTTCCATCTGCGATGATAAAATAGTCTGCAAGGACAGATACCGGCTGGATATCGATGATTTTGATATCCTGTCCCTTTTTATCGCTGAGCGCCTCATAGGCGATTTTAACCATTTCCTTAGAAGTCATTCTTCATTTCCTTTCATCTGAGCCTTAAAGTATTCATATGCCTGCAGTGTCATGGGGTCTATACAGCCGCCCTTTCTTTGGAGATATTCCAACGTGCCTTTTAAAATAGCATACATGGTCTGATCAAGATCCTCATAAGCCATACGGCGGATCTGAGGCAGGTTGTCTGCTTTGTAACGTCTGGGTTCGATATAATCTGCAATATAAAGAATCTTATCCAGAACGGTCATCTCCGGTTTTCCGGTAGTATGACAGGCAATGGCATTCAAAATTTCAGAATCCTCAATCTGATATTTATGCCGGGCCAGCCAGGCTCCGTACTTTGCGTGGAGCACTGCAAGAGCCTTTCTCTCTCCTTCTGTAACGGGAATTCCATGCTTTAGGCATTTTTTTAAAATAACCGAATCTGGAAAACGCTTGCCGCAGTCATGAAGAAGACCTGCCAGCTCAGCCTTATCTATATCATACCCATAACGCATAGCCAGATTCATACAGGTAAAGGAAACGCTGAGTGAATGTTCATAGCGCATGGGATCCAGTCTGGATTTAAGTTTTTTCCGAAACATTAAAACCTGATTGCATTGGTGATCCATTTTCATCCGAAACCGCCTTTCTTTGCTGCGGCCCTGTCTTACTGATACAGTCCGTGGGCTTTTATATATTCCGCTACTTTGTCCGGAAGCCATTTAGTCAGATCGCAGCCCTGTTTCGCAGCTTTGCGGACAGTCTCTGAAGAAATGTCCATTTCCTCAAAATGTATCCGTTCGATTCTGGCACTGTATTTATCCTTTAAATAGGCAATCTGAAGATCAAGAGGCCTGTGGGTATGTTTGTATGGGCGGCCCGCAACCAGGATCGTTGTTTCCTGCATCACCATTTCCGGATGATACCAGTCCTCGATCTCATACAGAGAATCCGCCCCTTCTATAAAATAAAATTCATCATGGGGGTATGCTTCCTTTAATAACATAAGGGTCTGAGCAGTATAGCTGTTTCCGTGACGCCTGAATTCAAAATCAGAATACTGAAACCACGGATAATCCCTGATAGCCAGCTTTACCATATCCTGACGCTCGGTTCCTTCAGTCACCTTCTGCGCTCTTTTGTGAGGCGGAAGGCTGGAGGGCATAAACCAGATCTGATCCAGCTTAAACTGCTCATATGCCTGCTGTCCCAGTGCCAGATGTCCTTTGTGTATGGGATCAAAGGTGCCTCCCAGGATTCCTATATTTGCCATAATAGACCTCCTGCATTATTTAGGAAGTACGATTTTTCTCTTCGCCTCATCCTTTGCAGGACGGTACAAAACAATCTTGCGTCCGATTACCTGGACCACCTGAGAATGGGTTCTTTCCGCCAGTACATCAGCGATGGAACGCCCATCATCCAGACAGTTCTTTAATACAGTAATCTTGATCAGTTCCCTGGCTTCCAGTGCTTCAGCCACAGCCTGGGTTACTTCAGGCGTGAGGCTGGCTTTTCCAATCTGGAAAACAGGATCCAAATTCATAGCCAGGCCCTTTAAATAGGCTCTCTGCTTACTTGTCATAGCTGCTCCTTTATACTTGAATCACAGGGGCCAAACGATTTTTTGACCCCGATATCATTATTTATAATAGTCAAATTCCAGTCCGTACATCCGGACCGTGTCGCCCTCATTGATCCCGGCCTTTTCCAGATCATCCAAAACACCTGTATTTTTCAGGAATTTCTGGAAAAAGTCAAAGCCTTTCTCAGAATCCAGGTTGGTATAGCCAAGCATTTTTTCAATTCTCGGTCCTTCTACCACATAGGCGCCGTCATCAGCTCTGGTAACGGTATAAGGAAGGCTTCTGTCTCCCTGATACTGAATTTCAAACTCCTTTTCAAAAACGACAGGAGTCTGATCAACCGTCTTTAAAAGATCATTGATATGCCATAAGAGTTCCTTTACACCCTGACGGCTTACTGCAGAGATTGGGAATACACGGATGCCCTTGGGTTCAAATTCAGACTTTAATGCATCCAGGACCTGATTTTGGTCTTCTTCGGAATACATGGCATCCATCTTATTGGCAGCAATTACCTGCGGACGCTCCAAAAGCTTTGGATTGTACTTCTCAAGCTCTCTGATAATGGTGCGGATGTCCTCCAATGGGTCACGGCCCTCCACAGAGGCAGCGTCTACCACATGAACCAGCACCTTGGTACGCTCAATATGGCGCAGGAAGGAGTGGCCCAGCCCTACGCCTTCAGAGGCTCCCTCGATCAGTCCGGGGATATCGGCCATAACAAAACCGGCTCCGTCTCCTAAGTCCACTACACCCAGATGGGGATTTAATGTAGTAAAATGATAATTGGCAATTTCGGGCTTTGCATTGCTGACAACGGAAAGCAGGGTGGATTTTCCTACATTTGGATAACCTACAAGGCCTACATCTGCAATGACTTTGAGCTCCAGCTGTACCCACAGCTCCTGTCCGGGTTGTCCGGGCTGGGCATACTTTGGCACCTGCATGGTAGAGGTGGCAAAGTGCATATTTCCAAGTCCGCCCTTGCCGCCTTTTAGGATTACTTCCCGTTTGTTGTCTCCTGACATATCGGCAATCACCTTGCCGGATTCAAAATCTTTGATCACAGTTCCTTCTGGAACTTTAACGATCAGATCATCGGCATCTGCTCCGTGGCAGCGGCGTTTTCCGCCTTCCTGTCCATCCTTTGCGATGTATTTGTGTATATGACGGAAATCGATCAGTGTATTTTTTCCTGTATCAACCTGAAAAATCACATCGCCGCCTCTTCCGCCGTCACCGCCGTCAGGACCGCCGTTAGGAACATAAAGCTCCCGTCTGAAGGACACATGGCCGTCGCCGCCCTTACCGGACTTGATAAATACTTTTGCACGATCTGCAAACATATAACAGCACCTCCTGTATGGTGTGGCACACGCTCCGTCATCCGGAACGCATGGTTTTTGTATGCCCCGTCTTTTCGGGTACACTGTCTAAAAAAAGGGCTCCATACACCAGGTATGGGGCCCCTCAGAATTATTCGTTGATTGCTCTTGGGTAAACAGAAACCTGCTTTCTGTCTCTGCCCTTTCTTTCAAACTTAACAACTCCGTCTACTAATGCAAATAAGGTATCGTCACCGCCTTTGCCTACGTTGTTGCCAGGATGAATGTGAGTACCGCGCTGTCTGTACAGGATGTTTCCTGCCAGTACGAACTGTCCATCAGCTCTCTTGGCGCCCAGTCTCTTGGACTCGGAATCACGGCCGTTCTTAGTAGAACCAACACCCTTTTTATGAGCGAATAACTGAAGGTTCATCTTTAACATGTCTTACACCTCCTTGAATCGGATGATAATATATGTTCTCCCATAATCCTTCTCAATATTCTGAAGTCCCAGAATAAGAGAATTCATAAGGAGCTGCGACTCAGGACTTATATCTGAGGTAAACCGAAAGTCAAACTGAACGTCCTCCTGTCCGGCAGCCCCCTCAAATGGGTCTTCCGTAAATGTCTCTACCGAATTATAAAAATTGATCGCCAGCGCCGATACAGCTGCGCAGATGATATCCTCACCCTCTTCAGCATATCCAGCATGACCTTCAATCACAATCCCCCGGTAAAGCACATTGCCTGAATCTCTGGAATCTTTTAATACAGTTGCCTGAATCATATCATTTACAATTAGGCATTGATCTTTTCGATCTTAACCTGTGTATAGAGCTGTCTGTGGCCGTTCTTCTTGTGATAGCCAGTCTTTCTCTTATACTTGTAAACGATCACTTTCTTAGCCTTACCTTCCTTCTCAACTGTTGCTGTAACAGTTGCTCCGGCTACGGTTGGGCATCCGATCTGCAGTTCGCCGTTGTTTACAGCCAGCACCTGGTCAAATGTTACGGTCTCGCCTGCGCCTGCGCCCAGTCTTTCTACCTTAATGACATCGCCTTCTGCTACCTTGTACTGCTTTCCGCCTGTTGCAATAATCGCGTACATAAAAGGCACCTCCTATGTTCATTACTCGCCAGCTTCGGTGCCGGTTTTCTGGATGCATCCATTCTCCCGGACTTTTACCCCGCTGTGCGGCATACTCGTATACTATAGCATTCCTGTTTTAATCTGTCAATATGTTTTTAGAATTTTTTGTTTTTCCGTCCGTCAGGCAGATACTTTTTTCACGGATGCCGAACGTATCAAAATATGCGTTTTCTTTCGGGATCCATTCCTGCTTAAAACGTTTGCACATTGCCTCGCCGTTTCTGATCCGGATTCTGTTTAACTGCTCTGCGGGATCAATTTCACAGAAAAACCTCAGATCCCAGATGTCTCCAAAGAAGGGGTGCTGGCTGTAGGAGCCTTCAATGATGCTTAAGGGAGTCCAGTCCGTTTGTATTCGGCAGTCCAACCTCTGAGCCTTACAGCTGTAGATTTGATATTCCAGTCCCTCTCTGTCATTTAAGTGATCTAAAATCTCTTTTTTAAAACGTTCATAATCTACATTCCCGCCGATCTGGGACAGCCGGTCGGCGGTGCGCTGATAAGGCTGTAAAAAAAAGTCATCCATATGGAACAGCCGGCAGGAGTAAATACTTTGAAGAATCCGCCCCATGGTACTCTTCCCTGCAGCGCACATCCCGTCAATGGCAATCTGTACCTGCATCCTCTCTCTCAAAGCCCTGTCAATCCTTACGAAAGCTTCATAATAGCGTGCATAGCTGGCGGAAACGATCCGATAGGCCGGATGATAGGCACTGCGGTAACAGCTACTGTGACGGACGGCGGGATATCCCTGGCTGCGGTATGTATCCAGAAATGCTTCTGCCTGAGCCAAAGTGAACGGAAGCTCTCCCGACCGGCAGCACTGGAGCAGACACCTTAGTTTCTCCTCAAAGCCTTCCCTTGTTCCGGATGCTCTGGCTGCAGTTTCTGTAAACATCCGGTTTAAAGTTTCTTCGGACAGTCCGTCCTCCAGAGCAGACAGATAAATCCGGTACATTTCTCCCCCGATTGGTTCGCATATAATGGGAGAATACTCCCACTTAAAGCTTTTGTACTCTTCTTTCAGACGATCCAGGCTTTTTTCAGGACTGGTGATCATATGGCCGCCGCCAAATTCGCTCTGATACAGCAGCTTTACCACATCCTGGAGCTGCATCTGGGGATATTGTTTTAAATGCGCAAGCAGTATTTCTTTCATATTTTATTCGATTACCTTTGCTTTTCTCAATGTTATAATAATAACAGGAATCAGGACAAGCTGCAAGATAATTCCCGGGACTGCCTTTAAAAGGGCTCCGCTTAAAAAAATCTGCACAGAAAAGGCATTTCCCATAATTCCATAAAGGACCATGCTTACAAGTCCCCATACGATACGCCCGAAAATCATGGCACCGATCAGACTGATATAAATGGAAATGGTATTTTTCTCCAGTTTTTCATAGAGAAGCCCTGTAGAAGCTCCGTAAGCTGCAAGTTCAAATGCCATAGCAGCTGCTACGGGCATCATAGGAGGCATTCCAAGAGTCATGCTGCGCAGAATGGGAACAATCAGGCCGACTAAAAGCCCCCACTGCCAGCCGCAGACATAGCCGCAGATCAAAACCGGAATGTGCATGGGAAGAAGCATACTTCCAATAGTTGGAATCTGACCGGTGAAGAAGGGAAGCACCATGCCAAGGGCCAAAAATACAGCTGCTGTTACCATGTTTTTTGTTGAAAATCGTTCTGTCATACCTTACTCTCCTTTTTGCACAAAAAATACCAGAAATGTACCTATCCTGTCGGATTTTTGTACCTTCCTGGTATCAATTACGCATGTTTATTTTTAAATATTCCGCTTTTGCGGGAACGGCTTCAGCCGGGAACGCTGGCTTGTGCCAGCTACTTTATTTATTATAACGGACAAGGGGCACTACGTCAAGAAAATATGAAAATCCAAGGATGGCGTTGTTTTACGATGTTTTGCGATAAAAGAAGGATAACATAAAAACAGCGCCTGCTCCCTTCACATTTCTGAGAACAGACGCTGTCTTTCAGTTATCCTTTCTTCCACGTTCCTGGCGAAAACAGCACCAAGATCGGGAAAAGCTCCAGCCGTCCGGCCAGCATATCAAAGATCAATACCAGCTTTGATAAATCAGACAGCATGGAAAAATTAGAGCTTGGTCCGACGGTCGATAAACCGGGCCCAATGTTGTTAAAGTTTGCAGCCACCGCAGAAAAACTTGTGGCAAAATCAAAGTTATCCAGACTGACCAGCAGCACAGACACTGCAAAAATCAGGGCATAAAGAATCAGATATGCATTCAGCGAACGCAGGATGGGGTGTCCCAGCACTTTTCCCTCGTATTTAATCACCTTGACGCTGCGGGGATGGATCACTGCTGCCATTTCCTTTTTGGCCTCCTTGAAGGCCATCATAATGCGTGATACCTTGATGCCGCCTCCGGTGCTTCCTGCACAGGCGCCGATAAACATCAAAAGCAGAACGATGCATTTGGAAAATTCCGGCCACTGGTTAAAATCCACTGTCGCATAGCCTGTAGTTGTGATAATAGATGCTACCTGGAACAGAACATGGTGAACTGCCAGAAACAGGGATGGAAACAGGTGGCGTACATTCAGAGTAATCAGGATTACTGCTCCCAGAATGACGGCCAGATAGCCGCGCATTTCTTCACAGCGGAAGGCATCCTTGGGTTTTTTGATCAAAAGCAGGTAATAAACATTAAAATTCACGCCAAAAAGGATCATTGCGATACTTAAAACGGCCTGCTGATACAAGGTATAATCTGCCTGGCCGCTGTTTCTGCAGGCAAAACCGCCGGTTCCTGCTGCACCGAGACTCATGCAGATGGTATCAAATACAGGCATTCCGCCAATGAGCAGAAAGCCCATGGTAGCAATGGTCATAAAAAAGTAGATCTGGTACAGAAGCTTTGCTGTAATGCGGATTTTTGGCACCAGCTTTCCTACAGAAGGACCGGGGCTTTCTGCACGCATGATATGCATATTGTAATCCCCGGTCATGGGCAGGATGGAAAGGATAAAGACTAAAATCCCCATACCGCCGATCCAGTGGGAAAAGCTGCGCCACATCAAAGTAGCCTTGGAAAGCTCTTCTACCTTTGGCACAATACTGGCTCCGGTAGTTGTAAAACCGGAAACAATTTCAAACAGCGCATCAATAAAATGAGGAATTTCGCCGCTGAGCCAAAAGGGCATACAGCCAAAAAAGCTGAGTACGATCCAGCCTAAGGACACCAGTACAAAGCCTTCTTTTGCAAAAAACATTTTTACTTTGGGCTTTTTCCTGGTACACAAAAAGCCCAAAACTCCGCAGATGCAGGAAACAGCCAGATAGAAGGTGATTACGGATTCCCGGTAAACGGCTGCCGTAATAATAGGCAGAAACAGCAAGACGGCTTCAATGTTCATAATCCAGCCAAGCATATAGATAATAATACTTCGATTCATCTCTCTCCCGCCTTTACCTTAAAATATCTGTAAGATCGTTTAAGCCTGTATGAGTCGTAACGACAATAACCGTATCTCCAGCTTCAACCGTATCTTTGCCTCGTGGAGTGATGATCGTTCCGCCCCGGTTGATGCAGGCCACTAAAAGATTATCGATCAGCTTCAGTTTTTCCAAAGGAATGCCAAGAATCGGCGATCCCTCCTTTACGCGAAATTCCAGCGCCTCCGCTTTATCTGCGGCAATTTTATAAAGAGTCTCAATATTGCTGCTTCCCATGGAATTCTGCATAGCACGGACATACTGGAGGATAATCTCAGCAGTGAGCATCTTGGGCTGGATCAGACTTCCGAGATTTAAAGAATTAATAACATTTTCAAAAGCAATCTTATTGACTTTTGTGATAAGTTTTGCTTTCGACTGGCTGGAGGCATAGAGGGACAGCATGATATTTTCCTCATCAAAGCCGGTAAGACTGGCAAACGCCTCTGTCTGTCGGATCCCTTCCTCCAAAAGGAGCTGTTCATCCGTACCGTCGCCGTGGATGATCATAGCTTTGGGAAGAAGTTCGCTTAACTGGCGGCACCTCTCTTCGTCTCTTTCGATGATTTTAATCTTGATTTTTGTGTCCTCCAGCAGCCTGCACAGATAATGGGTCAGCTTTCCGCCGCCCACAAACATTGCGCTTTTGACAATATTATTGTCAACTCCCGCTTTTTTAAAGAAATCCGCACTTTCCTGATGAGAGGCAATAAAGGAAATTTTATCTCCCTTTTTCATCACAAAATTACCGTCCGGTATCACAACGTCATTTCCGCGCTCCACCACACAGATCAGAACATTGCTTTTTAGACGGTTTACAACGTCCATGACCCGCATATCATTCAGAAGAGAATGCTCCGGGATCAGGAACTTTAAAAGCTCGATCCGCCCCTTTGCAAAAGGCTCGATCTTAATTGCAGAGGGGAAACGAAGAAGGCGGGCGATTTCTCTGGCGGCTGCCAGCTCCGGATTGATAGCCAGAGACAGATTCAGCTCTTCTCTGATATAACGGATCTCGGATGAATATTCCGGATTTCGGATACGGGCGATGGTGTGGCAGTTTCCGGCCTTTTTTGCGATCAGACAGCAGAGCATATTTAATTCATCTGAATTTGTGGTAGCGATCAGAAGATCTGCATCCTGGATCCCTGCCTCCAT
Source organism: Clostridium sp. AT4 (assembly GCF_001517625.2). GTDB lineage: Bacteria > Bacillota > Clostridia > Lachnospirales > Lachnospiraceae > Enterocloster. The sequence goes on along the minus strand of NZ_LN999828.1, from coordinate 1,224,656 downwards.
CTGTACCTGATAAACTGCACCATTTCCCGTCACGCCCATTACATCCGCGCTGTTGGAAATATTTTGTATGGCTTCCTCATTCGTATCAATGAGTGTGATATCATGATTTTCTCTGTTCAGCTGTTCAGCCAGGGTGGTTCCCACCTTACCGCAGCCAACAATTATGATCTTCATAGGTTTTTATCCCCCCGCATCCCGTCATAGGTTTGTCCCGCCTGTTCATAAAGCGGTTTTCTTACCTTTTTTCTTGTCAGTTCCACCAGCCCCAGAGGCGTCATATCCACAACCACCGTACGGACCGGATCCGTTGACACAGCCTGTTTTAAGCAGTCTAAAAGGGCCTTTTTGTCCTCCTCCTGCTCCATATCAATAAAATCTACCATAATGATGCCTGAAAGATTCCTTAAACGCAGCTGGGCTGCAATGGTAAAAGCCGCCTCGTTATTGATTTTCCGGATGGTGTCGGCCATTTTCTTTCTGCCTTCATACTTTCCAGTGTTTACATCGATCACCGTCATAGCCTCTGTAGGCTCAATAACCAGATAGCCGCCGGATTTAAGCCAGACACGTTTTCCAAGAGCACGATCCAGTACAGTTTCCAGGCTGTAAAGCTTATATAAAGGCAGAAGGCTGTCGTCATAAAATTCAAGCTTTTCCAGATCCTCAGGCTGCTCTTCCTTCAGATAGGCCTTAAGCTGGTCATACAGCCCCCTGTCATCGGTTACAATAGAAGAAAGCCGGCCTTCATAGGCATCCCGCACCCCTGTAATATAGGACGGCAGAGGCTGGTACAGGCAGGAACCACTCACTCTGCAGGCCGCGTCTTTTATTAAAGCTTCCAGACGTTCTTTTAAAAGGATACATTCTTTTATAAGAGCATCCATGCCGGCCTGGTAGGCATTCGTCCGTACGATCACGCCAAACCCACTTAAGGGAGCTTCCTCCAGACAGGCCTTTGCTTCCTTTTTAAACAGGCTGTCGCTGATCTTATTGGAAAAGCCAATGCCTGTTCTGCCTGCGGTAACCACACAGAGACGGCCGGGAAGGGACAGGTTTGCTGTCAGCACCGGAGCCTTTGTCTTTACGCCCTCCCGGCTGATCTGCACCAGGATTTCATCTCCCTGGCGCAAAGGCCCCTCTTTCCGGTTCCTGTCGGTAAACAGATGGCTGCGGTTTTCTGTAAGACTGTAATAGCCTACACCGTCTCCCGTGTCGATAAATGCCGCGTTGATGCCCGGTACTACCTTCTGTACCCGTCCCACATAAATACGGTTTAAAACAGAGCAATCCTCGTCCTCCAGAGTCAACTCCACCAAAGAGCCGTCCTGGATAAAAGCAGTACAGATCCTGCCCCTAAGCCATGTAATGATCCGTTTTTCCATCACTCAATGTCCTGTCCCAAAGCTCCAAGAGGAATAAAAGAATGAATTCCCTGCTCTCTCTCATGCTCTGATGCCTGATCTGCGTATACTTCCTCTCTCTGAACCATAAAGGCAAAGGGAGAACGTTCCTTGCCCAGTGCTTCATAATAAGCATCCAACAGAAGCTCCGGCTTAATATTGGATGCGCTTCCGGTGGAAATCTTCATAAAGAGCTGTGACTGTGCTGCATCATTTCCGGCAATCACGCCAAGGTCATAGATAAGAGGCTTAAGGTCCATTTCCTTTTCGCCTTTTTTCGTCTTTTTAAGAACCATAACCTGAGGCTGGTCAAAAAAAGCAGTAAGCTTTTTAAACCACTCTTCTGCGCTTTCCTCCTCCGGCTCATAGCCGGGACGGAAGGTTAAGGTGTAATCTGCGGCAGCCACACTTGACATGGCGTTGGCAGCGGTATCAGGAAGAAGCTTGTACTCTGCGATCTCAAAGCCCTCGGCCATAACGGCATTTAAACGCTCTAACATCTCAGCCGTGGTGCCGGTGGAGTGTACTTCAATATCCACATATTCGCCGTTGCTGGTGATTCCCACGCCTAAAGGCGCTGCAAAGGACATGATCTGATGAGGGCTGAACCCCCCGCTGTAGCAGATCTCCACATCGGCTCTTCGGATGGCCTTCTGGAAATAGCGCATCACATCCAGGTGGCCGATGAATTTCATAATACCTGTTTTTCTGAACTTAATACGGATTTTCATTGGTTTTTCCCCCTGGTTTCAAAACATACGCCGCCGCCAAAGCCCATGGCTCCGCAGCCGGAACATTTCTGGCGGCAGTTGGGCGTCACCTCACCATTTAAAGCCTGCTGCCATTCTCTCTTTAAAAATTCCTTTGTCACGCCTGCATCAATAAAATCCCAGGGGAACAGTTCATCCAAGCTGCGCTCTCTGGTGGTGTAAAAATCAATGTCCACGCCGCAGGTCTTAAATGCATCCATCCAGATCTCATTTTTAAAGAACTCGGACCAGGAATCAAAGATGGCACCGTTTTTGTAGGCCTCCTCGATCACAGGGCCTACCAGGCGGTCGCCTCTGGCAAGGACGCCCTCAAGAACGGTCAGCTCTGCCTCATGCCAGTTGTATTTTAAGCTTTTGAAATTTTTCATTTCACGGAATTTGCCGCGGACAATATTGGCCCTCTCTAAAAACTCCTCTTTCGTGCACATTCTGGCCCACTGGAAGGGGGTAAATGGCTTTGGAACAAAGAAGGAGGAACTGGCAACTACCTGGACTTTTCCGTTTCTCTGATCCTTTGGAATGTCATAATAGGCTTCTGCGATCTTTTCAGACAGCAGGGCAATGCCCTCCATATCTTCTACGGTCTCTGTGGGCTGTCCCAGCATAAAGTAAAGCTTTACCCGGTTCCATCCGGCCTGGAAGGCTTCGGAAGCGCCCTTTAAGATTACCTCTTCGGTCAGTCCCTTATTGATTACGTCCCGCAGACGCTGAGAGCCGGCCTCAGGCGCAAAGGTAAGGCTGCTCTTTTTGATATCCTGAACCTTGCTCATGACATCCAGGGAGAAGGCGTCGATTCGTAAGGAAGGCAGGGAAATATTGACCCCTTTCCCCTTAAACTCGTCAATGAGGAAATTCACAAGGCCCTCCAGATAGGTATAGTCGCTGGAGCTTAAGGAGCTTAAAGAAATTTCCTCATGGCCTGTACTCTTAAGCATATCGTAGGCATAATGCTTTAAATATTCCAGGCTGTGCTCTCTTAAGGGACGGTATACGTTTCCGGCCTGGCAGAAACGGCAGCCCCGGATGCAGCCTCTCTGAATCTCCAGAACCACGCGGTCCTGAGTGACCTTTATATAGGGAACCAGAGGCTTTTCGATATAACCCACACTGTCCATATCGGCAACGACCTGCTTGCGGATCTTCTCTTTTGCGTGGCTGTTGTTGGGGGTAAAGCTTTTTAAGGTGCCGTCCTCATTATACTCAGGATCATAGAAGGAGGGCACATAAATGCCGGGAATTTCCGCCGCCATCTCCAGAAAATCCTTTCTGGAGCCGCCTGCCGCCTTATTTTCCTGATAACGGTCAATAAGGTCAAAATACACAGTCTCGCCCTCTCCGATGTAGAACAGGTCGAAAAAGTCCGCCAGCGGTTCCGGATTGTAGGCACAGGGGCCGCCGCCGATGACAATGGGATCATTTTCACAACGGTCGCAGGCATGAAGGGGGATCTGGGACAGATCCAGGATCTGAAGCACATTGGTGTAGCACATCTCATACTGGAGGGTAATGCCCAAAAAGTCAAAATCCTTTACCGGCTTCTGGGATTCTAAGGTAAAAAGAGGGATTTTCTTCTCTCTCATAATGGGATCTAAGTCCACCCAGGGGCTGTATACACGCTCACAGCACACATCTTCTCTGCTGTTGAACATGGAGTAGAGGATCTGGATGCCGAGGTGGGACATGCCAATGTCATAGACATCCGGGAAGGCGAAGGCGAACCTGGTACGTACTTTGGAGTGATCCTTTACTACCATATTTACCTCTCCGCCGATGTAGCGGGCAGGCTGCTGGATCGATAGCAGAATTTCATCACTTAATGCTAATTTTCTCATTCTTTTTCCTTTTTGATTTTATTTGATTTGCAATGTTTTATATCTTCATTGCGGATAATTATACAACACATACTGAATTTAGGCAACCGTGAGTTGGCTTACAAACTTATCTAAATGACAGCTCCGACAGCTTTCGTAAAAAAGAAAAGCACCAGAAACGGTGCTAATCTTCATACTTCCCAAGTCCTTGTGATAGTCCATCCCGATCTATGCTCTTAATAAGTTCATTGATCCTCTTAACTATCTTTTTGTCTTCCAGCTGCCAGTCTGTGTATTGCTGCCATGCAGTTGGAGTAAATACCAAATTCATTATTCGTATGCCTCCAGCTCATCAATGGTCTTTACAACAAACCCACCTGCTTCAGCTTCAGCCATAGATTTATCTATCATTGCAAGATAATCAGCGTTTCTCTTCGCTTTCATCATTTCATTATACTCTGCCTCAGATAACATCACAACATTTTCGTTTTTCGGTCTTGATATAATGAGAGTTTCACCCCGAAAAACTTTGTCGCATAATGATTTGAAATTATCTCTAACATCCATGCTCTTTACTGCTAACATTTTCAACACCTCATTTCTGCATTAAAAATCGTATGGTTTTTCGTATTTTTATTATATATTAGCATCTTTTACCTGTCAAGTACCATGATGATATAGGATAGTCTTTGTGAAAGGAATCTTATTCCAGCTTGACCACACCTTCCCCAATGACAGATTCCAGTCTGGCTCTGGCATCACCCACATATTTCTCCGGGGTGTCTATAAAACACCTGTTTTCCAGAAATCAGTTCCCAACTGCTGGCCGGATAAGAGCCGTTATCCTGCTTATAGAAACAACATAGCCCATGATGGGTGTCTGCTGTTTCTGGCTTTTGTTGTTTTAAATCTGAATTATTACATTTTGTAAATCAATCATTCCGCCTGCATTGCCAGAGCCATCTTTTTTGCAATAAATACCAGAAGGATCGCGGCTCCTGCAAGTATGGCAGAACCTATGTATCCGGCAACATAGGAGCCGGTAGAATCATAGAAGCTGGCGCTGATTTTAGGTCCCACAAAGGCTCCGATTCCGTATCCGATAAAAATCAGACCATAATTGCGGTTATAGAAACGGGAACCGAAAATGGTTTTTACCATAGGTGCAAATACTACCAGCAGGCCTCCAAAGGAAAAGCCAACCAGACAGATGCAGAGAATAAAGTATGAAAGAGAGTGGGCGGCAGTCAGCATACACATGGAAATGCCGTTGATCGCAAGCACCAGAAGCAGGGGGTTCCAGCCCTTTAACCGGTCATAAATAAAGCCAAAGCCGATTCTTCCGCACATATTTGCAAGGGTCATAATGCTGACGCACATAGCGGCCATCATTGGAGTCTGTCCAATCTGGTTTTGAGCAATCGGCGAGGTGGCGCTTACCATCATGGTTCCGGCTGCATTTGCAAAAATGAACATCAGGAGCATAACCCAGAAAACGGGCGTTTTTACCATCTGAGGAATATTGTAATTGCTGCCGTTTAATTCTTTGGACTGAGCTGCACTGGGAGTCCAGCCTTCAGGCATCCAGCCCTCAGGACAGGGCACGATCATCCAGGCGACTGCTCCCACTCCGATCAGAAAGATAACTGCCAGGATTTTGCATGCTGCCTGTGCTCCGTAGGTATCAATGAGCCACTGGGCAATCGGGGACATGATGAAGGGCCCGCAAGATGCCCCGGCCTGTACCAGGCCGGAAATGGATCCGCTTTTATCAGGAAACCATTTTAAAGCCGTAGGAAGACAGGCCGGATAAATGGTGCCGGCTCCTGCTCCGGCAAAAATTCCATAAAACAGATAAAGCTGCGGGATGGATGAAGCAAAGCCGGTCAAAAACCATCCGGCTGCAAAAAATGCCAGTCCCAGATAGATCGCCACTCTGGGCTGAAGCTTTTCAGCCAGAAGCCCGCCTAAAAATCCAACGGCACAGTAGACAAACATATAAATCGTATAGGCCATGCTGAATTCAGAGCTGCTCCAGCCAAACCGGGTGGTAAGGGGCAGGGCAAAGAGGCTGAAAAATGCGGTGGCAGAGGTAAAAAGGCTCTGGATCCATACGCCTGCAAATACGCGCCATCTGGTTGCTTTTGTGATCTTCATATTCCTCTGCCCTCCTACTGCTGTAGTGTGCCCAGATCAAGTCCCAGGTCGCGTCCGGAAAATTTGCCTCCGGCCCTGCTGGTTCCCAGCCAGTAAACCATATCGGAAATATCCTCTACATCTAGGAAAGGAACGCCGTCATACATTTCCTGCCAGTTTTTAAAATCGTTTCCGGTCAGATCATTGATAAACTTCACATAACTTTCCGTCTCACACATAGGTGTTTTTACTTTGGTCGGACAGATGGTATTTACCACAATTCCCGTTCCTTTAAGCTCCTGGGCCAGTGTTTTTGTAAGTCCTCTCACACCCCATTTTGCCATACAGTAGGTAGCCAGCTGGGGCGTTCCATACATTCCGGAGGTAGACGCAATGTTGATAATGCGGCCAAAACCCTGCTTCCTCATATACTGAGCGGCATATTTATTTGTACGCCAGGTACCGATCAGGTCAATGTCGATCACCTTCTGAACCTGTTCGTCTGTGAGCTCCCAGGTATAGCCGAAATTGATCACACCTGCATTGGCTACCACCACATCCAGTCGTCCAAAGGTTTCCCAGGCTTTTTCAAACAGCACCTTCATATCACTGTCGCTTGTGATATTGCAGCGTACAGCCAGCGCCTTAACGCCCAGAGCCTCAATCTCCTTTACGGTAGAGGAAAATACCTCTCCTGCCGGATCCTGCATATCCGCCAACACTACGTCAAATCCGTTTTCTGCAAATTTCAGAGCATGAGCCCGTCCCTGTCCCATGGCTCCGCCGGTAATAAGAACTACCTTTCGTTCCATTTTCATATCCCTCCTGTTAATTCGTTGATTGTTACTTTTATAACAATCATTATGTATTACTATGGACCTTTTATTTCATAAATACTATTGAATTATTTTTATTAAATCCATAAATAAAAATACATGAATTTTTGATATGATAAGAATATCATCTATGGATAAAGGGAGGAACGAGTTTTATGAATCTGGAGCATTTAAGATATTTTGAAACCATAGCAAAGCTGGAGCACTACGGAAAGGCGGCCAGTCTTCTTCACGTTACACAGCCTAATCTGAGTCATGCCATGGCACAGCTGGAGGATGAGCTGGAGATCAAGCTGTTTGAAAAATCAGGGAGGAACGTGCGCCTCACCCGTTACGGAGCCGTCTTTTTGGAAGCAGTTTCAGGCTCTCTTGAGCAGCTAGACCGTACGGTCCGAAATTTAAAGGAGATCCAAAGCGGGAGCGGCCTTATTATTCTTGGCTGTACCAGGGATTTAGGATCCAGTCTTGTCCCCGTTCTGATGCGTGATTTTAAAAGGACAGCCCGAGGAGAAAAGATCGTCTTTCAGCTCCATACAGACAGCAGCTTCAGCCGTGTTCTGTTAAATCAGGCTCTTGAGGGGCGTTACGATATGGTATTTACCTCATTGCCTGGAGATCCGTTCTGTATGGAATCCTTTTCTTTTGCACAGCCGCCTTTTATTGCGGCGGTTTCACTAGATCATCCGTTGGCCGGAAAGGATGAGATTTCATTACGTGAGACACTCTCCTTCCCTCATATCTTTCTGTCCAGAAAGTCCGGCCTGAGAGCGTTTACGGATCATCTTTTTTATCAGATTGGGACGTTTCCCTCCATCAGCTATGAAACAGAGGAAGACTTTGTAGCCGCCGGACTGGCCTCTGCCGGCTTTGGCATTGCCATTCTTCCGAATCATCCTTTTTTACACACCATGGATTTAAAGCTTTTAACGCTCACTGACCCGGATCCAAAAAGAACCGCCTATCTCTCTCTTGCAAAAGAAATCAAGCGGTCCAAAGCGGCGGAATATTTTTATGAATTTTGTCGGGAAAGGCTTGCATAATCCTCACGGGATACGTTTTCTTTTATATTAAAAAAACCTTCAATGGGGTACCGTCACTAAGAGGTCCGCTTCCAGCCGGTATAATCGGCTGTGATGTCCAGCCTGCCTCGCAGCAGGCGGGTGCACCAGCTTTTTTTCGGAAAATCATCGGCCAGAGTCACTGTGATCTCCTTTATATTTCTGTGCGTATTCTTCCATAAATTTGTCTAATTCATGGAGATACACGTTCGCAAGCACTGGACTGACACCTACTCCCTGCGGTACACCGCTGTATGTCCGATTGTACGTCCATTGCTCCATATATCCTGCTTTTAGGAATTTCCAGATAAGTTGTAGGAACATTTCATCATCAATGCGTTTTCTCAGCAATCAGATGATTGTGTGGTGATTAGAACTGTCGAGGCAGGCGTGTATATCACCCTCAACAAACCAGTTTGTTCCCGTAAAGGTTTTCTGAATCTGGTATAATGCTGTCAGACAGCTTTTGTTTGGTCTGAACCCATGAGATGTTTTCTTAAACACAGGCTCATAAATGCTTTCTAAAATCATTTTCACTACTTCCTGCACCAGTTTGTCATTGCCCGACTGGATTACCAGCGGGCGCTTTTTATTGCTGTTTTTCTTAGCAATATATTCCCTGCGTGCAGGTTTTGGCAAGTAACTTTTATCTCGCATGGATTCAATAATCCTTTGGATTCTTTCGTCACTCATGCCATCAATGCTTTTCGTATGCGGAGTGCGGATTCCCCCACTCTGGCTATCGTTCAGGCAGTTTAGCTTTGTACCTCATACACGAATTTTTATTCTTGAATTTTCAGATACACAGGATTAGTACCTTATCATTCAGGATCTCGTCTATTAACAAGAGCGACAACATTCTACACTCCCATTTGGGTTTCCCCTCTCGGATAAGTTGTAGAATAATAGGTTGTGATTTTTCATCACTTGATACTTTTACCTACTGCTTGCTAAAGGCAGTATTTCATAAATACCACGCCGCCAAATTTATAATGCGCTGGCGACTTCTGGGCGCACGCAATTTCCTACCAGGGTTTCCCATATTTTGTCATATTTTGCTTTAATCTGCGACAGGGATTGGAGGATGATCGTACAGGAAATTTCGTATTTCCTCATGGTTGATAACATTTTGTCAAAATCGGGAATTTCTCCGAATAGAGATAGGTAAGCCTCTGGTGTTACCACCTCGGGCTTTTCAGCCGCTCCACACCGTGCGTGATAGTTTCCCATCACACGGCGTTCCACCGACTAAGATTACTTTTTAGTGCCTATATAGTCCTCGAATTATATTTCTTCCAACTCCCTATGTTTTCGGAGTTTATTGATTTTCTCTTTCATTTCTTCGGTCAAGTCTAAGTCTGTAAGCAACTTTCTGATTTTTTCCGGATTTGTTGCTCTGACCACTTCTGATACCGCTTTTGACAGGATAATTAGATTCCTGTAGGTGTCGTTTCGCTCTCCCTTACAGGGTTTGATGTGCACACAGACCATATCTGATATTGACAGAGCATTATGCGTTACCGCACATTTACCTTTTTGTACGATATACCTCGAAAGAGCGTTTTTCACCATATACTTCATAACATCGTAACTAATACAATTTTCGATGTCGGAATATTTCCTCACATATTTATTGACTTCATGCCTTTTATATTTAGGATATTCGTATGACACATATCCTACAGGTATAATCATTTTTCCATTTATCCACTGAAACTGCTTGGATTTTCCATACTTTTCTTGAATAATTATACATGTAAAGGGTGGTTTCTGCCATCTAATACATATGACTGCGGCTCATTTGTGGTAAATTGAAAAGCAGTTGTAAGAATGGAGTCAAAAAGCCTTATAACCGCTGGAAATCAACACAAAAGGAGCTGAATTTTATGAAAACTATCTTTGAAGAAATGGGCGGTACATACCGTCAAGTGGGCGATTATTTCATTCCCAGCATTACTTTGCCGGATGACGGCGAATATCAGATAGGCAAATACGGGCGTATGCGCCGCAGCTACCTGAAAGAGTACCGTAAAATCCTCTACAACAACTATGTGTTGGAGGGAACACTGTTCAAGCATTTAGCTGAAATCGATCAAATCGGCAACGAGCGCATTGAAAACATCGTTTCCGCTATGGCAAAGCAGGAAGGCGTCTGTCCCGCCATGCAATCACATTTTCAAACTCCCGTTGTGTTCTGGAGGAATCCTCCAATCGTGCAAGGGCTTCTGCCCGCAGTTCTCGTTTGAGCTTCTTACGATCCGGTTCTTCCTCGTCAGTACCATCCTCAAAGGGATGTTCCTCGGCGTCGGCTTCCAGTTCTTCGATAAGCTGTTCTTCTTTTGCAATCTGGCACATGGCTTGTTCGGATAATTCGGTTTCTTCGGTATCCGTATCATTGTCAGCAAGAACAACTTGGTTCTTCCGCTTCTTTTCGGGAAGATCGTCAGCAGCTTCTTCCTCATCGTCCCAAAGGGATTTTCATCTTCTTCCTCATCGACTATGTAATCGGAATCGTCCGTTTCATATTCATCTTCATAGTCAGTATTTTCTTCATAAAAACCGTCATGTTCATATCGTTCGGGATCGTCGAACACCGCAGACCCCTCCCTTCGAAAATATTTTCAAAAAAAGCTGGTTACTTCTCTCTGCGCCAACTACGACAACGAGTACGGCTGCCTGCCATTGGACTGTGACTGTCCAGTGTTGGGGATCTGTTTTACCAACAGCGCACTATGCAGATATTTCCGCAAGTCTGTCCTGCCGGAAGATGCAGGGTTGGAAGCCGTATTCACGCAAACACCGACCACTCATTGCAAACAATGCGGCAAGCCGTTCCCAACTGACGGAAAACGGGTGTACTGCTCACAGCGCTGTGCCAAAGGCTTTTTGAGGGTATTTTTGCATTGGCAGGGTGTTAATACCTTTTCTATTAGACGAAAAAATAATGAATATTTCAACACGGAGGTAACTGCCTATGGCAAAAAACGAGAACAGTAATTTTTCTTATATGACTCGCCGCATTGACGGCACCACCTATAAAGTTAAAGTAATATTCAGCGATACAGAGAAAGAAATAATGGAGGATAAAGTTTTACGGATGATTCGCAATGAAACGGTTACAACTGGCGGAACTTGTCGTATAATAGATTCACCACAAATGAGCCGACAGTCTGAAAGGAGCGCATCATGAGCATAAAACAGACTGAAGGAAAAATCATGGAACGGGGAAAAGATAGTTATCGTTAGCCATCTTTTTCTCTTTTTTATAAAAAAATTTCAGGGCCGGTTGTGACTCGCATAAGTCACAACCGGCCCTGTTTTAGGCTATCTATTTCCCGACAACCCCTTTTCATAGAGTGATTTACATATTAAAATAATTCTTCTTCTTTTACACAGTGGTTTTTAAGTTCGCCTACCAGAGACTGAAGAGCATCAACCACATGGGGACGGATATCTCCGCCGACTAACACCAGCATGATATCGTCTCCTACCTCCAGCTGTCCTTCATTCAGCCATACACGGACATAACCGATTCCCGGCATATTCTGTGTGTTCTCTACTGCCTCTTCCACCTTCTCTTTGTCATAAGAGAATACCATTCCTTTCACATCGGATGCAGAAATGTCTCCCTGTCTTACCTTTGCCTTCGCACTCTGGCGGACGATTCCATTGTGGAACAGATACATTCCGCATTCAGGTGCGCTTTTATCTTCTTTTGCCTCTTTAATCCATGCATCCATGGAAGGTACTGTGGTTTTTGTATGCTCCATACGATCCATTTATTTTATCCTCTTTTCTTTATTGTATTAAACCGACATTTTAATATATTATTTTCTGTAAATGAGCAAGTTCGTGATTTTGCACAAAAGAAAGACACTGCGAAGTCAAGTAATGATTTTGATTCATTTATGAAGCTGGCAATATAATTTTATGCAATTTTTCAAATTTGCTCATTTATAGTTATTTTTATATTATAAACGGTTTTTAAATGAATGACAACCATCTCATTGAAGCCAGAAGATCTCATACACCATAGGCCGGCACTCCTGCGTTTCTGTTTTTCCATGTCGATCACCGGCGAGATAAACATGATCTATCATACATATTTTTAATGCTGTTATCATCCTTACTTTTCTGTATAATGGTGGAATGGATTTCAATGAAAGGAAGTGAAAATACGATGATTCTATATTTTACAGGAACAGGAAACAGTGAGTATACTGCCCGGAGGATAGCGAAAGAACCCGGGGAAAAATCTGTAATCTTTTTACAAAAATGCTTGTAAACGGCAAACCCCATTGGGGAAATAAATGTACCCACTGTATGACCTGTATCTGCCGCTGTCCCCAAGAAGTGATTAAGTATGGAAAACACAGTCAGGAGCTTAACCGATACACCTGCCCGAAATAAAAAGAACCGCCCCGTCTCCTTTTGAAAAGAGATCAGGCGATTTTCGGGCTGCAGAACATGTTGGTCTGTTTGATCAGGAAAGGCCCGCGTAAACCTTCGCTGCATTCTGATACAGGATCTGTTCCCGCTCTGCATCATTTAGCCCTTCCATCTCCCGAATCCAGCGCACATAGTCGCCATACGGAGCCTCTTTCAGGGCTGAAGGCATATCTGTGCCGAACAGCAGCTTATCTGCGCCCACCAGGTCTCTTGCCAGCCGTACATAGGCTCCGGCTCTCTTCCAGGGCTCGGAAGCATCCATACAATTATGGGGTACGCTTGCCAGGTCAAACCATACATTGGGGAGGGCCAGCCTTTCCAGAGCCCGTTTCAGTTCCTCCTCCTGCTTTCCGTTGGGAGCCAGAAGATGGCAGATCACAAAGTTTACGCCCGGATGGCGGGTAACTACGTTTTTAAGTCCCTCCGCCTGCCCGCTTTTACTGCCGCACTTTCCGATGTCAATAACCATCACATGGCCCATACGCTCCCCATAGGAAAAGGCCTCCTCCATGCGTTCTCCGTCGATGAGGAAATCAGGATGGATTGCCATCACGCCGGAGCCGGTGCTGACCTCGAACTTTTCAATCTTAAATCCCAGTTCTTCAAACAGAAAGCGCCGGATTCCATCCCGGTCAAAGGAATAGGGATCATAGCTGGCGGCGCCGATAAAACGATCCGGATACTTTTTTACAGCCTCCCAGGTATAATAATTCTGAAAACCGTAGAAGTTTCCCTGAAGGAGCACGGATTTTTCGACTCCGTTCTCATCCATGATTTCAAGAAGCTGTTCCGGGCTTACGCCGTCTGTATGAAACTGCTCCGGTATCATCCGGACTACCTGTCCGTTGGCATAGCGGGCCATTCCGCCGCCGATGCTGCGCAGCTCTCCGCCGGAGCCGATCCCTGCGATGTACTGGACAATATGGGCGTGGCTGTCGATTATCTTCATAGTTCCTTTTAACCTGCCTTTTCTCTGTTATTTAAAAACGGCATCCATGTTTTCTGCCGGCTTTTTCCTGTCTGTGATGGCCGCCGCAATGTTCCCTTTGCGGTCTGTGGAAGGCTTCCCGCTGTCCTGCTTCACCATAACGGTCGCAGACGCCGTCCTGATCCGCGTCCTCATAATACCTGCCGCATCCCGGCTCGGCTGCAAAGGTGCTTACTGAACCCATTGCAAACACAGCTGCCGCTGCAAAAAACGCTACAGCCGTCTTTTTTATGTTCCGTTTCATAGAGGTTCCTCCCTTCTTTTTATACCATAAATATAACACAGTCCGACGGCTAAATCCAGTGGGAGCCGGTATGTCTGCTGTGCAGTTTTACAGTTCAATCTGAAGTTTGTTTTCCAAAAAAAATAAACAGATATGGGCATAGTGATGCTAAAAAATAGGATAAAACTCCACCAGAACCTATTCTGACAAGCAGACGTATTATGATTCTGTACCAGCCTATAGGATACAAAAATAGAACTATCCCAAGAGCGCCTAACAGGTCAGGCATTACCAGTTCCAATGCTGTTATGATTATCTGAAATATTACAGTTATACTGGCTGAATAAAACAGGATTTTTCGAGAAAAAAAAACGAAAAATAAATCTTCCAAGCAAAAGAGCGATTGCAAAGATTGCTGCTTCCAGTATGTAGTTTTCCTGTTCTGTATGAACGCTGTATGTGATATCCGCATAAAAACCAATCGTTCCTGTGATCAAACAATAGGCAGGGACAATCCAAAGACCGTGCATTTTATATTTTATATTCAATTACAGCTCTCCTTTTCATGTTATTTTAGGATATACCATATCTTAAATATACCACAAACCTGTGTTTTGCTGTCTTACTATTTTTTTACATTTTTACATGGATATAAAACAAAAAAGCGCCCCATCCGGCTTTCAGCCTCCGGACAGGACACTTTTATTTTACTTACCTATGAAACAAAACTTTCTTCCCATACCTGCCATGCCTCCCTGGCCTGGCGGTATTTTTTATTGTGCCATTTCAGCGCTTCGCTGTTTCCGGCACATTTGGCAAGGCTTTTTTCAAAGCGTTCGTCGATGGATACTTCTTTATCTCCCTGGATCATCTTATCTGCTAGATATACAACCAGGGTTTCGTCTGCCTTTGAGGGCATCCTGTCCAGCCAGTGGTGCTGCCGTACAATCTCCGCTGCCCGGCTGTAGCCGCTTTCCTTTAAAAGCGCTGCTCCTGCTGCTGCATGATCTGCGCTCCCCTTGCGGATGTCATGAAGAAGGGAAGCGGACCGAACCAGATTCAAATCCAGGAGTATCCCTTTTTCCTGCAGCTTTACAGCCATGGAAAGAGCCTTACGGCTCACTGCCTCGCTGTGGCGGCGGAGGTGATCCGGCATCTGAGCGGTTTCCAAGAGCCATTTTAAGGCTTCCCCATCAGGATATCCCTGTCCTCTGCTGCCCTCCAACTGTAACAGACGGCGGTATTCCTCTTTTGTATCTGCATCTACAAAACTGCCCTCATCAGCGACTTCTACATCCAGAATCAAATCTGAGCAGCTTTTTAAAAAGCCCTTCAGTCCCTGCTCTCCCTGATACGATAATACAGCTTCCATCATTACTGAGCTGAGTTTTACCGGATGTCCACGCCGTCCGGCACATTTTGTCCGGACAATAGGGCTGTCTGCGTCTATGATCTTTTTTACAGTTTCTTCGGTTACGGCAGGCACGTCCACGGGCATGACAAGCACCTCGCTGCATTGTCCTTTAATTGCTTCGAACCCCAGCTTTAACGAATCGAGCATTTCCGTAGAAGCATACTGCCGATTTTGGATAAATATAATATCCGTATCCTTTAACTGCTGTTTTAGCTCTTCTCCCCGGTATCCTGTAACCATTACAACAGGGGATACGCCGGTTCGCGCAAGCATCTGCGTCAGATGCCTGGCAACACATTCTTTTCCAAAGGGAAGCAGGGGTTTAAAATCTCCCATCCTGGAGGAAAGACCCGCTGCTGCAATTACAGCGCCTGTTTGCTTCATATGTTTACCTCTTTTATGCCTGTTTGCTGATCCGTTCTGCACGCTTTACAGCGTAATCCTGAAGAGTCCGTTTAAGGCCGATTTCCGCCATCTGAGCGCAGTGGATGCTCTCCTTTTCAAGTCCGCCGAAAAACTCAGACAGCTGGGCGGCATTGATCAGATATGCTTCCATTACAGGTTTGCCCAGTGCACATTCTGCGACTCTTGCGGCACATGCTTTTAACGGAGGGCAGGCGGTATCGGTAACTGTATAATGAAATTCTGTAATAACTTCCCTTTTTGTATCAATAAACATTTCCAGACAGTCGCCGCATCCCGGCTCTTTAACCTCTCCCGCTCCCAGAAAGTGCTCCGGCTTTCCCAGATTTTCTTTTTTTTCACTGTATAACAGAATTTTCTCCCTGTCCATTTTACAATATCCTTTCTTTGATGCCGGAGAGGTCTTTTGTCCTCCCGCTTTTTATTTTATCCAACTGGATGGCTTAAATCAGAATCCAAGGAATCTCCGGATCATAACCTTTGCCATTTCAATCTTATAACCGTTCATCTCCAGAGGAATTGCCTTCTTAAGGGCAATCTCTGCTGCTTCTTTTGCGGTTTCCTCTGTAAGTTCCTTACCAAGCAGATACTGCTCTGCCTCCTGTAATTTCATAGGAATCGGTGCAGCTGCTCCCAATACAAGGCTGATTTCCTTTACAATGCCTTCTTCCAGACGAAGGGTACCTGCTACTGCAAGAATAGCGAAATCAATTGATTTTCTCGTTCTGTACTTATCATAAACAGCAGTTGTGCCTTCAGAAGGCATTGGAACTACGATTTCCAGAACAATTTCTCCCGGCTTTAAGGTATCCTTTACGCGGGTAGAGCCTGCAAAGAAGGTTTCTGCGTCCAGCTCTCTCATATTTGTACGGATTTTTGCACCGTAAGCATACAGCATATTTGCCATGTCGCTTGGGTTTACAGCCAGACATCCGCAGTTGAAGCAGCGGGATGCCTCATGCTTTACAGCACTTTCATCCAGTCCGCTTAAATCCTCCTTATCCATGGCTCTGTCTTCTACAGAAAGGAGGGACGCCTTTGCTGCCTCGTGATTATGACGGCACTCATTTGTAAAGGATGCCAGTTTTTCTTTCAGGCGGGCAGCAGCTGCCTTCTCAACCTCAAGGGCGTCTGTCTGGCAGTATTTGCGGATAGCGATCGCAGTGTCCTTTCCTGCCGCAATTGCCTTGATAACGGTTGCAGGTCCGGTTGTTACATCGCCTCCGGCAAAAATGCCTTCCACGCTGGTCTTGTTTCCTTCTAATGCCTTGATGCGTCCGCGTTCAGTTTCAACCTCATAAGCGCCTTCCAGGAAGTCCAGATCAGCCTTCTGTCCGATTGCCATCATGATAACATCTGCATCTACTGTAAGCAGATTGTTTTCATCATATACAGGATTGAAACGTCCTGTTTCATCCAGAACCTGAGGACAGTTCTTGAATACGATTCCGCTGACTTTTCCGTCTGTTCTCAGAACTTCCTTGGGTCCCCAGCCGTTGACGATCTTTACGCCCTCTTCCAGTGCCCTTGTAACCTCTTCTTCATTTGCCGGCATGGAATCTCTCTGCTCAAGACAGACCATGGTTACATTGTGGGCGCCCAGACGTTTGGCAGTGATGGCAACGTCCATGGCAACGTTTCCGCCGCCGACTACAACAACATCAGAACCGGGTCTGTCAAGAATATAATTATTTACGTCAATCAGGAATTCCAGGCCGAACCGTGTGAGTTCTTCGCCTGCAAGCCCGATCAGAGGACGTTTCCATGTGCCTGTATCCAACATTACGCTGTCGCTGATTTTATAAATTTCATCCAGAGTAATGTCTGTGCCTACATTACAGCTGCAGCAGAATGTGACACCCATATTTTTAAGAACAGAGACGAATTTTCTTACGATATCCTTTGGAAGCCGGTATGCCGGAATCGCATAGGAAAGGCAGCCGCCCGGTTCTTTCTGTTTCTCATATACGGTAACTGCAAAGCCACTCTGGCGGAGATAGAAAGCGGCGGTCAGGCCCGCAGGACCGGAACCTACGATGGAAATTTTCTTTCCGTTTTCTTCCTTCGGTCCCTGCATAAAGTCCTCGGAATGCTCCAGGATCATATCTCCAAGATAACGCTCAATGCCGCCTACATTCAGGCTCTCATCATATGTATTGCGGTTGCAGCCTTCCATACAGAAGTGAGCGCATACGCGGCTGGTAATAGCCGGCATCGGATTTACCTCCAGGATTACGCGGGCCGCATCCTCATATCTTCCTGCGCGTACCATTTCCATATATGCGGAGATGTCTGTATGGGCTGGGCAGTTTCCGGTACATGGAGTCTCACATACCTTTGCTGCACCGAAAATGGAGTGATAACGGTTTTCACCCATCATAGCGGAGCAGAGATGGCCGCTCTTACGTGCACAGTCAATCTTTCCGCCTAGAATATCCGGATAGCGGTAATACCAGCAGCGAATGTCCTGACACAGATTTCCGGCTACGGTAGCAGTATTGCGGATGTTAGGAGTGGCAACACTTGTAGCGGCAGTGCTTAAAGCACCCCAGTGCTCTTTTACCGCTTCAGAATCAGCTACCTGACGCAGAGTTGCCTCCGCGCCAATGTGAAGTCCGTCCTCCTTTACTTCGATCTGGGACAAGCCGGGAAGCTTCTTTAAACTAACCACCTGCTCCGGATATTCCGGAAGCAGTCCGTCCTTTAATACGCCAATCAGATCCGTGCCTCCGCCCATGGCAACTGTGCCGGACTGTTTCAGCAGCTCAGACGCATCCTCCACAGAAGATGGATTTATGTATGTAAAATTTTTCATTTATTTGCCTCCTTTTCCTTCAGCGCTTTCAGGACTTTTGCAGGTGAGAATGGATAAGAATCCAGCTTAATGCCGCAGGCATTGTAGATTGCCATACGGATGGCAGGACCGCCGGGAGCCAGTAAGGGTTCTCCTACTCCCACTGCGCCAAATGGATAATCATTCTCTGTATTCTTCATAGACTCCAGGACAATGTGGTCATGGGGAACTACATCATTAAAGGTTCTTGTCTTATAATCAATATTGCTTGCGTTTAATACCCGGTAATCATTGGGATCCCATACGGTTTCTTCCATACATGCGATATCAATTCCCGCAAAGAAGGACTGCATCTGGTTGCGCAGCGGAAGCGGGTTTACAATTACGCCTGCATCAGATCCGCCAAAGTGGTCTACAAGTTTAAAGGTACCCATTTCCAGATCCACCTCTACTTCTACAAACTGAAGATGGAAAATGGTACTGTCATGAACACCGTCAAAATGGCCACAGCCGGTAACGCCGTCTACTTTTCCCATCAGGTGAGGGAAAAGAAAGTATTTTTCTTCCGGATTGGACAGACGGCATACGTATCCGCCCTTAAATTCCAGATCATCCTCAGGAAGGCCGAGCTTTTCATGAGCCAGCTGATAAAGCTTCTTTTTCACATCCTCACAGGCGCGCTTTGCTACGATGCCTCCGCAGTAGGTAGAACGGGAACCGGTGGAACCGAAATCAGGCGGCGTCATTCCTGTATCAGAATCGGACACACGGATGGACTCCAACGGCATATCCAGCTCTTCTGCCACAACCTTGAGCATAACGTCTCTGGTACCTGCGCCAAACTCAGACATACAGGTTGACAGATAGACTGCGCCCAGTCCGGTAAGGGTAACATTGGCATTGGATGGCTTTCCGCCGGTATCTGAATGGCCTGCAGCGCCTACTCCCACGCCTCTTACCTTCTTTCCGTCAGCAGATACCCAGGTAGGAACGCCCCAGCCCTTGAATCGGTCAGACCAATGGAATGCATCTGCTGTCTTGACAACCAGATCGCTCCAGTCGGCCGTCTTGTTATACTGCCATGGATGAGGCTCTGCATTTGCATTGTGATACCGGTCGCCCTTCTTCATCGCATTTTTAACCAGATAAGTTACAGGATCAATATCCAGCTTTATACATGCCTCCATAATTGCCTGACTTACCAGAGCCGTAGACTCCATGTAGCCATATCCGCGGAAGGAACCGGAAGGCATATGGTTGGTAACAACTACTTCTGCATCGTATTTCTTATTGTCTGTTTTACAGAGGATGGGAAGAGTATTAGTTCCCACCGCCAGCATGAATTCCTGAGTGGAAGCACAAACGCCTGCATCTGCAACCTGATTCATAACAACTGCGCTTGCCAGACCGTCTTTCTTCATACCAAATTTAAGATGAGCCTTGGTAACCATACGGTTCTGATGGATCGCAAAATGCTCTTCTTTGCTGTAATTAAACATAACCGGACATCCGGCAGCCTTCGCCATTACTGCTGTAAATACAAGAGGCTGCACATTGCCGCTGTATAACTTGGAACCAAAGCTTCCTCCTACTGCCGGAGCGGTAAGGCGTACCTGCTCATAAGGCACATTTAAGGATGAAGCCACATTCTGATGACAGTACGCAGGAGCAGCAGCAGATGCGATAAAGTTATATGTATCGTTTTCATACCAGCAGATGGTAACTGGAGGCTCTACTGGAAGCGGATTCTGTCCGTTTTCGATAGAAGAATCAACCTCAACGATTACATCTGACTCCTCAAAGCCCTTCTCTACATCTCCTACCTCAAAGTTCAGGTTATTTTTGTGAGGGGCAATATTTCCCGGAAATTCAGGATAAAGCTGTGGTGCATCGGGAGCCAGCGCTTCCTCGATGGTGAATATGGGCTTAAGCACTGTGTAGGTTACGTCAATCAGCTTCATTGCTTCCAGAGCAATATCCTCTGTCTCGGCAACTACCAGGGCAACTGCATCTCCGATGAAACGGACATACTGATCCATAATATGATGATGCTTAGGAGGGGTAAAACCGTTTGTGATGTAAATATTCGGATCCACATCCTTCCAGGTCACAACGGCAGTAACTCCGGGATAAGCCTTGGCCTTTTCAACGTCAATGGCTTCGATTTTGGCATAGGGATGGGGGCTTCTTAAAATTTTTCCGTACTGCATACCAGGCAGCTTAAAATCACCGGTATATTTTGCTTTTCCCGTTACAATCTGAGGACCTAACAGGCGAACCTTTTCCTTGCCTACATACTTTAATTCTTTCATTCCTGCTCCTCCTTTTTGCTTTTATTGCTTTCTACATAGGCCATAATGGATTCTACTGCCGTATAGTGTGTTCCGCAGCGGCAGTAATTTCCGGCTAATGCTTCTCTGACCTCTTCCTCTGTGGGTTCCGGATTTTCATTTAAAAGCGCTTTTGCTGTCATGATCACACCGGGAATACAGAAGCCGCACTGATAACCGCAGTTGTCTAAAAATGCCTGCTGCAGGCCGTCCAGTTCTCCTGTGGCCCGGTCAGCCAGACCTTCAATTGTGGTAATCTCTGATCCGTCACAATCCATAGTCAATGTCATGCATGACGTAACTGCCTTTCCGTCCATGATCACGGTACAGCAGCCACAGGCTCCCTGATCGCATCCGATCTTTAAGCCTGTAAGGCCCAGACGATCCCTGAGGGTATGAGCCAGAGTCTCGCTTTCGGGCATATCATTTCTGCCCGTTCCCACGGTGATGTCGTAATCCTTTCCGTTTACCTTCAAGGTAATGATTTTTTGAACAAGTTCTTTCATATTGCTTTTTTCCTTTCTATAAAAGTGATCTTTGAATCAAAAGGTACCTTTTTATGGACGTTCATCATTTTTTACCAGGAAGCTGAAGAATACCGCAACCGCTGCGCATCCAACGAAGATGTACCATACAAAGGAATAACTTCCTGTTGCATCAATTACCCGTCCTACAATGATAGGCATAATCAGGCTTGCCATCTGGAACAACAGGTTCTGTGTGGAGGCGGCAGTTGCTGTAAAACGCTCTCCTGCCAGCATCATGGCAGAGGTGGTGTAATGAGTGGAAGGCAGATAGGAAACCGCACCATAGATAATTCCTATCAGAATCAGTCCGGTGTAGCTTCTCTGCATAGAAAAGATAATGGTCATCACACCCATGCCTGCAAGGGTCATCATAAGGAAATTCCGGTGGCTCATGTGAAGTTTCTGGGCAATGCTTCCGGACAGACAGGAGGCGATAATGCCTGCAATGCTGTAGCAGGTAATGATCATGCCACCCTGGACAGGGCTGAAACCGATGCTCTGAACATATTTATTAGTCCAGGTAGCAAAACCTACGCTGATAAACATGAACATAAATCCGCTGGCGCCCAGAAGAAGCTGTTGTTTATTGGTAAAGAAACCAACCAGTCCCTCCAGCATTCCGGCCTGTCCGGTTCCGGGAGCTTTGGCTGCTGCGGTCTGTGCTGCTGCCTTGGGGGAGGAAGCTTCCGGCACTTTCTTTTCAACGGGCTGTACAAATACAGCTAATAAAACCACGATAACAGCTGCTACTGCGCCTACGATCATAAAGGTAGTCCGCCATCCAAAAGCCTGGTTGAGAGGGGCACCTAAAGACTGAGCCAGCGTGATACCGAAAGGCGGGGAAGCCAACACTACGCCCATAGCAGAAGCTCTCTCTTTTGGTGCAAATGTAAGGGCAACTACTTTTGAACACTGGGCCATAACGCAGCCGCTGCTCACACCTGTGACCACACGGATGGCCAGTCCCATTTCATAGCTGTTTATAGCTGACATAAGGGCTGTCATAGCGCCGCCTAAAACGGTACAGGCAATCAGAATATACTTGGGCTGATATTTGTCTGCCATAATTCCGCCCGGAATCTGTGTTACCAGATATCCTGCAAAAAAAGCGGACATATAAAGTCCTGCCTGTGTAGCGTTAATACCAAATTCCCCGGATACGTCTGCCATCAGAGGGCTCCAGATGTACCGGCTCAAAAAGGTAAATGAAAACGCCAGTGTAACCGCTGCCAATGACATATACTTGTTTGTTTTTTTCATTTGAGTTCCCATGACCTCTCCTTTTAGTTATTTTTTTAACATTTGTGTTTAAAAAAAAGAATTCAGCTGACCTTTTTGTACTATACAAACACATTTTGTATACTGTTGATTTTAACCTTTTTTATCCATATAGTCAATATAATTTTGTAATTTAATTCAAAATTTACGTTATTAATTTATATAAATAACGTTTTTTTCGATTTTTTCACACAATACAAAATATTATTTGTATAGCACTATTTTTCTTGATTTTGTCAGATAATATAACAATCTTCTTTGTTCATATTTACTTGGCAAAGATTTGTCATTGAGTTATAATGGTTTGGGAAGGCCAGAGTATTTTCCTCCTGACCATCCATATCAATCTAAAGGGAGTCCAATATTTGAAAGAAACAGAATCCAGAAATTTAAAAGAAGAAATTCTGACGGTAACCGGCCGTATGTTCCTTGAATACGGATACAGCGGCACTACATTTCAGAAAATTGCAGATGAATTAAATATTACAAAAGGCGCCATCACTTATCATTTTAAGAACAAATTTATGATCATGGAAACGTTTATAGATGATCTGTTCAGTCAGATCAAAGGATATGTAGACTCGTTTCCGGAAGAATATAAAAACCGATACTGGCGTCACTGCATAATCTATATCTACGCCTACAGAAAGATAATGAGCACGCCTAAAAACATGGAATTATTTTATCATAAGGATCAGCAGCTGATCTGGCAGAATCATAAGCTGGCCATGATCGCCGGAATCTATGAAGAGATTGAAAAGGACTTCCACAAATCCTATGACCGAAAAGATCTGCAGATGAAGGCATACATGGATATGGGGGTTCGATCCAGACTGTTTGAAACCTACCAGAATCATCCCGGCGTATTTACCCTGGATCAATACTGCTACTATCATATCTATCTGTTGGGCATTTTATGCAAGCTGGATGAAATGACCATCCAGGAAAACATAAAAGACGCCTTTACCTTTGCCGATTCCCATCCTTTCGATATACGGTCATGTATTTTTGAATAAAGCGCCCCATTCCGAAGATCCGGAAGGGACGCATTTGTTTTTATCGATCCATTTCCCCGAATCGCTTTGCAATCCGGATCAGAAGCTCTGTAATGGTTTCCATAGATTCTGCACAGATATACTCATACTTCCCATGGAAATTGTGGCCTCCGGTACACAGGTTGGGGCAGGGAAGGCCCATATAGGAAAGCCTTGCTCCGTCTGTGCCGCCGCGGATGGGTACGATCACCGGAGTGATACCCAGCTCTTCCATAGCTGCCTTTGCCTCGTCGATCAGGTACATATAGGGCTCGATCTTCTCTTTCATGTTGTAGTAGGAATCTTTTACCTGTACCTCTATAGAACCAGAGCCGTATTTTTTGTTCAGATAGGCAGCTGCTTCCTTAAACAGTTCCTTTTTATCCTCAAATTTCTGCTTATTGTGGTCACGGATAATGTATTCCAGAGAAGCCTCCTCTACACTGCCCTCCATCCGGTCCAGATGGAAGAAGCCTTCATACTCCTCTGTATACATGGGATTTTCAAAGGCCGGTAGCAGGGACTGAAATTCCATTCCCATTAAAAGGGCGTTTTTCATCTTTCCCTTAGCGCTGCCGGGATGGATGCTGGCTCCATGGATCTTTACCCGCCCGGATGCCGCATTAAAATTCTCATATTCCAGTTCTCCGATCGCTCCGCCGTCCACGGTGTAGGCCACATCTGCTCCAAAGCCATTTACATCAAAGCGGTCAGCGCCCCGTCCAACCTCTTCATCCGGGGTAAAGGCGATACAGATCTTGCCATGCTTTTCCTCCGGATGGGATAAAAACCAGGCTGCCATGGTCATGATCTCTGCCACACCCGCCTTATCATCTGCCCCTAAAAGGGTGGTGCCGTCAGTGGTGATAAGCGTCTTTCCCTTATAATTTTTCATTTCCGGAAAGTCATTTGCGGAAAGCCAGATGGAGGCGTCCTTATTTAAACAGATATCCTCTCCATCGTAATTTTCAATAATCTGAGGCTTTACGTTTGTGCCTGAAAATGCAGGCGCTGTATCCATATGGGAAATAAAACCCAGAGCAGGTGCCTGATGGCCTTCCTCCAGATTTGAGGGGATCACGCCGTATACATAGCCGTTTTCGTCCTCCCGCACATCCGATACGCCCAGCTCTTTCAGTTCCTCTGCCAGCATATGGCCTAAAACCCTTTGCTTTTCTGTACTTGGCATCTGCTCCATATCATCCGCAGACTGGGTGTCTACGGCTGCATAGCGCAGAAAGCGCTCTGTTACCTGTGATCGATTCTGTACCATTGTGTTTCCTCCTTAAATGTACCATTTTCACAAAGTTCAGTTTCTAAAACTGTAAATAAGTATATCACAGGAACCCTATCCTGTCCAATCCGCTTTAGCTTACGTCTCTGCATCCTCCAAACCCTCTCTCAGCTCCAGATCCCTTGCGATCATTTCCAGATAATGCACCAGCATATCCCTGTGAGCTCGGATCCGCCAGGAATGGTCAATTTCATCATAGGTAAAGCTCTTGCGCCCTCCGGCTTCCATCCGGTCCCAAAAGTGCTTTACGGTACGGAAAGGCACATAATATATCTCATCCATCCCCGTATAGTACAGAACAATAAAGGCAATCCCACCCTGAGCCTCAAACTCCTCCATAAAACGGATCTGGTGAGCATGGATGTTCTGCAGAGGAAAAGTAGATGCACTGCATTCCTTGGCATCAAAGCATACGGGAATCCCCTGAACCGCCCCGATATAGTCCACGGTACTCTTCTGGTCAAAATAAGCCAGAGTGATGTGCCGGCTGGACTTATCAATCTGGATCGGTGTGATGGGCGTGGGGATTTTCTGTATCAGGGCAAGCTTTTTCTCCCTGTAGCTGTCATTGGTACGGTTAATCAAATCCTCAAGGGTAGAGCCCCGAAGGCCTCTGGTGTTCCAGGTTCCCATCGTGTGTCATTTTCCTTTCTGATGTCATGATGCTGATGATACACATAAAAGTATAACAGGAGAATCCACTAAGAGCAAGGCGCAAAAAAAGCGCTTTTTCCTATAGATAATTCTCCTGAAAAAGCACTTTTTATTCATAGCAAACGGTTATTCATTATTTTTGACATAGACCGGTGAAACATAGGCCCATTGCCGATTTTTCTGACACACTTCCATATGATATACATCCTGGGAAAGCTGTGGAACGTTATCTACAATTTCCCCCTCAAACTGGTAACGGGTACATGGAAGAGCAGGATGGATTTTAAATGCCTGAGAATGATAATATTCCATTTCTGTCACATAGCCATATTCCAGAAGATCTTTGATAGAAGCTTTATACTCCTTGTGATTGATCTTAAAATAAACAATCGTGCTAAGATCTCCCTGTATCTCAAACACCAGAGAAGAAGTAGAGGGATGGAGTGTAGATTTATTTCCTACCGTATCACAAGTCCATTCTGCCCTGTCTTCATCTATTACAGAGGTATATGTTGCTATATCATTGATACTGTCAGCATCATAGGATTCATCCTGAGAAGGCGCCAGTACGCTTCTTCCGCGGAAATATGGGTTCAGAGCAATGATTTTTCCTCCTGTTACCTGTATTCTGCCATTCCAGCGGTAAAGATTTTGCTTTCCCCACCCCATTTCGACACGGAGTTTATACCGCCCTTTATCAGGAACCTCTCTGTATGTTTCTCCATTTTCCACATAAATCGGCACCTGATTTTTATAAATCACAATTTTATCCAAGGCATATTCTGTTTCTACACTCCAATGTATCTTTCGTCTATTTCCATATGTTTTTGCGCCCATCGGCACTCCGTTTATATCAAAACTGCAGCGGATCCTGTCGCCGGTAACAGCATATGTGCGACCAGCTTTGATGGCCTTCCAAATATTTTCTCTGCTTTTTTCTTCTGCCCATACGGCTGCCATTCCGTCTCCATAAGATCCGGGAAATCCTGCATGATGATCGGTAGATGCTACAAAACTGAACTGTTTGCCTCTTTTTAATCCCTCATATATCAGATTCCGCCCATCTCTCGGCCCCATATTATGATAATATGGGTAATCTGCTTCTTCACACATTCCGCAGCCATGTTTGGAATATACCTCTACCACAGGTGAGATCGAGCTGTCAAATGCGTCCCAGTTGATTCCTCTGTATCCGGCCGGATAACCAATATGGTGAGGAATTACAATCGCATCTTTGCCGCAGGCCTTTATCAGATCTTCAGGTGATCTGCCGTATACCAAGGGAAGGTCATCCTCAGGTGACAGCAGATGATGATCGCCATACTGGCTTGAATGCAGCTCATATCCCTGAAATGTAACAAGTCCTTCCTGACCTGCTTTTTTTACTTTTTCACGTATTTCGGGCCAATGATCGTTCAGTTTTTTGAATCCTACCTCGTGAAAGTCTACAACAAACTCTGTTTCGGGACGCTTTTCGTACATATCCGGCCACATAGCATGTCCGGTAAAGGCGCAGAAATCCAACTGGCTTTTTGCACGTTCAATTGCGTGTTCCAGACTTCCAAACCCATATGTAATTCCGCAGTGATTATGAAGGTCTCCCCAATAAATATTCATTTTCTAATCCTCCTGTTTTAAATCCGGCCACTGGATCGATCGTTCTTCTTTCCCAATTCTGATCCGTATGGTGCGTTCTGCTGTTTCAACCTGCGGAATACATTTCATATAGCGTTCTGCCTGATTGGTACGGTCTGCCAGAAAACAGTCGATCAGCAGGTGACAGCCCGGCTTTAGACGCCGGCAAATTGTGGGAAGCACAGCCAGATTATATAAAAGATTTGTGTTTGGGAAAGTATCGATCAGTTTTGCCTCTCCATCTGTTAAAGCAGCTGCCCCGCTAATTCCCCACGGCAGACAGGCAAATATGCTATTTTGATCCTGTTTTATCTGGTCTGGCCTGTATTTTCCGGAAAGAGCTCCTGACTGCACCTCAAAACAGGTTTCCGCTTCAATGGAAAATCCACCGTCAGCAGTGTCAATTTCTTTATCTGTAGAAATATGATGTATTCTGATATGCCATGGCCCAAGAGGAATAATCGCACTTTCTGCTTCAACTCCTGGCATAAGCGTATAGTCCAAAAATACAGCCTGCTCTGTCACTCGAAAATGATTAGTTCCGTATTTCATTCGATAATGTTCATCTCCTGCAAGAGAGGCAGCAAGCGTATTATCGAATGCACCATCCTGAAGCCTGTGCCCTCTGGACACGCTGAATCCGAATTGATTGGAATATACGAACTTTTCATATTTTTCTGATACACAGCCATGATTCTGGCAGTGCTGTCCTGCTACAAAAGCCTCTGCATGATCATTTTCATGGACAACCAGCATATGAGGATGTGTTAAAAGACGGATCGGCTCGAAAACAGGAAAACGATCCGGAGCCGTCCAGAACGGATGGCTGTCACTTAAAGCCAGCATGAAAAATGTCTTTAATCCCCAGTAGGGTGAGCCAGGCCCGTTATATCGTTCACTCATAAAAAGATTGGGATATCCGTATCCGATACTCAGAATACCTGCGTGATTGAAGATAGGGTGGGAAATCCACTGCATCAGGTTTCCAACCGCAAGGCGCCTGTAAACACCATAGTCAATTTCTTCCACTTCTGCAAAGGCCGCCGCAGAAAAAAAGGCTCCATGAGCAAAACGATATGTAAGGCTTCGTCCATAAGGAATCTCCCGGCCGTCCTTGTCAAACCAGTATATAAAATCATCGGCAAATTTTCTTCCCCGTTCTTTCAAAATATAACTGTATTCAGGATCTTCCTTTACCATAAACTTTGCATATAGCAAACCATAAAAATGAATTGCAAAAGGGATATAATAGTCCAGCTGTCCCTTATTTCCATCATGGTACCAGCCGTCTCCTTCATAACATCCTTCAATCACAGCCCGATCCTCTTCCATCCGTTCCTTAGACCAGGGACAGCCGATCATACGGAACATGGTATTTACCAAAATCCGGAAAAATCTCCAGTTATTAGGGTGAACACCATGATCGTTGATCTGATTCATCCAACAAAAAAAACGTTTTTTCTGTTCCGTGTTTAACGGTTCCCACAGTGTTTTGGGAGACAGGCTTACGGCAACCGCTAAAGCTGCCATTTCTACCATTTTCTGATCATAATCGACCAGATCCCCCCAATATTCTTCATGTGAAGGGTCTGTACCGTGTATAATTCCGGAGAGATACCGCTGCTTCCACTCCTCCGCTTCCTCTTTTAATTCTTTGGAAAGAGCCGGACTTTCCTGAGACCATAAGGGACCAAGCCCCCATAAAACTCTGGCAAATCCTTCCATTCTGGATGATTTTTCTCCGTAATGCACCCCGGAATCTCCTGCATGAAGCCATGCATTTCCTTTACTGTAATATGGTTTTAACGGACGGATCATATCTAAAAGCAATTCCGCTGCATCAGCTCTGCTTTGAATTGTCCTTCCCTTCCACTTCTCTATCATTTTTCCTCCTCTACCTGAATCGTAACCTGAAGCATACCGGATTCATCTGGTTTTATGACAAATTCCCATGCCTCAAATCCCCCTGACAGGCAAAAAATCGGCTGCGGTTTCTCTATATTATCTTTGTTTGATATGTTTATCTGCAATACTCCTGATTCTCTGGGAATCATAAAACCTTCTTTTGTTTCGGAAATTCCCATATGGTGCTTTCCAATGACAGGAAGGATAAAAGCAGGAACTGTATTGGACAAAGCTTTTGTCACTCCCGTAATTTTTACATAATGATCTGTAACTGTATACTCCAGACAGCCAAATACATGGTGATCGAAAGGCTGATGCATCATATCCTTTAATTCCATCTCCGAACGGATTTTTATTTCTCCATTTGTTTCCTCTGCAGTAATGCAGGGGGTATAGTCATAACAGCTGGCGTATTTTTTTGTTTCCAAAGTCAATTCCAGTCTTGGAACCAGGCTTTGATGCTGAGATTTTTTTAAAGAAAGCTGCATATTATGAGGTTCCTTCAGCCAGTAGTCTGTCATAGATGCCATAATGATCGGCCCGGCTGTTTTATGCCACAGCATAGTCAGAGTTCCGCCGGAAGCATGACCGCCCTTCATATATTCAAAGTCATACCCCGTCACCGTTCCAAGAAATCCGCCCTTCGATATTTTCCATGTATCTATTTCCGGATAAAACATCAGGGGAGCGGCCTGTTCGGAAGGAATAAGTTCGTTTCTGCTGCTCCATTTACCGCAATCAAGCATAGAAGCCAGAACCTTAGCATGACAAAATGTATGATGGATACATGGCTCTTCACCGTGGGCTGCATAATGAGGTCCTCCATACAAAAGTCCTTCCTGGCTGCATTGTTTATACAGCATTAAATTTCTGACAGCAGCTTCATGAAATACAGGTTCTTCTTCTCCCCATATTCCATATGCTGCCTGACAGCCGTCAGAAGTTCGGCTTCCCCAATAAGTCCATTTATAATTCCGTGTTCCAAAACTGTTGTCCCACCCTCCATCAGGAAGCATAAAATAAAGCTGTTTTCTTAAAATCTCCTTCAAACGGCGAAGCAAAACATCATTTTGAACCGTTCTGGCATAAAGAACCAGGGAAGGGATGGATTCTTCTGCATTATAACCTATGTCTACTGGACGACATCCCCGCTTTGTTACATATTCTGCCGGCTGTCCCTCTCCATAAAAAAGGCCGCTTTCCAAAAGATGCATTTTGCAATGATCAGCCAGAATTTTTGCCTGCTTTAAAAATGTTTCCCGGTGCAGATAACTTCCAGTTAAAGCAAGAGCTGCTGCTGCAGATGCATGGTAATTGATATTTGTTTTATAATCAGTCGTTATTGTCTTCTCAATCCACTCCGCCCCCATCTCCATCCGTTGTTCCCATTTTTTTCTGGTATCTGAATCCAACAGATGTCCGTGGTATTTTAACGCTTCACACAGGCTGATTACTCCAAAAACTGTGATTCCATTCCACTCACTTTGAGCATCGTTATAAAAGCTTCCATCATCGCAAACCATGTTGGAACCCCACTCAAAAACAGCTTCTGCTGCATCCTGATATTTTTTCTGGCCTGTGAAATCTGCTGTACACATCAGCGGATACACTGCATCCGAACTTCTTCCATGGATCATCTTACAGGCGGGACAGAAAAAACCGCCATAAAATCGAGGATCTTTTTGTTCCCTTATCTGGTAGCGAATCAAACCATCACACCAGCTTTTTAACAGATCAAAACACCCTTCCCTTTCCATATCTTCTCCTTTACCAGATCATAAAATCTTTTCCCAAAAGCCTGAGTATACCTTCCAAGAAAAAGTAATCTCCGTAAATCAGCGGAACATGAACCTGCTTTCCGTAAGCAACACTTCCATCCTGAAGAATACCGTCTTTTTCTGTATCCCAACAGCAATGCTTTTCTTCAAGTGCTTCCAATATCCGTTCTGCACTGTTTTGATATAAAAATTTTTCATTTTCATCTACTGCCTGCGCAATCTCAAGAAGTCCGCAGGCAGCACAGGCAGCAGCGGAAGTATCCCAACAAACCGGCTCTTCAGGTGCTCTAAAATCCAGAAGAGATACAAAACCGGTGCAGGCTACATTTGCAATAAAATAGTGAGCAGCCCTCTTTGCTGCCTCCAGATACTCTTTCGTTCCCGTATGACGGTATCCCAGCGCAAAGCCATAAACAGACCATGCCTGCCCTCTGGACCAGGACGAACCTTCTGCATATCCCTGTCCGGCCGGAAATTCAAGTGGTTCTCCTGTTAGCGGATCAAATACTGCAATATGATTACAGGATCCATCCGGTCTTTGCAGATATTTTACTGCAGTATCGGTATGACGTCTGGCAATCTCTTCAAAACGGGGATCCTTTAACTCCCTGCCTGCCCAGTAAAGAAGCGGTACATTCATCAGACAATCTACGATCATCCACCCCGTTTTATCTTCATTCCATGCCCGTATATAATTACCTGCCGGATTAAAGCGGCCTGCCAGTATGTTGGCAGCGTGAAGCCCTCTGGTTCGTGATTTTGGATTCTCTGTAAGACGGTAGTCAGCTACTGCCGTGTGGAGAAACAGAAATCCCACATCATGGTGAAGTGCTTCAAAGTGCTCCAAAATTTTGTCAAATTCCTGTTCTGTATGTTCTGCCGCAGTTTTGTATGCAGAGTCGCCTGTACACTGATACATCTGCCAGAGAATTCCCGGCCAGAAGCCGTTGGTCCACCAGGACAGTTTTACATCACGCATATCCGAATATGTTCCATTTTCTGCTATGTAAGGAATACGCTCTCCGAGCCGGAGACATTCCGCATGAATTTTCGCTTCCATCTTCTTAAAAATTTTTTCTGCATCCATATATATTTACTCCTTTACTGCTCCTGCAATCGTTCCTTTTGTAAAATGTTTCTGTAAGAATGGGTACACACAGAGGATCGGAACCGTAGCTACTACAATTGTGGCATATTTAATTGTCATTGCAACGGATTCCTGATCCATGGTTCCTACACCTGTAGTCATTGACGTCACATCATTCTGCATCAGTATCTCTCTTAAAATAACCTGCAGAGGGTAGAGCTCTCTTGTACGGATAATAGCAGAAGCCCAGAACCAGGAATTCCAGATAGAAACACCATAGTACAGAACCATAACCGCTAATATTGCCTTTGAAAGTGGAAGCACAATCTGGGTCAATATGGTAACATGACCTGCTCCGTCAATCTGAGCTGCTTCAATCAGGCTTTCCGGAATGCTTTCAAAAGAGGTCTTTAAAATAACCAGATTATAGGTACTGATCATAAACGGCACAATCAGTCCCCATAAACTGTCCGTCAAATGAAGATCCTTCAAATTCAGATAAAATGGGATCATTCCGCCTGAAAAGAACATGGTGAACATAATAAGCATCATAATCGGCTTTTTAAACATAATTCTGCGCCGTGAGAGAAAATATGCTCCCAGAGATGTCATAATAATATCCAATGATACTCCCACTACAAGTATAAACAGTGTATTCAGATATCCTTTTACGATCATTGGGTTTTTAAATACTTTGTTATATGCTTCCACGCTCCAGCCGTCCGGCTTTAATAAAAGCCCTGTATGTTGGGTAAGCATATTGCTGTCGCTGAAAGATGCTACCACTACATACCATACCGGGTATAGGCAGATCAGCATGATTAACGACAGAAAGATGTAATTGAAAACAGAGAAAATCCGCTCTCCCCTGGAACGTTTTACTTTCATTGATTTCATATTAATCTCCATTCCGCCGCCTTCGGCTGGCGGCACAAATAGTAATGAAAGTGTTCCAACTCTCTACACTGTGCTGTAAAATAGTTTGCAAGAAGCTACACTACAAAGCACGGGAGGAGGAGTTGTAATAACTTCCTTCGTTTTAGACAGCATATTAATCAGTGTAAGTTCTGCCTTTTCAAGCACAAATAAGTGGCATCATGAATCCGTACACTAAGAATTGTTTAAGCCTTTCGTTTAATTGTGTGGCAGTTCAGTCAATGGCTTCTTATCATTCACGAAAGGAGTCTGACTATGAAAGTTACTTATCAAACCTGTTGTGGTGTCGATGTTCACAAATCTTTTCTCGTTGCCACAATTGTAAAAACTACCGGCGGCATTGAGCCTTCTTACCAAAAGAAGCGTTTTTCCACCTTTAACAATTCAATTCTTGAATTCAAGCAATGGCTTCTCGACAATGATTGCCATGATGTCTGCATGGAATCCACAGGTAAATACTGGGTTCCTGTCTTTAATCTTCTGGAAGATGATATCAATGTTGTCATTGCCAATCCTAAATGGGTAAAGGCGGTGAAAGGCAACAAAGATGATACAAAAGATTCTAAATGGATTGGGGATTTGTTCCGTCTTGGACTTGTCAAAGGCAGTTATATTCCCTGCAAGAAAGTCCGTAT
Organism: Clostridium sp. AT4; assembly: GCF_001517625.2. Taxonomy (GTDB): domain Bacteria; phylum Bacillota; class Clostridia; order Lachnospirales; family Lachnospiraceae; genus Enterocloster. The sequence continues at coordinate 1,191,261 of NZ_LN999828.1, read as the reverse complement.
TCTCAGGGAATACACTCGCTATCGTTACAAGCTTGTTTCCTGCCGTTCAAGTGAAAAGAATAGATATCAGAATGCTCTTACTGTTTGCAATGTTGCATTAGATTCTGTTGTTTCCGATATCTTTGGGAAGTCATCCACATCCATTATCGACTATCTGCTTGAACAATCGGGTTCATCCATTAACCACGAAGAAATCGCATCAAAACTTCTTCGGAGCCTCAAATCCAAAGAAGATGCTGTTATAGAATCCGTCGAAGGATATCAGATGACTGATGCCCAAAAATACCGTATGCGCCTTGTCCGCGCACATATGGATTATATCACAGCCGAAATCAATGATGTTGATAAAATGATAGAAAATATGATTTCTTCTAACACTGATTTTGAAAATGCTGTCCAGTTCCTCTGTACCATTCCGGGTGTCAAACGTGATAGTGCAATCACTATCATCTCCGAAATTGGCACTGATATGTCTCAGTTCTCAAGTTCCAAACGTTTATGTTGCTGGGCTGGTTTAACACCTGGCAGCAATGAATCTGCTGGTAAGAAGAAATCTGTCCGGATTACACGTGCCGGAGTCTACCTCAAACCTGCATTAGTACAGTGTGCTCATGCAGCCGTAAAATCTGACAAATCTCCTTACTACAAAAAGAAATATGAATCTCTTGTTAAACGTCGTGGCAAGAAAAGAGCCATTATCGCTATTGCCCGTATGATTCTTACCGCCATCTACCAGATGCTGTCTACTGGTGAGCAGTGGAATCCGAGCGATCTTTACAAAATCGATATGCCTGTAGCTCTTGTTGAAAAACAAAAAGCGAAGGCTATCAAATAAGCCAGGAAACTATTGCAACGAGAAGGATTACTTCCTCCTGATGAACCATTCGCTTCTTGAACTAATTTCCTAACTCTATAACACTTCAAAAAGTTGCCTGCTTTAGACAGCTTATTCAAGTGCGCCAATCTATGGCTTTCCTCTACTTTCTTTCACACTATCTCCTCCTACCACAGACTTGTCTCACCGCACTTGCGTGCAATTTTATTCGTGAGCAGCAGCAATCCCAAATTGATCACTGAGTTAAACAGACCGATTGCGGTTGAATAACTCCAATCCTGCTCCAAAAGACCGATTCGATAAATATACGAAGAAATAATATCCGCGGTTTCATAGGTTGCCGGATTATACAGAAGGATTGTTTTTTCATATCCCATATTCATCAGGGTTCCCATTTTCAGGATAAACATTATGATAATCGTAGGGGCAATTCCAGGAAGGGTAACATGAATTAACTGCTTCCATTTCCCGGCTCCATCAATCTGAGCTGCTTCATAAAGCTGGCTGTCTACTCCCGATAATGCTGAAAGATAAATAATGGATCCCCAGCCAATTTCCTGCCAAATGCCAGAAGCGACATAGATTGTACGATACAGATCAGGGTTCTGTAAAAGCGGAGAGCGTTCACCGCCAAACAGTTCAATAATATCGTTGAAAAGGCCGCTTGTCATACTGAAGTCAACCAACATTCCTGTTACAACAATCATAGAAATGAAATGAGGAAGATATGTAACGGTCTGTGTCAATCCCTTGAATTTTTTGTTTTTAACTTCATTCAATAAGAGAGCCAGTATAATTGGGGCTGGGAATCCAAAAAGCAGGCTGTAAAAGCTTAACAGGATTGTATTGCGGATCAGACGTCCAAAATATACACTGCTGAAAAAACGTGTAAAATTGTCCCAGCCTACCCAGGGGCTCTCTGCAATTCCCAAAGCGGGTGTATAATCTTTAAATGCGATAATTGCCCCGTACATGGGCTTGTAATGAAACAGAATAAAAAAAATCAGCACAGGAATAATCATCAGATACAGTGACCGGTTCCTCATCCAATCCTTCTTTACTCTGTAAAAAAACGATGACTGTTTCATTTTATCCTCCATTCTGTTTTTCAGGATTAAAAAAGGATGCTGCAAATTGTCGCAGCATCCTTTCTTCAGCCTTTAACGGGCATTATAACGTTCTAATGCCGCATTCTGAATCTCAAGTGCACGATCCAGTCCCATGCTTTCAATATTCTTTACATAAGTATCAAAATTGTCCAGACTTTCTGTACCGAAGATAAACTTTAATACCATTTCATCGCGATATGTATTGATTTCATTCATGATAATGGAATATTCTTTACTTTCTTCCGAGGTAGGAGTAACCGGAGGCATTTTATGAGCTTTAGCATTTGTATCTCCCCATACATCTGGTGTTTCCTTCTGCTGGTCAATGGTATAATACTGTTCCAGATAACGCATATCCTGAACAAAAGGTCCGTTGTAATTTCCACGGATATATGCTGACATTGCCTGAGATACTGGCCATCCATCTGGATTTTTCATTACCCAATCCGTATAGGTAGGATAATCATCTTTCATCTCATAGGATTCTCCCTCTACACCAAAGTTAAAGAGCATATGTCCTTCTTCTCCATAAGCATAATCCAGAAGTCTTGCAGCTCTCTCAACATCTTTGCAGGAAGTGGTGATTGCTACACTGGCTGTTCCTGGATACTGATTATCCATCTGACCAAATTCCGGCTTTGCTCCCTTTTCAAGCGTTGGATATGGTGCCGCTACTAACATATAATTGGGATCATTAGCCTGGGCTGCTGTTATCCATGCTCCCATGCGGCTTCCTGCAAATCCGATCGAAGCACCTGCGGAGCCATTAGTCATCTTGGCGCTGACCTGATCAAATTTCAAAGTGGCCATATCCGGATCAATGAGTCCTTCTGCATACCACTGATTCATAAGTTCCAGATATTTCTTATAATTTTCCTCTACTGCACCGAATTTCACTTTCCCATCATCACCCAGATAAAAGCTGCGGCAGGTATTAAAAGCGTAGGCAAAAGGATCATTATCTTTAAAATCTTCCCTTGTCCACTCCGGACAATACGGGGCCGCTACACCCTTTTCATTTTTAAATGCAGTTAAAACAGTATGCCACTCGTCAATGGTCTCCGGCACTTCCAGATTCAGTTCTTCCAACCAGTCCTGACGCAGCATCAGGCCAATCGTATTGCAGAGTTTTTCATCACCCCGGATAAACGGAAATACATAATAATGACCATCATCTGTTTTAATCATTTTGTCTACTTCCGGATGTTCTTTTAAGTAAGCAGTAATATTAGGACAATACTGCTCAAATACATCATTTAAAGGAATGATAACCCCATCTTTAATTGCTTTTTCCGGGCCGCCTGGATAATCCTTGATCCAGGTATACTCCATCATATCCGGAAGGTTGCCATCTGCAAGTATTAAACTAAACTGTTCTTTTACCTGTCCCGTAGGAGGATGCATAAACTCAATGTCAACCCCGGTTTCTTTCATCCATGTTTTTGCAAAAGGTGTTTCTCCCAGATTGGAATAATTGGGACTTACTGTACCCTGAAGTTCACACCAGTAAGTGAGAGCATCTCCTGCCGTCATAGGATAAGAAAACTCCCCGCCCCCATCTGCTTTCTGAGCGCTTTCTGTTCCTGCTGCAGCGGCAGTTGTTGCTTCCGGCTCTGCTTTTCCCCCGCAGCCGGCCAGCGCCAGTGTCATGGCCGCTGTCAAAAACAATGCTGTTTTTCGTTTTTTCATTGTCCTTCTCCTCCTTATATTTTGTTGCAACTGCTTTGCTTTGTGCCATGATCATATCATACGCCTGCTTATCTTTATATGAGAAAAATGCAAATTTCATTGGCAAAATCGCTTCTGAATATTTGCATTTTCTAAAATCAATAGTAAAAATCTAAAATTCTCTTTTTAATTGTCCTGGCGTAATACCCTTTTTCTTCTTAAAAGCCCGAATAAATCCGGCACTGTCCCGAAATCCCGATCGTTCAGCAGCCTCTGAAACACTGACCCCCTTCTTTAATAATTCTTCTGCAAAATCCATACGCACATTGTTGATAAATTCCAAAAGACTTTTTCCTGTCTGTTTTTTATAGAGTGAAGAAAGGTAAGAGGGTGTCATTTTGAAATGCTGACTTGTTATGGAAATATTAAGATCCGGATCTGTAAAATTAGCTGTCACATATTCTTCTACCTTTTTGCTGAATACATGATCATCACTGGCCTTTGAATGAATTTGGCGAATCTTCATGCATATCTGCTCCAGACAATCCAGAAAACACTCCCTGGCTCTTTCAGCCGGAGTTTTTACCGAAATCTGTTCTAAACTGCTTATTTCCTGGTAAGCGTGATTATATCCTCCAGTACTTGCTCCTTTTAAAAGAGTGCCAATCATATCAAAAATTAAACATTGATACGTATTTGCCTTTACTTTGCCGGAGAGATTTCGGTCAAATACCTGCATCATACATTGTCCTGCTGTTTTCTCATCGCCAGCCTTCATAGCAAGGATAATTTTCTGCTCCATTTCTTCTGGATACTCATATGTAAACCGTAAATCTTTTACTTTATCATATCGGATGATTGATGTATCCAGAAGACTGACATATTCTTCCATTCCCTGTGCCTGTATATAAGATTCGTGAATACCGCCGATTCCTTCAGATGCCATACCCATAAGAGCGATACAAGTAAAGCTGAATGATTCCTCTGTAATCTGCTGCAGATTCTCAATACATTCCTGCAGTTGTTCCATATTTTGGTCAGATGACTCTTTCATCCCAACAATAGCAGCTTCCTGTTCCCCCATTTCTGTCATTTCTATCTCAAAATATTGCTGAGATATTTCCTCAAATACATTTGCTATTATGAACTTTCGCAGTGTTTGAGCTTCTTCACCCATACGTTCCGCCGTCAGTTCGCCTTGCGGTTCCGGTTTAAACAGCACAACAGCAAAATATTCAGAATAAAGATGAATCCCACTCTGCTCTTGAGGATTTTTCTCACAATGTTCCATCATAAGACGTGACAAATAATATGTCTTTAATGTTTTTCGACTGTTTTTTAATAATCTTTGAGTATCGATATGTTCTTTAAAAAAAGTCTCCATCTTTCGATTCAGCCATTGATATTCGTTCTCTCCCTCCATAATCTTTGAATTATCATGGCGTGCAAAATTTTCCATAAGCATTTTTAAAGGATTATAACTTTTCTTAGCCAGATAACTTGCAATTCCAAATCCTGATATAATACAGATAAACAGCCCCAATACAGACCATATCTGTATCTCATGCGCCTCTTTATCAATCACAGCATTGGGCACTACCGCTTCAAAACGCCAATCTGTTTCATCTGAATCTATTCCAGTAATGATGTAAGAATCCTGCTCTGCCAATTCAGGAAGCATATCGCTTTTAGAATCCAGACATATTGTTTTGTTTCCACTGTTCGCAATTCGTATATGCACCTGCTCATCCCATTTTCCAAAGAGAAGCTTCTGGCGAAACTGGCTTTCATCAACGACGATCCCTATGGTTGCTGGAGATTCTCCGGTATTCGCATTGAGTGTGCTCATAGTAAATATAAGCAATTCCTGTCCAGATGAATCCTTAATCTCCAGTATATCATTATAGCGGCGGCTGGTCATATACTCTCTAAACTGATCCAGGCTCATGGATTCATCTTTATAATAAAGATTATAGTAAAGAGACATATCCATATTTCCAAGACTGCTGCTTATTTTTTCTGTTCCAGGGAAATACACAAAGATATGGTTTAAAAATGATTCTGCTACATCAATCATCCGTAAATCCGTATAAAGATAATATAATGACTGCTGATCTTTCAGATCAAAGTGTCCCTCTCTCTTTTTCGAGAGATTTTGAATCATATTATCAAGAGCCAGACGACTTTCTATCTTGTGAATGTTTTTTATTTCGCTGTCTATCTCTTTCTGTACCATATACAGGAGATTTTCATTTATCCGAGCTGTCTGGGTTCGTATGACCTGCCATGCCCTCCCATATATTCCCAAAGCCACAAGAATTGGGATAATTAAAATTCCCAAATAAGATAAAAGCAATTTTAAATATACGCTTGATTTTCTTTTCATAAATAGTTTTCCTCCACCCCAGCCGACCCCATAGCTGTATTCTGACATTTTTATTATATAGCTTTAAGTTTTCTATGTAAATCGAAATATTGCGAAAATCCCATCATTGCCATTTTCCCCCCTTTGTTTTATAATAAAAAAGGAACTGTAAACCCTTACATAAAAAGCAAATGATTACGAGGTGAACCAATGAATCCGTCAAACGTTTATTTCACAGATTTTCACACAATTGCCTTTGGCGACAGTCTTCCTACCAAGTTAAAAAAGCTGATCAAAAAGGCTGGGATTGAAAACCTGGATCTGGATGGAAAATTTGTTGCGATCAAGATGCATTTCGGAGAGCTGGGAAATATCAGCTACCTGCGTCCCAATTATGCCAGGGCCGTTGTTGATGTAGTAAAAGAGCTGGGCGGAAAGCCCTTCCTTACAGACTGTAATACCATGTATCCAGGCAGCAGAAAAAATGCCCTGGAGCATATGGAGTGCGCATGGGAAAACGGCTTTACTCCTTTGACCGTGGGATGTCCCATCATTATCGGAGACGGCCTTAAGGGAACCGATGATGTAGATGTGCCGGTAGAAGGCGGCGAATATGTAAAAGCTGCAAAGATCGGACGGGCAGTGATGGATGCTGACGTATTTATCAGCCTGACCCATTTTAAAGGCCACGAATCCACAGGATTTGGAGGCGCTATCAAAAATATCGGTATGGGCTGCGGCTCCAGAGCCGGAAAGACCGAACAGCACAGCAGCGGAAAACCCCATATTACCCCTGAGCTTTGCAGAGGCTGCCGCAAATGCCAGAAGGAATGTGCCAACAATGGCCTTATCTTCAATGAAGACACCCGCAAGATGGAGGTCAATCTGGACGGCTGCGTAGGCTGCGGACGCTGTCTGGGAGCCTGCAACTTTGACGCCATTGCCTTTAATGACAACGCGGCCAATGCCCTTCTCAACTGCCGCATGGCTGAATACACCAAAGCTGTAATTGACGGACGGCCAAACTTCCATATTTCCCTGATCGTGGATGTATCCCCCAACTGTGACTGCCATGGTGAAAATGATATCCCGATCCTTCCAAATATCGGCATGTTCGCATCCTTTGATCCTCTGGCCTTAGACCAGGCCTGCGTGGACGCCTGTCTGGCAGCTGCTCCCATGCCCGGAAGCCAGCTGGCAAGAAATATGGCAAAGAAGGATTTTGTGGATCACCATGACCATTTCCGCAATTCCACTCCTGAATCCGAGTGGAAAAGCTGCTTAGAGCATGCGGAAAAGATCGGACTGGGAAGCAGGGAATACACCTTGATCAAAATGTAATATGTGATCCGCAAGAAACAACAAAACAGGAGCATATCAGGCTTTTTGCAGCCAGATGTGCTCCTGTTTGACTGTGGTGCGCCTGACGGCACACGTTTCATTTATGCTTCTGACTCGCTCTTAAATCTGGCTGCCTGCTCTGCGATCAGTTCCTTGTCCTCAAAGTAATTGATCTTCATGGCGCGCTTCATCTCTGCCAGTGTTTCTGCTGCCTTTTTCTCAGCTTTGATGCTTCCCTCTTCCAGGATCCTGTATACAGCGGGAATATCCTTTGCAAACTCTTTTCTGCGCTCACGGATGGGGCGAAGCTCATCCTGGATCACATTGTTTAAAAATTTCTTAACTTTTACGTCTCCCAGTCCGCCTCTCATGTAATGAGCCTTTAACTCATCCAGATTTTTGTACTCCGGCAGATACTTTTCAAAGTGAGCGTCCGTACAGAAAGCATCCAGATAGATAAATACAGGATTCCCTTCCACCTGTCCCGGATCCTGAACTCTTAAGTGGTTGGGATCGGTATACATGGACATGATCTTCTTTTTAATCTCCTCCTCAGAATCAGACAGGTAAATGCAGTTTCCAAGGGACTTGCTCATTTTTGCCTTTCCGTCGATTCCCGGCAGACGCAGACATGCCTTATTGTCTGGAAGAAGAATCTCAGGCTCTACCAGACTTCCGTCATAGACGGAGTTGAATTTATGGACGATCTCTCTGGTCTGCTCGATCATGGGCGCCTGATCCTCTCCTACCGGCACGGTCGTCGCCTTAAAGGCAGTAATGTCCGCAGCCTGGCTGATGGGATAGGTGAAAAAGCCAACCGGAATGCTTGTTTCAAAGTTGCGCATCTGAATCTCAGATTTTACCGTAGGATTTCTCTGGAGACGGGAAACCGTCACAAGATCCATATAGTAGAAGGTCATCTCACAGAGCTCAGGGATCTGGGACTGGATAAACAGAGTAGACTTCTCAGGATCTAGACCGCAGGCCAGGTAATCAAGGGCTACTTCGATGATATTCTGGCGTACTTTTTCCGGATTATCTGCATTGTCTGTCAATGCCTGAGCGTCTGCGATCATAATATATATTTCATCAAACTGACCAGAATTCTGCAGTTCCACTCTGCGTTTTAATGAGCCTACATAATGTCCAACATGAAGGCGGCCTGTAGGACGGTCGCCGGTTAATATGATTTTTCCCATTGTATTTTATCCTCTCATCTCCAGTTAAAAACCGGAGTTTATAATAAATAAGCATACCCCAAAGGTGATATTCTGTCAAGCACGGAAGAGGCTGTTTCCAGCCTTGCTTATGCCAGTCCTTCGCCTTTCATAACTCTTAAAAATGACTCGGGAAGAGGCGCTGAAAACTCCTTTTTGCCAAGATAATGAAGAGGCGCAGGAAGATATTCAGGCATAACCAGACGGAAGGAATGAAGCATCTGGGAGGTGATTTTGTAGTTTGACCGCACACGTTCATTGACCCTTCTGTCACCATACTTAAAATCACCTAAAATAGGATGGCCGATGGAGGCTAAATGGGCCCGGATCTGATGGCTGCGCCCGGTAATCAGCGTTACCTGCAAAAGGGTCACTTTTCCGTTTGATTTAAGGGGAACATACTCCGTCATAATGGGTACGCTGTCTGCTGTCTGCTTTGAATGGATCTCTACTTTGTTGGAAGCTTCATCCTTCTTTAAAAAGCCTGTGATCAGCTGTTTTTCTTTCACCTCTCCTTTAACCAGGCACTGATAATATTTGTGGATGCTCCTGTCTTTGAATATGCGGTTCATCCCCTGGAGTCCTGCCAGTGATACGCCTGCCGCCACAAGTCCGCTGGTATTCCGGTCCAGACGGTTGCAGATAGAGGGCTTAAAGGTACGCAGCTGCTCAACCGGCAGATGGCCGGACTGGATGAGGTAGTTTAAGATATGTTCATTTAGGGAAATATCACTCTCTTTTGCTTTCTGAGAAAGCATGCCGGAGGGCTTGTTGACGATCAAAATATGACTGTCCTCATAGATGATATCCAGCTTTACTGCCTGGGCGCTGTTTTCCTTTCCCGTCTTTTTGCAGCAGACAGTGCTGCTTTCTGATACCAGCCGACCGTTCAACGTCTGCGGGGTTTTTAAAGCCTGAGGGACTTTTGATGCAGACGGGGCGAAGGATAGATCGGCTGTGATCTGGGAAAATTTAGCAATCGTCTCATCCGCCAGAAACAGGCGGATCACATCTCCTTCCTCCAGTCTCTCGGCTCCCTCACACTTCTTTCCGTTAAGCGTAATGTTTTTTTTACGCATCATTTTATATAAAAAGCCTTTTCCTGCCTGATTCAGATATTTGGTTAAAAGCTTGTCTAACCGCTGTCCGGCCTCATTTGCCGTGACCTTCAATTCCTGCATGGTCTTTTTCTCCTTATATCCTGATTTAGGATTCCCACCGGCTGCCCTTTGGCGCGTATTCGATCCGTTCCATTACATCCAGGATCAGGCGGTGGGGCAATAGCTTTGTAAGCAGATAGAAAGCCTTCATGGTCCAGCCATAAACAGAAAGCTCACGTCTGGATACACTATCCCGGATGGCTTTTTTTACCACCCGGTCCGGCTTTGCCATCACAAACTGCTTATAAAGGGGGATTTCACCTGTTGTCTGGGCAATATCAAAAAATTCCGTTTTCACAGGTCCGGGGCAGATGGCTGTTACAGAAATCCCCCGATCTTTTAATTCCCGGTTTAAGGCTCTGCTATAGCTTAGTACGTAGGCTTTTGTCGCCGCATAGACCGCAAAGCCCGGCTGTGGCAGAAAGGCGGCGCTGGAGGCAAACTGGAGGATCCGGCTGTTATTTGGCATAAAGGGAAGAACCATAGACGTAACTGCCGTAAGGGCCGTGCAGTTAAGCTCTGCCATTCCTGTCTGGTCTGATACAGAAAGTTCCCTTACACCGCCAATCTTTCCAAAACCGGCGGCATTTACAAGAAATTTTACCTGAGGCCCGGCCTGCGTAAGAGCTGCCTTTAATCGTTCAAGGTCTTTTTCTTCTGTAAGATCCAGATCAAAGGTGCGTACAGGAATACCGATGAAATCCTTTAACTGCTCCAGACGCTCCTTTCTGCGTCCTATGGCCCAAATCTCATCCAGGCCTTTAAACTGCTCCCACAGTTGAATGGCGCATTCTCTCCCCATTCCTGAGGTGGCTCCTGTCACTACAGCAATCATCATAATAAGCCCTACCTTCCCTTCTTTTTATGGATATTGCGAATGGCTTTCTTCTTTCCTGACGGCTGGCCTTTGTCTGTTTTCTGGACAGGCCGGCTGTTTGTCCCCTTTCCTCCCTTTGATCCGCCGGAACTGTTTTTGCTCCTGTAGTCCTTCGTTCCACCCGGACGCACCAGACACTTCTTATCATAGCCGATCAGATCCGTCCTTCCGGCAATCCGCAGCGCCTCTGTCACAAGATCGTAGTTTTTCGGGTCGCGGTACTGGATCAGCGCCCTCTGCATGGCTTTTTCATGTGGATTGACCGGCACATAGACTTTTTCCATGGTACGGCAGTCATAGCCGGTATAGTACATACAGGTGGAAATAGTAGAGGGCGTGGGGTAAAAGTCCTGTACCTGCTCCGGCATATAGCCCAGATCCCGCAGATATTCTGCCAGCTCCACCGCTTCCTTCATGGTAGAACCGGGGTGGGAGGACATCAGATAGGGAACCAGATACTGATCCTTTCCCAGACGCTCATTCATCTCCTTATATTCCTTGACAAACTTGCGGTAGACCGCATTTTTCGGCTTTCCCATACGGTTTAACACAGCATCAGAAACGTGCTCCGGAGCTACTTTTAACTGTCCGCTTACGTGGTATTCGCACAGCTCCTTTAAAAATTTTCTGCTGGTGTCCGCTAGCAGGTAGTCAAAACGGATCCCGGAACGGATAAATACCTTTTTCACCTTCGGAATAGCCCGCAGCTTCCTCAAAAGGGCCACATAATCGGAATGATCTGCTTTCAGATTTTTACATGGCTCAGGAAACAGGCACTGCTTTGAGGGACAGGCTCCCTTCGTAAGCTGCTTTTCACAGGCCGGGAAGCGGAAATTAGCCGTAGGCCCGCCTACATCATGGATATAGCCCTTAAAATCAGGCTCTTCTGTCAAACGCTTTGCCTCTTCCACTAAGGATTCATGGCTTCTGGCCTGAATGATCCGTCCCTGATGGAAGGTAAGGGCGCAGAAACTGCAGGCGCCAAAGCAGCCCCGGTTGCTGATGAGGCTGAACTTGATCTCACGGATAGCCGGAACACCGCCAAGAGCCTCATAAGAGGGGTGATAGCTTCTCATATACGGCAGAGCATAGACGTCATCCATCTCCTGCTTCGTAAGGGGCTTTGAAGGCGGATTCTGCACCACAAAAAGTTTCCCGTCATAGGGCTCCACCAGACGTTTTCCAGAAAATGGATCTGTATTGCTGTACTGGATAAAAAAGCTTTCCGCATACCTTTTTTTATCACGGACAAGCTCCTCATAATCCGGCAGAAGCTTGTAGTCATAGACACTTTCCAGCTGCTTTGTCTTATAAACCGTACCGTCAATAAAGGTAATATCCTTCACATCCAGACCGCTGTCTAAGGCATCTGCTATCTCTATGATGGAGTGCTCTCCCATTCCATAGGAAATAAGATCCGCCTGGGCGTCTAAAAGGATCGAGCGCTTTAACCGGTTGGACCAGTAGTCATAGTGGGCCAGACGGCGCAGGCTGGCTTCAATGCCTCCGGCGATAATAGGAACATCCTTGTAGACGGAGCGGATCAGGTTGCAGTAAACCACAACCGCATAATCCGGCCGTTTTCCCATGACGCCTCCCGGAGTATAGGCGTCCTCTTTCCTGCGCTTTTTCGATACGGAATAATGGTTCACCATGGAGTCCATATTTCCCGCAGAAACTAAAAAGCCCAGCCTGGGGCGTCCGAATGTCTGTATACTTTCCTTTGTTTTCCAGTCCGGCTGGGAAATGATCCCCACACGGTAGCCGTGGGCCTCCAAAAGCCTTGAAATAATGGCGGTTCCAAAGGAAGGGTGATCTACATAGGCGTCGCCTGTCACATAGACAAAATCACACTGATCCCAGCCTCTTGTTTCCATATCCTGCCGGGTAACCGGCAAATAATCATGTATCATACGCTCTGCTCCTTATAAAAGCTCTCTAAAATCACAGATAAAGCCGTCTGCCAGAGCTTCCTTTTCTTTCCGCATGGCTTTGGAAAATGTATCTTCCACTGCGTACACCGTCATCCCGGCTCTCTTTCCAGCCATGATTCCAGCCGGAACATCCTCAAACACCAGACAGTCCTCCTGCTTTGCTCCCAGCCGTTTCGCTACCTCCAGATAGATATCCGGAGCCGGTTTTCCAAAGGGTACCTCACAGGCCGTTACCACCTCACGGAAATATTTTTCCATATCAAGGGATTTTAATACAGCGGATACCATTTCTCTGCCGTTGCTGGTGGCAATGCCTGCGGGAATCCCTCTGGCTGCAAGCTCCTCCAGAAATTCCCGTGCTCCCGGTTTTAGAGGAACTTCCTTTTCATATTTTTCCAGAGACATGGCAATCCAGGCTTCCTTGATTTCTTCTATAGAGTCAGGAAGTCCGAAGCGCTCCTTAAAATAAACAGCCGTCTCTGTAAAGCTCATGCCTTCAATGGCTTTCTGCAGATCCTCCGGGCAGGACAGGCCGTACCGTCCCAGATATTCGATGTCAATATCCTCCCACATCCACATGGAGTCTACCAGTGTTCCATCCAGGTCGAAAATGACTGCTTTTATGTGATCCAGTATCATATTTCTGATATTTCTCCTTTCAGACCGGCCAGTTCCTTTTGGGTAAGCGGCCTGTATTCTCCCGGCAAAAGCGCCGGATCCAGACAAAGCGTTCCCATGGACAGCCGCTTTAAAAATACGACCCTGCAGCCCAGAGCTTCAAACATCCGCTTTACCTGATGGAATTTCCCCTCATGGATGGTCAGGGTCACAGGAGCCGCTTCTGCAAAGGCTGTCTCCGGCGCACGTCCCAAACGTTGTTCCCCCTCTTCTCTGCTTAAACAGATAAGCTCTGCCGGCCGAGTCTTTACTCCATCCTCTAAAATCACGCCATTCTTCATCTGTTCTGCGGCATCTTTAGGGAGAGTTCCCTCGATATAAGCCAGATAGACCTTATCCACATGTTTTTTCGGGGAAAGCAGTTCATGGGCCAATGCTCCGTCATTGGTAATCAAGAGCAGGCCCTCTGTATCCAGATCCAACCGTCCAACCGGAAAGAGATCTCCCCTGAGGGCATCCCCGATCAGGCTTACTACAGTAGGATAACGGCCATCCTCTGTGGCAGATACGGTTCCCTGAGGCTTATTTAACATAAAATACTCCATCCGGGCATAGCTTACCGGCACACCGTCAAGGAAAATCTCATCCTTTTCCGGATTTATCTTTGTATCTGCTGCCTTTACGGTCTGTCCATTGACCTGGATCCGGCCCTTTCTCGCAAACTCCTTTACCTGGCTGCGGCTTCCCTTTCCCATTTCTGTGAGAAATTTATCCAGACGCATCTGTCCGGTATTCTGTTTTTTCTTCTCTGCCATATGGATTTTACTCCTGTTTTTCTTATCCGCCGCTGGCAGCTTCACAGTTACTGTAAACGCCAGCCGGGATAGTATTTATTTTTCAGTGTCATATTGTTTCCCTTGGCCCAGCCTAGTGGGAAACCTCTATAGGCCACCAGGCACCAGCCTTTTATGGGGCCTTCCTCCGGCAGCAGGCTGATCGTTTCCCCTTTCAGGTAGCGCGCCACACGCTCATCTTCCTCAGAAAGATTTAAAACCACTGGATATTCCTCTATGCGCAGCGCCATTGCCAGTGCCTGTGAGGGCTCAAAACGGCCCTTTTTCAGTTCTCCGATCAGCAGGCCGGTGCGCAGAAAACGTAAAGGCAGACCCGTTTCCAGTCCGCAGGGCAGATAGTATACATGTTCCTGATGGATGAACATACGTTCCTTTTCCCAGGAAATCCTGCACGAACGTAAAAATGCTTCCAGCTCCCGAAGGCCTGTATCCTCAGAAGCCGAAGATTTTTTGCCCTGGATCTTTCTGCTTTCGGCTCTGTTGGGATGACGTTCTCCCGGTTTGGCAGGATGACCGACCGGGGTTGGTATCTTTTTTGATCCTTCACTCTTTTTTCTTAAAAGCGCCAGAAAATGGCCTTCCCCCTTCATCCGGTGGGGAAAAAGGCGCATACAGCCGTTCAGTCCGATGCCGTCTGCGGATCCGGGTACAGAGGCAAGATTGAAAGGCACCAGCTCCATTTCCGGGTGCGATTCTAAAAGAAAGTTTACATTATCCTCATCCTCCAGCCTTGAAAAGGTGCAGGTAGAGTAAAGGAGCACACCGCCCGGTTTCAGCATAGCCACGGTCTGCTCTAAGATCCGGCGCTGGATGGGGCTGTAATATTCAGGACCTCTGCTGGTCCAGTCTTTTACCATGTCATCATCCCGCCGGAACATCCCCTCGCCGGAACAGGGAGCATCTACTAAAATTTTATCAAAAAATTCCGGCCAGACCTCTGCCAGCTTTTCCGGGTCCTCGCTGACCACTGCAATATTGGCAGCTCCTGTTAATTCCAGATTTTTAAGCAGGGCTCTTGCCCTGGAATAGCTGATATCATTTGATACCAGAAGGCCCTCTCCCTTAAGCTTTGCCGCCAGCTCCGTACTCTTTCCTCCCGGAGCCGCACATACATCCAATACCTTATCTCCCGGCTCCACTGGAAGCATGGCCGCCGGCGTCATGGCGCTGGGTTCCTGAAGGTAGTACAGCCCTGCAAAATAGGCAGGATGTCTGGATGGCCGGTCCTGGCTGTCATAATAAAACCCATTTTTCGTCCAAGGGACTGGAGAAAGTTTCCAGGGAGAAAATTCTAAAAATTCCTCAGGAGAAAGCTTAAGCGTGTTCACTCTCAGTCCCGGTTTCCATTCTTCCTCATAGCTTTTTATATACTGGTCGTATTCCTTTCCCAAAAGTTCTTTCATCCCGGCAAGAAAGTCTTTTGGGAGCATTTTCACATCTGTCATCTTTTTGACCTTTCAATGTTTTTCCATATTGGTTATATTACTGTACTTCTTCCATATACTGATACAAAACTCCCACCCTCTAAGGTTCTTCATGAAACACTCCCTCGGCGGTTTGGGGGCAGTCTTCTGCCTCATCCTTCTTCTTGCCTGCCCGGCTCTGGCCCTCACAGGAGCCAGAAATGGGCTTCTTCTCTGGGCGGATGTGGTTCTTCCCACCCTTCTGCCCTTTATGATCTGCTCCGGCATGATCGTGGCCCTAAACGGCGTTCCCCTGCTCACAAAGCCCCTTTTCCCTTTTTTATCCCGTTTTATGGGCCTCTCCCAGCCGGGAAGCTTTGTCTTTATCACGGGCCTTCTATGCGGATACCCCATGGGAGCACGGATGGACAGCCGTTTCCTGGAAGAAGGACGGATTGAACTTAATGAAGCCAGAACGCTTCTTGCCGTCAGCAACCACCCCAGCCCCATGTTTATCCTGGGTTATATCTGCGTTCAGGCCGCATCCCTTTTTTCTTCTTCAAATGCCTGTCCGCCCTGGATCTTTCTCACCGCTTTGTATCTGCCCATACTTCCGGTTTCTTTTCTGGCAAAAAAATGTTATCATCTGAATCAGGAAGCGTCTCTTTGCAGACAGGATAACTATAAATCGGAGCATACACGCGTTTCCTTTGACGCCCACTTAATGGACTGTCTGGAAACCATGGAGAAAATCGGCCTTTATATTATGATTTTTTCCATTTTGGCTTTGTATCTGAGTGCACTTCCAGATTCCCTTCTCCCTCTTACGCTAAGATGCGCCCTCTTAGGCGCGGTAGAAATCACTACAGGCATCCAGGCGATCTCAGGCTCTGTTCCCGGCTTTGCTGGAGCCCTTCTTATCACAGCAGCCGGAGCTTTTGGGGGGATTTCCGGGATCTTTCAGACAAAAAGTGTACTAAAAAGTGCCGGACTGTCTATCCGGCACTATATTCTGTGGAAGTTTTTCCACAGCGTCCTTTCCTGCGCGGCCTTTGCTCTGTGCTTTTTCATAAATCAAAGCCTGCAGATCGGTATTTAATCAGCCTGTGTTTCCTGATTCTCCACAGCGGCCGCAGCCTCTGCATTCTCCTCTTTCACAATCCCTCCGGACAGCTCATTGCGGTTGGCAGAAACAATATCATAGCTGGACTGCATGGAACTCATAAATGCGTCAAAACGCCCCTTTGCGTTGTCCATGGTGTGGTTAAGAATGGTCTGCAGGCTGCGGAGCATATCATCCGTATACTGAATGGAGCCCTGTCGGATATTATTGGCGTCATTCACTGCGGCATCTACGATTGCCTGAGCCTGGATATTGGCCTGTGAAATAACCTCCTCCGCATGGCTGTAGGCCCGCTGCATGATCTCATGCTCATTGATCATCTCTGTCGTCTGCTCATTAGCCTGAGCTACCATGGAGTTTGCCTCCTCTGAAGCCTGGCTTACCATGGAATTTGCCTGCTCTGTCGCCTGGGCGATCATGGCGTCTGCCTGAGCCTTTGCCTCAGAAAGCATGGCGTCGGACTGGGATCTGGCGTCATTTAAGATGGTCTGCTGCTGACTGATGATCTTCTGATACTTTGTGATTTCATCCGGGATCCGCATACGAAGCTCTACCAAAAGCTCCTCCATCTCCTCTTTGTTCACAATGATCTTGCTTTTGGACAGCGCCTGAGACTTGCAGCTGTCAATATATTCTTCAATCTCGCTTATCAACTGTTCAATTCTGCTCATATTACGATCTCCTTCATCCCTGTACTTTTTTTATCTCTTCCAGCTTTTCTCTTACTCGTCTGGCTGTGGCCGGATGGAGAAAGCCGCTGATATCACCGTCATACTCCGCGATTTCCTTCACAATGCTGGAACTTAAATAGGAGTATTTCAGGTTGGTCGTCAAAAATATGGTATCGATCTCAGGGGCAATGACCCTGTTTGTCTGGGCCATCTGAAGCTCATATTCAAAATCCGTGATGGCGCGAAGACCTCTTACGATCACCTTGGCATCATTTTGGCGGACAAAGTCGATCAGAAGGCCATGGAACGCCTGAACTTCCACATTGGGAATATCTCCTGTCACTTCCTCTAACAGCTCTACCCGCTCTCTGGCCGTAAACAGGGGCGATTTTGCCCGATTATTTAATACTCCGATAATTACCTTATCAAACATGGATGCGGTACGCTTAATAATATCCAAATGACCCAGAGTGACCGGATCGAAGCTGCCTGGATATACTGCAATTTTCATTTATTCTCCCTTGCCAGCAAAGATATGCTTGTTGGTCTTGTATATTTTTTCTTTTGTCATATGGTAACCAGCTTCCTCTAACCAGCCAAAATCCGTTTCTTTGGACGCTTCTATTATGATCTGTGTATCCTCTGTTACCATCGGTGAATCCGAAAGATACTCCAGAACCCGTTTTTCAAGTTCCATTCCATAGGGCGGATCCATAAAAATCAGGTCAAAACGATAATTTCTTCCTTCCAGCCGCTTAAGTCCTGCAATTACGTCAGATTCCAAAACAAGAGCCCCCTCTTCCAGGTGGGTACAGCTCAGATTTTCGCGGATACACTCCACCGCTTTTGGATTATTTTCAATAAAGACTGCCTTTCTGGCTCCTCTGCTTAAGGCTTCAATCCCGATGGCACCGCTTCCGGAAAAAAGATCCAGAAAAAAGCATCCGGGAATCTGGGGCTGGAGCATATTAAAAAGTGTCTCTTTGATCCGGTCTGTAGTTGGACGTGTGTCCAGACCTTCTATTGTTTTTAAAAGCAGCCTTCTGGCACTGCCTGCGATAACTCTCATGGAAAAACTCCTGTAATTAAGCAATTTTCATTCCAAACAAGTATAATATGAAATGAGCTGTAATACAAGGTTTTTTTGGAATTTTCTAAAAAGAGCAGACACAGTTTCCCATGTCCGCTCGTTTGCATCTGTTTCTTTCCTATCCTGCCCTCAAAATCAGTACCCGTAAAAGATCTGGGCAATGGGTGAAGTCTTATCAAGGATCAGCGTATTATTTCCGCTCGTAAGAGACGCCTTTGCCGCATCCAGAGAGCGGACAAAATTGTAAAAATCCGCCTTGCTGGCGTCATTATAGGCATTGGATAAAATCTGCATATACTGGGCTTCTCCTTCTGCACGGATGCGTTCCGCCTCAGCGGCCGCCTTGGATTTCATCACAGACACCTCTTTTGTGGTGTCATTTTTAATCTTCTGGGCAGAGGAATTTCCCTGAGCCGTATAGGAAGCGGCAATGTTGTTCCGCTCAGAGATCATACGGTCGTAAACAGACTGCTTATTGTCATCCGGCATATCTAAAGACTTGGTTTCTACCGCCATTACCTGAATGCCATAGCCGTCCAGAGAATCTCCAATTCCGCTGCTGATATCAAGAGCCAGCTTTCCGTCTCTGTTTTCAATGATCTCGGCCTGATCCATGTTGGAAATGACAGATTTCATGGTGGAAAAAACAGAAGCCGCAATACGGGACTGGGCCTGAGCTACCTGTCCGTTTAAATGTCTGGTAAAGAGCACCGGGTCAGAGATCTTCCACAGTACAAAAGCATCGGCGATCATGGTCTTTTTATCCTTTGTAATTACATCCGACTGGGGGATGTCATAGATCTGAAGGGACTTTGGAATGGAAGTCCCTGTCTGGAGAAAAGGCACTTTTAAGCTCACTCCCGGAGTTTCCACTACCCGGACGATCTCGCCGAACTGGCGGATCAGCTTATACTCGTTGGGATAGGTCACCACTAAGGACGCTCCCAGTAAAACCGCAGCAGCAGCCGCAGCAAAACCTGCTATGATACCGACTTTTTTCATTCCTGCGCCTCCTCTATGGTGATCTCTCCGGATGGCTGGCCGGAGGCTGTCTGCTGTTCCATGGCTTCTGCAAAACGATCCAGGGGCAGCAGCTTCTGAGTCCCGCTTTCATCTACAATATAAAGCTTCATATGAGGCAGAACCTCTTCCATAGTCTCATAAAACATACGCTGTCTTGTGATCAGAGGATATTTGGTATATTCCGCATACATCTGTTCAAATCGCGACACCTGGCCCTGGGCCTCATTGATACGGGCTTCCCGCTCTGCCTCTGCATCCTTTATAATCTGGTCGCACTGAGCTTCTGCCTGAGGAATTTTTTCATTTCGGTCCTTATTGGCATTATTGATGGCAGTTTCCTTTCCCTGCTTGGCGTTTTCCACGTTTTTAAAGGCATTCAGTACCTCTGTGGTAGGAGGAAAGGCGTCCTGAATGGTAATATTTACCACTGCAAGACCGATATCCTCTTCCATCATACGGTTTGTAAGTTTTTCCTTGATTTCTGATTGGATTTCAGATTTTCCTGTGGTAATTACATCGTCTACATTGTGGGTTCCCACCGTATCGCGGATATAGGACTGGGCCAGCATTTTTAAGGTGGCAACAGGCTCTGAGGATGCGTAGAGATATTTGACCGGGTCATTTACCATATATTCCAAATAGAAATCCGTGTTTACAAAGTTAAAATCCTTGGTGATCATGATAGATTCAGATTCATCACTCGTTCCGGTCTCAGGGTCATAGCCAATCGGCATTCCCTTAATGCCCTTGGATACCCGGCGCACATTCTGGATAAATGGGATTTTAAAATGAAGCCCTGCCTGAGATACTGCCTGGGCACTTCCCAGCGTACTGACAACTGCATAATTTTCTTCATCCAGAATATAGTAGCTGTTCGTACCCAGAAGGATCAGTATAACAGCCGCAGCTGCCACCTTTCCCCCTCTGGCAAAACGGCGTCTTTTTTTCTTCTTTTTTACCGGGTTGCCGTTGGAATCAAAGCGCTCCGGCTCCGGCGTCCCGTCCTTCTCCCCCTGCCCGTCTTCCGGCTTTTTACCGCTGTACTGTCCATTCAGCTGCTGAAAAAGCTTCCGGAAATCAGGGTTTTGTCCCAATGGATGTTTTTTCATGTAACTCCTCCTTATCTGCCCGACATAGGTCACTCATCCCCCGAAAAATATATAAGAGGATTATAACAGATAGAAGGCTGGTTTTCAACCAAAATGACAGTCTTTTACAGATCCAAAGCCAGATTTCTTAGCCATTTTTTCTGACGGTACCGCCAATAGCCCAAAATCATTTTATAGATTTCCTCAGAAAGTACCAGAGCGTATACCAGATAAATCGGAAGATGCCATACAAGCGCTCCCAGAAAAGCCAGCGGAACACCGATGATCCACACGCCGCTGGTGTCCAAAAAGAGGCACATTTTCGTGTCGCCGCCGCTTCTTAAAACACCTACCACATTTACATAGTTAAACATTTTTGCAGGCATATAGAGGGCAAATACCAGCAGGCAAAGATTTACATCCATGGCTACCTGAGGGGTAATGGTATAAATCCCGATGATCTGCCACCGTCCTGCCACCATCACAAGGTCAGCTGCCATAGTTATGATAAACTGCAGGATAAAAAACTGGGTGGCATATTTTTCTGCTCTCTTTATCTTTCCCGCGCCAAGTTCATTTCCAAGAATGACGGCTGTAGCCGCGCTTAAGCCCTGGAACAGCACTACAAAAATATCCTGGATCGTGGTAGCAATGGTAATGGCCGCCACTGCGTCATCTCCCATACGGCCATATGCCAGAGAGTACAGTGTAGTCCCCAGTCCCCACATAAATTCATTTGCAATAACCGGAGCCGATGTATCTGCGAAACGGAGGATAAAATCCCTGCTCCATCCAAACAGGCCTTTAAAGCCGCAGGCCAGAGGAAGCTTTTTGCCGTAAACATATAGGAGCACAAGACTGACCTCAATGCACCGGGCGATCAAAGTCGCGCAGGCAGCGCCTGCCACGCCCATCTGCGGAGCACCGAATTTTCCAAAGATCAGCACATAGTTTAAAACAACATTGATAGCAATTGCAATACAGCTGCATACCACAGGATATACAACCTTATTTACAGCCCGCAGCATGGCGACGTACACATTTGTCATGGCAATAAAAGGGTATGTGAGCACGGCGATCCGAAGATATTTTATGCCCAGTTCAATGCTGCTCTCACTGGTTGTAAAGATCCGCATCACCTGATGGGGCCAGATCAATCCCGGGAGCACAAATACAAGTGCTCCGGCTGCGGCCAGGAGAATAGATAAGCCCAATACTTTCCGTATGCTCTTTACATCTCCATTACCCCAGTACTGGGCCGCTAAAATACCGGCTCCGCTGACAATGCCGAATACCAGCAGTGAAAATACAAAAAAATACTTATTTGCAAGTCCCACGGCGGCAATGGCGCTGGAGCCAAGGCCTCCGATCATCAGAGTATCTACCATATTTACTACTGTATTAAGCATACCCTGCAGTGCCACAGGGCATGCGATCATCAGCGCTTTTTTAAGAAATCTCCGGTCACGGAGCATTTCTCCCGTGCGGATCATCAGCTGTCTCATCGTTCGTTTCCATTCCTTCCTCGTTCATTCTGTTTTTCCTGTCTTCCAGCAGTTTTTTTGCAAGTACGCTTTCAATTTTCTTATTTCCGATCGTTAACACCTGAAAATGCCAGCCGGACTGGTCGATGGAGGGCTTTTCGCCCTCTGCCGGAATCCGGTCTAACCGGGATGTAAGAAAACCGTTTAATGTATCGTACTCCTCCTCGTCCTCTCCCAGGCTTAGTTTTAGCGCCTCTGAAACCTCATCAAAGGGCGCCAGTCCGCTGATAAGCCAGGAACCGTCCTCTCTTTCGGTCATATAGTGCTCTTCCTCGTCATATTCATCCATGATGTTCCCCACGATTTCTTCTAAAATGTCCTCCATGGTCACCAGGCCTGCGGTTTGTCCATACTCGTCTACCACGATTTCCATATGGATCTTTTCCGACTGCATTTCTTTAAAAAGAGAATCAATCTTTTTTGTCTCAGGGATAAAAGCCGCCTCTCTTAAAAGTCCCGGCACTTTACGGATTTCCTGTTCCCTGAATTCTGCTTTGCGGGCCAGCATGGCCGCATCTCTCAGATGAAGGATCCCGATAATATCATCCATATCCTCGCCATATACGGGATACCGTGTATTGATGCCCTCATCCAGCATAAAATCAAGGGCAGCCTCCAGCTTCATGGAACCGTCAAGAGCCGTGATCCCGGTTCGGTGAGTCATAATATCTTCTGCCGTTGTGTCACCAAGCTGGAAAATATTGGATATCATTTCTGTTTCATCTGCTTCCAGCACCCCCTGCTCATGGCCTTCATTGACCATGGTCATAATATCTTCTTCCGTTACATCCTCATAACCGTGTAACTTGATCCCAAAGCGCCTTAAAGCTGCAAAAAGCTTTTTTCCAGGCCCCCAGCTTCCATCCTCCATAGTAAATTCAAAAACTCCTTTCTCTCGTTCCCAGCTCCAGGCTGATCCGCATAGCTTCATCTACCCGTCTCATCATTTCCCCGTCAATATGACAGATTCTTTCTCTCAGCCGCTGTTTATCAATGGTGCGTACCTGCTCCAGTAAAATGACAGAATCCCTGACCAGACTCCGGTTTCTGGCTTTCAGCTCTACATGAGTAGGCAGTTTTGCCTTATTCATACGGGAGGTGATCGCCGCACAGATTACCGTAGGACTATGTCGGTTTCCCACATCATTCTGAATGATCAGCACCGGACGCACACCTCCCTGTTCAGAGCCCACAACCGGGCGAAGATCCGCATAAAAGATATCTCCCCGTCTGATGATCATAGCTTTCCCCTCCCATGTACTGATACACTATCAGCATATGTAGGGGGACAGTCCAGGGAGCGTGTCTGTACCTCTTATAAATATCTTATGGCTCTTCAAACCCTTCGTAGCGGTCATCAAAATAATCCTTTGTTCCTGCAATCGCACCGTCTTTTATATAGACTCGGGGCACCCGCTTTCCAATATCGCAGATGATCTCATAGTGGAAGCCACCTGAGCAGGCAGCCATTTCTTCTACTGTGATCTCTTCTTCCCCATCCCTTCCGATCAAAGTAACCTCATCATCCTCTTTTGCCTCAGGGATATCCGTCACATCGACCATAAACTGATCCATGCAGATCCGGCCAAGGATCCTGGCCCGCTTTCCGCGGATAAGGACAAAACCTTTATTGGACAAAGCGCGGTTGTAACCGTCCGCATATCCGGTAGGAATGGTTGCCACCCGCATAGTCTTATCTGATACAAAGGTGCTGCCGTAGCTTACTGGCGTTTTTGGTCCTATTTCCTTAATATAGGTGATAAAGCTCTTAATTTCCATTATAGGCGTCAGTCGGATCCGGCTTCGATCCACTTCATCCGATGGATAAAGACCATAAATACAGATTCCGGCACGGACCATATCCATATGGTTTGAATCCAGATCTTCTACGATCCCGGCGCTGTTGGAACAGTGGCGGATGGGAATATTGACCCCATATTCCTCCAGATAACCTAAAAAAACCAGATATTTGTCATACTGCTCCCTGTAAAAAGTCTTGTCTGTCTCATCTGCTCTTGCAAAATGGGTAAAAAGCCCCTCGATTTCAATGCCCGGAAGGGACGCCATCCCGGCTGCCTCCTTTGCAGCATCCCTGCTGGGAGCCATGCCGATCCGGCTCATGCCTGTATCAAGGGCCAGATGGATTTTGGCCGTAAGGCCTCTTTCCTTTGCCAGACAGGATAATTCCTTGGCTTCTTTTAAACGGAACATAGCCGGGGTGATCTTGTACTGCAAAAGCTCCTCAAACCGCTGTCTGTGGGTCACACCTAAAATCAGGATCGGTTTTTGGATCCCATGGCGGCGCAGATTGATCCCTTCGTCTATATTAGATACCGCATAACCTTCCACATACGGATCCATGGCCCAGGCCACCGGAACTGCTCCATGGCCGTAGCCGTCTGCCTTTACGACACCCATAATGGCTGTAGAGGCCGGAAGGGCCTCTCTCATAGCTTTCATATTAGAAACAACGGCATCCAGATTTACCGTTGCATATACTCTGCTGTAAGGTCTCATTTTGTTTTGATTTCCTCCTTCTGCCGATCCATAAAGGCCCCGGCTGCCTCAGCAATCTCTGATGCAAGCAGGCTGTGAAGCTTATTTCCGGCTGCACGCTCTCCTGCCAGCCCATGAATATAAACGCCCAAAGCGGCTGCTTCCTCTTCCTCCATTCCCAGGGCCATCAGCCCGGCCAGGATGCCGGTAAGCACATCTCCGGATCCGGCCTTTGCCATAGCGCTGCTTCCGCTGGTATTGATATATAAAGTCCCCTCTTTTCCTGCGGTCACGGCTGCCGCATCTTTAAGAACGCAGGTAATCCCGTAGTGGGATGCATAGGAAAATGCCGCAGCCGGAAGATCGGCCTGAATTTCACTGATTTTCTGGCTTGTAAGCCGCGCCATTTCCCCCAAATGGGGAGTGATCACAATATTTTCCGTATAGTAGGAGGTCAGATAGGGGTGAGATGCAATGGTATTTAAGCCGTCCGCATCAATGATCACAGGCACAAAGGCGCTTGTAAGGATATCCTCTACCAGATATTCCACATAAGGCTCGCTTCCAAGACCAGGGCCTAAAACCACCACATCTGCCCAGTTCATCTCAGCCTCGATCCGTTCCTTAAAATCCTCTCTCCCGCCTAAAAGCTCTTCCGGACGATAAGAAGAAATAATGGCTTCCGGAAGAAGGGTCTGTAAAACCGTCCTGTTTTCTTCCACGGTCAGGATTTTTACAAGTCCCGCTCCGGCCCTGTAGGCTCCAAGAGCGCTAAGATAAGCTGCTCCGCTCATGTTTTTAGAGCCTGCTGCGATCAGCACGCGGCCAAAGGTCCCTTTATTTGAATAGGCTTTCCGCTCCGGTACCCGGTTTAAATCGCTTTCCTCGCAGGCATACGCCATAGAGATCGGATCCTCCTCTTCCTGCTCTGCCCTTAAGGCCTCCTCAGGAAAACCGATGTCTGCAACCGTAACATTTCCCGCATAGTCCCTTCCCGGATATACGGCAGTTCCAATCTTCTCCCAGCCAAAGGCTACGGTTTCATCTGCTTTCAGAGCAATCCCCATCACCGCTCCCGTACCGGAATGGATCCCGGAAGGAATATCGACAGCAATGCACCATGGCTTTGTTTTTCCATTCCCTTTAAGAATCTCTGCTGCAAGCTCCATACAGGCTCTGTATTCTCCCTGGATTTCCCGGCTTAATCCCACACCGAAAAGGCCGTCGAAAAGAATCCCGCAGTTTTCTGCTTCCTCTTTCATAAGTTCCCATTTTTTTACAGGTATCCCCAGCTTCCTGGCAATGGAAAGCTGGAGCTTTAATTCTTCTGTCGCCTTTTCCTCTGAACTGGCCAGAAAAATAACTGCAGGAAGTCCTTTTAAATAAACCATCCGGGCTGCCGCCGCTGCATCCGCTCCATTATTTCCCACACCGCACAGCGCCCAGACCGGACTGTGTGCGGCAAATGCTCGGGCTGCCTTTAATGCGCAGTCTGCGACCGCCAAAGCTGCCCGCTCCATTAAAACCAGGGAAGGAATCCCGACCTCATGGATGGTGTAATGATCCACTGCTTTCATCTTTCTACCTGTCAGAAGGGTTCTCATATCATGTTCTCCTCTCTGCGGACGTTTCCTTTTCGCCCACTGCAAATGCCATGGCAAAATCCTCTGTATTGGAGATAGACACATGGATCTGTGTCAGCCCCATTTCCTCAGATCGCTTTTTAGCGCCGCCGTAAAGATTGACATAGGGTTTTCCAAGCTCATCCCGAAGCACCTCGATATCTCCGGGCATAAATCCCCGGAACCCGGTGCCGAACATCTTTGCCACGGCCTCCTTCACAGCAAAAGAGCCGGCCAGCTTAGAGGCAGACCCCTTCGCTTGCCGGCTTTCCGTCTCCGTAAATGTGCGAGCGACAAAATGAGGCCTCCTGCAGGCCTTTTCCATGCGCTTTATTTCGATCAGATCGGTTCCAACTCCCAGTATCATCCTACTTGCTTCCTGTGCGTTCGTTTTTTTCATCCCGGTCCAGCATACTGCATACCCGGTAGGACAGCCGCATCAGACTTTCAGACAGATGCACATTTTCCACAACTACATCCTCCGGTACAACAAGATCCGTATGGGCGAAATTCCAGATTGCCTTGATTCCTGCTGCTACCAGACGATCCGCAATCTCGGGAGCCTTTGTCTTTGGTATGGTAAGAGCCGCGATCTGGATCTCATTCTCTTTTATAAAGCTTTCCAGATCGTCCACGGACCGGATTTCAATCCCGCGGATCACCAGACCGATCAGCTTGGGATTGATATCAAACATCCCTTTGATCACAAAACCTCTCCGTTCAAAATTTGTATAATTGGCGATTGCCTGTCCCAGATTTCCGGCTCCGATGATGATCAGATTGTGCTGCTGGTCGATTCCCAGAATCTTTGCAATTTCCGAGTACAGATATTTTACATTATAGCCATAGCCCTGCTGTCCGAAGCCGCCGAAATTATTCAGATCCTGGCGGATCTGAGAAGCTGTAACCTTCATGCGGTTGCTCAGTTCATTGGAAGAGATACGCTCCACTCCTTCTTCAATCAGCTCCCCCAGATAGCGGTAATAGCGGGGCAGTCTCGAAATAACCGCTTTCGATATTTCCTTGCGTTCCATCCTGTGCCACCCTCTCCTTATATGATTCAATCTAATGCTTTCTATTATAATCGGGCGTTAAAAAAATGTCAAATCACTTTCAGGATGTTCTTGAAAAAAATATGTTCCTATATTATACTGATTGGTGCATATTATGCAAAAAACATAGAATTTATGCTAAAAAAGGAGTTTTGAAATGATCCTGTCATGCAGCAACATCAGCCGGTCCTTTGGAGATAACCATATCCTCAAACGGGTCTCATTTCATATAGAGGAACATGAAAAAGCCGCTGTCGTAGGGATTAACGGCGCGGGAAAATCCACTCTTTTAAAGATCATCATCGGTGATCTGGCACCAGATGAGGGAAGTGTAACCTGGGCCAAGGGCGCTTCCATCGGATATCTGGCCCAGCATCAGGATCTAGAGGGCGCTGAGACCATTTATGACGCTCTTTTAGAGGTAAAGCGGCCTATCCTTGAAATGGAGGAGCGTCTGCGAAACCTTGAACAGTCCATGAAATCTGCCTCCGGTGAAGAACTGGAGGCTATGCTTTCCGAATACAGCCGCTTAAACCACGCGTTCGAGCTGGAAAACGGCTACGCCTGCCGCAGTGAAATTACGGGGGTATTAAAGGGTCTGGGATTTTCAGAGGATGAATTTTCAAAGCCCATCCAGGCGCTCTCCGGCGGCCAGAAAACCCGTGTATCCTTAGGCAAGCTTCTCTTAACCAAACCCGATATCCTGCTTCTGGACGAGCCCACCAACCATCTGGATATGGAGTCTATTGCATGGCTGGAAACCTATTTAAAGGGCTATTCAGGAAGCGTGATCATCGTGGCCCACGACCGGTATTTCCTGGACCGTGTGGTTACAAAGGTCATCGAGCTGGACAATGGCACCGCCACTGTGTTTTCCGGCAATTACTCCGCCTACAGCGATAAAAAAGCCATGCTCAGAGACGCACAGATCCGTGCTTACTTAAATCAGCAGCAGGAAATCCGCCATCAGGAAGCGGTCATTGCCAAATTAAAATCATTTAACCGTGAAAAATCCATCCGAAGGGCAGAAAGCCGGGAAAAGATGCTGGATAAAATCGAGCGTCTGGAAAAGCCAGTGGAAATCAACGATTCCATGGATATCCGTCTGGAACCGGACGTAGTCAGCGGAAATGATGTACTCACCGTCACAGACTTAAGCAAGTCCTTTGATACTCAGACATTATTTACACATGGCAGCTTTGAAATCAAACGTGGGGAACGGATTGCGGTTATCGGAAATAACGGTACCGGAAAGACCACGCTTCTTAAGATCATAAACGGCCTGATCCCTGCTGATGCCGGAGAAATCCGCCTGGGCGCCAAGGTTCATATCGGCTACTACGATCAGGAACATCAGGTTCTCCATATGGATAAGACCCTGTTTCAGGAGATCCAGGATACCTATCCCAATATGAACAACACTCAGATCCGCAATACCCTTGCTTCTTTCCTCTTTACCGGTGATGATGTGTTTAAGCTGATCAAGGATTTAAGCGGCGGCGAACGGGGCCGCGTTTCACTTGCAAAGCTTATGCTTTCAGACGCCAATTTCCTGCTCCTTGACGAGCCCACCAACCATCTTGACATTACCTCAAAGGAGATCCTGGAAAGCGCTTTAAACCGGTATACGGGAACGGTTCTTTATGTATCTCATGACCGTTATTTCATCAACCGCACCGCTACCCGGATCCTGGATCTGACCGGACAGTCCTTTGTAAATTATATTGGCAATTATGATTATTATCTGGAGAAAAAGGAGGATGTGGAGGCTGCATTTTTTGCAGGACGAGGCTCTGAGACTCCAAAATCAGCTTTAGGCCGTCCGGCTGATGCCGGAACGGGAGCTTCTTCCGGTACCGCTGCCTCCTCTTCTGCTTCAGATACAGGGGCCAAGCTTGACTGGAAGGCTCAGAAGGAAGAACAGGCCAGGATCCGCAAACGTCAGAATGAACTTAAAAAGACCGAAGACGCCATCCACCAGTTAGAAACAAGAGACAGCGAGATCAATGAGCTGCTGGCGTTGGAAGAAGTCTATACCGATGTGTCCAGACTGATGGAGCTGAACAAAGAAAAGGATTCCATCAGTGAAAAACTGGAAAAACTTTACGAATTATGGGAGGCGCTGGCAGAGGAATGAAACTAAAACGTATTCTGGCCCTTCTTGGAGTCCTTCTTCTTGCAGGGCTTGTTCTCCTGTTTTTTATTCTGGCTCTTACCGGGGCTTCCAAAAATACACTGATGGCTGTGGCTTTTTCGATCCTCTTCTTTTCCATCCTGTTTTATGCTATGGCGCTGATGGCAAGGGTGTTAAAGCATGGAGACGATCCAGGTCAGGAAGAGGATGAACGAAAAAAAATATTATAGGTTATTGATAAATCGGGAGCCTTCCGGGAGTATGTCTTCATAGGCTGCGGTCATGCAAATGACCGCAGTTTCCTTTTTTACGATAGGATCTGAATTTCTGCTGTCAACCTCTGCAGTTCATTCCGTGTAAATCTTACTAATTTTTTTCTCTATGAAATCCCCTTAATGGCTGCTTCCCCATCGGATGAATACCATCTTCTGTTTCACGGACAGGGTATTGTCCTGCCAGCTGCTCTAAATATTTCTTTCATTTTTTCAGAAGGTCACCGTACTATTCTTCCTGTGTCAACTATACATCCCACACATTTACTGGATTTCTTTTTTATTTTCATTATCGGGTTTTTCTCCCATTCCCGGTTTATTGTCCATTTCTCCGGGTCTTTTACCATTCTCCGCCGGTTCCCTTTCCATGGGCGCCCTCCCGCCTGTGGGAACTTCGCCGTTCTCAGGCCCCCTACCGCCTTTAGGAGTCTCACTGCCAGCGGGAGCCTTTCCATTTTCAGGAATATCGGTGCCGTAAACAAGACTGTCCATAGTAATCATTTTCTCCTCCGTACCGGCTGTTAATGAATAGCTTTCTCCCTGTCTGATATCCGGGCTGCTAATGAGGACAGATGAATATTCTTTTTCTGCTTTCCAGGATAAAAGCTCTGTGCCGTCACTGTTTTTCAGGGCGATCTGCGTTCCGGCTTCCTGCGGATTCAAAGTAACCATTATTATCCCCTGGGTAGAAGATGAATCAAAATTTTGTGCCATATCGGATGCACCTGATGAAGCAAAAATCCCTCCTGTGACCACTGCTTTTCCATTATAATTCAATGAACTGTTTCCACCATTGACCGGCCCGGACAAATAGGTTTCTCCACCGGAAATCATAAGATCTCCATTTGAATCAATCCCATCTCCTGACGCGTTGATTCTCAGGCTGCCGCCTGAAATTGAAATATAGGCTCCTTCCATAGATACAAACGGATCTTGTCCTTTTTCCATACTGCTTCCGTCTCTGCCTCCAGCAGCATTCACACCGTCGTCAGATGCTGTAATATCGATCGTCAAACCTTCTATTCCTTCGCAGCTTTCTGAAATCTTAATACTGCCTCCGGAAATGGCAGCTCCGTCATCTGCATGGATTCCATCATCTCTGGAAGACAGAGTGTAATCTCCTCCGGTGATAAAAACATATAAAATGTTATTCCCCGTCGCCAGTTATGCTTTTACACAGTCAAGCGACGGGGATATAAATTCTCCAGAGCCGTCCCCCTTTCCGGGGAAAGGGGCGGAGGGGAAAGGCGAACCTTGCTGATACCCATTCTATATAAGAAGAAACGGAGGTTATTCAATGAAACGACCCTTAGCATATCTGACTGCCGCATGGAGCGGACAACCGGAAATCGACATGGAACTGGCGGCGGGCTACTGCCGCCTTGCTTATGAGGCGGGATTTTCTCCCATCTGTCCGCTGATCTACCTTCCGCTGTTTTTAGACGACAGCGTACCCGAGGAACACAAAGCCGGGATTGACATGGCCCGGGATATGCTCCGCCGTTCCCATACGCTGATTGTCTGCGGGGAAACAGTGGATGAAGATGTGAAAAACGATATTGCAGTTGCCGGAAGGCTTGGCATTGCGGCAACGACTTTAGAGGGCGTCCTGGCAGTAAAAGGACATGGCAGAAATACCTGACATTAAGCTGGGAAGTCTGTTTGACGGGATCGGGATCTTTCCCCTTGCTGCCTCCCGGTGCGGAATCCGCTCGGTGTGGGCCAGCGAGATTGAGAAAGCCCCGATTTCCATTACCAAACGGCACTTGCCTCTTTTGCACTTCTGTTCGGACGATAGCCATAGCTACCCTCTGCAAACAGTGGTTCATAGATTGGCACTAACTGTTGGGTTATTGTCTGTTGAAGTGTACGGTCTAGCACTGTTGGTATGCCAAGCTTTCGCACACCACCATCTGATTTGGGAATCTCAACTCATCTTACTGGAGACGGAGTATACTTTCCACGATAAATGCGGTCGGTTATCTCTCGTTGATGTTCCTTTAAATATGGAAGAGCCTCCTCAATGGTCATGCCAGCAATTCCTGGCGCTCCCTTGTTTGCCTTAACTCTCTTATACGCTCTGTTAAAGTTGTCTTTATACAGTATCGCTTCCAAAAGTCTCGGCTGTGCACTGTCTCTTTCTTTCCATATCCGATTGAATGACCTAGACGCTTTCACATACCCTTCATGTTCCGCATTATCTCTTTGCGAACAGCCATTGTTTTCAATGTTTTCTGCCATAGACGGTCATTCCTCCTTTCTCGGTCATACTCAAGACTCCTACTGATTCGGTCCTTCACCTCTCGGCTACTATGACCTCTGCTGACTTCTGTGCGTTCAGCATTGCTTTATGTAATGGTTACCTCTTTCAAGGCGTGCCGCACAGACCTCCCTAGGTACCACACGTTTCTTCCTCTCCATCCATCTGCCTCATCTATCATGCATGATTCCGTGTAGTTATTGGACTTCGACTTGGATGGCAGCCTTACCCTCATGCATGACCTCATATGAGATTTCTGTTCGTCAGACCAGAGAGTTGCCCGTGAGTTAGTATGTTCCTCACATCCAGCTTCCTTCAGATCCCACCTCACGATGGACACCCTTGCCTTCGGCTATATCCTTCCCACTACCGGGCGGATTCGGGACTTTAACCCGTTAGAAACGTGCGCCGCTAGGCGCACCATCCATAAAACAGGGTGTGCAGATATAAAAACTGCACACCCGATCGCAACATCCTTCTGCACTTATATCTTCCCATATGCAGCCAATGCCTCGCCAGCCCTTACTCCCAACGCTGTCGTATGATACAAGACAACTCCATCGAATTTTGCACAAAGCTCCGTTCGTTTCCCATCCGCATAAGCTTCAAAAACCCCAAACTTTTCTCCACAGCATACCCGCTTCCCCGCTGTAATAGAGGGATACCAAAAGCCGTCAGAGACTGCCTCCTCATAAACGGCTTCTTTTATATCTGCCTGCGATGTTTTTTCATATGAACCCTGTTTTATCCCAAGAAATGCCATAATGCGGTGCATATCCTCCATACACCGCTCCACTTCATTCTCCGACCACAGACCGCCTGAACCCCGTTCGATCAAAAGAGACGGAATCCCCTTCTGTACGGCCCAGCTGTATAATCCATTTTTCGCCTGAGAGCTTACCCTGTAAGGTACGGATAATACTTTGGCTGCCTGTAATGCTTTATCATTAACCGCCTTCTCTCCCTTTGTGGGATAAAAAACAAGAGGAATCAAATCTTCATTGCTGTCTCCGCTGTGAAGATCAATCAGAAAATCTGCACAGGGATAGATATATTCTTCCATGGTATAAGCAATCCGTTCAGAAATCGTTCCATTCGATTTTCCAGGGAAAACCCTGTTTAAATTTTTTTCATCCTCCGGAACCACCTGCTTTCTGCCGTCAAAAAATCCGCCCCTGTTTACGAGAGGGATCAATATCACGTTTCCCGCCAATTCCATGGGGTCAAGAAACTCAGCCATTCGCTTCGCTGCTTCTATCCCCACATACTCGCAGCCGTGAACTCCTGCCGTTATGACCAGAGTTTTTCCCTGATTTTTTCCACAGATACAAATTCCTTCCATTGCCTCCGCCTGTAAGACCGGAATTTTTATATGTTTCTTTTCCCCCGCCTGTATCTCGTATCCGCAAACGATCATGATGCCTCCTCTGTGTCAAAAACGATAATAGATTCTAAAAGCTTTCTGGCATAGATATCCTTTGCTTCGCTTAGCTGCTTTACCGGAAGATACTCTGTCACCCTTCCCTGGTACAAAAACAGCACATCATCACAAAGATAGGTTATAGATGTAAGATCATGGGTAATGAAAATATAGGTCAATCCAAGCTTTTCCTTTAAATCAAGCAAAAGATCCATGATCTGAACCTGGGTATGGGCATCTAGTGAGGAAATCGCCTCATCAAATAAGATCAACTCCGGTTTACACGCAACCGCCCGGGCAATGCAGATCCGCTGAAGCTGGCCTCCTGACAGTTCATGGGGAAACCGACCGGCAAAGTCATAGGACAGGCCTACCAGCTCAAGCAGCCGGCGGATCTCCTTTTCCTGATTCAGCTTTTTCCTCTCTCGTCTTTGACGGACAAAGAGGCCTTCCTTCAAAATATCCGCCACTCTGAAACGGGGATTGGCTGAGGTTGTATAGTCCTGAAAAACAATACTTAACCGATCCTGCAGATTCTTACGTCCCTGTTTTGAACCGTATACGGAAACTCCATTGAGGAATACGGTTCCCGAATCCGGTTTTAAAAGTCCGCATAACACCCTGCCCATAGTAGATTTTCCACTTCCGGATTCACCCAGAATCCCCAGGCAGGTTCCTTTTTTCACCTCCGCTGATACATCAAATAAAACCTGCTGTTTTGTATGTCCAAACAGCTTGTCTTGGCATTCCCTGCGGAAGCTGACGCATATCTTATCCAGCTTGAGCATGACTGCACTCTCCTCCTTCCAGCGCCTGTCTGTATTTTCTCATAACATCCGTCCGTTTTTCAATCAACAGCCTTGTATACGGATCTGCCGCATGGTGGATAATGTGATGGAAATCCCCCTGATCCACTACTGTTCCCTGGTTCAGAACCACAATTTTATCTGCTATCTGCGAAACAGCATTAAGGTCGTGAGAAATAAAGATCATCGCGGTCTTATGCTTTTGTTTAATGGCTGCAAATTCATTTAAAATATCAAACTGTGTAATGGCATCGATTGCAGTGGTGGGCTCATCTGCAATCAGCAGAGACGGCTCCATGGACATGGCAATTCCAATCATAATACGCTGCAGCATTCCGCCGGAAAGCTGGTGTGGATATTTTTCCAGTGCCTCCTCTGGATTTCGGATCTGCATTTTATCTAACATTTCAATGGATCTCTCTTTTATTTCTCCGGCATCCCATTTTTGATGAGCTGCAAATGTTTCTGCAATCTGGTTTCCGATACGGTACAGAGGATCGAAACAGGTCATGGGATTTTGCAGTACGATTCCAACCTGCCCGCCTCTCAGCCTGCGCAGCTGCTCTGCATTTTTCCCAACCAGCTCATCCCCCTGAAATTTCGCGCTTCCGGAAACAACAAAATTCTTATCAAGAAGCCCCATGGCTGCCTTAATTGACATGGATTTTCCGCTTCCTGATTCCCCCAAAATTCCCAGGCACTCCCCCGGCTTTACCGAAAAAGAGACGCCTTTCACTAAATCCGTATTCCTTTTTTTGCCTCGCAGGGATACCTGAAGATGATTCAATTCAAATACTGGTGTCACTTTGCCACCTCCTTTGGATCAAGAACGTCCCGCATCGCATCTCCCAGCAGATTAAAGCAGCACACAAGGGCAACGATTGCAATTCCTGGCGCAAGCATCTGAGTTGGGTTGCTGGTCAGAACCTCCTTAGCCTCATTTAACATAGCGCCCCATTCTGGTGTGGGTGCCTGAACTCCCAGTCCCAGAAAAGATAATGTAGAGATGTTAATAATCGCCCATCCAATGTCCAGAGAAGCCAGAACTGCCAGATCAGAAGTGATGGACGGCAGCAAATGACGGAACAGGATAAAACGCTCTGGCATGCCTACGCACCTGGAAAACTGTACAAAATTTTTATCCCTGTACTGCATAACTCCGGTACGGATCATGCGGGCATACCAGGCCCATTTTATAAACACATTGGCAATGATCACATTCTGGACACTGATTCCCAGCAGGGCCACCACTGCAAATACCATGATCTGGCTGGGAAAGGAGAGCATCACATCTACGATCCGCATAATAATCTCCTCTGCAATCCCTCTGAAATATCCGGCTATAATGCCCAGGACTGCCCCAATCCCAATGGTTCCTGCCATAGTAAGAGCTGCCAGCCCCAAGGTGGGGCGGATTCCAAAGATCATGCGGGAAAGCACACATCTGCCCAGCTGATCCGTTCCAAGGGGGTACTGGACGCTGTAGGAAGCAAACTTATTGATAATATTGGTTTCATAGGGATCGTTCGGGGCAATAACCGGAGCAAAAATCCCAATAAGAGCAATGAGCAAAACTGCAAATGTTGTAAAAACTGCCGTTCTGTTCTGAAAAAAACGCTTTACCATGTTCTCTAATCCTCCTTTCTCAGCCGTGGGTCAGACACTGTCTGCAAGATATCAAATATCAAATTAAATACTACAAAAAGAACACCGATCAGCAAAACATAGGTCTGAATAACTGGATAATCCCTGTTAAAAATAGAACTGATGCACAGAGTTCCAAGTCCCGGCCATGAAAATACATTTTCTACAACAATGGTACCTGATATCAGCTGAGGGATACTCATTCCCATTGCAACAATGCAGGTATGCATGGAATTTTTCAGAACATGCTTTACCCAGATCGATTTTGGAGATAATCCTCTGACATTGGCATAAAGGACATAATCCTGTTTCATATTCTCCAGCATATTATTGCGTATCAGCCGGATATAGGTCGATATATAGCTTAATGCCACTGTAAATGCAGGAAGGATCAAATGCTTCCATGTTCCGTTTCCATTGGTAGGCAGCCATCCAAATTTTACGCCGATTGCCCACATCAGCAGCAGTCCAACCCAGTAAGGAGGCATGGCAGTGGTAACAAAGACAATGCTTCTCATCATCTTATCAAACCATCCATCCTTGTATACTGCACACAAAAATCCGATTGGAATACTCAAAAGCAATACGATCACAAAGGAAGCTCCCGCAAGCTGCAGGGTGGCCGGAAGACATCTTAAAATTTCTCCGGCTACGGTTCTTTTGGGATTCACATAGCTGATTCCAAAGTCTCCCTGCAGGCATCCTGCAAGCCAGTCAAAATACCGGATCAAAAACGGCTTATTCAGACCAAGCATTTCCTCCATCCTGGCAATGGCCTCTTCTGTTATCACAGGCATTTGCTGTACCCTTAGGGCAACCTCTGCGGGATTAGATGGAATCAGATTGATAAACAGAAAACAGATAAAGGAAATCGCAAGCAGCAATGGAACAGCCATCATCAGACGGCGAATGACATATCGTTTCACAGCTTTTCCCCTCTTTCTTATAGATTTTCAGGTCTTATCTTTTAAAAAGCCGCTTCTCAGAAGAAACGGCTTTTCCTGATTATTCAAAATACATGTCAGAAAACGGAACATCATACTGGTCTGTTCCAAAATGAACGCCTTGTAAATTCTTTGTATAAAGCGCCTTGTTGCATTCAAAAGTCAGAGGAATATATACGGCATCCTCGTGGAGACGGGTGAGAACGAACCGGTACAGTTCCTGACGTTCCTCTTCATCTGTGGTAGTCAGGATATCCGTAATTGCCTGATCAATTTCTTTCTTATCTGCCAGTCCCTGCTGTGCCGCAAAATCTCCGTAAACCGGCGCTCTCATTGCCGCCAGAGAAGACTGTGGATCGTAAGGCATACCCCAGCAGATGTTGAATACCATATCAAAATTGCCTGCTTTCATATTGTCCCTGTAGGACTGCTCCTCCTCACCATGTATGTTGAGGGAAATTCCAAGCTTCAGGTATTCGCTCTGCAGATATTCAGAAATGGTTTTTTCCGTTACACTATCGCTGTTATACAATAAATCCAGTTCCAGTTTTTTTCCGCCTTTCTCCCTGATGCCACTGCTTCCCATAATCCATCCTGCCTCATCCAACATACTGGATGCGGTTTCTGTACTATATTCGTATGGTGTCAGTTCTACATCACAGTAAGGAACCGTAGCTGCGTAAAGCGTATCTGCCGGCTGCTCCAGCCCATAAAAAATACCTTCCGAAATTGCCGTTCTGTTGGTCGCATGCTGCAGTGCCTGACGGACAGCCGTATCACTGAGAATCTCATTCGTCGTGTTTAATACAATATGTCTTGTAGAGGTAGGATCGGAAAGGGCAACTTCAAATTTATCACTGTCCACATACTGACTGATGGCATCTGCATCCAGCATATTTTTACCAAAAATCAGATCGATCTCTCCAGACTCCAGCGCCATAATACGGGTCTGGTTATCGGGAATTACTTTTACGGTAATCCTTTCAATTTCAGGCTTTTCTCCCCAGTAATTTTCATTGCGCTCAAATACGGCATATTGATCTGTCTCGAAATCAGTAAGCACATAAGGACCGGTTCCGATATACCTGCTCACTCCGTCTTTTGTACTTCTGTTAATCATGCAATTGGGAGAAATCATGGCAAAAGGACGGATACAGCCTAATTCCGTAAGCATTGGATAATAGGCTTCACTCAATTCTATTACAAATGTATGGTCATCCGGAGCCGATACCCCAACCAGCAGGTTCATCATCTCCAGCCATGTATGACGATCTTTATTCTCAATAATTGCATTAAAATTCGCTAAGATTGCATTGGCATCGCAGACGGTTCCATCCGAAAAAGTAACTCCATCGCGGATTTTAAATGTATATATTTTTCCATCCTCGCTGATGGTCCAGCTTTCTGCCAGGCATCCCTCATATCCGTCTTCTGTAATGCTCACCAGAGTATCGTACAAAATGCTCTGGGCATACATTTCTCCTGCATACAGATGTGGATTTAAATCCCGGATATCACGATAATTTACAAAAACCAGTTCCTGATCGGAACTGTTGGCTGAAGCGGCCGATTCCGATGATGCTGTTGAGACCGATAATGCAGCTTCTTTCTGGCCGCATCCGCTTAAAAGACCAATCGCCAAGATTCCTCCCAGAACCAGTGCCGGAAATCTTTTTCTCATAGTGCTTACCTCCAGTAATTTTATAACTTTGTCTGACCTGTATTATTGTATCAGAGTTAGTTTCAACTTACCAGATAGTAATTTGTTCTGCAACCCCATAACAAATTGTTATAGCATTTGATGAAATTTTTCCAGAATCCATCCTGCCTGCCTGGAAAGAATACGGGCTGGATCTTTTACATAACCAACCTGTAAAAATGGTTCACAGCCATTGATAGGAAGCGCTTTTAAATCATACTGGGAATAGGGCTCATACATAAAATCAAGCCCTAGACTGCATACATTTGTATATAAAAGAAGGTTGACAGTCAGATGGTCGCTGTTGGTGTAGGCCGCATGGTTCAGGTCTTTCGTATCGATCACGCCCATGCTGACTGTTTCCAGATGGTGCTCCATAGAGAAAAAATCTCTTACTCCGCGGACAAATTTCAGCTCCTGAAGCTCAGAAAAGTCTACGCTTTGCTCATGGTACAGAGGATGGCAGGGACCCACATACAGACAGATTTTCTTCGTCTTTAACGGTATGAATTCCAAGTTTTTATGGGATAGAATGTGCTGGAAGATCTGAACCTGATGCTGTGCCACATAAACGATCCCTATCTCAGAAATCCCCTGATGTACCTGTTCTGTAATGTCCTCTACCGTTCCTTCATGGTGCTCTATGGAATACACATGTCCCCATTCTTTATAAAAATCTGTCAGAAGCCTTGCGATCATATTGCTTGGATAAGTGGAAATCCGGATACTGTTTTTCATATCCGGAACCGCTAGAGAGGAAATGGTCGCCGTTGCTTTCAGTATCATTTTTGCATATTCCAGAACGGTTTCTCCATAAACCGTTGGAGAAACGCCTTTTCCGCTGCGTTCAAGCAGCGGCCTTCCCAACTCACGCTCCAGAGAACGGATCGTTTTGCTCACATTTGGCTGGGAAGTATATAAACAAATGGCCGCCTGAGACAGGCTTCCCCGTTCACAGGCGGTCACAAAAAACTCCAGTTGCTTGATATCCATTTCATCTTCCTCCCACGTCGTTTATTTAAGTCCGTGGTTAGTTTACACTGATTTTCATTTACAGTCAATATCACTGTTTTAACATCTACCCCTTTACAGTATCCGAAAGGCAGTCTGCAGGCAGCATTTTCCGCTGCATACTGTTGTAGTACACAAACATTACATAGCTGCCTGCCCCAATCCATGCAAGAGGTGTGGCAATACATACTCCTGTGTATCCCCACAGGGAACAGATAAACAATGTGCTTCCAATACGCATCACCAGTTCAATCATACAGGCGATAAAAGGTGCCGCTGTATTCTGCATACTCTGAACGGCACAGCGGTAGATACTGAGCGCTCCCAGTATCAGATAGCAGGGGGCCACCCAATTCAGATAACCATTTGAATACCAGATAACCTCTTTAGGCGGATTGGCAAGAAACATTTCCACAATAGGACGGCGCAGAAGGAGGATTCCCACTCCCATCATAAGATTCAGGCACTGAGTCTGGATGAGTGCGGCATGTACTCCCTGACGAATGCGCTTCCATTTTCCGGCTCCATAATTTTGAGAAACATATGCAGACAAAGCGGACGCAGTTGCATTATTGACAAGCACAGAAACCTGATCCGCTTTCGTAGCCGCCGTATAACCGGCCACAGCCATACTTCCAAATCCGTTAACCGCACTCTGCATGGCAAGCTGGCCTATACACATAACGGACATCTGAAATCCCATAGGAAACCCGATTTTGAGTTCCCGGATACAGATCCTCCTTAGTCCGGAAAAATCCCTTCGTGACAGCCTTAGCTCCTCATATCTCCTTACACCTGAAACGGCACATAATAAAGAAGCCAGAAGCTGAGATAAAACAGTAGCCCATGCAGCACCTGCAACACCGCCCTTAAAAGGCACAATAAACAGGATATCCAGAACAATATTCAGCAGAGAAGAAAATACCAGATAGTACAGGGGCGTCCGGCTGTCTCCAAGAGCCCGCAGTATATTGGATATCATATTGTAAAAAAAGGTGGCTCCGCTTCCTAAAAGAACAATAAACATATATTCGTATGCCTCATTATAAATATCTCCAGGCGTTTTCATAAATCTCAGGATTGGATGCGCCAGACCGCAGAATACAACCGTAATAACAGCCGTAAATACCAGACTCAGCCACAGAGATGCCGCAGCTCCTTTTTTGATCTCTTCCAGCTTCCCCTCTCCTGCTTTCTGTCCCAGGTAAATGCCAAAACCATTTGTCATTCCCTGAATAAAGCACAGCACAAAATATACGATAATGCTTGTAGCCCCTACTGCCGCCAGAGAAGAAGTCCCCAGGGTTTTTCCTACGATCACACTGTCTGCCAATGTATAAAAAAGCTGAAACAGGTTCCCTCCTATTACAGGAAGCGTAAACTGCATAATGACCCTGAACGGACTTCCCTCTGTCAGATTGATTTTCTCCTTTTTCCCTGTTTTGCTCATGATAATCTCCTTGTAAATTCTTTCTGCTTGACTGCTTTTAACATTATACAGAACTCCTGGAAAAAGTCTATTCATATTTATATTTTTTTCATGTTTCCCGTAAAAAGCCAGTCGTATTTACAGCCCAAAGGGCAATGTAATACCACTGGCTTTTTATTGTTTTTATCGGGCAAGCAGCTTCACAAGCCGCCCGGCTGCCTCTTTCGTATCCTCCGGCGAGCCAAAGGTAGAAAAACGGAAATATCCCTCGCCGCAGGCTCCAAAGCCTTCTCCCGGAGTTCCCACCACCTGGATTTCATGAAGCAGATAATCGAAAAATTCCCAGCTTCCCATTCCATTCGGACACTTCATCCAGATATAAGGAGCATTTTTTCCGCCGCAATACCAGATTCCCAGCTGATCAAGGGCATCCATCAATACCTTCGCATTATTTTTATAAACCTGTATTCTTTCACGGATCTGCCTCTGTCCTTCTTCCGTAAAAACAGCGGCTCCTCCCTTTTGGATAATGTAAGATACCCCGTTGGTTTTCGTTGTACGGTTGCGTATCCA
Source organism: Clostridium sp. AT4 (assembly GCF_001517625.2). Classification (GTDB taxonomy): domain Bacteria; phylum Bacillota; class Clostridia; order Lachnospirales; family Lachnospiraceae; genus Enterocloster. The sequence continues at coordinate 1,149,979 of NZ_LN999828.1, read as the reverse complement.
CATCTCATTTAAGCTCATCCCGTTTCGTTTCAGCGCTCCAGGAATCACTGTATAGCCCAATCTGGTGCCAGTGAAGCCCGCTGTTTTAGACAGGGAACATATTTCGATCGCACAGTTTTTTGCCCCCTCTATTTCAAAAATACTGTGGGGAACATCCTCATCTTCAATAAACGCCTCATATGCGGCGTCAAACAAAAGGACAGCGTCCGTGCGGTTGGCATAATCTACCCACTGCTTTAATTTGTCATAATTGAAAACGGCTCCTGTAGGGTTATTGGGGGAGCAGATGTAAATGACATCCGCTGTAACGCTTTCATCCGGCAGCGGAAGAAATCCCTCCTTCTCTCCCGATGGGATGTGAATGATTTTATTCCCTGCGATTATATTGGCGTCTACATAAGCCGGATAGGCCGGTTCCATGATCATAACCGTTTTATCCCTGCCAAACAGATCGAGAATATCTCCCAGCTCGTCACTTGCCCCGCTGGAAATAAATACTTCCTTCTGTGAAAGCCCTACGCCTCTTTTTTTATAATATTCAGCAATTATCTTTCTCAGTTCAGGGTCTCCGCACTCCGGCATATAGCCGTGAAAACGGCTCTTTTCCCCCTGATCGTCGACTGCTTTGTGAAGTGCTTTGATCACCTCGCCGCAGAGAGGAAGGGATACGTCTCCGATTCCCATACGATACAGATGCGCCTCCGGATGCTCTTCCAGATAACTCTTTGTTTTCTGGGCAATATGATAAAACAGATAGGATTCCTTCAGATTATTGTAATTGGTATTCGGTATCATAGATTTTATTCCTTTCTACTGATTGTTCCTCTCAGACAGCTTTCTTTCAAATCGGTCTTTCCGAAGATCCGTTGGTATTTTTGTAGGATATTGTCCATGAAAACAGGCTGCGCAATAGTCATTGCCGTCAATCAGCCTGTTCAGCTGATCCACCTGCAGATATCCCAGAGAATCGACTCCGATCAACTTCGCGATTTCCGCTGTACTGTGATGGCTGGCAATCAGATTTTCTTCTGAATCAATATCTGTTCCATAGTAGCAGGGATGCAGGAAGGGAGGCGCGGAAATCCTCATATGGATCTCCTTTGCTCCCGCTTCGCGCAAAAGCTTTACGATACGCCTGCTGGTCGTTCCTCTGACAATGGAATCATCGATCAGAACCACATTTTTCCCCTCAATCACACTTTTTACAGGAGAAAGCTTGATTTTTACCTGATCCAGACGTTCGCTCTGCCCCGGAGATATAAACGTCCGTCCAATATATTTGTTTTTAATCAGTCCTATGCCATAGGGAATGCCGGATTTTTTAGCAAAGCCCAGGGCAGCGTCCAGACCGCTGTCCGGAACTCCGATCACAATATCCGCGTCTGCCGGATAGGTCTCCGCCAGCAGTTCCCCAGCCCTTATCCGCGATTCATGGACAGATACTCCGTCTATCACAGAATCCGGTCTGGCAAAATAGATATACTCAAAAATACAGGTTTTTTTCTTCTGTTTTCCGCAATGCTCTCTTCTGGATTCCACACCATCCGGATGAAAAACCAGGATTTCTCCCGGCAGTACGTCTCTGATAAACTCTGCCCCCACTGCTGACAATGCGCAGCTTTCTGAAGCCACAACATAAGCGCCGTCCGGCATCTTTCCATAGCACAGGGGTCTGAAGCCATAGGGGTCGCGGGCGGCGATCATCTTCGTGGAAGACATAAGAACCAGGGAATAGGCCCCTTCCAGCGACTCCATCGCATTGCTTACAGCTTCTTCAATACTGGGTGTCTTCAGCCGTTCTCTGGTAATAATATATGCGATGGTTTCCGTATCGCTGGTGGTATGAAAAATAGCTCCTGACAACTCCAGCCTGTCGCGAAGCTCCAGAGCATTGCTCAGATTTCCATTGTGAGCCAGAGCCATTTTCCCCTTCTGGTGATTGACTTCAATGGGCTGGCAGTTGCTTCTCGTGTTTCCTCCTGTGGTTCCATATCTTACATGTCCCACAGCTATAGTTCCCTCCGGCAGATGGGATAGTGTATCTTTAGAAAATACTTCGCTTACAAGCCCAAGGTCTTTATAGGAAGAAAATACTCCGTCGTCATTGACAACGATCCCGCAGCTTTCCTGTCCTCTGTGCTGCAATGCATAGAGTCCGTAATAAACCAGCTCTGCCACAGGCTCCTTTTTTTTGTTCATTACTCCAAATACGCCGCATTCCTCATGAATTCCCATCCCGTTATTTCCTCCTACTGATCTTTCCTTACTCTACCGTAACCGATTTTGCCAGATTTCTCGGTTTATCAATATCACAACCGCAACGCCTGCCGAATCATATCCTCTGTATTCCAGCCGTTTTAAACCGTCCAACAGTACGGAAACCGCCTCTGTATTTCCTGCGAATCCGATAATTCCACACATATTTCTACTCCTATTTTTCTTCTGTCTGCTTTAATGCCGCAGAAATAAAGCCTTTAAACAGGGGATGAGGCTGATTGGGGCGGCTCTTAAATTCGGGATGAAACTGTACGCCTATAAAAAATGGATGCTCCGGCAGCTCTATGGTTTCAACCAGCCTGCCGTCTGGAGAAGTTCCGCTTATGACCAGTCCAGCTTTCTCCAGCTCCCCGCGATATTCATTATTAAACTCATAACGGTGGCGGTGACGCTCATGGATCTGTTCTGATCCGTAGCACTCTTCCATTTTCGTCCCGGCCTTGATGCAGCAGGGATAGCTTCCCAGACGCAGCGTGCCTCCCTTATCAATCTCCCCGCTCTGTCCCGGCATAAAATCAATTACCCTGTGGGCGCACTGCTCGTCAAATTCTCCTGAATGGGCATCCGTAAGCCCCAGAACATGCCGTGCAAATTCGATAACAGCAATCTGCATTCCAAGGCAGATGCCAAAATAAGGTATCCTGTTTTCACGGGCATACTTTGCAGACAGGATCATGCCTTCAATTCCCCGGCTTCCAAAACCGCCGGGAACGATAATTCCATCCAGTCCATGCAGAACATCATTTACAGTTTCCCTGGTAATCCCTTCGGAATCGATCCAGTGGATTTTTACAAATGCATTCTCTTCATATCCGGCATGATTCATTGCTTCTGCTACAGACAGATAGGCGTCGTGAAGCTTTACATACTTTCCAACCAGGCCAATGTGTACTTCTTCAGAGCGGTTGTGGATCCGTTCTACCATCGCCGTCCAGTCTGTCAGATCCGGCTCTGGCGCCTCAATGTGAAGCTCCCTGCACACCACATCGGAAAAACCGGATTTTTCCAGCATCAGCGGCGCTTCATAGAGATTTGGCAGCGTTATGTTTTCAATCACACAATCTTCCCTGACATTGCAGAACAGGGAAATCTTCCGAAAAACAGATTCCTCTAATGGCCTGTCAGAACGAAGGACAATAATACCGGGATTGATCCCCATTCCGCGAAGCTCCTTAACAGAGTGCTGTGTCGGCTTTGACTTATGCTCCTCTGAACCGCTCAGATAAGGAACAAGCGTCACATGGATAAACAGGCTGTTTTCCTGTCCAACCTCCAGCGAAATCTGGCGTACCGCCTCTAAAAACGGCTGGGATTCAATATCGCCGATGGTTCCGCCGATTTCCGTAATCACCACATCCGCATCCGTCTTTTTTCCTACGCGGTACACAAATTCTTTAATCTCATTGGTAATATGAGGGATCACCTGAACCGTCGATCCCAGATATTCTCCTCGCCGTTCCTTATTCAGAACGTTCCAGTACACCTTTCCTGTTGTCAGATTGGAATACTGATTCAGATCTTCATCGATGAACCGCTCATAATGTCCCAGATCCAGATCGGTTTCCGCCCCGTCTTCCGTCACATACACTTCCCCATGCTGATAAGGGCTCATCGTACCGGGATCTACGTTAATATAGGGATCCAGCTTCTGGGCTGCAACCTTTAACCCCCTTGCCTTTAAAAGCCGTCCAAGAGAAGCAGCTGTAATTCCTTTTCCCAGGCCGGACACCACTCCTCCGGTCACAAAAATGTATTTTGTCATTGTCTTTCCTCCATTTTTGAACGCAAAAAGGGCAAAGAGGCCTTTAAGTTTATCTAAACTTAAAGACGCCTTTGCCTTTATGGACGCTATTCTACCTCTTAAGCCCTATCTTGTCAATCCGTTTTTTCTGAAATTCGCTCAGCCCTATCGCTTCGGATATTCTGTCCCATCAGGTCTGAAAGAGTAATATGATCAACGTAGTCATTTGCCATATGGTAAAACTCTTTCCACATATCTCCTTATCCTATTGTACTGCGTGACGCTCCAGCCACAGGGACAGGGTTTCGAATCTGTATTTTAATAATAATTACAGAACTTTAGCGATCATACAGAAAAAAGAGTGGTTATTTTATTTTCCGCTGTCTCCGTAGTTAGAAAGCACACGCGCAGATGGGTCATTTACGTTACATCCCTTCCACGTTTTGTTTGGCATCCAAAAATCAACTACCATCTCTGCCTGTCCCGGATAGAAAGTTTCAAAAATCTCCCTGTATAATAATGACTCTTTTGTAAAAGGACGGGCATACATATAACGTTCACATCTGCTTTTAAATTCTTCATCTGTATATTGGCTTTCTGCATATTCCTTCAGATAATCAACCATGGAATGGCCTACTGCATCTGAAAAGGCAGCTTTCTCTCTCCAAAGGATTGTGTCCGGAAGATAACCGCCCTGTTCGAAGGCATGGCGGAGCAGATATTTTCCCTTTCCGTAGGTATTCAGTTTCAATTCCGGATCCAGCGCCATCACATACTTTACGAAATCAAGATCTCCAAAGGGAACCCTTGCCTCCAGGGAGTTTACAGAAATACAGCGGTCTGCACGCAGTACATCGTACATATGCAGTTCACGAACCCGTTTCTGGGATTCCTCCTGAAAAGCCTTCCCGTCCGGTGCAAAGTCTGTATATTTATAGCCGAACAGCTCGTCTGAGATCTCTCCAGTTAAAAGAACTCGGATATCTGTCTGGTTATGGATTGCCTTACACACCAGATACATTCCTATGGATGCGCGGATTGTGGTTATATCATAGGTTCCTAACAGCTGAATCACATTTTTCAGAGAGGACAGTACCTCATCCGGCGTCATGTAAACCTCTGTATGGTCGCTTCCTATATAATCCGCCACCTGCCTTGCATATTTTAAGTCGATGGCATCTTCGCTCATTCCGATGGCAAAGGTCTTGATCGGCTCGCTGCTTTTCTTTGCTGCAATCGCACACACTAAGGACGAATCCAGGCCGCCGGAAAGCAGGAATCCCACCTTTGCATCTGCTATCAGGCGTTTCTCCACACCTGCCACCAGCTTATCATGAATCTTCCCGCAGGCAGTTTCCAGATCATCATAACAGATCCTATGGACTTTGGCTATATCGCAGTAACAGATAAACTGTCCCTTTTTATAATAATGTCCCGGAGGAAACGGCATGATCCTGTCCGTAAGCCCTGTCAGATTTTTGGGTTCACTGGCAAATATGATCGCGTGATCTTTATCATATCCATAATACAGTGGGCGGATTCCAATGGGATCTCTTGCTGCGATAAACTCCCCTGCTTCCCCATCGTAGAGGATGCAGGCAAATTCCGCATCCAGCATGGCAAACATATCTGTGCCGTATTCCCGATACATTGGCAGCAGAATTTCACAATCCGAATTGCTTTCAAACGTATATTTTACTGACAGCTCTTTTTTCAGCTTCTCAAATCCATAAATTTCTCCATTACAGACTACATAGCTGTTTCCGAGCCGGAAGGGCTGCATTCCCGACGGAGTCAGGCCCATAATGGCTAATCGGTGGAATCCAAGAATTCCATCGCTCGTTTCAACCACTCTGCTGTCATCCGGCCCCCTTGATATGGTTTTTTGAAATCCTTCCATAAAACTGCTCAGAACCGCATTGCGGCTGCAATAACCCATGATGGAACACATAGGAACATACCTCCAAAATCTTAAGTTTCCTTTTTTATTCTACGTCCTGCAGGGCGTCAAAGCCCTCTTCTCCTGTTCTTACCTTTACTACATTTTCCACATCATAAACAAAAATCTTGCCGTCTCCGATATGGCCGGTATAAAGAACCTTCTTTGCCGTTTCAATCACCTTACGGACCGGAACCGCACTGACTACAATCTCCACCTGTACCTTCGGGAGCAGGCTGGCTTCTACCTGTACTCCACGGTAATACTCCGGTTTCCCTTTCTGTGCGCCGCAGCCTAATACATGGGATACGGTCATACCGGTAATACCGAGTTTCATCATTGCATTCTTCAGCGCTTCAAATTTGGATTCCCTGCATACGATCTCAATTTTCGTAAATTTAGGGGTTCCTTCTTCAAAAGACGGCACTTTTTTAACCGGAATCGCTTCTGCAGCCGGAACCTCTCCGGTTACTGCAGCCGGAACAGCCTCACCCTCTGCCGCAATATCCGGCTGCATTGCAAAGCCTGCATAGGCGGTTAAAAGACCGTGTTCTGATACGTCCAGTCCGGCAATCTCATCCTCTGCATCGGCCCGGAGCCCAATGGTATATTTGATCGCTAGAAATACAATCGTAATAACAACCGCCACGTATATTGCCACAGAGACGACGCCTGCTGCCTGAACTGCCAACAGATGGACTCCGCCGCCATAAAAAAGACCTGCTTCTGTCGTTACGCCTGTTGCAAACAGGCCGGTGAGTATGGTTCCTGTCGCGCCGCACACGCAGTGAACGGACACAGCGCCCACAGGGTCGTCAATTTTGGCGATCTTATCAAAAAACTCTACTGCCAGAACAATAAGGATTCCGCATATGATCCCAATAACAGCTGCCCCAACCGGACTTACCGCGTCACATCCGGCCGTAATTCCGACAAGACCTGCCAGCGCCGCGTTATACGTCATGGAAACATCCGGCTTTTTATAACGAATCCACGTGAACAGCAGGGTCGTACAGCAGGCTACGGCTGCCGCCATATTTGTATTGAAAAATACCCGTCCCGCCGTATCCATCAGCGCGTCACTGTCCATGCCTACCGTAGACGCGCCGTTAAATCCGAACCAGCAGAACCAGAGAATAAACACTCCAAGGGCTGCAAAGGAAAGATTATGTCCCAGAATTGCCTGCGGTTTTCCGTTTTTATCATATTTTCCAATACGGGGACCAAGAATTTTGGCGCCGATCAAAGCGCAGACACCGCCTACCATATGTACTGCCGTAGAACCTGCAAAATCATGAAAGCCCATCTGCGCAATCCAGCCGCCTCCCCAGATCCAGTGACCGGAAACCGGATAGATCAGCAACGAGATCGCAGCGGAATAAATGCAGTAAGCGCTGAATTTTGTTCTCTCTGCCATTGCTCCGGAAACGATTGTGGCTGATGTGGCGCAGAATACAGTTTGAAATATCACAAACGCCCAAAGGGGGACACCGGCAGGCAGGATGTGGCTGTAATCTCCTCCGACCAGGGGATCAAAGGTTCCTATGACGCCGGAACCTGCGCCGAACATAAGTCCAAAGCCTACCAGCCAGAAGGCAGGAGTGCCAATGCAAAAGTCCATCAGATTTTTCATCAGGATATTTCCGGTATTTTTTGCTCTGGTAAAACCTGCTTCACACATAGAAAAACCTGCCTGCATGAAAAATACCATTGCTGCTCCAAACAGTACCCAGATTGTGTTAACCGCACTGTACGTCATAAACATTCCTTCTTTCTGTTGTTGTATGATCCAGAGTTTCCGCCGAAACTTATCTTACGCTGAATAATAAATCTCCGTAAGTCGGGAAGGGCCAGAATTTCTTTGCGGTCATGGTTTCTGCACTGTCGCAGGCGATTCGCAGCTCTCCCATTTTACTTAAAACCCTGTCCCGGATCATGCAGGATTCCTCAGTGATATCCGTAATATCCTGAACCTTAAGCACTGCATCCTCCAATTCCTCTGCCTTGATCATGATCTGATCCTCCAGAATTGCCAGCTTCTTCAGCAGTCCGGTTTCATAATTGCAGGAAATCGAGCTCTCTGCCGCTTTCTTTGCAGCCGCTGTTTTGGCAAGCTCCAGTACGTATTCGCTTACGGCCGGGGCAATCTCTGTTTTTGCCATATCGATCATGGTGTTTGCCTCGATCAGCACGGTCTTGCAGTAGTTATCCAGCATGATCTCGCATCTGGATTTTAATTCTGCCTCTGAAAATACTTTATGGGAGGTAAGCATCCGTACATTTTTTTCATCCAGAAGATGAGGCATGCAGTCTGGCGTGGTCCGGTAGTTGAGAAGTCCCCTCTTCTCCGTAGCTTCCTTAATCCATGTATCATCATATCCATTTCCATTAAAGATAATATGCTTATGGTCTTTGATGGTCTTTCGGATCATTTCATGTAAAGCGCTTTCAAAATCCTCTGCTTTTTCCAGTCGGTCTGCATAGATTTTCAGGCTTTCGGCTACTGCGCTGTTTAACATGATATTGGCGCAGGCAATACTGTTGGATGAGCCCAGCATACGGAACTCGAACTTATTTCCGGTAAATGCAAAGGGTGAAGTACGGTTGCGATCCGTGGTATCCCTGTTAAATTTGGGGAGCACATTTACTCCCAGCTTCATCTGGGTTTTTTCTGTGCCCGCATATGGGGTATCGTTCTCTATTGCCTCCAGAACCCCGTTTAATTCATCTCCAAGGAAGATGGATACCACTGCGGGAGGCGCTTCATTTGCTCCAAGCCGGTGATCATTTCCTGCTGTTGCCACGGAAAGGCGGAGCAGATCCTGATAATCATCTACCGCTTTGATCACTGCACACAGGAATAATAAAAACTGTGCGTTCTCATAGGGTGTTTCACCCGGCGAAAGCAGGTTTACGCCCTTATCCGTTGCCAGGGACCAGTTGTTGTGCTTACCGCTTCCATTGACTCCTGCAAAAGGCTTTTCGTGGAGAAGGCATACCAGACCATGCTTTGCCGCTACCTTCTGCATTATTTCCATAGTAAGCTGATTATGATCGGTTGCAATATTGGTTGTGGTATAGATGGGGGCAAGCTCGTGCTGTGCCGGAGCTACTTCGTTATGCTCTGTTTTTGCAAGAATCCCCAGCTTCCAGAGTTCTTCATTCAGCTCATCCATATAGGCGGCTACTCTCGGCTTAATTACGCCAAAATAATGATCATCCATCTCCTGCCCCTTTGGCGGCTTCGCGCCGAAAAGGGTACGCCCTGTAAAACGGATATCCTTTCTCTGCTCATACATTTCCTCTGTAATAAGGAAATACTCCTGCTCCGGACCGACCGAGGTGCGGACACATTTCACATCCTCATTTCCAAAAAGATGGAGGATACGCATAGCCTGTCTGTTTAAGGCTTCCATGGAGCGGAGAAGGGGAGTTTTTTTATCAAGCGCCTCTCCCCCATAAGAACAGAATGCAGTGGGGATGCACAGTGACTTCCCTTTAATAAATGCGTATGAGGTAGGATCCCATGCCGTATATCCCCTTGCCTCAAAGGTAGCCCTAAGGCCGCCGGACGGAAAAGAAGATGCGTCAGGTTCTCCCTTGATCAGTTCTTTTCCTGAAAATTCCATAATCACACCGCCATCCGGCGACGGGGAAATAAAACTGTCATGCTTTTCTGCCGTTACGCCGGTAAGGGGCTGAAACCAGTGTGTATAATGTGTCGCTCCATTTTCAACCGCCCAATCTTTCATGGCTGCCGCAACGGCATTCGCCACACTGATATCAAGCTTTGCGCCTTCATCAATGGTTTTTCTCAGCGACTGATATACCTTTGATGACAGTCTTGCTTTCATTACTCTGTCGTCAAATACCTTACATCCAAAATAATCTGATACCTTTTTCATAACAATCTCCTCTCCAGCAGCATATTTTTAATACAAAAAGCAAGGATGTCCTTCACAGCACCTTTCCTGTGCTGCAAAAGACATCCTTGCCTTTATGTGTGGCATAATACACCCCGAAAAATCATTTGTCAAGCACTTTTTTCTCCTGACAAACCTCTTGACAAACCCTGTTCAGAGCTGTATAAATAGTGAATATGAGCAAGGGCGTTCATTTTTAAATCAGAGAAAATTCTGCTTAAAAATGAATGTCCCTGCTTTTTTATTTATTGAAAGGAAGGTACAAAATGTATGAAGATCGAAGGTCAGGTGAGAATCCCTTCAGGCTGTGCAATCTCGGCAGTAATTTCCAAAGATGGAAATAAGATGTCCGGCGAAAGTATCACAAATTCCATGAAGCCTATGCATGACCGCTCCAACGGATTGGGCGGCGGCTTTGCAGGCTACGGCATTTATCCTGAATATAAAGAATTTTACGCACTGCATATGTTTTTTGACACCCGCGATACAAGAAAGAAATGCGAAGCTTTTTTAAAGGAACAATTTGAGATCGTTCAATCCGAGGTTATCCCTACCCGTAAGCTCCCGGCGATCACAGATGAACCTATTATATGGAGATATTTCGTCGCACCCTTAAAATCGGTTCTGGCTTCGATGCAGCTGGATGAAAAAGAATTTGTTGCCCAGACGGTTATGAAAATCAATGCGGAAATGTCCGGAGCATATGTTTTCTCCAGCGGAAAAAACATGGGTACATTTAAAGCAGTCGGATTTCCCGAGGATGTAGGCGTCTTTTATAAACTGGAAGAATATGAAGGTTACTCATGGACTGCCCATGGACGTTATCCCACAAACACCCCGGGATGGTGGGGCGGAGCGCATCCCTTTACATTACTGGATTATTCCATCGTACATAACGGTGAAATCTCCTCTTATGACGCTAACCGCCGCTTTATCGAAATGTTCGGCTATAAATGCACCCTTCAGACGGACACAGAAGTAATTACCTATATCATGGATTATCTGCTCCGCGTACAGGGACTTACCCTCGGTGAAGCCGCAAGCGTCATTGCGGCGCCTTTTTGGAGTACCATCGCTTCAAAAACAGATCTGGAGGATCAGAAAAAACATACCTATTTAAGAACCATGTTTTCCAGCCTGCTGATCACCGGCCCGTTCTCTATCGTTTTAGGCTTTAACGGCGGACTGATGGCTCTCAATGACCGCTTGAAGCTCCGCTCCATGGTAATCGGAGAAAAAGATGATAAGGTTTTTATTGCCAGTGAGGAAGCCGCGATCCGGACCATGGAACCAAATGCAGAAAATATCTGGTCTCCCGCCGGCGGAGAGCCTGTTATTGTAAAAGTAAAGGAAGGTGCGTTTTAATGGGTATCGAATTTATCTATCCGGAATTTGAAGTAATCCGAAACGAAGACCGCTGCACGGTCTGTCATGCGTGCGAACGGCAATGTGCCAATGAGGTTCACAGCTATGATGAGGAACTGGGAGTCATGAAGTGTGACGAATCAAAATGCGTAAACTGCCAGCGGTGCGTTTCCTTCTGTCCAACCAGAGCGCTGAAGATCGTAAAAACCGACTGCTCTCTCAGGGAAAACTCCAACTGGCAGAGCAATACGATTAAAGAGATCTATAAGCAGGCAAACAGCGGAGGCGTTCTTCTTTCTTCTATGGGCAATCCCAAGCCCTTCCCCGTTTACTGGGATAAAATACTGATCAATGCCTCCCAGGTAACAAATCCCTCCATTGATCCTCTTCGGGAACCAATGGAAACCAGAACCTATCTGGGGAAAAAGCCCCAGAGAGTAAGCCGCAATGCAGAAGGAAAGCTGGACTGCCAGCTTCCGCCCCAGCTGGAGCTTTCCATGCCTGTTATGTTTTCCGCCATGAGCTATGGTTCCATCAGCTACAATGCCCACAAATCCCTTGCCCTGGCAGCCACAGAACTGGGAATCCTTTACAATACCGGCGAAGGCGGTCTCCACGAGGATTTTTACTGTTATGGTGAAAATACCATCGTCCAGGTCGCTTCCGGACGTTTCGGCGTCCATGAAAAGTATTTAAATGCCGGAGCTGCCATTGAAATCAAAATGGGACAGGGCGCAAAGCCCGGGATCGGAGGCCATCTTCCCGGGGCAAAAATTGTGGGAGACGTCTCACGCACGCGAATGATCCCGGAAGGCTCTGACGCCATCTCTCCGGCCCCCCATCACGATATCTATTCCATCGAGGATTTGCGTCAGCTTGTTTTCTCCCTGAAAGAAGCTTCGGAATACAAAAAACCGGTTATCGTTAAGGTTGCCGCAGTACATAATATCGCAGCAATCGCAAGCGGAATCGCAAGAAGCGGCGCCGACATCATTGCCATCGACGGTTTCCGCGGCGGCACAGGCGCTGCTCCCACCAGGATCAGGGACAATGTGGGAATTCCCATAGAGCTTGCCCTGGCGGCTGTTGATCAGCGTCTGCGCGACGAAGGCATCCGCAACGATGTATCTCTGGTAGTTGGAGGAAGCATCCGGAGCGCTTCCGATGTTATAAAGGCCGTTGCGCTGGGGGCAGACGCCTGCTATGTGGGCACTGCCGCACTGCTGGCTCTTGGATGCCACCTGTGCCAGAGCTGTCAGACCGGCAAGTGCAACTGGGGTATCGCCACTCAGCGTCCAGAGCTGGTAAAACGGCTGAACCCGGAAACAGGAAAAAAGCGGCTGGTCAACCTGATGACTGCGTGGAATCATGAAATAAAAGAACTGATGGGAGGAATGGGGATCAACTCCATCGAGGTACTGCGCGGAAACCGTCTGATGCTGAGGGGAATAGGGCTTACGGAAAAAGAACTTGAAATACTGGGAATCTCTCATGCAGGAGAATAATATTTCTGCAAAAAAACGTAAACATTTTTTTGGAGGTATGGTACAATATGCTAATCATCGATGCTGCAAATTCAGATTATAAAGCTGTAAATGAAAAGCTCCGCAATACGGATGAGGACTGTACGATCGAGGGCTGCTGCGGACAGCGTTTTATCGCCGCCGGTATGTCTGGAAAAAACGTCACGATCCACGGAATCCCCGGAAATGCACTGGGCGCATACTTAAATGATTCTCATATTACTGTAAACGGAAATGCCCAGGACGCCGTAGGCGATACCATGAATGAAGGGAAAATACTGATTTATGGAAACATCGGAGACGCTGCCGGTTATGCCATGAGGGGCGGAAAAATCTATGTACAGGGCAATGCCGGATACCGCGCCGGAATCCATATGAAGGCTTACAAAGAAAAAATCCCCGTTATGATCATCGGCGGATGCGCAGGGAGCTTTCTGGGAGAATACCAGGCCGGCGGTATTATCATAGTTCTTGGACTTCACAAAAACAGCAAAAGCATTGTAGGGAATTTTCCATGTACCGGTATGCACGGCGGGAAAATGTTTCTGCGCGGAGACTGCGGAAACATACGCTTTTCAGGGCAGGTAACTGCAAAAACAGCCGGGGATGAGGATCTGGAGGAAATCCGTGAATACCTGTCGGAATATTGCGCGGACTTTGGGTATTCTCTTGACGGGATTTTATCTGAACCCTTTACAGTTATCACGCCAGACAGCAAAAATCCGTACAAACAGATGTACGTGGCAAATTAAAACAGAAAGCAGGTAAGGTTATGAAATATTCAAAAGAAGAGGTGCTCCAGTATATGCAGGAAGAGGATGTGAAATTTATCCGCCTGGCATTTTGCGACGTGTTCGGCAAACAAAAAAATATTTCCATTATGCCCCAGGAGCTTTGCCGAGCGTTTGAACATGGCATTGCCATTGATGCATCCGCTGTCGCCGGTTTTGGGGACGAAAGCCATTCTGATCTCTTCCTGCATCCGGATCCGGATACGCTGATGCCTCTTCCCTGGAGACCGGAGCACGGGAGGGTGGTAAGGATGTTCTGCAGTATTACCTATCCCGACGGAACCATATTTGAATGTGATACGCGCTCTCTTTTAAAGAAAGCGGTTCATGAGGCAGAGCAGGCCGGATATCAGTTCTTCTTTGGCGCAGAGCAGGAATTTTATCTGTTCCATCTGGATGAAAATGGAAACCCCACAAAAATCCCCTATGATCATGCAAGCTACATGGATATGGCTCCTGAAGATAAGGGTGAAAATATCCGCCGGGAAGTCTGCCTGACCCTGGAACAGATGGGGATTTTTCCAGAAAGCTCACATCATGAGGAAGGACCGGGACAGAATGAAATTGATTTTCGTTATTCCGATCCTCTGGCAGCCGCGGACAATTCCATGACCTTTCAGACCGTAGTAAAGACCATCGCCGGACTGAATGGGATTTTTGCAGATTTCAGTCCTAAGCCACTGGAAAATGAAGCGGGAAATGGCTTCCACATCAATATGTCTGTGAAATCCTCTGACGGCACAGACCATATGGACAGCATGATTGCCGGTATTCTGGATAAAATTTCTGATATGACTGTATTTTTAAACCCCACCGCTGATTCCTACAGGCGCTTCGGCTGCAATAAGGCTCCCAAATATATTTCCTGGTCCAGTGAGAACCGTTCCCAGCTGATCCGTGTTCCGGCGGCAATCGGAAGGTACCGGCGTGTGGAACTGCGTTCGCCTGACCCATCTGCAAATACATATCTGGCGTTTGCTCTTATGATCTATGCTGTTCTGGAAGGCGTACAAAACAATCTGGCGCTTCCGCCTGCTGCAGACATCAATTTATACCGGGCAGAAGCTTCTGTCCTTTCAGGCTTTGGTCAGCTTCCAAAAAACTTTGAAGCTGCCTGTGATGCTGCGGCGCACAGTGATTTCATTCTGAAATATATACCAAAGACCATATTGGATATCTACTGCGGACAATAGATTTTTAACAGGAGGGGTGAAAATGAGTTTAAAAGAGCGAACCTACAGTATCCTCATTGTGTCGGCAACGGATGTACTCACCTCTGCCTTTGCCGGCCTGCTTCCTGAAACCAGATATTCTCCTGTTCATGCTGTTTCAAGTATCAATGCCGCCAGACGTACGCTTACAGAAAAGACGTATGATTTTATTATCATTAATGCTCCTCTGCACGATGATATGGGCGTTCGTCTTGCTATTGATATTTCCAGCAGCAAGCAGTCAGTTGTCCTTCTTCTGGTAAAAAGCGATATTCATAACGAAATCCATGACCAGGCTGCAGAATATGGTGTATTTACCCTGTCAAAGCCAATCTCAAAGGCAACGATGACCTATGCCTTCAGCTGGCTGGAAAGCGCCAGGGAGCGCCTGAGGCAATTTGAAAAAAAATCTTTGTCCATTGAAGAAAAAATGGCCGAAATCCGCCTTGTCAATAAGGCAAAGTGGATTCTGATCAGCCAGCTTTCCATGAGTGAACCAGAATCCCACCGCTACATAGAAAAACAGGCAATGGACCGCTGTGTTACCAGGCGATCCATTGCCGAAGAAATCATCAGAACCTATTCTTAAACTTTTATTTTCTGAAAATAATATCCTCACGCCCGGGACCATTGGAAACCATGGTAATGGGCGTTTCAATTTCTTTTTCGATAAATTCAATATACCTGCGGCAGTTTTCGGGAAGCTCTTCGTAGTTTTTAATACCGCGGATGTCGCATTTCCAGCCCGGAAGCCTGGTAAACACCGGTTTTGCCTTCTCCAGCTTTGCAGTGGTCGGGAACTCTCTTGTGACTTCTCCATCGATTTCATAACCGATGCATACGGGAATCTCATCCAAATATCCCAATACGTCCAGTACGGTAAATGCAGCCTCTGTGGTGCCCTGAATGCGGCAGCCGTATCTTGTCGCCACTGCGTCAAACCAGCCTACTCTTCTTGGGCGTCCCGTAGTGGCTCCGTATTCGCCGCCGTCGCCGCCCCGATGCCGTAACTCTTCCGCTTCCTCTCCAAAGATTTCGCTGACAAAGGCGCCTGCGCCTACTGCGCTGGAATATGCCTTCACAACGGTTGTGATATTTTTAATCTCATAAGGTGCAATGCCTGCACCGATCGCGCCATAGGCAGCCAGGGTTGAGGAAGAGGTAACCATGGGGTAAATTCCATGATCCGGATCCTTTAAGGAACCAAGCTGTCCCTCTAACAGAATGTTTTTTCCTTCTTTGATGGCATGATACAAATAGGAGGATACGTCGCATACATAGGGGCGGATCATCTCCCGGTAGCTGATCAGCTCATCAAACAGTTCATCCGCATTCAGGAGGGGTTTATGGTAAAGATGCTCCAGAAGCACGTTTTTGATCTCACACACTCTCTGGCATTTTTCTCTTAACAGTTCCTCGTCGAACAGCTCGCTGACCTGAAAGCCGATCTTTGCATATTTATCCGAATAAAAGGGAGCAATGCCGGACTTAGTGGAACCAAAGGATTTTCCAGCCAGGCGGGCCTCCTCATAAGTATCAAACAGCACATGGTAGGGCATCAGGATCTGTGCACGGTCTGAAACCAGGATATGAGGCTTCGGCACTCCCCGGTCTACAAGGGACTGGATTTCCTTGATCAGATACGGAATATTTAATGCTACTCCGTTTCCGATGATACTTGTAGTATGCTGGTAAAACACGCCGGAAGGAAGCAGGTGAAGGGCAAATTTTCCATATTCATTGATAATGGTATGACCTGCATTGCTTCCACCCTGAAAGCGTATGATAATGTCAGACTCTTTCGCCAGCATATCCGTTATTTTTCCTTTTCCCTCGTCTCCCCAGTTAGCTCCTACGATTGCTCTAACCATTGCTTCAATCCTCCTTGGGCTGCTGCCCTGATTTAAATATCCCGCAGCATAGCGGGACCTCATATAATAAGTTCTCTTTTACTCTACTACAAGCTTTCACATAAGTAAAATGATTATTTATTATGTGAGGCATAAGTAAACCTTATACCATTTAGGAAGATTCTGCCATTTCGTCAAACAGATTTAAAAGCTTCCTGCCTGCCAGAGAAATCAGGCTGTTCTCACCCGTAACAACACAGATGTGGCGCAGAGGCATTTTCTCCTTAAAATCCAGCTCAAACACTTCTCCTTTTGCTATGGCATCCTTTGCAAATCCGTCCATGACGCAGCCTACGCCCATATTCCGCTTTGCAAACTGAACGATCATATCGCTGGTAGCAAGCTCAAACTCTGGCGTCAGTTCCATTCCTTTTGCAGAAAGAAACGCGTCCATAAAGGCTCTGGTACTCGTGTTTTTTTCCAGAAAAATACAGGGCAGACTTCCAAGAATACTGTAATCCAGCTTTTTTCCTTTCAGTTCGCCAAAGCTGTCTCCTGCAATAAAAACCGTTCCAATCGGTTTTACCATCATCGAATGAATGGTACTTTTGCAGGAAAAAGGCGTTGTCACTACGCCAAAGTCAATTTTTCCTTCCTCCAGGCTGCAGATGGTTTCTGGTGTGGGGGCATTGGTTACGGTAACTTTGATCCGTGGGTACTCTTTGTGAAACTGCTCCAAAAAAGGCAGAAGAAAAAACTGAAGCGTCATATCGCTGGCTCCGATTCGAACCTCTCCCATATCCATATCCAGCATTCTCTCCAGCATTCTGCCGCCTTCCAGAAGCTGTTCCACGCCCGTTTTCACATAACGGAATAAAAGCTCTCCTTCCCTTGTCAGCCGGATGCCCTTGGAGGTACGCAAAAAAAGCCGTGTTCCGGCCTCTTTTTCCAGCTGGCGCACGGCCTGGCTTACCGCAGGCTGGGAAATACACAGCTTTTGGGCAGCCGCTGTCAGGCTGCCCTCTGTGCATACATAATAAAATACTTTGTAATATTCCAGATTGATATTCATGGTCTTTGAAGCATTTTTATACATTGATCTCCGCAGTCATACCAAGAGCTTCTTTATTGGCCTCCAGTACAGGACGGATCACTTCCTCAAGGAATTCTTCCACCTGTCTTGGTGCACGGCCTACATACCTGGAAGGTTCCATGGCCTTTTTAAGATCCTCTAAGGACAATCCGAATGCAGGATCTGCTGCAATCAACTCTAACAGGTTGTTGTCCCCGCCCTGCTCTTTTACATTCTTTCCTGCCTCCATGGAAAGCTGACGGATGCGCTCATGGAGCTCCTGTCGGTCTCCTCCTGCCTTTACAGCGTCCATCATAATGTTTTCCGTAGCCATAAAGGGCAGCTCTGCCATCAGATGCTTTTCGATGACCTTAGGATATACCACCAGTCCATCCACTACATTTAAGTACAGATCCAGGATTCCGTCCACCGCCAGAAAGCCCTCTGGAATGGACAGACGCTTATTGGCGGAATCGTCCAACGTACGCTCAAACCACTGGGTAGAAGCTACCAGCATAGGATTCATCATATCGCTCATTACATAGTTTGCAAGAGAAGCAATCCGTTCGCTGCGCATGGGATTCCTCTTATAAGCCATGGCGGAGGAACCAATCTGATTCTTCTCAAAGGGCTCTTCCACTTCTTTTAAGTGCTGCAGCAGACGGATATCATTGGAAAACTTGTGGGCGCTCTGGGCAATGCCGGCCAGTACGCTTAAGACACGGCTGTCTACCTTTCTGGAATAAGTCTGTCCGGATACGGGATAGCAGCCCTCAAAGCCCATCTTTTCCGCGATCCGCTGATCCAGTCTGCGGCAGCGCTCATGATCGCCGTCAAAGAGTTCCAGAAAACTAGCCTGTGTGCCTGTAGTTCCCTTGGAGCCTAACAGGCGCATGGACCCGATAAGATAATCCAGATCGTCCAGATCCAGCTTTAACTCCATCATCCAGAGGGCTGCCCTTTTTCCTACAGTAGTAGGCTGAGCCGGCTGGAAATGGGTAAATGCCAGAGTGGGCAGATTCTTATATTTATCCGCAAACGCTGCCAGTTCCGCCAGTACATTCAGCAGCTTTCTGCGGACCAGCTTTAATGCCTCTGTCATAATGATCACATCGGTATTATCTCCTACATAGCAGGAGGTAGCTCCCAGATGGATGATGCCCTTTGCCTTCGGGCACTGGGTGCCATATGCGTACACATGGCTCATCACATCATGGCGCACTTCTTTCTCACGGGCCTTTGCCACATCATAGTTGATTTCATCTGCATGGGCCTTCAGCTCATCAATCTGCTCCTGGGTAATATTAAGGCCTAGCTCCTTTTCTGTCTCAGCCAGAGCAATCCACAAGCGTCTCCATGTCTTAAATTTCATATCCGGTGAAAAAATATACTGCATCTCCCTGCTGGCATAACGCTCTGAAAGCGGGCTTACATACGTATCATGATTGCTCATGTCTTATCCTCCATCTGTTTGTTATAAGTTTTATATATAAATATGCTATGATTCAGAAGAAATTATAATACTTTCTTATTTTGAACACAAGACAGACAGTCATTAAAATTCCTAATAAATCATCTCTGCCCTTCTAATCATCACAGGCTTCCTCGTGAATCCGAAAAAATACTATGCGCCCTTCTTTTAAAAACAGGGAAATCCCCTGCTCTGTCCGGCTGGCGTTCTCTTTCTCCCTGCGAAATTCTTCTTCATAAAAGGGATGGATTTCTATGAATGCGGGCAGGCTGTCTATACGGATTTCTGCTGTGCGTTTTCCAGACTGCCAGTCCTTTGCCGAGGCCGTCTCCAGACAGATACAGACAAATATAAGCATCCGAACCCCCAAACGCCCTTTTTTGTCTTTTTCCTGCCGCTTTTCGCGCTGCCTGTTTTTTCTTACAGCTTTCCATCTGTATACGGCCTTTTTACGTCTTCTTTTTAAACAGCGGTTCCGTTCTCTTTTGTTCATGGTTTCCTTTCCCACGCACTCCTGACTGCATTATAGACGTAAATCCGCCTGACTGCAACAAAAAAATCTCCCTGAAGCTTCGAAAGCTGTATCTGCTCTCCAAATGCTCAGGGAGATTTTCCGTCTGTCCTCCGGTTTTAAATGATTTTATTTACCGGTTTTGTGTCTCGGCTGTGGACTCAGATTCAGTTGTATCCATTATATCCCTTTTTATGTCCTCTACGCCTTTTCTCACATCATCTGCAATCCCGTCCATGACCCCTTCCCCGGTGGTATCTGTTTCAGACCGGGATGTGGCGTCCGTATTTTCAGTTTCATTTGCGGCTGCGCCCTGGTCTGTCTCTGTGCTGTAGGAGGCAGAGGTTCCCGGTGTTCCCGAAGAAGCTGTAGGCTGCTTGGAATCTCTGCTGCCGCATGCTGTAAGGGATGATGCAAGCACGGCAATCAACAGTACCATCATAACAGGTCGGATCTTTTTCATCATACATTCTCCTTTCGTGCTCCAGGCATCGTTTTCTGTCCGGTGCCCTATTAAAAAAGTGTATCCAAACCTTACGTTCAGATACACTTAGTATAAGCTCCCAAAAAAGTTTTATTCCTGTTTACAGACCGATCACATCTGTCATGGTATAAAGTCCCGGCTGTTTTCCGGCCAGAAACTTTGCCGCCTCTAAAGCTCCTTTTGCAAAAATGGCTTTTGAATAGGCCGTATGGCTGATCGTAATAACTTCATCCTTTCCGGCATAGATCATATCATGTTCTCCTACGATCGAGCCTCCCCGTACAGAGGAAATACCGATTTCTTTTCCATCTCTTTTTTCGTGGATACTGCTTCTGTCTGTTACGAAATGATACAGACCGCCCATGGCTTCATTCACCGCTTCTGCCATCGCAAGAGCAGTTCCGCTGGGAGCATCCTTTTTCTGGTTATGGTGCTTCTCTACGATTTCCATATCAAAGCCCGCATTTCCCAATACCTTTGCCGCGTCCTGAATCAGCTTTAAAAGCAGATTTACACCAAGAGACATATTGGCAGAGCGAAGAACCGGAATCCTTTTGCTGGCATCCTCTGCCCTTTTTAACTGTTCTTCTGTAAGTCCTGTGGTACACAGCACCAGAGGAAGCTCTTTTTCCAGACAGTAATCCAAAAGTTCGTCCACTGCCTTTGCAGAAGCAAAATCCACCACTGCGTCCGCAGCCTCTGTACACTCTCCCAAAGAGGCATATACCGGATAATCATAATTTTTTTCCGTATTCAGATCAACGCCCGCAGCGATCCGGATTCCGTCCATTTCCTGTGCCATGGCGGAAATCACCCGTCCCATAGCGCCGTTGCAGCCGTGCATTATAAAATTGATCATTTTCTGTGGTATCCTTTCTTTACTGAGTCTTCTTTTGGCAAGGCCCAGGGCTCTTTTCAAACGTTTTATGCCAGAATGCCGTATTCCTTCATGGCCTTTTTAAGAATTTCCTGATGCTCCGGCTCCATCTCGGTCAGAGGCATGCGCAGAGGTCCTACTTCTTTTCCCATCAGGTTCATGGCAGCCTTTACGGGGATAGGATTTACCTCACAGAACAGGGCGTTAATTAAAGGAATCGCCTCTAACTGCATCCGGGCGCTCTTTTTTACATCTCCTGCAAAATAGGAGGCACAGATTTCATGAGCCTGTGAAGGAGCCACATTGGAGAGAACAGAGATAACGCCCTTTCCGCCTAAAGATAAAAGAGGCACGATCTGATCGTCATTTCCTGAATATACGTCGCAGTTTCCATCGGTCAGGTTCATCAGCTGGGCAATACCGGAAAAATTGCCGGTAGCTTCCTTTACACCCACTATATTGTCTACTTCACGGCAAAGAGAAGCAATGGTCTCAGGCTGGATATTTACACCGGTTCTTCCGGGAATATTGTAAAGGATCATGGGTATTTTTACTGCGTCTGCCACAGCAGTAAAATGAGCCTTGAGTCCCTTCTGGGTCGCCTTGTTGTAATAGGGAGATACAACCAGGATACCGTCTGCCCCCCTTTCCTCGGCCTCCTTTGACAGGTAAATGGCGGTCTGTGTACAGTTTGAGCCTGTTCCTGCCACAACCGGAATTCTCTTTTTGGTCACATCACAGATAAAGCCGATCACATCCAGATGCTCTTCATGGGTCATGGTAGATGCCTCTCCTGTGGTTCCGCAGGCAATGATCGCATCGGTACCGCCTGCGATCTGCTCCTCTACGATCTCCTCCAGCTTATCGTAATTTACTTCTCCGTTTTCCTTAAAAGGCGTAATCAGCGCAACGCCAGCTCCTTCAAAAACAGCCATGCTTATCTTCTCCTTTTTTACAGTCTTATTTACCATCAGTAAATGCGCATGATAAACAAAGTGTACATATCCCGCACCGGTTTTCGCCCCCGTACCAGCGAAAAAAGAAGGGCTGAGGTAAATGTTTCAGCCCTTCCCATACAAACCCGTTCTTACTGCGGATACATATCTTCTGGTAGCTCTCCATCCACCTGGATGACAGTCACAGGATTCTTCATCCTGCACCCAGAAACGATCCTGCAGGATAACCGCTCCTTCGGCGCTTTTCCCTTTCACGGCTTTTCTTCTGTGCCTGCCACATCCAAACCGATATTCATGATCAGCGCAGCCTCTACTCTGTCTATAGTCTTATCCTATCATCATTAAAAATAGATGTCAACAGGGAACTTACTCAAATCGCGTCTGAAGCTTCGTCACCTCATCCACCCATTCATCCAAAGCCGCCGGATAAACGGTTCCTGTCATGATCAGCTCGGCCTCCGACTGTCTTGCCTGGCCGATCAGGGCGCACAGCTCCTCCAGGGTGAGAATCCCTTCATCCAGGATCCCCAGGATCTCATCCAGGATCAGGATATCGCATTCTCCGGTTACAAGAACCTTTTTTGAAAAATTCAGCCCATTGCGGATATTGATCCTGGCTTCCTCTTTTTCCTCTTCAGAAAGCTGATCAAAAACCACAGGAGATTTTTCAAAACGGAACAGTTTAAATTCCGGTTCCAGACGTTTTAATACTTCCATGTTGTCGGAATCCATAGAACCCTTTAAAAACTGAACCATGATCACATTTTTTCCATGGATCAGGGCGCTGATCCCTCTTCCCAGAGCGCTGGCCGTTTTCCCCTTACCCGGTCCGCAGATCACCTGTATCGTACTGTCTTTCATCATCATGCACCTCATACTGCCTTCCGGACACCTTCCCTATGTGTGTCTGGAACATCAATTCACAACACACACTCTAGCACAATATAAGAAATAATGCAAATATTTCTTATATTTTCCGTAAGGAAATCGTAAGAGAATTTATTGATCCGACTCCTCGCCGCATTCCAGCTTGCTGATAGAAACCTCGTATGCCACCCTCTTTTCACACTCTGTCTCGCTGAGCTTTTTTGTATATTCCCTGCTCTGGACTCTTCCCCAGATACGGACTCGGGTGCCTACCGTAAAGCCGGAGGCAAAGCGGGCATTTCTTCCCCAGCTGATACAAGGTATGTAATCTGATTTTCCATAAGGACGGTTAACTGCCAGCAGAAGATCTGCAATCTCTCGTCCAAGAGGGGTTTTTCGGTAGATCGGAGGCTTGCATATGTAACCGTCCAGGAAGATCTGGTTGGTTCTGGTGTAATCCGTAAATTCATCCAGAAAACGAATCTCTCTGGCAAAAACAGACAGCATCAGGCGGTTTTTTACACCCTCATGGCGGTTATAGGACCGGAACTGCCCCACTGCCTCGATGGTGCTCCCCCGCAGATCCTTATGGACATCCATAAGACGTTCCGACACCATAAGCGGAATTACATCGGCCTGTTCGCTGAGACGGTTTACCGACAGATCCACCATGTAAAACCCTTCGCCAAATACCTCGTGGCTGAAGGAGAACTCCGATACGATTTCTCCGATCACGCTCACCCTATTGTTTTCAATCATTTTTTCTGCCATTGTACTTCTCCTCTTATTTTCCAATTTCACTCCGGGTTACAATTTTCCCGTATGCACATAATCAATCTATGCAATTATAACCAGAAATAGACGGAAAACAAAGGTCAATTCATCGCATCGATTCGACAACTCAGGAAAATAACGTCGATTTTAGCAAAAAAATCTGTAAAACGCAAAAAATCTCCCGGACTTTGGAAGAATATTCCAAAAATTCCGGGAGAACTGTCATATTTTATTTAAAAAATAAATTTTATTTTTTGAAGGAAGCTCTCTTTCGTAAAAGAGGATCCAGGATCTTTTTACGGATACGCAGGCTCTCCGGGGTTACCTCCAAAAGCTCGTCTGTATCAATAAAGTCCAGGCTCTGCTCTAAACTCATGATCTTTGGCGGAGTCAGCTTTAAGGCCTCATCTGCACTGGAGGAACGAGTATTGGTCAGCTTCTTTGTCTTGCAGACATTGATCTCAATATCCTCTGCCTTGGGGCTCTGTCCCACAACCATACCGGAATATACCTTTACGCCCGGCCCGATAAAGAGGGTTCCTCTCTCCTGAGCATTAAACAGGCCGTAGGTAATGGCCTCACCGGCCTCAAAGGCGATCAGAGAGCCGGTAGGACGGTAGGATAAGTCGCCCTTGTACTCTGCATAGCCGTCAAAAATTGTATTTAAGATACCATTTCCCTTGGTATCCGTCATAAAGTCGCCGCGGTAACCGATCAGGCCTCTGGACGGGATAGAAAATTCCAGTCTGGAATAGCCTCCGGCTGCCTGGCTCATGCCCTGCAGGGCGCCCTTTCTGGCTGTCAGCTTCTGGATCACCACGCCGGTATACTCCTCAGGAACATCAATATAAGCAAGCTCCATGGGCTCTAATCTGCGGTTGCGCTCATCATAGTGATAAAGCACCTCTGCTTTACTTACCGCAAACTCATAGCCCTCGCGGCGCATATTTTCGATCAGGACCGACAGATGAAGTTCACCGCGTCCTGATACCTTAAAGCAGTCTGCAGAGTCTGTTTCCTCTACACGGAGGCTCACGTCTGTATTCAGCTCGCGGAACAGACGGTCTCTTAAATGACGGGAGGTGATATACTTTCCTTCCTGTCCGGCAAGGGGACTGTCATTTACCATGAAGTACATAGCAATAGTAGGCTCAGAAATCTTCTGGAAGGGGATTGCCTCCGGGTTCTGTGGAGAGCAGATGGTATCCCCGATATGGATATCCGCAATACCGGAAATGGCAACGATGGAGCCGATTTTTGCCTCCTGAACCTCCACACGCTTTAAGCCGTCAAATTCATAAAGCTTACCGATCTTGATTTTTTTAAATTTGTCAGGATCGTGATGGTTTACCAGCACACACTCCTGATTCACCTTAAGGCCGCCGTTTTCCACCTTGCCGATACCGATACGGCCTACAAACTCATTATAGTCAATGGTACTGATCAATACCTGGGTGTCCGCATCCGGGTCGCCTTCCGGTGCGGGAATGTGGTTTACAATGGTCTCAAAGAGAGGTCCCATATCCACCTCTGGATCGTCAATATTAAATTTTGCAAAACCGGCTCTTGCAGAAGCATAGATAAAGGGGCAGTCCAGCTGTTCATCGGAAGCATCCAGATCCATCATAAGCTCCAGCGTTTCGTCGATCACCTCTTCCGGACGTGCTTCCGGACGGTCGATCTTATTGATGCACACGATTACGGACAGATTTAACTCCAATGCTTTCTGAAGCACAAACTTGGTCTGGGGCATGGGGCCTTCGTAGGCATCCACAACCAGAACAACGCCGTTTACCATCTTAAGCACACGTTCTACCTCGCCGCCGAAATCGGCATGTCCGGGAGTGTCGATAATATTGATCTTTGTATCCTTATAAAATACAGCTGTATTTTTTGACAGAATGGTGATGCCTCGCTCACGCTCAATGTCATTGGAGTCCATGACGCGCTCCTGAACCTCCTGATTGGCTCTGAATACGCCGCTCTGCTTTAACAGCTGATCCACCAGAGTGGTTTTGCCATGGTCTACATGGGCGATAATGGCAATATTTCTTACATCTTCTCTTTTCATCTTCATAGTGATCATTCTTCCTTATTTATGCAGAAAACTTATAGATTTAGTCACGGTTTTATAGTATAGCATTGGTATCTTAAGATTGCAAGACCCAAATCCAGGTGCATTTTAAAATACGATCAGCTCTCCCCGGTTCATGCCGTAGTACAGTTCTTTTCCGGTGCGTATCCTCGCCCGGCCGTTGGTCCCTTCTGTGATCTTGGTCTGGAAGCAGTCCTTTACGGCAACCGGTACCAGAAAATCAAACTCTGCCTTATCGGAATACCTGCTTTCCAGAGTATCGATCCCCTCCTGGGCCGCAATATACTGGATCTTTCCCACGCTGTTGTAGTCGGCTGTGACCTCCAGCTGCACTCCCAGCTTTTTTTCTACAACCGAACAGTTTAAAAGCGCTTCTTTTACAGCACCGGAATAAGCTCTTACAAGGCCCCCTGTCCCTAAAAGTGTACCTCCGAAATACCGGGTAACTACTGCACATACATCGTGGAGTCCCTCTCCTGCCAGCACATCCATCATGGGCTTTCCCGCCGTCTGGGAGGGCTCGCCGTCATCGCTGCACCGGGCCGTCTGAGCCCGTTCTCCTATAATATAGGCGTAGCAGTGGTGCCTTGCATCCCAGTATTTCTTACGGACCTCCTCAATAAAGGCAAAGGCTTCTTCCTCCGAAGCCACGGGACGGATCTGGGCAATAAACCGGGACTTTTTTTCCACCAGCTCCCCATCTGCGCCCTCATATACGATCTTGTAGCTTTCTACCACTTTTCTCTCTCCTTTTCCCTTTTTTTCAGAAACTGCACCCACATTTTCCTTATTTTTCTTCTGTTTTTTATCATAATATAGTTAGGCTTTCATGGCAAGCCATATTTATGCCTTTTCAATTCCATAAAACTGTTGTATAATTTAATCGTCTGCCAAATGCCTCAGGGCTTTGTCATACGGGGGGAACTTGTTGTAAAGGAGAAACTATGAATTACGGAACACATGAGTCTGAGCGCAGGCTTAGGGCTCTCCAGTCAAAATCGGCCAAATATACCTCAAAGCTGTTTTTTAACATCTTTAAGGCTTTTTTTGTATTGTTTCTTTTTCTGGCCATCGCAGGCACTGCCATCGGTTTCGGCATGGTAAAGGGGATTATCGACAGCGCCCCTTCCGTAGACCTTATGAACATCCAGCCGGATCGCTTTGCCACTACCGTTTATGACATAGGCGGCAATCTCACCGACACAATTGTAACCAGCGGTTCCAACCGTGAATCTGCTGCCTATGAGGAACTGCCCCAGGATCTGATCGATGCCTTTGTAGCCATTGAGGATTCCCGTTTCTGGTCCCATAACGGTATCGATATCCGTTCCATCGCCAGAGCGGTCAACGGCCTGATCAGCGACGACTATGCCGGTGGCGGAAGCACCATCACACAGCAGCTTATCAAAAACAATATCTTTGCCGGCGGTATGGAAACCAGCTGGGGAGCCCGTATTGAACGAAAGCTCCAGGAGCAGTATCTTGCCGTACATCTGGAAAAAAATTCCGGCATGTCCAAGGAAGAAACAAAAAAAGTCATTATTACCAATTATCTCAACACCATTAACCTGGGCTATAATACTCTGGGTGTAAAGGTGGCCGCACGGCGGTATTTTAATAAAGAAGTATCTGATCTTACCCTTTCCGAATGTGCGGTTCTCGCCTCCATCACGAAAAATCCCTCCCGTCTCAATCCGATCTCCGGCGCCGAGGCTAATGCCGAACGCCGCAGCATTGTCCTTCAATATATGTATGATCAGGATTATATCGACAAACAGGAGCTGGAAGAGGCGCTGGCAGACAATGTGTATGAGCGGATCCAAAACGTAAATACAGCCGCACAGGAAACAAACTCCCATTTCAGTTATTTTACCGATGAGCTGGTCGAACAGGTCATTGCCGCTCTTATGGGGGAGCTTGGATATTCGGAAAGCCAGGCGAGAAATCTTCTTTATGCGGGAGGACTTAAAATTTATACCACACAGGATCCCAAGCTTCAGGCCATTGTGGATGAGGAGATCAACAATCCGGAAAATTATACTGCTGCCAAGTATTCCGTAGAATACCGTCTTTCCATCACACATACGGATGGGACAACCGAGCATTTTTCAGAAGAAAATTTAAAATCCTACCACAAGTCTGTATTGGGAGATACGGGCTATGATGGCCTTTATCCAAGCAAAGAAGCAGTCCAGGAGGATATCGAACGCTACAAAGCATGGCTGATCAAGGATGGCGACACCATTATCGGAGAACGCCAGAACCTGATTTTACAGCCTCAGGCGTCCTTTGTACTGATGGATCAGCGTACCGGTGAGGTACGGGCCCTTTCCGGAGGACGCGGTGAAAAGACCGCCAGCCTGACCTTGAACCGTGCCAGCAATGTATACCGCCAGCCCGGTTCTGCATTTAAGGTAATCACTGCCTTCGCTCCAGCTCTTGACACCTGCGGAGCCACCCTGGGAACGGTTTATTATGACGCTCCTTATACGATTGGAACAAAAACCTTCCGTAACTGGTGGGGTTCCGGGAAAGGCTTTGTAGGCTATTCTAATATCCGTGAAGGCATCATTTACTCCATGAATATCGTAGCAGTGCGGACCCTGATGGAAACCGTAACGCCCCAGCTTGGCATGGAATACGCTGAAAAAATGGGAATTACTTCCATGACAAAAAATGATCTCGGCGCTGCCCAGGCTCTGGGCGGACTCACAAAGGGCGTTTCCAACTTAGAGCTCACTGCCGCCTATGCCTCCATCGCAAACGGCGGTGTGTATACAAAACCCCGGTTCTTTACAAAGATCCTGGATCATGACGGGAATGTGCTCATCAACAATGAGCCTGAAACACGGCAGGTATTAAAGGATTCCACTGCCTTTCTGCTTACAGATGCCATGGCGGATTCCATGAAAGCAAACCGGAAATTTGCGCGTTCCGGCGTATCCATCAATTCCACCAGTACCAGAGCAGCCCTGTCTGGAATGTCTGCAGCCGGCAAGAGCGGCACTACCACCGGAAATAATGATATCTGGTTTGTAGGTTTTACTCCCTACTATACAGCCGGTGTCTGGGGCGGCTGTGACAGCAACCAGAAACTCTCTGCCGGAAACGGAGGTACCTCTTTCCATAAGGATATCTGGCGCAATATCATGAACCGTGTCCATGAGGGGCTTTCTGATCCCGGATTTCCCGTTCCAGACAGCGTGGAAACGGCCGAAATCTGCCGCAAATCCGGCAAACGGGCAGTACCCGGCGTCTGCGATCACGACCCAAGAGGCAGCGCCGTATATACGGAATACTTTGCTAAAGGAACCGCTCCGTCCGAGGTCTGCGACAAGCATGTGGCTGTAACCGTCTGCGCCCAGTCCGGCCTGCGCCCCACTCCGTACTGCACGGAAAAGACAACAAAGGTATGCATGGTACTGCCTGAGGGAGAGGAAAATCTGGCAACGGATGATTCCGTATTTTCCATACCAGGTACCTGCACCATTCATTCCGGCAATTCTACCATTATCGCACCTTCCTTTGGCTCGGATGAGACTGGTGGCTCCGGCGAAAATGTAACCATCTCTCCCATCGGCCCCGGTTATGAGCCTCAAACCCGGCCGCAGTGGGAAAATTCGGGGCCCGGCGTCCGACAGAACTGATATTTAAAGAGAATAAAAAGAATCTGTGAATACAGCTGTATTTTACATACTGTTTCACAGATTCTTTTTTTGCAGCGTCAAGCTGGCCCTATAGGATCTTCCGCCGTCTTACTCTGCAATATAATATCCGTCCCGCCCCTGTTCCTTCGCCTTATAAAGCGCCCGGTCCGCTCTTTCATAAAGATTTCTAAAACCCATCCCCTTTTCTGCTTCTGTAATTCCCACAGAGGCACCATGATCATGATCTGGCTGGTATCCTGCCGGCCGCTGGTAAACACATCAGAAACATAAGCTCTCCCCTTTTCCATAGCAGCCAAAAGCTCACTGTCATCTATCTGCCAGCGGTTTCCCGTATCGTCTATGGTATTCCCTTCCTGATCCATAATGCCTATCTGTGCAAATCCCGCCCTGCTCCTGATTTCCTGAAGTTGTTTTACGATTTCCGCGGAAGTCATTTTCTCTGGTACGCTGAAATTTTCCTCACCTATATTTAAAATCTCTGTACAATGCCTCATCTCACTTCGTATAATCTTTACAATATAGTCAGATAAAAGGGAAATCTGCTCCATATTACGGTTAAGAATTTCATTATGTATACGGTTGGAATAGTGAAAAAACAGCGAAAAAATATTGATAACGGAAAAAGAAACAATACCAGCGATCAAAAGAATCCAGGCTGCAGTTTTATAGCGGTTTGATCTCTTGTCTTTCATATATCTGCCTCATACAATATTTTAAAAATACGTTTTTCTAAAAAGAACCCGCCAGTTCTCTCCCGGCGGGATTTTTTCCAATTATACCAGATTGCCAGGGACATATGCAATAGTTTTAAAGTATTAAACTTCCCCTCACTTCATCTTGGGCTTAAAAAGTACGGAAGCTGAATACCCGAATATGAGAGCCCCGGTGATTCCGGCAGATGCGGCGGTCAGCCCACCTTTAAATAATCCCAATACTCCTTCCTCTGCCAGCGCAGTTTTTACCCCCTTAAAAAGCGTATTTCCAAAGCCCAGAAGGGGAATGCTGGCTCCGGCTCCGGCCCAGGAAAGAAAGGGCTCATAAATCCCTACCGCCCCCAGAATGGCTCCTGAAACGACTAACAGTACCATGATCCGTCCCGGCATCAGTTTCGTCTTTTCCATCAGGATCTGAACCAGAGCACAGATAATGCCTCCTGTAACAAATGCTTTTATATAATCCATATATCTGCTCCTTATTTATGCTGGATCCGGCCTTTAGGGCCTCCCCCATTATTCCAAATGCTCTATTACCACCCCATGGGCAATTCCCGGTATGGTCTGTCCTTCGTTGTAACTTACCGTAGAAAGAAGAGCGCCTGTAGGCACAAAAAGAACACGTTTCCAGATTCCCTCCCGGATTTTTGGCAGGATCGCCGCGCACAGCGTAACCGCAGAACAGCCGCAGCCGCTTCCTCCTGCATGGGTATCCTGGGTTTCTTTGCTGTAAATCTCAACGCCGCAGTCCATATGGCGTTCCTTCAGGCTGCGCCCCTTTTTCTCCATCAGATCCAACAGGATCTGCGTTCCTACCTCTCCCAGGTCTCCGGTGATGATCCTGTCATACCAGGTCTCATCCGTTCCAAGATCCTCCAGATTCTGTTCGATTGTATGAAATGCCGCCGGAGCCATGGCAGCTCCCATATTCATAGAATCTCTGGCTCCAATATCGATCGCTTTTCCGGCAGTAAATGCCGTGATCTTTGCCAGTCCCGACTGCCCCTCTTTCCCAATGACGACTGCCCCGCACCCAGTCACCGTCCAGGTAGAAGACATAGGGCGCTGGTTCCCGTAGGCAAGAGGAAAACGGAACTGTTTTTCTGCGGTGGCAAAATGGCTGGACGCCATGGATAGCACATGATCCGCATAGCCTGCATTTACCATCATTGCTCCCAGGCTCATGGCCTCTCCCATGGTGGAACAGGCCCCGTAAAGCCCAAAGAGGGGAATTTCCAGATCTACAGTTCCAAAAGAGGTGGCAATCAGCTGTCCCAGCAGATCTCCCGCAAAAAGATAACGGATATCATCCCGTTTCAGTCCGGCTTTTGTAATGGACAGATCTGCAGCCGCCTTCTGCATGGAGCTCTCTGCCTGCTCCCAGTTTTCCATCCCCTTTCCATCATCCATGATATGACGGTCAAAAAACGGTCCTAAGGGTCCTTCACTTTCCTTCTTTCCAACTATACTGGCTGCTCCGCAGATAACCGGAGGCCGTGCAAACGCTACCGTCGCTTTTCCTTTCTTCTGTTCCATCTGCTATGTGCTCCTTTCCCATATCCGACCGTATTTTCCATTGAAAACATCCGGCGATTGGAAATATTATGCGTAAACAGATGTGATTTTATGCAAATGACAGAAAAAGCATCCTGTTAAAAAATCCCTTCATTGACAGATCACAGTCTCGACTTTATACTAAAAACAGCATAGGGAGGTGCTATACTTATGGATCTTAGTAATCATTTTTCAGTCTGGAACCGCCTGACCCCGGCCCAGCAGGAGCTTATATCCACCCATCTTATCTGCCGGGATGTGAAAAAAGGCACTGTTTTGTATAATGGAAGCTCTGACTGCCTGGGACTCGTACTTATAAAAAAAGGCCAGCTGCGGGCCTATATGATTTCCGAGGAAGGACGTGAGGTCACGCTGTACCGGCTTTTGGAGCGAGATATCTGTCTTTTTTCTGCTTCCTGCATTATGAAAAATATCCAGTTTGACATTACGATCGAGGCGGAAAAGGATTCTAACATCTGCATCATACCAGCAGTGATCTACAAACGTCTCATGGAGGAATCTGCTGCTGTCTCCAATTATACAAATGAGATCATGGCAGCCCGCTTTTCTGAGGTGATGTGGCTCATTGAACAGATCATGTGGAAAACCTTTGACCGGAGACTGGCCTCCTTTCTTTTAGAGGAAATGGCTCTGGAAGGAAGTTCCGGATTAAAAATCACCCATGAAACCATTGCAGGCCATCTGGGTACTGCCAGAGAGGTAGTAACTCGGATGCTGCGTTACTTCCAGGAGGAAGGCATGGTAAAACTCAGCCGGGGGATGATTAACATTACCGATGAAAAACGACTTAGAAAACTGTCCGAATCATAAAATAAGCCAGACGCAGGTAATACGAACGCGTCTGGCTTTTCGATCACAGATATCTATTTTTTACCATTTTTCCCTTTGCAGATCAGCTGGGTCATGGTTCCCATGGGACAGTATACGCACCAGCTGCGGGGCTTAAACAGCACCATGGTAATGAGTCCTAATATGGTAGAGGTCAGCATCACGCTGTAAAATCCAAAGGCAAACTGGGCTGTGCCGGGATGGAACAGGGTTCCGTGGTAGGCCCAGTGCCATGGAAGCTTAAATATCCACAAGAGCGTCACAACCTGCTTTAAATCAGAGGCTCCTGTAAATACCAGAACCGTATTCCACAGCATCTGGCAGAACATAATGAGGAAGAATACCAGAAAGCCATATCGAAACGCCCTGCTTTTCATCCATCCCGGAATGTCCTTTTTCCTGGAAAGCCCCAGCCGGCCGCCTAACAGCCCAAAAAGCTGCCCCCTGCCGCAGTAGCGGTTACAGTAGCCTTTATTCCCCTGCACCAATGCAATGATCAGGGGGATAAAAAAGCATAAAAGTCCCAGCCACGCAAACATAATATTGAAAAATCCCAGGATCAGATAGATCAGGGACAAAATCCACATATAATCATACCAGTGTTTTTTCATCATCCCACCTCCCTGATCTCAATCACGGAAGCCGGGCATTCTTTTGCACATTTTCCGCAGCCTACGCATTTTTCCAAATTCACCTGAGCCCACATTCCACCTGCCACATAGCAGCCTACGCATTTTTCCAAATTCACCTGAGCCCACATTCCACCTGCCACATAGATTGCCCCTAAGGGACAAACCTTTACGCAGCAGCCGCAGGCCACACACAGGCGGCTGTCTACGGATGCTTTCCTTTTCTTTCTAACTCCCGTTGCCATATTCTTCCTCCGCTCTCAGTTTCTATCGGCCGCCGGCCAATACCGAAACGGCTTAATTTTATATTGAGTATAGCGGATTGCGGGAAATATGTCTGTAATTAAGTCACATATAACACGCCCCCAGCTCAGACACCGGGATTTTATTTAACTTTCTTCTGTTTCATGGCTATTTCCATTCTTTCCATACATCCGGTTCATAGCCTATGGCTGCCTGCTTTCCATTACGGACGATCGGCACCTTAAGGATCTTCTGATTTTCCAGTATCTTCTCTACTCTGTCTTCCTCTGCAATATACCGGATCAGAGCTAACAGATCCTTATCCCTGCAGTCCGGATCAATAAGCTTTTCATAACCGCCCACAGCCTGGCATACAGCGTTAAATTCTCCTTTGCTGAGCCCTTTTTCCTTCATATCTATAAATTGGTATTTAATCCCCCGCTCCTTAAAATACCGCTCTGCTTTTTTACTGTCAAAGCTCTTTTTCGTTCCAAAAATCTGTATATTCATGCGTATCCTTTCACCTTTTTATCTTCTCCCAAACCGTTCTGCGATCCGGCCGTCACGGTAGGCCTTTAACAGCTGTTCCAGATCTGCGATCTTTTCCTTCAGCTGCTGTCCCGTATCCGTATCTCCTACCAGCTTCCGGCTGGCTGTCCGTTTTACAATAATATCCTCCGAATAGATATCGCTTTCCTGTTCAATGGCGGCTGCCCTGGACTCAAAGGGTTCATGAGCTGCCAGGATCAGGCCGTAGGAATTATAAATCAGGGTATATCCGGCGATTCCCGTCTCTTTCTGGTAAGCTCTGGAAAAGCCGCCGTCAATTACCAGAACCTTTCCGCCGCATTTAACCGGATTTTCCCCATTTTTCGACTTGACAGGAACATGGCCATTGATGATATGGCTCTCCTCTCCGCCCAGTCCAAATTCTCCCAGGATCATATCTACGGTTTTTTCATTTTCAAGCATCCGGTAATAGGGATTTTTCTTTTCTTTATGGCTTTCCTCATCTTCCAGAAAATACCGTTCAAAGGTAGCCATCTTATCCTTTCCAAAAAGCGGGGAATTTTCTCCCAGCCATATGTACCACATGATGTCCCGGCCCCTTTTTCGTTCCGTCTCATCCTCCGCCATAAAGCCTCTGCGGATATAGCTTTCCAGCACATCATAAAGTCCCCTGCCTTTATAGCACTTTCCGTAAACAGACGTTTCCTTTAAGCTTCCGTCCTCACAAAGGGGAACGCAGCCGTGATAGAGGAGGTTTTGATTATATACCTTATACAGGCTTCCCTTTGCCAGAAGAAACCGCATATGCTGCTGAAGCTTTTCACAGTTTAAAAATGCCTTTTCCAGCCGTTCCATAATGGTCTCTTCCTCAGGAGAAAGCCGGTAGGGATCTGCATGATCCACCGTAGGGAAATGCATATCCTTCATGGGCAGACGTCTTCCATCCAGAACAATGGTGCCATTTTCATAATTGATCCGGTGAAGAAGGAGGCGGCGTTCCAGACCAAACTCCGGATACTCCTTGATCAATTGGCCTTCTACCTTAAACTGGATAATGGAAATGGCCTTGTGCATACGCAGATTCAGTTCCTTTTCTCCGGGACTGCATGGATGGCTTCCCTTTAAGGCAAAACAGCTGCAGGGATCATCCCCATAGGTTTCCAAGGCAAAGGTAGCAAGAGGAAGCAGATTGATGCCATAACCGTCTTCTAAAATATCCAGATTCCCATATCTGGCGCAGATACGGATCACATTTGCTATACAGCCCCTCTGCCCTGCAGCCGCTCCCATCCAGAGCACATCATGGTTGCCCCACTGGATATCCAGAGAGTGATACTGCATCAGCTTATCCATGATCAGGTGCGGACCGGGGCCGCGGTCATAAATATCTCCCAATATGTGCAGATGGTCAACGACCAGGCGCTGGATCAGCTCACAGAGAGCTCTTATAAACTCCTCCGCCCGGCCCACCCGTATAATCGTGGCGATAATGGCGGTGTAATAGGATTCTTTGTCTCGGATATCTGCCTTTTCCGTCATCAGCTCTTCAATGACATAGGCAAATTCCGGCGGCAGCGCCTTGCGCACCTTAGAACGGGTGTATTTGCTGCCAGAACGCTTGCTGACCTCTATAAGACGGTAAAGAGTAATCTTATACCAGTCCTCCTTATTTGCCGTGTGCTCTAAAATCTGCGCCATTTTCTCTCTGGGATAATAGATCAGCGTTGCCAGACTGCGCTTATCTTCTCTGCACAGCGTATTCCCAAACACGTCATTTACCTTGCGCCGCACTGCGCCGGAACCATTTTTCAGCACATGGGAAAATGCCTCTGCTTCCCCGTGGATATCCGTAAGGAAATGCTCCGTTCCCTTAGGAAGATTTAAAATGGCCTCAAGGTTAATAACTTCCGTAGAAGCCGCAGCTACTGTAGGATAAAGCTCTGCAAGCCGTTCCAGATATCGGGTTTGAAGATCTGCCATGAATACCCTCCTTTTGATGGATCCGTTATTTTTCCGTATGCTCTATAAATGTTCCCTCTATGGGATCTATATGGTCTAATTCCCTGTAATCATCTGTACGGGCAGAAAGCTTTTTTCTTCTGAGCATCCCGCAGATATATTCAGAGATCAAACGATAAAATACTGCAAATACCGGTACCGCTATGATCATTCCGACAAAGCCGAAGAGTCCTCCGAACAGCAGGATGGAAAACAGCACCCAGAAACTGGGAAGGCCGGTGGAATCTCCCAGGATCTTGGGCCCTAAAATATTTCCGTCAAACTGCTGCAGCACCAGAATAAAGATCAGGAAATACAGACATTTTAAAGGGCTTACAAGCAGGATCAGAAATGCGCTGGGAATGGCTCCGATAAACGGACCGAAAAAGGGGATCACATTTGTAAAACCAATAATAACGCTGATCAAAAGCACATAGGGCATTTTTAGAAACCGCATTCCGAAAAAGCACATAATGCCGATGATCAGAGAATCCAGAAGCTTTCCTGTAATGAAACCGCCAAACACATGGTGGGCAAAGCGGATCTCATTAATCAGCCGGTTTGCCATGCGAACACTGAACAGGCCATAGATTATTTTCTTAAACTGAGCGCAAAGTGTCCACTTTAAATTCAGCAGATAGATCATTACGATCAGACCGATCAAAATATTTTTCACCACTGTAACCGCATTGATCACTCCGGCAGATACATGATCCAGGATCAAATAAATACTTGGCACCAGATCTGTCGTCATCCAGTGCTGAAATTCCATGGCCGCCTCATTAAAATGAGGCATCACGATTTCTTCCAGTTCCGGATTATCTTCAAGAAGCTGTGACAGCCATAATGTGAGGTTATTGATATATTCGGCCAGGCTTTCCTGAAATCCGAGAATGCTCTCCATGATCTGTGGGATAATCATCCAGACCAAGCCGCAGACCAATATAAGCAGAAACAGCAGACTGGCAATTGTAGCTGCTGTTTTTCCCGCTCTGCTTCTGACTTTTTCTGTGGTAAACAGCTTTTTCGTATTACGGCAGACAAAGAAATAGACCGAATTATAGACAGGAAGCATCAAGTATGCAAGAACGCCTCCATAAATAATAGGCATCAGAATCTGAATGATCTCTCCGATCACTCCAAAAATAGTCTGAACCTTCATCAGGGAAAAAGCCAGAAAAACACTGCAGGCAATAACAGCCAATGCTGTAAGCCCCCAGTTGATATACAGCCGGAATCTTTGGTTTTTCATAATCGTATACTCCTGTAATAAAATTTAAACGGTTCCTGCTGGAAAATGCAGGAACTCCGTTTTAATTTAGTATACCATGGTTCCCTGTTTCCCACAATGCAGTGGGAAACTTTCTTGAAAATTTAGCAGAATTTTTATATTTCTGAAACGAAAGGCGGCTTTCCGTGATATAATGGAGCAAAAAAGGAAGGAACTGAATATGTCATACATCATAAAAATGGCCCTGGATATCAAGGCCGGCTTTGAGCCCCCGGCTCAGATGTCCTCTCCCATCGAGGCCTACTGCGCCATAGGGACCGTTGCAAAAGCCATGAGGCTTGACCTCCCGGCGCGAAGAGACACACTCTTTGAAATGCGTGAAGATTTAAAGAATGAGATAGATGGCAAGGACTTTCCGGAACCCCGGATTGAAAAAATCTGCCATATTCTTATGAGCTTTATCCGTAATGAGACCACTACGGACCGGATGATGGAGTATATGGTGTACGGGTATGAGAATGAACCGATATAAATGCGGCATTCCGCCATGGGGAATCTATCCTTAGAGGGTATCAGCCTCACCGTGGAAAACAATTCCCGTCTGACGTCTTACCTCTTCAATAATACCTATCTGGGTCGCTGTCTGCTTCTGATACCATTCCGCTCTCTGGAAATCTCTGTTTTCCAGAATGGAGGCCAACACTTTTGCCTCCTCATAAAGGGGATTCGGATCCTTCGTCAATCTGAATACCTGCTCCTTTTGATTCCTGAGCTTCAGAGTGATCCTGGAAGGTTCTGATATCATATCCACAAGGATATTTCCTTTCTCTCCCTGGATCTGGCTTTCCCCTATGGTATCCGTAATCTTGGAATAAAGGATCTCACTGATCATACCCGGATAACGGGCAAGAATGGTACCGATCCCCTCCATTCCGTTGGACAGTTTTACATTGAGTCCTCTGATCTCTTCCGGCTTTCCGAACAGACGTACCAGCCCGTACACTGCGTACACCCCAATATCCATCACAGCCGCATTGGCCAAAGAAGGATTGAATGCGTTAAGAATCTCTCCATTTAAAAACGCATCATAACGTGAGGAATACTTTCCATATTCCAAAGTTGCCCTGCGCACCGGTCCGATCAGAGGGATCAACTCCTCCAGTTTTTTCAGGCCGGGATCAAATGCAGTACGCATAGCCTCCATCAGGATCACCTGATGCTTTTTTGCCTCTTCCAACAGCTCCTGAAGTTCTCTCACGGAAGGAACCACCGGCTTCTCACAGATCACATGCTTTCCTCCCCTGAGCATCATCATAGACTGGCTGAAATGGCAGCTATTGGGACTGGCAATGTATACCGCATCCACATCCTTCATTTCTGCCAGCTCCTCAAGAGACACTGTCACCTGAGAAATTCCGTACTCTTTTGCAAATGCCTTTCCTCTCTCTTTATCTCTGGAACAGACAGCTTCCAGACGATAATTTCCGCTCTTTAAAGCCGCCTGGGCAAACATATGAACAATTTTGCCGGTTCCGATCATTCCTAAGCGAATCATGTATGTTCTCCTCCTAATACCTGAAATACTTCCATACCCTTCATCCTGACAGGCAGCCCGTACGTCATTATCCATAAGAGCACAGTAGTAAATAAATGAAAAACAGACCACCGAAAACCGATGGTCTGCTTTACAAGCTTCCAGCCGGACTCGAACCGGCGACCCCTTCATTACGAGTGAAGTGCGCTACCAACTGCGCTATGGAAGCATACAACTATTAAATTTTAGATGTAAATCAATATCCATAAAGATGAAAAATGGCTGTTGCAATGCAACAACCATCCCATCAGTGACCTGACCGGGAATCGAACCCGGGTTTACGCCGTGAGAGGGCGTCGTCTTGACCGCTTGACCATCAGGCCTTGAAAAATCGAGGCGACGTGATTCGAACACGCGGCCTCTGCGTCCCGAACGCAGCGCTCTACCAAACTGAGCCACGCCTCGATTACGTACGTAAGTATAATACACTTTTCAGGAAATGTCAACCATAAATTTTCATAATTTTTAAAATAATTTAAACAACTGGAAACATTGCCATTTGAAGATTTATTAATGTCTGCATCGACCACAAAAATAAGAATTATATGAAACACCTGTCATAAACACCAGGATTACTACCGGCTTATTTTAAAAGTTTTATAGAATATTTATAATTTATTCTTCAATTTCCGTTGAACTTATAAATTTTTTTCTATATACTATTGATATAAAACACAAAGGAGACTCATATGCATCCAACGTTAAACAATTTTATTCCTGCTGCAAAACTGATCTCACAGACCTTTGACTGTGAGGTTATCCTGCACGATTTCTCCACACCTCAATCTTCCGTTGTATATATCGAAAATAATATCGTTACTAACAGGGCTGTCGGAGAAAGCTTTACCGAGTATTTTGTAAAGGAAGTTCTTCTTTCCAGAAAATTTCACGATGACTGCTGTGCCAATTATATCATGGAAGGTAAGGACGAAAAAAAAATCAAATCCTCTACCAGTCTGATCCGGGATAATAACGGGAAAGCTATTGGTGCCCTGTGCGTAAACATTGATCTGACACGGCTAAGCAATGTTATCGCTGATCTCAGCCGGATTCTGGGAATTCCTGAAACGACTGCACATACCGGCACTGAACAAAATGAAGTCATTCCCAGTATTCAGGAACTTGTAAATGATATCATTGACAAAACCATCGGAGATCGTGACGTAGAAAATATGAGCCGGGATCAGAAAATCGATATCATACGTTTTATGTATGACAAAGAAATATTCATGATCAAAGGCACTCTCGAAAAAGTGGCTGAACGCATGAATCTTTCCAAAGTAACTATTTACAGCTATCTGGATGAAATCCGTAAAAATGATAATCATTAAAAAAGAAATGCTTCCTTCTGTAATAACAGAGCAAGCATTTCTTTTTTCTTAATTATGATTCACCGTAATGATATTCATGCTCGATTTCTTTTAATATCTGAAGATATTCTTCTTTTGTAACCTCTGGAACAAATTTGTTTTTTATATCTTTCGCACATTGCGCGCCATCTGCCAGAAGATCAATTACCGTACATGTCATAATCTTGATTGGGATAATATAAGCATCCTCTACACTTACGATCCTGTAATCCTTGGAGTGAAGTCCGCCTTCTATTCCGGTTGTAATACCGTGAAGGACAGGCATTAATAAAGATACATCTCCCATGTCAAAAGAAGCAGTGCTCTTCATACAGTCAAGGATTTCCTCCTCTTTGTAAAAATACAGTGCATTCTGACGGAAACAGTCTGCCATATTTAAATCTGCTTTTAACGGCATTTGTCCCGGAGCATCTGTTACAACCGCTTTTCCACCTAAAGCGTACACCGCGCCTTCAATGCTCTGATTGATTTTTTTATTGGTAGCGCGCAGTGCATTTAAATTCCCTGCTCTTACAGTAGTTTCAAGCCGTACATCCGCCGGAACTGCATTTACAATATCACCGCCTTTATTGATAATCTGATGAACCCGCACGGTATCCTCTTCCCTGAAGGTTTCACGATGATAGGCCATAGCCGTCATTGCCAGACTGGCCATATTTAATGCATTGATCCCATCCCAGGGTGCAGCGCCTGCATGAGACTGTTTTCCCAGAAAACGGGTATTCTTTCCAATAAATCCATTTCCAGTATTACGGGCAGCCAGTTTATACCCTTCTTCAGCCAACGGGAAATTGTGTACCATCATACACATATCCACATCGTCAAAAGCGCCTTTTGAAATCAGTTCCACTTTTCCTGCAAAATAATTTAATTTTCCTTCGTCTTTAAGCTTCTGACGGTAATCCATTTCAATATATTCTTCTGCCGGAACTGCCATGAAATCTATTTTCCCGTCAAGCTGATCCAGAATACCGGAGTGCACCAGCGCATCAGCAACACCATACATAACGGTTGTCTGTATATTATGACCACAGGCATGAATGGCCCCCGTATCCTTATCGCAGTCTGGATGTTCTGGACACACAACAGAATCCAACTCTCCCATGACTACTACTTTAGGACCCTCTTTATTTTCATTCGCATAAGAACGGCAACCGGTAACTGCAATATCGCGGTCTGTTTTTAATCCCAACGCTTCTAATGCATCGGCCAAAAGTTTTGTTGTTTTTACTTCTCTGTATCCAGTTTCCGGATTTTCATAAATCGTTTTTCCCAGAGTCAAGTAACATTCTCTGTGTTTGTCGATAACCGCAATGGCTTTTTCTTTCATTTCTTCTTTTGTCATATTTCTTCACCGCCTGTTATTGTTTGACAACTAAATGATTCCCTGAATGGATAATACAATATGCGAAATGATTGCAGAACCGAAAAATGTTCCACAGAATACTACAAGGGCAACCAGTACCATTTTCCAACTCAGCTTTTTAATATCTCCAAGCTTACAGCCGATAGAAATACCTGCAATGGCCATAATTGCATCACTTATATCAGATGTTACGATCTGTCCAATCAAATCCAGAACCAGTTCCTGGATGGGGCACCATGGCGTAGTTAAAAACAGTGAAATCAAAGATGCCCAGGCAAATGCGGGGATTTTAAGCGGAAGAATCTCCTTGATCTTAAGAGAAACTAATGATACAAGAATAAGGATTGCCATACCACTGACTGCCTTACCCACATTAATCTCCGCACCTTTAATAACAACCCGCCCGGCATAAATGAGCATTACAGAAAGACCGCAGAGAAACAGCACCTTTAACTGATTTAATGTATTTTCAACTTTTGCTGACATAAACATATCCTCCTTTATGCATCTTTGCGTCTTAACAGTTTGCTGTATACTCGATATAGCCTTTCCGCTACTGGAATTGCGATAAAACACTCCATATAAAGACCATCAATATTACTGCAGATATTAGACATGGAAGCATAGGCCATAATTTCCTCTGCCATCTCCGGAACAGTTGCAGCAAGGCTTGCCGATGATGCAGTCATCATAGAACCAGACCCCATGCCACAGGCCATTGCCAGCGAATATGGATGAAGGCCTGTATTAACTGCCAGAGATGCAAGAACTCCAAAAAATACTGCGCCAAACAGATTTCCTACCATATAGGTTCCCATACAGCCAAGAAATTCCGGTGAATTGGCTCCATAACGTTCGTTAATCAGTCCCAGAGACGGCTCGCGGCAGATACTCACCGTTGCGCCAAAGGCTTCGCGCTTCATTCCAAGAAGCATGGCAATCGGAAGACCCACCAGCATTGTTCCCAGATTTCCAAACTCCTGCAGAATCAGTGCTGGTCCAGCCTGAAGAATTTTCAAAATATTAGGTCCGGAACTGGTTCCTAATTTTACGCCCAGAATCAAAAGCATAAAAGAAAGAGCTGCCTCACTCAATTCAACTTCCTTTTCACTGCAGATACTCTTTAATGGTGAAAATATTTTCCCCAAAGCATCCGGTGTTACCAGTACTGCAATAAGCATGGCAAATACCATGGCAGTAATGTTTACCTTCCCAACACTTCCAAGAGGAATTGTTTTTGTGCCAATAATCTCCGAAATAATACCGGCAGCTGCTACAAGAACAAAAAGTTTAATGAATACAGGCCAACGACCATTTTTACTGCTTAAAATCCGGTCTACGGTTACCTCTGTTTTCTCTTTTGACATTCTTGAAAACCTCCTTTGTTTTTGCTCCCATTATCCCCTTACTGCTTTTTCAACAGATAAATATCACTTCTCCTGTTTTTTAACAAAGGGAGCTCCTGTCTGACTTTTTTTACTTTGTCAAGATCCAGAGTCTGAATCATGAAGCCCTCCCTCTCTTCCATTTGTCCCATTATGTCACCCCAGGGCGAAACTGCTATTGTATGCCCCCAGGATGTATAACCTGCATCAGCATCCCTTGCAGGGGCTGTTCCAAGGGTATAAACCTGATTGTCTAACGCCCTGGTTCGGAAAAGGATTTCCCAGTGAGCCGGTCCCGTTGTCATATTAAAGGCGGCAGGTACCAGAATCACCCGAGCACCTTCAAGCACCATCAGACGCGCCAGTTCCGGAAAACGAAAGTCAAAACAAATACAGATTCCCATTTTTCCAAATTCAG
Source organism: Clostridium sp. AT4 (assembly GCF_001517625.2). Lineage (GTDB taxonomy): Bacteria > Bacillota > Clostridia > Lachnospirales > Lachnospiraceae > Enterocloster. The sequence continues at coordinate 1,106,724 of NZ_LN999828.1, read as the reverse complement.
TATCAAACACTGTCACCTGATCACCAGGCGTCAGCGTATCGGATTCTTTAAAGGACTGTCCGCCTTCGACCTCTATATCAAACAGATGCATTTTCCGGTGCTTAGCGATCTGTTTTCCGTTGCGGTCAAATACATAAGCAGTGTTAAAGATATGCCCCTGTTCATCTACTTCTGGAACAGATCCCGCCGAAAGATAAATTCCATATTTTGCTGCCAGGGCAGAAAGAGCCTGCCAGGTTTCTCCTCCTTCCTTTTCGGCATAGACAGGGAAATTGCTGCTTTGATAAGGGCAGTTAAACATCTCAGGCAGCGTTACCAGATCCGGCTTCTCTTTTGCCAGTTCTTCCAGATTTACGCATAGAGCACGGATATTTTCTGCTTTATCCGAATATACATGTGACTGCAGCATTGCGGCTTTTAATTTTGTCATATGCATTCCTCCAAAATAATCTATAATAGCCGATTTACATTACAAAAGTTTTCCCCTGCATTCTACAGATATTTTTTCAATCACCTGTCCCTTCGATACTAGATATGCATATTCATGAAGATTCACTACCGGACAGATATGATTCGGGATAATTTCCACCTTATCTCCCACTTTTACATGATCACGGAATTGTTGATTATAAATAATCGCATGTTCATCGTACACATCGAAAATCTCAACATCTGGCCATCCCTTAATAAGCCCAAGACCCTGTGTGGCACAAAAACCTTTGCTTCTGGTCTGTGCTGTAATTCCCTTTGCACCAACATCTGTAATCACCCGTTCAGCAGTCGGACGGCTGATAATGGTTGTAAGAACTGTCGCAGCGTTTCTGTCCAGAGAGCCATAGGCATTTGCCTGAGAGGCATCCATGAAAATGTAAGTTCCCGGACGTATCTCCGTAACTCCCTCCAGAATCGGAAAATCATGCATCATCGATGGAGTAGAACCGATACTGACCGTTTCAAGCTCCATCCCCTCCTCTTTTGCCAAACGAGCAAATTCCAGTGTCCGTTTCTGAGCCGTCAGATGAATATTCCGACATTCTGAAATATCTGCCGCTCCATATGAATTGCCATCATGAGAAAAAATGCCTTTCAGATAAATATTTTTGCATGTTTTCAGATAATGAAGCAGTTTTATATAATCATCCTGTTCGATTACGCCGGACCGCTCCTCGCCTACTTCAATTTCTATAAGCACCTGCGCCTTCTTATCTGCACCTTCAAATGCGGCTTCAATCATTTTCGCCTGATCAATCGAATCTAGGCCAAAGGAAATATCAATTGATTCTGCTAGCTTACGAATTCTTGCAAGCTTTACGGCTCCAACAATTTCATTTGCAATAAAAATATTTTTAAGCCCTGCAGCAGCCATTACCTCTGCTTCCCCAACCTTAGCTACGGTGATTCCTTTTGCTCCAAGGTCCTCCTGAATCAGCGCAAGCTTCGGCATTTTATGAGTTTTAGTATGCGGCCGCAGCGCCACCTTTTTTCTATCTGCATAATCCTGCATAAATCTGAGATTATCCATCATAATCTCACGGTCAATTATCAGAGCAGGCGTATCAAGTTCCATATAGTTCATAAATTTTTACTCCTTTCCGCAGGCAGCAACCGCTTCTATTTCCACAAGACAACCTCCATACAGATGATTCGTCGGAACAACAACCCTGGCAGGTTTATGCGCTCCAAAAAATTCTGAGTATACCTGATTAAACTCTCCCCAGTAAGCAACATCTGGAAGATATACCCTGCACTGGAGAACATCTTCTTTATTTAAGCCTGCTTCTTTTAAAACTGTATGCAGATTCTTCAATGCCTGGGCTGCCTCTGCTTTTACTCCTCCCTCAGGAACTTTTCCTATTTCCGGATCAATCGACAATTGACCGGATATGTACAAAACACCATTGTATTTTATGCCCGGTACATAATGTCCTCCGTCTCTGACAGAATATTTTGTTTCGATAACTTCTGGTTTGTTCATTGTACTGCCCCCTTATGGATTGATAATCATATTATAGAATATTTTATATATAATGTCAATAATTATTTCTATATAATTCTGTATTTGATAGATATTTTTACTGCTTTTTATATTAAAAACTCGATTTGATTTGCAAAAATATACAATTTTATTTATCTACAAAAATCGTTTCTTATATAAATGTATAATTTTTTATATAGACAAGTGAGACAGGACTCTTAGACATCAAATGAGCCAGAGTATAGGAAACTCTGGCTCATAATTGTTTCTGCATGATTTTTACACTTTCCTGTTATCCAAAAAAGCTCCCACATAACGTGTATTTAAATAGCTGCGAAAAAGTTCAAACCCATTTTTACCCCCTGTTTACAATTTTCAAAAAACCTGCCCAAATAGATGAGCAGGTTCTTTGAGAACATCTGTAAATTATCCAATATAACCTTCAATCAAAATAAACAGTACAATCAGAGGAAGGATACAGGACACATAGACTCTGGCCCAGGTCGGGAAAGCAATCCCCTCTCCTTCATTTGCCTCATTTACAAAGTTTTTAAAGCCCCATCCATACCGGCTGGTACAGAACAGCAGATACAGCACACTTCCGATGGGGAGAAGGTTATTGCTGACAATAAAGTCTTCCAGATCCTGAATGGTGGTTCCCGGTCCCAGAGGCTGAATACCGCTCAGGACGTTAAAGCCCAGAACACACGGCATGGACAGCAGGATGATTACGATCACATTCCAGAACACAGCCTTTTTAACGGAACAGCCGGTCAGGTCTGTGGCAAAGGAAATGATATTCTGGAACACGGCGATTACCGTAGACAGGGCCGCAAAGGTCATAAATACAAAGAACAGAGCGCCCCACAGCTGTCCCCCTGCCATATGGTTAAATACATTTGGAAGGGTAATGAAGATAAGGGACGGACCGGATGTAGGCTCGATCCCATAAGCAAAGCAGGCTGGGAAAATGATAAGACCGGACATAAAAGCAACTGAGGTATCTAACAGAGTAATGCTGATGGCCTCTCCGGTAAGTCTCTTTTCCTTGCCGATATAGCTTCCGAAAATCGCAAGAGCGCCGATTCCGATACTTAAGGTAAAGAAGGACTGGCCCATAGCTGCAAAGATCGCTTCTCCCAGTCCGGCCTCCTTCATCTTTCCGAAATCCGGCTTTAAATAAAACTCAAGACCCGGAGCACCACCCTCTAACAGTACCGAATGAACGGCCAATACCACCATTAAAAGGAACAAAAGGAGCATCATGATCTTTGTAATACGCTCTACGCCAGATACAAGTCCCTGCGCGCAGATGGTAAAGCATACCAGAACAATGACAACCATAAATACCGTCATGATCACCGGATCAGCCAGCATTTTGCTGAATTCCTCTGCCGTACCGGCAGAATCAAGTCCATTAAAGTCGCCCCGGAGCATTTTAAAAAAGTACAGAAGCATCCAGCCGGCTACTGTAGTGTAAAACATCATCAGCATATAGTTTCCGGCCATTGCTATATATTTTGTCAGGTGCCATTTGCTTCCCTTGGGTTCCAGCAGATCAAAGGACAGAGCCGCGCTCTTTTTGCTGGCCCGGCCCACGGCAAACTCCATCACTACAATAGGAAGTCCCAGGACCAGAAGAAAAGCAAGGTAGATCAGCACAAAGGCGGCTCCACCGTATTTTCCCACAATATAGGGAAAACGCCATACATTGCCCAGACCGATGGCGCATCCTGCTGAAATCAGGATAAAGCCCAGCCTGGAAGAAAACTTTTCACGTTCCATTTCTCATATCTCCCATAATTTTTTTGTATTCCGGCCCTTATGCATTCCCCCGCAAAGCCGGAAAAGAGCTTTTTATAAAAAAAGCTCTTCCGTATCATAACACAGATTAAATAAAATGGCAACGGCTGTCTTTTTTACAGATCAAACAGAGAAAGCTGATTGGACTGGGGCAGATCCTTTAAAAGTCCCAGATCCGACATCAGGGCACAGATCGTTCCGTTTACGCGGGTACGGCTTGAAAAATCCTCCACAGACAGGAATGGGCCGTCCTTTACCGCATCAACGACCGCATCCGCTGCCTTTTCTCCCAGACCGTCAATACTGCTTAAAGAAGGCATAAGCTTACCATCAATGATCTGGAAATCCCTTGCCTTTGCCCTGTAGATATCAAGAGGCATAAAATCAAAGCCTCTGGCGTACATTTCCTGAACAATCCTCATATCTCTTAATGTATCCTGTTCCTTTTTTGACAGGGTATCTGCCCGTTTTTTATAATCTGCCAAATAGTACTCCAGCTTGTCCCGGCCCTGGCACATGATTTCATAGGAAAATGCATTGGCGCGGATACTGAAAAAGGCTGCATAGTAGGCTAACGGATAAAAAATCTTGCAGTAGGCGATCCGCCACGCCATCATAACGTAAGCTGCCGCATGGGCCTTGGGGAACATGTATTTAATCTTTTTACAGGACCAGATATACCAGTCAGGCACCCCGTGGGCTTTCATTTCCTCTTCCCATTCAGGTTTTAATCCCTTTCCCTTCCGCACACTCTCCATGATCGTAAAGGAAAGCCCCTGCTCCATCCCTCTGGCGATCAGATAAACCATAATATCATCTCGGGTACAGATGGCGGTCTGAATGGTTGCCTTCCCCTCCTGGATTAACGTCTGGGCATTTCCCAGCCATACATCCGTACCGTGAGCCAGTCCTGCGATCCGGACCAGGTCGGAAAAGTACTTCGGCTTTGTATCAAGGAGCATCTGCATGGCAAAATCCGTACCAAACTCAGGTACGCCCAATGCTCCCAGCGGACAGCCTCCGATATCGTCCGGAGTGATCCCCAGCGCCTCAGTGCTCTGAAACAGGCTCATAACCTCCGGACTGTCCAGAGGGATATCCTTAACCGGGTCAAGACCAGTCAGATCCTGGAGCATTCGTATCATGGTGGGATCATCGTGTCCCAGAATATCCAGCTTTAACAGGTTGTGGTCAATGGAATGATAGTCAAAGTGGGTCGTTATGGTGGAGGTCGTCATATCGTTGGCCGGGTGCTGCACCGGAGTAAAGGAATAAATCTCCTCTCCCAGCGGAAGCACGATAATGCCTCCGGGATGCTGGCCTGTGGTACGGCGCACGCCTACGCAGCCCTGGACGATCCGGTTGATCTCACAGTTGCGCTTTCTGGTTCCCCTTTCCTCATAATATTTTTTTACATAGCCAAAGGCCGTCTTATCTGCCAGAGTACCGATGGTACCTGCCCGGAAGGTCTGACCTTTTCCAAAAATAACCTCTGTGTAATCATGAGCCTTACTCTGGTACTCACCGGAAAAGTTTAAGTCAATATCAGGCTCCTTATCGCCCTTAAAACCAAGGAATGTCTCAAAGGGAATATCAAATCCGTCCTTTTCAAGAGGCGTACCGCAGACCGGGCAGGCCTTATCGGGCATATCGCAGCCCGCCATACCGGAAAATGACTTTACCTCCTCTGAATCAAAATCATAGTAGCGGCACTTGGGACAGTGGTAATGGGGACTTAGCGGGTTTACCTCCGTAATACCAGACATGGTTGCCACAAAGGAGGAACCGACAGAACCTCGCGAACCTACCAGATATCCGTCCTCATTGGATTTCCATACCAGCTTCTGTGCAATAATATACATTACCGCAAAACCGTTTGTAATAATAGAATGAAGTTCCCGCTCCAGACGGTCTACTACGATCTGAGGCAGATCATCCCCATACATTTCATGGGCTCTGTCATAGCAGATCTTTGTCAGCGTCTTATCGGAATCCGGGATGACCGGAGGACATTTATCCGGCCGCACCGGAGCGATCTTTTCACACATCTGTGAGATTTTGCGTGTATTTGTCACCACTACCTCATAGGCCTTATCCGGCCCCAGATAGGCAAATTCTTCCAGCATTTCCTCTGTGGTCCTTAAATACAGAGGCGCCTGATCGTCTGAGTCCTTAAAGCCCTGCCCCGCCATGATGATCCGGCGGTATACCTCATCCTGAGGGTCCAGAAAATGCACATCGCAGGTAGCGCAGACCAGCTTGCCAAACTGTGCGCCCAAATCTACGATCCGTTTGTTGATCTCGATCAGATCGTCCCTCGTCTTTACTGTGCTTTTTTCGTCCCTGAGCATAAACGCATTATTTCCAAGAGGCTGGATTTCCAGATAATCATAAAAATTTACCAGCCTGGCAATCTCTGCATCCGGCGCTCCTCTCAAAAGAGCCTGGTACAGCTCTCCTGCCTCACAGGCAGAGCCGATAATAAGTCCTTCTCTGTGTGCGTTTAAAACGCTTTTGGGGATTCTGGGACGTCTGGAAAAATAATCCAGATGCGACCAGCTCACCAGACGATACAGGTTAATGCGGCCGATATCATTTTTTGCCAGAATGATCACGTGGTTGGTGGGAAGCTTCATAATGGTATGGGCATCCATGGCGCTCAGGCGGTTGAGCTGATCCAGATTTTCGATATCACGATCCCGGAGCATCTTTACAAAGGCCGCAAAGATCTCTGCCGTGGCTTCTGCATCATCCACGGCCCGGTGATGATTTTCCAGTGAAATGTTCAGAGCTTTTGCCACTGTATCCAGCTTAAAACGGTTCAGATTCGGCAGAAGCAGTCTGGCTAAGGATACCGTATCCAGAACCGTTGGCTGAAAGGGAAGTCCCTGTTCCTCCGCATAATGGCTGATAAAGCCCACGTCAAAGCCTGCATTGTGAGCTACCAGGGCGGAATCTCCTACAAATTCCAGAAACTGGGGTAGGATAACGTCAATGTGCGGATAGGGGAGCACCATTGCGTCATTGATGCCTGTGAGCTTTTCTATATCAAAGGGAATGGGAACATCCGGGTTTACAAAGGTGGAAAAGCGCTCTGTGATAGCTCCGTCCACTACCTTTACCGCCCCGATCTCAATGATCTTATTTTTCAGCGGGCTGAAGCCGGTGGTTTCTATGTCAAAAACCACATAGGAATCCTTAAAGCTCTGTCCTTTTGAATTTTCCACCAGCTGCTTTGTATCGTCTACCAGATACCCCTCTACCCCGTAGATGACCTTAAAGGGATCTCCCTTATCCAACGCATGGTTTGCATCCGGAAAGGCCTGGACACAGCCGTGATCCGTCACCGCGATTGAGGTCATTCCCCATTTCTTAGCTCTCTTAATGATATCCTTTACCTCTGAGACACCGTCCATATCGCTCATCTTGGTATGGCAGTGAAGCTCCACACGCTTTTCAATGCTGGTATCCATACGCTTGCTGGTAAAGTCCTCGCCCTTTTTGATTCCCACGATCGAACCTAAGGTCAGTTCGCCGTCAAATTTATCAATGGTGGTTACGCCTTTGATCTTAAGGAACATTCCCTTCTGTATTACATTTTTTACCTCGTCAAAAATCTCCGGACGGATGAACATTTTAGCTGTAATGGTATCTGTAAAATCCGTAATATCAAAGGTCAGGATAAATTTGCCGCTTCGAAGCTCCCGGCTTTCGCAGGTAAGCACCTGCCCTCTTAAGGTAACCTCTCCAATCTCACCGTCAATCGTCTCAATTTCCAGAAATTCATCTTCAAAATCACGGCCATAGAGCACATCGGGATTATTCGAACGCTTGACAGAAAACTTTTTATCCTCTCCAAAGCCATTATCCCGGCCCCAGCCCTTTCTCCCTTTATTTAACTGGGGACGCTTTTCCTTTCCGGGAGAGTTGTTTCCGGTTCCGGTACTTCCAGACCCGGCATTTCCTGCCGGAACAGCCTGAAGGGACGCTTCCTCTCCGCTTCCCACCTCTCCTGAAGCTGCCTGTGCCATAAGCATATCCCAGGGGGCGCCGTCCTGAGGAGCTTCCATCAGAGCATCCTGAGGGCCGGCCGTCTGCTTTAAAAGCTCTTTTCCCTCCAGGCCCTCTGCCGAAAAGCCTCCCATGGCTTCCAGCTCTTCCCTGTGGTTGCGCCAGTAGATAGCCTGTGCCTCCTTTTCAATCTTTCGCTCAAGCTGTTTTCTGCGCTCTCCGCCGGAAGGGGGAATATAGGCAAAGTGCACCTCTACCGGAAGGCCGCAGCGCTCTGCAAAAACCTTTTCCAGTACCCGTTTTAACTCCCCGGTCCGGTCCCGGTTCACCATGGTATCCTCTACGGTCAGTACCATCAGATCCTCCTGTTCAAACCGGATCTGTGATTTTCTGAACATGGAGTATTCGATGATGCTGTAATGCTTCAGTTCCAAAAGCAGGCTGTCCTTATAGATCTTTAACAGCTTTTCCGGCGTATACTGACCGGAAAGACGGTATCTTTCCTGGATTTTTACTGTTACCTGCTTGTCAGGAAAAAGCTGATCCTTTATTCCCTTTTCCAGATCGTAAATATTCTGTTTGTGTATGAGCCGCGGGCTTTTCACATAAACGCGAATAGAGCTTCTATCTCTGGTAGAGGTAACCTTTTCTACCTCTGTCAGAGCTAAAAGCTCTCTAAGCGGCTCTGCAATATTCAGTGAAGGAAATACCTCCAGAAAATTCTTCGCCATAAAATTACTTCTTTCTTTCCACTGCCATTGCTGTTAATTCCTCTTTCAGCACATTTAACAGCTGTTCCTCCGGCACCTTTCGGACAATTTCGCCTTTTTTGATCAAAAGCCCCTCTCCGATTCCGCCTGCAATCCCGATATCTGCTTCTTTTGCCTCGCCCGGTCCGTTTACCACACAGCCCATAACAGCAACCTTTACGCCATCCAGTCCCTCAAGACCGGTAACCATGGTTTCTACCCGGTTGGCCAGTCCGATCAGATCAATGCGCGTGCGGCCGCAGGTGGGACAGGAAACAACCTCTACTCCGCCTTTTCTTAAGCCCAGAGTCTTTAAAATCCGCCTGGCAGACTTGATTTCCTCCACCGGATCGCCTGTAAGAGATACCCGGATCGTGTCTCCGATTCCCTGGTACAGAATAATCCCCAGACCTACCGCGGACTTAATATTTCCGGACATAAGAGTACCGGATTCTGTGATGCCTACATGAAGCGGATAATCGGTCTTTTTGGCAATCTCCTCATGGGCTTTCACGCACATCATTACGTCTGAGGATTTAATGCTGATCACCAGATGATCGTAATCCATGTCTTCTATCATTTTCACCTTATCCAGCGCACTTTCTACAATCCCCTGTGCAGTCACACCCCCGTACTTTGCAATCAGATCCTTTTCCAGAGAACCGCTGTTTACGCCTACACGGATGGGAATCCGGCGCGCCTTTGCAGCATCTACCACAGCCTTCACGCGTTCCCTGCTTCCGATATTTCCGGGATTGATACGGATCTTATCCGCTCCGTTTTCTATGGCTGCCACTGCAAGACGATAATCAAAATGGATATCTGCCACCAGGGGAATATGGATCTCCTTTTTTATCTGTTTCAGGGCCTCTGCCGCCTCCATCGTTGGCACAGCCACCCGGATGATCTCGCATCCGGCCTCCTCCAGTTTAAGGATCTGAGCCACTGTAGCCGCCACATCCTCTGTTTTTGTATTGCACATGGACTGGATCAGTACCGGATTTCCTCCTCCGATCACCCGGTCTCCGATCCTGACCACCCGTGTATCGTTTCTTGTCATCTTAACGTTTCCTCCTGTTAAAACAGCTTTCTCACATCGTTAAACAGAATAAATACCATAAACGCCAGTAAAAGCGCCATTCCCGCTGTATGGATCATAGCCTCCTTTTCCTGGTCAACAGGCTTTCCTCGAAGAGCCTCCAAAAACAGGAAAAACAGCCTTCCGCCATCCAGGGCCGGAAAAGGGATCAGGTTCATCACACCCAGATTGGCGCTTAAAAGAACGCCGAAATTTACCAGAGTCATCGCCACAGCCCCGGCTCCCGCCTGTGACGCCTCATCCACGGTCTGATCGATGGTGCTTACGATTCCAACCGGGCCGCTGATATCATCAACCGATACGGCTCCATGAAACATCATATAAAAGGTATCAAATACATATCGGATCCAGAACTGTACCTCATATACCGACTGGCGCATCAGCTCCAAAAGTGTATCTGCCGGTTCAATCCCAGGCTGAAACTGTACGCCAATGAGCTGCTGTCCATTTTCTGTAAGCACAGGCGTCACAGAAGCGCTCAGTTTTTCCTTTTTTCCATCTTCTCCTTCCCTCTTCCAGGTGAGCTTAAGCTCCTTTCCCGGATGAGTAAACACATAAGTTGTAAAATCCCGGTAGGAATGGATGGAACGGCCATTGACATGGGTAATCACATCTCCTGGTAAAAGACCGGCCTCCTTTGCAGGAAAGCCCTCCTCTACCCCCAAAACCTCAGGAACCGTATAGCCGCCGGAAACGCCCACCAAGATCATTGCCAGAAAAAATGCCAGTATAAAATTAAATACAGGGCCTCCGGCCACGACGGCAATTCTGGCCCAGACCGATTTATTTCCAAAGGCGCTCTCCTCATCCGCTTCCTCATCTTCTCCCAACATGGCACAGGAACCGCCAAAAGGAAAGGCCTTGATGGAATACTTGGTTTCCCCCATCTCCACACTGAACAATCTGGGCCCCATACCCAGAGAAAACTCCACTACCCCGATTCCACAAACCTTTGCCATCAGAAAATGGCCCAGTTCATGGATCAGAATAATGGCCCCCAGGATCAGTATTGATAAAATGATATTCATCTGGCTAAATGCGTTCCTTTCTTAATGTCTCTCTGATAAAGTCATATGCCTCCTGCTCCGCTGCCAGAATCTGATCCACATTCGGAGCCGCTTTTCTCTTATGGTTTTCCATCGCGCCCTGGATCAGATCTGTGATGGCTAGATAGGGGATTTTTTTCTCCAGAAACAATGAAACCGCCAGTTCATTGGCCGCGTTAAACACGGTAGGCAGGGAGCCTCCGGCTTTTCCGGCCTCGTAAGCCAGCTTTAAGCCCCGGAAGGTTTCCATATCCGGCTCATCAAACGTAATCTCTTTTAACTTTGTAAAATCCAGACGGTCTCCCGGAAGGAAACGGCGCTCCGGATAGTAAAGAGCGTACTGAATGGGCAGCTTCATATCCGGTGTGCCAAGCTGTGCGATCACGGCTCCATCCTCATATTCGATCATGGAGTGGATCACGCTGGCAGGCTGGATCACTACCTGAACCTGATCCATATCCACATCAAAGAGCCAGTGGGCCTCCATAACCTCCAGTCCCTTATTTACCATAGTAGAAGAATCAATGGTAATCTTGCGCCCCATGGACCAGTTGGGATGCTTTAAGGCATCCTCCGGCTGTACACCGGCCAGCTGTTCTCTGGAGCGGCCTCTGAATGGGCCTCCGGAAGCCGTCAGAAGAATCTTGTGGATCCGGTTCTCTCCCGCTCCCTGAAGGCATTGGAAAATAGCAGAATGTTCCGAATCTACAGGAAGAATCTTTACTCCCTTTTCCTTTGCCAGAGGCATAATGATATGGCCTGCCGTCACAAGGGTTTCCTTATTTGCCAGGGCAATATCCTTTCCCGCCTCCATGGCCGCTATGGTAGGGCGGATACCGATCATGCCTACTACAGCAGTCACCACAATCTGAGCCTCCGGCTCACAGGCTGCCTCCATCAAGCCTTCCATCCCGCTTACCACCTTCACATCCAGATCCCTGATCCGGCGTTTAAGCTCTCTGGCCGCCTCTTCTTTCCAGAGGCAGGCGATTTTTGGATGAAATTCCCGTACCTGCTTTTCCAAAAGCTCCACATTGGAACCTGCCGCCAGCGCAGTGATCCCAATGTCCTGATTGTATCTTGCAATTTCCAGTGTCTGAGTACCGATGGAACCCGTAGAACCCAGAACTGAGATCTTCTTTATCATAACTTATATTCTCCTCATTTTACGAAAATACACATTTTTCACAAAATCGTTTATCCTAAAAAGGTAAGAACAAAATAAATCGCCGGAGCGGTAAAGATCATACTGTCAAACCGGTCGAGAATCCCTCCGTGCCCCGGTATGATATGACCGTAGTCTTTTACTTTGTGATTACGTTTAATGGCAGATGCCGCCAGATCTCCGATCTGGGAAATAACAGCCGCAATGGCACAGGCTACGGTACAAGCAATCACGGGTTCTTCAATCCCGTGCATTCTGGAACCAAAGATCCATGCATAAATGAGACCTAAAATCGCAGAACCAAGAGTACCGCCTATTGCTCCCTCTATGGATTTTTTAGGGCTTAACACAGGAGCCAGCTTATGTTTTCCAAGAAGCATCCCACTGCAGTAAGCGCAGGTATCACATCCCCAGGAACTTAAAAAGATCAGCCACACCAGATAAACTCCGTCCTGCATTTCCCTGGTCTGATACAAAAAGGAAAGCATCACCGGAACATAGCATACACCGAAAAAAGCCCCTGTAATCTCTTCTGTCTTGTACTTTGGAAAGGTAAATACATAAAGACCCATTAACACCATCAGACAGAGGATAATCATAAGGTTCAGATACTCATGGCCTTCCCACCACAAAATCCCATAGTAAGAAAGGGCTGTAATATAACCCACCGCACCTACCGAACGATTTTCAATCCCCAAAACACGATACAACTCAAAAAGGCCCACAAGTGAAATAAGGGCTGTGACTCCAAACAGGATCAGTCCTCCCTTTCCCACAAAAAGGACTGCCAGAAGCACCAGTATAATTCCGCTTATCAGTCGTGTGGTAAACATGGACTTCTGTCTCCTTTCCTACTTTACTCCGCCGAACCGCCGGTCTCTTTTATTATACTGCAGGATTGCCTTTTCCAGCTCTTCCTGGCTGAAATCAGGCCACAGACAGTCTGTTACATAAAGCTCTGTATAAGCCAGCTGCCATAAAAGGTAATTAGACAGGCGCAGTTCACCGCTGGTACGGATCAAAAGATCCGGATCCGGGATTCCCGCCGTATCCAGATAAGAGGCAAATACATCCTCTGTTACAGCATCCGGATCCAGCGCTCCTCTGGCGGCGTCAGTTGCCAGTTTTGCAGCTGCCCTGCGGATCTCATCCCTGCCGCCGTAATTTACCGCGATCACAAACGTAAGGCCTGTATTGTCCTTTGTCTCATTTTCCAGACGGTTGATGCCTGCAATGATATCCTTTGCAAAGCGGGACCGGTCTCCGATCATCTTCACCCGGACATTATTTGCAGAAGCAATTTTTAACAGGCGCACCATGTAGTAGCGGAACAGCTGCATCAGAGCTCCTACCTCATCCTCGGAGCGCTTCCAGTTTTCCGTGGAAAATCCATAAACCGTCAGATAACGGATGCCCATTCTGGCTGCAATTTCCACCGTTTTCTCTACTGTAACGCAGCCCTCCTTATGTCCCATGGTTCTGGGAAGCCCTCTTTTTTTAGCCCACCGTCCGTTTCCGTCTAAGATCAGGGCCACATGGGCCGGTATTACTGCATTTGTATCTAAAGCCATTCTTTCTCCGCCTTTCTCTCCAGGAATATTTCTGAATAGATGAAAAGGCAGGAGTCGCTCCTGCCTCCACATATGGGAAGTATCCCTTTCACGGCCTTAAACGGTCATGATTTCCTTTGTCTTTTCTTCTACCAGCTTATCTACGCGCTCAACCATCTTATCGGTAAGCTTCTGCATCTTCTCTGTAGTCTCTGCCAGTTCGTCCTCTGACATATCTCCTGCTTTTTCTGCCTTTTTAAATGCGTCATTTGCATCCCGGCGGATGTTGCGGATGGCAACCTTGGCTCCATCTCCCTTTTTCTTTACATCCTTGGCAACCTCTTTTCTGCGGTCCTCTGTCATCTCAGGGAAGACTAAGCGGATGCAGTTTCCGTCATTGGTTGGGTTAATGCCCAGCTCAGAGGTAAGGATTGCCTTTTCGATGGCCTTTAACAGGCTCTTCTCCCATGGCTGGATTACGATCATGCGGGCCTCGGGAACAGATACATTGCCCACCTGCTGAATCGGGGTCGGAGTGCCGTAATAGTCAACTCTGATCTTATCAAGAACATGGGGATTGGCACGGCCTGCGCGGATGGCAGCGTAATCAGATACCAGTACGTCCAGTGTCTTGTTCATCTTATCCTCATAAAACTTTAAATCTTCCATATGTCCTCCTGTAATGCGGGCCTGTCGGCCTGATTTTATAAAATTCATACCCGGCGGCGCCTGCGTCCTGCCGGAAACTATGCGGTAACGATGGTTCCGTTGATCCGGCCCTGCATAGCGTTTGCAATGCCGTCTGGTTCATTTAAGCTGAATACAGCCATGGGCATCTTATGCTCCATGCACATGATGGAAGCAGTCAGATCTACCACTGCCAGCTGCTTATCGATAACCTCCTGAATGGAAATGGTATCATACTTTTTCGCTTCAGGATTCAGCTTAGGATCGCTGTCGTATACGCCGTCAATTGCCTTTGCCAGCAGAATACAGTCTGCATCCATCTCAATGGCCCGAAGCGCAATTCCCGTATCCGTAGAGAAGTACGGATGACCGGTTCCGCCTGCAAAAAATACCACCATTCCCTGTTCAAAGCACTTATTTGCACGGTCTTTTGAAAACAGCTTTGTCATAGAGCCGCACTCAAAGGGGGTTAAAATCTGGGTTTTCATCCCTGCATTGCGGAAAATCTCAGATACATAAATGCAGTTCATAATCGTAGCCAGCATGCCGATCTGATCCGCTTTTGTACGGTCAATAGCCTCACTGGTGCGGCCTCTCCAGAAATTCCCGCCTCCGATCACGATACCTACCTGGACACCTGCATCCACAGAAAGCTTTACCTGTCTGGCAACTTCTTTTACCGTATCCTCATCAAACCCGGTCTTTTTCGGTCCGGCAAGTGCCTCGCCGCTTAATTTTAAAAATACTCGATTCATTTTCATGGGTGAATCTCTCCTTTGTTCACTTATCACCTGACAGCCGAACACGGCGGCAGCTGATACTCTCATTACAGTATACCATACTCCGGTCCATTTGCAAAGAAAAAGGAAACAACTTTTATATTTTTCAGCATTTTTGAATTAAATTTGAGATTTTGCCTGTATTGTACTATAATGGAATATATTGGTACGTTGCAGGATTTTAAATATCGCACATTTTTAGGGAGATTCATATCCCAAATCGGCATCTGCTCCTGTCCTGCCTATGGAGCGGATATGACCTCGGTCCTGAAAAATCTCGACGCTGCCGTATCTGCCGCTGAGGAATACGGTCCAAACCAGTACGCTGTCTTTGACTCCAAACTTCACGAGCAGGTTCTGCGCCGCCAGGCCATTGCCCGATATCTGCAGACTGCTCTGGAGAAAAATGAAATCGAGGTCCGCTACCGCCCCATTGCCGAGGACTCCGGGCAGATACGGGCCGTTGGCTACTATGCCCTGGAGGATGCGGGCCGTTTGATCGCACGTCTGATGGAAGAAGGAAAAGAGTTTGAATCCATCTGTATTCCTGTATCTCCTCTCCTGCTGACCCAGGAGGACTTTATAGACAAGGTAGAGGATGTAATTACCCGTTTCCATATCCCATCCGGAAAACTTGCTTTAGAGCTGGATGATACAGCTTTATCCTCCGTTTACTTAAACGTAAATATTACCATGCAGGAGCTGGCACACCTTGGCGTGGAGCTGGTACTGAACCATTTCGGTTCCGGCTGTGTCCCGGTTACAGGCATCCTTGACCTTCCGGTAAACACAGTAAAGCTGGAGCGTATGTTTGTATGGCAGCTGGAAACAAATCCTTCCTGCGCAGCCATCGCCGGGGGCCTGATCCAGATTGCAAAGAATTTAAACATCCATATCATCGCTGAAGGCGTGGAAACAGAAAATCAGCTCAATACCTTAAGTGGAAGAGGAAAAGAAAAAGATGGCGCGCTAAAGCGCATTTATAAAAGGAAGAGACCTGGTTTCAGATCCCTTCCTTTAATTTTGCCAGAATCCGGTGGGCGTCGGAGGTTTCCTCCATCCCGCACAGATCGTAAATTTTTGCTGTAAGCTCTGGGTCATTTCCTGTATTTTTAACAACCCAGGCTCTGGAAGCATCTGCCTGATAAAGACGCAGGATCTTTGCGATCAAAAACAGCATTTCCTTATCCTTTTTCTCCTGCATATGACGCTTCTGCTGACGCTCATACCTGTTTTTCTTCGGTTTTTCCCGTTTTGCGATGGCATCTTCGGGCGTTCCGTAGCCCTTTTCCAGCCATATGGTTTCCAGCGTATAGGCTCCGTTTTCTATGGTCATCACCGCCATGGAAAGGGGCAGGGTACCACGTTTATAGCCGCAGCTTCCTGGATTGAGCCAGAGCCGTCCATTTATCTCCTGCTGCTGGTACATATGGGAATGGCCAAAAACAACCACCTGAGCGTCTCCCAGGCTGCCCGGAATCTGTGTCCTTTCGTGGGCCATGATGAATTTTACGCCTTCGATCTCAAAACGCTTAATCCCCGGAAGGCCTCCGGACCAGCCGCGGTCATTGTTTCCCCTCACCGCAAAAAGGGGCTGGTTTACCTCCAGCTTGTGATAAAGCATCTGCGTATCAAAATCTCCTGCATGTACGATCACATCGCAGGTCTCTAAAATCCGTTCCACCTCCGGCCTTAAAACGCCGTGGGTATCTGATATAATAGCCGCCCGTATGGGTCCCCGTTCCATTTGTCTCCTCCTTTAGGGCTGTGTCGTCCCACGATTTATGATTATAAAGGAAAGCTTCCATTTTTTCAATGAAAGGATAACAAAAAACAGCACATTTTCTGACAATTTTGTGAACTTTATTGTGTGGAACTTTTCTATATGATACAATAGACCTGTAAATTTCAAAAAATTACCAGAAGGAGAACCTTTGATCATGAAAAAATACAAGTCATTCATTCCTACCCTCGGAGCAGCCCTGCTTCTCTCTTTGGGTTCTGCATTCTGCGCTCAGGCCGCGGATATCGGCTGGGTCACGGAGGACGGCACCTGGCGTTATAAGGATGCTTCCGGAAACTATGTGACAAATACCTGGAAAACCTCCGGCGACTCTTCCTTTTATCTGGGAAGCGACGGAAAGATGACTGTGAACCAGTGGATCGACGATGAATACTATGTAAATGATTCCGGCGCCATGGTCAAGAATTCCTGGATCCACATCACCGAGGAGGGCGGCTCAAAGCCTGCGGGCTGGTACTATACGGATTCTAAGGGAAAGCTTGAGCGTGACGGCTGGGAAACCATTGGAACGTATAAATATGCCTTTGACAGCGACGGCCGGATGCGTACGGGCTGGTTTTTTGACGGGGATGATATCTACTATCTGGGCGGCGAGAACCAGGGCTATGCCAAAACCGGCTGGCAGTGTCTGGATTACGATGAAGAGGACAAGCCCGAAGACGGCGACATTTCCGAAGCACGCAGCTCTGCCTCCGATTCCTCCAAATGGTTTTACTTTCAGTCCAACGGCAAGGCAAAAAGGGCAGATGACCGTACCTACGCAGTCGAAACCATCAATGACCGGAAATATTATTTTAATGAGGACGGCGTTATGATGACAGGCTGGATCGCTGCTGAGGAGGAGGCCGAGGCAGGAGACACGACAGGGATCAGCCGCTTTGTCTATCTGGGCGATGAAAATGACGGTACTATGGCAAGAGATACCTGGCTGGAGCTGACGGAGCATCCTGCAAGCTGTGATGACAAGGATGAGCTTGCAGAGGGAGACACGGACGAAATGCCAGAAGACGGAGATTCCAACTGGTACTATTTTGAAAGCGACGGAACGCCGGCCTATTTAAATGCAAAAGCCTCCAGCATGAGCCGGGCTACTACAAAGGTGAATGGGGATTCCTATTTCTTTAACCCTTACGGCGTGCGCCAGACCGGTATGATCCGCATGGTAAACCAGTCCGGGGAAGAAATGGTAGGCTATTTCGGAGACAGTAACTCCGACGGAAAAATGGTGACCGGAAAGAAGACCAATCTGAATGTAGACGGAGACAGCGGCACCTATTACTTTGCAGACTCCGGTTCTGATAAGGGAGCCGGTCTAAACGGCACCAAGGACGGCTATCTTTACTATCAGGGACGGCTGGTAGAGGCCGAAGACGGCTCTGATTTTGAAGTCTTTGAGGTAAAAAACCGCCTGTACCTTGTAAATGAATCGGGAAAGGTTCAGACGGACAGCAAAAATTATAAGGTAGACGGTTCCTATATGTATAAAATTTCCGGCGGCACTATCTACTATATTGATGATGATAAGAATGTAGAAGGAAAGGTAGAAGCATCTGATGCCTCTACCCTTCCAGAAGTCATTTATGATAAGGAATACGTTTTAAACGGAAACTAATACCAGTATACCTTCCAGTCGGCGGTCAGACGGGTGAGGGCTTCCATGAAGAAATAATCTCCCCAGGTATTGCACTCATCCACCCCCCGGTTGGTACAGGGATTTCCCTTGCTGGCTCTGGCATAGGTTCCGTGAAGAAGAAGGCCGTTTGACTCACTGTGATCCTTTACGGCGCAGTGATCGCAAAGGGCCTTTATCAGTTTTTCTGCCAGGGCTGTATATTTTTCTGCCTCCTCAGGCTCCAGATATTTTGCCATCTCCAGCATACCGCAGGCTGCGATTGCTGCGGAGGAGGAATCTCTGGGTTCTGTACTGCCGTCATCAAAATCAAAATCCCAGTAGGGGATCAGATCGGAAGGCAGATGCGTTACAAAATAATCTGTAACTTTTCTGAAAATATCAATATATGCAGGATCCTTTAAGAAATGATAGCTTAAAGCACTGCCGTAAATTCCCCAGGCCTGTCCTCTGCTCCATGCGGAACCGTCGCGGTTGCCCTGATGCGTCACACCCTTTACAGGCTCTCCCGTCTCAGGATCAAAGAAATAGGTATGGTAGGTGGAATGATCCGGGCGGATCACACAGTTCATGGCTGTGAGAATGTGAGCCGTCGCCTTTTCTCTGTACTTTGGATCTCCTGTCACCTCACTGGCCCAAAACAGCAAAGGCATATTTAAAAGACAGTCAATGATAAGACGGTAATTGTCCTTTGCTCCCAGTTCACCCCAGGCCTGAAAGAACCTTCCCTTTTCCTGAAACCGTTCCATCAGATTATCCGCTGCCATAAGGGCGGCTTTTTTTGCAGTTTCATCACCGGTAAGCCGGTAAGCCGCCACACAGGACGGAGTATAAAGAAATCCCATATCGTGGTTATCTACGTCCACACGCTCTGTAATCCTCTTTAAAAAAGACTTTGCCTGAAGCAGCCCCGCTTTTTTCAGGTTCTCATCCTTTGTTCGCTCATAAGCCAGCCAGATCTCTCCGGTCCAAAAGCCGGTGGTCCATTCTCTGTTTTCCGTCTGCGGATAAAAATTTTCCTCGCTGTTGGAATCGGGAAAATATTCTGTAAATTCCGGCAGGTTTTCCTGTACCAGTTTCACTGCCCTGGCCAGAAAATCTTCTGCTTCCCGGCCTGTAATTCTTTCATATTGTTCTAAGCGTTCCGCTGTCTGCATAATTTTTCTCCATTTGTTATATGATTCTGCTCCCAATCGGGCAGTTTTACCAGGAAAGAACCGTCATTTCAGGTTCCGGCTGGTTTTCCTCACAGATCATCACCCGGCCCAGGCCGTAATGTCCGTCTGCTCCGATATATTCCATATCGGCGCCTGTCTCCCGATGATTGAATACGGCTAGATAGGAATGGTCTCCCATTCTGATACGCAGGGCCTGAGCATCCTGATCCTTTAACACTTCTCCTGTTACTGGAACGGTCACCGGAACCAGGCTGGCGTCTGCTGTATTGTCATTAAAAATGACTGTAATCAGAGTGCCTGGAAGAGCCATCTTTTTTCGGATGCAGATCCAGGGACATTCCGTAAGCTGGTTATAGTGGAAGGATACCGGCCCCTGCTCCATAGAGATTTCTGCTCCCGGCGTCAGAACAAACGCCTTTGCTCCTGTTTTGATTCCCTGATAGGAAAATCCCAAACCAGATGCCTGGTCTTCCTTTGTAAGCGTTGTCTGTCCGGCTGGATTTAAGTGGAAGTGCTGACTGCACACATGCTCCCCAAAACCGTAAAAACTGTCTGCGATTATCTGAATCTTTGTACCGATCGACAGAACTTTTCGGCATACATAGACTCCCGCATCCATATATCCCAGATGGGCTCCCTCAAACAGTGTATACTGCCCTTTCTGCACCACTCTCATTCCGGCATAAGCTGCGGCATTTCTTACATTCCAGGAGCCAGTACACTCTGTATATTCTCTGTCATCTGCCATAGGGACATTGTGAGCCTTTGCAGACTTTAATGTCCTGCGCAGAGTTCCATCCACATAGGTATAACGTCCTGTATCGATCAACACGTCCTCTCCCTCATAAGACAGATCCAGATGGAGCTTGTCAAAGTGGCCGTGGCCGCCTCCCAGGCTTCCGCACATGAAATGAAGGTAATCTGCCTTCTGATCCCATCCGGAACGCAGAACGGCCTGTCCGCTGGCCTCCAGAGAAACCAGCTCATTTTGGGGAGTTTCCTTCGTCATCTGTTCATAGCCGATCACAGCCTCCATTCCCATTTCCCAGGCACTTTCAAAATCCAGACAGTCATAACCTCCAAAGCGAAGAAGCGGATCCTTAAGCAGCCATGCGGCCGGTGTAAGCACATCCCGAAGATCTGTCCGGTCGCTGTCCCCGTTTGCAGGCTGGGTATGATCCGGCTTGCTCCACAAAAGATCTGCCATGGCCATAGCTCTGGCCGCATTTTCAATATCCTCCGCCACCGGAATCTCATACAGCTCTGCGACCCTTAAAACCTCCAGAATACAACGCAGAACCTCATTATGGTACATGGGAGACTGTTCCCAGTGGACTCCGTCGTCCATTACCTGGATTGCCAGCTCCCGCTTAAGCCTTTTTAAAGCCTCTTCGATATAAAGAGCGCCCTTTTTCCGGCTGCTTTCCTCAATCGCCCATTCCTTTTTTGAAAGGAAGGCTCCGATACAGAAAAGTCCGTGATTTTCCAAAACGCCCCAGTTGCTCTTATCGCTGAACGGAACCCGGCAGTTAAAAAGATATTCCCCATGAAGGAGCAGGCCCTTTATAAAGGCCTGTTTCTCCTCATCTCCCATATGGGGACTGGATTCAAAATACTCAATGGCTTTGCACCAGTTTTCTCCGCGGATACCGGCTTCAATGGTTCTCCAGGTAGTCTTTTTTGTAGACTCTGTAATCGGATTTTCCGAAATCCAGGATAAAAGCTGCTCTTTAAAGCAGGCCGCATAGGCTTCATTTCCTGTAAGCGCATAGGCCTGACCCATACAGATCCAATAGCGGTGACGGTTAAACTGATAGATAAACTCAGGATCGCCTCCGGGCATATACTGCCAGTCAATCTGATCTGTAAAAATCACAGGCTCCGTGGTCTGCTCCATATCCCAGGGCAGATCAAAGAGAAATTTCCGATTTAAAACATCCTCTGCGGTCTGTATACTGTGGCTGCACTGATCAGCCCAGCGGCTCTTACAGTATCCGGCCTGCTCCTTCATCACTTCTCCTGTCATAGGCTCACCCCTTTACGCCGCCGGCTGTGATGCCTTCCACGAACCACTTCTGGCATACCATAAATACGATGAGCACAGGGATCAGAGAGCAGACTGAAGCAGCCATGATCAGTGCATAATCTGCGCCGTACTGGGAAATAAACATACGGATACCTAACTGGATGGTCTTTAACTCTGTACTGTTTAAATAGATCAAGGGCCCCATAAAGTCATTCCAGATATTTACAAATGTAAAAATAACCAGGGTTGCAATTCCAGGCTTTACCAGAGGAAGCGCCACTCTTGCAAAAATTCCGTATTCGTTTAAGCCATCAATTCTGGCTGCCTCCAAAAGTTCATTTGGTACACCGATCATAAACTGACGGATCAGGAATACGCCAAAACCGGAGAATGCCTGCATCAGGATCAATCCCAAATGGGAGTCGGTCAGATGCATACGGGAAATCAGTGCAAACTGCGTTACCATGTATGCCTGCCAGGGTACTGCAAAGGTGGTAACAGAAATTAAAAACAGGGTATCTCTTCCCTTAAACTGAACTTTTGAAAAGCCGTAGGCTGCAAAACAGCTGGTGAGAACCTGAACGGCTGTGGTGCAGATGGCAATTTTAAATGTATTTTTAAAGAAGGTAAGAAGCGGGATCTTCTCCCAGATGGTCTGATAGTTGACCCACTGAAATTCCTTGGGGAGCAGACGCATGGGGATGCTGAACACCTCGTTACTGGTCTTTACAGATGCAAGGAGCATCCATCCGAACGGTATTACCACTAAAATGGCAAGTACAGTCAGAAGACCATAGATAAATATGCGGTTAACGTTTTTTCTTGTTTCCATGATCTTTCCTCCTTATACATAATCGGTGAATTTCTTTTCACCCTGGAACTGTACCAGCGTAACCACCAGAACAACAGCAAACAGCACAAGAGCGCTGGCGCTGGCATAACCGAACTTAAAGTCAACAAAGGCTGCATTGTAAATATGGTTTACAAGCACATTGGTTGCACGTCCAGGGCCTCCGCCTGTCATAACATAGATCAGGTCAAATACCTTAAAGCACTGGATCGTCATCATAATGATAACAAAGAAAGTCGTTGGCTTTAACATGGGAAGGGTAATATAGCGGAACTTCTTAAAGCCGGTTGCTCCGTCAATGCTGGCTGCCTCATAAAGATCTCCGGAAATGCCCTGAAGTGCAGCCAGATAAACGACCATGTAATAGCCCATGTATTTCCACACGCTGACGATAATAATAACGGACATGGCCCAGTCGGTAGAAGCGCACCATTTCGGCGGGTTGGCGATCCCGATCCATTTTAGAAATTCATTGATCGGTCCAAACTCCGGCTGGAACAGCATATTCCAGACCGCACCTACAGCCACCAAAGATGCCACATAAGGGAAAAAGAAGGCGGTACGGTAAATCACAATTCCCTTGATCTTGGAATTTAACAGAATTGCAATGAGAAGAGCCGCCACCATAGTAAGGGGCACGGTAAATACGGCGTAATAAATCGTATTTTTAAACGAAATAATAAAACTGCTGTCATGAAACAGTTTTACAAAGTTTTGAAGTCCTACAAATTCCATGGGAGCAGAAGAACCGTCCCATTTCATCACACAGAGAACGAATGTAAAGATCACCGGAAGGAAAATAAAGAGAAAATATCCGATAAAATTGGGGAGGATAAAAGAGTATCCGATCAGGTTCCTCTTTAATATTTTTTTCTGTTTTTGTGTCATTTTTTCTCACCTGTCCTTATATAAGGGTACAAAAAGAGCGTCCAACTTTCGCTGAAGACTGAAATCAGACGCTCTTACGTTTTGTATTATGGCTTTGGATCCAAAATGAGGATTAGTCCTCTCTTGCTTCCTTTGCTCTCTGGTTCATGTTTGCAATACCTGTATCAATATCCTCTTCACCGATCATGATCAGGTCATGCTCTTCCTCAAGAACCTTTCTTACTGCTGCCATCTTGGCATCGATCGGACGGTCAAGTACCCAGCTTGTGATATTTAAAGCGTCGGTTCCATCCTCAGGGAAACCGGGAATTGCTGCCAGCTTCTCATTGATCGCATCGGTAGATGCAGCCGGGAAGATACCGTTGTCAGCCAGAGCCATTGCGCCCTCCTCACCGGTTGCAAATTTTACAAACTCCCATGCAAGATCCGGATCATCTGACTTTGCGTTGATAGCAACGGGTGTAGTAGATCCTACGGTAGCTCCTGCCTCTACGCCTTCCGGATGAGGAATGGTGGTTACGCCCCAGTTAAAGCCGAACTTTCCTGCCTCTTTATCCTGGATCAGAGTACCGATAAACCAGGAACCCATAGGAAGCATTGCGCACTGCTGCTGCTCAAATACGCTGATATAATGGATGCTTCCTGTCTTTAAGTTCGCATAAGACTGCATAATGCCTTCATCCTGCATCCGTACGGCCTGCTCATAAGCCGGCTTCATAAAGCTGTAATCCTCGCTCATCAGGGTGTTCTTTCCATCCTGTACGGCCCAGTTAGAAACAAGTGCCTGCCAGGTATGGTTATGAGTTCCGTATACCTTGCTGCTGCCCTCGCCGCTTGTCATCTGCTTTGCCAGTTCTTCATACTCATCCCAGGTCATATCAGCGGATGGATACGCAACGCCTGCCTTATCAAAAAGATCCTTGTTGTAGAACAGCATATACCAGTCTTTGCGGAATGGAAGGGTGTAATTGCTTCCGTCCATCTGAAGCTGCTCTGCTACGCCCTGGTACATTCCAAGATCAATGGCATCTTTCTTAATGTACTCATCCAGATTTAAGATCTGTCCCTTTTCCTTCATGGATACCTGATTCTCTGTATCCTTTACAAAGATAACATCCGGCTCGGAATCGCCGCCTGCCAGCATAACCGTTACCTTGTTGTTATACTCACTTGACGGAGCATCGATAAACTCGATGGTCACATCCGGATTGGCTGCCATAAATGCCTCTGCCACTGCGGTAAACTGAGGAGTTGCATCATTATCCCATACGGAAATGCTTAAGGTCTTCTTCCCATCGGAAGCTCCCTCTTCTTTTTTCTCCTCCGTGCTCTCTCCTGCCGCTGTGGTATCTTCCGCCTTGGAATCAGCTGTGGATGAGCTGCTGCCGCATCCTGCTGCCATAGAAGCTGTCATAGCGGTTACCAGTGTAAGCGCTGCTGCCTTTTTTAATCTCATTGTAAAGCCCTCCTTAAAATAATACCTCTTTGCTTTCTGTGTATACTATAACAAAAACAGCTTCCAAAGCCCATTCAACAAATAAAGACTTTTTATAAAAATTTCAGGACAGGCCTATTTCTTTTTATACTTTTTTTATATTATTGCACTTTTTTACACTTTTTCCCTTTTACACCTCATGGCCGGCTTTGAAACATTCTGCTTCATATTCCTTCGGAGAAAGACCGGCGATCTTTTTAAATACCTTACTGAAATAAAAAGGCGTATCAAAGCCCAGCATATCGGAAATCTCATACATCATATACTGATGGCCGGCGATCAGTTCCTTGGCCTTTTCAATCTTTACGGCTGACACGAATCCTGTAAAGGATTCCCCTGTCTGCTTTTTAAAAGCCGTGCTTAAATACCCCTGGCTGATACCCAGGGCTTCGGCTGTCTGTCCCAGAGTGATCCGTTCCTTATAATGGGTCATTACATAATCCCGGACCATTTCCGCAATCTTATCCGTGCGGCTGTCTCTTCTCCGATCCAAAATAGCAGATATAGAAGCCTCAAACCAGCGGATCCATTTCAAAATCTGTTCCAGTGTGCCAAAACGCCCCAGCTTTTCCATAATGTTGACCTCGTAGGGAAAACCGCCTTCTTCATCATCCTCAAAAAAAGATGCTATAAAAAAATACAGATTGGCACAGGCATTCACAGCCTGTTCCCTTGAAGGGTGATATTCCTCCAAAAGCTGCGTCAACTGACCGATTACCTGTCTTAAGCGGCTGCTGTCATTTAAGGCGATCGCCTGGGACAGATCTTTTTTCAGGAGGCCGATATGAAAGCTTCCCGGGTGGCCCGCATCAGTCGGTCATTTTTTGCGGACAGTTCATACATGCTATCCTTTTCTGTTCTCTGCTCCTGCGTTTGCTCTCGTTTGATTTCTCCCTCCGTATCTTCTTGGCACAAGCAGAACAATACCTTGATGCACCAGAGCCCGGGACATATTCAACGCCGCACACCGTACAGTTTTTAGCGGGCATTGCTGCCCACCGTTTTGTAGGTATGATATGTAATTCATCGACAAAGCCGATGAATTTATAGTAAATCTTGATTTCCTGCTTCACTGTTCCGTCTGCCATCTTCTCACGCTCCGAAACAAGTATCTTGTCTATGAGTGCGTTTATAACTGTTGCATCCAGTTCTTTTAAGCCTTGATAATTTCGGATAAGGGCGAGGAAGTCACGGATTCCCCGTGATTTCTCGTAGCTTTCATTAAGAGTTTCCGTCACCTCTTTCAGCCTTGCTTCAATTTCAAGCTGCTCTTTCTGGTATTTCCCCGACATCATCTCAAAATTCCGCTCGGTAATACGCTCCATGACCTTATCCTCGTAGAGAGAGGAAAACAGCCTGTCCAGTTCCGCAAGGCGTTTGTTCAGCTTCTTACGTTCTTTCTCTAATGCTTTCGCCCTGCTCTGGTCTGTTTCCGTGAGCCGCTTTTCTATGGCCCTGACCGCCTTTTCATCATTCACTGCCATATCCGCAAAACAGTTGATGTCGGCAAGAACGGCATTGAATAAATCCCTTGCTTCTATATTGTGGGCACTACACTCGCTTCTTCCGTTTCTTGCATAATTATTACATGAATACTGTACACAGTCGATAATCTCTGGGCGTTTCCTCCTGTGTACGTTCATTGCCCGCAGAGCACATCCGCAGTCCACACACTTGATAACACCTGCAAAAATATTTACAAATCCTCCCTTGTTCTGTGGAAGCCTACGACTTGTAATAAGCTGTTGGACAATATCAAATTCCTCCTGCGTGACTATTCCCTCATGGGTATTGGGTATCACTTCCCATTCTTCGGGCAGCTTAGAGGGGCGTTTCTTGCTTTTCATATTGGCGGCAATCCGTTTGTAGCCTACAAGATTTCCCGCATATATCGGGCTTCTTAAAATGCTCCTCACGCTGTTTCCACTCCAAATATAGCGTTTGTCCTCGTTCCCCTCAAAATGACGTTCAAAGCCTGTTTCGCCACGCTCCGCCGCATAAGCGGCAGGGCGTAGGATATGCTGTTTATTAAGATGTCTGCAAATTTTGGCAACTCCATTCCCTTTTAATGCAAGGTCGAATATCTCTTTTACAACATGTGCCACTTTATCATCTATCAGCAGATGGTTGTGGTCGGCAGGGTCTTTGATATAGCCATAAGGGGCGGTAGTTCCCATGAATTTCCCCTGTTGAAACCTCGCCCGATATGCCGATTTTATCTTAACAGATATGTCAGCGGCATACATTTCGTTTAAAATGTTGCGGAAAGGCGTGATGTCCATAGCAGATTTATTCAAGGTATCTACGCCGTCATTGACCGCTATATACCTCACGTTATGCTCTGGGAAGAAAACTTCCAGATATAACCCACAATCAAGATAGTTTCTCCCCAGACGGGATAAATCTTTCGTAATCACGCAGTTTATCAGACCGCTTTCAATGTCTTTTATCATATTCTGGAAACTTGGTCTTTGGAAATTTGTACCAGAATAACCATCGTCCACATACGTTTTTGCTATGTGCCATCCCTGCCTTTTCACATAATCCGTGAGGATGGATTTCTGTGTCGCAATGCTCGCACTCTCGTTATCCGTACCATCGTCTTTAGATAAGCGGCAATAAATGCCGACTAAATAGATTTTCTTTTCTTCTTTGATTCCTGCCATACTGTAAAACCTCCGTATCTGTCCTATCTGTTTTCATGTCCCATTGCGTACATTCTAAGCGGACAGCCCCTCATTGTCGAAGGTGTCGCCCTCGGCAATCTTCTTCCGAATATCCTCGGAGATAATCGGGACAAACGCTTCTGTAACGGTCTGTGTGCCGACATATTCACGGCTGATTATCATCTGCACTGGTGCTTTCGGCACGATACGCTTTCTCTTTTTATCTGCTTTCTTATCCTCGCCCATACTTAAATCTTCCTTTCCAGACAGGGCAGGGAAGAGTTTGGAAATGTCCCCGCCCTGCCAATCAGATACCATTAATCCTCGCTGTTTAATTCTTTCTGTAATGCTTTAAGGAGTGCCGCCGCTTCATCAGCGTTCAGCGTGATTCCCTTGCCGCACTTTTCACGGTTCGGGGAAAAGCTGCGGATGTCATACTTCGGCTCTTTCCCATTCCATGAAATGAGATTGATTTCCTTTGTGTAGCCACTGTCGCCCGTAGACAATACTGCGATTTCCTTTACGATTTCATACTGGATTTCTTTCATTCTCTCTACCTCAACTCTCTGTATTTACTTCCCGAAAAAAGAAGATTAGCGGCTGTCACGGTTGCGTTTCCTCTGCAACTCACGCTCCAAAAGTTTGATGATGGTTTCCTCCATCTGCTTCGGCGTTGTGTTCTTCGGAAAGTATTTTTTCAGCTTGCTTGTGTTGATTTTCAAGGTTTCTTTCTGATTTCCCTTTTCCTCCGTCATAATCGCAAATATCATATCCATGTCAAGCCGCCCACTCTGGCTTAGGCTTTTCATCCGCTGTGCCTGTGAGAGTGAGGGCGTTGCTTCTTCGCTCTCCATCGTGGCAAAGAGGTTTTCCTGCTCGTCTTTCTTCAAGAAGGACAGTTCCACCGCAGGCGTGAGGGCGATTTTCCCCTCGTCCACCATCTGCAAAATCGGCGGTATCAGTTCCGTCAGGCGGATAAAACGCTGCACGGTCATCCTGCCCACGCCGAAGCCCTGTGCCACCTTGTCGTCCGTCCGCAACTTCGTCACAACTTGTGACGAGGTTAAGTCTGTGCGGAAACCCTGCCGCTTCATGGCTTCGGATTTCATCTTGTAAGCAAACGCCCGCTCCGATGGCAGGATATTCTCACGCTGCAAATTGCTGTCTACAAGGGTGATGATGGCTCGGTCACGGTCTAAGGGCAGGACAAACGCAGGCACGGTATTTATCCCTGCAAGTTCAGAAGCACGGACACGCCGCTGTCCCGCAATCACTTCATAGCCGTTCCCGTCCTCTTTCGGGCGTGTGATTATCGGCGTGACAATGCCAAATTCCTTGATGCTTTCCGCTAACTCTGACAGTGTTTCATCTTCTGCCACATGAAACGGATTGTCGGGGAACGGGTACAAATCTTTGGTCTTTAACACCTTAAAATCCTGTTTCTTCATTCACATATCTACCTTTCTTTCGCTCTGCTTCTATGATTTTTCTGCAATTCTTCCAACACTTCGGGCGGTATTTTTGACAGCAGCCGCCCCATCTGCTCGTTGGTTCTCTGCAATTCAAATATCTTCTGATTCGCTTTCTGCACCTTTAGTTCCTGCTCGTACTTTTCATCACGCATACGCCCCGCATAGTCTGATTCCTGCCCAATTCTCTCTTTCAAACTGTCGATATACGCCTGCTGTTTCCCGATTTCCTTAGAGAATTTCTCCACGTCTGGCAGCCATGCAGAGAGTAAATCTAACGCTTTATCCCTTTTCTTCCCTGCGTTAAAGGCGTTGATGTCGGATAGGGCAGACACGATTTCTTCATACTGTTTATCAAGCCTACCGCCTAATTTATAGAGCCATGTGGGGACGTGTTTCCGCTTGGTTTCCATTGAGGACTGCCCCCGTTCAAGCTGATTCCACCGTGAGGACATCCGCTCATGGTAGGCGGTCTGCCACTCGGATAATGATTTCTGGTTGCCTAAGATAGCTTTCGCTGACAGCTTATTGTCTGGCGTAATCGGCACAAAGCAGAGGTGCATATGGGGCGTTCTCTCGTCCATATGGACGACAGCGGAGAGGATATTCTGCTTTCCAACACGCTCCGAAATGAAGTCAAGAGCCGTCTGGAAATACGCTTTTTGTTCTTCGGGCGGTAACTGGTTCATAAATTCTGGTGAAGCTGTGATGAGCGTTTCCACCATCATCACGCTGTCTTTCCTTGTCCTGCACCCCGCTTCGGCTACCATGCGGTTAATCTCTTTCTTGTAGGTGTACTTTGGTGGTGCTATGAGATGGTAATTGTTTTTAGAGCGTTCCATATCTATATCTGGGTTGCTTTTGTAGGCTTCTTTCTTCCGCTCGTTGTGGCGTTCACAAGCCGCAACGCCGCCCGCTTTTCGTTTCTGGAAACGCAGGATTGCATAAGGCATAGGCGGATTCCTCCTTTCTTTCGGCGGGTGACCGTCCTTTGGGGTGACAGCGGTGACGGTGGTGACAGCAGTTTTGGGATACCCCCTGCCGACTGCCGCAACTGTCACCCTCACCCCCTGCATGACGGTCATGTCGATGATGACGGTGTTTTTGGGATACCCCCCCCCCCTCGCAAGAGCCGTCACCGTCATGCCGCCATTCTTTTATCCGAAGCCGTAAGGCGTAGGATAGCAGGGCACAGCCCTGCCTTAAGGGAGTCCAGAGGGAACGTCTGGCACACGACTTTGCAGGGCAAAGTGTAGTGTGTTACACCCTGTAAACGCAGTCGGAAAAATCGGAATGATTTTTCTGACCGCAGGAGTGGTTTTACACGACCGAAAAGGGCGAGTAAATCTCACGCCTGCATTTTGCGTTTACGGGGTGTTCTCCCGTAGGGATGACAGCGGCAGGGTATCCTAAAATCACTGTCACCACCGTCACTGCTGTCACCCGCAGGGCAGAGCCGCCAGCTTTACATGGCTTTAAGCGTCAATGACAGTAACAGGGGGGTATCCTAATATCGCTGTCACCACCGTCACCGCTGTCACCCGCCCTCCTTGCAAGGGCAATCCGCCTGCCGTCTTTCCTGCGGCTGTACTGGTAGCAGATACGGTTCTCGCTTAAAAATGTGGTGCGGTATTCATTCAGCCATTTCGTAATCACCGTGGGTATGGTTTCCGTTTCCCCCATAGCGGCTAACAGTTCCGTTGCCGTGCCTATCCATTCTTCCTTATCCCTCATAAAATCCACCAACCGAAAAAGGACATCTGGTATCGTTTCTTTCGCAAGCTGCTCCTGCGTTTTCCGCTCCACAAGCTCCCAACGGCAATCACGGAAACGCAGCGTGTATTCCTGATAAGGCGTGTCCCTGCCCGTCACATACAGCTTGGCGGTGTCAGACGCACGTTTCTCCTTTTCCAGAACAAAGGTAGCGTCCGCACTCCCCGTTAATCCTGTCGTCCCAGACACCTTGTTGAACACGTCGCTGTCATTCTGCTTTCGGATGTGGTGTACGACAATGACCGCCAGAGAGTGCCTGTCGGCAAAGTCTTTGATGAGGGAGATGTCCCCATAGTCGCTTGCGTAGGCATTGTCTTTTGAAGCTGTACGGACTTTCTGCAAGGTATCAATCACAATGAGCCTGCTGTCTGGGTAATCTTTCAGATAATCCTCAAGCTGCACGATAAGACCGTCTGACAGCTTGCAGCTTGCCACGGCAAAGTGAAGCCGCCCGCTTGCTTCGTCCGTCAAGCGGAATAATCTGTCCTGTATGCGGCAGAACGTGTCCTCAAGGCAGAGGTAAAGCACGTCGCCCTCCATTGTCGGCATATCCCACAAGGGAAGTCCCTGCGACACGCATAGGCATAGCTTCAGCATGAGCCAGCTCTTGCCTATCTTCTGTGAGCCGCAGAACAGCGACAATCCTGTGGGGATAAGGCTGTCCACCACAAAGGACGGCTTCTCAAGCGGTTCATAAAGGAGCGTTTCGGCGTTGACTGTCTGTAACTTCTGCATGGCTTTCCTCCTTTCGGGCGGTGTCTTTGTTTTCGTTACACATAGGCGTTGACCTCCTTAGAAATAGATTTACTCCCACGAAAAAAAGTGAGAGTATGTAATGCCGCCAATCCCACACAAATAAAAAACAGATTTCTTTTTCGGGCGGTATCAGTCACGGTTGGAGATATTTCCTCATTTCCGCCTTTACTTTCTCCTTTGCAATCGCAACAGATTTCTGTATTGCTGAAGCGGTGCAATGCTCCATCGCAGCGATTTGGTAAAAATTGAAATCATGCTCGTAATAAAGCAGGAAACGCCGCCTTTGTATCTCTGGCAGGCTCTCAACCGCCTTACGGAGCGTTTCATTCCGTTCTTCTTCAATCATGCATTCATCAAGGCTCTTAGGCACACGCAACGCCCGTCTGTAAAGGGTTTCGTCCCATACCTCGTTAAACTCTCTGTGGCGTTGATTCCATTGCTGAAGGTTTCTGTTTTTCCGTTCCATCTGCCGAAACTCAAAGAAAAGATTCTCCGATACTTCCAGTTCATGGTGTTCCCCCTGCCCGTCCTTGAAGCTGATAAAATACCTTGTTCCGCTTTCCGTGGATTCCTCCCGAAGCGTGTACGCCTTAGCCTTATATGCCATCCCTCTGTCCTCCTGCCAAAAAATAAGCGGGGAGATTCCACTCCCCACCCAGTAGCCCGCAGGATAATGGGATGTATTAGACGCTTACAAAATTTTCCGCAGCTTCTTCCGAAGATGGTCTAACCTCGCATAGATGGCCCAGCCGTCAAATGCACAAGCGGGGCAATCTCCTTTGTGGAATACCCCTGCATTTTCAGCAGGACGATTTTCAAGGTACGCCCGTCTACTGTCACTAACAGTTGATAGAGATTTTCGCTCTCAATCTCGTCCAGTAACTCCGCAACCGTACCCACTTCCGCTTGCCGCTCCCTGTCTGCCATATCCTCAAGGTATTCCGCAACGTCATTCGTCCATCGGTAAAACCGCCTGTTGGAATTGAAGTCTGCCCTGTCCGCTATGCGTATCTGCTCAATGGTCGCTTCATCAACGCCGCACTCACGCAGCAGCTTTTCCTCCGCTTCTTTCCAGATACGCCATTTCCTGTCCTCCCGTCCGTGGTTGTATGCCATTCTTATTTCCTCCAATCAGAATTGATTGAGAGGGCAGAGAAAAGCCCCCTCATTTTCCCAAAGGAAAAAACAAGGGGGCTGAACGCCTTAAAATTTAATTTTCTATTATCTTTCTTAGTTTTATTAGGATTCTGGCTTTGCGTTTGTTCACAACGCTCTGGGTTATGCCGAACCTCGCCCCGACTTCACGCTCGGAAAGTCCGTCAAAAAAGATTGCCTGTATCAACTCCTGTTCACTATCCGACAGCAAAGGCAGGGCGGCTTTCAGCCTGTCCACCATAACCGCATTGACAACGGTTTCCGCAATGTCCGCCGCTTCATCAGCGATAAAGTCCAGAGGATTCCCCTCGCTGTCCGTAAATCCATCCAGAGAAAGCAGGCTGTTCTTCGTATCTAATTTTTGCAGATAACGCCACCGTTCCTTATCTCGGTAGAAGTCCGTGTATTGCTCCCTTACTACCTCAAGCAGACAGCCTTGAATGGGGATAAACAGCTTGTCCATATAGGTCTGGTCGGCTTGCCTGCGGCGGCAGAAGTCCGTGTAAGATAATTCCACATAACCGCCGCTTTCTTTGATATATACTTTTCTTGGTGCATACTTCACCGTAAGTACCTCCTATCTGAATTTTTGAAATTCTTAAAATCCAGATGGAGAGGCGGAGAACGGCAACGCACATCAGAAACACCCCTGCGGCGCTTTCCAACAAAAATCGACAAAAGAAAAACCGCAAAGGCTCTGTGACCTTTACGGTTATGGGAAATAATAATTCTGTTGTATGGAGATTCTACTTCTACCTTCATGGTGAGAAGTCCCGTTGCACTGACAGAAATTTTTTTAAGGGGTTTTCTGCCTTTCCCCGATGTGCTATGTATGAATAAACTTTATTTCGTGTGAGCAGATAGATAACTGCCCGAAAAAAGAACATAAAAAAATCCCTCCAAATTTAAAAACAAATTCAGAGGGTAATTTAGGGTATAACAAAATAACCCACCCGAATATCGTTTTTTTTATTTGGTGAGTTTGTTCTTTCAAATACGAAACAAAAAGAGCCGATGATTCGTGAATTGTTCCACAATTTCATCGGCTCTGCGTCTTAAGCGTCTGGCTCTTTGATGACAGTTATCTTCAAGTTGTCAACTTTAATCAATCTTTCCTGTCTGCATTTTGGACAATAAAGGGGATAATTCTTCAAAACAGTGTCCTTCCTAATTTTATTACGGGTTTTGCTCCCACAAACAGGACACAATATCCATTCGCATTTCATCATAATTAGTCTCTAATCCTTTCAAATCTCATTTTATATGACTTTTGCAAGCTGTTAAGCTAACTTGTGGAACATATGCCGAACCTTATCTATACGGCTATTCGGGCGGCGGGGTTGGCAAATAAATTTACCAATAGCTGGCTGGTATCCTTTTAACTCTGTCAAGCAGACTCCCTGCCCATTTGTGAAATAAGTTAAATCGTTCCTGTATTCTTGAATACATCTGGCAGGGATTTCTCCTTTCAGAATGACCTCGTCATTCTTTATCTGAGTACTTACAATATCTGCACAATACCTTGGAGCATCATGATACGCCCGTGAGAGATATTCCTGCGGTGCATAAATTTCAAAGTGGAGATATGGCTCTAATAGTTCTGTCCCTGCTTTTTTTAAAGCCTGCTCCAATACGATAGGGGAAAGCAGCCGAAAGTCTGCGGGGGTACTTACAGGACTATAATACAATCCATATTCAAAACAGATTTTACAGTCTGTCACTTTCCATCCATACAGCCCCTGCTCGCAGCCATAAAGAACCCCCTCCATAACCGCATTTTGGAACGATTGGTTTAAATATCCAAGTGAAACTCTGCTTTCATACTGCACTCCGCTTCCAATAGGGAGCGGCTCTATGGACAACCCGACAGAAGCCCAGAAAGGATTTGGCGGGACTTCTATGTGGATGGTATATTCTGCTTTTCTAAGCGGTCTTTCCATATATATAACAGTAGGCTCTTTTATTTCTGCCTCCACATGATATTTTTCCTCAAGGATGGCACAAATGACTTCCATCTGCACATTCCCCAAAAAAGAAAGTATAATCTCATGCGTTGTAGTATCCACATAATATTTTAAAAGAGGGTCGCCATCTGAAATTTCTGTAAGTGCCCCAAGCAATATTTCCCGCTGTTCAGATTTCTTTACTGCAATCGTTGTTTGGAGCATAGGGAGAGGATTTTCAATAAATTTTCTCTGCGGCAACAGTATTTCGTTCCCCAAAATACTGTTTAGCTGCAAAACATCATTTGGTAAAATTACAATATCACCAGAGCAGGCTGTATCGGATGAATATAATTCACCGTTTGTCGGAACACACATCTCTGTGATTTTTATTTTCTCTTTTTCAGATATTCTAATAACATCCCTCAAATGCAATGTTCCGCTATATATACGCACATAAACAAAACGCCGCCTTTTCTCTGAATATTCAATCTTGAAAACCTGCCCGCATAGTTCAGATTGACCTTCAGGCGTTGATGAATAAAACTTACTGGCAATCACTTCTATAAGCTGCCGAATCCCCAGATTGTTTTTAGCGCTTCCGTGATAAACGGGAAATAACGTTCCGTTTTGGAATCTCCTGTTTTCTTCCTGTTCCAGTTCTGACATTTTAAACGGTTTCCCTGACATATATTTCTCTAATAGTTCATCGTTTCCCATAATTACCGCATCCCACTGTTCCATATCGTCATTGTCCGTTACATTTATATGGGGATGCTGCCCAACCTTTTGCTTCACTATAATTTCCGAAGAAAGCTTTGCTTTCATTTCCCGATATACCATTGGCAAATCAATCCCCTCTTGGTCAATTTTATTGATGAAAAAAATTGTCGGAATCTTCATTGTCTGTAGTGCATGAAACAGTATACGGGTCTGTGCCTGTATGCCATCCTTTGCAGAAACTAATAATACTGCTCCGTCTAATACGGATAAAGAACGGTATACTTCCGCCAAAAAATCCATATGGCCTGGTGTATCTATAATGTTGACTTTTACATCCCCCCACTGAAAAGATGTCACTGCTGTCTGGATAGTGATTCCCCTTTGACGCTCCAAATTCATTGTATCTGTCCTTGTTGTGCCTTCATCTACGCTCCCTAGTTCTGCAATTGCACCACTGGTATACAATAAACTTTCCGTTAATGTTGTCTTTCCTGCGTCAACGTGAGCCAGAATGCCTAAGTTAATTATTTTCATGTGATTTTCCTCCTATCAACACCCAAAAAAGGGCATAAAAATACCCAGTGATAAATACTCCTATCACTGGGTAAATAACTCCAATAGCCCCAAAACACTTATATGTTTTCGGGCATATAAAATTACATGATAAAAGTATTCTTAAACTGGGTACAAAAAACTAAGCCCCATATTAAAAGTGAAACGGGACTGCTACTTTTTGTTCCCACTATCAAATTGACAGTTTATTTAAGAATACCTTGCCGCATATTTATTAACTCCTTGTATAATACTGAATCTAATTATATTCCTTAACCCTTTATTTGTCAAGCTGACAAACTAAAGCAGAAAAAGCGGCAGGATTTCCCCCTGCCACTAATCATCTGTTTATGCAAAAATAATTTCCTTTTCCACAATCTCCCTCGCACAAGCCCTTATGTTATTGAGGCATCCTGTCCATTCTAAGGCGTTTTCTGCCTTTAGCTGTTCCGTTATGCCCTGTGCCTGTTTCATACCCTCTATGAGCCTTTCAAAGCGTTCCTGTGCCTGTCTGTTGATGTCGGCAAGGTAGGCGTTTAGCCTGCCGCTTGTAAGAAGATTGGTGTATGTAACTTTACGGTACTGTTTTAGATAATCTAAATGCCGTTGCCCCCAGATGCCTATTGCCTGTTCTTCTTCGGCGGGTACAGTTAAGCACGGTATCAAATAATCCCCTTGCCTTTCGTATTTGCCGCCCAGTTCCTCAAATAATGATTTTGCCATTGTCTGTTACCTCCACATTCTTTTTTATTTTGAATGTCCGCAAAATCCGTCCTACATCTGTTTCACACTGTCTGGAATAAAAGACTACCGGATCTCCGGAATGGCCGAAATAATAGCTGGTAGCGCTCATGGCCTCATAGAGCAGGGCCGGAAATTCACGCAGGCTTTCCTTTCTGGTGCTGACTGCCACGGATACCGGCACCTCAAAGTAATCCTTTACCACAGACCGGATTTTTTCGCCCAGACTTCGGATGACCGTCTGATAATTTTCCACTCCTGCAGCAGACAGTACAAGCACCAGGCTGTCCAGCTCCCGGCGCACCAGACAGCTGCTGTCGAAATAACCTCCTGTCATCTGACCGATAATATTTTCTGCAAAGGAAATCACTTTTTTCTGGTCTTCTCGGGTAAATCCCTCCGAAAAACCCTCAAACCCGTAATTGAAGCTGATAATCACAAGCACTGGCTCCTTAAGCGTCTCCTCTGCCTCCTTAAACCCTTCTGCGGGCTCATCTCCGACCAGAAGCTGCTCGATCAAACGGCGGATCCGGTCTGCTTTGGAGGGAAAGCCCGGGGACGCTTTTTCATTTGCAAGCCGTGTCAATTCGCAGCGCTCTTTTGCAAGCTTTAAAGCCTCTGAAAGTTTCTCCTCTGTCAGTTCCATTTTTACCAGATATTCTACGGCTCCTAAAGACAGCGCCTGACGAGCCAGGTTAAATTCCTCCAGATTGGTGAGAATGATAAAAACAATATCATCCCAGCCCCGTTCCTTTACAGCCTTCATAAAGGAGATTCCATCCATTCCCGGCATCTTAATATCTGTGATCACAATATCCGGTCTCTGTTCCTCCATCAGCTTTAAGGCCTGTTGTCCGTTCCCTGCCTTTCCGGCGATCACACACTCCTGCTTTTCCCAGTCTAAAAGAGAGGCGATTCCTGCAAGAATCAGCGGCTCATCATCCACAATCATAATCTGATACATTCCTCTTCCCCCTGTTGCATTTATATTTTAAAATTCCAGCGGCATGGTAACGGTAATTTCCGTAAATTTTCCCTCTGTGCTGTCAATCATCAGGCCATAGGACTCCCCATAATTTAACTTGATCCGGCGGTCTACGTTGGGAAGCCCGATCCCGCTCATGGAATTTCCCTTTACTTTTTCTGTATTCTCAAGAAGTGTTTTTAACCGTTCCTCTGGAATCCCCACACCGTTATCCCACACGGTAAGAACCAGCATATCCTCTTGTCTGGATGCCCGGATTTTGATAATTCCATGACGGCCCTTTGGTTCAATCCCGTTGAAAATAGCATTTTCCACCAGAGGCTGCAGTGTCAGCTTAATCACCTTTGCTTCATAAAGCCCGGGATCATCCACCTGTATTTCCAGATCAAACAGCTCCACATACTTTACCTTTTCGATGGTTACATAGTCATTTAAAAATTCCAGTTCTTTTTTCAGAGTCACTTTTTCATTAAAGCCTTTTGCCATGTTTTTAAGAAGGCCTGATAAGGCGGTCACCATTTTTACAATGCCGCTGTTTTTCTGGATCACTGCGATCCAGCGGATGGAATCCAGCGTGTTGTAAAGAAAATGAGGATTGATCTGGGCCTGGAGCATCTTAAGTTCTAAATCTCCCTTTTCTTTTTCTGCCTTCAGCTGCTGATCCATCAGTTCTTTGATCCGCAGAGCCATATCATTTACCACACAGCCTACACGGCCGATTTCATCCTCGCCTTCTATCGAATCGTCCCTGATAAAATTTCCCGCCGCAATGGTTTCAATGTGAGCAGTCAGGCGGTCAATAGGCTTTTTTATCTGCTTTGTAATCCGCGCGGATAACAGAAGTCCAAAAATCAAACAGGCCAAAAACATGATCACTACAGTCTGTACAATCATCATCCGGTCATTGGAAAGCTCATCTAAGGGCATGGTTTCATATACCATGATCCCGCTTTTATCATAAATCTCATATGTTACTAGACTGTCTTTCCCATGAACCTTCATTTCCAGCAGCCCTTTATCCTTTTTCTGCTCCTGAAGACTGCGGATAATCCGG
The DNA here is from genome assembly GCF_001517625.2 of Clostridium sp. AT4. Taxonomy (GTDB): domain Bacteria; phylum Bacillota; class Clostridia; order Lachnospirales; family Lachnospiraceae; genus Enterocloster. The sequence goes on along the minus strand of NZ_LN999828.1, from coordinate 1,068,172 downwards.
TCATTTTCCTCTCTGTGTTCCCCCGGTTCTTCAATAGAAGCAATCCGGTCTCCGGCCGCAGTTACGATCACCGTTTCCTGTCCGTTTGCCGTGTCCAAAAGCATATCCTTAAAGAGATCCGTAGAAAGACACAGCACCGCCCAGCCGCCGGAGCCAGAATGCTCCAGCTTCCTGGCAATTGGAAGGATATTTCCCTCATACTGGGAAAATGGAGATGATTCCAGATCCAGCTGATAACGGTCCATGGTTTTTTCAAGCTCCCGATCCAGCCAGCCGCTCTCTATGATCCCCTGTGCATCATCTGTGCTTCCAAATGAAGATCCCGTCTGAACCAGATTCCCCTGATCGTCAAAGACAGACAGCTTTACAATATAGTTTCCGTACTCTGTAATCGCACAGTAATCTCTTATAAGCTCCGCATAATCCAGTCCGAGTTTTCTGGCTCCTGAGGTATGTCCTCCGTTGATTCCGGACAGATCAAAGGTTTTCCGCTCTGTACAGTTTAAGATAATATTGAGCATTTCCTCATATGCCAGCCGGCTTCGGTAGGAAATACTTTCTACATGGTGTTTCTGAGAATTTTTTGCCACCTCCAGAGTTTTCTGGTTCGCAGTTATGTAGGTACAGATACTTACAAAGGTTGCAATCAGGCATATGATCAGAAAATGATAGCGCATCAGCTGAACGCGCAGTGTTTTGGTTCGGATATATTTTTTCATGGTTTTGTTTCCTTTTTCATTTTCATCCCTTTAAAAACCACTCTGTAAGCTCCCTGTGAGGCCGGTTCGGATCCTTTTCAAAGAGATTTACAAAATTCAGGGCGGCGCCCCGCTCTTTAAAAGCCGGGTATAAAAAGCCAAACTCCGGCTCTCCCGGCTCATATTCTCCGGTTAAAGGGCTGATAGCGCAGATCAGGTATTCGTACACCTCTTCAGAACCTTCCATCCACGCTTTATCCAGCCCTTTTACCGGCACATCGTATCGGCCATGAAAAAGGAAGCAGGACCATGGACCGTCCGGACGGTATTTCTCTCCTAAAATCTCATAAAACAGATCCGTATAGGCGTCATTTTTCATGCCGCATTCCTTAATGGCGCTTAAAAGCTGCCACAATCCTCCCGGCCGTCTGGCTTCTTTGGTAAGCGTATATTCCTTTAGCAGAGAATTTGTCTCAGAAAAAAGCACAGTCTTGGCGATGGAAAGGTTCTTTTTCCTCTCCGGTACGGAAAGCTTTAAGAAATTGATATTAAAGGTACCGTCCACATAGCCCTCTGCATCAAAGTACGCTCCGGCAATCCGGCCCACAGAAGAACGCTCCGGCGTTAGCCTGCGGGTCAGCTCCAGCATATCATTTCGGTCAATCATCCTGTTTCTTCCTCCCCTTTGTTTTTAAAGCTTAAGCTGGAAGTAAATCATGTCGTCCAGCTGTTTTCCTCCCTCATAAATCGGATGGTCATAGTGATCCATGAAAAAATGCGGAATCACAGATCCCCGTATAAAGCCGCAGTGCTCGTAAAACGGCACTGTAAGAGGGCTGTCTCCCGTTCCTGCCTGAAGGGTATGGAACTGATTTTTATATTTCTGACAGATAAAACGGATCAGCCTGCGCCCATATCCCTTTTTCTGGCACACCGGCTCCACCGCGATGTTTTTAAGCTCTAATACCCCATCTCCCTCATCTGTCACTACACAGAGAGCCATCCCTAAGGGCGTTTTTAAAACATACATATCTCCGCGTTCCAGATACCGGTCAATCATTTCTTCTTTCTCATCCCCCAGAAGCAAAAGCTCTAAATACTTCTTTTTGTTTTCTGTAATATTTATTATCTCTTCCAAATTTATTTTCCTTCCGTTCCGTCTTTTTTTTCCGGCTTTTCCGATGTATTTACAACAAAAATTCCAAGACTTACCAAAATCAGCGCTGCCAGTACATTCCATGATAAAGCCTGGCTGCTTTCCCCTAAAAAAACGGCTGACAGCAAAACTCCAAAGACCGGGATCATAAAGCCAAAAACAGTTACACGGCTGACCGGATTGTATTTTAAAAGAATACTCCAAAGCGTATAGGCCACAGCAGAGATCAGCCCCAAATACAGAAGAAGAACCACAGCTTCAGCTCCTGCCATAAGATCAACTCTTCCTCCGCAGCCAAGTCCGATCAAGATCAAAATGATCCCTCCCATGGTAAACTGATATCCGCTTAAAACAACTACGTCATACTGTTTGGAGTAGCGTTTTACCAATGCGCCGGATAAAGCATAAAAAATCTGTGCAATAAATACAAAGCCTTCTCCCCGGAAGGATACATCAAACAGCCCTTCGGATGTCTGTCCGGAAAGGTTGACCAATACAATGCCTGCCAGTCCAAACAAGCAGCCAAGCAGCTTTCTTCCTGTAAGCTGTTCATATCCAAACAGAAGGCAGGCGATCAGGATTGAAAGAAATACATTGGTACCTGTTATGATCGCCCCATGAACCCCTGTTACATAAACCAGCCCCATATAAAAGAAGTAATACTGGAGCACCGTCTGACATAGGCAGAGCTTTAAAATGCAGCTTCCTGCTCCCGCCGGAGGCAGGATCAGCCTCTTTTTTTGTATACAGTAAAAGCCGATCACCATCAATCCGGCAAGCAAAAAGCGAAGTCCGGCAAACACGATAATACTCCATGAATCCGTACCTTCGATGTGGAATTGTTCATAGCCGATCTTTATGGCTGGAGTGGCGCTTCCCCACAAAAAGGTACAGACGACAGCCAGGCAGATCATCACCGGAAGCCGGGACAGGGTTGTATCTTTATGATTTTTTGTCTCTTCCATTTTTTTACTCTCTTCTTTTCTTCTTTTTTTCTGGTTTCTTTGTCCGTCTGAGACAGAAAAGAAAGGCAGATGCCGCCATAAGATCAAAAGTGCCTAATGCGGCTCCCCACAGAGGAAAGGCAGGATAAATCACCGGCTTTAAAAGACCGGGGTCTCCCATCCTCTGGCTGTACTCTCTGTTTTCCGCTCTGGCATTCAAATACATATAGAGCACCTCTTTGGAGGTTCTGCGAAGAGCATGATAATAGAAAGCCTCATTTTCCTCCGTCAGGAAGCGGAATTTTCCATCATTTAAAATCCCATCCATCCACAGGCTTCCTCCGGCCCGCAGAGCCTGATCCCCGTTCATATATTTATGGTGATCCGCATAATCTGTGACAATGGCTCCATGAAAGCCCCATTCCTCTTTAAGGATTCCGGTTAAAAGGGCCTGGCTCCCCCCGGCCCACACCGCTCCGATCCGGTTATAGGCTGTCATAAAGCCAGTTGCTCCATAATCCTGAACCAGCATCTGGAAGGGCTTTAGATACAGTTCCCTGAGCGTCTGCTCTGTCATCCAGGTATAAATGCCGTCCCGGTAAATTCCCGATTCCTGATCATTGCAGATCAAATGCTTTACATAGCAATATACGCCCATATCCAGGCTTCCCCTCACTACAAGACCACCCATATGGCCTGAGATCAAGGGATCCTCCGAATAATATTCATAATTTCTTCCGTCAAAGGGGCTGCGGTGAAGGTTCACCGCAGGAGCATACCAGCCGCTGTAACCAAACTGGCCTGCTTCTTTTGCAATTGCTCTTCCCATTTCCCGGGCCAATGCGTTATTCCAGGTCTGAGCCAGTATGCCGGCATTGGGGAAGCCAGTTCCTGCCGGAATCTGGTGAAAGCTTCCGATCTGGGCTGGTCCGTCTGCCTCTCTGGCTAAGGGTTTTCCCAGTACAGATAACGCCTCAGTCTTTACATAGCCATGCAGAAAGAGCTTTTCCATATCAGAAAAGGTAAGCTGATCCAGTACCTCTTCCCATCTGGGATCTTCCCAGTTTTTTCCAAGTCCATATCCCAGATCTGTAAGGCTTCCCATTCGTTCTACCATAAGCGTAAGCTTTTTTACAGACCTTTTGTCCCGTAACGCTTCATCTGAAGCAGTCCATGTCTCATCTGAATGCCAGGTATCCGCCAGTTCTTTGGTATACAGATTCAGGGCCGCCCCTTTATGAGAAAGACGGCGTACCGGCACATTGGCTTTTGGAAAGGTTTTATTAAAATCAGCCCGGCTCAGATAATGGATCGCTCCTCCTGCATCAGAACCGTCTATGGAAACACCGTCCTGAGCCTGTTCCCCCGTAAATTTATTGAAAACAGGAGCACCTGTGATCCGGTCTGTATCATAAAGCGTTCCAGCCGGTACATACAGACGGATGGTATTTTGATCCATGGCTGCCAGATGGTGGGCATCCGAGCGCAGAGACAGCTCATATATGCCTGCCTCCAGTTCATAACCCTGAAATCCGTTTTTATTTGCATCCTTTTCATCATAGGAAGCAAAGGAATAAACAGGAACGGTAAGCGTAAGAGTTTCACAGGCTCCCGGCTCAAGGAGCGATGTTTTTGCATAGGCTGCTAGGGCAACGGATGATTTCTCAATTCCCCCCGGAGTATACGGAGGCGACACATACAGCTGGATCACGTCCTGACCGGCCCGTTTTCCCGTATTCGTGACACGGACCATAACAGAAATTTCTCCGAATGGATCCGGAACCGTCTGTTCCTTTGGAGCCTCCAAAAATTCCCATTGAAATTCCGTATAGGAAAGGCCGTATCCAAACGGATACTGAACCACTCCATCATAGCCCTGCCCATATCTGTTTTCTACCCCATCCCAGAAATGCTGTGCATCTGCTGTCTCATACCATCGATAGCCCACATAGATTCCCTCTGCGTAGTCTACATAGGAAACCTGGTCATAGGCAAAATTTTCTCCCAGATTGCCGCATTTCGTGCCATCTGCAGGATAGAGCGTCTCTGCGTTGGTATAGCGTCCCACACCCTCTCCTCCTGCATTGGCGTAGCTGGCGGCTGTGGAAAAATCATAAGCCCAGGTATCCGTTGTCCGTCCGGAAGGGTTTACGCGCCCCCAGAGGATTTCCGGCAGTACGCCCGCTCCTGATTCTCCCGTAAGGCCTGCATAAAGGCAGGCATCAATGCCGGAAAGACGTTCGATCGCACCCAGAGCCATCACATTTCCCGTATTTAAAACAAGGATCACATTTTTATAGCTTACACCCAGATAGCGCAAAAGATCCTCTTCCTCTTTAGACAGATCCAGATAGGTCCGGTTTGGATCCTCTGTAATTTCTCCCCCTTTTTTTGTCTGCTTATACTGTACCTTGGGACAGTCATTACTCTCGCCTGCAAACCGGCCGATCACAGCGATCGCTGTGTCCGAATAGTCTCTGGCATGGTCTAAAAGTTCCTCTGTATAATACTCCCGGTCTGAAATATGAGGTTCATAAAGGCGGCAGGATTCCTGCGGCCAGCTGTTTAAGGTATCACTATAAGGACGTTTGGGCTGAAATTCACGGTACATCCCTATCAGTTCTTCATTATAAGAAACCCCCGCATCCCTTAAGGCAGCCAGAAAATCCGTCTTAACCTGGGTGATCCGTCCGGAACCGGAGCCTCCGCCCAGCCACTGGGTAGACGCCCAGCCAAATACATTTACCTGGCGGACCGAATCAGAAAGAGGAAGTGTATCTTTGGTGTTTTTTAAGAGTACGCTTCCCTCTTCCTGTATCCTGTGAGACAAAAGCTGACTCTCCTGCGCTGTCTTTTCCATCTCCTCTTCCGATACTCTGGTACGGTCTGCTGCCAGATACAGATTTACTATATCTTTAAAATAAACCGCCGTTCCCGTTACTCCAATACTGACGGCAAGAAGAAGGGAAGTAATCACAAGGCCCGGCCTTATAGCACCTTTCTTTTTGGAATGTGTTTTTTTCTGTCGTATCATAAGGTCAAACTCCTGTCTTTTTTGCACTTCTCCGTTAGTTTAACGCGGATTTGCCATAATATCAATCATTCTTTTTAGCCTGTGGTAAATTTGTCCTGACTATTTTATTTTTACGGCTATTTATTGTGCATAAAAGAGAACCTTTGTTTTTTTGCGTCTGCTGCGGTATAATTTTCAATCTGGGTATTGATTTTTACAGCCGATTTCGTTTATCCTTAGATAGAAGCTACATCAAAATTTTACATATAGCGAGGTATATGACATGAAACCGTTCAAAGAAGGAAAAGTTCGTGAGATTTATGACAACGGCGACAGCCTGATTATGGTTGCTACTGACCGGATCAGCTGCTTTGACGTAATCCTGCACAACGTTGTGGCCGGGAAGGGTACGGTACTGACCCAGATGTCCAGATTCTGGTTTGATTTTACAAAGGACATCCTTCCCAACCACATGATTTCCGTAGATGTAAAAGATATGCCTGAATTTTTCCAGCAGCCTGAGTTTGAAGGAAAAAGCATGATGTGCAAAAAGCTTACCATGATCCCGGTAGAGTGCATCGTGAGAGGCTATATCACAGGCAGCGGCTGGAAGAGCTATCAGGAAAACGGCACCGTATGCGGCATCCATCTTCCTGAAGGCTTACAGGAATCAGAAAAGCTTCCTGAACCCATCTACACCCCTTCTACCAAGGCCGAAATCGGTGATCATGATGAAAATATTTCTTTTGAGCAGAGTGTTTCCCACCTGGAGAAATATTTTCCTGGAAAGGGCGAGCATTACGCGACCCTGATCCGCGATTATACGATCGCTCTCTATAAAAAATGTGCAGACTATGCATTAAGCCGTGGCATCATCATTGCTGATACCAAATTTGAATTTGGTCTGGATGAGGATGGCAATGTGGTTTTAGGCGACGAGATGCTGACGCCTGACAGTTCCCGCTTCTGGCCTGCACAGGGCTATGAACCCGGCCACTCCCAGCCTTCCTTTGACAAGCAGTTTGCCAGAGACTGGCTGACCGCTCATCCGGGCAATGACTGGACCCTTCCTGAGGAGATTGTGGAAAAAACTATTGACAAATATCTTCAGAGCTATGAAATGCTTACAGGAACCAAATTACAGTAAGCGACTTCTGTCCCATACCGCTGAGACAAACATTCAGGCAGAACCCTTTTATACAGGATTCTGCCTGTTGTTTATAATGCTACAGCACTCCGCATTCCCTGAGAAGTTCTCCTATCTCCGTATGTTCAATTTTTTTAATCGCCATTTTCCCTGCTTTCTCAAAACATGCCGGAAGCCTTTTCTTTAAAGGTGAAACTCCATCCATAAGCTTCACAGAGGCATTTAAAAGCTCTCTCATATCATAAGCGCTGCCCCATACCTCCGGTACCCCCCGGTCTACGCCGCACAGGCCGTAAACAGCCTCCATAGCCGTGCGCACGGAATACTCCGTTGTAAAAACCGTGTCTCTGGGAGTTTGGGCAAACTGGCCGATAAAGGCGGCATTTACGCTTCCTTCAGGAATTACATCCGGGCGGTCTCCCTCTCTTCTGGGCATGAAAAAGGCCGTAATATAGGGCATCATAGCCGGAACGCAGACCGCTCCCCAAGCAGCCAGATCATGAATCTGGTCAGCCGGAACTCCCAGATGATACAGCCATTCCTCCGTGATTTCCCTTCCCGTGCATTCACTCATAGGCTTGGGCACGAAATTTCCCACTCCATTTGGAAATAATCCATAGAGCCAGATGCATACCTCTTCTTTCTTCTGAGCCTTAAACTGACCCTGGCGGTTGACCGTCCAGCTTAAAAGCCAGCCGGAATCCTGACAGCTGACAATTCCTCCCGTAACTACCTTTCCTGTACGCGGATCTCTTCGGGCTATCTTTTTTATATAAGAAAGGATCGTCTCATCCGATGTAGTAATTGTGGCTGATTCCCAACAGGTCTTTTCACGGTTGGAGCAGAATTTTTCCGGACGTCCAAAGGACGTATCCTGTACTGCTATATTTTTCCAGAGTGTCCAGCAGTGTTCAGCCTCCGACTGTCTTTTCGGGTCCGGTTTATGATCCTGGTCTCCGTAAACCGTTCCCTCTGTACAGCTTCCATTTGTAATAAAGACCAGATCCTGTTCTGTAAGAGGAATCTGTGCTTTTGCGCCATTTATCATGCAGTCCAGAAATTTTGCCGTCTTTTTTCCCTCTCTGATGTCAAACTCCACATTTGTCACTGCAACTCCAAAGCGAAATTCCACACCGGCTTCTTCCAGATACCGTTTCAGAGGAAGGATCAGTGATTCATACTGATTGTAGCGTGTAAATTTCAATGCTGAAAAATCAGGAAGTCCACCGATATGATGAACAAAACGCCTGAGATAAAGCTTCATTTCCAGAGCGCTGTGCCAGTTCTCAAAAGCGAACATGGTGCGCCAGTAAAGCCAGAAGGGCGAGTCAAATACTTCATTGTCAAATACATCTTCTATGGTTTTATCATACAGGTCTTCATCGCAGGTAAAAAACAGCCTCATAATCTGACGTCCCGCCTTTTCGCTGAGACCAAAATACCCCTGTGTACAGGCAGGCTTTCCCTGTTTTTCCGTTACCCTGCAGAGGGAATAATTGGGATCAGCCTTATTAAGCCAGTAAAATTCATCCAGCACCGAGGCCCCCGGCGTATCAAGCGAAGGGATGGATCGAAACAGATCCCACAGGCATTCAAAATGATCCTCCATCTCACGTCCGCCGCGCATAATATATCCTCTCGATGAATCCAGAATTCCGTCGCAGGCTCCCCCTGTACGGTCAGAGGCTTCCAGAATATGGATTTTATCCCCGGACATTCCGGCATCCCGGATCAGAAAACAGGCCGCCGCCAGAGAAGCCAGACCACCGCCGATTAACCAGGCCGACTTTTCTTCTATTCCCTCAGGTTTTTCAGGACGGGCAAATGCCTCATAATTGCCTTTGGAATAATAAATCCTCTGATTTTCTCCCTTTGCCCCTTTATTTTTACAGGAGGAATTGCTGTCCGTAAGCCTGTACATCCGTCCCTTTTTCCGGCTGGCCATCATAAGGACTGCTCCTGTTCCCGCAGCCATCATTCCTGCAGCCCCCGCCTTCCACATTTTTCCCTTTTTCATAGACTTTCCTTTCGTTTTTACCAAGTATCCGGCACAGGCCTTTCATCCGCCCATGCTGCAGATCTGATGATAGTCTGTACCGAAATCCGGATTTTTAATCGAAAAGCGTTTTTCTAATTCCAGGGCATTGGCTGGGAATGAATCTTACAGCCCTCTGACATGACAGCCTCCTGGAGCAGCAGAGCCATATAGCTGTCCTGAAGAGCATCCCTTAAAGGATAAATTTCTTTTCCCGAATCGAGATACTCTCTCATATCATAAAGCATACAGGCAATGGCATATTCATCCTCAATCTCATCCAGATACAGCTCAGGCTTCCAGCCCCGGACACAATCCCTTAAACGTTTTGTTTCAAGCTGTCTGTACCGTGAATCTAATTCCGGCATAAGATATAGGGTTTCAGGGAAATTTTCTTCTGTAAGCCTGTAAAGAATCTGATCCGTAAGCTCTCCTTTCTGCCCGCGAACGGTCACATGGCGGCTGCGTATAAAAGACCGGTACTGTTCCCCCGAAAAATCATAAAGCGCCGTCTTTCCGGAAGCAAATTCAAACAGAGCCATGATTCTCCCCCGGCTGCTTACAGAACCATCCGTAATAGCCCCCTGACGGGAATCTGTTTCTGTCAGCGGAAACGTAAACTGCTTTCCTATAACAGAAAAGCGTTCATGCCCCATCAAAAGATATTTTCTGATCAGACTGGCCCCATGGTATTCATGTACCAGCGACAGATACATGGAGTCTGGCTGCCCTATGGCTTCATTTTGAATCTGATGCAGTCCTGCCCTGAGTGTGGGACAATGAAAATACTGCTCGCAGACCTGAATTTTACAATGGTATTTCTCTTTTAATTCCCAGATTCGTCTTAACTGTTTCAGAGTGCATCCAATCGGTGTTTCAGTAAGCACAGGATAGCCCATCAACGCCCATTTCTCTGCCACATCTGCAATATTCCCTTTATTTACTGCCACAACCACGAAATCCGGTTTGGAGTTTTTGCAGTCCTCGTCTGATACAGTTGTGGGAAAGCCTGTTTCCCCATGAGCCTTTGCGGCCTTCTCCTCAGATCTGCATAATATGTATTTTAGTGTAAACAGCTCCGGATACCGTCTGGCAATTCTCCCGTAAAACATGGCTCTGAAGCCGGAGCCGATGATAACAAATGACAATGGTCTCATATTTCCTCCCTGATCCGTTTTTCCAGCTCCCTCTCATACTGCACTTCGTCTATCGGAAGAGAAACAGGCGCTCCCATCCAGGCAGAAAGATAGGCGGCATTGGTAAGCTCCAGAGAATTTAAGCCTTCCAGCCCATTGACTCTGACCGGACGTTTTTCCAAAACAGCCTGTGCAAAATCCGCCAGCATTTCCTCATAGGGTTCTTCATCCTGAGGAAATGTTTCCTCTGTAACTCTCTCCTTCAGTTCTTCTCTGGAATTGCAGGAAGCCGTCCTTTTATATTCTTCCAGATCCCGATCATACAGATGAAGGGTCAGATGGCTGTCCTCCAAAAGAAGCGTTCCCTTAGATCCCACAATTTCCAGCCGTTCGGTCCAGGTTCCTTCTCCCGTAGTAAGAATAAATACTGCTGTTTTCTTATCCGGATATTTCATCACAATCGTAGCCTCATCATCCACTGAAAAATCGTTATATTTTCCATAGGGAATCAAAGCGTAAAGGCTTTCCGGCATTCCAAAAAGCCACTGCCAGATATCAAGCAGGTGCTGTCCCTGGTTTAAAAGTGCACCGCCTCCTTCTCCCCTCCAGCTGCTTCGCCAGCTTCCGGATTTATGATAATGCCAGGTTCTGTAATATCTGGAGTTCTCCATCAGAATGCGGCGGATTTGTCCCAGAGTCCCACTTTCAAGAAGCTCATGGATCCGTTCGTACTTTGGATACATCCTCTGATGAAACATCATTGCAAAAACAAGATCCTTCTCTTCTGCCTTCTGACGGATCTTCAGGCACTGCCCCATGGAAACGCCTATGGGCTTATCACAGAATATATGCTTTCCCTTATCAAATGCCTGTATAATCATCTCCGGATGCAGCTTATGGGGCGTAACTATAAGACAGGCGTCAAACAGATCTGAGGCGTCAAACAGTTTCTCTGTGTCCTGAAAGACAGGAAGCTCTCCGCCAAGCTCCGCTTTTGCCCACTGACTGCTTTCATGGCTCCTGCAGCAGACTGCCCCAAGACACATCCCGGAAATCCTTCCCTCCTGTATCATTTTCGCATATTTTTTTCCCATTGTACCGATCCCAATAACGGCCATTCTGATTTTTTCCATCCGTCTTCCCTTCCTTTCTGTTTTAAGCAGCAGGCGGGCCGGAAAACGTTTCCCGGCCCGCCTGATTCATCATTTACTCCGGATCATTCACGGCGCAGCCTTAAATAAAGAACCCTCTATGGGTATTGTAAACACCTTATCACCAGAATGCAATAGACAGATTAAATAGCTTTCAACGAAGATAGCTTATTCTCCAATACAACGACTGCTTTGAACCCTGATTTAAAATCAGTGCTAACAAATTGAAATAGGCAGCCTTTTTTATAGCTGCCTACCCGCCAATGGAATATTTGGATTCGGGCATTACCCATGCCTTCCTACGGTCTATTTTATTATATTCACAAACAGACCCTTTATCCATGCAAGGACAATATTTTATTATATAAAGCCCTCCAATTTGTCGGTAAAATGTTCATCTTATATATATCCAGTTTCGTTTTCCATATAAGTTTATCCAATTCCTCTGCCAACATATCCCCATCCTTCTGCGGCAGTATTTTCTTTAACGCATACAATCTTGAATACAGATTTGTATTATCTGGAAGAACATCGGAACTGTCCCTATTATCTGGTATTACCACTGAAGAAGTCATACCTGCCAGCATAGAATGATGCGCACAGTAATTTCTAAGATTCCTGATCGCATCCAGCCATGTATCCATCTGTTTTGTTGTTTCTTTTTTATAATTATTTCCCGGATAGGTATAATTCAATACTTCCTTTCGCAAATCACCACGCAAATATGAATAAAGCATAACAATCGTTCCCATTTCAAAATATGAAAATGCCGCCCATACAGGCAATACATTATTTTGACGGGTTCCTCCCCTGCGATACTCTTTCAATTCCGGATGTTTAACCACATCTCTTCTCAGTTTTTCTTCATCACTGGTCAAGCCGGCAAAAAACCTTGTATTAAAAAATAATACATTTTTATTTCTGGTCTTTTTATCCTTTTCACTTCTGGTAGGAGTATAATATTGCTTATCCAGATAAAAACCTGCATCTCCAGTCTTTAGTGAAATCGCATTCGCAATCGCACTTTTAAAATAGACTTCTGCCTTCTTACAATATTTGAATAATAACAATCTCAGCTGCATATCGAAATCATACAACTCAAAGAAAACCTTTGCATCTGCTTTACTTCCAAATACATTGACCTGTGTTAACAGATATTTTCCATAACGGCTTGCTCTAAAGTATCCTGCATATTCTAAAAAATCTCTCATCTTTTTTCTCTGTCGAAAGTTTACATACTTTTTCATAAGTACCACCTGATTTTCCAAATCTATAGGCAATTCAGTATTTGACACTCATAACACCTTCTTTCATAGTAAAAAAAAAGAATGGATATACCATTCTTAATCCCGCCAATGGAATATTTGGATTCGGGCATTACCCATGCCTTCCTACGGTCTATAATTATAGTAACACATGCAAAGCAAAACTTCAACCACCTTTTTCACCTGAACCTTCGCAGTTGAAGCCACCCAAAATAAATAAGTATGTACCCCTGAACTACGCAGCATGCGGGCCGGAAAACGTTTCCCGGCCCGCCTGATTCATCATTTAGTTATTCTGCAGCCTACTCAATGGGTTCAAAATCAGCTGCGCCATGCTTGCACAACGGGCAGATAATATCATCCGGCAGAGTATCTCCCTCATAGATATAGCCGCATACCTTGCACACAAAGCCCTTCTTGCCATCTGTCTGAGGCTTCGGCTTTACATTGTTTTGATAATAGGTGTAGGTCATGGTCTCCCGATCGCTCATCACCCTTGCTTCTGTTACGGAGCAGATAAACATACCGTGAGTATCCAGATCCACATACTGATCTACCTTTAATGACATAAAGGCATTGATATACTTGGGCAGGAAAGCCAGGCCATTGTCCGAACGGCAGATCTTCATACCTGCAAATTTATCTGCCTGACGTCCGCTTTGGAATCCAAAGGTTTCAAATATCTTGAAGGGAGCTTCCACGGACAGGCAGTTTACATTCATAATACCGGTCTGCTTGATCACATGATGGGAATAATTGGCCTTGTTAATATTCACAGCTACCCGCAGAGGCGTATCTGTTAGCTGCGTTACCGTATTTACAATGAGGCCGTTATCCCTTGTTCCGTCATTTGAGGTCACTACATAAAGACCATAGCCGATCTTAAAGAGAGCCTTCATATCATGCTTATTTGCCGTGACCTGAGAACGGGCAATATACTCCTCACAGAGTTCAGCAGCCATTCTGTCAATCTGCTCTCTGTTCTCACTGCTCAGCGAGGACTGAATGGTAATTTTATCCTTTAACCAGGTAATATCCTTTGACTTTTCAAACATAGACTTCATGGTCTTTGCCGCCAAAGGTGCCCAGGAACCATTTTCAATCAGGCCGATGGTGCGCTTGCAGTATCCCCGCTCTGTCAGATGGTCAATAAAGGTTCTCATAAACGGGAAAATCTCCGCATTGTAAGTAGTAGTTGCCAGTACCAGCTTTCCGTAGCGGAAGGCATTTTCCACTGCCTTTGACAGATCCATACGGGCCAAGTCGCAGACTACTACCTCCGGACAATTTTTTTCACGCAGTCTGGAGGCCAAAAGCTCAACTGCCTTCTTTGTATTTCCATAGACAGAGGTATACGCAATAACCACACCCTCTGACTCTGCCTCATAGGAGGACCAGATATTATATTTTTCAAGATAATGCCCCAGATTTTCCTTGAGAACCGGTCCGTGAAGAGGGCAGATCGTCTGGATATCAAGAGCTGCAGCTGCCTTTAAAAGCTTCTGCACCTGTGCACCGTATTTTCCCACAATACCGATATAATAGCGGCGGGCTTCATCGTCCCAGTCCTCCTCTGCATCCAGAGCACCGAATTTTCCAAAACCATCCGCAGAAAACAGCACCTTATCTGTACTGTCATATGTCACCATAACCTCCGGCCAATGTACCATAGGCGCAAATACAAAGGTCAGTACATGAGAACCCAGAGTAAGCGTATCTCCGTTTTTCACCTCAAGAGTATGTCCCTCCAAATTCATATCCGGAAAAAACTGTCCCATCATGGCAAACGCCTTGGCGTTGGATACAATGGTTGTATTGGGATAATTTTTCATGAAATTATAAATATTTGCGGAATGATCCGGCTCCATATGCTGGATAATCAGATAATCCGGCGCCTTTCCCTTCAAAATACCGGACAGATTGTCCAGCCATTCGTGAGTGAATCTGGCATCAACCGTATCCATAACAGCACACTTCTCATCGCAAATCACATAGGAGTTATAGCACATCCCGTTGGGAACCTTATACTGTCCTTCAAAAAGATCTACGCTGTGATCATTAACGCCTGCATAAATAATATCTCTGGTAATTTCCATTATTATGCCCCTTTCTTCGTGATAGCTTTATTCTACCACGAATATGACGATTTTTCTATTAAAATCAGGTCTCATATTGTTAATTTTTTATTAATCTTCCCAGAGCATAACATATTCCTTCTGCCCTGTCATCTCATCGGTTTCCTCCATCTGAATCCGGAAGCTCTCCCTCTGATAAAAACGTACAGCCCTGGTATTTTTTGCATATACCCTCAGAGTCAGTCTGGAATGCTGCTTTTTTATATAGTCAAGGAGACGGCCCCCTATCCCCTGTGACCAGCTCTGGCTTTGCACAAAAATCCCCGCAATATACTCTCCGTCCAGTCCCACAAAGCCCTGAACTTTTCCTGAACCCTCTTCTTCCCATACATAAATTTCAGCCTCTGCAAGCATTCCCCTCACCGCTTCAAAATGATCCCTCCAGTATGAGGCAGGAATAAAATCATGTGCCTTAATATTTGTATCCAGCCAAATCAACGCAACCGGATCAAGATCTGATTGTTTCATACTACGTATCATACTATACTCTCCAATTTTGAATTTTCTAACAGCAAAAAGCACCCGCATCGTTTAAACCATGCAGGCGCTTTTAATTTACAACTTTTTATTGGTTGGTGCAAGTTTTTTATTTCTTTTTCAAGATTTATTATACTGCTTATGCTTATAAATATATCAGAACATTTTTCCAAGTGTACAGATATGGCTAAAAATTACATCTTAAATATAACGGCAAATATGATCCACTGCTATATCTGAAAACCCATAGGCTTCCGCCTTTGTCATTTTTCCATTGCAAACCTCTATGACTTCCTTTAACAATCGTTCTCCCGCTTCTTCAATCGTACAGGTTCCTTCCATTATCTCACATACACCTATATCAATGTTATCATGCATACGTTCAAACGTATCTCGATTTCCGGTTACTTTAAGAACTGGTGCCAGCGCATGTCCCGTTGGTGTTCCCCTGCCTGTGGTAAACACAATAAGACTGCCCCCGCTACCATTGAGGTAACAGATGCAATATCATAGCCAGGAGTATCCATAATAATTGCGCCTTGTTTTGTAGGTCTTGCTGTCTCAGGCAGAACTTCCACAATGGGCCTTGTACCTCCTTTACGGATACATCCCAAACTTTTTTCTTCCAATGTAGATAATCCCCCTGTTTTATTTCCCGGTGTCGGCTGGCCTGTCCGGCAGTCCTATCCGGCTAAAGCCAGATGCTTCTCATAATCTTTACAAATCTGGATAATCTGATTATGAATCTCAGGAGTTGCACCACGTTTTGCTCACTTAGACAAATTTTATTATCTATTTACAATAGTTATATGATTTAGAAGCAGAAGTCAACATTTTTCATTATTTTCTTTATAAAGTTGTATGTTTTATAGTTATTTTTACATTAGTTGTAATTTATATCTTTTTATATTTTGACGTTTTATACAATCAGCCCCGGTCTGTGTGGTCATTTTATCATTTTTTTGGTATTTTGCGTCCTGTTTTATGTTTTTTTACAATTAAATGCTGTCCAGGTGAACAATAACCACTTCCGGCCTGTTATTAAACCGTACCGGAATGATACTGCTTCCTATTCCTCTGCTGACAATCATAGTTGTACGGTTTTCTGAATAGGCTCCTGCATCATATTTGGGAAAAATCCCCTGACCAGGCGCGATCAATCCACCGATAAAAGGCAACCTGAACTGTCCGCCATGGGCGTGTCCGCTTAATACCAGATCAATGCTTTCGGACACATAGGTTCTGAAATACTCCGGTCTGTGAGACAGCAAAATGCAGTAATCTTCCGTAAGCTTCATCCCCTTTATTTTATTTTTTAATGCGCTTTCTTTTTCAGATAAATTCCCAGTGGTAAAATCCGGATCGTCCAGACCTGCAATCTGTATCCTTTCATTATCCTTCATAAGCCCTACGGATCTGTCATGCAGGATGATAACATCTGTATCAAGCAGTTTTTCCTCTAATTCCTGATACCGTCCGCCAATCCACGCTTCATGGTTTCCTGTCACATAATAGCATGGTGCAATCTCTGTAAGTCTTTTTATCAGCTCCTCCGCTATTTTCATATCGGTTCTTTTGGAATCTACAAAATCTCCAGTTACAGCAATCATATCCGGACTTTCTTTTTTGATTATGGACGTCAAACGGCAATTATTTTCTCCATACTCCCCATTATGCAGATCCGATACAACGGCGATTTTGTATTGGTCAAATGCAGCCGGAAGACTGTCGCTTAAAACAGTATAATGTGTAATACCAACCGTGTTATTCTGCCAGCCGGTCCATATTATCAACGCCGCTGCTACCGCCGCCAGTTTTATATGTTTCACTATTTTCACCTCCGGGGAAATTTCGTCTATGATCCATCCGTTATTTAAAAATCAAATACAGTGCAAGGATAATCCCATTCATCTATCTACCATTTTCCTTCCTTAGCGTGTTTCTGTTTTACCTTTCATCTGTGTTCTTTTCCATCACCTGGGTAATCTGCTCATAGCCATGTCTATGCAGAACCCTACTCCAGTACAGGCCAAACCAGATCCTGATATACACCTGCATTATAATCTATAGATTAATGCATCGTAAAGCGCAAATCCGTTTCAAACCGCAAAAAACCCTTGAAAATGCCCATTTCTGAGCTTTTCAAGGGTTTTAACCTAGATTTTATTCAGGAAATTACTTACCCATCTGAGCTGCAACCTCAGCTGCAAAATCCTCATTCTTCTTCTCAAGACCCTCGCCGGTTTCGAAACGAACGAACTTCTTGATCTTAACGTCTGCATTGTTTGCCTTTGCAACAGCTGCAACATACTGAGCTACACTCTGCTTGCCATCCTCAGCCTTTACATAAACCTGATCTAACAGACAGAATTCCTTTAATTCTTTGTTGATACGTCCCTGGATCATTCCCTGGATTACCTTCTCAGGCTTGGAAGCCTCTTTAGGATCATTCTGGATCTGAGCCATCAGGATGCTCTTCTCATGCTCGATGAAAGCCTCGTCAACCTCATCTCTGCTGGTGAACTGCGGCTTTAATGCAGCTGCCTGCATAGCTACGTTTCTAGCCATCTCTTTGATCTCGTCATTTACAACGTTGGTCTCAACGTCAACCAGAACGCCAATCTTTCCGCCTGCATGGATGTAGGAAGCAACAAAACCGTTCTCCTCTGTTACCTTCTCAAAACGGCGGATATTCATGTTCTCGCCGATGATGGAAATCTGAGAGGAAAGAGCCTCTTTTACAGTCAGGGACTCATCCTTAGCCCACTTCTCAGCCATAAAGCTGTCCATATCAGCTGCGGAAGAAGCCAGAGCCTGTGCTGCTACGTCTGCAACATATGCCTGGAATACGGCATTCTTTGCAACGAAGTCAGTCTCAGCATTAACCTCTACTACTACTGCGGTCTTCTCATCAGCAGTCAGTAATGTATCTACGATACCCTCAGCCGCAATACGTCCAGCCTTCTTAGCTGCGCCTGCAAGTCCCTTTTCTCTTAAGAACTCAACAGCCTTGTCCATATCGCCGTCTGTAGCTGCAAGAGCCTTCTTGCAGTCCATCATTCCGGCACCGGTCATCTCTCTTAACTCTTTTACCATTGCTGCGGTTACTGCCATCTTGTCATCCTCCAATATTAAAAGTTTTAATTACGCCTCTGCACCCTCTGCTTCAAATGCATCTGCAGGTACTTCGATCTCCATTGCGCCCTCTAAAACTTCGCCCTGCTTAGCCTCGATCACAGCGTCAGCCATCTTGGAAACGATCAGCTTAACAGCTCTGATAGCGTCGTCATTGCCAGGGATCACATAATCTAACTCTTCAGGATCGCAGTTTGTATCAA
This sequence comes from Clostridium sp. AT4, assembly GCF_001517625.2. Classification (GTDB taxonomy): domain Bacteria; phylum Bacillota; class Clostridia; order Lachnospirales; family Lachnospiraceae; genus Enterocloster. Next base: position 1,049,677 of record NZ_LN999828.1, on the reverse strand, counting down.
CGATACCTAACAGGGTGATACCCAGAGTATGAGCCTCCTGAATACAGATGTGCTCCTTCTTAGGATCTACTACGAAGATTGCGTCTGGAAGCTTCTTCATATCCTTGATTCCGCCCAGGTTCTTCTCTAACTTGTCCCATTCCTTCTTTAACTCGATTACTTCCTTCTTTGGAAGAACATCAAATGTTCCGTCCTCAGACATAGCCTCGATCTCTTTCAGTCTTGCAATACGGCTCTGGATGGTCTTGAAGTTGGTCAGCATACCGCCTAACCATCTCTCGTTTACATAGTACATACCGCAACGCTCTGCCTCAGTCTTTATTGCTTCCTGAGCCTGCTTCTTTGTACCTACGAACAGGATAGTGCCGCCCTCAGCTGCGATATCAGATACAGCCTTGTAAGCCTCATCTACCTTTCCTACAGACTTCTGTAAGTCAATGATGTAGATGCCGTTTCTCTCTGTGTAGATGTATGGAGCCATCTTAGGGTTCCATCTTCTTGTCTGGTGACCGAAGTGTACACCAGCTTCCAGTAACTGCTTCATAGAAATTACGCTCATGTTTATACCTCCGTTTGGTTTTTAGCCGAACCGCTGAGCATGGGTTCCGGCATCGTCCGCCTGCTTCTCATGCTTCTTCAGAAGACCTCAGGCTCTGCCCCAGGCACCTTTCCGAAAAATCCACAGACGTGTTTTTTCAGCCTTTCTACTATATCATAAAAAAAGACAGCTTGCAAGCACTTTTTGCAAACTGTCCTTTATCTTTTTGATAAAATCCTATTTCAGATTTGAATTAGACGCCTTAATGGCCTTTAACTCATCAAACACCACGTCGTTGAGAACCTTGATATAGGTACCCTTCATGCCGGAGGAACGTGACTCAATCACACCAGCGCTTTCAAACTTGCGAAGTGCATTTACGATCACAGAGCGGGTAATACCAACCCTGTCTGCAATCTTGCTGGCTACCAGAATGCCCTCATTTCCGTTAAGCTCTTCAAAAATATGGATAATGGCTTCCAGCTCCGAGAAAGACAGGGTGCTGATGGCAGACTTTACAATCTGAACCTTTCTTGTTTCCTCTGCATTTTCCTCATTCACAGAGCGCATCATCTCAAGTCCTACCACCGTAGTGCCGTATTCGCTGAGGATGATATCATCAATATCATACTGGCTGTCTGATTTATAAATAAATAATGTACCCAGACGCTCCCCTGCAATATCGATGGGGGTAATAATGGCCTGATACTTTTTCACGTTCTCCTCCGCAAAGCCCAGCGTTGCCAGGTTTACGTTCTCCTTTGTAGACAAAACACTGAGAAGACGTTCATTTAACATTTTGTCAACAAAGCCGCCTACCTGATCTTCGATCAGCTCCTCGATCTCATCCACGCCTGGGCAGAGACTTACGCCAAGGACTTTGCCCTTCCTGCTGATAACAAGGATATTGGATAACAGGATCTCACTCAAAACTTTGCAGATGTCATTAAAAACAACCTTATGTGAATTGTTGTTATGCAATAGCTTGTTGATTTTTCTTGTTTTGTCCAACAATTGAACGCTCATAATCGAAACCCTCCTTATCTCAAAGGTATACTATACTAATAATTGAATTTTAGCACAATTTCAAAGCAATAACAAGAGTTTTTTGAAGTTTTCGATTATTTTAAGATATTTGTCTTTTTCTACTTTTCTTTTTCTGCCGGATCCATACGATAACCGCAGGTTTCATCCGCGCAGAGCAGCTTACTGCCCTTTTCTACCATATAAGAGCCGCACTTGGGACATTTTTGAGTGGAAGGCTTCTGCCAGGACATGAAGTCACAGTCCGGATTTGCCTCACAGCCGTAATAAAGACGGCCCTTTTTCGTCTTCTTGCGCACCACCTCTTTGCCGCACTTGGGACAGGGAACGCCGATCTTCTCCAGATAGGGTTTCGTATTTTTGCAGTCCGGAAAGCCAGGGCAGGCCAGGAACTTTCCATGGGGACCGTATTTGATCACCATGTTCCTTCCGCAGAGTTCACAGATTTCATCCGTAACTTCATCCTCGATCTTAACCGATTCCAGCTCCTTTTCCGCGATCGTTACCGCCTCGTCCAGATCTGGATAAAAATTACTTACCACGGTTTTCCATGCCACCGTGCCGTCTGCCACCTTATCCAGAAGGGATTCCATATTTGCGGTAAAGCTCACATCTACAATGCTTGGGAAGGACTGCTTCATGATCCGGTTTACTACCTCTCCCAGCTCTGTCACATAAAGATTTTTATTTTCCTTTGCAACATAGCGTCTGGCAATAATGGTAGTAATGGTGGGCGCATAGGTACTGGGACGTCCGATTCCCTGCTCCTCCAGCGCCTTTACAAGGGAAGCCTCTGTATAGTGAGCCGGCGGCTGGGTAAAATGCTGGCTGGGCTCCAGTTTTTCCAGAGAAAGCGCACTTCCCTTTTCCATGGCTCCCATGGTCTGGCCCTTCTCCTCTTCATCATCTGCATCTACATATACAGACATAAAACCGTCAAAGGACAGCCGGGACGCAGCTGCACTGAACAGCTGGTTTCCTCCCCGGATTTTTACCATGGTCGTCTCATACACGGCCGGAGCCATGCGGCTGGCAGCAAAACGCTTCCAGATCAGCTGATACAGACGGAAAAGGTCTCTTGGAAGAGACTCCTTTACCATTACAGGAGTAAGGGATATATCGGTAGGGCGGATAGCCTCATGAGCATCCTGGATCTTTCCCGCATTCTTTTTGGCCGGTTCGCCTGCAGCCATATAGTTTTCTCCATAGTGCTCTTTTACAAAGGCTCTTGCCGCAGCATCTGCTTCTTCCGCGATACGGGTAGAATCGGTTCGCAGATAAGTGATCAAACCAATGGTGCCGTGCCCCTTTACCTCTACGCCCTCATAAAGCTGCTGAGCCAGGCGCATGGTCTTCTGGGTCGAAAAATTAAGAGCCTTTGAGGCTTCCTGCTGCATGGTACTGGTGGTAAACGGAATCGGTGCTTTTTTCACACGCTCTCCCTTTTTCACCTCATCCACAAGGTAGGATACGTTTTCTAAATCCTTCATAACCGCATCCAGCTCTGCCTTGCTGCGGATCACCGTCTTTGCGCCCTTTGCCTTTTCCTCCTTTCCGCTGTCTGCAGGGCCGTAATAACGGGCAGTCAGAGGCTTTTTCATTCCGGCAATTTTAAAAGACGCGTCCAAGTTCCAGTATTCCTCAGGAATAAATGCATTGATCTCATCCTCACGGTCGCAGATCATGCGCAGGGCCACAGACTGAACGCGGCCGGCGCTTAAGCCTCTCTTAACCTTTGCCCATAAAAGCGGACTGATGCGGTAGCCTACCATACGATCCAACATCCTGCGGGTCTGCTGAGCATTGACCAGATTCATATCCAGCGTTCTCGGAGCCTTTAAGGAAGCCTTTACTGCATTTTTAGTAATCTCATTAAAGCTGATGCGGTAAACGGATTTATTCTTTACCTCATCCAACTTTAAAGCCTTCATCAGATGCCATGAAATGGCTTCTCCCTCACGGTCCGGGTCCGTTGCCAGATAGATCTTATCTGCCTTTTTTACCTCCTTGCGCAGCTTCGCAAGAACATCTCCCTTTCCGCGGATCGTAATATATTTCGGTTCATAATCATGCTCCGGATCAAAGCCAAGCTGGCTTTTAGGCAGATCCCTTACATGGCCTCCGGAAGCGTCTACCTCGTAGCTGCTTCCCAGAAACTTTTTTATGGTTTTCACCTTTGCAGGTGATTCTACGATTACCAGATGATTCGCCATGGTGTAAAACTCCTTATTTTGTGTTACTGATTCTTTCTGTCAGTTTCCCCTTGGGGCCATATCATAAATCCCCTCTGACATAGTACAGACCTGTTGTCCGCACTGCATAGCCTTCCAGCTCCAGAGTGAGAAGGACATCCATGGACTGGCTTACAGAAAGTCCTGCCCTCGCTGCGATTTCCTCTGCATGGAGCGGTTCGGAATCCAAGCAACTATACACCATTTTTTCACGCTTTGCAAGTCCCTTCTCAATTTTTTCCCCCGCCCGGTCTTTCTTTTTGTAGGAAATGCCCATGTTTTCCAAAAGGGTTTCGGCAGATATGAGGACGAAAGCGCCGGAAGCGATAAGCTGATTGCAGCCTTCGCTTAAGGAATCTGTAATCCGTCCCGGAACTGCATAAATATCCTTTCCCTGATCCAGTCCTGTTTGTGCTGTAATCAGGGAACCGCTCTTTTTTCTGGCCTCTATCACCAAAACTGCGTCTGAAAGACCGCTGATGATCCGATTTCTCATGGGGAAATTGCGGGCCAGAGGCGGGGTATCCGGGGGATACTCCGATATAAGACCGCCCTGTTCCCCAATTTGAGTATACAGGCTGTAATTGGATCTGGGATAACAGATATTTACGCCGCAGCCCAGAACTGCAAAGGTTTTTCCACCTCCATCCAAAGCGCCTTTATGTCCGGCTCCATCGATTCCCCTGGCCAGGCCGCTGATAATCGTTACGCCTGCCTCTGCCAGCTCTTTCGCCATATGCTCTGCCGTCTGCCGGCCATAAGCCGAACACTCCCTGGCACCGATAATAGCCGCCGCCGGTTCATCTTCTTTTGGGAGATCTCCTTTCACATACAAAGCAGCCGGAAAGTCATACAGGGAAAGAAGACGGGACGGATAATCCGGATCCAGATGCGTGATAAAACGGATTCCTTTTTCTGCCAGACGGTAATATTCCTCTTCCATCGGATAAAATTCCTTTTTCCAGGCATCATACCGTATGCAGCTTTCCTCTGTCTTTAAGATCCCCGCTTTTTGAAGTTCCATTCCTTCTATATAATATGCATTTCGATAGCTTCCTGCAAATGCTCCGATCCGTTTTACAGTCACAGCTCCCATTCCCTCCATCCGGATGAGCCAGTGCAAAAACAGCCGTTCTAATTCTTCTCCCGTCCCCATAACCGTCCCTCCAGTGTGCGGTATCCAAATGCCTCTGCCAGGTGTTCCCGCCTGATATTTTTCTCTCCTGCCAGATCCGCTATGGTTCTGGCTGTCTTTAAAACCTTATGATAACTTCTGGCACTTAATCCTCTTATTTCATAAACTTTTTCGGCAAACTCCCGTTCCCTTTCTCCCAACGGACAAAAACGCCGGATTTCCGCCGGCCCCATCCGGCTGTTAAAGCGGATTTTCGTTCCTTCAAAGCGCTTTTTCTGTATTTTTACGGCCCGTTCCACCCGTGTGCGGATCTCTTTTGAGGATTCATTTTCCGCCGGAGTCTCTTCCAGCTCCCGAAAGGAAACGGGAGCCGCCTCCACCCCCATATCGAAGCGCTCTAAAATAGGGCGGGACAGCCTTCTTAAATATCCCTGGATCTGCGCCTCTGTACAGCTGCACCGGTTACGGTTCGGAAAAAAGCCGCAGGGGCAGGGATTCATGGCTCCCACAATGAGAAAATCCGCCGGAAACTCACAGCTTCCCCAGACACGGCTGATCACAATTTTCCGTTCTTCCATAGGCTGACGCAGCGCCTCTATGGCGCCGCGGCCAAAATGAGGCAGCTCATCTAAAAACAGCACACCTCCCGAAGCAAGTGAAAATTCTCCGGGAACCGGAAAGCGGCCGCCTCCCGTAAGGCCCTGAGGAGAAATCGTATGGTGAGGACTGCGAAAGGGCCGCTTAGAAAGCAGCGGACGCCCAGGGGGAAGCTTGCCGCAGACGCTGTAAACTCTGGATATCTCTATATCCTCTTCTCTGGTGAGACCAGGAAGAATCGTGGGGATACGGGAGGCTACCATAGATTTTCCGGTTCCCGCACTGCCGCACATCAAAAGTCCGTGCATTCCCGCCGCAGCCACCTCTGCGGCCCGCCGCAGCACTCCCTGCCCGTTTATTTCCTTAAAATCGACCAAATCTCCTTCGCAGGATCTATCCTTCTCCTCCTCTTCTGTCTCCTCTTTCTGTCTTGTACTTTTCCAGTCCGGCCTGGCCAGCGTCTGGACCAGCTCTTTCAGTGAGCGGATCCCGATGATCTGTATTCCTTTTATGAGCCTCCCTTCCCTTTCATTTTCCCCCGGCAGGATACACTGTCTCAATCCCCCTGCTCTTGCGGCCTCCGTATGGACCAGAACTCCCGGAACTGGTTTTACGCTTCCATCCAGCCCCAGCTCTCCAATCACAAGACATTCTCCCAGTCCGCCTGTATCTAAGACCCCAAAAGCACCTAATACTGCTACTGCAATGGGAAGATCAAAGGCCGTTCCTCCCTTTTTTACACCTGCCGGCGATAAATTTACCGTAATCTTTTTAGCCGGAAGCTGAAAGCCGGAATTTTTTAACGCGGTCCGGACCCGCTCCTGTGCTTCCCTGACCTCTGTGGACAGCTGACCGGATATGGAAAAACCTGGAAGACCATTTGCCACATCCGCCTCCACAGACACCGGATATGCCCCGATTCCCTGTATTCCGCTGCTGTTAATCCTTGTAAACATAAACCCACCTCCTGTTTCGTTAAAAAGGTACACTTCGCCCCTGACTCGCCAATGGTAAACGGGAATAAAAAAGATAAAACCAATGAAATTCAGATATGATCAAACAGATTTGAAAAATTTGTTTAATAGATCAAACAGATATTTTTACTATACCGGATAACCTGCAAAATAGCAAGCAAAATTTAAGAGCCATACCAGCCGTTGGAACTCTGTCCGCTTCTGCTGATATGGCTCCTGTATTTTATTCTCTGTAGCCGTCCGGATTCATGGACTGCCATCTCCAGGAATCGGCACACATTTCCTCGATTCCCTTTTCAGCAACCCAGCCTAACTCCTCTTTTGCCTTTGTGCAGTCCGAGTAGCAGGTTGCGATATCTCCGGCCCTGCGGGGCTGAATTTCATACTTTAAAGTTTTGTGGCAGGCTTTTTCATAGGCATGAAGCACATCAAGGACGCTATAGCCTACGCCTGTACCCAGGTTGTAGATGCTGACACCCTCTTTGGATTCCAGCTTCTTCATGGCCTTTACATGGCCTTTCGCAAGGTCTACCACATGGATATAATCTCTTACGCCTGTGCCGTCCGGTGTGTCATAATCATTTCCGAATACATTTAAATGATCTCTCTTACCGATCGCTACCTGCGCAATATAGGGGACAAGATTGTTCGGAATTCCCTTGGGATCCTCTCCGATCCTTCCACTCTCATGGGCGCCGATTGGGTTAAAGTAACGCAGCAGCACTACATTCCACTCCGGATCTGCAGTATGGAAATCCGTCAGGATCTGCTCCAGCATTCCCTTGGTGCGTCCGTAGGGATTAGTGATCTCACCCTTGGGACATTTCTCTGTAATGGGGATCTGTGCAGGATCGCCGTATACCGTTGCAGAAGAGCTGAATACAATGTTCTTTACGCCGTGATTTCTCATCTCATCACACAGGATCAGCGTTCCTGTAATATTATTGTGATAATATTCCAGAGGCTTCTGAACGGATTCACCTACTGCCTTTAAGCCTGCAAAATGGATCACAGCCTGGATGGATTCCTGATCGAAAATCCTTTTTACCGCCTCGCGGTCCAGCAGATCTGCCTGATAAAATTTCAGCTTCTTTCCCGTGATCTCCTCAACACGCTCCAGGGCCTTCTCGCTGGAATTGTAAAGATTGTCTACGACTACTACCTCATAGCCTGCATTCAGCAGCTCTACGCAGGTATGGCTTCCGATATATCCGGCGCCTCCCGTTACTAAAACAGCCATGTCATTTCCTCCTTATCCTGTCTTTCCTACTCAGTATAAACGGAAATCATTTCCATGACAATGCATATTTTTTTAATTTATTTACACTTTTATCCTGTATTTTAGATATTTATGGCGCTGCCGCTTAAAAATGCTCAAATTCTGCCCGAAGCTTCCCTATCGCCCGCTTTTCAATCCGGCTGACATAGGATCTGGATATCCCCATACGGGCTGCAATTTCCCTCTGTGTATGCTCCCTGCCCCGAAAGAGGCCGTACCGCATGGAAATGACCTGTTTTTCCGGATCTGTCAGGCAGCGGTCAAAGGCCCGGTACATTTCCCTGATATCCTGATCCAAGATCAGCCCGTCTATGGTTTCGGGATTTTCCATCTCGATCACGTCCATCAGGCTTACCGTCTCTCCGTCCTTGTCTACTCCGATGGGTTCATAGAGGGATACCTCTCTTGCAAGTTTCTTATTGCTTCTGAGCTTCATCAGCACTTCGTTTTCCACGCACCGGGCCGCGTACGTCGCCAGTTTTGAACCTTTGTCTGCATTAAATGTATTGACTGCTTTTATCAGTCCGATGGTTCCCACCGACAGAAGATCCTCTGTTTCGTAATCCGGGCACTGATATTTTTTTACCACATGGGCTACCAGACGCATATTATGCTCAATGAGCATATTTCTGGCAGACTGGTCGCCCCCTTTGCAGCGCTCCAGACACTCCTTTTCTTCCATCTGGGATAATGGTTTTGGAAAAGTTTTCAAAGAAAGCCACCCCTGCATATTCTTACTTCATCATATGCCAGAGCAGCTTGCCAGGTGTACGTACTATTTTTCCAAAATGATCCTGCGGTAAAAAATCAGAGTGAGCACCGTTGCCGCGATCCATCCAAAGGGCCAGGCCATCCAGATTCCGGTGCTTCCAAAATGCGGGGTTAAAAGCTCTGCCATACAGATCCTTAAGATCAGATCCGGCACCGTAGCGATCACAAAATATTTCATAGCCCCAGCTCCCCGGATAATGCCGTCTGTCATCAGCTTTACCGCTATCATAAAGTACATGGGGCTTACGATCCTTAAAAATAATACCCCTGCTTCGATCGCAGCTTTGCTCTCCCCGCCCAAAAACAGCCCCATCATCTGCCTTCCAAAAAAGGCATACAAAATCACAAATGGAAGAGCTGCAAACAGTGACAAGCCGATCCCTGTGTGAAATCCGGCCGGAAGGCGCTCCCTTTTTCCTGCCCCCAGGTTTTGGGCCGTATAGCTGGAAAGACAGCTTCCCAAAGCCATGAAGGAATTGATAGCAAAGGTATTGAGCTTGATCGCCCCGGAATATCCTGCAATCACCGCAGAGCCGTACCGGTTTACAATCTCCTGGACAAACATATTTCCCACAGACAGGACGCTCTGCTGAAGGATGCTGGGAACCGCAATAGCTGCAATCTGGCCCAGAAGCACCCAGTCAAACAGCCGCGGCCTTCCCTCACAGAAAATCTTCGTAAGCCGGAACCTCAGCGTCACAAGTGCCAATACAGCGGAAATCCCCTGAGCAATAAAGGTCGCCCAGGCCACGCCTGCCACTCCCAGGCCAAGTCCTGCCACAAACCAGAAATCCAGAAAAATATTTCCCAGAGAAGAACCGATCAGAAAATACAGAGGCGTCCTGGAATCTCCCAGGGCCGTAAAGATTCCCGTACATACATTGTACAAAAACAAAAAGGTCAGTCCATATACATAAATCTTAAGATAGAGCTCACCTTCTGAAAAAATATTTTCCGGCGTATGTACCAGCTCCATCATCCAGCCGCAGAAAAACCAGCCAAACAGCGTTAAAACCGCGCTTAACACACCGCAGGCAATAAAAGCCGTGCTGACTGCAGATTTCATCCTCTTTAAATCTCCGGCTCCAAACAGCCGTGACACCACCACCGATGCTCCCAGATTGCTTCCTACGGCAAAGGCCATAAATATCACTGTAATCGGATAGGAGGCACCTACTGCCGCCAGCGCATCTTCTCCTGCGAACCGTCCTGCAATGCTGCTGTCCGCAACACTGTAAAACTGCTGAAACATTACGCTTGCCAGCATGGGAAGAAGAAAGCGCCACAGGGTATGACGCGGATGCTCTCTTGTCAGATCTTTCATTCTCATTATCCTCGTTTCATGCCGGTATAATTCCCCATAATTTTCCTTTTTAAATCGGATAAAAGGCCCATGGACCGTTTGGCCCATGAGCCGTGTCTTTTGGCGGGATCCTTTCAGCTGCTCCGATGGATGCAGTACAGCTATGCTTTAATGATGGAACAGGCGGATTCCCGTAAATGCCATCACCATGCCGTACTGATCGCAGGTTTCGATCACCTGGTCATCCCGGACAGAGCCTCCCGGCTGTGCTACATATTTTACACCGCTTTTATAAGCCCTGTCAATATTATCTCCGAAGGGGAAGAAGGCGTCCGAGCCAAGAGCTACGTCCGTAAGGCCGTCCAGCCATGCCCGCTTTTCCTCTTTTGTAAATACAGGGGGCTTTTCCTTAAAAATGCGCTCCCATCTTCCCTCTGCAAGCACATCCATATAATCCTCGCCAATGTATAAATCAATGGCATTATCTCTGTCTGCCCGGCGGATACCGTCGATAAAGGGCAGATTCAACACCTGGGGTGCCTGGCGCAGATACCAGTTATCTGCCTTGCTGCCTGCCAGTCTGGTGCAGTGTACTCTGGACTGCTGTCCTGCTCCGATTCCGATGGCCTGACCGCCTTTTGCAAAGCAGACGGAATTGGACTGGGTATATTTTAAGACAATGAGAGAAATCAGAAGATCTCTTGCTGCATCCTCTGGAAGTTCTTTTTCCTTTGTAACAATATGCTCGAGCAGAGTCTTGTCAATCTTTAAATTATTGTGACCCTGTTCAAAGACAACGCCAAATACCTGCTTGCGCTCCAAAGCCTCTGGCTCATAGTCCGGATCGATCTGGATCACATTGTAATTGCCGTTTTTCTTGGTCTTTAAGATTTCTAACGCCTCCGGCTCGTATCCGGGAGCGATCACGCCGTCTGAAACCTCTCTCTTGATCAGCCGGGCTGTGTCCACGTCGCAGACATCCGATAATGAAATAAAATCTCCAAAAGAAGACATACGGTCTGCGCCTCTGGCTCTGGCATAGGCACAGGCTAAGGGAGAAAGCTCTCCAAGATCATCCACCCAGTAAATTTTCCTTAACACCTCATCCATGGGAAGGCCCACGGCGGCACCAGCAGGCGAAACGTGCTTAAAGGAGGTGGCTGCCGGAAGTCCCGTTGCCTCCTTTAACTCTTTTACCAGCTGCCATCCGTTTAAGGCATCCAAAAGGTTGATATAACCCGGTCTTCCGCTTAAAACTGTAATGGGAAGCTCTCTGTCATTTTCCATGAAAATCCGTGAAGGCTTCTGATTGGGGTTGCATCCGTATTTTAATTCCAGTTCTTTCATGCTTCTCTCTCCTGACTCATTTTTTTAATGATTATTGATTCTTATTTACAATTCTTGTCTCTGTCTCACCTGTAGCAATGTCGATATATCGCACAAAGAGGGATACCTTGTTATCCTCATTTAAGCTGTTCCAGACCATTGAGGTAAATTCGTCAATGGTTCCCTCAATGGCTACAGCCTTTGGCTCACCCTCAAAGCTTGGAAGAGGACTGCCGTCATGCATATAGGTATGGATGAAATGGCCCATTCCGGCTGCAGGGTTCTGATATGCATAGGTAAAACGCAGACAGGAGGAGGGGTCACCCTGATTGCTCTTTAAAATAGACATGGCATAGCTGTAACGGCCATTTTCCGTGTGAAGGATACCGGAAATCCGGGGCGTATAGTTGGGAGCATCTGGCTCAAACTCACGGCTGCGCAGAGATTGCTCAAAGGTAAGCTGATGATCCATTCCCTCATAAATGGTATCCGTCTGATCACCGTTTGTTACAATGGTCTTATTGCCCAGCACGCGGACCGGAGCATAGATGATCAGGCTGGGATCTTCCAGCTTTTCAGGATCAAAGGCCTGCGTACGGATACCTTCTCCCTCTGTCACAAATACGCGGTTGCGGCTGTTTGCGCTTCTTCCCATGATAAAATAGGCGGTCACCGCATATCTGCCATCCCCAGTCTCTCCGATGACGATCCCCCGTCCCGGATACGCATTGGTCTTTAATTCCTGTTCCAGTGATCTTACATTCATGTCTTGGCCTCCATATATAAAAGTAAAATAAAAAACCGGTCTCCTGGTACACATTGAAAAAGGTGCCCAGGCGGCCGGCTCGTAACTGCGAACATATTCTGTCCCGTTTCGCGTGCTCCCTGTGGTTATTCCCACCATCCGCCAGTCACACGCTCGCTCATTCGCTTTCAGTATATATGATTTCTGCTTATATTGCAAATTATTTTTAGAAGCATTACTTATTATTTCTGCTTATGAACCGCCCTGTGCCCTATTCGTTCCGAATAGCTGCCAGAGGGCTTAATTTCATAGCGCGGACTGCCGGCATAAAGCCTGCGGCCATGCCTACAAAAACAGCAAAGCCAATGGCTGCCATGGAAAGCCATGGTGGAATCCGGGACAGATCTCCCGAAAGCCCCATGGACTGGGACATATTTACAAAACGGTTTACAATCGCGGAAACACCATAGCTTAAAGCCACTCCTATCGTTCCGCCCATAAAACCGATAAATCCTGATTCAATCAGAAACATATTCCGTATATTTCCCATATCGCAGCCCAAAACCTTCATCACACCGATTTCCTTGGTACGTTCATAAATCGACATCATCATGGTATTGGCAATACCGATGGCGGCTACAAAAAGGGATACCGCGCCGATCCCGCCCAAAACAGCCTGGACCATGTTGGACTGCTGTCTGGAGCTTTCCAGAAAGTCCATCTGGCTGTTTACCTGATAGCCCATAGCTGCCAGCTGTTCCTGTACCTGGGTCACATTTTCCATATCGTCTACAAAGACCTCTGCGCTGTTGTAAACCAGTTCATTTAAAGGCTTTCCCTTTTTATTGGTGGGCTGTCCGGGGATGGGTGTTCCCTTTTTAAATACTTTTTTTAACTGGGCTTTCAGGCCGTCAATATCCGTAAATACATACCAGGAATAATTGCTGTAGCCGTTTTCCCCTCCTGCCAGCATTCCCGTAGTTTCGATCATGTACTTTTTAGGCGGCTTTACAGGAGTCCCGTCTGAAGAGCTGCCGGAACCCTGACTTTGATAGTAAGCATCCATGTCAAAAATGACAAACATGGGTTTTCCCATAGGATCCACATCCGGCATCTCTCCCGTATCCCAGTAGCCCTTTCCGGTCTTGGCATTCGTAAAATCACGGATTACCCCATTTCCAAATACCAGCCCCAGTTCTCCCGGCTGCGGGAGCCGTCCCTCTGCCAGCTCTAACTGCTCCAGATAGGACTGGCTTACTCCCTTTAACTGGACATAGGTAGAAATATAGGCCCCCTGGCGCATGACCACATTCATGTTTAAAACGGGAGAAACCCCCGTCACATGAGGAATCCGCTTAAAATTGTCTATTACCTTATCTGTGATATAGTTCGGTTCCGATTCGCTGTTCTGAGAGGACATCGCCGCTCCCATCATCTGCATCCCTCCGCCGGAACTCTGGCTGTACACTTCAATGGTAGTCAGACTCCCCCAGGACGCAATCTGTTCCATAGTCATCTCATTTAAACCGATTCCCAGGGAAACCATAACGACGATCGCAGCTGTTCCTATGATGACTCCCAGTACCGTCAGCACCGTCCGCAGCTTCCTGCGCCTTAAATTATTCATGCTCATGATCAGAAGATCAGGAAATTTCATCTTCTATATCCTCTTTCTCCTTTGCCGCCCTGCGCTTTTTACGGATATGACGCACGGTGACGAAACCTACAGCCCCTGCAGCCGCTGCGCCTCCCATCAGAATCCACATTTTATATGCTTCAAAAAAGGACGGCTTCTCCTGCTCCATAAGCTCAGGATCCATAGTAAGGGACGGATCAAACTCTGTTTCCATTTCCTCCGTCACCATCAGATTCAGTTCTTTTTCCACCGGCTCCGCCGCCTGTCCGTTTTCATCCTCATAGTGGATCTGAAGACGGATGGTGCCGTCATCCATAGTCGGAGCAATGCCCGTAAGCATGGTATCCACATTTCCCGTCTCTCCGGGCTTAATATTGCCTACATATGTATCCACAGGCTTGATGGAATCTCCCTCAAAGGTTACGTTTACATTATAAAGGATCACCTTTCCCGTGTTGTTGATGCCAAACATCACGTTGGATTCAGAGCCAACCGACATGGTATCCGGCATTACATCAATATTGCTGGTGCTCAGACGGGCATACTGCTTTACGGGAATATCCACAATAATGCTTTCCTCTGCATTTTTAAACTCAGGGCTGTCATACTTTTCTTTTACCGTAATGCCATAGGAGCGCTGATCCACACCTGCCTTGGCTGTGAATTTAGCCCGGATCTCTGTGGTCTGGCCCGGAGCCAGAGAATCCACAACCATAGATGCCGTACCGGACTCTGTGGTAAAAACAGCGCTATCGGAAACCTTTTCCGATTCCAGATTAAACAGGATATTCGAGGCCGGAACCGTAGTAGAGGCATTTTTCATATTTAATACAAGCTCAAATTCATTGCCCGCATAGACCTCCTCCGGCACCGTATGATATCCCTCTACGATCACTCTGGCCCGGACTCTGTCATTTGCGTCAAATTCCCCCAGGTCGTCCTCCTTATCCTTGGACACCACATGAACGTAAAATACGCCCTCCTCTGTGTGAAGGTCGCCCTCAGAGCTTAAGCGGAAGGTAATGGTAAATTTGATCGGATAATAGCCTGTATAGGAATCCTCACGGATGGCCATGCTGTACTGGGCAGCCACGGTTTCTCCCGGACTGACCCGCTCAAAGGTTCGGTCATAATTGCCGTCATTGATCTCAAAGGGGAATTTGGCGTCATCTTCCGAAAGCCCCATGGAAATGGTTACATTCTGGGCTGTGGTTTCTCTTTTATTGCGGAAATTGACGCCAAAATCAATGACATTGGGATAAACTCCCCTGGGTGTGGACTGATTTTCACCGATCACAAAATAATTTCCCTCTTTTTTATCCTCTTCCTCATCCTCAGAGGTAGTGGAACTGGTGGAAATCCAGATATTGATGTAATCCACATCATAGCCCCCATCCCACTCTAACTGAATGGGGATGCTGTAATAGCCCTGGGCGGCGTCTCTGCGGACTCTGGCGGAAAGGGAAACACTTTTTACATTGCCCGCCTTTATATTTCCTACATTTTTCCCCACAAAGGTGGTTTCCATAATTTCAAATGGATAGTAATCAACTGTATAGTCGCTTTCACCTTTTGACTCGATCTGCTGAAATTCCGTTGTTTCAAGAAGGCTTACCTTTAGATTATCCATATCCTCATCCGTCGCCCGAACCCGGAATGAAATGCTCATAGACTTGCCGATATTCCCCTTGGGAGACTTGGTTGTGAATATATGATCATTATCACTGGCATTTGTGTTGTAGCCTGTCTTAAAATCACTGGCCATAGACGGGATGCCTCCCGCTGCTGCCATAAAAGCCGCTGCAAGCATAAGCAGGGCCTTTGCCTTTTTCCATGCTTTCATACTGTTTTCTCCTCCGTCTCATCTAAGGCTGACCGGCCCCCGGTCTCTATGCCCGTGATCTTCCCGTCCACGATCCGGATCCTGCGGTCTGCGTAGGAAGCCAGGTTGTTGTCATGGGTAACCATCACAAGTGTCTGCTTCTGTTCTCTTACAATGCGCTGCATTAACCGCAGTACCTCCATGGTGGTCTTGGAATCCAGATTCCCCGTAGGCTCATCCGCAAAAATGATCTGCGGGTCTACCACCAGAGCCCTGGCGATGCCCACTCTCTGCTGCTGGCCTCCGGACATCTGGTTTGGCATATGCTTTTCCTGATCTGCCACCCCCATCAGCGCCAGAAATTCCCTGGCCTTTTTAAGCCGCACTCTTTTGGCCACTCCCCGGAACGATAAGGGAAGAGCTACATTTTCAACGGCATTCATGGTATTTAAAAGATTATAGGACTGGAAAATAAATCCAACCTTTTCCCTCCTGAATGCCACAAGCTGTTTTTCCGTCAACCGTTCCATATGAACCTTTCCTATGATGATCTCGCCTTTGGTGGGCTTCTCCAGTCCGGCCAGCATATTCAAAAGGGTGGATTTGCCGGAACCGGAGGTTCCTACAATGGCTACAAACTCTCCCTTATAGATTTCAAAATCCACGCCGTTTAATGCCCGTACCTTTGTCTCTCCCACCCGGTAAATCTTATACAGATTCCTTACACGGATTACGGGAATCGGAGCTTTCTTCTCTGTTTCTGTCAATGAACTCTCCTTTGCCTGCCTGTAAAAGGCATGGTTGTGTTGTCTGTCTTTAGACAGTATACCATAAAACGTCAATAGCCGCTGTCCCTTTTTCCTTTAAAGTTCCTTAAATATTTTTTACGGCCGCCCAAATTCTACTTGACTTCTTTGTCATTCTATGTAAGAATATGACGAGGCACAAATCAGTGCCATATCTGGCTGTCCGGCTATCGCACTGGTTCAGTGTGGACTATTTCCCAAAATCACTTAAAATAAAATAGAAAAGGCAAAGGAGAATCACATGAGACACTTACTGAATCCCTTAGACTTCTCTGTGGAGGAAATCGATGACCTTTTAGCATTAGCCAGAGACATCGAGAAAAATCTTCCCAGATATGCGCACGTTTGCGACGGCAAAAAGCTTGCTACCCTGTTTTATGAGCCCAGCACCAGAACACGCTTAAGCTTTGAAGCAGCCATGATGAACCTGGGCGGCAATGTTCTCGGCTTTTCTTCCGCTAATTCCAGTTCCGCTGCAAAGGGAGAAAGCGTTGCCGACACCATCCGCATGATTTCCTGCTACGCTGATATCTGCGCCATGCGTCATCCCAAGGAGGGTTCCGCATTTGTAGCAGCCCAGAAGGCAGAAATTCCTGTCATCAATGCAGGTGACGGCGGCCATCAGCATCCTACCCAGACCCTGACAGACCTTATGACCATCCGCTCCTTAAAGGGACGCCTGGACAATTTAACCATCGGCCTGTGCGGCGACCTTAAATTCGGCCGTACCGTTCATTCTTTGATCAGCGCCATGGTTCGCTATCCGGGTGTAAAATTCGTTCTGATCTCCCCGCCGGAGCTTCGTATTCCAGACAGCATCCGCGAGGACGTACTGGAAGCCAACAACATCCCATTTGAAGAGGTAGGAAATCTGGACGACGCTCTGGGAAGCCTGGATATCCTTTATATGACCCGCGTGCAGAAAGAGCGCTTCTTCAATGAAGAGGATTACATCCGCTTAAAGGACTGCTATATCCTGACACGCAAAAAGATGAAGCTGGCAAAGCCGGATATGTACATCCTTCATCCCCTTCCAAGAGTAAACGAAATCTCTGTGGAGATAGATGACGATCCAAGAGCTGCTTACTTCAAACAGGCCCAGTACGGCGTATATGTCCGTATGGCACTGATCATGACATTACTGGAGGTAGAAAAGCCATGTTAAATATCAGCGGATTAAAAGAAGGCATTGTCCTTGACCACATTGAGGCAGGAAAGAGCCTGGATATTTACTATCACCTGGGCCTTGACAAATTAGACTGCCAGGTTGCCATCATTAAAAATGCCCGAAGCAACAAAATGGGCCGCAAGGACATTATCAAGATCGAAGGCGGTTTAGATAAGCTGGATCTGGATATTCTGGGCTATATCGATCACAACATCACCGTAAATATCATCCGTGATGACAGAATTGCTGAAAAGAAGGCCTTAAAGCTTCCCAAAAAGATCACCAACGTGATCCACTGCAAGAATCCGCGCTGCATTACCTCCATCGAACAGGAGCTTCCACACATCTTCTATCTGGCAGATGAAAAGACAGAAACCTACCGCTGCCAGTACTGTGAGGAGAAATACAGCGAGTACAATCAGTAATACGCTCCGTCCAGTTGGACGCAGCCCGTTAAAAAACCGGCTCCCCGCTTTAAAGCGGAGGCCGGTTTCCTTTTTCCTTCTTTATTTGTTTTCCGGAACAATCTCAATCCAGTATCCATCCGGATCGGAAATGAAATAAATTCCCATAGCCGGATTTTCATAGCAGATGCAGCCCATTTCCTGGTGCTTTTTATGGATCGCGTCATAATCATCCACATGGAAAGCCAGATGGAATTCGCACTCACCCAGATTGTAGGATTCTGTGCGGTCCTTAAGCCAGGTCAGCTCCAGAGTAAAGTCGCTGAGACCGTCTCCTAAATACACCAGCTTAAAGGAGCCGTCAGAAGCATCCTTTTCTCTTACCGGCTTAAGTCCCAGGGCTTTCTCATAAAACTCCAGGCTCTTTTCCAGGTTCAGTACATTAAAATTAAAATGATTGAATTTTACCATATATTTACTCCTGTTTATTTCTGAGGAATCATAACTTCCATTCCGCCCATATAAGGCCTTAATGCCTCAGGGATCTTTACGCTGCCGTCTGCCTGCAGATTGTTCTCCAGGAAAGCGATCAGCATACGGGGAGGCGCTACTACGGTGTTGTTTAAAGTATGTGCCAGATACTTGGTTCCGTCTTCGCCATTTACACGGATCTTTAAGCGGCGGGCCTGAGCATCTCCTAAGTTGGAACAGCTTCCCACCTCAAAATATTTCTTCTGCCGTGGGGACCATGCCTCTACATCACAGGACTTCACCTTAAGATCAGCCAGATCGCCGGAGCAGCACTCTAAGGTTCTTACCGGGATATCCAGGGAACGGAACAGATCTACGGTATTCTGCCACAGCTTGTCATACCATACAGGGCTTTCCTCCGGTCTGCAGACAACGATCATCTCCTGTTTCTCAAACTGGTGGATGCGGTATACACCTCTCTCTTCAATGCCGTGAGCACCCTTCTCCTTGCGGAAGCATGGGGAATAGCTGGTGAGCGTCATGGGAAGCTCTGCCTCCGGCGTAATGGTGTCAATAAACTTTCCGATCATGGAATGCTCGCTGGTACCGATCAGATAGAGATCCTCGCCCTCGATCTTATACATCATGGCATCCATCTCGGCAAAGCTCATAACGCCTGTTACTACATTGCTGCGGATCATAAAGGGAGGTACACAGTAGGTAAAGCCGCGTCCGATCATGAAGTCTCTTGCATAGGAAATCACTGCAGAGTGAAGTCTGGCAATATCGCCCATCAGATAGTAGAAGCCGTTTCCTGCTACTCTTCTGGCAGCATCCAGATCAATGCCGTTAAAACGCTCCATGATATCTGTGTGGTAGGGGATCTCAAAATCAGGAACCACTGGCTCACCGAACTTCTCGATCTCTACATTTTCACTGTCATCCTTACCGATGGGTACGCTTGGATCGATGATATTTGGGATGGTCATCATGATCTTTAAGATCTTCTCGGCAAGCTCGCTCTCCTTTGCCTCTAACTCAGCCAGTCTGGCGGAATTGGCGCTGACCTGTTTTTTCACCTCTTCTGCCTCTTCCTTCTTTCCCTGGCCCATGAGAGCGCCGATCTGCTTGGACAGCTTGTTTCTGCTGGCTCTGAGATCGTCAGCTTCCTTCTGGGTAGCGCGGTTTTCAGCGTCCAGCGCGATTACCTCGTCTACCAGGGGAAGTTTTCCGTCCTGAAATTTATTTTTAATATTCTGCTTTACGATGTCAGGGTTTTCTCTGACAAACTTTAAATCTAACATGATACTCCTCCTGGATCTCCTTACTGTATTTACATACTTGTTTATGAGTATATAACATTTTCCAGTGAAATAAAAGCCTTTTTTTGAAAAAGCTCCCTTCCGGCGCCTATTTGTCCGTCATCTGGCACAGGCTGCCTAAAAGCAGTTCAAAACAGACTCCGTTTTTAACCGGTATCTGAAGCTCTCCGGAACGCACAATGCAGTCTCTTACGAAATCAGCCGCCAGATTAACAGACCTCTTTAGGCTCCAGCCCCGGATGCATCCCCCGGTGATAATGGAGGAAAACACATCTCCCGTACCGGGCCGTTCCTCTCCTGCGGCTTTGCGGCTCAAAAAGGAAACCTCACCTTCTCCCTCTGCCATGGCATTTACCAGGTCAGGTCCCTTTCGGATCCCTGTGATCACAACAGCGGAAGGCCCCAGCTTCTGAAGACGTCTTACAAGGCCGGCCAGCGCCTCATAACTCATTTCCCCGCTCTCGTAGGGAACATCGGCGAGAATACAGGCCTCTGTAAGGTTGGGAGTCAATATGTCGGCCATGGCAGCCAGCTCCCGCATCCGGCTGCACATGGACGGCGTGTAGGTCGCATAGGCGATTCCGTGATCTCCCATAATGGGATCTACCAGAACCTTTGTCCCAGACGTGCGAAAAGCTGCGATCATATCCTTCACAATCTCAATCTGGCGCTCCGAGCCCAGAAATCCTGTGGCAATGCCGTCAAAGGTAAGCCCCAGCTCCTTCCATTTCTCAATATAGGGCTCCATATGGTCGGTATAATCATCAAAATAATACACTGGAAAGCCTGTGTGATTGGAAAGGATCGAGGTCGGCACCGGACAGCACTGGATGCCCATGGCCGATAAAATGGGAAGAGCCACTGTAAGAGAACAGCGGCCGTACCCGGAAAGATCGTTTATCATTGCAATTTTCTTCTGATGGTAATTTGGCATAACGGATACTCCTTATTTCAGCTTGTCAACCAACCCGGATCGGATCAAAGCCCGGCGAAGGGGCATGTAGATCACAAGGGAAGCAATGGCGGAAAGAACTGCATTGATGGAGGTGGAGGCCACGTTCCATACAAGGGCGAGCTCTGCCGCCGGCTTTCCAAGGATCAGAAGCTTGTAATAATATCCAAACAGCGGATCAAAGATCATATTAAAGACAAGACCGCAGACCGCTCCTGCTGCTGCAAAGCGCAGCACATGGCCCTGGTCGCTACTTTCATCGATATGCCCCAGCCTGTGAGCCACAAACCCGGTGATCAGACCGATACAGAGCTTCAGGATAAAGGTCTTAGGGGCATATATTACATAGACAGGATCGAAAAGATCCCCAATGGTCATGCCGATGGCTCCGCCCAGACCGCCGTAAAAGCCGCCTAGGATCAGGGCACCCAGCACACAGACCGCATTTCCCAGATGAATGGAGGTGGCATCTCCGCCGGGAAGGGTGATCTTAATCTGCAAAAAGGTAAATACTACATAGGAAAGGGCTGCAAAAAGTCCGGTCATGGCAATCTTTGATAATTTCATAATCATCCGCTCCTCACTTGCATTTTATGATGCATATGGTACCACTAAAGTGGATGGTTACAAATATCCAGTTTATCACTTTTTAACCAGTCCAGTTTCTCCGATCATCAATCATGAGATTCCACCGCCATCAGAACACCCTCTGAAAAGGTAATCCGTCCCTCTTCTTCTATGAGTTCATTACTGATGCAGAGACTGGTACCAATACAGATATCTTTATTTTCCAGCGGATATTTAAAGCCCTTTAAGGTAATTCCTGTTACCTCCTGTGTAAGAGGCAGGAAGGAAATATACGTTCCCCAGACTTCATGCCTGCGAAATACAGTTTCTCCGTCAATCAGATACAGACGGTTCTGAGGATCTATGATGCTGGCACGGATTCCCTTTTGAAGGCAGGGATATAAAAGCTGTATATTACCGATCATATGATCCAGACGTCCTCCGGTGGCTCCAAGGATAACAATTTCTCCTGCTCCCATGGCCATGGCCCGCTTTAAGGCCAGCTCTGTATCCGTATCGTCCTTTTCCGGCTGGTGGACCTCCCAGACAATATGCTCCATCTTCCGGTAAAATGCCAGAACCGCCGGATCAACGGAGTCAAAATCACCTACGATCACATCCGGCACAAGGCCCAGCTCCTTTGCACCTTTCAGTCCGCCGTCTACCGCGATCACTCTGTTAAATTCCTCTGTTTGTAAAAAGGAACCGGCGAAGGCCGGATCAAGCCGTCCGCCGGTAAGGATCAGACATCGTTTCATTTCTCGTATTCCTTAAAAATTTCGACCATCTCTCTTGTGCGGGCTGCCGGATCTGTTCCGAACACGGCGCTTCCTGCTACAAAGATATTGGCTCCTGCCTCTAAAACCTCTCTTACATTGGCTGCGCTGATGCCGCCGTCTACCTGTATGTCTGTCGTAAGGCCCCGCTCGTCACAAAGCCTTCTCACTGCTTTTACCTTTTCGATGGTATAGGGGATGAACTTCTGTCCGCCAAAGCCCGGATTAACGGTCATGATCAAAACCATGTCCACCTGATCCAGAATATGTTCCAGCACAGAAACAGGAGTCGCCGGATTTAAAGCCACTCCGGCCCGACAGCCGGCTTCCTTGATCTGGCTGATCACCCGGTCTAAATGCTTACAGGCCTCGGCATGGACGGTGATCACATCCGCTCCTGCCTTCTTTACATCCTCCACATAGCGGCCCGGCTCCTCCACCATCATATGAACGTCAAACACACGATCCGTTACCCGGCGGATGCTTTTGATCACTGGCATGCCAAAAGAAATGCTCGGCACAAAGGCGCCATCCATCACATCCAGATGGATCCACTCTGCTCCGGCCTCTGAAACAGCCCGAAGCTGACTTCCAAGCTCTGCAAAATCTGCCGCCAGAACTGACGGCGCTACCTTATAATACATGATTTAATATCTCCTTTTCTGCTTAAGTTCTTCATAGATCAGACGGTAATTCTCATAGCGGCTGAGACTGATTTTCCCCTCTTTTACCGCTTCCTTTACCCCGCAGACCCTTTCTCCTATGTGGACACAGCCCAAAAAGCGGCATTCATTCTCAAACTCTGCAAACTCCGGAAAAAACTCCTTCAGCTCAGAAGCCTCTATTTCCGGCGTATACATGGAGCTGAAGCCCGGTGTGTCCATCATATAAGTATCTTTTTCCACAAAAAACAGTTCTGAATGACGGGTGGTGTGCTTTCCGCGCTCAATCTTCCGGCTGATGCCTCCTGTTTCCATGGATGCCTCCGGCTGGATCCGGTTTGTAAGGGAGGATTTCCCTACTCCGGAAGGGCCGGCCAGCACCGTCGTACGCCCTCTTAAAAGCTCACGAACCTGATCCATCCCCAGGTCAGTCCTGGCACTGATAAAGTGAACTTCATAACCAGCGCCCTCATATATCTTTTTGTACTCCTCCTCCATGGCACCATCTCCCAGATCCGCCTTATTAAAGCAGATCACTACCGGAATCTCCTCCATAGCCATCATCACCAGAAAGCGGTCCAGAAGATTTAAATTGGGGGATGGCTGAGTCAGGGCAAAGAGTACCAGCGCCTGATCCACATTGGCTGCCGCCGGGCGCACCAGGGCATTTTTTCTCGGAAGGATCTCGTCGATATTTCCCTCTCCTGCCTCTTCATCCAGGATGGAAAATTCCACATTATCTCCTACCAGGGGTTTAATTTTCCTGTTTCTGAAAATACCTTTTGCCCTGCACTGGTACACCCGGTTTTCGCCGTCATTTACATAATAAAAGCCTGCAATTCCCTTGATTATCTTTCCTGTCATATTGTTTCCTGTTCTTTTTTATCCTGCCGGGAAAAAGGATACCGGCCAGGATTGGATCACCTTATCGTCATTATCCACATCTACAACCTCCACAATCCCGCTGTCAACGCCGTATGCGCCCTTGATCCGCGAGAATACAACAGGAATATCCTGAGAGCCTACTACCAGTCTGGGACTGATCAGGTTTGTGTATACATAGGTATTGGCATCCTTGGGATCCTTTTGTTTTAAACGGATCAAAATACGCACGCTGCTTGTCTGGGAAGCAGGGCCAATATAATTGCTTAAGGAGCAGGTAGCGTCAATGGAACCAACATAATATTTCTCTTCCTCTCCTGTTTTTGCCGCAGCAGCCTCTGTGGAAGCCTGAGCACTGTCATTAACTACATAATCCACTGCAGACTGGGGCTCCAACATGGTTCCCGGAAGTTCACTCTGAGAAAGAACCTGCCCATGAGGCTTGGAAGGATCGTACTCATAGGTCACTGTACCGCTCACAAGACCGGCTGCCTTTAAAAGAGCATCTGCTACTGCCGCATCGCCGTCCGTCAGCTTTGGCACCTGTCCCTGAACGGTTTTAGGGCCTGAGCTTACAAAAAGCTCCACCGTATCTCCCGCCTTTGCTTCTTCTGTTCCAACACGGATCACCTTTCCCTTCGGCACCGTATCATTTGCTTCTTCTTTTGCAGACGGAATCAAATCCTTATCTTTTAAAATCTCCTCTGCCTGCTTTTTATCCATACCGGATAAATTAAGCGCCTTTACGTCTACCCGTTCGCTTCCCTTGCTGATGGTAACTCCTACGGTACTCCATTTTTCTACTGCTGTCCCCTCGTCCACATCCTGGCGCATTACATAGCCCTTGGAATAGTTTTCGGAGTACTCTTCCCCTGTAACCTTCATTACAATGTCATATTCCTTAAGCTTGCTTTCCGCCATATCTCTGGGCAGATCTAAAACATTTGGCATTATAGTCCCTCCCTCATCCGGGATCACCTGGATTTCCTCCATAGATGCGGACTGCGTGACCGCCTCTGTCTGATTTTCCTGGCTGTCTTGCCCGCTTCCGGGCCAGAACAGCCCTGTAAGTCTTGAAAACACAAAAACAACCACGATCACGACCAGTATGGCAGCTATAATGCCAATCGCAGCGATCATCCGTTCAAACTGTGTGCTTACATCCTCGTCCCGCTTTCTGGAGGGAATCTTTTTATGAAATTCTCTTTTGCGGGAAGAATGATGCCTGCTGCGATGATCTCCCGTGCCGTCGCCAAACTCCTCCGCATCCTCTTTAGACAGGCTGTCTGGGGATCCATTTTCTTCATCAGACGTTTCAAGACCCTCTGTCCCTTTTTCCGCCTCATCTGCACCAGTCTCCTTGCTTTTACGGCGGTGATGATCCCGGATCTGGCTTAACTCGTCTTTAGAAATAGGGCGTGTCTGATAGGGATCCCCCCCTTCCTCTATTTCCTCATTTTGGTAAATATCACATTCCGGATCCATAAGCACCCGGCGCAGATCGTGGATTACCTCCTCCATGGAGCCATAGCGCCTGTCCGGCTTCTTTTTGGTACATTTTAAAATAATATCCTCCAACCCCGGATAGACCTGAGGATTATAATCTCCTGGCGGGACCACCGGATCCTCCAGATGGGCCAGAGCCACAGCAACCGTATTGTCCCCCTCAAAGGGAACCCGGCCTGTAACCATTTCATAAAGCGTAATTCCAAAGGAATAGATATCGCTTCGCTCATCACAGTATCCGCCTCTGGCCTGTTCCGGTGAAATATAGTGCACCGAGCCCACAGCAGCCGATGAATTAACCGTCTGGCTGGAAACGGCTCTGGCAATGCCAAAGTCTGCTACCTTTACCTTGCCGTCTTTTGAAATGATCATGTTCTGAGGCTTGATATCCCGGTGGATGATATGCTGCTCATGAGCTGCCGCAATCCCCTGTGCCACCTGGATGGCAATACCGATCGCCTCTTTGCTGTCTAAAAGTTCCTTTTTTTCAATGTAGCTTTTGAGGGTAATCCCCTCAATAAGCTCCATCACGATATAATGAAGATTTTCCTCATCTACTACATCATATACATTTACAATATTGGGATGGGAAAGCCGTGCTGCTGCCTGAGCTTCCATCTTAAACTTGCTTACAAAATTCTCATCTGAGGCAAATTCTTCCTTCAGTACCTTAATCGCTACCAGACGGTTTAAGGTATGGCATTTTGCCTTATAGACAACAGACATTCCGCCTGAGCCGATTTTTTCCAGAATTTCATACCGCTCCTGAAGGTAGGTTCCAGGATTTAACATAGGCCGGTTCCCCCTTCCTCGAATTTTACAAGAACAACCGCAATATTATCGATTCCTCCACTCTCATTGGCTTCCTCGATCAGACGCTCTGCCTTTTCCTTAAGAGTGCCGGGTTCGGATATAATGGCGCAGATCCGTTCATCGGCCACCATATTGGTAAGGCCGTCGGAACAGAGAAGTATATAGTCGCCCGACTCTAAATCCGCCTCAAAAAAGTCTGCCTCTACATGGGTTCCGATTCCCATTGCCCGGGTAATGATATTTTTCCTGCGGTTATAGTCCGCACTTCCCCGGACCATTTTCCCTCTGGCTACCATTTCCTCCACATAGGAATGATCCTTTGTAACCTGGCGGATCCGGCCTCCATGGATCCGGTAAAGACGGCTGTCTCCGATATTAGCCGCATAGAGGATCCCATCCTCTATCACCGCTGCTACAAGCGTGCATCCCATACCGCTCAGTTCCTCCCTCTTAAGGGATTCATCGTAAAGGCCTGCATTTACCTGGCGGATCCCCTCCTGCAGCTGAGCCACTGCCGCTCCCTTTTGGCAGCGGTTTAAGTACACCACCAGATGTTCCACTGCATACCGGGAGGCAAAATCACCGGCCTGATGACCGCCCATGCCGTCAGCTACCAGAAAAAGGTTTGGAAGGGAACCAATGGTTTCCTGAGAGGCATAAATATAATCCTGGTTCATGGAGCGGACTCTCCCTGTATCTGTCAGTGCATATGCTTCCATGTCATCCCCCTCCTTCTATATAACTCTTTCTTAGCTGCCCGCAGGCTCCGCCGATATCCCGCCCCATCTCCCGGCGGATCGTGGCATTGATGCCGTGGTCTTCCAGATAGTTCCGAAACGCCTCAATGGCCCTGCGGTCGGACTGAACGTAATCCCGTTCCTTGATGGGATTAACCGGGATCAGATTTACATGGCCATGCTGATCCTTTATCAGTTTCGTAAGGGCTGCGGCCTCCTTTAAATTATCATTTACCCCTTTTACCAGGCTGTATTCAAAGGTCAGCCGTCTGCCGGTTGCTTCAAAATATGTATGGCAGGCATCTAAAATATCTTCCAGACGGTAGCTGTTTGCCACCGGCATCAAGGTTTTTCGCACCTCGTCATTGGGGGCGTGCAGAGACAAGGCTAATGTGACCTGAAGCCCCTCTTTAGCAAATTTTAAGATTCCCGGCACAATGCCGCAGGTGGATACCGTCAGATTTCTCTGGCTGATGTTAAGCCCCTTCTCATGGGAGATCAGGCGCAGGAAACGGATCACGTTATCATAGTTGTCCATGGGTTCTCCGGAACCCATGATCACCACATTGGATACCCGCTCTCCTGTAATGGTCTGGATCCGATAAATCTGATCCAGCATTTCTGAGGCCCGCAGGTTCCGCTCCAGACCGTCCAGGGTGGAGGCGCAAAAGCGGCAGCCCATACGGCAGCCCACCTGGGAGGAAATGCATACGGAATTGCCGTGATGGTACTTCATCCACACACTCTCGATCACATTCCCATCTTCCAGTCCAAAGAGGTACTTTCTGGTACCGTCCACAGCCGAAATCCGTTCTCCTACAACCTTTAATGCCGTAACGCTGTAATGCTCTTTAAGCCTTTCCCGAAGGCTCTTTGAGAGAGTACTCATCTGATCAAAGTCTGTAACCAGCTTTACATGGAGCCAGTCGTAGAGCTGCTTTGCCCGAAAGGGCTTTTCTCCCAATGTGCCAAGCTCTGCGGTTACTTCCTCCAGGGTCATGGATTTGATATCTTTTTTACCATTGCGGTCTGTTAAATCTAACATAAAAAACTCCTGTACTTTAAAATAAACCGGTCTTTTTATCCCCGGCGCTTAAAAACGCTGATAAAAAAGCCGTCAAATTCCTTCCATGGGCCAATCCCCGGCAGGATCTGGATCTGTCCCTCCTGTAAAGAAGCAGAAGAGGCTGCTTCCCATCCCTCCGGGAGCTTTCCTCTTATATCCACAGGCTCAAAGGGAAGATTCCCGCGAATCCAGGAAGCATTTTTCTCATTTTCTCCCTTATTGATGGTGCAGGTACTATAAATCAGTGTTCCGCCGGGCTTTACATACCGCCATACAACGGATAAGATCTGGCGCTGCAATTCTTCCAAAGCTTTCAGACTTTCTTCTGTCATGTGGTACTTGATATCCGGCTTTCTCCCAATAATTCCCATGCCGGAACAGGGAAGATCTGCGATCACGATATCTGCCTTTTCCTCACTGGACGGGTCAAACACAGTGGCGTCCCATACCTTTGTCTGAATATTTGTCAGACCGCAGCGGGCAATATTGTCCTCAATAAGGGAAACCTTCTGTTCTGTTAAATCCCTGGCTTCTACCAGGCCGGTCCGTTTTAGCTGATCTGCCAGATGAAGGCTCTTTCCTCCAGGAGCAGCGCAT
The DNA here is from genome assembly GCF_001517625.2 of Clostridium sp. AT4. Classification (GTDB taxonomy): domain Bacteria; phylum Bacillota; class Clostridia; order Lachnospirales; family Lachnospiraceae; genus Enterocloster. The sequence goes on along the minus strand of NZ_LN999828.1, from coordinate 1,021,547 downwards.
ACATCAATGATGATATCACCCTTTTTTGGAGCAGCCAGCTGTCCTACCAGGCTGGAGCTGATATCCTGAACCTGGATCCAGCCCTCCAAGAATGCAGTCAGCCCTTCCAGATAGTCATAGCCCCGCAGGGCGATCATGGAATCAAAGCCTTCCATACACTCTGCACCGGCTCCCTCTTCCTGAAGAGATTTTAATATCTGAGATACCGGTACGGTACTTTCATTGCATCGAACCCAGGTAGGACGGGGCTCTAAAAAGGATGCGGCAATGATCTCGGCCCTCTCTTCTCCCCAGTCTCTGACCCATTTATCATACATCCAGTCTGGAACACTGAAACGCATGGCTGGATTCTCAAAGGAAATGTGTTCCTTTTCTCTGGAAATGGTACGCAGCACTCCGTTTACAAAGCCCTTTAAACCCTGAAACCGATGCTTCACTGCCAGCTTTACCGCTTCATTGCACACAGCGCTGTCAGGCACCCGGTCCATATAGAGAAGCTGATAGACGCTCATTCTTAAAAGGTTCCGGATCAGTGGCTTCATCTTGTTCGTCTTTGTCTTTGAATACCGGTTGATCACCCCGTCCAGCTGAAGCATATACTCCAGTGTCCCTTCTGTGACACGGGTGATAAAGGCTCTGTCTGCCTTATCCAGATATTGATATTTATAAAGAGCCTGGTTTAAAACAAGATGGACGAAGCTGCCCTTTTCGAGCACCTCCGTCAACACCCCAAGGATTATTTCCCTGTTTTCCAGACCCCTGTCTGTCTGTTTTGCCATAAATCCCTCCTGTTAATTATCCCTGTCTCTGTTTCCGAATAAAAGAAGCAGACGAAGGAGCTGGAGGACGGAAGCTGCTGCAGCAGCTACATAGGTTAAGGCAGCTGCGCCTAATACCTTTCTTGCCTGCCCCACTTCCTGATCCCGAAGAATCCCAATGGAATCCAGAAGCTTTACTGCACGGTGGGAAGCATTATATTCTACCGGCAGGGTCACAAGCTGGAAAAGCACGGAGGCTGAAAAAAGCAGGATCCCTATATCAACCAGAAAGCCTCCGCCTATAAAGAAGCCGATGAGGATCAGGGGCCAGGAGATCTGGGCGCCGAAGTTGGCTACCGGCACCAATGCAGCTCTTAACCGCAGGGGAACGTACTCTCCTGCATCCTGCATGGCATGGCCGCACTCATGGGCCGCCACACCGATGGCTGCAATGGAGGTGGCTCCGTATACCGCATCCGACAGGTTTACTGTTTTGGTGCGGGGGTCATAGTGATCTGTAAGGTGACCGGATACACGGCGCACTGCCACATCATAGATCCCCTGGGAACGGAGCAGCCGCTCTGCCGCCTCTGCTCCCGTAAGCCCGCAGCGGCTTCCCACACGGGCATAGGTGCTGTAGGTAGCGTTCAGTTTTGCAGAAGCCATTAAAGACAGCACCATTCCGATGAGGATCAGAACGTAGGTAGGGTCAAAATAGGGCATATAAAACATATAGATTCACTCTCTTTCTAACGTAACAGCATGATTGCGGGAAACTTACTCTCCCAGTATTTCTCCCTCTTTTACGGAATAGCCTCTGAGGAAGGTTTCCACATCCATCCGCTTCTTTCCTTCCAGCTGAAGCTGGCGGATGGATAACAGCCCTTCTCCTGCAGCCACTACCAGACGGCGGGGATCACAAAGGACTACCTGTCCCGGTCTGGCATCCGTCGTTTCCTTCAAAACATCCCCATCCCAGAGCTTTAAGGTCTTTCCATGAAGGGAGGTATAGGCGCTGGGCCAGGGATTTAAACCGCGGATCAGGCGTTCAATGGCCTCTGCCTCCATAGACCAGTCAATGCGTCCCAGAGACTTTGTAAGCATCTTTGCATAGGTAGAATCCTCGTCCTTCTGAGGCGTCCTTACTGCGGTGCCCTTCTCAAGCTTATCAAGGGTGGAAAGAATCAGCTTTCCCCCTGCCTGGCTGAGTTTTTCAAACAGGCTTCCTCCGGTTTCCTTCGGATCCAGAGGGATCACCGTCTTTTCCAGCATGTCTCCCGTATCCAGTCCCACATCCATCATCATGGTGGTAACGCCGGTTTCCTTCTCTCCGTCGATCACCGCCCACTGGATGGGAGCTGCTCCCCGGTACTTTGGAAGCAGGGAGGCATGGATATTGACGCAGCCATAGGGCGGAATATCCAGAATGGCCTTTGAGAGGATCTGTCCGAAGGCGATTACTACGATCGCCTCCGGATGAAGCTCCTTTAAAATCTCCACAAAAGCCGGATCCTTTACCTTTTCCGGCTGATAGACCGGAATGCCGTACTCTAACGCCTGAAGCTTCACCGGCGTCATCTGTACATCTTTTCCTCTGCCCTTTGGACGATCCGGCTGGGTCACTACCGCAGCTACCTCGTGGCCGGCATCCACCAGGGCATTTAATGCCGGAACGGAAAAATCCGGCGTCCCCATAAATACGATACGCATCTTACATCTCCTCTTCCTCTTCTTCAGCCTCTGTATCCAGCAGCTCGCCTTCGACCAGCTCTACATAGAGCTGGCCATCCAGGTGTGCGCACTCATGACAGATGGCTCTGGCTAAAAGATCCTGTCCCTCTAACTCATACTCCTCCATGTTTTCATTCAGCGCTCTTACCTTTACATAATCCGGACGGGTTACGATGCCGGTCTTGCCGGGAACGCTTAAGCAGCCCTCGTATCCGGTCTGGGCGCCCTGCTGCTCCACAATTTCCGGGTTGATCAGCACATACTGATTGCCGTCCTCTACGTCAATTACCACGATTTTCTTTAAAACGCCCACCTGGGGAGCTGCAAGGCCTACGCCGTTTGCCTCATACATGGTCTCAAACATATCTTCGATCAGCTCTGCCGTACGGGGAGTCATCTCCTTTACTGGCTTGCATTTTTTATTTAAAACTTCATCTCCAATTACACGAATCTGACGGACTGCCATTTTATTATCTCTCCTTTTTCATATTCAAACCATAAACGGCGGATATACAAACCCCTTTTCTGCTGTTTGGCCTATAAAGCCAGATCGGACTGGAGGGAAATCCCTTCCATGCCATCCAAGCAGGCCTCCGCCATTTTTCTGATCTGTATCAGTATATCATAGTTTTCATTCTTAATATATAAAATTTTTCTGTAAATATCATTAACTTTGTACACCGGGGCATTCACAGGGCCAATGCAGGAAAGCTTTTTTCTCGGAAAATACTCCGGAAAACGGGCTGTCATCTTCTCCAGTTCCTCTGCGGCCTTTTCAAGGCGCTCCTCACTGCCGTCGGACAGAGTGAGCGTTAACAGCCCCACTGCGGGAGGATATCCCAGAAGCCGCCTGAAATTCATCTCCTGGCTGTAAAAGCTTTCATAGTCCTGGCTGGCTGCCGTCTGTATGCTGTAATGATCCGGCTGATAGGTCTGGATCACCATATTCCCCGGAATATGGCTCCTTCCGGCCCTTCCTGCTGCCTGGGTTAAAAGATCAAAGGTTTCCTCCCCGCAGCGGTAATCCGGAGCATAGAGGGAGAGATCGGCCGCCAGAGCCCCGACCAGAGTGACCTTTGGAAAATCGTGTCCCTTTACGATCATCTGGGTTCCGATCAGGATATCGGCCTCTCCTCTTGCAAAGGCAGAAAGGATTTCCTGATGGCCTCCCTTTTTTGAGGTGGTATCCAGATCCATCCTGAGAATCCTTGCCTGAGGAAACATTTTTACTGCCATTTCCTCAATCTTCTGGGTTCCCGTTCCAAAGGGCGCAATATAGGGGGAACCGCAGGAGGGGCAGAGCTTTGGCTGCATCACCGTATGACCGCAGTAATGGCACATCAGACGGCCGTCTTTATGAAGCGTCAGGGTCACATCACAGTGGGGACAGCGGATTGCCTCCCCGCAGGAACGGCAGGATACAAAATTTGCATAGCCGCGGCGGTTGATAAAAAGCATGGTCTGCTCCCCTTTTTTCAGCCGGTCCTCCATCAGTTCCTTCAGCCTGCGGCTGAAAATAGAACGGTTTCCCGCCTTTAATTCCTCTCTCAGATCTACGATCTCCGCCTGAGGCAGTGCCGCGCTGGCCTTTGCCCGTCTTGTGAGCTTAAGAAGGGTATATTCTCCCAGAACCGCCTTTGTGTAGGATTCCAGAGAAGGCGTGGCAGAGCCCAGGATCAGGCTGGCCTGATTGATCCTGACCCTCTCCCTTGCCGTCTCCCTGGCATCATAGCGGGGGGACAGCTCGCTCTGATAGGCATTTTCATGCTCCTCATCAATAATGATCAGCCCCAGCCGTTCAAAGGGGGCAAACAGGGCAGAACGGGGCCCGATCATAATATCGATATCCCCGGTTCTTGCCCGTTCATACTGGTCATAGCGCTCCCCTGGGGACATTCTGGAGTGAAGCAGGGAAACCCGGTTCCCGAAACGTTTATAAAATCGCATGACCGTCTGCCAGGTAAGGGAAATTTCCGGGATCAAAAGGATTACCTGCTTTTTTTTCTCCACCACATGGCGGATCAGCTCCATATAAACCTCTGTTTTTCCGCTGCCTGTGATCCCATGGAGCAGATATGTGGCGCGGATCCCTCTGTCATACTCCCGGCAGATGCGGTCTGCGGCAGCCTGCTGCTCCTCATTTAAGACGGGAATCGGACTGCTTTCGGAAAAATCCATGGCAGAAGCCCTTCCCGTTTCCCCTGTGAGAAGCCGCTTCATCTCAAGAAGGGGATTTCTGTATTTTTCTACGATTTCTACCCGGATCAGCCCCGCTTCCTCCAAAGGCTTAAGGACCGCCGGGGTCAGGTTCAGACGGTTCATGGCCTGATCGTAGGAAACGGGATTTTTCTCTTTTAACAGGCAAAACAGGCGCAGCCTGGCCTTATAGCCTCTGCGCTCTGCCAGATCCACCGCCTCCCGGAAGGCTTCTTTTTCGCCAATGAGCCGGATCTGCCGTTTGGGAGCTTCCTTTATCTTCTGCTTCACAGGAAGGACCGTCTTTAACGCCTGGTTCATGGTAGAGCCGTAGCGCTCCTTCATCCACCAGGCCAGCCAGATCAGCTGTGACTGGGCTGTAACGCTGTGCTCTACAATCCCTTCTATTTCCTTTAATTTTGCCACATCGTATTCCGGCTCATCCGTAAGCTCCACCACATATCCCTTTCTCCTGCGGCTTCCCGCTCCAAAGGGAATGTAAACCTGCTGGCCTGCCTTAAGAGTTCCTCTCAGCTTCTCAGGAACCCGGTACTGAAAGATCTTATCCACGCTTTCATGGGAAATATCAATAATTACATTGGCATATAATCCGGTCAAATCTCATCCAACTTTCTTTTATAATAGACAAAGCCTGCCAGATCGGCTAAAAACCAGCCAATGGGCACAGCTGCCCAGATCCCGGTTACCCCAATAGACGGAACGGCGGACAGGACATAGGCTAAAATCACCCGGGTGCCCAGGGAGATCACAGTCAGGACCACGGACATTCCCGGTCTTCTCACTGCCCGGTAAAGGCCATAGAGCAAAAACAGACAGCCGATCCCACAGTAAAACGCACCCTCAATCCGAAGATAACTCATCCCCACCTTAAGGATCTCTGTTTCATGGGGCTGGACAAAAATCAGAAGGAGCGGCTTTGCAAATACGCATACCACAAAGGAGATAAACAGGCAAAACAGAACGGAAACCGTCACAGCAGAACGGATTCCTGCACGGATCCTGTCTTTTTTTCCTGCTCCGTAATTCTGAGCAATAAAGGTGGAAAATGCATTTCCAAAGTCCTGAACCGGCATATAGGCAAAGGAATCGATCTTTACCGCTGCGGCAAAGGCAGCCATCACCACCGTTCCGAAGCTGTTTACCAGTCCCTGTACCATAAGGATGCCAAAATTCATCACAGACTGCTGGATACAGGTAAGAAAGGAAAACTGGGAAATTTCTCCTAAAACCTGGCGCTCTATCTTCATATGTTCCCGCTCCACCCGGAACTCAGGCATTTTTACAAGCGTATAAATACCGATTCCAATACCGGAAACAAACTGGGAAATAACCGTGGCCTCTGCCGCTCCCGCTACGCCCCGGTGAAGCACCAGGACAAATACCAGATCCAGTATGATATTTAAAACGGCTGAAATTCCCAGAAAAATCAACGGCACCAGAGAATTTCCCACAGCCCGCAGAAGAGAGGCGTAAAAATTATACAGAAAAACTGCCAGGATACCTGAAAAGATCACTCTCAGATATTCCCGCATCATCCCGTAAATCTCTTCCGGTACACACAGAAGGCTCATAATGGGATCGGTAAACACCACCACCGCCAGGTTGACGGCCAAAGCCACCGCAGCAATCATTACAAAGGATACATAGATGCTTATTTTTAAACGGGCGCTGCTTTTCTCCCCAAAGCGCAGGGAAAAGACAGCCCCGCTTCCCATACACAGTCCCAGAAGAATAGAGGTAAGAAATGTCATAAGGGTATAGGCCGAGCCTACGGCTGCCAGGGCATCCGCCCCCAGAAAGCGGCCTACGATCAGCGTATCTGCCACATTGTAGCACTGCTGTAAAAGATTTCCCAGTATCATCGGAAGGGCAAAGCGCAGCATAGTGCCTGTAATGCTTCCCTCTGTAAGGTCTCTCTGCATGGTTTCTTCTAATCTCCCCTTTCCGTTTATTAATATACCTCTATCCGGCTGACTGTCTTTGTCCGGACGCACTCCGGCCTCTGGGCTTTATGGTGCAAAGCCAGAGGCCGTGTATATCAGGGTGTTTTCCCCCTTATGATCTTATTCCTGCTCCACGCGGTAGCAGCCTTTTCCCTCTGCTTTTAAACAGGTATTAAAGAACGTCTTTGCTGCCTGGATCAGATAACAGGTATCCTTTACGCCGGCTGTCTCATAAGGGGAATGCATCGCCAGCTGGGGCAGGCCGATATCCACTGTATTGAGAGCTACATGAGCATTGGAAATATTTCCCAGAGTAGAGCCTCCCGCCATATCGGAACGGTTGGCAAAGGTCTGGCAGGGAACGCCGGCCTTTTTGCAGATTGCCCGGAAAACAGCTGCGGATACTGCATCTGTAGTATACTTCTGGTTGGCGTTGTACTTGATTACAATCCCCTCGTTCATGGCAGGACGGTTGGTCGGATCTGCAAATTCTCCGTAATTTGGATGAACCGCATGAGCATTGTCGGCAGATACCATAAAGCTGGAGGCCAGAGCCATCAGATATTGATCCTCGCTGCGTCCCAGACTGCGGTTGATCCGGCGCAGGGTATCCTCTAAGAAGGTGGAATCTGCACCCTGTTTAGTGCCGCTTCCCACTTCCTCATTGTCAAATACGGCTGCAACGGATACGCAGGAAGGATGTCCTCCTGCCAGCAGGCCCTTAATGGAAGAAAAAGCACACTGCAGATCATCCAGACGTCCGCAGGAAAGGTAAGCCTCATCAGCTCCCCAGATGGTTCCCTTGTCGCGGCTGTAAAGGAACAGGTCATGGCCCAGGATATCCTCTGCCTTTACGCCTGCTGCTTCTGCCATCAGGGTCATAAAGCTTCCCTTTGCTTCCAGACTTCCAAAAATAGGAAGCGTATCCTTCTGTGCATTATACTTGTAAACGTCATTGACCTGTCGGTTCATATGAATAGCCAAATTAGGGATCATCACCAGATCACGGTCTATATTCACTAACTTTGATACCAGTCTTCCATCCTCTTCTACAACCAGGCGGCCCGCAATGGATAAAGGACGGTCAAACCAGGGAGACATGATCATGCCGCCGTACTTTTCTACGTTTAATTTGATAAAATGGCCCTCTGCCTCCATCTCCGGATTCTCCTTAATCTTAAAAGAAGGGGAATCGCTGTGGCTTGCCATGATCTGAAAGCCTGTAAAATCTGCTCCCGGCACCTTAAATGCAATGACAGAAGACTGATTGCGGGTCACATAGTAAGAGCCGCCCGGTAAAAGCTTCCAGTTTTCCTCCTCACGGATTTCCTCAAAGCCTGCTGCTTCCAGCATATTCGTTATATTGGCAATAGCGTGAAAGCTGCTGGGGCTTTTCTCCAGAAAGTGCAGCAGCTCCTCTGCCGTCTGACGGCAGGTTTCTTTCGTTAATTCCATGTGTTTTTTCCTCCAGATAATCATTTTAATTCGTGAGTTTTTCTCTCATAAAGCTCACGGCTTTAGAAAGCCCCATGCTGTTTGAACCCTTAAACAGCAGGCAGTCGCCTTCTCTTACTGCTTCTGCCAGCCATGTTTCAGTTTCCTCCAAAGTGGAGGTTTTTACGCATGAGATTTTTCCTCCATCCATTTTAAGACCCGTTTCAATCTCCCATGCCAGTTCTCCCATAAGCACCAGCTGGTCAATTGGCTGATGTTTTAAAAAGGCACCTACCTCCCTGTGGTACGTTATGGTATCCGGCCCAAGCTCCTTCATATCCGCCAGAACCGCAATGCGGCGCTTCACTCCTGCCATGGAGGAAAGCACCTCAATGCCTGCCTTCATGGAAACGGGGCTTGCATTGTAGCTGTCATCTATGATGGTGACGCCTTTTTCCTTAATGATCTGCTGGCGTCCCTTAAAACCATCAAACTGTTCTAAGGCAGCAGCAGCCTTCTGTAACGGTATTCCATACCGGGAAGCCACTGCCAGGGCTGCCAGGGCATTGCTTACCATGTGATTTCCCATTACATTAAGGTGTACCTGTACCCGCTCTTCTTTGCAGATTGCGGTAAAGACAGGAAAGCCATTTTCCAGATGAAGGTTCTCTCCCCGGCAGTCGCAGCCTTCCCACAGGCCATAGAGGATCCGGCTGCGTCCCTGGTCCGGCATTACCGCTCGCAGGAGAGGATCGTCGCCATTGAGGAAAAGAACACCATCCTCTGCCATTCCATCCTGGATATGGAGCTTCTCTTTTAAAATATTTTCCTTAGAGCCAAGCTGTTCGATATGAGCCACTCCGATATTGGTCATCACTGCACAGTCCGTCTGTGCTACCTGGGCAATCTTTGTCATCTCTCCGGGTTCGCTCATGCCAAGTTCAATAACGCCGATCTGCGCTTCCTTTGGTATATTAAAAACAGTGATGGGGACACCCACCTGGCTGTTGCTGTTTCCCGGCGTCTTATAAACCCTATAACCGGCGCTCAAGGCACAGGCTACCATCTCACGGGTGGTCGTCTTTCCCACACTGCCCGTAATCCCTACCAGAGGAATCTGCGCCTGGCTGCGGCACCAGGCTCCCAACGCCTGAAGAGCCGCTTTTGTATCCTCTACACAGATCCAGGTGCTTAAAAGAGCCTGTCCGCTCCATTCAGGATGCTCCCTGCACTGGCTTTCAATGGCCTCTCTTACCTCTTTTTCACTGTGATGACAACTGGTGAACACCGTTTCTGCCCCAGCGCTTATTGCCTGACAGATAAACCGGTGTGCGTCTACCCGTTCTCCGACGATAGGAACAAACAGATCCCTTCCCTCCATTTTTCTGGAATCCAGGCTGATGTGGCAGATCTTTTTTTCCGGATCACCGAAAATCACCCTGCCTCCGGCGGCTCTGGCTGCCTGTTTCGCTGTTATCTCTCTCATCCCTGTTCCTTCTCTCTCAGTTCCCTTACTGCTTCTTCAATCACTTCCCGATCCAGAAAATGATGGCGGACACCATTGATCTCCTGATAATCCTCATGGCCTTTTCCAATCACCGCGATCATATCTCCCGGCTCTGCATGGAAAACACTGTATCGGATGGCTTCCCTGCGGTCCGGTATCTCCATAAAGGCTCCGCCTGTTTTTTCAATACTTCCCCGGATATCCGCCAGAATATCCTCCACTTTTTCATATCTGGAATTATCCGCTGTGAGGATGCACAAATCTGCCAGCCTTCCGCCAATCTCTCCCATAGAATAACGGCGGTCCTTAGAACGGTTTCCACCGCAGCCAAATACACACACCAGACGTTTGGGGCTGTAATCCCGCAATGTCTTAAGCAGGCTTTCCATGCTCACTGCATTGTGGGCATAGTCAACCAGCACGGTACAGTGGGAGGATGTATGTACGATTTCCATGCGTCCGTTTACCCGAATATGCTCCAGTGCATGGCTGACCGTTTGAGGATCCAGCCCCAATAAGCTGCACAGGCTGACTGCAGCCATGGCATTTTCCACATTAAAAAGTCCCGGTATGCCAAGGCGGATCTCCATCTCACATCTGCCGGAAACATGAAACTGCGTTCCCACAAAGTCCGGCTCTGCCAGATACCGGATATTCTCTGCCATAAAGTCATCCGGCACTTTACTTTCCTTTCCTGCATTGTAGGTATAAAGCTTACAAGAAACTTCCTTCTTTATGGCCTCTGCATGAGGGTCTGCCCCGTTTAAAAGGCCAATGCGGCAGCTGTCAAGGAGACGTGTTTTATAATACAGATACTCCTCAAAATCCTTATGCTCATCCGGCCCGATATGGTCTGGGGAAATATTAGTAAAAATACCGTAGTCAAACAGGATACCGTCTACCCGGTGCATTTTTACCCCCTGGGAAGAAACTTCCATAACCGCATAGTCACAGCCTGCCTCTGCCATCTGAGCAAAGGCTTTGTGAAGTTCGTAAGATTCCGGGGTCGTGTTCATGGTAGGAGTCACATGCTCTCCAATGACAACACCTGTGGTACCGATCAGACCGGCCTTCTTTCCTGCCGCTTCCAGCACAGTCTTTATCATATGGGTCGTGGTAGTCTTTCCCTTGGTGCCTGTAACGCCGATCAGGGTAAGCTTCTTTGCAGGATATCCAAAACGGGCCGCAGACAGCAGGGCCAGAGCCCTGCGGGAATCCTTTACCCGCAGGATCGTAATCTTTTTCTTCTCCTCTTCATCAAGCTCACAGGCTTCAAGCTCCATATCAATGGGCCGTTCGGTCACAAGGATCCTTGTGCCTGCCTTTAACACATCAGGGATAAAGCAGTGGGCATCGATCCGGGTGCCTGTCATGGCCACAAATACAGTGCCCGGTCCCGCTTTTCTGGAGTCATAAATAACCTCTTCCACCTGAGTATCAGGATTTCCCTGAATCAGGGTATAATCCAGTTCTTTTAACCAGTCTTGCAATATCATGAAACTATATTTCCTCTCTCATACTTAAAACAGTCCCGTGATCTTTCCTTCCTCATTCACATCAATCCCCTCTGCTGCCGGCTTCTTGGGAAGTCCCGGCATGGTCATAATGGAACCTGTAAGAACAACCACAAAACCGGCTCCTGCACATACATAGGCGTCTCTTACGTTGATCTGGAAGCCTGCAGGCCGTCCCAGCTTCGTCTGATCATCCGACAGGGAGTACTGGGTTTTTGCCATGCATACGGGAAGATTTCCAAAGCCCATCTCTTCCATGCGCTTTAACGCCTTTAAAGCTGCCGGAGTGTATGTCACGCCGTCCGCTCCGTATATCTGGGAAGCAATGGTTCCGATCTTATCCTTTAAGGAAGCTTCATTCTCATAGAGCACATGGAAATCAGTGGGACGGTTTTCCAATGTGTTTAATACCTTTTCTGCCAGGGGAAGCCCGCCCTCGCCGCCTTTTGCCCAGACCTCAGCCAGAGCAAATTCACAGCCTCTTTCCTCACAGAAATGCTTAATATAAGCATACTCTGCTTCTGTATCGCTTATGAAAGAATTAAGGGTAACTATAACCGGAACGCCAAACTTCTGGATGTTTTCAATATGTTTTTCCAGATTTACAATGCCCTTCTTTAAAGCTTCCAGATTTTCTACGGAAAGCTGATCCTTCGGGACACCGCCATTATACTTTAAAGCCCGGACGGTGGCTACCAAAACAACCGCATCCGGCTTTAAGCCTGCTTTGCGGCACTTGATATCCATAAACTTCTCAGCGCCCAGATCCGCGCCAAAGCCTGCTTCCGTAACAACAATATCGCAGAGCTTAAGAGCTGTCTTTGTGGCTCTTACACTGTTGCAGCCGTGTGCGATATTTGCAAAGGGGCCGCCATGAACCAACGCGCCTGTATGCTCCAAGGTCTGGATCAGGTTCGGCTTTAAAGCATCCTTTAAAAGAGCCGCCATGGCTCCGGTGGCATGAAGATCTCCCGCAGTCACCGGCTCGCCTGCAAAATTATATGCAACGATAATGCGTGACAGGCGCTCCTTTAAATCCTTCATATCATCGGCCAGACAGAGGATTGCCATGATCTCGGATGCTACGGTAATGACAAAATGATCCTCTCTTACCATGCCGTCGGCCTTTGCACCCAGACCGATCACAATATTGCGCAGCGCACGGTCATTCATATCTTCGCACCGCTTCCATAAAATCTGTCTTGGATCAATGCCGAGGGAATTTCCCTGCTGGATATGGTTATCAAGAAGAGCTGCCAGAAGGTTATTGGCAGAGGTAATGGCATGGAAATCACCTGTAAAATGCAGATTTAAATCCTCCATAGGCACAACCTGGGCATAGCCGCCTCCAGCAGCTCCTCCCTTGATGCCAAAGCAGGGGCCAAGGGACGGCTCTCTCAGCGCTATAATGGAATTTTTTCCCATTCTTCCAAATGCTTCTCCCAAGCCTACTGTCACAGTTGTCTTTCCCTCTCCTGCCGGTGTGGGATTGATAGCCGTCACCAGCACCAGTTTACCATCCGGACGGTCCTTGATCTGATTCCATAGCTCATCGGTCAGCTTGGCCTTATATTTTCCATACAGTTCCAGATCGTCCTCTTTGATTCCATATCTGGCGGCCACCTCTTTTACCGGTATCATTGCAGCTTCCTGTGCGATCTCAATATCTGATTTCATTTGGCTGATCCTCCTCTTTTTCGGCGTCCCGATCAGGTTATGTCCTTCTCCTGCCGGTGCCTGGTAATTTATATTTTATGCCCGGAGTCATTGGGATTCTCCTTTGGACTCCTGATGCATTTTAATACCCCTGTTCCATCATTTCCTCAAACTGTTCCGGACTCATAAGGATCTTTCTGGGTTTTGTGCCCTCCTCTTCGCCCACAACTCCTGCCTCTGCCAGCTGATCCATGATCCGGGCCGCGCGGTTAAATCCGATCTTAAAGGCCCGCTGGAGCATACCGATGGAAGCCTTGTCCTTTTCAATAATGAAGGCTCCGGCCTGTGCAAACAGTTCATCCCGGTCTGCCCCTGAGCTTCCTCCATCCATGGAAGGAGATGCAACTTTATTTACCACTTCCTGGCTGTACTCTGCCACCATACCCTGCTCGGTAAGAAATTCTACCACGCGGCTGACCTCCTCATCCGATATAAAAGCGCCCTGTACACGCTGGGGTTTTGGAAAACCTGCGGGATAAAAGAGCATATCGCCCTTTCCAAGGAGCTTTTCTGCACCGTTCATGTCGATAATCGTTCTGGAATCTACACCTGAGGACACGGAAAATGCAATTCTGGAAGGCACGTTTGCCTTGATCAGTCCGGTGATAACATTGACGGACGGTCTCTGGGTTGCAATTACCAGATGGATGCCTGCTGCACGGGCCAGCTGGGCCAGACGGCAGATGGAATCCTCCACCTCTCCCGGAGCCACCATCATAAGATCGGCCAGCTCGTCGATAATGATCACAATCTGGGGCAGCTTCTTTGGCTTTTTGTCATCATCGATATCATCTAATTTCGCAACCCGTTCATTGTAGCCCTTTAAATCCCGGACATTGCACTCGGCAAACTTCTTATACCGGTCTGTCATCTCAGCCACCGCCCAGTTTAACGCCCCGGATGCTTTCTTCGGATCGGTCACGACCGGGATCAGCAGATGGGGGATTCCGTTGTAGACGCTCAGCTCTACCACCTTGGGATCTACCATGATCAGCTTCACATCGGCCGGATCCGCCTTGTAAATAATACTCATGATCAATGTATTGATACAGACGGACTTACCGGATCCAGTAGCGCCTGCGATCAGAAGATGAGGCATCTTTGCGATATCCGTAACAACCACCTGACCGCCGATATCCTTTCCCACAGCAAAAGCCAGACGGGACTTGTGGCGGCGGAAGGCTTCGGATTCAAAAAGCTCACGCAGATAAACAATGTTATTTTCCTTATTAGGCACCTCGATCCCCACTGCGGATTTGCCGGGAATCGGAGCCTCGATCCGGATATCTGCCGCTGCAAGACTCAGCTTGATATCATCAGTCAAAGAAACGATCTTGCTGACCTTTACGCCCTGTTCCGGAAGGAGTTCATAACGGGTAACAGAAGGACCGCAGCTGATATTCGTCACAGTAACGCCTACACCGAAATTATGAAGGGTCTGCTGAAGCTTGATCGCTGTGGCCTTAAATTCATTTTCAGAAAAAGCGGCATTATGCACAGGCTTTTTCAGCAGATCCGTAGGAGGGAATACATATTCCTTTTTTTCCTCTATCTTTTTATGGATCTCCTGAGCCACCGAAACCTCTGCTGCCTGAACCTCTGCCGCCTCCCGTTTCTTTTCCAGTTTTTTCTGAAGAAGATCCGTTTCCGTTTCGATGATCTTTCCGGAGGCAGTGACAACACGTTTTGTGCCTTCCGGCTGATACAGAGTATCGGGAGCGGCCATCATAGACGGCTGTACCGCTTCGAATGGCTTTGGCGCAGAAGTGGGGCTGCTGTCTGGATCCGGATCCCAGGGAGAGGTTCCGTCACAGTCCGGCTCCTCTGAACCTTCATCCAGATGGATGGTTTCCTCTTCAGGTTCTGTATCCCAGGGAGCAATATGTACAGCCTTTTGCTCCGGCATTTCATCTCTCTCCTGCTTCTCCGGCTCCCTTGCCGGCGCGGGGGCAGATACAGGTTCCTGCCGGTAAACTGTTTCCTGTAATCCACTTATATCCTCTTCAAAGCTTACCGGTCTTGGAGCGCCTACACCCATATCCAGCTCATCCAGAGTTCTCCTGTCTCTCTGAACCCGGATCGTTTCATATATCGGCTCTTCTTCCTCTGCTCCCCCGCAGTCTCCCTGTTCTGTCCGGCTCTGAGGCGTCGGTTCATTTTTGCATTCTCTTCTGGCTTCGGATGTTTTCTCACGGTCTTCCAGCTCTCTGGCCAGACGTCCCGCTTCTCCTTCCGTCCTTTCCTGTCTAGCTCCCACAGTGCCTGCTGTGTCATAGTTTCTGGGAAGCTGGATCCTTCCGCGAAATTCATCTGCTGGAGACGCCTCATTTTCTGCAGGCTCACCCTTTCTTACAGGATCCGCTCCAAATTCCCGTTCAAATGCATCCTCTGCAAGGCCTTCTTCCTCATAAAATTCCTCTGTCCGATCCCCTCTTCCCCCCAGAGCAGTCGCCTCCAGATTCACACCGCGGACACGCTGCTCCTCCTTAAGAAGACGTCTTTCTTCTGCTCTCTGAGCATGGAGTTCTCTCCTGCGGTCCATATCCTCCCTTGCATACTGATAGGCCCGGTCACTTCCCTGCTGTACAAAGGATACAAAGGATTTTCCCGTAATACATACCATACAGATGATAAGGAGCACCACCAGTACCAGATATGCTCCGGCCCGTCCCAGAAGGAAGCTCAAAAGGCCGGATAATGCTCCGCCGACCAGCCCGCCTCCTGCTCCATTCACAGAGGATACCGTATAATACTCCATCAGGGAAGCGCCCTCAGGCGCCTTTCCAAACATCAGCTGGAGCAGGCCGCAGAGCGTGAAAAACACTCCTATGACTGCAGCCAGTTTCACTGCTGCGTGGATATTCCCCTGATTGGACAGGTGAAAACAGGTTCCCACAAAAAGCATGATAGGAAGAAGATAGCCGATCATGCCAAAAAGTCCCAGCTGCACGCTGCGCAGCACATCTCCAAACACTCCGCATAAGCGGAAATTGCTTAAAAACAAAAGGATTGCCACAGCAAAAGAGCAGATGATGATCACTTCTGCTCTCATAAATCCCATATCCTCTTCTTCCTCATAAGCCGGGCGTCTTGGCCGGCTTTTATCTCTGGATGTGCTGCTCTGCCTCTTTGCAGTAGTTGTCCCCGTGTTCTTTTTTGTCGTACTTCCCTTGGGCCTCCCCGGTTTTCTGGCGCTGCCCTGCTGTTTCTTTACTGCATCAGACACAAATACAAGCCTCCCATTCCTCGTTCCTATATTAAGTCTTGACTTACATTACTTATAGTATACAAAAATTTAATGGGAATTGCAACGCAGTTTTTTACCGCATATAAGATTGGAAAAAACGGTACGCATTTTCAAAGCAGAATTTTTTCACAGCCCCTTCGGGAATCCCCCGCTCCGCAAGATATGTTCCAAAGGAAGCCGCTCCAAACGGCGAGCCAAGGGAAGGGTCGCAGGTGATCTGTCCGTCCAGATCTGTTCCCCAGGCGATACAGTCCTCTCCTCCCAGCTCCAGCATCCTGTATATATGGCGAAACAGCAGTTCGCGCTCCCTCTCTCCCTTCTGATCCGGAACAGAAAGGAAACGGGAATATAAATTGATGCCGCAGAGGCCGCCCCGGCGTACAAGCTCAACAAACTGATCCTCTCTTAAATTTCTTGGCACCTCACAGCAGGAACGCAGGTTGGAATGGGAGGCAACAAATGGCCTTTTCGTTATGTTCAAAAGATCCTCAAAGCCTGCATCGTTTAAATGGGAGCAATCCACAATGATTCCATTTTCTTCCATAAGCTTCACGGCCTCTTTTCCAAATCCCGTAAGTCCTCCGGTTCCGGCACAGCCGCTTCCCAGCTCATTTTCCCCATTCCAGGTAAGGGTCATCATCTTAATCTTCTTTTTGGCAAAATGGACAATCTTTTCCAGATCTCCTCCCAGGGCTGCTCCCCCTTCTATAGTCCGGATAAATACCCATTTTCCTTCCTCTACCCCTTTCTGCAGCTCAGAAGCGGAATCTGCCAGGACTGCCCGTTCCGGGATCATTTCCACAAGCGTTTCCAGATAGGCCAGATGGCTGTCTGTAAATTCTACTGCCGCTCTTCCCCGAATGGAATCCGGTACCCAGACGGCCATACACTGGACAGCCGCCTCAAACCGTTCCTGATCCTGTATGGTAAACTGAGTGGTGCTGTTTAAAAAATTCTCCCCGCGTTTTTTCAATTCTTCAATGGTATCGCAGTGAAGGTCAAAATACTTCATGGCTGTTCCCCCTGTCTTATCTTATGTGTATATCATACGATACTTCTGCTCTTTCTTCTACTGTTTTGCGAGATTTTTTCTCTCGTCGATCATCTCATACAGTTTCGCTAATGCCTCCTTTATCCCGCCGACTGCATCGATCAGCCCCACGTCTACTGCCTCTTTTCCCACAAGAACGGTCCCTAGATCCCTGGTAAGCATCTCTGTATTGTGCATCAGGTCATGGAGCTTGTCATAGGCAATGGCGGAATGCTCCGATACAAAGGTTAAGATACGATCCTGTATCATCTGAAAATAGTCATAGGTCCGCTCAGTGCCGATCACCATGCCCGTCATGCGCACCGGATGAACCATCATGGTCCCTGAAGGTACAATGAAGGAATAGCAGGAGGATACGGCCAATGGTACGCCAATGGAATGGCTGCCTCCCAAAACCAGCGATACTACCGGAATGCTCATAGATGCGATCATCTCAGCGATGGCCAGTCCCGCATCCACGTCTCCTCCCGATGTATTTAAAAGAACCAGCATTCCGTCAATGCTGTCGTCATCTTCAATCTGGGCCAGTCTGGGAAGCACATGATCGTATCGGGTGCTTTTGGAAGAACCGGGGCTGTTTTCGTGTCCTTCCACCTCTCCTATAATAGAGAGCAGATGAATTTTTCTCTTTTTTCCATTTTCTTCCAGGGTCATCTGGCCATACTCTTTTAACTCCCTGTCCTCTTTTTCACGGATTTCCTGCTCTGTCTGCCGTTCTTCCTGTCTGTTCATATAAAAAAGACCATCCTTTCCAAATCGGGCCTTACCACAAAGGGATAGGGGATACCTTATATAAGGCATCCGGCCCATATTCTTTCAGGATAGTCTTTCCTTTTTTCTTTCTTTTAATCCAGCATGTTGCGGATTGCTACCGGAGAGCGGTAATTCCAGGTAGAAATCTTGATGCCGCTGCGCCTGCTTGCCGCATGAACCACCTGTCCGTTTCCAATATACAGAGCCACATGGTTGATACGGCCATTGCTGCCTGCATAGAATATCAGATCGCCCGGCTTCATATTTCCAGAAGTGACCTTCTTTCCCATTTTGGCCTGCGAGCCGGAATAGTGAGGAAGCGATACTCCGAATTTCTGCATTACCTTCATGGTAAAGCCGGAGCAGTCTACGCCGTTTGTCAGGCTGGTACCGCCCCAGACATAAGGATTTCCCACAAACTGAATCGCATAGTTCACTATCTGAGAGCGGCGTGAACCGGAGCCTGAGCTTCCTGAACCTCCGGAGCCGCTTTCAGCAGGTTTAAACTTAATAGCCTCATTGATCACATAACGGACTTCCACATTATTATCTCTTGTAGAAATATAGGCTCCGTCTGATACACCCCCATCTTCTTCATCCACGGAATC
This sequence comes from Clostridium sp. AT4, assembly GCF_001517625.2. Classification (GTDB taxonomy): domain Bacteria; phylum Bacillota; class Clostridia; order Lachnospirales; family Lachnospiraceae; genus Enterocloster. The sequence continues at coordinate 1,003,068 of NZ_LN999828.1, read as the reverse complement.
AAGATCGATCTTCAGCCAGCCGTCCGGCGTTTCAGGATCGTCGATCACAGGATATTTTTCATCCTTTACGATCTGGGTCCAGATCTTGGCGTCCGTACTGGGTTCTGTGCGGACGTTTAACACATCCGTACTGATCACCGCTTTCAGGGATGCGGTCTGAAGGGCAATATCCTTTGCCTCCCTGCCCGTAGCTGTGTACTGGGGATCAGAGGAAATATAACCTACGATAGGGCCGGATTTCACCTTATACCAGCCGTCCAGAGTTTCCAGGATCTCTCCTCCCGCCTTGCTGGTCATCTTTCCGATAATATTGGCATTTCCTTTATCCTCCGGTGAACTGCGCACATTCAGATAACCGTTCACCTTGGACATCACCAGATTTTCATACTGATTAATGGCCTTTGTTTTTTCATCCAGTTTGCGTCCTTCCTCCAGAGCATAGCTTACCTGGGCAAACTGATCGGAAATATATCCGTCCTTAATCTGGATCCATCCGTCCTCTTGGCTAAGCACCTCAAAACTTTCCCCGTCTGATACGGCTCCTATGACATTGTCGCTGGTGGAATCGTCCGGAGTTTCCCGCACCCGCAGTTTTTCGCCTTCTGTCTCCATAGTAATCACAGCTCTGAGCTTTACATATTTTTCCGCCAGATTTTTTGCCTCCTGGCCGGTTACAAGATACTGGCTGCTCACATAGCCCTCTAAACCTCCTGACTGTATCTTTGTCCATTCGCCCTCTGTTCCCAGAACCTCGCATCCGCCTCCGTCTGCGATAGTACCTAAAACCGTACCGTCTGTTCCCGGAGTCTCACGGATATTTACATAGCCCGACACCTGGATCAGACCCAGATTGGCAAAACGGCCCACAGCTTCCTCCACCTGCTGTTCCCACTGTGTCTCTTCATCGCTCTCTGCAGCCACAGCCGCTGCCGGGTCTGTCTGCGGCTCTCCCGTCTGGAGCTGCTCACCCATCGACCGAACCGCCATTTCCCCAGATTCCGGCTTTTTCATATATTTCACCGCAAAAATAATAGCTCCCACAGCCAGGACAGCTGCCAGGATCAGAATCCACAGCCTGGGATCCGGCTTCTGGCTGCGCTTCCTCCTAGCCTTATTCAGGCTGGATAAATAATCCTTATGCTCAAGCATATTTTAATCGTCTCCATCTCAAATTTGATTCCTGCTTTGCAGTGCAAAACAGCCTGTCCTTTTTATTATACCATAAAGGACAGGCTGGATGGGTGAATTTTTTATGAATTTTTAATTTGCCAGCATCATACGGTCATTTGCAAATTCTTTGCCGCTGGCCTCGGCAAATTTCTTTAACAAGTCATCCACCGTGAGGTTCTTTTTCTCCTCCCCCCTCACATCATAGATAATATGGCCGTCATTCATCATGATCAGGCGGTTGCCGATCTGGATGGCATCCTTCATATTATGAGTTACCATCAGGGCAGTCAGCCGCTGCTCCTCTACGATTTCACTGGTAAGCTCCAGAACCTTCTGCGCCGTCTGAGGATCCAGGGCAGCAGTGTGTTCATCCAGCAAAAGCAGCTTTGGCTTTTTTAAAGTTGCCATCAGAAGGGTTAAGGCCTGTCTCTGTCCGCCGGACAAAAGTCCCACCTTAGAGGTAAGGCGTTCGTCCAGCCCCAGTCCCAGCTTTAAGAGCAGATCCCGGTACAGCTTTCTTTCACTGCCTGTAATACCGGGCTTTAATGTGCGGCGCCCTCCTCTTCTTAAAGCCAGAGCCAGATTTTCCTCAATTCCCATAGTAGACACGGTTCCATTCATGGGATCCTGGAATACACGGCCCAAAAAGGCGGCTCTTTTATATTCCGGAAGCTTTGTCACATCCCTTCCGTCTATCACGATCTTTCCCTCGTCCACAGGCCACACGCCTGCAATCGCATTCAGGGTCGTAGACTTTCCGGCGCCGTTTCCGCCGATGATCGTAACAAAATCTCCATCCTTTAAGGTGAGGTTCAAATCTTTCAAGGCCTGCTTTTCATTTACCGTGCCCCTGTTAAATGTTTTATTCACATGACAGATTTCCAGCATCAGCTCTTACCTCCCTTTGGCGCACTCTTAAAATATCTTCCCTTCCAGGTGGGGATCGCCAGGAAAACAGCTACCACAGCAGCGGAAAGAAGCTTCAGTAAATCCGTATCAACTCCCAGCCAGATCACAACCTGGAGCACCAGATAATATACAATAGAGCCCAAAGCCACACCCAGAAGGCGGAAGCCAAAGTTGTGGAAAACTTTTCCAAAAATCGCTTCTCCGATAATCACAGCGGCCAGTCCGATGACAATGGCTCCGCGGCCCATATTGATATCTGCAAAGCCCTGATACTGGGATAAAAGCGCGCCGGAAAGTGCGACCAGTCCATTGGAAACCATCAGCCCCAGCACACGGTTAAAATCGGTGTTGATCCCCTGTGCTCTTGCCATGCGGTCATTGCCGCCGGTGGCACGGATGGAACAGCCAAGCTCCGTGCCGAAAAACCAGTAAAGCAGACCGATCAGTACCAGGATCATCACAGACACCAGAAAAATGGTATTTTTAAACAGGGGTACATTGCGGATAAAACGCAGGGAAACCAGCAGGTCATACTTGTCTACATTGATGGCCTGGTTGGCTTTTCCCATAATTTTTAAGTTAATGGAATACAGGCCCAGCTGGGTCAGGATACCGGAAAGAATAGCCGGGATTCCCATAAAGGTATGAAGGATACCTGTGCAGAATCCTGCTGCCATCCCTGCCAGAGCGGCACATAAAAGAGCCACCCAGACATTCTGTCCGGCAAGCATCATCACGATGCAGACAGCGCCCCCCGTACAAAGGGAGCCGTCTACGGTCAGATCCGCAAAATCCAGGATGCGGAAGGTAAGGTATACGCCAATCGCCATTATGCCCCACACTAGTCCCTGGGCCACAGCGCCTGGAAGTGAATTAAATAAGCTCATAATACTCATGATCGGTTATTCCTCGATTGCTTCATAATCATCCGGCACGGCAACTCCCAGTGCATCGCAGATGTTTTTGTTGTACTTCTTTGTAAACTGAGGCGCATACTCGATGGGCATCTCAGATACATTGGCTTCGCCGGAAAGGATCTTTGCAGCCATCTTTCCGGTTGCCGTACCCAGATCATAGTAGCTGATGGATAAGGTGGCAACGCCGCAGCCCGCGCAGATGCCCTCCTCGCCAGCTACCACGGGAACGCCTGCCGGCTGGCAGATATTATTGATGATCTCTGTGTTGGAAGCAACGGTATTATCCGTAGGAACATAGATCACATCGCTTGCAGAAGCTGCATTAGTAGCAATGGTGGATAAATCATTGGAATCGGAAAATGCATAATACTCACATGTATAACCCAGCTCTTCCAGAGCCAGCTTTACCGTATCTACCTGGTACTGAGAGTTAGGCTCTGCAGAGCAGTAGAGCAGACCTACATTTTTCTTATCCGGGAACAGCTCTTTGATCATGGCCGCCTGCTCGTCCAGAGGAGCCAGATCCGATGTTCCGGAAATATTTCCTCCTACGGTTCCGTTAAAATCGGAAATTCCCAGGGCCACACCGTATTCTGTTACAGAAGTTCCCAGCACAGGAATCTCGTTGGTGCCTGCCTGAGCGGCCTGAAGAGATGCGGTTGCATTTGCCAGGATCAGATCCACACCCTCTGATACAAAGCTGTTGATGATCGTGGAACAGGTGTTGGAATCACCCTGGGCATTCTGCTCATCAAACTCCACACCGTCTTCTCCAAAGGTCTCCACCAGAGCATCCTTAAAGCCCTGAGTCGCCGCATCCAGGGCAACGTGCTGTACCAGCTGGCAGATACCTACCTGGTATACCTCCTTACCCCCCTCTGCTTCCTTTGAAGTGTCCGCAGCAGCTGCCGTTGTTTCATTTGTGCCTGATCCACATCCTGTTACAGCCGCAGCCATCGCTCCGGCCAGTACGAAGGAAAAAATTTTTGCCGTCTTTTTCATAACATCGCTCCTCGTTTTTACCCAAAATTTCGTCCGTTTCTTTCGAACTTTTTTTATCATACTACAAAAAAAAGGGCGCGTCAATTTTATTGCTTTAAATTTTTGTGTTTTTAACGCATTGGCGCTTTTATGTATCAAAGTATAACCCAATTATTCCCATTTCAATGGAATTGTAACCGTAAATTCCGTTCCCTTTTCCAGCTGAGAAGCCACATGGATAGAACCGTGATAAAAATTTACGATATGCTTTACGATTGAAAGTCCCAGTCCCGTACCTCCCTGTTTCCGGCTGCGTCCCTTATCCACCCGGTAAAAACGTTCAAAAATACGGTCCAGGCTTTCCTCCGGTATCCCCACGCCATTATCCCGGACACGGATCACCATCTGTCCGTCCTGTTCTCTGATCGTCACCCAAACCTGTCCTCCCGGATGATTATACTTAACCGCATTTCCGACCAGATTTGTAAGAAGCTCCTTCATCTGCTGCACATTGGCCTTTATGCACAGCGGCTGGCAATCTATATGGATAAAGACCTGGCTCTGGGCGGCTGCGGGCTTTAAGCTTTCTGCGATCTCCTCCAAAAGAGGGCTAATCCGCACATCGGAAAGCACCACCTGGGCATCCTTTGCCTCCAGCCGGGAAATCATCAGAATATCCCCGATCAGCCCTGCCATATTGGAAGCCTCCTTTTTGATCCGCCGGATAAAATCCAGCTTCATGGCTTCATCCTGGATCATCCCGCTCTCCATCAGCTCTGCGTAACCCTGGATCGAGGTAATAGGAGTTTTAAGCTCATGGGAGGCATTGCTGAAAAACTCCTGACGGATCTGCTTTTCTTTCTCTATACGGTTCAAATAATCTTTTACATTATTTGACATTTCCATGGTCGTCTCTGCGATCACATTCAGCTCCTGATACGGACAGGGCGAAAAATGGAGTTCCCCGTTTCCTCCCTTCACCTTCTGAAGCTCCGAAACAATATCCTGCAAGGGTCTTGTAACGGAATCCACAAACCGCCTGGTAAATACAAATGCACAGGCTAAAGCGGCAAGAAAGCTCACAAGGGCAGCCGGCAGCAGCATGGGCAGATATTCGCTGAATCCTGAGTAGGGAACGGAAATGCGAAGGATCATATCTGATCTGTGTGACTGGAAGGCAACGTAAAGAAAATGCTTTCCCATGGTTTTAGAATACCGCTTTGCATATCCCATTCCATTCAGCAGAGCCTCTTTTACCTCTTTGCGGCTTAAATGATTATCCAGATCTTCCGTAGAAGTATCTGTGTCAGATACAACCGTGCCATCTAAATGGATCAGTGTAACCCGCGTATCATCCGCGCCTGTAAACTCCTCCATACGCTCGATCTGGACAGCCAGATACGATTCATCCTCATAATCGAGCAGACGGTCAATCATTTCTATAGTATAGGTCATATCCTCTCTGGCCATCTTTAAGATCATATGACTGCTGATAAGATAAAAGATGACGCTGTTAATACACAGCGCCGCCAGAAGTACCAGTATAAATTTTTTCAGAATAGCCCTTCTCATCGATCCTCCTCCTTTGTCTCCGAGCGCACCAGGCGGTAGCCAACGCCACGGACGGTCTTGATGCAGCTTCCGCCCTCTTCTCCCAGCTTCTGGCGCAGGGTACGGATGTGCATATCCAGTGTCCTTGTCTCTCCGTCATACTCATAGCCCCAGATCTGGTTTAAAAGTTCATCCCTGGTTACTACTCTGGCCTGATTCTCCAAAAGATAACATAAAAGCTCAAACTCCTTTAAAGTAAGCTCGCAGACACGGCCGCTGCTGGAAGCCTCTCTTGTCTTTTTATTGATACTGATCCCCTGATAGGACAGTATATCCTTTTTTTCTTCCCGCCTTACCCTGCGCAGGAGACTGCGGATCCGGGCAGAAAGCTCCAGAACGCCAAAGGGCTTTACCATATAATCATCTGCTCCGCAGTCCAGCCCCACTACTTTATCCAGCTCCTTTTCCTTTGCTGTCAAAAGCATGATCGGAAGGCCGCTTATCCCCTCGGTCTGACGGATCTGCCGGATGGCCGTCACCCCGTCCATTCCCGGGAGCATCCAGTCGAAGATCGCCATGGACGGGCATTCCTGCCGGATACGCTCCAGCCCTTCTTCTGCTGTTTCAAACCCCTCTGCCTCAAAGCCAAACCCCTCCAGTGCGATCTTTAACAGATTTCTGATATTTTCGTCATCCTCTATGATGTAAATTTTTTCCATAAATGCTGATTCCTGCCCTTTCCCTGTTATTAAATTTACATATTAAGCTTTTTAAAGCCTCATGTAAACAGCATACCAAACAGAAGTAAAATCCGAACCAATGAAATGTAAAATCTGCGTAAATTTTCATATATCATCCTATTCAGTTTATACTACGTCAAAAAAGATGTCAATGAAAAATCCCCATCGCACCATATACGGCAGATGGGGAATGTAAACTCCTTATTCACTTCGCAGCGCATCAATCGGATTTAAATTAGCCGCACGGCTGGCTGGCATATAACCAAAAAGCAGGCCGATCCCCACGGATACGCTAAATGAAATTACAATGGCAGAAAATGTAGGTGTAGCCGAAATGCCAATGGCTGCCCCTACTACTGCAGTAGCCCCGCAGCCAATGAGAATTCCGATCACTCCGCCCAGAGAACTGGTAACTGCCGCTTCGATCACAAACTGCTGCATAATGGTTCCCTTGTCCGCCCCAAGAGATTTTCGGATTCCAATTTCCCTTGTCCGCTCAGTCACAGACACCAGCATGATGTTCATAACGCCCACTCCGGCTACCAGAAGGGAAATCCCGGCGATTCCTCCCAGCATACCGCTCATCATGGCAATCTGTTCGTTCAGGGAATCCAGCATTTCACTCATGGCAGATACCCTATAGTAATCGTCATCCTTAAAAATCTCAAAAAGGAAATTCTCAATGAGCGTCTTTGCCTCATCCGCATCATCCGTATCTGCCACTGTAAAGGTGTAGCTGTTAATATTAGCGCTTCTCGCCAGACTAATGGAAGCCGTATATGGAAGCCATACAAAATCATCCGTGCCTCCGTCGCTCATATCGTCCTCATCCTGAATTTCTGCTACGCCCACTACCTTATAGGCATAGCCCCCTACCTTCAGCGTATCCCCAAGAGCCTTTTCAGCACTGCCAAACAGCTCCTGGGCCACATACGCCCCGATCACGCAGACCTTCTGACGGGAAAGAATATCCGAATAGGTGATATTTCTTCCCTGCTGCAGCTCATAGTCCTTAATCTCCAGATACTGCTCGCTGCGTCCTGCCACACTGGTAGAAGTCATGGAATCATTTCCCTTTTTTATCGTCGTGGAAATGGTCACGTTGGGGCTTAAAGCCTCAAATACGTCTGTGTGCTCTTCAAAAAATCCATACATTTCATCTGGACTTACAGTTCGGGATGTCAGATTGGTTACGTTTACATTGATCTGGTTCACTCCCATGCTGGCAAAATTTTCTACGATCGTCCCCATGTATCCATTTACCAGGCTTACGAGAATGATCACCGCAGCCACACCGATAATAATCCCCAGCATGGTAAGAAAAGAACGCATCTTATTGCCCCATATGCTTTTAAGAGCCAGTTTAAAGGATTGCAGCATAATCTTTTACATCTCCGTCAAAAATTTTATGCCCGTCTGCAATGCGGATCACCCGCTTTGCCTCCACAGCAATGGAATTGTCATGGGTAATCATAACAATGGTATTTCCCTCCTCATTGATCTGCTTTAAAAAATTAAGCACATCACGGCTGGTTTTGGAGTCCAGCGCTCCTGTGGGTTCATCAGCCAGGATCAGGGATGGATTTCCTGCCAGCGCCCTGGCAATAGATACCCTCTGCTGCTGGCCTCCTGAAAGCTGATTAGGCATATTTTTCCATTTTTCCGCAAGCCCCACCTTTTCAAGGGAAGCCATGGCCCGTTTTTTTCGTTCCTCTGCTCCTGTTCCCGCATAAAGAAGAGGAAGCTCTACGTTTTCCAGAAGATTAAGTTTGGGAAGGAGATTATACTGCTGGAAGATAAAACCGATCATACGGTTGCGGATCCTGGCCAGCTGCTTATCTCCCATTTTACTTACATCCTCACCGCCCAGATAATACTCTCCTGTGGTCGGCACGTCCAGAGCGCCGATAATATTCATCAGAGTGGATTTTCCGCTTCCTGATTTTCCTACAATAGCCACAAATTCACCCTTTTGGATAGAAATATTTACATCGTCATTCGCTCTGACTTCTTCTCCTCCCATATTGTAAATCTTTGAAATATGCTTCAACTCGATCAGTGGATGTGTTTCCTCTGACAGCCGTTCATTTACGTTCATAAGCTTTTTCACCCTTTCTGTCAGCGGCCGCCGGAACCGCCTCCCATTCTACCTCCTGGGCCGCCTCCTGGGCCGCCTCCCATTCCGCCTCCGGGCATCATCATCACAGCATCGCTGCTCTGGCTGGATTCCGCCACATAAACCGTATCTCCTTCAGAAAGCCCGCTTTTGATTTCCACATAGCTGTCGCTTATAAGGCCTGTTTCTACCTCCACGGCTTTAAAGCCTGCGGGGATCGGTCCCTGCTGCTCAGTAACTGTATCGTCCTTTATGTAGACCTGATTTCCCCTCATAAGCGCATCTACGGGAATTGAAAGCACATCCTCTGCCTGATCCAGGGTAATAATACCGTCCACATTCATACCCGGAAGAAGATCTCCTGCTTCATCCATGGTTACCGTTACCGGATAGGTGCTGACTCCGTTTGAATAGGTACTCTCCAGGCTTACGTTTGTAACCGTACCTGAAAAGGTCTGCCCCTCATAGGCATCGGCCGTCACAGCCACTTTTTGGCCCACTTCTACTTCTTTGATATCCAGTTCATCAATGGACATTTCAAAGGTAAGACTGGACAGGTCATAGATCACTGCAAGAACGGTGGTATTACTGGTGTTCTTTGTAATATTATCCCCCACCTTATAATTCTTTGTGATGACCTGGCCGGAAATGGGAGCTGTGATCGTATAATTGTCATAGCTGTCCTGAGTGCTCTCCAAATGGCTCTGGGCCGACTCCACGCTCTCCTGGGCCTTATCCAGACTGTCCTTGTAGCTCTGGATCAGCTTATCCGCCGTTTTTGCCGTCATGCGGAAAACAGGCGTTCCCTTTGTAACGTAATCGCCTTCATTTACCAGCATCGCCTCTATTTCTACGCTGGATGAAAGGTCTGCCTCCATAGAGGTATCAATGGAAGCCTCAAAAAGCCCTTCCTCACTTCCGATCCACTCGCCTACCCGGGCAGACGCTCTGGTAGAAACAGTCAACCCACCAGGATTTGCCACTGTAAAGGTCACATACTGTACCAGACGCCCTCCGGAAAGAGCTTCCTCTCGGTTGGCAACTGCCTTAACCGACGCTTCCACCTGTTCTCCTGAATCAGTCAGCGTAAGGACAGCGGAACTTCCCGGGGTAATCTGGGCTGCTTCGCCGGAAAGGAAGGGGATCCGTATCTCCATCACATCATCACTGTACAGATCCGCCAGCTTTGTATTTCCGCTTACCTTATCGCCTGCACTGATATAAAGTTCCTTGATATATCCCGATTCTGTGGCCTTATATGTATTTCCGCTGTAATCGCTTAAGGCCTGATTATAATCCTCCAGCGCATCCTCATAGGAATTCCGGGACCGGGTCAGGGTATTTTCAGCGCTGGTAAGCTCCGTTGTCATGCTGGAACTGTCGATCTCATAAAGCACCTGATCCTTTTGCACCTGATCTCCCTCTTCAAAAGCGGCGGCAACCACCTCGCCCTCAACCATGGACGTGATGCTGTATGTATCCTTTGCCGCCAGAGTACCGGAGGAGGATAGTTCAGAGGTAATGGTTCTCTTTTTCACGGCTGCCGTATTAAGGCTTTGGGCCCGGGCTGCAGCCGCAGCCTTTGTTTTTTTATTTTTCCAAATCATAAGGCCGGTAAGAAGTACTGCCGCTGCCAGAAGAGCCGCCAGCAGACGAACCCATAATTTTTTCTTTTTCATCTCGTTTCTCCCTTAATATTCAATCGCATCCACTGCCGTATAGCTGCTTCCGCTTCTGCTGCACACCAGCACCACATCGTCCCCCACTTCCAGATTTCCATAGATGGAAAACAGATACTGAAGTTCCGAAGAGTCCAGACTGATATTCAGATAGCCGTCGGAATCCACATCCTCGCTGGTATCAAAATCATCGTCTGAATTTGCCTCATCCACCTCGATGCGCACCGAGGTCGGCGTCATCACATCTGTGGACTGATAGTAGATATTTTTGATCTCTCCCTTGATGAGCACATAGGTGTTGTTGCCCGAATCGTCCTTTGTATCCCAGCCGGTGGTCGTATACGCCCAGATGGTTTTTGACTTCACATTGTAATACAGTACTGCAAAACCAGACTGCTGCTGGGAAGCCTTTACCGCCGCCAGGGTGCTTTCCACGCCGTTTAAAAACACATTGGCATCCTCCGTATCAAAGGGTACAGACTGGGCCACGCTGAAATTCTTATGGACCAGGATGGGGCCTTTGCGCTCATCCTCCAGTATGGAAATGGGATTGATCTCCCCATCTGAATTCAGCTCGCAGTCCAGCACGGTTCCGTATATCTCGTTGCTGTCCTTCTTTTTTGTTTTCAGCAGATTATAAAAAATATTCATGCAGTCCGTTTCCGTAATCGCTTCATCCGCCTGACAGCTCACATCTTCATTCAGTTCCAGATGATTAAATTTCGAAATCCTGGAGCTGGCCATCTCTCCTGTAAAATCCTCATCTGTATAGCCTAACAGCGTTAAAACGGCCTTCACTGCGTCCTTATATAAAACAGGCTCCTCCGGTTTGAAATTGCCGCCCAGATATCCGCTCATCCAGCCCTGAGAAGCTGCCACACGGATATAGACCGCGTTTGGATGGTCTGCCGGCACATCCGCATATACCGACACGCTGGAAGAAGGAAGATTTTCCCGGTAGCTGGACGCCTTTACCAGCATCTTCGCAAAATCTCCTCTTGTGATCTGCCCCCGGAAGCTGGAAATCTCCATGATTCCCGTAAGCTTTACTACCTGACGGCGCAGGTCAAAATTGGCGCTGGAAATATTGTCTGCAAGCACTGTAAGAGACAAAAAGGGCGAAACGGCAAACGAAACAGCCAGAGAACCACAGATAAAGCGGCCATAGGATTTGGAACCTTTCATACATAAACTCCTCTAAGTAATTATACATATCAATGATTAACTGTCACTAATGTACCATCCGTTTGTGACGATTTTGTGTTCTGGCTGTGTATTTTTTGATAAACAAAAAGCGCCTACATAAGAGGCGCGATCAGACGCAGCAGCCTTCCTGCCTTGCGGCCCAGCCAGCTGTAGCTATAACAGGTTTCAAGGGTGACCGGAATACATTTTTTTAGTGTTTCCTGATAATCCGCTTCGATTTTTTCAATAACCGGATTGCGGTATAAAAAAGTGCCGCACTCAAAATGCAGGTACAGACTGCGAAAATCCAGGTTGATGGTTCCCACCGTGGCTTTCTCATCATCACTGGCAAAAACCTTCGCGTGGACAAAGCCCGGTTCATATTCAAAAATCCGGACTCCTGCCTTTAAAAGCTCCGGATAATAGGTTCTGGCCAGCAGATAGGCATATTTCTTATCCGGAATATGAGGCATAATGATAATAACCTCCACTCCCCGTTTTGCCGCATAGCACAGGGCGTCCTTCATGCCGTCATCCAGGATCAGATACGGCGTCATAATGTGGACATATTCCTTTGCCTGGCTGAGTATGTCCAGATAGACCTGCTCGCCGATCTGTTCCTTGTCAAAGGGGCTGTCCCCATAGGGGATCACATAGCCTTTCTCCATCCGTCCGGCTGCGGCTTCTCCTGCCGGAGCAGAAAGATATCTCCTGTAATCCTCTTCCTTTTTCTCTGTCACATCCCACATCTGAAGAAACATCATGGTAAAGCTCTTTACCGCATCTCCCCTTACCATCAGAGCCGTATCCTTCCAGTGGCCAAAGCGCACTTTGCGGTTAATATATTCATCTGCCAGATTTACTCCTCCGGTAAAGGCACAGCGGCCATCAATGACTGCAATCTTTCGATGATCCCTGTAATTCTGATGGGTCGAAAGCACCGGGATAATGGGAGAAAACATTTTACAGCGGATCCCTTTCCGTTCCAGCTGCCTGGGATAGTGAAACGGAAGAAGCATCAGACAGCACATTCCGTCATACATCACCCGGACTTCTACTCCTTCCTTTACCTTTTCCTCCAGAACCTTTAAGATCTCATCCCACATATATCCCCTATCAATGATAAAAAACTCCATAAAAATGAAATGCTTTGCCGCCTTCAGCTCTTTCATCAACCGTACGAACATATCCTCTCCCAGGGGAAAATACTCGATGTCCGTATTTTTATATACCGGCGCTCCAGCCATACGTTCCAGGTAATCCGCCAGTCCGGCCGTACGGCCGTCCAGAGCCTCAAGTTCCTTCCTCACATCCTCATTCTGGTTCAGATAGGGTCTTGTTTTGGCAGTGGATGCTGCCAGACGTCTGGCCAGAGCTTTGGTCTGAAACTGCATCTGTACGAAAATGTATAAAAGTACGCCGAACACCGGTATCACGAGTACCGGTATGATCCAGGCCATCTTAAAGCTGGAATCAATAGGTTCATTTAAAATGGCGATCACTGCAAGAGCACTTAAAAGCACACAGAGAATATAAAAATAATGAAGATACCCATTCAAAAACTTAAACGCCGCTATAAATACCCAAAGCTGCAGCCCCAGCCCTGCCATTACAAAAGCAGTCCTGCCAAAGATGATCCTAAAAAGACCTCTCAGTTTTTTCTTCATATGTATGTCCCTTTCTTCTAAAACAATGGCCCCATATTCTTTCCCGAGAGAAAATACGCGGCCAGCCCCAAAGAAGCTAAACCGCGTATTATTATCTCATATATTTTCTTTTCTGGCAAGTATACGAAGCTGCCTCCATTCTGGCCGCTACTGCTGATCGATCTTTTTCACGTCCATATCTTTTGGAAGGATCAGGCTTAAAATAATAGATACTACAAACACTACCGCTACCACATTGGCAGAAAATACGGACTGGATCATCGGCGGGAAGATATCCCAGATCCCGACCTCGCTGGCTGTGGTAAAACCGATGCCGATGGATAAGGACAACGCTGCAATGGTAATATTTCTCTGAGAGAAACCGCAGTCAGCCACCATCTGAATACCAGAGGTTAAGATAGTTCCAAACATCATGATCGTACATCCTCCTAATACTGCGTCCGGAAGGGAAGCAAAGAAATTTCCCACCGGCGGAAGAAGTCCTGCTAAAATCATGCAGGCAGCGCCCGTCATGATCGTAAAACGGTTCACTACCTTTGTCATATTGACAAGGCCTACGTTCTGTGAAAAAGAAGTTACAGGAGGACATCCAAAGAGACCAGAAATAACGGAACCATAGCCGTCGCAGCCCAGGGAACCTGAGATTTCCTCTCCTGTGATCTTCCGGTTTAATCCGCCTGCTACCAGAGCAGAGGTATCGCCGATGGTCTCAGCCGCAGACACCAGGAAAATGATACATGCGGAGATAATCGCTCCCGGATAAAATTCCGGCTTAAAGGGCATCAGATGGGGCAGGGAAATGATTCCACCGGACATGATCATAGACAGATCTACCTTTCCCATGGTGATCGCCAGAATATATCCTACTACCAGGCCGGCTAAAACGGAAAGCTGCTTTAGATATCCCTTTGCAAAAATATTCCACAAAAGACAGGTAGCCAGTGTTACGGTTCCAAGGATCAGGTTCTGGGCAGAACCGAAATCATCATTATAGCCGCCGCCAAAAGATCTGGCTCCTACGGTAAAGAGTGAAAAACCGATGGCCGTTACTACAGAGGCCGCTACGATCGGAGTAATGATCTTTCTCCAGTATTTTGCCATCAGTCCTAAGGTTCCTTCAAAGAGACCTCCCACCAGAACCGCTCCTACTACAGCCGGATAGCCGTAATTGGCTGAAATGGTACTGAGCACCGTTACGAAGGTAAAACTTACACCCATAACCACAGGAAGCTTTGATCCGATCCGCCAGATAGGATAAAGCTGAATCATGGTAGCAATGCCTGCTACAAACATGGCGTTCTGCAGAAGCATACCCAACTGGGCCGGTGTAAGCGGCGTCTTGGACGCTCCCGCAATAATGGTGATCGGCGCCAGGTTTGAAACGAACATGGCTAAAATATGCTGCAGTCCAAAGGGAATAGCCTTTCCGATGGGCACTCTTCCCTCCAGTCTGTATATGTTGTTAATACTGCAGTCTGCTGCATTTCCTGCTGTTTTTGCTGTTTTCCCCATACGATTTACCGCCTCCATTCTCATGCCGGCAGCTGTCTTTATTTATCTCCCCAGACCAGACATCTGCCGGCACACTCATTCTATGCTTCTTTATGTGTGGTCTGATATACTTCTTCCACAATCCGTTCCATAGCGTTTAAAATGTTCTCATAGCCCGTGCAGCGGCACAGATGACCGGAAATGAGCTTTTTAAGCTCTTCGCGGTTGTACTTCTTTCCCGTTCCCACGATCTCAACCGCACTCATGATCAGGCCCGGCGTACAGAAGCCGCACTGTACGGCAGCCTCCTCAATGAATGCCTTCTGGATCGGAGAAAGCTCGCCGTTTGGCCCCTTTAAGCCTTCTACGGTCATTACGCTCTTTCCATCTGCCCACATGGTCAGATAAATACAGCTGTCAATGGCCTCTCCGTTTACCAGTACCGTACAGGCTCCGCACTCTCCTACCTCACAGCCCTTTTTCACCGAAGTCAGCCCCAGGCGCAGACGCAGAGTATCTAAAAGGGACTCTCTCTCGTCCACTGCCAGTTCATGCTCTTTTCCGTTTACTTTCATATGTATGATCTTAAGCATTGCAATTACCTCCTGCTCTTGTGATAGATTCTGCCAGTGCACGCTTTGCTAACTCCTCAATGAGCTGTAAGCGGAATTCCTTGGATGCTCTCCAGGAAGAACGGGGATTTACTTCTGTGAGCGCTGTTTTTGCAAACTGCTCTGCCGCCTCTTTGTCATCCACTCTTGCTCCTTTTAAGCCTTCCTCTGCGTTCCGGCAGCGAAGGGGCGTAGGTCCTGCCACTCCGTAGCCCAGGCGCACATCCTCAATGACCGTCTTGTCTTCTGAAAGCTTTACCCGGACTGCACAGCCTAAAGTGGCAATCTCCATGGCCTTTCTCTTTCCGTACTTTACATACTGGCCGTACCAGCCCTCATAATCCTCTTTTGCAATGAGAAAGCCCGTACATACCTCTTCTCTGGCTCTTACGGTCCGTCCGGGACCTGTATAAAACTTGCAGATGGGAACGATTCTCTCCCCTTCCGGTCCCACTAGGATCACTTTGGCATTTAAGGTCCACATGGTAGAAGCTGAATCTGCAGAAGTAGCTCCATTGCAGATATTTCCGCCGATGGTTCCTGTGTTGCGGATCTGAGGTCCACCCACCATATCCACTGCCTCACCCAGCATGGGGATCAGCTTCTGGATCAGGGGATCATTTGTAATATGGGAAAATGCAGTAGCTGCTCCGATCCAGAGATCTCCGTTTTCCAGAACATTTACTCCCTTAAGCTCCGGAATATTGTGGATAGATACAAGGGCTTTTCCTGCATCCTTTCCCTCTCTTACACGGATCAGTACGTCGGTACCACCGCTGATCACCTCTGCATCCGGCTCATTTACCAGAGCCTGCACAGCATCCTGTACATCCTTTGCCTCGTAAAATGATTTTATATCAAACATGCCTTATTTCTCCTTCCTTCTTAAATAAGTCCCTTTTCTTTAAACGCTGCGATCAGACGCTGGGCTGTCATAGGCGCTGTATTCATATGTACGCCGGTTGCATGAAGGATGGCGTTCCGGATCGCCGGAGCAACCGGAATTGCCGGCGGCTCGCCCAGAGATTTGTTTCCATAAGGGCCTGTAGGATCGTCTAACTGGATAAATTCCACATGAAGCTCCGGAGCATCCATAGCGGTAGGGATCTTGTAATCCAGAAGGTTATTATTTAACGGTTTTCCGGTCTTTTCATCTACTAAAAGCTCCTCAGAAAGTCCAAAACCAAGGCTCATGCTCATACCGCCGTGTACCTGTCCGGCGGCTGTCTTCGGATTGATCAGGATACCGGAGTCATGGACATTGATCACATCCTTTACAGTCACAAGACCCAGAGGCATATCGATTTCCAGATCCACAAAGCAGCAGCCGGAAGCAAAGGTATTGTCCTTGCACTGGTTTGTAACCTCTGCTGTAATATGGATAGAGCGGTCTAAGGAATAGAACGCTGTATCAGCTACTACCGCCACATCAAAGAGTACCGGATCGCCGCCGTTTACAACCACCTGGCTGTCCGCAATGTCTAACATCTCCCAGGTAATTTCCTCCTCTGCATGAAGCCCCAGAACCTGACGTACCTTACCGGCAGCCTCCTTTACAAGATCTGCATAGACCGTCTTTGAAAGATCTGTCACATCATGGTTCAGCATATAGGCAGCATACTCTAAGACCTTCTGACGGAACTCTAAGGCACACTTTTTGCAGGCCATGCCGGATACATAGGTCTGACGGGACGCATAAGCACCTGTATCAAAGGGAGTTACATCCGTATCCTGTGTGGAATTGATATATACCCTGTCTACGCTGATTCCAGTAGTCTCTGCCGCCATCTGAGTGAATACGGTATCTGCTCCCTGTCCGATTTCCGTAGCGCCCATGGAAAGCTGGATGGAACCGTCCTGATTTAAAGTGATACGGGCAGAAGCAGTTTCCAGAGAAATGGGATAAACGCCTGTTTTGTAAATAAACATCGCCATTCCCACACCTCTTCTCACCGGTCCGGTCTGATTCTTATAGGCCTCTCTCTTTTCGTCCCAGTGAATGTACTCCCGGCCTTTTTTAATGCACTCGGTCAGGCCATATGTATGGAATGTAATACCGTTGGCCGGATCCACAAAGCCTGCATCCAGACAGTTCTTTAAGCGGAATTCACAGGGATCCATACCGACTGCATCTGCCATATCATCTGTCAGACACTCTGCAAACCAATCTGCCTGGGGGATGCCGTATGCTCTCATGGCTCCTGCCGTAGGGGAAGAGGTATAAACAGTCCAGCAGTCTACCTCTGTACCCAGCCGGTCTTTATACAGATCCTTAAATACATTTCCGCAGTTGGCACAGATAGCGTGACCATGGGAGGCATAGCCGCCGTTGTTGGCAAAGGCCTCCAGCTGTCTTGCAAGTACGGTTCCGTCCTTTGCAACAATACCCTTGCACACGCCCTTGATCGCATGGCGGGTACGGGTTCCGGAAATGGTTTCCTCGCGGCTGATCTCCATCCGGACGGCTCTTCCGCCTACACTCATGGAAAGGAAGGCATTTAACGGCTCATAAAGTACATCCTGCTTGTTACCAAAACCGCCTCCGATATAGGGCTTAATCACGCGGACCTTACCAACTGGGATTCCCAATGCCTGAGCCGTTACACGGCGTACAATATGGGGAAGCTGCGTGGAAGAAACAATGGTCACTTTTCCGTTTGTATCCACATAGGACCAGGAAACGGGAAGCTCAATATGGCAGTGGGAAATCCTTGGAGTATCATATGTTTCATCAATCTCCACCAGGTTTTCCTCTCCGTACTCTTCAATGGCTTTCTTTCTTCCCTCTTCAAAAGTAAAATCAGAAGATCCCATGGTCATATGGGAATGAACGACTACGTTGTCCTTTCTGAGATCGGGATGAAGAGGTGTTGCCTCCGGCTTTAATGCCGCTTCTACGGTAACAATGGGTTCGTACTCCTCGTACTCAACCTTGATCAGACGAGCCGCCTGAGCCGCAGCCACTTCATTTTCAGCCACAACTGCCGCAATATCATCCCCATAAAGGCGAACTCTCTGATTTAAAAGCTTTCTGTCACAGATATCCTGATGCTTTAACTCCACGCTCCAGGGATGACCTGCGGTGGGAAACTGGATATCCGGAACATCAAAACAGGTGACGATCTTTACCACTCCCGGCACCTTTAACGCCTCGTCCAGATCAAAGCTCTTTACAAGGCCGTTTGCAATGGTGGAATGGACGACTTTTCCATGAAGGATATCTCTGGGTTCCAAATCTGCGGTATACTTGGCTTCACCGGTCACTTTACCGAAAGCGTCCACGCGTGTGATTTCCTGGCCAACAACTTTCATTGTATTTCCTCCTTACTTTACTGTCTGTTTCTGCATCCCGAACGATCGTTCCGATTCTTTCATCCTCGGATAAACGGACAGCTCTCTTTTTATACCAATGCCGCAAGCATGAATTTTTCAGGTAAAAATAACTGTTAAAATCCAACAACGCCCAGCTTATAAACAGGTACAAAAAAAGAGCTGACTACATAAATGTATGTAGTCAACTCTTAAGGTAGTTGGTAGAGACTCTGGGCCAATCCCCAGGATATACATATCAGACAATTTGCTTTATTGAATTATCTATATTATATACCCTTAAAAAAATTTAGTCTATCTGCATTTTTCTCAAATATTTTCTTTATTTTTATGCATTTTTCACAAAAACAACCTAAAAATTTTTGCATTTTATCGTTATATTTTCACAAGAATAACGTCTTATTCCTCTAATGCCTGACGAATATCTTCTATGATATCCTCTGCATCCTCAATACCGACGCTGAAGCGGATCATGGACGGATCAACGCCTGCCTCTACAAGCTGCTCATTGGTCAGCTGTCTATGCGTATGGCTTGCAGGATGAAGAACGGCTGTGCGGGAATCAGCCACATGGGTTTCAATGGAGCAGAGCTTTAACCGATCCATAAATCTGGCTGCTCCCTCTCTGCCGGATTTTAAGCCAAAGGAAATAACGCCGCAGGTACCATCCGGCATATATTTCTTTGCAAGCTCATAATATTTGTCGCCTTCCAGTCCGGGATAATTTACCCAGGCCACATCCTCTCTGGATTTCAGATAGGAAGCTACCTTATATGCATTTTCACAGTGCCGGGGCATTCTCAGATGAAGAGTCTCAAGGCCTACGTTGATCAGAAAGGCATGCTGGGGAGACTGGATCGATCCAAGGTCACGCATCAGCTGTGCAGTAGCCTTTGTAATATAGGCCATTTTCCCGAATTTCTGCGTATAGATTACACCGTGATAGGACTCATCCGGCTCTGTCAGGCACTTAAACTTATCGTGGTGAGCCTCCCAGTCAAAATTGCCGCTGTCTACGATACAGCCGCCTATGGTCATGGCGTGGCCGTCCATGTACTTGGTGGTACTGTGGGTTACAATATCTGCTCCCCACTCAAAGGGACGACAGTTGATAGGGGTTGCAAATGTATTGTCCACAATCAGGGGAACACCATGGTCATGGGCTGCTTTTGCAAATTTTTCAATATCCAGAACCGTTAATGCAGGGTTGGCAATGGTCTCTGCAAATAATGCCTTTGTATTGGGGCGGAACGCTGCTGCCAGCTCCTCTTCAGTGGCATCCGGGCTTACCAGGGTACATTCCACTCCCATTTTAGGGATCGTAACCGTAAAGAGGTTCGTTGTCCCGCCGTAAATAGCCGCAGAGCTTACCACATGGTCTCCTGCCTGACACAGATTCATCACCGCATAAAAATTAGCCGCCTGGCCTGAGGAAGTAAGCATGGCGCCCACACCGCCCTCCAGCTCGCAGATCTTGGCTGCGACCGCGTCATTGGTGGGGTTTGCCAGTCTTGTATAGAAATATCCGTTTTCTTCCAGATCAAACAGACGTCCCATCTGCTCGCTTGAGGTGTACTTAAAGGTCGTGCTCTGGTAAATAGGCAGCTGTCTTGGTTCGCCGTTTTTCGGCTCCCAGCCACCCTGAATACAGATAGTGTCTAATGAACGCTTTTTTGTCATACTTCTCTCCTCCTGGGGTCGGTTTCCGTAAAATTTGATACTGTTTGGAACAGCTGCTTTTTATTATAACCCAGGTTGGATGGGGATTCAACTTGAAATTGTGGGAGTTGTCGTATGGGCGTCCTGCCTCCTGTCTGTCCGGGCTCAGGTTTCCGGCCATAAGAAGATCTAAGGGGCCTGGATTTTTCTAAAAACAAGAGCCACATCAAAAACTCGCTGCGCTCAGACAGGTTTGATGTGGCTCTTAACGAAAAGTCCAGCCTCCTAAAACCTTCTAATGACCTCCAAAAATCGCCCGGACAGACAGGAGGCAGGACGCCCCGGCTGGGGATATAATAGCCGATGGGACAAAAATTAATATAATCTCTGATACTGAATGTGTTTAAGCATCTACATAGAGATATACCAATCCTGATAAGATCAGGTAGAACCAGGTGGTTGGGTTGGAGAACCAGGTGGTGAAGAAGGACAGGATCATGTACATGGCGATCTGGGCGTAGATGATGTGGCCTGCGGGGCAGGTGAGTTTTTTCCTGAAGCGGATCAGGCCGTAGCAGGCCGCGCCCAGAAGAGCTCCGAAAAAGATCATGCCGAAAACGCCGAAATCATAGTAGGCGTCGTAAAATAAGGTGACCGTCGTCAGTTCCTCTTTTGTTACATATAATGGAAAGTTCACGAGAGACGGAAACAGGAATTTAAGGCCTGTCAGCGCCCATAATGGAAACAGTCCCTTGAGTCCGAAGCTGTGGCGGCCCAGCTGTTCTACCAGGCAGTTGAAGTTGTCGTAATTATTAGCAATGTAGATATAAGGCTGGGTGATGAAAATGGGCATATGGCTGTTTTTCATCTCAAAGATGCCGTTTAAATATTCTACACTGTGGCTTCTTAATACGGTGAGGATCAGGTAGGCCGGGATTAAAAGGACGATCAAAATTCCTGCGTGTATCAGACTGAAGCTTCCGGTCATAGAGATATAGGTGAATACCGCCATGCCTGCTGCAAGGATCAGCTGAAATCTGGATACGCATAAAAGCGGGATAGAAAGAGCCACCACATCCAAAACCACTGCCAGCCAAAAGCCTCTGTCTCTTGTAAGTCCTCTTCCCCGTCTGGCTGTCATTACGCTGTAAACCACGGAAAGACTGGGAACCAGTACGCAGGATACGGTAAAGTAATGAACTCCGCTGATGTGGAACTCTGAATAGGCGTGAGGTACGCCGTAAGAAAACATGGGAACAAAGCCCAGTCTCCAGGCCTCAAATAAAAAGGCCAGAAGGGATACTGCAGTGATGACGCTCATGGAAATCAGGAGGCGCTTTGCCTGCAGGGGCGATTCCCCGGAGGAAAAAAAGCGGTAAACTGACTGCATGTCCTTTTCCGACCAGCCGTCAAAAAGACGGGTGAGTATCTCAAAGACCGTCCAGAAAAAAACGACAGCCAGAAAAAGGCTGATCCAGGTCATAAGCGCCCAGTCAGTCTGAAGCCTGGAAAGCTTAAAGCAGGAGATCCCCTGTCCGCCCACAAAAAAGAGACAGAACAGTCCCCGAAGATGGATCAGGTTTCCTGTTCTCATATAATCCTTTATATACAGCCACAGAGCTGCTCCTAAGAGCACAAGGCCGGACAGCACATAAATGTGCTGCCAGGCCAGGATAAAACTTACAATGTAACAAATGAGGTAAACTAACATCAGTCGGTCATCTTCTCCATAAATTCTTTCATATAAGCTTCCACTTCTGCCGCTGTAGCAAAGCTCATTGCCTTCTCTGCCACTGCCTGCAGCTCCTTAATGCTGAAGCCTGTTACCAGCTTTCTGGTGCGCAGCACTGCAGAGGCGCTCATACTGAACTCATTTAAGCCAAAGGCAAGCAGCAGCGGAACCATCATGGGATCGCTGGCAGCCTCGCCGCACATTCCTACCATAATGCCTGTTTCCCGTCCGCAGGCAATAATATGGCGGATACTTCTAAGGACAGCCGGATTAAAGGTGGAGTAAAGGTAGGAAATCTTTTTATTTCCGCGGTCTACCGACATGGTATACTGGGTCAGGTCATTAGTTCCGATGCTGAAGAAGTCTGCTTCCTTTGCAAAAATATCAGCGATCAGGGATGCTGCCGCAGTCTCCACCATGATGCCTACCTGAATATCCTTCTTATAGGCAATTCCCTTTTCATCCAGTTCCTTTTTGATCTCTTCGATCAGGGCCTTTGCCTCTCTGAATTCATCGATACAGGTTACAAGAGGAATCATGATGCGGATGTTTCCAAATGCACTGGCTCTTAAAAGGGCGCGCAACTGAGGCTTATAGATATCCTCCTTACGATCCAGGCATAACCGGATAGCACGGTAGCCAAGGAATGGATTTTCATCCTTTTCAAGTCCCATATAAGGAATTT
Source organism: Clostridium sp. AT4 (assembly GCF_001517625.2). GTDB lineage: Bacteria > Bacillota > Clostridia > Lachnospirales > Lachnospiraceae > Enterocloster. Next base: position 980,645 of record NZ_LN999828.1, on the reverse strand, counting down.
CCTTATCGCCTCCGATATCCAGGGTACGGATGATCACCGGCTTTCCGTTCATAGCGGCAGCTACCTTTTTATAAGCCTCAAACTGCTCCTCCTCTGTAGGCATTGCAGTGCGGTCCATGAATAAGAACTCCGTACGGAACAGACCGATTCCCTCTGCGTCATACTGAAGCACCTTATCAATATCCTCAGGCTTTCCGATATTGGCTACGATCTCAACCTGTACACCATCTTTTGTCACAGAGGGCTGTCCGATATATTTTTCCAGCTCCTTCTTATCCATTAAAAACTGCTCTCTCTTTGCTTCGTAAGCAGCCTTTACCTCTGCCTCCGGATTTACATAAACCTCTCCGGCGCTTCCGTCAAGGACAACCGTGTCTCCATCCTTTACCTCATCTAACAGGCCGTTTACGGCAACTACCGCAGGAATCTCCAGGGCTCTTGCAAGAATTGCACTGTGGGAGGTACGTCCGCCAAGTTCTGTTACAATACCGGTTACATTCGCCGGATTGATGCCTGCTGTCATAGACGGGGTCAGATCCTTTGCCACCAGGATCGTTCCTGCCGGAAGGGCAGATACGTCCACAGACTGAAGTCCCATCAGGGTACGCTGCATACGCACCTTAATGTCCCGCATATCGGTCGCTCTCTGCTGCATCAGCTCATCGCCCATGGACGCGAACATATCTGCATACATATTGCAGACACTTTCAATGGCAAACTCACTGTTTACCTTATCATTCTGAATAGAATTTTCAATCTCCCCTGTCAGCATCGGGTCAGATAAAAGCATCATATGGCCCTGCATGATCTCGGCTTCCTTTTCACCCACACGGGCAGCCAGATCCTCAGCCATTTTTTGGGTTTCAGCAATGGTCGTTTCCAGCGCTCCCTTAAAACGCTGCACCTCTGCCTCTGTATCGTTTACTTCTCTCCTTGTAATGATAAGCTCTGCTTCCTCCACAATCACCGCAGTACCGATGCCGATACCGTCAGAAGCATTTGTTCCCTTATACATATGTATTTCCTCCTTAATATTTTGAAATCCCGGCCCATACCGGTATTTCCTTATTTATACTCACAACCTTTGGTTGCCGTCATCATTCTCCCAGACGGTCGTCCACCAGACGGATAATGGCTTTAAGAGCCTCTTCCTCATCGGAACCATCACAGATAAATTCCACTTCCTCACCGCATTTGACACAGGCTCCAAGAACGCTTAAAACACTCTTTGCATTGGCCGTAACGTTGCGGACCCTGAAGGATATTTTTGATTTAAACTTTAACGCTTCCTTGCACAAAATTCCTGCCGGCCTTAAGTGAAGGCCGGATGGATTTTTAATTATAGTTGCCTCATTTACCATATAACTTCACTCCTGTCTTATCCATAATACACGCTGCTATGACTGCTCGGAAGCAGAGGCGCTTTCTTCCTCTGTCTCTGCCTGGCTTTCCGTTTCCATGCTCTCTTTTGATTCCTCTGTCCGGTCATGGACAATGATCTGAAGAGGATCACAGCTTACCAGCTCATAGGCGGCTCCCAGCTGAAACGTTACTTCTGCCGTATGGGTTCCGGGCTTCATATCGCTTACATCCACCTCTGCCTCCAGGCTTTCCTCGGTCAGCTGATCCAGATCCTCCGCCAGCCCCTTGATGGTAACCGTGATCTGATCCCGGTCAAACTGATAGCTATAGTGGCTGGATGCACCTACCTGGCGGACTGCATCGGCTCCCAGCACAATATCCTTTGTTTCAAGAGGCTCTACCTTGATGGTAACCGTAATCTGACTTTCCTCTCCTGCAAGAGATACTCCGTCCGGCAGATACTGTTTCAGATCAATATTGACCTTGCGGTCTGAATCAGCTCCGTCCATATTCAACTCTGTCTTCGGAATGGTAATGGAATTGATTCCCGCCAGATCGGATTTAAGTCCGACTACTTCCACCGAGTTAATGCTGGACTCAATCCCTGTATAGCGGTATCCTTCTGCCACACGGCCCTCTGTTTCAAAATTCAATCCCAGATTCTTTACCTTGAGAATAGACTGATCATAATCCGCCTCCGTCCGGCTTAAAATAACCCGTTCATCCAGGGCAATCTCCTCGCCATTGGCATCGTAACATTTAATGGGCCTGGTACCGGTAAGATCCTCCGTCGCCCCGCTTAAGTCGATTTCAATCCCCACGCTGCTGATCTGTCCTACCAGAGACTGGGGGCCGCTTACAACGATCTTAGACGGTGACAAACTGACGCTTCCCTGGCGGTAGCCTTCCTCCGCCTTTCCTACATATTTAGGCGTAAGCTCAAAAGGCTTCTCCTGCAGATCCTCTGTCCTTACACGGATCACTCCCGGCTTGGCTTCTACCGAATCCACACGGTTATTTTTAACCTCTATCTTGACAGGAACTGCACCTGTAGGCTCATACATATCTGCCAGATCAATATAGGCTCTGAAATCTGAAGGAGAAACACCTCCTGCGTCCAGAGTCCGGACCTTGTAGGAAACAGTAACCGTACTCCTGTCGTCTAAAAGCTCATAGGTCTTTTTACTGGAGGTAAGCACAGATTCATTGATCACATCCAGAGACACGATCTGGGTTGCTGTAATATCAGGGTTTGATATATTTACCACAGCCAGCCATACAAAGAAAGCGATGAATACGGAAAGAATTTTCAGTTTTAAATTATTTATCAGCTTTTTTTCCATTGATCAGCCTTCCCTTCCATAACCTAAACCGACTGCCAGACGGTTCGGCTGTTTCCCGGATCCCGGACAGGATCGTTCTGAGGGTTTCTGCGTCAGATACCGTCTGAAGATGTCCTTCCTGAGCAACGGAAACACGTCCCGTTTCCTCTGATACAACAATCGTCAGGCTGTCTGTACTTTCACTAACGCCTACTGCCGCACGGTGGCGTGTTCCCAGAGCCTTGTTGATGGACATATTATCCGACAGAGGCAGGTAGCAGGTAGCTGCTGCTACCCGATTTCCCCGGATCACCACTGCTCCGTCATGAAGGGGGGTATTGTGCTCAAATATATTGATCAGAAGCTGGCTGCTGATCAGTCCGTTGATCTCAATTCCCGTACGCTCAATCTCCTTTAAGGAGGTGCCGCGTTCAATCACCATCAGAGCTCCCGTCTTTACCTTTGCCATTTCAAAGGTGGCGCGGACCAGCTCATTGACCGTACGCTCATTAAATCCGCTTCCTTCTTTACCGGAAGAGTCTACCGGAAGAAAATTGGTAATAATATTCTGGCTTCCCAGCTGCTCCAAAGCCTTTCTGAGTTCCGGCTGAAATACAACTAAAAGAGCCGTTACCGCAATGGCTGTAATATTTTTGATGATCCAGAGAATGGTATCGAGCTTAAACAGCACCACAACCACTGAAAAGGCAAAAATCACCAAAAGGCCTTTTAGAAGAGTCCAGGCTCTGGTGTTTTTGATCCAGACCAAAAGCTCGTAGACAAGAAAAGAAATAATAGCGATCTCCACTATATTTTTGGCTGAGATCCTGGGCAGCAGAGACAGCCAGGATGACAGCTTATCCAGCACTTCCAGAAAAATATCCATCTTCTATCGCCCTCCTCTCACAAATATCATATGTTACGGCTGCCTTGTTCCTCCCGGCTCACGCTCTCTTGCGCTCCGCCTGTGCGTATTGATCTTTTTTACCCGCACATCTGTGGTGCTCATAGTCATCTTTGGAACAGCTTTTACATAGTAGTAATAGTCATCGTCCTCAAACTGCACATACTCCGTGCGGGAGTAGTCTACTGAAAAAATAAAGAAATTATACAAAGCCGCCAAAGCCGCCGACACCAGCATCCCCACAACCATTTCAAGAGGTGCTGCCGGCACACCAAACACAAAATCACCGATAAAGATCACCACAAGCTCTGCTACAGAACCTGTCACAATGGCTGCCAGCCAGGCATAGTCAATGGAAAGGCGGCGGATCAGGTATACCACAAGAATACCTACCGCACAGGTAGCGATCATCACCGTCATGGTCTGATTTAAAAATACGGACCGCACAATCTGGCTGTAGCGCTGTACCATGTCCACGGCGGCTTCTCCTGTGAGAACGCCTGCATTCTGCTTTACATACATGATAAGGTAGTAAAAAAAGATGCCGCAGCCCACAGGGATCACGGAACTTAAGCTTCCTCCCAGTCCTACCAGAAGCGGAACCGCATAAGGGATTTTAAACAGAAATGCCAGCGACGTAAGAACCATAAGCCAGCTGTCTCCCGGTTTAAAGCCATAATAAAGGATGCCTATTATCATCATCACAAGAACCGCGATCAGCGCCATTTCTACAGACACCGCATACAGATGAACTGCCAAAAATCCCCCTATGAGAAATACCAGCATACAGTTGGGAAGCAGCGTTCCGACCAGGCAGACCATAAAAACCACCAGTGGATTCTTAAGTTTTGCCATATATCCAACAGTAGAATTGATGCTTAAAACAGTGCACAATGTAAACAGAAAGCGGATCAGCGGATGGAGCAGCTGATTATATTTCTGATAAAATCCCTTCAGATGCTCTTTCCAGAGCAGCAGTCCTGTCATATAGCTCTTCCTCCCCGTTTTTCTCTGCCTGTATCCGGCTGGTCTTTTCCATATCGTCTGATCAGATGTTTTAAGCGGGCTGTAAACATCGTCTGGCTCCGTGCGGCTATCTCATAGCGCCGGGAGCTGATCTTCCAGGTAACGGCAAGATATAAAACCAGACCTCCCACATATGCAAACGTCCCGTTTTTAATCCAGCCAAGAACCGTGTCGGGCCCGGCCCCGCCCAAGATCACATCCAATCTGTACATCGCCCAGGTGAAAACGATCAAAAGGAAGCTGAAGGTATAGCCGAAAAAGCCCCTGAACATCTGACCGCCCACATAATCGCTCCTAAAAAAACGGTTTACGGGAAAAATCTTTCTGCCTTCATTCTTTTCAAATATGGCCAGCTCTGTCATATAGCGGATCTTCTCTTCATTCAGCATAGGAACGCTCCTTATTATATGCCCGGAAATGATTTACAGGCACAGGATTCTCAAAATATGTCAATTCAGTATACCACAACTTTTTATATTTTGCGACACTTTAAATGAACTTTTATTTTTGTATGTCCGAAAAGGACAGACAGGTTTCTTTAAAGCAATCGCCCGGAAGCGGCTTATTAATATAGTAACCCTGGATCATATCGCAGCCCATTTCTTTTAAAATATCTGCCTGTTCCTTTGTCTCCACGCCCTCGGCCACCGTACGGATCTTAAGGCTTTTGCAGGCCGCAAATACGCTCTGGGCCACAATTCCTGCCTTTGGATTGTGGAACATATCTGTGACAATGCTTCGGTCTATTTTCAGGATCTTGATCGGGAGATCATAAAGCACATGGATATTGCTGTACTCCGTTCCGAAATCGTCCAGGGAAATACCATAGCCGTCCTCTGTAAATGCTGTGGTAATGGCCTTCAGGCTGATATTGTCTACTGCGCTGATAGTTTCTGTAATCTCAATGGAAATAAGCCTGTGCGGAATACGATAACGGTCTGTAATACCGCAGGTTTCTTCTAATATCCCCGGCTCTAAAATCGTAATTCTGGAATAATTAAGAGAAACAGGAAATCCTTCCCAGCCTTCATCCAGCCACTGGCGCATCAGGCGGCAGCTCTCCTCCAGCACAAAAAGGTCAATATAGCGGATCAGCCCGGCCTTTTCAATTTCCGGCAGAAATTTATCCGGCGTAATTACACCCTTTCTTCCATGTTGATAGCGCACCAGCGCCTCTGCTCCACAGATACGGCCTGTTTTTAAGTCTGCCTTGGGTTGGAAAAAAGCAGTAAACCCGCCTCTTTTTATCGCCTGTTTAAGCTCAGAAAGCATTCGGGCTGCGGCAGGCGTCCTTCCGCCATAGGCCCTGGTACTTCTCTGGTTCATGGCGATCTGCAGTTTTTCCTCCACCTGCTGCTGAAGCTTCATGGGCGCCTGAACCTGAGCTGTCCACACATATTCGCAGAGAATCTGCCCCGGGCACAGCGTTTCTGCTTCCATCTGAAACCGCCTGCCTTGTTCCTCAAACCGGTCTTTTGTTACATCTGCAAAACGGATCAGAAAGCCCGCTCCACTGATGCGGTAGCAGTCCGCCCCCTTAAAAATTTCCCGTATCTTCTCTCCCAGCTGTGCTAAAAGCCGGTCGCCTCCTGCATGGCCATAGCGCTGATTATATCCCTTAAAATCCCAGATATGGATCCCTGCTACTCCCATGGATGAATAGATTTCCTGATTTTCGTGGCTCAGGCACCGGATATAGGACTAATAATTTAAAAGCCCTGATTCCCTGTCATGGGTCATAACATAGCTGTATTTTTCCTGCATCAAACGGTACTGGGCCATCTTTCCCACAAAGCCGGAAATTTCCCTCAATACTCTGGAACACTGTTCCTTATCCCATACCCCTTCTGCTACAAGCAGGCCTGTAAGGCAGTCTCCCCAGCAGCCAGTCCACAAAAGCGGGAATTGATACGATGTTTCTTCCAGCAGGCCTTCCAGCCCCCCATAGGCAGCTTCCTCCCTCTTTTCTGCTTCAAACACCTGTTCCTGTCCAGATCTTGCACCCAGACGTTCCCATAAAAGAGAAGCTTCTTCTGCTGGAATAAAAGAAAGCCTCTGCGCAGCCGCTGCTTCTCCAAAGGCCGGTGGTATAATACCGGTATCCCCAATTTTGAAGCATTCTCTTAAAAGCTCCCAGGAAAGCTTCTGCCTCTCTGCTGTCTCACTCCTCTCCCCATAGACCTTCATCTGGTTTTTGCCCTCATATTTAGCCCGTTCCAGAGCTTTTAAACTCCTGTGATACAGCTGGTCGTATGTAACGGTTTCCTCACAGCTGCAGCAAAGACCTGCCGACCAGCTCATATACAAAAGCTCGTCCCCCGCCTGATACGTCCGGCACAGCAGCCTGCGCAGTCTGCCAGCCTCCTCCCTGATCTCATCTGCTGAGGAGATATCAAAGTAAAAGATGAGAAATACATCCTGCTCCAGCCGTCCTGCCACGGAAAGGGGCGGAAGGCTGCTGCGCAGGATCGTGCTGGCCTGACGGAGAACCTCTTCCTTTTCGCCTCTGGACCAATTTTTTCCTGTTTTTGAAAAATCATCCATATCCAGGATCAGCGTAGCATGAATACCGTTTTTGCTGTTTTTATTTTCCAGTATGCTCTGGATCATAAGGCGGACGGTTGTCTGATCATAAAAACCGCTGACAATATCAGTTCCGGCTTTGTATTCCAGCGCCAGCTCTCTCTTTTTCTGCTCATCAATGTTTCTGGCATAGCCATATAAAAGAAGATCTCCGTCATTCTGCCGCACTGCATGGAAATCCATTCTGGCCCACCGGATCCTTCCTTCCCTGTCCTTTTCCCTGAATTCAAAGGACGGAACTGCCCGTTTTAAAGTGATATCCCGCAAGATCTCTTCTCTGTTATATCTGAGTCCAAACCGCTTCCTGTCATCCTCGCTGGCAATATGGCTGTTGATGTAGCCTAAAAGGAAGGAAAGGCTTCTGTCACTGCTCTCTCTGTTAAGCTTCTCATCCAACCCCCAAAGCTCCTCCAGCCGTTCTCTGGTCAGATTGAAACGGAAGGAAAAAAGAAGTTCCTTCTCTCCCAGAGGTTTATCCGCACTTCCCTTCGAAGCCCGTATAATAGCCGTCGTCAAAAAGGAATCCAGCTCCTTTTGTCCCACCGTAGTTCTGGCAATTCCCGGTTTTGGAGCCATCAGGCTCTTTTCATGTTCTTTATCCAGATTGCGGATCACCCCTGCAAACAGCTCCGGGCGGCCATTTCCATCTCTGTACATCCGCCCTCTGCATAAAAGATGCTTCCATGTGCCGTCTGCTGCCTTCGCCCGGTATACAATGGCATGGCGGTCTGTCCTTCCGTCTGCAATCTCCTGATTACTGTCCAAAAACATTCTTGCGTCATCCGGATGGATCCTGCGTTTCCAAAAGGAAGCTGCATTTTTTACCACCTGCCCGGGAAGCCCAAAGTCCTCCGCCATCTGCCAGGTATAACGAAACTCTCCTGTCTTCAGATTGCCTACAAAGATATAATCATCAAGACTCTCCGACAGGGCGTCTAAAAGCTGGTCTTTATGATAGGAAAAAGCGTTTCCTCTCGTCGCCGCTTCTTTGCTGAGCCGTCTGGCTGCCTGCTTTCCGGATAATATGTGATAATCTCTCTTGCGTATATACATCTGCATATCCGCTACGGAAAGAACGTCGGAAACAGAGAGCCTGTGGCCTCCATTCACAGTCACCAGACCGTAGCTGAAGGTTGCCTCATAATCGATGCCAACGGACTGTCTGCGCTCCTTTAAGCGCGCAAGGATTTCCTCAAGAATACCGGCTGCCTGATCAGAATCCTTATTCTGGAAAACCAGAATGAACTCATCTCCGCTGAGGCGGAAAGCAAAATCAGAAGCCTCCATCCCTTCCTGCATGGTACAGGCCGTAACCTTTAAAAAACGGTCGCCTTCCAGATGGCCATATGTGTCATTGACCCATTTCAATCCATTTAGATCGCAAAGAGCTACCGTACAAAGCCCGTCCTCCTTTAAGGAGGAAAGAACCTCGCTTAGATGATTTTTTCCCGCATTCCGGTTTAAGAGCCCGGTCAGTTCGTCAATAGAGGCCTCGATGGACAGCTGAAGAAAGGAGGTAATATCCACGGAATTCTGTATGTGATACCTGCGCCCGTTCCATTCCTCCAGCCAGTCATAATTGATATAATCACGGCCTGAAGCCTCATTGTGCTCCCGCCAGACAATGGCTTCTCCCAATTCTTTGTCAGCCAGAGCCGGTATTTTGCAGAAAGGACAGGGTTCCTTCATATCCTTTTGCAGAATCTCCCAGCAATATTTCCCCTCCGGCATTTCACAGTTAAAAGCCTCCTTGATATATCCGTTGGTATAAAGAATCTCATGTGTAACAGGGTCTGTAATATAGAGGCTGGACTGCATCCGTTCTATAATCCTCTTTAAAAATTCCGCATCAAATTCATAATCCATACTCCTGCACCCCTCTGCCGTCTATTCTCTCTTTCCTGTCCGGAAAAGAAATGTATTCTGTCATTTATTATATCCGCAGTTCCATGTAATGTAAATAGTGAACCAGACAGATACGCTGCTTATCATTCATAATTGAATACTATATGAAGTAAATATTAATTTTTTATGAATTTGCTTAAAACTCTTGTATTATTTTAAAAATATGCTATTTTTTTATATTGATTCTAATACTGTGATTCTGTATCACAAACAGGATCCAAATATCATGTAAAGAGGTTAGATATGAATACACTGCGAATGCTTCATTATTTTAATTTTGTAATGGCCACTATCTTTGTTGTGTTTTATTTCTATCAGATTGGCTATCTGCTGTTAGGTCTGTGGAAACGGCACACAAAAGAGACAGATGTCTCCCATGCCCTTCACCGCTATGCAGCTGTGATTTCTGCCAGAAATGAGGCAAATGTAATCGGCGGCCTGATCGCAAGCCTGAAGGCCCAGGATTACCCTTCCGAGCTTCTTGATATCTATGTGATCGCCGATAACTGTACCGACAATACGGCTCAGGTAGCCTTAGAGGCAGGCGCCAAGGTATACCGCCGCTTTAACCGCCAGCTGATCGGAAAGGGCTACGCTTTGGATTATCTGTTTAAATGTCTGTCCGCTTCCGGAAAGGATGTTTATGACGGCTACTTTGTATTTGATGCCGATAATTATGTAGATCCCAATTTCGTACGGGAAATGAACAATACATTTGACGGCGGCCACTATGCGGCTCTGACCAGCTACCGCAATTCCAAAAACTTCGGAGCCAACTGGATCTCTGCCGGATATGGACTGTGGTTTCTGCGCGAAGCCCGCTTCCTTAACTTCCCCCGTATGCTTTTGGGAACCAACTGTGCCATTTCCGGCACCGGGTTTCTGGTATCCGGAGAAGTCATCCGTGAAAAGGGAGGCTGGCCCTTCCATCTTCTGACCGAGGATATTGAATTTTCTGTAAACTGCGCCATTGATGGAAAAGTGATCGGCTACTGTGACAAGGCCGTTATCTACGATGAACAGCCCGTAGACTTTAAACAGTCCTGGAGACAGAGACTGCGCTGGTCTAAGGGATTTTATCAGGTTGACTGGCACTACAGCCTGGATCTCATCCGCGGCTGCTTCCGTCCGGGCAGAAAGGGTTTCTCCTGCTATGACATTTTTATGACGGTAGCACCGGGAATGTTTTTTACCCTGGCAGCACTGATCATCAACGTGGTCATGCTGGGCGCCTATCTTACAGAACCCGGCTATATTGCCCGGATGATCGTGGAGGAAAATATCTTCTTTCTTGGAAGGACGCTTGGAATGTTTTATGTGAGCCTTCTGATCTACGGCGCTATCACCATGGCGGTAGAATGGAAACAGATTGCCATGTCTGCAGGCAGGAAGATCCTTTATACCTTCACCTTCCCGATTTTTATGTTTACCTATATTCCGATCTCTGCCGTTGCCCTTGTCAAAAAGGTAGAATGGAAACCCATCTGCCATGGAAATACGGCCGGAGAGCTGATTCCAAACAAGGGACAGGGGCGATAGGATTTCCCCTACAGCACATGGCGGAAAGGACTGATTACGATCCGGAGAAGCGCGTATACAGCCCTTTTTGCCATATCCTGCTCCCTCGGCTCATAATTTTGTCCGTCCTCAGTCCGGCCATCCGGGCTCATGTGGCGGCTTTTTTCTTTTAATGGCTGTGCCTGCTCACGGATAGAGGCGTTTAATTCAGGGCAGTCTACTGCCAGCGATTTGGTATGCTGCGCCTGGTCTCCCAGATACGCATAAATATGGACTCCAGTCTGGCAGATCTTCTTTTTCTGATTAAGATAATCGGTACATCCAAAGGGGTTGGTGCCGCTTTCTACGGCATTAATCACAATGTCCACTCTGGCGCCCTTTTCACAGACAGAGCGAAGATCCTCATACATCTTTCTGCTGCAGATCATATAGGGAGTCTGTACCAGGATATCTTCTTCCCCTTCCATGGCTGCGATCATCCTTTCCCATACAACAGGCTTCTTATTTTCCGGCTCTGTGGGATTCTCCACAGTTCAATTCCCCTGGTTTCCATGGTAGCCTTCTCCCAGTCCTCTTTTGAATAAATCCGGTCAAAGGCTTCCGGATACCGCTCTTTCACCCGCTCACAGCACTTCTCCAGCCCGCCTATGCCGCCTTTTGCATCAAACTCCTTACAGCAGGGCTGATTCCAAATCTCATGAAAAGATGCTTCCAGCGCCTGAAAAGAACTACCTTGTCCCGGCTTCTCTCCATAGACCAACAGATCCCTATCCTCGTTATAGCTTTCCTTATTATATCCCAAAAACCGGTTGTCTGTATTTCTGCCTCCCACAAAGCCGCCATGATATCCTGTCCGCTTTCCTCATCTCTGAAATCAAAGGTAGTGAGAATGATCCGTTCTCTAGCAGCCCCGATCAGTCTCAGTCTCCAGATCAGAGCCTCTTTATTATCATCAATACAGAGAATCCGTTCCGGCGTACTAAAGCTATCTCCTTCTGCATCCGCCCCTGGGCCATATCCTGCTTCTTTATGAAACAGCGGCGGGACCACCAGACAAAGGATCACGAATAAAAGCCACAAAAGCAATATCAGAACGGTATATCGAAGCCATTTTTTCATTTGCAGCTTCCCCTTTCATTTTCAGATGTTATAAAAAGAAGTATATCACAGATAAATAAAAATTCTTAAAAATTTTAATAAAAAAATATTACTTTCATTTGAATATTTCATAGAAATATGATATCCTAGTGAAGTTAAACATTTTAGAAAAGGAAGGTTATCAATGGAAAACACAAAGAAAATCACCTGGTACACCCTGGCATTCATGGCCTTTTCTACGGTCTGGGGCTTCGGAAATGTACTCAACGGCTTTGTATACTTTAACGGTATACAGGTTATTTTCAGCTGGATCCTGATGTTCGCACTGTATTTTGTGCCCTATGCCCTTATGGTAGGCGAGCTGGGATCTGCTTTTAAAACTTCCGGCGGCGGCGTCAGCTCCTGGATCCACGAAACGATCAGCCCGAAATTTGCCTACTACGCAGGCTGGACTTACTGGGCCTGCCACGTTACCTATATCGCCAGCAAGGGAAGCGGCGGCTTAAAGGCATTAAGCTGGATGTTCTTCCAGAACGGAACTACTTATGACCAGTTCCCAACCATCTGGATCCAGCTGGCTACACTGGCTGCGCTTTTATTCTTCTGCTGGGTAGCAAGCCGCGGCTTAAACCCATTAAAAAAGCTTGCAACCATTGCCGGAACCAGTATGTTCGTTATGTCCATCCTGTATATCCTGATGATGTTTGCAGCTCCTGCCATCAATCCAAACGGCGGCTATGTTACCATGGAATTCAGCAAGGAGACACTGATCCCTCAGTTTAACCTGGGATACTTTACCTCCTTATCCATCCTGGTATTTGCCGTAGGTGGCTGTGAGAAGATCTCCCCTTATGTAAATAAGGTAAAGGATCCTTCCCGCGGTTTCCCCAAGGGTATGATCGCTCTTGCCATTATGGTTATGGTCTGCGCAATCCTTGGAACCATCGCTATGGGTATGATGTTCGATCCTTCTGTGATCAACGAAAGCTCTGAAAGCTTTAACTCCTATGTATCCAACGGCGCTTACTGGTCCTTCCAGAAACTGGGTGAATACTACCATGTAGGAAACCTGCTGTTAATTATCTATGCAGCCTGCAATGCCATCGGCCAGTTCTCTACTCTGGTTTTAAGTATCGATGCTCCGCTGCGTATGCTTCTTGACAATGAGGATGCAAGACAGTTCGTTCCTACCAAATTGTTAAAGAAGAATCAGCATGGCGCTTATATCAACGGTATCTTTATGGTAGCCGGCCTGTCCGGAAGTATTATTCTGATCCAGTCCTTCGTTCCCGGAGCCGCAGCTGTACTGACACAGTTAAACAAGTTAAACTCTGTCACCATGCCGCTGCGTTACCTGTGGGTATTCGTAGCCTACATCGCTCTGCGCAAGGCAGCAGACAAGTTCCATCCGGAATACCGTTTTGTAAAAAATCAGGGCATTGCTCTGACTGCCGGTATCTGGTGCTTCGTTGTCACTGCATTCTGCTGTATCTTTGGCATGTATGTAGAAGGCGATCCGGCATCTACGGCTTTAAACGTGATCACTCCTTTTGTGCTTACTGCTCTTGGCCTGATCCTTCCGATCATCAAGAAAAACGAAAAAGCTGCCGGCTGAAAAAATACCTGAAAAAAGCCCTGTGCATCCGTTCATCCGGATCTCACAGGGCTTTTTCCTTTCAGACTTTCATATCTTCCATTTTTTCGTAATAGCTGTACCTTCTTTTTCCCTTCTTCTTGCTCTCATACAGGGCCATATCTGCGCATTTGAGCGCTTTTTGATAATCAAAGCCTTCTCCCGATACAAAACAGATACCGGCACTGCAGGAAAGAAAGTCCCCGCAGGAATCATTCAGCCGACTAAACAGCTGATCCATTCTCCTATCCAGGATTTCCTTATTTTCAATGCCTTTTACAAATACAAGAAATTCATCTCCGCCCAGACGTCCAATCAGATCGTGGCTTCGGAAGGTATGGCGCAGCACTTCTGCCAGTGATTTCAATACCTCATCTCCCTTTAAATGGCCAAAGCGGTCATTGACCTGTTTAAAATCATCTAAATCCAGGATCAGCAGCGCTCCCCTTGCAGAATCTTCCCCGGTTGTCATAAAATCAGATACCTCTTCTTCAAAGCTGCTCCGGTTGTATACCCTGGTAAGGGGATCACTTTTGGCCGCTGTCTCAGCCGCAAGCTCTCTCCTCTTTTCAGCATCAATATTTTTCAGATACACAAGAGCATACATATTTTCTGTATAATGATCCTGAAATACATGGATCACCAGCTTCATCCAGCAGAGACGCTCTTTCACATAGTGGCGGAAGCACAATTCAACCGTATTGGTTCCGCTTTTATACATTTCCTTCATATAGGAAAGATCCATATACGATTCATAAAGCTCCAGATCCTCACAAAAGATCTGATCACTTCTCATCTGCTGCTGAACAATGCTTTCAAAATCCTGTTCCTGATCCTTGCTCTGGACGAATGCCCACAGCCCTGCTGCCTCCATAATATGGCCGCTTTCCACATCTATCTCTGCATGGGCCACAGTTTCCGAAAGAAGAGCCTCATAAAAATCTGTCTTTTTCATATATTCCAGCTCTATGGCACGTTCCTGATCTGCAGAATCCATGAGCACTGCAACTGTATAAACATCCTCCTTTTTATCGCTGAGGTGACGGGTCTTTACCTTAAACCACTCATAGGAACCGGATTTGGTCCGAAAAAGCATCTCGCTGCCTGCCCGATTCCACTTATCCTTAACATCCCGGAACATAGTTTGAAATTCATCTGCAAAATGAGGATGGACAATCTGTTTTCGGATCCAGCATTCCGGAAAATCCTCTTCCCGGATCTTATCTCCCGCGATCATCTGACGCTTCGTATGGAAATAAATGGTTTTCTTATGCTCGTTGTATTCAAAGATCTCGCTCTTAAGACCGCCAGGCAGAAAATCAGGCCGTTCCAGATCGCTGATGATCTGGTGATACCCCTCCAGCCAGACCGTGCTGTTCTCCCTTTTGGCCCGTATCATCATACAGCGTACCGTAACCTCACCTCTGGAAGGATGATTCCATGTATACTCAACCTGTGTAATCTTACCCGTTTCAACCGCACTCTGGATCGCAAGGTTAATATAGTTGTAATATCCGTCATTGATCCTGTTGTACCAGTGGAAATAACATTCTTTTGGCGAAAGAGCCGTTTCCACTCCCATGACCCGAAGCATCACTGGATCTGCATACAGCTCGTAGCACTCTGTTTCAAAATCTGCGCATATCCTCCACAGTCCCAGGCTGGTATGCTCCAGAATGTCTTCATACGTCTCCTCCGTACGCTCTTGTGTACCATCCAGCTTTCCGTCTCTGGCAGCCGGACACCTGAATTTTAACAGCCGCTCTCTCCGTTCCTTATAGGCCTTTGAATCCCGGTTCAGATAGGTCTGTTCAAATTCCTCTTTTCTGCAGGGTCTGGCAAAAAGATATCCCTGAAGCACATCCGGACACAGTTCCTTTAAAACAAACAGCTCTTCTTCCGTCTCAACGCCTTCACAGCAGACACGTATCCGGGCGCTGTGAGCCAGCTGTATTACATTATCCAAAAGCCTGTAGTTGTAGGCATTTTTCTGGATACGATTCACAAAACAGCGGTCAATCTTTGTTTCATCAATATCAATGCTTTTTAAATAGCTTAAGCTGGAGTATCCTGTTCCGAAATCATCAATGGCAATCTGGATTCCTTTTCGCTTCCAGTCATAAAAGATCTTATTATAATAGGTATAGTCCTGAAGCTGCATACTTTCCGTCACTTCCAGAGTGAGAGCGTCTCCCGGCAGTCCTTCTTCCCTGAGAATACCTAAAACCTCTTCCTCGATTTCCTTTTGACGAAGCTGCACATAGGATATATTTACGCTGATATGAAAGCTTGGAAGAATCCTGCGCCATAATACGCTCTGTCTGATGGCCGTCCTCAGTACCCATAATCCTACTTCACAGATCAGGCCGCTCTGCTCCAGCAGAGGAATAAACTGATCGGGCCCTACCATCCCGCGTTTTCCTGATTCATAGCGAAGCAGCGCTTCGGCTCCGTACAATCCGTAGTTTTTACTGTCAATCTGGGGCTGATAACAGAGATAAAATCCCCTGCAACCCTGATCAACAGCTGACTTAAGCTCATCCAAAAGCTCAATCTGATCCAGTTTTTTCTGATAATCTTCGGGAGAGAAGAAAATAAGCATATTTTTTCCCTCTTTTTTTGCCCGATCAAGGGCATTTTCCGCAAACTGGTATACGGTCCAGCCATCCATGCCCCGGTTAGGGGAATAAGCGGCAGCTCCCGCTGATAAAGTGCACTCTTTTTCCATCTCCTGCCTGACGGTATCGTAAAAGGAGAATACTTCCTTTTTCCCTTTTCCCGGAAGGGTTGCTGCAAAACAGTCTCCATCCAGCCGATACAGCGTAACCAAACAGTCTGCATTTTTTTCCAGACTTTCTGTCATCCGCTTTAAAACATCATTTCCAAAGGGTCTTCCATTTTTTACATTGATATGCTTAAAATTATCAATTCCAAAAACGATAAAATATCCCTCTTCTTTTAAAACAGCAGATTCCAGATCCTCTGTACACTTATCATAATTCCACAATCCGGTCAGACTGTCGATCCTCTGTCCCAGGACAAGCTCATCCATGCTCCCTAAAAGAACTGCCGGCTTTCCTGACTTATCCGCATGCACCGTTGCACGCCAATGAACGCCCACCCGGTTTCCTTCCCTGTCGATCATCCGGCATTCGATATCACAGCCGTTTCTTTTACCCGAACGGACCGCCTCCATATCGTCTTTTATGAGCTTTACATCCCGGTCATAAATAACAGCTTCCCATTCTTTAAACGGGATTCCCTGCTCTCCGGAAAAAGGCAGTGCAAATCTGCGGCAGATCTTATCTGTAAAATACATGCGGTCATCCTGCAGATCACAGGCATAAAGATATCCATTGACGCTTTCATCCAGAAGACGGATGATCTGCATATATATATTCAAATCTTCCCTTATATCCATATGTATCAAATCTCCTTTATTGATACTATGTATTTTATCATCTAACCGGAGATTTGTGTAAAAAATTTCATTCTTTTCAGATCTTCTTCCAGGTCCTCTTCATGGAACTGATGGCCCCCTTCATAACAGCGGTGGACCAGACATTCTGCGGCGCCGTTTAACCCATAGGCTTTTCGTACGATCTCCACCTGTTCCTCTGCATTGACAATGCCCCTTGGGCCGTTTAAGTGATCTGCCCTGCCGGACTGGATCACAAGTGGTCTGGGCGCAATGAGGGACGCAATATCTCCCATATCCAGCGCATTCCAGAGCCCCGGGACATAATTGCAGCTGCAATTTCCATTTAATTCCAGAAGAGAGTCTTTAAATCCATACAGATAACCGCTGATCACTGCATAACGTACACGCTCATCCAATGCAGCCAGATACAGCGTCTGAAGTCCTCCGCCAGAAAAGCCCACGCAGCCCAGATGCTCTGTATTCCATTCTCCCCTCTCTTCCAGATAGTCGATCAGGCGCATCAGATCCCAGGTATTCATTCCTGCCACAGTCATTCCAAGGGGCTCTGCCATATGGGCCAGATAGAAACAGGTTCCGCGCATAAATGCATTTTCCTCATCCTTCTGAAAAGCCAGATCCCTCCGCTCGCCAAAGCCTCTGGCATCGGGACAGACGGCAACATATCCCAGCCGGGCCAGATAGAGGCCGTAATCGTAATGGAAACGGTCAATCGCCTCTGCCACTGCCGGAATCTCACTGCAGCCGGCCACACTGTATTTTCCCGCCCCCTGATGTCCATGGGGAGCAAGGACACAATCGGAATGACGTCCGCTGCCCGGCGGGATCAGCAGATACACCGGCATCCATATATCCGGTTCCACCTGCAAAAGAAGCTTTTCCCTCAGGATTCCTCCGTCCAGCATGACTCGTTCCGCTATTTCAGGGCAGGGGGAGCAGATTTCCATTTTGTCCATTCCCAAAAGCTCCCACAAGCGTTTCTTTTCCTTATTTTTCCATCCCGTCCATTCTTCCACGTTCGTTCCTGAAAAAGCCTCCTGCCTTGCCAGACGGTCATATTTTCGCTTCATCCCGTTTAGGCTGTCATAATAGCGGCTCACTGGCAGGATCCGTTCTCCTGTGTTACTCATCTTCGTCCTCCTTACTGCTATTTTCCCTTATCCTGTCAAAGGCTCTGCGTATATGGAAGGCATTGACCACAAAAAACAGCGGACAGCCGAAAATAAGAAAAATAATGGCCGCCTGGGGCAGAAAGGCAATACTGAATACTGCAGCGATCCCCAGTACAAGATCCTGAAGGATCATGGCAGAGGTTGCCCCCCAGTTTGATGCTGCCATCATGTATGCACTTTTTATGGTTCCCATCCATGTATTTTCAAAGGTTACAAGTACCGGCCACAGCCACAGCATAAGAATCCCGTAAAGAATGGAAAGAAACACGGTAAGAGCCAGCATAAAAAGTCCCGCCGCTCCCTTTGGCTGTACCGGGCCGGAAAGCAGGTACAGATCGGTTCCGATCACCGCACCGGCTAAAAGACTTATAACTCCCAGAGGAAGCGCCTGAAAAAAATTAATCCGGAAGGCTTTAAAAAACATGGAGCACACAGAGCCGCCTTCATCCCTGACAATCCGCAGGGCTGCATAATGGGCGGCTGCCAAAGCAGGTCCTGCCGTTATAACCGGCAGGCTGCAGAGGAGCCAGAGTACGTGAAGGATGATCATGTCTCCCAGTTTCATTAAAAACGTTATAAATGGTCCGTCATATCGCAGCATATTTTCCTACCTCACCATTCTCTGAAGCTGTTCCATCTGATAAAATTCTCCTTTTTTTGCCATCAGCTCCTGATAGCTTCCCTGTTCCCTGATCCTTCCCTGTCCGATGACAAGGATCCTGTCGGCTCCGCGCACGGTAGAAAGGCGGTGAGCCACAATAAAGGTAGTCCTTCCCTTTGTGAGGCGTTCTAAGGCCTCCTGGATCTCCGACTCAGAGATGCTGTCCAGAGCCGACGTAGCCTCATCCAGAATAATGACCTGAGGATTGCGGATCAGCGCCCGTGCAATGGATATCCTCTGGCGCTGGCCTCCGCTTAAATTGGCTCCATGCTCTTCAATCATGGTATCAAGCCCCTGGGGCAGCCTCTTTATCACCTCGGACAGATTGGCTGCTTCTACTGCCTGCGCGATCTGCTCCTCACTCACATGTTCCAGACCATAGGTAATATTTTCCCGCACGGTTCCGGTAAACAATACCGGCGTCTGAGGCACCACGGACAGAAAACGGCGGTAGGTCCTTAGATTCAGGCCCTTCATATCCTTTCCGTCTAACAGCAGCTGTCCCCCTGAAGGCAGGATAAAACCAATGAGCATATTTAAAATGGTTGTCTTTCCAGAGCCCGACTCTCCCACCAGGGCAATGGTTTCTCCCTGCTTTACCGTAAACTCCAGGCCGTGAAGCACCTCCCTGTCGCTGTCCGGATAGGAAAAGCTTACCTGTTTAAAAGAATACTCTCCTTTTAAGGAAGCCAGCTCTTCCTTTCCTTCATTTTTCTCTACCTCATCCGAGGACAGCACTTCTCCGATGGAGGAAACGGATTCCAGTCCCTTTGTAAGAATGGGAAGCAGGTTGATCAGGGCGGAAAACTGATTCACTACGGTCGTAAAGCTGGACTGATAAAAGGTCACGTCTCCCACCTTTATAAGGCCGGACATGGCCATAAAACCGGATACCGCCAGGCATACCACCTGAAACACCTGAAATACCACCCAGCTTACCGCTCCAAAGTGGGCCTGTACCATATCCAGGCGGTAGCCCCGGTTGGCGGTTTCTTCAAGAAGCGCACTGATCCTGGCTGCTTCCTTGTCCTCTAACGCATGGGCCCTTGCTACAGGAACCATCTCTACCATCTCCATCACCCTGGCGCTGGTTTCCTCCATTCCCTGGCGGAAGGAGCGGTTTTCCCTGTGGATCTTGGTCCTGAATGCCACCACCGCTCCGGCAGCCACCGGAGCGACCAGAACGAAAAACACAAGGATCAGCCGGTTTTTTACGGCTGTGATCGACAGAGTGATCACGAGATTCATCACAATATTAAGCATATTGACAAACAGCTGGGACGACAGCGTTTCCACTGCCTCCACGTCACGCATGATCTTTGACTGAAGGCGGCCCGACTGGCTGCCTGTATGGTAGGGAATGGACAGCTCCTGAAGCTTTCTTACCAGGGCCGCCCGAAGTCCGGCTTCCGTATTTCGGATCACACGGCTTTTCAGCTGATTGTGGATCCAGTTTGCAGGCAGATGGATGCTCAAAAGCCCCAGCCAGATTCCCACATTAATAAAAATTGCCCTGCTCCCGGCTTCTCCTCCCTCGATCACCCCATTGACTACATTTGCGATCAAAAGAGGGGAAAGGAGGGCCGGGGAATGTTTCAGCAGGAAAAAGAGAGTGGAGAGAAGAAATTTGTGATACTGTCCCCTGTAGAATTCCAGAAGCACCCGTACAGAGTGCTTCCCATGCTTTTGATAACAGGCTGCAAAGCGGCGCTCCATCTCCTGATACCGGTCCATTTTACTGCTCCTCCTTCTCCTCTGCCAGAAGGCTGCTGTATGGCTCTCCCAATGCCCGAAGGCCCTCTGCAAGGAATCCGGCCATCATAACGGCCCCTTCATATTTTAAATGGGTATTGTCCTTTGGCCACACAAACAGCGGACGAGACCACAGTTCCCCCACCTGTGCCAGATACTGTTCTGTCACAGTAGTAAGATCCACAACCGGAACGCCTGCTTCCTTTGCCGCCTCTTTCATCGCCCTGGGATAGGCACCGTGGCTTCCCGGTTTAAAAGTTCCGTTTTCATCAAACAGACGTCTGGCAATGGGGGTAATAAATACGGCCTTTGCACCGCAGGCCTTTGCTGTCTCTGCAAACATCCGAAGATTTTCCTTAAAATCCGTATCCGGATCGGTGTGACGCGCTTCATCTGCTTTTGAATCATTGTGACCGAACTGGACGAACAGATAATCCCCCTTCTTAAGTTCCTTCTCAATGGCGGCAAGCCGTCCCTCTGCAATAAAGGACCTGGTGCTGCGGCCGTTTTTTGCAAAGCTTATTACCTGGATATTATCCTTTAAGTACAGCGGCAGAGCCTGGCTCATGCCGGTCTGGGGATATGTATGGATTTTGTTAAATGCTACGGTGCTGTCTCCAGCATATAAAATTCGTTCCATTGTTATACACTCCTGTCATTGCTCCTGTAAAGCGTTTTCCCTTTTTTAATCCCTCTGAACAAAGGGACGTAACGTGGTCAAAAACGCCAACGCATGTTCCATTGATATAGAAAGACCTCTTAAGCCCTTCCGTGACAATTTTAAGGGAAACAGGACGGTTTCCCGGCTCAAAATCCTGCTCCAGACAGCGGACATAGGCGTCGTCCACATATTCTCTGACAAACAGGCTGTTACCCTTTATGCCAAATTTGATAAATGTGTTTTCATCATAGTATAAGGTCAGTCCGGCATCCCGGTATCCGTCCTCATCCGGAGCCCACATTTCATATTCGCAGGTAAAGTTAAAATCCGGCTGGCGTTTTACCAGAAGGCTGACGCAGCTTCTGTCATTTAAGTCCTTTCCTTCTCCCCGGATACGAAGGATTCCTTCGGGAGAAACGAAGCTACGCTCTCTGTCAATGGTTCTTGGACAGAGCCAGCCGTCATAAGGAAGCTTAACCGGATCCGGTTTCTGCAATCCATTAAGAGGAAGCTTTGCCATATAAGAGGGGCCTTTTCTCTGATTTACCAGCGGCCAGCCATCGGGTGTCCAGGTAATCTCATCCAGACACGTTTCTCTTCCCAAAATTCCCCATTTTCCGTCCAGATACCGCGAACAGAGATATACCATATACCAGCGTCCGTCTGGAGTACTGACCGGTTTTCCATGGCCGCAGCACTGGATGGCTGCAGCCGGATCCTTCTGGGTCATGATCGGGTTATAGGGACAGTCCTCATAGGGGCCCATAAGCTGCCGGGAGCGGGCCACCGTAATTTTGTGTCCGATCCCGGTTCCACCCTCAGCCAGGAAACAGTAATACCAGCCGTCCTTTTTCAAAATATGAGGCCCCTCAGGCCCATGCTTATCCCAGCCATACCAGATCAGCTCCGGTTCTGAAAGACATTCTTTCCCGTCCTCAGAGATCTCCATGATGCGTGCTCCGCGGTTAAGAAGCATATAGGTGCGCCCGTCCTCATCATGGAAAATGGAGGGATCGATTCCTAAAACTTTGTGGATCACCGGTTTCTCATAAGGGCCTTCCGGCTTTCTGGAACGGGCCACAAACTGGGTTTGGATACAATCCGCGTCATCATTCATCCGAAGGGTGGCACAGACGGTAAACCAGCCGTCATGATAGCTGATATCCGGCGCCCAGAAGCCTCTTCCGCCCTCTAACGGCCCCAGATACTTCCTGGCCCAGTCCGGATCCGCCGCCACATATCCAATGGTTTCCCAGTGGACCAGATCTCTGGAATGGGACACCGGAATTCCCGGAAAAAAGATAAAGCTGGAATTAACCATGTAGTAGTCTTCTCCCACACGCACAATGCTGGGATCTGGGTACATCCCCCGGACCACCGGATTGCGGTAGCAGGCTTCATGGGAAAAGCCGCAGACGGAAGCAATCCAGGCTTCCATTTCCTCTGCCGCCAGATCGCCCGGATGCTCCTTGGCCTGGATATGAGCCAGATCAAAGGGCGTTACCAGATCTGCATTGGCCCAGGTCAGATCCAGCCCTCCCGCTTCTGTAAGGAAACGCACCAGCTCAAGATTTTTGCTTCTTACCGCATAATGAAGAAGGCTGTTCCCTTTCTCATCACAGGTTTCCAGATGGAAGGTATGGCCTGCCAGCTGCTTTACTTTGTCCAGATCGCCCAAAAGAGCCGCCTGAAAGGCCTCCTCAGCGATCTTTTTTGTGGCTGATGTGTATGTAATCATATTCTCCCCATCCTCCTGATACGGTATTGTTCCGGTTGCAGGCCCACAGGCAGAGCTTGGCCCCGGTCCAGGTCCCCTTTGCCAGATGGAAGGAAGGGCCGAAGGGAAGGAAGGTACTGCCGTCGTCAGAAACTGAAAAAGAAAAAGTCTTATCTTCCCTAAGCTCCATGCGCAGCCACAGAGCTTTATCCTGTTTCCACTCCCTTGAGGCTGCCAGTCCCTCCATCGCCTCGCCTTCAAACTCTTTTCCTGTGACAACGCCTTCGTAAAGACGCAGCCAGACCGCTCCGCCTTCCCGTTCCAGGCCGCAGAACGCATAGTGATGGCCCGTCATGCCCAAAACGGCCATATCTCCGTCACTGTCCTCTGTCCCAGCGCCCTCCGACAGCCTAAGCTTTACGTCTGCCGTAAATGCGTTGGACTGAGGGATCTGGGTCATCACATTGGGAGCATACCACAGAAGATTCTCCCTCTCCGGGTTGGCCAGACAGGCTAGCTTAAGGGTTCCCATTTCCCGTTCCCGCGCAAAAAAAGCTTCGTCTGGATTGGCCTGCCACTGCCACTGCAGCCCCGGACGTCCGGTTTCAAATTCATCTGAGTCCGCAATCCTGTAAGCAGGCTGTCCTGCTTTAGGCAGCTCCCACTCCTCTACCGGCTCTCCGATCATATCGCCGTTTGTTTCACAGCCGATAAAGGGCCAGCCATCCTGGAAGCACATAGGCTGCAGATGGACAATGCGTCCTAACTCTCCTACGTCCTGAAAATGGATAAACCAGCTGCTTCCTTCCGGCGTGTCCACCCATGCGCCCTGATGAGGCCCATTGACGGCTGTATTCCCCTGGTGCATTACAATCCTGTACTCATAAGGCCCCCAGATCTTCTTTGCCCGCAGGGCAGACTGCCAGCCAGTGGCAACACCTCCGGAAGGCATCAGTACATAATACCAGCCATCCTTTTTATACAGTTTTGGCCCTTCGCTGGTGGGCGCCAGCTGAGTGCCGTCAAAGATCACCTTTGGCTCTCCCTTTAGCTGTGTACATTCCGGATCCATCTCCACCAGAGCCAGACGGTGCTTGATCCCGCAGCGGCTTCTTGCATAGGCGAAGATCATATAGGCTCTTCCATCCTCATCCCAGAACGGACACGGATCGATCCAGCCTTTGGCTTCACAGAGACGGTTCAGCTGAAAGGTTCCTTTCGGGTCTTTGGAGCGCGCCACAAAAATCCCCTCATCCGGCAGAGGCACAAAGACAAAAAACTCCCCGTTATGATACCGGATGGAGGGCGCCCAGGTTCCCGAGCCATGGGATGGCCGGTCATATTTTTCAAACGGCAGGGCCGGCACGCAGTAGTTCATGATCTCCCAGTGGACCAGATCCCTGGAATGAAGGAGAGGCACCCCCGGAAGATATGTAAACGAAGATGCCACCATGTAATAGTCTTCCCCGACCCGGATTGCATCCGGATCGGAGTAGTCTGCATATAAAATTGGATTTTTGTAAGTTCCAGTGTTCATACATTTCTCCTCCCTGCGTCTGTCACTCTTTGACAGCGCCGATATTCACGCCGGAAATAAAGTATTTCTGGCAGAATGGATAAATGATCACAAACGGAAGAATGGCTACGATAACAGCCGCATTCTTAATTGTGTTCTCCGTTGCGCTTCCCACTGCGGAAGGAAGATCGCTTCCTAAGATCAGGGAGCGCAGCTTCATCTGGAAATTATACAGGTTTTCATTTGTAATGTAAAGTTTATAATTGGTGTAATCATTCCAGTATTGAACCGCAAACATCAGTCCGATGGCTGTTAAAGCAGCCTTGGATAAGGGAAGGACGATCTTAAAGAAAGTTCCCATAGGAGAACAGCCGTCAATCTCAGCAGACTCAAACAGGCTGGCCGGAATTCCTTCAAAGAAGTTTCTCATCAGAACCAGATTGTATACATTGATCGCAGGAAGGAGGATTACAACCCAGAGCGTATTCGTCAGGCCGAGAGCCTTCATAACCAGATAGGTAGGGATCATACCGCCGTTAAAGATCATAGTAAATAAAAGGAAATTTGCCAGCAGCTTGCGTCCCGGCATCTTCCACTGGATCAGCACGTAAGCGCCCAGAGTGGAAATGGCAAGTCCTGCGAAGGTTCCCGCAATGGTCGTCACACAGGAAATCAGAAACGGCTGGAACAGAGTGGGATTGGTAAATACAGAAATATATCCGTCCAGGCCGAACTGCTGCGGCAGAAGCCGCATACCATAAGCCGTCTTTAAATCAAAGGAATCCACCAGAACCTTATAAATGGGGATCAGCATGATCAGGCTGATCATTACAAACAGGATGACCGAAATCACATCGAAAACAGTCCTTCTTTTCGTTCTCATAATTTTTATTCCTCCTATACAATGCCTCTGCCGCGGACCTTATAGCTTGCCCGGTTGCACAGCAGCACCAGAATACAGCCTACAACCGACGCCGTCACGCTGACCGCTGTGGTATAACCGAAATCCGGAAGCGCGCCTGAATTAAAGGTCTGGGTATAGATATAGGTCTGAAGAACGTCCGCCTTCTGGATCACCGCATCATTCTGCAGTACGAATACCGATTCAAACAGATTCATAACCTTGG
Organism: Clostridium sp. AT4; assembly: GCF_001517625.2. Classification (GTDB taxonomy): domain Bacteria; phylum Bacillota; class Clostridia; order Lachnospirales; family Lachnospiraceae; genus Enterocloster. The sequence continues at coordinate 955,249 of NZ_LN999828.1, read as the reverse complement.
CAAGATTTAAGATCAAAACCGTAATAATGGTATTGGCAAGAGCCGGCAGCGTAATGTAGCGGATCTGATTCCAGCGGTTTGCTCCGTCCATGGAAGCAGCCTCATAAAGCTCCGGATTGATGCCCGATAAGGTAGCCATGAAAATGATGGTTCCCCAGCCCGTATCCTTCCAGATATTGATCGCATAGAACATGGTCCTCCACCATTCCTTATCTCCCAGGAAATAGATTCCCTCGTCAATAATGCCCAGCTTGATCAGGATTGAATTTACCAGTCCTGCATCACCGGGAGACAGGATCAGGGTAAATACAGAGGCAGTTACAACCCATGACATAAAATGGGGCAGATACACAATGGTTTGGGTTACCTTTTTAAACTTCATAAACCGCAGCTCGTTGAGCAGAATGGAGATCAGCACGGCCATAAACGTATTCAGAAGAAGCTTTACTACGCTTAACAGGATCGTATTTCCAAACGCGCTCCAGAAGCCCGGCATGGAAAACATACGCTCAAAGTTTGCCAGACCGATAAATTCCGGCGCCTTAATGCCCTTATAGGAAAACAGGGAATAACGGATTCCCAGCATTGGCAGATAGTGAAATACGACTGCAAAAATAAATACAGGGATAAACATAATATAGAAGCTTCTGTAATAATAGATCTGCTGCTTCAGAGATTTTTTATGCACCGTTCCCGTTCCCGGGTTTGATGTTTCTTTTTTCATTCTATTTTCCTCCCATTTCTCTTTTGTTTACCTGGATGACTCTGCTTCCGCCAGGCGGTTAAGGGAATCCACGATCATATTAGACCACTTTACACCGTGCTCCTTTTCAAACCTCTGGTATGCCTCCTCTACCGGCATTCCCTGAACGACTACATCTGCCACAATGGAACGCTTTAAGGTTGTCAGATCGCCGTTATAGGTAGCCATTTCCGTTGTGGAGGGAACCATAAGGGACTGTTTGCAGTTTTCATTAAATATCTCCTGTGAACGCTTGGCAGCCGGAGCAACGGAGTCAATACCGGGATCATTTTCCCACTCTACAATGGAAAGCGTCGGATCCATATGTCCCTTTGTGTACTGGGTTCCCGGCTTATCCATACTTTCCAGACCATGGAACTGGCCTTGCTCATAGGTGTTTCCGCAGACCGTCTCAGCCTGAACAGACCAGTGCACGCCCTCTACGCCATATGTCCAGAGCGTCTGCATATCGCCGCCGTCCATCATGGATTCAATAAAATATTTGTACACTGCCTCCGGATATTTACAGGAATTGGTAATACACCAGACAGCCGGCGTTCTCTCTATATAATTTCCCAGCTCCTTGATCGGCGGAAGGGGAACCAGCTCGTCATCCAGTCCATTCTTTGCCAGATTGCTCCGCAGGTTTTCCGCCCAGGTTCCGGACCAGTAGGTAAATACGCCGCAGCGGTCTTCGTAAAACTTGTTGCGCACATCGCTGGTGCCGTTGGTCAGCGTTTCCTTATCAACATATCCGTTTACATAAGCATCTCTTAAACGAAGCAGCGAATCCTTGAAATCCTGCTCCATAAAGCCGTCATACCACACTCCGTTCTCATCCTTTGTAAAGGAAGGATAGGATTCCTGATAAAATTCCGGCAGATAGTTGGTATAAGGGGACTCCTCGCCCATAAAGCCGGCTGCGGAAAGGGCGTATGTATCGCCGTTTACTCCGTTTCCGTCCGGATCTCCCTCTGTAAATGCCTTTAACATATTCATGTATTCATCATAGGTTGTCGGCACTTCCAGTCCGCAGTTATCCAGCCATTTCTTTTTTACATAGGTAATGCAGCCGCCGCCGCGGTTTACAGGAAGTCCGTAAAGCCTTCCTCCGATGCGCATTCCGTCAATGACATCCTCGCCTGTCAGCCGTCCGGATTTCTTTAAACCGGAATTTTCATACGTTTCTGTCAAATCCCACAGAGCGCCTTCCTCTGCGTAACCGCTGTAATAGGTGGAGCTTAACAGGATCACATCCGGCCAGTTTTTAACACCGGAAGCAAACGTCTGTCCTACCACATCATAGTAAGCGCTGTGGTCCGGCTGAATAAATTCAATATCAATGCCTGTCAGCTCTTCCCAGCGGGCCTCAAAGGCATCACGTCCATTCCGTTTTGTAAAAACCGTACCGTCTGCCATAACCGTAATTTTTTCCGGTTTGACCAGTTCTCCGTCTGCTGTGTACTTTTCCACATTTTCAGGTGCTGTCACGCCATCCTGGCCGCAGCCGCCAAGCAAAGACACTGCCATGACTGCTGCAGCGAAGGCTGCTGTACACCTAACCCTTTTTTTCATGGTTTTCCCTCCAGATCATAGATTTCGTATGCTGATTTCACCACACGTTTTATGTGTCTACAAAATTATCACTCTTACTGCTTCATATCAACTGTTAAAATTTCATTTCATTGTGCATTTTTCATGAAATTCTTTGTTTTTACATCTATTTCTTTTTCTTTATAGCATTCAAAGTTTTTTCACGTTTCCATTAAGATCTGCACTGCAAAACACACATTTTTTACGGATAACATACATTTTTCTCTTTTTCAGTTGATTCTCTCCCGTTCTTATATTATAATGGCACCTATGAAAACACTAAAAAACATATCCTTTAAAAACAGGCTTGCACTGTCATACAGTTTTATTCTGGCCCTGATGCTGATCAGCGCAGCTATTTTTTATCATACATCCTACCATCATTTAAAAAAAGGGCTCCATTCCCAGACAGTCAGCGTACTCTCATCCTCTGTCCGTCAGATGGATGATCTTTTAAAACAGATCCATACTGCCAGCCTGCAGCTTTCTTCCAGTTCTTCTTTCAAAGCCCTGGCAGATTCTGAGAATATGGAAACGGAATCCTTTTCTTACTCCGCATGGAGGGTTCAAGAGCAGCTTAAACTGATTCTCCCTTCAAAGGAGCTGAATACAGGCGGACAGCTGTTTATTTACCTGAAAAACAGCGGATATATCTTATCCTCCAATTTCTTTTCCGAACTGGAGCTTGCCAGAAAGCATGATTCGCGCTACGCATTTTCCGTTGACTTAATGTCTCCGTCTTCATGGAGAACATTTATTCCGGTGAATGAAGGAGACAACTTTCTCTATATCTGCCCTGTAAGCAGCTCTCTGATTTCCATAAACGGAACGGTAAACAGCGTCCTCTGTTTTATGGCTGAGCGCAGCCAGCTGGAACGTTTTTTTCCTGAAATCCGCCTGTCGGACGACTATCAGATCTGTGCATTGGATAAAGATGGCAGCCCTTGTTTTTCCGTCCGCGGCTCTGCCTCTCCTGAGATTGACCTGCAGCTTCTTTCCGGTCTCTCCTATTCGGATAAAACGGCTGATTTTAAAGACAAGGGGCGCTCCATAAGCGCAGTACAGACAGTATCGGACTATAACGGCTGGAACTGGTATCTCATTCAGCCCTCTTCTACCCTTTATTATTCTGCTGAAAACTACCAGCGGCTTTCGATTGTACTGATCATTCTGACCGTACTGTTAGAAAGTGGCTTTATCGTCCTTTTAACGGCTTATAACAGCAGATCCGTTGCCGATCTGAGCAGTGAACTGGAAAATCAGCATCATCTGGCTTCTGCCCTGACTACTATGGTAGAACAGGCAAAGCCTCTTGTATCGGAATCCTATATCCGTAAAGTAATGGAGGGTAATATTACAACGAATGAACAGATGGAGCGGATCACCTCTGAACTGGGCTTAAAACGGGAAGGATGCCGCTATCAGGTTCTTTATATAGGGGCAGCTCCCCGCCATGCCCATAACCTGGATGCAGAAGCCCTAAAGCTGTGTATTGAAAACCATGATATCCTGGTACAGGAAGCGCTGAAGCGCTACTTTCCCGACACCGGACATATCTATAAACCCGGCGATGCTGCCTTTGCCTGTTTAATTGCCGTTCCCTCTGCTCGTTCGGACAATGAAAATACCGAACAGAATATACAGATATTCCGTTCGGTCCATCAGGAGCTTTTAAAGCTTTATGATATTGAGATCAGGGGCGGTCTGGGAAATATCTGTGAAGTAGTTCCCTATATCTGGAAATCATACCAGGAAGCCCACAACGCATGGTCCATGACTACCGATCAGCGCTGTATCATCAGCAGCCTGTGTCTTGATTCCTCCACCGATACATACTATTTTCCTGAAAGTCTTGCCGTACAGCTAAGCGGCTTTATTTCTACCGGAAGCAGTTCTCAGACAGAAGCTCTTTTTTCCTGTTTAAAGGAAGAAAACCTGGAGAAACGCACCCTTTCCTTTACACAGCTTCGCTGGCTTGTTTCCGATATAAGAACGGTTCTTTTCAGAAAACGCCTGTCTGTTGACCCATCCTTAACAGATGCTCCGGAACGAAAGGAGCTGTTGGATCTGATCGACCGTCAGTTTGAAAATGAGATCAGCCTGGATTCCCTGCAGTCCATCGCACTGCAGCTGTGCAGCTTTTATGGCTCTTGCGGCGACTCCAATGAACTGATCCAGAAAATCCAGAATTATCTGAATCGTAATTATATGGACTCCTCCTTATCTCTTTCTAAAATCTCTGAGGAATTCCATATTTCGGAAAATTACTTCAGCTTTCTTTTTAAAAAAGAAGTTTCTGAAAATTTTTCCGTATATCTGGAAAAACTGCGGATGGCAAAGGCAAAGGAACTGGTACTGGAATCCTCGATTTCCATTTCTGAGCTGTACCAGTATACGGGCTACAACAATGCGGCTTCCTTCCGCCGGGCATTTAAGAAAAAATTCGGCGTATCACCAAAAGAAATGCGTGAAAAAGCAGCCTCCGGTCTATAAAGCGCCCTTTCCCAAAAACTCTGCTCTTTCTCCCAGCTCTTCTTCAATCCTTAAAAGACGGTTGTATTTTGCCACCCGTTCGCTCCGGCTGGGAGCCCCTGTTTTGATCTGTCCCGTATTCAGGGCAACTGCCAGATCGGCGATCGCCGTATCCTCCGTTTCTCCGGAGCGGTGGGAAATAATCGCCGTGTACCCGAACCGGCGGGCCAGTCGGACCGCTTCCAGCGTTTCTGAAATCGTTCCGATCTGATTGGGCTTGACCAAAATGGAATTACCGCATCCCCATCCAATACCCTTTTTCAGCCGCTTTGTATTGGTAACAAAAAGATCATCGCCTACCAGCTGGATCCTGTTTCCCAGTTCCTTTGTCATATACTTCCATCCTTCCCAGTCCTCTTCATCAAGACCATCCTCAATGGAATATATGGGATACGTTTCACACAATTTCTTCCAATGCTCTGTCAGCTCTGAAGAGGTAAACTTTTTTCCGCACTTGGGAAGAATATATTCTCCCGTCCTTTCCCCTTTCCATTCGCTGGCCGCCGCATCCAAAGCAAGCACAAAATCCCTTCCCGGCTCGTATCCGGCCCGTTTTACCGCCTCTAAAATACAGAGGATTGCTTCCTCATCGCTTTCAAGATCCGGAGCAAATCCCCCTTCGTCGCCTACAGCAGTAGCCAGCCCCTTTTCTCTTAAGAATGCGGCTAAGGCATGAAACACCTCCGCGCACCAGCGCAGTCCTTCCCTGAAGCTTTCTGCTCCTGCGGGCATGATCATAAATTCCTGTACGTCAACCGTATTTGCCGCATGGGCTCCTCCGTTTATAATATTCATCATGGGAAGCGGCATGCAGCCCGCATTGACGCCTCCCAGAAAACGGTACAGCGGAAGTCCCAGGGCATTGGCCGCTGCCGCTGCACTGGCCATAGATACCGCCAAAATGGCATTGGCTCCCAGCTTTGACCGGTCTGCTGTGCCGTCTGCCTTGATCATGGCATGATCCACCTCATAAATATTACAGGGATCCATCCCCCGCAATATTGCATGGATATCTGTACGGATATGTTCTGCTGCCTTTAAAACACCTTTTCCGCCAAATCGGTCCAGATCGTGATCCCGCAGCTCCAATGCTTCAAATTCTCCGGTGGAAGCGCCGCTGGGAGCTGTTCCCCGGCCCATAGTCCCGTCTGTCAGATGGACCTCTGCTTCTACCGTAGGATTTCCCCTGGAATCCAGAATTTCTCTTCCTGTAACAGATGCGATTTCCAAACGTTTCATATTCCTTTTCCTTTCCCACAGTCAATTTACCATTTAAAAAATTCCCATCATCCCGCCGATCCAGTACACGGCTCCTAACGCCCAGCTTGCAAGAACCCCGTAGAGGATCACCGGGCCTGCAATGGTAAAAATCTTGCATCCCACGCCAAATACTTCTCCCTCTGCGTGAAACTCAATAGCCGGGGCCGCCACAGAATTGGCAAATCCGGTGATGGGAACAAGAGCGCCGGCTCCTCCAAAGGTTACCAGTTTGGGATAAATATTAAAGCCTGTGAGGAGAACACTGAGAAGGATCAGTGTCAGAGAGGTCCAGGCTCCTGCCGCTTCCTGCTCCAATCCCCGGCTGTTCATCAGCCAGTTATTTATAAACTGGCCCAAGGTGCAGATCAGGCCACCCGTAAGAAAGGCTTTTCCCAGAGTCGGCCAGAACGCATGAACCGGGGTGATGCGCTTTACATATTCCTCATATTTCTTTTTATCAATTTCCATAATGACTTCCTCCTCAGCTAAACGGCCAGTCCCTTCCAGAAATAAATCCAGGCCCCGGCAAACTTCCCTGCAGCAATGCCCAGTATCAGATACTGCAGCCCTGCCGCCAGACCGATCCTGCGGCTCATGGCAGGAAGAGCCTTCAAAGTCTCTGCTAATGACATAGCCAGACAGCCGACAAAAACGCCGATGGAAAGGCCTGCTGCCGTTAAAAAAAGCGTTCCGGGGCCTTTGCCCAGTATCATGGGGATTTCATAAATGTCTGCTGCATTTCCCAAAATCCCTCCTGCTATAATCCATTTTTCATACAGACGCGCCTTTTTCCCGGTGTTTGTCCGCCCCATAAGACGGACAAACACACCGATCATAGCTAAAAAGGCATATACACCTGCAGCGATCACGCCTCCTGCACAGATCCCAAAAAAGATAAGGAACGCATATTTAAGAAATGTCAATCTTTTTCTCCTTCCTCTGTGCATTATCAATGAGGGTTTTACTGATGTTTTCCTCGTAAAGCCGCATTTCTACCTCCAGAGGAGTCGGATCTGTATTCACCTTGCCGGCAGAAATATGGTTAAAGAACACCATGATCCCAAGAGACAGCCCCACACAATAGCTTGCCTCCAGCACAGTAAAGCCCGCTGCCTCATACCCCATCACCAGACGATAGATCTCATGAAATACGCTGGTGACGCTCACATCATTATTAAATGTCATAATAGCAAAGGCCGCTCCAAAAAAACTGATCAGGCAGATACAGGCTGTCTTACACCACTGCCGTCCATAGGCAGGAGGAGCGGCCGGCTTGTAGGCAATGATAAAGTCTGTCTTTCCCATATGCTCCACTTCAATCCCCGGATCCAGAGCCTCCAGCTTTTTGGTCACATCCAGAGCGCTCATCACATACCGATGGGCTTCATCTGAGCGCACGGTCATGATCCTGCATACGCTGCATTTATTCTGTATATTCTGATCCCGGCAGTAGACCTGGGCAACATCCTTTAAAAGAATATCTTTGTGGGTCAGTTCCGTAATCTCATCCAGCTTTACATAAACCGTATGGGTCATATTCATACCCCCTGACATTTTTGAATATAAACCATCACTCCCTCGTTCTCGTATCCTTTGTCTCTGATCCCCCAGACTGCATACCACGCAAAAACGCCCAAAAGAATCGCTGCTGCTGCCAGAATGCCGATGATCCACTTATATTTTCCTGATTTCATGCGTCTCACATCCTTTCCGGTTTTGATGCATCATCAGCGGACAAGGATGATTTCGTCTGCCTTTATCCGCTGATGGTAGTATGGGTTTTTTTATCGTTTCTATTCAACTATTTTTCAGCTGCTTCCCTCCTCATAGCGTTTCCGCATCTCCTTTAAGATCCGTTTTTCCAGACGAGAAACCTGTACCTGAGAAATGTTAAGCGCCTTTGCTACCTGAGTCTGAGTCTGGCTGTAAAAATACCTTCTCAATATGATTTCTCTGTGCTGGTCTGTGAGTCCTTCCATCAGTTCCTTTAAAACAAGATGGTTTAACAGTTCTTCGTGGCTGTCATGCTCCTCCTCCAGCCGGTCCATCAAAAGCAGTTCCTTGTCACCGCTGTTTCCCAATGGCTTATAGAGGGATTCCACCTCTGCCGCCGCCTCCAGGGACGCTGCTATCTCCTCACGGCTGGCCCCTGTTTTCTCTGCAATCTCTTCAATGGTAGGCTCCCGTCCCAGTATTTTAGTCAGCTCTTCTGCGGCATTTCTGGCCTTAAAGCCCAGCTCCTTAACGGAACGGCTTACCTTTATCATTCCGTCATCTCTCATAAAACGCCGGATTTCTCCTGCGATCATAGGAACCGCATAGGTGGAAAATTTCACTTCATAGTTGGTATCAAACTTATCAATGGCTTTCATAAGACCAATACTTCCAATCTGAAATAAATCTTCCAGCTCGTATCCTCTACCTGCGAACCTGCGGACAATGCTCCACACCAGTCCTGTATTTTCCGTTACCAGCCGGTCTCTGGCCGCTTTATCCCCTTGGTGGGCGTTCTGGATCTGCCTGATGGTCTCTTCCATGGGCGTCACCTGCCGATATATTTTTTCATGGTGACCTTTGTTCCGCATCCGGCCTCTGATTCCACTGTGATCTCATCCATAAAGGCTTCCATAAAAGCAAAGCCCATTCCAGACCTCTCTCCTGATCGGTCTGTGGTATACATGGGTTCCATGGCCTTTTTTATATCTTCTATTCCGGTTCCCTGATCAGTCACTTCTACGGTCAGGCTCCGTTCTGTGCGGTCTGCCGTCAGCTCCATAACTACCGTTCCACACTTCTCTCTATAGCCGTGGATCACTGCATTGGTAACAGCCTCCGATACCGCTGTTTTCACATCATCCATCTCTTCCAGTGTAGGGTCTAAACGGCTCATAAACACAGCCGCCACCACTCTTGCAAACTCCTCATTGCTGGAACGGCTTTCCATTTCCAGCCTTATATGCTCTCTGTCCCCTTCCATATCCTGTACCTCCTTTTTATTTCAATGCTCCCACTGCCTGCTCCCTGCTTTCATATCCTTCCATCAGCCTGCAGATCCCGCTCAGTTCCATGAGTCTTCGCACCCGTCTGGATGCTCTGCAGTAGCATACGCTTCCCCGGCTGGCTTTCATCTCCTTATATCGGTTTAACAGCACTCCGATTCCTGAAGAATCCATAAATTCCGTTTTTTCAAAATCAAAGATAATCCTCCTGACACAGTTTTCCTCCAGCATCAGATCCGTGTCCGTTTTCAGTTTCCTGCAGTTGTGGTGATCCAGCTCCTTGGGCATATGGATGATCAGCGTATCCTCATATGCCTCATATGTAATTGTTCCTGCGTCCATCCCATTTCCTCCTTCTTCTCTTTTGGGCAGATATTTTCTATAACAAAAAAGGCAGAAGGTACGATCCTGTGATCCATTTCTTCTGCCGTAAAAAGTGTATTTTATTTAATAGCCTCTTGCATTTCTGGCCCGCTCTGCATACTCTGTATCGCCATGCTCGCCTACCACCTTGTCAAAGAGTGCGTTTGCATTTTCCGTATCTCCCGCATCCTGATAGAGACGCCCTGCATAAAACATAGCCTCAGGGTTGTCAGGCCTTATTTTTAAGCTTGCAAGGAAATACTCCTGAGCCTGGGTCTTATTTCCGCCATTCCAGAGCTGCAGTCCCTTATCAACCAGCGTCTGGTAGATGCTTCCTGTCATCTCCTGACGTATATTATCCACAATCCCCTGAATATTCGCATCCTCGATCAGATCAAAGCTGGACTCGGCAAAGGTCTTTGCCGCCGATACCATATCCCCGGTGCGGTAGGACTGGAGCACCCAGATGAGGCTCTGATACTGGGCAATAATACTGGTGTTGCCGGTTGTGAGCGTATCCAGCTGCTCCTGTACCTCTGCCATCTTGGCTTCGATATCCTCATTTTCCTGCGCCAGAATATCATTTTCCTGATTGGCGCTGTTTAATTTCTGCATATAGACCATCAGCTCATCATCACGCTGGCGGTTCAGGCGGTTTTCCACTGCCGGGAGCACCAGCACATAAAAGGCCACCAGGCCGAAGATCAGGCCCAGGATAATGTGAAACACCGTAGAAAGCCCCGTAGACTCTTTATAGGTGTTGGGGATGATCACATCATCATCCTCCATCTGTCTGTGGGAAAATGCCTTTACCATCCGGCGCTTTTCCGCCTCGGCCCGTCCCGTATTCTGCTTTACAATGGACATATAGTAAAGCGCCTTGGAATTGCTCTTATCAATCTGGAGGATCTTATACAGAGAGCGGCCGGCCTTATTATAATCCTCCCGCCTCATATATAAAAGAGCCAGAAGAAGATGGGCTTTGACAAAATGGGGCTTGGCTGATACCACTCTGGCAAGCTGCAGGGCCGCCAGATCATCGCTGCCGTTCTGGGCATGCCACAAGGCCTGGTTAAAGGTCTTTACTGCCTGGCTTTCCGCTTCTAACTGTCCCGGCTTTCTCTGGATCCGTTCCAGATAATGATCTGCCAAATTATTTTCCGGCTGCAGGCTCATACTGATAACCCACTGCACCAGAGCATCCGCCACCTCGCCGTTCTCGTAGTAGATCAAACCCAGCAGATTTCTGGCGTCGATCTGGTATTTGCAGAAATGAAGGCTCTTTTTCAGGCACTGGGCCGCTCCGGAAAGATCCCGTATCCTTGCTTTCTCCAGACCCAGGTTATAATAGCTGTTGGCAATCTGTCTGTTTTTTGCCTCAATCTCCATCACCGTCTTTTCCCGTCTCTTTCCCGGATCATCTCCATCATAATATCCGTCATATCCGTAAGATCGCTTTTCACAATGGCGTCCTCTACCGCCTCTACATCCAGACTGGGTTTAAAGCGCTGGATCTCCTCTTCAAAATCGATCATGTATCTTCTCTCCTTTCCATGCCTTTAAGCTGTACCTTAAGCTCCCCGATCAAATACAGGGAGCCTGCGCAGAATAAGAGCTCATCTCCTGCCTGCTTCTTCATCTCCCGCAAAGCTTCCCCTGCGGTTTCAAAGGCTCTCACCGGCCCTTTATATGCCTGCGAAAATGCTTCTGCCAGAACCTCTGTGTCCATGCTCCGGCTGCTGTCTATATGTACCACACCGATCCCCGCCCAGGAAATCCCCTCACAGAGCAGCCGGGCCATAGCCCTGTAATCCTTGTCCGATACGGCGCCAAATAGCAGATACGCCTTTTTTTTCTGCCGGGCAGCCATAGATGCGGCTGCCTGAATAAAGGCTTTTATGCCGCCCGGATTGTGGGCTCCGTCCAGATACAGATTTTCTCCAGCCCGCTCCATACGCCCGGCCCAGCGGGCAGTCCGGATCCCCTCTGTAATCTGAGCCTCTGTCAGACGGAAACCCCTTTCTCTCTGCCCTAAAACAACCGCTGTTTTCACAGCCAGCATGGCATTTTCTGCCTGATAAGGTGCTTCAAAGGGAATTTCAAGCACCAGAGGGCCTGCCGCGGCAAACGCCTGAGCAGCTTCTCCCTCAGCTCTTATAGAAAGTCCTTGATCTTTGGTTTCCAAAATGGAAAAATCTCCCTTTCCCACCGGATATGCCTTTGACGCCATCTGTACCGCTCTCTCACGGATCACCTCAGAAGCCTCAGGCACGGTATCATCGTAGATCACAGGAACCTGCCTTTTTATGATCCCTGCCTTCTCTCCTGCAACCGCTTCTATGGTATCTCCCAGGTACATGATGTGATCCAGACTGATGGAGGTAATCACACAGGCCAGGGGATTCTCAACCACGTTGGTAGCGTCCAGGCGGCCTCCCAGCCCGGTTTCCAAAATCACAAGCTCCGGCGTTTCATCTGCAAACAGCGCCATTGCCATATAAAAAAGAAACTCAAAATAGCTAGGGTGGGAATACCCCTTTTCTTTCATGATATTTACAGTCTCAAGAACCGTCTCAAAGGCAGCCTGAAGCTTCCCGGGCGAAACCATTTCATTATTTAACAAAAACCGTTCCCGGACGGTTACCAGATGAGGAGAGATAAAGGTTCCGGTGCGAAAACCGGCGTTTCTGTACAAAGAGGTAAGAAAGGCGCACACAGAGCCTTTTCCGTTAGTTCCCGCCACATGAATGATGGAAAGCTTCCTGTCCGGGTCTCCCATTTCATGTAGAAACGCTCTTATATCTGTAAGAGAATGTTTTTCCCTGGTCCACATGGGAATCTTCTCTAAGTATTCTTCTGCCTGCATCATTACTCATCCTCCTGCCTGTTCCCTCTATTTTAAATGATTTTCCCCAAAGTTTCAACATCATGTTCTCGCCCTGCTTCGCCAGGAAGCGACAGCCTTCTTTCCTAACCTGCAAAGACAGAGATCAGTACCGGAACTGCAAAAGAGCAGAGCATTCCGTTTAAAACCGACAAAACAACCGTTTCTTCATTGGTATATTTTAGCATCACAGGAAGGGTGGTATCTTCGCTGGTCGCCCCGGCAGGCGCAATACAGGTAAGGTCATTGAGCTTAAGGGCGATCAGGGGAATCAGGAAAAAAGAAAAGATTTCCCGCATGAGATTGCTCATAAAGGCAATGCTTCCCAGCTTTGCCCCTCCCAGCTCGCTGATCGCCGCCCCGGCCAGACTGTACCAGCCCATTCCGCTGGCAATGGCAGTTCCCTGTCCCACCGGAATTTTAAGAAGCAGGGAACAGATGATCCCCCCCACAATGGAACCGGCTATAATTCCTGCGGGAATGATAAATATTTTAATATGGTATTCCCTGATCTTGCTTAAAATCCCCCGGTGCATCCCAATGCTGATGCCGACAAAAAACATCAGGGCATACAAAACTCCGTCCGTGTTCTTTAAGATCAGGGAAACAGCCGGAATATGAAAGCCAAAAATCCCGTAGGCAAGTCCTCCTAAAAGGGATATGAATGTAAACAGAATAATCATTTTTCTTTTTTCCCCCTGGTTTCATACTTCTTTCTTCCCATAAAATTCCGGGTCAAAATGTATACAAAGACAATGGAAAAAAAGGTGGGAAAGGCAAAAAAGAGGAAGCTGGCGCCTCCCAGGGAAAGAAATTCCCGGACAAAATTTTCTCTCTGCCCCAGCGTTCCTCCCATTGCGAAGATCAGAACAAAGGTGCAGGCAAGGGATAAAAGCTCATTTACCTTCTTTATCCTGCCGGACCGAAACAGCCGTCCCACCAGGATTCCCATACACATGACAATTAAAATATCCACCGGATGACTCCTTTCTGTTTTGCTGATATCTGCAAAAGGGGGCCGCCGCAAACTGCGCGGCAGCCCCGGTTATGACGGGATCTGTTATTTTACAAGCTGTGCCAGACGGGCCTTTACCTGCTCCATCATCTGGGTATATTTCTCCAGCTTTGCACGCTCCTCGGCAATCTTTGCCTCAGGCGCACGGCTTACGAATTTCTCATTATTCAACATGCCGTTGGAACGGGCCAGCTCGCCGTTTAAGCGCTTCTCTTCAGCCTTTAAACGCTCGATCTCCTTTTCGATGTCTACCAGTTCTGCAAACGGCATATAGATCACTGCCTTGTGGATCACTGCGGATACGGCGTCCTCGCCGATGCCTGCCTTATCCTTCTGAAGGATTACCTCTCCTGCATAGCCTAAGGTGGCAAAGAAGCTGCAGCTGTGCTCAAAGATACCTAAAATATCCTCATCCTCAGATACAACATAAACGGTCGCTTTCTTGCTTGGCGGCACGTTCATGGAAGTGCGCACATTTCGGATGGCTCTTACGGCAGCCTTGATGGTCTCTACGGCCTGCTCCTCAGAGGCGAAGTTCCATTTTTCCTCATACAGCGGCCAGGAAGACAGCATAATGGTCTCCTCTTCCTCCTGCAGGTTGCAGAAGATCTCCTCTGTGATGAAGGGCATAAATGGATGAAGAAGCTTTAATGCCTGGATCAAAACGTGCTTCAAGGTCCAGAGAGCGGCAGCCTTTGTATCGTCTGCTTCATTGTACAGTCTTGGCTTTACCATCTCAATGTACCAGTCGCAGAACTCTTCCCAGATAAAGTCATAAACCTTCTGGAGAGCAATTCCCAGCTCATACTTGTCCAGATTTTCCGTTACATCCTTTGATAAGGTATTTACCTTGGAAAGGATCCACTTATCTGCCAGCGTAAGCTGATCCTCTGTAACGCCGGACAGGTCGGAAGCCTTTTCAATGTTCATCATGATAAAACGGGAAGCATTCCAGACCTTATTTGCAAAGTTTCGGCTGTTCTCCACACGCTCCCAGTAGAAACGCATATCGTTTCCGGGTGCATTTCCCGTAATCAATGTCATACGCAGGGCGTCTGCGCCGTATTTGTCAATTACCTCCAGAGGATCAATGCCGTTTCCAAGGGACTTGCTCATCTTGCGGCCCTGGGAGTCTCTTACCAGTCCATGGATCAAAACAGTGTGGAAGGGCTCTTTTCCGGTCTGCTCAAGGCCTGAGAATACCATACGGATAACCCAGAAGAAGATAATATCATAGCCCGTTACCAGCACATCTGTGGGATAGAAGTAATCCAGATCTTCTGAGTTCTTTGGCCATCCAAGAGTGGAGAAGGGCCATAAAGCAGAAGAAAACCAGGTATCCAGCGTATCCTCATCCTGTTTAAAATGGCTGCCGCCGCACTTGGGGCAGGTATGGGGCGCTTCCTTTGCTACAACCGTTTCTCCGCAGTCCTGGCAGTAATAGGCCGGAATCCGGTGCCCCCACCAGAGCTGTCTGGAAATACACCAGTCGCGGATATTTTCAAGCCAGTGAAGATAGGTCTTTCCAAAGCTTTCCGGCACGAACTTTAACCGTCCGGACTTTAAAGCCTCAATGGCCGGCTTTGCCATCTCATCCATGCGTACAAACCACTGCTGCTTTACCATAGGCTCTACGGTAGTCTTGCAGCGGTCATGGGTACCTACATTGTGGGAATGGGGAACCACCTTTACCAGAAGTCCCTGATTCTTTAAGTCCTCTACCATAGCTTTTCTGGCCTCGTAGCGATCCATGCCAAAGTATGGGCCCGGTACATTTACTGTGGCATCGTCATTTAAAATAACGATTTCCTCTAAACCATGGCGCTTTCCTACCTCGAAGTCATTGGGGTCATGGGCCGGAGTAATCTTTACGCAGCCGGTTCCAAACTCCTTATCTACGTATTCATCTGCAATAACAGGAATTTCACGGTCGGTTAAAGGCAGCTTTAACATCTTGCCTACAATATCCTTATACCGCTCGTCCTCCGGATTGACAGCCACAGCCGTATCGCCAAGGAGCGTCTCCGGACGGGTGGTTGCAATCTCAACAAAGCGGCCCGGCTCTCCCACTACGGGGTAGTTGATGTGCCAGAAGAAGCCGTCCTGTTCTACGTGCTCTACCTCCGCGTCGGAGATAGAGGTCTGGCATACAGGACACCAGTTGATGATGCGGGAACCCTTGTAGATGTATCCTTTCTCGTAGAGTTTTACAAATACTTCCAAAACTGCGTCGGAGCAGCCTTCGTCCATGGTAAAGCGCTCTCTGTCCCAGTCGGCAGAAGAACCCAGCTTGTGAAGCTGCTTTACGATCCGGGTGCCGTACTCCTCTCTCCACTTCCAGCACTCCTTTAAGAAGCCGTCTCTTCCCAGGTCTTCCTTGGAAACGCCTTCTTTTTTCAGCTTGTCAATGACCTTTACCTCGGTAGCAATGGCTGCATGGTCTGTTCCCGGCTGCCATAAAGCCTCATAGCCCTGCATTCTCTTATAGCGGATTAAAATATCCTGCATGGTATTGTCCAGAGCATGGCCCATGTGAAGCTGTCCTGTGATATTTGGCGGCGGCATCACAATGGTAAAGGGCTTTTTGCTGCGGTTTACCTCTGCATGGAAATATTTTCCATTCAGCCATTTTTCATAAAGACGGTCCTCAATGGCCGCCGGATCATATGTCTTTTCCAGTTCCTTCATATATATCCTCCTTTTTTCCTATGAAATAAAAAACGCCCTCTGCCTCTTCCTCTAAGGAAAAGCAAAGGGCGATCATCTCGCGGTACCACCTTTGATTCTGCCATATGGGCAGTAAGCCTGCCCGGCAATCTCTGTCCCCTTAACGCGGGAAATACGGGAAAAACTACTAAAGGGAAGCTGATTCCCCCGTTGGCCCTTCCGGCTCAAAAGCTACCTTCCGCACCTTCCTCCGGGGCCGCCTTTCAGCCTTCGGACTGCCCTCTCTGCCGGTTCCCTGTACGTACTCCTCTTTTTCACAGCCATTTTCTTTTCATCTGTTGTCTGCATTTAAGCATAAATAGATTTCACTGTTTTGTCAAGCAGATTTTCACACCATCTTGCGGTACTCGCTCTTCCACCGCCCAACGATCCGGGCCGCGCCCTCCATCCGGTAAGGCATATCCCGCTTCATCAGAGTCCGCAGCCCGCGCACCTCCTCCGCCTGTTCCCCATCGGTTCTGGCCTGGCGCAGTTCTTCCTCCCAGGCGCCTTTAAATTCCGGCTTAAAAAGCGGCCCATAGGTATCTGCCGCCTCCAGCTCCGGAGCCAGAACGCTCAGAAAATAAATGCGTTTTAATACCTCTCTGTCATGGTCCAGACCGTAGGCCTTATCGTATGCCCGATATGCCCGGTGGAACTGGAACATCTGGGCATAAGCTGCCCCAAGGCTCTGATAAAGGGCTCCCATAAAGGCCGGATCCTCCTTTTTTTCCTCTGTTTCCGCTAAAAGTTTCTCATAACGGACAGAAGCACGGCCATACTGTTTTTTCCCAAACAGATAATCGGCCACTGCCTTTTCATACCGTGGGGCCGGGAGACTGCGGTAAGCTGCCGCTGTCTGCCGAAACCTCTGGCTCTCTTTTTCCGTACAGTAATCGCATTCTGTCAAAAACAGGTACAGCGCCTCTTCCGGGCGGCTTCCGGTTTCCGAAAGCTTTTCCATCCTGCCTGCCACAAAGCCCATGCCAAGCTCATTTTTTACAAAGCTGTAAAGAGCTTTTCCCACAAAGCCGTCCATTACAAGCAGAGGATGGTTGCAGATCACATAGCACAGCTCCTGAGAAGAGTAGATATGGATCCCCAGTACCTCAATATAAAGCGGATGCTTTACCGGCTCCCTTCTGCACAACAAAAGACTCATAAGCTTACCTCTTGCCTTACCACAGCCCCGGAAGCAGGAAACAGATCCCCAAAGCCTCTGTCCTTGATCACCGTGACCATGGTATTTTCATCTTTAAAACCAATATTCATCTCAATCCGGGTCGTTTTTGGAGGACGGTCCGGAAAACCGGAAAGAGGCACCTTTACAACCTTTTTCTTTCTGGAATCCAGATGGGAAATGATAAATTCAATCTCCTTTTCATCATCCAGGATCAGCTCCAGAGAACTCTTTGACTCATACCAGTTATCTCCATAAGAGGCCACAGCCAGGAGAACCTCCTTCCCTTTCTGCATAACCTTTAAATCAACCTCTGCTTTTAAACGTCCCTCGCAGACAAAAATATAGGGGTATTCGGTAGCGGAATTAAGATAATCCTGTCCCTTAAACGCCGCTCCCCTGGAAAAAAGCTCCTTTTCCACAAAGCACCTTCTCCTGCTGCATACCAGCTTCATAAACCCGCCGGCCCAGTCCTGGCGCTCGAACCCTTTTCCTGTGAGAAATACGGTGGAGAAGAGTTTTTTGCTCAAAAGTTTTTCCCCGCAGGAAGTAAGGATCTGATCTGCAAGCTTCTGTCCGGAAGGCGTACCCAGGATATCCAGATCAAAGGCTTCCTCCTGGTTCTGAGCTTCTGCCTGGACCATGTTTCGGCGCATTCCTCTCTGAACCTTCATTTCATAATAGCACAGACGGTCTGCTGCCAGCTCAAACAGCCCTACCTGATTGGACCAGAGCTCCCGTTTCTGGCTCAGCACATAATATACAAAACTTTCTGTGTGACTGATCACATGGACCCTGTCTCTGGAAATGCCCATGGCATCCGCGCAGTACATCAGTGTGTCCGTAAGCCTTGCATCCATCTCCTGCATGGTCACTACCAGCTGGGAAACGGTCTTTTTCCCCTCTTCCTTTAAGGGATATTCTAAAACCTGCTGCAGAAAAATACGCAGCAGAAGGGCGCCTGTATAGCACACCCCTCCAATGGTAGAGGTGCCTTCTTTTTGCACCATCTTTAAAAGCTTATCTACGATCACCCCTTCGCCCAGAAGCGTGGCCGCATAGGCCTCCTCCCCTGTAAGCCAGATTTCCTCCTCTTTTTTCCTGCAGATCACCGTGGGGATCGTCCAGGATATTTCTTTTCCATAGCAGCTGATCTGAGTATACTCATCATTCAGATCCAGACCGATCACTAGGCCGTCCATCCGCTGTCTCCTCCATCTATTCTTTCACCGGAAACAGGCTTCCCAGCACGGCGGACCGTTTCAGATAGTCCTCCATGGCACCAGCAAGCTTTTCCTCATTTTTCTCTTTTAATGCTGCTCCCATGCGGTTTAAGCAGGCAAAACGGCTGTTTTCCCTCCCATCCAGCTTATGGTCGCAGGTAAGCCTTCCCTCGGCTGTCAGAACCCTTCCCCGGCTCCCTCTTTCATAAATCTGGTACTCTAACGTCTCTCCCTCGAAAAGCACCATTTCCTTTACATAAATTCCCTGGTAAACCCTCCGCATTTCCTCCCGGTGAAAAGAGGTTTCTTCCGGCAGCAAACGGACTTCCATCCAGGGCGCCCGATCCCTGTCACCATGGTACTCCACCATGGTCTTATCCAGGATATCCTCCGGAACAGGAATATGGCGGGACAGGTCTCTGGTATACGGAAATATGAGTCTCTGCTCCAAAAGGAGACGTGTCATAAATAAAAGCAGCTCTTTATCTTCCGGACTGATTTCAGGGATCCCTGCAAAATATTTGGTCAGGGAAAGCAGATACAGCGTAGGAAGCTTTTCTCTGTTAAGGCTCATCCTGGCGGCTTTTTTCAGGTAGTCAAATACCTTGGGATCCATTTCCTTTCCTTCCAGAAAATACTGGGCGCATTTTTCTGTAAAATAAGCCTTCACAATACTTTCTCTGGTCTTTTTGCGGCTCATATACAGATCAAATACAGAATCTATGCGGTCGCAGCAGCCGGTAAACAACATCTGAGCCAGCAGCCGTTCCTCCAGATCATAGGTTTCGATATGCTCCTGCACGCCCCGGATCAGGATCCCGTACATCTGAGACACCGTTCCGTTAAAATGCTCGCAAAGGTAATCCAAAACCACACTATCTGCCTTTCCTGCTTCAAATACACGATAGGAAAAAGATAAAAGCCAGTCATCCTGATCAAAAAGCTGCTGTAAGATCATCCGGCTGCACAGTCTGGAAAGAAGCTGTACATCGATATCTGTGATCTTAAACCTGCAAATCATATCATAAGCTTCCCTGAGAAAATCCTGTCCGATCAGGGTCTCACAGATCCGCTTTCTTGCCTTTTCGCTTAAATCCTCCTTATCCATCTGAACCAGACAGGCACAGTTTGCACTGTTTTTGTCCTCCCTGTCATCCTCTTCCATACGACAGTAAAATTCCACTACCTGTTCCCTCAGTCTGGTCTCAAACACAGGATTTAACCGGAGAAGATGCGCTGCCTCATCTAACATATGAGCCTCCTGAAGAGTATGGATTCCTTCTCCCATCACCTGACAGCAGGCCCTTAAAAGCAGCATGGGATGATCCGGAGCCAGTTTAGCGCACCGGTCCAGCAGTTCCTTTTTATCCATTACAGGATATTTTCTGTGCTTCACATCCAGATACCGGTTTCCATAGGCATCCTGGAACATTAAGATCATATGGCCGGAACGGGCCGGAACGTATGCCTCTCCCTTTTCCAGAGCATATGTTTCCTCATCCTGCAGCTCTTCACAGCGGACGACCACATACTTCATTCCGGGCTCCTCACAAATAATGCGCCGGGAACAAAGGATGGCAGGCAGGACCTTTGCCGCCCGCTCATCAATCATATCCTGGTAGATCATATGCTCATAGATCACCGCCAGCCGGCTGTCGATCCGCAGGGCAAAGAGCTGCTCCATGGCAAACTGCTCCATTTCCCTGATGTATGACTGATAAAGCTCAGACGAGGGATTCATGTACAGCAGGATATTCCTGTAAAGAATGCACCGATGCTCCCGGTCCAGAGTCTTATCATAAGAGAAATATAAAAGCACCTCTTTCGGCAGCAGACGGTTATAGTCATTCGGCAGGGAATAAAGGAAATACTCATACAGCCTTGTAATGTTGATATGAGCCTCCTGAGCCTTTTCATACCATAAAAACGCCTCTCCGGTCTTTTGTTCCCCACGGATCAGCAAACCGCAGACCGCCTCTAAAAGTTTCCGCTCCGGATATGCCTCATAGAGCTGTTTTGCCAGTCTCCACACGGGCTTTCTGTAATATTTCTGTGCGGAAATAAAATCTGCTGCCTTTAAAACTGTCTCCCTGTCTAAAAGCCCTTCCCGGATCCCAAGCTGAAGCACCTGAAGTTCAAATGCACCCAGCTTTAAAAACAGTACCGGATGTTCTGTAAGCAGACGGCAGGCTCTTCCGTAAAGGAACGGGCTTCTGCACCCGTTGGCAAAGAGCATTTCCATAGAACGGTACAGATCCAGAGGATTCTGAAGACAGGTCTCATCGGTACGGATCAAAAGGAGCAGCAGCCATGGGGATGGACTGCCCTTTTCCCAGAGAAGCTTCCTTATATAACGTATCAGTTCTTCCTTTCTGCTTTCTGAGGGATTTAATAAAAGACACAGATATTCATAATAACAGTACAGCCACGGCATCTTTTCCTGTTCCTTCAGGACTTCCTCCCGCACCTCTTCAAGAGCCGCCTGCGCTGTATCCCTGCGTCCGGAAAGCATCAGATGCTCTGCCCTGAGAAGACGCACCCTGCCATCCTTTGGATAAAGAATGCGAAGCTTTTCTGTTTCCTGGAGCAGCTCCTCCTCCCATTCTCTGTCCGTAGAAGCAGCAAGTTCATAGAGGAGCCGCTTCTGTATATATTCCAGAAATCCTTTTTTATCCTCTGCCGTTTCCCTGTATGGATCCCGGCGTTTCCTTCTCTCGGCCTCAATAGGGATCACAAACTCCCGGCGGGGGGTACGGATCACGATCCGCCCCATGTTCTTTCCTCCGTGAAGAGCATCTGGTAAAATCCGATAAGGGATCTGGCAGCGGTTTTCCGTAAAATCCCGGTCTGTCACAGAAGACGTTTCCAGAGAAATAAATGCCCCCTCTGCCTGAAGCACGGCCTCTTTATATCCCCATCCGCTGAGCGCCAGCTCAATAAAGTCTTCCTTCTCCTCTTCCAGATCCCTGTAGCATCTGGGCGATGTGTCTGTGCTGATCCTCACCGGCTCCTTTACATGAAGAGCCACCAGAAATTCTTCCAGCAGATTTTTCCTTCCGTTTCTTCCCCGCAGGCCTTCGTAAATGCTTCTGGCTTCCGGTTCCTGCATAAAGGGTGCCTGTATAAAATCCTGATACTCAAACAGACGCAAAGCCAGCTCTGTATTTTTCCGCGCAAGGTTTGCAAAGTCTCTGGCCGTCTTTAAAGATGCCAGTTCCTCCCCTCCGGTTCCCGTCTGAATGCGCAAAGAATAAGGAATCTCCCTCTCACCTCCATTGGTGACCAGGTAAAAAGATCCCTTGATTTCGTCTCCATCTTCCATACAGCGGGTGTCGACCTCATATATAATATGGCTGCGAAGGCCTCCAAAAGCCTCATTTACAGCCCGTACTCTCTCATTGCTGGAATAGACCAGTCCTTTTATGTACAGATCATTCGTACTCTGCACAAGAAATTCGCCCTTTACCGTCTGGCCTGCCCCAAAAGAGCCTTCCAGACGCTCAGGCTTTATCATCAGCCCCGGAACACCGCCGTCAACGATGCCTCTGGCCAAACGGTTGATCCGTTCTCTCATACACCTACCACCTGTGTCTTCCTCTTATGCTTTTTGCTTACGTTTCATGATAACACATTTTCATATAATTTAAAAGAGAAATCTGCACTACAGCTTGATTTACCCCCTTAAACTTGGTATGATAGACAGTAAGAATTGCAACAATTTTATTCAATGGAGTGCGCGATATGCTGACTGAGCCTATGACCCTATATAAACTGATGAATCTGTATATGTTAAAGCAGGTGAACTTCCCCTTAAACAACGCCCAGCTGACCAGCTTTTTTACGGAGCACGAATATACTACCTATTTTACCCTTCAGCAGGCCCTAAATGAACTGGAGGAAGCAGGACTGATCCATAAGGAAGCCAGCCACAGCAGCACACGCTATGAGATTACAAAGGAGGGGGAAGAAACCTTAAACTTTTTCGGCAAAAATATATCCCCGGCCATTGTGGAGGACATGGATCAGTATTTAAAGGAAAATAAATTCCGACTCCGTGAAGAGGTAGGAACCACGGCTGATTTCTATAAAGGCACCAATCAGGACTATATCGTTCACTGCGAGGTACGGGAAAACAAAGCCGTCCTGATCCGTCTGGATCTGTCCGTTCCGGACAAGGATCAGGCCGAGGATATGTGCAGCGCCTGGCGCTCTAAAAGCCAGGAAATCTATTTCCATATTATGCATACGCTACTGTCGTAACATAAACGGAAATTTCGTTTTCAGAAAGGAACCATTTTATGCCTTTGTTAAAACCCAGACTTTATACATCGGATGATTACTGGAATCTGCCAGAAAATACCCGGGCAGAGTTAATTGACGGACAGCTCTATAACATGGCTCCTCCCAGCCGGATCCATCAGAGAATATCCGGACAGCTGTATATCACCATTGGAACATACATTGAGGAACATCGGGGAAACTGCCAGATCTATGCCGCCCCCTTTGCTGTCAATCTGGACTGCGAGGACAAAAACTGGGTAGAGCCGGATCTTTCTGTCATCTGCGATCCTGACAAGCTGACAGACCGTGGATGCTCCGGTGCTCCGGATCTTATCATCGAGATCGTATCCCCCAGCAGCCGGAGGATGGATTATGTTCAAAAACCCGTCCTGTACTTAAATTCCGGCGTCCGTGAATATTGGATCGTTGACCCGGTCAAAAAATGTACAACTGTTCACCTCTACGATCAGGATCCCGCCGAATTTGCCCCTGTTATCTTTCCCTTTGAGAGTGATATCAGGGTGGGCATTTATTCGGATCTTTGTATTAATATCAGTAAGCTGTTGTAAAAAGGGCTCCCCGGCTGAATGGATATAGCCGGGGAGTCCCTTTTTCTTTATTCTTCTGTTCCCAACGCCACTTTCTCAATCAATTCCCATATCTCCTCTCTCCCCTGCTTTGTCTCAGCAGAAAAAGGAATCAGGATATCTTCTTTCTCCATTCCCAGCCCTGTGCGGATGGTCTTTACGGCCTTTGGCACCTGGCTGCGTTTGAGCTTGTCCAGCTTGGTGGCGATGATCACCGGATGGTAGCCGTTGCTCACCACCCAGTCGTACATCATCTTGTCATTGGCAGAGGGCTCGTGACGGATATCCACCAGCAGAAACACCAGTTTCAGCATAGGGGATTTCTGCAGATACCGCTCGATCATCTTTCCCCACTTTGCCTTGGCCTCCAGAGAAACCTTTGCGTAGCCGTATCCGGGCAGATCCACATAGTACAGCGCCTGATTGATGTTGTAAAAATTGATGGTCTGCGTCTTTCCCGGCTGGGACGAGGTTCTGGCATAGGACTTGCGGTTCATCAGGGCATTGATCAGGGAAGATTTGCCCACATTGGATTTGCCTGCAAAGGCAAATTCCGGCAGCGTATTTTCCGGCAGCCGGCTGGTGACGCCGCATACGGTTTCCAGATCTACGGATTTAATAATCATGCAAATGCCTCCTTTACCACTGCTTCCATGTTTTTAACAAATACGATTTCCAGTCCCTTTGTGATCTCCTTAGAAAGTTCTCCGATATCCGGCCTGTTTTTCTCCGGCACAAGAACCTTCTTAATATGGGCCATCTTGGCTGCCAGGATTTTTTCCTTTAAGCCTCCGATAGGCAGTACCCGGCCTCTTAAGGTAATCTCACCGGTCATGGCCACTTTTGCAAGAACCTTCTTTCCTGTCACAGCAGACAGCATGGCTGTCGCCATGGTAATGCCTGCTGATGGGCCGTCCTTTGGCACAGCACCCTCCGGGATATGGATATGCAGGTCATGTTTTTCAAAATAATCGTCTGCCAGCCCGTATTCCGGACAGATAGAACGCACATAGGTAAGAGCCGTCTGAGCGGATTCTTTCATTACATCTCCCAGCTGTCCGGTCATTAAAAGATTTCCCTTTCCAGGCATCACATTGACTTCGATCTGAAGAGTATCGCCTCCGGCGCTTGTCCAGGCCAGTCCCCGTACGATTCCCACCTCGTCCTCCTCATTTGCATCCTCAAAGGTAATCTTTTCCTTTCCCAGATATTTTTCCAGATTGCTTTCCGTGATACGGATACGGCTGTGCTTTTTATCCTCCAGATACCCTCTGGCGGCCTTACGGCACACGTCTCCGATCCGGCGCTCTAAGTTTCTCACTCCGGCCTCTCTGGTATAATTGTGGATAATCTTTTCCAAACTCTTATCAGAAAATACGATCTGTTCCTCTGTCAGTCCGCTTCTCTCTCTCTGCTTTCCTACCAGATAATCCTTTGCAATGTGGAACTTCTCATTTTCCGTATAGCTGTTTACCTCTATGACCTCCATACGGTCAAGAAGAGGCCCTGGAATGGTCTGGGTTGTGTTGGCCGTGGCAATAAAAAGAACCTGGGATAAATCAATGGGAACCTCTATGTAGTGATCCCTGAACCGCACATTCTGTTCGCCGTCTAAGACCTCTAAAAGAGCCGATGAGGTATCGCCCTTATAATCGCTGCTTACCTTATCAATCTCATCAAGAAGCATCAGCGGATTGCTCACTCCCGCCTGACGCAGTCCCTCTGCCAGACGGCCGGGCATAGCGCCAACATAGGTTTTCCGATGTCCCCGGATCTCAGCCTCATCCCGGACGCCGCCCAGACTGATGCGCACATACTTTTTATTCAGCGCTCTGGCTACGGATCTGGCAATAGATGTTTTTCCCGTTCCGGGCGGGCCTACCAAACAGATAATGGGACTGGTGCCCTTCTTTGTAAGGCTGCGCACAGCCAGATACTCCAGAATACGCTCCTTTACCTTTTCCAGGCCGTAATGATCTTCATTAAGCACTTCCTGGGCATGAAGGATATCATCATTATCTTTTGACATTTTTTTCCAGGGAAGTTCTAAAAGGGTTTCAATATAGGTCCGCAGCACATTTGTCTCCTGGCTTCCCGTGGGCATGGTGCGGAAGCGTCCGATTTCCTTTAAAAGCTTTTCCTTTACTTCCTTTTCTGCCTCTAACTTCTCTGCCTTTTCCTGATAATCATCTGCATCTGACAGGGAAGTATCCTCTCCCAGCTCCTGACGGATGATCTTCATCTGCTCTCTGAGGATGTATTCCTTCTGATTCTTATCGATATCTGCCTTTACCTTTTCCTGAAAATCTTTTTTGATCCGGTAAACCTCCATCTCGGTAAGCAACGTCTGAAGCACGGTCTCATAGCGGGCGGAAAGCAGGGTGCACTCAAGCACATTCTGGCGCACCGTATAATCCCAGGGAAGCTGGATCGCAATCTGATCCAACAGCTCAGACAGGTCGTTGATCAGAAGAAGGGACGGCAGGTTTTCCTTGGCTGCCCTTAAGTTTACGGTTCCATACTCCTCCAGTTTTTCCCGGATGATCCGCACCATGGCTTCCTTTGCCAGGTCATCTGCATCCTCCTGCTCCGGCTCCATGGAACTGATCTCTCCGATCAGACAGGGCTCCTGCGAATCAAAATCAAGAAGCTCCGCACGCTCAAGCCCTTCTACCAGCACCCGCACTGTCTTTCCCGGCAGCTTCACCAGCTGCTTTACGACTCCAATGGTACCTACCTGGTATAAATCCTTAAGCTCAGGATCCGGAATTTCCGGATGCCTCTGGCTGACTAAAAACAGCTTCTGATCTCCGATCATGGCCTTTTCCACCGCCGCTACGGACCTGGGCCTGTTTACATCAAAATGCTGTACCATTCCCGGAAGAATGGTAAGTCCTCTTAAGGCCACTACCGGCATGGTTATCACTCGTTCTTCCATCTGTTTGTCACCTCGTATCTTTAAAAAGGCCGCTGCAAATGCAGGAATCTGGTTTGCAGCGGTCTGAAATGTTCTTGCTAATTTTCATCGATCAACGGTACGCCTTAAGCGATCTCCCCGTTTCTTCCTCCTCTGATCCGTTCGGATAAAGGCTTTCTGGCTGCCGGCTGCATATCTCTGTATACAAACTCCGGCTCCCCTGTTTTATCGATCACAGCCTTTGTAATGGTGCAGATACCAATGGAATCATCGGAAGGAATCTCATACATCAGATCCATGATTGCGCTTTCCAAAATGGAACGCAGTCCTCTGGCTCCGATCTTGCGCTCTACCGCCAGTCTGGCAATCTCCTCCAATGCTTCTTTGGTAAACTCAAGCTTTACGTTGTCAAGTTCGAACAGCTTCTGGTACTGCTTTGTCAGAGCATTCTTCGGCTCAGACAGGATGCGCACCATAGCTTCCTTTGTCAGCTGCTCTAAAGATACCTCTACCGGCACACGACCGATAAACTCAGGGATCAGGCCGAATTTTGTCAGATCCTGAGGCTCTACCTTGCGCAGAAGCTCATCAATATCCATCTCATTGCGGTTTACCACCTCAGCATTAAAGCCGATAGAGCCAGCGCTGATGCGCTGTTCCACGATCTTTTCCAGACCGTCAAAGGCGCCGCCGCAGATAAAGAGGATATTGGTGGTGTCGATCTGGATCAGCTCCTGATGAGGATGCTTTCTACCTCCCTGAGGCGGAACGCTGGCAACGGTTCCCTCCAGGATTTTAAGAAGCGCCTGCTGTACGCCTTCGCCGGACACGTCGCGGGTAATGGAAACATTTTCTGCCTTTTTGGTGATCTTGTCGATCTCATCAATGTAAATAATGCCGTACTCCGCACGGTTTACATCGTAATCAGCCGCCTGGATCAGCTTTAAGAGAATATTTTCCACGTCCTCGCCTACATATCCTGCCTCTGTGAGGGCCGTAGCATCTGCAATGGCAAAGGGGACATTCAAAATCTTCGCAAGGGTCTGTGCAAGATAGGTTTTACCGGAGCCCGTGGGGCCGATCATCAGGATATTGCTCTTCTGCACATCCACATCCATATGCCTGCAGGAGGTGACGCGCTTGTAGTGATTGTACACGGCAACAGAAAGAACCTTCTTTGCCGCCTCCTGTCCAATCACATACTCATCCAGAAATGCCTTGATCTCCTTTGGCTTTAACAGATGGATATCATTTAAGACAGAAGCCTCCTCTGCATCTCCCTCTAACTCCTCCTCCAGAATCTCAGAGCACAGTTCAATACACTCGTCACAAATATATACATTACTGTCGCCCGTTCCGGCAATCATCTTGCGTACCTGATCCTGCGTCCTTCCACAGAAGGAACAGCGGATCGTGTCATCTGGTCTAACTGGCATACTATACCTACCCTTTCCTATCTCCTAACTCTTCTCAATGATGTGTGAGGATCTCATCGATCAGGCCGTATGCCTTTGCTTCCTCAGCAGACATATAGTTGTCGCGCTCCGTATCCCGCTCGATCTCCTCAATGGATCTGCCTGTATTGGCTGCCAGGATCTCATTTAACTTTTTCTTGGTCTTTAAAATATTTTCAGCTACAATCTTGATCTCTGTCGCCTGGCCTCTGGCTCCGCCGGAGGGCTGATGGATCATGATCTCGGAATTGGGAAGAGCAAAGCGCTTGCCCTTTGTTCCTCCTGCAAGAAGGAATGCACCCATGCTGGCTGCCATGCCGATGCAGATCGTAGACACATCGCATTTGATGTATTTCATGGTGTCATAAATAGCAAAGCCTGCGGATACGGAACCGCCGGGGCTGTTGATATAAAGGTGGATATCCTTGGAAGGATCCTCCGCCTCCAGAAACAGAAGCTGAGCCACAATAATGCTTGCGGAAGTATCATTTACCTCTTCGCCCAGGAATATGATACGCTCCTTTAACAGCCTGGAGTAGATATCGTAGGAACGCTCTCCCCTGCTGGTCTGTTCAATGACATAGGGTACTAAACTCATGTAACCATCCTCCTGTAATTCTGTATAATAAAACACTTATTTTCAAAATGAAACCAGGGAGATCCTCCCTTTCCTGCGCCTTTCAGACACACGAAAGAAGGGATCCCCCTGCCATCCTGTGTGGATTAAACCAGCTTAGCCTCGGATACTAACAGATCAACTGCTGCCTGAACTGCAAGGTCCTGCTTCATCTGGTCCTTATCGCTGTCCGTCATGTAGCTCTTAAGTTTGTCAGCCTCCATCTTGTAGGCCTCAGCCATCTTTGCGATCTCCTCATCTAACTTCTCCTCAGAAGTCTCGATGTTCTCAGCCTTTACAACTGCCTCAAGAACCAGTCTGGTCTGGATGCGCTTTACAGCCTCAGGACGCATCTGATCCTTCATCTGATCTGCAGTCATGCCTGTGTACTTCATGTACAGATCCATGGACAGACCCTGGCTCTGCATACGCTGTGCAGTTTCCCGAAGCATGTTGTCAACCTGAGCGTCGATCATCTTCTCCGGAATCTCCATGGAAGCATTCTCAACTACCTTTGCAACTACGCGGTCTTCATTCTGGGAAGCGGCTGCCTTCTCTTTTCTCTCCTGGAGCTTCTTCTCGATATCCTGCTTGTACTCATCCAGAGTATCAAACTCGGAAACCTCAGATGCGAACTCATCATCCAGGGCAGGAAGCTCTTTTACCTTGATCTCCTTTACAGTTACCTTGAACATAGCAGGCTTTCCTGCCAGCTCTGCTGCATGGTACTCAGTTGGGAAGGTAACGTTTACTTCGCACTCCTCACCGATGTTCTTGCCGATGAGCTGCTCCTCAAAGGTATCGATGAAGGAATGAGAACCAATGGTTAAAGGATAATCCTCAGCCTTTCCGCCCTCAAAGCCCTTGCCGTCTACAAAGCCCTCAAAGTCGATGACAGTCTGGTCGCCGTCAGCTACCGGACGATCCTCAACAGTCAACAGTCTTGCATTCTGCTCCTGTACTCTCTTAAGCTCTGCCTCAACATCCTCAGCAGTTACAGCAGCGTCTGCCTTCTCAACCTCAACGCCCTTGTACTCGCCTAAGGTAACTTCCGGCTTAACAGCAACTAATGCGCTGTAGATGAATGCCTGATCCTTACCAATCTGCTCTACTGTGATCTCCGGTCTGGAAACGATATCCAGTCCGCTCTCCTTCATAGCCTCAGCATAGGTAGAGTTGATCGCTTCGTCAGCAGCATCCTCATAGAATACAGCCTCACCGTACATCTTCTCGATCACAGCCTGAGAAGCCTTGCCCTTACGGAAGCCGGGGATTGCAAAACGGTTCTTTGTCTTGTTGTAAGCCTTCTTGATCGCAGCCTTAAAATCTTCTGCGCTGACTTCAACGGTCAGCTTAGCCATATTTTTCTCTAACTTTTCTACCTGTACACTCATTATTACGGGTTCCTCCTTAAAATATATGTGATTCGCCCATAACCATGAGGGCGCTACACTTCAATGTAGCATTATATCATGGAGACGGGAAAAAGGCTAGTATTTTTTGAAAAAGTTAAGCAGATCCGTCTATTTTGCCTGATTGTACTGGATCGCAGCCCTAAGGCCGGCAGCATGCTGGGATCCTAAAAGAAGGCGTACCAGTTCCAGGCCCAGATCCAGCGCATAGCCAAGTCCTCTGGCTGTAGTGATATTTCCGTCTGTCACTACGCCCTGCAACGTATGGGAAGCCCCGTGAAGCATGTCTTCAAAGCCGGGATAACAGGTGGCAGTCCGTCCTTTTAACAGATCCATCTCTCCCAGGATACTGGGAGCCGCGCAGATGGCCGCCAGCCTCCTGCCCTGCTTATTAGCACGGCAGATGGCTTCAGACAATCCCTCATGTGCTTTTAAGTTGCTGGTTCCGGGCATCCCTCCCGGAAGAAACAGTACGTCCGCCTCATCCGTATTTACCTCTTCAAAAAGAACGTCTGCCTGAAAGTGGATTCCGTGAGCGCCGGTAATGTCTTTCCGGCCCATCACCGATACCAGTTCTGTATCCACGCCGGAACGCCTCAAAACATCCACCACTGCAAGACACTCTACTTCTTCCAGTCCGTCTGCCACAAATGCAAAAACCTTTGACATAATATATTCTCCCTTTATCTTATATGGACATTATTTTATCATTTCTCCCTTTCCCTGAAAAGAGATAAATGATATGATAGTCTGCGTAAAATAAAATGAAAAATAGGTAAATCTCACAAAGGAGGTTATTGAATGGAAATCGAACGCAAATACAAAATCGCCCGGTTAGAGGATCTTCCGAAAAACTACCGGGCCTTTCCCTGCCATGCCATTGAGCAGGCTTATCTGTGCACCGATCCTGTCGTGCGCATACGCCGGGAGGATGATTCCTATTATCTCACCTACAAGGGAAAAGGACTCCTTGCAAGGGAAGAGTATAATCTTCCGCTCACAAAGGAGTCCTATGAACATCTTTTAAAAAAAGCTGACGGCCTGGTTCTCACAAAAGTACGCTGGCTTCTTCCCCTGGAGGGCCAAACCGGTCTCACCATTGAACTGGACATCTTCCAAGGATACTACCAGGGACTGATTTTAGCCGAGGTAGAATTTCCTACTTTGGAAGAAGCAGCTTCCTTTACGCCGCCGGACTGGTTCGGTGAGGACGTCACCTTCTCGGGACTGTATCAGAACAGCCGGCTGTCACAGGCTGCAAAGGCGTAAACCGTTTTCAGCCTTTAAGCATACCTGCTACAACCACAATCACAAACAGCACACACAGGCCGAAGATAATTCGATCCATGGTCTTTACAGAAACGTGCACATGGTCATACAGACGTTCCTTGAGCGGAAGCTTCCGGAGCCGTTCATTCTCCTCCCGAAGCTTCCTGTTTTCTTCCTTCAGCTGATTTAATTCTTCAGCTTCTATTCTCTTCCCTGTCTTTTCTTCCATGTAAATTACTTCTTTGCAATGTACTTTCTGATATCCAGGGCAATTGCCACTACGATAACGATACCCTGTGCAATATACTGGTAGTTTGTATCAACGCCCAGATACTGCAGACAGGTCTTTAAGATCTCAAATACAAGCACACCGATCAGTACGCCGGAAATACGTCCGATACCGCCGTTTACAGATACACCGCCGATGGTACATGCTGCGATGGCCTCCAGTTCCCAGCCCTGTCCCATATTTACAGAGGAACCGCCGGACTTGGCGCCTACCAGGAATCCGCCTAATGCGTATAAAGCTGCTGCTGTGATGTAAATGATGATCTTTGTCTTTTTGGTATTAACACCGGAAACCTCTGCTGCCTGCTCATTTCCGCCGATGGCATACATATATTTTCCATGAGGCATCTTATTGTATACGAACCACATAATGAGGCCCACAACTAAAGCAATGAGGAACAGATAGGGGATTCCAAAGAATTTACCCTTTGCGATGATGGTGTAATCCGGACGGTAGCCGCCGATTGGGGTTGCATCCGTATATACCAGGCAGACACCGTATACGATCAGCTGCATACCCAGAGTTCCGATAAATGCGGGAACCTGTAAGAAGGAAACAACCAGACCGTTTATCAGGCCAAATAAACCGCAGACAACAACACAGATTAAAAGAACTGCTGCAACCCACCATGCGCCAAAATTTGGAAGTCCTTCCCAGAACTTTCCGCTGTAATCCGGCTTCTGCAAAAGCGTACCTGCAATACATGCCGCAAGACCTACCATACGTCCTGCTGAAAGGTCGGTACCCTTTGTAATCAGACAGCCCGACACACCGCAGGCAATGATGAAACGGGGAGCTACGTTCAAAGCAATGTTTATAAAGTTATCAGGCGTTGCGAATGTAGGCTGCATAATACTTGTGTAAATAGCCAGCAGTACAAGAACAACGATAATTCCATTATTGATAAGAAAATCTTTTACATTAATTTTTTTAGCTGTCATGACTTAAACCTCCTGTTTGGCATCTTTGGCTGACTCGCCCTGAAGATCGAACTGGGTCGCATAGGACATAATCAACTCCTGAGTTGCTTCTTCACCCTCTAATTCTCCTGTTATATGTCCGTTGCACATTACGATAATGCGGTTGGACATACCGATTAACTCAGGCATTTCGGATGAAATCATAATAATTGACTTACCCTGCTTCACAAGATCAATCATAATCTGATAAATCTCATACTTAGCTCCTACGTCAATACCTCTTGTAGGCTCGTCCATGATCAGGATATCGGGATTATTTGCAAGCCATCTGGCGATGATAACCTTCTGCTGGTTTCCGCCGGACAGAGACCGGATCAGCGTCTTTCCGCTGGGCGTCTTGATGTGCAGCTTGTCAATACTGTCCTTAACAACATCATTTACCTTCTTTTTGTCAATTTTTCCCATATGGGTGTAATTTTTATAAGATGCAATAGCAGTGTTGTCGTCAATACTGAGGCAGCCAAAAATACCCGTTCCTCTTCGATCCTCTGTAATCATGCCAACTGAATCATTAATTGCATCCTGAGGGCGCCGGATGACCCGCTTTTCACCCAGAATTTCAATTTCACCGCTGGCAATATGGCGCATACCAAAGATAGCCTCCATCAGTTCCGTTCTCTGCGCGCCCACCAGTCCACCAAAGCCAAGGATTTCACCGCGTTTAAGCTCGAAAGAGCAGTCCTGGAAAGAACGCTCATGAATACTGCTCAGATGGCTGACCTTCAAAACAGTTTCATTTGTCCGGCAGTCTGCCTTAGGAGGATATACATTTGTGAGTTCACGCCCAACCATTTGCTTTACGATTTCATCATCCGTGATATCCTTTACTTCCCAGGAGCCTACATAGGTTCCGTCACGCATGATGGTAATATCATCCGCAATCTGGCGGATCTCAGCCATTTTATGGCTGATATATATCATAGAAACGCCTCTTGATTTCAGATCCCGGATAATGCGGAACAGCGCCTCTACCTCATTATCAGTCAGGGAAGAGGTTGGTTCATCCAGAATTACCAGTTTTGCATTCTGGCTGACTGCTTTTGCAATTTCCACTGACTGCATCTGTCCTATTGATAAGGTTCCCAACTTTGCTTTGGGATTAAAATTCATTTTTACATCTTTCAGCCACTTTTCTGCTTCCTTATTCATGGCAGCATGGTCTACCATCCTAAAGGGGCCAAATCCCTTCATAGGATATCTTCCCAGATACATATTTTCTGCAATTGAACGCTCCGGTATGGGCTGCAGTTCCTGATGAACCATGGCAAGCCCCTTATGAAGAGCATCATCCGGATTTGCAATCTCCACTTTTTCTCCATCAATAATGATCTGGCCCTCGTCCATTTTATAAATACCAAACAGGCATTTCATCAGAGTAGATTTACCAGCTCCGTTCTCCCCCATCAATGCGTGAACGGTACCGGGACGTACTTTTAAATGTATTCCATCCAGTGCCTTTACGCCAGGGAATGACTTACTGACCCCTACCATTTCCAGTCTGTATTTTTCCGCCATCCCGTTACTCCTTTCAAATCCATTTTCCTTTGCCGGCTTCGTTCCAAAAAATCGGGTGTGTCAGCGGACACACCCGTTTTCCAGTCTCCAGATGCCAATTAGTTCAACTTGTCCAGAATATCCTGAGCATTGTCCTTGGTAACCTTTACATAGTCAACCATATTTACAGGCTCTACCTTTTCTCCCTTTAAGAAGGATACAGCACAGTTTGCTGCCATCTCTGCCTGAGAGAAATGATCGTTAAATACAGTACCTGTCTGTTTGCCGTCGATTACGTTCTGGACAGCCTCTGTCAGAGCATCAACGCCTACCAGATAAATATCTTCATTTACGGTACGTCCGGCTGCCTCAATTGCCTGTAAAGCGCCAAGAGCCATCGCATCGTTATTGCAGAAAATAACCTCGATCTTATCACCGTGCTGTGTCAGGGCATCCTGTGCGATCTGCTGTGCCTTAGCCTGATCCCAGTCACCGCGCTGCTTTAACAGTTCTTCAACTTCCATACCTGCGTCGGTCAGAGCCTTAACAGAGAACTCAGTTCTGTACTGAGCGTCTACGTTCTCCGGATCGCCCTGGATCATGATATAGGAAACCTTTCCGTCTCCATTGATATCGCCCTTATTGGCTGTCTCTAAAATTTCCTCACCCTGGAATGTACCGGACTGTCTTGCATCGCATCCAACGTATGTAGCCTGAAGTCCGTCTGCAGACCATCTGTCCTCTTCTGCCACATCCGGCTCACGGTTGATATATACTACAGGGATTCCGGCTTCCTTACACATATCTGTAACTTCCGGCGCTGAAGAAGCCTGTACCAGATTCAGGATCAGAACATCATACTTCTGAGTAATAAAGTTCTGAATCTGGTTGGTCTGCTCTGCCTGATCTCCCTTGCCATCCTGAATAACAACATTTTCCTTCTTGAAGCCCAGTTCCTCAACCAGATATCTCTGTAACTCATTTCTGTACAGAGTCATGAAGTTATCATCAAATTTGTAAATGCTGATACCAATCTTCTTATCAGCAACATCAGAAGCGTCTACGGCTTCAGCAGCCTTCTTTGCATCCTCTTTTGCCGCCTCTGTAGCAGCCTCTGTTGTCTCCTCTTTCTTGGCCTCTGTCGTTTCTTCCTTTGCTTCGGTAGCTGCTGCTGTCGTCTCCTTTGCACCGCCGCCGCATCCAACCATAGAAACTGCCATTGCAGATACCATTGCAGCTGCTGCCGCCTTCTTAAATAATCTCATATTGTACATCCTCCCTTATACATTTTTGTCGGCTTTTGTCTGTTTTTCCCTGTCGACAAATATATTATATGTCTGTTTTATATGTTTTTCTATATAATTTTCTAAGATTAACTATAAATTTTCTTTGATTTTGTGTTTTTTTACAGTTCATCTCCATATCATCAGGTTTTTATTTCACAAAAACCACAAATGCCTTCTGGAAAACCCTGCATTTCCTGACCTCCGGCAGTGCTACTCATGAACCAGTACCCTCTGCGGACACCAGCAGTACGGAGATTCCGGAAGTTTTTCTTTTTCCCCGCTTCCGGAAAGGGCTGATGCAATTTCAAAAATGGCACTCGCATATTTTCTTCTGTCCGCTTCCACAGTTCCGAGAAGCTTTCCATTTTTCAATGCTTCGACTCCTCCCGGAGTACCGTCAATTCCTACAAGCTTGACCGCACCGTCCAAAATCCCGGCTCGCTCTATCGCATCAAGCGCGCCGAGAGCCATTTCGTCATTATTGCAGATTACCACCTCAATCTGCTCCCCATACGTTTCAATCCACTGTTCCATAAGGGCAGATGCCTGGCTTCTTTCCCAATTTGCAATCCCGCCCGTAAGTTTTTGCAAAGGAACGCCTCCGTCTTTAACCGTCTGAATCGACCACTCTGTACGAATCAGGGAATCTTGATGGCTGGTTTCCCCTTCCAGCAGCACATAGCTTACCCGGCCATCTTCATTGCGGTCCAGAGAGAATGGATTCTTTTGAT
This sequence comes from Clostridium sp. AT4, assembly GCF_001517625.2. Lineage (GTDB taxonomy): Bacteria > Bacillota > Clostridia > Lachnospirales > Lachnospiraceae > Enterocloster. The sequence goes on along the minus strand of NZ_LN999828.1, from coordinate 919,436 downwards.
AGGCATCCACCAGAATCTGTCCCTGTAAAACAGCCGTTTCCTTTGCATCAACCCCTACGTAATAGAGTTTTTCCCATCTCTTCAAATCTTCTTCCACCGGTTCACGGTTAAAAAATATCACCGGCGTATTCGCAGCCATCGCCTTGTCAATAACTACAGAAGCCGCAAAACGGTCTACGATATTTACACACAGTGCATCACAGCCCAGAGCCAGCTGACGCTCCACCTGGCTGCACTGTGTATTCTGGCTGCCCTTTGCATCCAGAATATTAAGCGTTACCTCAACGCCCGTTTCCTGCTCATATTTCCTTGCCTCTTCCTGGATTGATTCCTGAAGCATACTGATAAAAGCATCATCCCCCTTATACAAAAAAACTCCAATACGAATTTCTTTTTTTTGATCCATATTACCCGTATTTTTACTGCAGCCTCCAAGCCCCACAAGCAGGGCCGAAATTGCCAGTCCTGCCGTCAGCAAACAAACTCCGTTTCTTTTCATATCCGCTTTCTCCTTCCCGCCTCAGCCAATCGGGTAAAATATCCGTTCGTTTTCCTTCTCACGGATTGTTTTCCGGTCAACATAAACCGGAGCCAGACGATGCTGCTGCTTCTGCCGAATCCCTCCTATTGCCTCCACTGCCCGCTGCAGGCTTAAATACCCCTGATCAAAACGGCTGCAGTCAACGATCCCGGTAATAATTTGCTCATCCAGCTTTTCAAGCAGATACAACGAACTTCCAATCCCGTAAATTCCCCTTACATTTTTCTGATAAACCGTACTTCCATCCAGAATTTTCGCCGTCTGTACAAGAGCCCCCTCATCCAGTGCAATCACTGTAACAGGAACGCCTCCGGGATAAACCGTTTCCTCAATTGTCTGACGGAACGCCTTACCGGAGGAATCCTCAATCAGCCTGCTTTTTATCCCTGCTTCATTCAAAACCGCGCATACGCCGTCATACACTTCCGAATTATCCGAAAATTCCAGTCCTTCTGTAAACAGGCAGACAGACGCTTTTTCTTTGTTTTCCTCCAACACGGCCTGTCCCAGAAGACGCCCGGCTTCATAACTGTCCATAGATACCGTATCTACCACATGCTCACTTACTGCTGTGCCATTTAAAAATATGACCGGACAGCCCGGATTTATTTCATCCAACGCCATAGCTGCTTCTCCTGCCTTAACCGGCGCCATAACCAGTGCTTTCGCTCCGTTTTTTATTTCACGGACAACCCGTTCCATCTGATCTTTCTGGTCTTTCTCTTCATAAAGCGTAACAAAATTCACGTCCAACCTGTATTCCTCAGCAGCCTTATCCATCCCTTTTTTAAAACCTGCATAAAGCTCATCACTTTTTTCCTGAATAATAACAGATACCGGATATACCTGTATTTTTTTTTCTTTAATAATCAGATTCGTGGAAGACAAAAGGAACAGGGTAATCAGTATAACCCCCCAGCCATACCAGAAAATATTCTCTCTATTTGACATCATACCCTCCTTTCCTCACCTGCTCATAGGGAACCGCTGGCAAGTGGGCAGTCACCTTCGTCCCCTCATCGGGTTCTGATTCGATAATCAGTCCGTAACCGCTGCCAAAATACAGCCTGATTCGTTCATTCACATTTTTAGCTCCAATACCTGAGCCCCTCCGTGATGAGATATGTTCTGTATCCTCAAAGAGCCTCTGCACCTGCTCCTCTGTCATACCAAGCCCATTGTCCTCCACACAGAGAAACAGCTCTGAATTCTGTCTCCACGCCCTGATATAGATTTCTCCGTCTCCATCCATAAATTCCATACCATGATAAATTGCATTCTCCACCAATGGCTGCAAAATCAACTTCAAACTGGCAAGGCCAAGTACCTCTTCCTCCGCCTCAATTGAATATGTAAATTTGTTCTTATACCGCATATGCTGAATCATCAGATAATTGCGTACATGCTCCAGTTCATCCGCTACTGTTATGATGCTTTTTCCTCTGCTCAGGCTGATACGGAAAAAACGTGCCAGGGCCGTCACCACCCTGACTGCATCTCCCTGTTTTTCATTTTCAATCATCCATACAATAATATCCAGCGTATTGTAGAGAAAATGGGGGTTAATCTGGGACTGCAGCGTATCAAATTCACTTTTTCTTTTTGATTCATGCTCTGCAACAATATCATCCATCAGTTTTCGGATCTGTCTGGCCATATTATGGATAGATTCTCCAAGATGGCGTATCTCATAAGAACCGTTTCCCGGAACCTCAGCATTTAAATCCCCTTCTTCGATTTTTTTTACTGATTTTTCCAGTTCCTTAATCGGATTCGTAATTTTAGAAGAGATATAAGAATTAATAATTGAAAGAATAAACAGAATAAATGCAATAATAAACACAACAAGAAGTTTTGTTTTAATACTGTTTAACGCCATTCCGTCTACAGGCATCACACCTACAACTTTCCAGCCGGTATACCCCACTGTTTTTACCGTCACTATTCTCTTTTGCCCTTCAAAAACCTCCTGATGATTTCCTTCTTTATAGGATGCCGCCTGATAATTGTTTTCCGCATGCACTCCCGAATACAGCAGCTGTGCCATGGGGTGATATATAATTTCCCCATTCCCATCCATCAGATAGACATATCCCTGATTTCCCAGAGTAACTCCATCAAAAAATTGCTCCAGGCCGTCATAACGTATATCAATAAGAAGTACGCCCTGATCTGTATAGGGTCCTTTTGTTATCTCTACAGATCTGGAGACGGAAATCACCCATCGGTACTGCTTTCCCGCAGCATCAAATATATACTGTACATGAGGAGAGGAAAAATGAATATTTTCTGTTTTTTTCAAGGTTTCCTTAAACCATTCCTCCTCCGCCACATCCACATGATTCTTCAATCTGGCTGCAGGCACTGCCTCCAAGAGCATTCCCTGTTTTGACAAAAGGGCAATATTCTCAATCATATCCTTATTACTATCATATAAAAGCGTAATCTCCTGATTGATAGAATCATCTGACAGATCTGCATTTTTTATAACTCCGTAATAAATGGAGTCTGACAGCTTCATAATTGTCCGCAGATAGGAATCCATAGAGCGGGTTATCTGATTAATCAGAATCTGATTTTCCTCCTGTATGGTAGACGACATCTGGCCGGACAGTCTTGTATACAGTGAAACACCTATAAATACACTGGCCGCTAAGGCGGTCAGCGTAAAATAGATAAAAATAATATAACGGATACTGGCATTGGCAATCCGTTCTTTCAGTTTTTCAAACACAGCCCTCTCCTTATACTCTATTTGGCTCCCCTGAATTTCGTAGGCGATACCCCGAAACGCTTTTTAAAAACATAGCTGAAATAGTTCTGTTCCTGATACCCTACCTTTGCGGCAATCACATAGGTTTTATCGTCGGTCTTGTTTAAAAGCTCCACCGCTTTGTCAAGACGTACCTCTGTAAGATAGGCAATATAGGTTTTCCCTGTTTCCCTGCGAAACATCGTGGAAAAATACGCCGGGCTCATGTGCAGGTGACGGCAGATCTGTTCCACTGACAGCTCCGGTTCCTGATAGTGATCCAGAATATACTGTCTTGCCTCCCGTATCACCTGCTTCATGGTATTATCCCTCTCCCGGTTCATAGCCTGATGAACGTAGAGGGCTGTATTTAAAAGCCAGATGGAAAAATCCTCCTTTTTCTGCAGGCCAGGGAGCATCTCAAGGCTTCCGTTTTCCTTTAACTCTCCGTTAAACACAGCCTCCATATCCAAATCATACAGCTGCAGCAGCTGGATCATAGAATTTGCCACCGACAGCATATACGCCTGCTGCTGGCGGAAATGAACCTTTGCATCATTCATCCTGTCCATGATCTGAGCCACAGCCTTCTCAATCTTTTCTTTGGGGCCGAATTTAATAGCTGCCGTCAGCTCCGCTTCTGTCTTGCCGTCAAGCTCCAGCTTTCCCCGGCTCACCGGCTCCATATCATTAATATAAATGGTACTTCCAATGCCTACGATGGCCTTATACCCCAGGGAATTGACCGCTTCCTTATATGAATCGCAGATCCGGCAAAGACGTGGGGAATTATTTCCAATACCAATGGTAACAGGCACTGCAAGGATCTTTCTGGCTTCTTTGCAGATATCCCCCAGGACGTCAATGAGGCCTGTCTGGCTGTTTTCCCCGTCAATGGCAGCGATTACCGACAGACCGGACTCCTGGACGCCTGCCGTATTAAAAAGAGCAAAACGGCAGTAAGCACCCAGCTTTTCCCCCAAAATCTGCATCACGGAAATGGGGATCAGATCCTTTTCCTGATGAATGGCCAGCTGGCCCATGCGCTCCTTTTCCGGCTCCTCGATGTCAATCGCAGCAGCGATCCACTTCTTGGCTCCCAGAAGATCCAGATCGTATTCCCGCATCCGGCTTTCCACGATTGCCGGATCCATGGAATGGCTTACAAGTTCATTTAAAAAGTTTTCCCTTAAAATAGGAAGGCTTCTGATATAGTTCTCTCTCAAAAGGTTTACATTCCGCTTCTGCTCGATTTCCTGATCCAGATTCACCTTGATCCGTTTTAAGATTGCTGTCAGTTCCTCCACATTCACAGGCTTTAAAATGTACTCTGTCACGTTGAGCTTAATGGCCTGCTTGGCGTACTCGAAATCATCAAACCCCGAAAAAATAACGATTTTCATGGAGGGGTATTTCTGCCGGATCCGCTCTGCAAGGGTAAGGCCGTCCATATAGGGCATACGGATATCGGTCAGCACTACATCCGGCTCCAATGCCTCGATCTTTTCCAGCGCATCCTCTCCGTTTTCCGCATCTCCTGCCACAAAAAAACCGGCCTCTTCCCAGTCAATCTTTCGGATAATGCTCTTTCTTACTTCTTCTTCATCATCCACCAGGATGATACGGTATAATTCCATATGCAGTTCCCCTCTCCCAGTCTGTCTTACCGCCCGCTCATCCAGCCGTCATTTCCTCCAAGGACGCGCTCCCGGCTGTAAGGTTCCAGCTCATCTTCAGAAAGAATCCTTACCCATTCCGGACGCTCCTCAGGCACAGCTCCAGGGCCCGTGCTTCCTGCCTCGGCGAAATACAGGGTGTCATGCGCCTCCCGTTTGCCCCAGTCATGCCATCCTTCTCTGCGGATATGCTCCTCCATGCGGCAGTGCAGCAGCACGGTTTTTGCAAAATTTCTCCATGGACGGCCCAGATAAACGCTCCTTGGAGGACAGTTGCCTGTAAAATGGCAGCCCTCAAATACATAGCCATATTCCTGTCCCTCAGGAGTAGATGCCGCGGTCACATATCCGTTAATCTCCCGGCCAATATCCTGGGAATACAGCTCACAGTTTTCAAAATATGCCGTGGCGCTTCCAAAAATAAAATCAATATCTCCCCTTATAAAGCAGTCCTTGTAATAATGACGGCCATTGATCCTGGGGGCATACTGCTTGGGGCCGATAAAACCGTTTGGTTCGATTTCCTTTGGCGGAAGGGGACCTGTAAAAATGGTGTCCTGGCTGGCCAGCATCCGGCAGCGGTCAAACAGGATCCTGTCTCCATCCACATAAAGGGCCAGAGCCTGTCCCACTAATGCCCCCAGTCCGGCGCTGTTTTCAAAGGTCAGATTTCTGGCCGTAAAATCATGCGTGTCAATTAAGACAGAATAGCTGCGGAAGGTACCTCTGCGGCTTCCATCTTCCATCTCCATCTTGGCTCCCAGATTATAGGTGATCACTGTTTCATTCATATCCTCGCCCTCAAACGTTACAAAGGGCCGGCGGATAGTCAGGCGTTCCTTATATACACCTTTTTTTATGTAGATAAGCGCCGGCTCCCCTTCTTCTCCCAGAGCTGCCAATGCCTCTGTAACAGTGGAATAATCTCCGGTTCCGTCTTTGGCTACCACAAGGGTAAAGGGCTTTTTTTCTGTCATATCTTCTCTCTCCTGTCTGATAAAATTGTCCTATTTTTATCCTTTGTATTTGGAATTATTATACAATGAATTGTCATTTTTTGCAATTCCGGCCGTTTTTGATTTTCCCTTCCCCTGTTTCTTTTTCCCTTTCTTATATGTTTGATAAGTATAAATAATAAATATACCCTATTGTTATTTTATTTTAATATATGTTATGATATCAGAGTCAAACAAGAACACATCATGTTATGATACATACATGGATTCTTTACAGAAAGGAAGTAATCTCTATGGGCGGTTTTTTTGGAGTTGTTTCAAAACAGAGCTGTACGCTGGATCTGTTTTTTGGCGTAGATTATCATTCACATCTTGGAACCAGACGAGGGGGCATGGCTGTATATGAAAAAGGAAGGGGCTTTGCCAGATCCATTCACAATATTGAAAATTCCCCCTTCCGCACAAAGTTCGACAGCGATCTGGATGAGCTTACAGGCACGATGGGGATCGGATGTATCTCTGACAGCGATCCCCAGCCCCTGTTGATCCAGTCCCATCTGGGCAGTTATGCCATTACCACAGTAGGAAAGATCAACAATGAAGAGGAACTGATCCGATCCGCTTATGAAAACGGTCACATCCATTTTATGGAAATGAGCGGCGGGCGCATCAATGCTACGGAGCTGGTGGCTGCTTTGATCAATCAGAGACCTACCATCACAGAGGGGCTTCTCTATGCTCAGGAGCAGATCAAGGGCTCCATGAGTATTCTCCTTCTTACAGAAGACGGCCTTTACGCATCCAGAGACCGCCTTGGACGTACCCCCATTGTGATCGGTCGAAAAGAAGGCGCCTTCTGTGCATCCTTTGAAAGCTTTGCCTACATCAACTTAGGCTATACTGATTACCGGGAGCTGGGTCCGGGAGAGATCGTAAAAATCCATGCAGACGGCGTAGAAACCTTAAGCGCTCCTAGAGAAGAAATGAAGATCTGCTCCTTCCTCTGGGTTTACTACGGTTATCCCACCTCTACCTATGAAGGTGTGAATGTAGAAAAAATGCGCTATGAATGCGGAAAACGTTTAGCCCGCCGGGATGAAGCCCAGCCGGACATTGTGGCAGGTGTGCCTGATTCCGGTATCGCTCACGCCATTGGCTATGCCAATGAATCCGGCGTTCCCTTTGCCCGTCCCTTTATCAAATATACACCTACCTGGCCCAGATCCTTTATGCCTCAGAATCAGAGCCAGCGAAACCTGATTGCCAGAATGAAGCTGATCCCCGTAGATGCTCTGATCCGAGGAAACAAGCTTCTGCTGATTGACGATTCCATTGTCCGGGGTACACAATTAGGAGAAACCACAGAATTTCTCTACCAGAGCGGAGCAAAAGAGGTACATATCCGTCCTGCCTGCCCGCCGCTGCTCTTTGGCTGCCCGTATTTGAACTTTTCCCGTTCTACCTCTGAACTGGATCTGATCACCCGACGGATCATCCGCGACCGTGAGGGAGACAATGTATCTCAGGAGATCCTTGACAGCTATGCAGACCCTGACAGCCAAAATTATGCGGAAATGATCGAAGAAATCCGCAAACGGCTGAATTTTACCACACTCCGCTACCACCGTCTGGATGATCTGGTGGAATCTGTGGGAATCTCTCCCTGTAAGCTCTGTACCTATTGCTGGAACGGGAAGCATTGATTTTACCGCCGTATCGCAATATGATTTAAAATGATTTAAAACGCTCCCGTACACAGATCATGATATACGGGAGCGCTTTTATTTTTATATCTGTATGGATTTTGCTTTAAAACTGTGATAAAATCGGCCTGAATATACCAAATTCACAGAGCACAGCAGGAGGAAAGAGAATGGATCTTAAAAAACGGGCAGAGAAATTAAAAACAGATATTCCTGCTATATTTTTGGCGCTGAAAGACAAAGATACGCCGCTTCCCGCAAAGGTATTTGCCGGCCTTACCATAGCCTATGCTCTTTCCCCTGTGGATTTTCATACCTGATTTTATCCCGGTTCTGGGATATCTGGACGATGTGATACTGTTTCCTGCACTGGTATCATTGACGGTCAAATTCATTCCTGAGGATGTTCTGAAAAAAAATAGGAGAAATGCTGAGGGAATCTGGAGCGGCTGGAACGCCTGGAAATGGTATTATATGATTCCAGTTGTGGCAGTGTGGGGGATTATAATTGGGGTATTGGTGTTGTAAAATGAAGTGTAGCGATACTCCTTTTTCTCTTTTAGGATTATTGATTGGTTGCGTAGGATTTTTCTTTGTTTTTAGAAGTGCAAAGGAAAAATAGGACAATTAGAATTGACCGAGCTGAAAGCGAGGGATGCTTCTTGTCCGAAGGGCAAGAAGATGCGATGATAATATTATTCGTATCGGAGATAATGCTTTAATTGCGCCAAATCTACAAATATATACAGCATTTCAGCCGACAAATGCGTTTGACCGTTTTGGTGAGCCTAAAGAAGATGGTTCATTTGAATTTTGCAAAACACAAACTGCACCAGTGATTATTGGTAATAATGTATGGATTGGTGGCGGAGCTATTATCATGCCTGGTGTTACAATCGGAAATAGTATTGTCATTGGAGCAGGAAGTGTTGTGACAAAGGACATTCCTGATAATGTTATAGCTTATGGGAATCCCTGTAAAGTAGTAAGAGAGAATAAATAAACTTCCAGTTTATCAGTGAATTAAGCGAAACAGTAACCTGCACCGATTACAAAGACAAGATTTGAAAATTGATATGTCATATGCAGAAAAGCACTGAAAAAAGATCCCACATGGCTGCATTCCGGATTCGGACCGGACCCTTCCGGGCTACGAACCCGGAATGCAGCCATGTGGCGATCTGTTTCTATCTTAACATAATCGATACCTATTTACAATCGCTTCTCTCAGACCATTTTTTCCATATCTGCCACCAGGGCAAACTGTGTTCTGCAGCGGTCCAGATTGTGATTTTCACGGTGAATCTTCCTGCTCCTCCCAATCTCTTTCCGAATCCAATTTCCGTTTTTTATCCCCTTCTCACACCTGATACAGCAGCGCATTGCACAGCGCAGCCGCCACGTTGCTCCCACCTTTTCTTCCCCTGGCTACAATATAAGGCGTATGGGGAAGCGTCAAAATCAGTTCCTTTGAGGGAACCACATTTACAAATCCCACCGGAGCGCCGATGATAAGGGCGGGAGAAATCCTCCCCTCCTGCACCAGCTCATAGAGACGTACCAGAGCCGTAGGGGCATTTCCAATGACGAAGATACAGGGACGGGAATCATTTCCATAGAGCTCTGCCGCCTTTTCCATGCTGGCAACAGCCCTGGTGGAACCGGATGCGGCTGCCTGGGCTGCTACGGACTCATCTGCCATAAAGCACACTGCTTCTCCTCCAAGGTTCGCCAGCTTTTTCTTATTGATTCCCGACCAGGCCATATTTGTGTCCGTAATGATCACAGCCCCCTCCCGCAGTGCGTTCAGCCCCGCTTCCACGGCTCCTTCGGAAAATACCAGATTGTCCGCATAGTCAAAATCTGCCGTAGTATGGATCGCCCTGCGGATCAAAAGATCCTGCACCGGATCCAGGACCTTTCCCATGGCAGCCAGCTCATCCTGAATGATCTCAAAGCTTCTGTTCTCAATCTCAGCCGGAAGTATCTGCTCCAGCTGGATATGTCCTTTATGCATCTGATATTCTGTATTTCTTTTATCTTCCAAAAACCTCACTCCTTCCGGCCCTCAAGCCCTAAAACCTTATAAATCAATTCCATATTTAAAGCCTTTCTCAGTTCCCCGGCCAGCTTGTCATACTGGCGGTTTCGGTAGGCGTCATACTCTTCTTTCAGATTTGTTTCCAGCTTAATGCCCTTTTTCTCAGCCAGAGCATTTACCAGCGTATCCGCCACACCCGGAGCATCAAATATGCCATGGACATAAGCTCCGTAACAGTTTCCTCTGTTCCAGCCATCCGGCTGCACCTGTTTTGTATCCCCTTTAAAAAGATAGCACATGGGACGGCAGATTTCCGGCTCTTTCCTGTCCGGAACCAGTCTTGCGGTTCCGGCAGGCCCCTCCGGACATGCAATTTCCGTCCGCCCCATATGAATCTCATAACCAAATATGCATTTGCCGGACAAGGGCGCAAACACACCGTCCAGCTCTGCCAGCGAGCCCTCTGAGCGGGTACGGATTTTTTCTTTTTCAAAAACCGTCCGCAGAGGAAGAAGGCCCATAGCTTCAATCCGGCGGCATTCCCCGGATTCGGCTCCTTCCTCATCGATCACCTCTTCCCCCATCATCTGGTATCCTCCGCAGATTCCCCATACAGGTACATTCCGTCCGGCCAGTTTAAGAATGGCTCCTTCCAGACCATTCTGGCGCATCCACAAAAGATCGCTTATGGTATTTTTCGTTCCGGGAAGGATCACCAGATCCGGTGTGCCAAGCTCGGACACCTTCGTCACATACCGCACCGTCACGCCGGGAATCCTCACAAATACATCCAGATCTGTAAAATTGGAAATTTTAGGGAATCGGATGACCGCCAGATCCACCAGTCCCTTTTCCCTTTGACCAAGCTTTTCACTTAAGCTGTCCTCATCCTCAATATCTACATCCATATAAGGAACTACTCCCGCTACCAGGATACCGCAAAGCTCCTCCAGCTGCCGAATCCCCGGCTCTAAAATAGAGGAGTCTCCCCTGAATTTATTCACGATCAGGCCGCAGATCCGTTTTCTTTCACTTTCTTCCAAAAGAGCCACGGTTCCGTAAAGCTGCGCAAATACGCCGCCCCGGTCAATATCTCCTGCCAAAAGCACCGGAGCATCCACCATAGCAGCCAGACCCATATTTACAATATCATCCTTTTTTAAATTGATCTCTGCCGGACTTCCTGCTCCCTCTATGACAATGATATCATAATCCCCGCACAGACGGTTATAAGCCGCCAAAATCTCCGGAATCAGCTCTTTTTTATAGGCAAAGTAATCCTTCGCCCGCATATTCCCTCTGGAAATACCGTTTACGATCACCTGAGAGCCTATGTCTGTGGTGGGTTTTAAAAGGATGGGGTTCATATCTGCCCGCGGCTCTGTCCCAGCCGCCTCTGCCTGAACCGCCTGAGCCCGCCCCATTTCCAGACCATCTGCGGTGATATAGGAGTTAAGAGCCATATTTTGGGATTTAAAGGGAGCGACCCGGTAGCCGTCCTGGGCAAAAATCCGGCAGAGGCCGGCAGCCAAAAGGCTTTTTCCCGCATTGGACATGGTTCCCTGTATCATGATGCATTTTGCCATTATTCTTCTCCTTATAGCGTTTTGGGGTGAATCATCTTCCCACAGCCTCTGTAAGATATCGGAGGAAACAGTCATTTTCTTCCGCTGTCTTTACGCAGATCCGGTAATAAGAGCCGTCTAATCCGGGATAATTGCCGCAGTTTCTGATCAGCACGCCCCGGCGCAGCAGTCTGTCATAAAGGGAATCCCCTTCCTTCCAGACAGGATCTCTGAAAAAAATATAATTGGCCTGGGAGGGATAAACCTGAAAGCCAAGCTCTACAAGCTTCCCCTTCATCCGTTCCCGCTCCGGCCCAATGAGCCTTTTTGTAGCTTCCAGATAATCCCTTTCTTTAAGTGCTGCAATACCGGCCCTCTGAGCCGGTCCGGAAACAGACCAGGGCTGACGGACTGTTTCCAGGCGGATGTTTAATTCCTGATCTGCACAGAGGCTGTAGCCCAGCCGCAGCCCGGCCATGGCATAAATTTTGGTAAATGCCTTTAAGACAATCACATGATCCAGATCCTTTAATTTAGGGATTACTGAATATGCCTCAGGCTCATCCAGAAAATCACAGAAGCATTCATCCACAGCCAGCCAGGTTCCTGTCTCTTTGCACACCACTCCGATTTCTTCCACTATTTCTTTTTTTACAGGAAGGCCCGTAGGGTTATTGGGATTGCATAAAAACAGGATATCGTATGGCTGTTTCTCTGCCCTGGCGCGAAACAGCGCTTCCTTCAACCTGAATGGGTCCAGCGAAAAGTCCTCATCTTCCCTCAGCATAAATGAGTCTGTTTCACACCCCCACAGATGAAGGGCCTGGCTGTATTCCAGAAAAGAGGGCGCTAAAAGCAGCGCGTGCCTGGGCCTTAAGGCTGCCACCAGTGCAAAAATCAGATCGGCCGCCCCGTTTCCGCAGCTAATCCACTCCTTTGGAACATGATGTATTTCTGATAAAGCCATTTTTAAGCTTCGGCAGGCGCTGTCCGGATAAATGCAGCATACATTTTCCTCCACGCAGCAAAGCAGCTCTCTCTTTACCCCTTCCGGAAGACCCAGAGGGTTAATGTTTGCAGAATAATCCATTTTTATGGGGCGGCTGTAGATATCGCCCCCATGAGTATAAGGAATTTCCATAAGCTCTCCTAGAGTAACAAAAGTAATATCACAAGGCCTGCCATCAAAAGTCCCTGAGCTCCAAACATAAGGCTGCAGACTCCTTTGATGTCGTCTGGACGGATAGGCCGGTCATCATCGCCGATATAAGGCTTTTTATAAAGAGTTCCAAAGTACCAGGCGTCCCCGGCCAGACGCAGATGAAGAGCTCCGGCACAGGCCGCCTCTCCCTGGGCGGAATTGGGGCTGGCATGGTTAAAACGGTCCCGTTTAAAGATTCTCCAGGCATTTTTCCCATCCATTCCCGGAAGAAGCCAGGCGGCGGCGGTAAGGAGCATCCCGGAAAGGCGGGCTGGAAGCCAGTTTACAGCGTCATCCAGCTTTGCCGCCGCCCTTCCGAACAAAAGGTACGTTTCATTTTTATATCCCACCATGGAATCCATGGTATTGACTGCTTTATAGAAAAATCCTCCTGCCGGGCCAAATACCGCCATAAAGAAAAAAGGCGCAATCACTCCGTCCGAAGTATTTTCTGCCACCGTCTCCACCGCCGCTCTGGCGATTCCGTCCCGGTCAAGAACCGCTGTATCCCTTCCTACGATCATGGATACGGCTTTTCTGGCTTTTTCTATATCCCCTTCTTTCAGAGCCGAACAGACCTTCATGCTCTCAGTCTGTAAGCTTCGGGCCGCCAGAAGCTGTCCGCAAAAAAAGCTTTCCAGAACAAACAAGCAGATATAGATCCAGTGTCTCTGAATGCCAAAGGACAGAAGACCTCTGTATATCCCCAAAAAGCCCAGTACAGGAATCAGAGTCCAGAACAGGCACATGAAGCCAGCAAGCACCCCTCCTGCAAGCAAAAGATGCTCAGGAAACAAGCGCCGAAGCCTCGCTTCAAGCGCGCTTATCATATTTCCCATAAACCGGACCGAGTGAAACAGCCAGTAGGGATCTCCCATCAGCCAGTCTAAAATACAGCCTGCAATGAGAGCCATGCTGTGAAATTTCCATAGGTGGAACAAACTCATTTCTTAACATTCCTCTTTCTGTTCATCGTTATTTCAGCCTCTGTCCCAGGCCGCAGGCCACGCGCCATACCTGCTCAGACCGGGCAGCCAAAAGACAGCAGATCCGCCCGGTTTCCTCCCTGTATTCCCTTTCAAAGGGATCTAAGGGTACAATGCCAAGGCCGATCTCATCTGTTACCAGAACACGGCCGGGACAGGCTTTAAAAAGACGTTCCGTCAACGCCTCCCGATCCGGCAGCCGGCAGCCGTTTCGTTTTTCCATAGTGCCGTACACCCAGTCGGGTGCATTTAAAGAAGGCTCTCCCAACAGCAGCCTGCGGATAAAAAGATGGAATTCGCAGACATAGGGGCTGTCCAAACACTCATCAAAACTGGTCTGCCCCCCTCGGATCCAGAGTCCTGAGATTTCTGATGGTTCTCCTTCCCCAGAAGCTATGTTTTTCTCCCAAAAGGCCCGTTTTCCCTGAGCCCGTCCTCCTGTAATCAGGATCATTTTCTCATCCTCCCACATTATTTGAAACCCAGCCGGCGAGAACCAGTGCTGCGATCAGACAGACCAGCTCTCCTGCCTGAAGGTAAAACCCGGCCAGATCTCCCGTAATCCCTCCAAACTGCTTTTTGCTCCACCGGTAAAACCAGACAAACAGGATCAAAAGCAGTACAAAAAATACGGCTGCTGCCAAAAGCCAGCTTAAACCTCCCAAAAGCCAGGACACTGCACCTGTGGCTAACGGCCACAGCATCATTCCCATACGGTCTGTTTTCTTCTCTGCAGCCTGTGCAAAAGAGGCTGCCAGGCCGTCTTTTTTGGCAGAAGGAAAGGAAAGCACCGACAGGCCGCTGAAGGCCCGCTCCATGGTCATAAAAAGCACAGGGAGCAGCCGTGCGCTTCCCTCTGCCCTTGCTGCAAATTCACAGGAGGCTCCGGCATAAAGGAGCATATATGCAAACGTATAGATAACCGCAAAAGCCCCCAGATGGGGGTCCTTTAAAATTTCCAGCTTTTTTTCCCGATCCCCATAGGAGCACACTCCGTCCATGGTATCCAGAAAGCCGTCCATATGAATCCCTCCCGTGATAAGCACAGGAAGAGCCGCCGCCCACAGGCCGGTCATAGCAGGAGACAAACGAAAGACCTCCTCTGCCAGCCACAGCCACAGCGCCAGAAACAGGCCCTGGATCAGACCCACTAGAGGAAAAAAGCATAATGCATGCTTCATCCGCTCCTTCGTCCATTGGATCTGGGGCATAGGAATCCTGGAATACATGGAAATTGCTATGATACAGGAATACAGAAGCTTCATTTTCCCTTCTCTCCTTTCAGGACAACCGGAATCCCATAAACCACCTCAACTACTTCACTGGCCCTTTCAGCCAGCAGGCAGTTAAGCCGCCCCATAAGGCGGATATACTCCATGGTTTCCGGCGTATAGTCCTCCCCATCTGCTCCCACCTCATTTGTGATAACCGCCAGAAAATCAGCCTGGGAATCCAGATAAAGAATATCGTCAAAGAGCCCTTCTGCCAGTTCCTCTGTATCCGGCTGTATGCCCTCCTTTTCAAACATGGCGTTGGCAACCAGATTGGACACGCACTCTAAAATGACAGCCTTTTTTCCTTCTCCTTTTAAGCTTAGTCCGGACAGGCCTCTGGGCCTTTCAAGGGTCACAAAGCCTTTTCCGGCTCTGAGAGCCCTGTGGCGTTCTACCTTCCTGCGCCCCTCTTCCCCGTAAACCTCCATGCAGGCCACATAGAAGCGAAGGGGCATCTGCTCCTCCATCACCCTATATTCCCCATATTCGGATTTTCCGCTGCCGCTGCCCCCTGTGATCAGGATCATTCTTCCTCTTCCTTTCCAAAACGGCGGTACTGCTCCACATGGATTTCCTCAAATGACTCCATCTGTCCGTACACAGCTGCAGCCATGTCAAGAAGGGGAAACAGCGCCACGGCTCCCGTTCCCTCTCCCAGACACATTTCTCCGTGGATCGCAGCCTTTAAGCTCAGCGCCTCTAAGGCCATAGCTCCCGCAGGCTCTGCGGATACGTGAGAAGCCAGCAGATAATCCCTTACCGTCGGAGAAAGCTTCACAGCCGCCAGAGCAGCCGCAGCCGTAATCAATCCGTCCAGCACCACCGGGATCCGATAACAGGCACAGCCGATATAAAAACCGGCCAGAGCAGCCAGATCAAGGCCGCCAACCTTGGAAAGCACGTCGATAGCGTCCTCCGGATCCGGATGGCAAAGCATGATTCCCTCACGAATGACACGGATTTTCCGGTTCAGCGCCTCATCCGAAAGTCCTGCCCCCCGGCCAGTCACCTCTTCCGGCTCCTTTCCCAAAAGGACAGAAAGGACAGCGCTGGACGTAGTTGTATTTCCAATTCCCATTTCACCGCAGCCTGCCAGCCGGCAGCCCTTTTCTTTTAGAATCCCTGCCGCTTCCATCCCTGTTTCCATGGCTTTTACCGTTTCCTCCCGCGTCATGGCAGGCTCTTTCAGGAAATTCCGGGTTCCATAGCGTATTTTCCGGTTTAAAATCCCCGTTCCTTCCATATCTGAGGCAATTCCCACATCCACAGGAAGTACCTTTGCCCCTGCTTTCGCAGCCATCAAACAGACGCAGGAGGCCCCTCTTGCCATATTTGCCGCTACTACGGCTGTTACCTCCTGTCCGGTCTGGGTAACGCCTTCCTCCACAATGCCGTTGTCTGCGCACATGACGGCAATCCACTTCTGATCCAGACAGACCGCCTCGCTGTTCTGAGCCCCGGCAATGCGTACCAGATCCTCTTCCAGGATCCCCAAGCTGTTTAAGGGCTTTGCCACCTGGTCCCAGCGAAGCCGGGCCGCCTTCTTTGTCTCACTGCTTACCGGACGTATCTGCTGCAGCGCTTTTTTTAGCGTCATTTTTCCTTCTGTATTTTGTATCATTCTTCTGCCTCATCTCTTTTCCGTTTGTATCTTACACAGGCTTTGGCAAAACGGACGGCAAAAGCCGGGCAGGAGGGGTAAAATAAATGAGGAAAACCGGCCATCACCTGATTCTTTATGCGTATACAGGGCCAGCTTCTGTTTCCTACCGGCTTTTTTGCTCTCATTACCCATTCTTCTTCCAAAACCTCGCAATCCCAGTAATGAAATTCATGACCCCTGATCTGTTCTCCCGGCTTTAAATACAGGCTGTCTTTTTCCGCTTCCACTCCAATGTAGCCAAAACGGCTATTTTTCCCCTTTTTATATCCTTTTCCCTTCAAAACGCCTGTCATGGGCCAGATCCGTCCATCTTCCGCCTCCAGCTCCTCCAAAAGATACAGATATCCTCCGCACTCTCCCAGAACAGGAAGCCCCCCTTCTGCCGCCTTTTTCACAGCTTCCCGCATGGACTCATTCAGCGAAAGCGCCTCGCAGTAAAGCTCCGGATACCCGCCTCCTAAGATCAGGCCGTCCAGCTGTTCGGGAAGGCTCCTGTCATGAATGGGGCTAAAGTATACCAGTTCTCCTCCCAGACGCTCTAAAAGCCGCAGATTATCCTGATAATAAAAGCAGAATGCCTCGTCCATGGCAATTCCCAGACGGAAGCTGAAAGCCGCTGTACAGGAAGCTTCTGTGTTTTCTTCCTCTAAAGCATCCCTTTCTTCTTTTTCTGCTCCCAGTTCTGCCAGAAATTCCCAGTCTATCATTTCCTCCAGACATTTTCCAAGGCGGTTCATCTGCTCTCTTAATCCGGCAATTTCCTCTGGCAGCACCAGTCCCAGATGACGGCTTCCCACCTTGAGAAAATCCAGCTCCGGCACAAAACCGGCTGCCCGGATGCCGGTTTCCCGTTCCACCAACTCCCGGATCCTTGGATAGAGCATAGGGGACATTCTGTTAAAGATCACAGCCTTTATCTGGCTTCCCATGGATCGTTCAAACTCCAGAAAGCCCTTTATAAGTGCAGCCAGCGATACGCTGGCTCCTCTGGCATCAACCACCAGCACTGCCGGAAGATCCAGTATGTGAGCCACCTCCCAGGAGCTGGCTCTTGTGGTGCTTCCTCCAAGGCCGTCAAAATATCCCATGACCCCTTCCACCACCGGCAGATGGCCTTTAGACAGACGGCTGTATTTATCCCGAAGTTCCTCCGGAGCCTCAAAATAGCTGTCCAGGTTCATTCCTTCCAGCTCTAGCACCTGTTTGTGAAACAGTCCGTCAATATAATCCGGTCCGCATTTGCAGGCCAGGGGATTTAAGCCCTTTCTTTTAAAAAGCTCCAAAATCCCGCAGGTAATCATGGTTTTCCCGCTGCCGCTGGAGGCTGCTGTTATCATAAATCCTGCCACTGAAGCTCCTCCCCATCCTCTGCCGGATGCTGCATCACCGCAATATACACAGGATTCTGAGCCTTTGGCATATGGTAGCTTCCCACCTGCTCCACTGCAGATGCCTGAATCTGAAGAATCTCTCCTTCTTTAAAGCCATACTTTTTCATACATTCCAAAATTTCCGTCACCGTTTCCAGAGAAATTGCGTTTGCCACGATCCGCACCTTTGGATTCATCTGCAAAAGCACCTCTATCATCTCCTTCATGCGTCCCCCGCTCCCGCCGATAAACGCATGGGTAGGCGTCTCCAATCCCTGAAGGGCCTCAGGAGCTTCCCCGGCTACGATATGAAACCCGGACCAGTCACCGTGAAATTTTCTCCTGTTAGCGTCAATCAGCTCCAGTGCACCCGGCTCCCGCTCAATAGCATATACCCGGCCTTCTCCGCACTGCCTCCGGATGGCCAGTCCCATTTCTACAGAAACAGAACCCGTTCCAGCACCGATATCAAAACAGACCGCATCTGCGCCAATACGAAGCGTTTCTAATGACAGACGCCGTACGCTTTCCTTTGTCATGGGCGTCTTGCCCCGGATAAAATCAGAATCCCTGGGATGAAGTTCAGGATAGATCCGTGCTTCCACTGCATGAGGATTTTCCACGATCGCACAGGCCAGGCTGCCAAAGGGATGTACTTCTTCCTCCATGAGGATTTCTGCCGGTTTCCGTTTCCAGAGGATCCGTTCCTCTCTATATGAGAGTTTTTCTCCTGCCCAAAGATCCACATGACCCAGACCGCTGCTCACAAGGCTGCGGCAAAGCTCTGAAAGCCCCCCTTCTCCTCCCAGGAGGACAAAGCAGGTTTTATGGTTTCTCACCCAGGCCGGAATATCGCACTCCCGTCCATGGCTGCTTACCGGATATACATCCTGCCAGCTTCGGCCGATTCTGGCGCAGAAATAGGAAAGACTGGAAATTCCCGGAATATATTCCACATCCCAGCCTTCCCGTATAAAGGCCTTGGAAGCAGCCTCTGCCCCGCTGTAAAAGCCCGTGTCGCCGGAAAGCACCAGAGCGGCCTCCGTCCATGAAAAGGAACCAAGCCACTGAACCATCTCGCTGGGCTTATAGGCTGTAAGCACCGGCTTCCCCTGTATATACGGCTCTACGGAACCTAACATCCTGCCTGCTCCCATGACAGCCTCTGCTCCCTCCAGGCGGTCAATGGCCTGCCCGGTAAGCTGATCCTCACCGCCCATTCCAATGCCGATCAGATAGACCACAGGACGTTCCTGTCTGTATGTTTCATCCTCTCTCATGAGTTTTTCCACTCCTTTACTTCTCTTATAACCGCTTCCAGGCTTATCCCCTGATCGAAAGGGCGCCGGATCACCAAAACCTCTGCTCCCGCTTCCTGGGCGCCTTTTAATTTTTCTTCAAAGCCGCCCGTCTTTCCTCCATCCTTTGTAACCAGAAAACGGCAGTTATATTCTCTCAGATGGGCCCGGTTCATTTCCGCAGAAAACGGACCCTGCATGGCGATAATATGGCGGCCCTCATACCCCTGCATCCTGCAGCCGCGGATGGAATCCTCCAAAGGCAGGACGCGGACATAGACCCTTTTCCTGAAATCCGGGATCTGTGAAAAAGCCTCCAGATCCTTGCTTCCTGTGGTAAGAAGGATATTTCCCTCCTGCCCGGACAGCCAGGAGACTGCCTCTTTAACCGAAGCCATCTCACGAACAGGGGCGGCAGCTTCCGATTCCCCTTCTTCTCTGAGACACCGGAGAAGCTTCACATTCGGAACATGACTGCAGGCTTTGCGGATATTCGCTGTGGCCTGATCTGCATACGGATGAGTGGCATCAATGACAAGGGAAGCATTCTCTCTCCTGATCAGCGCTTCCATTTCTTCCTCATCCAGCCGGCCGGCCCTGATTTTCAGGCTGTCTTTTACCCCTGTTCCATCCCTGTTCCTTAATGAACACACCCGTTCCATTTCTTCCTTAAGAAGCTCTTTTCCATATTCCGTCGCAGCGCACACGACTCCCGAAATTCCTTCTTCTGCCAGTTTTCCTGCCAGAATCCTTCCCTCAGTAGTTCCTGCAAAGAGGATCAGTTTCCTGTTTTTACCCATCTCCTCATGCGTCCTTTCCAGAGAAATATTTTCGTTCATAGCCTCTGGGCGTTACCATGTGTCCGCCGATCTGTTTTGTGGAAGAATTGCCGATATAAACGGTGGTAAACATATCCGCCTCTGCCTCCATAAGCTCTTTTAAGGTCAGGATCTCCGTTTCTTCTCCTTCCCGTCCGATGCGCTTTGCCAGGCCGCAGATCGTCTGAGGAGAACGGTATTTTAAAATCCGCTCACAGGCCTGGCGCAGATAATCCGGCCGCCCCTTGCTGCGGGGATTATAAAGGCAGATCACAAAATCTGCGGCGGCTGCCTTCTCAACCCGCTCCCAGATGGTTTCAATAGGGGTCAGCCGGTCGCTTAAGCTGATGACGGCAAAGTCATGCATCAGAGGCGCTCCCAGGGCAGCTGCACCGGAGCAGGCAGCCGTCACTCCCGGCACTACACAGATTTCCACCTGAGGCGTTTCCTCTGCCAGCTCAAGCAAAAGACCTGCCATGCCGTATACACCGCCGTCTCCGCTGCAGATCATCGCTGTATCCTTTCCCTCAAGGCAGCAGGCGATTGCCATGCGGCAGCGCTCCTCTTCTCTTGTCATGGGAGTGGTCAGATACTCCTTTTGGGGAAATTCATCCCGCACCAGGTCTGCATATACAGTATATCCGGCAATCACCTGGCATCGCTCCAGAGCCTGCCTGGCCTCTCCTGTCATCCCTTTTGCAGAGCCGGGGCCGATCCCCACCACATATAAGCGGCCTGTTCTGCCTTCCTTTTGCCTTAAATCCCCTGTTTTTTCATCTTCCGCCTTCCCGCAGGCCTCTCCCATCTCCGGGTTCTGCGCCTTCCGGTACTCTGTTTCAAAGCACGGATCATACAGCTTAGACCGCTCATAGTCCTTCTGTCCGACTGCCTCTCCTACGATGATCAGCGCTGTCTTTGTAATACCTTCAGCTTCTGCCGCCTCTGCCAGATTCTTCACCTCACAGCGCACGATCTTTTCCTCCGGCCAGGTAGCCTTATACACAATGGCAGCAGGCGTATCTGCCGGATATCCTCCCTTTATCAGCTCTGCAGACAGTTCCCTTAGCATCCCTGCGCTTAAAAACAGAACCATAGATGTCTGGTGGGCCGCAAAGGAAGCAATGCTTTCCCGATCCGGCACCGGCGTTCTTCCCGCCATCCGGGTGATGATCACGCTCTGGGAAATCCCCGGAAGCGTATATTCCATCCCCAAAGAGGATGCTGCTCCGCAGAAGGAACTAACGCCGGGGCAGATTTCATAGGGGATTTTCTCCTTATCCATGGCGTCCATCTGCTCTCTGATCGCCCCATAGATGCAGGGATCCCCTGTATGAAGGCGCAGGATCTCCTTTTTTTCCTTCCAGGCCCTTTTTATCACCGCCATCACCTCTTCTAAGGTCATGCGGGCGCTGTCGTAAACTTCAGCTCCTTCTTTTGCCAGCTCCAGCAGTTCCTTATTTACAAGGGAACCTGCATAAATGATCACATCCGCTTCCTTTAAAAGTCTGGCTCCTCTCACGGTGATCAGGTCTGTGGCCCCTGGGCCTGCTCCAACAATATGTACCATACTGCATCCTTTCATTCAAATATTATTCTGTCTCAAATTCCTTTAAAAGCGCCTCTGCCCCCGATGTCATTCCCAGTATTCCCCGTTCGTTGGTAAATATGATGCACTCTGCCTGAAGGCGTTCTCCGGCTCTCTTTTTCAGATGAAATTCCACTCGTTCCATCACCCTGGACATCACCGCTTCCAAAAGTCCCGGCGTTTCGTCCAAAACAAAAAGGGCCTGTTCCACCGTCACTGCCTCCAGGATCCGGCAGATCCGCTCGGAAGACGCGCCCAATGCTCCCCCCCAGGCTCCAAGCACTTCCATACGTCCGTCTGCCGCGGAGGAATGGGTATTCATCACCCCGGCTGCAAGCTTAATGAGTTTTCCTCCATGTCCCACCAAAAGAACCTGGCGCAGCTTTTCCTGAACCGCCAGATCCAGGGTATCTCCGATAAAATTGCTGCACTTGACCGCCTGATCCAGCTCAATCCCCAGGTGATCTCTTAAAAATGCAGTCCCGTAATTGCCCGGCGTAAGAATCAGGCGTTCACAGCCTGCCAGCCGTTTCTGCCGCAGCTCCAGCCCTATGGTTTCAAGGAGGGCCCTCTCACTCATGGGTTCTACCATCCCGCTGGTGCCCAAAATGGAAATACCTCCCAAAATCCCCAGTCTGGGATTAAAGGTTTTCTCTGCCTGCTCTTTTCCGCCCGGAACCGAGACAGAAAGCTTAATACACCCCTGAAAACCGGATTCCCGGCAGGCTCTTTCTGCCTGATGAAAAATCATGGATCTGGGAACCGGATTGATGGCAGGCTTTCCCACCGGACAGTTAAGTCCCGGCTTTGTAACAACGCCTACGCCTTCTCCTGCCATAAGCTCAATCCGAACGCCTTCCCGCTCAAACACATATCCATTCTCCGGCTCTCCCTCTGCGCTTCCTGTTCCATATTCTGCACGGGAGTACACAAGCATTCCGTTCGTCACATCCGGATCATCCCCTCCATCCTTGCGCACCGCACAGGAAACCCAGTTTTCCCCCATCTGAATATCCTCAATCTCCAGCTCCAGACGGACCCCTTTTGGCGTTGTAAGGCTTACCAGTTCCGTTTCCTTCCTCCCGAGCAGCATGAGAACAGCGGCTAGAGAAGCCGCCGCCGCACAGGTCCCTGTGGTATAGCCCCACCTTAATTTTTTCTGGTTTCTGTATGTAAAAATCTGTTCCATCGTTCACCCGTTTTTTTCATTCTGCCAAAAAGTATACCATATGGCATTTCATTGCACAATGAAAAAATACGGCCTAGCACTACCGTTCTCCAAATCCCTTTTCACACAAAATCACATCTAAAGCCTTACACGCGGCTGCCACGGCCGTTCCCTCTCCCGTCCTTTTTTTCAAAATCAGCCTTCCGCCACCAGCGCAGGCCGCCCGTTCGCATACATTTCCGATCCCTACCGTCTCTCTCACAAATTCTGATTCTTTAAAATCTCCCTGCACCAGAGCCAGTTCCTCTGCGGTATAAAAGCAAAGCTCCAGTCCCCGCTCCTTTGCCAGCTGTAAAATCGCCGGCTCCTCCTTTTTCCGGTCAACGGAAGCCAGCCTCTTTACCGCCTCAGGTGCAATTTTCGCCTCCTTCAGGCATGCATCTACCCGTTCTTTCAGAACCGGAAAAGGAATCCCCTTTCGGCAGCCAACGCCTAACGTCACTGCCCGCGGTACCAGACGCAGCACCTTGATCCCCTGAGGCATTTCCTTTGGCAGCCGGTCTTTTATGGTAATCCAGATGGTATACTCCTGCCAGTAAGGCGCACAGCCCTCCGGTACTCCATCTGTGGGGAAATCGCTTATAAACCCAACGGTTTTCCCCTCCAGGATCCGGGCAGAAATTTCTCTTGCCATCTTCCGGTCCGTCAAAACCAGCCCGTTTCCTGCCGCAAAGAGATCCACTGCAAAGAGTCCGTTTCGGTCCGTAGCCGTAGTGATCACCGGCACTGCGCCAAGAAATGCTGCCAGCTCACAGGCCAGCTCATTGGCTCCTCCCACATGACCGGATAACAGAGGGATCACAAATCGGGCCGTTTCATCGATCACAATTACCGGAGGATCCGCAAACTTGTCCCGGATCCACGGAGCCGCCGCCCGTACGGCAATCCCCGCAGCGCCTATAAAGATCATAGCATTTTTCTCCGAAAAC
The DNA here is from genome assembly GCF_001517625.2 of Clostridium sp. AT4. GTDB lineage: Bacteria > Bacillota > Clostridia > Lachnospirales > Lachnospiraceae > Enterocloster. The sequence goes on along the minus strand of NZ_LN999828.1, from coordinate 895,850 downwards.
TGCCGGCCGCTCCACTGGGTCAGGTTTTCCTTTCCCCGGCTCTTCATCCCATCTGCCTTCCAGTCCTGCTCTAAAAACCGCTCCGGCACACAGGCCTCACAGTTCACTCCCTGTGCTTTAAAATATGTATACAGGCGCCTACCGATCAAAGCGCCCTTCTTTGTAAAACAGATAACTGCAAGCTTCATCCTCTATCTCCTGTCCTTTCTCCGGCCGCCGCCTTCGCCTAGATCTCATCCTAAGTATAGCGGATGAAGCCCCTTCTTTCAACTATCCTTTTCCTTGCCTGCAGCTTCCTTCATCTGGCGTCTGCGCTTTGTCATCATTCCTCCGATGCGTCCGCTTTCCTTGGATGTCAGGCTCCGCCAGCCTTGTTCCAACACCTTCGCATCCAGTCCCAGCTCCTGTGCAATTTCAAATTTCAGCTGCTCCTGCGGGCTCATATGCTCCGGGTCAAAGTTTTTTTTATGCGTGCTTTTCTCCATGCTGCCAAACTCCTTTCCTTCCCTTTATCTATAGACAAAAGGGATTCATTAAGGAAAAGTCTATCCATATTTTTACAATATATTCCGATTTTTCTTGCTTTTTGAACTTTTGTATATTATACTGAAAGTGAAGAAAATATATCGTTTCATAATGAAAAGCGAAAATTTTTTTCACCGCAATTCAGAAAGCGGCCGGCCATAGCAGCCGGAAGAAGGGGTTACTTTGAATATTGCAATCGTTGATGACTGCGCTCAGGATAGCTGTCATTTATCGCAGCTCCTTGGCGCTTACTGCTCTGCCTGTTCTCTGGCCTTACAGGTATCGACTTTCACTCGTGCGGCGGATTTTCTCAGATCATGGAAATCCGGCGTTTTTGATTTAATCTTCATTGATATCTTTCTGGACAAAGATTCCGACACAGCATCCGGCATCCGTCTGGCAGAACACATCCGCCGTGAAGATACCGGTTGTACCATTATCTTTACCACAGTAAGCCCGGACTTTGCATTAAAAAGCTATTCTTTAAAGGCACTGGACTATCTGGTAAAGCCCATTTCCACAGCGGATTTTTCTCAGACCATGGATTATTACCTTTCCATGAAGACGAAGCGCTCTTCCCATTATATTGAGGTAAAGGAAAGCCGGGTCATGGTAAAAATTCCCATTGATACAATTTTATACACCGATTACTTTAATCACTACATACAGATCCATCTGGCTGACCGGATCGTAAAGACCTATATGCGGTTTGAGGACTTTTCGAAACTTTTGCTGTGTTACCCACAGTTTATCAGCTGCTATCGCAACTGTATCATTAACCTGGACAAGGTGGTTCGTCTGGAAAAAACCTCTTTTGTCCTTACGTCCGGTGAACATCTGCCTATTACCAGAAGCCTCAGGCTCCAGATTCATCAGCAATATGCGGATTATCAATTCCGGAAGATAAATGGAGGTATTGAATGAACCTTTTAAATCTTCAGCTTTCCGCACTGCTGGTGTTGGATCCTCTCTCAGTGATCCTTCCATTTTTATGGATCTTTCGTTTAGAATGGCGTTATGATGCCCACAGAATCGCAGGTATCCTTTTCGGATATCTGTTTATCATCTGTGGGCTGTTTCTTTTTTTCCTGCGCCTGCTTCCCGGCTTTTCCAGACACGGCCTGATCTGGTCTCTGCTTCTTATGGCATTTTCACTGTCTTTATGCCTCCTTCTTACAAAGGTAAAAATACAGGCAGCTGCCTATACGCTCTTCCTCTTTAAAAATGTTTCCGACTCCGCTTCCCTGCTGTCCCGCTTTCTCACCGTTTTAATCACCTCTCACAATCCCTCTATCCCGCATACCGCCTGTGTCCGTTCTCTGGAACTGCTTCTGATTCCCGCCGCAGTCCTCATCATCACAGCCGTCATTGGAACACGGCTGAGACAGGCTGTTTATTATACCCGTTTTCTTCCGGTATGGAGAAGAATGCTTTTGATCCCCGCCTTTTTCTTTCTCATGTACTATATGGATATGGGGCTTATCTATATGCCGGAGCTTCGCCCTGATGATTATAACTACAATGTTCTCCTCATTACCCTTTTCTGGCTGATCTGTGTATATACCGTGCACATCACTACCCTGCAGATCCTCTTTCTCATCACTCAGAGCTTTGCTCTGAAGGAGGAATACCGAACCATGAAGGTAGTGTCCGATGCTCTGACCTCCCAAACGGCCAATCTTCAGATCAACTTAGAGCAGCTGTTAAAGGCACGGCATGATTTCCGCCACCATCTGGCGATCCTAAAAGGGCTGTTGGGACAGAAGGAGTACACGGCTGCATCCGATTATCTGGAAAGCTACCTGGGCAGCCAGGAAAGCTGCGATACATATACCTACTGCTCCAACGCTCCGGTCAATGCACTGTTAAATTATTATCTCCAGACAGCCAGAGAACACTCGGTCAATGTAACTGCCAATGTGTGCCTTCCTGCTGCTCTCCCTATGCCGGACATGGACTTTTGCACCATCTTGGGAAACCTGCTCTCCAATGCCCTGGAGGCCTGTCTGAGACAGGAGGGAGGAATACCGGCTATCTCAGTCACTATAAACTCTGTAGGCCAGTCCATGATCACCCTGTCCATCCGCAACTCCTATTCCCATGAAATAAAAGAACAGGACGGCCAGTTTATCTCCTCCAAGCGGGACGGGATCGGCATTGGCACCTCTTCGGTGCGCTACCTCACAGAGCGGTATCACGGCTTTCTCAATTTCAGCCATGGAAACGGCATTTTTGAGGCTTCTGTTTTTTTAAATCCATCCATGGACCGCGCAGCACCTTAAAATACATCGAAAATTTTCTGCTGTGCATACGCCGCTAGGCGCACCATACTACAACAAGGCCCCGCGGAAAATCCGCAGGGCCTTATTATTTCATGCCTTATTGGCTGTTAGTTGGAATAGGAATCGATGTCTACATCAGCAACATCCTCATTCTGAGGAGCTGCAAGGAGAGCCTTTACGCTTAAGCTGATCTTGTGATCGTCCTCGTTGAAATCAACGACCTTAGCCTCAATCTCCTGTCCGATCTTTAATACATCAGATGGCTTCTCGATATGCTCTCTGGAAATTTGGGAAACATGAAGCAGCGCGTCTACGCCTGGCTCTAACTCAACGAATGCGCCAAAATCAGTCATACGTGCTACGCGGCCTGTTACCACATTGCCTGCTGCATACTTCTCAGCAGCCTGTGCCCATGGATTTGCCTCCGGGAACTTTAAGCTTAATGCGATCTTCTCGCCCTGGATATCCTTGATCAGAACAGTTACCCGATCACCGGACTTGAATACCTTCTTAGGATTCTCTACACGGCCCCAGCTCATCTCAGAGATGTGAAGCAGGCCGTCAGCGCCGCCCAGATCGATAAATGCACCAAAGTCTGTTACGTTCTTTACAGTACCCTCAACCTTATCACCTGGCTGGATACGTGCAAATAACTCTTCCTTCAGCTTTGCCTTCTCAGCAACTAAAAGCTGCTTTCTGTCGCCGATGATACGTCTTCTCTTTGGATTAAACTCTGTGATCACGAACTGGATGTCCTGATCTGCGTACTTGGACAGATCCTTCTCATAAGTATCAGATACAAGGCTGGCTGGAATAAATACTCTTGCGCCCTCAACCTCAACGCTTAATCCGCCGTCTAATACCTGAGTAACCTTGGAAGTTAAAACCTCCTGATTTTCAAATGCCTCCTCCAGACGCTTGTTGCCTCTGTCGGCTGCCATACGCTTGAAAGATAAGGAAACCATGCCTACGCCGTCATTTAACTTGATAACCTTAGCTTCCATCTCTTCACCAATCTGTACTTTTGTAGTCAGATCCACACTGTTATCGTTGCTGTACTCGTCGCGGGTGATAACGCCCTCGGACTTGTTGCCCGCGATGCTCAGAATAATCTCATCTTTGCTCACTTCGATGACCTGACCGGTGACTATCTCTCCTGTACGTATTGGTTTGGTTGATTCTTCCTCTTCCTTTAATAACTCTGCAAAACTCTGCTCTGCCATTCTGGTATGAACCTCCTCAATAATCTTTTTTGGGGTGGATGCCCCAGCTGTAATACCTACGCTGCGCACAGAAGATACACTGTCAGGATCTAAATCGCCGAGTGTCTGAATGTAAAAGGTGTTCTTACATTCCTTGAGACAGATTTCGTAAAGCTTCTGGGTGTTGGAAGAATGCCTGCCGCCAATAACGATCATGGCGTCCACCCGAGAGGCGATCTTCGCTGCCTCCACTTGTCTTTCCTGTGTTGCATTGCAAATCGTATTTAAAACACTACTATCATAACCCTTTTTTAAAATTTTTTCAACTAAATCTTGAAATTTGTTGTAATTAAATGTCGTCTGAGACACTACGCACAGCTTTTTCCCCTCCGGAACCACATAATTTTGCGCTTCCGCCTCATTCTCAATCACTGTGGTGTATGTATTGCCCCAGCCTCTTATACCCTCCACCTCCGGATGAAAAGGACTTCCTATGATAACAACCGCATCCCCAGCCGCCGCATGCTCATCTACAATGCGGTGGATCTTCTTTACAAAGGGACAGGTGGCGTCTGCGATCCGGATCCCGCGCTCTTTTAAAATATCATAGATATGGCGGCTGACGCCGTGGGAACGGATAATAACTGTCCCCTTTCCCTCAGGAAGAGCTTTTAAATCCTCCTCTGTGTCCAGAACGGTTACGCCCTTTTCCTCTAAGTCCCGTACCACTTCTTCATTGTGGATAATGGGACCGTAGGTATAAATGGGGCCTTCTGCCTTTCCCTCTTTCACTGCCTTAATCTGTTCATATACCTGATTTACCGCCCGCTCTACACCAAAGCAAAACCCGGCCGTCTTTGCCACGGTGACCGTACGGCCCTCCGGAATTTCAAAAGAAGCAGCCCCTTTTACCTGCGCATTCATCTGTCCTCCCCCTTATTTCCAAGAGCACTGACAGCTGCGCTGCAGCCCTTCTCTGCCGCAATAACAAAGATAGCCCGTACCACCTCATCCAGAGTCATATCTGAGCTGTCAAGCAAAACCGCATCCTCTGCCTGCATAAGCGGAGAATGCTCTCTGTGCATATCCTGATAATCCCGGCTTTCGATATCCCGCTCAATCTCCCTTAAATCAGCGTCAATGCCCTTCTCTGTCAGCTCCTTATAACGTCTCTCGGCCCGTACCTTTACAGATGCAGTCAGATAAATCTTAGCCGGAGCATCGGGAAGCACACAGGTTCCGATATCCCTTCCGTCCATAACAACATTTTCCCGCTTTGCAAGCTCCTTTTGAAGCTCCACCAGCTTTTCTCTCACAGGAAGATAGCCAGAGGTGGCGGAAGCCGTCTTTCCCACCTCCTCGGCGCGGATCAGGCCGGAAACATTTTCCCCATTTAAAAGAACCTGCTGGACGCCGTCTTTATAGGCGATCGTTACATTTACATTTCTGCAGGCTGCGCTGACTGCCGCCTCATCCTGAGGATCGATGCCTTCTCTTAAAATATGCAGCGCTATGGTGCGGTACATGGCCCCGGTGTCAACGTATACAAAACCCAGGCGTTTTGCAGCCAGCTTTGCGATGGTACTTTTTCCTGCTCCCGCAGGTCCGTCAATTGCAATATTAAAGTGTTCCATTGTTTCCTCCTGTTATTATAGGGTTGTGTCCTTAGCCGCAGCCTTTCCCGCCTGCCAGCCCGTAGACCAGGCAATCTGCAGATTAAAACCTCCGGTTACTGCGTCAAGATCCAGAAGCTCTCCTGCAAAATACAGACCCTTTACCCGTTTTGACTCCATGGTGGAAGGATCCGTCTCCTTCACGCTGATGCCTCCCTGGGTAATAATAGCCTCCTTAAACGGACGAAGACCGGTGAGCGTAAAGGTAAGTCCCTTTGTAGCTTCCACCAGCCTGCGCCGTTCCTGTCTGGTGATCTCATTGACCTGCTTATCCGGGTCAATACCGCTGCGGCGGATAATCTCCGGAATCAGCTTTGCAGGATAAAGATGACTTAAGCTGTTTTTAAACTGCCTGTTTTTCGCTTCTGCAAAATCCCTCAGGATACGCTCATCCAGCTGTTCTCCTGAAAGAGCCGGTTTTAAATCGATAACCAGCTTTAAGGCCCCCTTTGACACCGCCTTTGCACAGAAGGAGCTGGCGCTTAAGATCACGGGGCCGCTGACTCCGAAATGCGTAAACAGCATCTCGCCAAATTCCCGGTAAAGCTCCTTTTTCCCGTTATAGACAGCAATTTCAATATTTTTAAGAGAAAGCCCCTGAAGAGCCTTTACCTCCTCTTTCTCCGCCGCTTCAAAGGGAACCAGGGCCGGAAGAAGATCCGTCACTTTATGGCCCAGCATTTTAGCCCATGCATGTCCGTCCCCTGTGGATCCGGTAGACGGGTAGGAAACACCTCCCGTAGCCAGGATCACACGATCCGCCGGCACCTCTTTTTCCTTTCCGTCCGGCCCTTCCAGACAGATCCCGCAACAGACCTGCCGGACCGCTCCGGTATCCGTATCCTCTTCGCTTCGCACTGCCAGCCCCTTAATCTCCTGCCTTAAGTATACCTTTACACCTGCCTGGCGCATCATCCGCTCCAGAGCGGCAATCACATCGGAAGAATGATCGGAGCAGGGGAACACACGGTTTCCGCGCTCGATTTTAAGAGGCAGCCCCGCCTCCTCAAACAGCTCCATCACGTCCTCATTGGTAAAGCCGTAAAAGCTGCTGAACAAAAACTTGCGGTTTGTCACAACGGCTCCAAAAAGTTCTTCCATATCACAGGCATTTGTCACATTGCAACGTCCCTTTCCTGTAATAAACAGCTTCTTTCCCAGCTTTTCATTTTTTTCATACAGGCTGACTTTACAGCCCTCTCTTGCAGCGGCTACTGCGGCAATCATTCCTGCCGCACCTCCGCCTGCGATGATAATATGCTTTTCTTTATTCATGAATCCTCTCTTGTTCTCTGCCGCGGCATATATTCTGTGTTGAACGTAAGTATACCACATTTTTCCATCAAATAAAACGGCCCAGGCCAAAAAATCCCGCCCGGGCTGTTTTCACTGTATAACTCCCGGCCGATCCCTACAGATCTGCCAGTACAAAAATATCATAGATGGCCCGAATTGCTTTCTCAAAGTCATCATTCTTAACGCCGATGATAATATTCCACTCACTGGAACCCTGATCGATCATCTTTACATTCACTCTTGCATGAGCCAGGGCGGAGAACACACGGCCTGCTGTCCCGCGATTAGAGCGCATGCCTCTTCCAACCACAGCGATCAGAGCCAGATCGGATTCCAGCTCCACCACATCCGGCTCAACAGCCCGGTGGATTCCTGCGATCACAGACTGCTCATGATCCTCAAACTCAGACTGATGAACAAAAATTGTCATCGTATCGATACCGGAAGGCATATGCTCAAAAGAAATACCTGACTTTTCAAACACGCTTAAGACCTTTCTCCCAAAGCCCACCTCTGTATTCATCATGGCCTTTTCAATGTTGATGGCGCAGAAGCCCTTCTTTCCCGCTACGCCTGTGATCGTGTGGCGCGGCTTGCGGCAGGTCGTTTCTACGATCAGCGTTCCCTTATCCTCCGGACGGTTGGTATTGCGGATATTAATGGGGATCCCCTCTTTTCTTACAGGGAAGATCGCATCCTCATGAAGAACGCTTGCTCCCATATAGGAAAGCTCCCGGAGTTCTCTGTATGTAATGGTCTCGATTACCTCCGGATCCTCTACAATCCTTGGGTCTGCCACCAGAAAGCCGGATACATCCGTCCAGTTCTCATACAGATCTGCATGAACCGCTTTTGCCACAATGGAGCCCGTCACATCGGAACCGCCTCTGGAAAAGGTCTTTATGCTCCCATCCGGACGGGAACCGTAAAAGCCCGGAACCACAGCCCGTTCCACATGGGACAGACGCTCAGAAAGCTCTTTATCGGTCAGATCTGCCTCAAAGTTTCCCTGCTCATCAAAGAAAATCACCTCTGCAGCGTCAATAAATTCATATCCCAGATAATTTGCTATCACAATACCGTTTAAATACTCTCCTCTGGAAGCAGCATAATCCCTGCCTGCCCCGGCAAGAAAATTCTCCTCCAGTTTTGCAAACTCATGGTCCAGATTCAGGTTTAAATCCAGGCCCTCGATAATCTCCTCATACCGGCCTCGGATTTTCTCCAGGATCTTTTTATAGGAACGCCCCTCAGATGCTGCATCATAGCATGCATAGAGCATATCCGTTACCTTTTCGTCCTTGTCATTGCGTTTTCCCGGTGCGGAGGGAACCACATACCTCCTTGACTTATCTGCCCGGATGATATCTCCCACCTTTTTAAACTGCTTTGCACTGGCCAGTGAACTGCCGCCGAATTTAGACACTTTCTTCATAATCGTAGATCTCCTCTTGCCACATTTTCGAAGGTAATGCTTTCTGGAAATGATATCCCACTTCTATAAAAAAGTCAATAGTTTTTACTCAGAAACTTTGTGTACTGAGCACATTTGTCCGTGTGATAAAGACTTTTTATTCGCAGTACAAGTGGATCCCCTGTGACTCAATAAGGCTTCTCCACTCATCAGAAAGCTCGTCATCTGTAATGATACTGTCAAAATCCTTCAGATGAGAAAAGGCTGTTGGAAAAATCCTTCCAAACTTGGAAGAATCCGCCAGAAGTATTTTTGTCTGTCCGCTTTCCATCAGGGCTCTCTTTAAATCCATCTCATGGGGGGCAATGCAGGTAACATTCATCTTTTCACTGATGCCGGCTGCCGTAATGAAGGTCTTATTGATGCATGTTCGGTTTATCATGGAAATTCCCTCCGGACAGTAAAAGGTCTTTGTATTGGAATAAAGATAACCGCCGGAACAGATGATATCGCAGTTGTAATGGTCATTTAAGTCCAGAAGAACATTAAAACTGGAAGCCAGGACCGTCATATGGATATCATAGGGCAGAGCCCTGGCAAGATAGGCGGCCGTAGATCCGCTGTCAATGGCAACTACGTCATTTGCTTCAATAAGAGAAGCCGCCCGTCTTCCAATCCTCTCCTTTTTCTGCGGAAATACCAGGCACTCATCATTTAAATTGTACTCCGGGTACAGAGCCGTTTTTTCTGCCGCATGATATATGGCGACTCCGTTTACCAGCCGCAGACAGCCCAGTTTTTCCAGGAGCTTTAAATCCCTTCGGACGGTAATCTCCGACACATCCAGCTTCCCTGCAAACTCCCTGATGGTAATCCCGTTTTCCGTCATCAGCATTTTTCTCATCCGGTCCAGCCGGTCTGTTTTCCTGCCGCTCATCCTGTTTTCCTCCTTTTTCTAATCTGTATTTTTTTGTATTATACTGAAAAATTTTTATGCTGCTGATATAAAATGATCAAAACATTTAATTCCCTCTGCTATAATGATTCAATCCATCATAAATATAACATTTTTTCATATTTTTTGATAGCATTTTATCATTTTATCAATTTTATTTTGCAATATTGACAATGAGTATGATAAGAATTACAATATTTTTATACAACATTTTACCATTTTTCAAACAGAGAGGAGTACAAAATGGAACTGCGACTTGTAGACCTGGTCAAGGATTTCTCCGGGACAAAGGCCGTTGACACCGGCAGTTTTTCAATCTCAGACGGAAAACTCACCGGACTTTTAGGCCCCAGCGGCTGCGGCAAATCTACCCTTCTTTACCTCATCTCCGGTTTATTAAAACCCACCTCCGGAAGGATCTTTTTCGGAGACCGGGATGTGACAGAGCTTCCTCCGGAAAAAAGAGGAATCGGCCTTGTTTTTCAGAATTATGCCCTTTATCCCCACATGACAGTTGCGCAGAATATCGCCTTTCCTCTGGTAAACCGCAAGGAAAACAGAGAGCTCATCCAGCAAAAAACGCAGCAGATGGCAAAGCTAGTGCAGGTAGAGGAGCTTTTGTCCAGAAAGCCGGGACAGCTCTCAGGAGGCCAGCAGCAGAGGGTTGCCATCGCACGGGCTTTAATTAAAGAACCGGACATCCTTCTTTTAGATGAACCTCTCTCCAATCTGGACGCGCGCCTCAGACTGGAAATGCGGGAGGAAATCCGCCGCATCCAGCTGGAAACGGGAGTTACCACTATTTTCGTTACCCATGACCAGGAGGAAGCCATGAGCATCACCGACGAGATCGTACTGATGAAAAAGGGCATCATCCAGCAGCAGTGTGCTCCCATTGATATGTACTTACAGCCTGTAAACCGTTTCGTGGCATCCTTTATGGGAAATCCTCCCATTGACTTTTTCCATTTTCCCATAAAAGACGGACGCCTGATCCTCTCAGAAAGCTATGCACTTCCCATCCGCACAACCGCCAGCGGAACCGTACTTACAGGAATCCGTCCGGAAGCCTGGGAGCCTGGACCGGGAATACGGGTAACAATTGAAACCTTGGAACAGAGAGGCCGTGATGTACTGGCCGGTTTTACCCTGACAGGCGCAAAAGGCAAGGCGCTCTTAAGCATTACAGACCGGGTCCGCACCGGCGATACGGTCGAACTCTCTTTAAAGCGCAAGGATCTTTTGTACCTGTTTAATGAAGCAAACGAAACTCGGATCGATGCAGAGGTAGCCTATGAAAGTTAAAGGTTTTTGCAGAAAGCCCCGTCCTGAAAATCCGCTGGGAAATACAGAATACAGCCTGAAGGCTTACTTTTATCTGCTTCCTGCAGCTCTTATTTTAGCTGTATTTGTATTTTTCCCTATTATAATGACCCTGCGGATGGGCTTTTATGAAAGCTATGTCTATCTGACCGATGTAGGAAAAGGCTTTGGTCTTGCTTCTTTTCGCTATGTGTTAAAGGATCCAGCCTTTCGGTCTGCGGTACGCAACACACTGATCATCACCTTTATCGGCGTTCCTATTACGATCGCCCTGTCGCTGGGAAGCGCCCTGTTTATCAACTCTCTGGGCAAAGGAAAAGGGCTGTTTCAGACGATCTACTTCCTTCCCTATGTAACCTCCACCATTGCCATCGGCCTGGTGTTCCGGTGGCTGTTCCACTCAGACTATGGCTACATCAACCATGTTTTAAGCTTTTTTGGCCTCCCGCCTCAGAAATGGCTTACAGATCCCAATCTGACTACCATTTCCGTCACGATCTTTACGATCTGGAACGGAATGGCCTTTAAGATCGTTCTGTTTCTGGCAGGACTTCAAAAGATCGATCCTCAGTATTATCAGGCGGCACGCATGGACGAAACTCCGCCTTCCCGTGTGTTTTTCCGAATCACCATGCCTCTTTTATCCTCTACCTTCTGGATGGTAACCATTGTATCGGTCATTCACGCCTTTAAGACCTACAATGAAGTTTACTCCATGTTCGGAGGAAACGGGGCCGGCCCCGGAAACAGTGCCATTACCATTGTTTACTATATCTACGATATGTTTTTCAACCGTTCTCAGGTGCACTACGCATCAGCCGCCGCTATTATCTTTTTCATCATTATACTGGCGCTGACTGCCCTGCAGAAATGGGTATCGAAAAAATTCGTTCACTATGTATAAGAAAGGAGACGCCTCATGACAGAAAAACTGAAAAAAGCAGCCGTCTGGATCCTTTTAACAGCCGGAGCACTGGTTATGATGTTTCCTTTTATCTGGATGTTAGCCACCTCCTTAAAGACGCTTCCGGAAGCCACTGCCATTCCGCCTACGCTCTTTCCTGCAAAGGCTATCTTTGCAAATTATGCGGAAGCTTTCACCATGGCGCCTTTTGGACGGTACCTTTTTAACTCCATCCTGGTAGCCGGGCTGGGGACGCTCCTTACTCTGGTCATCACCGTATTAGCCGCCTATGCCTTTACGATTTTTGAGTTTCCCGGAAAATCCAGCCTCTTCTTCTGCTGTCTTGCCACCATGATGATACCGGCAGAGCTTTTGATCATCCAGAATTTTATCACCGTTTCCAAGCTCCACTGGGTCAATACCTTCCAGGGTATCATCATACCGACCATTGCCAGTGGATTCTATATCTACATGATGCGGGAATACTTTCTTCAAACCCCTTCTGTGCTTTATAAGGCCGCCAAAATCGACGGCTGTACGGACTGGCGCTATCTGTGGCGCATTATGATGCCTATTAACAAAAATGCCATTGCCACCATCGGCATCCTGACCTTTATCAGCCAGTGGAATTCCTTTATCTGGCCTCTGATGGTATCCAAAGATGACGCCCACCGCGTCATGGCAATCGGTCTTTTACATTTTAAAGATGCCGTCAGCTCCCAGATCAACCTGCAGATGGCCGGTTCCACCATTGTCCTTTTGCCTATGCTGATTTTTTATCTGATCTTCCGCAAACAGATCATTGAGGGAGTATCCCGCGGAGGAATCAAAGGATAATATTTATTTCAAGTCAACCAACCAAGGAGGAAAACAAATGAAAAACATGACCTGTCTTCTTTTAGCAGGAACCGCTGCACTGTCTCTTGCTGCCTGCGGCTCTGAGTCCGCGCCTTCCCAGACATCTGATGGGATTGTCACAAAAATCACCAAGCCTGTAGAGCTTCAGTTCTGGCATTCTATTTCCAATCCTGTCCATGCAGAGGTTTTAGATAAGCTGATCGCCCAGTTTAATGATACCGTCGGAAAGGAAAAGCAGATCACTGTAACCGCTACCTTTAACGGAAGCAGCTCCGACTTATATTCCAATGTAATCGCTGCCATTAAGGCAGAAACTGCCCCGGATGTAACTCTGGCTCTGCGCCCCTATGTGGCCGATTATCTTCAGACCGACCTAGTCGTAGATCTTACCCCCTACATCCAGGATGAAACTGTGGGAATGCCTGACTACGAAGATATATTTGAAGGTTTGAGAAACGGCGGAACCACCTATGCCAAGGAAGGAACGTATTCTCTTCCCATCCACTCCTACTCAGAAGTGCTTTATTACAACACCGCCTTTTTTGAGGAAAACGGCTTAACGGTTCCCGCCACCTGGGACGAGCTGATCGAAACCAGCAAAAAAATCCATGAGATCACCGGTGCTCCTGCCTTTGGCTGGGACAATCTGGCCGGAAGCTTTATGACCCTTGTAAAGCAGTACGGCGGACGGTATACAGATCCGGAAGGAAATATTTACTTTGCAGAAGAGGATTCTGAAACGGCTTTAAAGGTATTAAACCTCTGGAAGGAAAATGTAGGATCCGGTATCTGGAGGACTGCGGGTGAGGATATGTTTTTCTCCGGGCCCTTTGCAAACGAACAGATCCCCATGTATGTAGGAGACAGCGTAGAAGCCAGCTATATTCCTGCCAAAAATCCGGAACTTAAGTGGTCAACCGCTCCCATCCCACAGGTAAGCGATGATACGGCAGCCAACTTAAGCGCCGGTCATGTCATCACGGCCTTAAACCAGTCCGGAAATCCCGAAAAAGCCTATGCTTCCTATGAGCTGATCAAGTTTTTAACCTCCAAAGAAGCCAATCTGGCTGTGGTAACCGCAGGCACCGGCTATCTTCCCATCCGCCAATCTGTGGCTGACAGCGAAGAATATAAAGCTTACGTTGCCGATGGACATGATTTTCTTACCGCCGCAGTAGAGCAGAATGACCGCTATTTCTACGAGCCGGCCTTTACCAACGATACCACTACCTCCAGTGCCGTTACCAGCGCCGTGCGTACTATGATGCAGGAGGTTGCAGAAAACGGTACAGACCCGCAGACTGCTCTGGACAATTTAAAACAGACCGTAGGACTGAATTGATTTTCCGTCCTTCTGTCAGAAAGACGAGGAACAAATTTATGGAGATTCTCTATCATCATATTCTTACTCCCTGCGGAGAACCGGCAGATATTATCATCTCAGCTCTGCAGAAATTCATCCGCAGGGGAAAAACGGAGGAAGCGGCCCGTGCTGCCTATGAGCTCTATCTGTCCGGCGAGGAGCTTCGCGACTATCTGTGGCAGAGGCTTTTAGTCATCAGCGCAGAGGACGTGGGGCTTGGACAGCCGGCTGCACCGTCGGTTGTGCTTTCTCTGTACCACGCCAGCCAAAAGCTTGGAGCAGACAGCATGGATTACCCTCTGTTTTTTGTCCATGCAGTCCGCTATCTGTGCAGCTGTCCCAAGGAACGGGGTTCCAGCACTCTGGCCAGTCTGACCAAGCGGCGGATCCGCGACCGCGTCCCCTTCCCCCTTCCGGACTATGTATTTGACATGCATACCATCGAAGGACAGAATCGTGGCCGCTCCTATGAACATTTTATCTCTCAGGCGGCTGTCGTTTTCCCGGAAGCCGTTTTAAATGACAGTACAGCTGGTCAGAATGACCGCTGGGAAGCAGAACTTACAGAAAGACGGAAAGGAGAGGAAGACATATGAACCGGACACTTGTCATTTCCATCGATGCATTGATCAGCGCTGATATCGAACGTTTAAAAAAACTTCCCAATCTGGGGCGTATCATGAAGCAGGCCTCCTGGGCAGAGGATATCCTGTGCTGCTACCCCACTCTTACCTATCCCTGCCATGTAACCATTTCCACCGGCTGCTGGCCGGATCGCCACGGTATCTGCAACAATGAAAAGTTCCAACCCCTGTCAAAAGACCGGCCGGAATGGTACTGGTTCAGAAAGGATATCAAAACGCCTACTCTCATTGACTATGCAAAAGCAGCCGGGCTGACCACTGCAGCCATTACCTGGCCTGTAATGGGTGATTGCGGGGCAGACTACAACATTGCGGAAATCTGGGCTCCCCATGAAGAGGATGACCCCACTCCTTACTTTGACTTAGCAGACAGCCCAAAGGCCAAAGAGATTTTTGAGCGCAACAAGCATATGCTCCGCTGGATGAAAACGCCCCAGATGGACGAATTTGCCGCCCAGTGTGCCGTAGATATTATAAAAGAATACCGGCCTGACCTTATGTTCCTGCATTTATCCTATGTGGATCATCAGCGTCACAAACTGGGGGTACGAAGCGAACAGCTGGATCATGCCTTTGCTTTTGTAGATGAACAGCTTGGCAGGGTATTTGACGCCCTGGATGAAACAGGAGGCCTTGAGAATACCAATATCGCCGTCCTTGGGGATCACGGCCAGCTCTACTGCGACCAGATGTTCCACTTAAATACCGTGCTGCGCGATATGGGCTTTCTGACAGAGGAAAACGGAACCGTGACCTCCTGGAAGATATATGCCGCCCAGTGCGCCTTCAGCGCACAGATCTACCGCCAGCCGGATGTAGACCCTAAACTGGTCTATGAAACCCTTTGTAAAATCCGCGACCAGTATCCCGGAAGTATTTCCCAGATTTTTACAAAAGAACAGGCGGCAGACCTGCATCTGACCGGAGAATTTGACTTTGTAGTAGAAGCCGGGGATCGGACAGCCTTTGATAAGACAGCCAATGCCACTGAGTACTTTACTTCTGTGGATGAAATCCGCGAATACAAGCTTTCTGTTTCTACCCACGGCCATCTGCCGGAAAAAGGGGACAAACCGCCCTTTATCTTAAGCGGCCCGGATGTAATCCCCGGAAAGGTGCAAAAGGGCGGATACCTGGTGGATGAAGCACCTACGCTCCTGCGTCTTTTAGGTATTACAGAAAACCATATGGACGGAACCCCGTTTACCTGGATGACAAGGCTGTAACAAGAAGGAGGGCCCTATGACACCACGCTTCATCTGTTTTGACCTTGACGGAACCCTTTATCTGGATTCCTGCGTATACCTGCGGATGATTGATCATTTTTTTCATGACACGCCTTACAGAGACTGGATTTTTCCGGTTCAGGAGCAGATGAAACAGGTACTCTCCGGCCAGAGTTCCTTACGATGCGGGCAGTTTGTTCCCAAGCAGAAGGCAGAGCATCCAAAAACTCCTGAAGATCTTTTTGATATACCGGGCACGGCAGCCCTTCTTCTGCCTGATCCCTCCCCCTGGCTGGATCGAACGCTTTATTCCTACATTTCCGACGGCTGGACCCTGGGTATGTATCTGGCCCGCAGAATCGGCTGGGAAGGAGAAGACTTCTGGAAGCGGTTCCGGCTGGTGCGGAACGATCTGATCGATCCATACTGGGGGCCTGTACCGAATCCGGCTCTTCCTGTCCTTCTTAAGGAATTAAAAAAGCAGGGAATCCATGTGGTTCTCTGCTCCAACGCCCAGGAGACTAACTGTATTGAGCTTTTAGATTACCTTGGCTTTGATGACTCCTGTTTTGAAGAGCTGTGCTTTGACGCAGACAAACCCCATACCTTTCCCCAGAGAATTGCACAGTGGGGCAGACAGTTTAATCTCTCTCCAAAGGAAATGCTTTTTATCGGTGACCAGGGCTATTTTGACCTGTATTCCGGCAAAACATGCGGCGCTTCAACCCTCCTTGTTTCTCCATGGAATGCAGCGGATGCAGAATTGTGGGATCACATGGTACAGACGCCAAAGGAAATGGAGGCATATTTACGGGAGCTTTGTCTGAAATAGGGGACTGTTTTTAAATCTGGTCCGTATTTCTCTTTCTGTACGGCAGATTTTACGGTATTCCTCTGCTCCAAGCCCCAGATCATGAACCGTTTCCTTCAGCTCCCCTTCATTGAGCCGAAGCCATGAGCCGTTTTTTGTACGCACGGCCTCCAAAAATAATTTTTCAAAAGATAGCGTGAACCCATCCGCTGTCTTTTCTGTTTTCAGCCCACGGATCACCATAAAATGCTCCCGGACAACCAGCCCCTCCGATCCCATGACCTGAAACACGCACCAGTTTTCTCCCTTGGGAAAAAGCATTCGGCCACCCGGCTGATCCAGTTTCCAGAAAATCTGCGGAGCATTTTGTTCAAAACAGTCGTTTTCCTCTTTCATACACATTAAAGGAAATGACAGATGCTCCCTTTCCCTTTTAATATCTGCCCCGTACCCCCAAAAACGGTCTGAATCCGTTCCATCTGTATCCCATAACTCATTTTTCCAGATTTCATATCCATGATACACGGTTCCTGTAGGAAATCCCTGTTCAGGATATACAAAGCGGCAGCTTCCTCTGCTTCCTCTCTTATCCGTATCCTCCTGAACCCGTCTGCGCTTTGTCAGTTCCCAGCGCCTTCCAAGGACACCATCCAGTTTCTCAAAAAGCCGCTCAGACCTGGCATCCCCCTGATCCAGCCTTATAAGTCCGCCAAACATAGCCAGCTCCACTGCATTCCCCTGATAATGCACTTTTTCCCCATTTCTTCGGAATACCCGCTCTGCCTGATCCAAAACCGTCTCATACGCCTCTGATGATGCCAGAAGCACAAACTTATCGCCTGCAATACGGAACAAATGATCTCCCTCTCTCATTTCTCCTTCTATTCTCTGCAGGCAATCCAGCACAAAACGCTCCCCTCCTTCTCCGCCAAATACGGTTTTCAGATAGCGGATTCCCGGCGCCTCCATATCAAAGCACACAATCCAGGTGTGCTCCCTGTGTTCCAGCATCTTTCTCATATCCTCCAGACAGAATCTCCGTCTGAATACGCCGCAGTCATCACAGAAAAAATCCTGTCTGGGAAAAAGCTGCCAGAACCGGCGTCTTTTTCTGAATCTGGCCGGTGTTTCCTGCCACATTTTCTTAAATGCTCTTGTAAATACCTCCTGGGATGCAAAGCCATATTCCAGGGCAATCTCGCAGACGCTTTGTGAGGTGGATAAGAGTTCCCCTGCTGCCTGAGTCAGCTTCCGTCTGGCTGCATACTCCATCATCCCATACTGGAATACTTTCTTAAAAAGAGCTTTTGTGTTGGATCTGGAATAATAGCAGGCTGACGCGATCTCCTCTGCCGAAAGAGATTCTCTTATATGCGCTTCTATATAATCAATTACATTTTTTAATCCCTGTTCTTCATTCATAGCTGCCCTCCGGGCTTTCATACAGGCTCCGCACCATCTCATCCAGCCCTGCTTTTTCCTTTCTGCAGACCTGTCGTCCAATCTGGTAAAAGTCTTCCAGCGGTTCATCCAGCATCTTCTTTCCGTGATCGATCAGAATCACCCGGCTGCAGATTTCATCTATATCCATCATATCATGGCTGGTCAAGAGAATAGTTGTCTGCTTCTCCCGGTTCAGCTCCTTTAAAAATTTCCGGATCCTGTCCTTCGCCACCACATCCAGTCCTACTGTGGGTTCATCTAAAAACAGCACTTCCGGATCATGGAGCAGAGACGCCGCCAGCTCTGCCCGCATCTTCTGCCCCAGGCTCAGGCTTCGCACCGGTTTTCTTAAGAATTCCTCCATTCCCAGCAGCTCTGTAAAGCATTCTACATTACGTTTATAGATTGACTCCGGGATTCGGTACATCTTTCGGTACAATTCAAAGGTATCCTCCATGGGAAGCTCCCAGTTTAACTGAGATCTCTGGCCGAAAACCACCCCCATGTGAAGGGCATTTTCCTTTCTCTCCTTCCAGGGAACACGGCCGCCGCACAGAACGCTTCCTCCATCAGGAACCAAAATCCCTCCAAGCATTTTAATCGTAGTGGATTTTCCTGCCCCATTTGGCCCTATATATCCCACCATTTCCCCTTTTTGGATGAAAAATGAAATTCCATCCACTGCCCGTTTCTCTGTATAGGTTCTGTGTATCAGCGACCGAAGGGCTGCCCCTGCGCCTTTTGGACGCTCATACACCTTAAATGTTTTCTGCAGATTTTCAGCCTCAATATATGCCATTCTGTTTTCCCCTCTTTCTGTTTTGATTATGAGCCTGCCCCGCTGTAGGCCCGCAGACCCAGCCGCCAGAACAGCCTGGAAAGCAAAAACACACCGCAGCCTACAAGGGGTGTCAGATACCGCAGAATTCCCGGACAGATTCCCTCCTGGCGGTCAATGAAATACTGTACGGGATAGTAATTGATAAATGCATATGGGAGCACAAAGGTCAGCAGCTCCCGGATCCCCCGGTGATAAACAGACAGCGGATACTGGATAAATTCCGTCAGATTTTTATAGAGAAGGCGATACAAGCCCTCGCTCTCCCCAATCCAGAAGGCAGGAACCGCTGTAAATACAAAGCCCGCCGCCTGTATCAAAGATGCTCCCAAAAGATCCGCTGCCAGCCAGAACAGATGAATGGGCGTCAGGGCAATATCCAGCCGGATCAGGCAGATCACAAGCACAGCTCCGCCCATAAGATAATTGCTTGTATAGCCGGCGCTTACATGGGAAGCTGCCAGATATATCATCGGGTCAGCCGGCTTTGTCAGCACAAGATCCAGTTCTCCCTGGCGGATCAGCCGGTGCAGTTTTCCAAAAGATCCCATAAAAAAGGTCGCTGCAACCGAGTAGGACAAAATATCAAAGGCATAAAGAAGAAGGATTTCTTCCCGGTTCCAGCCTCCGATCTGTCCGAACCGTTCCAAAAGGATCAGCACCATAATCATTCCCGTAGACCAGCCCATAATCTTTGCAAGCATCCGCATGGCATATTGTCCCCTGTGGGCCATCTGTGTCAGAAAACCATTTTTAAGAAACGCTCCGTATACTCCCATTTTCTCATCCTCCCTCTATCTCAAGCACCGTTCCAATCCGGTTCCAAAGCCATTTTTCAAGCACCGTTACCGCCAAAATCCAGATAAGCTCCAAAATGAGCAGCCTGATGCATTCTGCATGGGTATACCGGCCAAGCCAGATACAGACAGGTTCATAAACGGTCAGGCGAAAAGGAAGATAACCACAGAACTTCTCCAGCCACCGAGGATAAAACCACAAAGGAATGGACAGGCCGGAAAACAGCGTAAACAGGCTGTCTGTAATCATCCGGGTATAGGTTCCGTCCTTCATCCAGAACACCAGAAGTCCGGTGGTATACTGGATGCTGTAGCATAAAATCACGGCGAAAACCACAGCCAGACTACCAAAGCACATGGAAGAAACCGAAGGCAGAGGCAGATTCCAAAGACAGAAAGCAAAGGGAATCAGCACTAACCCTTCTGCCAGAAAGCGCAGTACATTCTCCCCTAGCTGATCAAAGAAAAAATACCATTTTAAGGAAATAGGGCGGATCAGATCTACTGCGATCATTCCGCTTTTTACCCGGTCTGCCAGCTCTCCGCTGATCCTGGTATCCGTGAGGATCAGAATCAGAAGGCTGATCAGAGTATAAGCTGCTGTCTCCGAAAAACCGTCTTTCAGGAGCGCCAGCCAGATACAGCCTTTGATATAGAGCCTCAGCATATCTCCCACCAGCCTGAGAGCCATCCCGGCCCGGTACTGGATCTGCCGTCTCCAGCCGAATTTTAAAAGAATACCGTACATATTGCCACCGCCTTCTGTTGATTGTGTGCAGAACCACATAAATGCGGAGCTTAGTATACTACGGGACAGGGATGGATTTCTTGATGTTTTGGACAAAAATCCCGGTCTAAAAAAATAAAAAGAGACGCCTGGGCTTCCCGGCATCTCCAAACGGTCAGATTACTTTATTTTCCAGATAACATTCCAACAGATACGAGGGATTTTCATAATACATACTGCTGTTGTAATCATCAATTTTACTGCTGATAAATGAATTATAGACCTTTATCAGGGCGTCAGTCACTTCTATCTTCTCGCACTCTGCCACAGACTTTATCAGTCTTTTATAAACCTTTCCAATATCCCAATGGGACGGAATGGCATATCCACAAGCTGCTACATTGTCAAAATTTCCCATTTTGATTCCTGCTTCTCTGATAAAATCATCACTCACACGCTCTATATTGTCACAGTGATAGACATCCGCCAGATCATAGATTTTCGCAAGGTTCTTTTTCCCTAATGCATTTACGGTATCTGCTCTTGTATTTTTCGTTTTTCTTGCAATATAATCAATCAGGCTGCATGTAAAAAACAGATCGTTATCCTTTGCCGACTCTCTGCCTGGATTTTCCATCATAAAACCTCCTCAAAACCTCTGTATTCGAGACATTTCAGCGCTTCTTTTGTGCAGAAGTTAATCCGATGCGTTGGGTACTTAAATTTTGCCAATATCCAAAACTGTTCTCTTGTAATGCTCCCATCCAGATAATCAGATATATAATTATAAATCTGATCATCTGCCATTGCCCCAATTACAATATCATATGCATGTTTCTTTCCGTTCCTGCAGTCAATAATAAAATCCACTTCCAAAATCCTTTGTGTTTTTTCCAATACGGATCTCCGGGATTTCAATCGGTGTGTAACCACCGTGATAAACTGTCATTTTTGCCATTTGATATCTGCCTCTCTATCTAAAGCTTCTCGGCTAACCTGTCTTAAGCTACAATATTAACTGCATTTTCTTTAATTTCAATAATTTTTTTCATCAGCGCGGTTCTTGTTTTGGCATCAAACAGCTTAACAAAGCTGATCGGCTTATCAAAAGGCGGCTTCATAAGCTCCTTAATGTCTTCCATATAACCGCTCTGCTCCATGTGATTTATAATCTTACGTACAAATGCAATCTGTTTCTGATTCAGTGATGCATCATTGATAAACGCGGAGAATGCCTCCATTGCCGCATCGTGATCAAGCTTTGCAATTTTTCTGATAAGAAGCCCAAAGGGTGTATCTCCATATTCCCGCTTATAATCCTCTTTACTTCCAAGCTCTTCTGTGAGCACACGCTCCAACGCCTCATAATCCCCTGCGGTCAGCGGGATATTATGTGTAAGCTTATGAATCACAATGGAATTGCCATGTTCATTTACATAGCGGTTTACCTTCTTTTTGTAATCCTCAAAATCATATGCAGGATCCAGCTGTTTCCCTTCTGTCGTATCAATCACAGGATCTGTGAGATTTGTAATAATCCGTTTTTTCGGTTCTGCATCATCAACGAGGAATTTCATTAAATCACGAAGTTCTCTCCTTGTTTTCTCAAAAACCAAAATATCATTCGCTTCCCAATAGGAGTCTGTATTAACTTCCCTGATAATTGAAAGTTTGGCTTTAATTTGAGGAATGGTTATCTTTTTTTCAAATGATGCTGCAATCTCACATAGCTGTTTTCTGGCATATTTGAAAGACGGCATCGCTTCCAAACATGCAATCATCATTCCATATATAAAATTATCAAAACGCTTTGCATATTCATCCGGGTCATTCATATACACCAATGGTGCAATATGGTCAATCAACTCTCCCTTTGCCCCTTCACTTATATAGGTAAAGCTTCCCAGCTTACGATATTTCTCTACATATTCACGCCTGAGCCGCACAGATACAAGCTCTGTGTTAAGGGCCAGAACCTGGGCATTGCATTCTGTTACCAGCTCCTTTCTCCACTCCTGGTAACACTCCTCTGCAAATGTGCTTTCCTGCATGGCAGCAGCCAGCCGCACTTTTTTTCCAAATATATTTTCTGAAAGCGATTTTGTATCATTTCCTTCCATTCCATTCGGCTTCTGTCTGAAATATTCAAAATTTCCGCAATAATCAAAAATTATGAAATATTTCTTTCCGGTATATTCACCGTTTATACCATCGACACAATTTAAGTAAGGCGCTAATCGGGTGCCGCGGCCAATCATCTGCCAGAACTTTGTTTTTGAGCGGATCTTCTTAAAAAATACAAGATTTACACACTCCGGAACATCAATACCCGTATCCATCATATCAACCGACACGGCAATTCTCGGCTCCTTATCCGGCTGTTTAAAATCATCTATGATGGTTTGCGCATAGGCATCATCACAGATAACCCGCTGTGCAAATGTTCCTTTATGCTGAGGATATAATTGATTAAACCGTTCCAAGATAAATTCTGCATGTTTTTTATTTTGAGCAAAAATAATCGTTTTTCCAATGAGATCTCCGCCCTGAACCTTAATGCCCCGCTCCATTAAATCCTGCAGTACCATATCTACCGTATTTTCATTAAAGACAAACTGATTCAGTTCGGCAGAAGGAATAAAGTCCGGAATATATCCGTCCTCAGCAAAGTCGTCCTCATATCTTTCCTTATCCTCTTTTGATAAATCATCATACGTAATTCCCTCTTCCAGAAATTTTGTTTTGACCTCATAGTTATAATACGGAACAAGCACATGATCCTCATTTACAGCCGTTTCATAATCGTATGCATACGTGGGGACGCCATCCTCCATTTCAAAAAAGTCATATGTATTCCTGTCTACATCTGTCCTTGGAGTCGCCGTAAGCCCTACTAAATATGCGTCAAAATATTCAAAAATAGCCCTGTATTTCTTAAAAATCGACCTGTGACTTTCATCAACAATAATCAGATCAAAATGCGTGGGCGTAAATAGCGGAAGCCCATCCTTTGTCTTACATTCATCAATGGCATTCAGCATGGTCGGATAAGTAGAAAATACAATCCTGGCTGTTTTATCATCCTTACTTGAACACAGATTACAAAGAGACATATCGGGAAGATAGTTTTTAAAATCATCCTTTGCCTGTTTCACCAAAGCAGTTCTGTCTGCCAGAAATAAAACATTTGTCACATATCCGCCCCGGCTTAATACATCCGTCAGACTGGAGGCGGTTCTTGTTTTTCCGGTGCCAGTTGCCATGACAAGGAGATTTTTCCGGAATCCCTGCTCAATATGACCGCATACTGCCCGGATTGCTTCTTTTTGATAATATCTGTCTGTAATTTTATCATTAATCGGAATCTCGTTTAATGGCTTTCTTTCCGTTCTGCGGTTCATAAGACGCTGAAGATCCTCTTTTCCAAACACCTCACTCACCCGTCTCTGCGGACTCGTCTGATCATCCCAAAAATAGGTCTCAAATCCATTTGTGGTAAACATCATGGGTCTCCGGCCAAATTTTCTCTGTAAGCAATCCGCATACAACATCGCCTGTTTTCGTCCAATATTCGGGTCTTTGCTGGTCCGTTTTGCTTCAATCACAGCCAATGGCAAACCGTCTTTTCCAAACAGCACATAATCAACGTATCCCTTTTGCCCAAGGACTCCTGCCATACCATCCACTTCATACTCTTCCCATACATCGGCATCACTTCCATCAAATTTCCATCCTAACTGTTTCAAATCAACATCTATGAATCTCTTTCTGGTTAAAAATTCGGAAATATCCTCCGGTTCAAAGCTTCGGCTCTGCTGATTCTGTTCCTTGGAAGCAGTGAACTGTTCTGACATAGATGCAATTTTCTTGCGAAGCTTCTCTATTTCTGCATCTTTTTCCCCAAGAAGACTCTCCTGCTCTTTTATCTTCCTGGCATCAACAATCACCCTTTCTCTTGGAATCTCTTCCTCTCTGAAATACCGTTCTTCATAGTTAAGCCCATAGCAGTAATCCACCCATTCAATAAACTCAAATAAGCTACGCAGCGACATAAGGGCATCACCGGCACTGACACTGCGTTCTGTATGTACTGCAAGATTACCTAATTTTACAATAAATGGAAGCTTACCCCAGGTATGATAATCGACCGAAAACCGAAAGCTGGGCTCATGGATCAGTGACTGCAGATTATCCTTATACGGCATCTGCATAGAATCGTCCGCAGAATACACCCATTTCACAGCTAATTCCAACGCTTTTCTGCTCCCAACAGCTGACATGGCCGGAGAAGTCGCATAAACCTTTTCTGCTTCTATCGCAGCGTTTGCAAATAATATATATTCTTTTTGGTTCTTTAAAAATTCAAAATTTGCCATCTCTGATTTATCCCCCCATATAAAATTCTAGCATTGCGTTGAAATTATTGCGTATATATTCTAAGCAGTAAAATAGATATTTCGATTTGTCGGTCTGTTCCGAAAGCTCCACAAAAGCTCTTTGTTCTTCTATCGGAGGCAATGGAAATTCGAGATTTCTGCATTGTTCAAGACTCAGATTGAGTTGTCGAATACCAACTGCTTGTTCCAAAAAAGGCCGTAATACATTCGGTTGCATAAGTGCTGCCATAAGGTATCTTGGAAGAACCCTGTCTTTGGCTCTGAAAATTGCAATTGCTTGATTTATATTCCATTCAGAAAATTCATCAGTAACAAGAGAAAATTTTCCTAATGGTGGGCCAACAATATTCATTAGCACGTCATTAGGTAAAACTTTGGAACGTGCTAACTGCTTATTATGGGTATCAGCCGAAATATATTGCGGCATATTATCAAACAACAATTCTCCAGTAAAACTTAAGTTATACACTTTCAAATACGGAATCATTCCAATTTCATATTTTTCAGTGATTTCTCCTGTAGGTGGTGTTGTTCCTTTAGTTATAAAATCACAAACTTCTGAGGCTATTACCGTTGGATATCTACCTGAACCAAACATCTCTATAAATCGGGATTGGAAATCACCCTATATACTTTCTATGAGAGATTTTAACATTATTTTGATTTACCATTGCGTACTGCATTGTGGTATCTATCTTAGCATGTCCAAGCAATCTTTGTACCTGTTCAATCGGCATTCCCTTGTCAATAGCACGTGTTGCCAGTGTTCGCCGGAACTTATGAGGATGTACTTTTGTAATTCCCAGTTTCCTTCCCAAATTACGCAGACGTATCTCAACTCCACTGATTTCTAACCGCTTAAATGGTTGAATCAAAGACACAAACAGCGCAGGATTTTTATCTGTTCGACTATCAAGATAATTTTTCAAATGAATTTTCGTTCTTGCATCAAAATATACGGGACGTTCTTTGCTTCCCTTACCAAATACAACGCATTCCCGATTTTCAAAATCTATGTCAGATCTGTTTAATCGTACCAGTTCACCTACTCGCATCCCCGTTGATGACAGCAAATCAATCAATGCCAGATCCCTCAAACACCCGCATTGATCCCTCATGATTTCCAGAGATTCATCTGTGTACGTTTCTTTTACCGGCTGGTTTGATTTTATCTTATGAATCCGGCGTACCGGACTTTTCAATATATAATTCTCATCCTCTAACCATGCAAAAAAACTGGAAAGGATACGGCGAATATTATCAATATTACTTTTACTGCACTGACTGGTCTGCTGATATTCCGATAAATATCCTCTTAAGTCATCCGTTCTCATACGAATTGCCGGAATATCTACCGTTGAAAAAAGCCTCATGATTGATGCTTGATAGTATTTTAATGTCTTTTCACTACATCCCTCTACACGTTTTGCTGAAATGAACATATCCAACAACTCAGAATTTGTTTCTTTCTCTTTTATCTGATCTGTCTCTTCTTCCGGCGAAACCTGCACTCCCCAAAAACAGTGCGATAATGTCTCCTGTAATTGTTCCATCTGATAATTATCCAGATATGGAAGCATTTGGCGGGTAATCTCAGTAATCAGCTGTTCTTTCATTGTGGTACACTCCTTTACTTGTATACCAACATCCTTCTCCAGCTTTTCGCCCCATTTTACATATTGTCTATTTCATCCTTATAAAACAGCTCTATTCCCTTTTCCATCTTTTGAAATTCCGGGATATATTGCTTTAAAATCATATCAACCAGGCGTCTGGCCGCTAATGCATCATAAATATGCGTCATATCATTTCTTGACTTTAGCATCCCCAACCAAATATCTTCATCGATAAAATCATAAATGGTAAATGCTGTTTTTAATATCATTTTAGGAGATCCGCTGGCGGAAATACTCTGCCCTTCATAGCTCAGTAATTCTTTTAATACCTTCCATCCAAGCTCAAACTGAATAAAAAATTTGTCAATAATCCCTCCAATGATAAACTCATTGGACAGATTCTCTTTCTCTGCCAGAGCTAATACCCTTAAATTTGATTTAAAATGTTCAAATTTTTTCATATAATACCCTTCCCTCTTTTTGAATCGACTCTATAAGTTCCTCTTGTATTTTTTCATCCAAATTAATGATATCAAATTTTAAAAGGGTTGATGTGTCTTCATTTACATCAATAGAAAATCGAGTAAAGTCACCGCCTTTGACCGCCAAATCAATATCACTTTTTTCTCTAAAATCTCCCCTGGCCCTGGATCCAAATAAAATCACTTTTCTGACTTCATATTTTTGGGCCAGATTCTGTATCTCATGAATTACCTGCTGTTTAATTCCTGTTTTTTCCATAAATCCCTCCCCAATAATCAGCTAAAATACTGCTGCATAAGTGATTTTTTCAAAATTTCTAACTGTTTCAGGCTCTTTTCCACTGCCAGTTTCGATTTGTCGGTCTGGGCAACAAAGGCAGCAAACTGATCCTGTTTCTTTTTTTCTGGCACAATCACCTTTAATTCACTAAGAGTTTTCAGGTTTATATTCTTCTGAGCAGACTCTGGAGCCTGAGATTCAAGGATTGCTTGAAAAAAAGAAAACCAATAATGAATAAAAATATTATTTGTCCTCTCGTTCCCAATAAATCCAACCACACTATCAGGAAAACAGGCATCAAATTCCAGTATAGCCGTCTTTGCTATATTGGCAGCGATCGTAATACAAAGAGTACCCTTTTCCCACATTTTACTCTGCTTTAACCCTAGTTCCGAATATGTGCTACTATAAGATGTAATATATAATCCAGCGTTTGCAACATCTCCTGTCTGAATCAATGGATATTTACCACCTAACAACTTAATATCATTTCTTGGTCTGTGTTTAGATACTCCTCGACCGAATTTTCCTAAATTAGGTAATGTATCTTCTGGTAAACTGTATGGATTCGATACAGGATCCCCAAACAATTCGACAAATCGGGACTTGACGAGCTGATCAAGAAGACTCAATTCCTCTTTTCGTTTGTCTATCAACCTTATAACTTGGTTGATTTCATCAGCAATTTGCAACTGTTCAGTCATGTTACGGTATGGAATCATCATTTGACGCATTGCCGTCTGCGTTAACTTCTGTCGTGTTGCACCATTGACCAATCCCTCTGTGTCATAAAACATAAGTGCATAGCAAAGATAATCTGCATTCACAAGCGGCTTGGCTTTCAATACATGTGCGTGGTTATTTACCCAGCACTTTCCAGAAACACGATATGCAATCGGTCGCTCTTTGGATCCGAAGTTACCCCCATCTTCTGCAAGAAGCACCAATTCATCGTCAAATATGTATTCTGCTACATAATCCTGCAACCCATTTGCTCCGTAATACGGATAAATACCAGTCTTGCGATTCTTTGCTGTAATCGGTACACGACGAGAATCGAGGATTTCGCACACTTCTTCCAACTTTTTATATATTGCACTCATGCTGGCACCTCCATCTCACCGCAAAGTCGGGATTGGATAAGATTATTCAATTCATTAAGTTGCTGTTTGCGAAATTCAATAATCTTCTGTAGTTTATCCAAAATATTTGCACACCTTTTCTGCTCCTCTAAACATATATCTGGTATTGTCATTTCTTTCAGCATATTAATTTTAAGATTATCTCGAACGCTACCAGTAGCTTTTGCTTGAATTATTTGACGGCCAATATCACTTTTCAAAAAATAATACAAAAACTGACGATCAATACTATCCGAAACGGAAAATACATTATAAAGCGGACTAACAATTACCTGTTCCTCACATCTCTGCCAATCAATTGAACCAACATTGATTCGAGAAGGATTATATGCAAAATAACCATATGGCACTATTTTATACGTTGTCTTATCCTTACTGGCTATCTCTTTTCCAAAATACTCCTTGCAAAAACCTTGGCTATTTGTAACACTGTATACAGGAATATTCAAATCATTTTTATTACGGACAGAATATTCGCTAATGAACGTTCCTAATTGAATTCGTTTTCGCGTCACAATTTCATCCTTGCACTTCTGAATCTTATCAACCATTCTGCACCTCTTCCCCTGCCTACAAAAGCAGTTTCTCCAACTCAGCCATTTCCTCGGCTATTTCTTTTTCCAGTCTCCTCAATTCAGCCATAATTTCATGGGTTGGCGGATAATTTACCGGCACGTATTCAACTTTCTTATATTTATTGATTGATAAATCATAATCATTATCTACAATCTCCTGTTTTGGAACAAAAAAGCTCTGCTCTGTTCTTTCCCTGCCGGCCTCTTTTTCCAGATTATGGAATCTCTCAATAATATCAGGAATGTCATTATCCTGGATCTCACTTCTCTTATCATCCAAGCTGTATCCGTCTGCTTTCATGTCATAAAACCAGACATTTTCCGTCCCACCAGCTCCTGTCTTTGTAAATACAAGCACTGCTGTTGAAACTCCCGCATATGGTTTGAAAACACCGGAAGGCATAGATATAACTGCCTGAAGCTGATGATTTTCAATGATTTCTTTTCTTATGGACTTATGAGCATTACTGCTGCCAAACAATACGCCATCTGGTACAATACAGGCACATCTTCCGCCCTTTTTCAGCAAACGGAGAAATAACGCCAAAAACAACAGCTCTGTCTTCTTGGTATTTGTAACCGCTTTTAAATTATCATTGATGCTTTCTGCGTCTATGGTTCCCTTAAAGGGAGGATTTGCCAGACATACTGTATACTTGGAACTGATATCATTCTGTTTTGAAACACTGTCCTTATAATCCACATCCGGATTACTGATCGAATGCAGCATCAGGTTCATTGCAGATATTCGTAACATCGTTCGGTCTGTATCAAATCCGGAAAACATGGTGCTGGCATAGGCATCCCACTGGTCACTGGTCATTGTATCCTCGTAATGTTCTCTGATATATTTAGCTGAAGCTACCAGAAAACCAGCTGTTCCGCAGGCCGGATCACAAATAGTATCATCCGGAGTAGGTTCAACTAATTCAACTATCATATCTATTATGTGCCTTGGCGTTCGAAATTGTCCATTACGTCCTGCAGATGCTAATTTTCCAAGCATATATTCATATAAATCCCCCTGCATATCACCGTCTGCAATATCATGTGTATACAAGTCTTCCAATCCTGTAACGATCTTCTGCAATACCTGTGGAGTCGGAATAAGGAACATTGCATCTTCCATATATCTGGAAAATGCAGTATTTTCGCTATTGGAATATTGATCTGCTTCATTCACTTCTACTAGGTCACCTGCCATATTAAAATCCGGCAATTTACCATGTTTCATTTTCTTTATTGCAGGAAACACCCTTTGAGATACGATATCAAAAATATCTCTTGGATCTTTATCCTTAAATTTGCTCCAGCGCATAGACTGCCCTGACTCTGTCTGTGGAAAAATATAATCTCCAGACTCTCCCATCATATTGGCAAATTCCTCATTTTCCAACTCTTTTTCATCCAGAGATCGAATAAACATCAAATATGTAAGCTGTTCAATTACAGTAATCGGATTTGTAATTCCTCCTGCTGCTATATCATCCCAGATTTTATCTACTTTATTTTTTATTGCTCCTGTTACCATTCCTTTTCTCCATTCTGCTTTTTATCTCGCTTATAGCATACAATTATACCATGCCCTAACCGCAAAATCCATATATACCCACGCAAAAAGACAGCCCCCCAGGATTCCAAAAACCACTCCCAGGTGCCGTCTTTTCACTCAAATTCTATCTTCCCTTATCCATCTCTATCAGATCTTAAAATACTTCACACCAGACTCAAAGATCTTCATATCCTGTTCGCCGTAGATATTGACCGCTACTGCCTCGCCCCGTCTCTCAGAGTGGGCCATCTTGCCGAGGATACGGCCGTCCGGGCTGGTGATGCCCTCGATTGCCATGTAGGAACCGTTTGGATTCCAGTATTCGTCCATGGTTACATTTCCCTTGTCGTCCACATACTGGGTGGCAACCTGCCCGTTTGCGATCAGGCGGTGAAGCCATGCGTCATTTGCTACAAAACGTCCCTCGCCGTGGGAAGCAGGATTGCAGTACACGCCGCCAAGTTCGGCTCCTGCCAGCCATGGGGATTTGTTGGTAACTACCTTTGTGTAAACCATCTTGGAAATGTGGCGTCCGATGGTATTCATAGCCAGCGTAGGAGAATCTGCCTTCTGCTCCGTGATGGTTCCCTCCGGTACAAGACCCAGCTTAATGAGCGCCTGGAAGCCGTTGCAGATACCCAGCATCAGGCCGTCCCTCTCGTTTAAAAGCTTCTCAACCTCTTCCTTGATTACTGCATTGCGGAATACGGTCGCAAAGAATTTAGCAGAGCCCTCCGGTTCATCACCTGCGGAAAATCCGCCAGGGAACATGACGATCTGAGCCTTTGCAATTTCCTTCTTATACTCCTCTACAGACTGACGGATATCCTCCGGGCTCAGGTTCTTGAATACTCTTGTCACAACCTTTGCACCGGCCCGTTCAAAGGCCTTTGTGCTGTCATATTCGCAGTTGGTGCCTGGAAATACGGGGATAAATACGGTTGGCTGTCCGATCTTGTGGTCACAGATATACACTGCGTCTGTATGGTAGAGCTTTTCTTCTACTCTGGCCTCTTCGCCTGTCTTTTCCTTTCCTGTTACCGTCGGGAATACCGCCTCTAACGTACCTGTCCAGGCCTTTAATGCCTCGTCCATGGAAATATGTACGTTTCCGTACTCAAATACGCCCTGGTCAGTCACTTCACCGATCACGGTATATGGAATGGACAGCTCTCCCATCTTGCCCTCTGCTACCTCGCAGACAATATCGCCCCATGCAGCGGCAAAGAAATCTCTTGGGTCTACATTGTGCTCGATCTTTACGCCAAGTTTATTTCCAAAGGCCATCTTGCTCACTGCCTCAGCGGCTCCATGGCCCTCCACTGCGTAGGCAGACAGAATTTTTCCAGCCTTAATGTCCTCAAAAATCTTGTGGTAACCTTCCATGATCTGACCGTAATCCGGCAGATCATACTGGTCTCTTGGCGCCTTAAATACCACAATCCGGCTTCCGGCCTTCTTAAACTCCGGTGTAATGATATTTTTGCTGCTGTTTACATCGACTGCAAAGGAAACCAGCGTAGGCGGAACATTGATTTCACCTGTTTCATCGTCAAAGGTTCCTGACATACTGTCCTTTCCTCCGATGGAAGGAAGTCCAAAGCCCATCTGTGCGCTGTATGCGCCAAGGAGGGCCGCAAAAGGCTGACTCCATCTGGATGGTTCCTCACTCATCCGGCGGAAATACTCCTGGAAGGTAAAGCGGATCTTTCTGTAATCGCCGCCTGCTGCCACGATCTTTGCAACAGAGGACACAACTGCATATACGGCTCCGTGATAGGGGCTCCAGCTGGACAGGTAGGGGTCAAAGCCGTAGCTCATCATGGTTACCGTATCCGTATGTCCCTTTAATACCGGAAGCTTGGCTACCATGGCCTGAGTTTCGGTAAGCTGATATTTACCTCCATAAGGCATAAATACAGATCCAGCACCGATGGAACCGTCAAACCGCTCTACCAGGCCCTTCTGAGAGCATACATTCAGGCCGGAAAGCATCGTAAGCCATTCCTTCTTAACATCTCCTACCTCTCTGCGCTCAAAGAGGCTTCCCTCACGACCCGGAACCTCCAGGGTAACATCTGCCTCCTGATGTGCTCCATTTGTATCAAGGAAGGCACGGCTGATATCTACAATGGTTTTTCCACGCCAGTTCATCACAAGTCTTGGACTTTCCGTTACTGTAGCTACGGTTACAGCCTCCAGATTTTCCTCTGCCGCATATGCCAGAAACTGCTCCACATCCTTCGGATCTACCACTACTGCCATACGCTCCTGGGACTCGGAAATGGCAATCTCTGTGCCGTCCAGGCCGGCATATTTCTTAGGAACACGATCCAGATCAATCTGAAGACCCGCTGCCAGCTCACCGATGGCAACGGATACGCCGCCAGCTCCGAAATCATTGCATTTCTTGATCATGGAGCTGACCTCCGGGCGGCGGAACATTCTCTGGATCTTCCGCTCTGTGGGAGCATTTCCCTTCTGTACCTCAGCGCCGCAGACCTCGATGGAGGCGGTTGTGTGAACCTTGGAGGAACCCGTTGCACCGCCGATGCCGTCACGGCCGGTTCTTCCTCCTAACAGGATAATAATATCTCCCGGATCAGAATTTTCGCGGATCACATATTTTCTGGGGGCAGCGCCCATAACAGCGCCGATCTCCATACGCTTTGCCACATAGCCTGGATGGTACAATTCCTTTACATAACCGGTTGCAAGTCCGATCTGATTGCCGTAGGAGGAATATCCCTGGGCCGCGCTGTTTACGATTTTTCTCTGAGGCAGTTTTCCCTTTAAGGTCTCATTTAATGGCCTGGTGGGATCGGCTGCTCCGGTTACGCGCATGGCCTGATATACATAGGTACGTCCAGACAGCGGATCGCGGATTGCTCCTCCCAGACAGGTAGCAGCGCCGCCAAAGGGTTCGATTTCTGTGGGGTGGTTGTGAGTTTCATTTTTAAAATTCACCAGCCACTCTTCCGTTACGCCATCGATTTCAACGGGAACCACGATGCTGCAGGCATTAATCTCGTCGGATATCTCCATATCCTCCAGCTTTCCCTCGCTTCTTAACTTCTTCATGGCCATCAGCGCAAGATCCATCAGGCAGACATACTTGTCATCTCTTCCTTTATAAATTACCTCTCTGTCTGCCAGATACTGATGATACGTATCCTCGATTGGTTTTCTATACTCTCCCTCTGTAAAGGTCACATTTTTAAGCTCTGTAGAAAATGTGGTATGACGGCAGTGGTCGGACCAGTAGGTGTCCAACACACGGATCTCTGTCACGGTAGGATCTCTGTGCTCTTCCTCTGCGTAATACTTCTGGATATGAAGAAAATCCTTAAAGGTCATGGCCAGATTCAGTGTACCGTAAAGTTCCTTCAAATCCTCTTTGGATGCATGGGCAAAGCCATCAAAGCTCTTAATATCCTCCGGCACCTCAAATTCAGTCACCAGGGTCTTCGGCTTGGTTTCCTCAGCCTGACGGCTGTCCACCGGATTGATACAGAAATGGCGGATTGCCTCCTCCTGTGCCTGGGTCAAAGGCGCAGTGATCACATAAGTTGTAGCAGTGCGGATCACCGGCTCCTCATCTTCCTTTAGCAGCTTTACACACTGCTCTGCGGAATCGGCTCTCTGATCGAACTGACCCGGCAGGTATTCTACGGAAAATACGAGATCGCCGGGATTTTTCGGAAACTCCTCCTCGTATACCTCATCTACCGGAGGCTCTGAAAAAATCGTCACAAGAGCCTTTTTATAGGTTTCCTCTGACAGATTTTCAATATCATAGCGGATCAGAACCCGCACATTTTTTACCCCTTTTATATCCAGATAGCTTTCCAGTTCTTCTCTCAGCTCACCAGCCTTTACCGCATAGTCTGGCTTCTTCTCTACGAAAATTCGTCTTACGCTCATTTAAAAACCTCCTGTGGTTCGCCATACCTGCACTCTGTAAAATCAGAATACAGAATCATACATTACCATTGATCTGCCTATATCATAACACAGGTGGTATAAATTAGTAAAGTTAATATATTTAATTACTGTTATTTTTTATACTTATAAATATTCCGCTGCTTTCCAACATATCAGAAGTCTTCGTGCCGAATTTCCATTTTTAAAAACACACTCTGGCACACTAGCCCGAACTATGCTATACTAGGAAACAGTTGATCCGCTGTCTGCTGCGGATTATAAAGAATAAAATATTGGGAGAACGAAAGACATGAAGATCGGATTTGACAATGATAAGTACCTTTCCATGCAGTCGGAACACATCAGAGAACGGATCGGCCAGTTTGGTGATAAGCTTTATCTGGAATTTGGAGGAAAGCTGTTTGATGACTACCACGCCTCCAGGGTTCTTCCCGGCTTCGCACCTGACAGCAAGCTTCGGATGCTCCTTCAGCTGGCCGACCAGGCTGAGATCGTCATTGTGATCAGCGCCTCTGATATAGAGAAAAATAAGGTACGCCAGGATCTGGGGATCACCTATGATGTGGATGTACTGCGCCTGATTCAGGAGTTTCAGGATAAAGGCCTTTATGTGGGAAGCGTTGTGATCAACCTGTATCAGGGCCAGGCGAGCGCAGATATCTTTAAGGCCAAGCTGGAGCATATGGGAATCCAGGTATACCGCCATTACTGCATCGAGGGCTATCCCAGCAATATCCCTCTGATCGTCAGCGACCAGGGCTATGGAAAAAATGATTATATCGAAACCAGCCGTCCTCTGGTCATTGTGACTGCTCCCGGACCGGGCAGCGGCAAGATGGCTACCTGCCTGTCCCAGCTTTATCATGAAAATAAGCGGGGCGTAAAGGCCGGATATGCCAAATTTGAGACCTTCCCCATCTGGAATCTCCCCTTAAAGCATCCGGTGAATCTGGCTTATGAAGCAGCTACCGCTGATTTGAATGATGTAAATATGATCGATCCCTTCCATCTGGAAGCTTATGGAGAAACAACCGTCAACTACAACCGTGATGTAGATATTTTCCCGGTACTGAATGCAATCTTTGAGGGCATCTACGGAAGCAGCCCCTATAAATCCCCCACCGATATGGGTGTAAATATGGCTGGCTTCTGCATCTTTGACGATGAAGCCTGCAGAGAAGCATCCAACCAGGAGATCATCCGCCGCTATTATCAGGCCATCAACCATCTGGCCAAGGAGGAGGGAAATTCCGAGGAAGTCTACAAGCTGAACCTCCTTATGAAGCAGGCCAAAATAAAGCCGGAGGATCGAAAGGTGGTAACGCCCTGTCTGGAACGTGCCCAGGCATTAAATGCTCCTGCAGCAGCCATTGAGCTGGAAGACGGAACCATTGTCACAGGAAAAACCAGCAGCCTGTTAGGCGCTTCCGCCGCAGTCCTGTTAAATGCCATCAAGGTACTGGGAGAAATCCCCCATGATACCCACCTGATCGCACCCTCTGCCATTGAGCCCATTCAGACCTTAAAGACTACCTATCTCGGAAGCAAAAATCCCCGTCTCCATACTGACGAGGTTCTCATTGCCCTGTCCATGAGCGCTGCCACGGATCCGGTTGCAAAAAAAGCCCTGGGACAGCTTCCCAAGCTTCAGGGCTGCCAGGTACACACCTCCGTCATGCTCTCCAATGTGGATATCAAAACCTTTAAAAAACTTGGCATGAATCTGACCTCCGAACCGGTATACGAGCACAAGAAGCTGTATCACTAAGAGAAACAGATCCATTCTGAACAAACTAAATGCCGGACAGCAGGATTTTCCAGTTCCCGCTGTCCGGCATTTTTACCGTTTTTTTCTATTTTTTCTCCACATCTGTATAATACAGGTGTCTTGGAAGCCCATCTGTCATAATAGGCGTAAGCTCCGCCTGGATCAGCGGGCGGATATAATTGACAAACTCATCTGTCACATAATCGCCGGCCTCATTGATCCACTCCCTCGGCACCTTCTTTTCTACATTTGCCACCTTATGTACGTCATAAATGTCTGTGACACAAATATAAGGATCATCTGACACTCTCTTTAAAATGATCATCTTGCCCGTTTCACCCTCAAAGGCTTCCTTAACGGCAGCTCCGCCTACCTGATATGCCTCTGTGATATCTACCCGGGATACTATATGGGAAGCGCATCTTTGGAGAGAGTTAAACTCAATGGCTCTTGTCTTGCATCCCACCTCACGGTTGATCTTCTCTGCCAGGAAACGGGCCGTTCCTGTAAGCTGCTTATGGCCGAAGGCGTCTACAAATTCAATTCCGTCCGTAAGCTCACAGACATAACGGCCGTCTGCTGTCTTTACCCCCTCAGATACAGCTACCACAACCGACTTTTTCTTCTTGTGAAGCTCTGCTACCTTGTGCATAAATTCATCTACATCAAAGGTAACCTCCGGAAGGAAGATCATATCCGGGCCTTCACAGTCCTCGCACTTTGCAAGGGCAGCTGCGCCGGTGAGCCAGCCTGCATTGCGTCCCATGATCTCTAAAATCGTTACATTCTGCTGGTCATATACCAGGCCGTCACGGATCACTTCCTTTGTAATGGAACCGATATACTTTGCAGCGCTTCCGTAGCCCGGAGTATGATCCGTAGCCGCAAGGTCATTGTCAATGGTCTTTGGAACACCCATAAACCGGATCTTGCTTCCATTTAAAAGAGCATAGTCAGAAAGCTTCTTTATGGTATCCATGGAATCATTTCCGCCGATGTAAAAGAAATATTCCACTTCCAGGCCATCCAGAATTTCAAAAATCCTGTCATAAATCGCTCTGTCCTCTGAAATCTCCGGAAGCTTGAAGCGGCAGGAGCCCAAATAGGCGGAAGGCGTACGCTTTAACAGCTCAATGTCCAGATCATTTTTAATATGCTCCGACAGATCTACATATCTCTCCTGCAAAAGTCCCTGAATCCCATGGAGCATGCCGTAAACCTTTTTAGCCCCTCTGTCCCTGGCAGTCTTATAAACACCAGCCAGACTGGAATTGATTACTGCAGTTGGCCCTCCGGACTGGCCTACGATCACATTGCCTCTTACCTCATTCATAATGGATACCTCCTAAAGAATCTTCCTCACTCAGAAACCAGCCGTTTTCCGGCCTTCTCATTTTGTAAGCGCTTACAATCATATTGCTATATTAATACCAATATTTGTAATTTTCAAGATAGAAACAGGCATTTTTTTACAAACATCTCGTCTTTTTTTTAACATAATAGAGTCATTTCGACAAATACTTCCATTAATCTCCCAAATAATATACAGCCAATATGGTTCCTTTGCTGTCATAGAGAATCCAGTTTCCCCATTCTTCTTCAGACAGGCTCAGCTCTCTGGGCTGAGCGGATGCCAAAAGCAGCGACACATGGCCGCCGCAGACAGCGCCTTTGGCAATCCGTATCTCTCCTTTATAAACCGGCTTCATAATCGTATCATCGCTGTCCTGCCACAACTTATAAACACCTCTTTCATAATCATAGTCAATGCCTATATAGGGATTCCAGCCTGGGTCTGCAGCTGTTTCCCCTTTTTCATGAAATACAAGAATTTGATTTTCCATCTCCAATATCTTTGTCTTACCAGTGAGTTCATCCACCGTTACCTCTTCCTGCCCTCCCTCCTGCACCGCTTTCATCTGTTCCTGCGTAACAGTTACAGGACAGGAAATAACTCCGGGCGCTGTAAAATACGTTCCCCGATCTTCCGCCTGCGCCATATCAAAGGAAATGCCTGTATCTCTGGAAACATGGGTTCCTGTGAGAGGTGATGACTCACCTTCCCTCTGATTTAAAAGAAAGGGAAGATAGGGTGCCTCTGATATACCCTCAGGGCCTCTATAGCCCTCCTTTACCCGCTCCTCAAAAGGAATATTCTCCAGTTCCCGGATCAGCTGCACATTGGCCCGCTCTGTGTCTGTAAGCAGCTCCTCTGCAAATGCTTCCGGCTCTATCCTGCCCCTGTACCAGATTTTCTGCTGGAAATATTCATTCAGGCTATCTGTTTTGAATTTTCTCCCATGGTGTGCGTAAATGGTGTTTCGTAAAAGAGAAAGATTCTCTGAAGGCAGACATGCAAGTTCTGTACGCGTATAAAACCGCTCTGACAGTCCTATTTCCTCATAATTGCAGGAAGAATAATAAGTACCTCCATATGCTCCCTCACTTTCTACTTCAATCCGCGTACCTGCCTGTTCATCTGTTATAAAAGCAGCACAGGCCGGCTCCTCTGTTTCCCGTTCCAGTACCCCGTCTGCATACGGACGGACATTGATGACCATTTCGTATTTGTCCTTTCCCGGCTCCAGCACAAACTCTGCCACAGCCGAAGCATTCTCTCTGTCATCTGAAAAAAAGAGCTGAATCCTATGGGAATCCATAAAGCTCTCCCCTTCATCCGGGTCGATATAAACCATGCAGCTGATTCCGCTGTCCCCGGCCAGATAAAATGGTTCGGAAAGCAGGCTGGCCTCTGCTCCCAGATCCTCCAGTACGCGGACGGAAGCCGAATCATTCAGGGGCAGCTCACCATGAGCAGACTCCTCCCTGCCCGCATCATCCATTTCCACTATTTCGTCCATTTTCCCCTGTTCCATATCAGGAGCAGAGCTATATTCCATTTCTGTTTCCCGTCCCGGCCTCTGGCCTGCACATCCTGCCGATAATCCGACAAAAATCAAAGCCATCGCTGCCAGCTCTGCTCTAAAAACCGGCTTTTTCATAAAACACACTCCCTCCTGACAATACCTTTTTTATTTTTATTATACTCCCTTTTTCCGGAGCCTGTTTTACGTTTTCCTTACAATCTGTCCCACCCGGAAATCCCTTTCGCGCTACATAGTTTCCGCCTCAGCTGCACCATGTCAAAAGCTCCATGCTGCAGACACAGCACAGAGCTTTTCTACTGAAACAATATAAAATGTTTTAATCCAAATGATCGCACCGGTCAAAATCGACCAAAACTATTCTTCCCGTCTCCGGGGCATACTCAAAGGTAGTAATGCTTGCATTATGCACAACCCGCTCCCCGCCTTCTTCGCCGCTCCCCTTTAAAAGCTGCTCCATAAAATGGGCCAGCAGCCCTCCATGGGATACAATGGCCGTATCGCCGGTTATCTGGCTTTTAATGAACTCCCAGGCTTTCAGGCAGCGGTCATCTACCTGTATCACGGTTTCCCCTCCGGGGGGAGCCACCTCTGCCGGGCGATCCCACCAGGCTTTATAGCGATCCCCGTCTCGTTCAAGCAGCTCCTGTGCTGTCTTCCCTTCCCAGTCTCCGTAGTTAATCTCCATCAGCTCCGGCAAAGGGATGATAGGAACAGGATTCTCTCCTGCTGCTGCCTGAGCCGTGGCATAGGCCCTGATCTGAGGGCTTGTATAAATGGCGGTCAGCTTTTTATCCTTCATGGCCTTTGTGAGGCAGGCGGCCTGGGCACGTCCGGTTTCATTTAAGGGGATGTCCTGCTGTCCCTGAATCCTGCGCTCAATATTCCAGTCTGTCTGTCCATGGCGTATTAAGTATAATTTCATGCCCTTCTCCTAACTGTTTAAATCCCAGCCGTCTCTCATAGGATCATAGCCCAGGGATGGACGGCCGCTTCTTCCATATCCGTCTCTGCGGAGAGCAGGAGCCGGTTCTGTATCTTCCTCTGCCTCCCCGTCAGAAGCCGCCGTACCTTCCCCGTTTACCGTCAGGGCGTCCAGCGCCAGCTTCATGATATCCTTGATCTCATCCGGCGTCATCTTCATCTTTTCCGCCAGTTCCTCTACGGTAGCCTCCCTGCCCAGCTCCTTTGCCATGACCTGGGATACGGTCTGAAGCACATTCACTCTGGCTGCCATCGTTTCCTCAATCTCCGCCTCGCTCCTTTGTTCCAGCAAGGCCGCCTCAACCGCCTGACGGATCTTCGTTTCTGCAAAGTCCGGCCACTCCTGGCTTCCGTCATACTCTGTGACAGCCATCATAAGAGCCATATTGGCCTCCTGGACAAGATCGGAAATTGGAAGCTCTTTTCCCTCATATTCCTTTGCAACAGCCAGCGCCCTAGCCAGATTCCCTTCTACCAGACGGTTTCCTGCCTCTTTATCTGCCCTGGCAGCTGCCGCCAGGACTCTCTTTTCCTCTTCCTGATCCAGAGGTCGGATTAACTCCATCTCCTCCAGATACATTTCATAAAAATTTTCTGCCATGAATATCTACATTCCTTTTTCATTAAAATAACATCTCTATAAGAATAATCCATCCCCGCCGCCAAGTCAACCACTTTACAAAGCCTCACAAAGCTGTTAATATAGATACAGTTATAAGGAGGACTTAATAATGGATATAAATTATGAATTATATAAGGTGTTTTACCACGTTGCCGCCACACTCAGCTTTTCAGAGGCTTCCAAGCAGCTCTTTATCTCGCAGTCTGCTGTCAGCCAGTCCATTAAAGTCCTGGAAAAAAAGCTGAACCAGCCCCTTTTCATCCGAAGCACCAAGCGGGTACAGCTCACACCTGAAGGCGAAATTCTTTTAAAACATATCGAACCGGCCATGAACCTGATCCGAAAAGGGGAAAACCAGCTTTTGGAGGCCCATACCCTGAATGGAGGTCAGCTGCGCATTGGGGCCAGCGACACGATCTGCCGCTACTATCTGGTAACGTATCTGAACCGTTTTCACAAGGAGTTTCCCAATATTCACATCAAGGTTACGAACCACACTTCCATTGAATGTGCCAAGGTGCTGGAAAACGGACAGTGCGATTTTATTGTGGCAAATTATCCCAATTCTGCCCTGTCAGGCAGCCTGCACACACGGGTGATCAATGAATTTCACGATGTATTCGTAGCTAACCGCCAGGCCTTTGACCTGGAGGGAAAATCAGTGTCCCTAAACCAGCTCCTTGACTACCCTATTATGATGTTAGACAGAAAAAGCACAACCAGCGAATTTCTCCATCAGATCTTTCAGAAAAACCGTCTGGATCTGGTGCCTGAAATCGAGCTTTCCAGCAATGACCTTCTCATTGATCTGGCTCGGATCGGCCTGGGGATCGCCTTTGTGCCGGACTTCTGCATCCCGGAGCAGGATAAGGATTTATTTATCCTTAAGCTGTCCGAAACACTTCCTGCCAGACAGATGGTAGTAGCCTACAACGAAAACCTGCCTGTATCCCAGGCTGCCAAACACTTTATGGAAATGCTGTAGCAAAAGAAGCTTACATTTCCTCCTGCCGCGGAAATTTTTCCCAAAATTCTCTCAGGGCCTGGGATACATTTCCGCGGTTTACTACGGTATAGGTCCCCCATTCCCTCGGAAAAAGGGCTACATACTCCGGGCGCAGAAAACGGTCGTCCAAAAGAGCGATCACTCCTTTGTCATTCACCGTGCGGATCACCCGCCCGGCCGCCTGCATGACCTTATTCATGCCCGGATACTGGTATGCATAATCAAACCCATTTCCCTCTCTCTCGTCAAAATATTCTTTTAAAATCTCCTGCTCCGTGTTTACCTGAGGAAGTCCCGTTCCCACGATAACCGCCCCGATCAGGCGCTCCTCCTTTAAATCAATTCCCTCAGAAAAGATACCTCCCATTACGCAGAGCGCGGCAAAAGACCGGCTGCGTTTCGCTTCAAACTGCTCTAAGAACGCCTCTCTCTCCTCCTCTGTCATCCGGTTTGACTGGCAAATGCGGTCAAAGCCCAGAGAGCCTGTCCTTTCCCGCTCCAAAAGGATAGCCTCCACCTGCTCCTGAAACTGATAGGACGGAAAAAATACCATATAATTGCCCTTCCGTTCCCGGATAATGACTTCCAGATAGTCTGCAATCCGCTCGTACTGGCTCCGTCCCCGCCTGCTGTAACGGCTGCTCACATCCGACGCCGCAAGCACCAGACGGTTTTCAGGTGAAAACGGCGATTTGGCATAGATCGCATATTCCTGCGGATCACCGCTTAAAAGCTCCTTATAATATTGAACCGGCAGCAGGGTAGCCGAAAAAAACACCGTACTTTCACTCTGATCCAGACACCGGCGCAGACATTCTGACGGATCCATGCACATGAGCTTTACCATAAAGCTTCCATCCTCCAAAAGCCTTGCGTAGATCCTGTAGCGGTCATCTAAACGGTCATGGATATTCAAAAAATCACGAACCTTAAAATAGAGCTCCAGCACCAGATCCCGGTCCGTAAATTCTCCGTTTTCATTCATAAAAGCTTCCAGCTCTCCAAACATGGCCATCAGCTCCAGGGCAAGCAGCTTCACATCACCCAAAAGCTCATAATCTACGCCTAAAACTCTCCTGTGGCTGATCCCTTCTTCCTCTTTTCCTGTCCCGTAAGCTCTCTTCAGCTCCAGCATGCGCTTATTGCAGGCGTCCAGAAGTGAGACTGTCTTTGCCGCTCCGGGAAGTCCCTTCAGGATTCTTTTTGCTAAAAGAAGATCCTCCTTCACAACGGCTGCGCTGTACATTTCCCTGGCTCTCGGCACCAGATTGTGGGCCTCATCCACCAAAAACAGGTAAGAGCCCGTCTGCTCCCCCTCAGCAAAATAACGTTTCAGCCGCACATTGGGATCAAACACATAATTGTAATCGCAGATAATCCCGTCTGTCCAGCTGCTGATATCCAGACAGAACTCAAAGGGACATACCTGAAACCGCTCCGCATACCGTAATACCTTTTCTCTGGTAATCCCCTCTTCCTCATGAATGATCTCATAAACCGCGTCATTGACCCGGTCAAAATGGCCTTTTGCCCTGGGACAGTCATAGGGATTGCAGCTTGGCTTTTCCAGCACGCAGAGCTTTTCCTTTGCCGTAATAGTTACTGTGTTAAAATACAGCTCTTTCTCTCCTCTCAGGATATCAAAGGCCTCCTCTGCCACGCTGCGCGTAATGGTTCTGGCAGTGAGATAAAACAGCTTTTCCCCATAGCCTTCTCCCATGGCCTTTAAGCTGGGAAATACGGTAGAAAGCGTCTTTCCCACTCCGGTAGGCGCCTGGATATAGAGGTTTCTCCCCTCTGCCACAGAGCGGTACACACAGGCAGCCAGTTCCTTCTGGCCTTCCCGATACGCATAGGGAAATTGCAGAGTCTTTAAGCACTCCTGTCTGCGCATCCTGTGATGGTACAGATACCTGGCCCATTTTACATACTCATGGATCAGTCCTTTAAACCAGTCCTCCAGTTCCTCTCTGGTTTTAACCTCCTTAAACCGGCGGATCTCCTCCGTCTCAATATTGCAGTAGGTAAGCTGAATCCCAATTTCTTCCAGATCATGGTGAACGGCATATATAGTTCCATAGCAAAGCGCCTGAGCCATATGGACCGGATCCG
The DNA here is from genome assembly GCF_001517625.2 of Clostridium sp. AT4. GTDB lineage: Bacteria > Bacillota > Clostridia > Lachnospirales > Lachnospiraceae > Enterocloster. The sequence goes on along the minus strand of NZ_LN999828.1, from coordinate 852,203 downwards.
GCTCCTCCAGCCTTCCCGGATCCATATAAATACATTTGATCTCATCAATGGTCACTCCGCCGGGCTCTGTGATGATCCCATCGGCCCGTCCCTCAATGAGAAGCTCAAACGAATCCTCTTTTACTGTATGCTTTAAGCTTACCTCTGCCTGATAATCCGAGCCCATCCTGCGCTGGATCTTCCGGTGCAGACGGCTTCCGGCCTGCATAGCCTCCTTTTTTGCTCCTGCCATCCTGCGGTCATCCAGATCGCCTGACCGCATCACAAATTCCACCAGATTCCTCACGGAAATCCGTACCTGAGACAGAGCTTCCCTCTGTGCCATTTTCTCCCTCCTGTCGGCCTCTGGAGCAGATGCTCCCTTTTCCTCTGATTGCTTTCAGCATATCACAAAAAAAGACGGATTGCAAACTTATGTTCGCAGTCCGTCCCCTGTCACAGGTTCCGTTAAAAGAAAAATAAAATTTATGCAGCTGTTGTGCAGGAATCCGGAGAAATGGTTTCCAGATATGCTTCAAATTCTTCATTTTCACCATTCATCTGTACGGTCAGAACTCTTGCAAGATCCAGGCTTAATACACCAAGGATGGACTTTGCATCAATTGTAAAACGATTATAAAATACATCAACATCAAAGTCACACCTGGAAGCCTCCGTTACAAAGCGCTTTGCCTCCTCAATGGATGTCAGCAGAATTTTCTTTTCTTTCATTTTCAAAGACTCCTTTTTGTATCAAAGTGTGTTATTCTATTTCGTTGTATAGTTATATCACTATTACACTTTCATGTCAAATTTTATTCTGCCTCCGAGACATTCATGAATTTCTGATGTTTTTTGTGTATTTTATATATTTTTATCTCACAGCTCTCATTTTGTCCGTCATAATTGCAAATTACATTTCCTGTTTTTAGAAAATACATTTTGTTCTCATTTAAATACAATCAGAGATAACAGAAATTTTCGTGAGAGTTTTGCAAACGTTTTCGTCTTTTTTGCTCCCCCGTTATCTGCTGCTCTCCGTTGCATATTCCCGGAATATTTTTGCAGTGCGGTACAGGCAGGTCAGCTTCATAACGCTTACGATCAGTGTTCCGATGGTACCTACCAAAAGCGCCGTAATTCCCAGCATCCCGTTTAACATCACCAGAAGAACGGAGCTTATCATTAATCCAAATGAATACACAAACCACTTCCAGAGCCGTTTCCATTTTACAGCCATCTCTTCATCCAGCGCACAGATTACTTCGGAATGGCCCATATACTCGGAATATTCCCCGTAAAATGCCAGGATCATCACAGGGAAGGAAAGCAGTCCGATCAGCGAAGCCATAGCAGCGCCCTCCGGAACCAGAGAGCTTCCTGCATCCACTGCAACGGATGCCAGACAGCAAATCGCTGCCATACGGTAGCGGCTGCTTTCAGAAGACAGCTTTAAAAGTATATAGCCATACGCGCACAGCGTAACCATACTGATGATCCGCCCCGGCAGATACAAAAAAGGCAGCCAGGCTGCCACCGCCTGATTGCTCAGTACAGCGCCTGCTATACTGGGAATTACCATCCAGAACAGTATTCCCAGCCATTTTCCCAGCTCCTCTGCTTTGGAAACAGAAATCACAACCTGAAGCTCATTTTCATTTTGAATTTCTTTGTTCCATTCGTTCATACCAGTCCCTCCTTTGTTCCTTTTACCGGGATCAGGGTGCATGAAAACTGGCCGCTACCCCCACAATGATTCCCAAAACCATAGCGATTCTTCCTATAAACTGCCCCATGCGATAAAACTCGCTGGGTTCTCCGCCTTCTACTGCAAGGCCGTACTGAAATTTAAAAAGCAGATCCGGGAATGCAGTATCCAGAGCCAGCAGTACACCCAAAAAAGCGATCACAGGCAATACTTCCACCCTTCCCCGTTTCTGACAGTTCTCATTCACCGCCCAGCGGTAGATACAGCTGTAATCAGGAAAAAGCTCCTCATCGGAATGCTCCGTAGATATACCGTTTTTTATCTGCATATCAAAGTATACTTCTTCTCCATCCCCCGTTAAAAGCCAGGTATCTCCCACCAGATGGGCTTCCCCCTCGAAAACCAGAGCCCCGTCTTCAAAAATCTTCCCTCTGGAGTTATCAGGATCCCATCTGACTTCATAAAGCTTCTTTGTTTCATTAACAGAAAACTCAATCCATGCAGCCCTGTCCTGGCGGCGGATCTGCATTTTATAATCCGTCTCTCCATCCGCTCCTGTAAAGCTCCCGTCCTTTTGACGGTACAGAAACGTTTCCTGCATCCATAAACCGGGTCGGAACAGAGTATACAGATATACCGAACCAAGAACCAGACATACGGCCGTTCCGATGAAAACCGCCCATTTTTTCCACTGTCTCATATTTACCTACCGTTTCAGCACCAGATGCTGGGGAAGCCCGTTTACCATAAATGGCTGATAATCGCCCTGGATCAGAGGCTCTACGTAGTCAATAAATTCTCTGGTTACATAATTCCCCTCCCGGTTTACCCAGGATCTGGGAACCAGCTTTTCATTATTTGCAATCTTATGCACATCATAAATTCCTGCCGCGCTCATATAGGGGTCATCCGATACCCGGTCGATAACAACCATACGCCCGGAATCCCCTTCGTCTGCCGCTTTTACCGCGGCGCCTCCCACCATAAAGGCTTCATTGATATCCACGCGTGAGGCCATATGGGAAGCGCTGCGCTGGAGGGTAGAAAGCTCTACAGCTCTGGTCTTGCAGCCTGTCTTGGCGGCCAGGAAACTGGCCAGATAGCCTGCGGTTCCGGCCAGCTGTCTGTGACCAAAGGCATCTACATAATCGCTTCCTCCGGCCAGCTGGCATACATACCGTCCGTCCGGTACCTTGATGCCCTCAGAAACTGCAATTACAATGGAAGGCTTCTTTTCCAGCAGGTCACTGCATTTTTTCGGAAACCGGTCTACATCAAAGGGAATCTCCGGAAGGTAGATCAGATCGGGACCGCAGCAGTCCTCTGTCTTTGCAAGCGCCGTAGCACCTGTCAGCCAGCCTGCATTCCGTCCCATGATTTCCATGATAGTAATCATTTTCCGCTTGTAGGAAAGGCCCATGGCATCCCGGATCACTTCTTTTGTGGAGGCTGCAATATATTTAGCCGCGCTTCCAAAGCCAGGGGTATGGTCTGTAAGCGCCAGATCATTGTCAATGGTCTTTGGAACACCTAAAAACTTCTGCTCATGTCCCTTTACGATCGCATAATCGGAAAGCTTTTTGATGGTATCCATAGAATCATTTCCGCCGATGTAGATAAATACTTCGATCTCCAGTTTATTCATAATGGAAAAGATCTTTTCATAGATTTCGGGATTTTCATGGATCTCCGGCAGCTTAAAACGGCAGGAACCTAAAAAGGCAGACGGAGTACGCTTTAACAGCTCAATATCCATATCCGAATGAATCTGCGTGGACAAATCCACATACATCTCATCCAAAAAACCTTCAATGCCGTGAAGCATACCGTAAACCTTATGGAAGCCTCTCTCCTTTGCAGTCTTGTATACACCTGCAAGGCTGGAATTGATCACAGCCGTGGGGCCTCCAGACTGTCCTACGATAATATTGCGTTTTTTTCCCATAACAAAATCCCCTTTCCTGTTCATGGACAGACAACCTTACAGACGAAGGGGAATCTTTAACCGTCCCGGCTGTCTGCCTCGTGTCCTTATTGTACTATAGGAAAGGGGATTTTTCCAGCACTTTTTCAGATTATGCCCGTATTTTGCGCTGTGTTTTATATATATTATACAATTTTATTTGTTTTCTTCTGATTCTTTTTCCTTCCAGATAAAGCCTCCGGCCGTTTTCTGTGCTCCGGTAAGAGCACAGGAAAGGCTTCTTCTGCTGATGCCCAGACTTCGGCTGGCATGAGCAATAGAAATAAATTCAGCAACCGGTTCGCCGTCTAACGTCATCTGGATCAGCGGACGCTTGTCATGGTAGCCGATCCGGCTGGTAAGATCTACGCTGATCGGATCTTCGGGAGTATTTTCAGGAACAACCCGCCACAGATAACCGCCTCCTGTTTTACGCTCTCCATGGGCAGCTCTGGCGATAGAACCTAACGATACGCCTGTCGCTTCGTAAGCCAGACGGGAGCTTTTATAATCTGCAATAAACATTCCGTCGCGGGAATACTGTCGATATACATGACCTGCTTTAATTGTACGACTCATCTGTAAGTTCACCCTTCCTTTTGTAATATGGCTGTAGTCATTATAGCAACTATTACTTTTTTTGTCCATACAGCATAAAGTGTGCATAGACTGCCTTACTTTGGGTGTGCAGAAAGCCTATTTCTGTACTGCAATGGGACGACAGGAAATACCGTTGATTTCCACATGCTCATTGATGGCAATGACAATGCAGGGGCGTCCGTCGATCATCCTGTTTTCCACCAAATACGTCTTATCCGGAGCCACCTTGATGGTCACGTCCGGTGTTTTTATTTCAAATGTCTTTGTGTTTACCACATTAGCTGCCACAAAGCTTGTTTCCGGCGTATTTTCCACATCCTTATAGCGCTCCTCAAACTCCTCAAGCTTCTCCGGCGATGCGCCGTTATTTTCAAGGAGCTTCTTTACCTGGTACTTATCCAGAGTCAAAGGCACTGGCTCGTCCTTTGTCTCCTCTACCAGTTCGCTTAAATTTTCATGGATATTTTTTACGGTTTCAAAATCACAGTTTTCTCCCAGTGTTTCCTCCACGATCGCCTGAAAAGTTTCCTTCTGGCTCTTGGCCGACATGGGAATCCCGCAGCCTAATACCTCGTCAATCAGGCTGTCCGGCAGCTGCTCCGGATTTTTGGCATAAAAGAGCAGACTGTGAATATCTGTATTCCGGTCATTGAAAGCCGGGAACAGGAAGCTGTTGATGGGCGCCTCCACCAGCCAGTCCCGGATGCGGTTTTCAATGGCATTTGTCATGGAATTATAACAGAGCCCTGCCTTTGAAAGCTTCACAGGACAGATGGTACACTGGATAAACTCATATACATAATCAGACGCGTCAAACATCTCCGAACCGTCTGTGGCCTTTGCAGGAATATCATAGGCACAGTGGATGAGAATGATATAATAATTCTCACCGTAATCAAAATTGGCAATAATCTTATCATAAAACTCCTCGATGAGCGCCTCATCCTTTAATTCACTGTCTCTCAGCTTTAAAAGAAAGTTCTGGGTGCCCCCTTCTGATTCCGTATGTAAAGGAAACTCCATATTTAAAAGATTTTTCCCCACTGTTCCCGAAAGCCCGTTTCTGAAAATGGTAAAATACTTAAATGCCTCCTCCTCCGGCAAAGAAAGGAAGGCTTCCTTTAATTCTGTCTTTTTGTTTTTCTCTGAATCTACATAGCAGCCGCAGATCCGGCTGATGGCACAGTTTGCAGGGGTAAAAAGTTTTTTGATCTCATTACATTCCTTCTTATTCATAAATTTCTGTATCTCCTGTTCCGATTTCCTTGTTTAAATACAAAAAACCGGAATACTCTACAGTACTCCGGACTTCTTGCGGGTTGGGCTATTTTTTCAAATAGTCAGCAGGGGAAGAGGGGCTCGAACCCCCATCTACGGTTTTGGAGACCGCTGCTCTACCATTGAACTATTCCCCTATTTGGTTGTTTGTTTTGCTGTTCTCTCGAACCTCAATTATAATACCATACCATCAGGAAAGTGTCAACAGTTTTTTTAAATTATTTTTTTTAGATTATACAATTACTATTTCCAGATCATCATAAATTCCTGACTTTACTTTCTCGCCAAACCTGGCAAATAACGGAACCCAATCCTCAGATTGCCTGTAAATTAAAATAGTTTCTTTTATAGGATCAACAATCCAATATTCCAGGACACCTGCTTCCAAATATAAAAATTGCTTTCTGGAATAGTCCATTTTCCTGCTTGAAGATGAAACTATTTCTATAATCCAGTCCGGCGATCCATGACAGCCTTTATCATCTATCTTATCAGGATCACAGATTACAGATATATCCGGCTCTACATAGGATTCATTTTCATCATTGTCTTTTAGAAACACAGCAAATGGCGCAGGAATAATTTCACAGTTTCCATTATGTGATTCAATATAATTATAAATTTTCCCATGCAAAGCACTTATAAGTTTTTGATGTTTTGTGCTTGGTGGAGCCATCATATAAATCTGTCCGTTAATTAACTCTGCCCGTTTACCCTCTGGAAGATTGTAGATATCCTTTATTGTATAGGATATTTGTTTTATTGCGTCCATTTACACATCATCCTTTTCTGCTTATTATAACGTAACTATCCAGAATCACCCTTATTCGAAGATGAAATTCGAATAAGCTGAGATTGCATATTTGAGTCAAATACAATGCCAGGGCTTCGTTGATTCTAATATAAGCATCCAGCTGTTTCTGCAACAGGAAGCCGATATCCAAACGAATACATACTTCTCTAAATGTTTCCACCAGAACGAATTGCCGCATCTGCGCCATCCATCAAACACAACGTACCCTCTCCGATAATGAGCATCAGATTGTGCTAATACTCAGCTCATTCATTCCAAGCCTCCAATCGGGAAATTTTCTATATTTATACTAATCTGATTCTTCCCATCGGACATCTTCTTCCATTCCTTTCTGATAAACATAGTTTACCAGAACAAAACCAAAAAGAAAACCATCCTTTAAAATAGGTTCGTCAAAATAACGTTGGATTATTTTGTGTATTTTGGGGATCTGTAAAATGTCGGTTAGCAACGTATGAAAAAGAAGTCTGAATCAGAATTTCGTTCGAACGTTATCCATATGATTTCACCCCTACAAAAGCCCGATCGCCTCCCGCACATTGGACACCCCGATCATCTTAAGCCCTTTTATGGGCTTCATCTTATCGAGACAGACCTTTGGAATCACACAGGAAGTAAAGCCCATCCTGGCTGCCTCGGCTGCCCGTTTGTCCGCCTGTGAAACCGCCCGGACCTCCCCGGAAAGCCCCACTTCTCCAAATATAAGCATACCCGGATCCACCGGCCGGTCCTTATAGCTGGACATAAGAGCCATTACAATGGCAAGATCTAACGCCGGCTCATTCATCCGCATACCGCCTGCGATATTGACATAGGCGTCCAGACGGGACATCTCGTATCGGCACCGTTTCTCAAGCACTGCCATGAGAAGATTCACACGGTTATAGTCCGTTCCTGCCGCCGTGCGTCTTGGCATGCCGAAATTTGTTTCAGCTACCAGAGCCTGAACCTCTAAAAGGATGGGACGGCTTCCTTCCAAAGAGCAGGAAACCACTGCCCCGGAAGCATTTTCCGGCCGGCCGTCCAACATATATTCTGAAGGATTCTCCACCTCCATGAGGCCTTCCTCCCGCATCTCAAATACACCGATTTCATTGGTAGAACCAAAACGGTTCTTTACACTTCTTAAAACCCGATAGACTGCGTTCCGGTCTCCTTCAAAATAGAGCACCGTATCCACCATATGCTCCAACACTCTAGGGCCTGCCACCACCCCCTCCTTTGTCACATGGCCTACTACAAAGATGGCAATGCCCCGGCTCTTTGCAATCTGCATCAAAAGGCCTGTGGATTCTTTTACCTGGCTGACGCTTCCGGGAGCAGAGGAAATCTCCTCCCGGTACATGGTCTGGATGGAATCGATCACCACAATCTGGGGCTTTTCCAGATCAATGGCCTGACTGATCCGGTCCAGATTTGTCTCGCACAAAAAACGCAGATCTCCTGTTACGCTTCCGATCCGGCAGGCCCGCATCTTGATCTGCTTTAAGGACTCTTCTCCTGATATATAGAGCACTTTTTTTCCATCTGCTGCCAGCTGACGGCAGACCTGTAATAAAAGAGTGGATTTCCCGATTCCCGGATCTCCTCCCACCAGTATCAGAGAACCGGCTACGATCCCGTCTCCCAGCACACGATCCAGCTCCTTAAAGCCTGTGGAAATCCGATCCTCTTCTTCTAAGGATATCTCTGATAAGAGGGCAGCTTTCTCCCTCTTGCCTGCACCGATCCCGCTTACGGCAGACAGACGGCCAGAGGGGGATGCAGACCGTGCTGATCCTGCCGTCGGTTCCTCCACCAAGGTATTCCATGCCTTACAAGCCGGACACTGACCCATCCATTTGGAAGATTCATATCCGCATTCACTGCAGAAAAATGCAGTTGTCTTTGCTTTTGCCATTTGTTTACTCCCTGTTCTTTGATCCGCTGACAGCGGAATTCTGAAAAAAGGAGGCCGTCTCCGGCCTCCTAATGTTCCGTCTGTTTTCTCAGACAGAATCCATCCTTACGCTCTCTTTACGGCCTTTACCTTTACAGCCGTTCCCTCTTCCAACTCTACACTGACACTGAGCTTTCCGCTCATGTTGGTCTTCATGCTGCCTACAGCCACTCCGTCTACATACACCTCGTAGTCTGTGTCATCCTCCAGCTGTACAGTGATCTGGGCATCCTTAGCGCCCTCTACCGAAAACTCCACACCTTCATCTGACACAAGGAAATGTTCTGCAACTGTACCCGGAACGGATTCATATACAAACAGATCATTGCGCTCCAGCTTTGTGATCTCATAGAAGGTCTTTACCTTGTAAACATCTCCCTGATATTCAAAATCGGACTTCTTCGCTTTCTGTCCCAATGTGTAATTACCAAAACTGATGGTGCCATCCTGCTCTGTGCGGATCAGTTCTTCAACAACCGGCATCTTTTTATCCTCCTGTTCATTCAGTCCCGTCCCATAAGGCGGACTGCCATTCTCCACTCCCTGTCTCACAGGGATATTCTGTACTCCGATTATACAACAACCGGTTCAAAATAACCAGTTATTTTTTCTTACTTTGCCTTATTTTCTAAAACCTGCTTTTCTATTTCGCCGGAAGCGGACTTTTTCCGCGGTACAGCTTTCTTTTTTACGGAAAAGCTCAGATCCTCTCCCTCAAGTCCTACCTCTACCAGAGCATTTTTTCGCACCTTATGATCCAGCACAGCCTCTGCCAGCTTATCCTCAAGAAGGTTCTGGATCGTACGTCTTAAAGGCCTTGCGCCGTATTTGTCATCATAGCCCTTATCGATCAGATAATCTCTGGCCGCCGTATCTACAGACAGAGTAATCCCCAGCTGTTCTCTGCTGCGCTTTATAATACCCTGCAGCATAATATCTGCAATCCCCTTCATATGTTCTCTGTTTAACTGGTGGAACACGATGATCTCATCAATGCGGTTTAAAAATTCCGGCTTAAACAGATGCTTCACCTCATCCATCACACGGCCTTTCATAAAGGCATAGTCGGCCTTTGCATCTGTGGCAGTTCCAAAGCCCAGACGCTTGGGGGAAATGATATTTTCTGCCCCTGCGTTGGAGGTCATGATGATAATGGTATTTTTAAAGTCGATCTTCCGTCCCTGGGCATCTGTGATATGACCGTCGTCCAGAACCTGTAAGAGAATATTAAATACATCCGGATGCGCCTTTTCAATCTCATCAAAAAGGATCACGGAATAGGGATTCCTGCGTACCTTTTCGCTGAGCTGTCCGCCCTCCTCATATCCAACATATCCTGGCGGAGAACCGATCATCTTGGAAACACTGTGTTTCTCCATATATTCGGACATATCTACCCTGATCAGGGCTGTCTCTGTACCGAACATAGCCTCTGCCAGAGCCTTGGAAAGCTCTGTCTTTCCCACACCTGTCGGGCCAAGGAATAAAAAGGAGCCAATGGGACGTTTGGGATCTTTTAATCCCACACGGCCTCTGCGGATGGCCTTTGATACGGCAGTTACGGCTTCCTCCTGCCCCACTACCCGCTCATGGAGAATACCTTCCAGATTTTTAAGGCGCTCCGACTCTTCCTCTGCCAGCTTTTTCACCGGAATCCTGGTCCAGCCTGCCACTACATCTGCAATCTCATTTTCACTGACGATCAGTCTGCGTGTTTCCTTTTCCTTCTGCCATTTCTCTAAAAGGGCAGCGATCTTTTCCCTCAGCTTTTCCTGTTTTTTCTTGATCTCCCATGCCTTTTCATAAGCCTCCTCCCGGACAGCAGCCTCTTTTTCATCCTCCAGCTTTTCAATCTGAGCCTCTAACGCTTTGACCTTGTCCGGACGGGTATAGTTCATAAGCCGTACTCTGGAAGAAGCCTCGTCAATCAGGTCAATGGCCTTATCCGGCAGGAAGCGGTCATTGATGTACCGGCTGGACAGCTTTACCGCAGCCTCCAGGGCATCATCTGTGATCTCTACCTTATGATGATCTTCATAACGGCTTCTGAGCCCCTTTAAGATAGCAACGGATTCCTCCTCGCTGGGTTCGTCGATGGTAACAGGCTGGAAACGGCGTTCCAGAGCAGAGTCCTTTTCAATATACTTTCGATACTCATTGATCGTGGTGGCTCCAATGAGCTGAAGCTCCCCTCTTGCCAGAGAAGGTTTTAAAATATTGGAAGCATCCATGGCTCCTTCTGCTCCTCCGGCGCCAATGATCGTATGGATTTCATCAATAAAGAGGATCACGTCCTTTGAGTCTACCACTTCGGCAATTACCTTTTTGATCCGCTCCTCAAACTCACCTCTGTATTTAGAGCCAGCCACCATGCCGGACAGATCCAGGGTCATCACCCGCTTACCCGCAATGGTTTCCGGCACGTCTCCTGCTGCGATCATCTGAGCCAGTCCTTCTGCTACTGCCGTTTTTCCCACTCCCGGCTCTCCGATGAGGCAGGGATTGTTTTTTGTGCGGCGGCTTAAGATCTGGATCACCCGGCGGATCTCATTTTCACGGCCGATCACCGGGTCTAGCCTTCCCTCTTCAGCCATCTTTGTAAGATTGCGGCTGTAGCTGTCAAGGGTAGGTGTGGCATTTCCCCGCCGTCCGGCTCTGGAGCTCTGCATCTCCTCCTTTACAGTGGGAGCATCCTCGCCCATGGCAGCCAGAAGATCAATATATATCTTCTGCACACTGACGCCCATGGTATTTAAAAGGCGGCTGGCAACGCAGTCTCCCTCCCGCAGGATCGCAATGAGCAGATGCTCCGTACCGATCTGGGCTGCCTTAAACCGCACAGCCTCCCGATAGCTGTTTTCGATCACGCGGCGGGCTCTGGGAGTATAGGCAGCTGTATCTGCTGTCTGAAGGGTAGGATTGGGAGCAATGAGCTGGCTCACCAGCTCCACTACCTTATCCTCTTCCACTCCATTTTCCTCCAGTACCTTGGCTGCCACGCCGGTTCCTTCCTGCAAAAGACCAATGAGAAGATGCTCCGTACCCACATAGCCGTGGTTTAAGCTCTCTGCCACGCCAACTGCCAGGCTTAAGGCTTCCTTTGCCTGTGGTGTATATCGTTCCATAACTTTTATGTCCTCCTTATGCGCTTTCGATCATCCTGGGAAGCCGTTCCCTGATGTATGCGGCACGCACACAGTCGGCCTCCTCCTTATCCAGAGGCCGACTGGCCCACAACGCCAGATTGGCCGGTTTGATGCCGATCATCAGGCTGTATAAGCTTCTCTCCTTTTCAAAGGAAATAACGCCGTCTTCCTCTCCCGCCATAAGCTGGGACAAAAAGATCCTGGCATCCTTTTCCGTGATCCTTCTGGCATATTTTAAAATGCCGTAAGACTTCCAGGTTTCATCCTCCCGCTCCAGCCGTCTGGCATTTAAAGCAGCATTCCTAACCCGAAGCTCCTGATTGTTTAACTGAGCGGCTGCCTTTGCCACCTGCTCGATGATTTCCCGCTCCGACTGTCCCAGGCTTCTCTGATTGGACAGCTCATACATATTTCCGTAATTTTCGCTTCCTTCCCCGTAAAGCCCCCGTATCGCCGTCCCAAGCCTTCCCATGTCGCCTACGATGCTCTGAAATTTGCGTACCTGAGACAGCATAGGCAGATGGAGCACTACACAGGCCTTTAAGCCGGTTCCTACATTGGTGGGGAAAGTAGTAAGATAACCGTATTTTTCATCAAATGCATAGGAAAAACGCTCATTGATAAAATCATCCATCTGGTCTGCTTTCTTCCACAAATCCTCCAAATCCAGCCCAGGCGCGAGAAACTGGATGCGGATATGATCGTCTGCCCCTAAAAGCAGGCTGCAGCTCTCATCCTCTGATAAATACAGGCCGCCTGAACCATTCTTCTCCACTGCTGTGCGGTTCAAAATACGCCGTTCCCTTAAAGCCTGCTTTTGCGCTCCGTTCATAGCTGCCAGATCATTCCACAAAAGGGGATGCTCTCCAGTCTTCGCCTCTTTAAGCCCCTCTCTTAACTGCTCTGTCACCTGAGAGGCCGCCTGCTCACTTAACCGGGAGGGAAACACATATTCATCCCAGTTTCTGGCAAGACGGATCCGGCTGTAAATGATATTGGAGCTTTCCTCACGGATTCCTTCATACCATCGGCTCATCTGTCCTGCCTCCCTTCTCATCCCGGCCTTCGGCTGCCTTTGCTTTTAAAGCACGGATCTCATCCCTATACCGGGCCGCGCTCTCATAATCCTCCTTAGAAACAGCTTCCTTTAAGGCTTTCTGCAGACGCACCACCTGAAGGCTTTCCTCTGCAGACACAGCCGTTTTTTCTTTCCCGGGATCAGTATCGATACGGTTATCTTCCGAAGTTGTTTGCCCTTTTATGGGTTCTTCCGGCGCTTTTAACGCATCCAGGTGCTCTTTTTCAAATTTGCTCCTGAATTTTGGATGCTTTCCCTTATGGTTTTCACTTCCCTGAAGCTGTTTGATCTTGTCATTTATAAAAAGGTCAAACACCCCATAACAGTCCGGACAGCCAAACCGGCTGTTTTCCACAAAATCGTCAAAACTGGTGCCGCAGGTAGGGCAGACCACTGCCGCCCTCTCATCTGTATCCTCTTCATCTTCTTCCAGCCCTAAAAGGCCGGAAAGAAGCCTTCCCAGAGGAAATTCCCCGTCGAGCACAGCGCCATACTGTCCAAAATCCATTTCCCTGGCACAGTGAGAACAAAGATTGTGCTCTGTCTTCACTCCATTAATAATTTCCGTATATTTTATATTTGCTTCCCGTATCTTACATTTTTCACATAACATACTGCTCCTCCATCCGGGCTCCTGCCCATTTACAGGTCTTCTTCGTCTGCACAAGGTCTTGTATACCGGTCATAAATCTGATCTACCAGCTCATGGACTTCCCGCCGGGAAATATCCCGGCAGATACCACAGGCCAAAACCACATCCAGATTCTGGCGCATCTCCTCAATGGCCTGAAGTTTATCAATATCCAGACAGACAACAGCGCCCTTTCTCCGGTCCAGCTTTACAAACCCCTCCTGGCGCAAAACGGAATATGCCTTATTTACTGTATGCATATTGATGCCGATATGATCGGCCATCTGACGCACCGAGGGCAGCGTATCCCCCTCCCGTATCATATCTGTAGCGATCCCCATGATGATCTGATTGCGAAGCTGGATATAAATCGCCTCGTCGCTGTTAAAATCAATCTTTAATACCATACGCACACCATCTTTCGTTCTATGACTCTAATCGGAACGGACCTGCCGCAGCCTGAGCATCAACGTTATATCTGTTCTACAGGCAATATAACACCTGCCGTCTTTACTATAACAGGAAAATAAAGATCCGTCAAGAACCACTAACTTCTGGCTCCTGACGGATCCCTTCATTTCTGCAGATATTTTATTCCTGCCCTGCTCCTGTTCTTTAAAGCAGCTCCAAAAGCGCGTCCACCATCTCCGGCGTCGTAGCCCAGCTGGTGGCAAAACGCACAGCCGTATGGTTTTCATCTACCGGCTCCCAGATGCTGAACGCCACCTGTTCTTCCAGCCGCCGGATCGTATCCTGATCCAGTACCACAAACTGCTGGTTTGTAGGTGAATCAATAAGGAACTTACAGCCCTTTTCACGAAGTCCTTTCTTTAAACGCTCTGCCATTTGAATGGCATGGCGGCTAATTTCAAAGTACAGCCCATCTGTAAACAGAGTATCAAACTGCAGCCCCAGAAGACGCCCTTTTGCAAGCAGCGCTCCATGCTGCTTTATTAAGGTAACAAACTGTCTGGGAGCATTCTTTTTTGTAAATACCACAGCCTCCCCAAACAGTGCTCCTACCTTCGTGCCTCCGATATAAAACACATCACAGAGTCTGGCGATATCCTCTAACGTCACATCCGTATCCAGGCTCATCAGGCCATATCCCAGGCGGGCTCCGTCTAAAAACAGAGGAAGCCCGTACTCGCCGCAGATTTCAGACAGAGCTGTCAGTTCTGCTTTCGTATAAAGAGTTCCAAACTCTGTCGGATGGGAAATGTAGACCATGCCCGGAAATACCATATGGTCATGGGATGGATCCTTATAAAACGCCTCCATATATGCCCGTAACGTCTCCGGCTCTATCTTTCCGTTTTTCTGAGGCAGAGCCTGAACCTTATGGCCTGTAAACTCGATTGCCCCTGCCTCGTGGACATTCACATGACCCGTCTGGGCAGCGATCACACCCTCATAGTTCTTTAAAAGAGAATCGATCACCGTCTGGTTGGTCTGAGTCCCCCCTGTAAGAAAATAGATATCTGCCTGCGGGCAGCGGCAGGCTCCGGCAATCTTTTCCTTTGCAGCTTCACAGTAGGGATCAGCTCCATACCCCGGAGTCTGCTCCCGGTTTGTCTCCGCCAGACGTTTTAAAATGGCCTCATGGGCCCCTTCTGTATAATCACTTTCAAATGACAGCATATCGTTCTCTCCTTTTCTTATGATTTTATCCTTTGCAACCATCCATAACCTTTATAACAAGTTCTAAAATCCGATCCATATCCTGAAATGGATACACCGGCGTCTCATCCCATTTTCCCTGTATCCCTCCGCCTCCAAAATCTGTTACATAAGCCAGTACGGTCTCCTGTCTGCATACAGGCTCTGTTGAAATGACTCTGCGCATGGTCTCAAGCTTGGGATAGGATGAATGTTTCTGCCCCTCCAAAAGGATCAGATCCGCCTCTGAAAAACAGGCAATGAAATCTTCTGCCTGCTTTGTTTCTTCTTTGACCACGCAAAACCTCTTTTCTGAATAAACAACCGTTCCAAAAGCCCCGGCAGCCTTCATGCGATGGCTGTCCGTTCCGGGAACATCCGGGGTAAAATCGTGACCGTCATGCTTGATCACGGCGACTTTCACCCCACGTTTGGAGAGTTCTCTTACAAGTGCTTCTGTAAGCGTCGTTTTTCCCGTATTTTTACTGCCGCTTACCGCCAATACTGCAGGCCTTTTTCTATCTTCCAGCGCTTCATACGCCTCCGGACGGTTTATATTCATAAACCAGGTATCGGGAATGTGTTCCTTTTCTGTATCCAGAATACGCATACGCAGTCTGCTGCACAGCGTCCTCATCCGGAACTCCCCCTCATTCAGGCAGGATTCAATCACCGGAAGGGCGCTTTTGGCGTAAAAAGCGCAGACGGGATGGAGCCGTCCGTCCCGTGTGCGCCACATAACCCCGTCATCTCCCTCTTTAAAAGCAGCTACCAGACGGACAGCCATTTCCTTTCTGAAAAATGGCAGATCGCAGGACACAAAAAACAGGCCTTCCATGGAACTGTCCTTTAAAAGACAGGCCTTAAGACAGGACACAATCCCTCCCATGGGACCTGCCTGCTGAATCTGATCCAAAACAGGGTTCCACAGAGCCATTTTGTTTCCGGCATCTTCACTTGGGCTGCTTTTTTCTGCCTCTGAAAGAAAACAGGGTATACCAAGCTGCTCCAGCTCCTGTCTGATCCGAAAACCGAAGGTTTGTCCTCTCCATATGAGCTCTGACTTATCTCTGTATCCCATACGGCTTCCTCTGCCGCCTTTTAAAAGAACACAGCCCCATTTCATAATTTCGTCTCCTATCCCCGGCTGCCAGCTAAAAAGCCAGCGATCAGGCACTATGATGATTAAGCATATCAGTTTCCGGGTTGAAAATCAAGACTTTCATTCTCTCGTTTTTCCCGTTTTCTGTCAATTTGCAGCCGTATATTGCATATTATGATTACTGAAATTATTTCCTGCCCGGAGGACAGAGAATGTACAAAATTGCAGGTTTTTTCCACCCGGAAGGGGTGTACTTAAACAACAGAGCTTATTTTCAGGAGCGCCTGAACGCTATGGGAGATTCCCTGAAGAAAAACGGAAAGGGCCAGACAAGGCTGTGGCTCTCTTCCTGCATTTGCCTTTCAGAAACCGGGCCGTCGGAGCCAGAAACCGCAAGCAGCCTTATCTCAAAAGCCTTTGGTTCAGGCATTGTGGCCGTGGCTTTCTGCGGAGAACTTTACAATTCCAACGAGCTTCGGACAGAACTGAAACATCTGGGGCACTCCTTTCAATCCTCCTCAGATAAAGAAATCCTTCTGGAAAGTTATCTGGAATGGGGAATGGATTTTGTAAAACGGCTTAACGGTATTTTTGCCTTTGCCATCTGTGATACAGCCTGTCAGACGCTTCTTCTCTTTCGAGACAGGATCGGTTCAAAACCGCTGTTTTACACCGTTCTTAAAGACGGTGAGCTGGCCTTTTCCTCCCGTATCCGCTCCCTCCTTTCTCTGCCCGAAATCAAACCGGAACTGGATCTTACAGGCGCAAACGAAATTTTCTCCCTTGGGCCTGCCAGATCCTCAGGCTGCGGTATTTTCTGCGGCATCCGTGAGGTGCTTCCCGGCCATGTCCTGATCCTTACGCCGGAAAGAAAAACGGAAAAACCCTACTGGACGCTGGAAAGCCATCCCCACGGTGACTCCTGGGAAAAGACCGTAGAAAAAACCTCCTTCTTAGTCACCGATGCTATCAGCCGTCAGCTGGACTCTGCTGAACCGGTATGCACCTTTTTATCCGGCGGGCTGGATTCCAGCCTGGTATCTGCCGTCTGCGCCAGGAAATGTGCAGCGGTCGGAAAGACCCTTACCACCTTCTCCTTTGACTTTACGGAAAATGACGCCTGCTTTCAGTCCAACGATTTCCAGCCCTCCAGGGACCGTCCTTATGCAGAACAGATGGTCCGCTGCCTTCATACCGATCATCATTATCTGGAATGCAGCAGTACTGTTTTAGCCAGCCGCCTTACAGATTCCGTTTTAGCTCACGATCTGCCGGCCATGGGAGATATCGACGCCTCCCTTCTGCACTTTTGCTCCATGGTAAAAAATACCAGCTCCGTGGCGCTCACAGGTGAATGTGCCGATGAGATCTTCGGAGGTTATCCCTGGTTTTATAAAGAAGACTGCCTTAAATTTCACGGCTTTCCCTGGACGATGGATCTGTCGCCCAGAAAGGCGCTGCTGAAGGATGAAATAATTAAACTGCTCCATATGGAGGAATATGTACAAAGCGCCTGCGATTTTTCCCTGTCCCATCTCCCCGTCTGCAAAGAGGATACAAAAAAAGAAGCCAGACAACGGGAAATTGTCTGGCTGAATCTGAACTGGTTTATGCGTACTCTTTTAGAACGCATGGATCGGGCCGCTGATTTTTCCGGCTTAAAAGCCAGAGTTCCTTTTGCCGACCACAGGATTATTGAATATCTCTGGAATGTGCCCTGGGAACTGAAGGCAAAGGATCATACGGCAAAGGGTCTCCTGCGCCATGTCTCCAAGGGACTGCTTCCCGAAGAAGTATTATGGCGCAGAAAATCCCCCTATCCCAAAACATATGATACACACTATGAAGCTCTGCTCGCAGAACAGGTGCGTGAAATAATCCATGATCCCTCTTCCCCTGTTATGGAATTTTTAGACAGAGAAAAGACGGAACGTTTCCTTCAGATGACCTCTGACTATGGAAAGCCCTGGTACGGCCAGCTCATGGCAGGCCCGCAGATGATGGCTTATCTGATCCAGATCAACTTCTGGCTGAGTCATTACCGCATAACCCTTAAGCTATGACGATGGATTAGAGAACAGAAGCTGCAATCGCATCTGCAATCGCATCTATTTCTGCCTCCTGTCCCTTCTTTAAGCTGGATTTGATGCTTAAGGAGGGCTCCAGGATCTCCATGTTTTTCATCGTAGAAATGATTTCCTTCATCTGCTTTGCAGCGATGAGGCCCCAGGAACCATTTTCCATTAGGGCTACGGTGCGGTTCTGAAGCGCATGTGCTTTTAAGTCGCCCAGCACCCGCTCCATATTTGTGAAAATGCCGCCGTTATAGGTTACGGAAGCAAATACCAGATGGCTGCAGCGGAAGGCTTCGCTTACCAGAACGGACGGATGAGTAGAGGAAACGTCATAAACCGCAATATTGCGGACGCCTCTGTCCGCCAGTCTGCAGGCAAGAATATTGGCCGCATTCTCTGTATTTCCGTAAATAGATCCGTAGGCGATCATAACTGCCCTTTCCTCAGGCGCGTAGCTACTCCAGGTAAGATATTTGTCCACATACCAGCTGATATTCTCACGCCATACAGGGCCGTGGAGCGGGCAGATCATCTGGATATCCAGTCCGGCAGCCTTTTTTAACAGCGTCTGAACGGAAGCACCAAACTTTCCTACGATATTTGTATAATATCTTCTGGCGTCATCCAGCCAATCACGCTCAAAATTCACTTCATCCGCAAAAATATTTCCATTCATAGCGCCAAAGGTACCAAAGGCGTCTGCGGAAAACAGTATCTTGTCTGTCATATCGTAGGTAACCATAACCTCCGGCCAGTGAACCATAGGAGCCATAACAAATGTATACGTGTGCTTTCCGGTGCAGAAGGTATCGTTTTCCTTTACGATCACTGCCCGGGAATCAATGTCAAAATCAAAGAACTGCTTGATAATAGCAACTGTCTTGGCATTGCATACGATCTTTACTTCCGGATAACGTCTTACTACCTCTGACAGCGTGGACGCATGATCCGGCTCCATATGATTCACAATTACATAATCCAGCGTACGGCCTTCCAGTACAGCTTCCAGATTTTCAAACAGCTGGTCGCCGATGGCGTTGTCTACCGTGTCAAAGAGAACCGTTTTTTCATCTTTTAAAACGTATGCGTTGTAAGAAACTCCTCTGGGGATTGGAAATGCATTTTCAAACAAAGTCAGACGGCGGTCTGTCCCGCCAACCCAGAATAAATCATCTTTAATCTTTTTAATACAGTACATCTCTAATCTTCCTTTCCAATGGACGTTAAAATATACACAAATTTAATCCGTAGGCAGTATAGCACAAATTGTTTTAAATGTCATTGTATTATTTGCCGAACAGAAGGATTTTTAAACCGGTTTCCGATAAAAACAGCCCCAAAAGTAAAGACATATCCTTACATTTGGGGCTAAATCCTATTTACAGATCAAAAATTTCAAAATCATCGCCATCTTCCCGCTTTTCCTCCGATGACAGACGCGGATGGAGCTGACGGATGGGAGCCTTAGGCTCAGGCTCTGCCGTTTCATGTTCCGGTTCTTCTTCCTCATCCTCAAAGGAAAGATCTATGGTGTCAAAGAAGTCGTCCTCCTCCTTGGAAGCCGGTTCTTCTTCCGATGTGTCACCCTGATCTTCCTCAACGATATACTCCATCTCTTCCGCTTCTTCCTCTTCAAACGGATCCGGGATCAGCTTCTCTCTTTCTTCTTTCCGGCTGTGTAATGGTGCCTCTTCCTTCTGCGGTCTGGACCCTGTCTCATCCTTCCGCTCAGAAATCCGTTCTCTTCTTCCTCTGTCTTTCTTTCCTGTCAGGGACACAATAAGAAGAACAACCAATACAAGAGCAATCACGATCACTGCGATCAGCAGGGTACGGAACAGATTATAATCCTTTCTGAGGGAATCATACTGTCCGGCTAAAAGCTCGTATGTCTCCGCAGATACCGCGGTAGATGAGCTGTCAGCAAAATATCGCTGGATGGTACGCTCAGAACTCTTTAAATCGTATCGGTACAGTCCCTTTTCTCCATCCTCATTCATGGCATAAATTACGCAGTATTCATGCTCTGCCTCATCGCCCCATACCCATCCGGTCACCTTATGATCGTCAATGGTAATGGTGGTAGAAACCAGTCCTTCCGGCACCTCTACCGTATCATCCGGCTCCATCACAGTAAAGGAACGTCTGGAAACATGCATCTCAAAGGCTTCATTTGCAGAAGAGGTCTGGCTGTCCGCAGATGCTCCGCCTTCTTCTTTAGTAACTACGATCACATATTCTTTTGAGGCCTGTCCGTCCTGTGCAGTAACCTTTACCGTGACGCGGTTTTCACCCATTTGAAGGCCTTCTGCTCCTGAAACCTGCGTAGCCGCCTTGCTGTCTGCCGTTTCTGCGCTGACGATCAGCTGATCAACATCCGTACCCACTTTCACGCTGTAAGTGTCCACATCTGCTGAAAACTCCGGAGAAAGGGTGCCGGGGGACACCTTTAAGGATTTCAAAGAAGCATTATCAGAAGCCCCCTCCTCTGCGGTCACTGTCACCTTCGACTGTCCCTGCTGATCCACTGTAACAAGCTTGGAATTCGCGTCATAAACTTCCTGCTCTTTAACCGTGATCTGGGAGGTGCCTGCAGTAAGCGCCTTAAATTTCAGCTCATAGGCCAGTGTGGAGGCGCCGCCTGCTCCTGCATCTCCATGAACCCGGAGAGCTCCGTTTCCGCCGTCCGTATTGGTTCCCTCGATAAATTCCAGGCTGGCTGCATCATAGGAAAGCATCACATCTGCCGTAGATAAGGGTTCACTGCCTGATATCTTCATTCTGACAGTAAATTCACTGCCTGCAGCTGCAGACGGATCGGAAAATGCGATCCGCGCCGTTGCGGCGAAGGCTGTGATGCCGCACCATGGCAGCAGCACCGTCATCACACACATGAGAAGCAGCGCCGCCGCTCCTTGTTTTATTCGTTTTATCATGATCATTCCTGCTTTCTCTTATTTCATTTCTTTTCCATCGCAGTTTCCTGCGCTTATCCTGCGGCTTAAGGGCTTACGCCCACAATTGTCACATTGCTGCCACCGGGAGTGTTTCCTCCTCCCGAATTTCCGGAACCTCCTGATGAACCGGGGCCGGACGAACCGTTTCCTCCTCCCGGGCCTTCAGAGGAACCGGGGCTAGAAGGCGAGCCTGCACTTCCTGATGAGCCAGAGGATACAGGCCCTCCGTCCTGCTTTACCACATGGATCGTATAGGTTCTTGCGCTTCCATTTTCAGCAGTTACCGTAATCGCAATATCTGTGGTTGATCCATTTAACGGAATACTTCCTGCTCCCGAAACAGACGCTTTTGAATCAGCGGCAGCTGCATTAACCTGAATGCTGGAAACAGACGTATTTACGATCAGATTGTAACTTTCTGTATCCTTTCCAAAGGAAGGCGTCAGACTGTAGCCCTCAGCGCTCAGGCTGGAAAGCTTATTGTTCGGGCTTCCGTCGCCTACCGGAGCTGCACAGGCTGTTTCCGGCATATTGTTGTAAACCGGGATCTGAAACTCAAGAGCAGAATCCTTTACGCTGCTGTATGCCTTGGACAGCCGCTCCGCCTCAGAGGCTGCACCCTGGATATTTGTCATATACTGGTGCTTATACAGATTGGAACCCTGTACGTTAAACTTTTTCAGATAAAACGTATTCTGTCCTGCTTTTACATAATTATCCCCGTAATTTTGGGCGCCTCCGATAATTGATTTTTCCACTGTGTTCCACGGGCGTCCGTAGGAACCGGACTGAGACGCATAGCGAAGGCCTGTCTGTATGGCGGACATGGAGCCGGACTGATATGCTTCTACATTAAAGAAGTTATAATATCCCGGATAGCCGGAATAATTGCCGGAAATCAGTGGGGAGCCGCCGTTTGTTCCCTGCTCCTGAAGAATCATGGCTGCCAGCACATAGGGACTTACTCCCGACTGCGCTGCCGCATCCATAATAATATCCACATACAGCTTACTTCCTGAACCCGTATTGGAAGAGGGAGTTCCGGATGAGCTTCCTGAGGAAGAGGGGCCGCTGGAAGAGCCTGCATTCTGAGAGGAAGAACTGCCGGATGGACCGGATGTCTGGGAAGAACCCGTACCAGAGGCCTGTCCGCCGCTTTCCGGCGCCTGTCCCACACTTACATTTGAGTCACTTCCACCGCTTCCCGATGATACGCCGGGTCCTCCTGTGTTTGGACTGCCGGAAGAAGACGGAGCGTTAGAACCGGACGAACCGGAAGGTGCACCCGTATTTTGAGAACTGCTTCCCGGCGCTTCCCCTACGCCAATACCGGTCATGACAAGATTATGGTTTCTGGGTGTTACAGAAGCATGGGGCGCCTCTAAGCTTACCTCTCCCGTACTTCCTGCCGGACTGCCTGAGTTTCTGCTGCTTCCCGATACGCCGGGGCCATGATTTACATCCTGATCCTTTCCCTGGCTGCGCCCGGGGCCATCCTTGGAAACACCGCCTGAGCTGCCAGAAGAACCGGACGGGCCAGAAGCGCCTGTACTCCCTGTGCTGCTTCCTGTTCCTGTGGAATCCGTAGTACCGGAAAGAAAGCTGCCCTCTACCATTTTCGCAAGCCCGTCTCTTGTCTGAGTGGAGGAGTTATATTCATGGGAAAGGAACTGGAATACATAGGTATCGTCCAGAAAGTTTCTGGGATCCATATAGTACCTGATGATATCCTCAGAAGCTGCCACCCAGTTGCTGCCGTCAAAGCCGGTCCATGTACTGTTATCCCAGTTATAGGCCCCGCTCTCTACGGATTTCCAGGAGGAAATGCTCCCGGATGAAACCAGATTCCGGCCCAGGAGGGCTTCATTTTCAATTACCGTGTTCCAGTCCAGCCCTGTTTTTTTGGCCTTGAACACCCAGTTCGGATACTGGGCATGGAGCTGGCGCAGGCCATTTTTATAGCTTTCCGGAAAGCCCTCCGCGCTCAGTTTTGCTTCAAAGTCCGAATCCGTCGTATAGGATACAGGCAGACGCACATATTCAGCAGATACATATCCCGTCTGTTCTGTACCTCCGGTACCGGAAAAACGGATCTGATACCAGGTCTTCCCATCCGTCCCCCGCTGTTCTCCCAAAACCTGAATGGATGCTCCCGCAGCCAGACGGCCTATGGCCTGATAACCGGTTCCGGCCCCGCTGCGAACGTTTAAAGAGGAGGCCTTCACTGTGGCTGCTCCCGTATAAGCATAGGTATCCATCGGATGAAACGGAACTGCTCCCGGAAGCTGGACAGCAAGTGCCAGACCCAGCATTACCGCAAGACCCCTTTTGTATTTTTTAACCTTCATGTGTATATGTATCTCCTGTCCTGTTTTTCATAAAAGACTGTGTCAAGAAACCCTTTTACGGCATTTTCTTTATTATAATGACAAATATTGCTCTATGTCAACTGCAACGCAAAAACTTCACATAATGCAGCTGAATTGTAAGAAAAGTTTAAAAAATAAAAAACATCCCGCAAATATGTTTCCAGGCTGCCGGCACTGTAAGCGCTTCTATATCCCTGTCTGCATACAGGCCATACTCCCCCAGCTTGCGGTCACCCAGACTGTACTGAATGTTTCCCAGGAGTTCTCCCTTCTTTACAGGCGCAAAGATACGTTCTGGAAGCGTAACTTCCCGTCTGATCTCTTCCTTTTCTTCCTTATTTAATAGGATTTCAAGACGGCTGTCCGTTTCCTCCTGCTTCATCACAGCATGAAGAACTCCTTCGGGATTTTCACCCCAGCAGATTCCGCCCTCTGTACAGATCGTATGCTCCGGTTCCGGTTTAAAAATATCCGTAAGCTCATATTGCTCCAGACCATATGAAAACAGCCTTCTGGCATCTGCCCACTTATATGTTTTATGGGGCGGCCAGCCGCAGCCTAAAAGCGAGATGATATACAAGCGTCCGTCCCGAAAAAGAGCCCCTGTATAGCAATATCCTGCGCCTCCTGTAAATCCGGTCTTTCCTGTGAGCGCACCGTCCATCATGGTAAGAAGGGCATTGTGGTTTCTGCAGGAAAAGGCCCTTTTTCCCGATTCATCTGTAAAATAATAATCTGACGTCCTGGTAATCTTTAAAAACTCCTCTTTTTGGGGAGACTGTGTAATGCAGTAACGCAGGATCTGAGCCAGGTCTGCCGCTGTGGTAGAATGGATCCGCTCTGTACCGTTTTCATCCTCTTCCTTTTTATCAAGACCATTGGGAGTGATAAACCAGGTATCCCTGCATCCTAAGCTCTCAGCTTTTTCATTCATTCTGCGGCTGAATTCCTCTGTGGAGCCTGCTGTTTTTTCTGCGATCATCACTGCCGCATCATTATAGGATTCCAGCATCAGAGCATAAAGGAGATCTCTGATCTGATAGCGCTCCCCCTTTTTTACCCCCAGTCTGACCTGTGGCTGGGCTGCAGCATTAGACGAAGCTTCTGCAAACTCATCCAGTCCTCCGGCCTCCAATGCCAGAATACAGGTCATAATCTTAGTCGTACTGGCCATAGGGCGGATATCATTCTCATTTTTCCCATAAAGGATCCGTCCGGTAAGGCCGTCCATGAGAACAGCAGACTGCGCGTGCAGGGAAAGCTTTGGATCGTTCTGCTCTTTTGGCAGCGCTGCCGCCTCATATGACGCCGCTGCCCCACCGGATGCAGCCGTATACATAACCCCTTTTTCCTGTATGATCCCAGACCGCTGTATCTGCCCGATTTCCGGACACAGCCCTGCCGCAAGTCCCAGCTGTCCCGCCAGGCACAGTCCTGCCAGGATCCGTCTGATACAGCCCCGCTGCTGCGTTTTTTCCTTTTTTATCCTCATGCCGCCACTTTCCCCGGTTCCTTCCTCCTATCCTATTCGCAAAATCCTTTACATATTCTTGCATCTGCATACGCCTTCTGTTATGATACCATCAGTGCATCTGGAAACACAGCTTTCCCAAACAAAATAATACAAACCCGACAGAAAGGATTGAATGCATGATAAAACGAAGTCTGTCCTATCTTATTTCCGGTGCGGACGCCGGCCGGACCATAGAAGAATTTTTAAGGACAAGAGGCTATTCCCACCGTTTGATCGTCCATCTGAGAAATACGTCTCTTGGACTTACCATCAAAGGAGAAACAGCCTATACAACCCATATATTAAAGGAAAAAGAGCTTCTTTGCGTCACGCTTATAGAGGAAGAAAGTTCTGAACACATCATCCCTTCCCCGCTCCCCCTTTCCATTGTCTATGAGGATGAGGATATTTTGGTCATAAATAAGGCTCCGGGCGTCCCTATCCATCCTTCCCAGGGCCATTTTGAACACACTCTGGCAAATGCCGTAGCCTGGTACTATCAGTCCAAGGGCGAACCCATCGTCTATCGGGCCATTAACCGACTGGACCGTGATACTTCAGGACTTTTAATCATTGCAAAGCATATGTTAAGCGCCTGTATCCTTTCCGATCAGATGGTAAAGCGGCAGATCCGCCGGGAATACCGGGCAGTTGTCTGCGGAAACCTTCCCCCCGAAGGAACCATCACAGTCCCCATCGCAAGGGTTCCCGGCTCTACCATCATGCGCCAGACAGACTTTGAAAACGGCGAATATGCCTGTACCCATTTTACAAAGCTTTCCTACAACAGCAAAAATGGTCTTTCCTATATCAGCCTGAGACTGGACACGGGAAGAACCCACCAGATACGGGTTCATATGGCCCATATCGGCCACCCTCTTCCCGGAGATTTTCTCTACCATCCTGATTACCGCTTTATAAACCGGCAGCCGCTCCACTCCTTCCGTCTTGACTTTATCCATCCTCTTACCAAAGAACCCATGACCTTTTTCGCACCGCTTCCGGATGACATGGCTTCCCTTATTTCTGAGGGTGCGCAGACGCCTGCATCCGTCTGAGGCCTTTGGGATAATGATTCTTAAGACAGCCCCCGGAAAGCTTGCTCCAGCCTAGGCTCCAGTCTTCTGCACACATCAAAACCCAGCCTTTCTCATTGCCCGGCCAGCTCTCCATCCGGCAGGAAAGTGCCTCTCCTCTTAAATAAGCGGCAGTTTCTTCTCCGTCCGCCTCCATCCTGTACACCCTTTTTGCCTCCTCCGGAAGCAGCGATAAGGCCAGTGCATGGGATGGTTCAAACCGGTTCTTTTTCACGGTACCCATATGGAGTCCCGGCCGTAGCACCTTCAATCCTTTCAGATCCGGCATCTCACCCGGCAGAAGATAAAGCTGATCTCCAAACATCACATATTCTGCCCGGTTCAGATAAGAGCTTCCATCAGCAAGGCTTTCCTTTAAAAATGCTTCCAACAGAGAAAATACATCCCTGTTCCTTCTGCGGTCCAGATAAGCAGGATACGTTCTTTTTGCTTCTTTACGTTCAATTTCCTCTCTGCGCCTTATTACCGCTATAAAATGTCCCTCTCCTTCCAGACAATGGGGCAGAAGACGGAATGTACGTTCCAGATGGTATATTGCAGCCTCTTCCTCGTGTGATTTTTCCTCAGCATCTCCAAACCCTGCCCATTCCGGCTTTCCATGAGAAAATTTCTCGCATCCTTCTGTTTGTTCAAGATAAAAATCCTCATGACACTTCAAAAAATTTAATACCGTACCTTCATTTTCCTCCGGGGCGAAGGTACAGGTAGAATACACGATCCGTCCCCCCGGTTTTATCATCCTGGCCGCCTGAGCCAAAATCTGTTCCTGACGGGCCGCACACATTTTTACATGCTCTTCGCTCCACTGTTCTGCGGCTTCCTCATCCTTTCTGAACATACCCTCTCCGGAGCAGGGCGCGTCTACCACAATACCATCAAAAAATTCCGGAAACACCGCCGCCAGACGGGAAGGCTCCTCATTTACCACTACGCCATTTGAAACGCCCATACGTTCCATATTTTGGGAAAGGATCTTTGCCCTGGCCGGATGGATTTCATTGGAAAGAAGGAAGCCTTTTCCCTTTAACCGTGATGCTATATGACTGGATTTTCCGCCCGGAGCAGCGCACAGATCCAAAATACGCTCTCCGGGCTGAGGATCCAAAAGCTCTGTCACAGCCATGGCGCTGGGTTCCTGTATATAGTACACACCGGCTTCATGGAACGGATGTCTGCCCGGACGGGCCTGCGCCTCATAGTAGTACCCCTCCTTCACCCAGGGAATCGGCGTAAGAGAAGTTCCCAGCCGGTTCTCCATTAAGGCGGCCAGCCCCGGTACAGCTTCTTTTTCCCAGCCTATCTTCCGTCCCTCCACCGATTTTAAGCTGTTAAAACGCAGGCCCTGAACCCGTTCTTTTTCATAGCTGGCTTCAAAAGCCTCATATTCATCCTTAAACAGTTCTTTCATACGCTTCTTAAAGGCTTCGGGCAATGTGATCATCATTCGTTCTCCTTATATTTTATTAAAAAAACCGGGCTCCATTTTGGGGTCCGGTCTTAAAAATCCGTGTCTGTCTGTTTTACAGCACAATCTTGTAATCATCCGAAGGAATGCCGTTTACAACATAATATGCAGCATTCTCCTCCGCTACGATGTAGAGTTCAAACTCTTTGATCTCCTCATCCGGATGGTTTTTCTTAAAGTCCTCCATGGCGGCTGCCAAAACTTCCTTTGCGGCAATATCTCTGCCATTATACTGGAAGTGTACAGCTGCGCTTGGCTCTGCTGCTTTTCTGGCTGCCGGCTTCTTTACCGGAGCCTTCTTAGCTACGGCCTTTACTTCCTCAGCAGCCTCTTTTACTGCTTCCTTAACCTCTTCCTTTACTGCTGCTGTTTCAGAAATTGCCTCTTTTACTGCCTTCTTCGCCTGTGCAGATACGGCTCTTGTACTTTTTCTTGTTGCCATACTATCCTACCTCCCTGTAGTGTGTATACGGCCCTTGGGCCATACAACCGGGTTGTCTCCGGCGCAAACGTTCTTATGTAAATGCTCAGATGCAATAAGAAAATTATAGAATGATTTCCTGCTTTTGTCAATGTACATACCGCCACAATATGCCGCGTTTCCCTTTGATTTATCAGGATTTTTCCCTTTTCTCTGCACTTTTTCCCATACATGGCCGGATTCGGGAGCGAATGGTTTCATCTGCCTACCGGCTGTATGATAACGTCATTGGGCGAGGTAGTTTTGGGCGTATCTGCACCGGGATCCGCTTCATTTGAAGAAGGTTTTCCTGTCGATTCTGTCACTCCCGGTCCGGCAGCGCCAGTTTCCGGATTTTGAGTGCTTTGCGTACTGCCCGATCCGTATATTTCCTCAGACGGCTTTGGCGGCTGCGTTTCCTGCGGCGTCTCGGGCACTGTTTCTGCGGGCTGCAAAGGAGCAGTCTGAACAGGAAGCTCTGTCTCGGGAGGCGTTTGTGGGACGGTCTGGGGAACTGTTTCAGGAACAGCAGTCGGACTTGCAGATGCAGGAGGCTCCGCTCTCCCTGATGCACTGCCTGCCGTGCTGCGTTCCGTTCCTTCCAGATTATAACAGATTACAGGCATTCCCTTATATACATTTTCATACAGCGTCTTTGCAGCTTCATAAGGCATATTCACACAGCCATGAGAACCGTTTTTCTTATAAATCGTACCGCCAAAGGTATTACGCCAGCTGGCATCGTGAAAGCCGATACCTCCGTTAAACGGCATCCAGAATTTTACAGGGCTGGCATATCCCTCGCCCTTTAGCACGGCATCTCTCTGCTTATATGTAAGACTGAACAAGCCTGGAGGAGTTGTATACCCCTTAGACTGGTTTCCTGATACGAAATCAGATTCCAGGATTTTTTTCCCATCCTTATAAAAAAACAGATGCTGAGCCGTAAGGTTTACTTCCGCATAGGTAGTTCCATAGTCATTTCCCTCCCGGCTGGCAGCTGTCTGCAGATACACAGGCTCCCTCTCCACTGGCTCTCCGGCCAGAATCTCCTCCTTTAGCCGCGCCTTCTCTCCTGCTCCATCAATCCTCCATCCATACACTCCGGCCACTTCTACCTCTGGACCGTAGCTGGTCTTAAATTTCCGTTTGGTATAGGCGGTATTATATTCCGAACCAAGCGCCTTTACATAGGCAGCCAGCTGTTCCTCATCAATCACTGGCTGATCATTTTCATCATAGGAAATCCACTGGCTGATCGTTTTTCCGTCCAGGATCTCTCTGCGGCTTCCAAAGGTATAGGTCACAGACATGAAGGCAAAACGATTCATCTGTTCCAGGCGTTTCCTTAAAACCGGATCGTCCGAGCGCACCGCCGGAGCTTCATAGCAGCCCGCCTGGTCCAGATCCAGCTCAGGCAGAAGACCGCAGATGGCTTCTTCTGCCGCCTTAAGAGTCCGCTCCTGGTTTAAACGTGCTCCTTCTGACTCTGGCAGGATGGAATACCCCTTTCCTTCCTCATATTCTGAGATCACTGCGTCTGCAGGCGCTTCTGCCGCTTCGGGATCTGACTGGGAAAGTTTGGAAACGGCTGCTGCCAGCTGCGTTTCATCATAACTTATAAGAGCCTTTATGTCATACTCAGGCCCTCTTAACAGATAAAGCGGCCATGAATACGGATCCTGCTGACGCAGGATTTCTTCCAGACTTCCATCAAATTCTGCCAAAAGACCGATCTCATTTCCAAAAATCTGTGCCGTTTCACCCTGGCGCATAGACAGGAACAGACGATATGAGGCCGCTTCCGAGGTGATCATCTCCTTTACCTCCCCGGCCGTCTTTCCCCCCACCTCCATACCGTTGACCGTTGTATTAGGGAAATAGGTATCCGTATACGCTCCTGCCTGATAAATATATCCGCCGATACTGATAACAACCGCTGCTGCCATCCCTGCTCCCACAGCCTTTACAGACCCCTTTTTTGTCTTTTTGGCCCTGGCCCGTTCCTTTCTGCGGGCTTTGAAGGCTTCTCTGCTGCGGCTCACCGGCCTTTTCTTTTTTTCTTCACTCATTCACTTAAACCTTTCTGACTGCTCCTTCCTCCTAAAAACGCTTCCCGTCTCCCAAAACACGTCCACTGAATACAAAATAAACCCCAACTGCCACCGCACTGGCAATAACATCGGCCGCCGGCTCTGCATAAAATACGTTTTCTATTCCCGCAAGCGCCGGAAGGATCAGCATTGCAGCCAGATATACGGCTTTTCTGAACATCGACTGACTGATTGCCAGAGCCGCTGCACCCATTCCTGTAAATCCGTCTACTACCTCATACTGAATAGCAAGAGGAACAATGGCAAGGACGCTGATGCGGATGGCGCGCACACTGGTTTCTATAAAAAAGCGGTCATTTGTAAAAATCTCAGCAAATTGTGCCGACAGTGTCATTGCAATGACAAACATAACCGCTGTAAATACCATTCCAAGACCAATGATGTGCTTCTGGGCTTTTCGGATCCGATCCGGACGGCCTGCTCCATAATTATACCCCAAAATAGTCTGCGTGCCTCCGGTAATTCCTCCCAGCGGCATAGTGATCATCAGCATAAAACTCTGCACGATGGTATTGCAGGTCAAAAGCACATCGCCCATTTCGTACCTTCCATAATGGCGGATCAGCATATTCATAATAATGATCAGGCCGCTGTCTGAAGCCGTGATCAAAAAGGGGGACAGGCCCAGTACCAATACACGGGCCATAAGCTCCTTTTGATATCCTCCAAAGGTAATCCGCACCAGAGGCCGCTTTCCCAAAAGGAAAAACAGGACATAAACACAGGAAGCAAGCTGGGAAAGAACGGTAGCGATCGCAGCTCCCTTTACTCCCAGATCCAGCACAAAGATAAAAACGGGATCTAATATAATATTGCTGACAGCCCCTAAAAGCACGGTCATCATTCCTACCTTTGCAAAACCCTGACAGATAATAAACTGATTCATGCCAGTGGAAAGAAGGGCAAAAGCAGTTCCTGACAGATACCAGGTCAGATATTCATCCGCATAAGGAAAAATAGCCGGACCGGCGCCAAATACGGTCAGAAGCTGATTTTTAAACAGATACATAACCGTCATTAAGACGGCTGCCATGACTGCAAGGAGCACAAAGCAGTTAGCTACCACATTTTGAGCCGCCTTTTCATTCTTCTGCCCCAGACGGATGCTCATGATCGGCGCTCCTCCAATACCAACCCAGCTGGCAAAGGAAGTGATCAGGGTCACCACTGGGCCGCAGACGCCTACGGCTGCCAGAGCCTGCCCTCCGATTTCCGGTATGTTTCCTATGTACATACGGTCTACGATACTGTATAAAACACTGACAAATTGAGCCAGCATGGAAGGAAATGCAAGCTTCCATACCAGCTCTCTTATGCGATCTGTATCCAGATTATTTTCCAGTTTCACGATTTTTCTCCTTGATATAGGTTATTTTCCCCTGAATCGGGAAATTTCCTCTGCCAGTTCCCTTGCGCTGTCTGTCATGCCCTTAAACGCCCCAAATCGGTAAAGGCTGGCTATAAAGAGGCCGATCGGCACTGCCAGGATCATTCCGGCAAGCCCCCTTATCTTAAAGCCAAGATAAAGCAAAAACAGGGTCAAAAGGGGATTTAATCCCATAGTATCCCCTACCAGCTTAGGCTGCACCAGCTGGCGGATCACCTGTGTCAGCACATAGATCAGAATCAGCCCTGCCGCAAAGGCATACTCTCCGCCCAGGACTTTGATGATTCCCCAGGGGATCAGGGCAGTTCCCGTACCAAATACTGGAAGAAAATCAAGCAGGGCGATCAAAAGCGCCCATAAAGGCCCGTAGCTTACGCCCAGAATGAAAAAGCCGGCTGTCAGGATCAGCCATACGACAGCCATAATTTTAAACTGCGCCATAAAATACCCGCCGATCAGCCGTCTGGACTCTTTTTTCAGATGATTGGAATACCGGCCGGTCCACTCCGGCATATGGCTTCTTATAACAGACAAGATCCGGTCACGGTCTGCAATAAAAAAATAAGCCGAAAGAATGATGACCACAAAATACACCAGCGCAGCCGGGATCCCTTTTGCTACAGTTCCTGCCGCTTCCATAGTAGGCGAGGCAATGGACTCCGCCAGCTTTCCAATATAGGCTCCCAGATTGTCTCCCAGGGTCATCCATGCATCCCGCATGGTTTCAGGCATGAAATCAAAGATACCTTCCAGCCGTCCCAGGCTGCTCTGTACATCTCCTTCAATCCCTGCATATAAGACCGGAAGATCCTGGATAAAGGACCAGATAAAATGAAGCATTCGGGATACAGCAAGATATAAAAGCCCTATCACCAGAGCCAGAGCTCCTGCCACGATCACAATAGAACTGTGCCTGCGCACCAGCTTCAGCCTGCGCTCTAAAAAGCGCACCAGCGGATTGGCGATCATGGCAATGATCCATCCCACGACAAAAGGCATGAAAAACCCCAGAAGCTTCGGCCCCAGAAAACACAGAAAGAACCATCCAGAGGCTGGAATCATTATATTTAAGATCAGACGCAGAATATACCGCCACTGGGGTTCTGTTTTTTCCCGACTGTTTTTATATTCCTCCATACGGTCTCACCTGTCCTTTCCTGTACGGCCC
This sequence comes from Clostridium sp. AT4, assembly GCF_001517625.2. Classification (GTDB taxonomy): domain Bacteria; phylum Bacillota; class Clostridia; order Lachnospirales; family Lachnospiraceae; genus Enterocloster. The sequence goes on along the minus strand of NZ_LN999828.1, from coordinate 819,701 downwards.
ATTTTATCCAAACAGCTCTAATCTTCCAGCCCCTTTAACCCATATCCTTCTGCCACACGCTTAAAGGCAGGAAGAGAACGCCGGATCTGGTCAAAGGATACGCAGTAGGAAATCCTTACATAACCCGGACAGGCGAAGGAGCTTCCCGGAACCACCAGAATATGTTCCTTTTTGCAGGCCTCACAGAATTTCTTCTCATCCGGCTCCGGAGATTTTACAAACATATAAAAAGCACCCTGGGGCTTTACACATTCAAAGCCGGCTTCCCTCAGTCCCCGGTACAGAAGATTCCGGTTCCTGTCATAGGCCTCTATATCTGCCGTCTCATCCACACAACGCATAACAACGCGCTGCATCAGGGACGGAGCATTGACCGCTCCCATGACACGGTTTGCGATTACAGCCGCATTGAATACCTCTTTGCTGTCTGTAAGCTCATCCGGGATCACCAGATATCCGATACGCTCTCCAGGCAGGGAAAGGGATTTGCTGTAAGAATAGCAGATGACCGTATTATGGTAAAATTTCGTCACATAGGGAACCTCTGCCCCGTCATATGCCAGCTCTCTGTAAGGCTCGTCAGAAATCAATACGATCTGTGTGCCAAATTTCTTTTCCTTTTCTGTCAGGATTTCCCCCAAACGCGTCAGTACAGCTTCTGAATAGATTACTCCTGTTGGGTTGTTGGGCGTATTGATAATGACAGCCTTCGTACGGTCTGTAATCCGCCTGGAAAATTCTTCCAGATCCGGCTGGAATGTTTCTGTGTCCGCCGGAACTACCTCCAGTATACCATCATAATTTCTCACATAATTGCCATATTCTACAAAATAGGGCGCAAAGGTCACAACCTGATCCTGAGGATTTAAAATCGTCTTTAAAATCACATTCAGGCCGCTGGCAGCGCCTACAGTCATCAGGATATTTCCCTGATGGAACTTTGTTCCAAAACGCCGGTTTAAGGACTGTGCGATGGCCTCCCTTACATCTTCAAAGCCTGCATTGCTCATATAGCCGTGAACCATAACAGATGGTTCCTCATTCACAATCCTGCAGATCGCCTCATTGACCGCCTCAGGCGCGGGCACATTGGGATTTCCCAGGCTGAAATCATATACATTTTCTGCTCCATATATGGCTGCCAGCCGTTTTCCCTCCTCAAACATAGCCCGGATTGCGGAGTTATTATTTACAAGCGGCTTCATCTTTTCTGATATCATACTCATGTCCTCTCTTTCCCGGTAACGTGCAGCGTTCTGCCCTCTGACCGCTCCTTTTCTCTGTACAGGAAAAATGCAGAAGCTGCTGCTCATTTGATTGTATCCTTGATGGGAAAGATTGTCAATACCATCAAAAAGCCATATCGAGACCCGGCCTCAGACAGGCGCAGGTTTGATATGGCTTTGAATGAAACAATAGTTCCGGCTACCGAAGCCCTTTAAAAAGAGCTTCTATTTCAGGCGTGACATCATCCGGCCAAAACTCTGCCGAAACTCTGCTTTCATCTAAGGTCAATGTAACATAGAGATCGTACCTTGCAGGCTGTTCTGGCTCACGCATACCATTCATATCAGCAAGCTCCCTGTCACGCAATGCTCCCATAAGAAGCTCGATCTGCTCCTGTTCTGTAAAAACAAGCGTTCCATCTTTCTGATAGAAGGGATTTTCCGTCTGGATCTGCTTTAAGGCTTCTCCTTCCGGAAGTCCGTCACCGTATTCTTCCCCGTTCACAATTGAGGATACATCCACGGAAATCCGGCTTACATGTTCAGCCGCAAAATAAGCTCCCGGCTCAACCCCCATTTTCTCTAAAACCTGTATAGTATTTGTAAAAGAGGGATAAACCGGCCATCTGCAAAGCTGATCCAGATGGTTTTCCATATACCGTTCCATCTCATCCGCAGAAGGCATTTCATTATAAGAATCTTTCAATGTTTCCGGGCCAAGAAGCATTTTGATCAGATCTCTCTGATATTCAGAAATATAACCGTCGTTTTTTCCCCACCGTTCCTGAATATACAGGCACAGCTCCTTTTCTGCAAACTGAAGCGCTCCCACCGGATCTTCTCTCATCCGGTCCTTAAGTTTCTGCCCCTTAAGATCGGTCTGATAGGCTCCAAGAAGCTCCTTTATGGCATCTTCTTCCATTGTATTAAACAGAGAATGATTTCCATTTCCCTGGTAGGAAACGTATCCCATCTCCTCCGGCTGCTGAGAAAGGATCGGATAAAGGCCCTTTTTATACGTTTCATTATTATAAATGTTTTCATAAGTTTCCAGCACATCTTCTAAATCCATGTGATACCTGCGGCTGACCTGCCGGCCGTTCTTTAAACGATAGCGGATAAGGATCTGGCTGAAATACCGGTCATACGCTTCCTCTTCCTCTTTGCCGGCCACAAAAACAGAGGTCGGGCCATCTGCTCCTCCAATGACAGATATGGCTGAGGCATCCTTACTGCTATAATGGTTCACAGACATGGAAACTTCGTTTAAGCTGATCTGCGCTTCCCAGCGGTTCAGCTTTTCTTCCCTGTATCCTGCCGCTTCTCTGGAAGCAGCCTCTGCCAGAGCAATAACAGACTCAAAATCGGTAAGCTCCATCTTCTCTTTTATAAAATCTCCCGCACTTTCATATATCAGTCTCCGGGTATCTCCCTGCCGCATCACTCTTGGCATATTGGCGGCAAACGAATAATCAATGGATAAATCCACGCTGGCAGAAGCAATTTCCTCCTGAGACGGCACATAGGAATCATAGCCATACCAGTCATAACGGAAGCTGCAAAAAAACAGCATTCCCGCTCCCAGGCACAGCGCCAGCTGCATTTTGTGTGAAAAAAGCTTTTTAAAATCAAAATGATAGATGATCTCAACCACGCAGTGCACAAGGAGAATCCCTGCTGCCGTTCCAAACAGCCCCCATTTCACCTGGCTTTGCAGCGTCCAGAAAAACCATCCTCCCGCCATTCCTCCAAGAAGTACCAGAAGGATACGAACCGGAGCCTTGCTTTTTGAAAATGCCATGGCTTTTCCGGCTGCCTCTGAGGGTCTAAGACGGTAAAGCTCTAAAGACAGGGCGGTAACTGCCATCATACAGGCTGCTGCCTTTAATACCTCAGCCATTTTGATTCCATCCGCGTCCGAAACAGAAGCAGCAGACCAGATGTATGCTCCCACAGGGGACAGATTTTGCATCGCCCACAAGTAAGGAGAACTGTCCGCATACCAGAACTCACCTGCCGATGTGACAAAAAACTGATCTGCAAATGCGCCCAAAAGTCCGGCTGCCAGAGGAACAAAACCGAAAAAAACGGCCGTACCCAAAAGACCGATCACTATATTTCCCGTCATCATCATGGCAACTGTAACGGTTCCATAGACAAGGCTGTAATACAGAAGGTTCATTCCAAAGGCAGCTGACATGGAGCCGAAAAATTCAGAAACAGGCACTCCATAAGCGGCGGCTACTGCCGTAAACAGGAGGCAGCCAAACAGATATGCTGCTGCCGGGATCAGTATCCCGTCCCCGTACTGAACTGCAAACAGCACTTCTCTCCTCACAGGGATACTATGGTAAAAATCGACCTTTTTCTTATTGTGAAGATAGGAGAACGCCGTCACTCCTACAACCACCGCAGCCATCAGGAATAAAAAGACCATCAGCCCATTTCCATAGGAAATTTCATCCAGTACAACTTCCCTCTTGAAAAATGCAGTCATCATCTCATACTGCTTGGCAGTGAAATGCTCCGGAAGCAGCTTTTCAATCGGCTCATAGTCATTATAGGCGCGAAACTCCATTCGCCGGGCATTTTCCATAACTAATGCCAGCTTTACCGGAAGGGCAAAGAAAAAAACCAGAAACATCAGCGCCAGCACCCAGATACGCCGTTTGATATCCTCTTTCATCAGTCCCCATATTCTGTCACAGACCTTTTTTTCAGAAAACAAGTTTTTTGACGTCATATCCTGCCACCTCCGTTTCACTGATAAAAATTTCCTCCAGAGTCAGAGGAATACATTCAAAAAATACAGGATCACAAGCTCCAAGCTTTGCCTCGATCTCTTCCCGCGTTCCCCGGACGGTCAGCGTAAGAAGCCTTCCTCTGCGCTCTGTGGACAGAACTTCAAGACTTACCAGATCCTCCGGCTCCATTCCGGGCTGCAGTACACACTGGATTTTGTGAATATTCAGCTTCATATCATCCAGATCCTTTGAAAGGAGGATTCCTCCCTTATGAAGCAGGCCTACATGGTCGCAGATATCTTCCAGCTCCCTGAGATTGTGGGATGCGATGATAGGTGTCAGATTCCGGTCTTCCATATCGGCGGCAAACAGGCTCTTTACTGCCTGGCGCATGACCGGATCCAGTCCGTCAAAGGTCTCGTCGCAGAACAGATACTTTGTATTAGCACAAATCCCGCAGATCACGGACACCTGTTTTTTCATTCCCTTGGAAAAAGTGTGGATCCTGCGCTTTTCATCCAGTCCAAAACTTTTTAACAGGCGGCGAAACCTCTCCTTGTCAAAACGCTCGTACACACGGGAATAATAAGCCATCATGTCAAGGGGCGATGCATTGCTGAAAAAATATGCCTCATCGGATATGTAAAAAACCATTCTTTTAGCTGCCGGATTTTCAAATACCTCCTGGCCGTCAATGGTAATGTGTCCCTCATCCGGCTTTAAAATGCCGCTTGCAAGACGTAAAAAAGTAGATTTTCCCGCACCATTGGTACCAATCAGTCCAAACACGCTTCCTTCCCTGATCGCAGCGTCTATATGATCAACTGCCGTAATATCCTCAAACCGTTTCGTCAGCTTCACTGCCTGAATCATGGTCGTCTCCCCCTTCTTCCTTATTTTTCTCAAGATTAAGCATCCGTTCCAGTCGCTCTGTCATTTCTCCCGGAGAAATGCCGATCTGTATACCATCCTTCACCGCACGGTCAAAGCTCGCTTCCCAGGCTTTTTTTCTTCCGCTCCTTAACCGGCTCCCTTCCGCCACGAAGCTGCCCTTTCCCTTAACAGAATAAATATAGCCTCTTTGCTCCAGTTCTGCATACGCTCTCTGGATGGTATTGGGATTGATGGAAAGCTCCGTCGCAAGGCTGCGGACTGAGGGAAGCTTTGTATTTTCCGTCAGGATTTCCTGAAACATCAGCTCCTCCAACCGTTCTGTGACCTGTTCATACAGAGGCCTCCGATCCCTGTAATCCAGTACGATCATTGGAATCTCTCCTTTCTCTGTTTTAACTGTACTAATTCTCTTAATACAGTTATCCTGATTTAACAATACCATGAACCAGTCTGAAATACAATAACAATTTTCTTACGATTCTTGACAGTTTGTGGTACAATTCATTCAAACAGCATCAGATTCAGGAGGTCTCCCCATGCAAAGCAGATATCAATTCAGAGAAATCACAAAATCAGGGGTTCCCCAGATGTTTTCAATGATCCTTAAGCGGATGGAGTGGATGGACGAAAAAGGGATACAGCAGTGGAATGCTGCAAAGTATGATACGATCTATCCTCTGTCTTATTATGAAGAAAAACGCTGCCGCAGAATGGAACGATTAAGACGAATGACAAATGCCGGTCGTGCTGTGTTACCAGATATGAGTGAGAAGGGATTTGTGGTTGATAAAGATATTTTGAATGCGCTTCAAACAGACGCAGAAGTTTGGGAAAGTTTCAAAGTTTTCCGCCACTTTATCAGCGTGTGAGAATTGATACAATTCAAATTAAGAAAAAACAGCCGGAACTATTCCAGAGTCGCTTACAGAAGCTTTTAGATAACACAAAAGCGGGGGTTATGTATGGCGAATGGAATGATAATGGGCGACTGTTTACGGTATGACAACTTGGAATTTGAGGTGGAAATATGGCATCAAGCAAGGAATACTTAGAGTTTATTTTAGGGCAGCTATCTGAGTTAGAAGAAATTACTTATCGAGCTATGATGGGAGAATTTATTATTTATTATCATGGCAAGATTGTAGGCGGTATCTATGATGATAGATTACTTGTTAAACCAGTAAAATCAGCAATTAGTTATATGCCGACAGCTCCGTATGAATTACCCTATGAGGGAGCAAAAGAGATGTTGTTGGTAGATGAAGTTGATAATAAGGAATTTTTGACAGGCTTGTTTCATGCAATATATGATGAACTGCCAGCCCCAAAACCGAAAAAGAAGAAATAAACAACTTCCAGTTTGTATATACCCTTAATACAACAAAATGCCGTATCCAGACGGAGTGAACCAGATGCAGCAACAACTGAAATGTATTCACTTAAACCAGAAAAGAGGGTGCTGCAAAATCATCCACAATCGAATGATTGAGCAGCACCCTCTTTCCTGTTGTTCAGGCCACTATGCCTTACTTTTTGACGTCTATTAAAAGGTGTTTTTCATTTCTAAACTTTTCCTAACGAAGCCGGCTTCATCTGGCTTTCAAACTCACTTGGCCCATCTTTTGACTTGTCTGTGCCGGGCTTTTTCCATGCATGCATAGCCAGTGCCATGGCGATTACGCCATAGGAAACGAATACGCGGAAATACTCACCGATCACAGGATCTCCGAACAGTTCCTTTCCTGCTAACGGAGATACGATAAACAGGGTATGGAACAGAACGATGCCTAAAAGAGCATTTTTATTTGTCGCCTTCTGCACGGAAGCGCCGCCTACCAGAAGCGCTGCAATAGCAAACTGCCCCACCTGGGTATGCGCACCATAGGTAGACATGGTGCCGATATTCTGCAGATAAATAAGCTGTCCCCAGCTGGCAAGCACGGTAGAAAACAGCATGGCGATAATACGGGTCTTATCCACATCAATACCTGCAGAGTTTGCTACCGCACGGTTCTGGCCTACTGCCCTCATATTCTGTCCCAGACGGGTCCGCATCAGCAGATTGTTGAATACGCAGAGAGCTCCAATAGAGATATAGGTCATCACAGGAAGCTGTACGGCAATCAGCACGTTAAACAGTGCGGGAATATAGGTAAGTCCATATACTGCACCAGCCAGAACGATAAAGACAAGGGCTCTGCGTATATCAAAGGTGTCTCTTTTGCCAAAACTTCCGGCTCCCGTATGTTTCGTCATTTTATGTCTCACGATCTGAAACAGCTGCCACAGCACAACGCTCAGACAGCCCAGCTCTACCGCCGACAAAAGCAGCAGACGGTCAGAAGATAAGAACTGCTCCACCGGTCCGATAAAAGTCAGGGCATAGACAAAAACTGCTGCCGCCGCCTTAAGCGCTGTATCCTTCCAGTTCACTGCCTGTTTTTTGATCCGCTTGTGAATGGTGGTAAAGAGAAGTCCTGCAATTACCAGATAGAAGCCAATTTCCAGAACCGTCAGCATGGGAATGGTATCCAGAGCATATTTTACCGTATCCTTTAGGTCAATGGTATTCTTTACGCCTACTCCTGTGGCAATCATCAGCGTAGGATTATTCATAGCAATCACGCCGCCGAATACGAACAGGAAGATCAGCTGGTAAATACCATCTGCAAAATATCCCAGGATCAGGCCCGCGATCATCTCATTTCCCTTTACCAGGTTGAAGAGTTTTCCTACCAGGAAGCCGAACACCAGCGCAATAGGGGTAGCCAGGGCAACGGTAATGAAAAAGCCGCCAACTCCCGTAAAACCCCAGTAAGTGGTAAGGAATAAGGCAATCTGTGCCGCCATGGCGCCTACTACAATACCAAAATTCAGACCCAGACCCGTAATAACCGGAATGATCAGTGCCAGCACGATAAACGCATTTCTGGCGATTCTGGTAAACAGCTCCGGGATCACAAAGGTCAGAGGCTGTTTCGATGCAGCCGTAGCTCCTACACAAAGAAGAAGGAACAGGATCACTACCTTATTTTTAAATAAGAAATCAGATATTTTTTTATTCACGGCTGTCACCTCCCTTTGCCTGTGCCAGTGCATACAGAATAATACCATTAGAGATGATCAGACGCATTACCTCTGATAAGTTGCTCTCCGGAATGAACTGGTTTACAACCGGAAGGCCCAGAGCCATGATGCCCTGAAACAGGAACGTACCGATCAGCACGTGGGCAATGGAGGCCCGCCTTGGAGTAGCGCCTCCGATCAGTACGGCTGCTACAGAGGTAAAGCCCATCATCATAGGACCATTGTACAGCTGGATGAAGCCGAAGGCCTGTGCATATACCAGGATACCTACTGCAGCCAGGACGGTCGAAAGAATGGTACCCACTAGACGCATCCGGTTTACATTGATGCCTGCGGCCTTGGCAAACATCGGATTCGTACCTGCCGCACTCATGGCAATTCCAGTCTTAGAACGCATAAAGAGCCACACCAGAAAGCACATGAGGAAGAAAAACAGAAGAAGTCCGGTAGGAACAAAAAAGTCTCCAATGGAAAAAGCAAGGGTGTCATTCATAACACCGCTGTAGGAGGAAGCAAGGGAAATTGTATTTCTCAGTCCCTTTCCGGCATTGGGCCAGATCAGCTCACCATTGTCGAAGGGAAGAAGCATCCAGACCATATTCATGAAAGCGATCACGGAAAATCCTACATAGGTAGTAACGGTCATTTCAGAGCCCTTTACCCGGTTTAAGAGCTGGCCGTAGAGGTATCCGATGCCCACTGCCAGAATCACGCCGATCACAATGGCAGCCAGAATAGCCACCCAGGCTGCAAAGAGAGGATGGATTGCTACCAGAGCGGGATTTTGTGCAATATCCAGCTGGATCACAACCAGACCTCCCAAAAGCCCTCCTACAATACCCATGGTGATACCAAAGTTCGGTCCGATCCCGCACTGGATCGCCGGCACCATTGCAAGAGCTAAAACACCGTACATTCCCCAGCGGCGGAGCACATCACTGAAAAACTGGGGCAGATTCATCTGGAATGCCCCTGCACATACCACCAGAAACAGAAAAAAGAGAACGATAATAATACGCGGAAGGCCGAATTTACGGATCATCTTCTTAACAGAATCAGTCATTTTCCATTCCTCCTTTCCGTGTTCCGGACATAGCCAGACCGAAGTCAGCATCCGAATCGTCCGGTTTTAAAATACCCGACAGCTTTCCATCGGAAATGATCGCAATCCGGTCTGAAATCGACCGCAGTTCTACCAGCTCAGAAGAAACGATGATCACCGTCATGCCCGTCTCGCGGTTCAGTTTTGCCAGATACTCAAGCACCAGCTTCTTGGCGCCAATGTCAATTCCTCTGGTAGGCTCCGATACAAACAGGATATCCGGTTCCAGAGTCAGTGCTCGTGCCAGACATACTTTCTGCTGATTGCCGCCGGAAAGACGGCCTGCCGCCTGCCCGATACCAGTACAGCGGATATCAAGCGTTTCTACCATATGAGTGGCATGAACTTTGGCAGCGGCAGCATCATATAAATGAAACCAACCGATCTTTTTTAAAAATCTGCCGTTGGTCTGCATGGCAGAAAAGACGATATTCTGCTCAATGCTTTCGTTCAAGAGAAGGCCCACACCGCGGCGGTCCTCTGATACAAAGGCTACCTTATGATCCAGGGCATCTCCCAGTTTATCCAGATTTAAGGCCTCGCCATTAATCCTCACTTCACCGCTGGCCTTATAAAGCCCCATGATGCCGTTAGGGATGCCAAGTTTACCCTGGCCTGCCAGGCCTCCAATCCCAAAGATTTCTCCTTTTCGGATATCCATATCAATCCCATTGACCTGCTCGCCCGGCATATCTACTCTGTAATTTCTTAAGCTGACAGCAATTTCATCGTCCCGGATCACCCGTTCATCCGGTATATCATCATCTAACAGCTTCTCCACTTTGCGTCCGATCATCAGTTCTGCGATCTCAACCACATTTGTATCCCTGATCTCACGTCTGGCTACAAATTCTCCATCCCTGAGAACCGTCATACTATCCGCCACTGCCATGACCTCATCCAATCGGTGGGTGATAAAAATAATGGCAATTCCGCTGGCGGCGATCACTTTCATGGCCTCCAGCAAGCGTTTAGCCTCTGATTCGGTCAGCACTGCAGTTGGTTCGTCAAATACCAGTATCTTAAGTCCCGTTTTATCAAGCTCTCTGGCGATCTCAATAAACTGCATATATCCTACGGGAAGTCCTGCTACTTTTACATACTCTTCAATCTCAAGCCCAATGGTTTTAAGGGCCTTTCTTGCATCCCGATCCATAGAATCAAAATCCAGGGTTTCCATCGATTCTCCAAATACACGGCTGGCCAGGTTTGCATGACTGATTTCCCGGCCCACCTTAATATTTTCCGTAACGGAAAATCCCGGAATCAGCATAAACTCCTGATGTACCATACCGATTCCCAGCTCCATGGCCTTTACCGGGCTGTTGATCTGCACTTCCTTTCCGTCAATCTCAACGGTTCCTTCAAAACCGCCTGTGTTGTGAATGACCGGCATACCAAACAGGATATTCATCAGGGTGGATTTTCCTGCGCCGTTTTCTCCCATCAGCGCATGAATCTCACCGGGACGTACCGCAAGGTCAACTCCCTTCAGGACACGGTTCCCGAAATATTCTTTCACAATATGATCCATTTTCAGGACATAGGTTTCTTTTGCATTTTCCAAAATACCAACCTCTTTCTTTTTGACTTCTTTTTCTACCGCCCTCCATCAGGGAAAAATGAAAAAAGGAGTCCGCCAGCTTCTGCCCCAAAGACGCCAGCCGGCGAACCCCCTGCTTCTTATATCAGCCCCATTGCGGTCAAGTCTATTTAAATGTAACGAAATCTGACATTACCAGGAAGTGGTTATCCTTTTTGTTTCCGCTGTCATCTACATAATGCTCAATGGTCATATTTGCATCCGGTGTATACTCTTTTGCACATTCCTGAATGGTAGCCTTCAGAACTTCCTCATCAAGAACCTCACCGTTGGTCTCGCCTTCCAGTACCTTTTTTGCATACTCAACGCCTGCATTTACAAACAGCATATTGCAGGGAACGCCCCATGTGGAAACGCGGCCGTTCATTCCATACTCGTCTACCTTTGCCTGAAGCTGTTCCATCATATATGTAACGTCTGCTTCGTGACCGGACATATCAATGTTTAAAGCTGCCGGGAATGCGTGGAACGGAGACGGGCAGCACTGTAAGGAGTAGATCGCGCCGTTTTCAAATACGGAACGGATCAAAGGCTCCTGCATACCGCAGTTTGTGGTGAAGAATACGGTGTCCTTGCCATACTTTTCAATCTGGCGGGGAACATCCTCCAGAATAAACTGCTGTGCGCCTGTAATACCGGAATCGCCGGTAGGATCGGGAGCGGTTACGTCAACCAGCTCGATTCCGTTTTCTGCACAGTATTTCTTCATGTTCTCATGACGTGCAACAATCAAAGCATAGCTCATATGACGCGGGAAAGAGTAGTGGATCAGCGTCTTTGCTCCCTGAGCCTTTGCCTGAGGCGGAATCACAACACCGCAGCCTGGCTCGTCGACCTGAAGGACGATATCGGCCTTTGGATTGATAACGCCCGGATCCTCGCCGGGAGTACCTGCGATGAAGATCATATCCGGACGGGTCTCACGAACCTTGTCAATGGCTGCTGCAGTACCGGGAACTGCCTGGCACCATACGATTGCCTTAACAGCCGGATCAGAAGCCATAGCCACTGCATTAGAGATCAGGGTTTCTGTCTCTGTGGTGAAGTTATCAGGATAGGTAGAGGTAACAACCATGTCACCATATTTTTCTTTCATCTTATTTGCCTGAGTGATCTCCTCATCACCCTGGGAGGCCGTACCGGTAATAATACCAATCTTAAAGTCTTCTGCCGATGCTGTTTCTGCTTCTGAGGTCCCCTCTTTCTTTTCCCCATCAGCCGGTGCAGCCGTCGTTGCCTCTGATGCCGGTGCAGCTGTTGTCGCTGCCGGTTCTGCGCTGCGGCATCCTGCTAAAGACATTACCATTGCAGCTGCCAGTGTCAAACTGAGAAAACGTTTTTTCATTCCTTCTCCTCCTTTTTTAAGTCGGGTATCTTTTTATATACCCCGTTTTTAACCCGCCCTGTTTTTCCTTTCGCGAATTGTTCGTATTATATCACATGGTTTGTATCTTGTCAAAAGACATTTGTCCGTTTGGTACAATATAAGTTGATATTTTTTCAGTCTTTCGCATATTGTATACAAATATGTTGATATAATTCCAATCAATTTGCAAAAAATTAACTTTATAATCAGTTTTATTTATATTTTATCTTAATATTATCTTCTAAAATATCTATATTCTAAATATAGACGAACTTTATTTTTAACATTGTCTTTTTTTAAGAACAATGTTTTTGAACCTGGCTGGAGATCGAACAAAGAAAAGAGGATTAAAAAAAGACGCAGCAAAATGCCGCGCCTTTTCAGACTTTCGTCGATCTGTTTTGTTTTACTTCTGAGGGCCAGCTGCAACCAGAGCCTTGCCAGCCTCATTGCCTTCGTATTTTGCGAAGTTCTTAATGAATCTGCCAGCCAGGTCCTGCGCCTTTGCATCCCACTCTGCTGCATCTGCATAGGTATCTCTTGGATCCAGGATTTTGGGATCTACGCCGGGAAGCTCAGTAGGTACTTCAAAGTTGAAGTATGGGATGGTCTTGGTAGGAGCATTCTTGATATCACCGTTTAAGATAGCGTCAATGATGCCGCGGGTATCCTTAATAGAGATACGCTTTCCGGTACCATTCCATCCGGTATTTACAAGATAAGCCTTTGCGCCGCTCTTTTCCATTCTCTTAACCAGCTCTTCTGCATACTTGGTAGGATGCAGCTCTAAGAATGCCTGGCCAAAGCATGCAGAGAAGGTAGGAGTCGGCTCGGTGATGCCGCGCTCTGTACCTGCAAGTTTTGCTGTAAAGCCGGACAGGAAGTAATACTGTGTCTGCTCAGGAGTAAGAACAGATACTGGAGGCAGCACGCCGAATGCATCTGCGGACAGGAAAATTACATTCTTCGCTGCCGGAGCAGAGGAAACGGGACGTACAATATTCTCAATATGGTTGATCGGATAAGATACACGGGTATTCTCGGTTACGCTGTCATCTGCGAAATCGATCTTGCCCTCTGCATCCAGAGTAACGTTTTCAAGCAGAGCATCACGGCGAATGGCATTATAAATGTCCGGCTCAGACTCTTTGTCCAGGTTGATAACCTTGGCATAGCAGCCACCCTCAAAGTTAAATACGCCGTTGTCATCCCAGCCATGCTCGTCATCACCGATCAAAAGACGCTTAGGATCGGTAGACAGAGTGGTCTTTCCGGTACCGGACAGGCCGAAGAAGATAGCGGTGTTCTCGCCGTTCATATCTGTATTTGCGGAGCAGTGCATGGAAGCGATGCCTTTCAGAGGCAGGTAGTAGTTCATCATGGAGAACATACCCTTCTTCATCTCACCGCCGTACCAGGTGTTGATGATAACCTGCTCACGGCTGGTAATGTTGAACATAGCAGCTGTCTCAGAATTTAAGCCCAGCTCCTTATAGTTCTCTACCTTTGCCTTGGAAGCATTGTAAACAACGAAATCAGGCTCAAAGTTCTCTAATTCCTCAGCAGTTGGCTGAATAAACATATTAGTAACAAAGTGTGCCTGCCAAGCTACTTCTACGATGAAGCGGATTGCCATGCGGGTATCCTTGTTTGCGCCGCAGAATGCATCTACAACGTAAAGCTTCTTATTGGACAGCTCCTTTAACGCAATCTCCTTGCAGGCCTTCCATGCTTCCTCAGATGCAGGATGATTGTCATTCTTGTACTCATCAGAAGTCCACCATACAGTATCTTTGGAGTTCTCATCTACCACGATGAATTTGTCTTTTGGAGAACGGCCGGTGTAGATACCAGTCATAACGTTAACTGCGCCTAATTCACTGACCTGTCCTTTCTCGTAACCTTCCAGCTCGGGTCTGGTTTCTTCTTCAAATAACAGCTCATAAGAAGGATTGTGTACGATCTCAGTTGTTCCGGTAATGCCATACTTGCTTAAATTGATCTCTGCCATACTACATTAACCTCTTTTCTTTCCTGTGATATGATGTGAAATGATGTAAATGTGAATGTCTGGTTTATAAAACCAAATTCAAGTCTATTATCTCACTTTATTGTTAAAAAGTCAACAATTCCATTTTAACAAAATTCTAATTTTTACAGAAAATGGTACAGATATGACAAATACCGGCCCCCTGGACAATGTCCAAACGGCCGGTACCTTATTCTAGTGAATGAGACAGTACACTAGTCTTCTTTAATTTTTACAATTACCTTCTTAATAGGGGCAGGTTCACCGTCTGCTGCCTTTGGCTTGTGTGCATCCCATGGATGGAAGATCATGTACTGACCTGCCTTTACAACTGCCTGAAGGCCGGGAACCGTGTTCTCATAAAACGTTACATCTTTATCCGGATTGTAAGGAGTCTTTACCTCCATCTCATGTGTCGGAGCATAGGTCATAACCTCACTCCCCTCGATCACATACTGGATATCGGTGTAATGCTCGTGAGACTCATACTTTGCCTCTTCCCACGGAATCGTAGTGTAGGAGGTCACATTGGCATATACATTGGTTCCGTCGATCTCATGCTTTCCAGCCTCTAATGCTGCCAGATCCGTGTTCATAAGAAAATCAACGGCCTTTGCGTATCTTCCCTCAATTCCCAGATTGCGGTAAAAATTCAAATTTTTCTTTTCATCAAAAATCATGATTCCAGTCTCCTTTGCCTTCTGTATTGGACAGTTTCCCGTCACTTCACAGTATACGCCAAAGGATGCGGAAACTCAACCCTTTTTGAGTCTTTTCTATGGGCGGTTATCTGAAAAATTCATGACCGTCATGTGCAAAGAGATAGGTAAGACTGGAATCAAACCAGGAAGCCTGTTTTCCCGAAGCCCTGCGGTTCATAAAGTAAATAGCCCCGTTTGAGTAATCCTCTCCATCCAGGGCGCGGTCTACGCAGCGGATGGTATCCGGCGTCACCTTTACGGTGTTGATCCTGCCATTTGATACGGGCTGGAACTGGTTTCTCTGGTATACAACCCCTTTTACCGTATTGGGGAACCGCTTGGAAAGGACACGGTTAATGATCACATCTGCCACCAGAATCTTCCCCTTATCATCACAGATGCCTGCTTCGGCCTGTACAATACGCAGCAGGATCTGGTAATCCTCGTCTGAAATCCGGATCCGTCTGGCGGCCCGCCGCTCCTCCTCAGCCTTTCTTCTGGCTTCCTCTTCTTCCTTCTCTTTTAAAATCTGCTTCTGCAGCGCCTCAATCTCTGTCTGGGCTGCTGCCTCTCTTCTCTGTTTCTCCCGGACATCCTGTTCCAGCAGCGCGCCTGCCAGATGCTGGCCTTCACTGTCTGTATTTAAAAGTCCAAATTGTATTTTTGCTTCCGTAACAAAGCTGCTTCCTCCAGATACCACTTCCTCTTCCGGTTCTTCCGGCTCCTCTGCGCTTTCCTGGATCCTGGGCGCAGCCATGGCATTTCTACCGCTTCCGCCAAATCCGTTTGCACCGAAGGTTACAATGGCAATGACTACAGCCCCTGCCATCACAACAGAAGAAGTGCGGTACTGTTCTTTTTTGACCTTAACTGCAAGCGCCTTTACAAAGAGAACGACCGACTGAAGGAATGAATGCAATGTAAGCATACATACTCCTCTTTTCTTTCCTGGGATCTGTCTGATCCCATGTGTCAACAAGTTGCTTTTCATCAGATCCAAAATAAGGTTTATTCCCCACTTTTGACCTGTTTTGCTGGGATGTACGGGTATTATATGGGATTTGGTTCTACCCGTCAACAGAGGTTTTACAATTTTGTTACATTTTTTTTGCATCAGGAAATAATTTCCGATTATATTGTGCTTATTGTATACTTTTTCTTGATATCATCCTGTTTTTTGAACGAAATATAGATTTTATTTTTACGTTTTTATTACATTATTGTTAATATTTAATTTTGTTATTTTATTAACAATACAATTTCAACCCTTTATGCCACCTGTTTTGCGGCTTTTTTCCGTTTTTTTCCTTCTGTACTTCACGATTTACCCTTTTACATTTTCTGTCGAAATATGGGATTAACCCCCACTTTTAATAGTTTTGTAATAAAAAAGTTTCTGTCCGATAATTCTATTGCGAAACAGAAACTCTCTTTTATCATGATTCTTTTTTATTTAATCTCAGGTCATAAGCAATCAGCTCTGAAACTATTTCATCACATATTTCGGAAACAGATTTTCCATCTGTTGCTACTGTGATATCCGCTGCCTCTTCATACAAAGCTCTGCGTTTTTCTAAAAGCTGTGAAATAAACTCTACATTCATATTATTATTCAGGATCGGACGTTCTGTACTGTTTTTCACCCGCTCATAAACAGTATTGGGCGTTGCAGTTAAAAACACAACCCGCCCATTTTTCTTCATATGATCCTTATTATCTTCCCGGACTACAATACCTCCTCCACAGGAAACGATCGTCTGTTTACGCTTTTGGAGTTCAATCAGCACATTGCTTTCCAGATTACGAAAATATGTTTCACCATATTCCTCAAAAATATCTGTGATGGCCATTCCTCTCTGCTCCACGATCAGCTGATCCATTTCAACGTAATTCATTTCCAGCTGTTTTTTTAATTCTCTAGCCACAGTGCTTTTCCCTGCGCCCATAAAGCCAATAAGGAAAATATTATAATTAAACAGAGCTTTAGCCTGAATCCTTCGGCTGTTCTTCACAATGTATTTGAAGATATCCAGTATCTCCTCCTCAAAGGGATTATCTCCCAGCTTACGCTTCAGGTTATCCTCCTGCTTTTTTTCCTGCTCCGGCTGCAGGATCGGAATTCCCTTTTCCTTCTTATATTCAATAATATCCTGAATACATCTCATTCTGGCAACCAGCTGCTCAATGATATTGTCATCACACTGTCCAATTTTATCACATATTTCTTCAATTCTGTCCATTGCACTCTCCTCTGTCTTCTTCGTCACACGAATTATTTTTGAATGCAATTATATCAGCAGAACCTAAAAAGCGCAATGATTTTATCGATTTAACGCGCTATTTTCTCTTTATTTGGCATAAAAGGCAGGAAATTAATCACAATTCCAGAACAGATCAGTACAGCGCCTGCTACAAACTGCCATGTAATAATCTCATGAAGAAGCACCACCCCAAGTACTGCTGATACCAACGGCTGTAAAGGGTAAAACATAGAACAGGTACTTGCACTCAGCTGCTGAAGGCTCTTATTCCAAAAGGTGTGTGCTACCGCAGTTCCAACTACTGCAACAAACAGGCAGGCCAGCAATGCTTTTTCTGTAGGATGGCTTCTGAAAATGAACATATTCTCAAATACTGCTGCCGGTACGTTTAGAATCAGTGCAATGGCCATACCGTAAAGAGCGGTCTGAACCGGATCATAATATTCGGAGATTCTGCGAATGGATACAGAAGCTGCTGACCAGAGAATTACAGAGCCTGCGGAAAACAGGATTCCCATGATGTCAGCCTGCAGCTCTCCCGTTCCTAAAATAACATATACGCCTGCAAGAGATATAACAATGCCGATCGCATTTTTCCATGTGATCCTTTCCTTTAAAAATATCGCCGCCATAACAGAAATCGCAACGGGATTCAAAGAATTCATCAGGGAAGAAAGCGATCCTGACAATCTGGCGGTTCCGGCAAGCTGCAGTATAATTGCTGCAAAATATCCCAAGCCTCCCAGAATCATCAAATACGGCCAGTGCTCTTTCTGAACTTTTTTATGACATCCTTTTAACTTTAAAATACCATACAGACAGATCAGAGCTATTCCATACCGGCAAAAAGAAACTGTTACCGGCCCCATAACCTCCAAAGCATACTTGCTCACAACATAAATACTTCCCCAGCAAAAAAAGGTAATCAACAAATACAGATACCCTACATTACGCTTCATGTTCCCTGTTCCTTCTTTCTGTTATCAGTAGCTTTGCTTTGGTGAATTTCTACAAAAAAACAGCTGCTGCAGTTTCTCTTCTGCACAACTGTCTTTTATTATTTTATGGGCGGTTCATTATACCGCAAAATATTTTTCCATTATTTCCTTAACCGGCATTTCCTTACCTGTATAAAGTTTAAATGCCTCTGCCCCCTGCCATAAAAGCATCCCAATTCCCGGAATCACTTTACACCCTGCCGCCGCAGCATCTGACAGGAGTCTGGTTTCTCTCGGATTATAAACTACATCTGACACAGTCAGATCACTGCGAAAAACTTCAGGATTTTCAATCAGGCTCTCCTGATCCATAGGCTTCATTCCCACCCGGGTGGCATTGGTGAAAATATGACTGTCTTCTATTTCATGATAAAATAAATCCCTGTCTTCCAAATCATACAGATTCACCCGGCATCCTGAAACATGCCTGCGGATCTTTTCTACCGTAGCCTCTGCATTTGCAAAAAAAGTGTCCTTTCGTGCAAATATAGAAATCTCACTCATCCCTTCTAAAGCAGATGTAATCTCAATGGCAGTAGCCGCTCCACCGGAACCGGCAATCGTCATTTTCTTTCCCCTTATTTCAAAGCCATGCTCCCGGCAGTTTCTGACCCAGCCCAAACCGTCCGTGTTATGGCCAATTAGTTTGCCATTTTCATTTACTACCGTATTTACCGCTCCGATAAGCTGTGCTGCTTTTGAAAGCTCATCGCAGCAGGAAAGCGCTGCCGTCTTTCCCGGCATAGTAATATTAAAGCCCTTTACGTTTAATAACCGAAGCGCATTAATAGCCTTTGATGTATCTTCTTCTTTTATATCAAAAGCCAAATACACATAATCCAGCCCCAATTTTTGAAAACTGTAATTATACATAGCCGGCGATCCCGAATGCCCGACAGGGCTTCCTATCAGGCACAGCATTTGCGTATGTCCGCTAATTTCCATAACTCATTTCCTCCCTGTCTTAATTTTGGTCTATTTTACCCCAATCTCATAGAATATGCAAGTGCATTATTTCTTTATCAAATTTAAAAAACAGGGTTATTCAAAACAAGGCCTTTTCCTTCTTATGGCTTTATTGAAAAATCCCTGGACCGTCCAAAGATGATTCATGAATTTACCCGCTGTTTGACGCTTGCCGCTCCCCCAAAAAATGATGAAAACCCCACGTCTTTCATTGAAATCCCCTTTCTTTTTTCAGCCTTCTTTTTTTCTCAAAGACTGTTTAACTCTGCCTCCGTACTGCTGGGATACCTCTGGCTGTTCTGGCTGATTTTCTGCGTATATTACACTGCCGTAAAATTAAGCCTCCACAGCCTGCGCGGAAACCAGTTTTCCTGCTATCTCTCCTTTGTAATCCTGTCCGTTTCTGCCTACGGATTCTTTCTGGTAAACTATTTTGCCGTCCCTTATCTTCAAAAAGCAGTCGGAAGCTATGCGCTGGGTCTCATCGGCACTACCGGGCTGTATTCTCTCCTGCTTCTTGGAGCGATCCTTTTTTTCCGTCCGCGTTTTTTTAAACCGATCGAACAGTTAATACAGCTTGGAAAGAAATATCCCGCTATCGAACCCTACTATTTTCTCTTTTCCGCCTTAATCCTTGTGTTCTGTACGATGATCTTTTTACCTTTTTCCATCCTGTCCTCCCAGAACCCGCTGGTTTTTCTTTTATTTCCGGCTCTGTGCATCTTATTATCCGCCATGACATAAAAAATATTTTCTTCACTATGGGAAATTTTGTAAATGAAAGCGAAAACCAGGAGATGAAAGATTTTTTCTGGGGAAAAATCTTTCCCTGCTCCCAGGATACCATCCGCCAAAGCGAACTGCTGTCATCCATCTGCCAGCTGCCCTCCGAACCTCTGTAGGCCTTCTTCGTTTTAAAAACTTCTCAGGCTTTGCAGCAAAAATGTTCCATTTCCCTGCACATTCAGGTTCTCCCTAAAACCTGGCAGACCGGTATGGATCTGATCGATCTAACCCATATTCTGGGAATCCTGATTGATAATGCAATTGAAGAGGTTCTTCTGGTTCCCGATGGCATCATCGAAGTCCGCATTACAGGAAATGCCTGCGGCTGCTCCTATACAATCCGAAATTCCGTTACCCCGCGTACAATCCAGCAGGGCATCCATGCCGGAATCAGCACCAAAGGAGAGGGACGCGGAAAAGGGCTTTCCACTGTCCGTGAACTTTTAAGCCCTTATCACAATGCCACCCTGAATTCCTGCCTTCAGGGGGATATCTTTATCCAGAGCCTTACCCTGTCATGGCAGGATCCTCTGTCCTGAACCCTCAGAAAATGTCCTGAACTCAATCTATAATCCTGTTTTTACGACACCGCACACGCCATTTAAGCCAAATCCCACACGGATTTGGCTTTTTATGTTATGATCCGTCAGACGAAAGGAGACGCGATCTATGAAACGACTTATCTGGAAACCATTTTTCCATCTGCTGCTTCAGGCCAGACTTCCCTGGTTTTATATCCTGGTCTATACGCTTCTGTCTATGGCAGCAAGCCAGCTGTATCTGCTTTTTCCCTCCTATACCCGGCAGATCATGAACGGCAGCCTGAATCCGGCGCTTATTTGTACAGTAATTGCCGTTGTTTCAGGACAGGCATGTATTACCTCTGTCAGCCAGTTTATTTTAGCAGCTGCAAGTGCAAAGGTTTCTCTGCGCCTGCGCGAGCTTATCTGGAGACAAATCCTCCGCCTTCCTGTTCCTTTTTTTGACGCACAGCCCTCAAAGGATCTGATCAGCCGCGTAACCCAGGACACCGCAAGGCTCAGTGACCTGGCTGTTTCTTTTCCCGGAAATGTGCTGTCCTCCCTCTACACGTTTTTCGGTTCCTTTGTGCTCCTCTTTTCCTATCACTGGAAGCTTGCTGCGCTGGAAGCCGTTATGATCCCCCTTCTGTATGCTCTCGGCGTATGGCAGGGAAAAATCCAGTTTTCATGGAATGAAAGGATTCAGGGAAAAAACGCCGGGCTTACCGGTCATCTGTCCGAAATCCTGTCCAATCTGCCTCTGGTAAAAGAATTTTGTGCAGAAGAATGGGAAAAGAAACGGGGAAACCACTGGATTCATCAGTTGTTTCAGGTAAATATTTCCAATTCTCTTATCACTAATCTTCTGCTCCAGTTAAAAAACCTTGCTTCACTGCTCCATACAACTGCCATGATCGAGCTGGGACTGTGGATGATCTCCCATAATGAAATCACCCTTGATATCTGGGTTGCATTTTATCTCTACTCCCAGAACCTTTTAAACTCATTTTCCAGAATCATGAGCATCTGGGGAACCGTTAAATCCAGTCAGGGAGCAGTCCGCCGGATCACAGAGCTTATGGCAGAACAGACGGAACCTGATGATCCCTGCACCGGTTCAGACGGGATGAAAGGAGATATCCTGTTTGAAAATGTATCCTTTTCCTACGAAAATCAGCCTGTACTGAAAAATCTTACCTTTACAGCCCCGGAGGGGAAAACAACGGCCCTCGTCGGTCCAAGCGGGGCCGGTAAAACTACTTTTTTTCAGCTTTTGGAACGCTTCTATTCTCCGGATCAGGGAAGTATCCGCATGGGTAAGACAGATATTTTTAAACTCCCTCTGGTGCAGTGGCGGCGTATGATCGGCTACGGGCCCCAGAGCCCCTATCTTTTTTCCGGAACGATCCGCGAAAATATCCTTTATGGGATTCACCGGCCTGTAACTGAACAAGAGCTTTTACAGGCCATAGAGGATTCCCAGTGCAGTGATTTTATACGTGCCATGCCCCACGGCCTTATGACCCGGATCGGAGAAGGCGGCAGCGGGCTCTCCGGAGGGCAGCGCCAGCGTATCTCTCTTGCGCGGCTGTTTCTCCAAAACCCCAAAATCCTTCTTTTGGATGAGGTGACTGCGAACCTTGATCCGGAATCAGAATACAGGGTGGAACAGGCCCTTGCCCGTCTCAGAAAAGGACGGACCACATTCGTCATCGCCCACAGAACGTCCGCTGTAAAGGACGTTGATGAAATCATTCTCTTAAATAGCCGGTCCTTTAACACACCGGTTCCAGAAAGGAGTTTATGATGATACAAAAGAAACTGCAGGCCTGGAGGCCATTTTTTCATCTTCTGTCTGTTTCCGGTATTCCGTGGATCTGGTATCTGGCAGACGTTCTATTCGGACTTGTGATTTCCATGCTTACCGTCTGCCTCCCCCAGATAACCGGCGCCATTATGCAGGGGGAAATCTTTGACAAAGGACTGATTGCAGATTATGCCGGGATTACGCTCTTTTCCATGCTGCTCAGTTTTCTTTCCACCCTCTTTGGCTCATGGATCGGCTTTCACACCGATCAGGTTCTCCGAAAAACCCTGTGGAATCATTTTTTGTACTTTCCCATGTCCGTGTACCAGGCCTGCAGGCCCTCCCCCCTGATCAGCCACATCACACAGGATACCTCCGGGATCAGCTACGGCATTTCCAGCTGCATTGGTGTGGTTGTGCCGTGGCTGATTCTGGTATCCCTTGTAACTGGCCGATTTGCTTTTCGGTTCTCCGCCGGAGAACGGCAAAGACAGGCTCTTGCAAGGGCGCTGGTCCGGGATCCCCAGTGACTTGTGTCATCGTCACCCATGATATGAATCTGGCCCGGACAGCCGGACATATTATCGTTCTGGACCGGGGCACTGTCTGCGGAGAGGGGACCCACGATACGCTCTATGAATCCTGCAGCGTATACCGGAATCTCTATGACAAAGCCATTTCCTAAAAAGTAAACCAGCAGGACGTCTCTATCGATATCCCGCTGGTTTACTTATTTTTAAATTGCCTCAATCATATTTCGCTCTAAAAAGTAATGGTAAATTCCGTCCTCCTCAACCGACAGGCAGCTTTCATCTGCGCTGTCCTTTACCTCTGTACAGGAATTTCCCATCGCTACACCAATCCCCACTGCCCTCAGCATCTCGATGTCATTCTTCCCGTCTCCGAACGCTATGGATTTCTCCCTTGAAATCCCATAGTAATCCAATACATCCATTACGGCAATTCCCTTTCCGCTGTTTGACGGAATAATATCCGCCGCTCTGTCCCACCAGGAAGTGATCTGTGCACGTTTGGTTCCTTCAAGAATTTCCTCGTATTCATCCTTTGTGCAGCTGCACATAATCTGATAAATGTCTTCCCTGGAAATGTCATTGAATTTTTCGGAAATTATCATTTCTTCATTTCCGAATGCAAAGTACTGTTCCAGATCCGGATCGGTTCCATTTGTGACCACCACAGCTTCATTGCTGATTGCAATTGCCCGTTTCTTCTTATTTAGATTGCCTATAATACAGTTTACATCCTCTCTTGTAAGAGGCTCTTTGCGGATCACTTCCTCCCGATTTCTGACATAAGAGCCGTTAAATGACAGAATAACATCAAATTCAATTCCTTCAAAGCGCGGTATAAACGGGTAGCTTCTTCCCGTTGCCATACATAAAAGAATCCCCTGCTTCTGTAACTGTTTTAACGCGGATCTTACCGGTTCTGACAGATCATTGTGCCTGAACCGGAGCAGTGTTCCGTCTATATCAAAAAATGCAATTTTAATCATAATAACTCCTTCTTTTCCCTATAACAAAAGACCGGAGCTCTCGCCCGGCCTTCTGCCTATACGTTTCTCAATACATCCGTAATTTTTACTCCTGCTCCAGAATCACCTTAGCAGGACACTTTTCTGCACATTTGCCGCAATTAGTACACTTGTCATAGTCAATCACAGCCAGATTGTTGTCCATATGGATGGCATCTGACTCACACTGTCTGGTACACAGGGTACAGCCGATACAGCCGGCCTGGCAGGCTGCCTTTACATCCTTGCCCTTGTCGTGGCTGCTGCACTGTACCAGATGCTTTGCGCTGTAAGGCACAAGCTGGATCAGTCCCTTTGGACAGGCAGCCACACATTTACCGCAGGCCACACATTTTTCCTTGTCAACCACTGCCACGCCGTCAATCACGTGGATGGCATCAAACTGACAGGCCTTTACACAGGAGCCAAATCCCATACAGCCGTAGCTGCAGGCCTTGGGGCTGCCTCCGGGAACAACGGTGGCTTTGGCGCAGTCCTCGATTCCTGTATAGGTGTACAGGGTTTTTGCCTTATCGCAGGTTCCCTTGCAGCGTACAAAGGCTACCTTCTTATCTGCAGCCCCTGCGTCTACACCCAGGATGGAAGCGATCTTCTCTCCTACGGGAGCGCCGCCTACGGGACAGGCATTTGCGGGAGCCTGACCGTTTGCAATGGCCTTTGCCAGAGCATCACAGCCTGCGAAGCCGCAGCCGCCGCAGTTGTTGCCTGGAAGCTCCTCCCGGATCGCCAGCTCTTTTTCATCCACTTCAACCTTGAACTTCTCGCCAAAGAGGCCCAGGCCGATACCAACTACAATACCTACCACCGCAATGACAGCGGCAGCCATAACAATTGCCATAATATTCATCTTCGTCTCCTCCTTCTACAGCAGTCCGGAAAATCCGAAAAATGCGATAGCCATCAGTCCTGCTGTTACAAGGACAATGGGAGATCCCTGGAAGTTATATGGGATATCATTTCCCTCAATACGCTCACGGATACCGGCTAACAGCACGATGGCTACGGTATATCCAAATGCGGTTGCAACACCATTTACCACACTCTCAATGATGGTGTAGTCATTCTGCACATTGGTTAAAGCCACGCCCAGTACGGCGCAGTTTGTGGTAATCAGAGGCAGGAACACACCCAGAGCGTTATACAGGGATACCATGCATTTCTTTAAGAACATTTCCACGATCTGCACCAGGGCTGCGATTACCAGAATAAACACAATGGTTTTTAAGTAATCAAGGCCCAGAGGCTGCAGGATCAGCTTATACAGCAGGCTGGCAGCAATGGATGCGATGGTGATAACGAAGATAACCGCACCTCCCATACCGGCTGCTGTCTCTACCTTCTTGGAAACACCGACGAAGGAACAGATGCCAAGGAACTGGCTTAACACCACGTTGCTGACGAACGCGGAGCTGACGGCAATTACAAGTAATTCTTTCATCTACTCTTTCCTCCTATTCTTCCGTCTTCTCTTTGCAGGAAGCGCAGTCGCCGCTGCAGCCCTTGCGTTTCTTCTTATCCTTTACAGAGCCGTTGGTAGCACATGGCAGCTTTAACTTATTCTGAAGTGCTGTCAGGCAGGCCAGAACAAAGAAGGCGCCGGGAGCCAGGATAAAGATAGCAGCAGGCTCATAGGAAGCAGGCATTACCTGGATGCCGAAAACCGTTCCGGCCCCTAAAAGCTCTCTTGCTCCGCCGATAAGGATCAGCGCGATGGTAAAGCCAAGACCCATTCCAAGACCGTCAAAGGCAGAAATGAGGGGCTTGTTCTTCATTGCAAAGGCCTCTGCACGGCCCAGGATGATACAGTTTACAACAATCAGGGGAATATAGATTCCCAGAGCACTGTAAAGGGAAGGGGTAAAGCCTTCCATCAGCATATCTACAATGGTAACCAGAGAAGCTACCACTACGATCTCGCCTGGAAGCCGCACACGGGCGGGAATAATATTTCTCAGGGCGGAGATCACAATATTTGCCGCAACCAGAACCGCCGTGGTGGAAAGTCCCATACCCGCACCGTTGGTAGCGGAGGTGGTTACTGCTAACGTAGGACAAAGGCCCAGCATCTGGATTAAGATGGGGTTTTCCTTCCATACGCCGTTATAAATTCGTTCCGTATATTTATTCATCTCTTACGCCTCCTACTCTCCGATGCAGTTTTCTACAAAATAGATGGCCGCATTTGCCGCTCCGGTTACTGCATTGGATGTATAAGTTGCGCCGCTGATGGCCTGAATCTGGTTGTCAGCCGAAGGCGCTGTTTTTGTTACCTCCAGAGTCTGGGCTGCCTTTCCTGTAAACTGGCCCTTAAACTCCGGCTCTGAAGCCTTCATGCCAAGACCAGGAGTCTCGCTGATGCTTAAAAAGCCGATACCTGTCAGCGTTCCCTCCGCAGTAATGCCTGCCGAGATCTGCACCAGGCCATTGTAACCGTCATTGGAGCTTGCGGTAATCAGGTAGCCAAGCAGAGTTCCGTCCTCAGCCAGAGCCTCCTGGGCTGCGTCAATGGATACGTTTCCAAAGCCCTGCTCTGCAATCTGGGCTGCTCCGGCCTCTACTGCTGCCTTTAACTCATCGGTCTGTTCAAAGGAAGCCGCCTCAGGAAATACCTCCTTGTAGGTAGCTGTATTGGCTGCCAGCTGGGCCTTTGCGATAGGCTCTAAGGTCACCTCGTGGACTGCACCCAGACAGGCGCCTGCTACCAGTGTGATGACAAAGAGAAGAAATGCATCTTTCATAATTCCTTTCATGCCTTTTTAGCCTCCTTTCCGAATGCTTTTGGAAGGGTCACGCGCTCGATCATGGGCACGAAAAGGTTGCATAGGATGATAGCGTAGGAAACGCCCTCAGGAGAAGCGCCCCACAGACGGAAGATACCGGTTAAAAGTCCCAGCATGATTCCGAATACGATCTGTCCCATAGGTGTAATGGGGCTGGTAACATAATCGGTCGCCATAAAGAACGCTCCGAAGATCAGACCGCCGCCGCATACCTGGGCAAGCACATAATTGGCGTCAAGGCCGCCAAAGATAAATACAAATACAGCCAGGGTAGCTATGTATGTCACAGGAATCTTCCAGCTGATGACTTTCTTTACGATCAGGTAGATGCCGCCGATCAAAAGTGCGATCACAGAAACCTCACCGATGGTTCCGGGAATCCGTCCTACAACCATAGCGGCCAGATCCACGCTTCCCCCTGCCCGCATGGAGGCTAAAGGAGTGGCTCCTGAGACGCTGTCAAAGCCCAGCTTTGCGGATGAGAAATTATTCATATGGCCCGCAAAGGAGATCAGGAGAAAGCATCTTGCTGCCAGAGCCGGGTTCATGAAGTTCTGTCCCAGGCCGCCGTACAGCTGCTTTACTACGACGATCGCAAAAATACCGCCGATCACAGGAATCCAAACCGGAATCTCCGGAGGCATATTCAGCGCCAGGATCATACCCGTTACCAGGGCGCTGCCGTCCATAATGGTAATGGGACGGTGCATCAGCTTCTCATATACATATTCGCTTGCAATACAGGCAGCTACAGTTGCCAGTATCACAAACAGCGCATGAAAGCCAAAGTTGTATACGCCAAAGGCTGCCGCGGGAAGCATGGCGATGGCCACGTCCAGCATCAGGCTCTGTGTATCCACGCTGCATCTCACATGAGGAGATGAAGATACATTTAATAATTTATTCATGACTTTTGTACCCTCCTACCCTTTCTTCCTGCGGTTTGCCGCAACGGTCTTTCTCATTTCCTTAAAGGCCTGAGTCAGAGGACGTCTGGCCGGACAGATATAGGTGCAGCTTCCGCACTCCATACACTCCATGCCGTTGACCTTCTCAAAACGCTCACAGTCATTTCTCAAAGCTGCCTGCATCATCATCACAGGAACAATGCGGCTTGGACATACGCTTACGCAGCGGCCGCAGCGGATGCAGGCCGTAGGCTCCAGGGCAGATACCTGATCCTTTGTAAAACAGGTCAGCGCAGAGGAAGTTTTGCTTACAGGGATATCCACGGTAAAGAGTGCCTGTCCCATCATGGGACCTCCGGAAATAATCTTCTCCGGCTCCTCCTTAAAGCCGCCTGCAGCCTCGATGAGCTCCTGATAATTGGTTCCCAGCTTTACATTGAAGTTGCAGGGCGTATTGACCGCATCGCCGGTAATGGTGATGATCTTGCGCATCAGAGGCGTGCTCTTGCATACCGCCATATAAATAGAAATAACTGTATCTACATTATCTACAATGCAGCCTGCATCGGCAGGAAGCATAGAGGAATTTACCTTTCTTCCGGTTACTGCATAGATAATGGAACGCTCACCGCCCTGAGGATACTTGGTAAGCAGAGGACATACGGTAATCCTTGGCTCATCCTTTACAAGCTCTTCCAGCTTTTTAATGGCCTCCGGCTTATTGTTCTCCACCGCGATCACGCCTTTGGCATTGTCAAAGAGCTGAAGGATGACCTTTAAGCCTCCTACTAACTTCTCCGGCTCCTCTACCATCAGACGGTAGTCGCTGGTCAGATAAGGCTCGCACTCCGCTCCGTTTACAATGACGTAATCAATGGCGTTCTCGTCCTTTGGGGTAAGCTTTACATGAGTCGGGAAGCCTGCGCCGCCCAGTCCCACGATGCCTGCTTCCTTGACAATGGAACGGATCTCTTCTTTTGACAGTGTCCCCGGATTTCTGTTCTCTCCCAGCCCCTCTACCGTCTCATAGGCTCCGTCATTTTCAACGATCACAGACGGAACCATAGCGCCGTTGGCCGTCCGTCTCGGCTCGATGGCCTTTACTGTACCGGACACGGAGCAGATTACATTTGCAGAAATAAATCCGCCTGCCTCTCCGATCTTCTGCCCCGCTAAAACCCGGTCGCCTTTTGCAACCAGCGGTTTTGCAGGAGCACCTATGTGCTGAGACATAGGATAAACCAGTTCGCCCTTTGGAAGCAGGACCTGAATCGGTTTGCTTTCAGACAGTTCTTTTCCTTCATACGGATGGATACCGCCTTTAAAAGTCGCCAGACCCATAGATTTTTCCCTTCTTTCTTGTACATTTTCTCTTTTTTGTGAATCTTTCACATTTTTTATAGATCTTTCACAGCCTTATCAGTATAGCATAAATAAAGCGTGTATACAATATGTAAACCAATCGTTAAATTTTTAATTATTTTGTTTATTTTTTATCAATTAAGCATTGTTTTCTAATTTGTTCACTTTAATCCAAAAAATGCAGCAGAACTATTTCGCTCTGCTGCATTCCAATCTACGGCTGTGACATCTTTCGTCTCAGATATTTAACGGATAAAGCTGGTGCGCTTTTTCTCCGGTTCCGCCTCAGGAACCGTAATTCCAGCCTTTCTTCCGGCCTCAATGCACTTTAAAAGCCAGGCCATATTCCGGCCAAGGGTACGCATGATCTGCATCCCTTCCTCGTCCTGAACGGTTTCCTCTGCACTTCTTCCATGGACCATGTTCCAATACTGGGATGAAACCACCGGCATCTGATTAAAGGTAAAATATTTATTTAACTGATCCAGAGTTGCTGTGGTTCCTGCTCTTCTGGCGGAGGCGATGGCCGCTCCCGGCTTATGAGCTGCAGCGCTTCCGCCGCAGTAGAAGAAACGGTCTAAAAAGGAGGTTATGGCTCCGCTGGCAGATGCATAATGAACCGGAGAGCCAACGATCAGACCGTCGCATTCCTTCATCTTAGCGACTGCCGTATTTACCAGATCCTCATCATGGACACATTTTCCCAGTGTGCCGCAGGCTCCGCAGCCCATGCAGCCCCATACCTGCTGTCCGCCAATGTGAAGAATTTCAGACTCAATTCCTTCCTTTTCCAGTTCCTTTGCAATCTCACACAGCGCTCTCCATGTGCATCCCTCTTTGTGCGGGCTTCCGTTTAACATCAATACTTTCATATTCTATATCCTCCTGCTTGATTTTTTATTTTCTTCTTAAACAGAATCTTCTGATATCTCTCCGATACAGTCCAAAAGCTCTTTTGCGGTAAGATCAGACAGGGAAATCCCTTCCCCTGTGACAATCTGATCTGCCAGCGCTCTCTTTGCCTCCTGAAGGTTTAAAATATTTTCCTCAATGGTATCTTTGGTAATCAGACGGTAAACTGTGACCTGTTTTTCCTGGCCAATGCGGTGAGCCCTGTCTGTGGCCTGGTTCTGGGCGGCCACATTCCACCAGGGATCATAATGGATCACAATATCCGCTGCTGTAAGGTTTAACCCCGTTCCTCCTGCCTTGAGGCTGATGAGAAAAACAGGAACATTCTCCTTTGAAAACCGCTCCACCAGCTTTAATCGCTCTTCCTTCGGCACGGCTCCTGTTAAACAGATACTCTCAATCCCTTCTTTTTCCAGCCGGCGGCTGATCCGCTCCAGCATAGAGGTAAACTGAGAAAAAAGAAGGATTTTATGTTCTCCCTCTGTTCCCCGCCGGATCAGATCCATACAGGTTTCCAGCTTAGCTGAACCGGATCTCCATCCCTCCAGGCACAATCCGGGATCGCAGCAGATCTGCCGCAGGCGCATAAGACCGGAAAGGATCTGAAGCTTTGCCCCATTTCCCGGCATATCCTGAGAAAATGTACGTTTCAGTTCCAGGGCTTTAGCCACATAAAGCATCCTCTGCTCTCCCTCCAGATGGGAATATACCACCTGCTCGATCTTATCAGGAAGCTCTTTTAATACATCCTTTTTCACACGGCGCAGCACAAAGGGACCAATCAGCCGCTTCAGCTTCAAAAGCGCCTCCTGATCCTGATCTCTTAAAACCGCCACCTCATACTCTTTATGAAAAACCGACGGACCAAATAAAAAGCCTGGCATCAGGTAATCAAAAATGCTCCACAGCTCTCCCAGCCTGTTTTCCACCGGCGTCCCCGTAAGCGCAAACCGTGACTGTGCGCTGACTGCCTTTATCGCACGAGCGCTCTGTGTGGCTGCATTTTTAATATACTGGGCCTCGTCAATAATCTGAAATCGGAAACGGATGTCCTGATAAAGAGAAATATCCCGTTTTAAAAGATCGTAGGATGTGATCAGGATCTGGCAGAACGAAGGATTTTCCCTTACAGACTGCAGCAGTTCCCCTCTGGCCGTACTGGAGCCGGCCAAAGACCAGACGCGCCGTTTCGGAGCAAACCTCCTGATCTCACATTCCCAATTATATACCAGAGAAGCCGGACAGACAATAAGGCTGGGAAGCGTCTCCCCCCGGCTGTAGGCATCCTCCAAAAGAGCAATGGTCTGAAGCGTTTTTCCAAGCCCCATATCATCCGCTAAAATCCCGCCAAACCCGTACTGATCCAGAGTTTTCATCCAGCGATATCCTGTTTTCTGGTATTCTCTCAGCACACCTTCCAAAGCCTCAGGGAGCGGATCTGAGCTGTCTTCTACAGAACGGATCCCCCGGATCACAGCCTTAAACAACCGGTCTCTGTAAAGCGCCACTCCTGACCCCTCTTTTAAAAGATGATCCACATACAAAGCCCGATAGGACGGGAGCCGGATCTGTCCTGCTTCCAGTTCTTTTTTCGTTATGCCAAGTTCCTTTGCCAGGCGCATCACTGTATAGATGCCCCCTTCTCCCAGCTCTAAAAACTGTCCTGTTTTTAAACGGTAATACTTCTTTTTCTGGCTGTAGGCCTCCAGGATTTTTGTCAGTTCCTTCACAGAAAACTCTTCCGGATCCACCGTAAGCTCCAGCCACCCGGCTGCCAGACGTACCTCTGCTTTTATCCCTGGTGTTCGGATCACTCTCCAGTTTTTCATATTTTCTGCCAGATAAACCTCTCCCAGAGCCTTAAATTCATCCATCCCGGTACCCAGCAGACGATACAGGGCATCCTCATCCTTGCGGATCACCAAACGTCCGTCTGTGCTGCTTTTGCATTTAAAATACGTTCCAATGACCTGGCTGATCTTAAATTCCCCCGGTACATCCCGACAGACCGTTCTGGGAAGCGCTTCATCTTCTATGGGATGAAACCTGTATTCTCCATAAGACAGATATGGCTCCATATAGAGCGTTCCATCTTCTCCTGCTTCAAAGTAAAACTCTGC
Organism: Clostridium sp. AT4; assembly: GCF_001517625.2. Classification (GTDB taxonomy): domain Bacteria; phylum Bacillota; class Clostridia; order Lachnospirales; family Lachnospiraceae; genus Enterocloster. The sequence continues at coordinate 787,973 of NZ_LN999828.1, read as the reverse complement.
CTTTAACGGTTCCGGCTCATACTGGTCTAATTCCACTTCCTCCAGACGGATCCGGCTGTATCCTTGGATCCGTTTTAATACTCGCTGCTGAAAAAGAGGAATATCCTTATCTGCTATCAGGATCTGGCTTTCTCTGTCTGTGCGGATCTGTTCCAGGAAAATCGCTGCCGAACGTGAAAATGCTTCACCGCAGCAATACAGACGCTTTCCGGCTGCAAGATATAAATGACGGCTTCCTCCAAAAACTGCCTGCACTGCCTGAGGGGTTTCCTGTTCACCATCCTGTTCCAGAACCCCCTCCAAACGTACCCGAATACCATCTCTCCCGTACCGGCTTACCAGAACCGCCAGTTCCGGCTCTGAGCATTCCAGAGAAAATATCCCTCCGCTGCCCTGAGGCAGGCGAACCTCCAGCCCTTTTTCTCCTGATGTATTTTTTAATAAAATCTCAAAAAACCGATCCCGGTCCAGTCTGCCTAAAGTCACGCGTCTGAGAGCCTTCTGATGCTCCATAAGCTCCAGGATCAGATCCACGAGCAGCCTCGATACCGGTTCAAAGACCGTTCTTTGATGATGGAAGGCCAGCTCCTTTCCATAGGATACGTAAGCTCCCCCCTCTAGGGCTGTACAGAAGGCCGGAAGATCTCTCAATGCATACATACGCTCTCTTCCGATCTTAAATTCCGCCTGTATATCCCGGCCTTCCAGAAACAACACTGGTTCGATGCGTACCTGGGAGCCCTCCTCTTCTTCCAGAATATCCGCTACTGCACGGTTTGTATACTCCCGGATCATGGCATGAGCCTGAAAAGAAGTACGGATCGGAAGCTTCAGGGCTTCCTTTTTATATTTCTTATAATATGCAAAAAGGGCCTCCCCATGGGCGCAGATGCCCCTGTAAGAATTCCCTTCTGCACAGGTACAGGAATAATCCCTTACCTGGTCATTTTTAAGATACAGTTGAACCTTATAAGTATGGGCCTGGTCTTCTACCAGGCCCTTTACACCAGCCTCTCCTTTCCAAAAGCTGCTGGTTTCCATTTTTTCAATCTTCATTGACATGAAATCCATCCTGCCTTTACAGGCTCTGGTTTACATCCGCTCCGGCGCTTCGATCCCCAGAAGGCCGATACAAGTCTCAAGCACCCGCTTAGTAAGGGTGATCAGGCCGATGTAGCTGTCCTTTCTGGCCTCATCTTCCTCAGAGAGGATCTTGGTATCGTGGTAAAAACTGTTAAATGCATTAGCAGTCTCATAGACATACTGGCAGATCTTGTGCGGAGCTGTTTCTGCAAAGCTGTTTTCCAGTACCTCGCTGTATTTTGCCAGCTGAAGCATAAGGGCCTTTTCAGAAGCTCCTGCTGCCGGAAGGATCTTTTTCTCAGCGGCCAGCTCGCTGACACTTCCTCCATTTTCCTTGTATTTTCCAAGAATGGACTTAATACGCACAATGGTATAAAGGATGTAGGGACCTGTATTTCCTTCAAAGGAAATAAACCGATCCATATCAAATATATAATCCTTAGAAGCCTGATTGGACAGATCGCCATACTTTAACGCAGCAAGGCCCACTACCTTTGCAGTCTCCCTTGCCTCCTCTTCTGATACAGTACGGTTTTCCATGATGCGGTTAAATACAGCCTCATCAATATCTGAGATCAGCTTTTCCAGACGCATCACGCCGCCTTCTCTTGTTTTAAAAGGCTTTCCGTCCTTGCCGTTCATGGTGCCGAAGCCCAAAAAGATCATCTTTGTATCCGGCTTTACGATTTCTGCCTTTCTGGACACCCGGAATACCTGCTCAAAATGCATAGCCTGGCGCTTATCTACTACATAAATATAGCGATCTGGTTTAAAATCCTGTTCCCTCTCAACGATCGTGGCAAGATCAGAGGTAGCATAAAGGGAAGCTCCGTCTGATTTACGGATCAGACAGGGAGGAATCTCCTTAGTATCGCCCTCTTGGGCCACATCCACAACCAGGGCGCCCTGGCTTTCATAGGCCAGTCCTTTGTCAATGAGCATCTGCACCATATGGTCAATATATGGCTCTGCGTCGCTTTCGCCCTTCCAGAGATCGAAATCTACATTTAAATTAGAGTAATTCTTCTTAAGGTCTGCCACAGATACAGCCAGAATGTGATCCCAGATGGCTCTGAAGGGCTTATATCCCTTCTGAAGCTTTAAGGTCGCCTGATGAGCTCTCTCCTTAAACGCTTCATCCACCTTTGATTTGGCGCTGGCTGCCGGATAAATCTCCTCCAGCTCACTGATGGTAAAGGGAGCCTCTGTGGGATACTCACCCGTATAGGATTCATCAAAGTATACCAGTTCCGGTTTTCTGTCCCTTAATTCTTCGATGATCAGACCCATCTGCAGTCCCCAGTCGCCCAGATGAACATCACCGATCATCTCATATCCCATAAAACGGCCCATGCGCTTGATGCTCTCTCCGATAATAGCAGAACGCAGATGGCCCACATGAAGGGGCTTTGCCACATTGGCGCCGCCGTAATCCACGATGATCGTTTCCTTCTTTTCAGGTTCTTCCAGTCCCAGCTTGTCCGCCTCTGCCATACCCTTCATATAATCTGCCAGAAACGCCTCTGACAGCTTCAGATTGATAAAACCAGGCATCACAGCCACTGCTTCGCCAAACATGGGCTGCTCCCTTTCTGCTGTCAATTTTTCCACTACCGCATTTGCAATATCAATCGGCTTGGTTTTATACGCCTTGGCTGCTGCCATGGCTCCGTTGCACTGGTACTCGCACAGATCCGGCCGGTTGGACAAAACCACCTTGGCAAATTTATCCTCATAGCCGCAGGCTGTAAAGGCCGCCTTAAGCTTCTGCTCCATCAGATCCAGAATTTTCTTCACTCCACGTTTCTCCTTTTCTGCACTTCTTATAGATGCAAAACTGCCCCGGCAGTGAAGCCGGAGCAATCCTACATTTTCTCACATACAAATGAATTATACACGGGACAGATACTCGCCGGTTCTTGTATCGATCTTGATCCTGTCGCCGATCTCTACGAACAGCGGTACGCTTACAACAGCGCCGGTCTCTACAGTTGCAGGCTTGCTTGCACCGGTTGCTGTATCGCCCTTAAAGCCCGGCTCTGTATCTGTGATCTCCAGCTCTACAAAAAGAGGAGGCTCTACAGAGAATACGTTGCCGTTGTAGGAGCAGACCTTGCAGATCTCGTTTTCCTTAACGAACTTTAACGCATCGCCGATCAGATCCTGGTTTAATGCCAGCTGCTCGTAGTTCTCTGTGTTCATAAAGTTGTACAGATCGCCGTCTGCATACAGATACTGCATATCTACACGGTCAATTCTTGCTGCCGGGAATTTCTCAGTTGGACGGAAGGTGCGCTCAACCACACCGCCGTTGATCACATTTTTTAACTTGGTACGTACGAAAGCAGCGCCCTTGCCTGGTTTAACGTGCTGGAACTCAAGGATCTGCACTACCTGTCCTTCGATCTCCAGTGTAATTCCATTTCTAAAATCGCCTGCTGATATCATAAAGATATTCCTCCTTAACGTTCTTTGTACAGGACGCTTTTCTCTCCAGCGCCCGCCAGGGCATGACCTGCCTTTGGCGGTCCCCTGTATATCTAATCTTTTATATTTTATACTATGTGTCCATGTTTTTCAAGTTCTTTTTACGGCTTTTTCTGTAAAAATAAAGCACAGGCCGTTCCAGATACCGTTTGAGCACGATCTGTATCTCCTCTTTAGGGTCAATGGGCTTTACAAGAATGCTTTTAAGTCCTGCCCGGTTTGCTCCATATACGTCCGTAAACAGCTGGTCTCCCACAAAGAGAGTTTCCTTCGGCCCTGTCCCCATACAGGCCATGGCATTTTTATACCCTCTCTTTGAGGGCTTTCCTCCCTTATGGATATAAGGACTTTTCACCTGCGACGCAAAAGGCTTTACTCTGGCTTCTTTATTATTAGAAAGAAGACAGGTTTTAAATCCCAGCTTTTTTAAATGTTCAAACAAAGCAATGGCTCTCTCATCGGCAGGTGCGCCATGAGGCACCAGCGTATTGTCAATATCAAAGATCACGCCCTTAATCCCCCTGTCCTTCCAGGTTTCAAAGGGGATATCATATGTGGAGTCCCAAATTTCCTGAGGGTAAAATGGTTCAAACATAATCCTTTTGCCTTTCTCCTATTTTTTGAGAAGTTTTCCCAGCTCCTCCATAAAGGTGCTCACGTCCTTAAACTCTCTGTACACGGAAGCAAAACGCACATATGCAACCTCGTCCACCTGCTTAAGCTTTTCCATAACCAGTTCACCGATCACCGCAGTAGATATCTCTCTCTCCTCCCGATTAAAAATCTGATTCTCAATCTCATCGATCATAACTCCGATCTGCTGGGGAGATACGGGGCGCTTATGGCAGGAGTGGATGATACCGGCTTCAATCTTGGAGCGGTCATATGCCTCTCTGGTATTATCCTTTTTAATCACCATAAGGGGCATGGTTTCCAGTTTTTCATAGGTTGTAAAACGCTTCCCGCAGCGCTCGCACTGGCGGCGTCTGCGGATGGAACTGTTATCGTCTGCGGGACGGGAATCAATTACTTTCGTATCTGCTTCATTACAATAGGGGCATTTCATATGGCTTGCACTTCCCTTCTTTATATAAAATGATGACAATTTATGTCTTTATTTGCATTTATTTTAACCGAAACACTTCTCAAGTGCAAGAACTTTGTAACCAGACCAATGAAAATCATTGGATGGATCGGAATTTTTTTGCTATAATAAAAAAACAAACTATACTGCAGTGAAAGGCGGATCAAAATGAATTGTGTATATGTAAGAAATCTGCGTCTGGGAGAAGGCACTCCCAAGGTCTGTATTCCTCTTGTGGGAGCTTCGGATGAAGCTCTTTTTGAGGAGATCAAAGCGCTCTCTTCCTATCCGGCGGATCTGGTGGAATGGCGGACAGACTACATGAATGATATTTTTAATGAAGGGCGGCTGACTGGTCTTCTTCCCCGTCTCAGAAAACATTTGGGAAATACGCCTCTTATTTTCACCTTCCGTACCACAAAAGAAGGCGGACAGCGCCAGGCCTCGCCTCAGCAATATAAAACACTGGCTATGGAGGCAATCGCCTCCGGCTGTATCGATCTGATCGATATCGAACTTTTCTCTGATCCGGACAGCATTACAGAGCTTACAGCTCTTGCAAAAGAAAAAGGAGTAAAAACCATTTTTTCCAGTCATGACTTTTACTCCACCCCCTCCTGCGGAGAACTCCTGTCACGGCTGCGTCACATGGAAAAACTGGGAGCCGATATTGCAAAAATCGCCGTGATGCCCCGGTGTCCGGAAGATGTGCTTACGCTGCTTACAGCTACCGTTACAGCCCGACGCCAGCTCACCTGTCCTGTAGTCACCATGGCCATGGCGGGAACAGGGCTCATCAGCCGTGTCTGGGGGGAAATCTTTGGCTCCTGTCTTACTTTTGGTCTGGCAGGACAGGCATCCGCTCCCGGACAGATCGATGCCAGAGAGCTAAAATGTGTGCTGGATATTCTTCATAATAATCTGTAGCAGACATAGGGTATTTCTATAATAGTAAATATATTTCATTTTCAGTAATTCCCCTTCCCTTTCAGCAAAAAATGTGTTAGTTTTTAGTCAGTGTTTCCTTACAGAGTGCCGGTTCATCCCCCCCAACAGCTCCGGCACTCCCTTCCAAAGTCAAAAGCCCGCACAAGCTTTTCATACAGCTTTTTCTTATAAAACGACTGCCTGCCAGTGATCCCCCGTCACTGGCAGGCAGTCGTTTAACACTTTACCTTTTCCTCTACATTCTTTTCCTTCACATCCACCAGGATAATATCATTTCCGACCTGGCAGATATCGCAAAAGGGAATGATATACTCCTTTTCCCTCCCCAGAAAACCGCAGATGCATCCGGGCCCCGGAACGATCAAAGCGGTCATGCATCCCGTTTTCATATCAAAATCCACATCTCCTACGAAACCCAGGCGTTTGCAGTCCTTTATATTTATGACCTCTTTCTGTTTGAGATCGCAAATCGTCATTTTTCCCCTCCTGCCTGGCAGTTTTATTTCTTATCCATATATACGCAGAAAGAGCCGGAAGTATTCATTTCCGGCCCATTCTGCTCCCTATGCACAGGGAATTTCAAATATAAAATTTAGAATACAGGGACAACCGCACCCTCATAGGTACTTTCCATAAATGATTTTACCTCATCACTCGTAAGCGCCTCAATGAGAGCCTTTGTTTTTGGACTTTCCTCTTCACCCGCTCTTACGGCGATCACGTTTCCGTAGGTCTGGGCTGCCAGAGATTCCGCGTCCTCTGTTGCCAAAGCGTCGCTTACCTTTAAGCCCGCCTCGATGGCATAGTTTCCGTTGATAACTGCCACATCGCCGTCCTGTAAGGAACGGGGAAGCTGGGCTGCCTCGATCTCTACAATATCAAGGTTCTTTGGATTTTCTACAATATCATTTTTCGTTGCTTCCAGACCTGCATCCTCCTTTAAGGTGATCAGACCCTGGGCCTCTAAAAGAAGAAGGGCTCTTGCCTCATTTGTCAGGTCATTTGGAACAAGAACGGTTCCCTTTTCCGGAATCGCGTCTAAAGAAGCGCTCTTTCCTGCATAGATACCAAAGGGCTCATAGTGGATCACCGCCACACCGGAAAGCTCTGTGCCGTTCTGGGCATTAAAGGAATCCAGATAAGGCTGGTGCTGGAAATAGTTTGCATCCAGATCACCGGAATCCAGCGCATTGTTCGGAAGCACATAATCTGTGTACTCTACAATCTTTAAGTCATAGCCTTTAGAAGCCAAAACCTCTCTGGCAGCCTCCAGAATCTCCGCATGGGGGGCAGGGCTTGCGCCTACGGTCAGCTCTTCCAGTTTTTCAGGGCTCTCTTTCTTCTCCTGTCCTGCATCGGCTTTGCTTTCCTGCTTTTCTGCCGCTGCTGTTGTCTCCTCGGCCGGTTTGGAGCAGCCGGTTAACAGGGATGCAGCTAATGCTGCTGCGATTACTGCTGTTTCTAATGTCTTTCTTTTCATAATAGTTCCTCCTCTTTTCAGGCCCAGGGCCCTGATATGTATTCTGCGGTTTTTAAGCCGCTTAAGATCCGTTTTACCGGATCCTCTTATCGCTCTTTCTTGATATGCGCATAAATACTTCCTGAATAATCTGTACGATCACTACAAGAAGGGCTACTGTAATGAGCATCATCTCTGTCTCATATCTGTGGTAACCGTAACGGATGGCAATATCTCCCAGACCGCCTGCACCTACCGTACCTGCCATGGCAGAGTAGCCGATGATCGTTGTAATGGAAATGGCAGCCCCCACTAAAAGGGATGGCTTGGCCTCTGGAAGAAGCACCTTCCATATAATCTGTCCCGCAGACGCGCCCATGGACTTGGCTGCCTCGATCACTCCTGCGTCAACCTCCTTTAAAGAGGACTCCACCATACGGCTGATGTAAGGAAACGCGGAAATCACCAGAGGCACTACCGCTGCATTGGGTCCGATGATCTTTCCTACGATCATGCGGGTAAATGGGATGACCATTACAAGAAGGATGATGAAGGGAATGGAGCGAAGGAGATTGATCACAACGCCAAGCACCTTGTTAAACAACGGAAAGGGACTGATTCCATCCCTGTCTGTGACTACAAGGGCAATTCCCACGGGAATACCGATCACATAGGATAAAAATGAGGAAAGTGAAACCATGTATATGGTTTCCCAAATTCCTTTTAAAAGCATATCGATCGTTGTCTGATCAAAGGTCATCTCTAGTGCACCTCCTCAAATGTTACTCCGGCTGTTCTCAGATAATTGCAGATCCGGTCTGCATCCACGGTATCCTCAGGAAGCTGCAGAAGCATCTGCCCCATAGCCTTTCCCTCGATATCTCTGGTATCCGCATGCATGATATTCACCGGGGCCTTGCAGGCCAGGATCATATTTGCGATGATCGGCTCAGAGGATTCCCGTCCGTCAAAGATCACACGGATCATACGGGAACCGCCGAAATTCTTTGTCTGATCAGAGGTATCTCCTAAAATCAGCTGGCGTCCAATATCAGATTTGGGACCGGAAAAGATATCCGATACCTTGCCCGACTCTGCAATATGGCTGTGGTCGATGATCGCCACCCGGTCGCAGATGGCCTCAATGACTGCCATCTCATGAGTGATCATGATCACTGTGATCCCCATTTCCCGGTTAATCTTTTTTAGCAGCTCCAAAATGGACTTTGTCGTATTGGGATCCAGGGCGCTTGTTGCCTCATCACACAATAAAACCCTGGGATTGGTTGCCATGGCTCTTGCGATGGCAACTCTCTGCTTCTGTCCGCCGGAAAGCTGGGCCGGATATGCGTTCATCCTCTCTTCCAGTCCGACCAGCTTTAACAGCTCCTTTGCCCGCTCTTTTGCCTGTCTGCTGTCCATATGGGCAATCTCCATAGGGAAGCACACGTTCTGCAGCACATTTCTCTGGGCCAGCAGATTAAACTGCTGAAAGATCATTCCCATGGACTGTCTTGCCAGACGCTTTTCCTTTTCCTTCATGGCGGAAAGATTTTTTCCCTCAAAGATTACCCGGCCGGAGGTAGGTTCCTCCAGATAGTTGATACAGCGCACCAGGGTACTCTTTCCTGCTCCGGAAAGACCGATGATACCAAAAATCTCTCCCCGGCGGATTTCCAGATTGATGTCATCTAAAGCAGTCACGGTCCCGTTTGACGTGGCAAACTGTTTGCCCAGACCTTCCAGGCGTATGATGGCCTCTTCTTTATTCTGATCCATTTCTTCATTCCTTTCTCTAATCCTTCCCCTGTTTCCCATCCTCCGGCTAAGAAACAAAACGGGGCCGCAGTCCTGCACGGACCTGCAACCCCGAATGATACGTTCTCCAAAATATATTGATATCATGATTCCAAATCCATACAGATCGTTTCCCATTCAGTTTTCAAAGCACGCGGATACACAGCACATGTACATGCTGTTCATCATATCCATATTCTGCATGGCTTTGAACTGATTCATGAAAATCCTCCTGCCTGGACTGGTAATCATTTCCTATAATACTGCTAGGAATAATGTCAGTTTTAAAGATACCGCACTTATACCGGTTTGTCAAGAATTTTTTCCTGCCATCCGGCTCTGAAAGGCAATTAGGCAATTAACAGCACAGATCTACGATTACCTGAGCAAAAATCTTTGCACTGGTAAGAAGCTCGTCAATCACTGCAAATTCGTCGGCTCCGTGCATCTTATTGTCGGTACCTGGCATGGAAGCGCCGAAGGCAACTCCATTTTCCAGATGATGCACATAGGTTCCGCCTCCTGTGGACTCACAATGTCCCTCTAATCCGGTATACTCCTCATAGGCCTTTAAAAGTGTCTTTACAAAATGGGAGTTTCCGTCTACATGGTGAGGCGCTGTCATATGGTCTGCCTGTAAGGTAAGGCCTTCCTCTGCCATACGGGCGCGGATCACATTTAAGCTGTTCTCCTCCGTAGCACACAGACAGGCACGACAGTCAAACGCTCCCTTCAGGTGGTCTTTATCCAGGGTGAGCATATCAAATGCCAGGGTCAGAGGACCGGAAAGTTCATCCTCCATGGCGATTCCTACAGCCTTTCCTCTGGTATCACCATGAGGGAAGAGGGTTACAAGGCTCTTTACTGCCTGAAGCTGAGGGCAGTCTGCCAGCGGCAGGCTTACCAGATAGGATAACAGGCCTGTAAGAGCATTATTTCCCTCATCCGGAGTGGATGCATGAGCGCCCTTTCCTTCAACAGTAATCTGGATTCCGTCCTCCGTCTCTCCAAAGCTGAAGGAAAGTCCCGTCTGCTCTTCAACCGCAGCCGCAGCCTGAGTGAGAACCTCTGCTTCAAGACCTGCCACTACGGCCTTTGCCTTGCCGGGAACTACATTTACCTTAATGCCAGCGTCAATGGAAACAATCTTTGGCAGAGCCTCAGAAACTTCAAAGGAAGCAGAAAAGCCCCCTGGGATGCGTCCCTTTTCAATATTGATCACAGGGAAGGAGGCATCCGGTGAAAATGTCATGGGTGCTTCCTTCTCACGCTTATAGTACACCTCGATATCGCTGCTTCCGCACTCCTCATCGGTTCCCAAAATCAGGCGCACATTTTTCTTTACAGGGATGCCAAGCTCCTTTATAGCACGCATGGCATAAAGAGCAGCCACTGCCGGCCCCTTGTCATCTGCCGTACCGCGGCCATACAGCTTTCCATCCTTTTCCACAGGCTCAAAGGGCTCTGTAACGGTCCAGCCCTCTCCTGCGGGAACCACATCCAGATGTGCCAGGATATCCAGCTGGCGCTCCTTATCATTTAAATCAGCTGTTCCCACATAGTTATCATAATTGGTAATGGAAAAACCATAATCCTCCATCATAGCCAGAGCAGCGTGAAGGGCATCAAATGCGCCGTCGCCATAAGGCTTTCCCTCGGTATAGGGCATTTTCTCACTGTTAATCCGGCAGAGCTTGCAGATATCGTCAATCATCTCCTGCCTGTGGGAATCGATAAATCCCTCTATTTCTTTTCTGTACATATTGTCCTCCTTTTGCCGCCCTTTTTGTATGGGCACTTATTTACTTAAACATACCTGCCAATGTTTCGTTTACAACCTTTCCGTCTGCCTTTCCCTTCACTCTGGGCATCAGAACCTTCATGATCGCACCCTTATCCTTGGGAGAGGGCGCATCGATCCCCAGCTCTGCAAGAACCTCTGCGATCACCTGGCGGATCTGATCCACACTCATATCCTCCGGAGCAAATTCCTTATATACAGCCAGTCTCTGGGCAGCTTCGCTGCGGATATCTTCACGGTCTGCAGGAGCCAGGTCATACGTCTCCTGTGTCTGCTTGATTTCCTTTTTGACAACTGCATTTTCCTCGGCCTCAGTCAGGGGCTCTCTCTTGTCGATCTCCGCATTTTTAAGAGCGGAAAGCAGCATGGAAAGGGACTCCTTTCTTGCCTTATCCTTTGCCTTCATGGCCTGTACCATAGCGGCTCTTACTACTTCTACCTTTGACATCTCTAAAACCTCCTTTATCTATGAGGGCACAGCAGCCGGACAGGAAACCTGTCTGCTAATTGGTGCCGAACTCGCTTAATTTAAGACCCGGATTGCGGTCTAATACCATACCTACGCTCCAGCTGTTGATAAATAAAAGCAGCGGATTTCCCTTTAAGTCGCAGATGCGCTTCATGTCGGAGGTTCCCATCAGACGAGCCACATCCACCTCCTGAGGATTCTCCACCCAGCGGATATGCTCATAAGGCAGTTTTTCCAGGATAACCTCTACATTGTATTCGCTCTGCAGACGGTAGGTTAATACCTCAAACTGAAGTACGCCTACTACGCCTACGATGATCTCTTCCATACCTGTGTTAAATTCCTGGAAGATCTGGATCGCACCCTCCTGGGCAATCTGGTTGATCCCCTTGATAAACTGCTTGCGCTTCATGGTATCCACCTGGCGCACTCTTGCAAAATGCTCCGGCGCAAAGGTCGGGATCCCCTCAAATTCAAATTTTTCATTGGATGTGCACAGCGTATCTCCAATAGAGAAAATACCCGGATCAAATACGCCGATAATATCGCCCGCATACGCCTCTTCCACGATCTTACGATCCTGTGCCATAAGCTGCTGAGGCTGTGTTAAGCGGATCTTTTTTCCGCCCTGAACGTGGTTCACTTCCATGCCTGCCTCGAACTTTCCGGAGCAGATACGCATAAAAGCGATCCTGTCTCTGTGGGCCTTGTTCATATTTGCCTGGATTTTAAAGACAAAGGCGGAAAAGTCCTTGCGGAATGGATCGATCTCTCCTGTAAGGGACTTTCTTGGCAGGGGAGAGGTGGTCATTTTCAGGAAATGCTCCAAAAAGGTCTCCACACCGAAATTCGTAAGGGCAGAACCGAAAAATACAGGAGAAAGATCTCCCCTCTGCACCCGGTCCATATCCAGCTCATCGCTGGCGCCGTCCAAAAGCTCAATGTCGTCCATCAGCTGCTGGTAATAAATGGGGCCGATGACGGATTCTGCCTCCGGGCTTTCTGCCTCAAATTCCCTGGTTGCAACCTCCTTTGCGCCTCCCATGGCAGCGGTAAAAGTGGAGATTTTCTTTGTAAAGCGGTCGTAAACACCCTTGAAATTCTTTCCGCACCCGATGGGCCAGTTCACCGGACAGGTGCGGATGCCCAGCACGTCCTCGATCTCATCTAAAAGCTCATAGGGATCTCTGGCCTCACGGTCAAATTTGTTAATAAATGTAAAAATCGGAATGTGGCGCATGACGCAGACCTTAAAAAGCTTAATGGTCTGGGCCTCTACACCCTTGGAACCGTCGATTACCATGACGGCGGAATCGGCAGCCATGAGGGTACGGTAGGTATCCTCTGAGAAATCCTGATGTCCCGGCGTGTCCAGGATGTTGATGCAGAATCCGTCATAATTAAACTGCATGGCGGAAGAGGTAACGGAAATACCTCTCTCCTTCTCGATATCCATCCAGTCGGAAACTGCATGCTTTGCCGCCTTGCGGCCCTTTACCGTACCTGCCAGATTGATGGCGCCTCCGTAAAGAAGGAATTTCTCTGTCAGTGTGGTTTTACCTGCATCGGGGTGGGAAATAATGGCAAAGGTTCTGCGCTTTTTTATTTGTTCTATCATCTGATCATCTGTCTGTGACAATGGTCTTATCCTCCGTTCCTGCTGATTGCGTCCCTTAAAGGGGCGGGATGTTTTTCTTTGAAAAATGGCTGCTTACTCCTGTTTTTGGCGAGGCCCAGGATTCAAAATCCTCCTGCAGGCAAGCCTGCGTCGGATTTCAACCTTTTTCCCCCTGGTATCCTACCTATTTTATTATGATTAAAGGGTAAAGTCAAGACGGTTCCTGATCTCGTCCAGCAGGCAGTGGGCTACCTCCTGTTTTGTCATCTTGGGAAGTTCTGTCTGGCCCTCTCTGGTGATCAGGGTCACTACGTTGGTATCGGTACCAAAGCCCGCTCCCTCTGTTTTTAGGTTGTTCGCCACGATCATATCAATCTTCTTGCGTTCCAGCTTTGCTCTTGAATTTGCCAGAAGATCCCTTGTTTCCATGGAAAAACCGCAGAGGAACTGGCCTTCCCTCCGATGGGCGCCCAGCCAGCCTAAAATATCATCCGTGCGTTCCAGTTCAATCTTCATGTCGCCTTCGGATTTTTTAATCTTATCCTCTGCCTGATGGGCGGGACGGTAATCTGCCACTGCTGCTGCCTTGATAATGATATCCTGCTCTTTCGCCGCCCCTGTAACTGCCTCATACATCTGTTTTGCGCTCTCTGCCGGTACGGTTTTCACAAACAGAGGCGGTTTTATGGATACGGGGCCTGTGACAAGGGTCACATCTGCTCCGCGGTATGCAGCCGCCTCTGCAATGGCATACCCCATTTTCCCGGTGGAATGATTCGTAATATAGCGCACCGGATCAATGGCCTCTCTGGTAGGGCCTGCGGTAACAAGAATTTTCTTTCCCTTTAAGTCTTTGGGAGCAAGGGCGCATCGGATGTATTCCAGAAGGAGCTCCGGCTCCGGCATCTTTCCCGCCCCTGTATCGCCGCAGGCCAGATACCCCGTCGCCGGACGGATGACCTGGATGTGATAATGCTCCAGAACCTTTAAGTTATCCTGAAGGATTTCATTTTCATACATCCGCGTGTTCATGGCAGGCGAGACGATCTTCGGACAGGTGCAGGCCATAAAGGTAGTGGTCAGCATATCGTCTGCGATCCCGTGGGCCAGCTTTCCGATTACATTGGCAGAGGCCGGGGCCACCAAAAAGACGTCTGCCGTCTTTGCCAGTGATACATGCTCTACGCTGAATTCAAAATTCCGGTCAAAGGTGTCTACCAGACATTTATGGCCGGTCAGTGTCTCAAAGGTAATGGGATTGATAAAATTCACAGCATTTTTCGTCATAAGCACATGGACGCTTGCTCCCTGCTTTACCAGGGCGCTGGCCAGGTTTGCGATCTTATAGGCAGCAATGCTGCCCGTAACTCCAAGGAGTATGGTTTTTCCTTTTAACATACGCTTCCTCCGGTTGTCTTTCCGTTTTTTCTATGTTACAATCATAGCACAATTTTTCTTTGATGGAAATACCATCCGCAGAAAGGAGTCTTCTATATGATTTTAGCCATTGATATGGGAAATACAAATACCGTGATCGGCGGAATTGATGAGACAAAGACATATTTTATCGAGCGGGTCACCACGGACCAGAACCGCACGGATACAGAATATGCAGTTACAATTAAAAATGTTCTGGAAATGCATGAAATCCATCCCTCTGCCATTGAGGGTGCGATCCTCTCCTCTGTGGTCCCTCCCTTAAATTCCACGATCCTGAGGGCGGTAGAAAAGGTTGTGGGGATCCGTCCGCTTTTAGTCGGCCCCGGCATCAAAACAGGCATCAATATTCTCATGGATAATCCCAAAACGCTGGGCAGCGATCTGATCGTAGATGTAGCTGCTGCCATCCACGAGCACCCCCTTCCCCTGGTAGTGATCGACATGGGTACCGCTACTACCATGAGCGTGGCGGATAAACATGGAAATTACATCGGAGGCGTGATCCTTCCGGGTCTGCGTGTATCCTTAAACTCCTTAAGCGGAAAAACCGCCCAGCTTCCCTACATCAGTCTTGAAGTTCCGGATAAAGTCATCGGAAAGAATACCATTGACTGCATGAGAGCAGGCATTATCTTCAGCAATGTAGATATGATCGACGGCCTCTTAGACCGGATGGAAAAAGAGCTTGGCGAAGCTCCCACCGTCATCGCTACCGGCGGTCTGGCCCGTTTTATCACGCCTCTGTGCAGACATACGATCATTTACGATGACGCCCTTTTATTAAAGGGACTTTTAATCCTCTACCGAAAAAATACACAGTAGAAACCGGGCCGCAGTTTTTTGCAAATCAGCAAAAGCTGCGGCTGTTTTTATTTGTATCTGCCTCTTCTTTGCTGCGATTCCCATTTTCTGGATAGAAAAAAAAGTATAAAACCGTCCGTATCCGTCCATCATTCTCTTATAGCCGGAATGGAAATACGAAAAGCTTTCCGTGCATAACACAACCAAACGGAGGTACGGACCATGTCATGCTATAAGGTTGAAATCTGCGGCGTCAACACTGCCAAACTGCCGCTTCTGAGCAATGAAGAAAAAGAGCACTTATTCTCCCGGATCCTGAAAGGGGATATGGATGCAAGAGAAGAATATATCAAAGGAAATCTGCGTCTGGTCTTAAGTGTAATCCAGCGTTTTGCCGGAAGCCAGGAAAATATCGATGATCTCTTTCAGATCGGCTGCATCGGCCTTATCAAAGCCATTGACAATTTCGATATTACCCAGAATGTAAAATTTTCCACCTATGCGGTACCCATGATCCTTGGCGAGGTACGCCGCTATCTGCGTGACAACAACTCCATCCGCGTCAGCCGCTCCCTCAGGGACACCGCATATAAAGCCCTCTATGCCAGAGAACAGCTCACCCGCCGTCACTCCAAAGAACCTTCTCTGATGGAAATTTCTCAGGAGATCGGTATTTCCGGAGAGGATATCACCTATGCCCTGGATGCCATCCAGACTCCGGTCAGTCTTTACGAGCCGGTATATACCGACGGCGGGGATCCGCTTTATGTCATGGATCAGATCAGCGATAAGAAAAATCTGGAAGAAAACTGGGTAGAGGACCTTTCCCTTGTAGAAGCCATGAAACGTCTGCCGGACCGGGAACGCCGCATCATCGATATGCGCTTTTTTGAAGGAAAAACCCAGACCGAAGTTGCAAAGGAAATCCATATCAGCCAGGCTCAGGTATCGCGGCTTGAAAAAAGCGCCTTAAAATCCATGCGCAGCTATCTGACCAGCTGATATCTCTCCAGATCCAGCAAGTCAAAACCTGTGACCTCTTGTGCCTGCCGCCCGAATATGATACACTGATTATACGTTTAACAGTCCCACATGGGATAATTCTAGGAAAGCGACAGAACACACAGCATATGGAACAGAATGAACGCAGATTTGCAGTATTGATCGACGCAGACAACGTATCTCCCAAATATATCAAATATATTCTGGATGAGGTATCCGATATCGGGATCGCCACCTATAAACGCATTTACGGCGACTGGACGGACAATGAAAAGCGGGCATGGAAAAATGTGCTCCTGGACTGGTCCGTAAACCCCATCCAGCAGTACAGCTACACCACCGGCAAAAATGCCACCGATTCCGCCATGATCATCGATGCCATGGATATCCTGTATTCGGGAAATGTAGACGGCTTCTGCCTGGTGTCCAGCGATTCGGACTTTACCAAACTGGCCCAGAGACTCAGAGAAGCCGGTATGTTTGTCATGGGCATCGGGGAGCAGAAAACCCCAAAGCCGTTCCGGGCAGCCTGCGATACGTTTAAGCTTCTGGAAATCATTTCTTCGGAAGATGCGGCAGAGACCGCTCCGATAAACAAAGGACGGGCAAATGCCCTTACAGCTTCCAAAACCGAGGTACCCTCGATTGACGAAATCCAGAAAACCATCACCGGTATTGACGAGATCCAGAAAGCCATTACAAAGCTTCTGATCGAAAACAACAGCCAGAATCAGCCTATCATCCTGGCACGGGTAGGAAATTTCCTCACCAAACGCTTCTCTGATTTTGATGTGCGCAATTACGGCTACTCCAAGCTTTCCACCTTCTTAGAAAGCTTAAATAACAGTGATTTTCAGGTGGTAAAGCTCCACGGAGGCTACTTTGTTCAGGAAAAATCCGCCTCCACCTCCAAGGCTGATATCGAAAAAGAGATCATCCGCCTGATCCAGAACAACAGGGGGCATGTGGATAATTTGAGCATCATCCACGAAGAGCTGAAAAAGAAATTCCCGGATTTTGATGTAAAGCAGTACGGCTTCAGCCGGATTTCCAGCTTTATCCGAAGCTTTGGAACCTTTAAGATCAAGGATAATATGGTTCAGCTGCGGTAGAGGTATCTGTATAGCATTTCATCAGATTATAAAAACACCCCGACTTAGATTGTACGTCTAAATCTTGGGTGTTTTCTTCTGCCTTATTATATTGAATCATTCCCGCTCTCAAAATAATCAAGACCATGCACCTGCACAATACCCAATGTTTCTTCTCTTGATCTTCTTGCTTCTTCCTGATCTCCATTTAATATGCTCTGATACATCTTTATATGAGTATCATCTTCTAATTTTGCAGGATATCCTGCTCTTTTACGATCATGAGTACGTTTATACAATAACTGTTTAATATGATCTCTTACCAGTTCCTGCACCACCTGATAAACGGCCACATAGAGATGGTTATGGCTGATTTTAATTATTTCATAGTGAAAAGCTAAATCTGCATCTACAAGATTTTCCAAATATTCCCTATTGTCAATGTCTTTATTATATATGTCTGTTGCATTATAATAGGAGTCCAGACATTCCTTTAATTTTTTCAAATCCTCGTCGTTGGCATTCAAATGCGCCAAACGCATACTTTCCCCTTCCAGCAGATTGCGAAGCTGTACTACATCCTGATATCGATCTTTGTCATGATAAACAGCTGCAAGTTCACTGAAGAATGGTTTTGGTGAAAATTTAGTGACAAATGACCCCTCTCCTACCCTCGTTTCGATCAATCCCAAGGTACTGAGTTTTTGCAATGCCATACGCACACTAAGACGATTAACCTCAAATTCATCTGCAAGCTCACTCTCTGATGGAATCTTATCTCCCACATTCCATACATGATCTAAAATATTCTGTTTAATAGCTTCGCTCACCTGATCTACCACTGAAATCCGATGGATAGCCTTTGCCTTTTTTACTCTTTTTATATCACCCATATATAAAGTCACCTTTCTTTTCATCTTTCTCACCTTGCTTGTATCGTATCGAAATTTAGATAAAATGTCAATAAATTCGCATACTTTCCGCTTCAAAACAATTTAACCGAAAGAGGCAGAGCCATTTTGGGGTAACGGCTCTGCCTCTCATACTTTATCAACAATATATCATTACATTACTTCTTTACAAAATTAGCGGCGGGAGTGGAGGCATCAATTACAACTTTTCTGCAGTGTGATAATTCTTCCTCACTCATTTCCTGCCCAATGCCAGGAAGCTCTGGTATATCGTAATACCCATCCTTTGGACAGTAATAATTTGTTCCACCATTCTTAAACTTGGTCAACAGATTAGCATTGTGCTCTTCATGAATTACAAAATTAGGAATTGCTGCTTCTACCTGCAAAGCTGCAGCTGTAGCAATTGGCCCTCCACAAACATGGATTTGAACACCAATGTCATAAACTTGTGCCATATCACAAATCTTCTTTGTTTCTGTAATTCCTCCTGTATTACACAAATCCGGCTGGATAACATCCAACGTACGATCTTCAAAGAATTGACGGAATCCCCAACGTGTGTAACTGCGTTCACCTGTTGCCAAAGGAAGCCCGCAACGCTCTTTAATATGTTTAAATACAGATGGATTACATGGCATTGTAGGCTCTTCATAATACATAATACGATATGGCTCCAATGCTTTTCCTAAATCAGCTGCTGTATTTGCATCAAGAAGGGAATGAATCTCTACAATAATATCCATATCTGGTCCACCAGCTTCCCTTGCAGCTGCAATTCGTTCTACAGATCGTGCAAGGTCATGCTGACGATAACATCCTCTGTGATGCGTTCCCTGAGTCGAAAAAATAGCTCCAATATCTCCTTTTTCATAAGGCGCGAATACAGGATCAATCTTCACAGAATCATACCCTTCAGCTACTGCGTCCTTTACAACATCATAATAGTCCTGTGGATCATAAAGCAATGTAAGGCTGTCATTCTTTTCAATCTGCGTTCTCCAGCCAAACTGCAACTGACTCGCATATGCTCTCAGCTTATCATTTGTCTTCCCGCCTAAAAGCTTATAAACGGGTACCCCAAAGGCTTTACCCTTGATATCCCAGCATGCCGTATCAATAGCAGCCATAGCAGATGTAATTACTACGCCTCCTCCCATTCCCCAGAACGTATGGCGATGCAGATGCTCCCATATCTTTTCTGTGTCAAATGGATCCATACCAATAACCAGCTTTGCAAAATCCTGGCACTGGCCAAAAGCTGCTTCCCAACAGTTTCCATATGCTAGGCCTGCTTCACCCCATCCACTAATTCCTTCATCCGTGTTAACCTTTACCGTAATAAAATTACCCAGATAACATTCAACACTCGTAATCTTCATAAAAAAACCTCCATTATTAATAATTATTTGTTAATCTTCCGCCCATACGGAAGTATGGATCTCAATGTTTCCTGTTTTAGCACGCCAAAATCCAATAATTGCAGCAATTATAATAATTCCAACATTCGCAGCTGCCAAACCACGGCTCATAGACAATACAGATTTCCAAAGTACTATTAAAAATCCTAACAGGGATACCAAACAAATCGTATAATAAATGCTGTTTGGAACATGGAATCTTGCTTTCTTCCAAGCCTCCGGATATCTTTTAGGAAGCTGTATCATAGCATAAAAATTTAACAATGCATACGCAGATGTAATTAATTGCACCATATTGGTGATAGTTGTAATAGAAAGACCAAAAATAATTGGAATGAGACCCAGTATGTACATAAAAACAAGAATATATACCCTTGCTCCTGCCCTATTCTTTTTTCCAAAAGCAGCCGGCAACCATCCATCATCACAAGACTGTCCAATTGTAATTGCATTATAAGCAAAACTTGAATTTAACGTAGACAGCAGCGCCATAATCGGTCCACCAATAATAAAGAAGTAAAATAAAGCGGTAGGAAGAATCTTTCGGGCTGCAAATACTAATGTAGTAGATTCACCATATTCTGCCACAGACATACACCCTACACCTGCAATAGCAACACCCACATAAAGGACAATCAGCGTAGGAACGCACATACAAAGAACCACAGGAATATCTCTGCGGGCATTTTTAGAATCACGTCCATAGGCTGTTGTCATATAATATCCTTGTGTCGAATATACAAACAACAATACTGCCCCGATAAAACCACCACTGATCTGCCCATTTTCAAATGTAATTCCAGGTCCATTTATCATAAACTGGGGATCTGTAAAATCGAACACCGGGAGTTCCATTTTAGTAAATCCTGCAATCGCAAACATAACCAATGCAGCAATAAGAAGCCATGTCATCATCTTCTGAGCTGCTGCCATAATATCTACTCCCATAAGATTCACAACAAAGAAAAATGTCAACAAACCTCCACCTACTAAAATTCTTGGAAGATGTCCGCTTAAAGCCGGAATAATATCACCTAAATAGGCAGCAGCAGAAGTTCCAAATAAGGATAAAGACAAACACTGTGTCAAATACATAAACGCAAAAATACCTGCTGTAGACGGGCCTGCCAAATCACATAACATAGAATAATTTCCGCCGCCTAAACGAAGGGTAGAAGAAATAAAAACAAATGGCAAAACCATTATAAAGCCCATTATAATAGCTACAAAATAGGCAAGCCACGCTGAATATCCTGTCATTTTAATTGCTGGTACAATCAGTGTAATTACCCCTGCTCCAATTACCTGTCCAATTGCCAGTGCATACAACTCAACCCTTCCCAATGTTCCCGGCTTTGGAGCCGGTTCTTTTACAACTTTAATTGCCATAATCCCTTCTCCTTCATCTTTCTACTTTATGACTTTGTATAATGTTGCCCTGCCAATAGCCTCCTGTAAAAATTCATTTCCAATTCCTGGCAAATCTGGTATTTTAAAATATCCATTTTCTGGCTGTAAATTATATTTTGTTAATCCCAGACATGTATCCATACGATTGCATGTATGATGTTCATGAATAATAAAATTAGGAATCGTACATTCTACATGAAGAGCTGCATTAGTAGCAAGTGGACTCCCCGCCACATGTACCTGTACTCCTACATCAAATGCATGGGCCATATCACATATTTTTTTTACTTCAGAAATACCTCCACAGTTTCCGATGTCTGGTTGAGCCAGCTGAAGTAAATTTTTTTTAAAATACTCTGCATACTGCCATCTTGAGAAAAGACGCTCTCCATTTGCAATAGGAACAGATGTATATTTAGTAATATACTCGACCGTATGAACCGTTGGCGTATTTGGTTCTTCAAATGCCAATATATTATATTTTTCAGCCAATTTTGCCAACTGCAGGGCGCCTAAAGCATCTGGATAAGAATGATTCTCCATTATAATATCCACTTTATCACCAGCAACCTCTCTTGCAGCCTTCATTCTATCTTCCACCATTTTTAACTGACTAGGTGTTAAAAATCCGGTTGTATCGAGAAATGTAAGCGGTTTCCCATCTTCATCCCGATCAAAAAAGTCAATCTTAACGGCATCATACCCCTCTTCAATAGCAAGTTTCACATTATACGCATAATCATCTGGGGTTACAGCCCAAAGATGTTCTGAAATTCCCGTCTGACCCCATCCAAACTGAAGCTGACTTGCATATGTGCGTAGCTTATCACGAACCTTGCCCCCCAACAATTGATATACTGGCACATTAAAATATTTTCCTTTGATATCCCACAAAGCTACATCAATAGCTGCAATTCCAGAAAATACTACTGGTCCGCCATTCTGTCCCCAAAAAGTACGTTTGTACATGGTTTCCCAAATCAACTCGGTCTGCAGGGGATCCATTCCCACGATTAATTCTGCCAGATCACAAATCATTCCATATGCTGCAGTTCCTCCAATTCCATAAGCCATTCCAGCCTCTCCATCTCCATAAATTCCCTGATCTGTGTGAATCCGGCAGCCTATCGGGCTGTTTTGCTTACTATTAGCAGTTGGTAAACGAAAAACTTCCACTTTTGTTATCTTCAATTTTTACCTCCTCATATATATCATTTGATTGCTATTATATTACTCATCTATTCACTTGTTCGCTAACTATGATTATACAATAGTACGTTTTTTCTACTTTGTCAATAGTATTTTGTGTGTTTGTGATATAATGCCTATTTATTTTTTATATTATTATAAAATATGCACAAAAAAATATGCTCTGGCTTACCATTCATTTTTTCATGGTTCCAGAGCATATTTCATTCAGTTCTCCAGTCATCTACTCGAAACGGACAATCTCCTTTTTCAGTCTCTTCATGATTTTTTTCTCCAGTCTGGATATGTAGGACTGAGAGATGCCGAGAAGATCGGCCACTTCTTTCTGAGTCATTTCTTCGCCGTCCTCATCTGCCAGGCCATAACGCAGTTCTACAATTTTACGTTCTCTGGGCTCTAAATGGCTGATGGCTGTATTTAAAAGATCCTTTTCCACCTCATCTTCGATCCCCTGGCAGATCACATCTTCATCCGTTCCAAGGATATCTGAGAGCAGAAGCTCATTTCCATCCCAGTCCACATTTAACGGCTCGTCGATGGAAACCTCCAGACGCGTCTTGCTGTTGCGCCTTAAATACATCAGGATCTCATTTTCAATACACCTGGAAGCATAGGTGGCCAGCTTTATGTTTTTATCCGGCTTAAAGGTATTGATGGCCTTTATAAGGCCGATTGTTCCGATGGAGATCAGATCCTCTACTCCCACACTGGTATTATCGAATTTCTTTGCAATATATACTACCAGACGCAGATTGTGTTCGATCAGGCAGGAACGGGCCTGGCGATCTTCCGGGCTTCCCAAAAGATCGATCATGCGCCCCTCTTCCTCTGTCTCAAGAGGCGGCGGAAGGATATCAGCGCCCCCGATATAATGAACCTCCCCCTGCTTCTGCATCAGCATCGTACGAAAACCCGGAGCCGTTTTAAACTGAAAACGGTTGGGTATGGATACTTTAACGATCATTTTACTTCCTCCTGTTTTTATGGCGCCGCGATTCCCCTATCTTCCGGCGCCGCCGTCAAACTCCTGTATCAGGACCTCATATTCTCCGGTCGGAGAAAGAGGCTGTTTTACCACAGCCACCAGAGGTCTCGCAAGTGTATAGCAGTTCCCCTGCTGCTCCACCTTTATTTCATCTAATGTTACTGCCGGGAGAAGCCCTTCTCCTCCTACACTGCGGTAGGGGATATAGGTCACTCCCTGTATTCTGGGCGATATGGCTTCTATCACTTCCCGAACGGCTACGTGAACCGGCCTTCCGCTTACCGGCTCCTTCAGCCGGTTTCCTGTGTCGATCAGCCCTGATGCCACATACATCCGGCTGCCCTGACGCAGGGTTACCCTGCACAGGACCTTTTTTTGCAAAAGCGACGCTGTAAGCCCTCTGAGCCAGCAGACTGCCCCAAAAACGGATGCTGCGCCTCCAAGGAGCATAAGCGCTCCGGACAGATCCGGTATCCCCAGTACCTTAAGACCACAGGCCAGTGGAAAAAAGATCCCTCCGGGCCTTAGCTGCTCCTCAAAAACCATCATGGCTCCCCCGAGAATGACAGCGGCCAGATAGATTCCCGCCGCCGCCCGGCCGATCTCTTTTATGCCCTTTACCCCAAATGCGGTTACTGCCATGACAGCACCTGCTGCTCCATAGGTTCCTGCCGCTTTAAAGGTCAGCGGCATCTGCGGAAATATGGCTGTTACACAGGCCCAGGCCGCCCCCAATGCTGCACCCCTCACGATCTGCGCGGCCCCTGCCCGGTAACAAAGCACTTGATTCACTGCCATCAGCACCATCAAATCCATAGCCATATTTACAGCAAATACTTCATCTATGTAGACTGTATAAACCACCTCGTTTTGGCCTCACCTCCCCTATCAGGCTGTCCTATGGATATTATAACGTTTCTCCTATGCAAATGCTGTCGAAGGGAGGGGGAAAACAGAAAGAATTTTTCGACAAAAAAAGACCGTTGAAACGGATCATGATATACATTGATCCATTTCAACGGTCAAATCAGTTCATTAAAATTGATTATCTCTTATTTTTCAGAAAATCCGGAATGTTGATCTGCATTTCCTTATTGGCAGTCGGACGGAAGGAAGGTGTCTGATTCTGAGTCGGAGCAGCTGTACTGCCTGCATTGCTGCCGGCTGCAGTTGCTGCCGGAGCGGAAGCTGTACCGGAAGAACTAAAGCTTCCCGTATTCTGTCCAAATCTTGGCGCTGTAAAGGATGGCGTGCTGTTTCCTGTGCTCTGCTGTCCAAAGCTGTGGCTAAAGGAAGGCTGAGCCGGTCTTGTAAAGCCTGTGGAAGCAGTAGCTGCGGCTTCCGGAGCTGCGGCACGTTCTGTCTGGGCTGCGGAAGCTGCAGCAGGTGCCTTGGGCTTAAAGTTTGTAAAGCCTGCCATTGCCTTTGTCACAGAAGAGGTAGAATTGTGCTCATCCAGGCCAGTAGCGATTACGGTAATGCTTGCCTCATCCTGAGCATTTTCATCATACATCGCACCAAAGATGATATTTGCATCATCTCCTGCCAGCTCCTGTACATAGCTTGCGGCATCATTTGCCTCGATCAGGCTGATATCACCGGAGATATTGATGATCACATGGCTTGCACCCTCAATAGTTGTCTCAAGCAGCGGGCTGGAAACGGCCTGCTTTACAGCCTCGATGGCCTTGTCGTCGCCCTTTGCCTTTCCGATACCGATGTGTGCGATGCCCTTGTCGATCATAACGGTCTGAATATCTGCAAAGTCCAGATTGATAAGGCCTGGAACGTTGATCAGGTCCGTAATTCCCTGAACTGCCTGCTGAAGCACCTCATCTGCCTTTTTAAGGGCATCCGGCATGGTGGTCCGGCGGTCAACGATCTCCAAAAGGCGGTCATTGGGGATAACGATCAGAGTATCCACTGCCTGTTTTAAACATTCGATTCCGTTTAAAGCATTTGTCATACGGGCCTTTGCCTCAAAACGGAAGGGCTTTGTCACTACGCCTACTGTCAGGATTCCCATATCCTTGGCAATCTTCGCAACAACAGGAGCAGCTCCGGTTCCGGTTCCGCCGCCCATACCACAGGTAACGAATACCATATCCGCACCCTTTAATGCCTGTGAGATCTCCTCAGAGCTTTCCTCTGCGGCCTTTTCGCCTACGTCCGGTCTGGCGCCTGCACCCAGTCCCTTTGTCAGCTTCTCACCGATCTGCATGGCTGTGGGAGCCTTGCAGAACTGAAGGGCCTGCTTATCCGTATTGATGCCGATGAACTCCACGCCTGCGATGTTCTCGTCGATCATGCGATTTACTGCGTTGTTGCCTGCGCCGCCTACACCTACTACAATGATCCTTGCGGCATTTTCTGACTCATTTATCTTAATCTCTAACAAGATACTTATCCTCCTTATCCCTTTCATGCATCCCGGCTCTCAGAGTCTGTTTTGAGAATGCATCTCTGTTCTCTTTTCTTCAGATATTCTTTCATATGTCATGCTTTTAGCCTAACTAATACTATATTTGATTTTATTAAAAAAATCAACCCTGAATTTTGTATTTTATTTCTTTTTAAATGTGATTCCCGCCCGGTCATTTGTCTCGCTGTAATCCCCCAGTTCCAGCGTTCCGCGGATCCCCCTCAGCTGGGGCTGATCTGTGAGGATATCATTTAAAACAGAAAGCTTACTGTCAATATTTCCCATACTTTCCAGGATCACTTCCATCTGTCCGATGGTTAAAACCGGCTGATTATAGGCGTCAAAGCGGATCTGATCCGCCTGGATCTCATAAAGGGAAAGCTGCTGGGTCAGGTTTAAAATTTCCTCAAAGATGCGGCGGTCTGCAACCGGAAGCGGCTGATAGAGCACCACCCTTCCCAGATCCATTCCCGTGATCCATGGGATTCCCTCCAGCTTTCTGCCTGAGCTTTCTACTACAATGCCTTCGCGGTCAAAGTACATATAGCTGCTCATATAGGAAACGTAGCCTACAATGCTTTTATCATAAATAATGACCTCCGCATGAAACGGGCCGTGAAACACGATTTTATAGTCTTCCACAAAGGGAATCTGTTTATGGGGATTGAGCCTGTCCCTTATATAGGCAATGACCGAATTTTTTCCCATCCGGCCGGAAAAGAGCAGCTCCTCCGCCTGCTGTGCACTGTAACGGCTGCTTCCTGATACCGTAATCGTCTGGATGCGGACAGACAGCACAAGGATCGCCGTGAGCAGAAAAACCGCCACGGCAATCCCCAGGATCATATGCTGTTTTTCGTTTGTTTTTCTCATGCGGTATATCACTCTCCTATCCATTGGATCCTGGCTCCGAGAGCCGATAAATCCCGACAGATGTCCTCATACCCCCGTTCAATATGCCGGCAGTCCCCGATGACCGTTTCTCCCTTTGCAGTCAGCGCCGCTACCGCAAGCGCCGCCCCGCCCCGAAGATCTGCTGCCTTTACGGCAGAGCCCTTTAGGGAACCGGCTCCGTAAATAACGGCCGTTTTCCCCTCCAGCCGAATTAAGGCCCCCATTTTTTCAAGTTCTCCGGCCGTACCAAACCGTCCTTCAAACACACGCTCTTCTATCCGGCTCACGCCCCGTCCCGCAGCCAGAAAGGCCATGAACGGAGACTGCAGATCCGTAGGGAATTCCGGATAAGGCCCGGTTTTAAGAGTGAGAGGCCCGGCAGGACCTTCGTTTCTGATCCGAATCCGTCCCTCTTCCTCAGAGCCGATCCCTGTCGCCTGAAGCCGACCGCTGCTTTCCGAAACCGTAACAGTTCCTCCGGACCGGGCTATCAGAGCCAGAGGAAGCTTCAAAGCCGACGGACGAACACCTTTTAAGGTCACATCGCCTCCGGCTGCCATCACCGCCGCCCCATAGGTTCCTGCCACGATCCGATCCCCTTCTACCCGAAAGGCGCTGTCTTTTAAAGACCGTACCCCCTGAATCATCAGGGTTTTTGTACCTGCGCCGCAGATCACGGCTCCCATATTATTAAGGAAGCCGCACAGCTGGCAGATCTCCGGCTCCATGGCAGCTCCACGGATTACCGTCACTCCCTCTGCGAGCACAGCGGCCAAAACCGCCTGCTCGGTGGCTCCCACGCTGGGATAGGAAAAAATGATCTCCGTCCCCTTAAGACGCCCGCCTGCTCCTACGCAGGCCTCTATGATCCCATCTTCTTCACTGATCACAGCTCCCAGTTTTTTTAATGCCATAAGATGAAGATCTATGGGTCTTGCTCCGATCAGGCAGCCGCCGGGATAACAGCAGCTTCCCTGGCCCATACGGCCCAGAAGAGCTCCCAGTAAAATAATGGAAGAACGCATGGACCGGACATATTCCTGGGGCACCTGTGTGCTTTTTATCTCACCGGCGTCAATCACTATACTTCCTCCGCGGCGGATACAGCTGCAGCCCAGAGCCTCCAGGATCCTCATCATGCAGGCAGTATCCTGGATCTTCGGCACATTGGTAAGAACCGTAAGGCCTTTATGCAGGAGAGCGGCCGCCATCATGGGAAGGGCCGCATTTTTTGATCCCTGTATGGAAATTTCCCCCTTTAAGGGTATGCATCCACTGACACGGATTGCGGACAAAAGACCACCTCCGCAGCAATTATACTATACGAAAGTATATGCCCTTCATCCGCTGTTTGTGCATTTATGTTTTGTTCGCTGCCGCACCTATACGGCTGCCCGTATCTGATTGGATACACTGAGCACGATCCCCATTTCTACCATAAGAAACAGCACAGACGTCCCTCCATAGCTGATAAAGGGAAGGGTAATTCCCGTATTGGGGATCGTATTGGTTACTACGGCAATATTTAAAATAACCTGAATGGCAATATGGGCCATCACTCCCACAACCAAAAGAGCGCCAAACAGATCCGGCGCATCATTGGCGATCATCACGAACCGGTAAATCATCAGAAGGAACAGCATGATAACCGCAATGGCTCCAAAAAGTCCCAGTTCCTCACAGATGATGGCAAAAATCATATCATTCTGTGATTCAGGAAGGAATCCCAGCTTCTGGATACTTTCGCCCAGTCCCTGCCCCATCAGGCCTCCGGAGCCAATAGCATAAAGTCCCTGAAGGATCTGGAAGCTCTTTCCCTCCGGATCCAGCTCCGGATTCAGCCATGCCTCGATCCGGTTATACTGATACGGCTTAAGAACATGGATATTTAAAAGGAATTTACCCAGAGGCCCGGCGGTCATAAGGATACCCAGCGCCCCTCCTCCGGCCATGAAAAAGGGCCACTTCACCTTACAGGCTACAAACAGCATAACAAAGCCGATTCCCACCAGGATAATACCTGTACTCAGGTTATTTGCCGCTACGATCGCGCCAATGGCAACCGCCAGCAAAAATACCTTTCCCATAACGGCCCACTGGTTAATTTTTCCTCCCAGCTTCGTAATCACTGCTGCCAGCATGATGATCAACGCAATTTTTGCAAACTCAGAAGGCTGAAATCCGATGGGGCCTATATCCAGCCATCTTTTTTTTCCGTTTACCTCCCGTCCCACCAAGGTTACAATAACCATAAGAATATGAGACAATATATAGGACGGCACGGCCAGCCGGTAGAGCCAGTGATAGTCCATCTTGGAAATGATCAGCATAAAGATAAAGCCTCCCAGGGCGATTCCACCCTGGCGCTGCATAAAATAGGCGCTGTTATTATTCAGGTCATCATTCAGCTGGGCCGTATAGGAACTGGCGCTGTAGATCATTACCAGTCCGAAAACGGTGAGGACAATAATGATCACCACCAGGCTCAGATCGTAAAAGCTGCGTTCCCTTTTCTTTTTTGGAACCGTTCCTGCCTCATAAGCCTGCTTCTGATTCCCATACTCATACGCTGCACGGGCCGCCTGCGTCCTGCTGCCCTGCTGCATTCTCTGACCCTGTCCCTGGCGGGGCTCTCTCTGCACCCTCTGGGCCTGAGGGGAACGTCCGCTCTGACGCCTTCTTTCATCCTGCTCATACCGGCTGTTCCGGGAAGTCCTCTGCACCGTACGACTGCCGGTCCCTGTCTTTCTCTTTTTACTGCCTCCGGGTCTTTGCGCAGACCGGACGTCTCTCACCGGGGCTGCATCATACCGCGCCGGCACTCTGGCCGCCGCTGCTCCCGTCATTCCTTCCGGCCTCGCTGCCCGGCGCTTATTTCCAGCCATTCCTTTCTACCTCCTACAGAGCCATCACGCATTCCTTAAAGACGCGCCCCCGTTCCTCAAAATCCTTAAACATCCCCCAGCTGGCACAGGCCGGGCTTAAAAGCACACAGTCTCCGGAATCAGCATAAACAGCGCAGACCTGCACTGCCTCCTGAAGATCCTCCGCATACATAACATCTGTAAAGCCGTGCTCCCTGGCACA
Organism: Clostridium sp. AT4; assembly: GCF_001517625.2. Taxonomy (GTDB): domain Bacteria; phylum Bacillota; class Clostridia; order Lachnospirales; family Lachnospiraceae; genus Enterocloster. The sequence goes on along the minus strand of NZ_LN999828.1, from coordinate 758,554 downwards.
GGCCGCAATCCGATCCCTGGTCTGTCCGATCAGCACCAGATACTTTACCCTGCCGGAAAATTCCTTGGCCCAGTCACTGTAATCACTGTGTTTGTCATACCCTCCTGCGATCAGGAGCACCGGCCCCGGCATAGCCTTAAGAGCCCGGATGGCAGCCTCCGGATTCGTTCCCTTGGAATCATTATAATAGCGGACCCCGGTGCGTTCCCGCACAAACTCGATCCGATGCTCGACCGGCTTAAACTCCCTGGCCGCTTCTCCAATCGCCTCAAGGGATATGCCAAGGGTCATGGCAGCAGCAGCGGCAGCCATCACATTTTCATAGTTATGCTGGCCTAAAAGCTGAAGCTCCTTCACATTTAAAAGAACCGTTTCTTTTCCGGCCTTTGCATATATGATTTCTTCTCCTTTCAGGAAAAATCCGTCCTTTAAGCTCTCTTTTGACGAAAACCAGATTACCTTTGGCTTCAGCCCCTCTTTTTTACCAAATTCCTTTAAAATGGGATCGTCAAAATTCAGGACAACCGTATCCTCCTCCGTCTGGTTCATGGTGATGCACTCTTTGATCTGAGTATACGTTTCCATGGTTCCGTGACGATCCAGATGATCAGGCGTAATATTTAAAATAACGCTTACATTGGGCTTAAAATCCATAATGGTTTCCAGCTGAAAGCTGCTGATCTCAGCTACGGCAACCGAATCCTCTGTCATTTCTGCTGCTTTTGCAGTAAAAGGTTCGCCGATATTTCCCACTACAAAAGTTTCCTCATATTTTTTCCTTACCATCGCTCCCGTCAAAGCTGTGGTGGTCGTCTTTCCGTTTGTTCCCGTAATGGCAGCCAGCTTTCCTGCGCTGCACTGATAGGCTAGTTCGACTTCTCCAAGGATTGGGATCCTGGCCTCATCTACTACTGCCACAAAAGGACTTGTAAGAGGAATTCCCGGACTGATAATGCACAGCTCCACCCCAAGAAGGTCGGAGCGCTTGATCTCCCCTAAAACAACGTTTACCTTAGCGCCCTCTTCAAACCGGGCCTTGATCTCTTTTTCATCCAGAGCTGTATTCCCATCATAGAGAACTACCTCTCCTCCCCGGTTAAGAATCAGCTTTGCCGCAGCAATGCCGCTTTTGCCGGTTCCCGCAACTAATACTCTCTGACTTTGATCCATTCGTGGTTAAACCTCCTTCTTTGCCTAAGCTGCCGGCGCTCTTACAGTCCCAGATAAGCGACCATGCATAAAATGGCCGTAACAATGGAAAATACGGCTACAACCCTTGTTTCAGACCATCCGCACAGTTCAAAGTGATGATGGATGGGTGCCATTTTAAAGATTCTCTTTCCCCCTGTCTTTTTAAAATACGTTACCTGAATAATAACAGACAGAACCTCTACCAGATAGATCAGACCGATTATGGGAATAAACAGAGGCAGACGCATCATATATGCTGCAGAAGCCACAAAGCCCCCCAGCGCCAGAGACCCAGTGTCTCCCATGAACACCTTTGCCGGATATACATTAAAAAGCAGAAAACCCAGAAGGCTTCCCACCACAGCTCCTGTAATGGGGCTGATCCCCATATCCTCCCCAATGGCCACAATGGTTAAAAAAGTCGCTACAAGTATGGTTACGCTGGTGCACAGACCGTCCAGTCCATCGGTAAAATTCACACCGTTATCCGTTCCCAGCGTTACAAAAAACAGAGCCGGAACAAACAGGATACCCAGAGAAAGGAATTTTCCATCCTCAAACCCGCCTGTAAAGGGAATGAGCATATCGGTTCCCACCTCGCCGCTGTTAAGCACATACCAGGCAAAAATGCCTGTGATCACGATCTGTCCTGCCAGCTTCTGGAGCGGAGTCAATCCTTCCGAACGCTTCAGGATGATCTTGATATAATCGTCCAGAAAGCCGATGATCCCAAAACCGGCCGTCATAAAAAGCACCGGAATGATCTTCGGATAAGAAGGAATATAAAACAGGGATGTGATAATAATGCTGGATAAAATGATCAGTCCTCCCATGGTAGGAGTTCCCTGCTTTTTTAAATGGCTCTGAGGCCCGTCATCCCGGACCTGCTGGCCGAATTTCAGCTTGTGAAGAAAGGGAATGATAATCGGACACAGCAGGGCGCTGATGGCAAATGCAATAATAATCGCTAATATCGTCTCATGAATCATAGGGCACCTCAATCTCATATGTATTCTGCCGGCAAACGCCGGACAGCAATAATAGTATACGTCTTTTTCGGAGAATAATCAACCAGCTTTCGGCTCCGGCCGGATTCCCATATATGGAAGAATATTTTTAAATAATTCTCCGATCACGGGAGCCGCAATGGTTCCTCCGTAATAGATTCCCTGGGGTTCGTCAATGGTGATCAGGGCCATTACCCTGGGATCGTCCGCCGGGGCAAAGCCAAGAAAAGAGGAAATATATTTTTTGAGGCTTCTTGGAAGTTTCTCTGAGGTAGCTGTCTTTCCTCCAATGCGGAACCCCTCTAACGCCGCCCGTTTGCCGCTTCCCTCTGCCACAACCTGTTCTAATACATACCGCATGGAAGCGCTGGTCTCAGAAGACAGGATCTGCTTTCCCTGAGGATAAGAAAGTTCCTTTACAGCACCTCCATCCGAGCGGATCACCCTTACGCCAAAATGAGGCGTAACCCGGCGTCCGCCGTTTACAATGGAAGCCGCTGTCGTAATAAGCTGAATGGGTGTGATCTGAAAGGACTGTCCGAAGGATACGGTAGCTAATTCCACAGCACCCATTTTCTCCTTTTTATGCATGATCGTGGCTGCCTCTCCCGGAAGATCGATCCCTGTTTTTCCCTTAAGACCAAACTGGGTAAAATACTTATAGTACCGGTCCACTCCCAGCCGCTGTCCCACATCAATAAACACAGGATTGCAGGAATTCATTGCTCCCTGAAGAAAAGTTTCTGTTCCATGGCCTCCTGCCTTATGGCACCGGATCCTCCGGTCTTCCACTACGCGAAAGCCCGGACAGCTGAAGGTATCCTCAAGCGTTACTGTCCCCGCCTCCAGACCGGCTGCCGCTGTGATGATCTTAAAGGTAGAGCCCGGCTCATATGTATCATTGATGCAGGTATTTCTCCACATGGCATTCAGCCGGTCCTGGAGCCCCATGGTCTGCGACCGGGCCGCCGCCTCTTCCTTAAGGCTCTGGCTTTTTAAATTCTGATCCGGCGTAAAAGGATCATTTAAGTCAAATTCCGGCGCATTGACCATTGCAAGAAGCTCGCCGTTCCGGGGATCCATCACGATCACAGAAACTTTTTTCGCATTTTTTTGTTCCATAACCTGATAGGCAAGCTGCTGGGCGTACAGCTGGATATTTACGTCCAGGCTGATCTGAAGATCATTTCCCGCCACCGGTTCGATCCTGTCTTCTGCTGCTTTGTCAAGCTCCACTCCCCTTGCATCTGTCAGCGTAAGAATCACTCCGTTTTTTCCCTTTAAATACTTTTCATACATAACCTCCAGGCCGATAATCCCCTGATTGTCTCCTCCAGTAAAGCCCAAAACCTTGGAAGCCAGACTGCCCATGGGATAATACCGTTTATAGTCCTCATCCACTTTTACTCCATCCAGCTTTAATGCCCGTATCTTATCTCCGGTTTCCTTATCCACATTTGTCTTTATGATCTCCCTGGAACTGCGTTTTTCTACCTTTTTTCGGACCGGCTCCTCTGAAAGCTCCAATATGCTGCAAAGGGAGCGGATCACCTCTTCCCGATCCGTGACCTGATTATAGATCACGGAAATAGTACAAACCGTCCTGTTATCTGCGATCACATTTCCCCCTGCATCCAGAATCCGTCCTCTGGCCGCCTTGATGGTACGCTCTCTTTCATGAAGATCCCGGGCCATCTCACCATAGTGATCCGCCCGGACCAGCATAAGAAAACCAAGCCGCCCTAAAAGTCCGGTCATCGCTACAGCAATGAGCAGGCCCAGGACGGCTATGTTTTTTCTATGCTTTGTCAAATTTGGATTCATTTGATAACTTCCCCATCCGCCATTGATATTAAATATACGGATTCCCGGGGGATTTTATTCCCATCAGGCTTCAGAGGAAGCTTTTGTTTCACCAGCAGTGCCTTCCAGGTCTTCCTTCTCTTCTGACTGGCTCTCTTTCTTTTTCTTCCATCCATCCGATGTTTCCTCTAACGACAGGGAAGGTGCGTTTGGATCTGCCGGTACCCCATCGGGAAGGCCGCTTTCATAGCCGTCTCCTATGGTTTCGTCTGTTTCATATACCTTTTCTGTTTCCTGTGTTTCAGTCTCCGGCTCTGTTTCTTCGCCTTCCGATCCGGAAGGCTCATTGATACCCTCGTCCGCCGCCGTATCGCCAGCCTGTTCCTCCTCAGCGCCCGCTTCAGGAAATACATTCATATATGGAAGGGCCTCTGCCATAATTTTGGCGAAAATGCCGCTGGCAAAGGAGCTGTGAGCCTGCTGGGGACCCGGAGGATAATTGGGTACATCCACCACAACATAGACAAAAAGCTGCGGATCCTCTGCAGGAGCAAAGCCTGCGAAAGACAACAGATAATTTTTAGCCGAACGTGGCTGCTTTTCTGCGGTTCCCGTCTTTCCTCCAACGTGATAACCCGCTACTTTTGCAGCTCCTCCCGTACCATTTTCCACGGTCTGAAACATGGCCTCTTTCAGAAATTCCGAAGTGGAAGAGGATACGGTCTCACGAACCAGAACCGGATCCTTTGTCTCTACCACGGAACCCTGCTCATTCATGATCTGGCGCATAACATGGGGCTCATAATAGGAGCCTCCATTGATGACAGAACAGAGTGCGGCAGCCATCTGGATCATGGTACAGTTGTAATTCTGTCCGAAGGCATTGGTGGCAAGCTCCGTCGGCCCCATATTTTCCGCGCTGTAGATCAGGCCTGCGCCATCCGCCTCACCGGGAAGATCTACTCCTGTTTTCTGCCCCATTCCAAAAATGGCCTGGTACTTTGTGAAAATATCCTTTCCCATCATGGCGCCGATCCGCATCATAGCTACATTGCAGGACTGCATGATGGACTCCTGAAGGCTTAAGGAGCCATGGCCGCCTTTTACATAAGCCGTACACTTAATGGGCCAGCCGCCCACATTTAAAAGACCTTCACAGTCAAAATATTCATTTCCTTTTAAAACGCCTTCCTCCAGTCCTGACGCTACAGTAAGGATCTTGGACGGAGAACCGGGTTCATAGGTATCACTGACACAGAAATTTCTCCAGATCTGGTTCCAGACCACCTGACGTCCATAGGAGATCACATCCTCCCGTTTCGTATCCGCGATCATCTGCTCCTGGGTCAGGGTTGTATCCGGATGCTCCCTTTTGTATACAGAAACCGCATCCTTTTTCCCAAGCTCATAAAGCTGGTCATCACTATAGCCCTCGATCTTTCTGGGGTCATTCAGATCAAATTTATTGCTGGTTGCCATTCCCAGGATCTCTCCGTTTTTGGGATTCATGGCAATGGCAGCCGTCACATGGCTTCCCACAGTAGTCTGCCATTCATCAATATACTTCTGGAGGATGTTCTGGATATTCAGATCAATGGTGGAAACAACGGTTTTTCCGTTTGTCGGCTCTTTTAACACGCCTTCCAGATTATTTTCCTCATCCAGATAGCCGTATTCACGGCCGTTTACTCCCATCAGATCTTCATTGTAAAACTGCTCGATCCCGCCCGTTCCCACCGTGCCGTCCGCACTGGAAAAACCGATCACACTGCAGGCGGCTGAACCGTAGGGATATACTCTCCGGTACTGATCCTCAAACCACACACCCATGATCCTTAAGCGTGACTGGCTCTCATCCTCACTTGCATAATAGGCGGCATTGCGCTCTTTGCGCATGGTTTCAAAGGCTACCTTCTGATCATAGCTTAACTGTTTGCCCTTTTTATAAGGAACATATGCCCGGTCGCTCTTTTCCTGGATCAGGCTGCGGATTTCCCCGGAATCAAAACCGAAGCAGTCCACCAGAGCCTGAATGGTCGGCTCTAAATAGTATTCCGGCTTTTTCATGATCTGCTGGGGATCCAGGATCAGGTTATACACCTTTTCACTGGTAGCAAGCAGCGTTCCATTGCGGTCTACAATATCCCCCCGTCTGTACGAAAGGATCCGGCTGGAAAATTCCTGCTGCCTCTGGCTTAAAACGATCTTGCTGTACTGATCGTTATTTTCCTTTATAATTCCATACAATACCCATATAAGTGCAAATAAAGCCAGCGTGATCACGATTGCCGTGATTGCCAGCTTCCCCCTCATATGCTCTGTAAATACTCTTTTAGAATGGCCGCTTTTCGATCCCCTTTTACGGCCCTCAGACCGATCCCCATAAGGGGACGGCCTAGTGTTCCGGGATGTCTTCATACTGTCTTACATACTCGCTTTCTGTCTTATCATATAAGAGCACCTGATCTCTCCTGGCATAAACCATGCCCAGCTCCTTGGTTGCAATCTCATAGATTTTATTCAGATCAATGCTGCTGTTGATGCTCGTTTCCAGCGCGTCATTTTCCGTTTTCATTTTCTCAAGCTGCGCTTCCAGATGTTCAATATTGTGCATTCTGGCTGTAATTCCGGACTGCAGGTGCAGATAGCTGACACAAATATATAATGTACAGATACAGGCAGCTGCCAAAAGAAATACATAGGGCAGATCCATAGCCATGGCTCTCTCCCGGTTACGGCGCAGCTGCTGATTTTGATGCAGCCCTGTCTTTTTCCGTCTGACCGGAGCTTTTCTTTCCGGTCTGTACTCCGGTTCCAGCTTTGGTGCGGCTGTACCCCCGATATAAGCCATATCACGGGTATTTCTTCTGTTGTACGCCCCACTTCTGCCTGTGGGTCTTCCCATTCTCTGGGCCATGGCTGATTCCTCCCTTCATAATCTTCTGTCCTGCCTGATTTTCTTCTCACTCTCCCCGTTCAAACACTCTCAGCTTCGCACTCTTTGAGCGGCTGTTTTCCTCCAATTCCTCCTCTGAAGGAAGGATGGGCTTTCGCGTAATCACCCTGCCCCTGCTTTTCCTTCCGCAGACACAGACCGGAAAATCGGGAGGGCAGATACAGGGATCCTCATTGATCCTGAACCGGCTCTTCACGATACGGTCTTCCAGAGAATGGAATGTAATAATACTGAGTCTTCCTCCTGGATTTAACAGTCTTATCATACCGTCGATGGACTCCTCCAGCACATCCAGCTCATGATTCAGCTCAATGCGGATAGCCTGAAAGGTTCTCTTGGCAGGATGACCGCCTGTGGCTCTCACCTTGGCGGGAATGGCTGCCTTTATGATCTCGCACAGCTCTCCTGTAGTGGCAACCGGCTTTTCCTGCCGTGCCTTTACGATATGCTTTGCAATGTTTTTGGCAAAGCGGTCTTCTCCGTAATCACGGATAATGCGGAACAGCTCCATCTCGCTGTATCCATTTACAATATCAGCGGCTGTCTCTTCCTTTCTCTGATCCATCCGCATATCAAGAGGCGCGTCCTCTCTGTATGTAAATCCCCTGGAAGCTGTATCTAACTGGTAGGAAGAAACTCCCAGATCCAGATAGATTCCGTCCACTCGCGGGATATCCAGTTCCTTTAAAACATCAGCCATGCTGCGGTAATTGCTCCTGACAATGGTAACCTTGTCCTTAAATGGAGCCAGACGGCGTCCCGCCGCCTCAATAGCGTCCGCATCCTGATCGATCCCAATAAGCCGGCCGCTTCCTAAACGCTTGCATACCTCGTATGCATGGCCGCCTCCGCCCAGTGTGCCGTCTACATAAATGCCCCCCGGCTTTATATTCAGGCTGCCCACTGTTTCATATAACAGTACGGACTTATGTACAAATCCATGTTCCTCCATCAAATACCCAAGCCTTCCATATGTTCTGCGATTTCTTCCATATCATCAAAGGTATTGGCCTCAGCCCATTTATCCTTATTCCAGATTTCAATGCGGCTTCCAACACCTACAAGCACGGCATCCTTTTCGATGCCTGCAAATTCCCGTAAAACAGAGGGCAGCAGGATCCTTCCCTGTCTGTCCACTTCACAGGTGGCAGCGCTTCCTAAAAGAAAACGTGAAAATTTACGTCCGGCAGCATTGGTAAGAGGCAGGGAGCGAAGCTTCTCTTCAAGAGCGGTCCATTCTGAATGATCATACACAAAAAGGCAGTTATCGAGTCCCTTCGTGATCACGAACTCCTCCCCTAACTGCTCCCTGAACCGCGACGGAACGATCAGACGTCCCTTTGCGTCAACTGTATGATTGTATTCACCCATGAACATAGCTCATCACCTGCTGTACATCCCATGGCAAATCAGCGCGGCCGGAGGAAAATCCCAAATCCCCCGTTCATCCACGCAACAACCATCCTCTACCACTTTGCACCACTTTCTACCACTTGTACGTCCATAATAGTACAGAAACTGGGAATTGGCAAGAAGTTTTTACGTTTTTCTTTCAAAAAAGAGAAGGAATTTTCTGGAAAAAATGAGAGACAGACAACGGCTTTCGCCTCCTGTCTGCCTCTTTTGATCCATATATGGATTTTATATTTCTTTTTTGCTTAATTTTTTATAATGATAGGTCAAAGCTCCCACTGCCGCTCCCGCCAAAGTAGCAGAAAGAAGCTGCGACACAGCCAGAGCGGTTCCCGGAACCTTCAGCTGATCTGTCCGCAGGCCCTCGATCCAGAAACGTCCCACGCCGTAGCCCAAAAAGTAGATCCAGAGCATTTCCCCGTCAAAACGCTTGCGTTTTCTGTACCATAGCATAAAGAGAAGGACGCTCAGATTCCACACCGATTCGTATAAAAAGGTGGGATGTACCTGGATATAGGATATCCCATTTTCCACAATCCTGTGGTCGATCAGCTCCTGCGAGATCATGGACGGGTTTACGATGCTTTCCTTAATGCGCATGGCAAACAGACTGTCTGTATATCCTCCAAAGGCCTCGCAGTTAAAGAAATTCCCCCACCGGCCGATGATCTGTCCTGTCAGCAGTCCTAAAACTCCCGTATCTGCCATGGAGAAAAAGGACTGATGGCGTACTTTGGTAAATACGATAAGCGTAATTACCGCACCAATCACTCCGCCGTAGATTGCCAGACCTCCGGCCCGGAGATTAAAGATCTGAAGAAGATCATTTTTATAGTTGTCCCACTCAAAGGCCACATAGTAAAGTCTGGCCCCTATAATGGAAAACACAATGGCGTAAAGGGCAAAATCCAGATAGAGATCCGGATCCTGCCCTCTGCGCTTTGCATCTGAAAATGCCACCGCCATGCCGGCTAACATCCCAAGCCCGATGATGACCCCGTAAAAAGCAATCCGAAATCCAAAAACGGAAATGCTGTTTGGCAGGTGGGTAAAGGTAATCCCAAGGTTTACAAAGCTGAGATCTGCTCCAATTGCTTCCATATTATATACTTCCTTCCCGGCAGAGCTACAAGTCTGTATTTTTTCTGCCCTCTGATGTCATATTCTGTCCGTACCCCTTATACATCCAGACAGCTTCCCCCGATAAATTCCCGAAGAATGGAATTTTTCGGTATATCCTCACTGCTGACCCCGATAAAATAATCCAGAAATTTCAGCAGCCGTTTTGCTTCCACATACTCATCACAGTCTCTTGGGATTCCAAAAAGCAGCGGCTCCACATACTGCTTTAATACTGCCAGTTCATAGATAAGAGCAGAGTTAAACATGGCATCCGCCTCCTCCTGATAGGGGAAAATGTTCTGTTCCTCTCCTCTGCGAACAGAAGGCCACATACGGATGGTTTCTCTGGCAGAAGAGCCCCGTGTCCTAGCATCCCGGACCATGCGGCGGATCAGCCGCCCGTCCGTGGTAGGAATCCGGTTGTGCTCGTCAATATTTAACTGGGTTAATGCACTGATATAAATCTTAAATTTGCTTTCTCTCGGAAGAGCATAGGACAGCTCGTCATTGAGGCAGTGGATGCCCTCGATCACAAGGATATCGTCCTTTCCCAGCTGCAGAAAATCACCCTTATACTCCCGTATGCCCTTTTTGAAATTATAATACGGAAGTTCTACCCGTTCTCCTGCCATCAGAGCCGTCATATCCCGGTTAAACTGCTCTACATCCAGGCATTTAATGCTCTCATAGTCATAATTTCCCTCCGCATCCCTTGGACTGTCTGCCCGGTTTACAAAATAATTGTCTACCGCAATGGGATGGGGACGCAGCCCGGCAGCCTCAAGCTGAATAGACAAACGATGGGAAAAGGTGGTCTTTCCAGAAGAGGACGGGCCTGCGATCATAACAAATTTCGCAGTTTTCTTCTCCGCGATCTGCGCCGCGATCTCCGCGATCTTCTTTTCCTGAAGCGCCTCCTGAATTAAAATCAGATGAGCCATCCCTCCTGCGGCGATGGTATCATTTAAAGCTCCTACGGTCTCCAGATCCGTTCCCCTGCCCCACCAGGCGGACTCGGCCAGCGTGGCAAACAGCTTATCCTGGGGTACAAACTCAGGCAGTTCTTTTGGTTTTCCCATTGTCGGAAGAAGGAGGACAAAGCCATACTGATACCGCTTTAAATCAAAATATTTCAGATATCCCGTATCCGGCACCATATACCCGTAATAGTAATCCTCAAAGCCGTCAATGCTGTACATGTTCACACGGGAGACACGGCGGTAACGGAACAGCCGCTCTTTATCATACATATGATGATCATGAAACAGCTCGATCGCATCATCCGTGGATACGCTGCGCTTTTGGATGGGAATTTTCCGATTTACATATTCTTCCATTTTTGCCTTTACCTGCTCCAAAAAACCATCGTCCACAGTAAATGCGCCTCTTGCCTCTACGAAAAAACCCTTTCCTACGGAAAAATCCACGATCACCTTTTCCACCCGTTCTGCCCCGGCCACTGCATAGAGGGCCTTTAGCATCAGCAGGGTAGCGCTGCGCTGATAGGCAGACATTCCCGGCTTTTCCTCTGCAGTGATAAAGCGCAGACTGCCGTCCCTGACGGCCTTGTGAAGTTCCTGGAGCTTTCCACCAATCTGTACCAGCAAAATATCATGTTCAAAACCACTCTGATACTCTTCTGCCACCTGCGCCCAGGTCGTTCCCTGAGGATATTCTCTTATGTCTGTTCCAATTTTCACCCGTACCATATGCTTACCTCCCCACTTCTGATTTTCTGCTGCCGCTATAAGCAGCTGCCGCTTTCCTATAAAAGAACGGACGGCCAGGCCGGCTCTGCCAGAACAAGCGCTGCCTCACCTTTTAGTTTTTCCCGCAGAACCTCAGCCATATGCTGGATAAAAATATGCTCCAGCCCGTAATGGCCTCCGTCAATGACGGCAAGTCCCCTGGCTGCCGCGTCAATTCCCGGATGATGGCCGATATCACCGGTGATCAAAACATCGGCTCCTGCCAAAACCGCCTGCTCAATAACGCTTGATCCGGAGCCGGGACAGAGAGCTGCCCTTTTCACTTCCTTGTCCATCAGTCCCGGCCCGTAAACCAGCACAAAAGGAAGATCAAAAGCTTTCTTTACCTTCTCCGCCAGACCGTTCACCGTCATAGGCTCATAAAGGCTGCCCACAGCCCCGATCCCGTAGGGGACGGATGTTCCATTTTCTTTCATCTCCCCCATACACTCTAAAGGACGTATTTCCCTTATATCCAGCCGCTCTGCTGCCAGAGCTGCCATTCCCTCAGGCGCGGCGTCAAAATTTGTATGCATGGCATACAGGGAAATATCTGCCTGGATCAGCCGCACCAGCCGCCTTGTAATAAAATTCTGGTCATTTACCTTCTTAACAGGACGGAAAATAAGGGGATGATGGGTAAGAAGAAGATCCGCCTTTTCACGAATGGCTGCATCTACAACCTCATCCGTGGCATCCAAGGCAATGTATATCTTTTTTACCTCCTTATCGCTTCTTCCCGCTAACAGACCGGGATTATCCCAATCGCAGGCGCAGCTTTCCGGAGCCGTTTCCTGTAATATCTTTATGATGTCACTGCACTTCATATTCTGCCTCCCTGATCTGTGATAATTCTTCTAAAAGGGACTGTCTGGCTTTTTCCTGCCCTTTTGTAAGCTCCCCTTCCTCTTTTGCGGAAAGCGATGCAAGGATTGCCAAAACCCGTTCCTCCTCTTTTTTTAAATATTCTTTTAAAACGGGTTCCTTCTGTTCAAGAAGGTATTTTCCATAGCGGTATTCAATGGTCCTGTTATAAACCATAGCTCCCCGCACCACGCTCATAACCGTATAGTATTTTCCTTCCTCCCGGAGCATGGCCTCTTTTTCAATGAGAAACCCCTCTTCTGAAAGGAAGCGGCGTACCTTTTCAAGATCTGACTGAGGCGAAAGGATAAAACGCCGGATCGTGCTCCATAGATGCCTTCCCTCCTGCAGGATCTTTATCTCCAATTCGCCTCCCATTCCGGCGATGATCACCGTGTCTGCCTCTTGGGGCTTTAACTCTTTTAATCCGTCGCTTAAACGGGTGCTTATAGGGATATCTGAAATTCCCGCCTCCTTTATGTGAGCTTCCGCCCGTTCCAGAGGGCCTGTCCGCACATCCATGGCAAGGGCGCTTTTTATGCGGCCTTCTTTTGCCAGACAGATGGGAACAAAGCCGTGGTCCGTACCGATGTCTGCGATCCGGCTGTCCTGGGGCACAAAGGAAGCCACCAGCTTCAGGCGCTCAGACAGACGGGGAACAAAATTTGCTGTATGATTCGTCATATTCATTTTCCTGTTCGTGTAATAATTTTTATGCGCTAATCCAGAGAAATGCTGATCTGCTTTAAGGCAGCCTGCTGCTTTATGATCTCCTGCAGCTGGGCGATATCCTTTGCATTGCGGCTGGCCGTGTCAAGACTGTGTCTGCGCACCTTTAAAACCGTTTCTGAAAAAGCTTTTTTCTGCTCCTCATTGCTTAAAGACTCCTTCAGGCTGGCGTTAAAAAGAGCCGCCACCTCCCGGTACTGGTCGTCATCATTGATAAAACGGCTGAGGATCGCAGCCGGATTTAAACTGCCCTGCTCATGGCCTTCAAAGACCATCACCGCCACCTGATGATACAGCTCTTCCACAAAATCATCTGCGGTTATAACTCCGCGGATCTTATCAAACAGAGCCGGATCCTCGATCAGCCATGTTAAAAGCAGACGCTGGGAGCGGCGTATACCGTCTTCTCTTTCCGGACGGCGGCGGGATTTCGTTCCATCCCCGTTCCCTGTCCGACCTTCAGACACGCCTTTAAAGGAAGCCCCTTCATCCGGTGCAGTTTCTTTGTAGCCCCGTCCTCCCGTTTCTTCTCGGTAGCTGTCGCCTGCCTTTAATCCAAGCTGCATACCCATGCGGTTTACCAGCTGGCGCAGCTCATCCTCTTTAATCATATGCTCTCTGGCTACTGCCTGAAGATAATTGTCCCGCTCTAAGGGTTCCCCGAACTGGAGCAGCTTTCTGGCTGTTTCCTGATAAAACTTCGTTTTCTGCTCCGGATCATCCAGCGCATACTGCCGTTTCAGCACATCAATCTCAAACAGGAAGCTGTTTTTCGCCTCCAAAATCCGCTTTCTGAACGCATCCGGCCCCATCTGTTTGATAAATTCATCCGGATCCTTACAGGGGCTCATATTTAAAATTCTGGCTGAAAGCCCTGCTTCCCTGAGAATAGGAATGGCTCTTAAGGCTGCTTTTACACCGGCTCCATCGCTGTCATAGGTTAAGATCACCTGATCCGTATACCGCTTCAAAATCCCCGCATGCTGACTGGTAAAGGCAGTCCCAAGAGAGGCCACTGCATTGGTAAAACCGGCCTGATGCAAAGAGATCACATCCAGATAACCCTCGCAGATCAGCATAAACTTCTCCCTGGTGGTCCTGGCATAATTTAAGCCGTAAAGGCTGCGGCTTTTATCAAAGAGCCTGGTTTCCGGAGAATTTAGATACTTTGGCTCCCCTTCTCCCATCACACGGCCTCCAAAGCCGATCACACGGTTATTTACATCCATAATGGGAAACATGACACGGTTCCAGAACTTGTCCCTGCCGCCGCGTTCTTCTACGGTCACAAGGCCTGTTTCCTTTAAAAAGCTGTCCTCATAGCCCTTTTCCCTTAAAAACCGGTACAGGTCATCACTGGTCTTATTGGAATAGCCCAAACCAAAGCGCAGGATGGTCTCATCCGTAAGCCCGCGCTTTTCCTTAAAATACTCATATCCGGCCTTTCCCTGGGGCTGCTTCAACTGATAATAAAAATAATTGGCAGCCAGCTTGTTTACCTCAAGGAGCCTGGAGCGAAACTCTGCCTGTTCTCTGGCCTCTTTGCTGTACTCCATCTTGGGGAGACTGACCCCGGCCCGGTCTGCCAGAGCGGTAAGCGCCTCCTGAAAGGTATAGTTTTCGTATTCCATCACAAAGGTAAGCACATTTCCGCCCGCCCCGCAGCCAAAGCAGTAGTACATCTGCTTGCCCGGAGAAACGGAAAAGGAAGGCGATTTTTCATTGTGAAACGGGCACAGGCCGAAATAGTTAGCTCCTTTTTTCTGCAGTTTTACATATCCTGAGATCACATCCACGATGTCATTTTTCATTCTCACTTCTTCTATGACTTCATCCGGATAGTACATGCATCTTCTCCCTTCCGACTTGTTTTAGTATACATTCCACCGTTTAGGCACAAACAGCGCCTCAAACCGGTCAATGGCATAAATGTCACTCATTCCCGCAATATAGTCGCAGACCACCCGGGACTTTTTCTCCCCATTTACCATTAAAAGAATATACTCCATGGGAAGACGGTCCGCATGCTTCATATAATATTCATACAGTCTGGCGATCATCTCCTGGGCCTTGCTTTCTTCTGCCTTTGGAATGTCATTTCTATATACATGTTCAAACATCCACCGGCGCAGGCCCTTCATCGCCTCCTCCATATCTGAAGACATGATAATCTGAGGCTGATCCATACTGTTTAAAATAAGATCCCGTATCATACGGTTCAACCGTTCCCGCACACTGTTTCCAAGAACATCCGTATACTCCTTTGGGAGCTCCTCTTCTGCAAACATACGGGCACGGATCGCATCATCAATATCGTGATTGATATAGGCAATCTTATCCGACAACCGGACAATGGCACCCTCCAGCGTGGATGGATGGCCTGCGGTCCGGTGATTTAAAATCCCGTCCCGGACTTCCCAGGTTAAATTAAGGCCCTTTCCATCTTTTTCCAGAACCTCTACGATGCGGACGCTCTGTTCGTAATGGGTAAAGCCGTCCTCACAGATCTGATCTAAAACAGCTTCTCCCGAATGTCCAAAGGGCGTATGGCCCAGATCGTGTCCTAAGGCAATGGCCTCTGTGAGGCTTTCATTCAGACGCAGAGACTTGGCAATGGTTCTGGCAATCTGGGATACCTCCAGGGTATGCGTCAGCCGGGTGCGGTAATGATCTCCCTCCGGCGCCAAAAACACCTGGGTTTTATGCTTCAGCCTGCGGAATGCCTTACAGTGGAGGATCCGATCCCTGTCTCTCTGATACTCCGGCCGTATATCACAGAGCGGTTCTGCATGATCCCTTCCTCTCGTCCGGGAAGAAAAGGAAGCATATGGACTTAAGGTCTGTTCCTCCAGGGCCTCTAATGACTCTCTAACATTCATTCCGCACCTCTTTTCTCTTATATCTGCCTGATCTGTAAACAAAAGCACCGGCTGCGTCTTTTTGCAGTCGATGCTCTTATTATATCACAAATGTATTTGAATGAACAGCGCGGCTTTTCCCCTACATCTGCCTGTCCGGCACTACCGCTGCCTTGATCACATGATCTTTGCGGTTTTCAAACACATCATAGGCAGCGTCAATCTCTGACAGAGCAAACCGGTGTGTAATTAATGGTGTGGTATCAATCTTCCCCTCCCGGATCAGCGAAAGAATTTCCTCACAGTCACAGCCATCTACGCCGCCGGTTTTAAAGGTCAGATTTTTCCCATACATTTCAGGAAGAGGCAATACCTGAGGCTTGTCATAGAGAGCCACTATTGTTACAACTCCATTGGGGCGGGCACACTCCCAGGCCATGCGGAAGGTATCCTCTGTCCCTGCTACCTCCAGAACCACATCGGCCCCTCCATGGCGGCTTTCTCTCTTTACCGCTTCCCGGATCTGCTCTGGAGAAAGGATAATTACCTCTGGATAATGCTCCTTTATAAAACGGCGTCTGTCTTCATCCTGTTCACAGAGCAGAATCTTTTCCGGCTTCTTTAACATCACGCACAGCAGGGTACAGATGCCTGTGGGGCCGCCGCCAATGATCAGCACGGTGTCTTCTTCTGTAATTTCTGATATTCTGGCTGCCCAGAAGCCGGTCGCCAGCACATCCCCCACAAAAAGAGCCTGCTCATCACTGACCTCATCCGGAATTTTATTTAATCCCTGATCCGCATAGGGAACACGCACATATTCTGCCTGCCCGCCGTCGATCCGGCATCCCAGGGCCCAGCCGCCGTTTGGATCGGTACAGTTGTTTACATATCCATTTTGACAGAAAAAACAGGTTCCGCAAAACGTTTCCACATTTACCGTTACCCTGTCTCCCGGCTTTACCCCGGTTACATCTTTTCCTGTTTCTTCCACGATTCCCACCATCTCATGGCCCACTGTAATTCCCGGAACTGCCCGGGGTACAGAACCGTGCTTGATATGAAGATCACTGCTGCAGATGCTGGACATGGTAACACGCACAATCGCATCTCTTGCATCTGAAAGTTTTGGAACCGGTTTGTCAAGAAGTTTAAATTTTCCCTTTTCCACATAGGTATACGCAAGCATGAAACGACCTCCTGATATTTTGAAATAACTGCCTTCATTTTACCATACTGCCTGTGCTTTCGCAATCAAGAAGCCCTTGGGTTCCTGTATTCATCTGCCTGTAAACTCCGGTTTAAACGTTCAATGCTTCTGCCAGGGCCAGTATGGTAAGAGACTGTCCATATGTCATAGGAGCAATCAGGATATTTTTGTAATGTTCTGCATCCATCCCCATTCCTGTGCCTCCGGACACTTCAAGAACCGTTCCGTCTGAATCAATACGGTCTAAAATTCCCCGAATGGCCTTTACAGCGCATGGAAGATAGGAATCATCCAGTATGCCGCAGAGGATCTCCTTGAGAATCCCCGCTGTAATCGCTGCAGTACCTGAGGTTTCCACATAGCTGTCCGGGTCTGTGAGAACCGTATGCCACAGTCCGGTTTTGAGATCCTGAAGCTCCTTAAGCTTCTCCACCTGAGCCTTATAGGTATCTATGATAAATGTTTTTAAGCCTGCATTCATAGTACCCTCAAACATATCAATGTAATCCAAGATTCCCAGGGTAAACCAGTCTTCCCAGAACTGTTCTGTTTCCTCCAGTTCTTCTCTTCCGACATGGAACATTTCTTCCAAATGTAATTTTGTAAATGCACTGCTGGAAAAATATAGATAGATATCCCTAGCGCGCTCCTTTGCCGGCAGCACCTGATAATCCGCATATAAAGTCAGCAGCGCCAGATGTTTCATGTCTGTATGTATCAGATTATTTTCTTCCAGCATTTCCAGATCCACGTAGTCTTCGTACTCACTGTCTGTAGAAACAGACATTTGCCACAGCCATTCATATATCTCATTTGCTTCCTGATACCGTCTGTCATCGACACAATCCTCCGCAAACCGAATCATAGACATGATCTTATCGCCGATTCCCTGATTATCATAATACTCTGTAATCCAGTCTGCTTCCCAGTATCCGCTGGAGTAGTCTTCATACTCTTCTGTATCAAGGTAAAGCTCCCCTTCATCAATCTGATCCTTCCAATTCTGTATTTGTATCATTTTCTCATTCACAAAATCATCCGACATTCTCACTAACGCTGCCTGTGATTTCTTATTCCCAGGCTGTATTCCAGCCTCTTTAACTATCTTCTGGAATTCCTTTTTCTGTTTATCTGACAATAATTTCTGTACTTTAAAAATGATGTCCTGCAATTCTTTTTTCGATAAATTTTTTATATCTTCTTCGGTCATCTTAAGAAATCTCCCTTACTGTTTTCTTCCACAGCATTTCTTGTATTTTTTCCCACTGCCGCAGGGGCAGGGATCGTTTGGATATAAGATCAGCTTTTTCAACCGCCTTTGAAAAAGTCTCCAGTTGTGACTTTATCCATTCCAGATCTTCTGATTTTCCCAGTTTTTCTGCCAGTAATTTCGCCCGCCCGAATAGGAGTTCATTTTTAAACGTACATGCGACACCTATAACTTCCCTGCGAATAATTTTATAGGCTTCTTCTGCTCCTTTTTCTTCCTGAATACACCAGCTCCAGACATTCAGAGCATTCTGGTTATGCGGTTCCTCCTTTAGCCAGTCTTCAAACCACGTTCTCCCCTGTTCCGCTTTTCCTTCTGCATATAACTCTTCCCCGATTGCGGATTTAAAATTACTGCCATCATCAAAGCTCCAGTCCAGCATTTCCAGGATTCTCCGGCAAAATTCTACACGCTTTTCGTGTTCACCTGCATTTCCCAGTTCCATTTCCATATCCTGCAGCCATGCATCTATTGGATATTCATAGTCCTGAGATTCCATAAGTCCACTAATGCCTATTTTATATTCTGCCGTTTTAACAATTTTCTGAAAAATTTCCCATGTTTTCCACCATAACGGAATCATTTTTTCGAAATTTTGATCAACGAGGGTCTCATATCCTTCCTGAACCAGATTATCCCATTTGTTCCATTCTGTCAGAATTTCATGTGTATCTTCATAGTCAATACACTGCCGTACCATATTTTCTAATGCACCGGCATATCTTTGCTCATCATATGGTTGATTTTCCTTCATGACATCGTAAATCTCTTCTATTACAACAGCGCCAATCTTTTCTTTCGCTTCCTGTACAGAATATCCGGCAGCAATTAATCTGTCATAAGATTTGCCATTTTTTCTTCACCTCTCTCATAAAAGTACAAATAACAAACAGGCTTATAATGATATTATACTTGTAAAAGATAGGTCAATTCAATTCTTTCTTTGTAAGCGCAAAATATTGCTACGCTGCCCATGAATCACGCTTGCACCAAAATGATAGATGCAAGCGTTTTGCTCTATGTTTAGTTTTGACAGTTCGCTTTCGCAGTCTCGCTCCATGGGGCAAGCTGTTCCAGCTGTTCATCTGACATTTTAGCGTCTGGTCGCTGTGATAAGAGGTATGTCAGATATTTGTAGGTATTCAGGTCATTCGCTTTTGCCATCTCAACCATTGTATACACAATAGCGCTAGAGGCAGCTCCCTTCGGACTGGCACTGAACAGCCAGTTTTTCCGCCCAACAGTGAATGGTCTGATTGCATTCTCGCTAAGATTATTGGATAAACTGCAATGACCGTCTTCCAGATAGGTCATCAGGGTGTCTTTCCGATTTTGGGCATAGTTCACCGCTTTCGCCAAACGGGTTCCCTTGTTTGGACGCTGTTGATCCAGCCAATTCCAGAATGCCTCCAGTATCGGCTTCTCCTTTTCAAGACGGAACTGTTTTCTCTGCTCCGCAGTATGATTTTTTGCTTTTGAGTACCGCTCACAATCAAACAGCTTGGAGCAGAATTGTACTCCCTGCACCGCCGGAAGGCTGTAATCATACTCCTTCCCTTTCGGTATGGCATCTGTGAAATAACGTCTCACATGTGCCCAGCAAGAGCAGCGTTTGATATCCGGCAGATTGTTATAACCCTGGTATCCGTCGGTCTCCAGATATCCACGGAACCCATTCAGGAAAGATGCTGCATGGAACTTTGCCCTTGTCTCTGTGTAATGATAGAGCAGGATCGGCGGAAGCCCATCTTCTCCACTGCGGAAGAGCCACATCCAGGAATCTGTTTCAGGATTGCGCTCCGGCTCATTCAGTACCTGAACTCGAGTTTCATCTGCCATCAGATATTTACGCATCCGTAACTGACGGTGAAAATAATCATAAACATGACAGAGGTAATTCTCGGCACAGTAAATGATCCAGTTAGCAAGCGTAGCCCGGCTTAATGGGACACCCAGCTGCGTCCATTCCGATTCTTGCCGGTTTAATGGCAGACCATTCTGGTACTTCTGGTGCATTGCCCATCCTACAACAGATTCCGATGCATAACTTTCCGGGATCAATGGGTCCTGAACAGGCGCTTTGACAAATGTCTGCTCATCCGGGTGTTCCTCTGATATGGCACACTCCGGGCATTTATAGGTTTCACGATAGATATTTACTACTTTCCCTTTGGCAGGGGTAAACCGGAATTCATGGCGGACGAATTCTTTCCCAATACATTCCATCTGCGTTCCGCAGGTTGGACAGTTTCGCTCCTCCTCCGGAAGAGAAATGATCTCGTCGCAGGAAGGGATATTTTTAAAGAGATCCGCATGTGTCCGTCGTGCTTTTCGCTTATGTTCCGGAACAGTGATGTCATCAGGAAGTTCCTGTTTCCATGTCGGATCTGCTTCCTGCTCGGCTTCATCAAAAAGATTCAGCTGACCATCGATATCTTTCCGTTTTTCACTGGAAGTACCAAAGAGCTTCTTCGTGAGATATTCAATCTGCTGACGAAGATTTTCTTTTTCCAGACGGCCTGCTTCCAATGTTTTTTGTAAAGACTGGATCAGTTCTGTCTGTGCGGAAATCGTTTTATTCAGTTGGTTGATCATGTCCTTGTACGCAAGGATTTTTGAATCTTTTGAATTACCAGCCATATGTTTTCTGCTCCTTTTTTACTGCTCTTATTATACCATAAAAAGCAATGAAAAAGAAGCAGGACACCCAGTATTTATAAGGGATTGCAGATATGATACAGGGTGTGGAAAGCTCTCCATTTTTGTTGGTTGGCATAGAGATTTTACACGATCATTCCGTAGGTTTGAATGCTTTTGGTTGTTCGATTTCAAGACCGGACATGAGCCAGTCGAATTGCTGCCAGGTCAGTTGCTTTACTTCCAACTGATTTCTGGGCCAGCGGAATCTGCCCTGGACTTCCATACGTTTATACAGCAACACAAATCCGTCAGATTCCCAGAGCAAAGCTTTGATCCTGTCACAACGTTTTCCACAGAAAAGATAAAGGGCGCTTCGCCTTGGCTCCATATGGAGTTGATCCTCTACAATAGCACACAGCCCGTCAATGGATTTCCGCATATCCGTTCTGCCTGTTACGATATAGATTTCATCGGCGGCTGTGATATCCCCTAACATTCCAACTCCTTCACAATGCGAAGTGTTTGAGCCAGAAGCTGAGGATCTGTTCCATTTGGTATTGTTAGATGAAAACTTCCTACAGACAGCTTCATTGGTTCTGTTACGGAAAGGTTATTTCTTTCCGTAGTTACTGGAATCACATTTAATGGCTGTTCATATGGGAGCGGGTCAGTATCATGAAAATCCACTCTGACAACTTCCTGGCTTTCCGGTGCACGATAGCTGCATCCATACAACCTTTCTGACGCAGCCTTTTTACCCAGTTGTAAAAAGTTCCCGGTTTGATGTCGTGTTCCACACACCATTGATGATCTGTCAATCCACTTTGACGGCATTCCATGATGAGACGGTATTGTTTTTCGGCAGGTATTCTTTTGCTTCTCATGAGCACACCTCCATAAATCGGATAGAATAAAATGCTCGCATCTATCATTTCTAGCAAGAGAAGATGAAGTGAAATGCTTGCATTCTCTAATGA
The DNA here is from genome assembly GCF_001517625.2 of Clostridium sp. AT4. Taxonomy (GTDB): domain Bacteria; phylum Bacillota; class Clostridia; order Lachnospirales; family Lachnospiraceae; genus Enterocloster. The sequence goes on along the minus strand of NZ_LN999828.1, from coordinate 736,766 downwards.
TTATTATGGAATAATTTTTAGGGCAACACAATCCGTCGAATTATTTTGCGCTTACCTTTCTTTCACAAAAAGAAAAAAATCATTTCGGTATACTCTCCTCCACGCACAGTGCCCCCGAGGATGTCAAGTCATTGCTACAAAAAATATGCGGCTTTTTTGCCAAGAAAATGGCTTAAAACCGCATATTTCTGTATAGAGGACGTTATATAATTGTCACAAAGTGGGTGGGGAGGATGTAACGTTATTGTCACAAAACTTAATATTATCCATTCTATGCAAGCAACAGTACAGAGAATTCTCAAATCAGCAAATACGCAAATTTCCTATTAGCTTATCTCCCTCTTCTGTTCTCTGCATCTTAACTGCAACATGTTGAAACTTCATCACAGCGCCAACATCTACGCTAATAATATTATTTTCCCATTCTTTCTCTGGTGCTGGTGGCATTGGTTTTCCTAAAGGTGCAACCATTATTTTAGGATCTTCACTTCTATCTGTATTCCAAAATCCAGTACTCTCATACGTTGTATATGTCCTAATCTCATCAATATGTATTCCCAATACCCCTTCCAATGCACGAACATTAAAATAACTAGCACGTATTTTTTGTTTTATTTCATGCCATTTTTTGTTATCAACCTTACTCTTCATTTCAATAAGATGCAATATCCATTTCTCTTCCTTTTTTTGAAGCAAAACATGATCAACACTTCTTCTTAATTTAAATGGACTTTTTTTCTTAAGAAAATTGCACTTTCCTTTATGGTCATAATCCTCACTACATAAATTATCCCCTTGTACATCTACGTGCAATTTGCTTCTTCCTGTCTCACTTTTTTCCTCTAAACAATAGGAATTGCTAAAGGGCAGGAAAAAATTATCTTCTAAAAAATTATCAATTCCATACTGTATCCGTTCTTCAATCATTTATCAGTCCTCCTGAAATGCGTATACTTCCTCAACTATTTTTTCAAGAGCATTATTAAATGTTGGAACAACAAATCCATATTTTGTTGCCTCCAATGGTATCAATCTTGTTTTCCCACTATTTTCCGTAACAAACTGATACATTTGAATATCTTCTCTAGAAAGAAGATCTTCCTTTTTATATCCATATTCCTGCTGCAACTCATTGCTTCGTACATGATTTTTTAATTTCATCATATTATTTATATGTTGCAAAATGGTATCGCTATGAGTAGTAATCCATACCGGTATACCCAAATTCATCATATTAATAATCAGTCTAGCCATTTTTTGTTGTAACTCTGGATGTAAATGAGCTTCTGGTTCTTCAATAATCATTGCTTTAAAATTAATGCCGGATTTCAGTACCAAAAGTAATGGTGAAATTTCCGAAACAATAGATGATGCAACATACAATGGAATTTCTTTATCACTTCCCTCCGGCTGATATTGGATAACTGGTAACATATCTTTTTTTACTGACAAATTTCCTTTTGTCATATTTTTTTCAATATATTCAATTATGCCTGAATACTTTTTGCTATCTTTTTTATTAATTTCAAACTTCGTTATCAGCTGTAAGAAATCTACATATGGAAGTGTAAGAGTACTTGTATTTTCATGTAATTCTGCCGAAAAACTAATTTGTAACGAATTTTCAATCAGCTGCGAGTATGTAAGCATAAAGCCTGTTCTCGAAGCCGGAAGATAAATTGGCTCGCCAATTCTTCTTCCCTTTACAATTGGTGTATATAGTGGAGCAGCAATACCCTCCATTAATAAATTCCAACAAATATACGCATTCATCCGAAGCAACTCATCCCTATTAGGTAAATCTACTTCCGGAAATTTAATATAATTGTTTGTTACAGAATATCTAGATCCTGATTTTTCCCAGACAATTTTAATAGGTTTAGTTCTTTCATAATTAGTAATCTTTAATTTTTCAACCTCAACATCGTAATTAAAAATCTTTCTAACTAAAGACTTTTTTTGAGTATTTAACAATTCATTAAACCAATTTATATATAGTTCCATATCATTCTCAGATAATTCAATCTCTGTATTGATATGTGCTTTTAACCAATCTTCACACTGTTTATATACTCTGGCTTCTGAAGGCTTCTTGGGAAAAATATCTTTTCCTAATGTTAAAATCCCCCATAATATACTCATTAAATAACTTTTTCCACTATTATTATCACCCACAAAACACATCAACGGTGCAACAGTAACATCCGCACTTTTTATTTTTGCAAAATTTTCAACATGGAGTGTCCATTTTTTATTCATTCCAGTCTCCCTTCTCGTACATATTGCTCTTATATATTTCCCCAAATATACGCTTTTTATACTTTAATTATTCTTTTGTTTCTCATGAATTATATCCATTTTAATAGTAACATATGCACTTTTCTTTTTCAACAACTCCACTTATCACATTCTCTTCAAGTAGCGTATGGTATGCTCTCAACAATACTTAATTGTCTCTAGGATGTCATGTCATTGTCATACAGTATAAGAGCTCAACAATAATATTTACTCATCTCCTGTAGTATCAAAAACAACATTTCTTATTTCTATAAATTCATTTTTATTCTCACTAATTCTTTTCCACCCATCTACAATATCAGATTTTATTCCTCTTACATACAGTTCTTTCGCAATCTTGCAAGATATTATTCGACATCTTAATTTATACAAAGCTTCTTGTTCAGAATCTGTTTGTTTTATTACCGTCTCATCTTGAAGCTTTAGCAAACATACAAGTAAAGTCTGTATTTCTGTTTTTAAAACAATTTCATTTTTTATTATTGCATAACACAATTTCAATGCAGCCATATTGTGAAGTATTTCACTACTTATCACTCTATATATCGAAATCCTAAAAAGCATATTTGAACACTTCAACAACATGTCATTGTTTTGTAACTTAAAATCATTTATATAAAGTACATCATAAAAATCTTTAATCAACCCCAACTCTTGCTCATTACTTAACCAAATTTTATTTTGAAAATCTTCAAAATAAAATTTGCTATCATCAACAAAACATGCTTCTATCATGTCAATTGCAATGGAATTTTTATACAGCTCGCTTAAAGCTTCAAAATATGCATACACCTTTTCTTTTTCTGTCTCGGATAAATCAATATTTTTACTCTCACGTAAAATAATCAATCCCATGACAACTAAAAAGCTCTGACGAATTCTTTCACTAGCATTTGGTTGATTTCTCTCAACCCATGATTGGTTAGTTTTCACTAAATTCGTCAGCACTTCCAACGCTTCTTCCAGATTAATTTTACTAATATCTATATCATTAAGAATTCCTATTAAGTCTCTATAATTATTTCCTCCAGCCGAAAACATTTGCGTATTTGAATCTGATTTCATTCTTTTTAATGTATCTTCAAATATTTCTTTTTTATTTTTCTCATACTTTTGTTTATCCAACACATATAATATAGACTTATTTTCTAGTGTTTCTTCTTTTTCTAATACCTTACATAAATATCTCAAATCCTCCTCATTTAGTATAATAACTTGTGCAAGTATAACCAAACGATTCACTGCAGCTTGTCTTTTTTCATTTTCTGCTTCTTTTATTGTTTGTTTAATTTGGAAAAGTATCCTGTTATATATTTCAATATCAAGCACATATTTTTCTCTCGGTTTTGATATAAATACTATTGGATCGCAATAATCACTCATTCGATCTACATCCACCGGAAATTGTAGTATTTTCTCGATTCGATTTTCTTGATCTTGAAGTGAAAATGCTTCAAACAATCCTTTAAATATTTTTCGAATACCCTTGAAATTTGTTCGAACATTACTTAAGCACAAATCAAGAATTGAATCGAAAATTTCATCCAATATATTAATTGAACATTTATAACATAATCTCGCTATAATATCTGGAAGAACTACTGCTGACTGCTCATATATAGACTTTGCAAAAAAGAAATTCTCTGGCTTAACATTTTTCATCACAATCTGAAATATTCTTAAATATTCTTTCGCAATATCATCAACTTCTTCTTGTGATAACTCATACAACTTAACTCGTCCAAACATTAAATCTATATGTTTATTATCCTGTGCTATTAAAATTTGCATAAGGCACCAGTGTGGATAATATGGTGCTAATAGTTTTACTGTGCTGTGTAATCCTTTAGTATTAGTAACATTCTGCAACCGAAATGGATGACCTGTTTGTTCTAGAAACCTCAAATATTCCAGTGCATAAAACACATTTGTATTATCCCTTCCCATATGCATTGTATATGTAGAGGACAAATCGAAATTATCTTTTGTTTCAAAACTCTTATTACCTTTTTCTTCTGTATTTAAATATAAACAATACTTATCATTTTCATTCCACCAAGATACATCACTTTCATGTATACATTCTTCTGTCTCATCTACAATATTTCCTTGTCTGATAAAATTAATTAATGATACAATACTTTCTTCTATCGAAGACAAATATTCGTTTCCACTTGCTTTGACCAACTGTTTCCTCACCAAGGTAAGTACATCCGATAGGATTGCATCCGCTTTTGATATTTCTCCAATAAGTGCATACATATTGGCTTTAACCAAAGGCCAGTACATATCACCGTTTACCAAATTCCACGAATCCAGCATTCCCGCTAATTTTTCAGCTTGAAATCTAAATAGCTGTTTCCGACAATCGCACGCATATAAAAATTGCTTATTATCATAGTCTAAATATGCATCTTTTATTTTTTCATGACATGCTTCATACTTTTCCCATTCTGCCAACTCTCTATAAGAACGTAAGAGATGCAAATATATTACTTGTTCTTTGTATTCTAATTCTGTTCCAAAACTGTCAACTAGTTCATCCCCTTCTTTTTTCTCCAATACATTCAAAAACTGATCCACTACCTGAGAAAGAATCGGTCTTCCTGCGATATCCATAAACTTTACATATTCATACATATAGTTTACTTGATCTGTGAATGAAATATGTTCAAATTCATTCATATTATCGAGTTCATTTAATACATAACTTACCTTATTTTTCATTTTCCACGGTAAAAAAATCCAACCCGGATATGATTCATTTAATTTTTTCATTATTTCTGTTTTTTTCACAAAATCAGTATCATACTGTAAATGCAACTGTCTTAAATCAAACCAATTATCTTTTCTCCGCTTTTCTTCCACTCTTAATTTTAATTCTTCTAAAAAAGAATTCAATCTATCACCAATATTTTTGTCTGGCCATAGTTCTTGTAAATCAATAACAATAATATTACGTTCAAAAAGTAATTTACGTTTTGCCTCAGCAATATGAGTAACTGATACCATATATATCTTTTGCGAGCTACTCTTTCCAAGATTATCATGTATCCATCCAATCCACTTTATGAAATTAGGATCCTCACAAGAAAAACCTAACATGCAAAATACATTCTCTAATAATGCTTGCTGAACTGTATTAACCATTGCAGCAAACTTCACTGGATATGTTCTATAATCTTCTTCGGTAATTATAAATGGACGGTATGATGGAAACGAACCATGTAATTTTAAAATTCTGGGAGCATTGTTACTATTGACTAAATCTTCTTGGCAAATGACAACATTATATCGACGGTTTGTTACCTTATCTGCTGCACGCTCTAATAAAGTATCATAATTTGTAGTGAATACATCCTTCCATGGCATTTCCATTAACTTCACATACACTTCAGAAGGAGCGTATTCCAAATCCGGTACTGCATCTTTAATTATTTTTTCCAATTTGGGACGTCCTACCGTAATCTCTACCTCCTGAGCAAGCCTCAGAGAACTATTATATTGCTTCCCTGGCCCTTCTTTCCCATAAACTGTTTCATAAAACAAATCAGAAAGCTCATTCCAATTTAAGAATTTTTTATCTGTAATAGAAACCTTTTCAGCATTTTTTGAAAATCCAGCCCCTACCATCAATGCAGCATGATTCTCAGACAAAGCTTCTGCAATTTCTCTAATATAATTCATATTCATGTTCTCACCTTTCTTTCAACATAAAAACATTATCTAAATCTATATTTATTCTACCATAGCACATTAAATATTGTCATCGTGCTAATTTAAGTGCCCTCCATTCCACCTCCACTCTCCCGTCATCATACACATATATTCCCTGCACATATTCTTCCAGCATTTCTCGTGTCAACTTCTCATAGCCTAAATACTTCAACATCTGCTCCACCGGAACATTTTTTTTCATCAGAATTTCTTTCTCTCCGTTTATCAGTTCATCCAGTTCCTGTACACGTTTCTGCAGTCGTTCTCTTTCTTCTTCCAACTGCTTCTTTGCTTCCATGAACTGTTTCTGATTCATCTGTCCCTCATGATACTTCTCATAGTTCTGGCGGTTCTGAATCTTTATCTGCTCCTGACGTTTTTCACAGTCTGCACTTTCCGTCTTATAGGCTTCTATACTGTCCTCTTGCTGTTTTCTCATAGATTGCTGCATCTGTTCCTGGCTGATATTCTGGCGTAAATATGCCTTTATTTCTGCCAGTACGATATGCTCTAGCATTTTGTTATCCGCTTTCCCGGCAAAACACCCTGTATCTTCTTTTCCTTTACTGTAAGCACAGCTATAAAGAATATGACCATGAACCGGACTGCTTGAAGTCAGACTTCTATGACAATTTCCACACTTCACATAGCCACCTAATAGTGTTATCTCCCTGTCAAATTTGCTTTTTTTAGTGTATCTGATCTGCAGGGACTGTGCTTTCTCAAAGATGTCTTTTGATACAATCGGCTCATGGTGATTTTCCATCACTTTCCACTGATTTCTCGGCACTGGTACTTCTTTCCCTGTCCCTGGTTCTGGAATCTTTGTCTTTCCATAGACCATACAGCCTATATAAGTCTTATCATCCACAATCTTCCGTATCATATCACTCGTCCACTGCAATCCTCTTGATGTAGCTTTCTTGCTGTCTGATTTCTGTCGTCTGCTCATAGACTGCAAGGGAGTCAATACCCCCTCTTCATTGAATAACTTACAAATCTCCATCTTGGAATATCGCTGATTGGTCAGTTCAAATACTCTGCGAATCACTTCCGCTTCGTCCTCTACAATCACCAGTTCTTTCTTATTTTCTGGATTGATTCGATACCCATAAGGTGCAGAACCACAACAATACTCACCTTTTCCCCGTCTGGTGCTGACTGCTGCCTTTACCTTTACAGACTGATCTTTCACATAGAAGTCTGCGATCAATCCTTTAAACTGTACTTCGATGTCTGAACTCTTTCCTTTATAATCTTTAGAATCATATCGGTCTGAAATAGAAATGAATCGTACTCCCAGAAATGGAAAAATCTGCTCCAGATAAGTTCCCATCTCAATATAGTTTCTGGCAAAACGTGAAAAATCTTTTACCACAATGCACTGCACTTTGTTCTCTCTGGCAAGCTCCAAAACCTGCTTAATTGCTGGACGCTCCATACTAGAACCAGAATATCCATCGTCGTAGAACTCCTGAAATGGCATAGAATCCAGTTCCGGAATATTGGAAATATAATCTTTTACCAGTTTTCTCTGATTAATAATGCTGTTACTTTCTCCCTCTGAGTCATCTTCCATGGAAAGACGGTAATATCCAATAATCAGTTTCTGATCACTCATGTTCTACCGCCCCCTTAAACCCGAAATTAATTTCCAGTCTGCCATCACCATACAGATACATACTTTCAACCAAGTCCTCTGCAAGTTCCGCATTGATTCTGGTTGTCCCATCCAATTCCAGCAGACTTCGTAAAAATCTGGCTTCTTCTTTCTGCTGTTTTTCCAGCTTTCGTATGGTTTGCTCTAAAAACTTCTTTCTCTCTTCGCAAAACTCTTTCCAGCTATTACGGTCATCTTTCATTTCTATATAGGCTTCTTTGGAAAGTTCCCCCTCTTTATATTGCATAAATGCCTGTGCCAGTTTTTCTGAACGTTTTTCCATATCTACATCCAATTTTCTGATTTCTGTTTGAACTTCTTTGATTTTGGAAAGAAATACCGCACTGCTTATAGCAGACATATCCTTTTTCCGTAAGCCAGATAACTGAAACTGTCTGGTCAGCTCCGAGCGGACAATTTTCTGCAATTTTTCTTCAGAGATAGATTTATGACTACATTTCCTTTCATCCCGATACTGAGCAGCGTTGCAAAAATAATACACATTGCCTCTGTATCTGCGTGTACACATTTTCCGCTTGCAGTCTCCACAATAGAATACATTGTAAAATGCTCTTTCATCCTCTTCCCATCCTACCGTATTTTTTGCTGCTTTCTGTTGTGCTGCTTTTAACCTGACCCGTGCTTTGTCAAACAATTCTCTGCTGATAATCGGCTCATGAGCATTTGGCGTAATAATCCACTGACTTTCGTCCAGTATGTCACACCATTTTTCACCTCTTTGAAATCTGGATTCATATTTTCTCTGAACCAGATCTCCATAATAATTATTCCGGTTCAGTACTGCACGTATCGAAGAATTTCCCCACTGATGAAGGTTCTCTCCGTCCTGACAGTACACATGATGATATTGGTTATAATCTGAAATCCGATGTACCCTATCCTCAAACAGCCTGTCAATAATGCTCTGTATGCCATCTCCCGAAGCATATTCTTCAAAAATCCTGCGGACAATCTTTGCAGCTTCCGCTTCCACCATCAACTTATAAATTCCATTTATCTTTTCCACACAATATCCATATGGAGCTGTAGATCCCACATACTCACCATTTTTCTGTGCAATACGTTTCGCTGCCCGTTCTTTTGCAGAAATGTCTTTCGCATAAGCATCATTCACCAGATTCTTGATATTCATGGATAATTCCTGATTCTTGGCATCCGGTGCATAGGAGTCATAGTTGTCACATACAGAAACAAACCGCACTTTCATAAAAGGGAGAATCTTTTCCAAATAATTTCCGGTTTCGATATAATTTCTTCCAAATCGTGAGAAATCCTTTACCAGAATACCATTTATTTTACCTGCCCTGACATCATTCATCATCCGTTCAAATCCCGGTCTGTCAAAATTTGTTCCGGTTTTTCCCAAATCAGAATAAATATCATATACAGCAATCTCATACTCTCTGTCTGGATTTTCATTGTTCTTCTGAATGAATTCTTTTATCAGCGTAACCTGTGTTTCAATAGATTCTGACTTTTTTTCATCACTATCTACGGATAATCTGGCATAAATTGCAGCCATACATACCGGAATACCAGAAACTTTCTTCTCTGTGTTTTTCTTATATCTTTTTGCTGTTCTTGCCATTTATCCCACCTCTTTCCTGTACTCTGTCCTGTGTTCCGCATAAAACCGTCTTATGACTTTCATCTTCTCAATCATATCCTGATAGCGGATGTGAATTTTAATTTGCTTGTTCTCATAAATATAGATTTTATCTACAGTCAGTGCCAGCAATGTGCGATCCAGTTCTTTGATTTCCAGTGATTTCTTCCAGTCCTCCAACTGAACAGTTGCAGACACTCCACCCTCAAACATTTGCTTTACCAGTTTTTTCTGGTTTTCAATCATCTGCTCCAGTTCTTCACATTTTCTTCTGTAACTTTCCCGAAAATCATCGAACTCCTCTTTGCTGATCAGTCCCTCTTTCAAGTCATCACCCAAAGATGCTTTCAGGCTGTAATAACGGTCATATTCTTCCTGCAACTTACTAATCTGCGTATCATAACCGATTACCTGATCGTAACTGACTTTCATTTCACAAAGTTCTTCCATAATCATCTGATAGTCTACGAAAAGTGCCGTATATGCCTGAATCTCTTTCAATACAATCCTTTTCAGCACCTCTTCCGGAATACTGTGTCTGGTGCAATCTCCACCTTTATTTTTTGTCTGGCAAATATAAAAGGCTTTTTTCTTTCCCTTATACTGATTTACCCTGCGTATCATCGGTGTATGGCAATCTCCGCAAAATACAAAACCTGAAAAAAAGTTTGCACTGTCCGATGTTTTCGATGCCCTGCCATCATACTGAAGTAGCTTCTGCACCACATCAAAATCACTCTGCCTGATTATTGCCGGATGCGTATTTTCTACTTTCACCCACTCTGATTCTGGCTTATCCAGACGTTGCTTTACCTTATAGCTGATTCGTTCCTGCTTGCCTTGTACCATGTTTCCAATGTAAACCTCATTGGTCAGAATCCTTTTAATCTGCACTGCCGACCATTTCGGTGTGTCTGAGCTGTGAAATCCAGAATTATAATTCTCGCCATTTGCCTTTTTATATTCTTTTGGCGACTGCACATGACGTACATTCAGTTTTTCTGCGATTGCTCCAAGACTGAATCCATCAATTTTCCACGAAAATATTTTTCTTACAATATCTGATGCATAAGAATCAATCACCAGACAATTCTTATTCTCTGGATCTTTGCAGTAACCATACGGGGCAAACGCTCCAATAAATTCACCTTTTTCACGTTTGATTTTCTGGTGGCTTCGCACTTTACCGGAAATGTCCCGACAATAGCTTTCATTTACGAAATTTTTGATTGGAACTACAAATGACTTCTCTGAAAAATCTGCTGTTTTACTGTCAAACTGGTCTGTAACTGAAATAAAACGCACATTTAAAGCCGGGTAGGTCTTTTCGATCCATCGCCCGGCTTCTATATATTCTCTTCCGAATCTGGATAAGTCTTTTACAATCACGCAATTTACTTTTCCAGCTTCTATATCAGTTGTCATTCGTTTAAACTCAGGTCGATCAAAATTTCCTCCTGAGTATCCGTCATCCACATATATATCAAAGATCTGAATATCCGGCTGGCTTTTTACAAAGCTCCGAAGTAACTCTCTCTGATTTGCAATGCTGTTGCTCTCTGACTTCGCACCGCCCTCTTCCATATCATCTTTCGATAATCGAAGATACAATGCAGCATCGTATATATCTGGCATATTCATTTGCATCTGTTCCATTTTACATCGCTCCCAACTTACTTATTCCATTGAATTTGAAGTCAGAAACCATGTATCACGTTCATTTTCCCTGACTTCACATTAACATAACATCTGTAGCTTCGCAAGATATTTTTTCAAGACTTGCATCTAATACATCAACTCCGTTCTTTTTCTTAAATAATCACTGATTGCATCTGTAGCATCCATTTCTCCTGTCATTTCCACGACTACCACATACCCTTCATTCATGTGAGCATACGGCTGATCGCCAGATTTATCCAGAAAAGTTTCCACTTTTTCAGAAATAGCTTTATCCATATCAGGAATTAAATCTTCAATGTCCTTTAACTGCTCCAGATTAACACTGGAATCTATTACTGACTGATTCACCATGATGCTCACCTCTTTTCCAACATATTCTTTGTATAAGTCGTCCTATACCTACAATTTTCTCAATCACATCACCTTACCTTTCGCATTTTGTTCTCAAATTTTATCTATTACTATGGCATTGCATATTCTGTTCGGCGTGTTGGCTTCCATTCGTATAATCTGTTGTCAGCGTTACGTCCAACCTCTATCAGAATATTTCTGAATGCTAGCAGCTTCTTCGCAAACTTACCAGCCGTTTCCGGAGTATCTTCGACGCTCGCCAGTAAAATCATTTACAGGGTTATGGCATCTGTGGAATCAAATTATACAGCTCATGCAGTTTTCAAGGTACAAAAGAGAGTTTTTTGAATATCCTTTCACTTATTACAGCCTGGAAACACCAAAATGTTGTTCGCTTCAAAAAAACCTCTCACTAATAAAGCCTGACAGAAGGATTTTACCAACCTCATTTTGCAATAATTTGCAAAAAGTATTTATCCTTATCTGTGCATTCGCTTTCATGCGAACCTTTATCGTACTGTCATTTTAATTCGCATTTATGCGAATGTCAAGTATTTTATTCGCTTCAATGCGAATCTTTCTGTTTACATTCCTTGTTTTTAGTAGTAAAATGGATTTATCAAAAAGAAAGTTGGAAATCTGATATGACAATCGGTGATAAAATAAAAAAAATCCGGACATTCCGGAATATGACACAGGCAGAACTGGGGGCCGCCCTCGGTTGGGGCGATAAAGGCGCAAACCGTCTTGCCCAATATGAAACAAATTACCGGGTTCCCCGAAAAGATTTGGTAACTGAAATGGCTAAGATTCTGGATGTGAATCCACTAGCACTGCATGAACCTACTACTATGGATGCTTCTGAACTTATGGAAATTCTGTTCTGGATTGATGAATTTAATCCGACAGCTATCAATCTCTTCCAGTTAGAAACTTATCCAAGAGAGAAATGCAATTCCAGCGAAGATACCTCTGTCCGTTATCACGATTCAGATAACTGGCCTGCTCATCCACCTGTTGGTATGTGGTTCAATTATGGAGTTCTCAATGATTTTATGAAAGAATGGGTTCTCAGAAAAGAAGAACTGAAATCCTGTGAGATTACCAGAGATGAGTATTTTGAGTGGAAAATCAACTGGCCGCAGACTTGTGACGGATGTGGAAAATATGAGCCTAAGAAACAATGGCGCTCTGTAAAATCAGAACTCAGTGAAACTTAGCAAAACTTAAATTCACTGCATTTTTCCTCTTTGCCAAAAGAAAAAGCACTGTAAACCCAACGGTTTTCAGTGCTTTCAGACTGTAGACAAACTTGGTGTTGGGTGTTATGCCCAGCACCAAGTTTGTCTACAGTCTGAGCGATACCGCAGTATCGCCCTCTAATTTCTTAATATGGAATTTTAATTATTACCTGCGCACCACCAGTCTTTTTAGAATTGCTTAAAATAAGTTGCCCGTTATGTTGTTTGATAATGCTGTTTGTGATATAAAGTCCCATACCAAAGTGCATATTAGAAGTTCTGCTTTTGTCGCCCATAAAAAATTGTTCTTGTGCATGGTGTATAGCTTCTGATGTGAAGCCGGTTCCCTCGTCTGTTATGGATATGTGTAAAAAACGGTCTACCTTTTGTGTTGTTACATAAATTGTTCCCAGTGGTGGAGAATAGTCTACGGCGTTGCTTATCACATTCATAATTGCCCGTTCTAACAGAAGTTTATCCGTTTTGAATATACCCAAGTCAACTTCCTTTTCCATGTGCAGACAAATTCCTTTTGCAAGACATAAAGAGTTTGCCTGTGCTTCAATCTGTCCCATATAACCAGAAATATCAATTTCTTCCAAATGAAGCTGATACCCAGCAACAGTCCGGGAAATATCAATCAGCGTCTTAATATAAATGCTTATTTGACTGGAGCTTTCAGTGATATAATCTGCATATAGACGTTGTTCGTCATCAAGTTCCGTTTCATTTATCAAATCAATATTTCCTTGAATAACTGTCAAAGGTGTTTTCAAATCGTGGGCTAATGCTGCAATCTGTTCTCTCTGTAATTGTTCCGCGTGCCATTGCTTCTCTAAAGACATTTTCAGATCATCCCGCATTTTAGAGAAAGAAAGCAGAACATCTTCAAATTCTTTAATATTAGAATGGCCTATTTCAAAATCAAGATTTTGTGATGAAATTTCTTCGGTCGCGTTCATAATAGGCACTAATTGTTTTTGTAGACGCCTTGAAAAACGAATGGTTAATAGTATACATACAAACACGCAATTCAGAGCAATTAGAGAGTAAAGTATCATTTCCGGTGAAGGAAAATATTTGTTCAACCATGGGTTTATAAAGCGTGAACCAATATAGTATTGTAAAACAATCAATTCCTTATCCCTTGTAATCAGCAGAAACTGCTTTCCGTTATTTGCAGTATTAACACCATCGGTCGCATATCTTAATGCTGATTTCACATCATCATTTTTTAAGGAGGTTTCCAGTATTGTGTATGATTTATCCAGTAAAAGGTAATCACACCCGGGGGGCATATTTTCTGTTACATCTGCCAAATCAGGTGTTGAAGCAAGAACAGGAGCTATTGTTTTCACAAATTCTTCACTTTGATTAGCATAATTAACAATCCCCAAACTAGCAAATATCGTAAATATAAGAAATGGAGTGATTACGGATAATGCCAAACCGCCTATCAGCATAACAAGGTATTTTATAAAAGCTGTCCTTAATGTCGCTATCTTTGTTCCCATTTGTAACCTATCCCCCAAACTGTAATGATTGGCTGTACCCCCATCTTATTAAACTTTGCCCGTACATTTTTAATGTGAGTAGAAATTGTTGAGTTATCGCTGTCTCCGTCAATACTGAATACAGCCTCATAAATCTGTTCTTTAGAAAAAACCTGTCCTTTATTATTAGCAAGATATTCACAAATTAAATATTCGCTCTTTGTAAAGGGAACCGGGCAGTCATCAACCCGGATTTCTTTTGCGGATAAATCGACCTTAATATGTTCAAAAACGATTGTGCTGTGTTTTTCTCTTGTTTCCCGCCGCAGATGGGCGTTTACACGTGCCCGCAATTCAGCTATACGGAAGGGCTTTGTCAAATAGTCATCAGCTCCAATTCCCAAGCCAAAAGTGATATCGTTCTCCAATGTTTTAGCAGTAAGAAATAGTATGGGGCAATCCACAAGGGAGCGGATTTTTTTACAGAATGTAAAGCCGTCTGTGTCAGGCATCATAATGTCAAGCATTATCAAATCATATCGGTTTAAGTACTCTAAGGGAATCTGTGAAACAGATGGATATGTGGAAACGGTGTGTCCGTCTTTCTGCAATCCATTTTTTATCAATTCCAAAATAGGAATTTCATCATCTATAGCAAGGATATTTGCCATAAAATGCACCTCCTTTCACTCCGGTACTATTTAGCACCATCATATTATTTTGCAAATTTTACTGACATTTTGCCACTCGGTATTCAGAATTTACTTCTACTGCCACGGAATCAGTTCTATCTTTGTCCAAGATTTCATATATACCGCCTATTGTCCACTGCTCTCGTTTTTGTGAGCTCTTCTCTTTTCCGCTCCAATCAATATGATATAGTTCCTCTTTGGGAATTTGTAATTTTGTTTCACTATCAAATGTATAGGATTCAGCAATTATATCAATATATTCTCCAATATTTTCATCGGGAACGGTTTCATCTGTTATCTGATAAACTTTATCCCCACATAGCAACTGTGTACAATTTTGCGTATTTATTGTAAAATCTCCTTCTGCTGCTACCTCTACTTTTTGGTTGTATCGAAAAATAGTATCTTTGTCTGTAACAGAGCTATTAAGAATAGCTTTGTGGTAGCCTCCATTTGCGTCAACAATAAGCTCCTGCGTATTTCCAGCTTTGACCGTATAGACATTTAAAAATGGAATGATATAGGCGGCGTCTTGTTCTAAATCAGCAATATCAGCTAAAGTTTTAAAAGTGGCCTTTTCTGTATCCTGTTGAATCAGGATTTTCCCGTTTGAATCTATAACCGCAAGTTTTCTGATATAGCCAACCCATTCTCCAAGTTCTGAATTTGACAGCGTATCATCAAGAATGGTGAAGCTGTCTCCCTTGTAGGTAAACTGTGTCACATTATCCGTATTCAGCACACATTCTTCTTTGTCTTTGGAATATTCATCAATTCCCTTTTCCAAAATAGAACAGCCAGTCATACTTGCTCCCATCAGCAGAATAGCAACAACCAGTAAAATCATTTTCTTAATCATCGTTTTTCCTTCCTTCCCATTGTGAAATCCAAAAAGTCACTGCAATAAAAGCAATTATTGTAATAAGTCCCATTATAAAAACCTCATTTTTGTGTAGGGATAGTTTATCGTCTAACACATAATGGCTTAAATCAATCGCCCAAGCGAAAGGGATATACTTCCAAACTCCCGCTAAGACAATATTACTGTACATAATTACCTGTAGGCTTTCAAATACACCTAAAAATAATGACGGCCCAAGTCCAAATTTAAAGCCAATAAATAAATGGAAAATGTAAAGTATAATATTTCCAAAGGCAAGGACTATTATTGTTTCTAACAGCATGACATAGGGTGGATGTGGAATAAGTCCTTGTATTGCTACCAGTATAGAAAATAATAGCACCAAACTAATCAGTGAAAGAACGCCTCCACCAAAAAGGACAAGAAACTTTCCGCAGAAAATGGTTATCCTGTTTGGAACGGATAGAATCGGCTGTGAATGTGCGGTGTGATCTTCCATAAACGTATTTAACCCGGTAATTATGCTGATAAGAATTGGAAAAAACGTAGCTGTAATCTCAAAAATCAGCTTATATTTATTGTAGTCTGGCCGGAAACTGTATAAGCCAAAATAGCTTGTAAAAAGGATTGCACCGACTATCGGTACGAATATATGAATTGGTAATAGTGGTGTGTGGCGCAATTTTACCAATTCTGAACGAATTGCTCTATATAGTGTCATTCTATTTTGCCTCCTGTCTGCTAAAATTACCTGCACCCAGATAAGTAAGTACGAAAAAAAGTATGAATGATAAAATTAAAGATAATGCAACAGGTAATATGGAAACGTTAGGAGTGTCATTCAATGTTCCATTGATACCAATTCCCATTAGTGATTCCGCCAGCTTTGGAGCCCAACAATATGGACACAGCCACCATAAGGAGGTAGTTCCAAAAAAGCCGGGAAGAAAAATTCCAAAGGCAGTATTTACTGCAAGCGGCATAAACAATCCTATTTTAAAAATCAAGAATAAGCAAAGCGGAATCTGCCATATAGAAGCTATCATAATAGCAACACTGCCTATAAAGGATTGTCCCGGTGTGAAAATAACGGTTGACGGGGAGATAATATTGCTAACACATACCAACAATGCCAATATAAAAGCCGCAAATATCATTTTTTCAATCAGAATCAGATTTTTACTAATCCAAAATTTTTTCAGATTGATAGACATAGAATATACAGAATAGTATTTATCTGCACGTATTTCTTTTTGATTGGACAAATAGCAAAGAACTGTAATTGTTCCCGGAAGTAAAAAGGAATACCACCAATACAAGGTCATATATTGGAATCCAGTAAATCCAGCCATAAGCCAAGCAAAAACTGCTGTAATCAATGGGGCAATTATCAACAATTTATTGGAAAAGGTTCTTCTGAATTTTAAATGTTCTGATTTAAGGTATTTCATACTCTTACATTTCCTTTCTGTTCTTTTTCACAATATCCATGAATAATTTTTCGAGGTTTTCTTCGGCATGTAAAACACCCTCATACCCCAAGACGCCCTCCGAGATAATGCCGATATGGTCGGCAATCTGTTGTACTTCTGTAAGAATGTGGCTGGAAAGAATTACCGTAATTCCTTTAGAGGGGAAGGAACGAATCAATTCACGGAGTTCTTCTATACCAACAGGATCGAGGCCGTTTGTAGGTTCGTCTAAAATCAGCAGGCGGGGATTGTTTAAAATTGCAATCGCAATTCCCAACCTCTGTTTCATGCCAAGAGAAAATTGTCCTGCCCGTTTCTTTCCGGTATTCGTAAGGCCGACAATATCAAGCGCTTCATGGCAGCGTTTATCTGGTAAGCCGAGAAGCTCCGTCCTCACTTTTAAATTCTCGAATGCAGTCAGGTTCTCATAAAGAGGCGGGGTTTCGATTAAGGTTCCTATGTCATTCAAATCTTTTCGGCTCCAAGCGTGGCCGTCAAACTCAATGCTCCCAGATGTAGGCCGGAGAATCCCGGTAATCATTTTTAATGTGGTAGATTTTCCAGCTCCGTTTGGTCCCAACAATCCATAGACGGAATTTTTTTCAATATTCAGCGATATGTTATTTACAACTGTCTGCCTGCTGAATGATTTACAGAGATTTGTTGTTTTCAAGATTATACTCATATTTTACACTATCCTTTCTTTTGATTATGCTAAAAGGATAACTGCAAATTTTGAAGATTTCATAAAGAAAATAGAATTTCTTAAATACATAATAGGAAATATTTTGGCTAATGATATGTACTGTATAAACATATCCAAGAAGGAAAAATCACAAAACTGTGATTTTTCCTAATCCTGATTTGGAAGATATATTATAAACTTGCTTCCTTGTCTATTTAGTAGCATGGATTCAATTGCATGTCAGGGACGCCCGGTACACTCTGAGCAACACGATTCCCATATTGACAAACACAAATAACAGGATCAAATTCACAGGTAGATACCCTCTGATTACATCTCCAAGCACTGCTATACATGAAAGGCTTCCAATCAAAAACATTTGTGAAATTTCGTTCCACATTTTTTTGTATTGTTTTATTGTTTCCATAATTATCGCCATTAAGATTCCCGCAATGAAAAGCACAGCTACGATTGCCAGAATCCTGATAACCCATACTTCTCCACCTGCATATGCTATTTTCTGGTTAAATCCATTATCATAAGTTGGATATACCAGCCATTTACAAAATTGAACATACCACATGAATGGAGTCATGAAAAAATCTATGAAATCATGTTGAAAAGCACCATTCTGTAGAATTGCAAACAGAACTACCGTAATGTATCCCATTCCCCAGAAATACTCCATAGCCTTCATGTTTTCCGTTCTGTCCTTTACTTCTTTTTTCGCTTTACGGATTTCCAGCTCAGCACGTTTCTTTTCGTTACGGGCTTTGGATTCTGCCTGCTCCATCTTTTTCTCTGCTTCTTTTTGTTTCTTCTGTGCTTCATCCACTGCTTCAACAGATGATTTATTCACCTGTATCTGTAATTTAGAGTTCTGGTCCCGAACGTCTTTTATTTCTTCTTCGAGCTGCTCTTGCTCGCTCCTGCTCATTAAGCCATTTCTGTTTCTCAGATCGTCGTTGTTCTGCTGAAGCGATTGATTCAGCTTCTGCGTTTCGGACAGTTCGGTTGTCAGACGCTGAATTTCTACGGTTGATTTCCGAACTTCTTCTCGCAATCTCTGCCTGTCGGATAAGATCGTCTGTTTCTCTTCTTCCAGTGTCTGGATCTGCTTTTTCTGTGTTCGCATGAACGCTTTCGCTTTCTCGAAACTCTGTACGAGAATATCCCTCTCCACTTTGAGTTTGATCGGCGATTCCTCTGGCGTCTTTGATGGCTGCGTCAAGCTCTCTGTAATAGTTTCTGAGTTCTTCGTCTGCTCTGCTGTCTCTGTCGGCTGCAACTCTGGATTTTTCCCTATTTCCATTAAATTCATTCTCTAGTCCCTCCTTGCTGATATCCAAATGAAATGTTTTGAACAGATTACTGTCACGTACTTTCTTTCCCTCTTGGTTCTGAAAAGTAATGTGCTTCCGTTTCTCTGTCCAGTTTACGTTCCATCCGAACTGCTTCATTTTTTCTATAAACTTTTCTTTGCTGATACAATTTTCCAGTGCTTTTAACACTGCCATTGCACAGTCCGCTACAAAGCTATCCTTTACCTGCTGACGGAACAGATTATATTTGTCTTTGCTCCATGCAATGACTTCCCCTTTTTCAATCTGACTTCCATCAAAATGCTTTCCTTTTTCGGCAACGGTCAGTCCTCGTTCCCGGCACATCTGATTGGTAAGCTGTTTCATACGTTCCAGATCTTTTCTGGTGTTATGCAGCTTTCTCCCATCTTCATAACTCACTGAATTAGTAACCAAATGGCAGTGGACATGGTCTTTATCCTTATGCACAGCCACTAAGGTCTGGAATCCACTGAACCAATTTTCTGCAAACTCTTTTCCAAATTCAAATGCCTGCTCCGGGGTGATCTGCTCATCCTTATGCCAGGAAATAATGTTGTGGGCATACATTCTCCCTGTATCTTTATTCCACATCTTCTTTTCTTCCAAAAAGGTTCTGTACACCAGATCATAATTAATTTCATTGTGACAGTACGGGCCTGTTACATAAGTAAGCAGCTCACTTGTCTTGTCCTGCCGTAAAACATATTCAATACAATTTCTCATTGCTCCATGTGTATTTGTCCGCTTATTAATCGTCTTATTAACTGCCATATCCTTTCACTCTCCTTCCGATACTTGAGAATATTTTTATTGAGGAAATACAACATACTGTCGTTTGGGATTTCTCCATCTGTATGCAGTTTTCTTGCAATCTGGTTGATATTTGTCGTAGCTCCCCGGAGCTGACAAAGGATATCCGCAAACATCTGGTTCAGTCTTTTCAGTTCTTCTATTTCCTCTGCCGATGCTATCTTCAAGTCTGCGATTGCTTTTATCACAACTTCCTGCTGTGTTCTTCCGGATTCTTTAACCTTGCTCTGAAACAAATCGTATTCCTCTTTATTCATCCGTATGGTTACTGTATGATTTCGTTTTCTCATAGGCTTTTGTCTCCTTTCATTGCTTGATTTTCATTCTTTGTTAACAGCCACAGCGTTCTGGTGGCATATTGGCAGGAGATTTATAAGAGAGTGCAACGCTCTCTTATACAGGTGCAGGACAGAGTCCTAGTCAATCCGTAAGTATTCCGTAGGAATGTCCAGTGGACATTTCGCAGAAATACTTACGTCATTGACGTGCCGGGGTTCCAAGGGGCAGATCCCTCTGGCAAGTTTAGGAACAGCCCAAAGGCTGTCTCCGGTGCAGAGTGGCTTGCCACTTTGCGAAACTTGCCTGTCATCTCCCCACCACTGAACCGACACCCACCAAGCCATATTTTCCACTCTACGTTATCAGATCAAAATGGAGATGACGGTGGTTTTGTGGTGCAGGGACAGACTGTGAAAAAAATAGAAAAGCTCCCATTTCGATAGATTTTCTCTTTCTGAAACAGGCTGTTCATGCATCACTCCGATGCGAAGTATCGGACAATCATGTGCCGTATCCGGCACTCTATTCTTTTCTTCGCCTTGCTTGTTCCATCCACCCATCTGCCAACGCTTTTCTGTTATATTTTCCTGTAATTTCTGTCTGTCTTTTTCTGACTCTCTTTCCATCTCTGCTAAAAGACCTAAAAATAGCAGTCATAAACATTTCTCCAATTCATAATGTCTGAAATGCCATCACTGCCATTGTCTTTTTCTGCTATTCTGTTTTTGTAAAGCTATTCCTTACTGTCAGTCTGTTTTCCTGTTACTGCTATTTCGTAATTATCTAAAAACTGTCTGCAAAATCCAGTGCTGCATCCATATCAGCTTCTTTCTCCCAGTCCAGATTATCTTCTGCAATCTCTCCATCCGTTTTCTCCATTGTTAGTGTTCTGTCCGGCAGATTAATTTCTCCTACCGATTCTTTTACAAACGGTACAAGCATTTCCATCAGATTCTTCGCTATAGCCATCGGGACGGATTCTTTCACTCCATCCCGGATAGCTGTTTCCACCCTTTCCAGAAACGCATCTTCCTTTTCTCTGGTTTCCAGATACGGATCTGCTTCATTCCTGTACTCTTTGGAAAAATAATCGTTTAAAGCAACTACAACTGCTCTGGTGTATGATTTATATTTTTCCCTGTCCATCGTCTGCAAATATTCCCATGCCTGCCTGTCTTGTTCATCACTAAGATTCAAACGGATATTTGTATTGATGATTTTCCGTTCTTTTCTCATACAAGCATCCCTCCGTTTCTCTGGATTTTCCTTACGGTCATTGCTTCATAACCTTTCGCTGTGGCACAGATGTCCCGTACAATCGTCACTCGGTTCTTGTCATATTCTCCGAAGTTCTGGATCATACAACCGCCACCGCCCACTACATACAGACGCATCAGTTCTGGATTATATTCCCGTTCTCTCAGCTTATGGAAAATTTCTTTCGTATAATCTCCGGCAGCTTTGCGAATGACTGTCAGATATTTCTCACCAATATCTGCTGTCCCGGTACGGATCACCTGCTCAATCACCAGATCATCCACCACTGTGCCCAGTTCTTTCAACAAAGATTCCCTGACTGCAAGCACACACTGGTGCGTTCCATATTTCTCTGTAAAGCATTTCTTCTCTAATGGACGGGAATTATTGATATACATGATATTCATAGTTCCGTTTCCAATATCTGCCAGCATGTTGATACCTTTAAAATCCTGTAAGCGGTAAAAGGCTGCTGCAAATCCCTGTGGGTAAATATCAGCACCTGCAAACTCCACATGATATTCTTTATTGCGGAATGTAAAATCCACACATTCATTCTGGAGAAGATATTTCTGGAAATCTTCTTTCTGTGTAGCTACCCAGGTAAGTGGAAGTCCGGCTGCAATGTGTACCTTTGCCCGATTCATACCTTTCCCATCCAGTTCCCTTGCGATAGCCGCCAGTGTCAGCACATAATAGTCCTCGTCCTGCGTTTTTTCTGCACAGAACTCCTTGTGTTCCTCTCCGATCTGGTAATACATGCCATTGTAAACAAGAAGATTGTTCTGAAAGATTGGCTCCTTGTCATATCTGGCTACACCGGATGGAAAGCATCTGGTGGCTGTTTTCATGTTTCCATACCCATGATCAATCCCGATCACCATAACTGTCTCATTATTGTTGTTTTTCATCATTCTCATAATCATACCTCATACTTTCTTAATATTTATTTTTGACTTTCTCCCAAATTTGGGAAAAACCTATATTTGTATCAGCTAAAATGTTGATACATAAAAAGGGCAGTCAGTGTAAAAAAAGCAAAATTTTATGTACTCTGGCAGCTATCTTTGTTATTTCTCCTGCTCCGGTAACATTTCTTTTTGCTTATTTTGCCCTAAATACCCTTAATTCCCTGATTCATATTTAATTGTAACTGTTTATAATCTGTATCTGTTTCTTCAAAAGGTATTCTTTCTTCTGGATCTACAGGACAAAAATCTTCTTCCTTAACTGCAATATCCTGATAATAGAACTCACCATTGTACTGCTTCAGAAGGAAACCTTTATCTGTCATATTCCTGAAAAAGTTGGATTTACCATGCCCCTGTCTGCCATTATCTTTGCAGTATTCCTCATACATATGGAACACTTCACTTCGTTTCAGACGTTTTCCTTTGGCACGCACCAATGACTCATCAATAAAAGCACAGATACTGTCAGATGACCGCTGTACCTCTCTTACACATTCTTTGCTGTGTTCGCTCTCCGTGAACTTTCCCTGTTCGTACAGATTTTTCAATGCAATCATCGCCATATGAATTGCATAATCGGATTCTGCCTGTACCTTTTCCTTTAAGTGCAGATCTTTTTCACCACTTTTTACTACCCGGTTCATATCAAGAATCAGTAGTCTACGGTAAAAAGCATCTGACTTATCCTCAAGATTCTGCGGCATTTCATTGGTAGAAAAAAGCAGCTTTGCATAAGAGTGGAAATGAATTGCATCCTGTCCTTTTTTCTCATAAATCAGTGTGTCCTCACCGACTGCTTTCTTTAATACATCTGTATTCTCCATTGCCTTGCATGGAATATCCGCACAGGCATTTAACAGCTTTCCATACATTCCAGTCGCATAGAATCGTTTGTTCAAATCCTGTAAAGAAATGCTGGACATATTGGTGATTCCAACTACATGCTGGATCAGTGATACTGCCACAGACTTTCCGGTTCCACCATTTCCTTTCAATGTAAGGAATTTCTGAAACTGCGTATCCTGTGTCATGCAGTATCCAAAATACTCCCAGAATGTCTGCTGTTCTTCTTTATTTGGAAGAGACGATGCCAGATACTTTTTGATATTTTCTCCACCTTGTAACACCTGCTCACAATCCTCTGGATAATAGGGAAATGGAATCTGATTGATTGTCAGATAATCCGGATTGTGTTCCAGCATTTCACCCGTAACCGGATCATAATATCCATTTTTGAAGTTGATCCACCTCACAGGTTGTTTATTTAGTTCATATGCCTCTCGGTGAACTTTTGGCTGTGCGATCAGCAGATTATAGATTCTTTTGATCACTCCACTCTGTACCTGGTCACGATAGATCAGCTTCTGGATACGGTATTTCATTCTTACCCCATCATGGTCTTCCAGGAAAACACCATGCTCATAATAATACGGTGTGATTCCTACCACAAAAAACTGAACATTCTCCACCAGATAATCTACAATCTCCATATCCCGAACGCCTTTCACATTTCCTTTTGCATCAAATAAGTGAAAACGACTCAGTTCCGGTTCTTCTCTCGGATCTCGTTCAAAACGCAGAATATACTGTTCCAGTAATTTCTCAACTTCTTTCTGATTATCCAGTTTGCCAAGATACTCTTTCTCTTTGAACAACTGCCAGCCTGCTTTTCCGTCGAGACCAGCGTCTTTGAAAAATGTCTGTAACTTATCATTCATCCACTTCACTGTACAGGCAGCCACATAATGATAGGCACTCTGACAGCTTCCAGTAAACTGAATAGACCTCATTTCCTCTATAAAAGAATCTGCACTGAAATAATATCCGTCATCTTCCTGCACCAGACAGATTGCCTGATATCCTGACATTACAATATTCAACGCTATATCCTGATTGTCCACCAGAAAGATATAGGTTTGTGCTGTCCCTTCTGGATTGGTTTCCATATAATGCTTCAAAAACTTCTTGTTCAAACTTATCACTTCCTTTCAGGCAAAGAAAAAGACGCAAGCCATATTTTATGACTCACGCCTTACTTCGCTCACAATATTCTATTTTTATCAGTTACCTGCCAGATTGGTTACTGGCAATCCTTATGCATAAATCAATTCTTTCAAGATAATCTCCTCTGCAATCGCTCTGTGCTGATTAGCTGCTCTTACCCATGCCATCTGATCTTTCTCCTTATCTGGCAGTGGTTCTTTTTCTTCCAACTGCTCCAAGATTACTTCTTCCCGTTCTCTTGCTGCCTTGTCCACTTCCAGAAGATGCTCGCCAATCGTATCCTGTAAAAGCATCACCTGATACGTTGAGTTTCGATGGTTCTTCAGATAATCTCTGCGAAGAAATCCATATTTGCCAAGTTGCTCCATCTGCTCACCGGATTTATAGGTGAGATTCGGAATCAGGTATCCATTTACATTTGTATAAGTCAGTTTCATATCCCTATGACCTCTCTTTCGTTTAAACTGTTGTCTGTAACAGAACCAACTGTTCATGTTACGTCATTGCTACAAATCTTTCTTTCCATATCATTTTGAATCCAACCCGGGCAGATTTTCTTCAAAATCATGGTAAAAGTGCTTCGTTTCTGTGTTGGGAAAATGAACGGAAACACTTGATTTTACTGACTTTCTTCAATGTAACCTTATTATAACGTCCTCCCCATACCCCACCCTCTCATTCGGCCATTCTGTATAACCGGGAAGATGGCGGGCGCCGCGGATGAGGTAGGCCTTTACCTTTTCCCCATAAAGAAAGGGGTCGTTTCCGTCTACAATGCCCCACTGCATCAAAAGCGCCGCGCTCCCCGTGACAAATGGGGCTGCAAAGGAGGTTCCTGTCACCGCTTCATATCCCCCTCCTGCTTTTGCGGTGATGATATCGACTCCGGGAGCAGCCAGATCCGGCTTTACCTGCCTGGTCTGCCTGGTAAAGCCACGGCCGGAAAAATCCGCATATGCCAGATTTGAATCATTATATGCTCCTACAGAAATAACCCCTGATGCTGTGGAAGGAATCGTAAGTGTTGTCTCCGGCACCGGACGAAGAAAACGGGTGGAGGGATTTAAAATCCGGCCTGAAGGAAGCCAGAAATCATAATGGCCTGTGACAAGCTCTATTGGTGTCAGCTGAAAGGTCCAGATCCCGCTGTCGGTGTAATCCTTCAAAGGAATAAAATCAAAGTAAACCTCCTGAGCCCGGCTGTAGGGACTGGGCTTTCCATAATAGATCAGAATACGTGTATTTCCATTTTCCAGTCTTTGAGGCCCCAGCCGTTCTTCAATCGGCCCCAGGCTCCGTCCATCAGGCGCTGTAAGGAGAATGGAAAACTGATCTGCATAGGACTTCCAGAGCTGTACACTGAAACTGGTCTCAAAGGGAGCTACAGACAGCTCAATCCTTTCCCTTTCTCCAATGACAAGCTGTCCCGCCATGTGGCCTGCTGACGCTCCTTCGTTTCCCGTACCTGTGACAATTACATTTCGGCTGTAATTGGAGGCTTCATTCATAAAGGTTTCCAGGAGGCTGGTTCCGTCATGGGAACCATAGGTATTTCCAAAGCTGACATTAACAGCCACCGGGCGCTCAAGCAGAATGGCTCTCTTTAATATAAAATCCAGGCCTTCCATAAGCTGAGTGGTCCTGGGAAAACTGTCCTTGGGAGAAGTTCCCAGCTTTACTGCAATAAGCTCGCTTTCATAGGCCACTCCCCGGTAAACTCCATCACTTCCCCGTCCGTTTCCCGCAGCTATGGCTGCCGCTGCGGTGCCGTGGCCGCTGACATCCACAGAAGGCACTATGTTAAGAGCCGCTCTCCTGTCATTTTGTTCCCCATATGCTGCCAGCGCCCGGTTTATGTCCTCTCTGTTATACACTTCTCCCAGATCCTGATCCCACAGATACAAAATCCGGGTACTGCCGTCTTCATTTCTGAAATCCGGATGAAGATAATCGATTCCTGAATCAATGATTCCCAGGATCACCCCTTTTCCCGTAAGCCCGTGCTCCAGGACGCCTGTAAGGCTGCCCGGCTCCGTTCCAGATGGCCTTCCTCCCTCTCTTCTCCCCGGCTGAATCCCCAAAAGACAAGAGGCTGCCTTTGCCATATCCATGGTAAAGAACAGCCTCTTTGGTTTTTCGATATACTGAATCTCACGAATACCGCTGACCTGGTCTAAGAGCCCCTGGGGAACTCTGGCAATGGCATATCCGTTAAAAAGTTCTCTCACCGTGACTCCCTGATCCGAAAGCTCTCTCAGGCGGTTCAGATTTCCCGAATAACGCAGGATCAGCTCCCATGTTTTATCTTCCGGATCGTATCCTATTTCCAGATTTTCTGATTTAAGACGTTCTTCCTCTGAAGCACTTAAAGCCAGATTTAAAAGATTTTCCCGCTTCTGATCCACTACATCCAAAGACATATTCCTCCCGGAAGAATCATCCCCTCAGCAGGGCTTTTTCCCTCTGAGTCTATGTCCCGGGCATTCGTATTATACCTATTTTTTACCAGATCAAAAATGCTTTTTCTCTAAAACGCAGATTAGCCTCTGTAAGGAAATAATCGCCGTAAATAATCGGAACCTGGCGGTCTGAGGCCCTGTCATACCGTGCAGAACCTCCGTCCAGGATCGAATCCTTATCAGGATCCCACTCGCAAAATGCCTGAACCGCCTTCAGGCATCTTAAAGCGGATTGTACATAAAGCGGCTTTTCATATTCTCCCACATGCTCTGAGAGTTCTAAAAGGCCGCAGGCCGCACAGGCTCCGGCAGTAGTGTCAATATAAACCGGCTCCTTCGGCGCCCTGAAATCAAGAAGGGGAATATAGTCATTTAAAGAAACATTTGCCATAAAATAATGAGCCGACCGCTTGGCTGCATCCAGATAGGCCTGATTTTTCGTATAACGGTATGCCAGAGCCATCCCGTAAATGGCCCAGGATTGGCCTCTGCTCCAGGAGGAGCCGCTTTCATATCCCTGTCCTCCGGGATTATCTTTATATTCCCCTGTTTCGGGATCAAAATCCACCATATGATTACTGGAACCGTCAGGCCGCAGAATATAGTGCAGGGCCATTTCCGTATGCTCTATGGCAATCTGCTTCCAGGCAGGAGACTCATTTTCCTGTGCTGCCCAATATAAAAGCGGCAGATTCATAAGACAGTCCACAATGGCAACTCCCTGCCGTACTCCATTCCAGGCCCGGATATAATGTCCGGCCGGATTGTACCTTCCGGCCAGAATCCCGGCTGCATGGAGGCCTCTCTTTCTGGAGGTTTCATTGCCTGTAAGCCTCCAGTCGGCTACCGCCGTGTGAAGCCACAGAAAACCCACATCATGATCCAGTTTTACAAATTCCTCAAGGGCAGCGTCCAGGCGCTCCTCTATCCCCTCTGCGGCCCTGCGGAACTCTTCCTCTTTAAATGCGTGATACATCTGCCACAGCATACCGGCATAAAAGCCGTTCGTCCAGGCAGTCAGTTCTCTGGCCCCCATATCATAGTAACAGCCATGCTCCGGCACATAGGGCATGATGCTCCCAAGCCTCAGGCACTGGGTCTTAAGCTTTGCATACAACTTTTTCTCCAGGCCTTTAAACCATTCCTCTGTTTCATTATCAATCCCGTAAGGCATAGCAGTTTCCTCCTCCGATCACAATATCCTTCTGTGTAAAAGAAGCTGTAACCATACTTTCAAATTCCGTAACGCCCGGCTCAATAGCAAGATGTACCGCAGGAATACGCACATTTGGAAAAATCAGGTTCATATTGGAAAAAGGACGGATCACCGTTCCCTGACCCATGGAAGCACTCAGACGGCTTTCACCATTTTCATCCCACACTGCCGCCATATGCTCCTCTTCTGTCTGGCTGGTCTGCTCCATGCAGTCCGGATAGGAAAATCCACAGTCATAGGCCTCACAAGACAGCTGGCTTACAATCCTGTGCCTGCACAGATGGCCTCCCTCTGCCAGAATCAGCCAGGTTTCCACTTCAATTCCCTCTATGGGACTCCATCTTGCATAAACTTCCGTTTCTGTTACCCTATGCTCCAGACACCTGCGGCGCACATAGTACATTCCATGGACATAAAATGCCAGCATACTGTCTGTCCCGGCCTGCTCCAGACAATGGAAGGAACGGGATACGCAGTATCCAAACACGGTAGAATAAGCAAACTTGGCATATTTTTCCGCCGCCATGGGATGCTCCATGGTAGGATACTGTCCGGCTGTAAGAGCCACTGCCTCATGAGGCCTGTGGCAGATCAGCATATCGCATTCCCGGATACATTGAACCGGCTCAAGGGAAGGAAGAGACTCCTCCTCTGCCTGCCAGAAGGGATGATCGTCCGGCAGAGCCAAAAATACAAAGGCCTTTAAGGCCCAGTAGGGAGAACCGGGAGCATTATATGTCTCAGACATAAGAAGGTTTGGATAGGTATAACCTACCGTCAGGATTCCTCCATTATCAAAAATCGGCTGCTTCATCCAGTAATCCAGATGACGGGCCACAATCCCCTTCATCACGCCCCAGGAAATACACTCCACTCCTGCCAGGGCACAGGCGGAAAAAAAGGCTGCCTGTGCAAACCGGTAAGTCAGAGAACGGCCAAAGGGCAGGGCCTTTCCCTCATCATCAAACCAGTAGATAAAGCTCTCTGAAAATGTCTTTGCGCGTTCCTTAAAAAGAGCCGTATGCTCCGGATCTTCCTTTTCCATAAACCGTGCATACAGCAGACAGTAAAAATGAATGCCAAAGGACACATAATAATCCTTCTGAGGCCGTTTCCGTCTGAATACCAGCCGTTTCCCAGATAAAAGGACTCATAGCGGTCCATGGCTTTTTTCACTTCTTCAGGATTCCATTTCTTTCCCACGCTCTTTAGCGCCAGATTGACAATCACCTTAAAGTAATGCCAGTTATTATCCGCCTGAGAATAAAGATTGATCTGATACAGCCAATCTGCCAGATGATCCTTTGATGCCTCACTTAACGGCTCCCACAGCTTTTCCGGCACCAGTAAAATGCCATAGCTGATAGCCGCCATTTCCACCATCCGCTGATCCTTATTGTGAAGATCTCCTCAGTAGGAAGAAGCCTCAGGATCCGTTCCTGCCGCCAGTCCTTTCTGGTAAACTGAAAGAAGGCTTTCGTCTTCTCCTCCCCCGGCCCAGTAGGAGGCCAGCCCCCATAAAACCCTGGAAAATCCTTCCATTTCTGCAATTCGGTTTCCATATCCTGCCGAAAATGCTCCCAGATAAAGTCCGGACCCGTCATCAGTATAATGACGGGTCAGAGGGCGTATCATTTTAAGGAGCATCTTCTGATAATCCGCTTTCTTCTTCATATCATTCTCCTTTTGTATCTCTTATTCTGCTTTCAATTCGTCTAAAATCTCCTGATACTGCTCCATTAAGGACTTTGCAGCTTCCTCAGTTTTCTGTTCCTGCCGGTTCCCCCTAATCCAAATGAAACACCGGCGCAAGATCAACGCTTACAGGACTGTTATCCTCGTTTGTTTCCATAATATCCGCCATAAAGTCCCACCATTTTCTGTTAATGGGCGTATCGACGGAGGCGGCCCAGAGCGCTTCATCCTCGATTTCAATATAGCCGTAAAGCACATGGGTTTCCCGGTCTAAATAGATGGAATAATTATGGCCTCCGTGAGCGTGGATCATTTCCTTCATTTCCGGCCAAAGCAGGTTGTGACGCTTTTCATACTCCTCTTCCATGCCCGGATATAAAAACATCTTAAAGGCTTTTCGGATCATGCAGATGCCTCCTTTATTTCTCGTATAAAAACTTCTCCGGCAGAGTTACATGAAAATCCTTTGCCAGATCCCTGAAATTCTGAGGAGTGATGGTCTGAAGCTTATCCGGGCGCATGGACAGCATCTTAACCAGAATCTCCGCAGATTTTTCTACGGTATGCATCAGTCCAAAGGTGATGTCAAAGTCCTCGCCTGCGGCAAAGGTTCCATGATGCGCCCAAATAGCCACATCATACTGTTTCATAAGCTCACTGGTAGCCACCGCGATATCCCGGCCGCCGGGAACCATCCAGGGCACAACGCCGATACCGGCAGGGAATACGACCGGACATTCCGTTGCCATTTCCCAGAGCTCTCTTGTAAATACCTCATCTTTCAGAGGCAGTACAAAGGTGAGGGCAATCACATTCACCGTATGGGCATGATAGATTACCCGGTATGCACCGTTTGTTGCGATTTTCTTTACTTCATGGTTCATCAGGTGGGAAG
This sequence comes from Clostridium sp. AT4, assembly GCF_001517625.2. Classification (GTDB taxonomy): domain Bacteria; phylum Bacillota; class Clostridia; order Lachnospirales; family Lachnospiraceae; genus Enterocloster. Next base: position 706,059 of record NZ_LN999828.1, on the reverse strand, counting down.
GGAGCTCGCTGGTTGGCTTTCCGCCGTTTACTAACCCCCATACGATGCGGTAATTCTCTCCTGCCTGATCTAACTCGATCATGCAGATGGAATCCTCAGGCTTAATAATTACATTTCTGAGATACTTTCCGCTGCCTGTTACAAGGAAATACTCTCCGCCCAGAGCTGGAACTGTAGTTCCGATGGGACGCCATTCCTTTGGCTCTAATTCTTCCTTTACGCTCTCTACTTCCTCATCCTTTACACGGTAGGATATATTTCCTCCATTTCTCTCATGCCATCCCTGCTCCCAGCCGTCGTTTGCCATGCGGATAAAACCCTGAACAAATTCTGCATCTAAAAATCTCATTTTCAATTTCCTCCTTATTTTCTCTGTGACAGTACGTCTTTCTCATATATTTTTACTTTTTCAAACCAGCTCTGGTCACTTTCCACACCGCACTGACGGCAGTATTCATTCCATACATCGCCCAATGGATACAGCTTTAACTCCTCCTGCATCATCATAAGCTCTGTCATGCGGTTCTCATCCTGAAGCTCCTTTAACAGAGCTGCCGGCGTAAGAAGTGCGGACAGCAGTGCTTTCTGGAAGCTTCTAAAGCCCACAGCCCATGCAGAAATACGGTTGATGCTGGCGTCAAAGTAATCCAGCGCAATATAAACACGGTCTAAGGCGTTATTTCTTACGATCTCCTTTGCGATTTCCTTTGTCTCATCATCAAAAAGCACCACATGGTCGCTGTCCCAGCGCACCGGACGGGTCACGTGAAGGGCAATCTCCGGGAAGAAGCAAAGAAGGGCGGGAATCTTGTCAGAGACCATCTCTGTAGGGTGATAATGTCCGTTGTCCATTAAGGGCAGTACTCCTTTATGGGTTGCTGCAAAGGAAAGGGCAAATTCGGCGGAGCCTGCCGTATAAGATTCAACGCCGATACCGAATACCTTGGACTCTACACAGGGCTTAACAAGCTCTGGATCGTACGGCTCTGATAAAATCTCCTCAATCGATTCCTTATAGCGCATTCTGGGACCCATCCGGTCTGCAGGCACATCCTTAAAGCCGTCGCCTGTCCAGATATTCATTACGCATGGAACTCCTGTCTCCTGAGCGAAATACTGGGAAATACGGATGCAGGCCTTTCCATGGCGGATCCAGAACTCCCTCGTTTCCTTATCAGGACTGGATAAGGTCTGTCCGTCCTTTACCTTTTCATGGGAGAAGAAGGTAGGGTTAAAATCAATGCCCATATTGTGCTTTTTGGCAAATTCCACCCACTTCGCAAAATACTTTGGCTCTAGCTGATCCCTGTCTGCATTCTCCCCCTCCTCAAAAATGGCATAGCTTGCATGGAGGTTTAATTTCTTTTTGCCCGGCATCAGGCTCATAGCCATCTCCATGTCATCCATCAGCTCCTGAGGCGTTCTGGCTCTTCCCGGATAGTTTCCTGTGGTCTGGATACCGCCGGTTAGGGGGCCGTCCTGATCAAAGCCCTTTACGTCATCTCCCTGCCAGCAGTGAAGGGAAACAGGAATGTTTTTTAAGGTCTGGATCACCTGGTCTGTGTCGATTCCCAGGCTTTTATACATCTCTTTTGCTGATTCATAGCGTTCTGTCTGATTCATAACAATTCTCCTTTCGATTGATTCTGGTTATCATTCCGGCATATATTCATGGATGGAAAATGACGTTCCCACACACCTGCGGGCCTGTTCTAAGGTGTCAAATTCTCCTTTTTGAATCATCTGAGCCATCAGATTTCCGATGGCCGTGGCTTCTCCCGGCCCTGCAAGCACCCGGCGGCCAGATTTCTTAGCAGTCAGGCGGTTTAAATACTCCGCATTGGAACCACCGCCCACGATACAGATAGTATTATAATGACTGCCCGTAAGGCCTTCGATTTCCTCTGCGGTCTCTCTGTAGCTGTCGCTTAAGCTTTCATACACCACTGCGGCCAGTTCATCCGGTGTTTCAGGAACCGGATGCCCGGTCTTTGCACACATTTCCCGGATCGCCCGGATCATGGAATCCGGCGCTAAGAATACCGGATCATTTACGTCCACTCTGGAGGGGAAATCGCTGCGCCTGGAAGCCATGGCGCACAGCTCTGCAAAAGAATACTTATTTTCCAGTTCCTTTCTCACAGACTGGATCATCCACAGTCCCATAATGTTTTTAAGATAACGGTAACGATATTCATATCCGCCCTCATTGGTGAAATTCCGTTTCCGGCTCTCTTCGGTACAGATGGCTGTTTTATTTTCAATTCCCATCAAGGACCAGGTACCGGAGCTGATATAGAGGTTTTTATCGCCCTCACCAGGCACTGCCATAACAGCAGAGCCCGTATCGTGGGTAGCGGGAAGAACTACTTCGCAGGAAAATCCCACCTCTTCTTCTATTTCTTTTGTAAAGCTTCCCACCAACCTTCCCGGCTGGCTTAAGGGAAGGAACATTTCCTGGGGATATCCCAGGCGTCCAATCAGCTCCCAATCCCAGTCATTTGTCTGTGCATTTATCAGCTGAGTCGAAGTTGCATTGGTGTACTCCGAACATTTCTGTCCTGTGAGCAGAAAATGAAAATAGTCCGGCAGCATTAAAAAGGTTTTTGCCGCCTTCAGGTGCTCCGGATTATTTTTCTTTACTGCCATCAGCTGATAAATGGTATTAAAGCTCTGCTTCTGGATTCCGGTGCGGCTGTAAAGCTCTTCTTCCGAAATGATCTTATATACATCCTCATCCACTCCCTGAGTGCGGCCGTCACGGTATCCATAGGTTTTTCCCAGTACCTGATCCTTTTCATCCAAAAGCACATAATCCACGGCCCAGGTGTCAATTCCCATAGATACAGGGATCTTTCCCAGTTCCTTACATCGCTTCATTCCTGTCTTGATTTCCTCAAACAGCGCATCCAGATCCCAGCACAGGCTTCCTTCCCGGTCCTTCATGCCGTTTTCAAAGCGCCAGATTTCCTCCAGGATCATTTTCCCGTCCTCTATATGCCCAAGCATATGACGGCCACTGGAAGCTCCGATGTCTATGGCCAGATAATAGCGTTCCATAGCCCTCCTCCTTTTACCGTTTCACCACACGTTTTGTCATGGCTTTATTGTACCTGAAGGCAGCGGGCAAAAAAAGAACGGTTTTTGGCTAAAAAACTGTCCTTATTTGCAGAGTTGTGGTATACTGTGAACAGCAAAAATGCCTTCTGCAGACAGATAAGGGGAGTATTTATGAATGAACGGCTTTTGAGGGAACTGAGCCATATTACAGAAGAAGAACAGGATATCCTTGATGGAAAAACAGGCATAGACCGAACCCTTTATTCAGAAGGCTCTGATTTTGTGATCACCAGCGAAAAGATGCTCAAAGAGGGGCGGCTGATCCAGTTCCGCCCCCACACCCGCTTTGTCTATTTTCCCAGACACACTCACAACTACGTGGAGATGATCTATATGTGTTCCGGTTCTACCACTCATATCATAAATGGCACAGAACTTATCCTTCAAAGAGGGGAACTTCTGATTTTAAATCAGCATGCCTCTCAGGAAATCCTTCCTGCCGGGAAAGAGGATGTGGCCGTCAATTTCATCATTCTGCCGGAATTTTTTGATCAGACCCTTGCAATGCTTGGCTCCGAACAGAGTATGCTGAGGGATTTTGTGGTAGGCTGTCTCCAGACTGCAGACTCTCCCCTGTCCTATCTGCATTTTAAGGTTTCCGACATCCTCCCCGTCCAGAATCTGCTGGAAAATCTGCTCTGGACCCTTTCCCATGAGCTTCAGAATAAACGGCTTATGAACCAGATCACCATGGGGCTTCTCTTTCTGCAGCTTTTAAATTACACTGACCGTATTCAGGCCGGACGCACCTCATTTGAGCAGGAAATTCTCATGCAGGTCTACCAGTATGTGGAGGAGCACTATAAGGACGGAGAGCTGACTTCTCTTGCCGCACGGCTTCACTGCGACTTAACCTGGCTGTCCCGGGCCATCCGCCGTCTCTCCGGCTGCACCTACACAGAGCTGGTTCAAAAAAAGCGGCTGAACCAGGCCTGCTTTCTCCTGCGTTCCACCGCTCTGTCCGTGCTGGATATCAGCATGGCTGTGGGGTATGAAAATTTCAGCTATTTCCACCGGATTTTTAAGCAGACCTTTGGCCAGACTCCCAGACAATACCGGATGGCGTTAAAAAAAGAACCGGAGGAGGGTTAAATCCCTTCCCCGGCTCTTTCTCTTTATTTCAGGAAGCCATTTACGATCTGGGCCTCTGCCTCTGCCTCTGTCAGTCCCAGAGTCATAAGCTTTACGATCTGCTCGCCTGCGATCTTTCCGATGGCAGCCTCATGGATCAGGGCCGCATCAATATTATCAGCCACCAGACCGGGAACTGCTACGATTTTGGCATCGTCCATGATAATGGCGTCACACTCTGTATGGCCGCTGCACTTTGCATTTCCGATCAGATTGGACTTGAATATCTGTTTTGAGTGATCCTTTGCAACAGAACGTGAAACCACGTCTGCGCTGGAGCCGTCTCCGTTTAATTCCACATCATAGGTACTTTCTGCCACCTGATCTCCATGGGTTAAAAGGCGCTCGCGGACCAGAAGCTTTGCACCTGCTGCCAGTACGGCCTTGTTAGTGCGGTTGGTGGAATCTACGCCCTTGATCTGAACCATTTCCATTTCCATCAGGCTATTTTCTTCCATATATACTTCAGAAACGGGATTTAACAAACGTTTTCCTTCCCCGTCTCCCTCGCCATAGTGCTTTTCTACGTATTTAACCTTAGCATTTTTACCTACAAAGAAGCGGTGGATGCCGTCATGCTCCGAATCCTGGACTCCGCAGTTGTGGATGCCGCAGCCTGCCACGATCACCACATCAGCATCATCCCCGATATAGAAGTCATTGTAAACCACTTCCTTTAAGCCGCTGGCGCTTAATACCACCGGAATATGCACGCTCTCATGCTTTGTACCCGCCTTAATGCGGATGTCAATTCCCGGCTTGTCCGTCTTTGTGGTAATGTCAATATTGGCGGTTGTATTTCTTCCTGCCATCTGGCCGTTGGCACGGATATTGTAGGCTCCCTCCGGCACTCCGTGAAGGTCAGCCACTTCCTCTAATAATCTCTCTTCGATCTGATCCATCCTCATGTCCTCCCTTACTGCACGGAATCAAGGAAACCGGAGCAGGCATCCACTGCAGAAGCCGTTCCCATGATCTTTGGCATGATCTCATCCCTTGTACCCTGATTTACGATTTTTCCGTCTGCGATCACAACGATCTCATCGGCAATATTTAAAATACGCTCCTGATGGGAAATGATCAGGATGGAACCCTTTGTATTCTGGCGCATGCGCTCAAATACCTGAATCAGGTTCTGGAAGCTCCAAAGGTCGATTCCCGCCTCAGGCTCGTCAAATACGGACAGCTTTGCCCCTCTTGCAAGAATAGTGGCAATCTCAATGCGCTTTAATTCGCCTCCTGACAGGCTGCCATTGACCTCACGGTTAATATAATCCTTGGCACAGAGTCCTACCTCGGATAAATACTGACAGGCCTCGGACACGGTAAGCTTCTTGCCGGAAGCCAGACGGAGAAGATCGATCACCTGAACTCCCTTAAAGCGAACCGGCTGCTGGAATGCAAAACTGATACCCATCTTTGCACGGTCTGTAATGCTCTTTTCTGTAATGTCCTCCCCGTCAAACCAGATCTTTCCCCCTGTGGGATGCTCGATTCCCATGATCAGTTTAGCCGTGGTGGATTTACCGCCGCCGTTGGGTCCTGTGATCACCACAAATTTCCCATCATCTACTGTCAGGCTTATATCCTTGATAATGCCCTTTTCTCCTTTGTCGTCATTTACTTCAAAGGAGAGATTTTCCAATCTAAGCATAATGACACTCCTACCTCTCTTTTCGTCCCGTTTTAAGGCCAGCCGCATCTGCGGCAAATGGCCACACAACTTACAGTATATACTATTTATGGACAAATTACTATTATAATTTACCTCTTAGGGTAAAAAATGTCTGCTGCATTTATCACATAGCAAAACAGGAAGCCAGTTTTCTGACTTCCTGCTCATATCCTGCAGAAGAAGGGAGTCGAACCCTCAAGGTATTACTACCACACGGACCTGAACCGTGCGCGTCTGCCAATTCCGCCACTTCTGCATTTTCTGTTTTTGCTGTTTAGCAGTAATTCTTACTGGCTGTCTCAGCAACGAAGACTATTATATCGGATAGCAGCGGATTTGTCAACGACTTTTTTAACTTTTTTGCGCCATTTTTTAACAGATTTTTTGCCGCTTTTTAGCCTTTATTATCTTCCATGCTCCGTAATTAACATTGCAAGCCATCAATCCAACAGCTCCATCAACTCATAGACCCTCTCTCTGGTAATCTCCATTGCCTTTAAACTGTATGCCATGAGCTGCATACTTCCTCCTTCAAACTCCTTTCCGGCCTCATCTGCATCCGTTTCCTTGTCTTGGATCCAATCCCGCTACCCTCTCCCTCATCCGAACTGCCAGATCCTCTCCCACAAAGCCATAAGAATGGACTGAATTCACAACAACATAATTTCCTCTGTTTACAATGGATTTTCATATTCCATCTCCAAAATGTCCACCTGATAGCTGTTTTCATCCAGCCGGACAGGAGATCCAAGACGGCCTGTGAACACAGACTCATATATGGTTCCCTGCGGATTCTCTTCTCCGATTTCTCCCATATTGGCATCCTCAAATCGTCCCGAAAAGCTGCCGTCTTCCCGGATCTGAAGCTCCGTCCTCCATGCACCTGCACCGCTTGAAAATATAAACATCGTATTTTTAAACTCTGAAAAAAACTCTGCAGATGCGGTAGTTTCCGAACCCTCTGCTCTTTTTGCGGCTTCCGGGACTGCTATCTCCGCTGTTTCCGCTGCCGCTGTTTCTTCTTTTCCACAGCCCGCCGTCAAAAGTCCTGCTGCCAGAACTGCACATACAGCCCTCATATAGCTTCTGCTTTTACCATCCATACACATTCTCCCTTTCAGTTAAAAAAGGGCAAAGCCAAAACAGCTCTGCCCTCTTAAAAAATCTTCTATTTGCTTTACGCCCTCAGCTCAATTCCAAGATCCTTAAGGCCATTTAAGATCTTATTCATCACCGCTGTGACTTCCTTCTCTTCCAGAGTGTGATCCTTAGCTCTGAAAGTAATGGAGTATGCCACGGACTTATGACCTTCCAGTACCTGTGCTCCCTCATAAATATCGAACAGCTTGCAGCTCTCTAAGATCTTTCCGCCTCTCTGGCTGATCACATCCTCGATCTGCCCTACCAAAACTGCCTTTGGAACAACCATACTGATATCTCTGGTAACAGCCGGGAATTTGGCAATTCCGGTGTACTTCCGGTCAAAGGTGGTAAACTCTGTCATTGCGGGCATATCAATAACTGCTACATAGGCTCTGTCGCCGATCTTATAATTTTCAGCCACCTCCGGATGGATCTCACCCAAGAAGCCCACGGTGCGGCCCTCATAAACGATATCTGCCTTTCTGCCCGGATGCAGGTAAGGATGGTCGCCCTTTGGATCGTAATGAACCTTCTTGTCCATTCCCACCTTGTCGAAGAATTCCTCTACCACGCCCTTCATATCAAAGAAATCTCCGCTTCCATACATACCCAGAGTAAACTGCATCCGCTCATCGGGAAGCTCGGTTAAAGGAAGGGCCTTGGGACGGTATACATTTGCCAGCTCATACAAACGCACCTCTTTATTGCGGCGGTTGTAGTTGGTAGATAATGATACCAGCATACCGTTTAAAGGCAGGGTACGCATGATGCTGAAATCCTCGCCCAGAGGATTGGAAATGGTAATGGCCTTTCTTAACTCACTGTCCTCAGGAATTAAAAGCTTGTCAAATACCTTTGGACTTTCAAAGGAATATGTCATACCCTGGGAGAAGCCGCAGAATTCTGCTGTCTCTCTTGCCATATCCTCGATCATCAGCTTATAGGAAAGCTTTCCTGTGGTTGCTTCACCGGATGGAAGTGTGGTCGGAATCTTGTCATAGCCATAGAATCTTGCCACTTCCTCTGCCAGATCTGCCATACGAAGAAGATCCTGACGCCAGCTTGGAGCGACTACCTCACCGGAAGCCTCATCATAGCCCAGGTCGATTTTCTCAAAATATGCCAGCATATCTTCCTTTGAAATATCGGTGCCGAGAAGCTTATTGATCTTTTCAGGCTCAAATTTGATCCTTGTCTCCCCTCTCTTTACAGGATAAACATCAATCATTCCGCCTACAACCTCTCCAGCTCCCAGCTCTTCGATCAGCTGGCAGGCACGATTTACAGCCTCTTCTGCAGTGTTGGGATCCAGTCCCTTTTCATACTTGCCGGACGCATCGGTGCGCAGGCCCAGCTTCTTTGCGGAAAGACGGATATTGGTGCCGTCAAAGCAGGCGCACTCAAATACCATAGAGGACACATTGTCTGTGATCTTGGAGTTTTCGCCTCCCATGATACCGGCGATTCCCACCTGCTTTTCACCGTCATTGATCATCAAAATGGTAGAATCCAGTGTTCTGTCCTGTCCGTCCAGAGTCTGGAATACATCCCCCTCAGAAGCACATTTTACCACGATCTCATGACCTGCCAGCTGGTCATAGTCAAAGGCGTGCATGGGCTGTCCGTACTCTTCCATCACATAGTTGGTGATATCCACGATATTGTTGATGGGACGGATTCCGCTGGCAGCCAGACGGCGCTGCATCCACTCCGGTGAAGGAGCCAGCTTGATATTCTTTACCATTCTGGCACAGTAGCGCTTACACAGGTCTGTATTCTCCACACTCACCTTTAAGTAATCGTGAATGTCCTCATTGTTGCCCGTAGCTGTAACCACCGGCGGGAAGAAGGACTTGCGGAAGGTAGCGGCTGCCTCTCTTGCGATTCCCACTACGCTGTAGCAGTCTACACGGTTGGAGGTAATCTCGTATTCAAACACCACGTCTCTCAGACCTAGGATCCGCACTGCATCGTCTCCGGGAACACTGTCCTCGGGGAGCAGGTAGATGCCGCTTTCAGGGGCATCCGGATACATATTCCGGTCAGCGCCCAGCTCTTCGATGGAGCACATCATTCCAAAGGACTCCACGCCTCTTAATTTGCCCTTTTTAATTTTAATGCCTTCCTCCGGAAGGGGGCCGCCGTCATGGCCTCCTGCTACTCGTCCGCCGTCCAGTACCACCGGTACCTTTGCACCGATGGAATCCTTTGTAATATTTGGCGCTCCGGTTACGATCTGTACGGGCTCTGCTTCCCCTACGTTGACCTGGCACACGACCAGCTTGTCAGCGTCCGGATGACGTTCTACGGAAAGAACTTCTCCTACTACGATCTTTTCCAGATTTTTATCTAAACAGGTAAATCCTTCAACCTTGGTGCCTGTCAATGTCATCGCATCTGTATACTCCTGGGCAGCCACATCCAGGTCAGGAACATATGCTTTAATCCATGATAATGCTGTATTCATGTCGGTTCTCCTTTTTATTTATGATGGAACAATTAAAACTGCTTTAAGAAGCGGATATCATTTTCATAGAGAAGGCGCATATCGTCGATCTCATATTTTAACAGGGCAATTCGCTCCAGGCCTACGCCGAAAGCAAAGCCTGTATATTCCTGGGGATCAATGCCGCACATCTCAAATACATGGGGATGTACCATACCGCAGCCTAAAATCTCAATCCAGCCGGAGCCCTTGCAGAAACGGCAGCCTTTTCCGCCGCACTTAAAGCAGCTTACGTCCATCTCGGCGCTGGGTTCGGTAAATGGGAAATGGTGGGGACGGAATTTAACCTTTGTATCCTCGCCGAACATCTCTCGTGCAAACTCTGCCAGAGTTCCCTTTAAATCGGAGAATGTAATATTTTTATCAATAACCAGTCCCTCGACCTGATGGAAGGATGGAGAATGGGTTGCATCCACCTCATCGGAACGGAATACGCGGCCCGGAGAGATCATACGGATAGGAAGCTTACCTGTTTCCATGGTTCTGGCCTGTACCGGGGAGGTCTGGGTACGGAGCACAATGTCCTTGCTGATATAGAAGGTATCCTGCTCATCCTTAGCCGGATGGTTTGGCGGGATATTTAATTTGGTAAAGTTGTACTCATCATACTCCACCTCAGGGCCTTCTACTACCTCGTAGCCCATGCCCACGAAAATCCGCTCCACTGCCTCTAATGCAATGGTATTTGGATGGCTGTGGCCTACGCTGTTCTTCTTTGCAGGAAGGGTAACGTCAATAACCTCTCTCTTTAACTGCTCTTCTCTGGCCTTCTTTGCCAGGGCAGCCTTTGCTTCCTCTAAGCGGCCCTCGATCACAGCTCTGGCTTCATTTACCAGCTGTCCCACCTTTGGACGGTCTTCCGGAGCCACATCCTTCATGCTCTTTAAAAGGCTGGTCAGCTCTCCCTTCTTTCCAAGATAAGCGACACGGATGTCATTCAGCGTATCAAGGCTCTCAGCGGAAGAAATCTGCTGCAGCGCCTCTTCTTTGATCTTCTCTAACTGCTCTTTCATGGGTTCTCCTTTTCTGTTCTCTTTTAAATAAGTGTACGGTTCTTTTCGCGGAAATGTTTGCTGCCATAACAAAAAACCGCCCCTTCAGATTCCTGAAGGGACGGATCAAATCATTCCGCGGTACCACCCTGATTCCTGCAATACAGATACTAAGCCAAAGGCTTTCTATCCTTTGCAGACACTTAAACACGCTTAACGCACGCCTACGTCACAGGCTGCGAGCAGACGCCCTTTCACCCATGCAGCTCCGGTGGGAAATTCAGCGCTTATGTGAACTCGGGAACGCTTCCAGCCGACGACCTTCCCTCTCTGTGAGAACATAAGTACCTACTGTACACTCTCATCGCTTTTAGATATAAAATCTACTGTAAATTTTAGCCGTTTCATCTAGAAAAGTCAACCCCCATTTTTTCCTGCGTTTTCACATTTTGCACCAGTCGCTGGAGTTAGGTTCTCTTATGACCGGAAACCGGAGTCCAGCACACCAAACTCCAGGAGCCGGTGCAGAGTACAGAAACTCATTTTTCATTTGACCTTTCTCTCCTTTCCAGCTATCATAGAACCATCATTTTCACAAAAGAAAGGATGATTTCCATGAAATATACCTGTACCATCCCCTGCTTTGACTTAGAGCAGACCGCTCTCTCCGGTCAGTGTTTCCGGCTGATGCCAGGAAAAGAGCCCGGACTGTGGTCCGTGATCAGCCAGGGGAAGCTTTTATCCATCAGGCAAAACGATTCCCAATTCACCTTTGAATGCGAAGAAGGTTCTTTGGAATACTGGCTGTCCTATTTTGATGTGTCCACAGACTACCAGGCCATGATTGATTCCATAGATCCGGATGATACTTATCTTTTATCTGCCGCCAAAGCAGGTGCAGGCATTCGTATTCTCCGTCAGGATCCATGGGAAATGATCATCACCTTTGTTATCTCCCAGCAAAAGACCATCCCGGCCATCCGCTCCTTAGTTGAAGCTCTGTGCCGTAATTATGGAACGCACATTGAACGCACATTGCCCGCATCCTCAAAGCTTTCTGAAGCCGGTTCCTCCCCCTTTGCCTTTCCTACGCCGGAACAGTTAAGCCGCGCCTCATTGGATGACCTGCTGGCACTGAAGCTGGGATACCGGGCAAAATATATCCACCGGCTCTGTCAGGACGCACTGGAAGGAAGCCTGAACCTGGATCTTCTGTCCTCCCAGAACTATAAAGAGGCCATAGATTATCTCACCAGCTTTTATGGAATCGGTAAAAAGGTAGCGAACTGCGTCTGCCTCTTCGGTCTCCATCATATTGATGCATTTCCTGTCGATACCTGGATCCAGAAAATCCTCATGGAACATTATTTTGACGAAAAAAAATACCGCCGCATCCCCAAATCCCAGCTGTTTGACCGAATCATCGAAGATTCCTTCGGATGCTATCCAGGCTATGCAGGGGTAATGCAGCAGTATATTTTCAACTATGAGAGAAATGTGATCGGAAAAAACCAGGCTTAAAGCTCCTGAGGGTTTCCGGCCTCAAATATTTTCCATTCGTCCCTTCCCTTTCCCACAGCCATTTCCCGGATATATTCTCCATCTCCGCTTAATTGTCTGTTTTTAATGGCCTGGTCTGTCCAGGTCTGATGAAAGGCCACACGGACTACACGGTATTCCTCATATCCCAAAAGGGCCGCTCTGCCGTCATAATACTCTTTGCTTCCCGCATATTCCTCCTCCGGAAGCGTTTCAAAGCTGTGGATCAGATAATCTTTTATGTAGGAGCCGCTTTTAAAATCCTCCTCCTGTTGGGGAAAATTCATAAACTCTGCCTGATCCTTTGAAAGAAGGCTGCTGCATTCCTCATACTGAGCCATGGCGTGATAGCGGAAAAACAGACCTGCTGTCATTTCGGTCTCTCCCTCAGGCATCTCTTCAAAGCGGATATGGCGGGGATTTTCCGCTGAAATCGTATATTCTTCCGCCAGACGGTTCTCCTGGCGGTTCCGGTTCACCCAGGCCACGGCAAACATAACTCCCAGACAGATCAATGTCATTCCGCAGATTTTAAGAGCCTGTCCCGATACCTTCTGCGGCCGTTTTGGTGCCTGATCTTTTTTTATATCCTTCTGTCCCACGTTCGACAGAACCTCCTTTTTGTTATGGCAATTCTTCTGTCCGGCCTTTATCCCCGGGCAGACAGCTGCTCTTTCTTCCACTTCCAGCAGACTCCGTTATCCTTCATGCATCGGGATAATCCCTCTGCCGTATCCCCAAGGAAAATCCCCAAGGCTTCTATTTTACCTGTATCGATCGTCAGATTTCTGGGGAGCGAACGAAAACGATCCCTGTCCGCTTCCACCTTTAGCAGCACTCCTGTTTTTACAGATACTGCCTGAGCAAAAATCCCGGCGGTTTCCCAGGTGCTTCTCTGATTCCTGCTCCCGAAATTATAGATTCCTCCCGGCAGTTCCATCACCTGCTCCATAGCCCGGATCACATCCCACACATAGGTGATGCCTCTGTAATCATGGATCGGGCTTACAATCACCTTTCCTTCCCCGGCGGCTGCAAACATCTGTCCTAACAGCCCGGTTCCCGGCGTCCTTTTCGGAACCGGATAATCATACATCCAGGTCAAACGCAGACAGACCGCCCCTTCTGCCAAAGCAAGCGCTGTCTCCTCTGCCCGTTTTTTATCCCTTCCATACACATTCACTGGCTTCACCCGGTCTATCTCACGATTCAGCTCCAGAGTATCTGTTCCCGTATAAACCTGATCCGAACTCATAAAGATCAGCCTGCAGCCGCTCTCCCTGCAGGCTCTTGCTATATTTTCTGTTCCCTGAACATTGATCCGTCCCGAAGCCAGGGGATCCGCCTCACACTGTCCCGTATTAGACAAGCCTGCACAGTGCAGCACTGCCTGAGGACGAATCGCCTTAAAAAATGCAGACACCGCCACCATATCTGTAATATCCAGCTCCTCATGGGTAACCGCTACCGTCTCATACCCATCCTTCCCCTCAAAATATTCCGCAAGTCTCGACCCCAGAAATCCTCCTGAACCCGTGATCAAAATCCGTTTTTTCATTCTATAACCAACAGCCTTTCTTCCTCATAAGCCTTACCCAGTCCCCGGAAATCCCACGTCATCCGGCAGTCCCAGGTAAAAATATATCTACCATTATACCCATACTCCCCCCCAGAATCTTTGCGATTTTCTTAATTTTTCTCAAAAATTCAGGACGGCGCGAAATCGTGCAGAAACAGCCCCGTCAAGCTCGCTTGTAAGGAGCTGTTCCTGCACGATTTCACATCGGATGAACATCCGATGCTTCTTGACCCGCAAGCGGGTCAAGAAGATCCCCGTCCTGAATCCCGCCCGGTCCCTAAAAAACCAGCTCCCGCATCCCCTCGCTCCCAAAGATAAAGCTTTTCCCCTTCCGCATACCCCCCCCAACCCTCCAACAAAATCCTCCACACAAAAAAGAAAACCGCCCCCAAAACGTCTCTCGTCATCCTCACACAAAACCATCCAACAAGAGCAATTCCAGGGCGGTCTCCCGCTCATATCAGTCAAAGCACGAAACGCGCCTGCACTCAGCGCATCTCACCTTCATTTTTCAAAAAATTCTTTAAACCCCTTCTTCTTAGGCTTCCCTTCCTCCGAAGCCACACCATTCATAGCTTCATCAAACCGCTTCAGGGCCTCCTTCTGAGCCTGGGTCATTCTCTCGGGAACCTGAACCACTAAAGTCACATAGTGATCCCCTCTCACATTCCGGTTTCTTAAGGAAGGCACACCCTTCCCCTTCAGCCGCACCTTCGTATCAGTCTGCGTACCAGGACGAACCTCATACTCCACTTCTCCGTCCACTGTCTTAATCCGGATCGTACCGCCTAAAGCCGCTCTTGCAAAGGAAATCGGCACGGTAGAATAAATGCTTGTATCCTGACGCTTAAAGATCGGATGCTGGGAAACAACTGCCTCCACTAGCAAGTCGCCTCTCTCACCGCCGTTGATACCAGGCTCTCCGCCTCCGGCCATACGAACGCACTGACCATTGTCAATACCGGCAGGAATGGACACCTTAAACTTCTTGCGGACTGTCTTATACCCCGTACCATAGCAATCCGGACACTTTTCCTTGATCACCTTGCCTGTACCGCCACACTCCGGACAGGTCTGTACATTCTGTACCTGTCCAAAGAAGGACTGCTGGGTATACATGATCTTACCCTTTCCATTACATTTTGTACAGGTCTGGGGCGACGTACCCGCCTTTGCGCCTGTTCCGTTACAGGAAGAACAGGTCTCCTTAAAATTAATCTCAATTTCCTTTTCACAGCCGAACACAGCCTCTTCAAAGGTGATCCGAACCGCGGTTCTTACATTTGCGCCCCTTGAAGGACCGCTTCTTCCTCTGGAGGAACGGCCGCCGCCAAAGATATCTCCAAAAATATCTCCAAAAATATCTCCCATATCCTGACCGCCAAAGTCAAAACCGCCGAAGCCGCCAAACCCTCCTGCGCCTCCGCCTCCCTGCTCAAAGGCGGCATGGCCGAACTGGTCATACTGCTGGCGCTTCTGAGGATCGCTGAGCACGCTGTAAGCCTCAGATGCCTCTTTAAATTTGGCCTCTGCCTCCTTGTCTCCGGGATTGGCATCCGGATGATATTTTTTGGCGAGCTTTCTGTATGCCTTTTTCAGGGCATCGTCATCCGCGTCTTTGGAAACGCCCAGAACCTCATAGTAATCTCTCTTACTCTCTGCCATGTTGTTTACCTCTTACATATCTATCAGAACATTTTCTCTTAAATAAAATATCCCCGGACAGACCTTTAGGTCCGGCCAGGGGGCATCTCGCCCAATGGACCGGACCTCTGGCCTTACGGTTTTATATAATGGATTCCCGCCCTGCTGCAGGCGGGAATCCTTTCTCCTTACACTTCCTTAAAGTCTGCGTCTACTACATCATCATCCGGTCTGGAGCCGCCTGCTGCGCCGCCCATGTCAGGGCCTGCACCTGCTGCTCCTGCCTGCTGTGCCTGCTCATATACCTTTGCAAAGAGCTTCTGAGCGCTGTTCATCAGCTTCTCCTTGCCGGACTTGATATCCTCTACCTGAGCATCGGTCATCTGATCTACCGGAGCACGGTTGATTGCTTCCTTCAGTGCATTTAAGTCTGCCTCTACCTCTGCCTTATCATTGGCATCAATCTTGTCTCCAACCTCTTCTAAGGCCTTCTCAGTCTGGAATACCATGGAGTCGGCGTCATTTCTGGCGTCAATGGCTTCCTTGCGCTTCTTATCCTGAGCCTCATACTCAGCAGCTTCCTTTACAGCCTTGTCGATATCAGCGTCAGACATATTGGAGCCGGAGGTAATGGTGATGTGCTGCTCTTTTCCGGTTCCCAGATCCTTTGCAGATACATTTACAATACCGTTAGCGTCGATATCGAAGGTTACCTCGATCTGAGGGATACCTCTTCTTGCTGGCGGAATTCCATCCAGACGGAACTGTCCAAGAGTCTTGTTATCTCTTGCAAACTGACGCTCACCCTGTACCACATGGATATCAACAGCAGTCTGATTGTCAGCAGCAGTAGAGAAAATCTGGCTCTTCTTGGTAGGAATGGTTGTATTTCTCTCGATCAGTCTGGTAGCTACGCCGCCCATGGTCTCAATGGACAGGGACAGTGGGGTAACATCCAGAAGAAGGATATCTCCGGCGCCTGCATCGCCTGCCAGTTTTCCGCCCTGGATTGCAGCACCGATGGCTACGCACTCATCCGGATTTAAAGACTTGCTGGGCTCTTTGCCTGTGATCTGCTTTACCTTTTCCTGTGCAGAGATCATACGGGTAGAACCGCCTACTAACAGCACCTTTCCAAGCTCAGAAGCAGTGATGCCTGCATCCTTTAATGCATTCTGTACCGGAATTGTGGTGCGCTCGATCAGGTCATGGGTCAGCTCGTCAAATTTTGCTCTGGTTAAGTTCATATCCAGATGCTTTGGTCCCTCTGCAGTTGCAGTGATGAACGGAAGGTTGATATTGGTAGTAGTAGCGGTAGACAGCTCCTTCTTTGCCTTCTCAGCTGCTTCCTTTAATCTCTGAAGAGCCATCTTATCAGCGGAAAGATCTACGCCCTCTGCCTTCTTAAACTCAGCGATCATCCAGTTTGTAACTGCATTGTCAAAGTCATCGCCGCCAAGATGGGTATCGCCATTGGTGGAAAGAACCTCGATTACGCCGTCACCGATCTCGATAATAGAAACATCAAAGGTACCGCCGCCTAAGTCGTATACCATGATCTTCTGCTCATTTTCATTGTCAAGGCCGTAAGCCAGCGCTGCCGCTGTAGGCTCGTTGATGATACGCTTTACTTCCAGACCTGCAATCTTTCCTGCGTCCTTGGTTGCCTGACGCTGTGCGTCATTAAAGTATGCGGGAACAGTGATAACAGCCTCTGTTACTGTCTCGCCTAAGTAACTCTCTGCATCTGCCTTCAGCTTCTGAAGGATCATGGCGGAAATCTCCTGTGGTGTGTACTTCTTTCCGTCAATGTCCACCTTGTAGTCTGTGCCCATATGGCGCTTGATGGAAGAAATGGTGCGGTCTGCGTTTGTAACTGCCTGACGCTTTGCTGGCTCGCCTACCAGTCTTTCACCTGTTTTTGTAAATGCCACGATAGATGGTGTGGTTCTTACGCCCTCTGCATTTGCGATAACGGTTGGCTTTCCACCTTCCATAACGGCAACGCAGCTATTCGTTGTACCTAAGTCGATACCAATAATCTTGCCCATAGTTATTTCCTCCTGATTTGATCAATCTATAAAATATTTTAGTTTGCAACTTTAACCATACTGTGTCTTACAACGCTGTCCCGGTACATATATCCCTTCTGGAGCTCCTCCGCAACGATATTTTCTCCCAGGCTCTCATCCTCCACATGCATCACTGCATTGTGGAAATTGGGGTCAAATTCCTTTCCGGCTGCCTCAATGGGCTTTACTCCGGCTTCCTCAAAGACCTTCTGGATCTGCTTGTAGATTTTTTCCATGCCCTCTGCAATGGGATCTTCCTTTTTATCCTCAGGGATTACTGCCAGTCCTCTCTCAAAATTGTCAATCACGGGAAGGATACGCTCAATGATATCTCTGGCGCCCATCTCATACATGGAAGATTTCTCCTTTTCCGTTCTCTTTCTGAAATTTTCAAATTCAGCCATCTGGCGTTTTACCCGGTCGGTCAGCTCCTCGATCTTTTCATCTCTCGGATCCTTCTTTTTCTTAAAGAAGCCTCCCTTTGACGCGTTATCCGCAGCTTCTTCTGTCTGAGTCTCTGCTTCCGCAGTTTCCTCTTTGACAGCGTCTGCTTCCGCAGCCTTCTCTTTGACAGCCTCTGCCGCTTCCTCTGTCTCCGGAATATCTGTTACTTCTTCCTTCTTATTATCTTCACTCACTGCCTATCACCTTTCATCCTTTTTAAATGCTGCATCCAGCTGGCTCATCAGATTCCGCAGCGTTCCAAGGACCTTTTCATAATCCATACGCTTCGGTCCGATAATTCCGACTGTTCCCCGAAGTCCTCCGCCCAGATCGTAATTGGCCGTAACCACGCTGCAGTCCTTCATGGACTGAACCGGCGTTTCATCACCGATATAGACCTGGATCCCGGCGTCGCCGCCATTTTCCGTATTGACCTCGTAAACAAACTCCTGAAGCATTTCCTTGTGCTCCAGTGTTCCGATCAGCTTGCTGGCCTTATCGCCTTCTGAAAGCTCCGGATACCGGAAAATATTCGTAGCCCCGCTGGTATAAATCTGAAGATCTTCTCCGCCGGCCTTGATCGCTTCCGCAACCTCGTTTAAGACCAGCTCCACCACCTGGCTGTGAATGCCTGCATCCTCCTTCAGACGACTGATGATATCCAGATTGATTTCTTCAATCGTCAGCCCGTTTAAGCTGCTGTTTAACAGGATGTTCAGATTCAAGAGTTCCTGTTCCCCCAGCTCTTCCGCAATATCGATCATGGTATTTTTAACGATATTGCCTTCTACCACAACCACTACCAGAAGCTTATGTGCCTCTACTCTGGACAGCTGGATAAATTTCAGCTTTGTCTTGTGGTAGCTGGGGCCGCTGATCATGGCCGCATAATTGGTATTGGCCGCCAGAACCTGAGCCATCTTTTTAAGGACCAGTTCCAGCTTATCAACCTTCTGAACCATCATATCCTTAAATTCTGTAACTTCATTGTCCTTTTCCTGCATGATCTGGTCTACATAGAACCTGTATCCCTTATCGGAAGGAATACGCCCTGCGGAAGTGTGGGGCTGAATAATATATCCCATCTCTTCCAGATCTGACATCTCGTTACGGATGGTGGCAGAACTCAGTTTTAATTCTGAATACTTGGAAATGGTTCTGGAACCAACCGGTTCGCCTGTCTCCAGGTAGGTTTTGATGATCGCCTTTAATATGGTGATCTTCCGGTTATCCAGCTGTGTATCCATCGTTTCCTGTCACCTTCCTCTCTTGGGATTATTAGCACTCAATGCTCTGGAGTGCTAACATCTACATTTCATAATATATTCCTTTCTCTCTGTTTTGTCAAGGGATTTTTCATTTTTTTCATGATCTTATTTCCTGTATATACAGTTTTCTCTTGACAAAAGTCCTCTCTGCCTTTATTCTGGACGTAGATTCATTTTTATTTCACAAATCAGAATTTCTGTCTGTTTTGTAACCTTCTAAACATTCTTTTATATACGTTTCAGATCCTGTTCAGGAATGATATCCGGACAATATTTTTCTTACCTGCTATGAAGCTGCCTTTTGCAGTTTACATAAATATAATGTACTAAGGGGGTATACATTTGGTATACGACGTATTTCTCAACAAAATCAAAACGGGCATGGAACAGGCCCTGGGAAAGGAGTATGAACTGAGTCTGCACAGGATCACCAAAAACAACGGCCTGATTCTGGATGGTCTGTGCATTTCCAAAGACAAAAATCCGGTAGCTCCTGCTATTTATCTCAATAACTGCTACCATCAGTATCTGAAAGGCTGCTCTTTGGAGGAAATCACTCAGGAGCTTTTGGAACTGTACCGCTCCAATGAGGTTTTGCCCACCATTCATCCGGCCCGGCTTTCCGATTACAGCGCCATGAAATCCCGGACCGCCTGCCGCCTTATTAACACGGCTGCCAATGAAACACTTTTGCAGGATATGCCTCATATTCCATGGAACGATCTTTCCATCGTATTCTACCTGTTTCTTCAGGAAAATGATACCGGTATAATGACTGCCGGAATCCATACCTCTCATCTGAATACCTGGGGTATTTCCCAGGATGAACTCTTTCAGGCTGCCATCTCCAATGTTTCCCGGCTCTTTCCTCCGTCCATTACCAGTATGGACTGTATTTTAGAGGATCTGACAGACGCCGTCCCCGACCTGAACAGACAGGCCATGACCCCTTTCTATGTTCTTTCCAATACCTGCGGAATCAACGGAGCAATCTGTATGCTCTATCCTGATGTTCTTAAACATTTCTCAGAAGGGATTGAACGCGACGTGCTGATCCTTCCCTCCAGTATCCATGAAGTTCTGCTTCTTCCCGATGAAGAAGACATTTCTTATGACGAACTCAGCCAAATGGTAGCCCAGATCAATGCCTCCGAGGTTCTGCCTCAGGACCGCCTCTCCAATCAGATCTATCGCTACAGCCGGAGATCTGATTCGATTGAGATCGTATCTTCCTGCATGCTTCCCCTCAATTAAAGCATACAAAAGGAGCTGCTGTACGAACCCTTTCATCCGTTACAGCAGCTCCTCTTTTTACCTATCCTTTATACAACCCTTACTGAACCCAGGCTCCCGATCCGTCTACATATCTTCCATCCGGTGTCCAGGTATTTCTAAACATCACTCCGCTTCCGCCCATATAGTACCATCTGCCATTCACAGACTGCCATCCGGTTGTCATAGCGCCGCTTCCATCCAGATAATACCACTGTCCGTTCTGCTCCAGCCATCCTGTCTGCATTACGCCGCTGCTGTTTAAATAATACCATCTGCCGCTTACATACTGCCAGCCCGTCTGCATCTCACCGCTTCCATTGAGATAATACCACTGTCCGTTTACATTCTGCCAGCCGGTTGTAAGAGCACCATTGGAACCAAGATAATACCACTGACGGTCTACCTTCTGCCAGCCAGTAAGCATATATCCGGAACGGTCAAAGAGATACCACACTCCATCGATCTGTTTCCAGCCATCTGCCGGATAACCGCCTGTAGAGTAAGAATACCACCAGCGTCCGCCTTCCTGTACCCAGCGTCCGCTTCCACCGTAAGAACCTGCCTCATCCTCATCTACATACAGGGAAGAAGAATCCTCAGACCACTCGCCTGCCTTGTCATTATAGCTTGCAATAGCTCTCACACGGAAGGTATAATCTCCTTCTTTATTAAAATATCCAGAAAAGTCAAAATACGTATTAGATGTATTGACAGTTGTAACCGTTTTGTCATCTCTTAACAGCTTTACATCATAGCTCTTGGAACCCTCTACCTCGTCCCACTCAGCCGTGCTGTCATTCCAGTCCAGATTATCAGTAGCCTCCAGCTTGCCTCCGATACGGTCCAGCTCTACCGTCACTTCCATATAATCGCCGTCATCATAAATTTTTGCCTTTTTAAACTCAGCGTCACAGCCGCTTATCTTAAAGTGGCTCTTGCTGGTATAGGAAAAACGGTATCCCTCAGAAGCAGAAAGTTCTACCTTTACCTCGGGAACATCTCCTACCGTCCAGACATCCTTATCCTCCAGATTCGTATACTCTACGGAATCCACATCATATGAATCGTCTCTGGCCCTTACGCTGATATCACCAATATCATCTCCGCTCTCCGGTTCCTTATCATAAGAAAATTCCAAACGCACTGTATCGATCTTCTCCGTGCCCGCATAGACCGGAAATACAGCCATAGCTGACAAAAACGCTGCCATTGCCAGGGAAAACATTTTCTTTGTATACATATACCTCTCCTCCTTATATTTAAGATTCGTTTTATTTCTTTTGTATGATTTTATTATAAAGGAAAGTTTGGATTTATGCAATTTCATAATTCTTACAAAGAGTTTACAATTCCTTACAGCCCAAACCGGTTCCCAGACTATTCCATATCCAAAAGCAGCTTTTTCACTTCCACCATACGGTCTCTGAGCCGGGCCGCCTCCTCAAAGTTTAACTCGGCTGCTGCCTGACGCATCTTCTTTTCCAGTTCCTTTGAAAGCTTTTTAAGTTCCTTCTCATCCATAGATTCCGGATCCTTCGTATCTGCGAAACAGTCATTTTCCACGGCCTTTGAAATGGCGATCAGGTCTCTTACTGCCTTTTTAATGGTTGTCGGCGTAATGCCATGCTCCTCATTATATCTCTGCTGGATCTGACGGCGGCGTTTCGTCTCCTCAATCGCCACCCGCATGGAATCTGTGATGGTATCGGCATACATGATCACATGACCCTCAGAATTCCGTGCCGCACGGCCAATTGTCTGAATAAGTGAGGTTTCTGAACGGAGAAAACCTTCCTTGTCCGCATCCAGAATCGCCACCAGCGTAATCTCCGGTATATCAAGGCCCTCTCTTAAAAGATTAATCCCTACAAGCACGTCAAACACATCCAGGCGCATATCCCGGATGATCTGCGCACGCTCTAAGGTATCAATATCGGAATGGAGATATTTCACCCGAATTCCCACTTCCCGCATATAATCGGTAAGATCCTCTGCCATCCGCTTTGTCAAAGTAGTGATCAGAACCTTATGATGGCCTGCCACCTCCTTGTTCACCTCTGAAATCAGATCGTCAATCTGCCCCTCCACAGGGCGGACAAATATTTCCGGATCCAGAAGCCCGGTCGGACGGATGATCTGCTCCACCCGCATCAGCTCATGCTCCTGTTCATAGACAGAGGGCGTAGCTGATACAAACAGCATCTGATCAATCTTGCTTTCAAATTCCGAAAAATTTAAAGGACGGTTGTCCAGGGCAGAAGGAAGGCGGAACCCATAGTCCACCAGCGTCATTTTTCTGGAACGGTCTCCCGCATACATGCCCCGTACCTGAGGCAGAGTGATGTGGGACTCATCTACAATAATGAGAAAGTCTTTGGGGAAATAATCAATCAGGGTACAGGGAGGCTCTCCCGGTGCTGTTCCTGTCAAATGTCTGGAATAATTTTCAATACCAGAACAAAAGCCTGTCTCCCGCATCATTTCCACATCAAAATTCGTGCGTTCGGAAATCCTCTGAGCCTCTAACAGCTTATCCTCACTCTTAAAAAATGATACACGCTCCTTTAATTCCTCTAAAATATGTTCCGTGGCCTCCATCATCTTTTCCTTGGGAACCACATAATGAGATGCCGGAAAAATCGCCACATGCCCCAGCTGGGCCTTCACCTCTCCAGTCACGGTATCAATTTCCATGATCCGGTCTACCTCATCCCCAAAAAATTCCACCCGAAAGGCCTGACCGTCTGAGTAGGCCGGATAAATGTCCAGAACATCACCCTTGACCCGAAAGCTTCCCCGCTTAAAGTCCATGTCATTGCGGTCATACTGGATTTCGATCAGCTTGCGGATCACATCATCCCGGTCCTTTTCCATCCCCGGTCTCAGTGAAATAACCATCTCCTGATAATCAATGGGACTTCCCAGACCGTAAATACAGGATACAGATGCCACGATGATCACATCGCTGCGCTCAGAAAGAGCTGCTGTAGCCGAATGGCGCAGCTTGTCGATCTCATCGTTGATGGCGGAGTCCTTTTCAATGTAGGTGTCCGTGGAGGGAACGTAGGCCTCGGGCTGGTAGTAGTCATAATAGGATACAAAGTATTCTACTGCGTTACCCGGAAAATACTCTTTGAACTCACCATAGAGCTGTGCTGCCAAAGTCTTATTGTGCGCTATTACCAAAGTCGGCTTATTCAGCCGCTCAATGACATTAGCCATGGTAAAGGTCTTGCCGGAACCCGTAACCCCTAGTAAAGTCTGGAATTGATTGCCTTCCTGAAACCCTTTGACCAACGCCTCAATGGCCTGGGGCTGGTCGCCAGTGGGGGCGTATTCGGAATGTAATTTAAAGATTTTTTGTTCATTTTGCATAAAATCCACCTCCAGATTTCAAAGTAAAAAAGGACGCCTATAAGGCAAAAATTCGTCAAGGAACTTTTCATTTTCGTCGTGGCGCTTTCTCAGATTGCGGCAAAATAGGCCCACGACGAATTTTGTTCACAATTTGCTTTTTTTACAACCTGCCGTACCCATGTAATTCTATATGGACGAAACAGGAACAAACCATATAAAAAGGACTCAGACATTGTACTTTCGTATACCACAAAACAACGAGCCAAGTGACTGCTTGCAGGCATTTGGCGACTGCCATTGACAGTAGACTCTTTGCGTCTACTATATCACAAGTTCTTTCAAAAGTACAGAAGCAGTGAACATCTGTTCTTTTGCTTTTACGCAGTCTCTGGAAGGAATCCTGTTACATCCACCACAATCTCTAACAGTTCGTTTTTAAATAGCTCATTTTCTTCCATATCTGGAAATACCATGTTCATATACTCCTCTATTTCTGGTACTCCATTCGCTATGATCTCTCTGTTGTCAGCATAAACATCTCTTCCTACCTGTCGTTTCACTTTTAAGATACGGTTAATATAATCAATATCCGAATATTTTACGCCATTGATTTCGGATCTGCGAAGTCCCATAAAAACTCCAAAGAGTACCTGCATATAGATCGGAGTATCTCTGCTTTTCTCCAGCAAAACCAAAATCTGCTCCATCGTCAGTGTTTTCTTTTTCGTAACAACATCTTTTGCGATAGCCTGATTTGCCTCATTAGCAGATAAACCGGTTCCTTCAAGATGCTTTCCACCATGTCCAAAACTAACTTCTTTATCACCAATATACCGGATCTGCCAGGACTCCAGATAGCTGTAAAGCTTCTCTTTCTTTGCGAAGGTGCGGTTCCCGGCCTCGTCATACTCATAGGTATAGGTGCCCTTGTCAACCCCCCCTGCTCTCCGTGCACTTTATAAGCTGCCCGTTGTCATCATAAATGAAGTTCCGCTCCGTAGTCTCCCACTCCGGGTTCTGGTTCTGCCACGGGTTCTTTCCGGTATGGATGCACAGGTCATCTTGGATTGGCACCGTATTTTTTGATTTGGTACTGTTTTCATTGCAATTTCATTCTGCCGAAAGAAGCATAAAACTCATTGAGTATGGATTGAGTGGAAATTGAACGAAAAAGAAACGCAGCCACGCACCGTAGTGCAAGACTGCTGTAGAAAATACTTTTACATACATCGTTTATTTTTCGAGAATCTGCGGATCAAGAAGGAAATTATAAATGTTTACAGTCAAAATGCCATAGTCATCATAATAGTGATATTGTCAATATTGGTTTACACTTTTTTCTCAAGAATGTTCGACCTTATGCTGCCTCCTGTAGCGAAGCATAGTATTGTTGTCGCTTAACCATTGGAGGTAGTCCACCATTAGCAGAGCAGATCCTCCGATTATTCCAGTAGCTGATGAAGTATCTCCAGATGAGCGTCTTTAACTGCTCTACGGTCATTGAGGTAGGATCGTAACGACCATAAAGTAATTCCTCTTTGAAGCGTGCCCACATACTTTCGCATCTGGCATTATCATGGCATCTGCCACCGGCACTGTTCATGCTTTGAACAATGCCATATCTGTTGATAGCTTTACGATATAGCTCACTGGTATACTGGGTTCCCCTGTCACTGTGAAGAATAGCTCCACGGAGCATCGGGTAAGCTTTGCAAGCATTCTCTAAGGTTTGTTCGCATAGGGTAGCTCTCATATTTGTATCCATAGCAAGTCCCAATACTGCTAAATCATAGCAGTCAAAGATAGCTGAAACATAGAGCTTCCCGTCAGAAGCCTTTATTTCAGTCATATCGGTCATGCACTTTTCAAGGGGCTTTTCAGCAGCGAAGTCACGCTTGATTAAATCGTCGGATTTACTGGCTTCTCTATCAGCTTTGGTAATACCATTCGGCTTACGTTTTGGTTTATGATTAAGACCAATTTCTGCCATGACACGATAAACAGTTCTCTCACCGGGAATATGTACTCCCTCAAGCTGTTTGAGCTGTAAGGCCTGATACATACGGATTCTTCCATAAGTGTCATTGCATTCATCTTCGCTGCAAATATCAAGCATTGCATCTGCCAGTGCCTGATATTTCCAAGGGGTATCTTTTGCTTTTAGGAATTTGTTGAATGCCTGCCTTGAAACATGAAGCACTTTGCAATAAAAAGAAATTTTACCCTTAATCCGGCCGTCATCCGTTTTGATTGCAATAAACATTAATCTCTGTTTTTTGCTGACTTCCGACGGCTGGCTGCGAAAAAAGCACTTGCTTGCTCAAGGAATTCGTTTTCTTCTTTTAAGCGACGAATTTCCTTATCCTGCTCTTTTACACGCTTTCTGAGTTCAATAAGCTCATCGTTGAGGGATAAAGCATTCTTGGGCGTATGAACTGCTTCATTTGCACTGAGACGCCCCTCTTTGAAGGCTTTTATCCAAGTGTACATAGTACCCTTTGGAATCCCTAATTCCTGAGCAGCTTTATGACCGCCGATTTCCTGGGCAAGCTTTACCGCCTGTGCTTTAAATTCATTGTCATAAGATTTTTGATTCTGTGCCATAGGTTTTTCTCCTGTTCTCGTATTGATTATGATTATATATCAAAATCCTTGAGAATAGGGTGTCAACTTTATTTATACACCATCACTTTGTCAAGTGGGTGCAGTATTATTTTGGGATGCTATAATTGTTTTTGAGCAACTCAATTATACCAAACCAGACAGTATTCATGCTATTTTTATGCCAGTTATTATTAAATTTTCAAGGTACATACGCACTTATTCAAGTGCGAAGTTTGAGTCAATTATTTCTTCTGTATTGCGAAGCTGCTGCGATAAAAGAAATGTATAATAAATCAGCCAGTAATAAATCTCTCCATTTACATTCTACACAAAATATCTGAAAATAAAATTGCAATTTTCTTCCTCTTTAATTCAGTTTGCCCAATAAAAACAAACCTATTGATCGGTGGGAACATATGAACAGAGATTACATCAAGGAGAGCAATCCTATCTGCTTTAATAATCTATACCTTAGCGGCGAATTGTGGACGTATTTGGCTGATTTGAACGAACAAGCAAGTATCCGCTTGAACCTTATCATCGAGTAAATAAAAGCGGCTGAGGGCGTGACAAAAGGAATGAAGCAACAAAATTAGATGGCATAGGATAGAGCCATGAACAGTATCCGTAAGTTGGCTGGCCAACGCTTGATTTCTTATGCTATGAAAAAATCGAAATTTTTGCTTTATTCGCTGTAAAAATGTAATTATTTCAACAAAACTCATTGTAATTTTTGTAATTATGCGTTATACTATATTTGCATTATAAGGACGGAGGTGTGTATATGTACCGAATTGCTATTGAAAAGCTATTAAAATGGAAACAAAGCAAACGTCGTAAGCCTTTGATTATCGAAGGGGCACGTCAAGTCGGTAAGACCTGGCTTATGAAAGAGTTTGGCCGACAGGCATATGCGGATACCGTATATATCAATTTTGACTCCAATTCCAGAATGGCAGAACTGTTTGCTTCTGATCTGGATACAGAGCGTTTGATCATGGGATTGGAACTGTATGTTGGTCGTAAAATCGATCCCGACCATTCTTTGCTGATTTTCGATGAAGTGCAGGAAGTCCCAAGAGCGTTGGCATCTCTTAAGTATTTTTATGAGAATGCTCCACAATACCATATTGTATGTGCCGGTTCTTTGCTCGGTATCGCTTTGCATCAAGGCACATCTTTCCCTGTTGGCAAAGTGGATTTCTTAAAGTTGTATCCCCTTTCTTTCAAGGAATTTCTGATGGCAATCGATAAAGAACGTTTTGCTGAATTGCTTGATAAGAGAGACTTCCAGATGATTACGAGCTTCAAACAGACATATATTGATGCTTTGAAGCACTATTACTTCGTTGGCGGAATGCCCGAAGCAGTACAAAGTTTCGCAGAGAATAAAGATTTCAACGAGGTTCGTGATATTCAAAAACGAATCCTTGCCGCCTACGAACAGGATTTTTCCAAGCATGCTCCCAATGAAATCGTTCCAAGGCTGCGCATGTTGTGGAACAGCATTCCTTCTCAGTTAGCGAAAGAAAACAAAAAGTTTATCTATGGTCTTGTTCGCGAGGGAGCTCGTGCAAAAGACTACGAAACCGCAATTATGTGGCTCAGCGATTGCGGTCTTGTTCATAAGGTTAGCCGTGCCAATGCAGCAGGTATCCCCTTGAGAGCATATAAGGACTTGAAAGCATTTAAACTATTTGTGGTAGATGTTGGACTCCTTGGCTGCATGGCTGGGCTGCGTCAGCGCACCTTGCTCGACGGCAACGATCTTTTTATAGAGTTCAAAGGTGCTCTCACAGAACAGTACGTTTGCCAGCAGTTAAAAACCATTCCGGATTTGGATGTTTATTACTACACCAATGACAGAGGTTCCTGTGAGGTTGACTTTGTTGTTGATACAGGTGAACTAATCATTCCTGTGGAAGTAAAGGCAGAAGTAAATCTCAGAGCTAAGAGCCTTAAGACTTATCAAGAAAAATTCTCTCCCGAAGTTTCTGTTCGTACATCTATGGCGGACTACAAAAAAGAAGAATGGCTCGTTAATCTGCCACTGTATGCGATAGACCAGATTACTCAAATATAATCGGAAGCAGAAGCTATGAATATTAAACAATTCTCTTCCGATGACGAGATTGCTCATTTAACCTAGATTATTCACGGCTATGCCGCGTGAAGTGGCTGAAAGCCACATTCGTGGCAAAATCGTGAATAATTCAGGCTAATGTAAGATCAGACAAAACAGTTCACTTTTAAAAAACAGCAACCATTTGTCAACCGCTCAAAAAAGGGTTGACAAATGGTTGACAAATCGACAATTATGTATTGCAGCTTTCCCTGTAAACACTTATTTTACGTGGGAAAGGAGGCACACAGTTTCTATCCCGCTCGTAAATGGAAACATATCCACGCAGCACACCTTTTCAACCTTATATCCGCCCTCCTGAAGAGGCACCAGATCTCTGGCCAGGCTGGTAGGCTTGCAGCTGATATAAACCATCCGATCCACCCCAAATTCAATGATCTTTCCAATAGCCTTTGGGTGAATGCCATCTCTTGGCGGATCCAGGATAATAATATCCGGGCGGTCGGTAAGTTCATCAATAACCTTTAATACGTCTCCTGCAATAAATTCACAGTTTTCCAGACCATTGAACGCCGCATTTTTTCTGGCAGCTTCCACTGCCTCCTCCACGATCTCCACACCTACTACCTTGTCAGCCACCGGTGATGTGATCTGAGCAATGGTTCCGGTTCCGCTGTAGAGGTCAAATACTACCTTGTCCTTTGTCTCCCCTATGTAGCTTCTGGCTGTTTCATAGAGCACCTCGGCCCCCAGTGAGTTGGTCTGGAAGAAGGAAAAGGGGCTGATGCGGAAGGTAAGGCCCAAAAGCTCCTCATAAAAATAGTCCTTTCCATAAAGTACCTGTGTTTCATCGCTCTGAACCACATCTGCCAGACTGTCATTGCGGATATGGAGAATCCCTGCAAAGCTTCCCTCTAAAGGCAGTTCCTTAAGCGCCTCCATCCATCCCTTTAACAGTTCCTGCTCCTGAGCCCGTCCGTCTCCCTGAGTATCCCCGGCAAAAACCTCTGTCTGGCCTGAGGTTACAAGAGCGGTAAGGATTTCTCCTGTTTTTACAGCCCTGCGCACCAGCAGATGACGCAGATAGCCTGTATGCTGCAGCTTTCTGTAATATCCGATCTTTCGACTAGAAAAATATTCCAGAGTCGCCTCCAGAATCTTGCAGAAATCAGGATGTACGATTCGACACTCTGGTGTAGTCACAATATCATAAAAGCTTCCTCTGCGGTGCATTCCAAGAGCCAGAGGCCCATCCTTATACTCATCCCCAAAGGAAAATTCCATCTTGTTGCGGTAGCCTTCGTATATGGGACTTCCCTTAATTCCCTGAAATTCGTAGGAATCACAGACCTCATCAATCAGCCCCTTTACCTGCTCTCCCTTAATCTTTAGCTGCTCCTCATAGGGAAGCCCCTGATACAGGCAGCCGCCGCAGATGCCGCCATGGGGACAGGCCCTATCCGGCTGCTCAATCGGTGAGTGCCCCACCACCTCCAGCAGGCGGCCTTCACACTTTCCCTTTCTTTTTTTATTGATCACAAAACGAACCTTCTGACCGGGAACTGCATTCTTTACAATGACCCGCTCTCCATCCACATGAAGAATCCCTTTATTTGGAAAATCAATTTTTTCTACAACTGCTTCGCAGATATCTCCCTTTTTCAATACGTTTACTCCTTACTTCTTATGTCTGTTTCAAAGAAACAGCCGGAAACGGATCCGGCTCTTTTCGCCTTTTGTTCCCGGCTGTTACGCGCTGTTTGGAGGATAATTATGCTTCCTGATCCTCTTCTTTTTCTTCCTTCTTTTCCTCTGCCTTCTTTACAGACTCCTCATCCTCGAAGAAATCATCGTCGAAATCGTCGTCGAAATCATCCTCAAAATCTTCCAGATAATCAGGTGTAAAGAAACGGTATACGGCATAGGCAATACCGGCTACGGCAGCTACAGCTCCGATAATAGCCAGAATCCAGAGAATGCAGTTTCTCTTTTTTTCATCCTCTTCTCTTTTGTGCATCAGTTCGTTGATCCGGCTGGTATTCATCAGCTCCTCTACACGGCTTAATGCTTCTTTTCCCATGGCATCCAGTCTGTCTCTGTCAAAACGATTCATGGCATATCCGTCCTTTCTTGCAATAACGGGAAGCCGGGATTTGGAACGGTTCATCCGCACGCAACCCCATTTTAGCTGCCCGGCGCTTCGCTATAACTTATTATAGCATGGAATCATTGTTTTTACTATCCCATTTCTTTTCAGTTTTTCCAATTTTCTGCCAGATATCTGAACATTTATATTTTTTTCAGCTTTGCAAAGCAGGCCATCATTTTTCTCTGACCACCTGTATCAAATTCTACTGTCACCTCGTAATCTCTAGCTCCGTCCACAATTTCCTTTACTGTGCCGTCTCCGAACCGGTCGTGGTGAACCCGGTCGCCCTCTTTATAATCCAGTGACGCTTCCTTTTGAACTGTAAATGACTTTCCAAAGCCGGGGTTCGTCCCAAAGCTCTGACCGCTGCCAAGGCCGCCTTTACCACCTTTAAAGCCCGCATTTGCCGTTCCAAAACCTGCCGTTTTTGAAGCATAGGCATTGTACCCCTTTCCAAAGGTGCTTACCGTGCCGCTTCCCGGCTGATTCCAGGGAAGTCCCTCTTCTCCAGCTCCAAATCGTCCTGACGCTCCGCCAAAACTATCTGCCCCTCTCGCACTTCCAAGCACCGGCTCCAGCCTCTCCTCCTTAAGAAGCTCTGCCGGGATTTCCTCCACAAAACGGCTGGGTTTACAGTAGCGCGTTTCTCCGTGGGTCATCCGCTTTCTGGCCGCAGTAATCACAAGCTCCTTTTTGGCTCTGGTAATCCCCACATAGCACAGCCTCCGCTCTTCCTCCATATCCGTGGGGTCATCCGAAGAAACGGCCATCATTCCCGGAAACAGCCCATCCTCCATACCTGCCAGATATACTTTGGGAAACTCCAGTCCCTTGGCGCTGTGAAGGGTCATAAGCGTTACCCTGTCTTCTGAGGAATCTACGTTATCAATGTCAGCCACCAGCGCTACCTGCTCTAAAAATTCATCCAGAGAAGGATGCTGTGAATCCTCCTCATAGGCGGCTGCCTTATTGATCAGCTCCTGGATGTTTTCCATACGGGTCTCCGCTTCAATCTCACCCTCTGCCTTTAACTCCTCCTCATATCCCGTTTCCTCCAGAATCGCCTCAATCAGATCCTGAATGGAATATTCTTCCGACTGGGCCATTGCCCGAAAGCACTCCATCTGAGAAATAAAACGACCGATTTTCTCAACTGCTTTTCCAAGCCCCGGCACCATTCTCGCTTCCCTAAGAGCACTGTAAAGGCTCATGCCATGTTCTGAGGCAAACATCGTCACCCTTCCCATGGATGTTGCTCCAATTCCTCTCTTCGGCACATTAATAATTCTCAGAACGGAAAGATCGTCTACACCATTGGCAACAGTCTTTAAATAAGCCAGAATATCCTTGATTTCCTTTCTCTGGTAGAAATTCACGCCTCCCACCAGCCGGTATGGCACATTGTAAAAAATACACCGCTCCTCTAACAGACGGGACTGGGCATTGGTACGGTAAAGTACCGCCTGATCCTGATAGGAAAACTCACTGTCTCTGATCTGACGGGCAATATAATCCGCCTCATCCCTTGCATCATCAAACTGTTTAAACAGGATCTCATCTCCTGTTCCGTTGGCTGTCCACAGGGATTTTTCCTTTCTTCCTCTGTTGTGGCGGATCACACCGTTAGCCGCATCCAGAATATTCTGGGTAGACCGGTAATTCTGCTCCAGCTTAATCACTCTGGCGCCGGGAAATGTCTGCTCAAAGCTTAAAATATTTTCAATATCCGCCCCTCTGAACCGGTAAATGGACTGGTCATCATCACCTACCACACACAGATTCCCATATTTGGATGCCAGAAGGCTGATCAGCTTAAACTGAGCCGTATTGGTATCCTGATACTCATCTACCATAATATATCGGAACCGTTCCTGGTAGTAATCCAGAATCTGGCTGTCATTTTGAAATAACTCCACTGTTTTTACAATCAGATCATCAAAATCCAGAGCATTGTTCTTTTTCAGCTGATTCTGATATTCCCTGTAGATCTCCCCTACCTTTTTCTGGCGGAAATCCTGTCCTGCATTCAGAAGAAATTCCTCCGGAGAGATCAGCTTGTCCTTGACAGAGGAAATAATTCCCAGTACCGAACGTTCCTTATACTGCTTTGTATCAATATCCAGCGTCTTAAACACCTGCTTCATCAGCGTCTTCTGGTCGTCGCTGTCATAGATGGAAAAGCTGGTGGTATATCCCAGATGTTCAATATAGCGCCGCAGAATCCTCACACAGGTAGAATGAAAGGTGCTGACCCAGATGTTTTCCGCTCCAAAGCCCACCAGAGAATCCACTCGCTCCCGCATCTCTCCCGCTGCCTTATTCGTAAAGGTAATAGCCAGGATATTCCAGGGATTGACCTCTTTTTCCTCGATCAGGTATGCAATCCGGTGGGTCAGTACCCGGGTCTTCCCCGATCCGGCTCCCGCCAGAATAAGGAGAGGACCTTCGGTGTGAAGCACTGCCTCCTTCTGCATGGGATTTAATGTATCATAAATACTCATAAATGTACCGCCTTTTTATTTCTGTCATTTTCGCCTCCAAACAGTATAGCATAAGTGATGACCCAGGAAAAGTCCTTTCGCGATTCCTCTTGCCATCTGGTTTTTAATACTATATAATAGATACAGCAATACAACATCATGTGTCAAACCGAGGTGAATATAGATGAAATCAAACGCTGAACAGCTCTCAGGCCTTATGGAATTTCTAAACTCCCAGACTCATGTAACGCCTGAGGAAATTCCGAACATTGACCTGTATATGGATCAGGTAACTACCTTTATGGAGGAGCATTTAAAGGACTCCAAGCGCTATGAAGAGGACAAGGTCTTAACAAAGACCATGATCAACAATTACGCCAAAAACAACCTTCTGCCTCCTCCGGTAAAGAAAAAATATTCCAGAGATCATATGCTGATGCTGATCTTTATCTACTATTTTAAAAGTCTTCTGTCCTTCCATGATATCGAAACCTTTTTCGGCCCCATTACGTCCAGACATTTTTCTTCCGGAAGCCAGTCCTCCGGGCTTTCTCTGGAAGATATTTACCGTGAGGTCTTTTCTTTGGAGGAGCGTGAGATGGAGCACTTAAAGGCAGATGTTTCCGCCAAATTTTCCCGTGCTATGGACACCTTTAAGGACTGTCCCGCCAGGGAAGGAGAACAGGAGTATCTGCGTCTTTTTTCCTTTATATGCGAACTGTCCTTTGATGTATATCTGAAAATGCGCCTGATCGAAAAAATTGCAGATCAGCTCCGTGAGGACGAACCGCCTCTGAAAAAGAAATAAACCACAGCCGAAAACCGCCCCGGTCTTTGACGGATCATTCATCCGACAGCAAGACCGGGGCGGTTTTCCTATCATCACATATTCACATCATTTATCTGCATCATATTGCAGGATTTCACTTCTTTTTTGCATATGGCGTATTCTTAAGGGGCAGTTCTGTCTCAAAAATCTGATTCCACTTATAGTAAGCGCCTGCCACTGCGGGAGCTGTAGGAATAGAGGTAATCTCACCGATACCGATGGCTCCGAAGGCTACATCCACTCCCGGTTTTTCAACAATTATAGACTCTACCTCAGGAGCCTTATCTGCACGGAACAGTCCCAGAGTTCCATACTTGGCTGTAGGTACGCAGTCTTTTAGGGGATACTGCTCTGTCAGCGCATAGCCGCAGCCCATAACGATTCCGCCTTCTACCTGCCCCTCTGCACTCTTTGGATTTACAACTTTTCCCACATCATGGGCGCCCACCATTTTTTCAATGGTTCCGTCCTCTTTTAAGATGCACAGCTGGGTCGCATAGCCGTAAGCCACATGGGATACCGGATACTCTACATCAGCGCCCATCTTATCTGTCTTTGCCAGATATTCGCCGTAGAATTCTTTTCCATTTAACAGAGCCACTTCTTCAGCCGTAAAGGTAACAGCCGCCGTCTCCGGGCTTTCCTTTGCCACCATTACATTGGACAGGTATGCGCTTGGCATCTCCGTTGCTTCATAACTGCGTCCGGTCGCCTCAAAAAGAGCCCTTCTTAAATCCTTGGCAGCCCTTCTGCAGGCTTCTCCTGTTACCAGTGTCTGTCTGGAACCTGAGGTAGTTCCCGAATCAGGAGCCATGGAGGTATTTGGACGGTGATACTCAATCTCATCCATACTGATGCCTGCACTTTCTGCCAGCATCTGTACCAGAACCGTTCCAACGCCCTGTCCGATACAAGAGGCGCCAGAATGGATATGAACCTTTCCGCCCTCTACGATCAGACGTACACGGCCTGTATCCGGAAGTCCCACTCCTACGCCGGCATTCTTCATGGCACAGCCGATTCCCACATAAGGATGGCTGTAGTAAATATCCTTTACTGCCTCCAGGGTCTCTGCCAGACCGGTAGAAGGATCTGCAATCTGTCCATTCGGCAGCACCTGTCCCGGACGGATTGCATTCAGGTAACGGAACTGCCAGGGATCCATACCGCACATCTCTGCCAGAAGATTGATATTCATCTCCGTTGCAAAACAGGTCTGTGTCACGCCAAAGCCTCTGAAAGCTCCCGCAGGCGGATTGTTGGTGTAAACTGCCTTTCCGTCAATGTCGATCACCTGATAATTATACGGTCCTGCTGCATGGGTACAGGCTCTCTGGAGCACCGGCCCTCCAAGAGATGCGTAAGCTCCCGTATCAGCCACTACCACAGCCTTCATAGCTGTAAGACGGCCGTTTTCATCACAGGCAGTTGTCAGGTCAATGCTCATGGGATGACGCTTTGGATGCACCAGAATACTTTCCTTACGGGTCAGCTTTACCTTAACGGCCCTCTTTGTAATATAGGCAATCAGCGCTGCCTGATGCTGAACCGTTACGTCCTCCTTGCCGCCGAAGCCGCCGCCTACCAGCATATTTTCTACGATTACCTTTTCCGGAGGAAGGCCCAAAAGGATAGAAGTTTCATGACGGGTATCGTAGGTACCCTGATCGGTAGAATAAATCAGCACGCCGCCGTCAAATGGCATGGAAACTGCACATTCAGGCTCCAAAAATGCATGCTCTGTCCAGGGAGTCTCATAATGGCGGGTTACTTTGTATTTGGATGCAGCAATCACTTCATCTGCATTTCCCCTCACCAGATGCTCATGGCTTAAAATATTTCCTGTGGAATGTACAAGGGGAGCTCCCTCTTCCATAGCCTCTGCCGGACAGGTCACAGGTTTTAACTTCTCATACTCCACCTCTACCAGAGCCTTTGCCTGCTCCAGAATCTCCGGTGTCTCAGCCGCTACGAGGCAGATTGCGTCTCCCAGATACCGTGTGGTATCTCCCACTGCGATCATGGTATCCCAGTCCTGCTTTAAGTGGCCTACCTTGTTCTTTCCGGGAACGTCATCAGCTGTCAGCACGCAGACAACGCCGGGAAGGGCTTTTGCCTTCTCCGTATGAATAGCCTTTACAATGGCTCTGGGATATTTGGAGCGTACAGCACTTCCATAGATCATTTCCGGAAAATCCACCTTATCCAGATCATCTACATATTTTCCTGTTCCCAGTACCTTTCCCTCAGCATCGATCCGGTGAACCCTGCTTCCCACCCTGATCATCTTCTCCTGCTCCGCCGGAGCGATATCCTCCCGCAGCATCTTAGCTGCCAGCTGGATCGCATCTATAATCTTTTTATATCCGGTACACCGGCAGTAGTTATTGCGGATCGCATAGGCAATCTCCACACGGCTGGGATCGGGATTTACATCCAGAAGCCCTTTGGCGCAGATCACCATTCCCGGAATACAGAAACCGCACTGAACCGCTCCCGTTTCTCCAAAGGCATATACATACACATCCTTTTCTCTCTGGCTTAAACCCTCTACCGTTAAAATGTGTTTTCCTGCCAGACGGCCCATTTTCTGTACACAGGACTTGGTTGCTTTTCCGTCGATCAGCACCGTACAGGTACCACAGGCGCCCTCAGAGCAGCCATCCTTTACTGATTTCAAACGCAGATCATTTCTAAGTACGTCCATCAGTTTCCGCTCTTCATCTGCTTCCACTTCCTGTCCGTTGATCCATACTTTACAATAAGAGCTCATAAACTCCCTCCACTTCTACATCTGACAAACGAATTTCTTCATCTGTTCTTGCTTTTGCTTCAGCCGGAGCCGCCCATGCCATCCCGCAGCCTGCGCTGATCTGCCTGGGAACAGGGATCAGACGGCCGGGAATCCCATGCTCCCTGGCACACTGCTCCATTTTCATGGCTTCTGTTGTAGTGTGAAATGTATACACTGCCTTTAATGTCTTTTCCCTTGCCATGGCTTCTCCTTTTTTCGTTATACCCTCTCGAATATAACGTTACTTTTTTAACAAATGCCTTGTGTATCAGGCCCGGAGGGAAATCCTCCTCCCCTCCGGGCCTGCTTTCAGCTTTTCATCGAAGTTCTGTCCTTTTTCCCAAATATCACGAATTACAGAATCAGATAGCTGTAATCCCGGATTACAGTTTCAATGATCTTTGCAATTCCCTCAGGAACTCTCTCATCTGCTGTTCCGGTCTGGTAAGCAAACTCATTTCCCTGAAGCCGTACTTTACATGCTCCCTTTTCAGCATCTAACACTGCAAAGCCCTGATTAGTGCTGTCTGCCATATCTGCCTCATTTGCAAAGAGAGTGAACTTGTCAAGATATGGAGCGCTGTCCCATGGACAGAAGCTGCGGCAGTTTCCGCACTCGTTACACATATAGTCCACATGGATAATCTGATGCTTCTCCATGCCCGGAACTACAAGGGCAATATTTGCACGGTTGGGGCAGACCTCCATACAGTTCTCACAGTAGCTGTTGCAGGAAAGGCATCTTCCGCTGTCTGTTCTGCTTTCATCCTCTTCTGCCAGATTTCCCTTACGGTACGTGATAACCTCTTCATCAGACATCTTAAAGATATCCTCGGAAAGATCTCTTCCGATAATAGCCTCTGCAGCCTTCTTTCCGTCCCGGATGCCTTCTACTACAGTAGCAGGTCCGAAGAGGCCGT
Source organism: Clostridium sp. AT4 (assembly GCF_001517625.2). Classification (GTDB taxonomy): domain Bacteria; phylum Bacillota; class Clostridia; order Lachnospirales; family Lachnospiraceae; genus Enterocloster. The sequence goes on along the minus strand of NZ_LN999828.1, from coordinate 668,455 downwards.
CTCCCACTGCATACACGCCCTTAAGGGAGGTTTCCAGTGTATCCTGATTTACCTGAGGACGCTTTCTGGAATCCAGGGCAATACCGTTTGCTTCATAGAAGCCGGAAGGAACCTTCTCGCCTACTGCTGCGATTACAGTATCTGCCGGAACCTCTACGATCTCATCTGTCTCAACAACGCCTCTGCGGCCGCTGGCATCAATATCGCCCAGAACCATCTTTTTACAGATGAGTACACCGTTTTCCTGACGGACCGGAGAGAGAAGCTCTGCAAACTCTACGCCGTCCTCGATTGCCATTACCAGCTCTTCCTCATCCGCAGGCATATAGCGTCTGGTTCTTCTGTATACCAGAGAAACCTTTTCAACGCCTGCGTTGCGCTTTGCAGCTCTTGCTGTATCCATAGCTGTATTTCCGCCGCCGATCACTACTACGTTTTTGCCCAGGTCAACCTTTCCGTCGGTTGCCTTAAACTGTGCTAAAAATTCAAGGGCATTAACCGGCTCGCCTGCCTCTAACTTCAGTACGCCCGGCGCAGAAGCTCCCAGAGCCAGAACCACATAGTCGTAATCCTTCTTAAGCTCTTCAACAGACTGAATCTCCCTTCCGGTTACCAGCTCTGCTCCCAGAGCCTTAACGATCTCTACATCATTGTCAATGGCGCTGTCAGGAATACGGAAGCCCGGGATTACGTTGCGGACAACACCGCCCATTTTCTCTTCCTTTTCAAATACAGTTACCTTCATTCCGCCCTTGGCTAAGAAGAACGCTGCTGCCAGACCTGCAGGGCCTCCTCCTACTACAGCCGCCTTCTTATCAGAAGAAACAGCCGGAGCCTTAAGCTCTTTCATCACTGCCTCATAGCCGCCCTCGGCGCACTCTAACTTGGTTCTGCGGATATTGACAGCTGTCTCATAGAAGTTTCTGGTACATTTGCTCATACAGTTATGAGCACAGATCGTACCTGTGATAAAAGGAAGAGGATTCTTATTTAAGATAACCTTCAGCGCTTCCTCATGCTTGCCCTCTCCTGCCAGCTGCAGATACCGGGTAATATCCTGATGGATGGGACAGCCCTCCTGACAGGGTGCAATAAAGCAGTCTACCAGCGGAACCGGACTGTTTACCTTTCTGGACGGAAGAGGCTTTACAGCCTTTACATGATGCTTATCGGTTCTTGCACCCTCTACCAGAGCTCTTACCTTTGCGGCATCCACGCCCTCAAATACAGGAGCTTGCTTTGCCTCAAAGATTCTTCCGATCTGCTCCAGTCTCTGATAGCCTCCGGGCTTTAACATGGTGGTTGCCATGGTTACAGGCCAGATACCCGCATCCACGATCTTTTCAATATTAAAGTAATCCGCACCGCCGGAATAGGAAATCCGAAGCTTTCCGCCAAAGTCATCTGCCAGCTTTAATGCTACGGACAGAGACAGGGCATAAAGAGATTTTCCGGACATATACATCTCTTCGCTTGGAAGCTCGTTCTGCTTTACATCTACCGGGAAGGTGTTGGTGATCTTTACGCCGAATTCCAGTCCCTTCTCATCTGCCAGAGCCTGCAATCTCTTTAACATGGGAACTGCATCCTCATACTGAAGGTCATCCTTGAAATGGAAATCACCGAAGGCTACATAATCATAACCCATCTCATCCATAATGCGTCTTGCATATTCATATCCAAGAAGCGTAGGATTGCATTTGATAAAGGTATGTACGTGCTTTTCCTCGATCAGATATCTGGCAATGCGCTCGATTTCCTGTGGAGGACATCCGTGAAGGGTAGAAAGGGTAATGCAGTTGCACACATTTGGAGAGATTCCCTCTACATCTTCCTTGGTCAGGTTTTCAAAGCGATCCAGATTGTCTAAGAGCCACTGACGGCATTCTGCAAAAATCGGAGCCTCAGAAGCATCCTTCATGCCTTCGATAAAACGGTCGATTTTCTCTGTCTTAATGCCCTCTAAGTCATATCCCACAGACATATTAAACTGGAACCCATCCATAGAGCCAAGGCCGTACTCCCTTGCCAGCACCTTGCAGGCGAACCACGCCTTGATATACTCATCATATGCCTGAGGCACATAGAGTTCTGTAGACCACTCACAGTTATAGCACTCATCATCTGCCTTGATACAGGGTTTGGATACGGGAAGATCCTCGCCGTCTAATTTCTGCACGGTCTTTAACTCAAAGAAGCGGCTACCGGCCACATAGGATGCCACAATATTCTGTGTAAGCTGCGTATGGGGACCTGCTGCAGGTCCGAAGGGAGTTTCAAGACCTCTTCCGAAAATGGTGCTCATCTTCTTTGGATCAGCGGCAAAAGGCTTTTTAATTCCGAAAATGGAGCCCTTCTTATGCTCTTCAAGAATCCAGTTCATCAGTTTTCCAAAAGGAATGGGTGTCATAATGTCGCTCATATTTTTCCTCCTTCACACGACCAGGTCCCAGCACCGGAAACATCCATTTTCCTTCTCTTGTCCGGCTCAGCCGCCCGGCCATAAAAGACCGGGGTGCTGCTTTCCCGCCGCCCTGTAATCGGCACTTGTTTTATTTTCTTTGATGGATTATAATCAGCCGTTGATGGATTTTGCCAGATCTGCGGCTGCGTTCCTTACTTCATAGAGAACCTTCTCTTCATCAATGCCAAGCAGCTCCCTGTCCTTCATCAGGATCTTTCCGTTGCAGACCGTAGTCACAACGCTGCGTCCGGTCATGCCGAATAAGATATGGCTGTTTACATTGGATGCGTTCATTGGGGTTCTTGGTATGTAATCTGTTACGATCACATCTGCGGCTGCGCCCTCCTTTAATACGCCCAGCTGCTTTTTAAAATAGCGGTTGGCAATCTTTGCATTGCCCTCGAAGAGCATCTGCGGAACCTCGCCCCAGGCCGCGTTAGCGTCACAGAGATGATGCTTGTGAAGAACATTTGCCACCTTGTAAGACTCTAATATATCCTGAGTATAGCCGTCTGTTCCAAGTCCTGTCAGGATGCCTCTGTGAACAATCTCCATGGTTGGAGGACAGCCACAGGCATTGCCCATATTGGACTCAGGATTGTGCACTACCATCGTATCCGTTTCCTTAATTAAATCCATCTCGTGGGGATTTACATAAATGCAGTGGCCCAGCAGCGTTTTGCTTCCCAGGATATTTTTATCCATCAGGCGGTCTACAATACGCTTTCCGTATTTCTTTAAACAGTCATGCAGATCCTCAATCCCCTCTGCCACATGGATATGGTAGCCAACCTCCTCAGGCTTGTTGGCCGCAGCCAGATCCATGGTCTCGTCTGAGATGGTAAACTGCGCATGCATACCCATCATACCGGCTATCATATCTGTATCATCTGCAAGGGCATGGCGGATCCATCTGGCATTTTCCATCACAGACTCTCTTGCCTTGTCCATGCCGTCACGGTCTGAAATCTCATAGCACAGGCAGGTACGCAGACCAAACTCCTTCGCAGCGTCCTCGATGGCAAACAGGCTGTCCTTGATCTCGCCAAAGCTTGCGTGATGGTCAAATACGGTAGTCACGCCATTTTTGATGCAGTCCATATAGGTAACTCTGGCACTCTGGCGTGTCTGCTCATTGGTCAGATGGCGGTCGATGGTCCACCACATTCCGTCCAGGATATCTAAAAATCCTTTTGGATCATATCCGTTAATGCTAAGGCCCCTTGCCATGGCGCTGTAGATATGCTCATGGGTATTAATGAAAGCCGGCATGATGACGCCCCCCTTTGCGTCAACAAACTCGGCGTCAGGGAACTCTTTTTTCAGGGTTTCCAGATCGCCCACCTTCTTAACTGTGGTTCCGTCGATCACTACTGCCCCGTTCTCAAAAAATGGCTGTTCGGCGTCTCTTGTAACAAGACGTCCATTTCCGATCATCAGCATATGGTACTCTCTCCTTTTTTGTTTTGTTACCCTTATAGTAACACTATAAAAGTCCATTTGCAAGGGTAAAATACAATTTTTTTTAGTTATACAAAATTTTTTTGTAAAAACCTCTTGCAATTACATTTTTTTGTGCTATGATGGAATCATAAACAATGCAGTTGCATTTTGCAAAGTATCATTGTACAAAGTAACCATATACACATCATCTAGAATATGACGGGAGGTAAGGCTATGGCATATACTCTGAATCTGCTGAAGCAGATCGCCGACGGCCTTGCAAAGCAGTTCGGACCTGACTGCGAGATCGTGATCCACGACTTAAAACGGCACGATCTGGAACATTCGGTCGTACATATCAACAACGGCCATGTGACAAACCGCAGGGAAGGCGACGGCCCTTCAAAGATCGTCCTGGAGACGCTCCACAAGGACCCTGCTTTGTTAAAGGATCATGTAGGCTATCTGACGCGCACATCAAATGGAAAGATTTTAAAATCCAGCACATTCTTCATAAGAAATGAAGAGGATACCGCTATAGACTACATTTTCGCCATCAATTATGATATCACCGGCCTTATGACCGTTGACCGCTCCATCCGCTCTCTTATTGATACCGAGCAGGGAAGCAGTCCAAAGCAGCAGCCGGAACAGATCGTACATAATGTAAATGATCTGCTGGATACACTGATTGAACAGTCCGTAGCACTGGTGGGCAAACCCGCCGCTCTGATGAATAAGGAAGAAAAGGTAACAGCGATTCAATTTCTCAACGATGCAGGCGCTTTTCTTATTACAAAATCAGGCGACAAGGTTTCAAAGTATTTTGGGATCTCCAAGTTTACCCTGTACAGCTACATCGATGTAAACAGCCGCAAATCATCTTAAACCACACAAATAAGGAGGACAAAGTATCATGGATCAGAAAATTCTGTGGGCGGTCAACCACATGCCGAAGACAGAAGACAAAAATCTTCCCATCATGGGATTAGAGGAGATTAAAAAGGCAAGAGCGTTCCACGAAAGCTTCCCGCAGTACAGCCAGACTCCTCTTACAAAACTTCCAAACATGGCTTCCTATCTGGGAGTAAAGGAAGTTTATGTAAAAGATGAGTCTTACCGTTTCGGCCTTAATGCATTTAAGGTACTTGGCGGCTCCTTCGCAATGGCGCGCTACATTGCAAAGGAAACAGGAAAGGATGTTTCCGAGCTTCCCTACTCCGTTCTTACCTCTGAGAAATTAAGAGAGGAATTTGGCCAGGCTACCTTCTTTACAGCTACCGACGGAAATCACGGACGCGGCGTTGCATGGGCTGCAAACCGTCTGGGCCAGAAGGCTGTCGTACATATGCCAAAGGGTACCACACAAACCCGTCTTGAGAACATCGCAAAAGAGGGCGCTCAGGTAGACATTCAGGAAATGAACTATGATGACTGTGTTCGTCTGGCTGCCAAGGAAGCAGATGAGACTCCAAGAGGCGTGATCGTACAGGATACCGCATGGGACGGCTATGAAGAGATTCCCGCATGGATCATGCAGGGCTACGGCACCATGGCTATGGAGGCCGGCGAGCAGTTAAAGGCTCAGGGCTGCGAGCGTCCTACCCACATCTTCGTACAGGCCGGCGTTGGTTCCTTAGCAGGCGCTGTTGTAGGCTACTTTGCAAACCTTTATGCAGATAACCCTCCAACCTTCGTAGTAGTGGAAGCAGAAGCTGCTGCCTGCCTCTACAAGGGCGCTGCTGCCGGAGACGGCGACATCCGCATCGTTGACGGCGATATGCAGACCATCATGGCAGGTCTTGCCTGCGGCGAGCCAAATACCATTTCCTGGGATATCTTAAAGAACCATGTAAAGGTATTTATTGCTGCTCCTGACTGGGTAGCTGCAAACGGTATGCGTATGCTGGCCGCTCCGATCAAGGGCGACGCTTCCATCACCTCCGGTGAGTCCGGCGCAGCTCCATTCGGCGCTCTGGCAGCTATGACTACACTGGATGAATACGAGCAGTTAAAGAAGGATATCGGACTGGATGAGAACTCCAGGGTTCTTCTCTTCTCCACAGAGGGCGATACCGATCCCGACCGCTACAAAAACATCGTATGGAAGGGCTTAGACAAATAATTTTAAAATCAATTATGGAGGATGATATAAAATGAATCTGGATTACGCAAAAATCAAAGAAGCTGCACAGAACTATCAGAAAGATATGACCAAGTTCTTACGCGAGATCGTAAAGAACCCAGGCGAGAGCTGTGATGAGAAGGCTCACATCGAGCGCATCGCAGAAGAGATGAGAAACCTTGGCTTTGACAAGGTAGAGATTGATCCCATGGGCAACGTACTGGGCTTTATGGGTACAGGCGAAACCCTTATCGGCTTTGACGCACACATTGATACCGTAGGCATCGGCAACCGTGACAACTGGACCTTCGATCCATACGAAGGCTATGAGACCGAAACTGAGATTGGCGGCCGTGGCGTTTCCGACCAGTGCGGCGGTATCGTATCCGCAGTATACGGCGCTAAGATCATGAAGGATCTGGGACTTCTCTCTGACAAGTACACCGTTCTTGTAACCGGTACCGTTCAGGAAGAGGACTGCGACGGTCTTTGCTGGCAGTATATCATCAATGAGGACAAATACCGTCCTGCATTCGTTGTTTCCACCGAGCCTACCGACGGCGGCATCTACCGCGGACAGAGAGGCCGTATGGAGATCCGTGTAGATGTTAAGGGTGTTTCCTGCCATGGTTCCGCTCCTGAGCGCGGTGACAACGCAATCTACAAGATGGCAGATATCCTTCAGGATGTCCGCGCATTAAATGAAAATGACGCAGCAGATGACAAGGAAGTTAAAGGACTTGTAAAGATGCTGGATCAGAAGTATAATCCTGAGTGGGAAGAGGCTAACTTCCTCGGCCGCGGAACCGTAACCGTTTCCGAGATCTTCTTCACCTCCCCAAGCCGCTGTGCAGTTGCAGACTCCTGCTCTGTATCCTTAGACCGCCGCATGACTGCAGGCGAGACCTGGGAAAGCTGCTTAGACGAGATCCGTGCTCTTCCATCCGTTAAGAAGTACGGTGATGACGTAACTGTTTCCATGTATGAGTATTCCCGTCCTTCCTACAAGGGTCTGGTTTACCCCATCGAGTGCTACTTCCCAACCTGGGTAATCCCGAAGGATCATGAAGTAACAAAAGCGTTAGAGGAAGCTTACACCAACCTGTTCGGCGAGAACCGTATCGGTGCTGAGGAGACTCTGGAGATGAGAACCGCACGTCCTCTGACTGACAAGTGGACCTTCTCTACCAACGGCGTATCCATCATGGGCCGTAACGGCATCCCATGCATCGGCTTTGGACCAGGCGCTGAGGCTCAGGCACACGCACCAAACGAGAAGACCTGGAAGCAGGATCTGGTAACATGTGCTGCCGTATACGCTGCTCTTCCAACCGTTTACTGCAAGTAATTTCATATCATCTGCCGTCCGCGGTCTGAAACGATCGGGCTGCGGGGGCATTTATCTCATACTCATTCTATCAAAAAGGAGAACAAAACACATGAAAACTTTACAGGATTACATTGATAAGCTGAATTCCTTAAACTTCAAGGAAATGTATGAGGGCGATTTCTTCCTTACCTGGGAGAAGACAGATGACGAGTTAGAGGCTGTATGGACTCTGGCTGACGCTCTTCGTTTCATGAGAGAAAACAACATTTCCACAAAGGTATTTGAAAGCGGTCTGGGAATCTCCTTATTCCGTGACAACTCCACCCGTACACGTTTTTCCTTCGCTTCTGCCTGCAACCTGTTAGGTCTTGAGGTTCAGGATCTGGACGAGGGCAAGAGCCAGGTAGCTCACGGCGAGACTGTCCGCGAGACTGCAAACATGATCTCTTTCATGGCTGATGTAATCGGTATCCGCGATGATATGTACATCGGCAAGGGAAATGCATATATGCATGAGGTTGTTGACGCTGTTACCCAGGGCTACAAGGACGGCATCCTGGAGCAGAAGCCAACTCTGGTTAACTTACAGTGCGATATCGACCATCCTACCCAGTGTATGGCTGATATGCTGCACATCATCCATGAGTTCGGCGGCGTAGAGAACTTAAAGGGCAAGAAGCTGGCTATGACATGGGCTTACTCTCCTTCCTACGGAAAGCCATTATCCGTTCCTCAGGGTGTGATCGGCCTGATGACACGTATGGGTATGGAAGTTGTTCTGGCTCATCCGGAAGGCTACGAGGTTATGCCTGAAGTAGAGGAAGTTGCAAGAAAGAACGCTGAGAAGTCCGGCGGTTCCTTCCGCGTATCCCACGACATGGCTGACGCATTCAAGGATGCTGATATCGTTTATCCAAAGAGCTGGGCTCCATTTGCGGCTATGGAAAAGAGAACTGACCTGTACGCTGAGGGCGATTCCGATGGCATCAAGGCTCTGGAGAAGGAGCTGCTGGCTCAGAACGCAGAGCACAAAGACTGGTGCTGTACAGAAGAGCTGATGAAGACCACCAAGGACGGAAAAGCTCTGTACCTGCACTGTCTGCCTGCTGACATCAACGATGTAAGCTGCAAGGACGGCGAGGTTGAGGCATCTGTATTCGACCGCTACCGTGATCCTCTGTACAAAGAAGCAAGCTATAAGCCATACGTAATCGCTGCTATGATTATGTTAGCTAAGTTCGCTGATCCTGCCGACATCTTAAAGAAACTGGAAGACAGAGGTACTCCAAGAGTATTCAAGTAATTTTCTGAACTAATATTGCCAGGCTGCCGGACCGGAGCGCGCCTTTACATTGCTTGTGTCAGACGCAATTTCAGGCGTACGCCGGGACCGGCAGCTCTTTTTAACCCATATTTCGTTTTTTGATCAGCAAAGATACTAATTTTTGGTAATACGAGGGGAATTTTAACTATGGAAAATAAGAAGAAAAAACGCATTGTCATCGCCCTGGGAGGAAATGCACTGGGAAATACCCTTCCGGAGCAGATGAAGGCCGTAAAGATCACTGCAAAAGCGATCGTAGACCTCATTGAGGAAGGCTGCGAAGTAATCGTTGCCCACGGAAACGGTCCTCAGGTCGGCATGATCAACAACGCCATGGCTGCCTTAAGCCGTGAAGACGCCAATCAGCCCAACACACCTCTCTCTGTCTGCGTAGCCATGAGCCAGGCTTACATCGGCTATGACCTGCAGAACGCCTTAAGAGAAGAACTTTACAACCGCGATATCTATGATATTCCGGTGGCTACCATGATCACTCAGGTCCGTGTTGATGCAGATGATCCTGCTTTTGATACTCCCTCCAAGCCAATCGGGCACTTTATGACCGAGGAGCAGGCTAAGGTTGCAGAAGAAAAATACGGCTACATTATGAAGGAAGACGCAGGACGGGGCTACCGCCGTGTAGTAGCTTCCCCAAAGCCTGCTGAAATTGTTGAAATCGGAGCCATCCGCTCTCTGGTAGACTCCGGTCAGCTTGTAATCGCCTGTGGCGGAGGAGGTATCCCCGTAACCCGTCAGGGCAATCACTTAAAGGGTGCCAGCGCTGTTATCGATAAAGATTTTGCAAGTGAGCTGTTAGCAGAAAATCTGGATGCAGATTTCCTCATCATCCTCACTGCTGTAGAAAAAGTTGCGATCAACTTCGGAAAGCCGGAAGAAAAATGGCTGAATGAGCTTGATACGGAAGAAGCAAGAAAGTATATGAAAGAGGGTCATTTTGCTCCCGGTTCCATGCTTCCTAAGGTTCAGGCTGCTGTTAAATTCGCTGAATCAAAACCAGGACGCACTGCCCTCATTACCCTGCTTGAAAAGGCAAAGGACGGTATCCAGGGCAAAACCGGTACCCACATTCACTTAGGGCAGAATAACTAAATAATTTTGCGTACAGATAACCTGTTCATCCGGCTGCTGGGATGGACGGGTATTTGTGGGGGGTCAAAAGTCTGCTATGGCAGCCTCCTGTATACTAAAAAGTAAAGGAGAACAACATTATGAATACAGCAAAAAAACATGCGTCTCTTTTTGAACTGGACGGAATACCAAAGATGAGCCAGGCCATTCCTCTGGCTCTGCAGCACGTTGTTGCTATGATCGTGGGCTGTGTAACGCCTGCCATCATCATTTCCGGCGCAGCCGGTATTGACACTGCCGACCGTGTGCTTTTAATCCAGGCTTCCCTTGTGGTATCCGCTCTGGCAACGCTTTTGCAGCTCTTCCCCATGGGAAGCAAAAACGGCTTTCATCTCGGCTCTGCCCTTCCCGTTATCCTGGGAGTAAGCTTTGCCTATGTACCCAGTATGCAGGCGATTGCTGAAACAGGCGGTATTCCCGCCATTCTGGGCGCTCAGATCGTAGGCGGTATCTGCGCGATCCTGGTAGGTCTGTCCATCAAAAAGATCCGCAGATTCTTCCCGCCTCTGATCGCAGGAACAGTTGTATTTACCATCGGCCTCTCACTCTATCCTACTGCCATCAATTACATGGCCGGCGGAACCGGCCAGCCCGGCTACGGCTCCTGGCAGAACTGGACGGTTGCCATCTTCACTCTGATCGTTGTAACCGTTCTCAACCATTTTGCAAAGGGATTTTTAAAACTGGCTTCTATTTTAATCGGAATGATCGCAGGCTACATCTTTTCCAGCTTTTTCGGAATGGTAAGCTTTTCCAACGTGGCACAAGCCGGTGTATTCCAGCTTCCCGAAGTCATGCACTTTGGCATCGAATTTGAGCCCTCTGCCTGCGTAGCCTTAGGTCTGCTCTTTGTCATCAATTCCGTACAGGCCATTGGAGACTTCTCTGCTACTACGGCCGGCGGTTTAGACCGTGAACCAACCACCGGCGAGCTTCACGGAGCCATCCTCGGATACGGTGTTTCCAATATACTCGGTGCATTTTTAGGCTGCCTTCCCACCGCTACCTACAGCCAGAATGTAGGTATCGTAGCTACCACAAAGGTCGTAAACCGCGTGACTCTGGGGCTTTCTGCACTGATCATCCTGACCGCAGGACTTTTCCCAAAATTTTCCGCCCTTTTAACTACGATTCCCTATGCGGTTTTAGGCGGCGCTACCGTATCTGTGTTCGCATCCATCGCCATGACCGGCATGAAGCTTGTTATGACGGAAAATATGAACTACCGCAATACCTCCATCGTAGGTCTTGCAGCCGCTCTGGGAATGGGTGTTTCACAGTCCTCTGCCTCTTTGGCTTCCTTCCCGGACTGGGTAACTACCATTTTCGGTAAATCGCCGGTAGTTATCGCTACTCTGGTTGCTGTTTTCTTAAACGTAACGCTTCCAAAAGACAAGGAGGCAGAGAAATAAATTGAATCTGTATACAGCCTGCCGGCTGAGCAAAAAAGGCTCCGTCCATCCGCTTTGAATGGCCGGATCCTTTTTTTGCTCAGTAATCCTCTTGTCTCTTTCGTTATCCTTACTCCAGCCCATAGGTCACTGTAACCTGGGCCTCTACGCTGACCTCTCCGGGCATTACCGCCATGTCTGAAGCTGCAGCCGTTTCTTCCACTGCCATCTTGGCTGCTGTGGCATTGTAGGAGGAATATCGGGCCTGCGGATTGTAGCCGTATTCCTGAATATCTACCACAGAAGAAAGCTTCTTTCCAGATGCCTCCGCCATCGCTTCTGCCTTTGATCTTGCCATAGCGACAGCGCCCTTTAACGCTTCCTGATAGTTCTCATCATATTGGCTTGAAAAATAGGTGACAGACTCGATCTGATTCACACCTGCTGTCACAGACTGGCTGAGGATCTCTCCTGCCTGGTCAATGGGAATATCCGATACCGTGATCTCTGTATTCATCTCATAGCCTGTGATCGTCCGGTTTCCTGAGTTCCAGTCATAAATGGGACTCAACCCATAGGCAGATGTCTGAATAGAAGTTTCCTCCACCCCCAGTCCTTTTAATGTTTCAATGGTCTGATCCAGCTGTTTTGCATTGTCCTCCTGGCACTGGGAAGCAGTCTGGGCCTGACTGTAGACTCCATAGCGGATCTCGGTCATATCCGGAACCACCTTTACCTCTTCCTTCCCTGTAACTGTGATTCCCTCTGAATCATTTACATCCTGAACCTTAATCGTGTCCGGGAACTGAGCCGGAGCTGCACAGCCACCTGCCATTACAGCCGCAAACAGTACAGCCGCCGCCATTCCTGCCCGGTTCCGGATTTGTTTTCCGCTCAAACCTCTCTTTTTTCGCTCTGCAATGTATCTAACTCGTTTCATCTAAGTCCTCCTCCCGTCATTGGCACGCCTCTTCTTTCTGCCTTTATTCTACCAGATTCAGGGAAAGATGGTATTTCTTTTCTCTTAAATTGTCTTACGATTTTTCCTGGAACCTCTGTCAGCATCCCTTTTTCCCAGTTCCCAGAATGCCACTGCACTGGCGCAGCTGATATTCAGCGAATCCACCCCATGACTCATGGGGATCATCACCGTGTAATCACAGTCTGCAATGGTATCAGACGCCAGTCCGTCTCCCTCCGTTCCAAGGATCACCGCCAGCTTTTCTTCTGCTCTGAGAGACGGATCATCCAGAAAAATAGAATCCTGCTTTAAGGCCATAGCCGCAGTTTTAAATCCCAGTTCCTTTAAAAGTTCCATTCCTCCTTCTGGCCATGGCTCTTTTTTCTCATCAAATTTTGTCCAGGGAACCTGAAATACCGTTCCCATGCTGACTCTGGCCGCACGGCGGTACAAAGGGTCGCTGCAGCCGGGAGTCAAAAGCACCGCATCCATATTTAACGCTGCAGCAGAACGGAATACAGCGCCTACATTGGTAGGATTTACCACATTTTCAAGAACTGCAATCCTTCTGGCTCCGGCACAGATCTCACGGACAGACGGAAGGGATTTCCGCTTCATAGCACATAAAAGTCCTCTTGTAAGCTTAAAGCCCGTAAGTCCCGTAAGTACATCCGGTTCTGCCATATAAACCGGAATATCCCCGCACCGCTTAATAACCTCATCAGCCTCACCTTCCATTTTCCCTTTTTCTGCCAAAATAGATATGGGCTCATAGCCTCCGTCCAGAGCGCGCTGGACTACCTTTGGACTTTCTGCGATAAAAATCCCCGGATTTGGCTCAAACAGACGCAGAAGCTGAACCTCCGGCGTCCTGGAATACACATCCAGAGCGGGATCCCTTATATCCGTTATCATTCTAATATCTGCCATGTTAAATTCTCCTGTGTTCTAAGGTAAAATAGCGATTCTTTGACCAGGATATTTTCTGCTCCCGGTTCAATCATACGCACCGTTTTATTATGGAAAATGGAACCTTTTTTGTCAACTGACATTTCGGTTTTATGGAACCCGGATCCGGATGCTCCCCTTTCCACCGGTCGTAAGTACCTTAATTCCCAGATGCTCCATCCTCTTTACGACTCCCGGATCCGGATGGCCGTAGGAATTTCCTTTCCCGTAGGAAATAACCGCCAGCCGGACGTTCGTAACAGCTTCCAAAAAGGCCAGACAGGATGAGCCGGAAGAACCGTGATGAGCCGTCTTTAATAGATTGATATGGGCCAGATGCTCCCTGATCCATGCTCCCTCTCTGCGGTCTGCCTGGATCAGAAGCTGCTCCTCTTCCCTTTTTCCCATATCCCCCGTAAACAGCATATGAAAATCCCCACTGTCTGCGCATATCACCAGCGAGTGGGCGTTACGGTCTGTTTGATCGCTGCCCTCTCCACTGTAAACACAGGTAAGCTTAAGCTCACCTACACGGAGCACGTCTCCCGTTTCCATATACTGGGTTTTCCCTCCTGCTTCTTTCTGAAGCCGTTCCAGACGTTCATAGATCTCCTGTCCTTTCCCTCCGGCAGGAAGAAGGAGAAGCCCCGGACAAACCGTTTTCTGCTCCAAAAGATACATAAGGCCGCTTATATGGTCATTATCCCCATGGCTCACTACAGAAACATCCAATCGTTTGATTCCCATACTGTTTAAACAGGGTTCCAGCGTCATCTCTCCCAGTTTCTTTTCACTGCTGCTTCCTCCGTCTATAAGCACGCTGTGGGTTCCTGCCTGCAAAAGGAATCCGTCTCCCTGTCCCACATCCATACACAGAACGCTAATTCCCCTTACAGGCATAGGGATAAAGATTACAAGGCTGAAATAAAAGGCGCAAAAAAACAGCGCAAGCTTCACTGACCTGCCAGTCTTCCCCTTCTTCCCGTTCCAAACCCGCAGTCCCGCAAACAGAACGATCATAAAGAGCACATACACCACTATCCTTTCCCATCCGGGTCTTCCAAGTACCAGACTGTATCCCGGAAACTTCCGGGACTGGCTGCACAGCCAGTCATAATACCCCAGTATATAATGACCTGCCCCTCCAGCCCCTCTTCCCAAAGCTGTGCTGAATCCTCCAAGCCCGATGACCAGAAGACCCGAAACCATCAGCATCGGCACAAAGGGAAGAATCAGTACATTTAACGCCATACCATAAAAAGGATATTTAAAATAGTGCCACAGCATCACAGGCGTAAGGATCATCTGAATGCACAGGCTTACAGCGGCGCCCTTCTGCCAGCCTTTTTCCAGCTCCAGAAGCCTGCAAATCCCCATTCCCGGCCCGGCAATGGCCCATACGGCAAGAAAGGAAAGCTGAAATCCGCTCTGAAATACCAGATAGGGCTGCTGCCACAAAAGCAGCACTGCCGCCATCCCCAGTGCAGAGAGTGTGTCATAGGTCCTTCCCTCTTTTTTAGCCAGCCACAGACAGAGGATCATGATCACAGCACGCATGGCAGAGCCGGAGCCTCCGGTGAGAAGGCCATAGTTCAGGACCAAAAAGGCCCCAACAGCTCCGGCTCCCGTAAAGCCAAATCCAAGCTTCCTTAAGATCAGATAAACCCCGCCGCCGATCACGGACAGATGCTGTCCGCTTACAGCCAGAAGATGAGCGATCCCGCTGTCCCGATACAGCTCCCTCTGCTCCTTTTCCATTTCGCCTGAATCGCCTAACAGCATGGCCATAAACACAGCCGCGTCTTTCGGAGTACAGCACTTCTTCAAGACCTGAGCACAGTGCTCCTTTATCCGTTCAAGCATGGCCGGACAGGGATACGCCGAACCCTCAGAGCCAAAATATGTTTTCCCATATACCTTTACGGCAATTCCTTTTGAACGGTAATAGTTACGAAAATCGAACTCTCCCGGATTGAGAGGCCCTTTTACTGCCTCAGGCCGTCCTGAAATCTCCACCGTTTTCCCTGCTGCCAGTTCATTTTCCCAGTCCGGCACATTGCCATAATCCATATACAACAGTATACGGCGAAACGTTTCCTTCCTCTCTCCGCTTTGGAGCTCTGATTCTTTAAGCTCCAGTGTCAGCCGTTCTTCCTTCCAGCTTCGTTTTTCCACAGTGCCTCTGATCCGGCACTGTTTTCCCTCAAAGGGCTTTACAAGTCCTTCCTCATGATCCAGCCGGTTCTTTACCATACCTCCTCTGCCGCTTCCCGCCGCCATAGCCAAACTAATTAAAAAAACAGACAGGAGCTTTTTTTTAATACCACTCCTGCCTGTCCGTCTTTCTTTTGCCGTCCCCCATTTTAAAACCGCACAAAAAAGTGCCGGTATCAAAAGGACCACCGTCAGCCACACATTCACAGCCTCCTGCATCTGCAGGACCAGCACCTCTCCAAGTACGAAACCTGCTGCAATACCTGCAATCGGCCGTTTCATATTCATTTTACCTCATTATTCTTCTTGGATATACTCATGGTTTAACTCAAAGGTCTGGTTTAAGGATACCACATCCCGAAACATCACATCCTGGGAACCGTTTACCATGATCTGAACCCTTGTAATACTTGTCATCTCAGCCAGAGAAGAGACAATGGCATAAATGGGAAGATATTCATTTACTGGATGCCCCATTTTCAAAAAAGAGGAATCAAAGTTGATGTAGCATACATTATCCGTAACAGAAATGCTTAAAATCTTGCAGTCAGATGGGAGCACCGCCAGATGGCCTTCTTCCTCCGGACCTGCTAAAAGCTGTTCCACGATCAGCTGCTCCATGGAGGTATTTATATTGTGGACAACCTCTCTTGTCTCAGAGATCAGCTTTGTTCCCGTTTTATCTGCAAAATACAGCTTCAGCTCTGTTTTTTCATAGGAATTTACATTACTGGTATTTAATATAAAATCGGAGGCAGACACAGCGCCTACCGGATTTCCCTGACCATCCATCAGCGGCTGATCTCCACAGTAAATACTGATATAATCCACGCCCGGTATCTGGGTAAGCGTCCTCGCCAGAGCCGCGCGGCATAAAATTTCCTGCTCTGGCTTCATATTTACATAACTCACATCAAAATACAGCGACAGTACCCCTGCGTCCAGACGGCTTTCCCTGAATACTGCCTTGTCTCCCAAAGCAGTCTGGCAGTCCAGATCCTTAGGGACGTAACGCAGCTGCTCCATCAGCTCATCAGACAGGGCAAGCGGATCTGTTTCCTCCGTTTCATACACCCTGGGAATCAGATTTACCCCGGAACCATTCAGATAGTAAACCAGATATCGTCCTTCCTTCGGAGCTGCCACAGGCTCCTTCTCCAGATGACAGCCGGAAAGGAATAAAATCCCTGTCAGACAGAACAGTCTCAGAAGGATCTTTACTGAGAACCTTCCCTTTTTTCCTGTGGTACTCATGATTTATCCTCCTGTCTGGACACATAATTTAGGGGAATGCGCACGCTGAAGGTTGTCCCTTCTCCTGGTGTACTTTCCGCATCAATGATCCCATGATGCATCTGGATCACATTCAGCGTAATGGCAAGCCCAAGGCCTGTGCCTCCCACCTCTCTGGATCTGGCCTTGTCCACGCGGAAAAAACGTTCAAAAATATGATCCATGCAGTCCTGAGGAATCCCGATTCCGGAATCCGCTACACGAATATAAAAATATTTATGATCTGCATCCAGAGTGACCCGCACCCAGCCGGAATCCACATTATACTTAATAGCATTTTCTACCAGGTTCGATACAGCCAGGGAAAATTTCACCCGATCCACATCTCCTGTTACCTCTCTGATACTTTCTAAAATCAGCTCTACATTGCTTCGCTTGGCAATGGGACGCAGGCGCTTTAAGATCAGCTCCAGCTCTTCATTT
Source organism: Clostridium sp. AT4 (assembly GCF_001517625.2). Lineage (GTDB taxonomy): Bacteria > Bacillota > Clostridia > Lachnospirales > Lachnospiraceae > Enterocloster. The sequence continues at coordinate 651,390 of NZ_LN999828.1, read as the reverse complement.
ATATTCGTCTGTGTAATATTCATCTGGCTCTGGGCAGATTTATCCATTTTCACAAGCGTTAACAGATCAGTGATGATCTGATTTTCCCGGTCTACCTCATCCGAAATATCTGCCATAAACTCCCGGTACAGCTCTGCCGGCACTTCTTCCATGCTCATAAGCGAATCTGCAAGCACCCGGATAGAGGTGATCGGGGTCTTCAGCTCATGGGATACATTGGAAACAAACTCCTGTCTGGACTGATCTACTGCCTTAAGCTTTCTGAGCGACTTCTGTACTGCCTGTGAAAGCTGGATTGTTTCCTTATAGGCATCCTCCATGATATCGGTGTCCAAATCTCCGTAGGAAACACGCTCAAAGGAAGCCAGAAGCCGCTTAAAAGGCCGTATAAGGAAAAACACGGCTGCCATGGAACAGACCACCACCACCAGGATCATGCACAGCAAAAACAGCTGGGTGCTTCCCTGAACCCGGTCGGTCAGTGCGGAAATATTTTCCGTAGAAGCCATAACCACCATCACTCCCGTAACTTTCTTTTTATCGGAAGCACTGTGGATGGGAATAGTCTGGGTCAGATAACCCATCTCCTGATTCATACGGCTGTTTGTCTCCCCGTTAAAGCAGCGGATAACCTCTTCTGAAACATAATACTTCCCTGCCGCCAGGTTAAAAGTATCCTTTATAATCTTAAAGCTGCTGTTTACAATTACAATCCGCCCGTTATAAATATCTGCGATCGTCTGCATACGGGTATCCAGCTCCATGGTATTTCCCTTATCCGAGGTCATATAACCTGAACGCATGAGGCGGCTGCTTAAGATCAGACACTGATTCTGTATCTCAATGCCCTTCGCCTCCAGCTGGGTCTGGTTAAATGCCCTGCGGCTGATCATTGCCTGCAAAAGCATGGGAACCAAAGCAGTAAGGATCATCAGAATCACCATAGGGATCATGACGCTTTTTCCCCTTAGCTTAAACCGCTCAAGCCATTTCTTCTTTTTCAATCTACTCCAGCTCCTTTAAATGGCCGCTGCAGGCCACAGCAAGACAGCCCGGTCCGATATGGCAGGCAATGCTTAATGACAACGGCGCTATGCAGATATTGGCATCCGGATAGATTTCTGCCACTGTTTCCTTAAATTCCTGAGCCATCTCATCGCTGCAGGTATAAGCAATCTCCAGCCAGGTATGACGTGCCTCAGGATCGTGAAAACGTGTTTCCAGATCCTTTTTAAGAGCGGTCATCATAATGGTCTTTCCCTGCTTTAAGGTTCTGGCCTTGGAAAATGCATCCAGCTTTTCCCCCTGGATGGTGAGGACAGGCTTAATCTGGAGAAGAGTTCCCAACATAGCGGCTGCCGGAGTGATGCGTCCTCCCTTTTTAAGATATTTTAAAGTGGTCACTGTAACATAGATGGAACTGTCAAACTTTGTTTCTTCCAAAATATTGCGGATCTGTGCAGCCGCATATCCCTTTTTTATCAAATCTCTGGCATCCAGCACAGACTGCATCTGGGTCACGGAAATGCGCTGGTTATTGACTACATATACCTTTCCCTCGTAATCCTCTGCTAAAAGCATGGCGGTCTGACAGGAACCGCTTAAACCGCTGGACATGGGGATATACACCACTGCGTCATACTCCTCTAAAAGTTTATCCCAGAAATCAGTCACCTCACCGGGGGACGGCTGAGAGGTGGTAATATCCGCTCCCTCCTCCATCCGTCTGAAAAATTCCTCGTGGGTAAGATCCACACCCTCATAGTACATCTGCCCGTCAATCATAAAGGGCATGGGAAGCACATGGACTCCCAGCTGCTTTGCCTGCTCCTGGGTAATGCCGCTGTTGCTGTCCGTAGCTGCTGCTATTTTCATAACATATCCTCCTTTCAGTTAAGCCCCTGATTCAAACGGTTGGCTGTCATATAAAGCTGGTAATACATCCCCTTCTTTTCAAGAAGTTCCTTATGATTTCCTTCCTCCACGATCTCATTGCCGGAAAGCACCAGGATCCGGTCTGCCCCCTGAATGGTCGTCAGGCGGTGGGCGATAGTTAACGTAGTGCGGCCCTCAACCAGCTTTTCCAGAGACTGTGATACCAGATACTCGCTCTCATTGTCCAGAGCTGAGGTGGCCTCATCCAGAATGAGGATTGCCGGATTTTTAAGAAATACCCTGGCAATACTGATGCGCTGTTTCTGTCCACCGGAAAGCTTTACGCCCCGTTCGCCCACATAGGTATCGTAGCCGTCTTTTAATTCCGTAATAAACTCATGAGCCCCCGCCATTTTTGCAGCCTTGATCACATCCTCTCTGGAAGCGCCGGGGCGTCCGTAGAGAATATTTTCAAATACAGTGCCGGAAAACAGGTATACATCCTGCTGTACCACTCCGATATTGGAGCGAAGGCTTCTCAGGGTAATATCCCTTACATCCATTCCGTCAATGGAGATAGTTCCCCCTGTTGTGTCATAAAATCTGGGCAGCAGATTACAGAGTGTGGTTTTTCCGCCGCCGGAAGGGCCAACTAAAGCAATCCTCTCGCCTGGACGGATCTTTAAACAGATATCATTCAGTACCTGGGTATGATCGTCTGCATATTCAAAGCTTACATGGTCAAATTCGATTGTTCCCTTTACATCGGAAAGAGGCTTTGCTCCCTTTTTATCCCTGATATCGGGAGTCACATCCATAATCTCCTGAAAACGCTCAATCCCGGTCATTCCTCTCTGGAACTGCTCCGCAAACTCGATAATCCGGCGGATGGTTGTCAAAAGAGTGGTCACGTACATGGTATAGGCGACCAGATCTCCCGGCGCGATCTTTCCGTTAATCATGAAAAGGCCTCCGGCCACGATCACCAGCACATACATCAGGCCGTCAAAGGAACGGGTGGTAATCTGAAAGGCCGCCATATACCGATAGGTATGCTTTTTGATCTTCATAAACTCCCGGTTGCCTTTTCCGAATTTTTCAATCTCCACCGGCTCATTTGCAAAGGCACGGACCACCCGGTTTCCTAAAAGCGTATCCTCAATCTGGGCGTTCAGCTCGCCAATCTGATTTCTCTGAAGCCGGAAAGCCGCTTTTACCTTCAGATTAAACCAGGTACAGGAAACAATCATGATCGGGATCATCAGGAAAATGAGCAGCGTCAGCTCCAGATTGATTCCTGACAAAATCACAAAGGATACGATTCCCTTTAAAATGGCAATAAAAAATTCCTCCGGACAGTGGTGTGAAAATTCCGTCACGTCAAACAGATCGCTGGTGATCCTGGACATGATCTGTCCAACTTTGGTATTGCTGTAGTAGCTGTCTGAGAGCATCTGCAGATGCTCAAAGGCATCCTGGCGCATATCTGTTTCAATATATACGCCCATCACATGGCCCGTATATGCCATATAATAGGCAGCCAGCGAATCGATCACCCGCAGGATCAGATATAAAAGGCCGATTTTTACCACAAGCCCTGTGGTTAAGGAAGCCAGATCCTGCATTCCCTGATTGGTGATAAACCGAAGGATCAGAGGAAGCACCAGCTCTCCCAGCGTGGTCAATGCCGCACAGAACAGATCCAGGATCAGGATCTTTTTGTACTTTCCATAATATGGAAGAAAGCTTTTTAACAGCTTTCCCGCTTTCATTCCCTTTTTCGTATTCATATTCCTTTCTCCCCTGTTTTGTTCTTGCCATCAGAGTAATTTCTCCGGGCAGTTATCTTTTTATTGTAACGTATCTGAATGGAAAATGGAAGAGGCAGGGGAAAGAATTTTTTCCTACCCTTTTTTCCAGATTTTGCTATAATAGTGTCAAATAGATTTGAAGGAGAAAATCAGCTATGGGATATGTCTATCTGCTCTGCGTTGCCTTGATGTTCAGCTTCGGCGGTACCTGCGTCAAACTGATCAGCCCCTATTTTAACGCTTCATGGATTACCTTTTTCCGTTTTTTCATTGGAGTGGTGTGGCTGCTCATCTTAAAGTGTATCCTGAGGCAGCCATTTCAGAAAAACTTAAAACAGGCCCTCTTATCCTGCTGGAAATGGATCCTGTTCGGAGCCTTTATCAAATGGATGGCCTATCTGACAGAAAACTACGCCTTAAGCCACGGACTTTCCTATGGAAATATTGTGACCCAGCCTGCCCAGACCCTGTTTCTGACGCTGGTAAGCGTACTGTGCTTTAAGGAGAAGCTGTCCCCCAGAAAGGGATTCTGTATCTTTCTCTGCATCGGCGGCGTTCTGTGCATCTCTTTAAACGGCCGTCCTCTGGATGTATTTTTTAAAGAAAATCTCCTTTTTACCGGCCTGTTTATCCTGTCCGGTATCTGTGCAGGCTGCCATGTGCTTTCCCAGAAAATGGTAGCTGGACGGCTGGATATTATCGACAGCAATCTGGCTATATTTACCCTGTCCGGTCTTTTTTCCCTGATCCCGGCCGCAGAGCCTGTATTTACAGGGAAAATAGCTTTTATCCGTCCGGATCTGGCCTGCATCCTTGCCATCCTTGCCTTCGGCTTTATCACGGGAATGGGCTTTTACCTCAATGCCAAAGCCATCCCCCTGGTGCCCTTTTATATGGTTCCCGTGATCCAGAGCATGATGGCCGTATTCGCCATTCTCTGGGGCGTATTCTTCTTTCACGAAACGGTCACTGGCTGGATCATCGGCGGAACAGCCGCTTTTATGATCGGGGTCATCGGGCTGCAGATGAAGAATAATTAAAGTCTGAGTCCTCAGGCGTACTACTGCAAAACCCCCCGGAAAAGCTTCTGATATGCTCTCTCCGGGGGGAAAATTGTCAGCCACTCTCAAGCGGTATCATTTTATCTTATTTCACCAGCAGAGACTTGCCAGTCATCTCCTTAGGCTGCTCCAGTCCCATCAGCTCAATCAGGGTAGGTGCGATATCGCAAAGAGCGCCGCCTTCACGAAGTTTAAAGGATGGATCTGCATTTACCAGGATAAAAGGAACAGGATTTGTGGTATGAGCAGTGAATGGCTCACCTGTCTCATAGTCTACCAGCTGTTCTGCATTTCCGTGGTCTGCGCAGATAAACATTACACCGTCCACTTCTTTTACAGCCTCTACGGCCTTTCCTACACAGGCGTCTACCGTCTCAATAGCCTTGATGGCTGCATCTTCAACACCTGTATGTCCCACCATATCCGGATTTGCAAAGTTAATGATCACTACATCATACTTTCCTGAGCGAATAGCCTCTGTCAGTTTGTCGCATACGCCGTTTGCACTCATCTCAGGCTTTAAATCATAGGTAGCCACTTCCTTTGGAGAAGGCACCAGAATACGATCCTCTCCTTCATTTGGCTCCTCTACTCCGCCGTTAAAGAAGAAGGTAACGTGAGCGTACTTCTCTGTCTCGGCAATGCGTACCTGCTTCTTGCCGTGAGCAGCCAGAAACTCTCCGAAGGTATTGGTGATCTGCTCCTTCTTAAATGCCACCAGCTTATTTGTGATGGTCTCGTCATAGTCTGTAAAGCAAACATAAACCAGATCCAGTTTTTTCTCTCTTGCAAAGCCGTCAAACTCATCGTCACAGAATGCATGAGTAATCTCTCTTGCACGATCAGGGCGGAAGTTAAAGAACACAACAGAGTCGCCATCTTTGATGGAAGCTCTGGGAGCACCGTTTTCGGTTACAACGAAAGGAACTACAAATTCATCTGCCTTTCCATCATCATAAGACGCCTGAATACCGGCTGTAGCGCTCTCAGCTGCCTTACCTTCACCCTTTGTAAGTGCTCTGTAAGCCAGCTCTACGCGATCCCATCTCTTATCACGATCCATTGCATAGTAACGTCCCATAACGGAAGCTACCTTTCCAACGCCGATCTCAGCCATCTTTTCCTCTAACTGAGCCACAAAATCCTTACCGGATTCCGGAGGTGTGTCACGTCCATCCAGGAAGCAGTGTACATATACCTTCTCCAGGCCATTTCTCTTTGCCAGTTCTAACAGGCCATAGATATGGGTTAAATGGCTGTGTACGCCGCCGGTAGATACCAGACCGAACAGATGAAGAGCGGAATCATTCTTTTTACAGTTTTCTACTGCCTGTAAAAATTCAGGAACCTGGAAGAAATCGCCGTCCTCAATCGACTTGGTAATGCGGGTCAGCTCCTGATATACCACACGTCCTGCACCCATATTTAAGTGGCCTACCTCAGAATTACCCATCTGTCCATCAGGAAGTCCTACAAACAGGCCGCTGGCCTGACCTTCCACAAAAGGACACTGGCTCATCAACTGATCCATAACCGGAGTCTTAGCCTCGCAAACTGCATTGTGATCGCAGTTTTTATTCAGACCATATCCGTCCAGGATCATAAGAACTACTGGTTTCTTATTCATAATCTTTTATCTCCTTATTGGCTTACGCCTGCTTATAATTTACAATCTTTCCAAAATCAGGCTTTAAGGAAGCGCCGCCTACCAGACCACCATCGATATTTGCCTGTGCAAACAGCTCGGGAGCAGATGCAGCAGATACAGAACCGCCGTACTGGATGCGGATAGCTTCTGCAGTTGCCTCGTCATAAATCTCACCAATGCAGGCGCGGATGGCTGCACATACCTCTTCTGCCTGCTCTGTGGTAGCTACTTTTCCGGTTCCGATGGCCCAGATTGGCTCATATGCAATTACTGCAGTTTTTGCCTGATCTGCTGTTACATTCAAGAAAGCGATCTTGATCTGCTGACGGATCCAGTCAATAGTAATCCCTTGCTCTCTCTGAGTCAGAGACTCGCCGCAGCAGATAATCGGGGTAATACCGTGTTCAAATGCCTTTAATACTTTTTTATTTACAGTCTCATCTGTCTCTGCAAAATACTCTCTTCTCTCGGAATGTCCGATGATCACGTATTTTACACCTGCGTCTGTCAGCATATTGGGTGAAATCTCACCTGTATAGGCACCCTTTTCCTCAAAATACATATTTTCAGCACCGATATTGATATTGCTTCCCTTTGCAGCCTCCATTGCCGGGATAATATCAATAGCAGGTACACAGAACACTACATCCACCTCATCATTGGCTACTAAAGGCTTTAACTCGTTTACCAGTGCTACTGCCTCAGAAGGGGTCATATTCATCTTCCAGTTGCCTGCAATGATTTTCTTTCTTGCCATGATTATCTCTCCTTTACACACATTGATTCTGTAAATGGACCGCCCGGACCGCAGGCTTATCTCCGGTCCGGGCGGTATACTTATGCTATACAGCCTTATTTGTCATCTGCTGCTGCTACACCTGGAAGTACCTTGCCCTCAAGGAACTCCAGAGAAGCGCCGCCGCCGGTGGAAATGTGGCTCATCTTATCAGCAAATCCCAGCTGATTTACAGCTGCTGCAGAATCGCCGCCGCCGATAATAGTAGTTGCATCTGTCTCAGCCAGAGACTCGGCAACTGCGATGGTTCCCTTTGCCAGAGTCGGATTCTCAAATACGCCCATCGGTCCGTTCCATACAACAGTCTTTGCAGACTTTACAGCCTCAGCATAGATCTTTGCAGTCTCAGTGCCGATATCCAGCCCCATCTTATCAGCAGGCATAGCATCTACGGATACGTTCTCTGCCTCAACAGGAGCATCAATTGGATCCGGGAAGGAAGCTGCTACTACTGCATCTACAGGAAGAAGGAGCTTCTTGCCAAGCTTCTCTGCCTTTGCCATCATTTCACGGCAGTAATCTAACTTGGTATCATCTACTAAGGACTTTCCGATTTCCTTGCCCTCTGCCTTTAAGAAAGTAAATGCCATACCGCCGCCGATGATCAGAGTATCGCACTTCTCTAACAGATTAGAGATAACATTTAATTTATCAGCAACCTTTGCACCGCCAAGAATTGCTACGAAAGGTCTTACAGGATTTTCAACTGCATTTCCCAGGAAATCGATCTCTTTCTGCATCAGATAGCCAACTGCATTTGTGCCGCCCTTGGCAGAAATGAACTTGGTTACGCCCTCTACGGAAGCGTGTGCTCTGTGGGAGGAACCGAATGCGTCGCATACATAATCGTCAGCCAGATCTGCTAACTCTTTGCTGAATGCCTCGCCGTTCTTTGTCTCTTCAGCGCCGCGGAAACGGGTATTCTGAAGAAGAACCACATCGCCTTCGTTCATGGCCTCTACAGCCTTGGTTGCCGCCTCGCCGGTTACGTTGTAATCCGCTACGAATACAACTTCTTTGCCTAACTTCTCGCTCAGTCTCTTTGCGACAGGAGCTAAAGACTCACCCTCGTTAGGGCCATTCTTTACCTTGCCTAAGTGGGAGCAGAGGATTACCTTTGCACCGTCAGCGATCAGCTTGTTGATGGTTGGCAGAGCAGCCACGATACGTGTCTCGTCGGTGATCTCACCATTCTTTAACGGCACGTTGAAATCGCAGCGCACCAGCACTCTTCTGCCTTTTACGTTCATATCGTCGATAGATTTCTTATTTAACATAATGGATGTACCCCTTTCATACTGCGTAAAAAGGGCCCGGCCCTGACGACCGGACCCTTTTTATGAGTCTACTAAAAAACTGAATAATTAAGCCAGCTCTGCAAAGTACTTAATGGTTCTTACCATCTGGCTTGTGTAGGAGTTCTCGTTGTCATACCATGAAACAACCTGAACCTCATACAGATCCTCAGCAATCTGAGCTACCATGGTCTGAGTAGCATCGAACAGGGAGCCGTACTTCATGCCGATAACGTCAGAAGATACGATCAGATCCTCGTTGTAGCCGAAGGACTCGGAAGCTGCTGCCTTCATAGCTGCGTTGATGTCTTCCTTTGTAACGCCAGCCTTCTTAACAACTGCTGTTAAGATAGTGGTAGAACCGGTCGGTACAGGAACACGCTGTGCAGAACCGATCAGCTTGCCGTTCAGCTCTGGAATAACCAGGCCGATAGCCTTAGCAGCACCTGTAGAGTTAGGAACGATGTTTGCAGCGCCTGCGCGTGCTCTTCTTAAGTCACCCTTTCTGTGTGGTCCGTCAAGGATCATCTGATCGCCTGTGTAAGCGTGGATGGTGCTCATGATACCGCTCTGGATAGGAGCGTAATCATTCAGAGCCTTAGCCATTGGAGCCAGGCAGTTTGTTGTACAGGAAGCTGCGGAAATGATAGTATCCTCAGCAGTCAGAGTATCCTCATTTACGGAGAATACGATGGTCTTTAAGTCATTGCCTGCGGGTGCGGAGATAACTACCTTCTTAGCGCCTGCATCGATATGAGCCTGAGCCTTATCCTTAGAGCAGTAGAAACCGGTACACTCTAATACTACGTCTACACCGATCTCTCCCCATGGAAGGTCAGCAGCCTTTGGCTCCTTGTAAATCGTGATCTTCTTTCCGTCAACAGTGATGGAATCCTCACCAGCCTCTACAGTGTGCTTGCCCTCGCCGATGTGGCCAGCGTATCCGCCCTGAGCGGTATCATACTTTAACAGATGTGCTAACATCTTAGGATCAGTCAGATCGTTAATAGCAACTACTTCGTAGCCCTCTGCGCCGAACATCTGACGGAATGCCAGACGGCCAATACGTCCGAAACCATTAATTGCAACTTTTACTGCCATGATTCAATTCCTCCTAGTTGTTAAATTGTATTATTGTTAAATAATAATCAACTTGTACTCATTGTAATCAATTTTTTCCAAAATAGCAAGCGTTTTTTTTAATTCTACCTTTTCGTTAATTTTATAACAATTTGTGCGGGAAATTACAGCATTTTACCTCTTTCCCCTAAATTTGTTTGTCAGCCTTGAACTTTTTATCTGCCGCAGGTATAATATTTATCATCAAACGCCGCGCCTTTGGCATCCGGCCTGAAAGGAGGAGCCTGCATGATCTGCGACTGTCATCTGCATACCGCTTTTTCCGGCGATTCAAATACACCCGCCCGTGTTCAGATTGAACGGGCCGTTTCTATGAGAATGAAGGAAATAACCATTACGGACCATCATGACCGCGACTCATCCTTCTGTGAGGATAACTTTGAGCTGGATCTTCCCTCGTATCTGTCCGCCCTGAACACTCTTAAAGAAGAATACCGGGATAAAATCCGCATCAATATCGGCATCGAACTGGGGCTGCAGCTTCACATCTGCAGGTACCTGGAAAAATTTCATAAGGATTTTGGCTCTGAATTTGATTTTATCATCGGTTCCAGCCATTTTATCCGCTCCCATGATCCCTTTTATCCCTCCTTTTGGGAAGCCTGCGGTTCCAGGCAGGGACTTGAGGAGTTTTTCACCCTTTCCTTTAAGCGCGCCAGAGCCTTTCATCCATTCTTTGACTCCTGGGGCCATCTGGACTATGCCGCACGCTATGCTCCGGACAGTGCTTCTGTCTACAGCTATTTTGCCTTTAAAGAGCAGATTGATTCTATTTTGAGGGTTTTGGCTGAAAATGGAAAGGCTCTGGAATGCAATACGGGCGGCTTCCGCAGCAGGCTGAGTCATCAAAACCCCGATACAGAGATTTTAAAGCAATACCGCAGGATGGGCGGCGAACACATCACCATCGGCTCTGACGCCCATGCTCCGGAGCATCTGGGATATGGATTTACCCGCGCAAAGGAGCTTTTAAAGCAGTGCGGCTTTCATTACTATACGATTTACCATAATCGAAAAGCGGAGATGATCCCCCTGTAGGGATCTCCCCGCTTTTTTATGCAGTATCGCAGATCACAGCTCCTTCATGGCCGCATCAATGTCCTTTCTCAGCTGCTTCCACTCTTCCTCATGCTCCACATAATATTTCGGACACAGCTTACCGTTGATATCATAATGGCGCACCACATCGCTGCTTTTAAGCTTTAACTGGGTACACAGCCAGGCTGTAAGCCTCACGACAGACTCATATGTAGCATCGCTGTATTTTCCCGTATCGTCCGGGTGACAGACCTCAATGGAAAGAGTATCCTCGTTTCTGGGAGCATTTGCGTAGGCAATCTCATTGATCGGGATACACTGGATCACCTCTCCTTCCAGGCCCACAATAAAATGGCTGCTGGTAGAGGTGCCACCTTTCTGGCTGTCCTGATCCGCCAGGCTGTCAAAATAATTTCGGTTGCCCTCTGCACTGGAACCGGGATTTGCCACATAATGAAGCACAATATTGTTGATCTTCCTGCGGCTCACATCCGGCCTTGAAAAAATATTTTTCCGGATAAACTCCTGCTTTACCCAATCCGGAACCTCCACTGCCTTAAGATCTACCGTATAGGGCCGTTCCCAGCCCCATACGTAGTAACCGCCGCCCAGTCCTGCCAGAACGCCTACCACAAGAGCCATAAATACGGCTGCAAAGGGAAATCCCCTGCGTTTTGCCGTTTTTTTGCGGCTTCTGCGGCTCTTTTTCTTTTTTCTGTCATTTTCGTCTATGGGAACCTGGCGCAGCTCCTTGAGCTCTTCTTCCAGTCTCTTATCTTCATCCATGATATCCTTCATATCTGTAACCCGTCTTTCCGTGAAAGACAGGAATGGAATCCCCAAACCAGACCTGCGCCCTCACTGATACTATCAGTATAACGGACGGTTTTTCTCTTCGCAAGTATATTTTTTCTTCTGTTTGATCAGATGTTCAAAAGCTCGCTGTAAACCTGAAGCGCTCCGTCTGTTTCATGGGCCAGTACGCGCTTTGCAAGTACCTTGCCCAGCTGTACGCCTTCCTGATCGAAGCTGTTTACATTCCATACAAAGCCCTGGAACATGATCTTATTTTCAAAATGTGCAAGGAGTGCTCCAAGTGCCTTGGGATTTAACTGCTCTCCAATGATAATGCTGGAGGGACGTCCGCCCTCAAACTTCTTATTCAGATTCTCATCATCTTTGCCGCAGGCAAATGCAACGATCTGAGCAGCCACATTGGCACAGAGCTTCTGCTGGCTCGTGCTGTCCTCGATCACAACGTCTGTTCCGATCTGGCTGTTCTTAAATCCCACAAACTGGATCGGCACAATATCGGTTCCCTGATGGAGCAGCTGGTAGAAGGAATGCTGTCCGTTTGTTCCGGGCTCGCCGAAGAGGACCGGGCCTGTGACATAGTTTACAGGCTCACCAAACCGGTTCACGGACTTTCCGTTAGACTCCATGTCTGCCTGCTGCAGATGCGCAGGGAAGCGGCTTAATGCCTGTGAATAAGGCAGAACGGCTGTTGCCGGATAGCCTAACATATTTCTCTCATATACGCCGATCAGCGCATCCAGCATATCCGGATTCTGGAGCAGGTCTTCCTTTGCTGCCAGCTTATCTTCCTCTGCCGCACCCTCTAAGAACTGAGCGAACACCTCCGGTCCGAATGCCAGTGACAGGACTGCCCCGCCTACTGCGGAAGTAGATGAGAAACGGCCTCCGATATAATCATCCATAAAGAAGGCTGCCAAGTAATCATCACTCTTTGCCAGAGGTGAGGTCTCGCTTGTTACTGCAACCATATGTTTGGAGGCATCCAGACCTGCCTTCTTTAAAGCATCCTTTACAAAGGACTCATTTGTCAGAGTTTCCAACGTAGTACCCGACTTGGAAACCAGCACAAACATAGAATGAGCAACATCAATCGAACCAAGCACTGCAGCCGCATCATCCGGATCTACATTGCTGATGAACTTTGCTTCCATTTTAAATGTATTATGTTTCTTTGCCCAGTTCTCCAGTGCCAGATACATTGCGCGGGGGCCTAAATCGCTTCCGCCGATTCCAATCTGTACAACCGTTGTAAACTTCTCACCTGCCGCATTGGTGATCTCGCCGCTGTGTACCTTCTTTGCAAATTCAGCGATTCTCTCCTGCTGCTCTACATAGAAAGCCCGCTTGTCTGTGCCGTCTGCCACAACCTTATCTCCAAGCTGTCCGCGTGTGAGCTGGTGAAGCACCAGGCGCTTCTCTCCTGTATTGATCATCTCCCCATTGTACAGGGCTTTGTATTTTTCTGACAGCTGCGCTTCTTTTGCCAGCTTTTTTAATACTGCAAGCACATTTTCATCCACCTGCTTTGCCGCATAGTTATAGACCATGCCTGCTGCCATGGGAACGCTGTATGCTTTTACACGCTCTGCACCGCTCTCTCCGGACATTACTTCTGCAAGCTTAACACGCTCTGCTTTGGCAAGCTCCCCGTAGGACTCAAGACTGTCAAAATTCTTCCACTCGATCATTTTCTCATTCTCCTTACCCTTTTTTTCAAATGCAGCATTTTATCTGATACACTCTTACTACTTAAATATATCAGTTGTGTTAATTATACCCTTTCCCTTATAAAAATTCAATACAGGGCGAATCAGAAAATTTCCTGTACGGGCGTTGATTCTTTCGCTCCTTAACGTATACAATAAAAGCAGCCATGCAATAAATTCATTGTTACTGAATGCAACTTTTTCACCATTCCCGCCGTCTAACAGACAGAAACCAAGAAAGGAGAAGTTTAACGTGGATACCAACCCCATCACAAAACAGACCGAGCAGATACTGATCGATGGATATGAGCGCTTTTACCGTCTGGCCTACAGTTATGTACAGAATCGGGAGGATGCTCTGGATGTCGTTCAGGAAAGCGCCTGCAAAGCCATCCGGGACTGCGGCCAGGTAAAAAATACAGACTTTTTATCCACATGGATCTATCGGATCGTTATAAATACCTCTCTGGATCTTCTGAGAAAAAATAAAAAGGAAATCCCCGCAGAGGAAATGCCAGAAATCCCATGGGAGGACAAATATCAGGAGCTGGATCTTAAGACCGCCCTAAAGCATCTGGATGAAAAAAGCAGAACCATTGTCATGCTACGGTACTTTGAAGATATGAAACTGGAAGATATTTCCAGAGTTGTAGATGAAAATTTAAATACTGTAAAAGCCCGTCTTTACCGAGCCTTAAAAAAACTGAGAATTACCATGGAACCTGAAGAACCGAAGAAATCTTACGCAAAATGAAAGGAGAATCTTTATGGAGCAGAAAGACCTTAAACTTTCCGGATACAGACAGTTAGAACAGCTCAGACAGGAATATGAGTCACTTCCCGTTCCCCTGGAAGCCAGAGACCGGATTCTTGCCGGAATCGCGCAGGGAAAAAAAGAAACAGACAAAGCTCAAATGAAAGGAGTCATTTTTATGAAATTAATGAAACGTACAGGCATGACCGCAGCAGCCGCTATGGTTGCCATTACTCTTCTTACCAATCTGCATCCGACCATCGCCAATGCCATGGAACAGATCCCTGTTATCGGCCCGATCGCAAAGGTTGTAACCTTTCGTACCTACGAAAATAAGACAAACAACTTTGAGGCCAACATCCAGATCCCGCAGATTGAAGCTGCACCCGAAACTCTGAATAAATCCATTGAGGAATATGCACAGGAGCTCATCACCGCCTATGAAGGCGAACTGTCCCAGTCTCAGGGAGAAGGCAGCTATTCTCTGGACTCCTCCTATAAAGTTGTAACGGATAATGACCGCTATCTGTGCCTGCGCATCGACACCACCATTGTCATGGCAAGCGGAGCGCAGTCCACAAAGATCTTTACCATTGATAAAACCACCGGGAAACAGCTTTCCCTGAAAGAACTTTTTAAGGACCGGCCGGAAATGCTCTCCTCCATCACAGCCAATATTAAAGAACAGATGGCTTCCCAGATGGCAGCCGACGATTCTGTAAGCTATTTTTACAACAGCGACATGCCGGAGGATGACTTTAAGGAGCTTACCGGCGATGAGAGCTTCTACTTTAATGAAGAAGGCCTTCTGGTCATTGCCTTTGACGAATATGAGGTTGCTCCCGGATATATGGGCGCTGTGGAGTTTACAATCCCTTCCTCTGTAGCCGGAACCTTCTGATTGCAAAGCCCATTTATGCATAAATAAATACCGCTTCCTGCAGGATACAGCACGAGTCTGCAGGAAGCGGTATTTTGCAAAAACGGAGGAAAAGGGATTTGAACCCTTGCGCCGGTACTGCCGACCTACTGGTGTTCGAAGCCAGACCCTTCAGCCACTTGGGTATTCCTCCAAAAAACACGGCTTTAATTTCAAGCCGTGTTTTATTATACACTAAAATGCAGGATTTGGGTAGTGGGATTTTCGATTTTTTTCAATCTCCAGATTTACTCCTCCTTTGGCAGCCAGTCCACCTTAAAATAATAAACCAGCATTCCGATGGCGCAGACCACCCAGGTCACAGGCCATCCTGCAAAAACAACGGAAACATTTTTTGTCATAGGAACGGCGATCATCAGATAAATCTGACGCAGAAGCACAAAACAGCCTAACATGAAATACATGGGAACCTTGGAGCGTCCTGCGCCGCGCAGGGCGCCATTTAAAATCTGGATGATGGGCAGGAACAGATAAGCGCTTCCAAAAATACGGATCATACTGCTTCCCACGCTGATCACAGCCGCATCCTCTGTAAAAATACCGATGATGGACGGCGCCTTCAGGAACATGATGACAGAACCCACTAAAATAATACCGGAGCACATAAGCCAGGAAGTAAAAATCCCCTTCTTTACCCTTTTATATTCCTTTGCTCCGATATTCTGCCCCACAAAGGTAGTGATCGTCATATTAAAGCTCTGAAGGGGCAGCTGCAAAAAACCGTCTACCCGCAGTGTAGCAGAATACCCGGCCATGGCTGCCGTACCGAAATAATTGATATAGGACTGAACGATCACATTGGAAAATGAGGTGATGCTCTGCTGGATCGCTGCCGGAAGGCCAATATCTACAATACGCCGGATCATTTTCCTGTCAAAACAGATTTCTCCAAGCCGCACACGGTAAATCTCACGGGTCATAAGAAGCTTTCCCATCACCAGCGCCGCGCTGACCGCCTGCGCAATAATGGTGGCAATCGCCGCTCCCTCTACTCCCATTCCAAACCCGCAGACAAATAAAAAATCCAGGACAATATTTACCAGACTGGCTGCAATGAGGTAAAACAAAGGGTTTTTAGAATCACCGATCGCACGCAGAATACCGGAGCCCATGTTATAAAAGAGCGAAAATGTCATTCCCCAGAAATAGATGGATAAATACAGGGCAGAGTTAGGCATTACATCCTCCGGTACGCCGATGGCGTGGAGCAAAGGCTTTGTAAAGCTTAAGCCCAGTGCTGTAAACAAAACGCTCAGGATTGCCGTAAGAGCCAGGGAACTGTGGATGGCCCGGCGCATCTGCTCCGTCCGGCCTCCGCCAAAATACTGGGATATCACCACCCCCGCACCGGCTGCCAGACCCGTAAAGAAACCTACCAGCATATTTACGATCGGCGTAGATGCTCCGACCGCCGCCAGCGCACTGGTATTCACATAATTTCCCACCACATAGGCGTCTACTGTATTGTAGAGCTGCTGGAAGAAATTTCCAACCAGAAGAGGAATGGAAAACAGCAGGATGGATCTGGCGATGCTTCCGTGGATCATGTCTGTACTGTCTTTTACATTCTGTGCCATAACTTTCGTTTCCTTTGTGTGTATTTTTATACAATTATAACTCTGCAAAACAGCCTTGTCCATGTTGCTTTATCCATTTTTTTACACAAAAAAACCTGCCCCACGGCTGAATCTGTATCATCAGCCATAGAACAGGAGCTTTTATCAATATATTTTAATTAAGCAAGCTTGGACTTTGCCAGCTCAGCCAGCTTTGCGAAGCCTTCTGCATCGTTGATCGCCATATCGGACAGAACCTTACGGTTTAAATCAACCTCAGCCAGCTTTAAGCCGTACATGAACTTGCTGTAGGACAGGCCATTGATACGTGCTGCAGCGTTGATACGTGCGATCCACAGCTGTCTGAACTGTCTCTTTCTCTCTTTTCTGCCTGCGTAGGAGCTGGTCAGTGCGCGCATTACGGACTGCTTAGCTACTCTGTACTGCTTGGAACGGGCTCCTCTGTAGCCCTTAGCCATCTTCAGGATTCTATTGTGCTTCTTTTTTGCGTTTAAGCCGCCTTTAATTCTTGCCATCGGTAATTCCTCCTAATTTAATCTAAAACTTACAGATATGGTAAAATCTTCTTCATTGCCTTTACGTTAGTAGCATCGGTAACGATATCTTTTCTAAGATTTCTCTTTCTCTTTGTAGACTTCTTAGTTAAGATATGAGACTTGTAAGCTTTATTGCGGACTAACTTACCGGTTCCTGTCTTTTTAAAGCGCTTTGCTGCTGCTCTGCTGGTTTTTAACTTTGGCATTGTAAATTTCCTCCTTGAAAACTTTCTATTTTTAACGTTTTGCAGTTAAAAACATAACCATGCTTCTTCCTTCCACCTTTGAGGGCTTATCAACAACTGCGATGTCAGCCAGACTCTCAGCGAAATCGTCCAGAATGTACTTTGACTTGGACATATGGGCCATCTCACGGCCACGGAAACGAAGAGTTACCTTTACCTTATCACCCTTTTCCAGGAACTTTCTGGCAGCTCCCACCTTGGTGTTTAAGTCATTAGTATCAATGTTCGGGGACAAACGAACTTCTTTGACGTCAATCACTTTCTGTTTCTTTCTGGCTTCCTTTTCCTTACGGGCCAATTCGTAACGGTACTTTCCATAATCGATGATCTTGCATACCGGCGGCTTTGCAGTAGGAGCGATCTTCACAAGATCCAGCTCTGCCTCCTGCGCCATCTTGTAGGCGTCTCTTGCAGACATAATACCTAACTGTTCGCCGTTCTCACCGATCAGACGGATCTCTCTGTCTCTGATTTGTTCGTTGATCATTAACTCGCTAATAGTTGTACACCTCCATAGTCATGTTTGTTTGAATGAAGAGCCTTTGCCTCTGCTTGGTAAATGTAAAAAGCGGACAGCTTATGCCATCCGCTAAAAAATCATACTCGTCTGCTGCTCTGATTTTAAACCGAAAAAGATTCTTTATATAAAAAACCCTTTATACAGCTTCTGATATAAACCCGGGTCACTGATTCGTGCCAAGGTGAGGCGGATAACCTGCTTTCCTGTGCGTTGTTTTCACAACTTTTAGAATGATACCATATGATTCCGGTAATGTCAACTACTTTTTTAAGTTTCCTATTTTGCCTTATAAGTGGCGCATCTTGTATTTTCACAGTCGCAGGCTCCGTTTCCGCAGATACAGATTCCGGACGCCGTACAGCAGCAGTCCTCATTGTAGACGCAGTTTACGGCATCACAGTCTACCTCCAGACGGGTTTCCGGGGTTTTAAAGAGATTTTTAAAAGACCCGCCCTTATTTTCCTCAAAGCTGGCACAACAGGTACCCTCTGCATCCCTGGCTCCGTGTCCGTCTACCAGGATCGAGCCTCTGCAGCAGCACTGATCTGCATTGTGCACACAATTTTCCACTGAACATTCCAATTTTGTCATATTTGATTTCCTCCTGTCACATAAATTTTCCCAAAACGTAAGGTTTCAGGCGTCATGACAGGATTTAGTATGCGCTCTGGTGGCTTTTCTCATGCAAAAATACCTTAATCCTCTGCCCCCAGAGCCTGGTTCAGCTGCCGGATCCCATCCGTACATTCCCCCTCGGAGCCATCCATGCGGTATATATCACCCTCTGTCACAAACGTATACAGATTCAGATCGTCAATCCGTACGCTGCCTCCTCCGGCGCAGGAAATGGTCAGTTCTTCTGCCAATGCATTCTCAAATATCAGTTCTGCATCCGTTCTTTCTCCTGCCTGAAGGGTCTTAGTCCGCTTCCCCACCCGGACGCTTACCGTACTCCCGGCTGTTCCTTCCAGAGAGAAACGCACATGGACATCCGGGCCAGTTCTGCCGGTGACTCTGCCCCGCATCTCCTGGGAAATGCTGCTTCCTGAAGGAAGAACCGCTTCTTTTCCATTCTTCCCCTCTTCGATATAGCTTTCTCCGGTTACCTTCCAGCCTCTCAGTCCCAGGGCAAACTGGGGGTTATAAAGCTTGTTATCTCCGTAATCCCTGTAAGTCCACACGCCGTATCCTATGGTCATGGTGCGAAACAGCTCACCCATTCCGGCCAGATAGGCGTTTTTCTCCTCCGGCTTTAAACGGGCATTCCTTTCAAAACCAGGAGTATTGTCCGTAAAAAGGAACTGATCCACATATACCGGTTTATTTCCATTATACCGGCTGACCTGATCAAAAAATACAGGCGCCATGTTTAATGCCTGATCAGCTGTCACCCACTCGCCTTCATTAGGAAACCCCATAGGGACACTGTACATAATACTGGTGCAGGATGCATTTCCACAGCCAAAGGTACTCTGATGAGAAACACCTTCCAGCGTTTTGTCCGCTTTTTTTACCGGATCTGCGTCCAGCCGAACTTCCATGGAAAGATCTGGAAATACCTTCTGAGTTTCCGTCAAAAGCTCTGCAAGAAACGCATCATAAAATTCATAAAAAAGTTTTCTTGCATAAGAGTCCTTCTCCGGAAGCCATATTTCCTCATAATTTTCAAAGGAAGTTCCATAATATTCCTTTAGCTGCTCCAGCGTATATTTTTCCTTCAGGTAATCCGTATATCCGCACAACTTTGCCATTCTGCGTCCGGCAATCCCATTTCCATATCCGGCTGCATTTTCCGTGAAATTCCAGAAATCTTCCCAGGTGAGAAAGCCGCCGCAGAAGTTTTCATAAGCAGAAACCTGTTTATACAAACGTTCTGCATAGGAAATCCATGCGGCTTTTAGCTGCGGATCATATAAAAGTCCTTCATACCGTGACAAAGCAGACTCCGGTGACGCATAATCCCAGGTATAACCCACTCTGAGGATCACTCCCAATCCCTGTTTTCCGGCTGCGTCCATAACGCCCCCCAGTTTTTTCCAGGCATACTCCTCATACATGACCGGAGCTGTTTCCGGCTGAAATTCCCTCCATGGAACTGCCAGGATAATACTGTTAAAGCCGTCTGCCGCAATACGTGCCAGTTCCTCCTCCATATGGACACTTTCGCTGTTCCAGAAATTGATCACCCAGTCATCGGAATAATAGGTTGCCGAACGCAGATGACCCCTTTCTCCAGAAGAATACTCCGACATTCTGCCAAATCCGCATGTAAAAAGAATAGCAGTCCCCACAAACAGGACTGCTGCCACCCATGTCCTGCTCTTATGTTTCCTGTGCATTTGATTTCTCCTTCTTTCCCAGTTCGCGCCATACCGTACACAGCATGGTCCCGAAACAGGCCGTTCCGCCGATAAAATTAGATATGGGTTCTGCCATAAGGATACCGTCTGTGCCCAGATGAAAAATTGTCGGCAATATCAATATCAGCGGGATTACGATTATCACTTTCCTGAAAATGGAAAAGAATACGGCATATCTAGATTTTCCCAGACCTACAAATACGGACTGGCCTGCAAACTGCAGGGACATCATAAAAAAGCCGAAAAAGTAAATCCGCATAGCCGGTATTCCCGCCTCCACCAGTTCTCCGCTGCGGTTAAACATCCGGATAAAAAATTCGGAAAAACCATGGATCAGCCCCCAGGCAGCCAATGTATATAAAACAGAAACAGAAGACATAAATACAATGGCCTTTTTTACCCGTCCATACTCCTTTGCCCCATAATTATACCCCATGATCGGCTGAGCGCTGTTGGTCACGCCCTGAGCCGGCATGGAAATTACCTCACGGACAGAATTGATGACGGTCATAATCCCCACATAAAGATCACCTCCGACCCTCTGCAGCATGGTGTTGTACATGATCTGCACCGAACTGTTGGTGATCGCCATGGTAAACCCGCTCATTCCCAAACCCATGATACGGAAAATCCGCTCCCGTTCCAGCCGCATGGATGAACGGCGCAGCCGTAGAGTGGCCTTGGGCCCGGTGAGGAACCGGAGGATCCAGACAGCTGAAAGAAACTGGGAAAGAATGGTAGCCAGAGCCGCTCCCTGAACCCCCATATGAAATCCAAATATAAATACAGGATCCAGTAAAATATTGGCGGCTGCTCCCAAAAGAACCGTCATCATTCCAATGGTTCCAAAGCCCTGAGAATTGATAAAGCTGTTCATACCCAGTCCGACCATCACAAATATATTTCCCAGAAGATAAATCGTCACATAGTCATCCGCATAGCCAATGGTAGCGTCGCTGGCCCCAAACAGATATAAAAGCGGCCGCTTAAACAGAAGGCCCGCAGTGGTAAGGAGCAGCCCCACCAGTACCATCATTACAAAGGAATTTCCCATAATGGCCTCTGCCTCTTCCTTATTTCCTCTTCCCCGCTCAATGGAGCATAAGGGTGCACCTCCCATTCCAAAAAGATTTGCAAAGGCTATTACGATGGAAATAATAGGAAGACACAGCCCCAGACCTGTGAGAGACAGCGTAGCATCCTCAGGAAGCTGGCCGATATAGATCCGGTCTATGATATTATAGAGTACATTGATCAGCTGGGCCAGCGTCATAGGAAGAGCCAGCTTTAAAATATTTGAAATGATACTGCCCTTTGAAAAATCATGCTCCTGTGCCATACTCTTTTTCCCCCCTCTTCAAATCCTCCGGCAGATCCACATCCCACAGCTGTTTTTCCTCTGTTTCCATGATCCAGAGTTCCTCCGGATGGTTCTTCATAACCTGACGGCCGCCCTTATCTCCTGAAATAGCCAAAAGCTCAGAGCGGTAACAGCCTCCAAACGCAGTAGGACTTCCCCTGCGTCCCTTAAATGCCGTACAGCCGAGCTTTTTTCCGCTTTTAAAATAGCCCTCCGCAAAAGAAGCGATCATTTCTCCTTCCGTATAGGGCTGATCTGCCACAAAAAAAAGGAATGCATCCGTATCTTCCCAGGCGGCGGCTACCCCAAGGCGGATCGACGCCGTTATCCCCTCTTCACTGAACGGATTTTCCAGCACCTTTCCTCCGGAGATCAGGCAGTGGGCACTTTCCAGGATCTGGGGATATTGACTTACCGTAATTATCTCACAGCTTATCCCCGATTTTTTTTCCAGAATCTGCGCCCCTTTTTCCAGAGCAGACAATCCGTATGCATAAAGAGGACGTCCCTCAAAGGATGCCAGAAGCTTATTGGAACCAAATCGCTTTCCAAAGCCGGAAGCCATGTAAATCATCGAAAGTTTCATTGTATAAAGTCACCTTTCTATCCTGTTTAAAACAACTCAAATGACGGTTCCTTCCACAGGTTTCCCGTGATCAGACCCTCTGTATGTCCGATCTGCTCCAGGATCCGCTTTCCTGCCAGAACAAGCTCCCCTGTATCTGCCTGATTGAACACAGGAAGGATCCTGGCCTGAGGAAATGACTGCTTCAGCGGACTTAAATATCCCTGTTTCATCAGATAGGCCATATATTTCTCCTCCATTGCCCATTCCCTGTCCTCTTTATCCAGACTGAAGCTCTCTCCCAAAAGCGTTTTTGCCTGTTCCATGCGAAAGCAGCATTTCTCTCCCTTTTGTCCCAGAGCCTTAAGACCGTACACGCAGAGGATCAGATCTGTATCTCCCGGTATCACCGGCTCTGCCGGTCCCGGCACCTTCACCGGAAGCCTCTTTGCTCCATCGGCCTCCACTAAGACGAGATCCGCTTTTTCTCTGGCCTGCTGGTAAAATTCCCAGCCCCAGAAGGATATCTTTTTCTCTCCGGGCTTTCGTTCCTCCGGATTTCCCGCAACCGCAATCCCACTGTCTTTTAATGTCTGCTCCAAAGCCCCCACCGAAGGTTCCGGCACAAAAAAATGCTCCGGAAGGGCCATATGGGTTGTAGGAATCACAAGAACCTTAAGTCCCAGTTCCCGCCCTTCCCATGCCATACGGCGGATCAGGGAGGTTTTTCCTCCTCCGCCGGTGAATGAGATCACAAACGGACAGCCGGATAACCGGTATTTTTCTATTTCCAGCGCCTTGAAAATACTGTGAACGGCCTGTGTCAAACATGCTCCGTAATAATATGCTTCCACGTTCTGTCCCCCATCTTCTCCCATTGTTCTGTTTTATTTTATCATGGAGCAAATGACCGCACAAGGAATTTCTATGCATCTGCCGCATCCACAGACGCAAAAACAGCTGTATATAAAAACAGCCCGATTCCTGCAGGCAGAACCCTCTGCCCCCAAAAACCGGACTGCTTCCTTTTCAAAATGTATGTTTCATCAGACATTCTGCATTTCTATCTCAATTGTTTCCATGACTGCGGATCACACGGTACATATCATAGCCAAGGCTTGCAAATACGATTACTACGGCAATAAATCCCATTTTCTTTCTTCCTCTCCTGTTTCTTATGATGGAATTATTATAGCCCAAGAAGGATATAACCGCAATCTGCATTGTTGACAAAAATTTTTAGTTAATCTAAAACTTTTTGTATTAAATAATTTTCTTTTTGGAATGAACCATTTTCCTGTAAAATTTCTATGGACATTTTACCGGATTTGTTATATGATACTTTTAGTTAGTATATACTAACCTATATATTTCCAAATACATACCTGCAAGGGAGGATATTTCATGAGTGTTGTTATCATCGGAGGTCATGACCGGATGGTCACCCAGTATAAAAAAATATGCAAAACCTACAACTGCAAAGCAAAGGTTTTTACCCAGATGAGTGCCAGCCTGGACAAGCAGATCGGAACACCGGATCTGCTCGTACTCTTTACGAATACGGTATCCCACAAAATGATCCGCTGTGCTCTGGATGAGGTCCGTCCGGACACAACCCAGATCGTGCGGAGCCATACAAGCAGTGCATCTGCCTTAAATGAAATTCTGTCTCAGCGTACCGCTGCCTGTTCTTCTATTTAAAAATGCTTCAGGGCATCAATGGCTTCGTCGATCTGTTCTTCTGTATTAAAATGGGAAAAACTGAACCGTACCGCCCCCTGCTCCACGGTTTTAAGCGCCTCATGCATCAAAGGAGCACAGTGACCTCCAGAGCGGGTGGCAATGTCATATTCCTCAGAAAGATAGTCGCTGACCTGAGCGGAATCCTCTTCTCCCAGATTCAAAGATACAATAGCAGCCCTGTCTTTCTGGGAAAAATCCCCATAGATACGGATATCCGGAATTTCCAGCGCCTGCTCATAAAAACGCCGCATAAGCTGCTGTTCCCTCTTTCTCAAATGCTCCATACCCTGTTCCTTAATATACAGAAGGGCGGCCCGCAGTCCTGCAATCCCATGTCCGTTCAAGGTACCTGCTTCCAGCGCTGTCGGCATCTGTGACGGATGCTGCTTTTCAAAGGTCATAATACCGCTGCCTCCGGATAAAAGAGGCCGTATATTCACTCCTGTGCCAAGGCAGATCCCGCCAGTTCCCTGAGGCCCCATCAGGCCCTTGTGACCGGTAAAGCAGAGGACATCGATCTGATCTCTCTCCATATCAATCGGAAAGAGTCCTGCGGTCTGAGAGGCATCTACAATAAAAAGAGCGCCTGCCCTGCGGCACCATTCTCCCACCTGAGCCAGATCCTGGCAGTTTCCGGTGAGATTGGAGGCATGAGTCATAACCACAGCCTTTGTGCCCGGAGTAATGGCCTTCTCCATGGCTATCATATCCAGCCTTCCTTTTCTGGAAATCCCATTAGAAGGATCCTTCTCACAGCCCACAATGGTCAGCACAGCGCCCCTTTTTTCCATCTCATACAGAGGTCGGAGCACGCTGTTATGTTCAAGCACGGTAGTCACTACCCGGTCTCCCGGATCGATCAGGCCTTTGACCGCCATATTTAAACTTTCTGTGGAATTAGCCGTAAATGCCACCTGCTGCGGTCCGGGAGCATGAAACAGCTCTGCCAGAAGCTGTCTTGTCTCAAAAATGATCCTGGCTCCCGTTAAAGCTTCTCTGTGCGTTCCCCGGGAGCAGTTTCCCATGGAGTTCATCGCCTCTGCCACTGCCCGGGCCACCACAGGAGGACGGTAAAAGGAGGTAGCCGCACTGTCAAGATAGATCATAATGCGCCTCCCTTAAAAGCCCTGTTTCTGTTCCAGATATAAAAGGGCTTCTAATACAGAACCGCCGATCGCCCTCGCTTTATCTGAAATGGTAAAGCAGTTTTCATACTCGCTCTCTCTTGGATCAATATCCGCGATCTTAAAGCCCTTTGCCACTGGATAACCGTCCCGGATCAGCCCACGCACCAGGCCTGTAAGAGAAGCTTCTACCACTACCTCTCCCTGCCCCGTAACAATGACCGCGACGGGCTGTCCCTTTTCTACCCGGTCTCCGATCCTCACTTTTCCAAAAAGGATCCCCATGGCCGGCGAATGGATGACCCGTTCCTTTCCCGCGCCTCCGATCAGCCCCGGAGTTCCTGTATTCGGAAGGGCCGTTCCCCTGGAAATGATCCTTCCCAGGTTGTGGCCCCGCATGGTCTCGATCACCAGATCCACATCTTCCCCGGCTGTAAAGCCTGGCCCCAGGCCAATAGTCTTATCCGCCATATTCCGGTTCGTTCCTAGGTTCTTTTTTGCCAGGATCGCATCCACCAGAGCCCAGGGACGGACTTCCTTTAATATTTCACACGCCTCATCCATCATCATGGGGATGGCTCCTGCCTCTAAGACAGCCTTTGCCTCTGCAAAATCGGATACCTTTAAGCAGGTCACACCCTCAATTTCACTCTGTCCGTCATAGATTGCTTCGGAAAATGCCACCTGCCTGCGGATGGCAGAAGGACTGCCTGTTTCCAGCACCAGCACCGGATAACCGCACCGATGAAGGCGGTGGATGGTTCCTGTGGCAATATCCCCTCCGCCTCTGACTATGATCAGCTGCTTTTGTCTGTTCATACTCCCCACCTTAAGGCCGTACCAGCACAGCTGCCCCGGTCATCCTTTCTGCAATCTCATACATATTGGTAACGCTGCCTACTCTCAGCCTGTCCCCGATCCCATAATGGTTTAAGCAGGTGCCGCAGGTAAGAATTTCTACGCCCTGAGCCTCCAGCGTCTTAAGATCCTCCAGATTATCCGAGCCCTCACAGGAAAGGAAGGCGCCTCCATTATAGAGAAGAATGGTTTCCGGCAGTACGTCCTGCTGTGTAAGAGCATAAATAAATCCCTTCATCAGAAGGGTTCCCAGCACCGGATCTCCCTGCCCCATTTCACGGGAAGAAATCACAACCACCATTCCCTTCCTGCGTCCGTCCGGATGGCAGACTTCAGGCTCTTTTTCCGGTAAAGCATCTGCCTGCGGTGCGCTTTCCCTTTCTTTTACTCCCTCACCAGCTGTAATAACAGCCACATATTCTCTGCTACTCTTTTTTTCAGATGCAAAGGACAGCCCCTTGTGATCTGCCAGCTTCTTTAAATTCTGTACTGCGATCTCATTATCCACGACCACCTCTACTGCTTCCCCCGGCGCCGCTGCCTCCAGGGCCCGCTTCGCCTCAATCACCGGCAGCGGACACTGCTTTCCCCTTTCATCCAGTCTTATCATAGCCTGTTTCCTCCTCACTTCTCTTTTATTCTACAATCACGGCCTTTTCCTGCCGCGCTTCGATCCTTCCCACGATCCCGCAGGGAAGCCCCAGTTCTTCCAGTTCCTTGAGTGCTGCTTCGGCATCTGCAGCATCAATGGATGCAAGCAGTCCGCCGGAGGTCTGGGGATCAAACAGGATTTCCTGCATGGAAAAGCCACAGCTTCCAAAATCAATCTTATCCTGCACATGGTTGCGGTTTCTCTGAGCCGCTGCTGTGATATAGAATTCCTCTGCCAATGCAGGCGCCTCCGGAATAACCGGAACGCGATCCTTATAGATGCGGGCTGTGGCCTGATCCGTTACCATTTCACACAGGTGCCCTAAAAAGCTGAAGCCTGTTACATCCGTACATCCGTGGAGCCTGTATTTTTTAAGAATCTCGGATGCATATTTATTAAGGGTTGTCATGGACTGGACCGCCAGGTCATACGCCGCCTGAGGTGCCGCCTTCATCCTTGCTGCCGTGCATACAATCCCTACACCCAGAGGCTTTGTGAGGATCAGGGCATCGCCCTCTTTGCAGTCGCTGTTGGCAAATACACGGTCAGGATGGATAATTCCCGTAACAGAAAGGCCGTATTTTACATCGCTGTCCGCAATGGAATGGCCGCCCGCCAGAACACCTCCTGCCTCTCGTACCTTTTCGCTGCCGCCCTGCATGATCTTTCCCAGAATATTCAGATCCATCTCTTCCGGAAAGCATACGATATTTAATGCAGTTTTTACCTCTCCTCCCATGGCATAGATATCACTCAGCGCATTAGCAGCCGCAATCTGGCCGAATATATAGGGATCCTCCACCATGGGGGGAAAAAAATCAAGTGTCTGCACCATGGCCAGATCATCTGTAAGCCGGTATACGGCCGCATCATCGGAACCGTCATATCCGATCATCAGATTGGGATCCTTTGTTTTGGGCAGCCGATTTAACACACGGGCCAGTACCCCCGGCCCCAGCTTGGCCGTACAGCCTCCTCCCCTGCAAAATACGATTTCCTCACTCATTTTTTTCATTTCCTCCCATCTCTCTCATATGATTTAACCATTCATCCGAAAAATACGTTTCAAACAGACGATCCAGTTCCGCCTCTGCATCTCTTCGAAAGCTTAAATAAGCTTCCATCAGCTCCTTCGCCTGAGGCGTAAGGGTGGAACCTCCTCCGTCTCTTCCTCCGGTCTCCCGGTCTGTCAGCAAAAACCCCCACTCTTTTTCCGCCACCCGGAGCATTTTCCATGCCTTACTGTAGGCCATATTCATAGAGCGGGCCGCTCTCTGCAGAGATCCTGTTTTCTCTACCGCTCTCAGCAAAGTCACCATCCCCGGACCAAAGGCCTTTTCCTCAAAATACAGGCGCAATGATAAACCGTAATGAAGCTTATTGTTATCTTCCATCTTCTGCCCTCCCGTTATACTCTTTTGTATATAACGATTTCTGCAAAAAAACTGGTCTCTGTCTTTTTGGATCCAGCCATAAAAGACGCAGCCAGTATTTTGTGTGCTATGTGTAATAGTATACCATGCTTTCTCACGCTTTTCCAGCCCTTTCATATATATAAATTACAGACAGAAATAAGGCAGGAACAGCCATGAAAACATTTTTTGCAGTCGGGGGCGATATGCGTCTTCGATGGATGGTACAGATTCTTTCCAAGGAAGGATATCCCGTGTCTTTTTTTACAGGAACGGATTCCCCGCTGATGAAATCGGCAGTCAAAGAGGCCTCTGTGATCCTCGGCCCCGTTCCCTTTACCCGCGACGGGGTTCATCTGTTCCAGCCTCCCTCACACGGTATGGAACTCTCTGCCCTTCTTTCCTGCCTTATGCCCGGACAGTATCTTTTTGGCGGAAATCTCCCGGATCCTGTAAAAGAGTTCTGCGATAATAATGACATTCTATGGAAGGATTTTATGGACATGGAAGAAATTTCCCTGGAAAACGCCATTGCCACCGCAGAAGGCGCCATCTCTCTGGCAATCAGCCAGTGCCCCATCAATCTCCATCGCTGCCGCTGCCTGATCCTTGGCTATGGGCGCTGCGGCCAGGCGCTGGCTGACCGCCTGAGAGGAATGTTTGCAGATGCATCCGTCTGTGAGATAACCCCCATCCGGCAGACACTTGCCAAAACGCGTGGCTTTGACACCTTTGATCCCCAAAAACTGGAAAAATATCTTCCTCAGGCAGAGCTTATTTTTAATACAGCTCCCGCTCCTATCCTTACAGATCCCCTGCTTATCAAGCAGATCCATAAAGACGCGGTACTTTTTGAACTGGCTTCCGGCTCCGGCTGTATTTCTGAGGAAGCCTGCCGTCAGGCCGGACTTTGCCGGATCGCCTGTCCGGGGCTTCCGGGACGTTTCAGTCCCAAAGCCTCTGCCAGGATCCTGTGCCGGGCAGTACTGCAGGTCCTTGGAGAGGGACGTTAAAAACTACTACATTTTCATATAATAGAGGGAAATTCTTATGTCTCTGAAAGGAAAAACGATCGGCCTGGCTGTTACCGGGTCCTTCTGTACCTTTGATAAAATAAAACAGACCGTACAAACTCTCATACAGGAGGAAGCCGAGCTGTACCCCATCTTTTCCTCCCATGTGCAGACCACCCGTTCCCGTTTCGGAAGCACGGATGAATATATCCGGACCATCAGCGGTCTGACCGGACGGGAACCCATTCTTACCATTGAGGACGCGGAACCCATTGGCCCCAAAGGCTATCTGGATCTTCTGCTCATCGCTCCCTGTACAGGAAATACCCTTGCCAAGCTGGCAAACGGCATCACGGATACCCCCGTACTCATGGCTGCCAAAGCCCATTTGCGTAATGAAAAGCCTCTGGTGATCTTCCTTTCCACCAATGATGCCATGGGAATGAATTTTAAAAATATCGGACTTCTCTTTCCCTGCAAACATGTATATTTTGTTCCATTTTCCCAGGATTCACCGCAAAAAAAGCCCTGTTCCCTGGTTGCGAGAACAGAGCTTGTAATTCCAACCATAAAAGCTGCTCTGAAGGGTGAACAGCTCCAGCCTGTTTTATATAGTCCGGACTAATTACCCCAAATTTTACAAAAACAGCTCATTTTCCTTCCGGATCCCCTTTAACGGCAGAAGCTTCTGGTTTAACATCTCCTGAACAGGTTCCGGAAGCTTTTTTGCACCGGAAGGACAGACAGCGATGCAGCGCAGGCACAGGATACATTTCTTTGGATCTGTCACTGATGGATTTTCTTTTGAAATAGCTCCAGAGGGACAGAGTCCGGCGCAGAGTCCGCACCCGGTACAGCCGCTGCCGTTTACCGGTACTGCAGGCATCTTTTTCCATTCCTTATATGGGCGGTTCCCTGGCACCTGGGGCCTTGTAATTTCTGCCGCTTCAAGCTTTTTAAGGATCTGTGCTCCAAAACCGGAAAGCTCCTCATGATCCTTCGCATCCGGACGTCCTGCCGCCACCTCCCGAACCATGGAATGCTCCGCAAGGACAGCCACAGAAGCGAAAGGCTCAAAGCCCTGCTCCTCCAATGCATCATTTAACTCCACCAGAGCATCCTCATAGGCCCTGTTTCCATAAACGGCAGCCGTAACAGCAGCAGCGCCCTTTCCTGCGGTGCACTTTAACCGCTCTGCCATCAGTGCCGGGATCCTTCCTCCAAATGCAGGAGCAGCCACAATCACCAGATCATCCTTTTTAAATTCTGCGCCATTAAAATCAGGAGCAGAAAGATCCACCTCTTTTACCTCTTTTCCAAGGCCCTCTGCCAGATAAAGGGCCGCTTTTTTTGTTCCTCCGGTAGGACTGAAATATATTGCCCATACACATTCCTTCATGCCTTTACCTCCTTGTCTTTCCCAGTCTCTCGGCCCGCACAGAGATCATCTCCGCCGCAACGCTGACTGCAATCTCCTGGGGTGTTTCCGCATGGATTCCCAAACCGATCGGCATATGGCAGGCCTTGATCTCCTCATTTGAAAATCCATCTTCAAGCAGCCGTTCCGTCACCACACGGATCTTGTTTTTGCTTCCCATCACGCCCAGATAGCAGGGCTTTAAAGCCAGAGCCTGCTTCTGCACATAATAGTCAAACTGATGGCCTCTTGTCATCACGCATACGTAGTCTTGAGGCCGGATAGACACATAGTCGCCAATCCGCTCCATATCTCCCACGATTACCTGATCGGCATCGGGAAATACCTGCCGGTTGGCAAACATCTCTCTGTCATCCATGATCACACAGCGAAAGCCCACTTTTTTTAATACGGGAACCAGCTCCTGAGCCACATGGCCTCCGCCGAACACATACGCCGTACCAGATTGAACCAGAGGCTCCACATAGTAAAAATGATCGTTTTCCCTGGAAATGACCGCCTGGGAACCAAAAAGCGCTGTAAACTCAGGCCCAAATACCGTCTCCGGCAACACCCGTTCACATACAGAAGCGTCCCTTCCATCTTTCATTTCTGCGGCTCCCGAAGGACAGCTATGCTTCATCCACCCTGCTCCTGCCGTTTCATTTCCAAGGCCCAAAACGCCTGTCTTTTCACTGTAAAGCCCCATTTTCCACGATTTTTCCACAGTGAGGTCAAAAATCAGCCAGCTGTCCTCATCCACATCAAGAACACTCAGAACCTGATCGATAAGCTCCTGGATACCTGGCATTTCAGGATCCACATACTGGATGTACACCGTCACATCTCCCCCGCAGACCATACCGATATCGGCTTCTTTCCCACGGGTTAAAGTAAACTCTCGAAGACCGGACTCTTTACTTTTAACTGCTTCCCTGCAGGCCAGAGTTACCTGATACTCCACAGCTCCTCCGCCCACAGTTCCAAGAGCCGTTCCATCTGCTTTTACCAGCATCCGCGAACCCGCGCCTCTGGGTGTGGAACCCGCGCTCTCTATGATCGAAGCAAGTGCTGCTCCCTCTCCTCTTAAAAGGCATTTTTTCAGTTCTTTAAATAACTCTCTCATTTTGACACCTCATTTTCTTCCGGAAAATACCGTTTAAACAGCCGTTCGCTTTCTTTGCGCAGTTCTTCTTCCATGCACAGATATCGTCTTAGAAAATCTTCCCCCTTCTCTGTAAGACGGGAAAATCCCCCCTCTGTTCCTCCTGACCGGGATACAAGGAGGCCATAGCCCAGCTGATGCTCCGCCTCCTTTAAAAGCTTCCAGCCTTTGGTATAGGATATGTGCAGCTGCCTGCAGGCCGTCTGCATAGAACCTGTATGACGGACCACGGTGAGAAAACGGGCAAGCAGCGGCCCAAAGAAGGGATCATTTCTCCGAACGACCAGACGCACCTCCGGATGCACCTGGATCTTCTGTTTTTCCATTTCCCGTTCCGTACTGTCTTCATCCGTTTCCACTGCAAAGATAATTCCCTGATCTTCCACAGGTACTTCCTTTGTCACAAAGCACTGCTCCGCTTCAAACAGTGCTCCCCGCAAGCCCCGATTTCCCGTGTATTCAAGCACTTTCCCGGCTGCGTGCTCCGATATAAGAACCGGATGGCCTCTTTTTCCGTCAAAAACCGGCCGGATAATATCGCCCTCTTCTGAAAGCATTTTTTCCAGCGTATCACGCAAAAGAAGCGGAAATTTAGCAGGAAGGATCAGTGTCTGTGTACACAGTCCTCTGATGTAGCGAAGACCCATGGAAATGCTGTCAAACATCTGTTCCGTTTCGTAATCGGGATTGCGCAGGGAAATAACCTCCAGATCGCTTATATGCTTCTCCAGCTCATCTCCCTGTTTTCCCGTCACTACCACAATAGGATCAATCCCCACCCGCCTCATCGTAATAATGATCCGACGGATCACGGTGCTGTCCCCTACCGGGAGCATGGGCAAAAAGGCCGTTCCTCTGTTTTTATGGCCTGCCGCCACAATGACTGCTCCTGTTTTTTTCATATCAGAGTTCTCCTTTTAACAGTAAAATAGCCGACGGATCTACCCGAAGATACTCCGGGATCACTCCGGCAGAATTGTGGGTATGAATCGTCTTTTCTCGTTTCCACCACAGGCCGTTTTTCAGGGTAATATACCACTCAAAGGGCATTTCAGACACCTGGGGTTCTTCCACAGGAATACAGTTTTCATATGCGTATGCAGCTGCCTTCTGTCTGCTTAGCGGCTCAAAATCATGAGCCCGGATCCCCACTGCAGTAATCTCCTCCCCCACCAGACGGTCTGCCATCAACTCTAAGCCGCCCCAGTCCAAAGCGCAGATATGCCGTTCACCCATCCGCCTGATCCTGGAAATATTTTTGCAGCCCGTAAGTCTTGCAGCCTTGCAGGTTTGGGGCCAGGCAAAAATATCTCTCGTCTTTCCCCTGGCCAGAACCTTTCCCTGATCCATCAAAAGTATCTCCGGACAGAGCTGGTATGCCTCGTCCCTGTCATGAGTTACCAGAATGGAAACGCCGTCATAATCCTTTAATGCTTCTGCCAGCTCCAGACGCAGCTTTTCCCTCAGATATGTATCCATTGCTGAAAACGGTTCATCTAAAAGCAGGATTTCCGGTTCATAGGCCAGAATCCGGGCCAGTGCTGTTCTCTGCTGCTGGCCGCCGGACAACTGAGCGGGATAATGCTTTTCCAGTCCGATCAGCCGGAAACGCTCCGTCATCTCCTGCACCTTCTGCTTAATGGCCTGAGGGGAGCAGACCTGGGACTTCCTGCCCCCCGCTGCAGCCCTTGCGCCCTTTCCCTTTAAGCCTGCGGCAATATTTTCCTCCACCGTCATATTGGGGAACAGGGCGTAATTCTGGAACAGGTAGCCTACCCGGCGGATCTGAGGCGTTTCATTGATCTTAAGGGTAGAATCAAACAGAACCCGTCCCCCGGCTGCCTCCCCCTGAGCATATTGAAGGGCAATCCGGCCGGAATCCGGCGTCACAATGCCTGCAATGGATTTTAAAGTCATGCTCTTTCCACAGCCCGAAGGTCCTAAAATACCCAGACAGCCTTTTTCCGCCTCGAAGGAAAGCTCCAGAGAAAATTCCTTCAGCTTCTTTTTGATTTCAACTCCCAGCAAAAGCCTGTGTTCTGTCTCAAGCGCCATGCTTTCTTCCTCCTGCCCTTAAGGCTCCCAGATTCATAAGCAGAATAGAGATAAAGGCAATGACCACAATGACGGCCACATACCGGTCTGCAGCCCCCATATTGCCTGCGGCCACCTCTGAATACACTGCCATTGGTAGGGTTCTTGTCTTTCCCGCAATATTACCCGCGATCATAGAAGTGGCTCCAAATTCTCCCAGACCTCTGGCAAAGGCCAGGACACCGCCGCTTAAGATGCCGGGAGTGGCATTGGCAAAAAGCACCTTCCAAAAAATTTCCCACTCACTCATCCCCAGGGTCCTTGCAGCCGCAGTCAGATCCGGATCCACCTGCTCGAATGCACCCCTGGCAGAGCGGTACATCAGCGGAAATGACATCACCACCGCCGCCAGTACCGTAGCTCCCCAGGAAAAAGCAATCTTTACTCCGAAAAAATCAATAAAAAACTGTCCAATGGGGCGTTTTACCCCAAACAGATAGAGCAGAAAAAAGCCGGCCACCGTAGGCGGAAGCACCAGGGGAAGAGTCAGAATACCGTCACATATGATTTTTGACGTCTCATTTTTCAGACGGATCACAACCCCCGCTGCAAAAATACCCAGAAAAAAGGTGATAAAGATGGACAGGCTGGCTGTCTTCATGGATATCAGAACCGGTGACCAGTCCATAATACGTCCTCCTTTTCATTTACAGATTTAAGGCAGGATTTCATTTCCCTTGGAGAAGCCATAAGCCTCAAATACCTTCATGGCTTCCTCTGTTTTTAAAAACTCCACAAAATCTGCCGCTTCTTCAGAATGCGCGCTGCCTTTTAACACAGCTACAGGATAAATTACCTTCTTTTTCAGACTTCCCTCGGGAGCCTCAGCAATTACATCTACCTGCTCTGCCATGCTGGCTGCATCTGTGGCATATACGATACCTGCGTCTGCACTGGAAGCCGCTACCTGGTTTAAAACCTCTGTTACATTGGTTCCAAAGCTTACCTTATCCTGGATCCGATCCCAGATCCCAAGACTTGTGAGCGCTTCCTCTGCATACTGACTGGCCGGTACGCTGGCCGGGTCGCCCAGTGCGATAGAGGATGCTTTTTCAATATCTTCAAAAGCTTCAAGCCCTGCTTCATTTCCTGTGGGAACAATCAGAACGATCTTATTTTCCAGAAGATCCGCAAT
Source organism: Clostridium sp. AT4 (assembly GCF_001517625.2). Classification (GTDB taxonomy): domain Bacteria; phylum Bacillota; class Clostridia; order Lachnospirales; family Lachnospiraceae; genus Enterocloster. Next base: position 616,734 of record NZ_LN999828.1, on the reverse strand, counting down.
CGTATCCTCAGCAATCAACCCCTTTTCATTTAAAGCATCCATCTGCTTTGTGGCTGCGGACATAAATACATCTGCCTCCAGTCCTTCTTCGATCTGGGTCTGAAGCTTACCGGAGCTGTCATAGACGCCTGTTACTATAACACCCGGATACTGAGCCTCAAACATGGGGATCAGTTCCTCTTCATAGGCATTTTTTAAACTGGCGGCAGCTGCCACTAAAAGCTCTGTCTCTTCTTTCTCTGAAGCGGCTTCTGTTTCTGCCTCAGCGGCTGCCGGAATCTTCGCGGTCTCTGTTTCCTTCTCTGCCTGAACACTTGTCTGTTCCTCAGTCTCCTTTGCTCCTCCTGAGCATCCTGCCAGCATCCCTGCTGCTAAAATTGCTGCTGCCACTGCATAAAGCTGTTTTCTCATTTTCCACTCCTCTTCTTTCTGATTTTTTCCAGTTATTTACTCATTCCCATTGGCCTTATCTGGCACATTCTGAGGCACTGCCTCTTAAAATCCGAATCCCGTGGTCAAGAGAATCCAAAATATAACCCAGACTCTCCCTTACCGCCTTCGGACTTCCCGGAAGGTTGACGATTACGGTCTGTCTGCGGATCACTGATACTCCACGGCTGAGCATGGCCCGGTTCGTCACTGCCATGGACTGATACCGGATGGCCTCGGCAATTCCGGGAGCCAACCGGTCTGCCACTGCCAGAGTCGCCTCCGGAGTCTGATCCCGCATGGAAAATCCCGTACCGCCGCTTGTAACCACCAGATCTGCCCGGACTTCATCTGCCAGACGAATCAGCTCTGTCTTAAGTTCCTCCGGCTCATCAGGAATGATCAGCGTCTCCACTACCTCATAGCCTGCCTCCTCCAGCATCTCTTTTGCTGCAGGGCCGCTTTCATCCACACGCTCTCCCCTGGCTCCCTTATCACTCACCGTAATAACAGCTGCCTTAAATGACTTTTCCTCAAATCCGTTTCTCTCCTTCGCATCCATCCTTTTATCCTCCGATCGAGCTCATATTATGTGATTCCGTAATCCTTCCCGGTGTTTCAAAGCAGTGGGCCATGGGCTTTTTAAGGATCGTTTTCTCCATCACAGTCCTCAAACGGCTCTGAAGCCCTTCGTCACGAACATCCAGCCCTTCCGGCCAGATGAAGTGGCTTTCCTTTTCCGGCCGGGATATCTCCTCTCTGAGCACCTGTTTCAGATCCACGCCATCCTCATAACACAGACAGGTTTTCAAATATCCCTGAGCGGTCAGACGCACCCGGTTGCAGGAAGAACAGAACTTTCCGTGAATAGCGCTGATCAAGCCAATGCTGCCTTTAAACCTTTGGGATTTATAATAAACAGCCGGGCCAAAACCATGGACTTCATGGTCTGTTTCAAGATCCGGATACATTTCCTTCAGCTGCAAAAGCAGCGTTCTGTGATCAATGCCCTGAAACTGCTTTCCATAACCAATGGGCATCATTTCAATAAAGCGCACATCAACCGGATACTGCTCTGCCAGTGCTGCCATGGCCCGCCAGCCGTTCTTGTCCCGCTCTTTTCCATCCTTCCAGTTGTCGAAATCAATGGATACCGCATTGACCTTCACCGGGATGGGAAGCCTGTCTGCCCTGCTTATGATTCCCAGAACCTTATCCAGCGCATCTGCCCCGGTAATGGTCTCATAAAGCCCCGGATCCAGAGTATCCAGACTGATATTGACCGCATCCAGCCCCGCATTCAAAAGCTCACCCAGATACTGTTCCAGAAGAACACCGTTGGTGGTGAGAGTTACCTTCTCAATACCGGGGACATTTTTGAGCATCCGTACTAACTGGGGGCAGTCCCTGCGCACCAGCGGCTCTCCACCTGTAACCTTAATCTTCCTGATTCCCAGATCCGCCGCACAAACGGCTATCGCCTCCAGTTCTTCCAGGGAAAGGATCTCCCACCGGGGCATACACTGGATCCCGTCCGGCATACAGTATTTACATCTCAGATTACAGCGGTCTGTAATGGAGATCCGCATATAATCGATTTCTCTTCCCGTCTGATCCCTCATTTTTTACCTCTGCCTTCTTACCTCATTATAAAATTCCCCGCTCTTTCCGCCGGACTTATGCTCTAAATAGATATGGCTCATTTCCATAGACTTATCCACTGCCTTGCACATATCGTAGATGGTAAGGAGGGCCACATTCACTCCGGTCAGCGCTTCCATCTCCACGCCGGTGCGTCCGGTGGTACGGGCCGTACAGACTGCTTCAATCTCATTTGTCTCCTCATGGATCGTAAAGTCCACAGTCAGCTTGGTCAGGTTCAGCAGGTGGCACAGAGGAATCAGCTCAGAGGTTCTCTTGGCCCCCATGATCCCGGCCACACGGGCCACGCCCAGAACATCGCCTTTTTTCATAGAACCCTCTTTCACCATTTTCAGGCACTCCGGGCTCATAAAGATACTGCCCCTTGCAGTGGCCTCCCGTTTTGTTTCTTCCTTTCCGCCTACATCTACCATCCAGGCATTTCCCTGTTCATCAAAATGTGAAAAATCCATTTTTCCTACACTCCTTTTCCAAAACCGCAGTTGGGGAATGTGCAGACCGGGCAGTTCAGGCACAGGCCGCCCTGTCCCAGAGAAGCCAGATTTTCCTCTGTCACCTCATCATCTGCCATCACCCTTGGCAGCACCAGGTCAAAAATCGTACGCTTTGCATACATCACACAGCCCGGAAGCCCCATCACTGCCACTGTACGGCTCTTTCCTTCCTCCTCTACTTCCAGATAAGCTAATAAAAACATAGCTCCCGGAAGCACAGGAGCCCCGTAGGATACCACCCTTGCTCCTGTATTTTTGATGGCAAGGGGCGTCTTATCGTCAGGATCCACGCTCATGCCTCCGGTGCAGACTACTACATCCGCACCCTTTTTCACCATATCAAGGATAGAAGCAGTCACCTTTTTATCATCATCATTCCAGGTCACATGATCAATGATCTCCGTGTCAAACTGCGCCATCTTTTTCTCGATCACCGGGGTAAAGGTATCCTTGATCCGCCCGTAGAACACCTCATTTCCCGTGGTAATGATTCCTACCTTTTTATGTACAAAAGGCATTACATCCAGGATCGGACGTCCCCCTGTGGCAGCCAATGCGCTTTCTTTGGCCCGCTCCATCTTCTCCTCTTCGATCACCAGAGGGATGATACGGGTTCCAGCCAGCTTGTCCCCCTTCTTTACGGCAAAATTTCCGTGACGGGTGGCGATCATCATCTGTCCGAATCCGTTCACTGCCTTTAAGCCTCTGTTATCCACCTTTAAGAGACCGTCACAGTCAGCCGTAAGCTCAATCTTTCCCTCTTTTACCTCAGAGCGCTCCATATGGTTTCCCTTGCACAGGCTGCACAGGATCTCGGCTGCCTCATTTTCATGAAGCATCCCCTCCTCCTTTTCCCAGACATACAGCTGATCCTTTCCCACACTTAAAAGTACCGGTATGTCCTCCTTTGCAACAATATGCCCCTTGCGGAATACGGCGTCCTTTGTCACGCCCTTGATGATCTGTGTAATGTCATGGCAGAGTACAGCACCCTCTGCATCTACTGTTTTTATCAGCTTCATTTTGCAACCTCCACCGTTATTGTTTTTTTGAAATAACGCTCTTATGATGATACCACGAATGGGGGAATTTGTAAATGGTTTGCGGGGCAGAAAAGGATCATGTATTTCTACACGATCCTCATATTTGCAGTGTCTTACCATTACTGGATTTGCAGGCTTTCCGCATATTTAAATTGTATAATATCTCTTGGAGCAGTTTCAACATAGGCTTGCTCTTTATGCATAAAGAATTCTCCTTCCAGAGAAAAATGATATGCATTCGTTTCTCCCATATCAACTTCTTCACAGGGCACATCCTTTAAGTCTATTATGGAATTATGCCCTACAGGAACCGCCCCCATCGGAAGTGCCTGATAAACCAAATGGTTTACATGTACACATTTGTTGTCACAAACATGGATTCCTCACCAGAGTATCTCTTCAAATTTTACTGCAAGCGAGGGCTGATGGAAAACTTCATTAAAGAAAGCAAATCCGGTTTTGATTTTGCGTCCGTAAGCAGTCATACCAGAATGGTAAATGCCAATAGACTGCAGGTACATGCTCTTGCGTATAACATATTTAATTGGTTTAGAAGATTGGTGTTATCAGCAAATATGCGAAAGCAACGCATTGATACCGTCCGTTTAAAATTGCTGAAGATTGCTGCAAAAGTAGTTCATTCAGCAGGATATATCACATTCAAACTGTGCAGCAGTTGCCCCTATAAGAATGAATTCTATGAGACACTTTCAAATATCGGCAAGCTGAATGTACAGCTGGAATAGCAACTATTAACGAACATTGACAGCTTAACAACTGCTCTGAACTCTGCCACAGGGATTTTATACCCTTTTGACGGGTTAATTGAGTGATGTTATGGCTGCATGGATCAATTTTCAGATTCATGGTACTGTTATCAATTCAAATACTGTTCCGTGAATAATTTAGGATAATCCTACAGTTTCCGCAATCTCCAACAAAAGAAACAGCACGTGCCCGTCACAAAAGAAAACCCGTGCTGTTTTTAACCCACTTTATAAGTGACCCCCTACTCCCCGTCCGTATCTTCTCCCAGATGCAGACGCCCAAACACCATATCATAGCCGTCGCTTCCGTAATTTAAAGAACGGTTTACACGGCTGATGGTAGCGGTAGAGGCTCCGGTTCTGTCCGCAATCTCCAGATAGGTCTGCCCTTCCCTGAGCATTTTTGCCACCTCATAGCGCTGGGAAAGGGACAAAAGTTCATTGATGGTGCATACGTCTTCAAAGAACTTATAGCACTCATCCGGTGTTTTCAGGGTAAGAATCGCATCAAACAAATGATCCACTGCTTCTGTTTTAATTTTTTTATTCATATCTATATTCTCCTTATTGCTTTATGACTTTTTATTTATATAATCTGCACTCAGTTATTTTAACATATTAAAGTTTGAAAGTCCATATCTTGCGAACAGTTCGGGAAAATAAAGTAAATTATTTTCAAACAACTTCATGTGTGGTATACTGTTATCAAAAATATTACGACGTACACGCAAGGAGGCTAACAAATCATGCAGTACCGTACTGAACACGATTCCATGGGAGAAATCCAGGTTCCTGCAGACCGTTATTGGGGGGCTCAGACCCAGCGCAGCTTTGAAAACTTTAAAATCGGAGCAGAAAAGATCCCTATGGAGATAATACGGGCATTTGCGATCCTGAAAAAGGCAGCGGCCATGGCCAATCACCGTCTGGGAAAGCTGGATGAAACACGCCTTTCCCTCATATCTGCAGTCTGTGATGAGATTCTGGCAGGAAAGCTTGACGGTCATTTTCCTCTGGCTGTATGGCAGACCGGAAGCGGCACCCAGTCTAATATGAATGTAAACGAGGTCATCGCCAACCGGGGAAATGAAATCGCCGGAAAGAAGCTGCTCCACCCCAACGACCACTCCAATATGTCCCAGAGTTCCAATGACACCTTCCCCACTGCCATGCACATTGCTGCGGCGGTCGAAATCGAGGACAGGCTCTTTCCTGCTCTGGATCTTTTAATCTCCACCTTTGACCGCCTGATGAAGGAAAATGAGGGTATCATCAAAACCGGGCGCACCCATCTTCAGGACGCCACTCCCATCACCTTTTCCCAGGAGATCAGCGGCTGGAAAAATATGCTGGAAAAATCAAAGGAAATGCTTGCCTTAAGCCTTAAGGGACTTCGGGAGCTGGCTCTGGGCGGCACTGCCGTAGGCACCGGCTTAAACGCCCCAAAAGGCTTTGATACGGAAGTGGCAAAAGCAGTTTCCGAGCTCACAGGAAAAGAATTTGTCACCGCAGCCAACAAGTTCCACTCTCTCACCAGCAAGGACGAGCTGGTATTTGCCCACGGCGCCTTAAAAGGCCTGGCAGCCAATCTGATGAAGATCGCAAATGATATCCGCTGGCTTTCCAGCGGCCCCCGCTGCGGACTGGGTGAAATCTTTATCCCGGAAAATGAGCCCGGAAGCTCCATTATGCCGGGAAAGGTAAATCCGACTCAGTGCGAGGCTGTCACTATGGTGGCGGTTCAGGTTATGGCAAATGATACGGCTGTAGGCATTGCTGCCTCTCAGGGAAACTTTGAATTAAATGTATTCATGCCCGTATGTATTTACAATTTTCTCCAGTCTGTCCGTCTTTTAACCGACGCACTGATTTCCTTTAATAATAACTGCGTATCCGGCATCCGGCCCAACCGTGAAAAGATGGATGAAAATCTCCGTCGTTCCCTGATGCTTGTGACCTGCCTTAATCCGCATATCGGCTATGAAAATGCGGCTAAAACCGCAAAAAAAGCCTATAAGGAAAATATTTCCCTGAAGGAAGCCTGCGTATCTCTGGGCTTTCTCACGGAAGAGGAATTCGATCAGGTATTCAAACCCGAAGCTATGGTATAAACACTCTGCTCCCAGAGCACATTTTATTTTACAGGAGGAACAAAATCATGGATATCAATCAGGCATCCCTGCAGATGCATTACGACCTGAACGGAAAAATCGAGGTCGTTTCTCGCAAAAAAATCGAAACAAGAGAGGATCTTTCTTTAGCCTACACTCCGGGCGTAGCCGAGCCCTGCCGGGTGATCGCAAAGGATTACGAGCAGTCCTTTAAGCTGACCCGCCGCTCCAACCTGGTAGCCGTCATCACAGACGGTACGGCTGTTTTGGGTCTGGGAGATATCGGCCCTGCAGCCGGTATGCCGGTTATGGAAGGAAAATGCGCCCTGTTTAAGGAATTTGCAGATGTGGATGCATTCCCTCTCTGCATTGACTCCAAGGACACAGATACCATTGTACAGACCATACATCTGATTTCCAAAAGCTTCGGCGGCATCAATCTGGAGGATATTGCCGCTCCCAGATGCTTTGAGATTGAGCGCCGTTTAAAGGAGCTGTGCGATATCCCTGTATTCCATGATGACCAGCACGGCACCGCTATCGTTGTGGCAGCCGCCCTGTTAAACGCCATCAAGGTAACAGGAAAAGAAATGGGAACGCTTCGTGTGGTAATTAACGGAGCAGGAGCCGCAGGCATTGCCATCGGAAAACATCTGATCAATATGGGCTTTGGAAATGTGATCCTCTGCGATATCAATGGTATTATCTGCGAAGGCGACGAGGGCTTAAATCCTGGCCAGGAAGAAATTTCCCATATCAGCAATCTGGATCACGAGCATGGCACTCTGGCCGACGCTTTAAAAAATGCGGACGCCTTTATCGGCGTATCCCGTCCCGGACTGGTGACAAAGGAAATGGTTGCCTCCATGAATAAGGGTATCGTCTTTGCCATGGCAAACCCCACACCGGAGATTATGCCCGACGAGGCCTTGGCAGGAGGCGCTGCAGTCGTAGGAACCGGCCGCTCTGACTTCCCCAACCAGATCAACAATGTACTGGTATTTCCGGGCGTATTTAAAGGTGCTCTCTCCGTCCGTGCCAGAGAGATCACTGAATCCATGAAGCAGAGAGCCTCCTATGCCATTGCCGGCATGGTTTCTGATGAGGAGCTTACAGCAGATAATATCATTCCCTCCCCGTTAAACAAGGCGGTAGCCGACGTAGTTGCAAAAGCGGTAGCTGATGTGGCTGTAGAGGAAGGGATCGCACGGATTTAAAGAATACAATCTATTTAAAAGCCATATAACATCAAAACACAGGCGCAAAAAGGCCGCAGCCAGGACTCATCCGGCTGCGGCCTTTCTTATCTTTAATACGTTTTAGTTCTCCTTTACGGAAGGAAGAATGGTCTCTACCTCTGCATGTGGACGTGGGATTACATGAACGGAAACAAGCTCTCCTACTCTCTGAGCTGCTGCTGCGCCTGCATCTGTAGCTGCCTTAACTGCGCCTACATCGCCGCGTACCATAACAGTAACAAGGCCGCCGCCTACGAATTCCTTGCCGATCAGGGTAACATTTGCTGCCTTTACCATAGCATCTGCTGCCTCAATAGAGCCTACCAGTCCCTTTGTCTCGATCATTCCTAATGCATCATACTTCATGATTATTTCCTCCTGATTTATCTTAATTTTTTAGTTCACATGATTACAGTCCAGCCATTTTCAGCCGAAGACTTCCAATATAGTTTAGCAATGGATATGTACCACGGAAGTTCCTCCCAGACCGAAAGCATTTGCCTCCTCCATATCCAGGTGGCATTCCAGCTGCGACTGTGCAGTCACACGGATTGCCGTATTTCTTAAAATACCTCCTCTGGGACCTTCTGCCTCCAGATCTACAACCTGTCCGTCATGGACGCCAAAGCGCTCTGCGTCAGCCGGAAGCATATGAATATGCCTCTGAGCAACCATTACGCCTTTTTCTGTCTGTACAGAACCTTTCGGGCCCACCAGGGTAATTCCCGGTGTTCCATCCAGATCTCCGGAAAGCCGTACCGGAGCCTTTACTCCCAGCTTAAAGCCGTCTCCTGCCAGTATTTCTACCTGTGTTTCCCGGCGTACCGGCCCCAGGATGCGTACCTTTTCAATCGCTCCCTTAGGGCCGCAGACCGTAACCATTTCCTTGCAGGCATACTGCCCCGGCTGGGAAAGATCCTTCATCTTGGTCAGCTCATATCCCGGACCAAACAGGCGGTCTAAGTCAGCCTGAGACAGATGGACATGGCGGTTGGAAACACCTACCGGAATCCCCCCATTGGCACAGGGTTCTTCCTTTTTCTGCCCTTCCTGCTGTACCGCTTCCATTAAAAGCTTAAGCAGTTCTTCACACTGATTCATATTCTGCCTCCTTATTCGTTCATGGATGCAATCAGCTGGCGTACCAGATCAGCCAGATGGGCGTCATCTGTAAATCCCTTAACAGAGGCCTCTTTTAACTGTTCTGCCGTATCAATGCTGGATTCCTGAACAGCAGCCCCACAGCAGCACCCGCCCTGGCGGCGTTCAAAGGATGCCACGATATCAGCCGGGCTAAAGCTCTGGGAAGAAGCTGTATTCTGAGAGCAGCTGGCCTGTACTTCCTGCGCCTTCTCCGGATTGCGGAAGGTTCTGTCATCTTTAAGAAGGGTAGAGCAGTTCTTTAATCCATAAGCAACCTTCTTTACATTGATCAGATTTAAGGGGCTTACATTTTCGGAAACAGAGCTTCCGCCGCAGGTTCCGCAGCCTAAGGTAAAGGCTACATTCAGTCCTGTGCTGATTCCGGTTCCGCCCATGCTGCCTCCGGTATTTACAAGGATACGGGAAGCCGGCTTCATGGCAAACTTGCGAACCAGTTCCTGATCATTGGTATGGATGCTCATGGTATGACCGATACCGTTCTGTAAAAGGTCAATGCTGAGCTTGCAGGCTTCTTCCCAGTTTTCTACGGTGTAAAATGCCAGAACTGTTGTAAGCTTCTCATAGGAAAGAGGATATCCCTCTCCTACGCCGCCCTGTTCTCCGATCAGAACCGTGGTTCCTGCCGGAACAGAAATCCCGGCTGCCTGTCCGATCACCTCCGGACTGCGTCCTACGAACTTGGCATTCATTGCATGGCCGTTCTTAAAGAGCAGACGGCATACCTTGTCGGTCTCTTCCTTCGTCATAAAGTAAGCTCCATGGCGTTTTAACTCTGCAACCACCTCATCATGGTTACAGCGCTCGCAGATGATCGACTGCTCAGAAGCACAGATGGTTCCATTGTCAAAGGTCTTGCTGGCAATAATAGCGTCTACTGCCGCCTTAACGTCTGCTGTACGTTCAATGTATGCAGGGGAGTTTCCTGCGCCTACGCCGATGGCCGGCTTTCCTGCACTGTAGGCTGCCTTAACCATTCCCGGGCCGCCGGTTGCGATGATAAGAGCCACCTCTTTGCAGTGCATCAATTCATTAGTTGCCGCCATGGTAGGTGTTGTAATGCAGCTGATCACGCCCTCCGGAGCGCCTGCCTTAACAGCTGCGTCACGCATTACCTCTGCTGCCCTTAAAGTACACTTGGCTGCGGATGGATGGGGAGAAAATACGATTGCATTTCCAGCCTTAATAGCAATGATGGATTTGTAAATTACGGTAGAGGTAGGATTGGTAGATGGAACAATGCCCATGATCAATCCTGCCGGAGCAGCTACATCCATGGTACCTCTGGCACGATCCTCTGAGATAATGCCTACGGTTTTCATATCACGGATATCTTCATATAATAATGTAGACGCCGCATGGTTTTTATATGCCTTATGAACTGCATTTCCGAAGCCGGTCTCTTCCACTGCCATTCTTCCCAGACAGGCCGCATGCTCTTCTGCTGCTTCTACCATGCTTTTTAAAATTTTGTCAATCTGCTCACTTGTATAAGTGGCCATTTTCTTTGCTGCTTCCTCACCCTGACGGGCCAGATTTCTGGCTTCCTGGATGGAACGCAGATCTAAATCAAAATTCTCCATTATCGGTTCCTTTCTCCGGTCAGACACCGGATGTTTTATTTCTGTCGCGTTTCATACCATTGTCTCAATTCCTTTAAGAGACGGGACCGGTTTGCTCTGGAAAGCTCCCTTCCGGCCATTCCCAGCTCCGGATAACTTCTGGCAAGCTTACGAAGCTGCGTTACATGACAGTTTTTAAGAGCTGTCATCACTGCCTCTGCTCCTGAAACATCATAAAGGCCATCGCACCATGCCCGTGTAACAGGATTGGGAATGCTTATGTCCGGCTCCTGTACGGCGGTATTGCCCACTTCTGCATCCAACTCCTGTACCGCTGTGCCGTCTTCCCCAGTCTCTGCATCAGCCTCTTCAGCCCCGGTATCCTCCGACAGCCCTGCTGCCACAGTCTCCGGCTCATCCTCAAATGCAGTTTCCGGCTCTTCGGCCGCTTCCTCCGGCTCATCCTCAGATACAATTTCAGCCTCTCCGGCCGCTGCCTTCGGTTCATTCCGATTTCCCGGATCCTCCGGCTCTGGCCCGAAAAATCCCTCCAGCTCTTCATGAGGCCTTGGGATCACATGGCGGCTGACCAAAAGTCCTTCACCCAGATGCTCTGCTGCCGATGCGCCTGCATCTACAGCTGCAGTTACGGCTGCCACATCACCTGTTACAGTAACCGTCACCAGACCGCCGCCGATCTTTGTCTTTTCTACAAGGGTTACATCTGCTGCCTTGAGCATCACATCTGCCGCTTCAATGGCTGCCAGGGTTCCCCTTGTTTCTATCATACCCAGCGCCTGCATTTATGTCCCCCTTTACAGAAGGTCCGCCCAGTTGGCCGGATAGGTTGCATAGAATACTCTTGCCTTGTCCGGAGAACCCCAGATTACCTTGGAACCGGATGGAACAAAAAGAACATCTCCTGCATTTGCCGTATATTTCTTTCCGTCAATGGTAACGGTCAGCGTTCCCTCGATTACATAGTCGATTTCCTCATACGTCAGCTCCCAGGCAAACTCAGAATGATCGATCACAAGGAATCCTGCACTGATATGAGATTCCTCTTTGCTTACCAGTTCCTGGAAATAAGCAGTGGCATTTGGATCGCCTGTGTCAAATACATCCATTTTCACTGTATTTCCGCGGACTACCTTTAATCCATTTTCATGGGTTACGCACTGATAGGGGCGGCTGCCGCATTTTGTCAGCAGTTCTCCTAAAAGTCCCTTGTCCATCAGAGCTTTTAAAAGCTGATAGATCTGTTCGCTGTCAATGCCCTCTCCGTCGCAGGTACATGCTGCCTTCTCCGGCTCCTTGTCTGAAAATGTGATTCCAAGGGCTTCTGCAGCATCCTTAGCAGAAGGTGTTACGATCACATCCGGTCCTGTCACGCATACTGTCTTTCCTGCCTGCTTCAGTGCTTCTATATCCGCAGCACAAATCAGCTGTTTCATTTTTCCACATCCTCTCCTGATCCGCCTTATGAATCCTCAAAGGCGCAGTCTTCGTCAATAATTCCCACTACTGCCGCATCAGCCGGAATTTCGTCGCTTCCCAGCATCCGTCTGGCAGAAGATCCGCAGGCTACGATCACCCGATCCCCGATCCCGGCTCCGATGGTATCGATCACTACCATGCTCTCACCGGCTCTTGTGCCTCCGATGACCTCAGCTAAAAGGAGCTTATATCCGCTTAGAAGGTCTGATTTTCGTGTTGCCCAGATATTTCCTGTCAGTCTTGCTGTTACCATTCCTCCGCTCCCTCCTTTTCTCTCCGTCGGATTTCTTCCAGGGCCGCTTCTACCGAAGCCGTATCCCCAAAGATTGCCAGCATGATCATATGCTGGGGACAGCTGCCCCGGATGTCTTCCACCGTAACGCCCACTGCTTTTTCTGCTACATCAGCGGCGCAGACCATTTCGATCAGACGTCCCTGAACCAGGCCTACGGCATCCACATCGTCCAGCTTTACTGCATTTCCCGAACCCTTTCTCCGGGCCAGGATCTCTAATGTACCCCGGCTTGGGGATTTAATGATCCGGTACTCCATATGCTTTACTCCATTTCCTGATCCGTACAGCTCATAGCGATTCCAAGAGGCGTAACGAACATGGGATTTTCCGGTTTATAGGTAGGGATCCCTGTTTTCTTTCCTATGATATCCTCGATTCCGGAAAGACAGCAGGTTCCTCCTACCAGATACAGTCCCTGTACATTATAACCCTCGATCTGGCGGCTGATGATAGAAGCCACTTTTTCAATCACCGGCTTCAACACCGGAAGGATTTCTTTGTGATTCTTCTTATCCCTCTTATAAATCTCCGCTTCTGAGAAGGGAAGCTTATAAGCTCCGGCTAATACCAGAGAAAAATGGGTTCCTCCGGTGGCCTCATCATCTACATTGATCACTTTTCCATTTTCTAAAATGGAAATGCCTGTGGTTCCGCCTCCGATATCTACTACAGCTCCGTTTTGGATCTTTAAGATCTGATTGGCGGCTGTGGGTTCATCTAACAGGGCTGTGATTTCAAATCCAGCGCCCTGCACTACATTTTTAATCGCTCCCCCGTCCAGAGCGTCGGTTCCCGGAGGAATGGCTGCGGCTGCATAGATCAGTTCCGTACCCAGCTTTTCCTCCAGCTCTTCCTTCATTTCACGCACCAGACGGATGGCACCGATATAATCTACTACCATGCCGTCACGAACCACATCTGCATACCGGTAAGCGCCTGCTACCGGCCGGCGGTTCTCATCCAGAACAGCTAAAACCACACAGGCTGTTCCCAGATCCACGCCGGTATAATAAATGGAAGAGCGCTTCTTTACTGGCTTTTTTACCACCTGTTCAAATTCTCTCACCAGGCGGTCACATTCTGCAAATGCTAATTCTTCTGACATATTTTTCCTCCAAACCCATGGCAGATCATCTGTGATAATCGGTTGATGATACAGTGTGCCATTTCCTTTCTATCGTCGGGAAGCTCCCGTTCCAGCTTTCTTAATCTGCTTCTGAGCACATGAAGCCGGATCACAACCCGGCCATTAGGTGACTGGGCATGAAATCCTGTGATTTCAAAGCAGTCTGCCAAACACTTTCTGCAGTTTTCAGGACCGATTCCCGTACAGGCCGGACAGAGCATTTCCCAGCGCCTTTCTCCTTCGGCCATCTCTTCCCCGGACGCAAGCCTGGCAAGATTCCGTTCCAGTTCAAAGATTTCCTTTGAAACAAGAACATCTTCTCTTTGAAGATCCAGTCCTGCCTGAAGAAAATCAGCCTGAAGGTTTCCAAGCTCAAGCTGCCAGCAGGGCAGTTCTTCTGCCGGATGAGCTCCCTGTGAACGCTCCTCTGCTTCCGTTTCCCTTGGCTGTTCATTCTGTTTCAGACTGCTGCCGGCTTCTTTTTTTCCAAAGCCGGTCTGTCCGTTTCCTGGACGAACGCCATTTTCTGTCTCTGTCAGACGGATACCGCGGTCACTTAAAAACTGTCTTGCTCCCGGTGTAAGCCGCGTTCCCGCTTCTGGCTCATATTCTGTAAACCGTTCTCTGCGAAACCGCTGCCTCAAATCCTCTTCTGTGATAAATCTCATACGATTCCCCCTTTACAAAGCTTCTTGTAAAGGTATTCCAGCTCCTGCTTTTCAGGCACTCTGGGATTGGTAGCCGTACAGTTATCCTTTAACGCCTGCTCTGCCATCTGGGGAATGGCTTCCTCAAATGCCTCCCGTTCAACGGACAGGTCTGTCACATAAGCAGGACTTCCAATCCGCTTCATCAGATTCCGGATGTGGCGGATCAGGCCGTGTACTGCCGCTTTGGGAGTACCGCCTCCGATTCCCAGCATATCCGCAATCTTTTCATACCGGAGCAGTGCTTCATTTTCTCCATTCTCCTCCAGTCCCGCATTATATGCGATCACATGGGGAAGGATTAAAGCATTGCTTCTGCCGTGAGGAATATGGAAATGTGCTCCCAGGGCGTGAGCCATACTGTGGCAGACGCCTAAGGAAGCATTGCTGAATGCGATTCCTGCCAGACAGGAGGCATTATGCATATGCTCTCTGGCTTCCATATCAGAACCGTCCAACACGGCCCGTTCCAGATATTCCCATACCAGCCGGATCGCTTTTTCTGCACAGGCATCTGTAAAATCATCCGCCTTTGCGGAAACATAAGCTTCCAGTCCATGGGTCAGCACATCCATTCCTGTATCTGCCGTAATCGCCGGCGGAACGGAAGCTGTCAGCCTTGGGTCTAAAAACGCTGCATCCGGTACCAGAGCCTGATCCCGCAGCGCATATTTTGCCTGAGCCTTTGTATCCGAAATCACCGCAAAGGATGTTACCTCGCTTCCTGTTCCGCTGGTGGTGGGAACGGCTGCCAGAAGAGGCCTTCCCTCTCCGTTCATGGAGCCATAAAGATGACCGGCTGCCTTGGCGGTATCAATGGCTGAACCGCCTCCCAGAGCAATGATCCCATCGGGTTCAAATTCCTTCATCCCCTGAATGGCCTTTGCAACCACCTCGATGGATGGATCCGGTACGACCTCTGAGAAAATCCTTGTTTCTGCTCCAGCCCCATTCAGCATGGCAGCAAGCTCTCCGGCCCGTCCGCACTTCTCCATAAAAGGATCGCAGATAATATATGCTCTTTTAAGTCCCAGATGTTCAATTTCTTCCAGAGAAGCTTCCCCTGTATAGATCCGGGTACTCATTAAAAACTGTCCCATCATCATTCCCTCCTTTCTTCTGATTTTTCCGGCTCCGAAGCATCCGGCCTGTATGGATCCAGAATTCTCCGAAGCTGCTTCATACGTTCTGTATCATAGATGCTGATCTCATAAAAGGGCGGCTGGATCCCGGCTCTTATCAGCTGGCGTACCGCTCCTTTGCAGTCTCCCTCTGCGAGGTCGCAGCGTGTGACCACTCCGATGACAGGAACGCGGAAGGCTTTTGCAAATCCCGGAGGATATACCTCCCGTTTTCCCTTTGCATCCGCAGTCATCACCACACAGGAGGCGTCCTGAGCCGCCGCAATGAGATGATGGTGCATCCATGGGCTTTCCAGATACGCTCCCGGCGTATCCAGTGTATTTTTTCTGTAAACCATATTCTGGACCCTGCGGATATCGCTGCTGTCTTCTAGCCAGGCAGCCAGCGTTGTTTTTCCGCTTTTTCCGGGCCCTATGATCATGATCCGTTTCTTTCTCACGTTCTCGTTATCTCCGCGGCCGCAAATCCCAGCACCCGTTTCAGCGTATCCGTCACAGCCCTGAGGGCCGTATCTACGCTTTCCACATCTCCGGAAATCACTACAGAACCGGTAAAGCGGTCTAAAAATCCGATCTCCACATCAGACGCCTTGGCTGCAATATCCGCCGCGATCATGGCTGTCTCAAAGGGAGAAAGGGTCAGAATGCCAATGGCTCCTCTGCCCTCAATTCCAAGACATTCATAGATCTCCGGCACCGGAGAAGCGATCACATGGGCGATCGTCACCTGTTTGCCCGGAACCGATTCTTCAATCACCCGTCCGGCAGGCATAATTCCTTCTGTCACGGCTCCTCCTTACCTGTCAGTGGCGCACTACGGTTACAGGGAAATCATAGGCTTTCATCCAGCCCTCGATCCGGTCTAAATCCTCCTGGCTTAAGCTGGGGTCTCCCTCAATGGGATAGGGCTTATCCAGCTGCCCGTATTTTCCCACGCCCATTTTATGATAAGGAAGAAGATCCACTCCCTTAAAGTTTGGATCATCCCGGAACGGAAGCAGAAACTGGATCACCTGATCAATTTCTTCCTTGCTGTCATTGATACCCTTTAACATCGGCATACGCACCTTCACGTTATAACGCCTTGTCAAAAGCTCTTTTAAATTGGATAAGATCAATTCATTTCCAATTCCTGTCAGCTCATTATGACGTTTGGGATCCATATGCTTAATATCAAACAGGAACAGATCCACATATTCCGCAATGGCAAAGAGCTTGTCCGGCTTCGTGTGTCCGCAGGTTTCAATGGCCGTATTGATTCCCTGGCTCTTGCAGGCCATAAGGAGCTCCCTGGCAGCTTCCGGCTGTGCCGTACATTCGCCGCCGCCCAGGGTAACGCCGCCGCCTGACATACTGTAAAATGCAGCGTCCTCCTCTACTATCTCAAGAAGCTCGGATACAGTTTTTACCTGGCCGTTGACTTCCAGAGCAGCCTGAGGGCATACGGATTTACATTTTCCGCAGCCGGTACAGTCAATATCCCGGCGCACCTGGTGGATGCCCTCCGGTGTGATCTCATGGATCCCCACCGGACAGGCGTCCACACAAAGGCCGCAGTTGACGCAGGAGTTTTTCTTAAACATAATCTGGATCTTCCGCTCCAGACCTTCCGGGTTGGCGCACCATTTGCAGCGCAGCGGACAGCCTTTGAAGAATACGATGGTGCGGATTCCCGGTCCATCATACATATTGTATTTCTGAACATTAAAGATCAGAGCTTTTCTTTCCATGATATCTCTCCTAACTGCCCCACGCCCGGATTAAAAATGAGTCAGCATGGTACGGCTGATGATCTCATCCTGTACATCCTTGCACAGCTCTACGAAGAAAGCACTGTATCCGGCAACACGCACGATCAGGTCGCGGTACTGCTCTGGATGCTTCTGAGCCTCGATCAGGGTCTTGTTATCCAGATAGTTAAACTGCATCTCGCCGTTTCCAAACATGCAGGCTGTACGCAGCAGGGTGATCAGGCTTTCCTCGCCCTCAGGAGTATCAAGAAGGCCTGCCATGATCTTGAAGTTATGTACCATACCGATGTTCATATTATCATTGGACATCTTGGATACAGACTTGATAATAGCGGTCGGGCCCTTGAAGTCAGCGCCCTGGCTTGGGCTGATTCCGTCAGACAGAGGCAGCCATGCATGGCGTCCATTTGCAGACGCACCGGTCATCTGGCCGAATGGGGTATTATTGGAAATGGACAGAGTACCATGGCTCAGAATAGAGTAAAGAGTCTTGTACTGTCTGTGCTCATGCTCGGTAAAATTGATCAGATCTGCCGCAATATCATCTGCGTAATCGTCATCATTTCCGTACTTAGGAGCGTTCAGACAGTCGGTGCGGATCTGCTCATATCCATTAAAGTCTGCTTTTAATGCTTCATTTAACTGCTCCAGCGTATATTTCTTATCGTCAAATACCAGCTTCTTGATGGCTGCCATGGAGTCTGCATAGGTAGCAAGTCCGGACCATACAACGCCTGGTCCAAAGTTATACATAGCGCCGCCGGAGGATACGTCCTTTCCCTTTTCCATACAGCCCTCGTACATAATGGACATCAGAGGCTTCGGAGCCAGCTCTCTGTGAACTCTCTGGGAAATAACCGTAGCAACGCTGGTCCACTTTGTGATGTATTTGATCTCTTCCTTAACGGCAGCTTCAAACTCTTCATATGTCTTAAAGCTGTTTAAGTCACCCATATCTGGGCAAACCTGCTTGCCGTACCACAGCGGAACACCGTGATTTAATACAAGCTCGATACAAATGGGCCACTGTGTATAAGCGGTAGAGGTCCACTGATAGAGACGGCCGGCCTTCTGAGGCTCTACACAGCCCATCAGGCAGTAATCTCTTGCATCCTCGATGGAAACGCCCTTTGCCAGCATCATCTTGATGTGCGTATCATCAAAATGGCAGGCCGGGAAGCCCATTCCGGAACGTACAACGTCTACGATTTTCTTTAAATACTTTCTCGGAGACTTGTTGTGAATACGGCAGGCCAGAGACGGCTGGTAAATCTTTACATGACGGACTGCATCCATCAACAGATAGGTCAGGTCATTGGTTGCATCACGGCCCTCTCTTGTAACGCCGCCTACACACATATTTACGAATGGCTGGTATCCTGCAAAGAACTTGGAACCGCCCTCGCTGGTGATCCACATCATCTCAGACATCTTGATCAGCATACAGCCTGCAAGCTCAAATGCCTGGAAGTCATTCATTCTGCCGGACTCAATGTCTGCCTTGTAGAACGGGTACATATACTGGTCTACACGGCCGATGGACATACCAGTCTGATTCTCTTCCACAACAAGCAGGGACTCGATGGTCCATACTGCCTGGATTGCCTCCCAGAAGGTCTCAGGCTTGTGAGCAGGAACCTTTGCATTAATCTCGGAGATCTTGTAAAGCTCTGCCTTTCTCTTTGGATCGGTCTCTTTGTCAGCCAGTTCCTTTGCATATTCGGACATTCTTCTGGCATAGATCATTACGCCTTCGGTTGTCTCGATAATGGACTTGTAGAAGTAGATCTTCTCAATATCATCTGGATTCTCGTAGTGAAGCTTTGTTAAATGCTCTCTTGCTTCATTCTGGATATCCAGCATACCCTTCTTCATCAGGATTACATCATAGCCTGGGTTGGAGTCGCCGCCGCCGTTTAATGCATGGTAGGAGCAGTCGGATACGAAGGACTCGCCGGATAACTCCCATACGCCTGCCTCACGGTACTGATCCTCGCAGTACTCATCTACGGATTTGCCCTTCCAGAATGGGAACAGCTCCTCACGCATGATCTTCTTGTCTTCCTCGGAAATGTAGAATGGATCCTGAGGTCTTGTTCCGATGGTATCAATCTCATCTACCATCCATCTCCATGCGATATCTGGTGAGAATGCGCCGGCTCTGGGTGCGCCGCAGGGTGCGCCTACGATCAGCTCGTTATCCTGAATAACCAGAGGAGCTGTCTCACAGCAGTAGCGGAAGCACTTTGCTCTTAATTCGATCTTTGGCATACCGGGATTTTCAGCAGCAATCTTTGTGATCGCTCTTGCACGGTAGGTCGTGATGGATGGCTTCTGCTTTAAGTAATTCTCCTTTAACAGCTTTAAACGTCTTGTCATGCCGTCCGGAATCTGAGTTCCCTCAGAAGGATACTCGCACAGATCCTTTGCGGTCTCTTTTTTTGTATCTTCTTTTCCAATTTCCTGTGAAACAGATTCAAACATCTTCATCAGAGAAGCTTTCTCTTCAGGAGACATATTTTTTGTCGCTTCTGCAAGCTTATTTGAAAATTCTCTAATATCCAAAATAAATCCCTCTCTTTCTGGCTGCCTGTTTATGAACAGAGTCCATGGATCCCAAATGCTGCCTTTCTTCTATAGATCATGTGAAGAGGCGATACATTCTCTGCAGTGATCCCCTCTTTTGAGGTCACGCTTCCAAGGATCACTGTGGGGAACAGGTCTGTTGTAACTCCCATGGCGCCCCATACAGCCGGCGTATTGATCAGCACACGGCCTACGGGCTTCTTTAAGGCAAACTGCCGAATGACTTCCGGATCCTGCGAATGAATGGTAAGCGTATTGCCCCGGCTTTCTCCCACCAGAAGCTCAATACATTTTTCACAGGCATGAATCCAGTCTTCTTCAATGTAAAATGCCAGTACCGGGCATAAAAGCCCTTTGGCATATGGATTAAAATCCGTTATATAAGACTGCTCGGATACAAGGACCTTTGTATGCTCCGGCACTGCAAATCCGGCTTTCTGAGCCAGCCATGCTGCCGTTTTTCCGATGAACTCCTTATCCGGAAGCCCCGTTCCTTTTTCCAGTCCCAGAAACGCAGTCAGCTGTTTCTGTTCTGTCTCCGTCATAAAATAGGCCCCGTGACGGATCAGTTCCTCCTTTACCTGAGCGGCGATCTGCCGGTCTGCCACCACATACTGCTCGCTTCCTGCTCCGGTTCCGCAGTTAAAGCCCCGGCTGTCCGTAATACATGCCGCCGCCCTGCTTATATCTGCTGTTTTTTCAATAAATACCGGTCCGGGAGCGATCCCTCCGTATAAAACCGGGCATC
Organism: Clostridium sp. AT4; assembly: GCF_001517625.2. Lineage (GTDB taxonomy): Bacteria > Bacillota > Clostridia > Lachnospirales > Lachnospiraceae > Enterocloster. Next base: position 596,415 of record NZ_LN999828.1, on the reverse strand, counting down.
CGGTGCGGCTGCAGGCTTCCAAAAGCGGCCGTTCACCCATATTCAGGATCAGATTTGTCTCCGGGTGTGAAAGAAGCTCGATGGCCCCTTCCTTTGCCGCTGTCTCACTGCAGGATAAAGCTCCCCGGACCAGTCCGGCCTCAAGAGCCGCTTCCTCCAGGATATGTACGGTACGCACCGTGGTCTTCACCGCTCTGGGATGGGGTGCAAAAACAATGGCGTTTCCTGATTTTACCGCGCATACGGCAGCGCTCAGAACCGCAGCCACCGGGCTTACAGCCGGTGCAGCCGCAGCGATCACGCCCATTGGAACGCCGATTTCCAAAACGCCCTGAGCCTCATCTGTGCTGAGAACGCCTACGCATTTCATAGGTTCCAGAGTTTTCCGCATTTTCTTGATCAGGAGCTTTGCCTGAAGCAGCTGATCCTTTGCGTCTCCGTATCCCGTTTCCCGAACCGCCTCTTCTGTGAGCTGTTCCAGCTTAAGCTCTAAAGCATCCATCATGCAGGCTGCGATCCGGTCCAGTTTCTTCTGTTCAAAAAGAGCCAGTGTTTTCTTTGCTTCGGCCGCCTCTTCCATCAAAACTCTTGCTTCCTGGACTGCCTTTAAGTCTTTGTCGATAAACTTCATTTCACTGCTCCCTTCTGCCTCTTATTTACTCTTCCTGAGGCAAAAGATTGGTCAGACTGTAGCGGGTAACGATCTTGCCCAGATCCTGATGCGGTCTTGGGATCACCACAGAGCTGTATACCTCTGCTCCCATATTTTCTACTGCCTTCACCCCGGCATCTACCGCTGTACGGCAGGCTCCCACATCGCCCTGTACAATAACGGAAATATAACCGGAAGCAACATTTTCATAGCCGATCAGTTCTACATCAGCCGCCTTGCACATCGCGTCTGCAGCCTCCAGAACAAATACCAGGCCGAAGGTTTCAATACATCCAATGGCTTCATATCTTTCCATATTTTTCCCTCTCACATCTCGGTTTATAGCAGCGGTCACGCGTCAATATCGTGTACCGAAACGATCTCTCCAACGGCACGGATCGGTCTTGGCATTACATTCTTTGCTGTCAGCTTTCCGATCGCGGCTGCGGCTGCGGCGCCGGCCTCGACAGAGGAACGCACAGCGGCCACATCGCCCTTTACCATGATTGTTACCAGAGTCGATCCAACATTCTCATAAGAGATGAGCTCCACATCTGCGGCCTTTAACATCTTGTCTGCCGCTTCCAGAGCCGGAACCAGTCCAAGGGTCTCTACCAGTCCGAGAGCCTCTTCACCATAATATCTCATATGCCGTTTCTCCTTTCCTATCTGCTGCGGTATTTAGCAGGAACGTATTTTTCCACGGTTGTGCGGCCGTCGTCTGTAATGGCAAACCGGAGAGAAAGATCTCCGTTTACATCCAGCTCATGGCTTACCAGAGTGCACATTCCGTTGGCCTCTAAGGACATCGTATGATCCAGATACATATCCTTTGTAAACTGTTTCTCATGTCCGTACTGGGGCTTCATTGCCTCCATGATCTCGTTGATATCAGCATTTTTCACAGTGCTTAAATAGTTGAGCACCGCCATTCTTGCGGGCAGCAGCATCTTACACCTCTCCCTTCTTGAAAAAGTCCAGCGGGTTCATGGTAACCAGGATCGCACCAAAGATGATTACAACAGAACCAACTACGATGGTAGTTGTTACAGGCTGTCCCAGGAACAGGATACAGAATAATACGCCCCAGAATGCATATGTAACGTTTAAGCTCATGCCGATGGCACAGCCGACTGTGGAATTTGCCTTGTACCACAGAAGGAAGGAAGCGCCTGCGCTCAGTCCGGATACTGCCAGCCACAGAGCCGGAATAACAGCTGACATGGTGCCGCCTAAAAGTCCAAGTCCGCCTACTAAGGGAACGATGATCACCAGATCTACCAGACCGGAGAAGAGCTGACGGATATTGGTTGCCACATCTGTATCGATCATGGCTCCGCCGTAGCTGGAAAGCATTCCCTCAAGTCCCCAGCACACAGCCGCGATCAGTGCGCAGATAATTCCCAGTGTAAAGTTCGGGCTGCCTTCCGGTTTTACCCAGTTGATAATGATAGCGCCTGCCACACAGGTAAGCATACCTGCTACCACACGCTTGGTTGGACGCTGCTTTAAGAAAATCCATGCAAACAGAGCGCCGAACAGGCCGCAGGTTGCAGAAATGGGGATCGCATAAGCACCGGCCAGAGCCAGGCCTACCAGATAAGCGCCGTTAGCGATAGGGCCGCCCAAAAGTGCTCCCAGGATCATCATCTTTCCTGGGAAGGTATTGGCTGTACGTCCAATCTCTGCCAGACGTCCCTTTTTTGCATTGTAGATCGTAAGCCAGATACCGGCGAACAGATCGTTCAGTCCGGAACATACATAAGGGGCTGCCAGGATACCAACCGCACTTACAAGTGGTTCATAATAGCCCGCAACCAATACCAAAGTCGTATAGATTCCGTATGTAAGGCCGGAAAGAGCTCCTGCTGTAAGGCCTGTTACGCGGAATTTTTTGCTCAGCTGCTTCATCTTCATATCCGCAGCAGATGTGTTTGTCATATTGCCGCTCATTGCGTTTCTCTCCTTTGATTATTCTGCCTTTCCGCCTCCCGGAAGGATGGTCTCCACTTCTCCGTGGGGACGTGGGATTACATGAACGGATACCAGCTCTCCGATCCTCTGGGCTGCAGCAGCGCCTGCATCTGTAGCTGCCTTAACCGCGCCTACATCGCCTCTTACCAGAACTGTGATCAGGCCGCCTCCTACTTTTTCCTTGCCGATCAGAGTTACATTGGCAGCCTTTACCATGGCATCTGCTGCTTCAATAGATGCTACAAGTCCCTTTGTCTCGATCATTCCTAATGCATCGTACTTCATGTTTCTTCTCCTTCTTTTTCTTCTTTTTTACAGCCAGCGCGCGCAGTATGCATGATCTTTTCACAAAAAGCATACATTTTCTGTACATTTAGTATAATCCATTCCCATATGTGGAAGGTCAAGTGTAATTTATCAATTTTTCAACAGACGATTTCTCCATCTTTTATTGTATATATCGCATAATATCGTTACTTTTTTCACAGCAATATGACGAAGAAACCGGCGTACACAAAAAAGCAGAAGGGTTTTCCTTCTGCTTTTTATCCCTGAAAGAAGTTTTCCTGTAAGTGAAAGCTCTTTCCATTCTTTTCCCCTATGGGGAAGGTTTTTGTTTTATTCCTCTAAAATTCGTATGGGCAGAATAATCTCTGTCACAAATTCATCCTCATTTGCAGTGGTCCAGTAATCTACCACATACCGTTCATAAACATTCGGCCCCAGGGATGCCCCCTTTGCTTTCGCCCATTCCGCCAGCTTCTGATAGCTTTCCTCGATCCGGTCATGGGAGCCCACATGATAGATCGTCGCTGCCAGAAAGCCGCCGAAATTGATCTCATTCGTTCCGCAGCAGCAGGGATGGATGGGTTTCTGCATAATCCTGGCCTGTCTGCAGGTTCGTTTCATCTTTTCCTTCCAGGATGGAAATTCCAGGATTACCGGCCCGGTGATCTCATTTTTTACCGTGTCCAGATAATTGACCCAGGGAATATTGATAATCGAATCCATGTAGTGATATTCAAACTCCTGATCCATATAGCAGTAATGATCCTCACTTACATAGCGCATTCCCACTTCCTGGATTTTATTGTAAAGCACTGCCCTTGCCTCCTGGATCAGTTCATACCAGTCCTTTACAGATACATAGCTGTTGTGGATTGCATGTTCCTGCTCCCGCAGCTCATTGATCTTGCTGCGAAAGCAGGAGCCTACCACATAGTAATCTCCGCCCTTTACCAGCCCCTGCATCTCCTCCAGCCGAAACCCCATCTGCTTGTAATATTTTAAAATAGGGATCCGGAGAATGGTATCCAGGGTGTAATAACGGTAACCGTTCTCACCTACCTCATCCGGCGCGATCACGCCGATCTTATCATAAAAGCGGAGAGCCTTTGTAGAGATATTGCACAGCTTGCTTACTTCTCCGATGGAATACAGTTTGTTTGCCGCCATAACCCCTATACCTCCTTTTCCTATCTCCTGCCAAGCTTCTGCTCCGCTTCCTCAAGGGAAGGATATCCGTAAAAAGCCACTGTATGCTCCAGCGTTTCCCGGACCGGATTGCGCCCATCCTTCATCCGCTTTAAAAGCATGGCTGCATAAAGCTTTAAGGTTTTGTCGGAATATGTACCAAGCTCGCCTTTTAGGTACGTTTCACTTGAAGTATTGAACATCCCGTCCTCTGATGCAGAAAGGCTGCGCCCCATAGACATAACTGAGGGGAATTTTTCTGCTGTTTCCCTTGTCCAGTCCATCATAAGGGAGACGAGCAGCTCCTCCAGGACTTTTCTTGCCGGATCCCTGTAAGGCAGACGGTCCTTTAATGCATCATATTCCTCCGGCGCAGTATGCTCCATCATCCTGGCATACTTTTCCGTCAAAAGGTTCCAGCCTGATTGTTTGGCCTCTTTTAAATCTTCCTGATAACTTTCCAACACCGGCAGATCCCAGGTATAAAACTGGCTTTTGCGCATAATGTCAAAAGTGTAAGGATCTTCCTGACAGGAAGCCCGTCCGCCCTGATTTTTCACCTGTGTAAACTGCTGCCACTCCATAGCGGTAATCTCATCTGCCAGAGTCCTGATTTCCTTTGACGGAGCAGCATCAGATTCAGAAGATTTCTCCTCTTTTTGTGTTTTCTCCCCAGAAAGTTTTTCCATCCGCGATAAAACTTCCGCCTTCTGGCGCTCTAAAAACAGCTCGTCACTGTCTGTCAGCCCCTGCTTCTTCAGTTCATCTAAAATAATCCCGCAGACATTCTCAATCCGCTCCTCTGTTTCCTCCTCGTCCGGACGGCTGCCTGCCAGCTGTTCCAGCGCTCCCTTAAGCTCCTGCACACAGATAAACGCCTCCATAGCCCGCAATCTCCACTTATAAAAGGGCATATACTGGCGGTTTAAAAGATATCCCGCCTCTGCAGAAGCCTGAATAAACTCTGCAAGGCTGGCCTGCATCATCCCAATATCCCTTCTGCGGCGGCCCCGCTCATAATTATACTGTCCGGACTGGGCCATTTTTCCCAGACAAAGTCCCAGACGGTACAGACGTACCTTTTCCGGACAGGCTTCAAATTCCCTCCTGCGTCTGGTAAATTCTCCCAGTTTATCTTCAAAAATAGCTCCGCTGACCGCAGTTCTTAACTGCTCCGGAGGGATCCTGTTCCATGCGGCCATGCCCTCAGCCGTTTTGCAGTCTGGAGCATGTTCCAGACCGGTAAGCCTTTTGTAAAAAGCACCGATTTCGATCACTCCCACGCGGCCCGCTCCCTCTTTTGTCGTATTTCGCACGGGAATCCCCTTAAAACTCTCTGCCAGCCTGTCATAATCTGCCTGAAGCTGTTCTCCGATTGCTTCATAGTCCTCTTTTGTAAGCCAGAAACAGAAGCCGGGACCAAAATCGTGATCTGTAGAATATACATCATCCAATCCCAGACATTCTGAGCCTTCTCCCGCCAGGCCTGCGGCAATCCGGTCCGCGTAGGCAGGATATTTTTCCAGCAGCATAGGACGGCCCTTCTGTTCATAAAAGCTCCTTGCCAGATCCAGTCCGCAGATCCCGCTCTTTTCAAAGGCCTCTCTTCGGGCTTTCACATCAAGAACCTGTTCCCGGTTGCGGTTTAACGTCTGCCATCCGTCATTTTTTCCGTACAGACGGTTGATGAGCTCCATAGCCTGTCTGTAATACGCTTCCGCCTCATCCAGTTCGCCCCGATGAAAACAGGCTTCCGCCAGACCAGCCAGAGCAGAAGGGTAATGGGGATCCGGATTTCCGGGAAGGTTTTCAAAAAGCGCTGCCGCCTCCTTCATATACCGTGCGCCTCTGGCTGTGCGGTGCATCTTAAAGCAGATATTTCCCAGATTGGTCAGCGTTGTAGCACACTCTGCCTGAGCGTCAGGAAGACGGCGGATCATATCAAGCGCCTTTAAGCCCCTTTTCTCTGCCTCCGAAAGCCGTCCGGTTTCCGCATACAGAAGGCTCAGATTATTGTGAAGGCCCGCCAGACGGTAATCCGGCTCCTCTAAAAGAGAAGCATATACCTTTTCGGCTTCCCTGTAAGCTGCTTCTGCTTCCTCATACCTTCCCGCCGCACGAAAGCCGGTGGCTGCGTTCAAACAAGTAGTTCCGTGATGAAGCGTTCCGGAAAGCCCCAGTTCCCTCACCAGCTCCATCGCCTCTTTCGCACAAAGCACACATTTTTCATACTCTCCCCTTACACGATAATATCCTATCAGTTCATTTAAAACAGCCAGAATGCCCCCCTTGTCATCTGCCTGCCTCGCTGTTTTCATGCCTTCTGTAAGATATTCTTCTGCCAGATCCATACGTCCGTTCTCATACAGACGATCCAGCCCATTCATAAATTCATCTAATTGGAACACGCTGCAGCCCCCTCCTTTGTGCTATTTGTATAAAATATATTTGTTTTGTGCGAATGTTTGTTTATTTTATCACCACCAGACGAGAATTGCAAGACCAACCCTATATCAGATTTGCTGCAATCGGAACTGCGATCACGGTCATCAAACCTGCCACAGCGATGGAGAGACTGCTCATAGCCCCTTCAATCTCCCCCAGCTCCAGCGCCTTAGCGGTACCAATGGCATGAGCGCTGGTGCCTAAAGCCAGCCCCCTGGCAATGGGGTGGCGCACCCCCGTGATGCGAAATACCAGTTCTCCCAGTACATTTCCGATCACACCTGTGAGGATAATACTCATAACAGTCAAGGTAACGATCCCCCCCGCCTCCTCACTGACTCCCATTCCGATAGCCGTGGTAATGGACTTTGGAAGCAGCGTTACATAATTTACATGGGAAAGCCCCATCAGCTGGCACATGAGAAAAATGCTCACCACACTGGCTGCCACTCCTGATCCAATGCTTGCAAATACAGCCGCTCCGTATTTTTTCAGCAGATGGAGCTGCTTATAAAGAGGGATCGCCAGGCACACCGTGGCCGGTGTTAAAAGCCAGCTTAAACCGGATGCACTTTGACTGTAGACCGCATAATCCACGCCTGTTCCCAAAAGAAAAACAATGATAACAGCCGCTGACACCAGAAGCGGATTTAAAAGAGCAAGCCTTGTCTTTTCTTTCAGCCAGCAGGCAGACAAATACGCTCCGACACTGAATACAAATCCCCAATACTGTGACTGTTCCAAAAATTCCTTCAGTATTTCCTTCATCCTCTTAGTCCTCCTCTTTCTTATTTCCGCTCTCCACCATTCTCTGGGCCACTGTTCCCGTAACTGCCATGACGATCACCGTTGACGTCGCAATAATAAGCAGAAACGGCAGGAGCACCTCCCGCAGCTGGTCTGCACTTTCAATAATCCCTACGGTAGCCGGAATAAACATCATGCTCATGGTATCCATGAGAAAATTTCCGGTCCCCTCTACGCTTTCCAGCTTCACGATCCCGCTCATCAGGGCTGTCAGCATTAAAAAAAGGCCGTATACGCCTGCCGGTACTGGAAACGGAAGAAAGTGGCTGAGGGCCTCTCCTGCCAGGGTGACCCCCAGGATAATGCCAATTTGTTTTACATACTTCATATGGATTCCTCCTGCTGTTTTATATGTACTCTCCCAACCATCCTATACGCCGTCCTATTCTATCACCACCCATTTTCAGGCGCAAGGCCTGAATTCATAAAATACAAAGGAAATACAATCCACCCGGTCTTGCATTCCGGACAATGGCCGATTACAATAAAAGAAAACATATCCGGAAAGGATCTGAATTCTATGAAATTTTTTTACGCTGACGCACTGGAGCATAGGCGGCATTTAAAGCTTTCCGCTCTTTTCGATCTCTGTTTTCCGTCCCCCTGCCTTCCCGGCGCTTTGCCGGCAGATGCAGACGGCCTCTGGCTGGCTGCTGATGAAAATGACGAACTGACCGGCTGCCTGCTCCTGTTCCAAACGGATCTTCATTCCTGGGAAGGAATCCCTTTCGTTCATCCAGCTTACCGCAGGAAGGGGATTTTTTCCGCTCTGCTGGCAAATGCCTGCCAAAAGGGGAACTGTCCCGGAGAGGATGACCTTTTCTTTTCCGTCCGTCCCACGCAGACACTCTGGCTACAGGTTCTCAACTCCATTGAAGCCGAAAAAGCCTTTGATGAATACATGATGGAATATTCATTTCAAAACCTTTCATCTGCCCGCCTGAAAATAGAGGCCGATTTTTCAGACGAGCTTACCGTTTCCTTTCAGGGAACAGAAGGAATGGCCTCTTGCCCTCATGTATCCTGCCTTCTCTCCGCTCACGGCTCCTCGATCTATCTGTATCAGCTCTTTACCGAAGAGGCGTTTCGCGGACAGGGACGGGCTTTGACTTTTCTGCACCATCTTTTCCCCCGGCTGAAAGCCCTTGGATTTTCCTCTGTCCGTCTCCAGGTATCGGGAGAGAATCTTCCCGCCATGGCCCTGTATAAAAAAACAGGGTTTCATATCACTGAAACCCTGTCCTTTTATCTTTATTAAACGGAATACACCGCGCCTAATCCCGGCGCACCTCTACTCCCTGAGCTTCAATGCGCTTTCGGATCTCCAGCATCTTTTCATCTGTCTGGGCAATCACATCGGCGCATTCTTTTAATTCCCCGCTGATCTCCCCGTCTGTATCTACAAATGACTTTTTGTATTTCAGCTCATGATCCAGACTGGCCCAGAAATCCATAGCAATGGTGCGGATCTGGACCTCTACGCGGATAAAACGCTTGGAATCCGTAAAAAATACGGGAACCTCCACGATCATGTGATAGCTGCGGTAGCCGTTGGGCTTTGGATTTTTGATATAATCCTTTACCGCGATCACCTTTACATCATCCTGGCGCACCAGCATCTCTGCCACTTCGTAAATATCATCCACAAAAGAGCAGATAATCCGTACTCCCGCCACGTCATCCAGGTTTTTAACCATAGATTCCAGAGATACCTCCAGTCCCCGGCGCTGCAGCTTTTCCACAATACTCAACGGCTTTTTCACACGAGACTTGATCATCTCAATGGGGTTTCTCTGGTTCTTTACCGAAAGCTCGTCATTTAAGACCTCCAGCTTCGTTTTTACCTCCCGGATGGCGCAGGTATAGTGCATCATCACCTGCTGGAACTGTCTTGCCTGATCCAGCCAGATATCCGGAACCTGGGCCACATCCGGAACACGGACGATGGACTGGTGAAGTTCGCTGTTGGGGCTAAGATTCGTATTCATTGATTTTGCCACCTCATATTGTCCTACAGAGCTTCCACTGCTTCTGCAGCCTTTTCAAACCATGGCATCTCGATGTACTCTACCCGTCCGCCGTCAACCATCTGAGCGATCTTCGGATCGATCGGGATCTGAGCCAGAACCTTTAAGCCATTTTCCTGTGCTGCCTGCTCCACATGGCTTTCGCCAAATACATGGATGTGTTTTTTGCAGTCCGGACATTCCAGATAGCTCATGTTCTCCACTACTCCCAGAATGGGGATATCCATCTTCTTTGCCATATTAACAGCCTTTGCCACGATCATGCTTACCAGCTCCTGAGGAGAGGTAACGATGATAATTCCGTCTACCGGAAGAGACTGGAAAACCGTCAGAGGCACGTCGCCGGTTCCCGGAGGCATATCCACAAACATATAGTCCACGTCCTGCCACAGGGTTTCCGTCCAGAACTGCTTTACAGCGCCTGCGATCACAGGACCTCTCCAGATCACGGGATCTGTGGCGTTTTCAAGAAGCAGATTGGCAGACATGATCTCCACGCCCTCTAAGGATTTTGCCGGAATCATCAGACGTCCGTCCGGAGTCACAGCCGGTCTCTCGTCTGCCACGCCAAAGGCCATGGGGATCGAAGGGCCTGTAATATCCGCATCCAGAATGGCTGTGTGATGGCCCTTGCGGTTCATGCTTACAGCCAGCATGGAGGTTACAAGGGATTTGCCCACGCCGCCCTTTCCGCTGACAATGCCGATGACCTTTTTCACCTTGCTTTCCGGAGCCAGAGCCTCTAAAAAGCTTGTTTTATCTGTTGTACGGCTCTCACAGTTTGCGCTGCAGGAACCGCAGTCATGATTACATTCGCTCATGATCATATTCTCCTTCCAAATTTCAGTTTCCTTTTCTGCCAGAAGCAGACACTCTTTTTATTATAATCCTTTCCCGGCGGAATGTCCATTCCTTTGAACGTTTGTTTCTGCATTTTACAGGCTTAATCCCTTACAGCATGGCCCCCAGAAAATCCCTCAATCCAAACCGCGGATCCTTTGTAAGGCGCTCCTCCAAGAGCAGGCGGTTTTCGTCTGAATGCTCCACCTCTCTGGAATAGGTGTGTGCTGCATCCGCCATGGCCTTTACATCCAGGCTTCCCTGCTCCATAAAACGCTCTAAAGCCATATCCTGAATGATCAGTACAGAGGCCAGGGCCATTTTAAGCTTTCCATAGGGATTTTCATTGTAAACGCTTCCGCAAAAGTAGGTAAATACAAAGTATACCATCAGCTGCTCAGTCCATAATTCAAGTTCAGGACAGGCCTTTAAACATACGTTCCAGGCCTTTTTATAAGCCTCTTCCCCATTTCCGTAAAGAGAGCCTTCGATTTTCCCCCTTCTGGAAGGCCATTTGAGGTTTAAGGGTTCCATTTCCCCCAAAAGGGAAAACAGCTTTTTAAGAAAATCATACCGGCTTCCCTGAATTTTCTTTTCTTCAAAATACCTGATCCGATCCTCCCGTTCATATCTGGCAAACAGGGCGTCGGCTTCATAAAGCCGGTTTCTCCGAATCCTTCCCTGAAAGTCATGGCCCAAAGCCAGCACCATGGAAAGCCGCAGGGAAACCGGCGTCTTCCGATCCTGGAGCAGTTTAAAAATAAGGCTTCTGGCATCTATGAGCTTTGTATACAGGAAAAAATCAAAGTCCTCATAGGTTTCCTCCCGCTCATCCTCCTTTTCCAGAAAGCGGACCGGTTCCTTACAGCCAAGGATCAGTTCTGCAGCCACCGGACAGGAAAGACACAGAGAAATCTCACGGCAGCCCTCAAATTCCTCTGTATGGCGGGGATACTGCCTGCAGGTCCGGCACAGGCTGTCCTTTCCCTGTTCAATATAAAGATCGCAGAGATTTTCCTCATTTAAGAAGGCACAGCGCCCTTCATAGCGCAGAAAGGAGCCCTCCTTCCAGTCAATGGAATTATGCAGGCGGTTTCCAAAGGAACCCTCTGTCTGCCGGTACCGTTTTAAGGCCTTATCATCAATCATAATTGCCCATCCGGCACAACAGGTATCGGGACATTTTGACCCGATACACTGAAACATTCTGTAATAATGGGGATATGTATACAGCATTTCTTATCTCTCTTTTCCGAATATGTACGTCTGAGGCGCACACTACTCCTGTGTTTTTGTTTCCTTTCGTCCCAGCCGGATCTCTTCCAGATAATCATTCAGCTCTTTATCTGCTCCCTGAAACAGGTAATGTTTGCCAGGTGCTCCCAGGCGTTTTTTTTCCTCGCGGATCAGCTGCTCCGTCCACTCAATATCCTCTCTCAAATCTTTTGCAGACATCAGGCGGCAGCCCTGTCCGTAAATGATCAGCTGCTCTAAACCGTCTGAGGTAGCCACGGTCACGCTGTACTTCCGCCCAATGCGGTGAGCCAGCTTTTCAATATATTGATCCGCTGTTTCCGCCTCTTTGGTGTATACTACATGGATGTTGTTGTAGTCCAGCGCTTCCCCTGTATTCCCTGAAACCTTGTAAGCGTCAAATACCAGGATCAGCGTACATTTCTTATAGCCCTGATAATTGCACAGAATATCCATCAAACGGTGGCGGGCGCCCTCAATGGTCGTTTTCGACAGCTCCCTGAGTTCCTCCCAGGCGAAAATAATATTATAGCCGTCCACAAGAAGGTACTCTGTTTCTTCCTCTTTTTTTTCTTCCGGCTTTCTTTTCTTTTCACTGGCAAAAACCCGGCTTCTCGCTCCCTCCTGGCCAGGATTTTTCCGGCGTACCGGGCCGAAGGTGCGCTCGAAAATAGCTTCCAGCTCCTTATCATCCGTCCAGGAGCCTCCTGCACCGCCCAAAACACGGCCCGGCTCCGAACCGTTGGAACGGACATCCGCGGCAGATACTTTCCTTTCAGCCTCATTCTCCGCCTGTTTCTTCTTTAAAGGACTTTCCAGATGCATATAGTCCTCCACCTGATCCCAGGGTACCACAAAACCGGCTCCATGGGAGCAGAATACAGAACCGGTTGGATTTTCCAGGTCTGCCTCCGGATCATATCCTGCCTGGCCGATGATCTCCTCCTCATTGTGGCAGGGCTCATAATCCCTGTACCACAAGGACAGCCGTCCTCTTCCCTTTGTATAGGCAGTGACCTCTCTCTGATAATCCCTCAGATTCACCACCGGCCCTTTTCCTGTAAGAACCGCCATATCCCCTTCGGTTTCCGGAGGATCAAATACGCCGTTTTTCCGCTCTATATCTGCCATTGCCCGTCCCAGATTCTCCGCAGGAATCTCCATACGGAACCCATAATACGGCTCCAGCAGGCGGCATTTTCCCGCACGCAGCCCCTGGCGCAGAGCCCGGTACGTCGCCTGGCGGAAATCCCCTCCCTCTGTGTGCTTAATATGGGCCCGTCCGGTTAAAAGGGTAATCCGCATATCCGTAATCTCAGCCCCTGTAAGAACGCCTCTGTGACGTTTTTCCTCCAGATGGGTCAGCACCAGTCTCTGCCAGTTCCGGTCCAGCACATCCTCGCTGCAGACCGTATCAAACTGCAGGCCGCTTCCCGGTTCCCCAGGCTCCAGAAGAAGGTGCACCTCCGCATAATGGCGCAGAGGTTCAAAATGGCCCACGCCCTCTATGGGCTCCAGGATTGTTTCCTTATACACGATATTTCCCGTGCCGAACTCTGCCTCAAGACCATATCGCTCACGGATCAGCGTTTTTAAAATCTCGATCTGTACTTCGCCCATAACCTGAGCCTTGATCTCACCGGTCGCCTCTTCCCAGAGGATGTGAAGCTCCGGCTCCTCCTCCTCCAGCTGGCGCAAATCCCGGAGGCTTTTATGCACATCCGTACCTTCCGGAAGAAGAATGCGATAGGTCAGCACCGGTTCCAGTACCGGAAGCTCAGAAGCGGCCTCTGCTCCCAGCCCCTGTCCCGGAGCAGAGGAAAGAAGGCCGGTAACTGCGCAGACCGTACCTGTCTGCGCCTCCTGAACCGTCTCATACTTTGATCCGGAATAAATCCGGATCTGATTGACCTTTTCTTCCCCGATCAGCGCATCCTTCACACAAAGGACTCCTCCGGTAACCTTTAAATGGGTCAGACGGTTTCCCTGGCTGTCTCTGGATATTTTATAGATTTTGGCACCAAAAGAAGAGCTTCCCTTCGGAGCCCGGACAATTTCAAAAAGCCCCCTTAAAAAGCTCTCGATCCCCTTCATCTTAAGGGCTGATCCGAAAAATACAGGAAAAAGCTTCCGGCCGGCTGTCATGCGGATAATCTCCTCCCTGCCAATCTCTCCTGTCTCCAGATATGTTTCCAGCACCGCCTCATCACAGACCGCCAGGTTCTCTGCAAAGCTCTCCCTCTCGTCTGTTCCGGGATTCCATTCTCCCCCATCTGCCTGCCAGCCTCCGAAATCCACACAGCCCTCATCCAGACGATCCTTTAGCTCTGCCATCAGGCGCTCCTTATCCGTACCCGCCTGATCCATTTTGTTGACAAACAAAACGGCCGGAATCTGATAGCGCTTTAGCAGCCTCCACAGCGTTTCCGTATGGCCCTGGATGCCGTCCGCTCCATTGATCACCAGAACGGCATAGTCCAGGATCTGAAGGGTGCGCTCCATTTCTGCTGAAAAATCCACATGGCCCGGCGTATCCATAAGGGTCACTTCCGTATCGCCCATAGAAAAAACGGCCTGTTTGGAGAAAATGGTAATCCCTCTGGCCCGCTCCAGCTCAAAGGTATCTAAAAACGCATCCCTGTCGTCCACTCTCCCCAGCCTGCGGATGGCTCCGGCGCCGTAAAGGATAGCCTCCGACAGGGTAGTCTTTCCGGCGTCTACATGGGCCAACAGACCTACAACTGTTTTTTTCATGCCTGCTCAGGCACAGCCTCAGCCGCAGGTGCTTCCGGTCTCTGAACCCCCGGACGGTTTACAGTCAAAGGAAGGTTTACTCCCAGCACATTTAAAATAATGCCGCCTGCTTCAGCCGCCAGTACGGTAGGCACCTTTTCCGCCTCCACCACAACCGGGCGCAGCTTATTGTCGCGGTTAAATTTCTGGAACTCCAGAATATCTGTAAAAGCAGGCTGGAACAGCTGTCCGTCCTTCATCTTTACAAGAGGAATCCCCTTCTCCTCTTTCTGAATGGCAAAAATATAGCTGCCCTTGCGGAAATCGGCTGTCAGCTCCTCATTGAGCTCTTTGATCCGTTCTGCCCGCGCCTCTGCTTCTGCCTCAGCTGCCGGCCGTCTCATCTCCTGAGCCAGATAGATGGCAGTCAGATGAAGGGATGGATTTTCCACCCACACGGTTCCCTGGGGCATATCATCCGGAGACTTGCGCTTTACAATATCTCCTACCTGCATGGAAGCCTTTTCCCCGTTCATCTCCACGATCAGGGCATTCACGCCCATAGCATAAAGACTGGTAAAAAATACCAGCATATCCTTACCGTTTACCTTTGCAACGGAAACAGGGATCTTCTGCTCTGCGAGGCCGGCTGCTGCTGTTTTTGCCTCCTCCTCATTTAAGTATAAGAATACCTCGTCATCAAAGGTTTCCGGATCACATACCACATACGGTTCCCTTGTGCACAGGGAAATCAGTACAAAAATATCAGCGTCATGTCCCAGCCGGGTAAGAAGCTCCTTCTTTACAGCTGCAACGGTGTTTTGCGTATCACTCATTTTCATTTTCTCCTTATCAACACATTCTTGTAAAATTGTACCACATTCCGCAAAAGGGTGCAATTAGTTCAGGAAAAAGAACCGGCGCTTTTGGTCTGCGCCGGTTCTTCATAACCTGCTTTTAAATTTCCTGTCTTTTTACTGTTGCTCTGCCTGTACAGCCTCTGCGATCAGAGTTTCAAAATCCTGATATGCCTCCGGATCAGGAACTGTGGGAACCTCTACGGGCTGGCCCGGGTCTGCGATGCCGATATCGCCGTCCAGCTTCATGGTGATGCTTTCACCATCTGCTTCCATTGCCATATCCATCTTCATGCGCATCTTAATGCAGTTTCCTGCCGGATCAATCACATATTCATAGATCACATCGCCCATGGTAATGCCTGCCGTATCTAACAGTCCGCTCATGCCGGTAGAACTCATCACCATCTGGAAATATTCATTCATCTGGTCGGCTTCAGCCACAAAGCCGATCACCTTATTTTCTCCCTCATCCCATAAACGGAAATTGGATAAATAATTCTCAAACTCATCCTCAAAGGCCATAGCGGATGCCATGCTCTGCTCCATCATAGTTCCTATATCCATAGGCATCTTTACCTTCTGTCCCATGGAATCCTGATAGTAGCAGCCGTCCTGATAATATGCGGAAATGATCATCGGTTCTTCCATGCCGTCCATAGTCGTACGGGAATACATCATGTAGCGCATCTGCTGAGGCTCTGTCATATGGTTCATCTTCATATTCATTTCCATACGCAGATTCATGGCATCTACGCCTGTATCCTCCAGGATACTGCCTCCGATGGAAATCTTAAAATCAGCAAAGGCGTTCATGTCTGTAATGGATTTCTGAGTTTCGGATACCTGGTGATAAAGAGCTTTTGCATCCTCAGAATTATCTGCGTAGGCGGTCATAGGGCAAAGCAGCGCGGCTGATAGCAGGACAGCAAAGAAACGTTTCATTTTTCTCATAGCGTAACCTCCTCGGTAAAGAAATTCCTCTTAAATTGTCACTGATGATACTGCTATTGTACTCCAAAACAGCTCTGCTGTCCATGTAAAACGCAAATATATTTCTTACGATTTCATCTTTTCTCTTAAGAATTCTGATATTTTTTCATCTGTTCCCTATCCGGCAAAATACTGGTCTATACCGGCTGCCAGGCCATCCGCCAGCTGTTTTAACGCGGCCTGGGAATGGTCAGAGGCCTTATCTCCCAATTCAATGTCCACAGACGGAACGGTAGAATAGGAGGTCTGGGTCAGATCCATCTCCATGGAGCCGCCGGAAAAGATCTTAACCCCCTTTTCCTTTAACCCCGCAACCAGGCTTTCTCCCAGCGCGTTGTGCTTCTGCCAGTTTGATTTTACCGGCTCCATATTCCGGTAAGCGGCATTGTTTGGAACACTCATGTAAAAGGCTCCTTTATTGCTGGAGGTGGAATCCCAGTGAAGCGCAATGTGGCAGTCGCTGGCATTATTGGCGATAAGTGTTCTGGCGATATTATCCAGCTGGACATCCTCTGTTTCACGGATCATCAGCACATCATAGCCCTTTGCCAGCAGCCTATCCTTTAAAATGAGCGCCATGGAAAGGGTAACGCTGCTCTCAGGCGTACCGTCGTCAAAGGTCATGCCGCCGGATACCGCCGCGGCTGTCACAGCTCCCGCTCCCGTAGTGCCTCCTGTGACCTTGGGGCTGCCGTCTGGATGACACTGAGTCTTTACAGAAGCGCCTCCTTTGGTACCATGACCTGCATTGACGCAGATGGTAAGGTTCTTTCTCTCTGCCGTCTGGCTCTGATAGAGAACCGCCGTTCCGGAGGTAATCTTTGCAAACTCTGCATAATCCCAGTTCGGATCCAATAAAACCTGCCTGCCATTTTCAGCTATGGCGCCGCCCTCTGTATTTACATAAACCCGATCGGAAACCGTTTCAAATTCCGGCACTGCAGCCCGTGTTCTGGACTGGGAGCGGCCGGAAATATCCGCTCCGGTCTCCGTCTGTTTGGATGTCCAAACTTCTGCAGCAGCGTGTACTTCTCCATCAGCCTGCGCCTCTGTACTGGCCTGTGCCCGCAGTTCTTCACTGGACTCATACTCTGAACAGCCTGATAAAATAAGCGCGGCCATTGCAGCGGCTAAAACACCTCTCTTCCAGAAAAACATTCGGACTGTTTTTGCGCGTTCTGCTCCGCCCCTCTGCCTCATAGGATAGTTCCTCCTCCCACTACATAGCCATTTTCATAAAATACCACAGCCTGTCCCGGAGCCGCAGCCCGTACAGGCTCATCGAACCTGCATTCTACCTCTCCATTTTCTATTTCGCGGATAGTGCACATAGCTCCGCCGTGATTGTAGCGGATTTTGGCCTTCACTCTCGTCTCTCTGCCGTGAAGCCCGTCCACAGCCATCCAGTTGAGCCTATTGCAGCGCACGGTACTGGTAAATACATCCTGACTGTCCCCGATCACCACCTCGTTTGTCTCCGGACGCAGGGCCGTGACAAAGACCGGATGGCCCATAGCCAGATTTAAGCCCTTTCTCTGGCCGACCGTATAATGGGTAATGCCCTTATGGCGGCCGATCACATTTCCCTTAAGATCTACAAAATTTCCGGGCTTTGATTCTTTGCCTGTATAATTCTCAATAAAGGAGGCATGGTCGTGATCCGGAATAAAACAGATTTCCTGGCTGTCCGGCTTGGATGCCACCGGAAGGCCCAGCTTCTGGGCCATCTGGCGGATCTCATCCTTTGTGTAATCTCCTACCGGCATCAATGTCCTTGACAGCTGATCCTGGGTCAGATTATAAAGGGCATAGGTCTGATCCTTTGCCGCCGTCACAGAGGTTTCAAGGGCAAAACGGCCGTTTTCCAGCTTTGCAATCCTTGCATAATGGCCTGTTGCAATGCAGTCTGCCCCGATCGCAAGGCTTCTCTGCAGCAGGGACTCCCATTTCACATAGCGGTTGCAGGCGATACATGGATTGGGGGTACGGCCCGCCAGATACTCCTGGGCAAAATAATCCATTACCCTGCACTTAAATTCCTCTTTAAAATTCATAACATAATAAGGGATACCCAGTTCCATGGCGACTCTGCGGGCGTCATCTACTGCGCTCAAACCGCAGCAGCCTCCCTCTGCCTCCTGGACCTCGGTATCCTCATCCTGCCATATCTGCATGGTTACTCCGATCACATCATAACCCTGCTCCTTTAACAGCCAGGCTGCCACGGAGGAATCGACTCCTCCGGACATGCCTACTACAACTTTTTTGCTCAATAGTCTTCCTCTTCTTCCTCTTCTTCGATATTATCCTTGGGCTTTTCCAGACCCTCAATGGTAATACCGTTTTTCTGTGCATAATCCCAGAGGGCGGCGTGAATGGCCTCCTCTGCTAACAATGAACAGTGTACCTTAACAGGAGGCAGTCCGTCAAGTGCTTCCATCACAGCTTTATTTGTAACCTGCATGGCTTCCTGCACCGTTTTTCCCTTTACAAGCTCTGTTGCCATGCTGCTGGTTGCTACGGCAGCTCCGCAGCCAAAGGTTTTAAACTTTACATCCCGGATGATCTGGTTTTCGTCAATATCCAGATAAATACGCATGATGTCGCCGCACTTGGGATTTCCCACCGTTCCTACGCCGCTTGGATTCTCAAGCTCTCCTACGTTTCTGGGATGTTCAAAATGATCCATTACTTTTTCTGTATACATCGTCTCTTCTCCTTGTTCGTCATTTTCGCCCTTTAACGGCTGTGTTTTCTCATATAATCCTCATACAGAGGGGAAAGCTCTCTTAAATATGCTACGATTTCCTTAATCTTATCTGCTGTTATATCCATTTCCTCCATGGTATTTTCCTCACTTAAGGTCAGACGCAGAGAGCCGTGGGCAATCTCATGGGGAAGACCAATGGCAAGAAGCACATGGGAAGGATCTAAGGAGCCTGAGGTACAGGCCGATCCGCTGGAACCGCAGATTCCGGCCATATCCAGCTTGATCAAAAGGGACTCACCCTCAATAAACTGGAAGGCAAAATTGATATTATTCGGCAGACGGCTGGTACGGGAACCGTTGATCCGGGTAAAGGGAACCTCCCGCAGTACCTTTTCCATAAGATACTCCCGCATCTCAACTTCCTTTTTGGTCCGCTCTTCCATCTCATCCATGGCAAGCTGAACCGCTTTTCCAAAGCCCACAATGCCTGGAACATTTTCCGTTCCCGCCCTGCGTCTGCGCTCCTGGGCTCCGCCGTGGATAAAGGAACGGATCTTTACGCCCTTTCGGATATACAGAAAGCCGATTCCCTTGGGGCCGTTTATCTTGTGGCCGCTGGCGCTGAGCATGTCGATGTTGTACTCGTCCGCTGAAATGGGCACATGGCCGTATGCCTGTACCGCATCGGTATGAAACAGGATACCGTGCTCCTTTGCAATGGCTCCGATCTCCTTAATCGGCTCAATGGTTCCGATCTCATTGTTTGCAAACATGATAGAAATAAGAATGGTATCCGGGCGGATGGCCTTTTTCAGCTCATCCAGCTTTACTACGCCATTTTCATCCACATCCAGATAAGTGACCTCATACCCTCTTTTTTCCAGATATTCACAGGTATGAAGGATGGCATGATGTTCAATTTTACTTGTGATAATGTGCTTCCCCTTGGCTTCATAAGCCTCTGCCGCAGCCACCAGGGCCCAGTTATCCGCTTCGCTTCCTCCTGCTGTGAAATAGATTTCATTGCTCTTTACTCCCAGGGAGTCTGCTATGATCTCTCTGGCTTTTGTTACAGCCTCTTTGCTTTTTGCTGAAAATGTATATACAGAGGAAGGATTTCCATAGAATTCTGTAAAATAGGGAAGCATGGCCTCTACTACCTCAGGACGGGTCTTTGTGGTTGCCGCATTATCAAGATATATCATTTTTTCCATATTAAAACGCTCCGCCTTTCTGTTTCTTTCATTCTGTCCTTACTATACCATAGTATTCCTACAATTTCAATAGGAATACTATAAAATAATTCGGTTCTGATATTCTTATTCTTTTCATATAGTAATAATAATTTTCCGGTTTCGGAGGCCCCGACCATGTTCCAGCTGACTCCCCGCAAAAAAGCCTTTCTTACCGGCACCCTTCTTCTGACCTTTACCGGCCTGATCTGCCGGATTCTGGGATTCTTCTACCGGATCTATCTCTCCCGGACCATTGGGGCGGAAGGTCTGGGACTTTATCAGATGGTACACCCGCTTTTTGGCATCTGCTTTGCACTCTGCGCCGGTTCCCTCCAGACCGCACTAAGCCAATATGTGGCTGCCCGTCAATCTCAGGGCAAAAAGGCTCTTATGGCTGCCCTGTCCGTATCTCTAAGCCTTTCTGTCCTCTTAGCCTGGCTCATCACTTCCTTCCGCACTCCCCTGGCCCGGTATGTGCTTTTAGAGCCCCGATGTGCTCCATTTCTTCCTGTTATCGCTCTGTCCGTTCCTTTCTGCGCCCTTCACGCCTGTATTAACGGATACTATTATGGAATGCAGAAAACAAGGGTTCCTGCTCTTTCCCAGGTGGCTGAACAGGGAATACGCATGGTGACTGTGTGGCTGATCGTCTGTGTTTGGACAGAAAAAGGCCGGCCTGTTACGGTAGATCTGGCTTTTTACGGCCATCTGGCTGGTGAAATGGCCTCTGCTCTCTTTACCCTTATGTGTCTGGGAGCATTTCCGCCCCGGTCTGAAAAACGTCCTGCTCCAGGATTCCAGAATCTTCCCCCTTTGTCACAGGATCCTTATCCGTCTTCCCCCGAGACGGAACACTCCTTTGGGACGGAACACTCCTTTTTTCAGGTACTGTCCTCTCTTTTAATCCTGGCTCTGCCCCTGATGGGAAACCGTCTTGTATTAAATATCCTTGGAAGTGCGGAGGCCATCTGGATCCCGGACCGTTTAACCGCATTTGGCCTTTCAGATCCCCAGGCCCTGTCCCTTTACGGCGTCCTGACTAGCATGGCCATGCCCTTTATCTTCTTTCCCTCTGCCATCACAAATTCCATGGCAGTTTTGCTGCTCCCCTCAGCGGCAGAAGCCCAGTCGCGCGGAAATAAGGAGCGCATCTCTTCCATGCTGGCGCTTTCCATCCGCTGCAGCTGCTATATGGGAATCCTGTGCATCGGCATTTTTACCCGCTTTGGCAATACGCTGGGAACCAGCCTGTTTCACAACCAGCAGGCCGGAGCCTTTATCACCACCCTCTGCTGGCTCTGCCCCTTTATGTACCTTGCAACCACGCTGGGAAGCATACAGAACGGCCTCGGAAAAACCTCATCCACTTTTTTCCAGAATGTAGCCGCCATGATTCTTCGACTGCTCTTTGTCCTCTTTGCCATTCCCGCCTTTGGAATCCGGGGATATCTATGGGGGCTTCTGGCAAGCGAACTGGCTCTGGCTCTTATGTGCTGCTTAAGCCTTAACCGCATCGCCCCTATTGGCTGGGACGTTTTTTCCATGGTTGTAAAACCGGTGCTGATTCTTTTGATCGCGTTTGGAATCAATTTCGCCTTATGCGCTTTTATTCCCGCTCTGTCCTCCCTTCCTGTTTTTCTGAATGCTGCCGTGCAGATCGGCTTTATCAGCCTGGTGTATGGAGGGATGCTGGTGTTGTTTCACAAAAAGAAGTGAAAAATCCCGGCCAACTCTGCCCTTTCCAGCGCGCAGAATTGTCCGGGATCATCCGTCTGTTTCTATTCTTTTTATTATGCCCGGTCATAAATCTCCTGCAGGAAGGCCACATCGCTGTGGAAACGTTCTCTGCTGGAGTTTTCAAGCAGCACCGGGATATGAGTTTTTTTCTCCTTAATGAGCTTCATCAGAGGCTCATAGCAGAACAGGCCCTCGCCAACGTGCCTAAACAGCTGATTCTGGCCATCAAACACAAAGTCCTTCACATGAAGGGCGCTGATCCGGTCGCCGTAATACTCAAAAGCCTGGCGAACGACTCTTTCCTGAGCCTCAGGTGCCACCTCATCCGGATGGATCAGGTTCACACTGTCTAAAATTACCTCTACGTTCGGGGAATCAATGTCATCCAAAAATCGCTTCATCCGCGCCGGACTGTAAAGGGTATGGTCGAACACGCCCTCTACTCCTACGATCACTCCCAACTTCTCAGCAGCAGAGACAATCTCTCTCATGCTCTTTAACAGAAGCTGATAACCGTCCTCTGAATACGTTTCAGGAGTCACACGAAAATCCGAGGACAGACGGCCGGTTTCTGTTCCTACCATATCTGCTCCGATGATGCGGGCATATTTTAAATGTTCAATAAACCGGGCTACCTCTTTTTTGCGCAGCTCTTCTACAGGGTTAGTAGGGTTAATATAGCAGCCGAGAACAGCCACATGGATCTCGTTTTTATCCAGCTGTTCTTTAATGTAGCGGGCAAATCCAGGGTTGTAATGACCGGTGGTAAAGTCATAATTGCTGATGGATTTAGCAAAAGCAAGCTGGATCTGGTGCACTCCATTTTCCTTTGCCAGCTGGAACACCTTTTCCATCTCCATTTTTTCACACAGGTCATGGCAGCGCATACCGGTATTTAATTTCATGGCAACTCCTCCTTTTATAAACGGTTCTGATCCCTTCCGCCCAGGAACCTGAATATTCCTGCTGCTTCCAGGAGCTTTGCAATATGAAAGAAGATCAGGGAATCAATGGGCCACATGATAAGATTTTTAATCACTCTTGGCGGCAAAAGCACCATAAATGCCTTTCCGTAAAGCAGAGACAGGCACAGCGTATTAAGCAGTACATTACAAACCAGGCTCACAACAAGGTGAGCGGCAAATACTCGCCCCAGACTTAAGGGCTTTCTGTAATAGAAAGAACCGTAGATCACACCTGCCAGCATCGCCACAAGGGTAAAACCGGGAAAAAATCCGCCCACAGGCTTGATCATATATTTTAAAATATCAAGCGCCCCCGCAAATAGGCTTCCTGCCGCAGGACCAAACAGATAGTGGACCAGTTCATTTGGAATACCTGAAAAGCCAATACGGACAGACGGTCCCAGATCAATGCTTAATGACCCCAGCACGATAGCGATAGCCCCGAGCATGGCACAAACGGTAACGGTCCTTACCTCTTTTAACCGGCGGAAGGAACAGGTAAACAAAGTTGCTAATCTTGTCATAAAAAAATTACCTCCTTTGCAGACCTCTCAAACTACAATCGGAGATAATCAAACCCTTATGATCTTCTCTGATGCAGCGGGATGCGGCCCATGCACCGCAGAAGGATCGGCACAAAGCCGCTCCTTACTTTCGTCTGGCTGGCAACTCCCTGTCCAGCCGGCACTTAACGCGCATAAGCCTACTCTGCTTATTTATTTTTTCATACATAACTATACACGTTTTTGAAAGATATGCAAGTTTTTTTTAAGAAGCATAACACGCACTCAAACAAAATACGCCCATTCTGCTTATATTTAAACAGAACGGGCGCAAGCCTCCTATTATGCCGCATATCTGGAAATTTCTTCCATCAAATCTTCACAGGATTCATCTGTGTGAACAATCACCTCCACTGTCCTGGATTTGGCCAGAGCCAGCACACCTACGATTGACTTTGCATCTACGATCCTGCTTCCACATTTTACATCTGCATCATATTCATACCGATTCATAATTCGCACAAAATCAATGATCTGATCCGGCTGATTGAATTTAACTGCAACGCGCTTCATATTCATTACCTCCATCATCTGCGCAATACTCTCATCACAAAGAGCAGACATTTATAAAATTCATTGCCGGATACACGGGGATGACGCTTACGGTAAGCAATATCCGGCAATGCATGATAACATCTTATGTTTCATATGATAACAGCTGAAGTTGAAAAAAACCATGGTAAAATCCTTTCATTCGCTGTAATTTTTTTTGATTTCCATTGCATAAGTGAAGGCTTTCAAATAAAATAAAGGCAGAGCGATTGTTGAATCAAAAAATGGAGAACCTATATCCTATGAAATTACTGATTGCTGATGATGAAAAACTTACCCGTGAAGGTATATGCAGCCTGCTGGATCTGAAACAATACGGCATTACAGAGGTAATCCTGGCAGACGACGGGGTCAACGCCCTTACAGAGGCTAGAAAGCACCGCCCGGATATCCTGCTTACCGATGTGCGGATGCCCCGCATGACTGGGGTTGAGATGGCTTCTCTGTACCTGGAAGAGGCTCCGGATACAGCCGTCATCTTCATGAGTGCCTACTCAGACCGCGAATATCTGAAAGCGGCAATTAAACTGAAAGCTGTAAACTACATTGACAAACCGGCAGAAAAAAAAGAACTTGAAGATGCTATAAAGGAAGCAGCCGACCGTTTCCGTACCCTGAGAGCCGCAAAAGCCGGCGCTATGCTGGAAGAAAAGGATCTGCGCGGTCACCTTGCCTTAGCCCTGACCGATTCTGACAAACTAGAGGATGCCCTGGAACTGGCAGCCCGCGTTTCTCCGAAAGTCGAGACGGATTTCTGGTTTACCTGTGTGATCACAAGCTGTCTCACCCCCCTTTCCGAGCTTCCCTCAGAAGATCTGATCCAGGAAAATCAGCTTTTTTCTTCCTATTTGAAAAAACTGGGGATCGTGCGGATTCTGATGCCCAAGGCAGACCGCTATATCGTAAGCTTTCTGTGCAGTTCCAACCGCCAGGAACCAGAAACAGTCCGCGCTTTTACCAGCTTTCTCAAAGAGCGGATCACACCCTACTGCCGTTTTTTTATTGCATCAGGCCCCTCTGTACAGGGCATGGATCAGGCTGCATTTTCGTATAAAAGCGCCATGAGCCTATTAAGCGAAAGCTTTTATCATGATTACAATTCCATCTTAACACAAACACCTCCTGCCGGCTCTCTGCAGCCTGCCAAAGATCCCTTTGCAGACTTTACAGCAGCCCTTGCAGCCCAAAGAGAGCTGGAAGCACTAAAAGCCGCCGGAAACTTTTATAATGCTCTAAAAAACAGCCCTCCTCTTCCGGAAGCTCAGGTAAGAGACCGATATTTCAGATATCTGAACAAGCTGGATGAGATCAGTCTGGCTAATCACATTTCTCTGTGGAAAAGAGAAGGTATCGAATCAGAATCCATCTGGGAGGATGTAATAAGCTGCGCCACCTTAGGAGAGCTCCATAATTTTCTCTGCCACAGGATCAGGCACTATTTTCAATCCCTGATCTTTAATCAGTCCGAGCATCCGGTCGTCTTTCAGATCAAGGAATATATACGCCAGAATTTTGCGGTTCCTACCCTGTCTGTGCTGGATATCAGCCAGTATGCAAACCGCTCCTCCAGCTATATCTGCACTCTTTTTAAAAATGAAACCGGCCAGACGATCAACCAGTATCTGACCGATTACCGGATTAAAATGTCCAAGCAGTTTTTGAGCGATCCCAGATACCGGATCACGGACATCTCCGCAAAAGTCGGCTACAGCGACGGCAATTACTACAGCAAGGCCTTCCGCAAGATCGTAGGCCTTTCACCATCGGAATACAGGGAGAAAATACTCTGATGAAACGTCCCATAAAACAGTTTTTTCATTATTACATTTATGATATGAAGCTGAAAAAGAAACTGGCATTGTCCTTCGCCATCCTCTTTATGCTTCCCACGCTGACTGTGACCTTCTTTTTATTTACCCGGATTTTCCGCATTGTGTTAAATGACACGCTGCGCTCCGAAGAGGTCTTTCATTCCCAGTCCGCTCTTGCGGCAGAAAATCTTATGATCCATGTAGCTCATGCCTCTGATACACTCACCTATTCCCTTCCGATCCAGCGGCTCTTTTCCATCACAAAAAAACAGGCGCCCGGAGCCGCCCTGTCACGCACGCATCTGAACAATCTGTATCAGCTGGCAGATATGGCTGCGGAACCCTCTTTAATCCGCACCATACGGATTTATTACGATGACAGCTCCTATCCGCAGCTTGACATTTTAAATAACGGCCGCCAGCGCCTTTTTATCCCTCTCTCTGCAATAGACAGCGGATGGCTCGACCGTTTTGAGTCCTCTCCGGAGGACAGACTGTTGTGTGCAGCTCCGGATCTGTCGGAAAATGAAAAAAAATACTGCGGGAATCTGGCCTATCTGGTTCGGCTTAATTATCTTTCCGAAGATGAAAGGGCAGAAAAAGAAGCGGCTGCCTATGTGGCTGTTTATTTTTCCCGCAGTTCCATGCAGCAGCTGATCACACACACGCATTTGATCCAGGGAGAAATCAATTTTTTTATGAACGCCTCCGGTGAACCGATTGATATGAAAGACGAGCGGCTCTCCAGTTCCATTTCAAAAATCCCCCACTCATTATTTGAACAGTTAAAACAAAAAGAACAATTCATTCCGGCTGATCTGGACGGTTCTCCTGTATATGCGGCATCATTTTCCATCAATGGATCCGACTGGTATCTTATGTCTGTCATCCCCAGGCAAAGCCTAAAGGCAGCAGGCGTCTCTATGATCCTCCAATTTATTGCATTCTATGGCGTTATCTCCCTGTTGGCCCTGTTTCTGGCTTACCGCCTTTCAAAGTCCTTTGCAGACCGCATTATTCATGTTGCCCTGCAGATGGAAACCATCCGCTCTGGACGTCCCAGACCTCTTCTTCTGAAAAATGCCGGGAATGACGAAATCGGCATTCTTTCCGGTGCCTACAATTTTATGACTGCAGAGATCAATGAACTGCTAAACCAGAAGGAGCTTGCTGCCAAAGAACTGCAAAAGGCTGAATTTCGCGCCTTGCAGGCCCAGATCAATCCTCATTTTCTCTATAATACTCTGGATATGATCAACTGGCTGGCAAAATCTGGCCAGATCAGCCAGGTAAGCCAGGCAGTTCAGGCTCTCACCCGCTTTTACCGTCTGACGCTTGGACAAAAAGAGCTTTTCGGTACTATTGATGATGAAATTACCCATGTAACGCTTTATATGCAGCTTCAAAATATGCGTTACAATCATTGTGCCGATTTTATAGCAGATGTTCCTCCAGAGCTTGGCAGCCTGACGATCCCCAAACTGACCTTCCAGCCAATTGTGGAAAACGCCCTTCTGCACGGCATCTTAATGAAGGAAGAAAAAAAGGGCTGTATTCTTCTTACCGGCTGGCGCGAGGGAGAAGATGCAGTCCTTGTGATCAGCGATGACGGGGCCGGGATTGCGCCAGAAAAGCTGGATACGCTTTTAGACAGCCTCTCAGCAGATAATGGCTTAACTTCTCTCAGGCACATCGGCGTGTCCAACACCAATCTGCGTTTAAAAAGCCTTTACGGAGATGCCTACGGTCTTTCCTTTACCAGTACTCCCGGTCAGGGTACTGAGGTTACTGTACGCATTCCTGCCCGGCCGGTATCCCTTTAGCAGCGTCCTCAGCATCATCATTCACACTCAAAGCTACATTGTGAGCTGTTCCAATACCTCCGGTGCGAAAAGCTGAAACCGAAGCGCTGTTACTCCAATTATCACTGCTGCCATACACAAAAATGCCTCACACTTTTTTACTATCTTTTTCATTGTCAATTCCTCCTCATGTTTTAACATTGTCCGTATCATAGCACCAAAGGAATTAAGATAGCACTCAGGTGTGAGGCATTCGTACTAAAATTGTATTAAATTATCCTCTGAAATTTTTTCCGCAGCTGTAGTACAAAAAGCACAGATCTGCCAATAACACCACTGCCAGAACAAACAGTGCCATCCAGGTGAGCGGAGAGCCAAAATCCATCTGTTTGAAAATCCACAGATTAGAAGCAGCAAACAGAATGAGCGGAAGGGCTGCAATAGAAATCACGCGAAGCAGGCGGTATTTCCTTCTACTCATTCCTTCGGGCACATAGTCCTCCGGATGAACCAATTCACAGTGCACCACGATCCCAAATCTTGAAGAAGTTCTGTACGCTCTGTACTCCTTTCCATCCATCATAAAATGCGGCGACCTGCTTTTCTTTGTTATAATGATCGTTTTTCCATTCTCTTTTCCGTACTTTAACAGCTCTCTCTCAAAGGTATCTGGCTCATCACACCGGTCATCAGGCATAAAGGAAAACTCCCGGATTGCTTCTGATCTTACAACTCTAGCATAATCATTGACGAAATCCATAAATACTGATCCCCGCTTTTCCTCCTGTTCCATTTCTTCCAGATAAAGATCGGGGTCTACATCTGCAAGCTGATTTTCCTTTATCCTTCCGCAAAATTCCAGGGCTGCCGTCAATTCCTCCTTCTGGGACTGCAGGCGGCTGATCTGATCCCCAATGGCTTCTTCCAGAGAAATGTCCCCTTCAAACATCCGGCGGATTTCTCCTATGGGCATCCCCAGCTTGCGAAACAAACGTATAAGCTTTAAGCGGCTGATCTCCTCCTCTGAATACAAACGATATGAATTTTCTTTATCTCTTTTGGGAGCCAGCAGCCCCTGCTTTTCATAATACCGGATATTCTGACTGGTCACCTTTGTCAGTTCCTCTGCTTCTTTGATGGTTCGTGACATATACACTCCTCCTTACCCCTATGGCTTAGGGAAATATTCTTTATTTACACAGTAAGCATAAGGCTTATACCTGGTATAATGTCAAGATTTTTCCAACAAAAAAATCCGAAACTCAAGTTTCCTTAAGTTTCGGATCATCATCCAGTGCAGAAGAAGGGAGTCGAACCCTCAAGGTATTACTACCACACGGACCTGAACCGTGCGCGTCTGCCAATTCCGCCACTTCTGCATATGCGGGAGATGGGACTTGAACCCACACGAGCATACACCCACAAGATCCTTAGTCTTGCCTGTCTGCCAATTCCAGCACTCCCGCAGCACGTGTTATAATATAGCACAGACTTTTCGATTTGGCAATACCTTTTTTTCAATTTTTTCAATTTTTTTCAAAAATAATTTCAAAGGGTATTTTCTCCCTAAAAACACCTGAGATAATAGTACGGCAAAAAGAGTCTTCCAAGCTGCTCCATCCCCGGAATCCATCTCCCTGGATCTACAAACACCGGACAAAATAAAAGACTTCCTATGATAAAAAACGGAATCATACAGCAGAGAAGCTCCGGTGAACGCACAATCAGCTTTAGCCCAAAGGCAAATACCGTACAGCCACATCCATATAAAAGCAAAAGCCCCAGCTCTCTTCCCACAGCCCCAAAGCTTCCTCCCTCTGCCATGCCGCCCAGAAAAAGCGCACAAAAAACAGATAAACAGGCCAAGGCTCCGGGCGCTGCTGCAGCTGCCAGACGACAGGGCAGACGCAGTCCGATCCCCAAAGGCATAAACAATCCCCTTCTCTCGTCTTCTCCTGCCATCACGCCGCCGTAAAGAGACAGAATAAAAACCATGACGGCCCCCAGACCGCGAACCGGAAAAATACTGCCTGCTGCATCAGATTTGGGACTCTGTGTCTCCACCCCGTCCTCTGATCCTCCCCCTCCGTTCGTTTCATATATATATTGGAAATGAAACAGGCCCTCTTCCTGATTCCAACGGTCATACCTTTCTCCCGCTTCTTCTGCTGCTTTCGCTCTGGAGCTGCTGTTAACAGGCCCCATCCCTGCAAAAGCCTCCCCTTCTTCCACATAATCCATAAGCAGATTTCTGTTATAAAGAGCTGCCAGCTCTGAAAATACCGTTTCTGTAGAAATAGAGCCGGCTACCGTAGAAGGAGCCATATACAAACGAATTACCCGTCTCCACTGCTTTTGATCCAGCTTCTCTTCCAGCCCTGAATCAATCACATATCCGCACTCAGCTCTTCTGGACGCCACCTCATCCCGTACCTGGGCTTCATCCGAACAGATATAAAAATCAAACATCCCATCCTTCCTGTCTGCCAGGCGTTCTGCAAGTCTCCAGGCCAGCGATCGTTCAGATACATCCTCCTCTCCTGAAACGCTGACAGCAACTGGAATCTCCCCCTCTTCTTTATCTGAAAGCCTTCCGGCCACAAAGGCCGCCAACGGCATAAGAAGCAAAAGAAGAGAAAAAATCCCCTTTCTCAGGCAGCGTTTGCAGGAAAGAAGAAACCAGATAACTGCTCTTTTCATGCTTCTTTCACCTCCGCTGCAGCTGCAATCAGCCAGCCGCCCACCCCAAGAGCTGCAAGTTCCACTGCTGTAACCAGGCTCTCATTTCCTGTCACTGCCATCTTCACACCTTCCATCAGGATATGGGTAGGAAGAAATGGAGCAGCTCTTTGTATGCTTTCCGGCAAAAACACTTCCGGCAGAAAGCCTCCCGAAAGAAAATGAAATGCCGTCACCAGAAAAAACTGCAGAAAAATGCCGCCGATCCTACTTCCTGCGATCTGAAAAAGACACACACTAAAGGATGCCGCCCCCAGACAAACAAGAAATCCTGTAAGAATCGTATTTAATCCAATGGAAATCATTCCTGTCCAAGCAGCTGCCGCAGCAGCCAGAACGGAAATCACGCTCAAAAGCACCGATACTCCCAAAATACGGCTTCCCGCCGTCGTAAAAGGTCCGATCCCCATCAGAGACAGCTTCTGCCTCATAACAGCAGGCTCTCTCTTTAAAAGGTCAGATACCGAAATCACGGACAAAAGCAGCACCAGAACAAACGCACTTATTCCATAAAATACTGGAACAGATACATCCTTTGCCGCATTTACCATTACTTTTCTGAAATAATCCATTCTTGGAAGACTATAAGTTAAATAAATCTGATTCATATCCCGCTCAAATACCGCCATTTTATCTGTAAAACCGTACTCGGATAAAAGTTCATCACCACTGTAGATTCCGGCCTGCGCAGAACCCAGTATTTCTGCTCCCGCATCCGTCAGCTCCTTAAAAATGCGGCTTTCTGCTCCTGCATTTTCCGGCAGGATGACGATTACCGGGGTGTTTACACCACTCATAATATCCTGTATAAACCCATCCGGCATTTTAAGAACTGCAAACAGCTCGCCCTTTTTCAGCTTTTCACCGGTCGCTTCTTCCTCAATATAGGTAAAATCGCAGAGGCTTTTTACACTTTCCAGAGAGCTGACCATCCGCATGGCCTGCCCTGCCAGCGCATCTTCCTCAGGCAGAACAACTCCCACCGGAATCCGTTCCACAGCCTGTCCGCCGTAGAGCAGTTTGCCTGCCAAAAGGGCGGCTGCACCCATGAGTACCACAAGCACCGCCGCTCCTGCCAGAATATGAGGAAGCCGTTTTAATGCCCGCTTTAATTCCATTCCTGCATAGCACAGATATCCATGCATATTATCCTGTCCTTTAATTTCCTGTATCCATCTGGCCGCTGAGACTTATAAAGCTGAACAGCACCTCCATAAGCACGCTGTTCCACTCTTCCTCTCCTGCTGCCAATACATCCATGGTGTCACCCTCTAAAGGAACAACCTCCTCCGTCAGCGGTCTTATATAATATTCGCCGCTTAAAACAGCATTTCCCGTGTCTCCCATTGCAGAAACATCCAAAGAATCAAGAGTCAAATGAATATTCTTTCCCTTTTCCAGTTCATCCACAACACCCTGAGCTGAAAAACCTAAAAGTTCCATTCCATCCTGGGCCGCTGCTGCCTGGACATCAAAACCGCCTCCCTCGCTGTTATAGGAGCTGTCAAGGGTGATATCCCATTTTTCAGCTATCTCTCCCTGATTTTCTATGGAAAGCTCGAAACCGGATGTGAGTTCTTTCCCATCATAGGCGCCCTCTTTCACTGCCTCAATCTGTACAGATGCAGCCCCATTTTCCAGCACTGCCTGAGCGCTCATATTCTGAGTCGGATAAGCGCCTCCCTTTAATTCACAGCCAAACTGCAGCTGAACCGGTTCAGCTTCCGACCCAGTACTGTTAAAGGAAGTCGTTCCCTTTACAGATGCCAGACATCCTTCTTTATCCACGTAAACCGTCATGCTCACATCATTTAACGAGCTGTCTAAAAATGCGATCATCCCGTCAATTTCCGTTCTGGCCTCCTCATAGGTCTGCTCCTGCATCTCCTGAGCGGTAGGGAAATCCTGTCCTTCCATCTGCGCACCTGCCAGCTGGCTTAATTTCACGCTCAGTTCCAGACGCTTTAAGAAATCCTTCTTTAAAACCTCATCTTGAAGAAAGAAATCAGAGGAGGTTCTCAGAAAGTTGATCATCGCTTCCTTGCTGACTGTAACCTCATATCCCCTGCAGGCCTGCTCCTTTCCGTCTATGGTAAAAGAAGCCTTCTCTCCCTTTTCCACAGTGAGTGCTGCCTTAAAGTCATCTTCCGCCTTGCAGCCTTCCCGGTAGCGTTTCATAAGAGCCTTCAGATCAAAGGAAGCCGCCTGCCCCTCCTGCGTCTGTCTGGCCTGCTCTGCCAACAGCTCCATATACTCTGCCATCACCGACGCATCTACTCCACTCTGCTCAAGAGCCGATCCGAGCATAGGAGAATTTTTCAGCCGTTCTTCCAGTCCTTCTCCAAAATCCAGAGTAAAAACTTTTGGACTCAGTTCCGGCACAGCAGCCATAACTGTATCATCCCCATAATAAAGATCCAGATTTACCAGATCCATTCCATTGTAAATGATTCCCATATTGGCACTGACTTTATTGTTTTCCACATCGTTTTTCGCATCGATCCGCAGTCCGCTCCCTGCATAGGTATTTACCGCAGGCTCAGAGCAGCTGTCCAGCTTTAACATCAGCCCCGAATTCTGGCTGGCAGAAACCCCTGCCTTCGCAAACTCCGACAGGCCAAACAGTTCCTCCATAGGGTCGGTCTGTCCCTCTGTATAAACATTTTCAAAGGCCTGGATCACCGTTTCCTTTGGATCGCCGCCGGCCAGCCGGGTATAAGCAAATACCCCTCCGCCAACCACTGCCACTGCTGCCGCTCCTACTGCTGCCATTTTCATCTTTTTTGTCATTTCCATACACGTTTCCTCCATTATTAACAGCACACGCCAACGTGCGCCTTTTTGTTCTTCGCCAATCCTTTTATCTGTTTGCTGCCATTAAAAATAGTGGATCAGTTCCCTGGAGCTTAATCCTGCTTCAATCTCTTTCAGACATCTGTCCTTCATTACATACAGACGGTCACAAAGCGATAGCTCTTCCATTTCATGGGAAGTAAGGATCACCGTTTTACCTTCATTTACATAACCTTTCAAATATTGCCGGATGGACTCCTTACACTCCAGATCCAACGCTGCTCCAGGCTCATCCATAATAAGGACAGGCGCATTTCCCGACAGAGCACAGGCAATACTGAGGCGTTTTTTCATTCCTCCGGACAGCTTGCCCGCTCTCATCCCCAGCATAGCAGGGATTCCCAAAAGAGCCGCGGAACCCGTTTTAAGATCCTCATTCATCTGCTTTTTATTTCCCCTGTGCCACAGGAGGAGATTATCTCTTACCGTAAGCTCTTCCATAAGAGGATTTTCCTGCGGAACATACGCCACATTCCGGGCAAATACCGATGGATGGCCAAGAGCCTCTTCCCCGTCAATCTTTACACTTCCCCTATCGGCTTTCCTGGTTCCGGCCAGAATAGATAAAAGGGTCGTTTTTCCGCAGCCATTTGCTCCCACGACCCCTACGCAGCTTCCCCTTCCGGCAAAAAACTCTGCCTGCTCAATAATCCTGCGTTTTCCATATGATTTACAGATTCCGGACGCCCGCAGCATCTTCTTCCCCCCTTCGCCATCGCACGATGTAATTTTTGTGCATTTTTAACATTTAACCTGAATTATTCACGGAACAGTATCTGAATTGATAACAGTACCATGAATCTGAAAATTGATCCATGCAGCCATAACATCACTCAATTAACCCGTCAAAAGGGTATAAAATCCCTGTGGCAGAGTTCAGAGCAGTTGTTAAGCTGTCAATGTTCGTTAATAGTTGCTATTCCAGCTGTACATTCAGCTTGCCGATATTTGAAAGTGTCTCATAGAATTCATTCTTATAGGGGCAACTGCTGCACAGTTTGAATGTGATATATCCTGCTGAATGAACTACTTTTGCAGCAATCTTCAGCAATTTTAAACGGACGGTATCAATGCGTTGCTTTCTCATATTTGCTGATAGCACCAATCTTCTAAACCAATTAAATATGTTATACGCAAGAGCATGTACCTGCAGTCTATTGGCATTTACCATTCTGGTATGACTGCTTACGGACGCAAAATCAAAACCGGATTTGCTTTCTTTAATGAAGTTTTCCATCAGCCCTCGCTTGCAGTAAAATTTGATGAGATACTCTGGTGAGGAATCCATGTTTGTGACAACAAATGTGTACATGTAAACCATTTGGTTTTCCGGCTTTTCAACCTTGCATACCACACGCCTTCCATAAGGCCATGAACTCGCTCTATACATGAATTCGCCATAGGCTACTGCATAATCGACTTTATTATTTTTGGTGATCTCATCAAGCTCATTCACAAGATAGGATGCTTTTTTACGGAGAATGCCATTCTCCTTCAGCCGGATCACATAGCTTGTGCCGTTTTCCTCACACTGCTTATAAAGATCAGGTGTAGCGAAACCGCTGTCACCACGAAGCAGAATACGGATCGCCGGATAATCATTCAGGTATTCATCAAGTATCGGCTGCAGGAAGTCAACCACTCCGGTAGAGGAATACTCGGTTCCATCACGAAGCTGGATTTTTACCAGATCTCCGGTCATTCCATCATAACAGACAAGTGGATGGTATCCATTGCTTTGATAATGAAAGTTAAAGGCTCTGCCTTCCTGTTTGCCGTATGCATCAAGAAGAGTGGAATCCAGATCCAGAATAACAGCCTGTGGCATCTGAATACGATAAACTCTCTTTCGGAGTATTCTGCCAATCATAAGTAACTGGTTTAAGGTATCTTCATCCATACGGTTAAAGAATCTTGATACCGTAGGCTGTGATGCAAGGGTGTCTTTTTCAAGTACAGACTTGAATACAGGATCATTTGTAAGTTCATCGGAAGTATCATCTTCAAAGTAGCCTGCAATGATCATATATATCATCTGGAGCAGGTTTTTCTGATCTGTATGATATCTGAATAATGCAGAATCGTTGGTCTTGAAAACTTTGCCTAAAAGATTATCAATACCAAGTTTTCTTACGAATTCTTTGATGAGAAGCAATCCTGCATCGGAGGATAAATCTCCTCCATCAAAATTTATTTTAATTTGTCTATTGCTTTCTAGTGATAAGGTGTTTACAATACTCATAAAGGGCTCCTTTGTTGGTATTTATTTTGATTAGACACCTTAATTTTACCACAAATGGATGCTCTTTTTTCATTCACTTGATAGGTGAAAAGCAATATTCAGTTAAAATACAGTAACTATGTGGCTTTCAGCCACATTCGTGGCAAAGTCGTGAATAATTCAGGTTTAATCTGCCAGTATCTTGAAATAAGTGTACCATATTCCCCCATTACAAGCAAAATATTTATATTTACAAATTTCTTAATGTTTTTCACCCCTTGTGTCTGCACCTGCATTTACGCTTAAATTACGTTTACGACCTTGACAGTCCGGTTTTGACCTGCTAAGATAATAAACAGCGAATTGCTTCGTTGGCACACCAGAATCCAATCTGAATATTCAGGGGTTGTACTGGTTTCGACGGGGATCATGCAGCTGGTGAAGCTATCCCTATGCGATGGGTTAAATGGCAAAATTAAAAATAAACGCTAACGACGAATTAGCATACGCTGCCTAATGGCAGCTGTCAGACTTAAGGCACCCACACTTTAAGACCCTGGCATCGACTATGTGGGAAACGACGTATACAAAGCTTTGAGTATATGGGCGTATTATGAAGCTACTAAAACCGTCAGAGTGTCTTTTCCCGGGCGGCGGAGGGAATGTTAAATAAGAGACTATGATAGTAGAAGAACAGGGAATTGGTTTTCGGACAGGGGTTCGATTCCCCTCAGCTCCACTTTTTAAAAACCGCGTAAATGCTGGGAAAGCCAGTGTTTAGGCGGTTTTTTCGTGGTTTGAGGGGGTAAGGACAGGAAGCCAGAAAGTAATAAAAAACCCCTGTTTTCCGGGCAAGTATCACACGAAATATCACACGAAAAAAGAGCCGGAAAAGCCTGATTCTGCACGGGTTTCAGGGCCATTGCAGAGGGCAAAATATCACACGGACAGCCAAAAGACAGCGGATAGTAATATAAAGGCCGGGAAAGCATGAGCCTCCCTGGCTCTTTTGCAAAATGAAGTTTTATGAAGTTGTCTCTGTGTCCTCTGGTTTGATCAGAGGAAGGTTCTCATACTTTTGTGATGGTCCTCTGGCTCACAGAAAGGCTCTTTCCTGCCCTTCTGTGACCTTACATAATAAATTATTGTATTGCCTCAGCCTTTGTGCTATACTGTCCACAAGGAAAGTCAGAGCACATAAAGGCGGCCTACCCTCCCATTTTTCGGAGGGGCTAACCCTCCAGACGAAAGAAAGGAGGGCTTGCCAATGTATGTTACATATTCGGATCTGATCCAGATAGGTATCTTCATTGTATCCCTTGTAGAACTGTGTTACACAATCTTTAAGGGTAGAAAATAGCCGCCACTACTGCCAATAGTGACGGCTTATGTTATATAGTCGCTAAACTATTCGGGTAGGCCGTGTGCTTCTGGCTTTCCCTTTTTACATCTTTACTATACCACATCTTTCTGGTCCATTCAAGGGTAAACCAATTTTTCTGCCCTATTGCGATATCGCAGCAAAGCAGTTCGTTCCCATTCTATTCCCCTGATCTTTCAGTAATAGTTTGAAAATATACAGTGCCCTGCGCCGATATGCGTAAAAATCATCTCTTTTTATAGGAATATATCTGCTGTGTCCCATGGCATCATACCCAATCCCTGTTGTCAATGAAATAAACAGCATTTCTGACAATCCCGGATTGCTTTCCATTACAGCATTTCTTATAAAGACTGCATTCTCTTCCCGTTTTGCCAGCTCCATAAGCACATTTTTTTCCTCTTCATCAATCCCGTAATCACAAAATTTCATTTTTCTGATTCTCATATGATTATACTCCCTCTGTTACCATGCGAACGCCTACACGGTTCTTTTCGCTATTTCCGAACTTAACTACTAACTGCCCGAATTTTGTACTGTCAAGCACCAGATCAGCTTTTATAACCTGATTTCCGCCCGAAATGTTGCTTTCTGACAAAGCTTCTTTGAGAGCCTGCTTCATGGTGGACAGCGGGGAAACCACTTCTGTCTCGCGGTTATTGTCACCGAGGATAGCTGCAAACATGCCTGCTCTGGGAGGCACTACCGTTCCGGTGGCAAGCATAGGCATTTTGTATGGGATGGATGCGTAAGCGGATGCAGGGTAGCCATATTTCCCCAGCAGATTCATCTCAGGAATAACGGGAATTGAAATTCCCACCTTATCCATTACATTATTGACCGCCTCTATAATTTTGTTTATTCCGGATATAACCGAATTCACCATGTTTTCCACACCAGAAACGATCTTTTCTATGGTATTCTTAATTACTGTCACAATGCTATCCCATATTTCAGCTGTCTTATTTTTCACGGAATCCCACACTGTTTCTATTGCCTGTCCGATTCCTTCAAATATGGTTTCCGCATCTCCCTTTAAAGTATTCCATAGCCCCTTAACAATATCGACCGTTTTCGCCCATGCAAATTCAATCCGTCCTATAAGAACGTTTAACGTCCTTTCTATTACTGCGCCAATAACTTCCAGCCCATCGCTGATAAAATCCCCTAAAAATGTTATCAATCCTTCCACAAGGCTCATTATTGCATCAATGACACCTTCTAATATCTCCTTAATACCTTCCCATGCCTTTTCCCAATCCCCGGAAAATACACCTGTCAAAAAATCAATAATTCCGGAAAATGCCGTTATTATCCCATCCAAAACGGATGCTGCCGTATCAATCAGATTAAGCAACGCTGTTCCTATTGTTTCCAGAATCGGAGCAATCACAGGCAGTATATTAGACGATATCTGACTAAGCAGAGGCTTTAAGCTTCCATCCCATATTTCCTTAATCAAATCGGCAATCTTACCTATCAGCCCAATAATCTTATTGAAAAGAGGCAGTATTGTTCCTTCGTATACCTCCGCAAACTTATCCGCAAGTTTTTGAAGTGTCGGGGCAATATACTGATTATATCCATCCAGCAAATTCCCCAAAATTTCAGACAGCCCATTTTTGATAGATTCAAACAGCGGGGCAATATGCTCATCATACATTTTATTTAAGTTCTCAAAAGCTTCCGTCATGCCACTCGAAACAGAATCAAGAACCGTTTTTATCGGCTCCAATGTATTTGCCAGCGCTTCTTTTATCTTATCTTTGTTCTCTACAAACGGGGTGAGGATTGTATCCAGCACATCTCTGAACAGCTTTGCAGATAATTCCGTGATCCCCATAAATACATCTGCAAAAATCGATATAATGTCAGCAGTAATCTGCTTTGCCGTATCACTTCTGAACACTGAAAAAATATCTGCTGCAGCTACGGCAAAATCAGCCCCTATTGTGCTGATTTCTGCTGTAATATCAAACATACTGATCAGATATCCCTTGATCCTGTCTTTGGCGCTTTCAAGATATAAAGCCATTCCCCCGGTTAGATTGTCCGCTATTGTAAGCCCGATACTGGAGAATGCTCCTGCGGTTCTGCCCAAATTGTATGAAATAGTGTTCAGCATCGTATCAAATGCAGATATAACTCCCTGATCTGTAAAAATATCCTTTAAGCTCTGTCCGATTCCTGCTATGTTTCCCTTTATGGAATCCAGAACAGGCGTGCAGTCTCCCAATCCCTGCCAGAATCCGGCGTGAAAGATATCCCCTATTTCAACTAACCTCTGTTTAATGGCATCCAGCGTTTCCACAACCTTATTTAAAAACGGGGATTCTTCCGGCTCTTCATCTGTAGATAGTGCCGGCGGCATTATTGCATTGTTTTCCGTATTTCCTGAACTTTCCTTTGCATCGCGCTGAATCTGAATCAGATTGTCGAATGGCGCCAATGATTTTTTTGCCTGTTTGCCTGCGTCCTCTACTCCGTCTGCAAATTCCTCTGCACCAGCGGCAGCCCCCTCATACCCGGTCTGTACTTCCGCCATTTCACCAGACATTTGGGCCATTCCGCTGCTTGCAGACTTACCGCCCATTACTGTCTCTGTAAAATTCTTAAATGCGGCTGTTGCCGCCGACAGCCGTTCAAGAACTACATTTACGGCCTTTATAACCGGAGTAAACAGATTGATAAAACCCTGCCCTATTGTGGCTTTTAAAGATTGTAATCTCAACTGAAAAACCCTTACCTGATTCGCCCATGAATCCGATGTTCTCACGAAGTCCCCGTTTGCTGCCGAAAGCTGTGTCTGTACAAATTGCAGCCTTAATGCAACTTTCTCCTGCTCCGTCATTTCATTTGTCGTTTTTCCAACCCCATTGGCAAGGGCATATTGATCCAGCGCTGTCTGGGTCATAACAACCCCCAGCTCCTTCAAGGTTTCCGTTTCCCCAGTAAATACGCTTTTTAATTTGGTATAAGCCTCTTCCTGAGATAAATTATAAAAAGATGCCACATCCCCAGTCAGTCCCGTCAGGGCTGTTGCCATATCATAGGCCGCCTTTTCTGAGTAGCCGAATGACTTTGCCATACTTCCAAATGTACCAACATATTGCTTTGCCATTGTCTCAGACAAACCAAATGAATCTGCTGCGCTTCTGGCGAATTCCTCGACCTGTGCACTCATTTCCGGAAATGTTACATCTACAACATTCTGTACCTCCTGCAAGTCCGATCCAAGCTCCAGGCATTCTTTCCCAAACTGCACGATCTGTTTTACTGCAAATACCGCCGCTATCGCAGAACCTACCTTCTTTGCAGCTCCTCCCAGCCTGGATATAGAATCCTGTACATCGCCGATTTTTCTTGTCATTGAGGTTTTAAGCTCGTTTACCCCAGCTTCCACACCATCTGTCTCGATATTGGTGTTGATAATAATACTTCCATCAGCCTTACTCATTCTGTCATTTTCCTATCTAATAAAAAAAAGAGCCGCCAACCTGCATCCAGCAGGCTAACAGCTCCTCTCAGCTCTTAATAGGTACCTTTTTACCCATTGTCCTGATATGTAATTTTTCTGTTTACTTCAAGAACGATTATTCCGTCCTTTCTCTGTTTGACTTCTGCGGTATTCCCGCGTTCTAATATTTCCCGAATCGCCTTAAGCATACGTTCATTATCCATACTCTCATTTACTCCACCGGAAACGGATATTTTTTCCCATTCATCTCTGCTTTTTTATAAGCTCCGCTATATTTTGCTGCTCTATCCTCCATACTTTTTGCAGCTTCCTCCAAACGTTCTTTCACGGCCTCCAGCGCCGATTCTAAAAACACCTCAAATAAAAAGCGGTTATCCCTGCCGGACAAAGACAGCGGGGACTGCCTTCCAAAAGCTGCACTTGTCACATCCGCATTAAAAATATAATTCAGCTTCTGATTGATGGATTCATTAAACTCCTGCAGCCTCCTTGCATTCTCTGAAAGTTTTGAATGCTGCATTTCCGCAAGACTCCCGTCCGCTCTGACCTCAATATCCGATATACTGGAGCTCTCTTCCTTCAATTCCTTCATGCTTTTTTCAAAACGTGCCAAGATGTTCACATCCTTGGGATTAATGCGAATAACCCGCTGTGGATCGCCATTGATTGTAAATTCTTCAAACCCATCATCAAAACGAATATCAGCCATTTCCGCATCCCTCCCTCTCGTTTTCCTGTTCCCTGCAAGCCATGCTTTCACACATAGAAGCCAATCCCAAACGCATAATTTCTACCTGATGCTCTGCCTTCTCTAAAGCATTCTCTGATAACTTTGCGCACCCACATACACAGTCCTTAATTATTGATATCTCTCTGCTCATTTTTCATTTCTCCAATCTTCTCATAAATTGCCGCCAATTCACACACAATTACAAACAGCAAAATTCCTATTATTATCACTGTCGCCCCCCTAATCTACATTCGGGCGTATTGGAAGCGCCTGAACACTTGTTACAACCTTCTCCGCCGCCTCATTAAACGCCTGCTCATAAGTCGGGGACATACCCTTATCGCGAATGACTTTTGTGGCAAACTCCCGCAGATTATCAAAATATTCCATCTCTGTCTTTCTGCCATGGTTAATATAATATTCAAGGGTCGAAATCAGATCGGAGCGCAGCCCATTTTTTTTAGCATACTGTATCAGTATACGGAGCATAGTAGGATTATCTGTATATCTGGCAGCCAAACGGTCCAATTCCTCTTTTTTAAACGGGAATCCAATATTCAACAGCTTCATTGTCATATCATCAATCCGGCTTCCGTTAGGATCATAAAAATCATTCAGATGCTCCTGTAACTGCTCCCTCACATTGTCAAATGCCTTACCCGCTTCGGATTCCAAATCTGCAATACCCTTCTTAAAATTCTCTTCCTCCTGCAGGTACTCTGCTTTCCAGGATGCCTTGGAAACCTCGCTTGCGTCCCTATCATTACATACCTTTTCCCATTTAGACCGGGCATTCTCCACTGTGCTGCGGATTTTCTCAGCCCTGGGCCTCATATCTGCCTCTATCTTCTGTACATCCCGCATATATTCAGAAAAATCCTTGTGTATCATCGTTTTGTACTCCTTTCTGCCGTCCCTTGAAGAATAATATTCCCTGATTTCTGCTTTTACCTGTTCTGTAATCTCCTTACATCGGTTTTGAATCTCCGGATATTCTTCCAGATCCCTAGAATTTGCATAAATAATTACCGTTTCAAGCGGCAGGTTTTTAAATTCCTGTGTAACATCATATCTCCTTGCCGTGAATGTTTGGTACAGTTCATCGTCAACCGTAACCCCCGCCAGCATCCTGCTCATAAAATAAGCTCTCCTTTTTCATTGAATCTTGGTAAATTGTTAATAATGGCTACCTCTGCCCCACACCCATGCATATAATCCTTTAAGTCTGCAATGGGTTCTCCGTCAACATAATATTGACCCTTATAAAACCGCGGAAAAACAATATACTTCCGACGTTTCCTCTCCTGTTTTTCTTCCAGTTTTTCTATTTTCTGCCTTAAATTCATTCTGCATAGCACCCCCTAAGTCCGTCAATTATTCCTCTTGGCTCTGCCTTTCTAATGCTTCTACCCGTTCTGCCAGATCTGCCGTTTCTGTCCAGGACTTACACTGTGACATCATAATCTGAATTGCATTCACTCTTATTTGGGGAGAAATGCTGTCATCAGCGATAATGCGATTCAATACGTTCACGCAGTCCGTCAATGACTGCTGCATCTTCTGGACGCTTCTTCGGATAACCTGAACCCTGCGCTGATTTAAAATATCCTGAAATTGTGGATCATCCCGGTACCGCGTCACAGTATTCCGGCTTAAGCCTGTTGCCCGCATAATATCTGAGATCTTATCATGTTCCAGAAAGGCCGCTATCATACTCTCTGTAAAAACCCGTTTTCTTGCCACTCAATCAACCTGCCTTATCTCTCCGATTGCCCTCAATATTTCCTCTCTGCGTTTTTCCGGGAGTTCATGCCGCATCATTCGGTAAAATGTACTTTCAGCCACATTGAGCGCATCTGCAAGCTGCCAGCAATAAATACCTGACCGCTTCATTTCCTGACGAATTTTTTCATTGCACATGATTTTCCTCCTTCAACTTCTGCCACTACTACTATTTTACTACCTTTTCAGTAATCATCCATCCCCACATTTTCAGAGAAAACAGGGCCAGATTCACACTGTTTTAAGTATTTTCACTTATACAGCCAGAATCCGGCCCCATAATATCCGTGCTACGTCTATCAGCCGCTATTTAATAATATCTTTCAGCGCTCCTGATCCCAGGAGATATCCAAAATAAAATTCATACATATTACCATAATTTGTTAGCCTGTTTGGAGTGGGTCTGTTGAGGTCATATCCCTGTTTCCATATTTCATGGGCAAGAAATTCGTCATATTTCACTATCGGATTTTCGTTATTTATTTCCTTTTCAATCAATGGGATAATCTTTCCGGCGGTTTCCGCTGCCCGCCTCTTCTCTTTCTGCTCCATACGCCACGCATGGGCCTCTGTTAATGCCATGTATACATAATGTCCATATTTTTTGTACACATAATCAAGGATTTTTCCTGTTGGGGATTCATCATCACACACCCAATATTCAGGAAACGTAATTATCTTTACAAAGCCGTCAATATCCCTCTGCGGAACCTCTTTATTGACGAACAGAATTTCTTTCCTGTCATCTACCATCACGATAAATTCGCTTAATTCCACATGATAGCGATATTCTAAATAAAATACATACTCTGATGGAAGTTCTTCCGGTGCTATTCTTTTTATATACATTTTTTTCATCCTTTCTCTGATCCAGTTAATAAGGCATCTCCAATGGGGCCTCATACTTAATTGTTTCTGCCTGTATTGCTTGTCCTTTCTGACTGCTCGCTGTTGGTTTTTGTTACTCTTCTCATCCCTGAAACTCTCATAACCTGCTCCTGCAGGGCATATGCAACTTTCTTACGCTCCTCAGGGGTAAGAGAATCCATAGGAACGTCATTCCCCGTGTTGCCTATATCAATGTAATTCGTAAATCCGTATTCCTTCACCATAATCACCTCCTTCCTAAATTTTATGCGTTGTAGGTTGTTTTTGCGGATTGCCGGAAGGACCTCAGATGTTACCCAGCGTTTAAAGCGTTTAGCTGATTCCAGTTTGCTTCCAAAGATTAAAGAATAAAGGCCGGATTCGTTAATGATATACATT
The DNA here is from genome assembly GCF_001517625.2 of Clostridium sp. AT4. Taxonomy (GTDB): domain Bacteria; phylum Bacillota; class Clostridia; order Lachnospirales; family Lachnospiraceae; genus Enterocloster. The sequence continues at coordinate 552,535 of NZ_LN999828.1, read as the reverse complement.
TGTCTGTTCTGACCTGAGTCGGCAAAACACCGAGTCAGCTTATCCTCATCGCTGACATGGTTCGGGACTGCATTTCTTGCATTTGCCTAACGCTTCTGCAGCATCCTTGCCAACGAAATAATTTTCTCCATCAACCTCAATTTCAAAGCTATATCGTCCATTTATAAAGCCTTGTTTTATCCTCTGCCTAATAACCATAGTGGATTGATAACCGCAGCCATACAAGCGGCAACGTAAGCCATCAGGAACGCCACAAGGCCATCAGCCTGAAATACCATTGCCGTTACCATAAAAGCCACTGTTCCAGCCCCGGCAGAGGCCAACAGCGTGTTAATAAATAATCCTGCCTTTTCTTTGCTTCTTCTCTTCTCGTTTCTGATCCGTGAAATTCTGTCCATAATATCCTCCTTCCCCCCTCCTGCATCAATGGGGGCTTTATCCATTCTGCAATATGCTCTGTATAAAGTTCCGATTTTCTTCCTCTGCCGTTTTGGCCCTTATGCTTTCCTCCGGGAAATGCAGAGGGATGCAGAGCCGGTTTAACCGGTCTGAAATCCTTGTATCGCATTTCAACTCCGAAATTGGAAGATTAGAGGTCACAATCAGCAGTTTCCCGTGATTCATGCGGTAATCAATCAGCCGGAATAGTTCCTGATCCTGCCACTCTCCCCTTTTTTCACTCCCAAAATCATCCAGCACCAAAAGGTCGCAGTTCATATAGGCGTATAAGCCATCCTGCTGCCATGGCTCCCTTTTGTACGCTTCGGAAACTCTGGAAAGGTACTCCGGGGAAGAAATGAACTTTATACGCCGCCTGTATTTCACCTGTACAGAGGATGAAAGGCAGCAGGCCAGAAGCGTTTTCCCACTCCCCCTCGTTTGGCTCCAAAGGTACAACCCCTTATTTCTCTGTTCCCAGCGTTCAAACTGTTTCCAGAAGCTGGAGGTTACTTTTTCAAAGTTCGGGTTAATGGCTTTATACCGCCCGAAATCAAAATGCCTCATATCTGCCTCAGAAAATACAGCCGGGATTCCCGTTGCATCATCCTGACAATGCCCTTTGCATACCGGGCACGGATCACCGATCTCTACTGGCGTTTTAGGATCGTACTCCGGTACGATTGCCGACCGGATAACGTAACCTGTATCATGGCAGAGGCGGCAGTTATATGTATGAATCAATGTATCCCTGTTTGTTTTCTCCACTGCGTACTCCTGTCTGCTGGCCGTTTGTGCCTCTGCTCTGGTTCTGGCTCCGATCCAGCCATGAGTTAATAAACTTTGTAACACCCCTTCGGGTTTTCCTCTTTGTGGGATTGGCATCACACCAGGCAATTATCTTTTTCAGTTCCTGATCTATGTTTACAGCCGGATATGCCTGCTTCCATAGCGGTATTTTATCCTCTGGAACGTCAAAATAAGTGCCGTCTGCTAACGGAATCATAATTCCGGTTCCGCTCGGAGCAGATTTTTCCGGCTCTGAGCAAATAGTATTTATATTATTATTATTTGTATTGTTATTATTTATAGTATTATTATTACTACCCACATTTTCTACACTTAGGTTTTCTACACTTTCATTTTCTACGGGTTGAAAATGGATATTTGGAGTTAAGACATAAAGGTTATTTGACCTTTTTCCGTTTTTTCTACATATCTGCTTTTCTACAATTCCTGCACCTATCAAAAGATTCATGTGAGTATAAAAACGTCTTTCGCTGATTTGTAATGAATTACAGATAAATTCTACACTTGGGTAAGCTGTTCCGCCTGTTCCAGCATAACTACACAACATACCATAAATAGCCTTTGCTTCAATGGTGAGGTTGTCCATCAAATAAACATCCTGATAAGTCAAACCCCATCCCCCTTTCTTTTCTTTCATTCATTGCATGATTTCCTTTCTGATTTGAATACACTACCTCTGCAAATCCCGGCCACGTAAGCTCATAGCCATAAATTCGCAGAAAAAACCATTTATCAAGCCTCATATCTGGCCCAATGCTCTGCAACAGTTCTTCACGGCTTGCCATCAGTATTTCCCCTTTGCTTCTTTAAGCATTGACTGCACTTTAAGAATCAAAGCGCCGTTTACGCTGCTGGGATTCCGGCGCATATTGCCGACCGTCCGGGCCGTAACTCCTAAACGCTTCCCCAGTTCTTCATCTGTCCAACCTTTGTACTCTTTCAATGCGTACAGATCCACTTTAAACTCTATCGCCCACGCTGGCATTTTCATGTAATCACTCCTCGTATTCTGCCTGAGTTATATTTTAAATTCTTTATCTATCAGACCGACCAGAACGGCCAGCCCTTACCCGATCGGGAACCGACACAGAGTTGCACCGGTACGATGAAGGGATGTTTCTTCCCCTCATCCATGCGCCCCAGCCCGGAGCTTATTCCGTTTCTAAAATCTCAGTCACATCAACCCCAAGGGCCTTGGCAACCCTACCGATGGTTCCTGGCCTAACATTTCGACCAGAAATAACTCCATTAAGTGTGGGTCGAGGAATTCCTGCCTTTTTTTGCAAGTCCTCAGTGTTCATACATACTTGTGCCATTGCAATTTCTAGTTTTCTTCTGTCTGCTCTCATCATTTCACCTCTCATTCTCAGTAGAGTTATTACACTCTGTTTTATTGCATTTTAAACGATAGTTTTGACTCTGTCAAGAACAAAAATAAATAGTTTTGACTCTGTTAAAACCTTTCGGATTATGTTATACTGAATTTATTTAATAAATTGTAAGTAAGAGGTTCTTATATGAGTATAGGAGAAAATATCCGATATTTAAGAAAACAAGCCAAACTCACACAAAAGCAACTAGCTCAAATGGTAGGGGTTAATGAAGTTACTATTAGAAGTTATGAAAGAGGAAAGTACGAGCCTAAAACAGATGTATTGTACCGTCTAGTAAAAGTTCTTGATTGTAACATCAACGAACTTTTAGATAAACCAATTATCCCTCCTGACTTTTTGATGGATAATTTTGAAAAACTTGAAGGTACAGAAGGTATAATGATTAAAAAAAATTTTCCATCAGAAGAAAAAGAAGAAATCAAAAAATTATTTTTAAAGCCTACTCAGGAAATTGACAAATCTGTGCCCAAACTATCATCTAAACCACTCGTACAAAAACAAGATATACCAAACAAATATCTTAATGCCTCAAAAGTCAACAAAGGATCTACACATACAATAGCCACAAACTCTAATTTCACTGGTGATTTAATAATAAAAGAAGAGGATGAAAATTTCAAAAAGCGCCTAATTGAAGCACTTGCAAAAATGAATGAAGATGAGTTGAAAGTTCTTGAAAAGTTAGTTACACAATTAAGCAAAAAACAGCCAGAGGAAAATCCTTAGAGCCATAACATCCTAGTGAACCGATATGCTAATCCAAGAATTTCGATATTACAAAAATTTCAAAAATAAATAAAAGGGGGAGAAAATGAGTATTAAAGGCAAATCGCAGGAACTCTTTATTGGGAAAACAGAAATAAATATACGAGATTATCAATGGACATACAAATTGAAGAAGTTCCGTTATGAAGATATTTCCCGTATAGAATACTGCTTCCGTACTATGACAGAAGGGGGATATATGGATTTTCATGATGAATATGGGCATTTTGAACGTTTCTTCTTTCCTCAGAAATCCAATGCTGCTATACAACGGGCTGTTGATTTTATATCTGAGCATTATCCAGATCTTCCCGTAGAAATGCATGATTTGTCAGAAGACCCGTTTTACTCTAAAAATGTTTTTATCGGGGTAGTATCATTGTTTATTTTCTGGCCCGCTGGTTTAGCGTTATACTGGTGTACTGGAAAAAGAACACTAATGGAACGAATAGTTTTTACTAGTGTAATTCTTCTGATACACTTTTTTGCTTTTTGTATCGCCTATTTAAATGCCACTATACAGATTCAAAACGCATTCGACGAAGCTCGCTATTTTATCGATCAAATCAGAACATTAAATTAAAAACTGCCCCTGCGCCAACAGGAACGGTTCAAACAAAGAAAGGACGGTACTTCATGCCATTACCCAAAGAACAGTACACCTCAAAAGACTATTGGGCTCTGCCGGAAGGTTCACGGGCTGAGCTGATTGATGGACAGCTTTACAGCATGGCCCCACCCAGCCGAATCCATCAGGAAATCACATTCCAGTTAGCTCGTAAACTAGCGGATTATATTGATTCAAAAGAAGGAAACTGCAAAGTATATCCCGCCCCCTTTGCTGTAAATCTGGATGCTGATAATAAAAATTGGGTGGAACCGGATATTTCTGTTATCTGTGATCCTGATAAGCTGACTGACCGGGGATGTTCCGGTGCTCCTGATTTTATTGTTGAGGTGGTATCTCCCAGCAGCCGCCGCATGGATTACGCCCATAAAGTTTCCCTTTATCTGGATGCCGGGGTCCGTGAATACTGGATTATAGATCCCTTAAAAAAATATACTACTGTATACCTCAATGAGCAGGATCCGGCAGAGTTTGCCCCCATTATCTTCCCGTTTGAAAGCAGTATAAAGGTCGGGATCTTCTCCGATCTGTCTATCAATATCAGTCAGCTGCTGTGATTGTTGCGACGTCGCAACACCATGGAGTAACAAAACGTTACCCCGTCGAGAAGATCTACACCCTTTCGCAAATGCGGCGCCACTGAATAACAAAACGTTATTGAGCTGTCGTGAAACGCGACACCTTTTTTGCTGAGGTTGCCATATGCCCCTACCGTTTTGGTGCCTGAGGCTGCCAGAACGAAACGTTATAGCCCTGTTCTCCTCCAAGGGTAGGACATTTGTGGGACACCCTTTAGAAAACGAACCAACTCAATTTTGAGCGGGTTGATTCTGAGGGGCAGAGGCCTAAAAGTGGCAGCTGAATTTTCAGCCGAGCGCAATTTTGCGTCCAAGTGCGAAACCTTACCACCAGTAGCAGGCTGAGCGAATCGTTCACCCAGTCGAATCCAGAAATGGACAGAGCTCTATACCTGTACCCCAAAACAAGGGACAGGTATTGCAGATCCCGGAAGTTGGTTCAACCAACCTCCCAAAGGGTATACGGTATTTTACCGCATACTTTAAAGTCGGTATTCCAGACCTTAGACTTTCGGATGGACTAATAGTAACAGCTCAGCTGTCAATACTGTTGACACCCCAAGAGGGTCCAAGATCTGGACACCCGACACATTGACAATATAATATACTTAACCAGGGAGCTGCTGGGGCGTTATGTCAGCCGCCGGACGTTTTTACAGAAGGAGGCTGGTGCTGATGGTTACATACTCCGATTTATTTCAGTTTGTAATTATGCTTTGCGCTGTTATAACTCTTGTGATCTACCTTACACGCAAAAAATAGCGCCCTCGTCCTGGTAAGATAAGGCGCTATTTTTCATAACTCTTTATTTTGCCGGCGGTCAGGTGTACGCTGACCAGCAGCTCTCTTGTTAAGTATATTATATGCTAATCATACTTATTTGTCAATTTTGTTCTTCCTTCCATCCATGCGCCCCAGCCCGGCAGAGGATCAGGAGGAACCGCATTGAAACACCATTACAACGTATACAGGGGGCCTCTGCCCTTTTGTAGAACTATTACGCTGTCTTTGCCGTCCTGTGCGGCTCTCCCGATCAGAAAGGAGCAACGCACATGACAAACGCAAAGAAAAAGAACACTCTTCCATCTGGAAACTGCCGGGTACAGGTATACGATTATACAGACCTGGACGGGAAGAAGCATTATAAGAGCTTTACAGCTCCCACTAAGAAGCTGGCGAAAATGGCTGCTGCTGAATGGAAGGCAGCCAAGGAGCAGAACCGCATCACGCCGGACAATCTAACGGTATATGATGCCGCAGGGCGTTATATCGCAGCCAAAAAAGGCGCGCTTTCCCCTTCAACCATAGTCGGGTATGAAAAGATACGCCGGAACTATTTAAAAGGCCAGATAGGCATGACACGGCTTCCGGAGATAGACAGCGCAACCGTGCAAATATGGGTAAGTGAATTATCTGCCTGTTTAAGCCCCAAGAGCGTAAGAAACGCCTACGGCCTTCTTTCTGCTGTTCTGGATATGTTTTCCCCAGATACCCAGCTGCACATCAAACTGCCAGCCGCCAAAAAGCCGGCCCTGTACTGTCCAAATGATACGGATATAAAAAAGCTGCTTGCCAGTATCCAAGGGACCGATCTGGAACTTGCTGTACTGCTGGCAGCCTTTGGGCCGCTTAGACGGGGTGAGATCTCTGCTCTTGATTCGGATCATATCCGGGGGAATACCGTAACTGTAGAGTTTTCTATGGTTCTGGACGAAAACAAAAGCTGGGTTATCAAGCAGCCTAAAACCTCCGGCGGGTATCGCACCATTGAAATGCCATCCTTTGTCATTGAGCGTCTGAAGCAGAAAAAGGGCCGGGTGGTAAACCTTACCCCGAACCAGATCACGCAGCAGTTTGGGCGCAGGCTTAAACAGCTTGATGTACCTCACTTCCGCTTTCACGACCTCAGACATTACGCCGCCTCGATCATGCACGTGATCGGCGTACCGGATCAGTACATACTACAGCGGGGCGGCTGGGCTTCTGATAACGTAATGAAAACCGTATACCGGAATGTGATTGATCTGGAAACTGCCCGGCAGAATAAGAAGATCAATGAGCATTTTAAACAGTTCAAAATCATGTAAGTATCACACGAAATATCACACGCGGCCCAGAAATGCTGATAAATACTAGGGGTTTTTAGGGGTTCGATTCCCCTCAGCTCCACTTTTTAAAAACCGCGTAAATGCTGGAAAAGCCAGTGTTTAGGCGGTTTTTTCGTAGCCCGTTTTCCAGATCTGCCAAGGTTTTATCCTGCATTTCAGACCTCTCACAATTTCCATTCACAAACTTCTTACACTCTGTTCATAATTCTGTTACAGATTGATCAAACTCTCTTCATGTTTGCTTTCTATACTGAACATTGTAAAGAGTTAATGCTATTAAACTTTTTTTCATAATACTCGGCCGGCTGAAAAGAATTCAGCCGGCCTCCTCCTTTTTTAACAAAATGAATTTTCTGAATATTGTCTTTATTTTTATCAATTAAACATCTTTATTTTTTTTACAAAAAACACTGGACAAATCGAAAAACTCATGGTAGACTATACGAGTTCTCAGCGATGAGGATACAGTATTAATAAGGCCTGATGGTCAAGCGGTCAAGACGACGCCCTCTCACGGCGTAAACCCGGGTTCGATTCCCGGTCAGGTCATTTGAAAGTGTTTTATAATTATACTTTCGTATTTATGTGTCAATTTAATAAGGCCTGATGGTCAAGCGGTCAAGACGACGCCCTCTCACGGCGTAAACCCGGGTTCGATTCCCGGTCAGGTCATTTGAAACAAGCAGTGTAATTTTCTGCTTGTTTTTTTGTGTTTTTACCATCTACAGATAAGAGGACGTGAAAAAGGTCAGCGCCTTCAATATTCCCATGCTGTTTCTGTTAAATGCCGTCTTTGGCATGTATGGCCTTGTCTGGTCTCAGTTTACAGCTGATATATTTACAGTAATCCTGTCCTTCCAGGTCTACAGAAAACATTTTAATAAACTGTAAACAAAAACGTACAGCCTTTCGGAGCACAAGCTTCCTGCAGCTGTACGTTTTCATTTGCATAAACTCTTTTCAGATTAATACAGATTCCTCACCTTGAATTCTTTTTCCAATTCTCTGCGCTGATCCTTTTTGGCAATATCCGCTCTCTTATCGTAAAGCTTCTTTCCCCTTGCCAGTCCGATCTCCACCTTTACCAGACTTCCCTTAAAGTATACCTGAAGGGGCATCAGGGTGTATCCTTTTTCGGATATCTTTCCATTCAGCTTCATAATTTCTGATTTATGAAGAAGAAGACGGCGGATCCGCAAAGGATCTTTATTGAAAATATTTCCCTTTTCATAGGGGCTGATATGCATTCCGTAAATGTAAACCTGTCCCTTATCAATCTTTACAAAAGCTTCCTTCACACTGCACTTTCCCATGCGGATCGATTTGACCTCTGTACCGAAAAGCTCAATTCCGGCTTCATATTTATCATCAATAAAATAATCATGGTAGGCTTTTTTATTATTTGCTACCAGCTTAATACGATCGTTCACCTTTTACCTCCCTCTGCCTCTCTTTTGCTCAGACAGATGTTATTATCATACCACAGGCCCACAGTGAAGTAAAGAAATTGTTACAGATCTCGATCCAGCACAAAATCCACCGTTCGAAGCATCCGGTCCGTCCCTGATACGATCACGCGCACCGGCTGTCCCAGCTTGTATGTTTTCTTTTTCAGTTCTCCTGTAAGCTCATATCGGCTCTCATCAAAAATGTAGTAATCATCCCGGAGCTCGCTGATATGAACCATTCCCTCCACCGTGTTGGGCAGCTCCACATAAAAGCCCCAGTTGGAAACGCCGGAGATCACCCCCTCAAAGGTTTCTCCTATATGCTTTGCCATATACTCGCATTTCTTTAATTTCTCCGTTTCCCGCTCTGCTTCCTCTGCACGGCGCTCTAACGCAGATGTCTGGACTGCCACCTGAGGAAGAAGCTGCTCATAATGCGCCTGTCTTTTCTCCTTTAACTCTCCATGGATCGCTTCCTTTATAATGCGGTGGATCTGAAGATCCGGATACCTGCGGATAGGAGAGGTAAAATGGGTATAGTAGCGGGCCGCCAGTCCAAAATGGCCCGAACATTCCGTTGTGTATTTTGCCTGTTTCATGGAACGCAGCGTCAGCCTTGCTAAAAGCGGTTCCTCCGGTGTTCCTTCAATTTTGTCCAAAAGTTTCTGAAGCTCCTTTGGATGGATTTCTCCCTGCTGCATACGGATAAAATAGCCGAAATTATTGATAAAAACACTCAGCTGCTTCATTTTTTCCGGATCCGGCGTATCATGCGTCCGATAAAGAAAGGGTACGGACTGCCAGTAAAAATCCTCTGCCACCGTTTCATTTGCCAACAGCATGAAGTCCTCTATGATCTTTGTAGCTGTATTGCGCTCATAGGGACGAATCTCCAGAGGGCGTCCTTTTTCATCCAGAAAAATTTTACTCTCAGGGAAATCAAAGTCAATAGCCCCTCTTTTCCTGCGCCGTTCTCTCACAATTCCCGAAAGCTCTTCCATCCGTTTAAAAAGCGGTACAAGCTCTGCATGTTCCTCCTGAAGCCCTTCCATTTCTCCAGTCAAAATTCCGTTCACCGCAGTATAGCTCATCCGCCTGTCTACGCAGATTACTGTTTCGCAGATTCTGTGGTCTGTCACATTCCCCTGGCCGTCTATCTCCATGATACAGCTTAACGCCAGACGGTTCGTTCCCTCATTTAAGGAGCAGATTCCATTAGAAAGCTTGTGCGGCAGCATAGGGATCACGCGATCCACCAGATACACGCTGGTTCCTCTCCGAAGCGCCTCCCGATCCAGAGCGCTGTTCTCCTTTACATAGTGGCTTACATCCGCAATGTGGACTCCCAAAATATAATTACCCTCCGGTGTCCGTCCAAGCGTCACCGCATCGTCCAGATCCTTGGCGTCTTCCCCGTCAATGGTCACAGTCTGAAGCCCGCGAAGATCCAGCCGTCCTCTGCAATGCTCCTTCCACCCGTCATTAGAGACCAGATCATCCAAATAATACGGCATATCCTCACGAAAGCGTTTTCCTTCAGGCGCTGCTTCTGTCTCCAGCTCATCCGGTATCGTTTTTAATTCCTCCATCACATCCTCAGAAAATGATTCTGCAAGCCCATAGGCCCGCACCAGGGATAAAATATCCGTGCCGGGATCATTGACATGTCCCAGGATCTCTGTAATCCGTCCCTCCGGCTTTCTTCCCGGACCGCCAAAATCTGTAAGCTGCACCACTACCTTATGGCCCGTTACAGCCCCCTGGCTGCAGCCCTGAGGGATAAATATATCCCTGGAAAGCTTCACATTATCAGGCACAACAAAGCCAAAATTTTTACTTTTCTGAAAATATCCTACAATCTCACGGTTTGCGTGCTCCAGCACCCGGATCACCGCCCCTTCCGGACGGCGTCCTTTCTGTCCATCGGATGTGATCACGATCTGCACCCGATCTCCATGCAGGGCAGCCCCGGTCTTGTCCTCTGGAATAAATACATCCCTCTCCATTCCCTCAACTGTAACAAATCCGAACCCTCTGGAATGGCCGCTAAAAAGGCCGTTCACAGAAAAAGTCTCTGATCTAGCATATTTCCCCTTTTTTGAGACTCCGATCACACCATCCTCCACCAGCTTATCAAGGACCTCCTGAAGCTCCTCTCTTCTGGATTTTGGAATATCAAGCAGCATGGCAAGCTCTTTTGCCTTCATAGGCACATATGCTTTGTCATTCATCAGCTCTGTCAGCATTTTCTTTCTCTGTTCCAATTGTTCTTTTTCCATGTATCCTCTTTTCTGTCTATTCATTTAAAAAAACACCCTTCAATGCGATACATGAAAGGGTGTTTTTGTGTCCGTATTATTATCCCTGAACCTTTAAAATAATATTCAGGATCAGTGTGATGATCATAAATACAATAGCGCCGTATCTTGTAAAGTGCTCTAATGCACCCTCCATGGAACGGCCTTTATTTTTGCTCCAATAGCTCTCAGCCATGCCGCCGATAGCGCCGCCCAGTCCATTGGACTTACCCTCCTGCATCAGAATTACGATTGAAATAGCGATGCCAAGGAGTACATATATGATCGATAAAATAACCTGAATCACTGCCATGACCTGTACCTCTTTCCGTTTCCTTATAGTCAAACAAAATTAATATATCATACTTTTTCTGTAAACTCAAGGCTTTTCTTGCGGTTTTACCCGAAAAGACCGCCTTATATCCCGAAAAAGCTATGGAAGGATCTTAGCGCCGTCTTCTCCTACCGAATATCCATCCGGCGTTGTACAAGATACCAGCATAGCTCCTGATTCGCTGCAGAAATAGGATTTTCCGTTCCAGTCAATCCATCCTGTTTTCATATAGCCTTCACTGTCAAAAAAGTACCAGTCTGAATCGATCATCTGCCAGCACTCCTTCGGCCAGGAGCCGTCCCTGTTTTCATACCACCAACCGCGCTCATTCTGCTTCCAGTTTCCCTTCCACTCAGATAAATCCTCCTCTGTCACCTCAAACCATGGAGATTCTTCCCAATCGCCCAGATTGTCCCTGATATCAACGGCTCTTACTTTAAAATAATAATTTCCTGCCTTGGGAATCTGCTCTGCAAAATCAAAGCTGTTTTCTGTCACCGTATGAACCGAGCCCACGCCATCCTCCGTGGAGCTTCCTCCCCGGCCCCGGCACAGACGCACCTTATATTTTTTTGCAATCCCATTCTGATCCCAGTGAGCAATGGCATTGTCCTCATCCCAGATAAGTCCTGATACCTCCAGATCCTCATCCTCTTCATCCAGCTTGTCAAGCGTTACCACCAGACGCATCATTTCCCTATCATACTTGGTAGAGCTTGAAACATACTTTACATCATCCCCCGTAAAGGTAAACGCACTTTTTCCTGATTTTTTAAAATAACAGTCGCTGTCTGCCTCCAGCCATATTTCCACTTTGGGGCGAACGCCTCCTGCCCAGTATTCCTGCTCATTGACAAAATCTGCGCTTTCCACGGAGCAGCTTCCATCTTCTACCGATACATCGATGTACGCCTCTGAGTCTCCCGCCTGAATATCCGCGCTAAAATTCAGCGTAATGCGGCCTACCGGCGTCCTCTCCTCTTTCGCCGATGCCGGAACAGCAAGAAGACAGGATAATACTGCTGCCGTAAAAATCCCTTTCCACAGTCTATGCACGTTTACTGCTTTCATTGTGTTTTCCCCTTTCCATTTCTTATGTATTTTTGCTTTTCTAAGTATATCATAATCCACTCATTTAAGCTACCTTAACCCATTTCATCAAAAACCGAAGAGTTCTTTCAATCATAACGCATTTTTGTTTTGCCATTTTCTCATATTGACAAATCCTATCTTTCCCGCGTATAATGAGGCCATAAAACAGGAGCACGACTGTTTGCAGCTATCAACCCGGACGAAAGGAGGATTTACTATGAATGCAGCTATAAACAACGATACAGCAGTCAAATTTCTCAGAGGTTCTAAACTCCATATCTGATTGGATATTTCTGTATTCACAGGCAAAGTCCATTCCAAATATTTCCAGTTTCCCGCCTCTGAGCCTAACCGTTTATGAGGTGTTTTTTGCGCCCTTTTTCAGGCAAAACACCCTTACAGAGAAAGGAATACAATGAAAACAGTAACTGGAATCTATACATCCGCTATCATTTATCACACAAATAACCCCAAAACCTCCATTGAGCCATATGCTCTGGCCCAGATCCAGATGCTCTGTGACAATCCAGCCTTTGAAGGCAGCAAGATCCGCATCATGCCGGATGTCCATCCCGGAAAGGCAGGCACCATCGGTTTTACTGCCACTGTCGGAAAACAGATCTTGCCGCAAACGGTAGGAATTGATATCGGCTGCGGAATTACCATGGCCAGACTGTCCGGCAAAGTCCGAACGGATCATTTTCCCAAGCTCGACTCACTCATCCGGGAACAGATTCCCTCTGGCTCACAAATCCGCAGAACACTCCACCGATACGCAGATCACTTCCATCCGGAAGCCTTCTGCTGCAAAAACAGCATCAATGAGGTAAAAGCCGTTTTAAGTCTGGGAAGTCTGGGCGGAGGAAACCATTTTATTGAACTGGATCAGGATGAAAATGGCTGTTTTTACGTTATCATTCATTCTGGAAGCCGCTGTCTCGGAAAGAATATTTTCGATCATTATATGAAAAAAGGCCAGAAATACTTAAAAAAACAGGGCCTTCACGTTCCATATGAGCTCACATGGCTGGAAGGCGGTTTAAAAGAGCAGTATTTAAATGATCTTGAACTGACACAGCAGTTTGCCGCACTGAACCGGAAGGCTATTCTGGATGAACTTCTCCGCGGAATGAAGTGGAAAGCGGATACGGTCATTTCCTGCCAGCATAACTATGTGGATCAGACCCAAAATCCCCCCATCCTGCGCAAAGGCGCCATTTCGGCCCAAAAAGATGAACCTGTTATTATTCCCATTCATATGAAAGACGGGGTTATTCTCGGAAAAGGTCTGGGAAATCCTGACTGGAACTGTTCCGCCCCTCACGGCGCAGGGCGGATCATGAAAAGAGTAGATGTGGGAAAACACTGGACTCTTTCTGATTACAAAAAAGAAATGAAAGGGATCTATTCCCCCAGCATCTCCAGGAGGACATTAGATGAAGCCCCCTTTGCCTACCGGTCTCTGGAGGAAATCCGTTCGGCGGCGGCTGATGCCGTATCCATAGAAAAAATCCTGCGCCCGGTATACAACTTCAAAGCAGGAGAGGAGGCGTAAAAATGGCTAAGTACAGAGAAATCCCCTGTAAGTATTATGAAGCGTTTGGCCTCTGCCAAAAAGGGCGGAACGCCTGCCACAAAACCTACTGCCAGCACTGCGGCAAATATGTTCCCCGGGCAAAGGTTCGCTGTATCAACAAAAAGAAGGAATTTCGCTTTCATTCCCCCATCTCATGATACAGCTGAAAAAAATCATCGGAGGTGCACTCTTCTCCCTGTGAAAAGTCCACGCCCTCCCAAATCCCGTTTTTTAGGCGGATCGGATGGTTCTGAATAAACGGCATATAAATCTGGTCAAAGGCTCTGGCTTTTTTTTCTTCCAAAAGCCGGAGCTTTCTGGCAGCTGTAGCTTCCTCATCATAGGCCGATATGCATTTTTGAATATAAAATTTCCCTTCCCAGGAAATAATTTCGCTGATCTGATCCTGTTCCAGAGAAAAAGCCGTCTCCTCCAAAGCATTTAATGTATCGCTCCACTCCAGCTGAAACTCGACCTGGCTGCCGCCCGACTCTTTTTCAGCGATAGAAGCAAAATCAGCTTTTGGCTCATTGACCTTTTTCCACAGCGTCTCCGCCTTTTCTTCTGTATCTGTTTCAATCTGCAGGATCCGGATCACTTTTGCCTCTGCGTCACTTACCTCCAGCGCTTTTTCATCTGTCAGCTGAGATACGGTTTTATCCGCCAGATAATATTTGCTGTATAAATCGTAGATTTCATCCTTGGATACCTTCATATAATCCAGATCCTCCGGTGTAAGGGATGAAAAATAGGTATCCGTCAGGCTCTGCACCTGCGTCTTTTCCTGATTGGTAAGCTCAACCCCTTTTTCTTCTGCCAAAAGATTTATGGCTGCCAGTTCTGTCAAAAACTGCTCCATCTGGCCTTTTAAAAGGGATTCAAAAGTGGTTCCCGATCCATCAGCCGCAACAGACCAGAGCTGTCCGGTGTAGATGTTCTGATAGCGGTTGCGCTCCGTCGCCGCAACAGTCATGATCTGCCCCGGCGTGTACTCTGCTGCAGAACCCTTTGCGTTCTGATAGGATGCCGTCTGTCCGCAGGCCGCCAGACATCCCGCTGAAAACGCGATCAGAAATCCCTGCTTTAAAGGCCGGAACCATTTTCTTTTTTTATCCTTCCTTCTCTGGTCCAATGAAGTCTCCTTTCCAGTCGTACATTCTACAGAAGATATTTAAGAATTTTCAAAACTCCGTCATTTACATTGCTATCCGCCTGAAATCTGGCAGCCCGGCGCACTTCCTCTCTGGCATTTGCCACAGCAAAGCTGTAGTATGCCTGATCAAGCATCTCAAGATCATTGAGCTGATCGCCAAACGCCATTGTTTCTTCCGGGCGGATATCCAGACTCTCCTGAATGGTTTTTACAGCATTTCCCTTATTTACCCCCAAAGCCATGCAGTCCATCCACATATCTCCGGCACAGGCAAGCTTAAGCTCTGTTCCAAATTCATCAAACACAAAACGGGTGGCCTCCTCGATGCCGTCCGGCTTGTAAATAGATATTTTTACAGGGGGCTCCTCAAGATCTAATAAATCTTCCACCCGGTTCAGCTTAAATTTATACCCATCAACAAGCCAGCGCACAAGGTCTTCATTTTTTGAATCCACATAATCTCCTCCGGCACAGGCATAAACAAGCTCAAGCTCCGGATGACGGCGGACGGAGCGGATCACCCGTTCTGCCAGTTTCTTATCAATCGTATAGGTATAAAGACTGCGGCCATGGCAGCCAATATAGGAACCGTTATTGGAAATATAAAAAATCTTTTTCTTTACCGGGTCAAAGGTATGCTCTACACTGGACCAGGGCCGTCCGCTGGCTATGGCAAACTGAATCCCCTTTTCTCTCAGTTTCAGGATCACCTCAAACAGTTCCGGATTGATATCGGCAGATCCGTCCTCTACCAGTGTTCCATCTACATCGGATACTATAAGTTTAATCATCCTGTGTTCCTCCATTTTCTGTCAAAAGTGTGTTCATCTCATGGACCAGACGCCCTAAAGGCAGTCCTACCACATTGGTATAATCTCCCTGTATCCCCTTTATATAGGCCGCAAAACTGCCCTGTATCCCATATGCGCCTGCCTTATCAAGCGGCTCCCCGCTCTGTGCATATGTAGAAATTTCATCCTCTGTCATGGGCCAGAGTTCTACATTTGTGCGCTCCGCAAAGGATGTTCCGTGCAGTTCTCCATTCTCCATACACAGGATTACCGTAACACCGGTATAAACCTGATGTTCCCGGCCCTGAAGCTTCTGTATCATTTCGACAGCCCTCTCCGGGGTCTGAGGCTTTCCAAGAATTTTCTCATCCAGGACAACCACTGTATCGGCTCCAATGACTAAGGTTCCAGACTCACAGCCTGCGGCAATATCCTGCGCCTTTACAGCGGCCAGTTCCATCACCAGCTCCTCCGGCGTCTCAGCCTGGGACTTTTCCTCCTGCACGCTGGGCCTGATCCGGGCTTTGATCCCAATCTGTTCCAAAAGTTCTTTTCTTCTGGGAGAACCGGAAGCTAAAACCACCGGATGACCCTTAAAATATTCTGTCATTTTCATTTCTATTCTCCTGCTCTTATCTGTAAATATGGGAATATGCCTGTACGCGGGAAAATACCTACGACGCAAAAGGGGCCATGGCAAAAGCCACGGTCCGCATCTGCTGGTTCATATGAATGTAAGGGGCTGCTGATGATCTCTCAATAATAGGAATCCAGAAGCAGAGACAGGCCAATTCCCAAAATCGCTCCGGCCAGAACCTGAAGGGGCGTATGGCCCACATACTCCTTAAGTTTCTCCTGAAGGACCTCCGCATTGAGCTTCAGAGGATTTTCCATCAAAATGGAATTTAAAAGCTTTGCCTGTTTTCCCGTCTCTCTGCGCACTCCGATGGCATCATACATGACGACCATGGCCAGAACAAAGGATACGGCAAATTCAAAGGAGCCTGCGCCGTATTCCAGCGCCGCAGCCGTCGTCAATGCACAGACCGTAGCTGAATGGGAGCTTGGCATACCGCCCGATCCCACCAGACGTTCCGCATTAAAGCTTTTGTTTAAAGCGCAGTCGATGAGCGTCTTTAAAACCTGGGCTACTGTCCAGCCTACTACGGCACTTACAAGGATCTGATTGCCAAGCATATCGTTCCAAACATTCATAGTGTAGTTTCTTTCCCCTTTCTTCGGGTATTTATCTGTTTAAATGCAGTGTCTCTCAGCCGATCAGCCAGTCATAAAGCTCCTGATACTTAGCTGCTGAGGTCTTCCATGAAAAGTCTGCCGCCATGGCACGGTCGATTATCTTGTTCCACTCCCGGCGTCTGCTGTAATATACATACTTGGCATAGCGTATGCTGCCTAGCATCTCATGCGCATTGTAATTGGCAAAGGAAAATCCCGTTCCAGTACTCTCATATTCATTATATGGCTGAACCGTATCCTTCAAACCGCCGGTTTCCCGGACAATGGGTACCGTTCCGTAGCGCAGGGCCATAAGCTGGCTTAAACCGCAGGGTTCAAACAGGGACGGCATCAGGAATGCGTCACAGGCTGCATAAATCTTGTGAGACATGGCCTCAGAATAATAGATCTGGGCGGAAACCCTGTCGTGATACTTCCAGTCATAGTGACGGAACATATTTTCATAGCGTTCATCACCCGTTCCAAGAACCACCAGCTGCATGTCGTCACTGCAGAGCTCATCCATCACACACTGGATCAGATCCAGGCCCTTCTGGTCTGTAAGACGGGATACAATACCCACCATAAACTTCTTCTCATCCACAGGAAGTCCCAGCTCCTGCTGGAGCGCCTTTTTGTTTTTCGCCTTTTCCTTGCGGAAATTCTTTGCATTATATTTCTGGGCGATAAAAGGATCGGTCTCCGGATCAAAATCATCATAATCAATTCCGTTTACGATTCCCCGAAGACTGTTGGCCCTGGCCCGCATCAGGCCATCCAGGCCTTCTCCGTAAAACGGCATCTTGATCTCCTCTGCGTATGTATTGCTTACCGTGGTAATGGCATCCGCATATACAATACCGCCCTTTAACAGATTGCCGTCCTTATAGGCCTCCAGCTTATCCGGAGCAAAATAGTAATCTGGAAGCTCTGTAAAACGCTTGATGGTCTTTACATCCCACACCCCCTGGAACTTTAAGTTGTGGATGGTGATAACAGACTTCATATTGCGGAAGAAATCACCTCCCCGGAAAGTATCCTTTAATAGTACAGGAATCAGGCCTGTCTGCCAGTCATGGCAGTGGACCACATCCGGCTGGAAGCCGATTACAGGCAGGGCAGAAAGAGCAGCCCTGCAGAAAAAGCAGAACTTTTCCAGATCCCAGTACCAATCGCCATATGGCTTTTCTCCGTTAAAATAGCTTTCATTATCAATAAAATAAAATGTGATCCCCTCATGGACATACTGTAAAATGCCTACATAACGGCTCTGTCCCAGATAATCCATGTAAAAATGATCCACATACTGCATCCTGTCTCTCCACTCCTGCTTGATGCACAGATATTTGGGAATCATGACTCTTACGTCAAAATAATCCTTATCAAAACATTTTGGCAGAGAACCTACTACATCTGCCAGTCCCCCGGTTTTAATAAATGGTACTGCTTCAGAAGCTGCAAATAAAATCTTCTTCATCCAAACCTCCCTCTCCTGACGTATCCAGACGGCGTTTTGCCTTACCATATAGTATAGCGTACTTTTTCAAAATTAGGAAGCTGTTTTCTTAGGATTTGTCTTAAATTTTTTTGTATTCCAGGAATATTTTATCAGAAATCAGAGCAATGAATTCAGAATTGGTAGGCTTTCCTTTTCCCGTACTGATGGTGTATCCAAACAGCTCATCAATCGTTTCCATTTTACCTCTTCCCCAGGCCACTTCAATCGCATGGCGGATCGCGCGCTCTACGCGGCTGGCTGTAGTCTGATTTTTCTTGGCAATCGCTGGATAAAGAATTTTTGTAACAGAACCCATCATTTCCTGATCCTTTACAACCATAATGATCGCATCTCTTAAATACTGGTAGCCCTTGATGTGGGCGGGAATTCCCAGTTCATGAAGCATCTTTGTGATATCTGCTTCCAGATGTTCTTCCATATACTCTTCCTTTGTAACCGCAGGTTCTTCCATCACAGCCGGCCTTGGCACTTCCATCATCTTTCCTGCCGTGATCCGGCGCGGAAGATGGCCTGCGTGACGGATCTTCCTCATGAGGATATCCCGGTCAAAGGGCTTCATCAGATAATAATTTACTCCGGCCTGAAACGCTTCCTCCGTAACCAGCTCACTTCCGGCAGCACTGAGCATGATAAAAACAGGATGCTTGCGAAACGTGTCTCTGTGATTGAATTTCTCAACAATTGTAATCCCGTCTACTTTTGGCATAACCATATCCAGAAGCACAATATCTGGTGTAGTGTCCTTTATCATATCAATGGCATCCTCTCCATTGTCAGCTTTTCCAATGACCGTCAGCCCGTCCTCGGCATTGATCATCTCATCCAAAGTACTTAATACCATGGGATTATCATCCACAATTACCACGTTTAATTGTTCCTGCTTTTCCATTTTTCCTCCTTATTACATCAGGACCGGGAGTATTATCCCCCCCTTGTCCAAACTAGCACAAAGGAGCCGCCCATTTACGGCCCCTTTGTCTTTAAAAGTAACATTTTATATTATACCGTTACTTATTGTCATTTGACAATATATGGTAATCGCAAATTTAGACACAAAATTTCGACCATTTTTAGTGTTTTTCGACTATTTGTAACCCATCTTTTCATTCTTCCCCATATTTCATCATATCATCTGCCAGTATTCCATAGCCTCTTGATGGATCCTGGACAAACACATGTGTTACAGCTCCGGCCAGTTTTCCATTCTGAAGAATGGGAGTACCGGAAAGTCCCTGGACAATACCGCCTGTAAGCGAAAGAAGCTCTGGATCTGTTACCTTAAGAACCATTGCCTTATTTCGTTTGGACGGGCTTTGATCCACCTTCTGTATTTCTACTGTATAGTCCTTTACTTCACCCGAAACAGCCGTTCGGATGACTGCCGGCCCCGGCTTTACCTCCTGACATCTGGCGACCTCCATCGGTTCTCCCTGGATCTGCTTTTTAAGCTGCTGATCGACCATTCCAAAAATACCGTCCTCCGTATTAGCGGTAATCTCTCCCCTGCAGGACTGCGGACCATAGTAGATCACCCCCGAAAGAAGCCCCGGCTTTCCCGCCTCTCCCTTTTCCACTCCCATAATCTTAGCTGTGTAGAGAGCGCCTGTCTCTATTTCCACCAGTTCTCCCGTATCACTGTCGCTTATCCCATGGCCCAGGGCTCCGAAATGTCCGTTGGGATCCACATAAGTGATAGTACCGATCCCCTGGGTATCATCCCTGACCCAGGCCCCCAGCTTATAGCTTCCGTCCTCTCCCTTTACCGGAGACAGGGCTACCTCCATGTTTTCTCCTCTGCGCCGTATGGTAAGACTTGCTTCTCCCCCGTTCCACTTCCCCACTTCCCTAACCAGATCCTCCTTGGTTGACAGCGGCGTTCCGTTAAACGCTTCAATGTAATCCCCTGATTTTAATTTGCCGAAAGCCGGCTCGGTCTCCCGGCCGTCTTCCCTGGTAATCCGTCCGGTTCCTACCACCATGACTCCCTGAGATTTCAGATAGATTCCGATGGGACTTCCGCAGGGTATGGCATACCTGGTATCCACTACATCCACCTGTATTTCTTTCAGCTTGATCAGCCCCAGAAGCTTCAGATTCATCTGATAACTTCCCTTTTTTCCCGAAAAAACATGAAATGGCTCGCTGCTGTTTACAGTGATCTCATCCCCCGGAATATTGCTTTCATTTCCCAGGGATACCTCTGCGCTTTCGCTGGAAAGCGTAGCCCGCCAGGGCAGAGAAAATGAAAATTCCTCTTTCTGGTTTTCAAGCATACTGATCTGATCGGGTACTGCCCGGTATGCAAGATGCCACACAAAGGCCCCTCCGGCTATGGCTGACAGCCAGAACCCCAGGGCCAGCTTCCGGTAAAATCCCCCTGTTCTCCTCATCATATGCCCTGCCTCCTTTTCTAATGATCCTGTCATTAGTATGAGTCTGCATGGCATATTTCAATCTGGTTTTATCTTTCCATCCATGGCTTTTTTGTCTGGTCTGCCAAATCCTTCATTTCGTGTGCATTTTTAAGAACTGCCTCTGTGATCTGCGCGCCGCCTAACAATCTGGCAAGCTCTCTTATGCTTTTCTCCCGTCCAAGACGTTCAATGGTGGTAGCAGTGGAACCCTCACTGGCCGATTTAAGTATTTCAAAATGGATATCCGCCATAGCTGCGATCTGAGGCAGGTGGGTGATACAGATCACCTGGTGGCTGCCTGCAATATAAGAAAGCTTTTCTGATACTTTCTGGGCTGTGCGTCCGCTGATGCCTGTATCAATTTCATCAAAAATAAGCGTGGGGATCTCATCTGAATCCGCCAGCACCGTCTTGATCGCCAGCATAATACGAGAGAGCTCGCCTCCGGAAGCCACATCCTTTAAAGGACGCATAGGCTGTCCCGGATTGGTGGAAATAAGAAACTGAACCTCATCCCAGCCATCCGGCGTAAAATGATCCAGCGTTTCAAATTCCATATCAAATTCCACATCCAGGAAATTTAAATCAAGAAGCCCGCTCCGGATCCGTTTTACAAGCTCCACCGATGCTTTTTTACGTATTTCTGATAAGTCTGTACAGAGTCTGCAAAGATGATCCGTGGAAATTTTCAGCTTCTTTTCCGTCTGTTCCCTAAATGCATCATAATTTTCCAGTTCTTCCAGGCGTTTCCTTTTTTCTTCCAGACTGGCCTGGATTGCCAAAACCGAAGCTCCGTATTTGTTTTGGAGGCTGTGGATCTGATCCAGACGCTCCTCCGTCTGTCTCCAGCTTTCCTCATCAAACTCCATACTGCTTATATAAGCTGAAATTTCCCTTCCGGCATCACTTAATATGGCCTCTGCATCATAAAGCTGATCTCTTATGCTCTGCAATGCTTCATCATACTCTGTCACCTGCTCCACCGACCGAAGGGCTCTTGTAACTGCATCTGCCTGAAGGCTGTCATAGGCTTCATTCAGATTTTCAGCAATGCGTCTTGCATGGGAGAAACGGCGGTAACGAGCGGTCAGCTCCTCCTCCTCCCCTTCTTTTATATTGCCCTCTTCAATCTCCTGGATTTCAAAACGCAGGAAGTCCGCTTCTCTGAGTCTGGCGTCATGATCCATCTCAAAGGAGGATAGCCGTTTCTTTAGAATACAGTAATTTTTGTATTCCTCTTCCATCTTCTTTTTTGCCGGTTGGGTTTGAGCCTTGACATAGGCATCCAGGATTTCAAGATGTTTTGATTTATACAGCAGAGACTGATGCTCATGCTGACCGTGAATATCTAAAAGCAAGCCTGTGATCTGTCTCAGCCTTGCTGCCGTAACTGTCTCATCATTGATGCGGCTGATACTGCGTGACGGGGTGATTTTCCTTGAGATGATCACCAGGCCATCCTCGGTAGGTTCTGTATCCAGTTCCCGCAGCGCCCGCAGCCTGTCTTCTCCCTTGACTGAAAAAACGAGCTCTATATAGGCATAATCGGCTCCGTGGCGTATGCTGTCTCTGGAAGCCTTTCCTCCCAGAGCCATACTCACGGAGCCGATTATAATGGATTTACCGGCGCCGGTCTCGCCGGTAAGAATATTTAGGCCCTCGCCAAACTCCACATCTGCTCTTTCAATAAGGGCCAGATTTTTAACGTGCAGCTCTAATAACATATCGATCAGTCCTCCACCATCTTTTTGATCTTTTCCATCACGATGATCGTGTCATCCACACTGCGTACCGCACACATGATGGTGTCATCCCCTGCAATACAGCCTACTACCTCCTGAAAATGGATGGCGTCCAGGGCGGCCGCCACTGCCATTGCCATACCGGCTACGGTCTTGATCACAAGAATGTTCTGTGCCATATCCATGGACATAAAACCATCCTTTAAAATACGGATATATTTGATCGCAGAGGTTCCTCTTGGACTTTCAAGAACCATATACCGTTGTCTTCCGTTTTCTCCCTGAATCTTTGTAAGCTTTAATTCACGGATATCTCTGGAAACAGTCGCCTGAGTCACATTAAAACCAGACTGGTTAAGCTTTTCAGCCAGTTCCTCCTGCGTTTCGATCTCATATTTCCCGATCAGTTCCACAATTTTACTGTGGCGTTCTACCTTCATCTATCTTTCCTCCTTGTTAAGCTCTGCAAAGCGCAGAGCTTTTGTGGCTGTTTCTCAGATTCCGCTTAAATGATCGCTTAAATTCTGCATAAACGACTGCTTTTTCCTTCGGATCATCACTGTCTCCAAAGCGGAACGCTCTGCGATCAGGCAGTCCCCCGTCTCCAGATCTGCCCAGGAATCTCCGTCAAAGGAAACTCTTCCGCTGCTTAATACCCCGATCTGGATCCGATCCTCTGCTGCGAGCACAATGCTTCTCGCATTTAGGGAATGAGGACACACCGGAGTCAGGGCCATCATCCGGCCTGCCGGAGCCATCACTGGCCCACCGGCGGACAGGTTGTAGGCCGTGGAACCGGTGGGCGTTGCCACCAGGACTCCATCTGCGCTGTAATGGTTTAAGTATTCATCATTCACTGATACCTGATACCGGAGTACCCGCAGGGGAACCCGGCTGGTAACAGCGATTTCATTTAGCGCAATATCTTGAAATACGGGTTTTCCCTGATGAAACACTGTTCCCCGTATCATCATTCTCCGCTCCAGCTCAAAACGGTTCTCGATCAAAGAAGCAATGGCTTCTTCAATCTCATCCTGAGAGCTGATCTGGTTTAAAAATCCCAAATGGCCCCGGTTTACTCCCAAAAGAGGGATATTCCTGCCTGCCAGATCTCTGGCCGCCTGGATCAGGGTGCCGTCTCCGCCAATGGTTATCACACATTCTGTATCCTCCGGAACCAACTCAGAAGGCGTATGCTTTCCGTATTTATTATGCTGAGCCAGGGTGAGAAAACGGCACTCAGCCCCTCTTTTTTCCAGGCATTCCCGGATATACGCCCTGGTTTCAGGAACAAACTCTTTCGCCAGATTGGCAATCAAAAAAAATCGTTTCATCTGCCACTTACCGCCATTTCCTATGAACGATCCAGAGTTTGATGTGCCTCAGCTACCACTGCCTTCGGATCGGCAGCCGCTTCCCGGCGCACCGCATACTCTGCCTCCTGATCCTCTGGATGCTTCTGAAGATAGAGCAGGTACTCAATATTTCCTTCCGGCCCCTTGATCGGAGAAAATTCCAGATTCAGGGCCTCAAATCCGATGGAAAGCGCATAATCGATCACCATGTCGATCACTTCCAAATGAACGGCCGGCTCTCGAACAACGCCTTTTTTTCCTACTTTTTCCCTGCCTGCTTCAAACTGCGGTTTAATCAGGCAGACGATCTGCCCATTGTCCTCTAAAAGAGCCTTCACAGGTCCCAAAACCTTAGTAAGTGAAATAAAGGACACATCAATACTTGCAAAGCCAATAGGATCTGCAATATCCTCCGGAGTCACATAGCGGATATTGGTTTTCTCCATGCAGACCACACGCTCATCATTGCGCAGCTTCCAGGCAAGCTGTCCATGGCCCACATCGACAGAATACACCTTCACCGCTCCATTCTGCAGCATACAGTCTGTAAAGCCGCCGGTGGAAGCCCCTACATCCATGCAGATCTTTCCATCCAGGCGGACGCCAAAACGATCCATGGCCTTTTCCAGCTTCAGCCCTCCGCGGCTTACATATTTTAAAGTACTGCCTCTGACCTCAATGGGCGCCGTTTCCTCAAAAGTCGTTCCGGCTTTATCCTCCTTCTGCCCATTTACATACACAATACCGGACATGATCAAGGCCTTTGCCTTTTCCCGTGACTCTGCCAGATTACGCTTTACAAGCAGTACGTCTAATCTTTCTTTCATCTGTATTTCTCCTGTCTTTCATTCAGACGGTCTCTGCCGTTCTTCTCCGTTTTCTTCCCTGTGGATACCGGAAAGCCAGCCCTCTTCCTTCAGTCTTCGGATAATGGAATCGCTGTCAATTCCCAGTCCTTTCCGAAGAAGCGATACATTTCCATGCTCCACATATGCATCCGGAAGAGCAATATTCACAACCTTAACCTCCGGATAATGGCTGTGGATATAGGCAGTCACTGCAAGGCCATATCCGCCCTGAAGCACATTTTCCTCCAGGGTCACAAGCAGACGGTGGTTTTTTGCCAGGCGTTCTGTCAATTCTTTATCAAACGGTTTTACAAAACGGCCGTTTGCCAGGCTGCAGGAATACCCCTCTTCCTTAAGCTTTTCCCTAATATGCTCTGCCGTACTTACCATGCTTCCAACCGCCAGAAGCGCAATATCACTTTCCTCACAGAGCAGCTCTCCCTTTCCGTAGATAATGGGCTGCCTGTATTCCCTAAGCCCCCTGTAAGCGGTTCCTCTGGGATAACGGATCGCAAGGGGTGCATTGTAATCCATGGCAAATTCCATCATAGCGCGCAGCTCCCAGAGATTTTTCGGAGCCATTACCGTCATATTGGGGATGGAGGTCAGATAGGAATAATCAAAGATTCCCTGGTGGGTCTCTCCGTCGCTTCCCACCAGTCCTGCCCGGTCTACGGCAAAAAGGACCGGAAGATTCTGGATACATACGTCATGAAGCACCTGATCGTATCCTCTCTGCAAAAAGGAGGAATAGATTGCCACCACAGGACGCAGGCCCGCAGCCGCCATGCCCGCAGCGCTTGTCACTGCATGAGCCTCCGCAATTCCCACATCAAAAAAGCGGTCCGGAAACTTTTTTCCAAAAGCTGCAAGTCCCGTACCGTCAGGCATAGCCGCTGTCACGGCTACCAGCTTTGGATGGGTTTCCCCAAGCTGGCACAGCTTTCTGGAAAATACCTCTGTATAGGAGGGTTCCTTCTTTTTCCCATTTTCTTTTCCCGTTGCAATATCAAAAGGACCCACACCGTGAAATATGGAAGGATTCTTCTCCGCAGGTTTATATCCCTTTCCCTTTTTTGTGATCACATGGATCAGAACTGCGTGGTCTAATTTCTTAGCCTCTTTAAGAACCTTGCACAGGGCAGGTATATTGTGGCCGTCCACAGGACCCAGGTAGGTGATCCCCATATTTTCAAAAAGCATTCCAGGAATAAACAGCTGCTTAATGCTGTCCTTGGTGCGCTTTAGCTTGTCGATCACCGCATTTCCCACCAACGGTACCCGCTCTAAAGCCTCCACGATATTCTTTTTTAAATCATTGTAGCCGGTTCCGGTTCTGAGTCCGCTTAAATACCTGGACATACCGCCTACATTTTCTGATATAGACATTTCATTATCATTTAAGATAACAATGAAATTCTTTTTCATACGGGCAGCATTATTTAAAGCCTCGTAAGCCATGCCGCCGGTGAGCGCGCCGTCTCCGATCACGGACACCACCCGGTAATCCTCTCCCAACAGATCCCGGCCCTGGGCAATACCAAGGCCGGCAGAAATAGAGGTAGAGCTGTGGCCCGTGTCAAAGGAATCATAGGGGCTTTCCTTTCGTTTAGGAAAGCCGCTGATCCCTCCATACTGGCGCAGCTCATCAAACTCAGCCATGCGTCCGCTTAATATCTTATGGGTATAAGACTGATGGCCCACATCCCAGATAATCTTATCCTGAGGCAGATCAAATGTTTTAAACAGAGCAATTGTAAGCTCCACCACGCCTAAATTAGAAGCCAGATGGCCTCCCGTACGGCTGATCTTTTCGATCAGAAAGGTGCGTATCTCTTCTGCCAGAATGGCCAGTTCACGGGATGAAAGCTGCTTTAATTCCTCCGGCCCCTTTATCTGTTCCAATATCATAGGCTCGCACTTCCTTCATTTTTATTTCATTATCTCTCTCT
The DNA here is from genome assembly GCF_001517625.2 of Clostridium sp. AT4. Taxonomy (GTDB): domain Bacteria; phylum Bacillota; class Clostridia; order Lachnospirales; family Lachnospiraceae; genus Enterocloster. The sequence continues at coordinate 526,057 of NZ_LN999828.1, read as the reverse complement.
GTTTACCAGAAGGCGGATCAGCTGCTCCAGAAATTCATTATTTCCGGGAAGCTTATCCAGATCCCCAATAGCGGCTGCTGAAAGAGCCTCTACCTCTTTCCTGGCCTTTGAAAGCCCTTCTAAAGTTACATAAGTGGTCTTCTGGTTCTTCTCGTCGCTTCCTGCCGCTTTTCCGGTGACAGAGGCATCTCCGGTCACATCCAGAATGTCATCCTGAATCTGGAAAGCAAGTCCTACCTTTCCAGCCAGATCCTCTACAATCTTACAGTCCTCATCTGCGGCTCCTCCAAGAACAGCTCCTATGAGCATCGCTGCCTGAAGCAGGGCTCCCGTCTTTAAGCGGTAGATAAAATCCAGCTTATCCTTGGGAACGGGACCTCCTGCCAGCTCTACATCTACCGTCTGGCCTCCGATCATACCGTAAACGCCCGTCTTTGCTGCCAGGATCCCCATTGCCTTTCCGGCTCTCAAAAGCGCATCTGCATCCTCTGCCGCATCAAAGGCCTTGGATGCCGTCTCAAAAGCGTACATCATCAGAGCATCTCCCGCAAGGACGCCAATGTCCTCGCCATACTCTGCCCAGGTACTGGCTTTGCCTCTGCGGATCATATCATCATCCATACAGGGCAGGTCATCATGGACCAGAGATGAGGTGTGGATCATCTCAATGGCAGCCATAAAGGGCTTTACAATCTCAGACACCTCTCCTGTAAAAAGACGGCACACTTCCTGCATCAGCAGCGGGCGCAGCCTCTTTCCTCCTGCATTCATGCTGTAGTTCATGGCCTCAAAAATCGTCTTCTGGCAGCCCTTTTCCTCTGGAAGATACCCTGCAATGCCTGCATTTATCTCTTTTACTCTCTCTTCCAGTTCTTTTTTAAATGCTGTATTATCAATCATTATCTTCACCCTCGCTCAATATCTGAATCTGTTTTTCTACTTTATCAATCTGTCCGTTTAAGGACTGTACAAGCTTCATGCCTGCTTCATAGCCCGCAAAGGTCTCCTCTAAGGACTCTTCTCCTGCTTCCAGCCTTTTTATAATTTCCTCCAGCCGGGCGAAATTTTCCTCGATGCTGGCAGCTTCCTGCGGCTCTGCTTTCTTTCGCGGCACGGTCATCCCTTCCTTTCCTGCTATGAATATTCCACTCTTTTTACGATCCCGTCGATCCTGCCGTCTGCGGCATAGATCCGTATCTCTTCCCCTTCTTTTACCTGGCCTGCGGAGCGCAGGCACTTTCCCCTCTCATCCTGAATAAAGCCATAGCCCCCACCCAGCTTTTTTAAGGGCGAAAGGCCGTCTAAACGGCTGGATGCCAAAGCCAGCCTATGTTTTTCTTTTGTAACAGCGGTTTGCGTCAAACGTTCCAGAACAAGTCTGTCCTTTTTTAAACGAATTTTTTCCGTTTCCAGCAGATCCTTCATCTTACGCTGCAGCGCCTGCTCCAAATCAGCCAGCCTCTGCCTCTTATCATTTACCATACGGACCGGATCCTTTAACTGCAGACGCATCCGGCACTGCTCTAAAAGGAATCGCGCCTTTTCAATCCTGCGGTAAACGGAACGTTCCAAAACCCGCTTATAAAGAGCTGTCTGTTCCTCAAACTGGCGATGATCAAAAACCGCCAGCTCTGCTGCCGCAGAAGGCGTAGGCGCCCTTAAATCTGCCACATAGTCTGCAATGGTAACATCTGTTTCATGGCCCACAGCCGATATCACCGGAGTCGTACAGTTAAAGATGGCTCTTGCTACGATTTCCTCATTAAAAGCCCATAAATCCTCAATGGAACCTCCGCCCCGGCCTACGATCAGAAGATCCAGTCCCATCCGGTCCAGAGTCTCGATTCCCTTTGCAATACTGTATTTGGCCTGCTCTCCCTGCACCAGAGCAGGATACAGCACCAGCTGTACATAGGGATTGCGTCTGGCCGCAATATTCATAATATCCCGGATGGCAGCTCCGGTTCTGGCTGTCACGATTCCAATCGTTCTGGCATATCTGGGAATGGGGCGCTTATAACAGGAATCAAACATCCCCATTTCTTCTAATTCCGTGCGCAGCTTTTCATATCTGGCAAAAAGATCACCGATTCCTTCTCTTGTAATCTCTCTGGCATAGAGCTGATAGCGGCCGTCCCGTTCATATACGTCTACCGTTCCCTTTACCACTACCTCCTGGCCCTCCTGCAGTGTAAAAGAAAGTCCCTTTCTCTGTCCTGCAAACATGACGGCGGCAATCTGAGCGCCGCCGTCCTTTAACGTAAAATATATATGACCGGAGGTATGGTATTTACAGTTGGAAACCTCGCCCCGGATGGAGATCCGGTTCAGGGCAAAATCCTGGGTAAACATATTTTTGATATATGAGGTCACCTGGGATACGGTAAATACACTTGCCATCTGCTCCCTCTGCTTTCTTTCCTACGCTTCTGTTTCCTGAGCCTGCGCAGTCTTCTCATTCGCCGGTTCAGTCTCTGTCGTTGTCTCTTCTTTGCGGATAAACTTTGCAAGTACACCATTTACAAAAGCCGGAGAGTCACTTCCTCCAAACTTCTTAGCAAGTTCCACCGCCTCGTTCACCGCTACCTTTGCAGGAACCGTATCATCATAGTCCATCTCGTAAAGGGCCAGACGAAGAATAGTAAGCTCCACCTTTCCCATACGTCTTGTCTTCCAGCCTGCAGCCACCTCATCGATCCGGCTGTCGATTTCCTGGATCTTATCTACTATATTTCCTGTTTTTGTCTGCAGATATTCCATATCCTTATCTGTAAGCTCTACTTTATGAAGGATCGTAAGGCTTCCCTCATCATTTGCCTCATATTCCTGAGGAGACTGGAAATACTGCCACATCTGCTCCTTTGCTTCCTCTGTGGTTTTATAAAAATCCGCGGAGAACAGCATTTTAAAACAGTGTTCTCTTAATTCTCTTCTGGTCATATCTTCTGCTTGTACGAAAAGCCTGGGCTCTCGAATACATTTTCCTTTCTCTATTCTGATCCGCTAACTGTGATTATACCAAAGGCGCCGGATAAACACAATAAAAAATATCAAAAGGTGCTGCAGACCCTTATTCGGACCTGAGCACCCAAACGCATTAAACTTTCTGTCAGTTTTCTTCCATATTCACGCCTGCAATCCGGATATTCACATCCAGCACTGTAAGCCCCGTCATATTTTCGATGGCAGCACTGACCTTTTCCTGCACCTGCTCGCTGACAGAAGGGATATTGAAGCCATAACGGATATTTAAGGAAAGATCCACAGATACATGGTTCTCTGTCACATCCACCTTTACTCCCTTGCTAAGATTCTTCATGCCAAGCTTTCCTACCAGCTCATTGGTAATATTGCCTGCCATAGAGTCTACTCCCTCAACCTCTGTAGCTGCCAGCCCTGCAATAATGGCTACCACCTCATCTGCGATCTGAACCTCTCCGATCCTGTCTTTTTCATATAATTTATGGGTACCGCGATTTTCCTCAGACAATCCTCTTTACCTCCTGTTCCTGAAGCTTGATTTTTATTACTCTTTATTATAACAAATCGTGGGAAATCTGTATAGGGGGATTTCTCTTTGAATAGGCGGCAATTCCTCCCGTAAGAAGTCCAAATGGTAGACAAAACCGCATCTATATCCCAAAAGCCACAAAAGAGGAACCGTCAAAAGACGATTCCTCTTTCTGTTTAAAAGTTCATTTTTCCTTGTAAATCCAAGGTTTTTTATTAGAACTTGCCTTCCTTAGCAGCTTCCTCGATCGAAACAGCTACAGCTACGGTAGCGCCAACCATTGGGTTATTACCCATACCGATCAGACCCATCATCTCAACGTGAGCCGGAACGGAGGAAGAACCTGCGAACTGAGCATCAGAGTGCATACGTCCCATGGTATCGGTCATACCGTAGGATGCAGGACCTGCTGCCATGTTGTCAGGATGCAGGGTACGGCCTGTGCCGCCGCCGGATGCTACGGAGAAGTACTTCTTGCCCTTCTCTACACACTCCTTCTTGTAGGTGCCTGCTACCGGATGCTGGAATCTGGTTGGGTTGGTGGAGTTACCAGTGATGGAGACGTCAACGCCTTCCTTCCACATGATAGCAACGCCCTCTGTTACGTCGTTAGCGCCGTAGCAGTTAACCTTTGCTCTTAAGCCCTCAGAGTAGGACTTTCTCCACAGCTCCTTAACCTCGCCTGTGTAGTAATCCATCTCTGTCTCAACGTATGTAAAGCCGTTGATTCTGGAGATAACCTGTGCAGCGTCCTTTCCTAAACCGTTTAAGATAACGCGCAGAGGCTTCTGACGAACCTTGTTTGCCTTCTCTGCGATACCGATTGCACCTTCAGCAGCTGCAAAGGACTCATGGCCTGCCAGGAAGCAGAAGCAGTCAGTCTCCTCTTCCAGAAGCATCTTGCCCAGATTTCCGTGGCCTAAACCAACCTTACGCTGGTCAGCTACAGAACCGGGAATACAGAATGCCTGAAGGCCCTCGCCGATGGCAGCAGCAGCGTCAGCAGCTCTTCTGCAGCCCTTCTTGATCGCGATGGCTGCGCCTACAGTGTAAGCCCAGCATGCATTCTCGAAGCAGATCGGCTGGATCTTCTTAACCTGAGCATAAACGTCAAGGCCTGCATCTTTTGTAATCTTTTCAGCTTCCTCGATAGAAGCAATGCCATAGCTGTTTAATACGGAATTGATCTTATCAATTCTTCTCTCATATGATTCAAATAATGCCATCTTCTTTATCCTCCTAATTGGTCCTCATCATTCTTTGCGTGGGTCAATGATCTTAACAGCGTCATCTACACGGCCGTACTGTCCCTTTGCTTTCTCCCATGCAGTGTTAGGATCGTCGCCCTTCTTGATGAAGTCGGTCATCTTTCCAAGGTTTACGAACTGGTAACCAATAATCTGATCTTCTGCATCCAGAGCGATGCCTGTTACATAACCCTCAGCCATCTCCAGATAACGCGGACCTTTCTTAAGAGTTCCATACATAGTACCAACCTGAGAACGCAGTCCCTTGCCCAGATCCTCCAGGCCGGCGCCTACAGGAAGTCCATCCTCAGAGAATGCACTCTGTGTTCTTCCGTAAACAATCTGTAAGAACAGCTCTCTCATAGCAGTATTGATCGCATCACATACCAGATCAGTGTTCAGTGCCTCAAGCAGGGTCAGTCCCGGAAGGATTTCAGATGCCATAGCTGCTGAATGTGTCATACCGGAACATCCGATGGTCTCAACCAGAGCCTCCTGAATGATACCCTCTTTTACATTCAGAGTCAGCTTACATGCGCCCTGCTGGGGAGCACACCAGCCCACACCGTGTGTAAGACCGGAAATGTCTGTAATCTGCTTTGACTTTACCCATTTTGCTTCTTCTGGAATTGGAGCAGCGCCATGATGAACGCCCTGTGCAACTGTGCACATTTCTTCTACTTCATGTGAATAAATCATGTGTTAAAACTCCTTTCAAATTGAAATTTGATGTAACAGTTTAGGACGGCGTGATAGCAGAAACAAAAACAGACGTCAAACTTGCTTGTACGCACAATTTTTCCCCTGCCTTCACATCGGATGGACATCCGATTTCTTCAGTCGGACTGAACATCCGGCTGAAGGATGCCGTCCTGCTCCATACAGTTTAATAAGTATCGTGTTCCTTGTTAATTTTATCACGTTATACTCGTGTTTATTTTCTCACAAAATACGACATTTGTCCAGTGATTTATCCCTGTTGCAACTGCCTATTTTTGACTCTTTTTTACAGAAAAATCAGCAATTTTTATAGATTCTCTTCCCTTTTCTGACTCTTCATGGGGAATGATGGCATGCAAAACCAGGCGCTTTCCCCAACCGTGACAGGTAGAAAGGGTCAGAAAATCTTCATTTTCATATTTTTTAATCCCCGTATCATAAAGAGACTGTTGGGACATCGCAGTAAAATAGGCTTCCCGCTCTGTTTTTGTCATCCCTGCCTGATACGGTGAATGATCATTTTCCTGAACCACATGGCAGGAAAAAATAGGGCAGACAATCCATTTTCCCTGCCTGAAAATCCGAATACAGGGCGATTTTCTAAAAAACTCCGAATCCATATAGGCCTTAAGGCCTCCAAACATGGAGCCGTCTTTCATATTATGGCCATAGAGAACCGTGTGGCCGGACGCAAACGGTTCCGTAAACGGATCTGTAAAAATTACTCCCGATACGCTGTCCTTCCCCTCAAAGCTGTGGTTCAGATAAAAGGAAGTGTCTTTTCCCCTGACTACAGGATAATCCATCTCTGTTTCCGGAATATGGAGCCAAAAGGAATACTCTGGATTCATCATCCGCAGCATTTCTTCATCCGGCACTCCCCCATTCTGTTCCCCTTTCTGAGAAATGCCGTTTCCATCTGCCAGAACGATATTTAAATCCCCGTCTTTCTCTGCAAATGCGTTATTCCGGAGAATCTCATAATCCCTCCTGGCCTGATGATAAAGCTTTGATACCGAAAGAAAATGAAAAAGACATACGACGGAAACAACCAGAAACAGTATCGGAACAAAATATCTCCTGCACGGCTGTTTTTTTAGAAAAAATCTCCGCGCACAAAGCCCCAGAAAAAGGGCAACCGCTCCCAAAAGCAGCAAATCCATCAAAAAAATGGACTTTCCTGCTCTGATCCCTTCTGTTATCACACTGTTTTCTGCTAAATTCTGCCCCTGATTTTTAACAGCCGCTCCATTTTGCCCGGCATGTACCAAACCGCCGTACTCCACCCGGCAGTCCCAGACCTTCCTCTTTCCATAAGCAGTCAGCTTCCTGTTTTCATCCCCTGAGCTCGTATCTTCTCTCCGGATCCCCTGAATCTCATAATCTGCCTCTGAAAGTCCGGCTGCCTTAAGGAGCTGTCCGCCCCGGGACAGAAAACCCTCCGGCTCTCCATCCCAGATTACTTCCTCTCCCAGTACATATCCCTGAACATTTTCTCCTAAAACAGAAAGCTCCAGTTCAAAATCCTCCTGCCAGCGCTCATTGCCATATTCTCTGCGGATCTCCGGAAAAATTCTCTCTTCTGTTTTACCTGTCTGAGGATTTTTCACTGATATACGGGCCGTTTCCGGAAGAATCTCCCTTTTCTCTACCGCTTCATACAGAATCGTCTGGGAAATATTCTCCGTATTTCCCTCACAGACCGTCTCCGCATGGGCGGAAACAGAAAACAGCAGACAGGCCCCCGTCAAAACGCCAATCACTGCCAGCATTTTCATTGTTCCAAAGCGTCCCTTTCTCTTTCCTTCACGCTCAGGCAGAGTAAGGAACATTCCTGCAAAAAACAGCAGTGACAGAACCATCCATTCCCGGTACGCCATGGTATCTCCGGTGCGTATGCTCCCTGAGCCGCTGCCTGAACCATACGTAAAATTGCCAAACCGTTTTTTCGGCTGATACACCGCCCGTATCTGTCCCAGGGTCTTCTTTCTCTTAAAATTATAAACCGTAAGACTTCCCTCTGTACCTCCGTCCTCTTTTATGGTAAATTCACAATAGCTTTCCGTTCTCTCATAGCCGTCAGGCGCCATTGTTTCATAAATACGGTACGTGCCGGGATGGGGCGCATGGAACACAAATGTACCCTTTCCTTCTGGATTTTCTCCTGAAATTCCCTCCTGTACGATATGCTCTGCGCCCGTCTGCCCTTCCACGCTTCGGATTTGCAGAGCGGCTCCATCCAGAGCTTCCTTTGTATCTCCGTCCAGTTTTCTTATAATTACCTTCATTTCCCTGTCTGTTATCTCATAATCCCCCCGGTATATCTCCCCCTGGCTGACTGTAAAGCTGTGAAGTACCGGATCCAGTCCATAGCCCTGAGGCGCTTTTGTTTCCCGGAAGGTATAGGTTCCATCAGAAGGCTTCGGGATGGAAAAATATCCCTTTTCGTCACTTACTGCCCGATCCATCTCATTTCCCCACTGGTCATAAAACGTAAATTTCGCTCCTGGTACAGGCAAATGATTAACATCTGTCTTTTTAAAGGAAATGTACTCCTTTTGAGGCCTGTGGCTGCCTCCGCCGCCGGAAGAAGTGATTCTCGTATTCGCAAAGGAAAATGTCTGAATTTCAGCGGATTGATCCTCTATTTCAATTTCCATATCCTCTGCCCTTTCATAGCTCTCAGGCGCATACAGCTCATGGATCCGGTAGCTTCCCGGCTTAAGCCCCACAAAGGTCTTTGGGGTGTGCTCTTCAGAGGTCCACTCCTCTATCACTTCCCCTGTATCCGTTTGGATCAGCTGCAGCCTGGCTCCTGCCAGAAAAGCTCCGGAACTACGATCCGTCTTGGCAATCTGTACAATGACTGTATAATTTTTCATCACCAGCTGCAAAGCCTCTTTCATACCGTCCGCAATGGTAAAATAAACAGGCTCTGCCAAAACATTGCAGCCCTCCGGCGCTTTCTGCTCTGTAAGGCGGTATTCTCCTTCTTTAAGCCCCTTTTCTAAATGAGGCTGATCTCCGCTGATCCACTCTGCCGCTGTTTCCCAGCGGATTTTCCCCGTATGGCCTCCGTCCTCCGCAGATATCTTTCTCTCTAACCGAAGCAGGGCGCCTTTTAACTGTTCTCCCGTATCTCCCAGTTGTTTTTCCACCTTCACCCGATTACTGTCGTTTTCCGGATCATGCTGCACGTTCAGGATCTTCGTCCTTTCATCCTTATATTCAAACTGAAATTCAAAGTCCGGAGCTGAAAGCATATGGCCGGGAGCTGCCTTTATTTCTCTGCACACATAGGTATAGGGGGCAAAGCTTCCGTTAGAGGCCAGATACCCGGCAGGCTGCTTTTCAAACACAGCCCTTCCTCTGAAATCGGTGACTGCCTTCTGACAGGAAATTCCCAGCGTTTTGTTAAAGAGCTCAAATTCTGCTCCTTCCAGTAAAAGTTCATGATCGTCCCCATCATGCTTGATAACCTGCAGCACCCCATCGGGGATTTCATCCTTCATTTCCAGTTTCTGAATTACTCTGGAATCTATAACAGAAAACGGCAGATCTACGGACTGTAAAAAACCATAGGGCGTCATTTCTTCTCTGAGAATATAATCCCCGTCCGGAATATACTCAATCAAATGCGGCTTTAAATCCCCTTCTTCAAAACCCTCCGGGATGGTTCCCGCCTCTGCCTCTTTCTGTGTATATTTTCCATCATTTCCTGAAATCCACCTTGCTTCTTCCTCACGGCAGCTCCCATCCTTTTCCGGGATATGGAGGATCAGCGCTTCACTGGATATCCTTCCATCTTCTGATACCGGATAAATGGAAAGCTCCGCTCCGGCCACCTCTTTCCCGCCGGAAATCACACGTTTGGACACAGAAAGCTTTAATGGCTCATCCTTCATAGACCACTGTCCTACGGATACCATATGACCCTTATCGGGAATCTCAATCAGGATTGGATCTGCTGTGGCATACCCTTCCGGCGTCTGAGTCTCCGCCAGTACATAGCTTCCCACCGGCAGATATTCCATCCGGATCGATGCATTCTCTGTATAATAATACCTTCCCTGAAAGGTTCCAGGGATATCATTATACTGATAATCATATTTCATAATAGGGTGAAGTCCTGCTGCATCCGTTTCCACCCGTCCGGTAGCTGCCACTTTCTGTCCATCCTCCCATGTAGCTGCCCGGAAGGTAAATACAGCCAGATCCTCCCGAATGGCCGGATGGCCCTCTTCCATCACCGGCCTTCCCTCTGCATCCAGAAGGGCTCTGTAAAGGGTAAGTCCTGTTTCTGTATCACCGCAGAGCACCTCGTCCCGCTTTCCATCCAGTTTCCAAACCTCAATGGCTGTAAAATCGTCCTCCATTTCAAAGCTCTGAACATGGCCTGTTTCCTGTATTTCCACATTGACAGACTCCGACTGTACATAGCCCTGGTCATAAGGACAAAGCGTTTCCTCCAGCACATAAAATCCAACGGGAATGTGGTCGATCCAGTGAGGTTCATCCGTAAGGATGGGATTTCCCTGTGAATTCTTTTTCATCACGCCTTTATCATCATACGCATATCCGCTGATCCAGGCGGCCCAGGGCTCCCCCTTTTTGTAAATACCGGTTTCTTCTGTTTCCGGTCTCCCATTTTTATCCAAAAGAGCTCTGTAAAGGGTCATCTCTGCCCCTTTGATCTCCTTTTGTGTGCGGATATCAATTTTTGCAAAGGCAGCTTTTGTAAATTCATCCTGATGGAAATATTTCTGAGGTCCTTTCCTATCCTCAAGGATCAATCCCTGATACGGAGCCTGGACATATCCCTGCTCAAACGGAACGCCTTCCTCCTGTAAAATGTACGCTCCAAAGGGAAGGCGGGCGATCACATGAGCTTCATCCATCCCTTCTTCCTTTCCATCCGGGCCTGTGCTTTCTCCTGTAACCCAGCGTTCTTCTTTCCATACCGGCTCTCCGTTTTTATAATATACCGGAAGTCCGTTTTCATCATCTGCGCTCTGCTTGTCCTTATAAATAGAAGGCGCTCCTCCGTTTTCTCCCACGCAGATCGAACGCACCGGGATTTTTTCTCCCTTTTCATCTGCCCGATATGCAATGATCCTTCCATAATCATCCCTGACATAGGCCATACCGGAGGCTTTATCTGCAAAGCATATAACATTTCCTCTCTCATCCAGTACCTGCAGTTCTCCTGTGTGGATATCCTCCCGCAGCCGTCCCTGGCTCTTCTCCTTCTCTAAATCGTAAAAATACAGCTCTATGGGTTCATTGGGCTGCTTTTGATCCTCCCAGAGATCCAGCTTGCCCGGCCCCAGATCTGTACCGCTTTTTAACAGCTCCCTGTGGGTACCTGTATGCGTATTTACTATTTTTTCTGTCCTTCCCTCACGGCTCAGGACTGTAACACCCTCATACCCGCCGTTTTTCTTTGGCTCCAGACAGCTTCCTTCATAAAGCACCAGCTCTGCCCCGGAAACCGGCCAGTCAAAACGGATGCCTTTTCCCGTAAATGTACCATCCAGCTCATACAGAAGCTTCACCCGGTCCATAGCCTTTAATTCCTGCTCGGTTCCCTCTATTATGTGTTCGGAATATGAGTCAAAGGCCTTTGTTACATAGCCGGTCCATATTTGCTTTTCCTGATCAAAGGTAATTTCCCTAACATCCCCTCTGGCCTCCAGCTTTTCCTTTCGCCCGCTTACTTTATAGAGGAGCAGATCGCCCCTGTCATTTACATAAATTTCCTCCTGATTTCCTGTAAAGCCTCCGCTTGCTTCTTCTTTTCCCTGAGCATCTGTCTTTTTTAGGCCGTTCCCATTTCCAACCAGAGAATCGCCGTCCTCCGTCTTGTAAATCCAAAGCTCTGATGGGTAATCCTGTACAGGTACCTCACTTACCTTCTCAGTGCCTCTGCGGTTTTCCTCCCCGGTTACAGGAATGGCATATTCATACTGTCTGGCCGTTTTTCTCTCCCAGCCATTCCCTTCCTTTAAGGTGTTTTCCTCATAGTAAACGACCTGGTCTCCGTAAATCTCAAAGGCTACGGGCCGGCTCTTTGTATATCCCTTCGGGGCCTGAACCTCTACCAGCACATAGGCTCCCGCTCCCAGAGGACGCGCCGTTTCGATATAGCCCACAGGTACCTCACACAGTCGTCCGTCAATCACCAGCTCCTTTAAGGTAGAATAGGATCTGAAAATTCCCTTTTTTATCCCATTTTCATCTAGCTGGCTGATCCTCTGGCTTTCATCATAAAGGGGAATCCCATCCTCATCCAGCCGGATGGGAACATCACTTTCAGAACTATTGTCTGCTCCCACTCTTGGGTAAAGAATCTGCTTCCCGTTTTCATCTTTCACCGGCTTTCCCTCTGCATCCACAGCCGAACCGAAGAGGACCTGTCCGCTTCCTCCTGCCGTGCCGGTTCCTGTCTTTTTTACATCCCGCTTGGCAGCATAGATACGAAAAAGAGCCCCGTCATGGAAAATAGTTTCTCCCGTTTCTGCATCCATCTTTTCGATCCGCAGCCTGGAGCTGAAATAGGTATTTTCAACATCCTCCTGAGCAAAGGAAACATAGTTAAAATTGGCTCCGCTTCCTGACGGATAAAGCGTTTCAATGCTTCCCGTATCCGGATTGACCCGGTCTGTGGCAGGGGCAAGAACCGTCCAGGGTACAAGCATGGGAGCAAATTTACCGTGAATTGCAGTGCCTTCCCCTTCCATTACAGGAACCTGATCCCGGATCTGCACCTGTCCGTTTTCCGTTTCATTTCCATCATAGACAACCCCATCCATGATTCCCTTATTCTCACTTTCACTGGTATAGCCACTGTAATAAGCCTTTACCGCCGGATTGGCTCCATCCATATATTCTTCTTCATAAGGTTGTGAGGAAGTAAGGCTGTGACCGGGACGGCTGTTTAGATCCAGACCGTATTTATATACCTCAAATTCCCCATCCTGACCGTTCGCCCGGATCACATGGCTTTCTCCGTTAAAACGGATCTTATACTTACGGACCAGTTCCTCGGCAGAATCTGTACTGTTATAACGGAAATAGGAACTTCCTGTTTCATCCAGAACATTTTCTTCCCCGGTCTGCTCATTTTCCACGATTTCAGGCACAAAAGGAAGCGTAATTTCTTTTGGTTCCTCAATCCGATAATGACGGTTTGCCAGCTCCCCTTCAAAGGCAGAAGGCTGCTGCTCAACCATCACATATTCCCCGTAAGGCAGCATGATAGAGGTATCAAAATAATCATCTTTCCCATTCCGTGTGCTGCACTGAAGGGTCTTTTTATCCCGGTCTGCACCCCCTGACGGATCCCGATCCCAGGCAATCGAAAGCTTCTCATCCAGTCCCTTAAACCGCTCTGTATAAGCTTTGGCCTCCTCTTTGGCCTGTGCAAGAGCCTGCCTGTAGGCCCTGTCTTCGTTCAGATCTGGCTGCTGCTTTAAAATCTCCTCCTTATATGCTTTTACATCCACATAAGACAATGCAAATTCTGTCAGCTTCTGTTCTTCTGCCTCAGTTCCCGGCCTTTGGTCTGCTGTATACAGTGCATCAAAAAACTTTTTATAATTCCAGCTTCCGTCTGCTTTTTTCTCTAAAAGCTTCTGCCCGCCGCCATCCTTTGGCGGCAGAAAATGAGCCTGAACTGCCTCTGTAAAATCTTTGCTGCTGATATCCTCTGACAAAAGATTTCCTGCCTCATCTGCATAGAGATTTACAAGATCGCTCTTTAAATATAACCGGAATTTAAACTGATCCAAAAGCTTTGTTCCTCTTCCGGAACCACCGAAAAGTCCCAAAAGCGCTGTCATGGGATCATTGTGGACCGAACCGTATGTGTTTACATTTTCATAGGATTCCTGTGAAATGTCTTTGGAAACCCTCACAGACTGTTTAATCGCCCGTTCCAACACCTGAACCGGTTCTTTTTGCGTCTCCCCATCCTGTACCGGCTGATTCTGGCCCGGATAAGACAGCAGCACCGGCTTTATATAGCTTCCCGGATCCTGTTTTATGATAGAAGAAGCCACATCCACAGCCGCTCCCATTTCATGGATCAGATACTGATTATACGGGATTGCTGTTCCGTGAAGCTCGATGGTCTTTTTATCCGTAACCGCCCGAAATACATCCTGTACGTTCTGTCCTTTGACCGATTTCGGAATAAAATGGATCGTATAGCTGCCTGCGGATGCATCCCACACGGCCTCCACAGGCTCCTTTGCCAGAATCTGGTATACGACCTCTTTTTCTTCATAAACAGGCACCTGCTCCATCTCAGGAATCGGATTTCCCTGAACGTCAAGCAGGATTTCCCCCTCCTTATAACGCTCATAAACCGGCTGACAGCAGACTGCAGCATGATCCAGGGTGTTTTCCTCTAAAAGTACCTCGCCTTCAAGCTCTCTCTTTTCTTTCAGCGTCACTGTACGGCTTTTGAGGCTGTAGGTTCCCTTTTCGTATTCCAACCAGTAAATTCCCTGCTCCGCTTCCTTTTTTACATACATCCGTTGATCTGCCCGGTCATAAATACCGCTCATAGGAGGAATGTTTCCCGAATGATCGTAATGCAGACGGGCAAACCACTCTCCCTCTTTTTCATAGACCGCTCCCACTCCGGCGCAGTCATAAAACCCATGCTCTGTATACCAGTCCAGTATCTGACTGGCCGCTGTGGAATTATCCAGAAAAGAATTTTCTTTTTTCAACGGGATATTGACCCAGGGAGCACCCATTTCTTCCGCTGTCAGATGATAACCAAGCTGAGCCAGCATGGCCTCTGCCTGCTCCTTTAAATAATCCTCTTCCACAGGCTGATCCCATAAGGAGAGATCCTCCGGCTCTGCTGTGCCAAAAGGATAGGGAGCTGTGCGGAAACGGTAGGGAAGCGTCTCTTTTAAAGGAAGCTTTTCCTCTTCTGAACTATCTTCTTTTAATATAGGATTTCCATGCTCGTCTGTTTTCAGTTCACCGCCTGCAGCCTTTTTATAAACAGGCGTTCCATGTTCATCCACCTTTTGCTGCGGTACTGTATTTACAATCTGCTTTACATTTTCCCTGCGTTCCTCCGAACTCAAACGGTAAAACCGCGTATGCTCCGGATAGCCTGTAATTGTAATATCATAGCCATTTTCTGCATCATACGATTCGATGGTAAAGTCATTCCAGGAGCCGTCCGCTTCCATACTGTTGTGATCAGAAAGGCCATTTTTCACCCAGGCTGAACCGGAAGAAATCACTGTAACGCTCTCATCTGCCTCCCGGTTTGTCTCTGCCTTATTAAGGCCCTGCACAGAAAGCTCATATCCCTCCGACCGGCTCAATTCCATAACGTAATAGCTGCCCATGAGAAGGGGACGTCCAATCCAGACCGAGCCGTTTTCTGACTTATAATCCGGATAGATTTTCGTTCCAAAGCCATGATCGGATGAGGTAATCTGACTGCCCTGATACAGATTTTCAGGCCCCGTAAATGCAGAAACCTCTGTACCGCTGCCATTCCACAACGTACCCGGACATTCAGTGTATGCTAAAAATGAGGCGTTCCCCTCCTTGTCTGTGGCAGCGATGGCTGTCAGCTGATCCCTGCCATATACGACACCGCTTTTCCCATCCGGATGAATAATGTCCTGAGCAGCAAAAAGACCGTATACCGCTCCCTCTAACGTGGCATTTCCCTGAGTTTTTCCATAACTTCCTTCGGGATTTCCTTTATAAAGCTCCAAATCCCGCTTATTGATATGAATCCGTCCCTCTGTCCGGTGATCCCAGATTTTGAAACGATAAAGACAGCGAAGAGGATCCCCATAATCGGAAGGATCCATTGGCTCCAGATCATCATCTATGAAATCCGGAAGTACAGCATAAAGACTGTCCCCCTCTTCCTCATCCTCTGACAGAAATGAAAAAAGTGCTTTTAAGCTGAATGGGTGTTTCTTCTGATCCTCTCTGATTTTTTCTCTGGGAGCAGAGGTATATTCCGGTTCGGATAGAGGGAAGGGGGCAACGGGATGTTTTATGTATTCAAACTGCTCCGTAACCGGCATATCTTCCTCCTCCGGCAGCAGTCCTTCCTCCTGTTCCCCCTTCTCTGGCAGCTCTTCCTCCCGTTGTGCATCATTGGATGTAGCCAAAAAGTGTATCGGAGCAGAGGAAAATGGACTTAAAAGACGGCTGCGCAAATGAGGACTTATGGCAATTTCGGCAATATCCGGATCCCTTTTCTCTGCTACGCTGCCGGATTCCTGGCTGCCCGGCTGGTTCCCGGCTTCTTGTCCGCCAGTTTTCTGACTGTCTGGCGGATTTTCTGAGACTTCTCCACCGACTTCCTGACCGCCCGATTGATTTCCAGCTTCTTCTCCGACATTGTCCTGCTTGTCTGACGGATTTCCCGAACTTTCTCCACTACTTTCCTGCCCTTCCGGCGAATTTCCGTTTACTTCTCCGCCGGTTTCCTGCTTATCTGACGGATTTCCGGCCTCTGTTCCTTCCATTTTCTCATCTTCCGACGGATTTTCGACCCCTTCTCCTTCCGTCTCATTCCATCCTGACTGTCCTCCCGCCTCTTCCTTATTCCCGGCTTCTCCACCAGTCTGCTGACTGTCTGGCCGACTTTCCAGTCCCTCCTTATCCGGTTCCTGTGCGCCGGCCTGCTCCTGACCTGACGCACTCTGGGTCTCCTGAACACCAGTCGTTTCCCCGGCACTTTCCTTCTTTGCCGGTTCTGTACGTTCCTGTTCCCGGATTTCAAGGATGCTCCGAAGCTCTTCCAGATCCATTTTCTCCCCTTCCGGGAGCAGACAGCGGTATCCCCGCTCCTCTCCCAGCGCTTCTAAGCTCTCTCCATACGTTTTTAAAGCTGGAAGCCCCATTTCACCGGAAACCTCCATCTCACCCTGCCGTACATTGCCTTCTGCCTGGGCAGACATAAGAACTACGGTTTCAATCATGGGGTCATCGCGGTGCGTTCCGTGAATGGTATACCCGTTTCTGGCCTTTTTCTCCTCTGCGGTGTACCCATACTCCAGACGGATAAAATTTTCATACGTCTCATCCCTGTCCTCCAGCATTGCTTCCATGGCTTTTGTGCTCTGGCTATGGTTATCTTCGTCCTCATTTCCCACATGAAAGTCACAGGTTCTGCTGCAAAGCTCCTGTTCTGCCAGCCACTGGCTGCGCAGTCTTTCATTTTCCTCCTCACAGCTGCATTCCTCTGCCTCGTCTCCTTCCCCCTCTCCCTCATGGTCGCATTCAACCCATTCCGGCGCAGGATGGCCCATACAGTAGGTTTTGCTGTAATGATAACTGCGGATATCGCTGTGGGAAGCCGTTCCGTTTTCATCTGTGGAAATCACATCACAGAGAATACGTTCCTCCGGTTTTGGAGACATGCAGTTTACATAAACCTCTCCTGTGCTTCCGTCCGGATTTCCCTCCTCATAGCCGTGTTCATTGACCTGACCGAAATCAAAGGTTTCCCATACGTTAAACTCAGCCTCCTCTAAGGGCTTTCCTGTTTCTGCGCAGTATTTTTCCACCTGCACCTTATAATTGGACTCAAATACCTCTTTATGCCTGTAAAGTTCCAGTCCCGGACCTTCCTGAGAGTCCAAAGACGGGCCTGCTTCAAACCAGACCTCTGCATCCGTATCCGCCATATCCAGCCATCCCATCTGCATCTGGTATTTCTCCTCCGGCTGGAAAATGTAAGCGTAATACTTTGTTTTAATTCCGCTTAAAGGCCCGGAAGAAATCCGTCCGGAAGGTGTTTCTCCCTGATAGATAAAGGTAACAGAAGTTCCGTCTGCTCCTATTTCATAGATCCAGTTCCCGTCCGGAAACTGCCACACTGCATTCTTAAGCTGGGGGCAGCTGCTGATATCCAGAGTAAGCTCATATCTCCCATCCTTGAGCTCCATTCTCTGCTGGCGTCCGTTCCACTCCGGCAAGTCCGTATTTCCCTGATTATCGTATTCCTCCAGACCATTTTCCACATATTCCCGCATCTCATGGAAAAATGGGAGCACCTTTCCATCCCGGATCACGCCCTCTAATTTGTGCATCATCTCCTCCTGCACATCCCAGGCCTCCTCATAGCCTGCAAGGCACCCCCAGAGATAGGTCTGCACCATAGCATATCGGGTCTTATCATAATAATTCCCGGACACCATCCACTCATAAGCTAATGTCATAGGAAGATACCGGTCAAAGCTTCCGATGACAGGTACAGATGCTCCCGGCTCTGCGTCATACCGGGTATAGGATGACACCGTATGATTGGGCAGCTTTTTTCCGGGCTGAAGGCAGAAGGCCGGCACATGGCCTTCCACCGGATTTACATAGTAACATGTAATCGAACGGTGGCTGTGTCCGAAAATATTGATGGGACGGTTCTGAAATGCATCTCCCCGGATGATCATTTCCACCGTGTTCTCCTTTGCCGCCGACTGGAAGGGAATCCCCGTAATGAGAATAGCGGCTGCCAGAAAAAGGGCGCAAAAACGCCTCCAATGTCTTTTATTCACTTGTTATGTCCCCCTTGGTTTCTCCTAAACAGTTACATTTGTTTTATAAAATAATCCTACCAGGCCATATATGGACATTCCCCCTTTTCATACAGTCCCCGGATATACGATCCGCAATTACGGGTGCGCAAAATACGCCTCGTCTTTCCAGGCTCTGTTCTGATTCAATTTTTCTGTTTTTGTTCTGAAATGCGGCTGAAACAGCCAATAAAATGAAATTTAGATAAATGATACAGAGAATTCCGTATCGGTTCTTACAGAATAGCATAAGAAACAGGACAAGTCAACTCTCCTGTCCTGTTTTTACAGAAATTTTGCAACCGATTTTCCTGATTGTCCTAATCCATCAATCCCTTTTTCGCCCAGTCATATTCCTCCATTGCGAGAAGGAAACGAATGGATGCCTGTGCCTGATTTCCTTTTTCTTCCATATACTGGCTGTAAATCTCCAGATATTCTCCCTCAGCCATTGTCCCCAGTTCCCTTTTTCTGACCGCAGACTGCCACACTGCCCTTTGCGCCTGTTCCTTCGCACAGGCTGCCTCCCATTCTGCCTGACAGGAACGGATCTGATCCCCCAGAGTCTCAAGGGAAGCGAACATTTGGTTTTCATCCAGCTCTGTCTGTCTCTGTTTTTTGTGAAGTTCCTGGTTGCTTCCTGCATTTCCCATGCGTCCGCTGCGAAGCTCATAATTATTTCCCAAAGCCTGCTGCCTGTCCTCCTGCGGATTCACAAGAGCAGCTCTTGATATATCGGGCAGGGGCATTTTTTCTAAAACAACCGGGCTGTCCGGTGAAAAGCCTGTGAGCAGCAAAAGCTCCTGACGGACCCGCTCCTGCTCCTTTTTAAGCCGTTCATATTCATTTAGGGCGGACTGCCATTTCTGATAAGCCTCCTGTGAATGGTAAGAGGTGCTGCTTCCCAGCATTTCCTGATCTTTAACTTTCTCAGATAAATGCTTTTGTGCCTCTGCCCTGGCGCTGGCCGCGGCCTGCTCCGCTTCCAGACTGTGATACGTTCCCATCAGGTTCTGAGCCGTCCAGAGTATGGTATCCTCCATCCTGCGCAGCTCCATCCGTCCTGCGGCATTTCCAGCCTGACGGATCTGTTCTTTCAGGCTGTCTGCGCCATCCAAAAGGGCCTCTGCCTGCCATCTGTAATGCTCTGCCCCTGCCGCATCCCCGTCCTTTTCCCGGTCAGAGGCCTCTTCTCTCAAAGCCCTCCGGCTCTCTAAGAGTTCTTCCCTTGCATCTTCCAGACGGCCCAGACGCTCTTCAAACTGCCTTCGCTCCATTTCCACCTGCGGACAGGACTCCTTTACCAGATTCTCCAGATCCTCATAGCAAAGCACCATTTCCGTTTCTTCCCCTCTGCTCACACCGGAAGCTGCCACTGTACCGGCCATTATTCCCCCAAAAAGCACAGCCATCACCCTGATAACCGTCCGCCTTCCCGCTTCTTTTTTCATCCCAATCCCCTGCTTTCCTCAACCCTCATACGCTGCCAGCCCTTCGACTGCCCAATGGTAGTCCTCGTATGCCTGCCGAAAAGACAGGCCGCTTACCTCCCAGGCTGCCTTTTTAGATGACAGCTCTGCCTGAGCCGCCATCCGGTCATTGGCAGACAACAACCCCAGCTGATATCTGCGTTCATCAGCCTCTAGCTTCTCCTCTGCCAGACAGTATTCTTCTTTTGCCTGACCGTAATCCGCCTGAGCCTGCATCAGGCTGTTATATTTCGCCTCTATATCTGCTTCTATTTTCTGCTGCCCGGCTTCCACCTTCTGATTAAGCACATCCTTTGCTGTGCCGGGATCTGTATTTTCCAGTCTGCGGCGGTCTGCTGCCAGACTGAAATTCGTAATTAATGCCTGTGTTCGATCTGACTCAGGGTCTTCTTCAAGCAATGCCTCCTCAGGAATGGGAATTTCTCCCAGACGAGGCAGATCATCATATTGCCATCCGGTCATAACAATCAACTGGCGGCGCAGCTCCTCCTGCTTAGTCTTCCCTGAGGCTTCTGCTGCCTGAGCCGTACAGACGGCTGCCTCTGCCTCTAAAAGCTCCGGCTGTGAAAGCATTCCAAGGGCTGCCTTCCGTCTGGCTGCCTGAACTTCTGCTTCCGCCTGCTGCAGGGTTCCCTCAAGAACCGGACGCTCCTTTTCTTTTTTCCAGTATTCAATCATCAGCCCCTGGGCCTTCTGGATTAAAAGAGCCTCCTGCCTGTCGTACTCCAGTTTTTTTACCCTGCCGTCTTCATTTTCCATATCTGCCTGATCTCTGGCCTGCTCTGCCTGAAGCCGTATACTCATGGCCGATGCCTCTGCGGCTCCATATCCGGGCTCATCTTCATTTATCCCGTCCATCATCCGGTCACTGGAGTCCTCTAAACGATCCGCCATTTCAGAATACGTATTGCGGAAATCGTCATTGGATTTTCCCCGGTAATCATCATATTCCAGACGGCTGTTGATCACCTCTGCATTGTATTCGTGGATCAGATCTGCCAGTTCCTCATATTCCAGCACATCATCCCGCAGGGACGCCCATTTTTCCGGCGGGTAGGCAAATTCAGGGCTGGCTAAAACAGTCTGAGCCGCAGCAAAGCCAAAGAGAAATGTCAGGCCGATGATCTTCATGCAGCCCCTCCGGCCGCAGCATATCCCCTGTGTTTTCATCTTGTTCTCTCCCTTCTGTTATTCATACCTGAGAGCGTCAATCGGATCTGCCTTTGCAGCCTTTAAGGCCGGATACAATCCAAAGAAAATTCCAACAACCGCTGAAAATGTAACCGCAATAAGGATCACGGAAGGCTTTATCACTGTTTTTAAGCCCAGAACCGCTCCTCCCAACGCCACAACGCCCGTTCCCAAGATCACTCCGGCAATTCCTCCGCAGGCAGACAGGATGGCCGATTCGGTCAGAAACTGGATCAGCACATCCCTTGTCCTTGCTCCCAGGGCCTTTCGGATGCCGATCTCACGGGTGCGCTCCGTCACCGACACCAGCATGATATTCATAATGCCGATGCCGCCTACCAGCAGTGAAATAGCCGCAATCCCGCCTACTGCTGCAGACAGCCCTCCCATAACAGAATCCACGCTGTTCATCTCATCCATGGCTGTCTGGATATACATATCCTCCGGCTCCCTGCCGTGAAGCCCTGCGGTATAAGTCTTAAATTCTTCAAAAAAGCGGTTCAGATCCACATCCTCCTCTGCAAATACATGGAGCATATAAAACCGGTCATTGGGCCAGGTAAGAAGGGTATAGGGAAGAAAGGCAGAGCCTGTATCTTTCGTTCCTCCCATCATCAGAGCCTGAAATGCATTCACTTCCTTCCGGTAGATCCCTACCACGGTGTATTCATCCGTATTGCCGTAAATGGTGGTCCTGAAGGTCTTTCCCACTGCATTTTCCGTACCAAACAAAAGCTTGGCGCTGTCCGTATCCATAACCACATTTTTCCTTCTTCCAAGCACATCCCCCTCATTGAGATACCGTCCGTAAACCATATTCACCGGCTGTACCTCTTTATAATTGGAATCAATCCCCTGAAAATCAAAGCTGATGGAGGTGCGCTTATATTCCGCATCTGCCGTCGTATAGGCATTGCTGTCAATATAGGCAATTTCATCCGAAAATGCCTCCTTTGCCCGCTCCATTTCATCCAGATTAAAATAATCGCTGTCCCTTACATCCTCTACCCAGTATCCGATCCCCACATAAGCCTGAGTAATACCCACATCCTTATAGAGCTCAGCAAACATTCCCCGCATGGTATCTCCAATGGAAACAATGGCAATCACAGATCCGATGCCGATAATGATCCCCAGCATGGTAAGAACCGAACGGAGCTTATTGGCCCGGATCGCATTAAAAGCCATCATCATGTTTTCCGCTAACATGGACGTCTCCTTTCTCCCACACCGGATGATTGATCCGGTCGCTTAAGATTTTCCCGTCTCCAAAACAGATGATCCGTCTGGCAAAGGCAGCAATATCCTCCTCGTGAGTAACCAAAACCACCGTAGCTCCCTCCTGATAAAGCTTTGTAAAAAGCTCCATAATCTCGATGGAGGAAGCCGTATCCAGATTGCCTGTGGGCTCATCTGCCAGGATCAGCGGCGGTTCATTTGCAAGAGCCCTGGCAATGGCCACTCTCTGGCACTGTCCTCCGGAAAGCTCATTGGGGAAATGATCCATGCGCCCTTCTAAGCCCACCCGGACTAACAGCTCTCTGGCCCGCCTGATTCGTGCAGCTCTGGGAATCCGCGCATAGGTCATGGGAAGCTCTACATTTTTAAGAGCCGACGTACGGGAGATCAGATTAAAGGACTGAAACACAAAGCCGATCTTCCGGTTGCGGATTTCAGAGAGCTGATCTGGCGTCATGTCCGCCGTATCCACTCCATCCAGATAATAATGTCCCAGGGTAGGCCGGTCCAGGCAGCCTAAAATATTCATCAGCGTGGACTTTCCTGAACCGGAATGTCCCATGACAGCCACAAATTCTCCCCGGTGAATCGTCAGGTTGATCTTTTTTAATCCCAGAACCTTAAGTGCTCCCGTATCGTATACTTTTACAAGATTTTCCAGTTGGATAAGGGGCCTTTGTGCAGATTCTCTTTCCTCATATTTCATTCTTATCTGCCCTCCTGACTCCCGGAAACCATAACCTCCATCCCCTCCGTCAAGCCGGGATCCGGAGATGTTACCACAGCCATTCCTTCCTGCAAAACCGTTCCATCTGCCGGGAGCACCTCCACCTTTGTTTCCCCGTCCGCTCCAATGGTTACGGGAATCCAGCAAATCTTTCCATTCTCAACAATCTCTATATAGGAAGCTTCTCCGCTGTCAAATACCGCTGATACAGGAACTGCAAAAGCGTCCTTTGATTCCCTGACAAGCAGCTCTGCACGGGCCGTAATCCCTGCCATCAGCTTTGTATCCGGCGTATTGACGCGGATAATCGTGGGAATGACCCGTTCTGTGGAACCGCCTCCCTTTTCTTCACCGGTAGGAGAGATTTTTATCACCTCTCCCTCCTCTTTTTTGCCGTTTAATATATCCGCTCCAATCAGCGCCTTCTGGCCTTCCTTTACCTTTCCGATGGAAAACTCACTGATCTTAACCTCCAGCTCCAGCTGATCCAGATTTTCAATGCTGAATATGGGCTTATCATCCTCTACCTTGTCGGCAAACTGGCCTACCTTGGAATTGACCCGAACTACTGTACCGTCAATCTCACTTTTAATTTCTGTCTTTTCCAGCTCCTCCTGTTTCTTTTCCAGCTCATAAGCCGCATTTTCCACCTGAAGGCCGTAGGAACGATCCGAAACGCCCCGGCCGTTTTCCACCGTATACTTCTCCATCGCCCGTCTGGCGTCATTTAAGGCATTTGCGCTCTGCTCCATATCTGCCTGTGAAATGTCTCCGGCTGCAAACAGCTGGCTGTTTCTGTCATGATCCGTACTTGCTTTTTGAAAATCCTGCACCGCCTTCTCATATCCAAGCGCCGCTTCCTTATCCTGGGCTTCCTTATTGGCCACTGCCTGCTCATAGGCATTGCGGGCAATATTTACCTCCCGTTCCAGCTCTGTGCGGTCAAGCACGGCCAGAGCCTGCCCCTTTATAACCTTATCCCCTTCCTTTACGTTCATCTGAAGAATCTCTGCATGGATATTCGACACAACATCCACGCTGTCCGTACCGGATACAGGCCCGCTGATGGAAAGCTTTTCCTGTATATCCTGCTTTTCCAGAGGAATCACAGCTACCACGGGAGTCTGGCTGCCTCCCGTGGTAACCATTTTTATACCTAAAATCCCCAAACCGAGAATCCCCGCTGCCAGGATCCATTTTTTCTTTCCGGGCCGTTTCTTTTTCTCCTGTTTCTGATTGTCCATTATCTGTTCCAGTGTGCGGTCAATTTCCTCACTTTCAGATGCCCGCTCCGGCCCCCTGTTTTCTTCCCGTCTCCCCATTTCTTCGTCTCTTTGTTCCATAACTCCTCCTCACCCGCTCTGTCGGCAGCCCTGTCCTTTTCACTGCCGTTCCTGTCTCATATCATACCAAAGCCTCCCGAATATTTACCTCTGATAACTTCCAATTCTTTCTAAATGAAAATGAAAGAATTTCTAAACACGCAAAAAGGCAGGATATCCTGCCTCAAAACTTTGCCAGCACAAGCACATCTCCCTCGCAGACCTTTGTATCTCCTGCCGGGATAATGGTAAAAGTGCCCCTTCGGATCATAACGATCAGCGTCCCCCCAGGAATTGTAATTTCGTGAAGATATTTTCCGTTCCATTTATAATTTTTATCCACCGTTACTTCCTGAAGGGTCATATTTCTCCGGTCTTCAAATTCCTCCGCCGCGGCGATCAGAAGATCCCCCTGCTCCAATATAGTACCTCCGTTTGGAACCAGAAGTTCTTTCCCGCGGATAATCAAAACTACTAAGAGTTCCGGAGGAAGAACGATCTCCTTTAACGTCTTTCCTATAAAGGGGTGGCTTTTATCCAGATGGAATTTCACAAAACTGATGCTGCCCTCTTCCTGATAATCCGTAAAAGTACGGCGCACATCCGCCTTTTCATCTATCATGTTCAGACGCCTGGAAACCCATGGCAGCAGGCTTCCCTGAATGGAAATGGATAACAAAACAATACAAAATACCAGATTAAACAGGTCGTATTTCATCGGTACTCCGCGCAGCACAGCGTAAATGGCAAATACAATGGATGCCACGCCCCGAAGCCCGGCCCAGGAAACAATTCCGATCTGACCCCAGGATGCTTTAAAACCGCCCAGAAGCGCTGTCACAGCCAGAGGACGTCCGACTAATGTCAGAAATACCATGATCACTGCCGAAGGCAGCAACACCACGCCCAGTCTGGATGGAGTCACTAACAGCCCCAGCAAAAAGAAGATCATCATCTGTGCAATTCCTGTAAGCGCATCAAAAAATTGTACCATATTCCTTTTATGAGGCATGGAAGAATTTCCCATAATGATTCCGCAAAGATACACGCTTAAATACCCGTTTCCTCCCAAAAGCACAGAAACGGCATAGGCAAGAACAGCCGCGGCAAATACAAAAATGGTCTTTCCCTCTGCAATCTGAAACTGCAGGCGGTTTAAGGCCCAGACCGCTCCCTTTCCGAAGAGGACCCCAAAAATCAGACCGAAAAAAAGCTGCTGAAACAGCATAACCGGAACACAGATGGACGCGCCCGTGAGAAGCCCTGTCAAGATCACTGTGAGCATATAGGAAATAGGATCATTGGAACCGGATTCCATTTCCAGTAAGGAGGCCGTATGCTCCTTTAAGTTCAGATTTTTAGAACGCAGGATGCCGAACACCGAGGCTGCATCCGTGGAGCCGATGACAGATGCGGTCAAAAGGCTTTCCAGCAGAGAAAGCCCTAAAACGAAATGAATAAAAAGACCCGTAAGCCCTGCAGTAAGAACTACGCCTGCGGTAGATAATACCACAGACCGGGCAATCACCGGCTTTGCCTCCTTAATGTTGGTTCCAAAGCCTCCGTAAAACATGATGAACACCAGGCTGACGGAACAGATCATCTCTGATGCCTCATAATCATCAAAAGGAATTTTAAAAACACCGTCCACTCCAAAGCACATGCCAAGGGCAATAAATGCCAAAAGGGACGGTATGCCAAGACGGTCCGTAAACCGATCCGTCAGGATACAGATCATAATCACAATTCCTGTGAGAAGCAAAAGTTCATTCATAAACCAGACAGCAGCTCCTTTCCCCGCAGTATAATGGGTTTTATTATAACAGCCGGAAAAAAAGCCGTCAAATGTTCCGATGGGCAAAATACAGGATTTGCCGGAACTTTAACGGCTTATTAACGTTTCAGTCTTTCGTTATGTTTCTTTAACTCTGCTCATTTAAGCAGGCAGCTCCGATAATACCTGCCCCGTTTCCAAGCTCCGCAAGCAGGATACGGGTGTTTTTCTCTGAAGCTCTGGAATAAATCTTCGGAGCTGTTTTCTCCCTTACAGGAGCAAGGAGGGCTTCCCCGGCTCCGCTTAAGCCTCCGCCGATGCAAAGCACCTCCGGCTGAAGGATATTGATGATATTGGCAATTCCATCCGATAAATCCTCTGTAAAACTGTCCAATACCTCACAAGCCGTCGGATCTCCTTTTTTAGAAGCCTCAAAGATGATCCTGCCATTTACTTCTGAGAGATTTCTTCCGCAAAGGTTCCAAAGCATAGATGTTTCACAATGCTCCATTGCCTCCTTTGCACGGCTCACCAGAGCGGTAGCAGAAGCATAGGCCTCCAGACAGCCTCTCCGCCCGCAGGTACAGGGGCGTCCATTCTGATGGATCACCATATGGCCCAGCTCTCCGGCTGCCCCATTGTGGCCTTCTAAAATCTTTCCATCTAAAATAATGCCTCCGCCGACCCCGGTTCCCAGGGTTACGGCTGTCATGGAACGGCTTCCCCGTCCCGCACCGGCCAGATATTCGCCCCAGGCGGCTGCCTTGGCGTCATTTTCCCCATAAACCGGGCATGAGAAAAGCTCCTTTAACATTTTAAGAAAAGGAACGTTTTCAAAACCAAAGTTATTGGCATACTCGATACAGTCCGTTTCCTTATTTACCGTTCCCGGAATGCCGATCCCCACACTTTCCACATCCTGAAAGGTAAGTCCCTGTTCCTTTAAAAGCCGGTATGCCAGATGGTAAATAGCCTCTGCCAGCTCTCCGGCAGGCCTTGGCAGGCCCGTGGGTTCCTGAATGGACGGCCCCAGCACTCTGTTTTCATCTACCAGTCCGGCAGCGATTTTTGTTCCCCCAAGATCAATTCCAATTCTCAGCATATTGTTTCCCCTTTATGTATTCATAGATTATGATCTGGTTTATTTTACCATAAGGGAGAAATGCTTTTCAAGAGGGGTATAGCCGTTTGCATACACCGTATAACCGGCGCTGTTAATCTCTTCTCCTGAATAATGCCCCTTAAAAGAGTGCTCTCCAAAACCGGGGCCGATCTCCACGGTTGTTAAACCGTCATGAATTTCCAGATACCCATCCTTTAATATCATGCTCTCTCCGGCACCTGCCTCCAGTGCAAAGGCCGGATGCTCGATGGAAACGCCTGCCGGAATACAGATTTCCAGCCGTAAGGGAAGACGATCCAGGCCCTCTGCCTTTAAGTTAAGCTCCAGACCCTGCTCCTTTTCCCGGATCTCAAGAGTTGTCTTTAACCGGCTGCTGATAAGCTTTTCCCGCTTGCTCTGATCCATTTTCCACCAGTCAGAGGTATCCTGCTTTTCCTTAAAGGGCAGATAATACCAGCTCTGTGCCTCCGCCTCCAGGCGGCAGCCATCGGGCAGCTCCTCTATGGTCTGAGGAATGAAATTGCGGATGTCACAGCAGCTCTCTCCAATTTTTACGCAGAGTGTGGTTCCTTTGGATTTGAAATACAAAAATGCACTCTTTCCGTTTAACACAGTATAAGTATAAGAGGGCTTTCTTACCCGGAGTACGCCTGCATGGCGGAAAAACTTGCGGTATTCCTCCAAAAATCCGTATTCCTCAAAATGATATCCCATCATTTCATCATGGTTCATCACAATATGCAGACAGTCGGGAGCCAGATCTCCGCGCTCCATATTGTCCTTTATAATCTTGTGGGCAGCCCCGTCAAAGGCAGGATTTTTCTCTCTGCTGCACATATAGAGATACTGGTAAAAATATTTATCCGCATATTCCAGCTTTCCCTGATCCTGTCTGGTAGAATTCTGGGTAAAAATGGTATCGTCCGGATCCATGTAGGTCAGCATCATGGAAAGGTTGCGATCCACATAGCCTAAAAATGCCTCGTCACCTGTTTCCTGATACATGGCCATCATGGCATTGTTTACCACTGCATTATAATTTCCCGTGGACCGCTCCGCATACTCTCCGTCCTCGTCTCCGTCAATGCCCTCTGCCAGATACTGTTCTGCCCGGTTTTTAAGCCCTGCGGCAAACTCTTTTTCTGCGGCAAAGAGATTGGAGCCCTGAAGAAGAGCCGCTGCGATCCCCCATCGATGGTTCGGCGTATGGAAGCCCCCCTCACGGATTGCATCCAGAGCCTTATGCATAATGGTTAAATACTTTTCCTTTAAAACTCTAATAGCCTCATCAGCGGGATTCCCATATTTTACCAGAAGACGGTAGGCTGCAATCAGCCGTTTGAAACAGAAGGAAGTATCTGCTGCTGATTTAAAGTTGCAGGAGGGATAGTCAAAGCTTCCGTCCTCTCTCTGGGTTCTGGCAATAAAATCAAGGGCCAGATCCACTGCCTGATACAGCTCCTTACTCTTATAAAAGCAGCTGTCCTCATGGAAATACACAGCCAGGGCAGAAGCCAGGGCATAGATCGTCGGCTTTGCCTCCCAGATATCTCCTTTGATCCCTCCGTACTGCAGGGAGGCAGGATTTTTCACCTGACTTCCCATAAACTGTCTTGTTCTGTATTCTGCTCCCTTCAGCAGATGCGCCATATAACGTTCCATTATAAGCCTCCGTTTTTAGCCCTTTACACCGCTGGCAGCCAGGCCGCCGGTGATATAACGCTGTAAGATAATGAAAATAACGATAATAGGAAGGATAGATAAAATAGAAGCTGCCAAAATGGAGTTCCAGTCCACACCCATGGTTCCGATATAGCTCTTGATCGCGATCTGTATGGTAAAATTTTCCTGGTCGGAAAGCACCATCAGAGGCAGAATATAATCATTCCAACGCCACATAAAGGAGAAGATCGTCAATGTAATGGTAACTGAAGATCCCAGGGGAAGCATGATGGAGCGGAAAATCCGAAACTCGGAAGCGCCGTCCAGTCTTGCAGACTCTGCAAGCTCCAAGGGAATGGACATATAGTGCTGTCTGTACATGAAAATACCTGTTGTGGTGGTTACAACCGGAAGGATGCAGCCCCAGATATTATTGTAAAGCCCCATTTCACTGACTACGGTAAACTGTGCGATGGTCAGGATCTCTCCGGGGATCAAGGTTCCTAACAGGAATACGGCAAATACCTTATTCACATAGGGGATCTCCTTGCGGTAGATGGCAAGAGCATAGCCGCACATGGCACTGATCACAACAGTGATCACGGTACCTACCACTGCCAGAAAGAGACTGTTTTTTACATAGTTAAAAAATCCGTCTGCCACTACGCTGATGTAGGATTCACCGGTAGGAGCCTGCGGGAAAAGATGTAAGGGATAGGCAAACAGCTCGGAAGAAGGCTTAAATGAGCTGAATCCCAGCCAGATGATCGGGAAAACCATGAGTCCTGCTACTGCCAGTCCTAAAACGGTCATACAGATGGTTTCTACTTTGCGCTTTGCTGATCCTTCCATTATACTTCACCTCCGCCTTGGGTTGCTTTAAACTGTATCACTGCGATCACGATAAACAGAAGGCTGATAAGAATGCCTGCTGCGGAAGCGTATCCGTACTTATACTGATTAAAGCCCTGATCAAAAATGTACTGTACCATATATGTAGTCGAGGAGCCGGGTCCTCCAAGAGAAATACCCTGTACCAGCGCGTATTCCTTTAAAAGAGATACGGTAGAAAGAAGGAGTACGATAAAAGTAGTGGGCATCAGAAGGGGAAGTGTGATATTGGTAAATGCCTGGATCTTCTTTGCACCGTCTACACTTGCTGCCTCATACAGCTCCCGGTTGATATTATTGATACCGCCTACATATAAAAGCATATAGTATCCTGCTGAAATCCAGTTGGATGCCACACTGATCACCACTGTTGCCAAAATGGGATTTAAAGACCACTGAAGAGGATCGATTCCCATTTTCTGTAAAATAAAATTGATCAGACCGTATTCCTGTCCGAACATCCAGTTAATTGTAATACCTGCTACCAGAGCCGATAAAAGAACCGGGATGTAGATCAGGGTACGCATCAGTGTCTTTCCCTTTACCAATCTGGAGGTAACAAGTGCTGCTAAAAGCAGGGGAATAGCAATCTTAAAGGGCAGGTTGCAGACTGTATATAAAAGAGTCCGTCCTACTGTCTTATAAAAATCTCCATCCTTTAAAATATCTGTATAGTTCTTTAAACCAATTACATCCATGGTCTTCCAGCCATCATAATTAGTGAATGAAAACCAGATGCTTAAAACCAGAGGCACCAAGAAAAATACTGCAAATAATGCCAGCGATGGAAGTACGAACAGCCAAAAGCTGTGCGTATGGCAGAATGACTGCCTTCTACTCTTTTTCATATCGATTTCCTCCTTGATCCTTCCTTAAAAATCACTTATATGCTTCCTGCATTCCATAAAGAAAAGCATGGCCAGAGCCTGTCCGTATGGCATTGGCTTAAGCTCAATCTCTTTGTAGAAATCCTTTGTTTCACGTCCCATAGGTGTTCCGTAGGATACCTGGTTTACAACGCCGGTCTCATCGGTGTATTCCATAATGGGTTCAAGAGCCTTAAGAGCAGCTTCCACCCAGTCTGTTTCTGCCAGTCCCAGTTCAGCCCCCTTTAAAATGCCATACGCAAATCCACAGGTAGCACTGGACTCTACATAAGAGGTCTTATCATCAATGAGCGTATGCCACATTCCTGTAGGCTCCTGATACTGGATCAGAGCTTCTGCCTGGCGCTTCCAGGTTTCTTTTAAGAACTTTTCCACGCTTGGACTGCAGGGACAAAGATCTAAAAACTCCGGGATCGCCGCTGTGATCCAGCAGTTTCCTCTGCCCCAGAAGGCTGCTGCAAAATGGCTCTTTTCCTTAAAGGACCAGCCGTGATACCAGAGGCCTGTTTTGCGGTCCGTGAGATATTTGATATGAAGCAGGAACTGATATTCTGCCTCATCCTGATATTTCTTTTCTCCCAGGATCCGGCCCATATTTGCCAGGAACAGAACCGTCATAAATAATGTGTCATCCCACAGTTCACCCTCATTTAAGGTATCTGAAGTAATATGCTGAAGGCCGCCCTCTTTTGTCCTTGGAAAATCTGCATAGATCCATGCTGCCCATTCCCGGCAGACCTCCATGTATCGCTCGTTGTCTGTTTCTTCTGCCACAAAAGACATGGCTAAAAGAGGCGTCACCGTATTTACATTCTTGGAAGGAAGCCCGATTTTTAACTGCCTCTCATAATAAGAGGTCAGGATATTCATATATCTCTCATCTTTCGTCTCCTTGTAGAGTTTCCATACTCCATAAAGGCCTACGCCCTGAGTCCACTCCCAAAACTGATACCGCCTGATATCATCGCCGGCCAGACTCCGTGTCTTCATCCCCTCCATAAACTGGGAATCCTCTTCGTAAAGAACCTTTTCAAAGCTGTTAAGATACAGATCAATGTAACGGTCAATATCTGCTGCTGTGTATTTCATCCTCTCGCTCCTTTCATCGGAAGGCGTTCCTCGCTTCCATCACTTTCTGGATTTATCTTAACACTTTGATAAGTCAATTTCTACATTTATTTTGTCTTTTAGGTATAATAATATCGCATATTTTGCTTTATGTGCAGGTTTTTGCTTTTTTATTCTACCAGCAATCCATCCTCTCTGCAACAAAAAAACAGCCCATTCCCCAAAAAAGAATGGACCGTTTTTCGTCTGGTATAATTAGTATGCCATACTCCAGTTGGAAGCCTCAGACAGCTGCTTTGCAAATCCGTCCAGAGCCTCTTTTGCTGTGATCTCTCCGGATACAGCGCGCTTTAATGCATCTCTGTACTCATTATCCTTGTAATTTCTCCAGGAAGAACTCTCATCTGTCATAAATGTATCGGTTACATAAGCGGTCTCGCCCTGCATCAGCGCAAAGTCTTCCTTTGCCTTGTCAGTCTCAGGCTCATAAGCAACATCGTTCATAACAGACAGACCCTTGTGAAGCTGCAGGTACTCCTTGTAGTGTTCCTCTTCAAACAGCCACTGTACGAACTGCTTTGCCAGCTCCGAATTCTTTCCGTTCTGAGGAATTGCAAGAGCTGCGCCGCCGATGATGGAAGACTGGCACTCGCTTCCCTTTGGAGAAGGCATTACGCCGAAATCAAACTTGGAAATTTCATTTGTGAAGGTGTTGTAGTTCCAGGAACCGGATAACAGGATCGCTGCATCTCCGTTCTTGAAGTACTCAACCGGGTTATCTGTGGTGCCGCCTGCCCAGATTGCCTTTGGCATTACTTCGTTGTTCGCCTGCACAAAACGCTCCAGGGTTGCAATGTTTTCAGGGCTGTTTACGGTTACCTTAAAGCTGTCCCCATCCTTTTCTACCAGAGAACCGCCGTTTGCATACATCATGATATCGTAACGTGCTCTTGATACGTCAGCTGCAAAGCCATACTTTACGCCGCCCTTTTCCTGAAGCACTGCGGCATTCTCATACAGCTGCTCCCAGGTCCATGGATTTTCCGGTGTAGGAGCTTCAATGCCTGCTGCAGCAAAAGCATCCTTATTATAGAAGACACAGGTCGTTGTAAACTGCTCTGTAATACCTGTAATCGCGTCGGAAGAATAGGACTTGCCTACGATATTCAGCGCAGACTGGTTAAATTTGGAAAGATCAACCACATCTTCCATGTTTACGAACTCATCCGGATAGATCTGATGAAGGAAAGTAGTGGAAACAATGTCCGGAAGGTCTTTATTCTTAGCCATAGCCGGGAACTTGCTTCTCATATCATCATGGGAAATAATGATCTTTTTGATCGTGTTTCCGCTTTCCTCCGCCCAATGGTTTAAAACGTTTCCAAGAGCATCCTGCTCTCCCGGCTCCTCAGAAAGCATAACAGAAAGAGTCTGTCCTGTGATAGGGCCTGAACTTTCTGCTGCCGCTGCTGTCTCTCCTCCTTTTTTTGCGGAATCAGAACCGCCGCAGGCTGTCAGCGCTGCTGCCATAGACAAGGTAAGAACGCCTGCCAATGCTCTTGCTGCTTTCTTCTTCATAATAATGTCCTCCTTAATACTTCTTGTTTTTGCATTTCCTCGTAACTGCTTTTGATAAACCCATAGTATCATTTTAATCCATCAATTTCAACACTGTTTTTGCCTTTTTTGATATATAATATTGTATATATTGCTTTTTAGTTCTATCTTTGCTCTTATAATCCTGGTTTTACCTGCAGCACTTTGGTGTAAGGCGAATAGAGAAAATTTCATATGGCTTCATCTCAAACTCCAGAGTCTGTCCCTTCTGCACCAGTTCTGTCTCTGAAACAAAGGACTGTGTCTTTTGATCCATCTGCTCCATCAGATCACAGACTGCCGCATCAAAATCAGAAAATAACGGAAATACCAGATGTACCCTGGTACGCATTCCATATGCCTCATACAGCCGAATGATCAGGTCATCGCCCTCTTCTGCCTTCTTTACTGTATCTGCAAAAATATTTTCCTCGGAAATCTGAAGGAAGGACCATTCTCCCTTTTTGATTCCGCTCTGTTTCTGTACGGCCAGAGGACAATTTAAGTCGTACGCCTCCTGAATCACTCGTCCTCTTCTGAAATCTCCCCTGTGGGGATAGAGGGAATATGTAAACTCATGCAGTCCCTGATCTGCCTGTGGATCCGGGAAAATTCCGGATTTGATCAGAGTCAGGCTCATGACGGAATCATGGATGTCACATCCATATTTACAGTCATTTAAAACAGCGGCTCCATACCCATACTCGGACAGATCCATCCACTTATGGGCGCATACCTCAAAACGTGCCTGATCCCAGGTCGTATTTTGATGAACCGGACGCTTCACATTTCCAAACTGTATCTCAAAATCTGCCTCATTGCTCTGTATATCAAGGGGGAACGAAGTTCTTAAAAGAAGCTGGCTCTCTCTCCAGTCTGCCTTCGTCTTAAAATCGATCCTGGCGGTATGGGAATAAAAACAGATCCTCTGCTCTAAAACAGAATCCAGAAAATGACGGCGGATCAAAAGGCTGCCTCTCACAGGCCCGTTTTCTTCCAGGTAAAACTCCGTAACCCCTCCGAATTTCCATTTCTTTTCTCTGTATCCAGCGTCAATATTCCAGGCATCAAACTCCATGGGACGATCCTCATATACAATAAGCTCATTTCCCACAGCACCTTTTTTTAACAGCTCTCTGGATTCTCTCAGATCCCGTATGCGGCTGATCTCTCCCTGTGGGTCAAATTCCATATGGAAAAAGGGTGTATCCAGACTGATGGGCCAGCCCCGTTCATCGGTTACAAGACTGCGGATCACCGGCTCCTCTGCCTGTATATCGAATACACTGTTTTCATATACTCCAAGGCCTTTGGAAGGAGCATCCTTTACCAGAATCAGCATACCGCCTTCCCCTGTTCTCTGTATGATCATTCCCTCCGGACAACCCCCTTTCAGATCATTTTCTGCCCATCGGGCCTCTTCTGCCGAAAGCTCTGCTGCAGAAGTCCGGCGAAAGCTTAATGGATTAAAGACAGCCAATCCCTCTTTATTATTTCCATTTTCCTTTAATGAGGACAAAATGGCTTTTCCTGCCCCTTCTGCAATTCTTCCGGCTGATCTGAGGATTTCTTCATACTGGACAGCTGAGTCCTCATACACATCCTTTATGGATGAACCGGGCAGAATGTCGTGAAACTGGTTTAAAAGCAAAAGCTTCCAGTTCTTTTCCAACTCTTTTTCAGGATACTCATATCCATTTCCCAATCCATTTGCCAAAACAGAATAAAACTCTGCATCTGCCATCATAAATTCACAGATCCGGTTATACTTCTTATTTTTTGCCTGAGAGGTATAGGTTCCTCTATGAAATTCCAGATACAATTCTCCGCTCCAGGAAGGAAGACAGTTTCGGTCCATCTTTTTTTCCAAAATATAGAAAAAATCTTTTACAAAGGTCTGACGTACACAGGGTACACCCACAACGCCGTTTTCCATTCTGCGGCTCTGCTCCAGCATTTCCTCTGTAGGACCTCCGCCTCCGTCCCCATATCCGTAGCAGGTTAAAACATCACAGCTTGTTTCCTTGTTCTGGTATCTCTGCCAGGTTCCCTTAATCTGGCTGGGATTCTGAAGTCCGTTGTAGGTGGTGCTTCCGTTTGGCATATCCTTAAGACTGCATCCGGGAAGATAATTTCTGGTTGTGATCAGATGGGTCAGAACCTGGCTTCCGTCAATCCCCTTCCACATAAAGGTATCATAGGGAAATACATTGTACTCATTCCAGCCAAGCTTTGTTGTCATAAAATAAGAAAGGCCTGATTTTTTCATGATCTGCGGCATGGCTGCACTGTAGCCGAACACATCAGGCAGCCAGAGCACTTCCTGTTTTTGAGCTCCCAGTTCCTTTTCAAAAAAACGTTTTCCGTAGAGAATATGGCGGATCAATGACTCACCAGAAGCCAGATTACAGTCCGGTTCCAGCCACATTCCTCCTTCTGCCTCCCAGCGTCCCTCGTGAATCTTTTCTTTGATCTTCTCAAACAGCTCCGGAGCTTCCTCCTTTACAAACGCATAAAGCTGAGGCTGGCTGGACATAAATTTATATTCCGGGTACTGTTCCATCAGATTCAGTACCGTTTGAAAGCTGCGGACTGCCTTCTGCCTGGTCTGTCTCAAAGGCCATTTCCACGCCACATCAATGTGGGTATGTCCAATGGAGTGAACGGTTACCCGACTGCTGCGGCATATATCTGGCAAATTTTTTTTCACATATTCCCGCACTTCCCTTACAGACTGATAAAATTCCTCTGAACCGGGCTTTCTCAAGTCCAGACCGGAAATGGCGGTATTTAAAAATTTCATGGCCTCAATGCGATCCAGATCCTCCTCGAAACAAAGCTCTGCCGCCTCAAAAGGAACCTTTAAATCATAGTACAGATCTGCGATTTCCCTGTCATAAACAGCGGCTTTCAGATGGAAAAAGTTTGTCGAATTTTCACTGTTGGAATAGGCATAAAATACCAGTTCAAAAACCTCTGCCTCCTCCGCCTCTTCTGCCAAGATCAAATCCTGATGGTTCATATCCATGGTTCCCGATAAAATCCCGTTTTTATATGCCATAATCTGAGGATTATCTGTATTCCATATATCATCTGCACCCGTGTTCAGAGTCACCCGTACTTCTTTTCCCGCCCATTCCTTTCGTATCACAACCTTTGTCCTGAACCAGAAATGTCGGTCCCTTCCTCCCCATGTTTCACAAGCTCCAAAAGACATCCATCCGTCTTTCAGCTGATCTGCATCCAGCTTCTCTGAAAAATGATAATCGCCCGGACGGATTTCCACCTCTGTCAGTTCTTCACTGAAACGGCAGCGCCACTGTCTCAAACTGTCTAAAATCGGCCGTATTCTGTTTCTCATTACATCCATCTGCCCGTTCTCCCTTTTCTATTTTCATTTTTCCTCAATTTCTTTTCAAACTTCCTGCGAGCCTCAGATACAAACCATAAAAAACAGCCATAGCCACAGGAAGGATCATAAAGCTGATGCCATACCCCCACTTGGAGGAAACTGCGCCAAAGAGCAGATTAAACACAATATCTGCTACCGTAGCCGCACTGATGATAACGCCTGTACGGGTGGCTGCGGTCTGAACCGGATAAATCTGCTGGATCAAAAGCACCATGGTGGGATACAAAATCGCCAGCGCAAAGCCTGATGCTCCCAGAACCCATACGCCGCTCTCTCCCAGGATACAGCCGGCGCAGAACATCACCGTTCCGATGCCGCCAAAGAGCTTCATGCTCTTTACCGCGCCCATTTTCTGAACCACGGGAGCAAACATCAGACGTCCTGCCGTCATGCCGCCCCAGAACAGGGACAGGCTTGCAGAAGCGCTGGAGGCTTCCATGGAAAATGCAGAGATACAGTAGGACATCAGCCAGTTCATGATGCCGTGTTCCCCAATAAAATAACAGCCCATCATGGCAATAAAAATCCAGAATATCTTTGAATCCGGCTCTTTTTTAAGAATTTCCTTCTCCCGCTCCTTCTCCTCTCCCTGTTTTGGGATCTTTAAAAAGAAAAACAGGACAATTACCAGAAAGGCCACAATC
Source organism: Clostridium sp. AT4 (assembly GCF_001517625.2). Taxonomy (GTDB): domain Bacteria; phylum Bacillota; class Clostridia; order Lachnospirales; family Lachnospiraceae; genus Enterocloster. The sequence goes on along the minus strand of NZ_LN999828.1, from coordinate 488,981 downwards.
AAAAGGGCAGCGTTAATCCATTTCCATCCTGCATAGTGGAAGGCGTATCTTCCCAGCAGAAGCTGGCTTCCGCTGGTACCAATCCCCTGGATAAAAAACAGCACATTTACCATAAGGCCCGCATATCCTGCGAACACCGCCGGAGTCAATATATTGACCGTAGTATTTAAAAGGGTGGATGCTCCCAGAGCAAAAAACATGGATACCAGAATCCATATATAGCTGTCGGACACCAGATTTAGGGCAACTGCTCCCGCCCAGACAGCCGTTACCGCCACAGCCACATTCTTTCTGGGAAACAGATCCAGAAGCTTCCCTCCGATGCTTAAAAACAGCAAATTTCCCACATAACTGATAGTAACAATCAACGAAAGCTGGCTCCCGTTTAAATCGTACCGTTCCTGGAACACAGGGGCAAAGATCCCTCGAAAGGCGTCATTTGCTCCAAGACCTGCCATTAAAAAAGCAAAGCATAAAAATGCAATCCACTTTGTTCGTTTCATTTTCTGTTTTCTCTCCTGTTTATTCTTTGCGCTTTCCCGGAGTTATAACCCAGGTTCTGGAAAATTCAGGCTCATTGAACTGATATTTTTCCAGCAGCTGAGGCCCGCAGCTTCCGGATCCGATGCCGCTCTGATTGTGATCCAAGCAGAGAACAGTGCATCCTGCCTCCTTAAGTTCAAAGTCATGTGCTTTTTCGGACAGTTCCTCCTGAGTATACTCGCAGGCCTGGAACATAAAGCCTTCTTTCGATGAAGCCTGAAAGCTCATCTCTTCTCCTGAAATCTCACACCAGCTGCAGTCCCAGTGGGAACCATACTCCTGAGGCTTCAGATAAGGCCTGTGCATAGTGCGCACATCTCCCTCGAAAATACCGTGCCAGGACGCCTGATGCTTATCCGGATAGCTTTCATCCGGCCCCATTCCGCAGTATCGTACCCGGTCAAGACTCTGATCCAGGAACAGGCGCAGGCCGAATCTTGGCAGGAATGGGAATTCCATATCTTTTTTTACATCCAGCTTCACCTGGATACAGCCATCCCTATGGATCAGCCAGCTGGCTTTTATATTTAAAATACGCTGGATATGAACGGCCGACAGAGACAGCTCTGTCACAAGCTCTGCAGAGCCGTCTTCTCTCAAACGAGCCTCTGTGGTATAGGTACGCACCTTGGTGCGGTCATAGCCGGCTCTCTCCCACTCCAGCCGGATTTTTCGGTCATTATCCGTTGGGGCACGCCAGATATTATACTCCATGGGACGGATGAGGTATTCCTTTTCTCCCTTTCTGATCCCGGAGAAAGCTCCTGAGAAGGTATCATACACATAGGTAAAATCCGCCCCGGTTACTGTAATCCGACGCTCTGTCTGCTCCAGTGTGAGTGCGCCGGAGCAGGCTGCAGGCCGGCTTTCACATCCCAAAGCTTTCTCCTGCCTTCCAGCCGCAGTCTCCGGCATCCGGATCTCATCAAAGCCAAGCTCCCAGCCTTCCTTAAGTCCTGGAACCGGAGATTTTAACAGATATCTCACTCTCAAAAAGCAGCTTCCATTTTCAGGGAGCTTCCCTGTATAATACACCGTACCGCACGTATGAGGCAGTACGGACGGCAGTTCCTTCTGTGTAGTTTCCTCTATGATAATCCCATCCTGAACCGCTTCCCATTTCAGATACACATAGTCCTTAAGGTCTGTAAAATCCATATAGTTTTTAAGGATAATCGCTCCCGTTTCCCAGTCTGCGCTCTGGATCCTGACCGGGCGGTATACATTTTTAAATTCCCTTAAGCCCGGATGGGGAATCCGGTCCGGAGACACCAGTCCGTCCACACAGAAATTTCCGTCATGAAGCTCTTCCCCAAAGTCTCCGCCATAAAGAAAGCCTGCTTCGGTTTTTACTGCATGATCGCACCATTCCCAGATAAAGCCGCCGCACATTCCATCATATCGGTGGATCAATTCAAAATAATCCTCCAGGTCTCCCGGTCCGTTTCCCATAGCGTGCGCATATTCGCACATCATAAAGGGAAGATTTTCAGAAAACGTACGGCTTTCCGGCTCTTCAAAATACCGTATGATCTCCTCCTGATCCGGGTACATCCGGCTGTACAGATCCATATTGGAAAAATCATATTTCTTTACATCCGGCACATATCTGGCGCCCTCATAGTGGCACAGTCTGGTGTCGTCTCTCTCCTTCGTCCAGGCCATGGCTGCTTCAAAGGCACAGCCGTAGGCGCTTTCATTTCCCATGGACCACATCAGTACGCTGGCATGGTTTTTATCCCGTTCCACACAGCGTCTTGTACGGTCCAGAACCGCCTCCGTATATGCAGGATTATCTGCAATCGGACGGTTCCACTTCTTTACATGGGTATCCCAGTCATCCACCTTTTTAAATACCTTATCCGTACCGTGACTCTCGTTGTCCGCCTCATCCATTACATAAAAACCCATCTCGTCAAACAGGTGGTAATACTGGGGACTGTTTGGATAATGGCTGGTACGGACGGCATTTACATTGTGCTCCTTCATCAGCTTAAGATCCCGTTCCATCTGCTGTCTGCTTATGGCATAGCCGGTAACAGGGTCACTGTCATGGCGGTTCACTCCGTGGAACTTTACCGGTGTTTTGTTGATAAACAGAACACCGTTTTCCACAGAAATCTCACGGATGCCAAATCGGTCGGTGATCCATTCCTTTTCGGTCTGGATCTCAACGGTATAAAGCCAGGGCGTTTCTGCGGTCCACAGACGGCAGTTTTCCAGATAAAACCGGATTTGATCCCTATCTGCTGTTTCCTTCCAGCTCTGTTCCCAGACTGCCTTTCCCTCCGGGTCAAGCACACGGATCCGGCCATCGGGACGGCTGTTGCCATAAAAGGACAGCTCCATACAAACCTCTGCCCCATTTTCCCGGATATAAGGACGGATAAAGTAATCGCGGACTGCCTCCTTAGGACGTCTCAGCACATACACATCACGAAAAATGCCGCTCATACGTAATTTATCCTGATCCTCCAGATAACTTCCGTCACACCATTTTAACACCAGTACGGTCAGGCGGTTTTCACCCTCTTTCAGATACCGGGTAATGTGAAATTCACTGGTGGAATGGGATACCTGGGAATATCCCACAAAGATTCCGTTGATCCACACATAAAAGCAGGAATCCACACCCTCAAAGTTCAAAAATGCCTCCGGAGCATCGAGACAGCATTTGTACTCAAAACTTCGTTCATACAGCCCGCAGGGATTTTCCCTCGGCACATAGGGCGGGTCAAAGGGAAATGGATACCGGGTGTTGATATACTGGTTTCCATCCCCGCCGTAACTCTGCCATACGGCAGGAACCTGCACCTCTTTTCCCTTTCCTGCTCCCTCCTTCCAGAATTCCTGCGGCAGATCGTATACGCTTTCAAAATACTGAAACTGCCAGGAACCGCTTAAAAGGAGAAACCTGTCTGATTTCTCCCGATCCAGAAAGTAGCAGCCTTTGCCAGAAGCTGGAATATAATACGCCCGGTCCGGCTCTGTATTTACATGTAAATAATTCATATCCTCAAAATAGCCTGGTATCTGCATTATGGTGTCTCCTATGATTATTATTTTTTAACATTATACTACAGTATACCTGCTTTTCAAAGCAATAACTATTTTAATTTTGTCTTTATGATATTTGGGTATTGCATTTTTTGTTTTTCTGTGTTTTACTGAATGAAATATAACTGTTTACTATGTTCAGGGGGAACACACTTATGAAAACCTACCACAACTCTCCGCTTCTCTACGAAGAAGGCTTTTCCATTATTATCAATGAGGTAGCCACACCCATTGAAAACTCTACCTTTTATTACTTTGACTACGATAAACGAAGTCACGCTATCAACATGGATTTTCCACATTTTCACAGCTTTTATGAACTGATGATCCTCTTAAGCCCAAAGGCATACCATTTCGTAGAGGGAAAACGCTATGATATCATTGCCAATGATCTGGTGCTGCTCCCTCCATCGGTGCTCCATCAGTCCGAATATCTGCCCGGCCCGCCCAGCGATCGTATCATCATTGGATTTATGCTGCCTAAACAGATGAATTACGGTGCTTCCGGCTATAAGGAAATCCTTTCCGTTTTTAACAGCTCTGTACCCATTTTTCGTTTTCACAAAGAGGAACAGAACCGTTTATACCAGAAGCTCAATGAAATCGTAATGATTGCCAAAGATACGCCCAATGTCAATATCCGCAATCTTCTGATACACACCAAATTTACGGAATTTCTCTTTCTCCTGTATGAAATGCAGGGGCTAAACCATTACGTTCCTAACGTGGAAAACGGTGTGAAAGAAAAGATTTATACTATTACCAACTATATCCATACCCACTACACGGAAGATATTTCTCTGGCCGCTCTGGCAGAGACATTTTACATCAGTCCCTACTATCTGTCCCACCAGTTTAAAAATGTCACTGGCTACACGGTGGTACAGTACATCCAGCTGACACGGATTAAAAATGCCCAGTATCTCCTGCTCAATTCACCTATGCGTATTACGCAGGTAGCAGAATCCACTGGTTTTTCCAGTTTTTCACAGTTCAACCGGGTATTCCGAAAGTTCTGCGGTATGTCTCCCTCGGACTACAAGCTGACTTCCCACCACTCCTCCTACCGTCCTACGGCCCCAGATGAACAACAGTAATTTTACCGTAATTTTACCCCGGCATTACCAAAACGCATAAAATGCATATTCCCCTTCTCAAAACACGCAAAATATGAGTAGTCTTTGTCTGTTTTTCTTTGTTATGATGAATTTAAAATTGATTCGCGAGGAGGATTTTTTTTCTATGAAACGTTCAAAATTCATCAAGCAGGCAGGTGCTCTTGGAGCAGCGCTGGCAATGACTGCCACACCAGTTATGGCTGCCACTGATCCAGCTGCCATCGAACCAGTTCCGGGTCCCCATGGCTACTTTGTAGATACCTACAAGACAAATGCCATGGAAAACCAGTCCCCTGAGTCTAATGCAGTCGTAGGGGTTCTCTCCCCCTTCTTAAACATCTGGGAGCCAGGATCCAGCTGGGATAACGGAACCAAGCTTGGCGAGGACGGAAAGCGTCTTCTGGACCAGAATATCTTTACCTGCATTACCATGACCCAGAACCGCACGCTGGAGCAGGAAGTTCAGGCTTATCTCACCGACCGCCAGAACCAGAACTGGTCCGCACTGGACGGACTGGGTTCCTATGAAAACGCGTTTAAAAACCTGGCAAATGCGAAAACCTCTCTGCCGGATGCCATCCCTGCTGATGCAGAAACGAAAAAATACAGTGATAAGGGCAATGAAAATGGAGCCTGGGCCGATGAAACCTCCTCTCTCGGCAGCATGGTAGAGCTTGTAAATACAGTCCGCGGCCCTCATGCCAGCGGCAATCCTGCCAAGGTTTATTTTCAGTACATGCGCCCCTTCCGCTGGAGCAGCGACGTATCCCTCGTACCGGCTTTAAAGCCCTGTGTATCCTCAAATCCCATGGAGGACGGCGGTTTTCCAAGCGGTCATACAAACGCCGGTTATCTGGCATCCCTTTCTCTGGCGTATGCAATTCCGGAACAGTTTAAAGAGTGTCTCACCAACGCCTCTGAGATCGGGAATTACCGCATCATCGCAGGCATGCACTCCCCTATGGACGTAATGGGCGGACGCACCATGGCAATGGCCCTGGCAGCCGCAGCCTTAAATGATCCGGACAATGCCCAGTTAAAGGCAGACGCACGCAAAGAAGCAGAAGAAATCCTTCTTAAGAATCCTTCTGCCAAGGAAGTAACCTACTATGATGATGAAGAATTAAACGCCATCCGATACAATGAACGCATGACCTACAATATGCCTCAGACCGGTGATCCCACACAGCCTATGCGTGTTCCAAAGGGAGCAGAAGTTCTTCTGGAAACAAGATTCCCTTATCTGAATGCAGACCAGCGCAGATGGGTTCTGTATTCCACAGGCCTCCCCTCCGGCTATGTATTTCTGGATGACGCCGAGGGCTGGGGACGCTTAAACCTCTATGAAGCAGGCGACGGCTACGGCTCCTTTGATACAGACGTAACCGTAACCATGGACGGTTCCAAGGGCGGCTTTGATGCCTTTGACCAGTGGAAAAATGACATCGACGGAGAAGGAAGCCTTACGAAAAACGGCTCCGGCACTCTGGAACTGTGGGGAAATAACAGCTATACCGGCGGCGTCCATGTAAACGGAGGAACGCTCACCGCAGCTTCTCCTTACGCCTTCGGATACAGCTCTGTAGACAACCATGCAGCCATTACAGAAAATGTAAACGGCGCGCTTAATATCTCCGGCGACTTTACACAGGGCGCTGAGGGTGATTTAACCTTAAAGATCAGCGGTCCTGAAGATATGCTCGCAGTAGGCGGAATTGTAAATGCAGGCGGCGACCTGATCCTTGATTTCACCAATTATTCCCAGCCAGCTTCCGGCATGACCGTTCTGACTGCCGATCAGATCAATGGCAGCTTTGCTTCTGTAAAGACCGTTGGACTGGCGGATGGAAAGACCGTAGAAGTAACTGATCAGGCAGTTATCGTAAAATAATAAAACAGCATGCCATCAGGCACACTGCATGAAGAATGCGGCAGACCCACACAAACAGTCTGCCGCATTTTTATAATCGATTGCCAGTTGATCATCCTGTATACAGAAATATCCCCTACCGGATCCAGGCTCCGTCCGCTCCTACCCGGTATCCGTCCGGGGTTGTGGCATTTGTCATCATCACACCGTCTGCTCCCAGATAGTACCAAACTCCATCCTGGCTTTCTTCCCAGTAGTTTTTTGCCATAGCACCGTTGGAACGCAGATAGTACCACTTTCCATCAATCTGGCGCCAGCCTTTTGCCATAAATGTATCTTCATCGATCCAATAGGTTCCTTCTGCATCAGAAACCCATTCCCCACTGGCTTTTGCTCCGTTATCCTTGACAAAATTCCAGCCTTTTTCCGTCTTTGCCCAGCCGTGCTGAGAAGAAACACCAGGTCCGCCCTCTGTACCTGTGACCGGAACACCCGTGCTTCCCGGGTTCTGGGGAGCACCCGTATTTCCCGGTACAACCGTTACTCCTGATGCTCCTGTACTTTCGGGAGCACCGGCTGCTCCCGATGGGCCGGCACCAGCTCCGGGACCGTCGCTTCCCGCTCCTGTCTGGGAAGAACCTGCATTCTGTCCCCCAGTCTGGTTTGTTTCAAGCGCTCCTGCCTTTGCCAGCTCAAATCCATAGTCCAGCATGGCCTTTGTATCCACATAGTGGGTGGAACGGCTCTTCATCACTACCGCGATCATGCGGACTCCATTCCGTTCTGCCGCCGTTACCAGTGTATTTCCTGCCTTGGAGGTATAACCCGTCTTCCCCCCGATTATCCCCTCATAATAACGGGAATCATTGGGATTTAACATCTTATGTCCCATTGTGACCGTAAGCCCGGAAGGATTCTTTTTCGTAGCCGGAAGACTGTATGTCCTGGTGGACGCTACTGTCCTTACCACCTCATTCTGAAAAGCAGCTCTGGCGATCAGCGCCATGTCCTTTGGCGTGGTATAATGCTCCGGATCATTTAATCCATGGGGATTCGTAAAATGGGTGTTGGTACAGCCAAGTTTAACCGCCTTCTCGTTCATCCTGTCTGCAAATGCCTGAACACTGCCTGAAACGTGTTCTGCCAGCGCATTTCCTACTTCGTTAGCAGACTTTAAAAGCAGGGCATACAGACACTGGCGGACCGTCATGGTATCGCCCTCCACCATACCGATGGAAACAGCTCCTGATTCCAGATTTGTAGTAGCTGATGCTGAAAATGTCACCGTATCATCCAGGCTGCAGTTTTCTGCCACTAAGAGAGCCGTCATCAGCTTTGTAATACTGGCCGGATAATAGCGGGTGTCTCCATTTTTGGAAAACAGCACCTTTCCCGAAGCCCCGTCCATGAGCACCGCCCCCTCAGAGGACACAACCGGCTGGGCAATATTTAAACGTTCTGTATTTTCCTGTGATGCAGGTGCTCCCGTTCCAGAAGGCTCTGAGGAAGAGCTTTGTCCTGTTCCCGGATTTAAAGGCGTAATCGTTACCGCATAAGCCGGAAAAGACAGCCCCAGGACCGCAGCTGTACATATACCAAGAACCCGCTTCCATCTGTATGGTTTCATATATCAAGTACCTCGTTTTCTATCCAATGTATTTTTCCAGTATATCACAGTTTTCTTTTACAAAAAAGCACAGAAGTATTACATTTTCATTAAGGCTGTACCCGTTTCTTTTCTCAAAAACCCTCATTTATGCAAAAATCCCCCTGGTTCTGAGAATAAATTCCAGATCCAGAGGGAATCCGTAGTTTTATATTTTACCAGTTTTGGCAGGGAAATTAGTACATTCCGCCCATGTCAGGTGCTGCAGGAGCTGCGGGAGCCGGCTCCTTGATCGCTGCTACAACAGACTCTGTTGTAAGCAGAGTAGATGCAACGCTGGTAGCGTTCTGCAGAGCGCTTCTTGTAACCTTTACAGGATCCAGGATACCAGCCTCGATCATATCTACAAATTTCTCATTGTATGCGTCAAAACCGCATCCAACCTCAGACTCTTTTACCTTATTTACAACAACAGCGCCTTCCAGACCTGCGTTGGAAACGATGTGGAACAGAGGAGCCTCCAGAGCCTTTAAGATGATCTTAGCGCCTGTCTTCTCATCACCTTCCAGACCGTCTACTACCTTCTGAACATCTACGGTAGCATGTGCGTATGCAGAACCGCCGCCTGCGATGATGCCTTCCTCAACTGCCGCACGGGTTGCATTTAATGCATCCTCCATACGCAGCTTGGCTTCCTTCATCTCTGTTTCGGTAGCAGCGCCTACACGGATAACAGCTACGCCGCCTGCCAGCTTAGCCAGACGCTCCTGCAGCTTCTCCTTATCGAACTCAGAGGTAGTCTCACCGATCTGCTTGCGGATCTGAGCCACTCTTGCTGCAATCGCTTCCTTATCGCCCTCACCATCAACGATGATGGTGTTTTCCTTCTGTACCTTAACAGATTTTGCACGGCCTAACTGATCTAAGGTAGCATCCTTCAGATCCAGACCAACCTCTTCGGAAATAACGGTACCGCCGGTCAGGATTGCGATATCCTGAAGCATCTCTTTTCTTCTGTCGCCGTAGCCCGGAGCCTTGACAGCAACTACATTGAAGGTACCTCTTAACTTATTTACGATCAGAGTTGTTAATGCCTCTCCCTCAACATCCTCAGCGATGATCAGCAGTCTTGCGCCCATCTTTACGATCTGCTCTAACAGAGGCAGCAGATCCTGGATATTGGAAATCTTCTTATCAGTGATCAGAACGTATGGATCATCCAGATTTGCTTCCATCTTATCCATATCGGTGCACATATATGCGGACAGGTAGCCTCTGTCAAACTGCATACCTTCTACCAGATCCAGCTCTGTCTTCATGGTCTTGGATTCCTCGATGGTGATAACACCGTCCTTGGAAACCTTCTCCATGGCGTCAGCTACCATTGTACCTACCTCATCATCCGATGCAGAGATAGCTGCTACTCTTGCGATCTGAGCCTTGCCGCCTACAGGCTTGCTCATAGCCTTGATCGCCTCAACAGCTGCGTCTGTGGCCTTCTTCATACCCTTTCTTAAGATGATCGGGTTAGCGCCTGCTGCCAGGTTCTTCATGCCTTCATTTACCATAGCCTGTGCCAGAACGGTTGCTGTGGTAGTACCATCGCCTGCTACGTCATTTGTCTTGGAAGCAACTTCCTTGATCAGCTGTGCGCCCATGTTCTCAAATGGATCTGCAAGCTCGATTTCCTTTGCAATAGTAACACCGTCATTTGTGATCAGCGGTGCGCCAAAGGACTTGTCAAGAACTACGTTGCGTCCCTTAGGGCCTAAGGTTACGCGAACGGTATCTGCTAACTGATTTACGCCTGCTTCCAGTGCCTTGCGGGCATCTACGCCATATTTAATCTGCTTTGCCATGTCAATCAACCTCCAAATTTATAAATAAGTCCGTATTTTTAATGATTACTCTACTACTGCCAGAATGTCGCTCTGCTTAACGATCACATACTTCTCGTCATCCAGCTCTACCTCTGTTCCTGAATACTTGGAATAGATTACAGTGTCGCCGGCCTTTACCTGCATAACCACTTCCTTGCCGTCAACCACACCGCCTGGTCCAACTGCGATTACCTCTGCCTGCTGGGGCTTCTCCTTTGCTGCTCCCGGAAGAACGATGCCGGACTTGGTAGTCTCCTCTGCAACTAACTGCTTTAATACGACCTTGTCAAATAATGGTACTAACTTCATATCTGGATTCCTCCTTGTGATCATTCATTATTTTCTCTCAGCTTTTGCTGTTTCCTGCTTCTTTTGTTCACAATGTAAGTTATACCACTGCTTATTAGCACTGTCAAGAGTTGAGTGCTAATTTATTTGTAAAAAATTTGTGAAGCTTCAAAATTCCTTTATTTTGCGTACTTCACGGCCTCTTGTTTCTTCTTCAATTTTTCTTTTTAGGGCTTACTACACCACTACTACACCAATTTCAACACGATTATACCACCTGCACCATATTGATTTTTGTGATCTCACTTTCAATTCTTGCCCACTCCGTTATGTGACTATACACATCCAAGGTTATGGAAACATTAGAATGTCCCATGATGTACTGAACCACCTTCAAGTCCATCCCACTCTCAATCATCCTGGTACAGCTTGTGTGCCGCATGGTATGAGCAGAGATCGCCGGCATCAGCTCTGCTTCCCGCTTCTCCTTTCTAGCCGCTTCTACTTCCTGCTTATTATATGCGTTCTTTATATTTAATAACACATTATTGAGGGCACTTGGCATAAGCGGTCTGCCATTTTTACTCATAAAAATAAAGTTCGTACATCCGTCAATCTCCACAGTTCTGGGAATCCCCTGCATGAAGTTAAGCCGTTTCTGCTTTTCAAATGCCTTATAAACAACCTCGCTCATAGGGATCGTACGAACCCCTGCATCTGTCTTAGGCGATACTATATGCAGCCGATAACCGTCCCCAAAATCCTTGTAAATCAGCTGATTTTCAATCAATATGCTCCTGTTTTTCATGTCTACATTATCCCAGGTCAGGCCGATCAGTTCCCCGCAGCGAAAGCCGGTTCCTATCATGATCTGCAACATGGGAAGATATACCTTATAAATCTCGCTCTGTTCTACAAACGCTAACAGCCGTTTTTGTTGAGGCATGGTAAGTGCTTCCTTTACCTTGGGTGCCCTTCCATTATCTCCCAAAGCATTCTTAGCCGGATTTTTACGGATAATATCGTCCTCTATTGCCATTTCAAAGCTGGGATAAAGAAGTGTATGCAATAGCTTAATCGTGTTTCGGGAATACCCTTCTGCTGTTAGCTTGGCATAAAACAAACGGATGTGAGACGGTCTGACCTGTACCACCTTCATCTGGCCGATCTCGTCTTTCACACGGTTATTCCACATAGATACATAATTTTTCCGTGTCTGCTCTGCCAGCTTCCGTGCTTCCAGATAACGCTCAAACAAGCCGTTGACCGTGAGTTTTTTTACAGCCCGGTCTGTCATGATACCGTCATCCATTTCCCTGGCAATTATCCGTTCCTTTTCCCTAAGTCCGGCAAGATCTGCATCATAAACCGCAATTCGCTTCCCTGTCTTTTCATCCGTATAGCGGTACATATACAAACCGTCTTTTCTCTGGGATTCTCCTATCTTTAAATTTCTTCCTCTGCTATCTTTTCTTGTCATATTATCATTCCTTCCCGCACACTCTCCCTCCTTGTTTCGTAGGAATGACTTTTGCCTTGTATGATACAGTATAGCATACCCACAGCCAAAAAGGGAGCAGCCTCAGAAATCTTTCGCTTCTTCTTAATAAAATTTAAGAAAACCGGCAGCCATCCGCCGCCGGTTATCCTGTCTCTGTATGTAATTATTTACTCAGCAATTAAATCTACATAGCGCCGGATGCGGTCTACCGAATATAAAACCCTGCGGCCTATACAAATCTTAGCCCCCGCATCCTCTGCGATCTTCTTCGCTGTGGACTGCCCACAGGAAAGAAGTGCGGAAAGCCCTTCAATATCTACCGCTACCTTCTGCTCCGCATATCGTTCTTTTGTCTGTCTCAAACTCTATTCCTCCATTTAAGATCAGACTGCTAAGTATACATTATTTTCAATATTTAGGTTATTTTTTCTTCAAACGGAGCAAGCATCTATTACTGATCACTTGCTTACAATAGCAGCTGTCTCTAAAATCAATGCTTATTTGTCATTAAGGAATGGGTTCCCATCCTGCTCTTTTACTGGCTGAAAACGGTTAAAGTATTCTTCCTTGCTATATTCTACATACGCATCACGCCCGGTATACTCCCGCACTTTTTTAATCCGGCGTAAAAATGCCGCCCAGGAACTTTTATGTTCTAGCTGCTCATCATGGTACTGATCTTCCAGCTTCCAGTTAGATACCAGGTATACATAATGGTAACAGGCCGTCTTATTGTTATACCGGGCCGGGAGCTGCAACGGATAAATATCCATGTAATCCAACATTGCGCCTATGGGCAGATCGGAGCGAAATTCATCGAATACAAGAACATCCTCCATCGCATAGTGATCAAACGGATGCTTATAATCCGTAACCCGACATACATTCTCATCTCCATGCTCATCTAAGATCGTCTTGGTTTTTCCACATTCGGTCTCCCCAAACACATAGATGCACTGTAGATCAAGCCGTCTTGTTCCCTTATATTTTTCTATCAAAAGCTCGTTTCTTGTCCGGTCAATATAGGATAAGCGCAGCATATTATCCGGGTCATTTTCAAGCAGTTCCGCATTCGTATATCCTGCCTTGATCTGCTCATACAGCTGGTTCAGATCATTTCTGCGCCCCTGTCCCTCCTTCGGGATAAAGCCATATTCTTCAAAGGTTCCCTCTACTACAGTCTCCGCCTTGGCCGTTTCCGCCCACTTACCATCTTTACGGATATAGGCACGGTTACTTTCCGGGCTGCCCTTAGCCACCTCAATATGGGCTGAGGGGTAGGAATCTTTGATGCTGCTGAACCGAACTGCATTCTGATAGCAAACAAACATATGCGTGTGAGGTGTTCCAGTCTCCCCTATCTCGTCTGATAAGCAATAATACACAACGCTGTCTCCCCATTTTTTCATTAAAATTTCTTTCAGTTTATCATGGGTTTCTCCCCTATCCTGGGGATTGTTCCAGGTAAGCTGATATTTTCTGCTTCTTGTATCTTTTTTCATGTCTTTTGTTGTATGTTTTTCCATAAAAGGTTATCTCCTGTTTGCAAATGGCACTGATTGCACATTTTTGATCTGTCTTAGGAAACCCACTTATTTCCTTGCTTTTTTAGACCTTTGACACATTTGACGGAGGTTATGAGGTAATACTACCTCATAACCTCCCGGGCAGCGCTGCTGCCCGCAGCGGGGAGTCTCCGCCTTGTGCTTCGCACCGGTTGCGCCTCCCCTTACAGTTCTTTCAGCTGGCTCAGCTTGGGCTGTTCTTTCAATTTCTCCTGGATTCGTTCAAGAAGCCTGTCCTGTTCTGGTATCCATGGTACAATGATTTCCTCTGCCTCTCCCTGCCCATCAACCAGGGCAATTCCCTGCCCAGCACTGAAATTTCGCATCTTCTCTGTTTCATAATCTGGAAACAGCATCTGCTTCTGTTCCTTGCTGCACCGGCCAAAAGAAACGATATTCTGGAACTGCTCACGGCTTCCGGCACTAAAATTACTACTATCCGCACGCTGTACCATAAGGGCTATTCCGATTCCGTTTCCAATTCCCCGTCCCAGAGCCAGCATTTCCCCAACTTTTCCCATTAAGTCTGCTTTCTGCTTCTTATCCTTGCTTTCGATATAATTTAATAGTACAGACCATTCTTCAACCGCAAGGGTTAAATGGGGGCACGCCGGATTTGCTTCTTTTCTGAACTTTGTATAAACCTCATAGTAATCATAAATCATCTGAACCGCCTGATCTGCGTATGCGTAAGCATGATTTCCACGGAGCTGTCCATATTCTTTTCCACCCTTAAAGTCTGAAAAATACAGCCAGCTTTCCTTTTCCATTAACATCTGATACGCATACCAGAGAAAGGTCTGGGATTTTCCGCTCCCGGATTTACCGCTAATTAAGGTATGAGGGCAACGCACCAGATCAGTCAGTATGGGGCGTTTAATCCCATACTGTTCAAAATCCGGCAGACAATATCCAAGCTTCATCTGACACCCCTTAAATATGCTCAATCAAGCTATGGGGGCCTGTCCCTGTTCCATTTCGGTCTTTTAGCCGACGATAGGCCTCGCTGTCCAGAGCCAGCACGATCACAGCGGTAGAGCCTCGGTCTTTCACGGCATCGACATAAATCGGCTGACTAATTTCATCTTTCAGCGGAGGGGTAACGCCTTCAATTCCATATCTTCTTACCCGCTCTGCCACATAGGAGGCAAGCAGGTTTTTTACATATTCCGTACCCTGGCTGAACGGCGTGACCTTCTCCTTATAAATCTGGAAGTTATAATAAATAACTCCTGCCCTGCCATCAACCGTGATCGGTGTTGTAGGCTCCAGTTGATTGGGTGTGATCGGCTTTACAAATTCCAACAAACGGCAAAGCCTGTCATCCAGTAGTTCATACATGAATACCCGAAGGGAAGCATAGGTGTCTAACGCCTTCTGTTCCTCTCGCAAAAGTGTCTCTTTCCGCTTGGCATCCCGCTGCTCCCTATGGGAATACAGCCAGTTTGTTACCGTGCCCACAATGGATGCTATTATCAACACCAGAAAAAGAATTGCCTCCTGGTTTTCTGTCCAAAAATGCACTAATTTTGCCAATGCCCACAATACAAGCTCCACTGCAATCTTAATGCCCAGCACCGCCAACAGGAAAATAATGGCTCCTTCTATCACACGCTTTAACAGCAGCCGTTCTTTTTCAGAGAGAGCGGGCGGGGATACCTTGATCCCCGCAACCTTCTCTTTCACGAAACAGCTGGCCTTTTCCAAAAAAGCTCTGAATCGTTCCATTATACCCGCTTTTCCTCCTTTACTACCGTGAACCCGCTTGCCTTACAGCTCAGACGATACTCGGTTTCTCCTTTCAGCCGATACCACTTGCCGATGAAATCCTTCACATCTGTAATCTTGACATGAGCTGTAGGAGAATTCTTAAAGAAATCCGGCTCAATTAACGCTGCTCCGTTTACAGTCAACCTAATCTTCTCAAAACGGCGGCTCGGGATTGCCACCTCATAAGTATATCCGATCACGGCACCGGCTTCGCCGGTGCTGTGATCTCTCGCCTCGTTCATATTAGTTACAATGCCTTCCCCATCCGGGGAGATAGAACGATAATCCGCAATATGAATATCTCTCGGTGTCAATGTACTGATTCCTCCTTTGTGTCTTCGATAAATTCCGTAAAGATCGCTTCAATATCCTCCATAATTCCGCAGGTCTTGGCTGCCTTTGCAATCTCAGTGATCAAGTTATCATCATGAAAACGATGCGCCTTATAACCAATATGCGTATCAGAATCACGGAAATAAACCCTCAGACCGGTCTCCTCAATATAAAAATTACAAACAGGCCGATTGCCTACGGTAACATTTCCCTTCAAGGGTTCGCTGCCGTAAACCTGTACATTGCCCACGAACATACCGGCCTTGCCGCTGCGCTCATAAGTATTCTTGATTGCTTCTTTAACTTCAAAAATTTTATACATAATATTGCTTCCTTCCTATAATTTCCTAACGAGGCTTGGTGCGCTCTCATGGTCATCGCGATCACTTCGCCGCCTCTACGGTGTTTTTTGTTGCTATGTGATTTTCAATGTGCTGTAAGCTGATCAACTTATGTGTCCATTATAGCGAACTTGCGCCCTCCTGATAATTCCACATAATTTCTATAATCGGATTTTACTTATATTGCAAAGAACCAAATTCTTGTGAATATCAATTGAATATAAAATATCCTTATGATATTATAAGAATAAATAAGTATGAAAAGGCAAAGGAACATTTAAACCATGCATGACATACAAAAGTTAGAAACTTACTCCCAGGATTTTACAAATACCCTTTTTCAAGTTTTTACCAGGGAAAGAAACAATAGGAATATTACACTAGATGATGTCTATTCTAAATTAGAAATTCATCAAGCAACATACTATCGTTGGAAGAATGGGCAGACCCCCCTATCAAATTCAATTATTGAAAAGCTTGCAAGCGCCTTAGATCTCAGTGAATACGAATTAAAGGCTCTTACCAAGTGCCAAATGGATTTAAATGAAAATGGTATCATTCATCCTAATACGGCTCTCAACTTAGAAATTTCAAAAATATCAACGAGTGTGAACCAGCTAAGCGAAGGCGTAGCGAGATTTGAGACAAGTTTCTTTCGTTTTTTCCAAGGATCGGCAAAATCTCTTCTTCTTAAAGAATTTGATGAACTAGGGAATGAAACAATAAACAATTATTCTTTTCCCTATTATTGTCTTGAGAAAATTGCCGATAATGTCAATAAAAACGATAAAGACGCTAATGTCAATAAAGACGATAAAGGCGATGTGTTCTTTGAATTTACCCTTGCATTAAATTGGGCTTTTTCTGAGTTTTCAGATGACATTGATATGAAAAAGGATATAGAAAAACTCATTACAAAACACCTTAAAGCAGCTACGATTCCATCCCGCTTTAAAAAATGGACGACACTCAACATATTGGTTCAATTAAGAAATTATTATATATATTATGAGCCTGTAGAATACAAAGCTGATTCCTTAGATCCAACATCTATAAAAAGCAAAGTTAATTCCTCAAATTATAAGTCTGTAGAATGTGTAATTAAGCCCTTTAAGCATAAGCTTTACAAATGTAATAATGCCATAGTAGACGAATTACCTTCTACCTCCAAAAAGGAAATTAAATATGAGTTACTATTGCTTGCATTTTATTTCAGCCAATTTTCTGAAAAAGATTTAGAAATTATATTTAATTGCCTATTTGGTTTTATACTGTTATCTAAAACAAAACAGGAAAAATTGACCTCAGAATTATTTTCATTTTGTTCAGACAAAATTGGTTAAGAATCAACGGATTCTTCTGATGAATCTACTACCTAAAAATTAAAGGAGGAAACCCAAATGAAAAAGAGAATCATTATCACAGCATTATCCGTAATGCTCGCATCATCATCAATCATCCCAGCTTATGCTGCGGAACCGATGAAATGGAATATCGACCCAAATACATACAATCCCAAGGATCATGGTGGTATAAACTGGATGTTAGCTGAATCTTTAGTCGCCACTGAAGTCTGGGCAGAAGGCTATAGAGAGCAGCTTACTGGACTGACTACCGATACGGATAAATTTGATGCCGTTGTTAAGATTGTATGTGATACTATTACATACGATGAGACATACGCTACACTTGTGGATAATTACACTTATCGAGATGGCAAGGGTGTGTGCGAAGACTACGCCCGCAGTGTTATGGCGCTGTGTCAGGTAGCAGGTATACCTTGTACTTACGAGACTGGATATGCCTATGGATATGCCCATGGCTGGAACAAGGTAACTCTGAATGGTACTGATTACTATAGTGACATCACTAGCTACGATAAACTTGGAGATGCTTCTTTAAAGATGTCGACAACCTTATGGAGTGATCATGTGTACAGATCTAGCATTACTGAAATTGATGTTAACACTGTAGCCAACTCATTCAATACTACCTACACCGATGGCGGAGATATGCCTGATCCTGGAAGCAACCTCACACGCGTTACTACAGCTTCCGGTAGGGAAGTGTTTATAACAATGGAGGACGCAGAGGCACTAGGTTATGGCACTATTACCTGGGATGCACTTTGCGCTAAGTATCCTGAACTTAAAGGATGATTAAGCGTTTTGTAGCATTTACGCTCGCATTTGCGCTAGCGGTAATCTCACCGCTCAGCGCACTTGCAGAAACACCTGGTGGCTGCTCTACCATTGGCAGATATCCAACGCCTAATAGTTCCTCAGCAGGATATAAGGCAGATCATGGTACTTATAAAAATATGGGATTCAGAGTGACGATTACTACACCATTTTCTACACCATTCTAAATTCTTTTGACACATTTTGACACTCCCAGATAAAAAGTAAAAATGCTGCAAAGCCCAGTAAATACGGCTCTACAGCATCAGATAACACAAGACAAAAGTCATACCTTTCTAACAAGTGTTGAGTGCTAATATTTTCTAAAATATTTGTGAAGTATCATTAGATCATACAGCTCCGCTTACTCAAATATGACTAAAACAACGCCATTTTACTCAATTTCGCAGAACACCTCATAGGAAGGCTTTTCATTTCCATACAGATCCGTCGACCCATGGATCCGCTGCTTCATTTTCCCCTCCCCATATTCCCCATAGTGAGTTCGATAGTCATTTAAGGAAAACCATACATAGCCTGCCATTTTTTCGAGGCTTTTATATACCGGGATCCGCTCTCTTAAAATCTGCGCCCTTCTCTCATCGCCCCCTTCAAAAGCTGGCTCACACAATCCAAATTCCGTAACCATGGACGGCATACCGCCAAACTTATCATACGTCCTTCGGAGCACCCCTTCTACATCCTCACAGGGCTGCCAGAGACCCAGATACTCATTCCACATGGCAATATCGCCATACATGGCCGCATCATCCAAATCAACATTTGCATCTCTGGAAACCGTATTGGAAACATAATTCACCAGCCTGCTGCTATCCAGTTCTTTAAAATACCGGTACATCTCCTTTACATACGCAATGGTTTCCGGAAGTTCTCCCCCAAGCTCATTTCCAACGCCCCAGCAGATAATGGACGGATGGCTGCCGTGATAATGCACCATTTCCCCGGCCTGCTGCTTTGCCAGCGCAAGCTGCTCTGATCCGGCTTTCTTTGGCTGTTCCCAGAAAGGAATCTCCTCCTGAACCATAAGTCCGTTTTCATCGCACCAGTCCAGGATCTTTCTGTCCTGCTGCCAGTGGAAACGGGTAAATACGCAGCCAGCCTGTTTTAACTGAGACAGGCATTTTCTGCTGTGCTCAAAGGGCTCTGGCTGGGGATGTTCCGGCGCCCATAGCTTAAGGCCCTCAAAGGGGATACGGACCAGCGTGTCTGTATGGATCGTTTCAGACAGCACTATGTGTCCGGTTTTGTACTCCGACACCTGAACCAGGGCCTCTTTCGCTGTTCCTTTTATATAAAACTCCAGATAACCGCTGCAGGTCTGTCCGCTTATGGATTCAATGGCATACCCTGTTTTCATTTCCATAATATCGTCCTTTTCCATCCGGATCAGACATACATCCCGGAGCAGCCCTCCGTCATCCGCCCAGTCATAATCCAGTCCATGAGGGAGCATATCCTCTTTTTTACTGTTGTCTGCGACTACACAGATCTGGTTTTTCCCCCGTACTGCCAAATCAGTTATATCCAACTCAAAGGGCGTATATCCAGAGCCTGTATGGCCTCCTGCCGCTATTCCGTTTACAAATACCCTGGCCGTATGAAATACACAACCAAAATACAGCACTGCCCTGTCCCATGGCATTTCATCCAGTTCAATTTCTGTTGTATATTCTGCCGGTCCTCTGTAAAGCTGTACCGGCCGCTCATTTTCCACATTCCATGTATAAGGAAGCGTCACTCTTTTTTCAAATCCAAGCTCCGGGATTTTAAAATCCCAATCCTTTAATTCTGTAATACACTTCATCTCTGCCACCTCTGTTATATAGACTTAAAGATTCACAGGCTGATTGATTGACCCCTGTTCTGTTTTAGTATACAATGAAGCAGTGGAAATTTCTTTTGAAATACCGCCGAATAATTTCAAAATCCTGCTGTATGGCAGAGTAGGAGGAATATGCAAAAAGGTATCTTACAGTCATCCGAGCTTTTTTTCTATTCCGGCGCTTTTAATCCCAGGCTCTTTTTTTACCCTTTAAGCGCAGGCCATTTTTACTGTACCAGGGGATACCGGATAGACCGTAGCTCCTTTGACAGTATTTTAATCGCTTACATCGTCCGCGGTACCTTTTCTTTTTTATATCAGGGACGTGAGCTCACAGCAAAAGCCGGAGAAATCGCTCTGGTAGACTGCTTTGGACCTCACATGTACTGCACCCACAATCATCTGGAAACATACTGACTCCATATCTCCGGCAGCAATACAAAAGAGCTTTTTGAGGAGCTCATGATCAAAAGAGGCTGCATTATTTCCCCAGCTTCTGTAATTCCTGCCCATATCTGTGAGCTTTTTGAGCTTATAAAAGCCAGAGAAGCCATAAGCATCAGCCGCTTATCCTCCAGGATATATACACTGATCACAGGCCTGTTTGAAGAAACCATGGATTCTGAGGGAGAAAACAGTTTGTCCTTTGCAGCGGTCCGCTATATGAAGGCACATTATTCCGAAAAAATAACGGTTGAACATATGGCAAAGGCAGTCAGCCTGAGTCCTTCCCAATTTTCCAGACAGTTTAAACGCCAGACCGGTGTTCCGCCCTATGAATACCTGCTGTCTCTTCGTCTTTCCAAAGCAAAAGAGCTTTTAAAAACCACCGAACTTCCCGTTCACGAAATCGCCTGCCAATGCGGCTTTGGAGGAGAATCCAGTTTTATCAGCTTTTTTAAAAAACAGGAGGGCATCCCGCCTTTAAAATTCAGAACCGTTTTATTCTGATAAAAATTTTCTTTCTCTGGATGATTTTCCTGTAATTTAATATTTTTTTTATGATTTCATGTTTATTTTTTTTCCCATTCGTATTACAATAATAGCAAACAGTCATAATCAGACAACTTATCAAAGAAAGGGGAATTTATATGGCAAAAAAAGGTTGGGGAAAACTGGTCGCTTTAGCCGCCGTATCCGGAGCTGTGGCAGCCGGTGTTTCCTATGTACTCCAGTATAAGACCTATCACAAAGAGCTGGAAAAGGATTTCAGGGAATTTGAAGAAGATGAGGATAGTGAATTAAAAAAAGATGGATCTGAAGACAGTACCTTTGAATCAGCGAAAGTAAACCGCAATTATATTTCTCTTACCTCCAGCAAAGACGAATTTAAAGTAGCTGCCAAGGATATGGCTCAGGCTACAAAAAATGTGCTCCGGGACGCAGGAAGCCTGTTCTCTGATACGGCCCATGAGGCTGTATCTGCCGCTGTGGACACCGCACATATAGCACTGAATTCCATGAAGTCAAAAAAAGAGGAATGGAAGGAGGAGCATGAAAAGGAGGATGAGCCCGAAGAGGTACACATGGAGGAGGACGGCTTCCTAGATGACGATTATGTAGACGATGATGATCTCTATGACTATGAACGTCTGGATGCCGAACCAGTCTATGCGGAAAAACAGCCTTCTGAGACCGAAGATGGGGGTTCTTCGGAAGAAGATGATGATGAAACAGAGGATGTAGTTTCAGTGGAACTTGCAGAAGATGAAGAGGGAACCATTCTCACTGAGGATGATGAGCCGCTGGTTTAGGTTTATATACGGGACAAAGCTATTTTCAGGCTTTGTCCCTTTATTTTCCCCTTATACTTCCCACCCCAGCAGGTTCATCCACATCACTTGACCAGCCTGTTCCTCGCTAATGAAGTAGCCATGGCTCTGGGCATCGGCAGACATAAGCTGATACTCTTTCTCCTCCTCCATCCAGGTCCAGCGGGTATCGATCACTGTCGCCCCTTCTGATGCCGCCATATACCAGTGGGATACCGTTCCGTCTGCACCAGTAGTTTCATAGGAAATTTCCCCTTCTAATAAATCATTTTTAAAATTCCCCTGCTTTACTGTTTTAGCCATCTCTCCCTGAGGCACATTTTCATAATAACAGTATCCTGTGCTTCCATAGCCCGTCATCCTGCCGTTTCTCCAGATTCCATAGGAATAATTGTAACGGGGGCTGTCTACATTGATAAACTGAAGAGCCAGACATTCCCCCCTGGGCTTTCCATCTTTAAAATAACCATAAAATACCGTTCCCGGCATGGTAAATACCATTCCTTCTCCCTCGATCTGAGCAGTAAAGCCAGATGGTGTGTACAGATACCGTTTTCCTCCCATTGTCTCATAAAACAGGCCTGCCAGAACGTCCTGCTCTCTGTCCATGAGCCGGGCCGCCTGTTCCAGATCCAGGCTTTCAAGGGAAGAAAAAACCGCCTCTGCCGCGTCAAGCTGCTCTGCCGTAAGGCTTAGTTCTCCAAAAACAGTCTCCGAACCGGTCGGATTTTCTTCATTCTCTTTCACTGCGCCCTGCTTATTTACCGGCTCCACCTCTCTGACCGATTCGCTTTGCATCCGGGCATTTTGGCGATTCTCTGTCATTCCCATCAGTCCGCTTACCGGCAGCACCACTGCATACAGCACTGCAACAGCAGCCCATAACCTGTATCGTTCCTTTCTCTTCATCTTGCGCTCCTTTCTCTGCTTTCCTCAGGCTCTCTGTCCATGTACTCATTTCCAGGCTCTTGCCAGACGCATACAGCCCTCCTGTATTTCCTTTTCCTTTAAATTGGCATATCCCAAAATCACTGTAGACGGCACCAGATCCTTATTTTCCCCTATCACGGCTTCCGACATGCCATAAACCCGTACGCCCTCACCGGCAGCCCGTTCGATCAGCTCTTTTTCCGGCATCTGCCCTTTATGTGTGAGAAGCACATGGATCCCCGCATATTCTCCCCTGATCCAAAACATATCTTCCAGTTCTTTAAGGCCGCTTAACAGAACATCATGCTTCCCCTTATACACGGCCCGCATCCGGTTTAAATGGCGCTCATAATACCCGCCTGTAATAAAATGATACAGCACCTTCTGATCGATCCGTGAAACCGTACAGGCATAAAATCCGGCCTGGCTCCGATACCTTGAAAGGAGCTCTCCAGGAAGCACCATAAATCCCACGCGGATCGCCGGGGCAATGGAACGTGAAAATGTCCCCATATAAATGACCCTCCCCCCCTGGTCCATGCCCTGAAGTGCGGGGATCGGACGTCCTTTATAGCGGAATTCACTGTCATAATCATCTTCGATCACATACCTGTTTTCTCCTCTGTAAGCCCAGCTTAAAAGCTCCTGTCTGCGCTTTACAGGCATGACTATCCCTGTGGGATACTGATGGGACGGCATTACATAAGCAGCCTGAGTTTTGCTCTGTTCCAGATCCAAAACATCCATGCCATACCGGTCCATTTTTACGGGAACAACTAGATGTCCCAGGCTCTTTAGTACCCGGTAAGCCTGACGATAGGTTGGATTTTCCAGGGCAATTCCCGTCTCTCTCCCCAAAAGCTGCGACAGCAGCATGAGAAGATACTCGCTTCCTGCTCCAACCAGGATCTGCTCCGGACGGCAGCTTACCCCTCTGGCCGAGTGAAGATAATCGCGGATCGCTGCTCTGAGCTCATATTCTCCCTGCGGATCCCCCACGACAAACATTTCCTTATTATCGTCCACCAGCGTATTGCGGCTTAACCTGCGCCAGGTATTAAAAGGAAAGCTGTCCAGATCAATACCTCTGGTGGAAAAATCCACAGCATACGGCATTTCTTTTTCAGACCTGTTTTCCGCAAATTCCTCATCTGCGTTTTTTTCCACCCGAACCAGTTCTTCGATCCTGCATACAAAGTATCCTTTACAGGGCAGCGCTTCGATATACCCCTCAGAAAGAAGCTGTTCATAAGCCATTTGAGTGGTACTGCGGCTGACCTTCAGATTTTCTGCCAGAATCCGTGTAGAAGGAAGCCTGCTTCCTGCAGAAATCCGCCCGCTCTGTATCTCTTCCTTCATATATTGGTAAATCTGTTCATACAGAGGAAGTCTGCTCTGATTATCAATAGGCACCATCAGTTCCATCATTTTCTCCTTTC
The DNA here is from genome assembly GCF_001517625.2 of Clostridium sp. AT4. Taxonomy (GTDB): domain Bacteria; phylum Bacillota; class Clostridia; order Lachnospirales; family Lachnospiraceae; genus Enterocloster. The sequence continues at coordinate 464,945 of NZ_LN999828.1, read as the reverse complement.
ATCAGGGACGTACAGAAAAAGGCCCCCTGTTTCCAGAGAGCCTCCTCCTGCTTTTTCCGGCAAAGCCGATTTTATTCTTTTTATAAAATCTTATCGTTTCTCACACAGCTGCTGCATTATTTGGGAAGCTTAAAGGAGCTCTTTAATGAAACAATCCGGTTAAATACAGGCTTTTCCTTTGTGCTGTCCTTGCAGTCCACGCAGAAGTAACCATTGCGCACGAACTGGAAGCTGTCATAGCTTTCTGCCTCTCCCAGTGCAGGCTCTACATAGCAGTCCGGCAGTACGGTCAGTGAATTGGGATTTAAGTTCAGGCTTCCGTCTTCATTTAACTTGCCCTTTTCCTCATCCACAATATTTTCATACAGACGGCACTCTACCTTCTTTGCAGTAGGAACAGCTACCCAGTGGATGGTTCCCTTTACCTTTCTTCCCTCAAAACCGGAACCGCTCTTTGTCTCAGGATCATAGGTTCCATGTACCACTGTCACATTTCCATCTGCATCCTTCTCACAGCCGGTGCACTTTACAAAATAAGCGCCCATCAGGCGGACTTCATTTCCGGGGAACATGCGGAAATATTTCTTCGGAGGCTCTTCCATAAAGTCCTCTCTCTCAATATAAAGCTCACGGCCAAAGGGAACCTTACGGCTGCCAAGCTCAGGATTTTCCAGATTGTTCGGCACATCCAGCTCTTCCATCTGACCCTCAGGATAATTGTCGATCACCAGCTTTACAGGGTCAAGCACAGCCATCATACGGGCTTTTTTAAGCTTTAAGTCCTCACGGATGCAGTATTCCAGCATCGCATAATCTACCGAGCTGTTTGCCTTGGAAACGCCTACCAGCTCCACAAAACGGCGGATAGACTCCGGTGTGTATCCTCTTCTTCTTAACGCTGCAATGGATACCAGACGGGGATCATCCCAGCCGTCCACAATATGATCCTCAACCAGCTTCTTGATATAACGCTTACCTGTAACTACATTTGTAAGGTACAGCTTGGCAAACTCGATCTGGCGGGGCGGATTCTCAAACTCGCACTCCTTTACGACCCAGTCGTAAAGAGGTCTGTGATCCTCAAATTCCAGTGTACAGATGGAATGGGTAATATGCTCAATGGCGTCCTCAATGGGATGGGCAAAGTCATACATGGGATAAATGCACCACTTATTTCCCGTATTGTGATGCTCCATATGAGCCACACGGTAAATAACCGGGTCTCTCATGTTGATATTGGCTGAAGCCATGTCGATCTTGGCACGGAGCACCTTTTCACCGTCCTTGTACTTTCCTTCCTTCATCTCCTCAAAAAGGCGCAGGTTTTCTTCAACGGAACGGTTTCTGTAGGGGCTTTCCTTACCGGGATTGTTAAAGTCGCCGCGGTACTCTCTGATCTCCTCTGCGGAAAGATCGCATACAAAGGCCTTTCCCTTCTTAATCAAGAAGACAGCGCATTCATACATCTTTTCAAAATAATCGGATGCAAAAAACAGACGGTTCTCAAAATCAGCACCCAGCCACTTCACATCCGCCTTGATGGATTCTACAAACTCTACCTTTTCCTTTGTAGGATTGGTATCGTCAAAACGGAGATTAAAGGTGCCGCCGTACTTCTGAGCCAGTCCGTAATTTAAAAGAATGGACTTAGCGTGTCCGATATGAAGATAGCCGTTTGGCTCCGGCGGAAAACGGGTATGGACATTATTATAAACGCCCTCTGCCAGATCTTTGTCAATCTCCTGTTCTATAAAATTCTTGGAAACAGTTTCTTTCTCCTCTGTCTCCAATACCATGTCTTTTTCTGCCATGATTGCTCCTCCGTACATTTCTCTTCCATCATGGAACCCAAATGATTCCCGTGTATTGAATAATCATATCACATTTTTTTCAGGGAGAAAAGAGGGAAACGTTAAGAAATAAGAATCCCTGACACTTAAGACTGGAAATTTTTTCTTTCGTCTGCTATACTAAATCAACGTGCAAAAGTGATTGAACTATTTCAATCCGGAAAGGAGCATCTATGAAAAAAGCAGCTGGATTTGCCCTGATAAAAACAATCCCTGTTTTTCTGGGATATATTTTTCTTGGAATTGCCTTTGGCCTCCTTCTCCAAAAGGCCGGTCTTGGAGCCGGCTGGGCCTTTCTCATCAGTCTCTTTGTCTATGCCGGTTCCATGCAGTTTGCCCTTGTAGGGATTCTCACAGAAGGGCTGAGTTTTGCCGCAACAGCCATCATGACGCTTTTGATCAACAGCCGACACGCATTTTATGGCCTGACCTTTATTGAACGTTTTCGTAAAATGAAAGCAGCCGGCCCCTATATGATCTTTTCCCTTACAGACGAAACGTATTCCATCCTGTGCTCCGCCAAAAAGCCGGATGATTTTACAGACCGTGAATGGAAGCTTTCTTCCCTTTTTATCTCCCTTTTTAATCACTGTTACTGGGTGGCCGGTTCGGTGGCAGGAGCCCTCATCGGACAATTTCTTCCATTTGACACCACAGGCATTGATTTTGCCATGACTGCTCTCTTTATTGTAATCTGTGTCAACCAGTGGCGGGAAACAAGCTGTCATCTGCCGGCTAAAACAGGTTTTTTCTGCGGTATGCTCTGTCTGGCTCTTTTCGGCCCCTCCGGCTTTATCCTGCCGGCCCTTATTGCCGTATCAGCCCTGCTTCTTATATTCAGGCATACCATACAAAGAAATATGGAGGATTTCTCATGATACATTCTTCGCAAAATACTTCCTATATAATCATCACCCTTTTAATCTGTGTTCTGTGCACCCAGGCAACCCGCTGGTTTCCTTTTCTTCTTTTTGGAGGGAAACGGCAGCTTCCGGAACTGATCCGCTATCTGGGAACCGTGCTTCCTCCGGCCATCATGGCGGTTCTGATCGTCTACTGCTTAAAAGGCGTCACTCCCCTAACCTGGCCCCATGGGCTTCCTGAGCTGATTGCATCCGCTGTGACAGCAGGTGCACACCTTTGGAAAAAGAATACTTTAATCAGCATTTTTACAGGAACTTTATGCTATATGATCCTGATACAAAAAAATTTTTAATTTTTTTAAAAAAAGTATTGCAAAATACAAAAACATATGATATTATATCGAAGTCGCGTGAGACAAGAGTTCTTACGGGACAGAAAAAGAAAGTTGCTACTGTGGCTCAGTCGGTAGAGCGTCGCATTGGTAGTGCGGAGGTCACGGGTCCGATTCCCGTCAGTAGCTCTCTCTAAAGTGTGCCAGAACCTTAATTTTAAAGGGGTTCTGGCGTTTTTTATTTTTGTTGGTTTGGGGTCGAGCAGGGTCGACCTCTTTTTTATTCTTTTATATAGCTAATGCCCTTTCCATATCTGCCTCATTCTGCAACGGATCCACACGATTAAATGCATAATTGTGCAGCGTGGTGCGTTCATCTTCATGCCCTACCTGCTTTCGGATCTCATTGATATTGATTCCGGCATCCAGCAAAGCTGAGATATAGCTTTTGCGGATTTTATGTACCCCCTTCTGCTTTGTATCAATATGATTACAGTATTTGCGGAGCCGAGTGATAATAGCTGTAGGAGTGATATGTTTACCTCTTTGGAAAAATAGGAAATCATCCTCATGCAAATGATTTTCTGCATTGTAATCCATAATAATTTTGATGATCCTCCGTGCTTCCTTTGTCAAATATACATACCGATCCCCGGCAGATGATTTTACATGATCTACCGTAGCCCATGAAGTCGGATACCAGGTTCCATCTGGCCGCTGGCGTTCCACCTTCTGGGCCATGCGCTGAATATGGATATACTTTCCATCTCTGCAAAGATCTGTTGTCTTAAGCGCTGTTAATTCCCCTAACCGTACTCCGATCTGGAAAGCAAGAGGAATTGCCAACGCTGTTGTATACCCGTTCTCATAGAAATCCTTCCAAGCCTCAGCCTCAATCATTGGCTGCTCTGTGATCAAAAAAACCTGTGTTTCATCCTCAGGCTTTTTTACCTTGCGAAATAACTTTCCCTCTATCTTGAAGGACTTATAAAGATTTGTCGGAATCCACTCATTTTCTACTGCATATTCCAGTATATGGCGAATGATTACCGCCATATTATAATACTGCTTCTTTGTAAGAGATTTTTCGCGGATCTTTGACAAAGCCCATTCTTTCAGATATGCCTTTGTAAATTTTTTTATATCTTTATCAATAATGGGATCCGCTTCATAATAGCGCTTCCAATCATTATCTATTCGCCGAATATAAGTAGAGGCCGTGGTTTCCAATGATTTAATTTTTAACCACTGAGGATACAGCTTACGCAAAGTAATTGCCCCCTGTTCCTCTTCCTTTTTCTGTTCAAGATAAAAATCTATGATCTTTCGTTCCAAACGCTCCTGTGTGGAAGCAGATACGGCTTTTCGGCCCTTGGGCTTGTCTTTTGCCGGAAGATAGGTTAAGTACACACCCTTATCGTTCTGCCAGATATGGTAAAAATTTTCAATGTGCTCTTTTAAGATCGCTTTCTCTAATTTTTGCTGTTTTGTCATTTCTATCAGTTCGGAAAGCTCTCCCGTATCAAGATTCATTATACCACTCTGCTCTAGGAAAGACCATATGGTTTCAGCTTTTTCATTGCTAATTTTATGCACAAAAAAAGTACCATCCTTTCAAAGATGATACAGCTTGCGGATAATTCTAATAAAAGTTTTCTTATGTGAATGTATGCTTATTTTTAATAGATCGATTCGTTTGTATTCTGATTAAAAAGTATGTTTATTTATATTATTTCAAGTAAAAGCAAGTTGTATCTTTTATGTATCAATTTGATAAGTAACAGGTATCCTGATCCCTTCATCTGTGATCTGATAAGGAATAGAACCTTCACGGATCCTCTTAAAAATTTCTTCTATGGAAATCCCTGTCACATTTGAATATTGTGTCGGACTAAAATATAATACTATGTTTTCCATTCTGTACCTCTTTCTTTTCTGTAACAAAAGGCGTATCAGAAGAATCACAGAAAACAAATGGATTCTCTATCATCCCGTCAGCCTCAACCTGTAAATATTCCTGTACACTGTAATCTCTGTATTTTCCTACATCATAATAATGCCGTACAATTTTTATACGTGCCAACAGTGCTTCCCAGCTTTCCGGTTCATCCCTTTGTATCTCTTTATGCTGCTGTAATAACGAAATATTGCTTATAATATATACAGTATCATGCAGGCACACCCTGTTTGAATATCGGCATCGTAAAGTGTGGGGCTGTCCATCACAGATTGCAAGGAGCTCCGAGATTTTCAAAGAGCTTCTGTATTCATCCAGCAGGAGAACCCTTGTCCGGGCTGTATCGTATTGATCCCAGACCCCTGTACCTTTATAGTCCATCACAGAGCAGATCTCAGAGGGATCATGGTTCGCATAGACAGAGCTGGTTTTTCCTGTTCTTGTGCGGCCATAAATATAAATAGTAGTAACATCCCTGTACTGTTTTCCCTGTTCTTCATAGAAAGCCTGCCGGTACTGATCCAGCGCAGAAATCTTTAGGGCCATAGAGGGAACCGCCTGAACAATTTCTACATTAGAAGCTCCGTCCTGGACTAATGAGATCATCCGTTCAATATCTGTGCGTCTGCCCTGTATTTCTTCGGATTCGTCGGGACACTCTGTAGATTCATAAAATGTCTCAATATGATTCGTTTCCTTTTTTTCAGAATCGAGATATGCCCCTTCCTTGCGTATGTAATCCCGATTTTGACTGCTGGAAGATGATCTAATGATTTCCACATGGGCATTTCCAAATGCCTTGCTTAATACTCTGGTTGACTGGGGATTGACAAATTTGACATACAAATGAAAATGATCCGTTCCCTGTTCCCCAGTTTCAAAACAAAAACAGTAATACTCTGTTTTCCAACGCTGCATGATCTCTTTGATCCTATCAGAAGATAGCCCTTTTTCTTCTGGATTATTACAGGTAATCTGCATACGCCTTGTACGGGCTGTTGACATACAATGATCACTCCCTTTACTTTAGTAGTGTAAAATGCTAAAACACATAACACATATGTGCCCTAAAGGTTAATACTAGCCTTCAGGGCTTGCCAGAGCTTGCTTGCCATGCTCCGCATGGCAGCGCTCTGGCACCTTTGTGTTGTTATCGGTTGACTGCATCCCATAGATCCCTGTGCATAGCTTCAATGGCCCTTGGAAATGGCACACGGATCTTGGTAAGATTAGTGTCATTTACAGTACAATATCCTACTCCGGTAGGACAGGTTTCTATATCATCCTTGAAGTTAGGCATAATCATGTTGATGGTTTCCTTGGATGGAGCCTGCAATAATACTTTATGGGAAAAGGACTCTCTGGATCCGCTGCTGAATAATTCTCCTAGCGGCTTCTGGCAGCTCACAACAACATGGATTTTCTTTGCACGGCTCAAATTAAGAAGTCGGGCCATTTTCCCCATAATGTCTTTCTGCTCTTTGGATGCCATTGAACCGATCCAGCTTGGATATTCGTCTATGTAAAGTACAAGCCAGGGAAATTCGTCATTTCGTCTTAGCCGATCTTCAAAGATAGAATAGAACTCTAAAAATCCATCGGTGGTGTCATCAAACACAAAATATCGCTTGGCACCATCCAAATATGCAAAATCTATGTTCTTATAATCTAAAACATAAATTTCACACCCGTGTAAATGGCGGGCAATGCGGGAGAGCAGCCCTTGGGCCAAAGTTGTTTTTCCAGAGCCGGACGGCCCAGATAATAAAATCCGGTAACCGTCCTTTGCCATATCCCACTGGATCCAGTTTTCTACCCCATATTGAAAATGGTTCTCATCAACAAATGGGTATATGATCCCGTTTCTCTCCTCAGTCATAGTCCCGATCCCTTAATACGCTGTTGTTTCCAGACCGCCCAAGCACCTCAGCCATAGCATTGTCATAGGCGATTTTCTGGATATAGCTATCACTGTAATCCAGAGCAAAAGTGACATGGATGTAAGTTTTCATATCCTCTACTTTATCAACATAAAGGAAATGATCATCCCCTACGCTTATCAATGGCGGCAGTCCTCTGGTTCTGATCTTTTGATCGACAAGCCCTTGAAGAACTGATTTAACCATAGTTACATCCAAGGGCTCTACACATACTTTAGGAAGTGCATAGCGCAGATATATGATTCCGCTCCTAATATAGGAATCCAATGAAGGAGACCCCATATCCTCTACCCGGATCGGTCTGTCGCAGGAACACAGCTCTTTAAAATTAGGTGCATTAGCAATTTCTGTGAACAGGAATCGCCCAACAATGGTGTAAGCACCTTTCGCAAAACGCTCTTTCTGTGCATCAGTGGCCCGGTTCATCTCCATTTGCATCCGTGCTTTTTCCGCCTTCTTCTCGTTGTGGCGGTAGATCAGATAGCTGCCCCCGGCACAGGAGGCAGCCAGACCGAAAAAATGCCGATCTACGAAGCGATAAATGGAATCAAACAATATTCCCATGGCTTTCAGAAAAACAATCAGCACCGCTACAATAGCTATAATCGCAGCAAAGCCAAGCAATGATTTGCGGATGATCCCCTTGGAACGGGCCGTTTCCAGCCCGATCCGCAAGGATTCTTTTACTTTCCGTACTGCTTCTTTCAAAGAATCCATCTTATGTACTCTCCTTTCTTACTCCATGATGGCCTTATCGTTATTCGCAACTCGCTTAATTGAATCATAAATCACACGATCCCCTCGATCGCGAGTTGTCCGCTTCGTACCACGGAATTCATACACCACACCTTTTTCAAGAGCTGCATAGACTTCTTCTGTGACTCTTTCTTCGCCAAATTCAGAATCATCATTCTGGCTGACAATCACTCTAAAAGTCTTTCCCTGTTTTCCATCAATCACATAGGGAATTACCTTCTTACCCATAGTTTTCATTACTGACATTACTCTCATTGAATTTACCTCATCTTTCCATTTTTTAGGGGTCGGGATAATCGCCCGACATTCTCTTATGATTTTCATAAAATTCCTTCCTATTTTCTGTACCTAGGATTTCAGAAAATATTTTAGAATATGCTGGGAGGCAGGAACGCCCTGTCCTCCCAGTGTTTTTTATGATCCGTTACTTCCTTCTAACGCCGGACAATATAAATATGGTTGAAACAGATTTTGCAGTGTTATCGCCTTGGTAAGATACGCATCTAACTCACTTAAATATTCTTGCAGTGTACAAAGAATGTTTGGATCAGTTTCAATCAATACTGCTTTCTTGAGAGCTTCCTGCAAAACCTCAAGGTCTGTAAAAATAAGATGAAACACTTCATAAGCATAACATGAACTAAGACGTTCGCCATTCTTTAAATAAACCAATGCTCTTTCCATCATAGCGATATCTTTTTTATCCCTTGAATCTTAGGTGCAGAAAATGTAAGTAAATTGATATTTTTTAAACTATTACTATCCATATTTATAAATTCCCTTCCTACTGTTTAATTGTTTTGAATGGAGGAGCTCCCGAAAAAGGAGCCCCTTCGCCAAAGTCATCGGCCTGTTTTTTCGACTATGTCTAAAAATCTATTTTTAAAGGTTTCCCTATCTATCAGTATCGGTTTCGCTTTTACCCGGATACGGTTTCTTTGTGCACACCCTACCATAATCTTCTTTTGCTCTTTGATCTTTTCATAAAGCTCTGTTGCCTCTGTTACAATCACTTGTAATTTATGAATTGTATCCTCGCTCAAATGGGCAGCTTCTAAAAACTCCTCATTATTCAGACTATTTGCAAGATGTAAACGGTACTGATTCAAATACGGATTCAGAATTTTATTAACCTTGTGCTTCCATTCAAAAACTGTCTCCTGAATTTCATATGGCGAACAAGTTTCCAACGAATCATTGACATTCTTCATTTCCTGCAATGTTTCTTCAACAACGGGTTTCTGTCCAGTCCAGTCCCGAATCATAATTCCAATATGCTCGTCTGTTAATATCATTACAATCATTATTTCACCTCATATTACATATGTTTATTTACGCTGCCAAAAGCTTGATCGGAGCCTTTGGCATTTATTTAAATAAGCACGCGTGCTTTTGTTGTTTCTTTGTATGTTTAAATGATACAGTACTCTTTATATTTTTTATATAGCATGCACGATAATTTCTTTGCATCTAACGATAATTTTTCATACAAACGCAAAAGGAGCAGAAACCTAATAAAGCTGGTTCTGCTCCTAAAATTAGTTATTTTTGAAGTAGATGAGATATTTTTGTTCTAAGTTCGATATCTTTTTCTTCTTTACCTGTTAATAAGTATCTAACATCACACTCGAAATAGTGAGCGAGAACCCAAAGAAAATCGCTAGGAATCATGGATTCTCCAGTTTCATATTTGCTGATTGTTGCTACAGATGTTACATATCCTACTTTACTAAGATCATCACAAAATTCACGTTGTGATCTAGGCAGACGAAATTTTCGTATCCTGTCTCCGATGTTTTCAGCCTCCTCTGAATACTTACAATCTACTGCTCTACTCGTTAATTTCTTCATCTGTGTAGAAGTTTTCATATCGCTCCTTTGCCTAGTGTGTGCGCACCCATTAGGGCTTTACGTTTTTTTGTAGCTAGCGTAGATATATCGTACCTCAAACCCCTTCAAAAAGATTCAGACAATCCAAGGAAGAAAAAACAAGAAAAAATGGGACTATACAAATCACAATTTTTAGAGTATAATATTTAACCACCATTTTCAAAGGAGGGACAAATGAGCATAAAAAAGAAGAATATTCAAATCAGCACCAATAAAAAAAAGCCCTTAAGATATGGGCTAGGTCAAGTATTAGAATTACGTTTTAAATCTCCATCTTTAAAGGAACGTCTTGAAATATATCGGCTTGATAAGAATTACTCCCAAACGCAAATGATAGACGAAATGAGTTCTGCATTAAATACTTCAACTGATAATATAAAAAAATGGCTTTCTGGATCTAGCAGGCAAATACCACAAGAGTATGTAGAAGACATTTTAAAGTTATACAATTTACCATCTAATCCTACATATCACGAAAGAGTTATTTATACAGAACTTTTAACAACATATGGAAGTATACATTCTATAGTAAGCAAAGACCAAAAAAAGCCAAATAAAAAACTTTCAAATACTGAAAAAGAAGAGCGCCGTAAGACTGCTGCTGATTCCGTAACACAATACGATATTGAACAAGAACAAGCATCATACGATGATGCAATAGGGTGGGATAATTATATTCCTGTCATTTTTGAAAATTTTACGGAGCTTTCCCCATTAAAAAAATATATACTATGTACTTTTTTTGAGGTCTATAATAGAATACCACAAATGGCATGGGAATTTGCAAAAGAATACTCATGCCTTAATGATCAAGGACAAACTCTAATATTTGATTATATGAAAAGGAAATTTTCCATTATAGAAAAACAACGAGTTACATTTTCGCAAGAAGAAAAGATGAGTTTGTCTCTTTTTAAAAAAATGGCAAAATTCGATTTTTATAATTTAAAAGAATTTCCAAAAAATACAGATATTGATTCAATAACAGATTCATTTTCAAAGAAGTTATTAGATTTAAATATACCGGCACCGGCTTACTTAGAAGATATGGTGTTGTATTCCGAAATTGAGACAGATGAATGGGAAATTATCCTTTATTTTATTCAATTAGGTACTCGATATAACCCATGTGATACAACAGAGCTCTCTCCCGTACAGCAAAAAGCCTTTGAGTTGATAAATATTTTATACAATGAGTTTGAATTAGGCTTTAATATTGATGAGTTATCCCCTACAGGACAATCCGAAGAGTTCTAATAAAGAAACATCTAATATTTTAGAAATTGCAACAAGCTCATATGCCGTAATATGTGCTTGTTCTTTTTCGTACTTAGAATAAGCCTGTTTGGTGGTTTTACATCCCAGTAATTGTAATTCACGCACCATATATGCTTGTGTATATCCACGCTGTTCTCGGAGCTGCTGTATATTATGGCCTAAAGCTATATGATGATCTGATTTTATTTTAGTTTCAGACATTAAAATACCGCCCCTTCCAAAAATCTATAATACAGTCATTATAGAAATCTTTATGGGTGAAGCGGTCGCAAATAAAGGACTTTTTTATTAAAATCTCTTGTAATTATATATTATATGCTATATAATAAACACTAGAAAATGAAAATATTTATATTTTAAATTTCAATAATGCAAAAGGAGGAAACCCAAATGAAAAAGAGAATCATTATCACAGCATTATCCGTAATGCTCGCATCATCATCAATCATCCCAGCTTACGCTGCTCTACCGGCTAACGCTTCTACTGATGTGGAGGCTGGTAATGGATTCAAAGATACGGAAGCTTTTAATTACTGGGCAGATCAGTACACAGACGAACTCAATAAAATTGAAAATCCGAAAGATAGGTATCGTCGTATCGTCGAGTTAGTCGTAACTAGCTGGGATCCAGTTAAAGAGATGGTTGGCGGTCAAGACGCTGTGGATGCTTACCTGCGCGGTGAAATAGGAGGTGATCAGGCATCCTACGTGGTTAAACGTATGTGTGATAATACTGGAATTGAAGCGACGCAAGGAAGGTATCTACAGGATGGGTATCCGAACTCGACAGCTTATGTTAAAATCGATGATACTGTGTATTGCTACAGTCGGTCGGCATTAGAATTATGGGGAATGGATGATAAATATATGTTTATAGACCATAATTTTAATGGTATAGAGATTGGTAATCCATTTGCTCCAAGAGAACAAGAAGTTGAAGTAGCTAAGAGTACTTTTTATAAGTTCACTGATATGGTTAATTATGTTTACATGCACGACACAGATGGCACACTATACAGTGTGGATCCCGCAATCATGTCTGATACTCTAGCTGGTACAGCCAAATTCTATAAGTGTGTAGCTGGAAAGCTGATAGCCATAACAGAGGAAGAGGCTGTCACATTGGGATATGTTGAGGAGTAAACGTTTACTAGCTTTTATACTTTCAGTGTTGCTCTTATGTGGCAATACAGTAACCGCGTTCGCGGATAATCTAGGTAATAGTTATGTACCTGAAACGCCACCACCAATTATAGGTGGTGGTGGAGGTAATCCGACTTTCGCTACATATAAGAACTGGGGATTTCGTATCACCATGGCGCCGGCAGATAAGTGTTGCAAATATGCAATCAAGCCAGAAAGACAATTTGTCCTTTCTGGCTCATTTAATGATGGGAAGTAATCTCATCTTTAGATCAGGAGGTCAAGGGCAAGCGTTGTGCCTTTGGCACCCTTGACTTCCTTATTTCCCTACTTTTTATTTTCATTTTTGTGGGGTCGAGTTTGGGGTCGAGTACGGAAGAGCTTCCCTCAAACCTCCTGTTTTACTGGTTTTTTTGAGCCGATCTGGGTCCGATTCCCGTCAGTAGCTGTAAAAAACCCTTGTGTTTGCAAGGGTTTTTTCTTTTATCAAAAATGCCCGGTACAAAACCGGGCAAAATTCCCATCGGCAGCCGTCACAGTAATTGACTGATGTTGATAGACAGATCGGCGTAGATTCCCACCTTGATATTACTTTCAAAAGGAAAAATAATGGGAGCAAACTCTGACGGATCCTGTTCATTCAGATATACTGTTGTACATTTTTTTAACGGATCAACAATCCAGTATTCCCGGACTCCAGACTCCAGATACAGGGAAACCTTATGGGCGTAATCCATCCGACGGCTTCCGGGCGATACTACTTCTACGATAAAGTCAGGAGCTCCAGAACATCCGCGGTCTGTCAGCTTGTCGGGATCACAGATGACGGAAATATCCGGTTCCACCTAGTTTTTATCATCAGCGCCCAGTAATCCTTTGAGGTATACCGTTCTTTCAATAATGGCATAAAACCATCCTTTCTTTATGGGAAGACAATGATGTTGATACCTCTATACAATAACATAAACATTGCATATTGTACAGGTATGCCCTTCCCAAACGCTGCATATGCCGCGGCCTGCTTTGCTCACACAATCCCCTCAAAACTTTCCCTCAGGGTTTTACAGGATTTCCCAAACTTTTCCATCTCCTGTTCCGACAATGAAAGCTCCAAAACACGCTGGACTCCATTTTGATTGATGATGCAGGGAACGCCTGTATAGATGTCTCTCTGACCGTAATCTCCCCGAAGCATAGCAGATACGGTAAGGACACTGTGCTCATCTCCCAAAATAGCCTTGGTAATTCTGGTAAGAGCCATTCCAATGCCGTAATAGGTGGCCTGTTTTGCCTCGATAATCCGATATGCTGCCGTCCGCACCTCTTCTTCAATATGATCCAGACAGCTTCTCAACTCATTTTCCCCATTTTTTCCCAACTCTAAAATAGGCTTGGTTGCAAGAAAGGCCTGACTCCAGGGGACAAATTCGCTGTCTCCATGCTCTCCCATTACATACGCATGGACATTTCTGGGATCAACCCTCAAATATCCTCCCACCAGATACCTAAGACGTGCCGTATCAAGAGCCGTTCCGCTTCCCAGAACCCTTCCGGGATTAAATCCCGACAGTACACAGGTAATCCTTGTCATAATATCCACCGGATTGGTAGCCACCAGAAAGATACCGTTAAAGCCAGAGGAAATCACAGGTTCTATAATCGAACGGAAGACCTCTGTATTTCGCCTTAAAAGATCCAGACGGCTTTCTCCCGGCTTCTGGGCCACTCCCGCCGCTATGACAACAATATCTGCATCACGGCAGTCCTCATAATTTCCTGCTGATATTTTCATATTGGAAGCTGCAAACGCAAGCCCGTGGTTTAAATCCATGGCTTCTCCCTCCGCCCTTGTCTTGTTGATATCGATCAGCGTTAATTCATCGCAGACAGACTGGTTTAAAAGACTGTAAGCATAACTCATACCCACCATTCCCGTTCCGACAACTGCCACTTTTCTTTTATCCGACCTCATGCAAAGCTCCTTTCCAGATTTAAAAAAGAAGATACCTCATTCAATAAATGGTATCTCCTTTTCATAATGATTTTATGCTTATCTGGACAGCTTTCGTTCCATTAGTTCTCCGTTGCTGCTGTAGGTCACAGCCGTTTCCCTGCTTATAACTCCCTGGCGGAACAGGCGGATCAGGCTGTTGTCCATGGAAATCATTCCCTCCTCCTGAGAAGTGGCGATAATGCCGTCAATCTGATGGATTTTGGATTCGCGGATCATATTGCGGATCGCATTATTTAAAAACATGATCTCAAAAACAGGCTGTACGCCTCCATCTACAGTAGGTACCAGCTGCTGGGAAATGACCGCATTTAAAACCATGGAAAGCTGGGCGCGGATCTGCTGCTGCTGAGCCGGAGGAAAAGCGTCAATGACACGGTCAATGGTATTGGCCGCGCCGATGGTATGAAGGGTAGACAAGATCAGATGGCCTGTCTCTGCAGCCGTCATTGCGATGCTGATAGTCTCATAGTCACGCATTTCTCCCAGCAGGATCACATCCGGAGCCTGACGCAGAGAAGCTCTCAGGCCGGTTACATAGCTGCTTGTATCTGTAGCGATCTCTCGCTGCGTTACTACGCTCTTTTTGTGGCGGTGAAGATACTCAATGGGATCTTCCAGGGTAATCACATGTGCTTCTCTTGACTCGTTAATGGCGTCAATGATACAGGCCAGAGTGGTGCTTTTGCCGCTTCCCGCCGGCCCTGTAACCAGCACCATTCCCTTCGTCATCCTTGAAACATCCATAATCTCCTTTGGAAGATGCAGCGCATCCGCATCCGGAAGCTCAAATCGCACAACACGGATAACGCCGGCCAGAGAACCTCTCTGACGGAAAATATTGGCGCGGAAACGCGATACCCCCGGTACAGCAAAGGAAAAATCATCATCTCCCTCATTCAATACACGTTCTTCGCTCCGGCCGCCGGCCAGCTCATAGATCTGACGGATCATATCGTCCATTTCATCCGGCATGATCTTCTCTGTTCCCTCGCAGATGATCCTGCCGCCAATCTTATAGGAAAAAGGACGGCCCGGTATCAAAAAGATATCAGCTGCCTCCTGCTCCACTGCCGCTGTAAGAAGCTCCATTACCTTCATATCGTTTCCTCCTTATTATGTACCCGAACGATCTTTGCCGTCCCAGACCTTCACTGTATCATCAATTTCATATTCACCGCTGTCATATACATACCAGGACCGGATCTCATACCGTTTGTCCCCCTCTTTTAACTCCAGATCAATGTGCAGGGACTGTCCCCGCTCCATGGGAATTTCTGTAAAAATAAGGCCGGTCTGCTCATCATAACCATTTCCCGGCTTGGCCGCCAGAGCCTCCAACTTTTCCTCTAAAGACCGCCCTGCCATCTGCTGCAGCATCCGGTCTGATCCAGCCAGCCACTGCTGTCCTTTGGAATCTGCTTCATAAAATTCCTTTGCAGCCTGAGCGCCCCTCTCTGCCAGCTCCAGATCGCCTCTGGCACTGCTTAAAGAAAGAAGGCCGAAGGTAGACAGACAAAGCACGATAAAGATCAGGATCAGCGATGACAGCCCTATATTCACTTTATTTCTGGATGTTTGTTCCGCCATGGCTTATTTCCTCCCGCTTCTTTTTTCAAGGCTCATACTGGCTGCCTTCCAGGCTGTAGATCACAGTACCGTCTGTTTCTTTATCCCCTTTTGTCACATCCACCCGGATCTGCTTCATAGAATCATCCATTTCTACTGTGATCTCTGCCTCATAGGCCAAAACAGCTCCTGACTCTGCCGCCTCCCTTTGCGTATATGCCTTCCAGTCCTTATCCCAGACCGTCTGAAGCTCTTCCTCTCGTTTCCCGGATTTCAGCTCTTCCATCAGGCTCTGGGCCGCAAGCACAGCATGATTCAGATCATCTGCCTTCCGGCTCAACCGGTCTGCTCCTGCAAATACGGAAACACAGATGGAGGCACAGACAATAAAAAAACCGACGACTGCCAGCATCTCCATCAAAAACGGTTCTGAACCGGACCCGCTTCTTCTGTTCATCCTTCTATCCCCCCGCTTTCCGACTCACCAAAAACAGGATTTTCAGCCAGACTGCCGCTTCTAAGAGAAAGAGACAGAGTTCCCCCGTTCTCCCCTTCCGTACGGATATGGAGAACATTTCCCTCTCTGGAAAAAGACAGTCCTTCACATTCCAAAATTTCCAGACCATCCTCCAGTCCAAGGCCGCTGCCGGTATCAGTAAAAAGCTCCCTGATACTGCCGTCCAGCCAGTAAATCCAGGTCACATAATCTGTCCCGCCAATCTGCTGGCGAAGCTCCAGTACCTGTGTTCCTTCTATTTCTTTTATGTCTGTCATCCCGGCACGGTCTCCCTGACGCACCTTATTTGCTATATAGCTTAAGGCAGTGGAGCTGCTGAAATTTTTATCGCTTCTGGCAGTGATATTTTCATACACGCGACTTCCTGTCAGAACGGTAAAAAGAGCGCTTAAAATAAATACCAGAAACAGCAGCATGGTAAAAAGGCCGCCCATCAGCTGGCCTCTTTTCCCCGTTTTCCGCTCCATACGTTTCCCTCCTATTCCATAACAGGCACTACTGTGATATCCGGCATCACATTGGAGGCAAAGCCATCATAAAACACATTGTATTTTTTCCGGTTGATCATTACCCCGTAATGCTCCTCCAGATACTCGATACTTGGCGGATATCTCCCCTCAATGGCATAGCACTGCACGCTTGCTCTTGCTATGGCCTTTTTCAGGGTTTCCTGATCTCCGGCTGTGGTCCTCTCTCCAAACTGTACAGAGAACAGGGTAAGAAACAGGATTGCTGCCATCATAAGGAGCATCGAGCCGATCATGCCCGCAAGACCCCGTCCTCTTCGGTCCTGCCCGCGTTTTACTCTCATATCCAGCTCCTCCTAACCGATTGCAGAAAGCACGCCTACCAGAGGCAGCATCACGGAAAGCAGCACCAGTCCCACTGATACAGCCAGCACAGCTACGATCGTAGGCTCAAACCGGGCGATCATTCCGTCAATGGCAGAATCCGCCATTTCCTCATAATCCCCGGAAATTTCCTCCATTACCTGATCCAGATGGCCGCTGCGGCTTCCCACCTTAATCATCTGAATATAAAAACCGGAAAAAAGCCCTGCTGCCTTCATGGCGTCATAGTAGCTTTCTCCCTCTTCCAAACGTCTGGAGCAGTCATCGATCTGACCGGCCACTGTTTCATTTTCAGCCAGCTCTTTGGCTAATTCCATACTCTTTTCCAGTTCCAGCCCGCTCTTTAAGGTCAGAGCCAGCACAGAGGTAAAGCGGCGCAGCGCAACTGCTCTGGCAATACGGCTGCGGTTTTTTACTGCTGCGACGCCCTTTTCCACCAGTGAAAAACGCTTTCCGAAACGGGCAGCAATCCATATCACGGCCGCAGTTGCACCAGTTACAGCTGCCAGAACCAATGCTGCGCCGCTTAAAATGCCTCCCAGACGGATTGCTGCTGCAGCCGCAGGCGGAAGGCTGGCTCCCAGCTGCTCATATACCCTTGAAAACACCGGCATTACCTTTGTAAAAAGCACGAATAGAACCACTAACAGCATGAGAATCATCATTGCGGGATAAGTGGCCGCATTTTTTACCGCCTTTAAAAGCCTGGCTTCTTTCTCATAATAATCAGAAAGGGATTTCATCATCTGATCCAGCGTACCTGTCTGCTGCCCCAGTCTGGCCATACGGACGATATAGGGGGGAAACACGCCTGTATCCTCCAGCACCTTAAAGAAAGGATCTCCAAGTTCTGCGCCCTCTGCCATATAAAGAAGCATGGCCTTTTCTTTTTCCTCTGCCGCATCCTCTGCCATGATCGTCAGCCCTTCCTCCAAAGGCACAGCCGCCTCCAGCAAAAGGGCAATCTGTAAGCAGAAGGCGGACAGCTCCTCATAGGAATACCGATCGTATTTCTCCCCCTGTTTTTCCATTTTCTCTGTCCTCCTGACTAATAGCTGTATTTCGCCTGGTAATTGGCTCCGTTTCCTATATACTGCATAATCTCCTGGCTCTGGTTGCCGGAGGATGCAAAGGTCGGATCCATCAATTTCCAGCTGGTTCCGTCAAAATAAATGATATTGTCCACCCAGCCCTGGCCTTCCAGATATACATTGATCCAGGCGTGATACAGGTTTCCTGTATATCCCACCACCAGCTTGGTGGGAATGTCCTGAGAACGGAGCATGGCCGTCATAAGAGCCGCATAGTCAAAGCAGATCCCTTTTTTCTGGGCCAGCACCAGATCCACATTGGGAAGATAGCCGGACTGTACGGAACTGGCCTTTGCCGTATCATAAGTCAGATTCTTAACCACATAGTTGTAAACAGCCGATACCACGCCAAGCTGATCTGTAACGCCTGCCGAAAGCTCTGCTCCCTTTTGAACTGCCGCACTGGCAGAATTAAAATTCACATACTGGTTGGGATACAAAAAAGGACCGAAGGGATTGGAAATGGATACGTCCAGATTCTGGCTGAAGGCCTGGGAATACTGATTCCCCTGAATATTTTCAAACACCTTTACCTGATAGGAGCCGTTTCCCTCCGAAAGAGGAAAAACTTCATAAACACCGCTGTTATTTAAATCATATGTATATGTTTCTGAACCGTTTTTGGAAATCTGAACCTTAATTTTTCCTACACTGCCGGTATATTTCACCATTAGATAGCCCTCAGATGTATTGGACACATCCAGAGTGGCCTTATCATTTTTATATACCGTCACACCGGAAGCAATGGGAGTACGCACATAGCTTCCGGCAGGCTTATCATACAGCGGCACCTGTGTATCCTCGATCACTGCTGTCTGAGACGCTTTTGCCGGAAATGCTCCAAAAAGGCCACAGACACCTACCACAGCGGCTGTCAGAACCGCTGCCCCGGAAATGTTTCTTCTGTTTTTTCGGATTCTCTCCATTCTTTCTTCCTCTTTCCAAACTGCTATTTTGCCAGCCTCTGGCGGACAATCTCATAGGCCAGAACACCTGCTGCCACAGAGGCATTTAACGAATCAATATCTCCCTTCATGGGAATGGAAGCTGTCATATCACAGTGCTCCCGAACCAGCTTGCTGACGCCCTCGCCTTCATTTCCGATCACAAGGCCGATGGGACCTGTAAGATTCATGCGGTACATCACGTCCCCTCCCATATCGGCGCAGACAAACCACAGCCCCTTTTTCTTAAGATCCTCCATCACTGCGGTAAGGTTCGTCACCTTTGCCACAGGGGTATAATTAAGCGCACCGGCTGAGGTCTTGGCCACCGTGGCAGTCAGCCCCACTGCCCTGCGCTTTGGGATAATGACGCCGTGAGCACCAGCCAGATTGGCTGTACGGATAATCGCTCCCAAATTATGGGGATCCTCAATGCCATCCAGCAAAAACAAAAAGGGCGGCTCTCCTTTTTCCTCTGCCAGCTTAAGCATATCCTCCACCTGGGCGTATTCATAGGCAGCCGCATAAGCGATCACTCCCTGATGCTTTCCCGTCTCAGAAAGCTGATCCAGACGCTCCTTAGCCACATAGTTGATAATTGTGTCGTGTTTTTTCGCTTCCCTTACGATGGTGCGCACCGGGCCGTCCTGGCAGCCGTCCAGCACAAACAGCTTGTCAATGGTCTTTCCGGAACGAAAGGCCTCCAGCACTGCATTGCGTCCCTCGATGGTCAGTTCTTCGTATCTCATGAAATGTTTCTCCTTTATATTTCCTCAAAGGCTCCTATTTTTTCAAGCCCCAGGCTGATCAACTCTGCAAGACGCTCAAATCTCTCTTCCAGAAACAGCCAGCCCACCAAAGCCTCCATGCCTGTAGCAGTACGGTAATCTGCCATAGTAGCGTGTTTTGCCATGGTAACGGATTTGGCATTGCGCCCCCGTTTATAGACCGCGTGCTCCTGAGGCGTAAGCTCCTCTTCAATGGAGCGGATAAGCTGTGCCTGCGTGCCTGCGTTTACCAGCATCGCGCTTCGTTTATGCATCTTATTTACCTGCATACTTCCACGGTTAATTACTCTGGCGCGGATCATCACCTCATACACCGCATCTCCAATGTAAGCAAGAACCAACGGAGAATAGGAACCGGCATCTACCGGTTCCAGTCTCATGGTCTTTTTATAGTATGCAAGGAAGTCCTTTAATGTTATGCTCTCTTCCACTTTACGCCCTCTCTGGTATCCTCCAGCACGATTCCCATATCCAGAAGCTTTCCGCGGATCTCATCGGCAAGAGCAAAGTTTTTCTCTTTTCTGGCCTGCTGTCTGGCTGCGATCATGGCTTCGATCTCCTCGTCCAGCACCTCTGTCTTCCGCTCTGTGATAATACCAAGCACCTCGCACAGACGTGAAATCAGATCTTCAAGGCCCTTTACATAAGCTGCGGTGGAATCAGCATCTGCTGTAGAGTTAGCAAGCTTTACCAGCTCAAACACAGCGGAAACCGCATCTGCCGTATTAAAATCATCCTCCATGGCAGCCTCAAATTTCTCTCTGAGCCTGTCAGCCTCTGCCATTTTCTCTGTCTCGGCTGCTGTCATATCACCGACCTGAGCCTTTGCCTTCAGTTCCCGCAGCTTATCCATGCAGGTCATAATGCGTTCCAGGCCGTTTTTGGAAGCCTCCATCAGCTCGGCACTGAAATTAAGAGGACTGCGGTAATGGGCGCTGAGCATGAAGAAACGCAGTACCTGCAGATCATATTTCTCCGCAATATCCCGGACAGTGAAGAAATTCCCAAGGGATTTGGACATCTTCTTATTATCAATATTTAAAAAGCCGTTGTGCATCCAGTATGCGGCAAAGGGCTTATCATTGGCGCACTCACTCTGTGCAATTTCATTTTCATGGTGAGGGAAGATCAGATCTTCACCCCCTGCATGGATATCAATAGAATCTCCCAGATAGCGCTTTGCCATCACAGAGCACTCAATATGCCAGCCCGGACGGCCCTGGCACCATGGAGACTCCCAGTAAGGCTCTCCCTCTTTCTTGGGCTTCCAGAGCACAAAATCATTAAGGTCTTCCTTGCCTTCTTCACCCGTTACCTTAATCTCACGAAAGCCAGACTGAAGCTCATCCAGGTTTTTGTGGGACAGCTTGCCGTATTCTGCAAAGGAACGCGTCTTAAAGTACACCGTGCCGTCCTCTGCCACATAGGCGTGTCCCTTGTCGATCAGAGTCTGGATCATATCGATCATTCCCTGAATCTCCTGAGTTGCCTGCGGATGTACCGTAGCAGGCTCCACATTCATATCCTTCATATCCTTTTTGCACTCTGCAATATAGCGCTCGGAAATAATATGGGCATCTACGCCTTCTTCATTGGCCTTTTTGATGATTTTGTCGTCCACATCCGTAAAGTTGGAAACAAATTTCACCTTATATCCCTTGTATTCAAAATACCGGCGCACAGTGTCAAACATGATCATGGGACGGGCATTTCCGATATGGATCAGATTGTATACCGTAGGGCCGCACACATACATTTTCACCTCTCCCGGTGTAATCGGCTTAAATTCTTCTTTTCTCCTGGTTAATGTATTAAATATTTTCATACGATTTCTCCTCGCTTATGATCATTCAGAAACACTGTTCACTTCTGCTCGCAGCCGCAGCCTGAGCAGCCCGGACAGCCTTCTGTCATTATTTTATTATCATAGCAGTAATCCGCTGTTTCCGTCAATAATGTAATTGCCTGAGAAGCAATTCCCTCTCCGCTTCCCGTAAATCCCAGCCCCTCCTCTGTAGTGGCTTTTACGCTGACTCTGGACGGATCCAGATGAAGGGCCTCTGCAATATTCTCTTCCATCTGAGGACGGTAGGAGGCCAGCTTTGGCCTCTGGGCGATGATCGTAGCATCAACATTTTCAATCACATAGCCCTTTTCCTCCAAAAGTGCACCTACCTTACCCAGAAGCTCTATGCTGGAAATCCCCTTATAAGCAGGATCTGTATCCGGAAAATGCTGTCCGATATCTCCCAGAGCCGCTGCCCCTAAGAGCGCATCCATCACGGCATGGATCAGCACATCTGCATCCGAATGGCCTAAAAGCCCCTTTTCATAAGGTATCTCCACGCCTCCCAGAATAAGCTTACGGCCCTCTGTGAGCCTGTGAACATCATAGCCTTGTCCGATTCTCATGTTTCTGTCTCCTCTATTTCGTTCTTTTGATCACAATTCTTTTTAACAGTTCATATTACCGGCCGGAACAGCCGTATTATATCCCCATTCGGATCTGCCGCGAAATGCACTCTGCCCGCAGGTCTGTCTGAGTACCGCAGAATTCTCCATCCACATGAATGGGAAGAGGGGCGTCTGTGTGAATGGAAACCTCTCTGCATTCAAACATCCGTGCTCCCTTATGCTTCTTAAAACGGCCGGTCAAAGCCTGCAGCATCACAGGGATCAGCCGTTTTCTGGAAGAATGGCTTACCACACAGACATTCATCCTGCCGTCGCTTCCGTCTGCTCTGGGAGCAAAAACAAAACCGCCTCCCTCTGATGGCTGAATGTGACAGGATATAAACAGGATATGATTAAATTCCACTTTTTTTACACCATCCAAAAGGATATATCCCCGGCTGGACCGGCATCCTGCCGCCTGACAGAGTCCAAGAAGAAAACAAAAAAGTTTTCCAAGACCCAGCCGCCCCATAATGCCCCGCAGCCTGGAAGCGGATGCCGCACAACACACAGCAGCATCAAATCCCATACCGGCGCTTACCATAAATCTCCGATGAGAAATCTCACTGGAACCCAGAGAAAGCACCCCGTAATCTACCATGGAAAAATGTCTGGGATACAGCTGTTTTTTCAGACAGCATACGGTACGTTTGGGAATGTGGAGACAGCGGGATAAATCATTTCCCGTGCCTGCCGGAATATAACCCAGATCAAAAATCCCATGAAGGACAGCTCCATCAAGAACCTCATTAACCGTTCCGCTTCCGCCGACCACGATCAACAGGCCTGGCTGGCGTTTCTTCTCCGTCAGTTCTCTGGCAGCGATCCTCGCATCACCGACGCTGCCGGTAAGTACCGCTTCATATTCAATATTGTGCAGATCCATATAGCAGGCAATGGCTTTCCACACTCTCCTGCCTCTGCCGGAGCCTGCACTGGGATTTACAATAAAATAGTACATAGGGGCGTAGGGTCCTTTCCTTTCGTCCACACAGCGGAAAGCACAAGCCTGCGCCCGTCCGCCGATGGCAGCATCTACTCTGGAATAAGTATACCACGCCCGTCCCCAAATGAATATAAACCATTAAAAAATTTTCTATAAAATATCGAAAAAATAAATGCTCTCCCATCTCTGAAAATGCCGGAAAACCAGCAAAAATAAGGGCAAAAAAACTTTTTTAAAAAAAATTCAAAAAAGTGTTGACAATTACCACAATTTATCATATACTGTACAAGCAGTCGCGAGTGAGACAAAAACAAACAAGCGACACGCTGGATACGGGGTCTTAGCTCAGCTGGGAGAGCATCTGCCTTACAAGCAGAGGGTCACAGGTTCGAGCCCTGTAGGCCCCATCCATTTCAATTAAATATGGCGGAATAGCTCAGTTGGCTAGAGCACACGGTTCATACCCGTGGTGTCGAGAGTTCGAATCTCCCTTCCGCTACTCTGAAACCCTTGAAGAATCAAGGGTTTCTTTGTTTTTGGTTTGAGTACCTCAAATCATTCGTAGACTTTCCTGCCTCCCCGTGGTATACTTTTGCTATACCATGAAAGCAGGAGGATTTAAGCCATGTATGCAGAATTTACAGATGACCTGATCACAGGAAATGAAATGATCGACAGCCAGCACAGAGAGCTGATCAGCCGGATCAATGACCTCTTAGTCAGCTGTGAGAACCGTTCCAACCAGAGCGGAGCTGCCAGATTATTAAATTATCTGGCAGACTATACGGATTTCCATTTCAAAGAGGAAGAAGCATTCCAGAAGGAAATCGGATATCCGGGCCTGAAGGAGCACCTTGAAAAGCATGAGGAGCTGCGCCGTACCGTACAGGAGCTTCACGATATGCTTACAGACGAAGAAGGCCCTTCTGATGCCTTTGTTTCCAAGGTGGCAGAAAATGTAAGAGACTGGCTCTACTACCACATCAAAGGCTTTGACCGTTCTGTGGCAGAGTACAAGTATATGCGCGACAGCGCCGACCGCATCTAACTGAATTTTTGCACAGCAAAAGCCCGGCCATACCTGATCAGCCGGGCTTGTTTCTATCTGTTATTCTTCTATATTTTTCTTAAGAAGTCCAAGAATCAGGCATCCTGCGACAGCTCCTCCCATCACAGCAGCCAGATACATAAGAGGATTTCCAATGGTAGGTAGTACGAAGATGCCGCCGTGAGGCGCCCTTAAGGTACAGCCGAATGCCATGGAAAGGCCTCCTGCAGCCGCCGCTCCGATCCCACAGGCAGGAATCACGCGAAGGGGATCCTGTGCTGCAAAGGGAATCGCTCCCTCTGTGATAAAGGATAGTCCCATAATATAATTTACAACGCCGGACTGGCGTTCTTTTTCTGTAAACTTCTTCTTAAAAAATGTGGTGCACAGGGCAATCGCGATCGGCGGAACCATACCACCGGCCATCACTGCAGCCATTACCTCAAAATTCCCCTCTGCCAGCTGGGCAGTACCAAATACATAGGCCGCTTTATTAAAGGGACCTCCCATATCAATAGACATCATAGCCCCCAGTACCATTCCAAGCACAATACGGCTGGCACCGCCCATTCCATTTAAGAAATGTGTCAGTCCATCATTGATCATACCCATATATGGGTTGATCAGTGTAGTCATTACAGCAGCCACAAAAATTCCAAGCACCGGATAAAGAAGCACCGGCTTGATACCTTCTAAGGATTTGGGCAGTCTGGAAAAAATCTTTTTAAGCCCCAGCACCAGATAACCGCCAGCAAAGCCTGCAAAGAGAGCTCCGAGAAAGCCTGCATTTACATCACCGCCCGCAGGATTTGCAAAGGTACAGCCCATTTTCGCCACCATACCAGCTACCATACCTACTGCAAGTCCCGGACGGTCTGCGATACTCATGGCAATGAAGCCTGCAAGGATCGGGAGCATCATTCCAAAGGCCTGTTCGCCGATGGTCTTTAAATATGCAGCCAGAGGGGTATTTTTTCCAAAATTGGACGGATCAATGGAATAATCGTCAAGCAGAAACGCTAACGCAATGAGGATGCCGCCACCGATCACAAAGGGAAGCATATGGGATACGCCGTTCATCAGATGCTTGTAAATGGTTCTTCCAATACTTTTATCTCCTTCCGCTTCTGCCTCGGAGGTTCCGCCCTCATGGTGATATACCGGCACTGTACCGCTGACTGCTCTCCGGATCAGCTCTTCTGCCTTGTGGATGCCGTCTGCCACCGGAACCATGATAACGGGCTTTCCGTCAAAACGCGCCATTTCCACATTCTTATCTGCCGCAACAATGATTGCTTCTGCCTCCCTGATTTCCTCTTTCGTAAGAATATTCTGAGCGCCGCCGGAACCATCCGTTTCTGCTTTCAGGGAAATCCCCAGTTTTTTCCCTGTATTTTCCAGATTTTCAGCAGCCATATAGGTATGGGCAATTCCTGTGGGACAAGCAGTGACTGCCAGCACGCGAAAGCCTGTTTTTTCCGGTTCTGCTGCCTTTTCCGGTTCATCCATTTCTTCTTTCTTCCCAAACCGCTCCGTTTCCGCCTGATCGATAACCTCCAGGAACTCCTCCTTTGATCCTGCATGGATCAGAGCTTCCTTAAAACCAGGATTCATCAGCAGGGTGGAAAGCCGGGATAATGCCTCCAGATGTACATCTTCTCCTCCTGCCGGAGCTGCGATCATAAAAATCAAATTGGACAGAGAGCCGTCAAACGCCTCATAATCCACACCCTCAGGCACTGTTATGGCTGCCAGCCCCGGTTCCTTTACTGCTTCTACCTTTGCGTGGGGAATGGCAATCCCTTCCCCGATTGCTGTGCTCCCCAGGCTTTCTCTTGCAAGAATCCCTTCCTTATAACCGGCTCTGTCATTCAGCCTCCCCCCTGCATCCATAAGGGCGACGAGACGATCAATAGCCTCCTCCTTGGAAGCTGCCTTCACTCCCAGTTCAATGCTTTGCTTTTTCAACAATTCTGTGATCCGCATCCTCTACTTCCCTCCATTTTCTGTAAGCTGTGCAAACAGCTCCATGATCATTTTTCTGCTTCCCATACCATCTGAAAATGCCGTCGCTCCTCCGCTGGCCGTTCCCAGACGCAGCGCATAATCGTAATCTCCTGTTTTTAAATATCCTGCCAGAAATCCCGCCACCATGGAATCGCCTGCTCCTACGGAATTTTTCACCGTTCCGCGGCACACTCCCAGTCTGTGGACTTTTCCATTTTCATCGACCAGGATTGCTCCGTCCTTTGCCATGGACACCAGCACATTGACCGCTCCCCGGTCTTTTAGGCTCATGGCGCCATCGATGATCTCCTTCTCCGTCTTTAGTTCCTTTCCAAAGATCTGCCCCAGCTCATGGTTATTAGGTTTGATCAAAAAAGGCTTTAATGGAAGTACCTCTGTCAGCAGATCCCGTTCTGCGTCTACAGCAATGCACACGCCCCGATCCTTTAACTGTTCCATGATCCTACGGTAAATATCATTTCCCACAGCAGCCGGTATGCTTCCGGAAAGCACCAGCACATCCCCGCTCCCTAAACGGTTCAGCTTTTCAAACAGCGCTTCCACATCCTCAGGCCGGATATCCGGGCCCATCCCGTTAATCTCCGTTTCTTCCTCCGATTTCAGTTTCACATTGATACGTGACATTCCACTTTTTACATGGATAAAATCGGATGAGATCCCAAATGCTTTTAACCCCCTTTCAATTTCTTTTCCCGTAAATCCGGCCACAAACCCCAGAGCTGTGCTCTCAACTCCCAGATTTGCCAGCAGCACAGAAACATTGATCCCTTTTCCTCCACAGAAAATATCTTCCTTTACTGTACGGTTGACCTTTCCCTGAGCAAAATGATCCACAGCGATCACATAGTCCAGAGCCGGATTAAAGGTAACTGTGTAAATCATATGTCATCTCCCCTTGTTTATAAGAAATTTAATTTCACATCTATACTATAGTACGATATTTATTTTTCGTCAATATTATTTCTTACGAAATTTTATTTCTCTTATATTTTCATCACTTCAAACAAAAAGACGGCCTCTGCCTGTCAGATACCGTCTCTTTTTTGTACATTTTACCTATATTTCGTTTTTATCCGAGGAAATAGCTTCCTCATGGCGGCGGATATGTTCCATAGCATCCTTCTTTCCCGCCCGCAAAAGAAGATATAAAATTTCAATCACCGCCGTGGCTGTGACCCGTGAAAACCAGAATTCTTCTGTAAGAAGCTTCTCTCTGGTGGCCGTAATAATTTTATGATCACAGATCGAAGCCAGAGGCGAATCCGGGTTATTCGTGATCAGCACCAGCGTACTCCCATTTTCTTTTGCTCCCTGAGCCAGTGTGTTTAACCGCCTGGAAAAACCGGAATTGGAAATAAGGAGCACCACATCCTCCGGCCCCAGATTAAAGGTATAAGCTGCCTGCGTTTCCCAGATGTCTCCGGCCACAGACGGAATACCCAGCTGATTAAACTTAAAAGCGCCGTCCAGAGCCACAGGGATCGTATTTCCCACTGCAGCCAGCTGAACCATACGGGCCTTTTCCAGCTTTTTAAGGATTTCTTCCAGGCTGTGTATATCCATCATACGGACCGTTTCTGTCAGCTCCGCAACCTTATTTGCCAGAATATTGTTAAGTGACTGGGACAGATTCTCCCGGTCAATATCATTTGTCACCTTCCGGCTGTCCTGTTCTTCCCTGAGCACCTCTCTGGCCAAAGCCAGCTTTAGGCTCTGGAATCCCTTAAACCCGCATCTGCGACAAAATCTGGATACCGTAGCGTCGCTTGTGCCGCTGGCTCTTGCCAGCTCCCCCACCGTCATATCTACTGCCTGGGCCTTGTGCTCCATGATATAATCCGCAATCTTCTTTTCCGCCTCAAAAAAGCTGTCATAGAAAGAACAGATCACGCCTAATACGCTTCGTGCTTCACTCATGCCATGTCCTTTCATTTACATGTAAATTTATTTCATATAATAATGATAACACAAGATACATAAAATGAAAAGACGCAGTTTGCAGGGCAACTTCTTAAAGCTCTCGAAACTTTATTAAGATTTCTGTCCAGCTCTTGTTTTTCCATTTTTACCGTGCTATAATTTTGCACATCTACAAATTTTAACAGTTCCTTTACATTCGTTTTAAACTCTTAGAAAGGGAAACAGTTCTATGAAACGAGTTTGTGATTTCTTCCGCAAATACAGCCATATATGGCTTTTAAGTTATTTTTTTATCTATATTCCCTGGTTCTGTTATCTGGAAAAAACAGTGACACGCGATTATCATCTCATGCACGCCCCTCTGGATGATCTGATTCCTTTTAATGAATATTTTATCATTCCCTATCTTCTCTGGTTTGCTTTTGTAGGAGTGACGCTGATTTACTTCCTTATTAAAAGCAAAGAGGATTATTACCGGATGTGCACCTTTCTGTTTTCAGGCATGACCATCAGCCTGATCATCTGTACCTTTTTTGAAAATGGTACCAGTCTGCGTCCGATTCTTGACCCCGATAAAAATATTTTTACTGCTGCCGTGGCTGCTCTGTACCGTACCGATACCTGTACAAACGTATTTCCGAGCATCCATGTATACAATTCCATCGGTACCTATATTGCCATCCATAAAAGCCCTCTGTTTCAGGGAAAAACTGCCTTAAAGGCAGGCGCAGCCATTTTAACCGCAGCGATCTGTCTTTCTACTGTATTTTTAAAGCAGCATTCCGTGATCGACGGAGTCGGCGCAGGAATTATGGCTGCTATGATGTATCATCTTGTTTATGCCTGCAGCCCTGTGGAAGAAGAAAAAAAGATTGTGGAAAAAATTTTAGAATAAGGATCATGGCTGCAAATAAACCAAATAAGCCGCCGGGAAAGCATATCATTTCGCTTCCCCGGCGGCTCTTTTACTTTAGTTAGTTAAATCCATAAAACTTCTGTGTGATCTTGTATCCCAGGATCAGCAGCTCTCTTCCGCCCTTTCCCGGCAGGTTACAGCCCTGTCCCAGAAATCCCCAGCGCAGACGCAGCCACAGAGGGAAATTCTGCTTTTTGAGCCCATTCCACAACTCCTTCTTTTTAGCCAGATTCTCCGCAGTCCCTGACTTGATCGCCAAAACGGAGCAGACAGTCATCATAATTTCCAGATACTGGATCATGTAATGGCGCAGCTTTGGATTGGATATTTTAGTGGCATCATAGTAACCGAGCATGAGCCTCGTAACCCTGAGCTGCTGGTCAATGCGGCCGATCATCACGGATTCATTGACAGACTGATCCGTTCTTCCGATAAAATAGCGGTAAAAATTCACATCCAGATAGTACATATTTTTTACATGGGGAAGGGGCTGGTAGACGAAAATATTGTCTACATAAAAGGTATGCTTGGGAAGCTCCAGCCCGCATTCCTTTAAAAGCTGTGTCCGGTAAATTACGGAATGCATGAGTATGTACTGACCGATCATGAAAAATTTTACATCCTTCCATCCAAAGACGCAGTCCTTTGGAAAGGCGGTATGGTATTTCATCACCTTTTTACGTCTTGCTCCCTCTTTTTCGTATACGAAATTGGTCACCAACATATCCAGAGCTTCCCCCCGGTAAACGAACCGACGCAGGGTTTCCAGAACCTTCTGATATGCTTCCTCATTTACCCAGTCGTCGCTGTCTACGACTTTGAAAAATACGCCCGTTGCATTTCTCAATCCCGCATTGACAGCTTCGCCATGACCGCCATTTTCCTGATGGATCGCGCGGCAGATACCGGGATAGCGCTTTTCATATTCATCTGCGATCTCAGCCGTCCGGTCCTTTGTGGAACCGTCATCTACGATCAGAATCTCCACCTCATCCCCTCCAGTGAGAAGAGAACGGATGCAGTGCTCCATATAAGCTTCTGAATTATAACAGGGTATCGCTACTGAAAGTAATTTCACGTTTTTTCCTCCTTGCATGTATACAGATAAGGACGGCAGGCAGCTTTAGCCGAAGGCCAGCAGGGCTGCCCCATTGGCAGCCGCGTGCATCAGCACCGCCATCCTGTATTTTCCCCAGGGACATTTCTCATATCCCCATGCCAAAACAAAGCCCAGTAAAAAAGCGTAAAGGCCCTGAATCATGTTTCCGTGGTAAAAGCCAAAGGCCAAAGCCGAAAGAAAAGCTGCTGCTTTCGGCCTAAGCTTTCTTCTTAGAAGTCCATAAATACCCAGCCGGAATACCGCCTCCTCCATCATGGGAGCCGCCGCCAGGGTAAGCGCCAGATAATAGGACCGGCTCATACGCTCTGCTGTCTGTACTTCCCCATAAGAAATCATCCATCTCTCGGGCCAGGGGATCAGACGGACCAGTATATTTCCTGCCAAAGCAGCAAGCACCGTCCCAAGGAGCAGCCTCTGCCACCCCGGAGGGAGAAATGATTTCTTTTCCACCATCTGTGTATTCCTCAGTATGTCTGTATTTTGCTGCATGATGCCAGTATATCACGGGTGCATTTCTTTTTCCAGTATCTTTTTTCGTTGCATTTTCAGAGATAATAAATTAAAATAGATATAACAACACCGCATACAAAGAGAGGGACTGAATATGGCAAAAAAACGCATTGTAATGGCTATTGGCCACAAGGATATGGGAACTAATCTTCCGGAACAGAAGGAAGCAGTACAGCGCACTGCAAAGGTGATCGCCGACTTTATCCAGGAGGGCTGGCAGGTCGCTATCGTGCACAGCAACGCCCCGCAGGTCGGCATGATCCACACTGCAATGAACGAGTTCGGACGCCAGCATGACGGCTACAGTTCTGCCCCCATGTCTGTCTGCTCCGCCATGAGCCAGGGCTATATCGGCTATGATCTGCAGAACGGCATCCGCGCCGAGCTGATCCGCCGGGGCATCTATAAGCCTGTAAGCACTGTTTTAACTCAGGTAACGGTAGATCCTTATGATGAAGCCTTCTATACTCCTGTAAAGGTGATCGGAAGAGTGATGAACCGTGAAGAAGCAGATGAGGAAGAGGCAAAGGGAAATCATGTGAAGGAGGTGGAAGGAGGCTTCCGCCGTATCGTGGCATCTCCCCATCCTGTAGCCATTGTAGAGATCGACGCCATCAAGGCTCTTTTAGATGCTGATCAGATTGTCATCGCCTGCGGCGGCGGCGGTATTCCGGTTATGGAACAGGGGTACAATCTCCGGGGTGCCAGCGCGATCATTGAAAAAGATCTGGCAACAGGCCTTCTGGCAAAGGAAACCGATGCCGATGTAATGATGATCCTTACCAGCGTGGACAATGTTACCTTAAATTACGGTACAGACCATGAAGAGCCCATCAAAAACATGACCATCGACCAGGCGAAGGATTACATCAGCCAGGGACAGTTTGAATTTGCCTCCATGCTTCCAAAAATCTCCGCATCCGTAGACTTTTTAGAGTGCGGAAAGGGACGCAAGGCAATTATCACCTCTCTTGACAAGGCCGAAGATGCTTTGAAGGGCGAGGCAGGAACGACTATAAACGGATAACTGGATATACTGTCAATTCTGAGGGAGCCCATAGGGCTCCCTTTATTTTCTGCTTTAGAATTTTACCATACAACAAAAGGATGCTGCAAAACAAAACTTATATGTTCTATTTCTGCAGCATCCTTTGAAAATTTTAAGCGTTCTTCACTGTTGCAATATCAATCAGTGTCAGATCCTTGGCCCGGTTCTCCAGACTGGTCACAAGTGCTCTTGCCGTATCCAGGGCAGTCAGGACATTTACGCCTGTCTCAATGGCATTGCGGCGGATGATAAAGCCGTCATGGCTGCGCTCTGCTCCCTGAGCCGGGATATCCACGATCAGGTCGATCTGATGGCCCAGTACAAGATCCAGGATGTTCGGAGATTCCTGCTCCAGCTTGCGGATCTCATATGCCTTTACTCCGTGGGCATTTAAGGTGCGGGCGGTGCCTCTGGTAGCGAAAATCTGATATCCCACTGCAATAAAGCGGCGTGCGATCTCTACAGCCTCTTCCTGCTCGCTCTCACGGATAGTCATGATCATCTTCTTATACTTAGGCAGGCGGATTCCTGCACCCTCAAATGCCTTATACAGAGCCTCGTTAAAGGTCTTTGCAATACCGAGGCACTCTCCGGTGGACTTCATCTCAGGTCCCAGGCTGATATCTGCGCCCCGGATCTTCTCAAAGGAGAATACAGGCATCTTGATGGCGATATAATCGGCTGCAGGCTGCAGGCCCGGCGTATAGCCCAGTTCTCTAATGGTATGTCCGCAGATGATCTGGGTTGCCAGAGGAACAATGGGGATACCTGTTACCTTACTGATATAAGGCACCGTACGGGAGGAACGTGGATTTACCTCGATGATATATACATCCTCGCCGTCTACAATAAACTGGATATTGATCATTCCCTTTACATGAAGGGCTCTTGCCAGCTTGGCTGTGTAGTCCACAATGGTTTCCACATTTTTCTCTGTAATATCCTGTGCCGGGTAAACAGAGATACTGTCGCCGGAATGGATACCGGTACGCTCGATATGCTGCATGATGCCGGGGATCAGGATGTCTGTACCGTCACAGATAGCGTCTACCTCAATCTCCTTACCCATGATATATTTGTCTACCAGGATCGGATGCTCCTGAGCAATCTGGTTGATGATGCCGATAAATTCATCAATATCCTCATCATTGATGGCAATCTGCATTCCCTGTCCGCCAAGCACATAGGAGGGACGGACCAGAACTGGATACCCCAGCTTATGAGCAGCCTCTTTTGCCTCCTCGGCAGTAAATACCGTATGGCCAGCAGGTCTCGGGATACCGCACTGCTCCAGGATGGCGTCAAAGCGTTCTCTATCCTCAGCCGCATCTACATCCTCAGCCGCTGTTCCAAGGATCGGAACGCCCATTTTCATCAGGGCTTCTGTGAGCTTGATGGCTGTCTGTCCGCCAAACTGAACCACTGCTCCGTCTGGCTTTTCGATATCAACAATGCTCTCCACATCTTCCGGTGTCAGAGGCTCAAAATACAGCTTATCCGCAATATCAAAGTCCGTACTTACGGTTTCAGGGTTATTGTTGATGATGATGGTCTCATAGCCTTCTTTGCTGAACGCCCAGGTGCTGTGTACGGAACAGAAGTCGAACTCGATTCCCTGTCCGATACGGATGGGACCAGAGCCTAAAACGAGAACCTTTTTTCTGCCCTCTGTTCTCTCTGCCTCATTGAAGCTTCCAAAGCAGGAATAGTAGTATGGAGTTTCTGCGGCAAACTCTGCGGCACAGGTATCTACCATCTTATAGGCAGCACGGATATTATTGTCATAGCGCAGCTTCTTGACAGCGCTCTGCTCCATCTTTGTTAGTCTGGCAATCACATTGTCAGGATACTCAATGCGCTTTGCCTCAGCAAGCAGCTCAGGAGTCAGCTCCTTCTTTCCTTCTCCTACTGCCTGAAGCTCCTTCTCCATCTCTACCAGGATCGCCAGCTTGTCAATAAACCAGAAGTCAATGCGGGTGATCTCATGGATCAGGCCGTATGGGAAGCCACGGCGCAGCGCCTCGGCAATTCGCCAGATCCGCATATCATCCACTTTATAGAGGTCATTTACCAGCTCCGTATAGGAAAGCTCTGTAAAATCATAGGACAGAAGGCAGTCTACATGCTGCTCCAGGGAGCGGATGGCCTTCATCAGGGCGCCCTCAAAGTTGGTGCAGATACTCATAACCTCGCCCGTTGCCTTCATCTGGGTTCCCAGAGCACGCTTAGCGCTGATAAACTTATCAAATGGAAGTCTCGGCATCTTTACTACGCAGTAGTCCAGCATAGGTTCAAAGCTTGCGTAGGTTTTCTTTGTAACGGCATTTTTGATCTCATCCAGAGTATAACCCAGAGCTATCTTTGCAGCCACCTTTGCGATGGGATATCCGGTCGCCTTGGAAGCCAGGGCAGAAGAACGGCTCACACGGGGATTTACCTCGATGACGCAGTATTCAAAGCTGTCGGGATTTAAGGCATACTGTACATTACAGCCGCCGGTGATCCCCAGCTCGCTGATGATGTTTAAAGCAGAGGTACGAAGCATCTGGTACTCCTTATCTCCCAGTGTCTGGGAAGGAGCCACAACGATACTGTCTCCGGTGTGTACGCCTACCGGGTCAATGTTTTCCATGTTGCAGACAGTAATCACATTTCCGGCTCCGTCGCGCATAACCTCATACTCGATTTCCTTCCAGCCTGCGATGCAGCGCTCTACCAGCACCTGTCCCACGCGGGAAAGGCGGAGGCCGTTTTCAAGGATTTCCGCACATTGCTCCGGATTGTGGGCAATACCGCCGCCGGATCCGCCCAGGGTATAAGCCGGACGAAGCACTACCGGATAGCCGATCTTTGCTGCGATCTCAAGACCTGTCTTTACATCCTCCACGATATCAGAAGGAGCCACCGGCTCACCGATCTTTTCCATGGTTTCCTTAAACATCTCACGGTCCTCGGCCTTTTTGATGGTCAGGGCTGTAGTTCCGATCAGGCGCACATTGTGCTCTTTAAGGAAGCCTGCGTCTTCCAGCTCCATGGCAAGATTTAAGCCTGCCTGGCCACCCAGAGTAGGAAGAATACTATCCGGCTGCTCCTTTAAGATTAACTGCTCTACCACCTCTACAGTCAGGGGTTCAATATATACCCGGTCTGCAATATCCTTATCTGTCATAATAGTCGCGGGATTGGAGTTTAAGAGCACAACCTCAATGCCCTCTTCTTTTAAAGAGCGGCAGGCCTGTGTGCCTGCGTAGTCAAATTCAGCCGCCTGGCCGATTACGATAGGGCCGGAGCCCAGCACCAGAACTTTTTTGATCTCAGGATTCTTTGGCATCAGTCATTTACCTCCATCATTTTCAGGAAACGGTCGAACAGGTATCCGGAATCCAGGGGGCCTGGGCAGGCCTCCGGATGGTACTGCACGGTGAAAATGTTCTTTCCTGTGTATTTTAAGCCTTCGTTTGTTCCGTCATTGACATTGATAAATGCAGGTTCTGCGATTTCAGGGGAAATAGTTGCATTATCAACCGCATAGCCGTGATTCTGGGAAGAAATGTAAACTCGTCCTGTCTCCAAATCCTTCACCGGATGGTTTCCGCCTCTGTGGCCGTATTTTAATTTATAGGTGTCCATGCCGTTTGCAAGGGCCATGAGCTGATGTCCCAGACAGATGGCAAAAATCGGCACATTGGAGTCATAAAGTTTCTTTACTTCCTTAATAATAGCCGTATTTTCCTTTGGATCGCCGGGGCCGTTGGAAAGCATGATGCCATCCGGGTTTGCTGCCAGCACCTCCTCTGCCGGTGTGTCCGCCGGGTAAACCGTTACCTCACAGCCTCTCTCATTTAAGGAACGGGCAATATTTTTCTTTGCTCCAAAATCCATGAGAGCCACTTTTTTTCCGGTTCCGGGAAGAACGTATTTTTCCTTTGTGGTAGTCTTTAAAACAACACCTTCTACGGAGTAATTTCTGATCCGCTTTAAAACCTCAGAGTGGTCTGTATACTCTTTAGTCGTGATCATGCCGTTCATGGTTCCTTTTTCTCTCAAAAGCTTTGTAAGTGCTCTTGTATCAATGCCGCTGATACCTGGGATATCCTGCTCCTTTAAGAAATTCTGAATGGTGTCTTCGCTGCGGAAGTTACTTGGGATCCTGGATAATTCCCGGACAATGTAAGCGTCCGGCCATGCTCTCTCTGATTCCATGTCTTCACGGCAGATTCCGTAGTTTCCAATAAGTGGATAGGTCATAACTACTGCCTGGCCTGCGTAAGACGGGTCAGTGAGCACTTCCAGATAACCGGTCATAGAAGTGTTGAACACGATCTCACTGATCACTTCACGCTCTGCTCCAATGCTGGTGCCGGTGAACACAGTGCCGTCTTCCAATATAAGGTATGCTTTCATATGGGGGTACCTGTCCTTTCTTATGTGTGTTTGTTGGGGATTGGAAATGTGTTAAGCATCTCCAGGGACCGTATTTCTGCGTCAGCCCAAATTGTAAAGATTATACTTTATTTCATTTTATTTTTCAATGGCTTGGAATCCTAAATTTTTTTGTGGTAATCTAATCTTTTTTTGCATGAAACTTGCTTGTACAGATCAAGGCAGAAAAACAGGGCAGAACGCACTGTTTTAACGTCTCTGCCCTGTTTTGGATTTCTTATGAAAATTTCAGAATATTCTCCTCAGCCTTTGCAACGATTCCATCCTTTTTGTTCATAGTAAATGCGGCTCCGCTTGGGAAGATCACCGGAGTCACCAGAGATTTGCCCTTTGCCTTTACTGCCTCTAAATCTACCACTACCAGAGTCTGGCCCTGCTTTACCTTGGCGCCCTGCTCTACCTTTACGTCAAAGCCCTCGCCGTTTAACTCTACTGTATCCATACCGATATGGATCAGGCACTCTACCCCGTCCTTTCTTCTGAGGCCATATGCATGACCGGTTGGAAAAGCTGCCGTTACCTCTGCGTCAAATGGTGCAACTACCTCGCCCTCTGTCAACTCAATGGCAAAGCCGTCTCCCATCATCTTGGAAGAAAATGCCGGATCTGCCACTGCTGTGATATCCATCAGTGTTCCTCCTGCCGGTGATACAAACTCCGATTTCTTTTTTCCAAATAAAAATCCCATATTGCTCCCTTTCCTGATCTCCTGCTCCAACGGATGCAGCGCACCCTGCAGGAATCATTTCCCTTTATTCGTTCCTTAACAGTATAACTCATTTTGGGAGGAATGGGTAGTTAATTTTTCCTAAACTATTCACATGCTCAACTGCCCCTACACCAGCTCCGCCATCCTTGTAATCCCTACATAGATATGGGATATCCGGTACCAGGTGGCAAAATCCACCACTCCCGTCTGGGGAAGGCCGAAAATGCTCTGAAATTCCCGCACCGCAGCCGCTGTGCGCGGGCCGTAGATGCCGTCGGGCGCTACTCTGGGGATCGCTGTATAAACAGTTGCTATGACGTCCAGCTGTTCCTGAAGCTGGCGCACCTTAGGGCCGGAGCTTCCCTGGCTTAAATCAGAGCCGGGCCATGAGGCAGGAATGCCTGAGATCTGCTCGGCAGTATTGATATAAATAGAATCACCATAGAAATAGCGTAAGATCTCTATGGGACTGTAGCCCTGCTTTCCCAGGTCACAGGATCCCCATTGCGTCATCCAGCCTTCACAGCTGACCTGCCTTCCGTCGCAGTACTGGGTCAGAATCGGCTGACGGACGCCGGGACGGGACAGATAGGCGTCAAAAATTTCATCCACTACCTGAGAAATGCTCTGGAAAATATTTCTGCCGTAAATCCATTTATGGTCAAAGGCTGTAGATGAGGTGATGGTAAAATCATAGCCCTGATTTCTGTACCACTCGGTGTACACACGATTTAGGGTAAAGGACATAATCGCCAGTACATTAGCGGTAATGGAGCTTTCCGGCCAGGTAGAGTAAATTTCACTGCAGGCTACATTTTTAATATAGTCCCGATAGGGAACGTAATAGTTTTTAGCGGTAGAGTCCGTGGGAACGCCATCATGAACCACTATGGTCTGGGGAATTACCACACGGCTTAATACGATTTCTCCGCTTTCATTGACCGGTTTGACCTCATCCTCCGCAATCTTGGGCGGATAATTACCGTAAAGGGTATGATCCGGAATCACTACAGGATCTTCGGGAGGCTGCTCCTGCGCCAAGGGTGTCATAGCCGCAGGCTGGATCGCATTGGAATCTGCTAAAATCTCTGTGCCGGAAATCGCCAGAGGCTCAAATCCCTCTGCGCGGACGATGAGATCGTACTCTGAATAGGGCTGGATGATTCCTGGATTCAGGCTGTATTCCACCGGAGGCGCAGGAAGGGAGAGCTGTTCTGTCTGTCCGGAGGAATTGGTGCTTACTTCCTCCATCACCCGATCCGGCTCTCCCTTTGTGCTGATACTTATGGTTGCATTTTTAATTGGAAAGTTGTTCTGAATATTGACTACATTGACCTGTAAGAAACCTCTGGAATTTGTTTCCTGAGCTTTTACCATTTGAAACCTCAAAAAATCCTTGCTTACTTACAATATAAGCAAATTTTTCCTGATTATGACTGCAAATAAGAAAAACCGCTCTGTTTTTCTGTCCTGTCCTCATTTCAACTCCAAGATTCCTTCTTCCCAGATGACGGCATCCATTAAAAGATCATGGGCTTCCCAGGGGATTTCCGCCTCCATCAGACGCCCTCTGCAAAGCACGGCCCAGGGGCCGGGAACGGATCGCAGAAACCTATCGTAAAAACCGCCTCCATATCCCAGACGCCGGCCGTCCTCAGAGCAGGTCAGACACGGAACAAGTGCCAGCGAAATTTCTTCCGGCTCTATGATCTCGGCAGCTTTCTCCGGCTCCTCAATGCCATAGCTTCCGGGATACAATTCGCCAAGAGAACGGATCTGCCGTGCCTCCATGATCCCCTTTGAAATGCATTTTGGCACAGCCACCCGCTTTCCCTGATCCAAAGCAGCCTGAATCAGCGGTTTGGTATGAATCTCCCCGGCAGTTCCCACAAAGCAGAATATCGTTTCTGCCTTTTGAAAATATTTCCAGTTTAAAATCCATTCCCGGATACGCTTATCTGCCCAAAGGCAGTACTCCGGATCCAGATGAGCGTTTTTTTCTCTGATCTGTTTGCGCAGAATCTGTTTTTTGGTATTTATCTTCTGAGTTTCCATTGGCTGAAACCCCTTTTTATTTTTACGTGAATGTATGCCGGAAGCCCCCGCGTTATAACAGGATCTCCTTTATCCATTTATTTAGTTATTATATGGAAGAAATCCAGATGTGTCAATTCATCCGCCTTTTTAGTAACAAAGAACCGTTCCCCCCACGCTTCCCTCTGCTTTATCAAAGACAATTACATTTCCATATCCCATGCAGCCCGCTGCCTCCGTAAGATCTGTGGGGGAATTAACCTCCTGATGGCAGAGGATGACTACAAGCGTTCTGCTTCCGTCAACAATCTCCACAGCCTCAGCCATAGACGGCGGATAGGTGATTCCCTTAAGAACAGACGTTACCGGAACCAGGGATGCGTGAAGCTGTCTTTCCTTTCCCTTCTTTCCGCCTCCGATTACAGTAATCATGGACTGAAAGCCCTGTCCTTTCTTTTGCAGACAGAGGCGGTCTCTGGTTTCATACCGGTTATAATGGCGAGCGATCTTTCCCTGCTTCATTTCTCCTTCGCAGTCCGGGCTGATAAAGAGAAGCTTTACCTGTGCCTTTTCTCCTGTGAAGCAGGCACAGCCATTTTCATAAACTGCCTTTCCTGTCTCACTGAAATTCCAGAACTGCTCAAAGGTATGTTTTCCCTGTCCATAGAGCTCGTCTGCTATCACAAAAAGGCCGTCTTTTAAAGAAATCACTTTGCGGTTTACAAATACGCCCTTGTGCATATATCCCAGATTTCCGCCCTGAACCAGGCTGTATCCGTTTTTCTGCTTATACTGCTGCTTGACCGGCTGAGAAAGCTTAGAGCATTCCCAGGAATCCTTACACTGTGTAAAAAATTCGCCATCTACCGTAACTGTATTGTGCGCATCCGGATCTTTAAATTCAAATCTTCCCCGATCCATCACATAGGTATAACGGCCGGAATCGGTCAGGATATCCTCGCCTCCCAGAATAAGATCCACATGAAGCTTATCAGAATGTCCATGGCCTGCTCCCATGGTTCCGCAGTGAAAATGGAGCAGATCTCCGTCCTCATTCCAGGAACTCCGGATATAATAATTTCCGCTGTCCTCCAAAGCCGCTGATACAAAATCCGGTTTCCGGCATTCCATACGGCTGTATTCCGCTGCGCCGTTCACCCCTACATCCCAGAGACTTTCAAAATCCAGCTCCTTAAAACCTCCGAATTTCAGTACCGGATCTTTTAACAGGTAGGCTGCAATACTCATATAATCTCTTAAATCCATATCATCACTGTCACCCATGATGATCTGGCGGTGATCCGGCCTCATCCATGCCAGATTTGCATAAGCCATCCTTCTTACGGCGTCGCAGATCCGTTCTGAAACAGCAATCCCATTCCGTTTTGCCAAAAGGAGCACATCCTCATAGCAGTGAAAAACCTCGTTGTGATACATAGGAGATTGCTCCCACTGTACGCCGTCGTCAAAAATCTGCATTGCTGCCTCTGTTTCCAGACGTTCCAATGCAATAGAGGTAAAACGATCCCTTGTTTCCTGATCCGGCATCTGGATTCCGATCTCAAACAGGCCGTGGTTTTCCATCACTCCCCAGTTACTGATATAGCGGTAGGGCGAATGCATCTGTATAATATACTCCCCGTGCTCCCTGAGACAGCATTCAATCTTTTCCGCCCTTTCATCCGTCATTAAAGGACTGTCTTTAAAATACCGCAGCGCCTTAACCCAGTTTTCGCCCCGGATCCCCACCTCTAAAATCCGCCATGTAGTCTGCTCTGTTTCCGATGTGCGCTTTACATGGTCAATGAAATCCATAAGGAGACGGAAAAAATGATGCTCATATTTTGAGTCTCCTGTAAGCCAGTACGCCTGTCCCAGACAGATCAGAAAACGGTGCCTGTTAAACTGAAAGGTAAATTCCGGGTCATTTCCCGGGCGGTACTCCCAATCAATGGGGCGATCCTCCGGAAATGTCACTGGCTCCCAGGTACGCTCTAAGTCATGATCCAGATCAAACAGAAAATAATTCCTGCAGACCTCATCTGCCACCCGTATAATATGGGCGCAGTCCTCCGGATATCTTTCCCGGCAGACTGCAGCTGTTTTTTCAGGATCATCAAAGAAAAAGTATTCATTTCCTCTCTCAAAAAGTTTCTTTGCTGTCATCCTTATTCCTTTCCGGCCGTTTCATGCCGTATATGATATTTTACCAGTATACGTTCCAGTCCTTATACATCCTTGTCAGCGCTTCCATATAGAAGTAATCACCCCACAGGTTGCACTCATCCACTCCATAGTGGTTACAGGTATTGTAAGGCGAGTGATTAGAATAGGTGCTGTGAAGCACTAGGCCGTTGGAGCTGTCAAAATCCTTTACTGCATACTTTTCCGTTAAGGACTTCATAAATCTGGCTGCCAGAGAGCGGCACAGAGCGCCCTTTTCCGGCTCTACATACTTTGCCATTTCAAGCAGGCCGCAGGCTGCAATCGAAGCAGAGGAGGAATCTCTTGGCTGGTCATCCCCATCACCAAATTCCAGATCCCAAAAGGGAACCAGATCCTCAGGAAGATGCTCCAGATAGTAATTCGTCACGCCCTCAAAAACGGGTATATAGCTCTCCCTTTTCGTATATTTATAGCCAATAGCCGTCCCGTAGATCCCCCATGCCTGCCCTCTGGCCCAGGCGGATCCGTCCCGGTATCCCTGACAGGTAGCGCCGTGATCCGGCTCTCCTGTTTCACGGTTAAAGAAAAACGTATGCCAGGTAGAAAAATCCGGACGGATTACATTGGAAAGGGCCGTATGGATGTGACGCTCCGCAATCTCCTTATATCTGGGATCTCCCGTTTCCTGAGAAGCCCAGTAAAGAAGCGGCAGATTTAAAAGGCAGTCAATGATCAGCCTGTAATTATCCGGAGCATCAAGAGGCCCCCATGCCTGAATAAACTGGCCCTTTTCGTGAAAGCGTGTAATCAGCTCCTCAGCTGCTTTCAAAGCGGCTTCCCGTCCCACTCTGCTTCCCGTAAGCTTGTAGCCTGCCACGCAGGAAGGGGAATACATAAAGCCCAGATCATGTGTTTCCACATCCTGTTTTTCATTGATCCGCTTTAAAAAGCTCGCCATCTGGAGCTCGCCCGCCTTTTTTAAAGCCTCATTGCCCGTATGTTCATAGGCAAGCCATATTTCCCCGGTCCAAAATCCCGGCGTCCAGTCCACATTTTCAGTAGGCGCATAAAAACCGTTTTCGCTGTACGCCTTCTGGAAATGGTCTGTAAACTGATCCAGATTTCTTATTACCTGACTGCAGGCCGCATCCAGAGCCCGGCCTGCCTCTTCTTTTGTAAGCTCCGGCATTTTTTCCAGAGCA
The DNA here is from genome assembly GCF_001517625.2 of Clostridium sp. AT4. Taxonomy (GTDB): domain Bacteria; phylum Bacillota; class Clostridia; order Lachnospirales; family Lachnospiraceae; genus Enterocloster. The sequence continues at coordinate 422,621 of NZ_LN999828.1, read as the reverse complement.
TCCCATGATATCCAGCTCATAATCTGTTTCCTTCCTGCTTTATGCATTATTTTAATCCCGTATCATCCCTTTACGCCGGAAGCTGCTACGCCCTCAACAAAATATTTCTGCAGAGACAGGAATACTATCAGCACAGGGATCAGACTCAGCACAGAAGCAGCCATGATCAGACCGTATTCAGAACCAAACTGGCTGATAAACATACGCAGTCCCAGCTGCAGGGTCTTTTTTGACTCTGTCGTCAGATAGATCAATGGTCCCAGGAAATCATTCCATGTATTTACAAAGGTAAAGATCGTCAGGGTTGACAGAGCAGGCTTTGCAAGTGGAAGCATCACCCGGTACCAGATCCGATACTCGCTCATGCCGTCAATTCTGGCTGCCTCGCAAAGTTCTGTGGGAATCCCTTCATAAAACTGCTTCATCATAAATACGCCAAAGGCGGAAAATGCCTGCAGACAGATAATTGCCAGATGCGTATCTGCCAGTCCCATGGAACGCATCATCATAAACTGCGGAACCATGTAAACCTGCCAGGGAACAGCGATAGTTGCAATATACGCCAGAAATAAAACGTGCTTTCCCTTAAAATTCAGCTTTGAAAAGGCATATGCCGCAAAGCTACTTGTAAGAAGCTGTAAAAAGGTTACGATCAGCGTCAGCTTCACCGTATTAAGCACAAATTTAAGCAGCGGGATCCTGGTCCAGATATCTACATAATTCTGCCATCTGGGATTAGTTGGAATCCACTGGATCGGGAAAATAAATACGTCCTTATCCAGCTTAAAGGAAGCTGAAAGCATCCAGGCAAAAGGTACCAGCATCAGAAATGCCAGAACAATAAGCACAATATAGAGAGCCGCCCTCATCATCCTTGTTTTTGTATTTTTTATCTTCATTTGAGGCCTCCTCCTTTAATTTGCATATTTCTTTTCCCCACGGAACTGTACCAGGGTAATAGCAAGAACAATAAGGAACAGTACCATGGCTACAGCGCTTGCGTAACCCAGATTCCAGTTGCGGAAGGCTTCCTCGTAAATGTGGTATACCAGGACAATGGCAGACTCATTTAATACGCCCGTGCTTCCTCCTGCCAGCATATATACAATGTCATATACTTTAAAGCAGTTGATGGTAAGGATAATGGTAACAAAAAAGGTGGTCGGCTGAAGCTGGGGCCAGGTGATATAGCGGAATCTCTGCCATGTATTGGCTCCATCCAAGCTGCATGCTTCGTAAAGCTCTCCGTTGATCCCCTGTAAGCCTGCCAGATAGATCACCATGTAGTATCCCATATTTTTCCATACAGAGAACAGGATTACGGTGAACATAACCCAGTCCTTGTCTGCAGACCATTTTGGCAGCTCCTTCGCCGCAACGCCCAGATTATAAAGGATCATATTTACAGGACCGCTTTTGGCAGGGGAAAACAGCATATTCCACACAGCTGCTACTGCAACCAGAGAAGCTACATAGGGGAAAAAGCTTACCGTACGGAAGAAGTTGCGTCCTTTTACCTTCTGATTTAAAAGAACTGCCAGCCCAAGGGCTACTGCCAGAGTAAAGGGAACCGTAGCCACGCAGTATACAACTGTATTTTTAAGGGAAGCAAGGAAACGCTTGTTTCCCACCATCTGCATAAAATTGTCCAGGCCCACAAAATCCATCGGGTTATTGCCATCCCATTTGAAAAATGCCAGTATAAAAGCAAACAGCACAGGGCCCAGAGTAAAAACGGCAAAGCCGATAAAGTTAGGAGCGATAAAGGAGTACGCGATCAAATCCCGCTTTGTCTGACGGCTGAACCGCTCTCCTGTCTTTGCCTGACGTATTTTATCACGGATCTGATCCGCCTTTTTTGCCAGCTTTACCTTTTTTTTCATATCCGTTTCTTCATCTGCCTGCTTCAAAAGAGCTGCAAGCCGCGGCTCCAGAATATCCAGTTTTTCCCTGACCCTTGCAGGATCAACGGCTTTTGTCTTTCCCATATTCATCTACCTTTCTTTAAATGAGGCAGGCGGTAAATCCCGTCTGCCTCGTTTTCAGCTCTGTCTGTCCGTATATGTTTTTCTTATTCACCCAGAACTGCAGCTACACGTTCATTCATATCTGCAATTCCTTCTTCTACGGTCATGTTGCCTGCCATGATATTGTCATGAGCCTCATTTAATACAGTTTCTACCTCAGGGCTCTTTACATCAACCGGCATCTCCAGATACAGGTTCACTGTTTCAAGAGCAGCCTTACTGTTTTCATCTTCCGGGAACCCTTCTGTGGATGCGATCGTATTCATGGTTTCCTCTGTCATAATCGCCGGGAAGTTTCCGGTAGAAGCTAAAACTGCCGCTCCCTCTTCACCGCAGACAAACTTCATGAAATCCCATGCAGCTTCCTTATTCGGTGCGCTTGTAGGAATGCTTAAAGAAGTGATCTGGGCAGCGGTAGAACCTGCCTCTACGCCTTCCGGATGAGGGTACTTTACAATACCCCAGTTTGCACAGTCTATATACTCGCCGGATTTTACCTTATCAATCAGAGTAGAGATAAACCAGGTACCCATATTCATCATACCTACATTACCCTGGGAGAATGCGCCTGAATAATGAAGATTTGAGGTCTTTAAGGTTGCATAATCCTGACATACGCCATTTTCCTGCTCGTCTAAAATAATATCATAGTATGGCTTTAAATAATCATAATTGCCGTCCAGGATCGTGTGCTCTCCGTCAATCATGCCAAACATCTGAACCGTACTTCTCCAAACATGATAGTGAGATCCATATACCTCCTGTCCCGGCTCTGTATTTGTAAGCTTCTTTGCAATCTCATCATACTGCTCCAGGGTCATATCATTGGTGGGATACTCTACCCCTGCATTGTCAAATACATCCTTGTTGTAATATACAACCCAAAAATCACTCTTAAATGGCAGCTCATACATCTTTCCGTCTACTTTTACCTGATCGGTCAACCCCTTGTAGCCGCTGAGATCCACGCCATCCTTTTCAATATAAGGATCCAGAGGCTCTAACACTCCCTTATTTACCAGAGCCATATATCCCGGTACATCCTTAATGGAAACCACATCGAAATCTGCTCCGTTTCCGGTCAGCTGTGTCGTAAGAACCGTACTGTAATCAGAGCTTCCCAGATCTACCAGTTCTACCGTCACATCCGGGTGCGCCTTTTCATAGGCTTCTACCAGAGCTTTGTAGTATACGGTCAGGTCTTTATCCCACATAGCCCATTTTAAATGTGTTTTTCCGTCTGCTGCCGCCTCTGTCTCCTCTGCCTTTGCTGCGGTTGTATCCGCTGCTGCCTCTGTCTCCTTGTTCTCTGTCTTTGCTGCTCCGCCCCCGCAGGCTGTAAGGCTACCCGCCATGGAAACTGCCAACGCTAAACTTACAATACGTTTTTTCATCATCTTCTCCTCCTTGATCCATCATATTTTTTGTTTATCCTGATGTTGTGCCTTTATTATACAGGCAGATTCCCTAAGACTGAATGTAAAAACAACCAAAAAAACTGTGATTTTTTCTGTAATTTTTCTCTTTTCCATTCTTCCCGTAAAAAAGCTGTACTTTTCTATGATTTGCAGTCTTTTCTTATAATTGTATTCATTTGACAAAAAATAGCTTTCCTATTATAGTATTTTATGAATAATACATACCAGAGGGGGGACTATTTTTCATGCTGCAATCCGTATTTCCAAAAACCATACGCGGAAAAATCATACTCTATACGGCTGCCGTAACCTGCTCCATTGCTGTATTTACGGTAACCATCTGTTCCTTTGTTTTTCAGTCCTTTCTCCAGAAAAATCAGATACAGACTTCCGAATACAGTCTTGAGGTTATCTGTAACAGTACAGCGGCCGATTTGGAAAATATCCTTTCCTTTTATAAATGGTGCTCCTTTAACACAGATATCGCCGCCTATCTGGACGGTTTTGAAAATCTGTCCCAGATGCCCTCGATCTCTTCCAAAAATTCCGGCCTACGCAGTGTGGCACTTCGTACCTATGACCGTCTGAAGGAAGAGTATTACAATACTCATTCTTCCTCCTACATAAACCGGGTTATCATATCTCCCTTAAACAGCTGCAATTATATGCAGATTTCTGATACCACCGCTGTGTCTTCCGCACATTCTTTATCTGACCTTACAGGCACGGACTGGTTTCAGACCATCCTTTCAGAAGATGGGATGGACAACAGCACCTTTATGGAGGATCCATTTCTTCCCGGAAGCGGTTTAATGGTCCTTCCAGCTGTCTCCGCCTTGTCCGGACGCTACAGCTCCCATCAGGCCGGCTGGATCTATATGTCGATCTCAGACCGGCTGATCCTTGACTACTTAAAATCTTTCCCCTTAAATCCGGATTCATTTCTCTGCCTTACCATCGGAGGCAGAACCTGGCTTTATGAAAATGACCGTTTAAAGTCCTGTGACTGGAAATTTGAGCCGGTAAAGGACTTAAGTGAAAATGCCTTTAACAGTGATACCTTCGTTTCGCTCTGCCGTCTTCCGGATGGATCCGAACGCGTACTGCTCTCCTGCCCCATTGGAAATTATGGCTGGAGCATCTCTCTGCTTTTATCCCAGAGCGCTATGAAGGCTCAGAGCACCCTTTATGCGGTCATTCTTTCCGGTATTGCTGTCTTCATCCTTTTCATCGGTCTCTTGCTTTTTGTACTGTTAAACCGTTCCATCGGACGTCCTGTAAAAAAACTGCAGCATCGGATCCAGGCCATTGCTGGAGGCGATTTTTCTCTGGATCCCTCCATACAGCGGGAGGATGAATTTGGAGCCATTGGTACCGGTATCAACCGTATGTCACAGGATCTGGCTGCTCTGATCCAGAAGCGGATACAGGACGAAAAGGAACGCAAGGATCTGGAATACCGGATTCTTCAAAGCCAGATTAACCCCCATTTTCTTTACAATACATTAAACTCCATCAAATGGATGGCTACCATCCAGGGCGCATCCGGTATCAGCGAGATGACTACGGCTCTGGCCCGGCTATTAAAAAGCATTTCCAAGGGTTCCCATAATAGGATTACCTTGAGGGAAGAGCTGAATCTGGTGAAGGACTATTTTCTGATCCAGCAGTACCGTTACGGCGGCAGTATCTCTCTGGAATGTGAAATTTCGGAAGAAGCCCTCTATGACTGCCTGATCCACCGTTTTACCTTGCAGCCTCTCATAGAAAATGCTCTTTTCCACGGAATTGAACCAAAGGGCTGTGCAGGAAAAATCCGCATCAGCGCTAATCTGGACAGAGAAGCTGCCAGACAGCCCCGTCTGATCATATCGGTATGGGATAACGGGATCGGCATGGATGCGGAAACCATAAAACGAGTTCTTTCCGGCACCCAAAAGCCCACTGCGGACTTTTTCCGGCAGGTGGGAATCAACAATGTAAACCAGCGGATCCGCTACGACTGCGGCCCGGAATACGGTATTTCCATTGAAAGCGTACCGGGAGAATACACATGTATGCATATTACGCTGCCATACGAAACGGCACAGGGAGAGATATTATGATAAAATTACTGATTGTTGACGATGAACCTCTGGTTCAGATCGGAATAAAATCCATGCTCCGCTGGGATGAGCTTGGCATAGAGGTCTGCGGCACTGCCATGAACGGAAAAGCCGCTCTGGAAATGATCCGGCAGTACCGGCCTGATATCGTGATTACCGATATCAAAATGCCTGTTATGAACGGACTGGAGCTGGTCAAAATATGCAGAGATGAGTTTGGCCCCATCCCTCTATTCATCATCCTTACAAGCTTTGAAGAATTTTCTTTGATCAAAGAAGCTATGAGCTATCAGGCAGTCGACTATCTGATCAAGCTGGAGCTGGATCCCGGATCGCTTAAATCGTCCATTGAAAAGGCATCCGAACGTCTGGAGGAGCTCAAAGCCAAGGAATCCTTCCGTCAAAATCAGGGGCGCCCTACTCTTTTAAGCTACCATGATAAATTTTTCATGCGTCTTCTTCATAACCTTTTTGAAAACAGGGATCAGTTTTCCATTCAGTCCAGGGATCTGGGACTGGATTTTTCTGCCAGACAGTATCTGGCCTGTCACGGCGAGCTGCTAAGCTGTGTTTCCGAGTCTCTGGATCCGGAAGGCCAGATAAACCTTTATTCCAGCAGCCTGCAGATGATGCGGGAAATCCTTACAAAATATGCGGGCTGTTATGCGATCGCCCTGGATAAAACACGTTTTGCCCTGATCTTTCATTTCCCCGATGAACAGCCGGAAATGGAAACCGTGCTGGAAGCGCTCAATAACGGCCGTTCCATGATCCGTAATTATTTTAATGTTGAACTAAGCGCCGGGATCGGAGAACCGGTGGATGATCCCTTAAAGATCAGCATTTCTTATCAGGAGGCCAGACAGGCCTTTAATCTCTGCTCTCCTGACGCCCCATTTGTACCTTTTACCCAGACTGCCTCTTCTTCCATAAGAGATTCCTTTAATCTGGCTGTTTTTAAAGAAGATCTGACCAGGGCCTTTGAAGAGTTTGATACAGACGCCCTGTATGACACCCTGACCGTGATCTCTCAGCTCTTTGCAGCGAATCCTCAAAAGCTGCTCCAGACTATGGACGGAGCCTGCAGCATTTTATATCTGGCTCTCTCTCTTCTTCCGGAAGGTGAGGAAATACTAAGCGGCATCTTTTCTGCCAGTCCTGACGGCTACCGCTCTATTTACCGGATGAAGGATGTGTTCCAGATTGTCCGGTGGTTAGAGCAGCTCAGAGATGGACTCTGCGAAGCGTTAAAAACCCGCCGAAAGACCTATAAAGACCATGTGATCTTAAATGTGCAGAAATATATTTTAAACCACATTGAGGAGCATCTTTCTCTTAATGAAATCGCCGCGGTCTTTGGGCTGAGTCCTAATTACCTGAGCACTCTTTTCAAAAAGACCTGCTCCATGGGTTTTTCCGAATATATCACCCAGCGCAAGATCTCCCGGGCCAAACCCCTGCTTTTAGAACAGGATTTAAAGATCTATGAGGTGGCTGACCGCCTCGGCTTTGAAAGCGCCTTTTACTTTAGCAAGGTATTTAAAAAGGTAGAAGGAATCTCTCCCAGAGAGTTTGTCCAGGCTCATATGAACGAACCAAACACCCACACCATTTTGGAGGAATAACACTATGTTTTATGAAATTGCCGCTTCACCCAAGCTGCCACTTACCCCCTTTATCCCCTTTTCCCCTGCACGCTGCCGGGAATTTTGGGAGGCTCTTCCTTCTTCCCTTAAAAACAGGGCCGTGGAAGACGCAAAGGCCCTCTGTCCGGTAGTATGGCCTCAAATCCTGGCCTGTGACTTTTTAGAATACACCCGTTCTGGAAACAGGATCCGGTTTGAGGATAAGCAGTTTGCCCGCCGGACTGCCCTCGGAACCCTGGTTCTGGCAGAAGCATGTGACTATAAGGGAACTTTTCTGGATGATATCATAAACGGAATTTATCTTATCTGCGAAGAAACTGCATGGCAGCTTCCCCCCCATAATTCCTACATCCGTGATACGCCTTCCCTTCCTCTGCCTGATCCCTCACGTCCTGTCATCGATCTTTTTGCTGCTGAAACAGGGGCCGTGCTGGCTGTAGCTGTATGGCTTTTGAGGGATGAACTTCGCGCCGTAAGTCCCCTGATTGAAAAACAAGTAGTACGCTGTCTGAAGGAACGCATCCTTGAGCCTTATTTAAAGGAGCATTTCTGGTGGATGGGCGATGGGGTAAGCCCTATGAACAACTGGACTATCTGGTGTACCCAGAATGTGCTTATGACAGCAGCTCTGTGGGAAGAGGATGAAGAAATCAGTCGGGCCATTCTTCAAAAAGCGGCCAAAAGCGCTGATTTTTTCCTTGCCGAATACGGAGACGACGGCTGCTGTGATGAAGGGCCTCAATATTACCGTCATGCAGGCCTCTGCCTCTTTAACACCATAGAAATCATGAACGGTATGACGGATCATTCCTTTTCCTCCCTTTACCGCGAACCCAAAATCTGCAATATAGCCGCCTACCTCTCCAACGTCCATGCCTGCGGACCCTACTACATCAATTTTTCAGACTGTGCCGCTGTCGCAGGCCTGTGCAGTGCCAGAGAATACCTCTTCGGAAAGCGCACCGAACAGAAGGAACTGATGGAACTGGCTGCTGGCGACTGCCGCATAACACAGGATCCCCTTTTAACGCAAGAGCATAATCTTTTTTACCGGATTCAAAATCTTTTTGCACTGCCTGAAATCCTTTCTATCCCTCAGGGCTGTAATACAGAAAAAAAAGATATTTTCTATCCCAGTACCGGCCTTTTTATTGCAAGAGACAGCCGTTTCTGTCTGGCTGTAAAAGCCGGGGATAATGATGACAGCCACAATCACAATGATACGGGAAGCTTCACCATTTATAAAGACGGAAAGCCGCTCTTTGCTGATATCGGAGTGGAAACCTATCAGGCCAAAACTTTCTCACCACAGCGATATGAAATCTGGACCATGCAGTCTGCTTACCATAACCTCCCCTCCTTTATCACCGCAGACGGCCATGAACAAATGGAACACAACGGTCCGGATTTTAAAGCGGAACATGTAGACTGGGGCTTTGAAGCACAGGAAGCCCATATTTCAATGGAGCTGAAAAACGCATACCCCAAGGGTTGTATCACCTCCTTTAAACGCAGCGTTGTGTTTAAACGCAGCCAGGAAATCCTTATTACCGATCAGGTCTGCTGTCCGGGGCTTACTCCTGTCCTGAACCTTATAACCGCAGAAAAACCTCTGTATAAAGAAAGCTGTCTGATCCTGGGAACTCTGGCCGTCTGCAAGATAACAGGAGCTTTGACGGATGTTTCTGTGGAATGTCTCCCCATTACAGATCCGCGGCTGAAACTGAGCTGGAAAAATGACCTATGGAGAACCCGCATCACATTTAACCCCAAAAAAGAACTGGCGCTTCGGATCATATGATCCTGAGCGCCAGCTCTTTTTTTATTCCTCATGATTACTGATAAAACCCATAGAAAACTCAAATATAATATCCCTGTCTCCCGGTATCTCATATTCCGGATATACAGGAGCTCCCCAGCTGTCATTTCCTCCCACGCCTCTTATGGCTCCTGCGATCACTGCCCAGGTATGGCTCTGTGCGGGCAGCTCTTCCCTGTGGAGAGCCGTTTCGAGCTCTATGGGACTGTATGGAAGCAGGCTGAAGTGAAACGGCTTTTTCTCCGCCTCAAACAAAAGTTTCTCTCCGTCTTTTGTTTCCAGAACCAACCTCCGGGTATCCATATGCATCCCGCATTCCTGAGGCTTTAAATACCGAGCAAGCTGCTCTTTTTTTGTGCTTTCGTAAACTCCCAGCCCTGCTCCGGCCCTGCGGTCAGGATAATTCTCCCACGGCCCTCTTCCATACCAGGAAAAACGGCTGACCTGCTCTGGAAGCTCAAAGGCCAGTCCAAATACAGGCAGGGACGGATATCCCTTCTTTCCATGGAAGTGCGCTCTCACCCCAAGCATACCGTCCTTTCGCATCCTGTATGTAACAGTAGTATCCTCCCATGTAAATGTAAGCTCTGCTTCCTTGTCTGTTTCTCTGATCTCTGCCTTTCCTTTGCAAATTTCCGGAAATAATGTCTTTGCCAGCCACAGCCTGCTTTCCTTTGCAAAACCGTTTCCCCGGTCATTGTCTGTAGACGCCCTCCAGTATACAGGCACAGGAGGACGGATCATCCACTGTATGCCATCCTTTCTCTTTAAAGATACCAGACCGCCGTCTTGATAGGAAAACATAAGCTGCATCTCTCCCAGGATAACGCCCAGGTTTACATCGCCGTCAATCATTCGGGCCGGAATGAACCGTTTTCTTTCCATTTTCCAGTTTCCTGGAAGAACTACTTCCGAAAAAGCAAGTTCATATCCTTTTTCTGCCCACAGCGTATCCTTTTCCAAATGGACGCTTACTCTTAGGATATATTCCTTTCCATCTTCCAACGCGGTATCGTTTGTAAAGCCTGTCTCATCAAAGGAATATACGGCGCACGTTCCCGGAGCAGCCTGTGCCTTAAACGGAAATGTTTTCCATTTTTTTCCATTTCTTAACACCGTCAGCACAAACGCAAGATCCGAAAGGTCTGAAAAAAGTTGCCGGTTCTCAATCTGTATCTGCCGTCTCTCCGGAGAAATCTTCAAACGCACCGCAGCATACTGAGCCTTTACCTCAGCAGCCTTTGGAGATATGGAACGATCCGGATACAAAATTCCGTTTCCGCAGAACTGCCAGTCTGTGGGACGGTCTCCAAAATCACCGCCGTATGCCGGATATTCCTTCCCGTCTTTTCCCTGTCTGGCAACCGCCTGATCGATCATATCCCAGATAAAGCCTCCCTGATAGGCAGGATATTCATATTCCAACGCCATATACCGATCCATGCCTCCCAGGGAATTTCCCATGGCATGCATATATTCACACATAATAAAAGGCTTTTTCGTGTTATTTTCCAGAAATTCCCTTACACGTTCCGGAGGCGTATACATCTGGCTTTCCATGTCACTGATATCCTCAAATTCCCGGTTCCAGAAAACGCCCTCATAATGGATTAGACGCCCCGGATCTCTCTCCTTAAACCAGCGGCTCATCGCACGGATATCCTCTCCGGCATAGGACTCATTTCCGCAGGACCAGATCAGCACAGACGGATGATTCTTATCCCGTTCCGCCATAGACTTTCCACGGTCTGTTACACAGGCTTTCCACTGTGGCAGGCTTCCCGGTACATTCCATGACGGCTCACAGGCTCCCATTTTCTGCCATGAACCATGACTTTCCAGATTTGCCTCATCCATAACATAAATACCATAACGGTCGCAGAGCTCATACCACAGGGACTGATTGGGGTAGTGGCAGGTACGGACGGCGTTGATATTATGCTGCTTTAAAAAACGAATATCATAAAGCATATCATCGGCTGTGACAGCCCTTCCCCTGTGCCAGTCAAATTCATGGCGGTTTATGCCGTGAAAAACAATGGGGCATCCGTTTAAGCACATCTGCCCGTTCTTCAGCTCAAAGCTTCGGAATCCAACTGGCTGCAAAAAAGACTCCTTACAGCCATCTTCTCCCCACAGTTCTATATGAAGCAGATATCGGAAGGGATCTTCTGCGCTCCATGGATGTACATTGGGGATTTTTCCCAGTGATACGGCGCAGCTTTTTTCCATCCTTCCTTTTAAAGCCCCTGTTTTTATGATCCGGCCTGCATCCTCCAGCGCAAGCCTTATTTCATAGCTGTATCCGTTTGGATTTTCCATGGTAAATTCTACATCCAGAAAGCCATCTCTGTAATCATCCGTCAAATACGCCTTTATAAACAGATCCTCCACATGGATTTCCGGTATACAGTAAAGATATACCGACCGGAAAATCCCTGTAAAACGGAAGAAATCCTGATCCTCAATCCAGCTGGCACTGCTGCGCTTGTAAACGCGCACCTCCAGCCGGTTTACGCCAGGATGAAGAACTCCCGTAAGCTCATACTCCGACGGTGTAAAGCCGTCCTCGCCATACCCTGCAAACTGACCGTTACACCACACATAAAAGGCTGTTTCCACTCCCTGGAACGACACAAACACCCGTTTTTCCAGAAAATCTTTCTCCTGATCTGTGATAATAAATTCCCTTACATAGCTCCCGGCCGGAGCATTCTCCCAGTCAATGGCCGGAGGACGGATCTCCGACCTTCCATCCCATGGATACATGGTATTGACATAATGGCAGTTGTCATACCCCTGAAGCTGGACATGGCCGGGAACCTGGATCGTTCCCCAGTCCTTTTCCTCAAAAGCAGCTTTATAAAAAACAACTCCGTCTGAATCCTCCGTTCCTCTGAGCGCATATTCCGGTGGCTGCTCCTCCCAGCAGAAATCCCAGACACCATCCAGAAGCATAAAACCGATTCCCTCTGATCCTGCCTCCTGAAAAAAAGGATATACATGATCTGAATGAGCATTGTTCCGGTTCACCTCAAAAACCTCCGGATTATCCAGCCAGGAAATCCTTGGATTTCTACTTTTCATCCGTATTTCCTCCTGCTTTATACTCAAAATTGGGAATGTTCTCCCAACGCTTTCTGAAATAGTGTGCTGCCAGCTTTGGCCGTCTTTCTCTTGTAAACAGGCCCTTCTTATTGCCGTCCACTCTCATGCAACCCTGAAATGCCGCAAAGTCCGCAAAATTCCAGACCTGCTCTCCCATAAAGAAAGACCTTTTATCAAATTCCTCATTCTGCCGCCTGTAATATTCCATCTGATATTCTTCACTGAACATTTCCGGTACACACTGATGGATGCCCGCCACAGCGTCTGCCCCATACTCTGTAATCATCACAGGTTTTCCTATTTTTTCCCAGAAGTCCAGCTCCATGTTCAGAGCATAGCAGGCTGCGTCCAGATCGCCCGACAAGTTATACCATCCGTAATACCGGTTGATGCATACTACATCCATCGTCCGGGTCACAAGATCCTTTTCATAATTATTCTGGCAGCACACAAAGGTCACAGGACGGTTCTGCGGATCCAGGGTGTGCGTATACTCATACAGGCTGTGCCAGTATTCATAGGCTGATTCCGGAAAATGCTCTGTATCTGGCTCATTTCCCATGGACCACATTACCACGCAGGGATGATTTTTATCCCTCTCGATCATATCCCGGAGCACAGCCTCGTGGTGCTCCCGAATGGGAAATATCTGATAAGGATCGCAGTGCTCGCCAGCTCCGATTCCTACAGCCGGCGTTTCATCAATGATCACAATTCCCTCTCTGTCACAGAGCTGATACATCTCCTCCGCATAGGGATAATGGCTGGTGCGGAAGGAATTAGCATGAAGCCAGTGGATCAGGTTCACATCCTTTACATCCAGACACAGATCCAGTCCTCTTCCATGAAAGGGAGAATCCTCATGCTTTCCAAAGCCCTTAAAATAAAACGGCTTTCCATTGATCAGGAACTGGGTTCCTTCTACCTTCACTGTACGGATGCCAAAGGTTTCCTCATAGATATCTTCTCCAAAGGTAAATACAGCCCGGTACAGATAAGGCGTTCCCGGCCAGGGCCACCACAATCTGGCATCAGGTATGGTAATGATTCCAGAAGCTCCCTCTGCCTCTGCTGCCTTATTCCCCTCCACATCAAAAATTTCCACATGAACGGCGCCTTCTCCCTCTGTCTCAGCCTCATATTGAAGAATCCCATCGGTGCCGTCTATGTCCGGTATCAGGGTCAGACCGCAGATGCGAGAAACAGGTGTTGTATACAGCCGTACCGGACGGTTGATTCCTGCATAGTTAAAAAAGTCAAAATTGGGAAGATTGCCCTGTTTTCGCCATACCTTGGCTGCTTCAACCGAAGGCACACCTGGATTATCGGAGCCAAAAAAAGCGGTTCCACCTTCATTTCCCACTGGAAGCGTGCTGTGGCTGATCCGGTTGTCCGCCGCAACGGTAAGCAGCAGCGTTTCTCCCGGAACCACAAGCTCCGTAAGCTCCAGCTCAAAAGGAAGAAATCCTCCCTTATGTTCCATTACAAAGGTTCCGTTTATATAGATCCTTGCCCTGTGTGTCACGGCATCAAAACGCAGAAACAGCCTCTGCCCCTTAAAAAAGGCAGGAACCGTGACCTCTCTTTCATACCAGGCCCATCCATAGTGATTCTTATAAGCCGGATCATCCTTCTGATCATTATAGGATGCAGGGACAGCAATCCGTTCCCCTCCTGCAAGACGCTCACAGTTATCCCCCGGCGTCTCATAATCTCCAAGCTTAAATTCCCACAGGCCGGAAAGATCCATCACGGTCCTTGCTCTGTTCATCTTCGGATATAACATATCACTCTTCTCCTTCCTCTATACCGCCATACGCAAATCCCACTGCCACCAAAAGGCACAAAAAGGTGTTTGCTCTTATAGCATCATTATACAGGAAGAATTTCTCACATTACATATACTTTATCTCAAATAATCTGCAATCTTTTACACTTCCTCTTTCCTCACCAGCATGGTAGGATATCCGGCCTGTCTTACTCTCTGCTCCATCCGGACTCCATTGTCCATCTGCAAAAAAGCGCCGACCCGCACCTTATAAAGCCCGTCATCATATACAAGAAAAGCCGGAAATCCCTTGGCTGCAAGCTCCCTTACCAGAAACTCTGCCCGCGGTCGTTCCCTGTATGCTCCCACCTGAACCTGATAGTACCGCTTCTCTTCCGTCTCTTTCTTCAGCTGGGAAAAGGTGGTCAATATCCCGTCTGCAATCCCCTGGGCGATCTGATCAAATTGTTCATCAAAAATCCTGTTGTCCTCCGGGTGATCTAAAAATCCCGCCTCCACCAGCACAGCCGGCATCTTAGTCCGCCTGAGCACAATGATTCCGGGACGTTCCTGAACTCCCAGATCGTCAAATCCGGCTTTCACAAGATTTTTCTGGATATTTTCTGCCATCAATGCTCCCGGACCGGTATTTTCGTATACCAGGTTCAATGCTCCCTTTCCTGTTCCCGGAACAGGCATGGCATTCCGGTGAATGGATACGAAAAAATCAGCTCCCGATCCATTCGCAATCATGGCTTTTTCCAGAGGCGTGTCATATACGTCCGTGGTACGGGTATACATCACACGAATCCCATTATTTTCCAGTATCTCGCCTACAGCCAATGCCAGACGGAGCGTATCATCCTTCTCCTTGCGCCCCTCAAACATGGCTCCCGGCTCTGCCCCGCCGTGTCCGGCGTCTATGATCACACTTGTTTGCTGTTCCATAAGCAGCTCCTTTTACATACTTCATTTCCTTATACCATATGTAAAAATGAGACGGATGTTTCCTTGGCGCCGGCGGATAAACGGCCAGGATACCGTCTATATCTGATATGCGTGATCCACATCCACACCTCTTGGCCCAACATGAGTGGAAAATACAATCTGGGTACTGGTCTTTCCAAACTTCTAAAGCTGTCCGATAAAGCCGTCCAGTTCCATCGTACTCTTAACGGCTGCCTTCTTCCCCGTCCTCCCAAAAAGGCTCTATGGCTCCGTTAAACACCTCCACTGCAGGCCCTGTCATAAACAGATGGCCGCTTTCCCGGTCCAGACGGATCCTTAAATCGCCGCCCTTAAGGCTTACAAGCACCTCATCCTCTGTTAATCCCAGCAAAATAGCTGCCATGGCGCTGGCCGTAGCTCCTGTGCCGCAGGCCCAGGTTTCTCCGCTGCCCCTCTCCCATACCCGCATCTGGATATGTGTACGGTCAATCACGCGGATAAACTCTGAATTTACACGATCCGGCACAAAACGCTCATGGAACTCAAAAGACGGTCCCATCTTCTCCAGATCCAGGCTGTCTATTTCATCCATAAAATACACTGCATGGGGATTTCCTACATCAATTCCCGTAAACTCCCATTGTTTTCCATCTACCAAAATCGTTTCCGGAAGCTGGGAAGTGAGAACTGCCTCTCCCATGTCAACAGTGAGCATCACTGCCCTGCCGTTTTCGACCTCCAGTTTTAACTCCTTAATCCCAGCCGGAGTCTCTACGGTCAGGCTTCTCCGATCCGGGGAAATAATCCCATGGTCATAGGCATACTTTCCCACACAACGGATGCCGTTTCCGCACATTTTCCCCTGTGAACCGTCTGTATTGTACATTTCCATACGGCAGTCTGCCACATCAGAAGGGCAGATCAGGATCAGGCCGTCTGAACCGATGCCAAACCTCCGGTCGCTGACAAATCGGGCTGCTGCACTTGGATTTTTTACGTTCTCCTTAAAACAGTCTACATATACATAGTCATTTCCAATTCCCTGCATTTTTACAAAATTCATGGTTCTACCTCACATGTGTATTAAGCTGATGATCATCTGAGCAGTTTCGGTCAGGCTGGTGCCATTATCCATACTGCATTTTTGTATATATCGGTAGGCTTCCGGCTCGGTCATCGTATTTCGATCCATCAGGAGAGCTTTTGCCTTTAAAATCAGTTCCTTTTCCTCGGCGCTTCTCTCCTGAGGACGGGTCCTCTTTCTGCGCTTTCGCCGTTTTCTGGCCTCAAGCATCATTTCTATGGTGCTTAAAAGCTCATGTACCTTTAAGGGCATGGAAAGGCAGATCATTCCCTCCGTATCCCGTTTGCTCCATTTTGCCGGGGAAGCAATGAGAAGCATATCAAAGGAAGATGGGAGCAGGCGGCGCAGCTCCTCGCAGACCATATCTTCAAAGCGGAAG
Source organism: Clostridium sp. AT4 (assembly GCF_001517625.2). Lineage (GTDB taxonomy): Bacteria > Bacillota > Clostridia > Lachnospirales > Lachnospiraceae > Enterocloster. Next base: position 406,319 of record NZ_LN999828.1, on the reverse strand, counting down.
CCGCAGACTACGATCCCGCCGTTTAAACTCTCTGCCGCTGCCAGAACCTGAGCCCCGGAGGTGCACGCAAAAACTGGTTCATAGCCATTCTTCCTGAGTATGGCCCGGATATTTCCGGCATCCTGTGGCTTTGAAAATGCCGCGATTATACTTGCCATCCTTCCCACCTCCTCCTGCCAGGCTGCACACTAATATTGATACAGATATTGGGCGATCTCCCAGTCCGTCACCTGAATGCCGAACTCTCCCCATTCCTTCTCTTTGGCCTCCAGATATTTAATATAAATCGGTTCTCCGAGAACATTTTTCACAAAAAGACTGCCTGCATATGCCTCAATGGCAGCTCCAAGAGTGTTTGGGATCCGGTCAATCCCGCAGTTATTAAGTTCCTCCTGATCAGCCAACGATATCGGTTCTTTTGCACAGAGAGGCAGCTCCAGCTCCTTTTCAATCCCCTCCAGTCCCGCCTGAAGGCAGGCTGCAAGTGCCAGGTATGGATTCATGGCCCCATCCGGACAGCGCAGCTCAATCCCCTCTCCTCCCGGAGACGGAATGCGGATCAGGCAGCTTTTGCTGTTTGAAGGCGACCAGGCACTATAAACCGGGGCATCATATCCAGGAACCAGCCGCTTATAGGAATTAACCGTCGGATTGGTAAGAAGCGTCATTTCTTTCATATGGTTTAAAATTCCTGCCATAAAATGACGGGCCGTAAGACTTAGTCCCAAAGGATCTGCCGGGTCTGCAAACAGGTTCTTTCCCTGTGAGTCTTTCAGCGACAAAACAAGATGCATCCCTGAACCATTAACTCCCTCTTTGGGCTTTGGCATAAAGGTGGCGTGAAGCCCGTGGCTCTTTGCAATCGTTTTGGCTGTCATCTTGAAGGTGAGAAGCTGATCTGCAGCCCTCAAGGCATCCATGGACCCCAGATCGATCTCATGCTGCCCCGGAGCAATCTCATGATGACTGGACTCCACCTGAAAATCCATTTCCTCCAGATTTGTCACAATATCCCTGCATACATTCTCTCCCAGATCCATAGGGAACGTATCAAAATATCCTGCCCGCTCATGAGTCTGGATCGTGGGCCGTCCCTCCTCGTCTGAATGAAAAAGGAAAAACTCACACTCCGGCTTTACCTCCATCACATATCCCATATCTGCCGCCCGCTTAACGGCCTTTTTAAGCACAAAGCGCGGATCTCCCTGGAAAGGCGTTCCGTCGGGATGGCACACATCACAGATCAGCCTTGCTGCCCGCCCCTGTCTGGAACGCCAGGGAAATATCTCAAAGGTATCCGTGTCCGGATAAAGATACATATCCGATTCCTGAAGCCTCACATAGCCCTGAGTAGCAGAACCGTCAAACATGCATCGGTTGTCCAGGGCTTTTTCCACCTGTCCGGCTGTAATGGTCACAGACTTCATTATTCCAAACAGATCCGTAAACTGCAGGCAGATAAACTCCACATCCTCCTCCCGGACGATCCTGAGGATATCCTCTCTGCTGTATTTGTTCATGGTTTAACCACCCTCTCCCAGGGATGGCAAAAACCCTTTCCAATCCCTGTAAAATGTATCAGGGCGGGGATCTGATGCGATACCCCGCCCTTTTGCCTGTATCTGTAAAAAACTATAAACGCAGTTTTTTTATTTGTCAAGCGCCCGAAGCTGCTCTGTAAAATGATTTCCCAGCTTTATGCTTCCCACATATCCCACATCTCCGGTCATCAGAACATTTCCATCCTCCCGGATTTCCAGTTCCAGAGTTCCTCCCGGCATCTGGACGATCATTTTCGGATCCGTAAGGCCCAGACGGTAGGCAGCCGCAGCAGCCGCACAGCAGCCGCTTCCCGAAGCCAGCGTATAGCCTGCGCCCCTCTCATACACCTCAGTCTGAATATGGGTTCGGTCTAATACCTTCATAATCTGTGTGTTGATCTTTTCCGGGAACTGTCTGGCATTCTCCGAATACTTTCCGATCCGGCACACCAGCTCCTTTGAAATCTCATCCATAAGGATTACCAGATGGGGATTTCCTACCGATAAGCAGGTAACAGGATAGGGAATCCGTCCAAAGACCATGGTTTCATTGATAATCTCCCTCCTTGGCCCTGTTACCGGAACCTCATCGCTCCAGAAAGACGCCTTTCCCATAGAGGCCTTTAACCTTGTTCCTTCTTCATTCAGATAGTGGATGTCGATTTCTCCGCCTTCTGAATGGATGGTAAAATCCTTTTTCTGCACATAGCCTGCATCCTTTAAATATTTTGCAAAAATACGCACGCCGTTTCCGCTGTTCTCCGTCCGGCTTCCATCCGAATTCCAGATCACCATGGAAATCCTGTCATTCTCCATCACAGGCCCCTCCAAAATGCCGTCCGCTCCCACGCCGAAATTTCGGTTACATAAAAGCTGAACCCGCGAAGGGGTCAGGGCCAGTTTATTTTTATTGGGATCATATACCAGATAGTCATTTCCAAGTCCGTGATATTTTTCAATGGTCAGTCTCATAGCTTACCCTCTTTCCCCACAGATACTTTTCTGCGGTTTTGCCGTATTCATGTTATAATTCTATTTTATCAGGCATTATTTTATAATAATATTAATTTTATGCTGTTTTATATTGCAAATAATGCTATATTAAAAGAAAGAATTCCATCCGTCAAAAAGGAGGATACCAACCGTGACTTCTCAAACTCAGCCGTCATCCCAGACTTCCCGCCCCCAGGGATATTTAAAGGAAGAATTCCGCTTTTTCCACCTTAAGGATCTGGGAAAAGGACCTTATGAATACCACCACCACGATTTTCTGAAAATACTGATCCTGATAAACGGAAACGTTTCATACTCCATCGAGGGCCGCTCCTATCGCCTCATGCCCTGGGATATGGTGTTGGTGGACCGGGGCCAGATCCACCGTCCTGAACCGGATCCTTCCTGTCCCTATGAACGCCTGATCCTATATCTCTCGCCTGCCTTTTTAGAAGCTCATAAACACGCAGACAGCGATCTGGCCCTATGCTTCAGCACAGCCAGCTACCGCCACTCTCAGGTTCTGCGGTTTGCAAAAGAAGAGCTCCGCCCTATGGCTGTCCTTTTAAAACAGCTTGAAAATGAAACAAACAGCCAAAAAGGAGACTTTGCATCTCCCCTTTTTTCCCGGCTTCTGTGCCTGGAATTTCTTATTTTACTCAACCGGTCCTGCCTCTCCTCCTCCGGCCCCTATGTCACCACCAGTTCTCTGGACTACCGGGTTTCCGGACTTATGGCCCATATCAACAACCATCTGGAAGAAGACCTCTCCATCCCTGCCCTGGCCTCTGTGTGCAGCTTAAGCCCCTACCACATGATGCGTGTTTTTAAGGAGGAAACCGGCTTTACGATTGGGAGCTATATCACAGAAAAGAGACTGGCCCGAGCAAGAGAACTTCTGGCTCTGGGCGTAAATGCCACCACCGCCTGTTATCAGTGCGGATTTCAAAATTATTCTACCTTTCTGCGGGCTTACAAGCGGCGGTATGGGCAGCTTCCGAAGGATTTTCAGTAGGATAACGATTGTTTTTTAATATGCAGCTATGGCTCGCAGCCGAAAGGATAAATGATGGAGTTTCCCAGAATGGAGGATGAGCTGCTCAGTCCCATGATATTACTGGTCAAGGCGCTGAAAATTGAAAAGCTGCTCCAAAGCCATTCCCCTCATAAGGGGATTACGGCTTAAAAGCAGCTTTTTTCCTTTTGCACAGAATCTTCATCCTGTCGCATATTATGTTTTATTCCTGAGATGGGGTATCCTCTGCCTGTTTTTCCTCTGCAGGCTCTGTAACATCCATTGCCTCTGATTCAGACGAATGTTCCGGTCTGGCTTCAGGCTCACTTTCCCTTACTGCCCCAGCCGCATCATCCTCAGCCTTCAGATGCTCCGTATCCGGCAGTCCATTCTCCTCCTCCGGCGTTTCCTCAGGCTCCGGGATTCCCTTTACCTTGCGGAATATCTTCATAAACTCTTTTCCGGTGATGGTTTCCTTTTCAATCAGGAAGTCTGCGATCTGATCCATGGCGTCACGGTTCTCATTGAGCAGGCTCTTTGCCGCTTCATAAGCGTCCTTTAAGACCTTCATCACTTCCTTGTCAATCTCAGCCGCTGTGGCGTCACCGCAATTTAATATGGCACGGCCGGTCAGATACTGGTTCTCCTGGCTTTCTAAGGCCATGAGGCCGAATTTCTCAGACATACCATACTGGGTTACCATGGCTCTTGCCAGATTGGTGGCCTGCTGGATATCATTGGAAGCCCCGGTAGTAACAGTCTCAAATACAATCTCCTCTGCCGCGCGGCCGCCCATGAGCTCTACCAGACGGGCCTCCAGCTCCTTCTTGGTATTTAAGAACTTCTCTTCTTCCGGAACATTCATTACATATCCCAATGCACCCATGGTTCTTGGAACAATGGTGATCTTCTGTACAGGCTCCGAATGCTTCTGCAGGGCGCTTACCAGAGCGTGTCCTACCTCGTGATACGATACGATCCGCCGCTCCTCCTTGCTCATGATCCGGTCTTTCTTTTCCTTACCGACCAGAACCACCTCCACAGCCTCAAAGAGATCCTTCTGTGAAACAGCGCTTCTGCCGTTTTTAACTGCATTGATAGCAGCTTCATTCATCATGTTTGCAAGATCAGCGCCCACAGCGCCAGAAGTGGCCAGAGCAATTTCCTTGAAATCAACGGTTTCATCCAAAAGCACTTCCTTGGAATGTACCTTTAAAATATTGATTCTTCCGTTCAGATCCGGCTTATCTACTACTACCCGGCGGTCAAAACGTCCGGGACGAAGGAGCGCGGGATCCAGGATCTCAGGCCGGTTGGTAGCTCCTAAAACAAGAAGTCCCTTTGTAGAATCAAAGCCATCCATCTCAGAAAGAAGCTGGTTTAAGGTCTGCTCCCTCTCATCATTTCCGCCCATGCGGCTATCGCGGCTGCGGCCGATAGCGTCAATCTCGTCGATAAAGATGATACACGGCGCATTTTCTGTCGCATTTTTAAACAGGTCACGGACACGGGACGCACCCACGCCCACAAACATTTCCACAAAATCGGAACCGGACAGGGAGTAAAAGGGCACATGTGCTTCTCCTGCCACCGCCTTTGCCAGAAGGGTTTTACCCGTTCCTGGAGGCCCCACCAGCAGTGCTCCCTTTGGAAGCTTTGCACCGATCTTTGTGTACTTTCCGGGATTGTGAAGGAAATCTACAATTTCTGTCAGGGACTCCTTCGCCTCGTCCTCTCCGGCCACATCCTTAAAGGTAATGCCGGTTTCCTTCTGGACATACATCTTGGCATTACTCTTTCCAACGCCCATAATGCCGCCTCCGCCCATGCGCTTCATGGTGAAGTTCATAAGGAACAAAAGGATCAGGAACGGTACTGCATAGTTAAGCAGAGCGATAAGAAGTGCGTTGGTACTGCCATTTTCCCGATTGGTTATAACATTGTTCTCCAGCACACGATTTAAAAACTGGTAATCCCCTTCTATACGGACTACATAGTATTTCATCTGCTGGGAATATTCCGTTGCCTCTGCCTTTGGCATTACTTCAATAACAGCATCCTTTACCCGGATGGATTCCACTTTGCCGTCTTCCACCATCTGTACAAATTCATTGTATGACAGTTCCTTGCGCTGTCTGGATTCCACTGCGGAATTCATCCAGCTCACGATCATGATCGTCAGCAGAGCAGCCACCACCAGCATGGCAATAGTCTGCCAGTTACTGTTCATATTCTGGTTTTGCTTCTTGTTATTATCCATACTGTGCTATTTCTCCCTCTGAACAGGCTGCCTTCACACGCATAAAACGTGCCAAAACCCATTCTTTTCTATTATAGTGGCAGTCCATCCATAAATCAAGGAGCAGAAGTATAAAATTTCCCTTAAGATGGGTCATTTTCCTCATCCATATCCATTTCCCCGCTCTACCAGTTCCGGTCAAACCCCAGATATCTCGTTCCCTGAAAATGAAGCTTTCCCTTATCTCCCTCTGCCAAAAGCCCATACTCTCTTCCGCCCAGCCTGAGTTCCATCCGGTCTCCGCTTTCCACCTGAAAGGTAACATAGTAGCTGGAAGAGCTTGTATGGTTTTGATTTCTCATAATATGTGTACGTTTGGAAACAACCGTTGCAGATACGTCCAGCCTGGGAGACCGGTTATTCTTCCCCCACTCTCCGATTCCACGCACGATCACCACAAGGATCATCCCGAAAATAAGCACAAATACCATCAAAAACATGATCTCAAATCCGCCCATAAAAAAATATTCCATCATATGCCGTACCTCCCCATGTATTCCTACTCTTACTATATCATAAAATCCCCCTGTCTTTTTTACATTTTGCTTACGCTTCCATAAACATTTTTCCCCGTTTCTTCCCCATTTTTCCACCTTATCTTTCTGCCTTTCCGCATAAAAACCGCTCTTAAATCCACACTATCAAAAGAACATGGTGATGCGTGTCAGGAGGTGACAAGAAATGGCGCAAACAAGACATCCAGCCGGCAGACATTCAGAAACTCAGGTCCATAAAAACAATTATGACATTGATATTCAGGCCTGTTCTTCCATGGACTGTACGGGTCTGATCCCGGCTCTTCCTGAGGATGAGGCCCAGAGAGAGGCTTATGAAGAGATTTATCCCTACATCACAAAGGCCAGGTAATTTCCATAGGGATGACAGCCAAAAAGCCCGGACGAACAGACAGCCTAAGGCTGCCCTTCATCCGGGCTTTCTCTTTACTATTCAGTTATAAAGCGGCTCTCTCATGCATAAACCGCCCCAGAAACTCTTTCGTCTGATGCTCCTTCGGAGCTCCGAAAATCTGGGCCGGTTCGCCTTCCTCCACGATTACGCCTCCCGCCATAAATACGACCTGGCTGGAAACATCTCTTGCAAAGGCCATCTCATGGGTCACGATGATCATAGTCAGTCCCTCAGAGGCCAGCTTTCTCATAACCTCCAAAACCTCTCCTACCATCTGCGGATCCAGAGCTGAGGTGGGCTCATCAAACAGCAGAAGTTCCGGCTCCATAGCCAGCGCTCTGGCAATGGCGACTCTCTGCTTCTGTCCGCCGGACAGCTGCTTTGGCTTTGCATTAATATAGGGAGCCATTCCAACCTTTTCCAGATAGGAAAGAGCATTCTTTCTGGCGGTTTCCTTATCCTTTTTCAGTACCTTTACCTGTCCTACCACGCAGTTTTCCAGAACTGTCATGTTGTTAAACAGGTTAAAGCTCTGAAATACCATTCCCACTCTTGATCTGTATTTGGCTGCATTTACCTTTGGGTCTGCAATGTTATTTCCATGGTACAGAATCTCTCCCGTGGTTGGCGTTTCAAGAAGGTTCAGACACCGCAAGAGGGTGGATTTTCCGGAACCGGAGGCTCCGATAATACAGGTTACATCGCCTTTATTGACGGTAAAATCAATATCCTTTAAGACCAGATTCGTGCCGAAGGTCTTGCTTAAATGGCGGATTTCAAGTATCTTCTCGCTCATTATACCCCCTCCTTTTTATCTCTGTCGTCGGGATAACGGTACATACCGCTGGTATATGCCAGCGTATCCGTTGTTGCCAGATCAAAGTTGTCTGCGCCGTCCATCTTCTTTTCCCACAGGCGCAGCAGACGGGAGCATGCAAAGGTCATGATAAAGTACATAACCATAGTAATGGTGTACGTTTCAAAGTTCATATACAGCGCACCTGCTGCGGCCTTTGTCTTATAAAGCAGCTCTGCTACACCGATCACGGAAAGAACGCAGCTGTCCTTGATATTGATGATCAGGTTATTTCCAATCTGGGGCATCAGGTTTCTCAGCGCCTGAGGCAGGATCACATACAGCATAGTCTGCACATGGGTCATTCCGATGGACATGGCTCCCTCGGTCTGTCCCTTATCAATCGAAAGGATACCTCCGCGGACAGTCTCCGCCATATATGCTCCGGTGTTAATGGAAAGGATAAAATAAGCGGCATTTAAAATAGAGCTGTTGATATTTAACAGGGGCATCAGTCCATAGTAAATAAACATGGCCTGAGCCATCATGGGAGTACCTCTGAAAAACTCCACATATATATTTAAAATAAGCTTCACGATCCACAGGATTCCCCGTTTGATCGGATTATCTCCCTTTTCTGAGGGTATGGTCTGGACAATGCCCACTGCAAAGCCAATGACACAGCCTGCAATGGTTCCCACCAAGGCAATCTGTAAGCTGACGCCTGCGCCCTGAAGCATGGATACGCCGTAACGGCTGAACACAGCCATCACACGGCCAAAAAAATCGGTTGGCATAATATTCTCCTTATTTGTAAAGCTGCCGGGATCTGCCGGCAGAGATCATCAGTTTACAAGAGGCTGTACGGAAATGGCCTCATCCATCATTTTGGAGAAATCCTCTTTTGTCATCTTTGAAAGCACGCTGTCAATGGCTTCCTTCAGTTCAGTATTTCCCTTCTTTAGAGAAATTCCGATGTTGATATCCTCATCTGTTACCTGGAAATCATTCTCTCCACCGCCAAACTCTATGAGCTTGAAGTCAGGGTATGCGATCAGAGCGCCCTTGCCGGTAGGCTGATCCGTCACTACCAGATCGCACTTGTCCGCGTTAAGAGACATCAGCATATCAGGAGCATTGGCAGTGGCTGCCAGAATATTGGCATCCTGGATCTGGGGCAGGCAGGTGTTGTACCAGATGGTGCTCTGCTGGGAGGTACAGGTAGCGCCTGCCAGATCGTCTACGCTCTTGGCATTTTCATATTTGCTTCCTTTTTTTACCAGGGTAACAATACTTGCATAATAATAGGGAACGGTAAAATCAACGGCCTGAAGACGCTCGGAAGTAATGGACTGTCCTGCGATCACACAGTCTGCCTGTCCGGTCGTAACGGCTGGAATCAGAGAATCCCAATCCAGACGCACAATCTCAAGGTCATATCCCAGCTCCTCACAGATTTTCTTTGCCATCATAACATCGTAACCGTAAGCATACTCATTGCTTCCGGAAATCGGAACTGCGCCGTTGGAATCATCAGGCTGTGTCCAGTTGTAGGGAGCATAGGCGCACTCCATAGCCACTTTAAGGGTTTTCTTTTCACCAGAAGCTGCTGCGCCTTCTGTCTTTGCCGTATCTGCTCCGCCGCCGCAGCTGGTCAGCGCCCCTGCTGCAAGAATGCCTGCTGCTGCAAGTGCCATCATTCTCTTTACATTCTTTTTCATATTTTCTCTCCTCATTGTTTTCTTTCTTCTAAAGCATGATCAAATCTGATGCATATACCAAAAAATGGAAAACAGACAAAAAAGTCACACCCATCCCTTCAGGTATGACTTCTTTGTCACGAACCATTTTTAATACTGCACACATACTTCTGCATGTTTCTGATGCGTAGTATATCATAACATTTCCGGTTTTCCAATACCTTATTTTCCATTTTCATCGGAAATATTTTCCGCTGCCTTAAGCTTTTTTTCCAGAACAGCCTCCATCTTTTCTTTATATTCCTCATCCATGGGGATCTGATCGCCCTCCTCATCCACCTCTACGGCAAAAAGAAAGGTTCTGGCATCATTGATCTCATAGCTGCAGGTTACCAGAGTGAAAATACTTCTGGCCGGATATTCCACCTCTTCCTTATAGGAACAGGGTTCCACCATTGTCCTTACAAATTCATCAAATGTCTCCTGGGTTTTAAAGCCCGTCATGCGTACAATGGGCTTGGCTTCTCCATAGTAGCAGGACACAGCTTTTAAGCGGATCTCACGCTCCGGCGTGTAGATGCTGAAATACTGATGCTCCTTAAAATACTCCGGATCCTTGTAGCGGTTGATATCCTTAAACATGCTTCCATTCTTCATATTGTGGCCGTAGAGGATCTGATTGCGTCCCTGCAGATCCGCTTCGCTTTCAAAATCCAGATAAATGGAGCCTGCCGCACTTTCCTTCCCATAAAAATCGTGATCCAGATAAAAATCATTATCCGTTCCCTGCACGATGGGATAATCCACATTTGTATCAGGAATCCTGATCCATCCTATGGTGTCCGGATTTTCCACAGTCAGCGCCTCAAAATCAATAGGAGAGACATACGCTTCCTCTAACGGCTCTGTTTCCTCCGTTTCAGGCTCTGTAGGAGCTTCTGTTGTCTGTCTGGCCGCTTCCTCTGCCAGTCGTTCATATTCTTCCTGGATCCGCTTATCCTCTAAATACTGATGTACGGTCAAAGCGCCGCTTATAAGAAATACAGCCAGCAGAATAAACATCAGCACCCGCCGCTTTCCGCCGCTTTTCCTTTCATTCTCGTTCATACTGAAATGTTCCTTTCCTGCTGTTTCCATTCACCAGTACGCCCCACGGCCTCCTGCATCAGCAAAAGAAGCTCCATAAAGCTTCTGAAATTTACCTGTGAACGCTTTTCCCTCCAGCTGACAGTTCCCTGCCAGGTAGCATTGCGCCGGAACAGAATACGGATCACAAACGTTGCAGGGCCGTAATTTCCAACTGCCACATGAAAGCTTCGGGGGATAATGATGCCATCCGGCCGGCTTCCCTCCGGAAGCGGATCCAGCATGGCCGCGATCTCCTCCTTCAGATCAAATTCGTTGATAAAGGTTCTGCGGTCTGCTACTGCCGGGTGTGATACATCGCCTCCCATCTGACAGCCCTCATAATTTCGTACCGTTACCTCACACATCCGCTTTCCAAGACCGGTTCCTCCGGGACGGATCTGACTGCCTAAGGAAACTGCCAGAATATCCATAAGCTCCATCAGGCTTAAAAACGACTTCCGTTCCCCTGTTCCCATATTGGTAATGCTCCCCTGCCAGGTAGCATTGTATCTGTATTTTACATGCAGCGTAAAATCAGCTTTTTTTCCCTTTCGCTCCGGCAAAAGCTGTGAAGCCTCCATTTCTCCGGTCTCGGCCTTCAGCTCCCGGCTTTTTCCTGAAAAATTTCTATAGTCAACGCTCTTTATTGGATAGTGGATCTCATCGAATAATTCCTCCAGGATCAGTATCATCTCCGAAAGGCCGATGAAAGGCATACCGCCTTCCCGGCTGTCATGATAGAGTCTCCCCTTCAGTATACGGTCTTCAAATCCGTCTGCTGCAATATGGATAAACCGGTATGCATTCGGCAATAAACCTTTTTTGGTCATTGGCATTTTTCATCCCCTTTTTCTGTCACTTTTTTCTAGTATATCAGTTTCCGGTTACAATCCGGTTACAAATCGGGCTATTTTCTCATTTTTCTTTTTCTTTCCGGCAGAAGATGTAGACATTTTCCCCTTATATGGTTATACTTAACATATATTAGTATGAAGGAGTTACAAAAGATGCCATCAGCATTTGACTTAAATCCTACAATTTATATACATACCTTGGGAGGCTTTTCAATCGAAGCCGGGGGGAAGGTAATCAACGACAGCAGCAATCAGTCAAAAAAGCCATGGGTTCTTTTAGAATATCTGGCAATCTTCCAGAAAAAGGATATCAGTCCGGCAGAACTGATCCAGGTAATATGGCCGGATGATCCGGGTGTTAATCCTGCAGGAGCGCTTAAAACCCTGATGTTCCGCTCAAGAAAGCTTTTAGAGCCTCTGGATATTCCGCCTCAGAAGCTTTTAGTCCAACAGCGCGGAACTTATGCCTGGACCAAAGAATATACTACTGTTTTAGATATTGATGAATTTGAAACGATCTGTACCCGTGTGTTAAATGAATCTCTGCCGGAGGAGGAAGCCCTTTCCCTCTGTTTTGCCGGCGTTGAACTTTACAGGGGAGATTTTCTTCCAAAAGCGGAGTACGAATCCTGGGTCATCCCGATCAGCACCTATTACCATACGCTGTATCAAAAGCTGATCCACTATACCATTCATCTTCTGACTGCAAAGAAAGCCTTTTCCCAGATCACCGCCCTGTGTCAGACCGCTATTGCCATTGAACCCTTTGACGAAGAATTCCGCTATCAGCTGGTTTATTCTCTGTATCGGGACGGCCACACCCATCAGGCGCTGGAAGAATACAACAACACTCTGGATCTCTTTTACAGTGAGTTTTCCATCTCCCCCTCTGATCATTTTAAGGATCTTTATAAGATCATCCGCGATGACGAACAGGGTGTCAACCTGAACCTGGATCATATCCAGCACGCCCTCAGCGAAGAAAGCTCCGGCGGTGCCTTTTACTGCGAATACCCTGTATTCCGTGATCTGTTTCAGCTGGAGCGGCGGGCCATTGACCGCACCGGCGATTCCATCTATCTGTGTATGCTTACCGTAACCGGTCTGAATGGAAAATCACTTAAAACCCTGATCTTAAACAAAGCAATGGAGCATCTGGAAGCATCCATCCGAGGTTCCCTAAGATGCAGTGATGTATTTACCCGTTACAGCATCAGCCAATATCTGATCCTTCTTCCTACGATTACTTCAGAAATGGCTGAGATGGTGCTGAAACGGATCATCACCAATTTCCGAAAAGTTTACAACCGAAAGGACATGACTGTTGAATTCCGTTTACAGCCCTTAAAGCCCTTGAATCGGGATGAAGGGTTCTGATCCTGCCTTCCATACAATTTTTATCACCCGCCCGGAGAGTGCTTCTGATCTCCGGGCGGGTCATTTTATGGAGTACAGAGTACCGGGATCCCCTTATACACCAGATCATACAGCGCCGGAGCCTTTTGGGGAGGAAGATTGATGCAGCCGTGGCTGCCTCCGGTCTGATAAAGCGTTCCGCCAAACTTGCTTCTCCAAGATGCGTCATGAAGGCCGATCCCGCCGTTAAAAGGCATCCAGTAATCTACATGGCTCTCATACTCATAGGTTCCGTCAGGCTTTTTCTTTCCTCTGAGTATCCGATCCTCTTCCTTATAGGTCAGGCTGTAGATTCCTGAAGGAGTGGTATAATCCTTTGACACATTTCCTGTGACACAGGGAGCATCCCATACGATCTGGCCCTCTTTGAACATATAAACGTGCTGGCCTCCCAGATCGACCTCAACATAGGTAGTTCCCCAATCCATTCCCTCTCTGGACGCAGCCTTCTGGCTGTAAACAGGCTCTCTGTCGGCCTGAGCCTGTCCTTCGCTCCAGCAGCTTCCCGAAGAAACCAGCTCCATAAGGGCTGCCGTCTCTGCTGCCTGATCGATCTTCCAGCCATAGGGGCCTGTGATCTCTGCCTGACCTCCTGCTGCCTTTGTTACGGTTCTGGCTGTTCCAGCTGTGTCATATCGGGAAGCCAGATCCCTTACGAAAGCCGCTGCCTTTTCCTGATCAACCGTAATCTTTCCCTCTGATACCCCCGTGATCCAGCTGGCCATGGTTTCTCCTGTCAAAAACTCCTCTGCCTCTCCGAATACATAACGGAGCTTTTTTTCTCTCCGGCTGTTCATGGCATCACAGAGATTCTTCAAATGTTCATCACTTTCCCACAGGCTGACGGTTCGGTAGCAGCCTTCTGCCTCCAGATCCAATTCATTTCTTCCTGCCTTTACAGCCTCATTTACTGCCAAAATCGTTTTTTCCCGATCCACATCATTTCCCTGTACTGCGGGAACAATGGAAAATGGCTTTCCTTCCTCATAGGGTGAAATCGAAGCGTCCTTTGTAACTGTAACAGCGCTGCTGTTTAATACGGAAAGTGCTTCAATGGCCTGATCCAGCTTTTCCTGGCTGTAGGAGGGAGCAAGCGCTGCCTGATGTGAATTGTCTACCGAGGGGCCGGATTGCCTCCCCCCTTCGTTCTGAGCCTTCAGGATAGCATCCAGATCATCTGTCAACGCAACCTGATAATCAATTGCTTCTCCCCGGATCACCTCCCTGCTCCCGTCCTTTTTTATGACAGAAAGCTCGTATTCGCCGGCATAAAATCCCTGGATCCGTTCTCTGGCCTCCTCCGGTGTGAGTCCTCCCACACCTACGCTGTTGATCCTGGTACCGTCCACAAACCGCGAAGCGTCTTCCTGAGCTCCCGGGGAAGAAACGGCAAAAAAAGCAGACAAAGAAACGGCTGCCAGAAAAAGAGCAGTTTTATTTTTACGCATAAAAACATCCTTTCTGATATAAAATCTCATATTTTATTCTAGCATACTTTTCCTTCTGTGCATCTTACAATTGCCTACAATTTTTATTAAAAAATGTAAAAGAGACCCCCCTTCCCGAAAGATCTCCTTTGAACTTGATCAGTCAATGACCTTAATGCTGTCGATCACCGGCTGATTATCCTTTGCAACTGTACCATTATTATCCTCTACCTGAGTATCCTTACAGATTGCGTCCACAACCTCCATACCATCGGTTACATAGCCAAAGCAGGCGTATTCACCGTCCAGGAACGTACTGTCCTCATGTACAATAAAAAACTGGGAGCTTGCACTGTCCTTCATCTGGGAACGTGCCATGGAAATGGCGCCTCTTGTGTGAGATAAGTCATTCTCTACACCATTGGAGGAAAATTCGCCTTTGATTTCCCGTTCTGAGCCTCCCATACCATTTCCCATGGGATCTCCTCCCTGAATCATAAATCCGCTGATGATCCGATGGAAGGTAAGTCCGTCATAAAATCCCTGTTCTGCCAGATCCATGAAATTTGCCACTGTGATCGGGGCGCTGTCTCCGTCCAGCTCTACGAAAATGGTGCCATAATCCTTTACATTGATCTCTATATGGTGCTTTCCGGCTGCAGCCTGCAGATCCAGACTCCCCTTATGACCTGCTGTACTCTTTTCATCTGCCTGGGCTGTTCCGTCTTCCGCTGCTGTCTCTTTCTCAGACTCTGCTGCTGTTTCTGCCTTTGTGGTTTCTACCTCTGAAGAAGCCGCTGCTGTCTCCTTTGCTGTTTCCTTTGCATCTGATGTACTGCCGCATCCGGCCATAAATACTGCTGCTGTCACTGCGGCCAGACAGACTGTCATCCATTTTTTCATCCTGTATTCCTTCCTTTCCCGTCCGTTCATCTGCCCCTTTTTTCTGATAAGAGGCAGCCAGATCATTGTACCATTCCGGATATCCACAAGTAAAGGACTTTATAAAAATATCACAGTTTAGTCACAATTTGCCTAAAGCACTGTGCTTAATATTCTCCCCTGACAGCAAAGCCGTGATCCATGGGGCCGCTTCCCCTTCCCAGATCAAGCTGTGCTTCCAGGGCAGCAGAAAGATACCGCTTCGCCTGAGCGACTGCAGCCTCCAGTTCCATTCCCTTTGCCAGGTTGGAAGCAATGGCGCTGGACAGGGTACAGCCGGTACCATGGGTATTGGGATTGTTGATCCTTTTTCCGTAAAGCCAGATTCCATGGCCCATTCTGTATAAATAATCATTGGCATCATTGATCCGGTGCCCTCCCTTTAAGAGTACACTGCAGCCATATGTCTGTGAAATGATCCTGGCCGCTGTTTCCATGTCCTCTTCAGACCGGATTTCACAGCCGGAAAGCACCTCTGCCTCCGGTATATTGGGCGTCGCCAAAGCTGCCAGAGGCAGCAGCCGCTCTTTCAGCATCTCCACCGCATCTTCTCCTATGAGTCTGGCTCCGCTGGTGGCTACCATCACCGGATCTGCTACAATATGTTCCGCCTGATAAAAGCTCAGGCGCTCTGCGATCACCTTGATCAGCTGTGCAGAAGATACCATGCCGATTTTTACCGCATCCGGCCGTATATCCGTAAATACTGCATCCAGCTGCTTCTCCAGAAATTCCGGCGCCACCTCCATGATAGCGCTTACACCGGTTGTATTCTGTGCTGTGAGAGCCGTGATGGCGCTCATTCCATATACTCCATTTGCCAGCATAGTCTTTAAATCCGCCTGGATTCCTGCTCCTCCGCTGCTGTCGCTGCCTGCTATCGTCAATACCGTTTTCATTTGAATCTCCTTTCTGTTTACAAAAAGGGAACGATCAAGACTCACAGCGATAAAACATACTTCGGCTGCCATAAAAACGAATCTCGCAAGCAGGATTCTCCGCCTGCGGCGGGTCGCATCAGCGACATAATCCCACCCCGGCAGGTGCACTCTCTCTTTAAAAGCTTCCCTACGTTGGCATTATCCAAATCAGGTTCACGGGTCTAAGCGCTGTCAGCTTACTCTCAGCCCGCTTGCGCGAGCTCCCCTTTTTATATTACTTTTTATTATAATCCTTCTGTCCTAAAAAGCAAGAGGGATAACCGGCCTTAAACCAGTTATCCCTCTCTCATATCACATCATTTCAGCAGTCAGCGGAGAGTTTTCCAAATCCTCCTAAACTATTTTATCCGCAACAGCTTCCCAGAATCTCTGTTAAACCATTTTTACTGCCGGTATGACAGCGGATCACATTTGTTTAAACTTCTTCTATTTCCGAAAGATTTTGCATACTTTGCAAACTGATTGCTATCGTAGACATATTATGGAACATTGCAGTAGTCGTAGGCTGTATCATTCCTCCCACTCCTAAAAGAATGAGTAATGTGTTAATACCCACTATTTCTTTATAGTTCCTGTTTATTCTTCTCATCAATGCCTGACTGAGATACTTCAATCGCACAATCTGATATAAATTATCAGCCGGAATCGTAATGTCTGCAATTTCTCTGGCAAGTTCTGACCCATCGCTGACTGCAATCCCTGCGTCCGCCGCTGAAAGTGCCGGAGAATCGTTGATCCCGTCGCCTACCATGAGTACCTTCTTTCCTTTGGATTTTTCCTTCTCAATAAACATGGCTTTGTCTTCCGGCAATACCTCTGAGTAGTACTCATCAACACCTGCCTTTCGGGCAATGAACGCTGCTGTACGCTCATTGTCTCCCGTCATCATAACAACCTTCTGAAATCCTGCCTCTTTCAATGCTCTCACTACGCTCGCGCTTTCCTCCCGCAACGGATCTTCAATACAGATCACTGCTGCAAGAACTCCGTCTATCGCCAGATATAAATGAGAGTATTCTTCCGGGAGGCTTTCAAACTGTTTCTGATATTCCTTCGGAACAGTACATTTTTCATCATCGAAAATAAAATGTGCACTGCCTATAAAGACACGTTTTCCCTCTATACTGGAAGAAATACCATGAGCTACAATATACTCCACTTTCGAGTGCATTTCCTCATGTTCAAGTCCTGCTTTTTTTGCCGCAGATACTACTGCCTTCGCCATAGAGTGCGGAAAATGCTCTTCCAGACAGGCCGCTATACGAAGCAGTTCATTTTCACCTGCTTCACAAAATGGAACAATCATTTTCACGGTAGGCATAGCTTTTGTAAGCGTGCCTGTTTTGTCCAGTACGATCGTTTCCGCTTCTGCAACCGCTTCTAAAAATTTTCCGCCCTTTACCGTAATATCATAAGAGCCTGCCTGACGAATTGCAGACAATACCGCAATCGGCATTGTGAGTTTTAACGCACAGGAAAAATCTACCATAAGCACAGCTAAAGCCTTCGTGATATTTCGCGTAAAGAGCCATGTAAGAGCTGTTCCTGCGAAGGTCACCGGAACTAATCGATCTGCAAGTCGTTCTGCTTTTCCTTCCAACGAAGATTTCAGCTTTTCAGACTCCTCGATCATCTCAACAATCTTCTCATACCGAGAAGAACCCCCGGCTTTTTTTACAGTAAAAGTAAGTTCCCCTTCTTCCAGAACGCTTCCGGCATATACATATCCTCCTGCCTTTTTCAAAACCGGGAGCGGTTCACCGGTCAGAGAAGACTGATTTACCATTCCTTCGCCTTCGCATACCACCCCGTCAAAAGGAATAACATTCCCCATGTGAACTACGATATTATCCCCTTCTTTGATTTTTCTGGAATCAACAAGTACTTCCTGTTCTTCACTTTTCAGCCAAACCTTCGACACATTCAAAGACATACTGCGTGCCAGATCTCCTACCGATTTCTTATGTGTCCACTCCTCCAAGGTCTCTCCAACTCCCAACAGGAACATAACGGAAGCAGCCGTATTAAAATCACCTCGCAAAACAGAAATGCCAATAGCTGATGCATCCAACACTGCGACTTCCAGCTTCCGCCTTGCAAGACTCTTCCAGCCTTCTTTTAAATAATGTACAGCCTTCCATAAAACTACTGCTTTTCTGACCGGATATGGCAGAAAAATTTTACCGGCATAATGAAAAAGAACTTTACCAATCAGTTTCTCCTGATAAATATCATTCAACTGTCTTCCAGAATTTGTTAACACTTCATCCGGAACTTTTACAGACGTATATCGGAATTTTCTTAAAGCCTGAATCAACAGCTCTCGTTTTCCTGAAAAGCAAACGCAGGCATCGGCCGTCCTTCTATAAACCTTTGCCTGCGTGACATATTCCAGCGTATCCAAATAATACAGTAATGTATCGGCCTCTTTATAAGACATTTGTTTCTGTTCCATATGAATACGGATTCTTCCCGGAATCTCATGCTTTATAGTGAATTTCAATTACGCTTCCTCTGTTTCAGGATCAGCATGATCCTCTACTGTATCTTCCTGTACAGAGGCAGCTTCTTCCGCGGCGCGCCTCTCATTGATCTGCTTTGCTTCTGCCAGGATATCTTCTGCATTTTCCTGAACGGTCTCAGCGGTCTTCATCACACAATCTCTTGCTCGAAGAACTGCTGCTGTTCCTTCCACATATACTTTTTTCACATCCTTACTGGAAAGGATTTTCACACCTGCCGTTCCAAATAATACTCCGCCTGCAAACAATGCAAGGTTCTTTAATTTTAAACTATCCATAAATATCCTCCATTTCTGTCTTGTGCGATTTTATTTGTGTTTTTTTCCGGTATAGAATAACATGACGAGACAAACAATCATTGCCCATGCCCATAACCTATGCTGTTTCATTCTGTCACCTCTTCTCTGGTTTGTTATTATATTCTCTCATATATATACAGTCAAAGTATTTTTCTTTTAATGAAATATTTTCTCAACAAATGGCGTGCCGCAATCATATCACCGTATTTGTATTACCTTATACCCCGCCTGCTCAACCGCTTTCTGGAGCTGCATATCTTCTACCTCTTTTTCCATAGATACAACTGCCGTTTTTTTCTTCAGATTCACTTTTGCAGATACCCCTTCCAAACGGTTCAATGCGTTTTCAACCCGATTTTTGCACTGTTCACAGGTCATGCCTTCGATCTGTACCCTCTTCTGACCTATGATATTTTTCAATTTTTTCTTTTTGTCCTGATTTGCGAAGAACCGCCACAGCATCCTCCCTGCCCCTTAAAGTGCTTTGTGCCGGAACGGATTCCTGTAAATACCAGAATCAAAAGTACAGCAATTATAATCTCATTTACCATTTTCCCACGTTCCTTTCTCCATATATACTTTCAGTTTATCAAAACTTTCATCCGACAAGATATACTCCAGCATACTGGCCTCTTTTTCTGCCTGCTGTTGATCAACTCCCGCCTCTACCAGGATTTTTAGAAAAAAAGAGTGTCTGGCAAGTATTTTGTCCGCCAATGCATTTTCTTCAATCCTCTCCTTTCCATACTGGATCTCATACATTTTGTTTCTTCGAATCGCCCCTATATCTTCCAGCGACCTGACCATTCTATAGACTGTCGCTATTCCGATCGCAGGGTCTTTTTTTATCGCTTTATAATAAATTTCTTTACAGCAGACACATTCTTCTTCCAAAATAATATCCAGAAGAATTTTCCTTTGTGCCGTAATACGGCCTCCACACGCTCTTAACTTACGGAAAATTGTTTCTTTTTCCATTTGTGTCCTGGAAAAATCCGGATTTTCATTTTTCTGGCAGCTTTTCACAGACCTCACTCCATTTCCTGTGTTTTATATAAAAGGCCCACACCTTTTCCAAAGTGCGGGCTTTCCCTGAAATTTCCTATTTTTCTGCACTATGGCATCCGCAGCTGCACACTGTATGTCCTTCTTTTCCCGAACATTTTCCTGCAGATGGGCAGCCTATACATTTAACGCCTCTCTTCTTTGCTTTCCATATATAAACAGCCGCAGCGCCTATAATCAACAGCAGGATACCTGTTACCAACAAATCTGCCATACGTCGCTATCCTTTCTTTTTTATGCGTGGAGACGATACTCGGCGCTGAAAGCTTTCTCATTTCTCTGGATCAGCACAAGCAATGCCCCGGCAAATGCAGCCACTGCGATCAGTCCCGGAACAAAACCGTTTCCAAGGGTTCCTGTTGTTATCAGCGTACCTACCTGATATACGAAAAATGCAACTGTATAACCGGTAGCTAACTGCAATGCAATTCCTCCCCACAGCCATCTTTTATCCTGCATTTCAGAATTCATCGCACCAAGGGCTGCAAAACAAGGCGGCGTGAAAAGATTAAACATCAGATAAGCAAGTGCCGCGACTTTCGTAAGTCCCATAACCATTGCCACTTCATTTGCTCCGCCAACTAACGCCAGCTCATCCGTATCAATAAAATTCGTAAGTCCATAAACAACTGCCAGGGTGCCGACCACGTTCTCTTTTGCAATAAAACCTGTGATTGCTGCCGCTGCAAGCTGCCATACGCCAAATCCAAGCGGGATCAGAAGTACTGCAAAAGGAGAAGCAATCGAGGCAAGGATAGACGTATGTTCCATTCCCTCTTCCACTACCTGGAACTGCCAGTTAAAACTCTGCATAATCTGCACTGCAGTGTTACATACCAAAATGATCGTTCCTGCTTTCACAATGTATGCCTTACCGCGGGAAAGCATAGAAAGGGTTGCCCGTTTTAAACTCGGAATTTTGTATTCCGGAAGTTCAATGATAAAGAACGATTTACGGAATTTATATCCGGTAATCTTTTTTACCAATAATGCGCCCAGGAAAATCAACACAGCTCCAGCCAGATACATGGTCGGCCCTACCCATGAAGCGTCTGCGAAGAACGCCCCTGCAAATAACGCGATCACCGGGAGCTTTGCTCCGCACGGCATAAACGGCGTCAGCATGGCGGTTGCTCTTCTTTCTCTTTCGTTCCGGATGGTACGGCATGCCATGATACCCGGAATAGCGCATCCTGTTCCGATCACCATAGGGATTACAGACTTTCCTGATAAACCAACTCTCTTAAAAATCGGATCTAAAACCACAGTAGCGCGAGCCATATATCCACAGTCTTCCAAAAGAGCAATCAGGAAATACATCACCATTACCAGAGGCAGGAAACCGACTACTGCGCCTACGCCTCCAATGATGCCATCCACCAAAAGCGCCTGAAGGAATGGATTTGCTCCTTCCACCAAACCTGCAACCCAGCCCTGAAAAGCTTCAATACAGCCAACTAACCAGTCCGCAATCCATGTTCCAACCGTAGACTGGGATATGTAAAACACGCCAAACATAACCACTGCAAAGATTGGGATTCCAACAAATTTATTGGTAAGCACCGCATCGATGCTGTCCTGCTTATTTTTATCCTTTGTTAAAACTTTTCTTTTTTCTACTGCTTTTACAATCCCATTTACAAATTCAAAGCGCTTCCTGTCGGCTGCCTCAACCTGCGCTTTGTCTTGCAGATCAATATCCGCCTGCACATATGGCGCTTTCTGCACACGTCCTTTTAATGCTGCTGCATGATTTACAACCTCTTTTAATCCTTCATGTCCTGAGGTTATAGATACAGTCTGAATAACTGGACAGCCTAATTTATCCGCTAATTTCTTTACATCAATTTCTGTTTTTTTCTTCTCCGTAATATCGCTTTTATTAAGAGCAACTACCACCGGGATTCCCAGTTCCAGAAGCTGCGTTGTAAAAAACAAACTTCTGCTCAAATTAGTTGCATCCACAATATTAATAATCGCATCCGGATTTTCGTTTTTTACATAACTGCTGGTAATACTCTCCTCCGATGTAAACGGAGACATAGAATAGGCTCCCGGTAAATCTACCGCAATCAGTTCCTCCGAACCGCCGTAATATCCTTTCTTGATCGGACTCTCTTTTTTCTCTACTGTAACTCCAGCCCAGTTTCCCACACGTTCATTTCTTCCTGTGAGCGCATTGTACATGGTTGTTTTTCCGCTATTGGGATTTCCTGTCAACGCAATTCTCATTGATGTTTCCTCCTTCATACTCAGATTAGCGTGAGCTAACCCATCATTTTAAAAAAACAGTGATCAAAATCACCATTTTTATATTGAAATAGCCTGCGCTAAATCAGTATCAATATTATATCTGCCATCTTTGATAGATACCACGCAGCCGCCTTTTCGATGCGTGATCACAGTAATCGGCTCTCCGCTGTAACATCCCAGAGAAAACAAAAACTCATTTAATTCTTCATCATCTGTCAATATATCTTTGACAATATATTCTTTTCCTTCTTTAGCCTCTGATAAATTCATAAACCTTTGGCACACTCCATTCCTTTTATATCTATATATTTATTTTATGTATCAGATAAGTTATTCTTCATTCACACAAGTTAGCTTATCCTAATTTTTATATTTTGTCAAGTCCATTATTGAGTTTTTTTATCGTCAAGCATTTAATTTTTTGCATATAAAAAGGACTAAGTCCTTTAAAGCCATAGCTTTTAGGATTTAGCCCTTTTTGAGATATAAGGAAAGGGAAGCCAAAACAATGCTTCATATATTCCTGCACATCTTTCCTTGTAACAACCAGCGTTGTGAAGTAGAATTACTTGTGGTTCTCTATTTTCCTGCATTGGCAATCGCTGCCTGAGCTGCTGCCAGTCTTGCGATTGGAACGCGGAATGGTGAGCAGGATACATAATCCAGACCAATCTTGTGGCAGAATTCTACAGAAGTAGGATCGCCGCCATGCTCGCCGCAGATACCTACATGCATATCAGGACGGGTGCTCTTGCCTAACTTGATCGCCATTTCCATCAGTTTTCCTACGCCGGTCTGATCCAGTCTTGCGAATGGGTCGTTCTCAAAGATCTTTGTATCATAGTAAGCATTTAAGAACTTGCCTGCATCATCACGGGAGAAGCCGTAGGTCATCTGTGTCAGGTCATTGGTACCAAAGCAGAAGAACTCAGCTTCCTTTGCGATCTCGTCAGCTGTCAGAGCTGCTCTTGGGATCTCGATCATGGTACCTACTTCATACTTTAAGTCAATGTCGGATGCTGCGATCTCAGCATCAGCTGTCTCAACAACTACCTTCTTAACAAACTTTAACTCTTTGATATCGCAGATCAGAGGGATCATGATCTCCGGGCAAACGTTCCAGTCAGCGTGAGCCTTCTTTACGTTGATTGCTGCACGGATGACAGCCTTTGTCTGCATCTTTGCGATTTCAGGATAGGTAACAGCCAGACGACAGCCGCGATGTCCCATCATCGGGTTGAACTCATGGAGAGAATCACAGATTGCCTTGATGGTCTCAACGCTCTTGCCCTGTGCTTCTGCCAGCTTCTTGATATCCTCTTCCTCGGTAGGAACAAACTCATGCAGAGGCGGATCCAGGAAACGGATGGTAACAGGATTGCCCTCTAAAGCCTCGTAAAGCTTCTCAAAGTCTCCCTGCTGCTCAGGAAGGATCTTCTCTAAGGCTGCTTCTCTCTCTTCTACTGTCTCGGAGCAGATCATCTCGCGGAATGCGTCGATACGGTTGCCCTCGAAGAACATATGCTCCGTACGGCAAAGGCCGATACCCTCTGCGCCCAGTTCTCTTGCCTTTGCAGCGTCTCTTGGAGTATCTGCATTGGTGCGGACTCTCAGTCTTCTATATTTGTCAGCCCATGCCATGATGCGGCCGAACTCGCCTGCGATGGTAGCATCTACCGTAGGAATAATGCCGTCATAGATCTTACCGGTAGAACCGTCGATAGACAGCCAGTCGCCCTCATGGTACTCTTTTCCGGCCAGAACGAACTTCTTGTTTGCCTCGTCCATGATAATCTCGGAACAGCCGGATACACAGCAGGTACCCATACCGCGGGCAACTACAGCTGCGTGGCTGGTCATACCGCCGCGGACTGTCAGGATACCCTGAGAAGCCTTCATTCCTTCGATATCTTCAGGAGATGTCTCAAGACGTACTAATACGACCTTTTCGCCTCTTTCCTTCCACTCTTTTGCATCCTCAGCAGTAAATACAATCTTGCCGCAGGCAGCGCCTGGGGATGCAGCCAGAGCCTTTGCAACCGGCTCAGCCTTCTTTAATGCCTCTGCATCAAACTGTGGGTGAAGCAGGGTATCCAGATTACGGGGATCGATCATCTGAACTGCCTTCTTCTCATCGATCATGCCCTCATCTACCAGATCACAGGCAATCTTTAAAGCAGCCTTAGCTGTTCTCTTTCCGTTTCTGGTCTGCAGCATATAAAGCTTCTTATCCTCAATGGTGAACTCCATATCCTGCATATCTCTGTAATGATCCTCCAGAGTATGGCAGATGCCTACGAACTGCTCATAAACCTCCGGCATAACTTCCTTTAACTGGTCAATCTTCTGAGGGGTACGGACACCTGCAACTACGTCCTCACCCTGAGCATTCATTAAGAACTCGCCCATCAGGTGCTTCTCGCCGGTAGCTGGGTCACGGGTAAATGCAACGCCTGTACCAGAAGTCTCGCCCATGTTTCCGAATGCCATCATCTGTACGTTTACAGCAGTACCCCAGGAATAAGGGATATCATTATCGCGGCGGTATACGTTTGCTCTTGGGTTATCCCAGGAACGGAATACAGCCTTGATGGCCTCCATCAGCTGCTCCTTAGGATCGGTTGGGAAATCCTTTCCGATCTTTTCTTTATATTCAGCCTTGAACTGATTTGCCAGCTCGTGAAGATCCTCAGCGGTCAGCTCCACGTCCTGGGTTACTCCCTTCTCAGCCTTCATCTTATCGATCAACTCTTCAAAATACTTCTTTCCAACTTCCATAACAACGTCGGAAAACATCTGGATGAATCTTCTGTAGCAGTCCCATGCCCAGCGCGGATTACCGGACTTTGCAGCCAGAACCTCTACTACTTCCTCATTCAGACCCAGGTTTAAGATGGTATCCATCATACCCGGCATGGAAGCTCTTGCACCGGAACGAACGGAAACCAACAGAGGATTCTCCTTATCGCCGAACTTCTTGCCGGTGATCTCCTCCATCTTTCCAATATGCTCCATGATCTGGCCCATGATCTCGTCATTGATCTTTCTGCCATCTTCATAATACTGGGTGCAGGCCTCTGTTGTAATCGTAAATCCCTGTGGTACAGGTAATCCCAGATTTGTCATCTCCGCAAGGTTAGCGCCCTTACCACCTAACAGGTTTCTCATGGTCGCATTGCCTTCGCTGAATAAATAAACCCACTTTGTAGCCATAAGTTTCTTCCTCCTCATTCTGGCAGATTCCCTCAGGACTCTGCCGCTCTTTAACCGGACATACCGGGAAATTTCCTGTGCCCGCCTATCAGACGGAATCAATGGTTCTCCTTATCCGTCCACCTCGTTTATTATATCACAAAGATTGGGGGAGTAAAGTCCTTTACCGACAAAATTTTGAAAAAATTTGGTTATTTTACAGCAAAATTTACTGTAAGCGTTTTCATTTTCTGTCATTTTCGTATATTCATTTATTGTTCGTATATGCGAACAAATATTTTATAGTAACTATTAACAAAAAAATGTGCCATTCCTTTCTGCATATGAAAAATCCCCCGCACAAGCGGAGGATTTTCCCTATACCTTAAACCGATACCCAACTCCCCAGATGGTCTCAATGTACTGAGGCTTGGCTGTATTAAATTCAATTTTTTCCCGGATCTTCTTAATATGCACTGTAACGGTGGCAATATCGCCGATGGATTCCATATCCCAGATTTTGCTGAACAGTTCCTCCTTTGTAAATACATGGTTGGGATTCTGGGCTAAAAAGGTTAACAGATCAAATTCCTTGGTTGTAAAGGTCTTTTCCTCTCCTGCCACCCATACTCTGCGGGCTGTTTTGTCGATCTTTAAACCGCGGATTTCAATAATCTCATTGGCGGGCTGGCCGCTTCCGATCAGACGCTCATAGCGGGCCATGTGGGCTTTCACTCTGGCAACCATCTCGCTGGGACTGAACGGCTTTGTAATATAATCATCTGCTCCAAGGCCCAGACCGCGGATTTTGTCAATGTCCTCCTTTTTGGCAGAAACCATAATAATAGGGGTATTTTTAATCTCCCTTACCCTGCGGCAGATCTCAAATCCGTCCGTTCCCGGAAGCATCAGATCCAGGATCAGGAGATCGTAGTCTTCCTTTAAAGCACGGTCCAGACCATCGGTTCCGTTATTTTCGATCTCAACCTCAAAGCCGGACAGCTCCAGATAATCCTTTTCCAGCTCTGCGATGCTTTCTTCATCCTCTACAATCAGTATTTTGCTCATTCCTGCATAACCTCCTGATATTTTCTTAATACAAAATGGATCTCCGTTCCGATGCCTTCCTTGCTGGTGGCCCAGATGCGTCCTCCGTGATCCTCAATGATCTTGCGTACAATGGACAGTCCGATCCCGCTGCCGCCCTGAGAAGAGTTTCGTGAGGAATCTGTACGGTAAAAACGGTCAAATATGTTGGGAAGATCCTTTGCCGCAATGCCTTTTCCATTGTCCTCAATCTCAATCTGGATAAAGTCTCCCACATCCTTGATCCTAATATTGATGATCCCTTTTTTCTTGTCCAGATATTTGACGGAATTGCTGATAATGTTATTGATCACACGCTTCATCTGCTCTGCATCTGCAATGACCATCACATCCTCATCCGCATAATTGAAATATCCCAGCTCAATGCCCCTTGCTTCCATATCCAGACCCACCTCTTCCAGACAGTCCTTAAAATACTGGGATACATTGATCTTTGCAAAGGTATAAGGAATCTTATTTGTGTCAATCTTGGAGTAAAAGGTCAGCTCATCGATCAGTCGGTCCATATCATTGGCTTTATTATAAATCGTGCGGATATATCTGTCCAGCTTCTCAGGTGAGGAAGCAACCCCGTCCAGAATCCCTTCTACATACCCCTTAATGGCTGTAATGGGAGTCTTAAGATCATGGGAAATATTACTGATCAGCTCCTTGCTTTCCTTATCATACTGAAGCTTTTCCTCTGCATTTTCCTTTAAACGGATCCGCATTTCTTCAAAATCCTGGCAAAGCTGGCCTATCTCATCATCTGCATCTACATCCAGGGTAAACTCCAGATTGCCGTCCCGGATCTGCTTGGTAGCCTCCTGAAGCTTGTTTAATGGACTTAAAATCGAATGGTATACCCAGACCGTAAGGGCAAACCCCGCTACCACCAGAATCGCCACGCCCAAAAACAACATTTCCCGAAACATGGACTTTACTTCAGGAAGCAGATCGTCTACATTGGAAACAATAAACACACTTCCCTCGGCACCGTCCGAAAACTGAAAATCCATCTGCTTGATCAGATGCTGACTCTCGCCGTCCAGATAGATCCCACCTTCCATGCGTCCCTTCATCACATCAAAATCCGGAAGCTGAGCGCAGAGAGACGCATCCTGCGGTTCTCCGTTCGCCCCGTAATAAATGATCGTATCCTCACGGCGGACAATCAGATAGGCATACTGTTCATTTAATTTTGCATTCACTTTATCCAGATATGCCGGATCCTTGTAATTATCCGGGTTTTCATCCAACACCTTTCGGATATCTTTCTGCGACTGTCTGGTCAAACGGTTAAATACCTGAAGGGAATTGCCGTTTAACAGTTCAATCTGCTCTGTAAGACCATATGCTTCTTTAAAGGACTTTTCCTGATAATCGCTGAGGGCGATCACAGAAAGGTAGATCATAAGCATCGGAAAAACGGTTATGATAATAAATGCTACCGCAAGCCGTGTCCTTATCTTCACCTTTTCATCCTCCTTCCACTGCCCTCGGCGCAGCACGCAGACAGGCAATTTACATATAGTTTAAGTATACCATACTTATGGCGGGGCGTTTATAAAATCATTCTAAACTTTTCTACGCGCCGCTTGGAAAAGGCATATGAAAAAAGCACCCGGAAATACCGCTTTTAACGGTTTCCCAGATGCTGTTTTCTTTCATTTTACATATTCCCTAGAAACGGAACTTATCCTCAAAGTAAGCCTTCAACTCAGCAATCGGTACGCGTACCTGCTCCATGGTGTCGCGGTCGCGGACAGTAACTGCCTGATCGTTCTCAGAATCAAAATCATATGTTACACAGAACGGAGTACCGATCTCATCCTGTCTTCTGTAGCGCTTTCCAATATTTCCTCTGTCATCAAACTCACAGTTATAGTATTTTGAAAGCTCTGCAAATACCTTCTCAGCGCCCTCGTTAAGCTTCTTGGAAAGAGGCAGAACACCAATCTTTACAGGAGCCAGCGCCGGATGGAAATGAAGAACAGTTCTCACATCGCCCTCTCCGATCTCTTCCTCATCATAAGCAGCACATAAGAATGCCAGTGTAACACGGTCTGCACCCAGTGAAGGCTCGATTACATAAGGAATGTATTTTTCCTTGCTCTCGTCATCAAAGTATGCCATATCCTGTCCGGATACATTCTGATGCTGGGTCAGGTCATAATCGGTTCTGTCTGCAATACCCCACAGCTCACCCCAGCCAAAGGGGAATAAGAACTCAAGGTCTGTGGTAGCCTTGCTGTAGAAGCACAGTTCCTCCGGTGAGTGATCTCTTGCACGCATCTCCTCCGGCTTGATGCCAAGGGTCTGAAGCCAGTCAATACAGAACTGCTTCCAGTATGCAAACCACTCCAGATCGGTGCCCGGCTTGCAGAAAAATTCAAGCTCCATCTGCTCAAACTCTCTGGTACGGAAGGTAAAGTTTCCGGGAGTGATCTCATTTCTGAAGGACTTTCCAACCTGTCCGATACCGAAGGGAACTTTCTTTCTGGAGGTTCTCTGAACATTCTTAAAGTTTACGAAAATACCCTGTGCAGTCTCGGGTCTTAAGTATACGGTATTCTTAGCATCCTCAGTTACGCCCTGGAAGGTCTTAAACATCAGGTTGAACTGACGGATATCTGTAAAATCGTGAGCGCCGCAGCTTGGACAGCAGATGTGCTTATCCTCAATATACTGCTTCATCTCTTCCTGAGACCAGCCGTCTACAGAGCCTTCGATCTCGATACCGTGCTCATCATTATAATCCTCAATCAGCTTGTCT
Source organism: Clostridium sp. AT4 (assembly GCF_001517625.2). Lineage (GTDB taxonomy): Bacteria > Bacillota > Clostridia > Lachnospirales > Lachnospiraceae > Enterocloster. The sequence goes on along the minus strand of NZ_LN999828.1, from coordinate 377,165 downwards.
GCGCGGAAACGCTCCTTACACTGTTTACAGTCCATCAATGGATCAGAAAATCCGCCCAGATGGCCGCTGGCTACCCATGTCTGGGAATTCATCAGAATCGCACAGTCCACTCCTACGTTGTATGGGCTTTCCTGAACAAACTTCTGCCACCAGGCTTTCTTTACATTGTTTTTAAGCTCAACACCCAGATTGCCGTAATCCCAGGTATTTGCAAGACCGCCGTAGATCTCAGAACCAGGGTATACAAAACCTCTGTTCTTGGCAAGAGCTACGATTTTTTCCATTGTCTTTTCCATGATCCATGTCCTCTCTTTTTATATACTTACTGTCAGCAAGCCCCTTTCAGGGCATCACTCCAATATAATGCAGCTTACTCCCTCAGACGCGGTTTCCACTGTATGAACATCCCGAAGGGTACAGCCCTCACTTATATAGCGGATCTTTTTTTCCGCGGAAATGACCCCCTGGCCCGAAACACGAACCGCAAGACCTGTTTCCTTTAAAATTTCCTGCTGATCTGCCGCTTTTCCCTCTGTATCCAGATAAGAAGTCTGTTCTTTCAAAGCCAGGGACGCAGGACTGCCTATATCAATCGAATCAAAGGGCATCCCCTCATCTCCTATGTCCTGTGAAAACTCCACCAGCCGGGAAGGGGTATCGTATTCCGTCACCAGAACTGCCCTTCCATCCTTCATACTCACTGTATCAAGAGCAACCGGAAGCTTTTCTGCCCCCTTCTCATTTTCAAAGGCTGGCTCTTCGCCCTGAGACTGGTTAAACTGGCTGATTCTCTCTCCGGCAAAGGCTTTTAACTCCTCTTCTTTGTAATCGCCTTCCCCGAAGCTTTCGACAGAAGCCCAGGAAACGCTTCCATCGCCGGCTACATAAAGGGTATTTTCCGTAAAGGCTTCCCAGCTCCCTTTGGATCTGGCACAGCCGGCAAAAAAGACGGTGCAGGCTGCAAGAAGCAGGATTCCTCTTATGCTTTTCTTCATATTTCTTCCTTTCTTCCAGGCTTCTCCTGCATCCGCGGGAGCAATATACCGCTTATTATATCTTCTGATGCGTATAATTTCAAGCCTTATCGGCAAGTATTTGTTGTGGTCGCCAATGGCCATAGGTTGTTTCTATAGGTAAAACCAAAACATTTCCATCTGTTCTACCTGGTCATCAGTTCCAGAATTTCCAGAGAACGGAAGTTGTGGCGGATGAAGGTGGTTCTGGCGTTTTCTACCTGGTGCTCGAATTCGGCCTGGACTTCGGGTTTTAGTACGAAGGTATAGAGGCTTCCTACAGGGGAATAAATGACATATTGCCAGGCGTAGGTACAGGACTCGGATACCTTTCCCTGGGGATTTTCTGTGTATTCTCCGTTTATAACCATGACTTTCAGCTCAAAGATCCGCCGGATCAGGCGGTTTGGAAGGGACGGATTTAAAAGGGCCTTTAATGTCTGGTAAACCAGTGTTAAAAGTTCGGTTCCGTCCATGTTTTCCTGAGCCAGATAGGAGGCCATTTCCAGAAAATAAGCTCCGTAACAGGCCCCCTCCATATCTGCAGAAAGCTCGTCAAAATAGCATACCGGCTGGGCGCTCTGAAGGGTATAGGCGCTGCGGCCCTCAAAGACGTTAAAAGTGCCGAACACAAAGGGTCTGGTAACTGCCATCAGGGCGCTTCCCGGCCTTCTTGCTCCGTGAGCAAAGGCTGTGATCTTCCCCCGTTCTCTGGTCAAAAGCACCACTCTCCGGTCTGCTTCCCCAAAGGATGCAGCCAAAAGCACCATGCCCGTGAGGCTAACTGCTTCTCTCACCCTGCTCGCTCCCCTTATACGTCTTTTTTGTCATAGCCGTAATTTTTCATATACAGCTCACTGTCTCTCCATTCCTTGCGTACCTTTACCCACAGCTGCAGATTGACCTGCATCTCCAGCATATTTTCAATTTCCCTGCGGGCATTGGTGCCGATGCGCTTTAACATAGAGCCGCCCTTTCCGATAATGATTCCCTTGTGGGACTCGCGTTCGCAGACAATGCTGGCTTCAATGTCCATGATGCCGTTTTTCCTTTCGCGCATCTTTTCGATAGTAACTGCTATCCCGTGGGGAATCTCATCATCCAGAAGGCGAAGCGCTTTTTCTCTGATAAGCTCTGCCGCAATCTGGCGCATGGGCTGATCCGTAACTGTGTCCTCATCATAAAACATGGGGCCGCAGGGCAGATATTTAAAAAGAAGCTCCAGCAAAAGATCGGTATTTTTTTCCTTCAGTGCGGAAAGAGGCACAATTTCTGCAAACTTGCACACATCCTTGTAGGCATCTATAAATGTTAAAATTTCTTCCTGCTTTTTTAAGGTATCAATTTTGTTGATCACCAGAATCACCGGTGTTTTCACATTGGAAAGCTGCTCTGCAATGTGGCGTTCCCCGGCCCCGATAAAGGTGGTGGGTTCCACCAGCCAGAGGATCACATCCACTTCCTTTAAGGTGTGCTCTGCCACATCTACCATATATTCGCCCAGCTTGTTTTTCGCCTTGTGGATTCCCGGAGTATCCAGGAAAATGATCTGGCCTCTTTCATCTGTATACACCGTCTGGATCCTGTTTCTGGTGGTCTGGGGCTTATCAGAGGTAATGGCGATCTTCTGGCCGATCAGATGATTCATCAGCGTAGATTTTCCTACGTTGGGACGGCCGATCAGTGTGACAAAGCCTGATTTCTTCTGTACATTTTCTTCCATCATTTCTGCTCCTGCTCATTTAGTGGTAAAGATGCTTTATTTCGTTAAAGAGTTCCTGTTCATTCACAATCTGCTGGTCATTTCCAATGGCACAGAGAGCGCCTGTGTTTAACACAGACTCTAACAGTCCGGCCAGTGCCCGGATATCCTCCTGGGTCACATTCAGAACCTGATCCCGCTCTCTCTGGATCATCTCGTCCGTAACGCCGGAAAGCCATGCTCCCAGGTTTCTGGCTCCTTTTGCCGCAGGATTTAAGGGAGCATCCAGCTCACTGAAGGCGCCGATAACGTATTTTGTCATATCTCTGTCGTCAATGGAAAAGGTTCTCAAATACTCCGGGATTCCCTCATAAACCCGGTTTGTCTCGCCCAGCTTGGGATCCCGGTAAGATACTAACATTGTTTCCCCATTTCGCCCAAAGCTGCTCATACAGCCGTAGGCTCCGCCTTTTACACGCAGGTTTACCCAGAGATATTCGTAATTTAAAATCACCTTTAATACCTTTAATGCGCCTGTATAAGCACTCTCTCCGAAGGTGCCGCAGCAGGCCACATAGTTGACCTGCGATGCAGTCCGAAAGCCTTCATTTTTAAGCTCTGGCTTAAATTCATAGGGGTAACGGATCCCATTCCCTTCCGGAAGAACCGCCTTAAAGGCAGCCAGAGCAGCCGGAAGCCTGCCATAGCCCTCTTCATCCGCCGTGTAGCTTACGGTCATATTGGAAGCAGTAAAGAGCGTTTTTGCAACTTCCATAAGCTTTTTCCCCAGTTTGAGACGATATCCCTCTTCCTTGCTGCAGCGCTCTGTAATTTTCTCCAAAAACTGATAAAAGCCAATACCGCCGGTGCGGTCATAGAAAGAAGACAGGGGCGAATAATAGGAAGCAGCTCTCATGGCAGCGGAGCTGTGAGAACTGTTCTCCAGACGCATTCTGGCTCTGGACATAGTCTCATCTAAAATCTCTCCCAGACGTTTTTCGTCTGTAAGCTTAGAGCGCAGGAGGATCTCTTCCAGCATCTCAAAAGCAAAATCCAGCTTTTCATAGAGCACCTTTACGCTGGCTGTAAAGGTACCGGTAAAGTTTCCAGGCTCTCCCATTTTCTGGCTGCCGCCTACGGAAAAATCCAGGCCGCCGCTGTTTAAATAAATCTCGCTGGTAAGATCGCTGTAGCTGTAATGCTCCGTATCCACATAGCCCAGCACGGACTTTAAAAGAGCTCCGTAGGGAATATCCTCATCCGGCAGGACAGAAAAGTCAAAGAGCACCTTCAGGTAGCCGATCCCAGAGGTAAATAACGGGCTGTGGATGACAGGAATCCCGCTCTCCTCCTTTACCTCATAAGAAAAGCCTTCTGCCTTTTTCTCAATATCGGATCTCTGGAGCATGGGAATCTTTTCCAGATCCTCCTGAGAGGACGGCTCCTCCTGATATGCCTTTAATTCCTTTGTCTTTCGGACAATCTCGCTCCTCTCTTCTTCTGAAAGGGAATTCCTGTAAGCCTTAAGCCGCTCTGCCAGAGCCTCATCCTCTCTGGCGGTCTGATCTGTACAGGGGCTTACGATCACAAAAGCCTCATGGGGATTGTCCAGAAGATATCCGCGGATCAGATTCTCAAAATATCCTTCGGATACTGCCTTCTTTAAAAAGTCAAAGGTCTTCTGATACTGGAGATGGAGCATAGGATCTCCGTCATAAAGCCAGCTGTCCATAGACCAGAGACCGTACATAAGTCCCTTGGGCGCAGAGCCGTAATCTGCTTCCCTGTAGCGGAATTCGTAGTAGTTTAAGCCTGCAAGAAGGCTCTTTCTGTCAATGCCCTGATCTGCCAGACGGCGCAGGGTTCCCTTAACCACAGCAAGAAATTCCCCCTTCTGCTCCCGCTCTGCATTTTTGGCGATTACGGAAAAGCAGGGCTGAAGGATCCCGTTGTCGTAGCCTCCCAGAATATCCTGACCAATATGGGCGTCAATAAGCGCCTGCTTTAAGGGTGCTCCCGGAGCATCGATCAGCGCATATTCCAAAATCTGGAAAGCCACATAAAGCTCCGGATCCAGATCCGTTCCCACTACGGTATTTAAAGACAGATAGGTTCGCCCCTTTGTCCCTTCTTCCGCTGTTACAGAGTAGGTAGTTTCCCTCTCAATGGGCTCCTTAAAGGGCTCCTGCATGGGAATCCGGGAATCCAGGGTAAAATCTGTCCTGTCATATTGGGATAAATACGCTCTGTCCAGCCACTCTAATTTTTCAGCCATATCCATATCTCCATAAAGGTAGATAAAGCTGTTGGCCGGATGATAGTAATTTTTATGGAAGGCAATAAACTGCTCATAGGTCAGATCCGGAATACAGGCGGGATCGCCGCCGGATTCATGGCGGTATGGGGTATCCGGAAAGAGAACCGCCTTTGTATACCGGTCCAGCACGCTTTCCGGTGAGGAAAAAGCGCCCTTCATTTCATTGTAAACCACACCATTGATGATTAAGGGGCTGTCCGTCTCCTCCATCTCATAGTGCCAGCCCTCCTGTAAAAAAATCTTCGGTTCACGGTAAATGGAAGGATGGAGCACGCCGTCTAAATACACATCCATCAGGTTCTGAAAATCCCTGTCATTGCAGCTGGCGACCGGATAAACCGTCTTATCCGGATAGGTCATTGCATTTAAAAATGTGTTTAAAGAACCCTTTACCAGCTCTACAAAGGGATCTTTTACGGGAAACTTCTCAGACCCCTCCAAAACACTGTGTTCCAGAATATGGGGAAGTCCTGTGCTGTCCTGGGGCGGGGTGCGGAATCCAATGGAAAATACTTTATTGTCATCCTCACAGCTCATTAAAAAAATCCTGGCTCCGCTCTTTTTATGCTCCAGCACCATTCCATATGAGTTCATCTCCTCAACAGGTCTTTCATCTACAAGACGGTACTGTGAAAGCTCTTTTACGCGGTCTAACATTTTTTTGTCAATCATTTCAGTCCTCCTTTAAGCAGTCATTCTATCCTACATATTTCCCATAAGCCGGTCTTTTATAATCGACGCACATTCCCTAACGCACAGATGGATAAAAAGCACAGGATCCGACTGGGCGCTGATGCCATAAACATGCTCAAAGCCCCATTTGCGGGCAATCATCCTGGCTCTGAATACATGGAAATTGCTGGTGAGAACACCGATTTCCACAGGCTTGTCATCTACCATAAGGTAAGGTTCCCTGCGTTTTTTCTCCTGCTGCTCCCGTTCCAGACGCAGCCGTTCCCGATGGCCTTCGATCACAAGTCTGCTGTAGGCAATATTTTCCACCGTACTGGCAGACCGATCCTCAAGGAGCAGCTGCTCTGGACGGACACCGTTATAGACCAGATATTTGTACATGGCCTGAGCCTCGCTTATGGGTTCATCCGCTCCCTTTCCCCCTGAAAGCACCAGATAGGTTTCCGGATTTTTCTGGGCATAGTCAATGGCCTTATCCAGCCGTTTTTTCAGTGAATTGCTCACCGTATGTTCCTTTACCTTAGCTCCCAGAACGATCACATAATCAAGTCCGGGTTCTTCCTCGGAAGCGACGCCCAAAAACACCAGAGTACATATCATTGCCATGACGGTCACTCCCATCACACAGGTGGTAACGATACTCACAGGCACCCACTTGGGAATGTCAAACATATGACGGCTGTAATACCATTTTCCATAAACAAGAAATACGCAAAGAGCCGCAAAAAACAGCCATATAAAGGCAAAAGAAGTGCCGATTCCCCCATAGATCACAATGATCACAAAGTAAACCGCACACAATGCTGCCAGGATCAGCAGGATACCATCCACCAAACTTACCGCCTCCTGTCTTTTACTGCTCCGCTTTCTTTCTCAGTATATCATACACATCTGCCGGCGCATCCAGCTCCACCCACAAGATCTGCTTGGGATGGGGAGCGCTCTCCTGAGCATTGCCCTCTTCATCGCAGATACTCTTTACAAGGGCCTGTACGTTTCGTCCATCGGGCTTCATGATCTCAATGGTTTCTCCCACAGAGAACTTATTCTTCTGCTCGATTCTGAACCGGCAGCCTTCGGACTCCTCTACCGTTCCCAGATAGGTGTAATTTTTTACATAGGTATTGCTGTCGTAAATCTGCGCATCTGCTCCCGGCTTTCCAAAATAAAAGCCTGTGGTAAACTCTCTGTAGGTACATTTTCCAATTTCTTCCTTATACCACTCCATATTCTGCTCATAGAGGGCAGGATCCTTTTTATAATCATCAATGGCTTTTCGATAGGTTCTTGCCACCGTTGCCACATAAAGAGCTGTCTTCATACGGCCTTCGATCTTAAAGCTGTCAACTCCCGCATCGATCAGCTCCGGAATATGCTCGATCATGCACAGATCTCTGGAATTAAAGATATAGGTGCCGCGCTCATTTTCATAAACAGGCATATATTCTCCCGGTCTGGTCTCCTCTACGATCGAATATTTCCAACGGCATGGATGGGTGCAGGCCCCCTGGTTGGCGTCCCGTCCGGTAAAGAAATTGCTCAAAAGGCATCTTCCGGAATAAGAAATGCACATAGCTCCGTGGATAAAGCTCTCGATCTCCATATCCTCCGGAATATGGGCCCGGATCTCCTTAATCTCCTCTAAGGACAGCTCTCTTGCAGAAACTACCCGTTTCGCTCCCAGCTGATGCCAGAATAAATAGGTGCCGTAATTGGTATTATTCGCCTGAGTGCTCACATGGAGCTCCATCTGGGGAAGAACTCTCTTTGCAATGGCAAAGATGCCGGGATCTGAAATGATCAGGGCATCCGGCCCCACTTCTTTTAATTCTTCAAAATAAGCCTCTACCCCCGGCAGATCGTCATTGTGCGCCAGAATATTGGCAGTCACATAGACTTTGACCCCGCGCTCATGGGCAAAGGCAATTCCCTCTTTCATTTCTTCTTTGGAAAAATTGTGCGCTTTAGCTCTGAGGCCAAAGACCTCTCCGCCGATGTATACGGCATCTGCTCCGTAAACCACAGCAGTCTTTAATACGTCCAGACTGCCTGCCGGTATCAGCAGCTCTGTTTCTCTCATATCGTTCTCCTATCTAACCTTTGTACTGACTGTCACTCCGTCTCCAATGGGAATCACGGAGGTTTCCAGTTCCTCTGTGTGCTTTAACTCATACAGGTACTCTCTCATGCGGCTGTGGATGGTGCGGTTTCTGCGCTCCACGGCAAACCGTGACTGGATGATATCGCCGTCCTGAAGCACATTGTCGGAAATGAGCACCGCGCCTTTGGGCATAAGATCAAGCACCATGGGAAGCCAGTTTAGATACTGCCCCTTGGCTGCATCCATAAACACAAGATCAAACTGACAGCCTTTTTTTGCCAGCTCCTTCAGATGCACGTCTGCATCGCCCTCTAAAAGTGTGATCCGTCCGCTTTCTCCTGCCCGATGAAAATTCTCTCTGGCGATGGGAAGGCGTTTCTCATACTTTTCAATGGTAGTAATGCGGCAGTGCTCCGGCATCACCCGGCACATCTGCAAAGCAGAATACCCGACGGCCGTGCCGATCTCCAGTATGGCCGACGGCTTAAGGGCTGCCGTCATGGTTCTTAAAAAAGCTGCCGTCTCCTTTCTGATGATAGGCACAAACTGATCCAGAGCCTCTTTTTCTATTTCATCCAAAACCGGTCCCTGACTGGTTTCCAGGGACTGGATATAGTCTGTGATTCTGTCATTTACAACCATGTCTTATTCCTCTACCTCTTCGATCCAGCCGCCGGATTCCTCTTCCTCCATATAGATATCCTCTCCGTCCAGCTCTGCCTGAACCGCTCTGGTCTTCCTGTTCTCTGAGGAATCTGCATCTTTTGAGAGATCCGCCTCCCCGCTCACCGTGCGGGCTTCGGGGGACGCTTCGCTTTCCTCCTCAGGTTTTACATTCAGCTCTCTTAAAATCTCCTTGGAAGTCATGGAGGTGTTAAGCGTATAGATCCCGGGATAAATGTCCTGGTAATCATAGAAAATACTCTGAAACCAGAATGCGAAATCATTCGTGATCAGTCCCTTTTTCTTTAGTTCTCCCGCGGCCTCTTTTGCTGTCTCTCCCTCTTTTATCTCGACCGTGATTTCTCTCCCCGGAGCCACCTCTGCCGCTTCTGCATAAAAAATCTCATGGCCAAAGGCAAATCCCCGGACTACGGCCTCGTATAAAAGCAGGATAAGAAGAGCCAGCACCATAAGCCTAATGGAAATGGTGATAATGGCTGTGGTTATTCGATTGATCTCCCTTGTCCGTCTGCTCATGGCCTGTCACTCCTCCTGCTGTATATCAAAGGCTATACTTCCATAATAATCGGAAGAATCATGGGATTGCGCTTCATGCGCTTCCATAAAAACTCGCTTAAGCTGTCCTTGATGATATTCTTGATCTTGCCCCAGTCGCTTACATGGCGGTCTAAGCAGTCCTCTACTGCGCTCGCCACGATATTGTGGGCCTCCTCTAAAAGATCCTCAGACTCCCGTACATAGACAAAGCCTCTGGATACGATATCCGGCCCCGAAAGCAGCTGGTTGGAATGTTTCTCCAGCGTAAGCACTACCACGATAATACCATTCTGAGCCAGATTCTGACGGTCACGCAGGACAATATTTCCCACATCGCCTACACCCAGACCGTCTACCAGAATACCGCCTGCTGTCACATGGTCGATCACCTGACAGCTGTCCTCATCCAGAGCCACTACATCGCCTGAATTAACCAGGATCGCGTTATCCTTGGCAACGCCCATATACTCTGCCAGTTCCTTCTGCGCAACCCTGTGACGGAACTCGCCGTGTACGGGAATGGCAAACTTGGGATGTACCAGAGAGTAGATCAGCTTTAAATCCTCCTGGCATGCATGGCCGGATACATGAGTATCCTGACAGATCACCTTGGCTCCCTTGGTGGAAAGCTCATTGATCACATTTGCCACTGCTTTTTCATTTCCCGGAATAGGGCTGGAACTTAATACAACCACATCTCCCGGCATAATGGACACCTTCTTATGGATGCTGGCTGCCATGCGGGACAGAGCGGCCATGGACTCGCCCTGGCTTCCTGTGGTGATCAGCACGGTGGACTCAGGCGGATAGTTTTTCAGCTGGTCAATGTCAATGAGCGTTCCGTCGGGAATATTGATATATCCCAGCTCACTGGCAATATCAATGATCGTTACCATGCTGCGGCCTTCCACTACTACCTTTCTGCCATATTTATAAGCCGTATTTACTACCTGCTGCACACGGTCTACATTGGAAGCAAAGGTAGCCACGATAATGCGGTGATTCGTATGCTCTGCGAAAATCGCATCAAAGGTCTTTCCCACGCTGCGCTCGGACATGGTAAAGCCGGGACGGGTGGCATTGGTACTGTCTGCCATCATGGCAAGGACGCCCTTCTTTCCCAGCTCTGCAAAGCGCTGCAGGTCAATGGGATCGCCAAATACAGGCGTATAATCAATCTTAAAGTCGCCGGTGTGGAGCACAATGCCGACCGGTGAGAAAATCGCCAGAGCAGACGCATCCTGAATACTGTGGTTTGTCTTTATAAATTCCACCCGGAAGCAGCCCAGATTCACAGACTGGCCATGCTTCATCACACGGCGCCTGGTGGTCTTTAACAGATTGTGCTCTTTTAACTTGTGTTCAATGAGCGCAATGGTCAGCTTGGTTCCGTAAACCGGCACGTTTACCTGCTGTAAAATATAAGGAAGAGCACCGATATGGTCCTCATGTCCATGGGTGATCACAAAGCCCTTTACACGGTCAATATTCTGTTTTAAATAGGTCACATCCGGGATTACCAGATCGATTCCCAGCATATCATCCCCCGGGAAGGCAAGTCCGCAGTCTACTACGATAATAGAATCCTCATATTCAAAGGCTGTAATATTCATGCCGATCTGCTCTAAGCCGCCTAAGGGGATCACCTTTAACTTGCCTTTTCCGTCCTTTTTTGTTCCCCGTGTGCTGCGCTTTGCAGGAAGAGCTGCCGCTGTCTCATCTGTATTTCTTAAAGGAGCCGGAACCTGTCTTCTGCCGGTACCCTGTCCCTGTCTGGGAGCCGGAGTGCGGCGTCTGGGAGCCCGTCTGTTCTGTTCCTTCTTTTCTGCGGCCTCCGGTGCGCCTTCTGTCTGTACCGTACTTTCCGCTCCCTCAGCCTTCCTTCCTTCTTCAGATGTATTTTTCGGTCTCGCCGTTCTTCTCTGAACCGGCCGGCGGTTCTGAGGGCGTCTTTTTACCGGCGCACTGTTTTCTGAACCGGCTTCTCCTGTATGCCCTGCTGGTTCAGGCGTATTATTTTCCTGCTCGATTCCATTTTCTTTTTCTTCTAAACTCAAACTGATTCCTCCAATCTTTCTTCCTTATTTTTACTTTTCAATTTCCACATCTGCATCAGACAAAAGGGCTTCAAAAATCCCCATTACACTGTCAAGTTCTCTGTCGTCTTCCACAAACTCATAAACCGCATCCGGCTCCTGTTCTCCGGATACATCCTTTAAAATATAACATTCTCCATCCTCATCCTCAGGGGCGTCTGTGACAAGAAGGTAATCCTTCCCATGGATCCTGGTCTCCTCCAGTACGGAAAACACCACCTCGTCTCCATCCTCTGTCACCATGGTAATGCAGTCTGTTCTTTCTTCCATCTTATTCTCCGCTCTCCGGCATATCACCGGCTGTTTCTTCCTTTTTCTGTTCCATCGCCATGCGGTCTAAATATCCCTGTAAGATCATGGCAGCTGCGATCTGATCCACAGATTCCTTTCTGTGCTCTCTGCGCACGCCGCTTTCCATCAGCACGCGCTCTGCAGCCACTGTGGTAAGACGTTCATCCCAAAGCACCACAGGAAGGCCTGTCCTGCGCTCTAAGGCTTCTTTTAATTCCTCGGATTTTTTAGCCCGGTCTCCCAGCGTATTGTTCATATTCTTAGGATAACCAAGAACGATCCGTTCTACCCCGTACTCTAAAGCCAGAGCTTCAATTCTGGCCAGGGTCTGGCGCAGCTTATTCTCATCCTTGCGGGTGATCGTTTCCACGGTCTGGGCTGTGATACCTAAAGGATCGCAGACTGCTACTCCCACAGTCTTAGAGCCGTAATCAAGACCCATGATTCTCATATTCAATTCCTCCACATCTATACGGCAGCTGCCGGATTCCGGCTTTGGCAGCCGCCATTTTTAAGCAGGAGCGGACTTAAAAAGCGTCCTCCTCTGCTTTATTTCCATATACAATACAACGTCCATCAGGCTCCCCATTTTAGAAGACCTCAATGGACGTTGCAGCAGGAAAATGACCGTTTCATATTCCTGTATTATACTGTACCGTCATCAAACAAAGAGACCGTTCCCAGTCTCCTGACGGTATTTTATCCGAAGCAGCAAAGTGCTGCCTGTATCCGCCTGCAGCCACAGTCTGACCGGCACTGTTATTTCAGACGGGCATCAATGTAAACAGCCATCAGCTCTTCCAGGATCTCATCTCTTTCCACCTTCATGATCAGGCTTCTGGCGCCCTTATGACTGGTGATATAAGTGGGATCTCCGGACATAATATAACCCACGATTTGATTTACAGGGTTATAGCCCTTTTCCGTCAAGGCAATATACACCTGCTCCAGCACATCGCTCACTTCCATCTTTTTGTCCTGAACAGCCTGAAAATATTGTGTTTCTCTTATATTGCCCATATTATCACGTCCTTTAAGTATTCTTCTATATTCTACCCTATATTTCCCCATTCGGCAATAGAGTATTTTTGATTTGCCCTGTTTTTTGTTTAATTTATACAGTTATTTCCTGCAATTTTACCCGCAGAACCTCATCTGTTACAAAGCCTTCCGCCTGTACTTCAAAGATATTTCCTGCCATGCGGCTGCAGATTTCCCTGTCCGTTACAGGCAGGGCAGCCCTCACATACTGAGGCGTATAGCCGGTCAGATATTCCTTTCCGTCTATGACTGTAATCTCCTCAAACAGTACGGAAAGTACAGAATCCCCGTAATGCTTTCTGTATTCCTCAGACATCTTCGTTTCCAGAGAAAGGAGCACGTCGCTGCGCTCTGCCTTCACAGATTCAGGGATCTGATCCTTCATCACAGCTGCCTTTGTACCCTCTCTTCTGGAATATTTGAAAATATGCATCTCATAGAAATGGATCCGTTCCAGATACTCTTTTGTGAGAGCAAATTCTTCCTCCGTTTCCCCCGGAAAGCCCACGATTACATCGGTTGTAATGGCCGGATGGTCAAAGACCTCTCTTAACAGACGGCATCTGGCCTCATAATCCTCTGTGGTATAATGGCGGTTCATGCGTTTTAAGGTCTCATCACAGCCGCTCTGGAGAGACAGATGGAAATGAGGGCAGAACTTGGGAAGCTTTGCCAGCTCCTCTGCAAATTCTCTGGTAATGATCCTTGGCTCCAAAGATCCCAGACGGATGCGCTCCAGCCCCTCGATGGCGTGAACTTCCTTTATCAGCGCCAGCAGCTCCCTGTGGTTCCAGTCGCCATGGCTCACCGGATTTTCCTCCATGCGCTCAATGCCGTAGGAACTTAAGTGGATTCCCGTGAGGACCACTTCCTTATACCCTCCTGCTACCAGTCCTTTTACCTCCTCTGCCACATCCTCATGGCTGCGGCTGCGGACTCTTCCTCTGGCGTAGGGGATGATGCAGTAGCTGCAGAACTGGTTGCAGCCGTCCTGTACCTTGATAAAAGCCCTGGTATGGCCTCCCAGACGATCCAGATGAAGGCGCTCATACTCGTGGGTATGGGCAATATCCAGCACATACACCCTGTTTTCCTCATTTTTTTCTGCCAGACGGGCATCCAGAATATCTGCCAGCTCTGCTTTTCTGTTGTTTCCAATGATCAGATCCACACTGGCATCCTTTTTAAGCTCCTCTGAGGCCACCTGGACATAACATCCCGCTGCCACCACAAGTGCCTGAGGATTGAGCTTTTTTGCCCGGTGGAGCATCTGGCGTGATTTCCGGTCCGCGATATTGGTGACAGAGCAGGTATTGATAATATATACATCTGCCTTCTCATCAAAGGGGACAATTTCATAGCCCCTCTGTGCCAGCTGCTGCTGCATGGCCTCTGTCTCATAGGCATTTACCTTGCAGCCCAAATTGTGAAACGCCGCTTTCGGCATAACTTAATCTCCTTTCCTGCCGTTTAAACTTTTTACAGTTTGTTCCGGTTTTTTTCATACAAACTCACTATTGACTTTTATGAGTCTCTCCTTTAGTATAAAATCAGATTATACATACCGCAAGGAGGGTTCTTCAATATGAAAACTGTTCGTATTTCCTTAAATTCCATTGACAAGGTCAAATCCTTTGTAAATGACCTGGCAAAATTTGATGTTGACTTTGATCTTGTATCCGGAAGATATGTGATCGATGCAAAGTCCATCATGGGCATCTTCAGCCTGGATCTTTCCAAGCCCATCGACTTAAATATCCACGCTGAAAATAGTGTTGAGGACATCTTATCTACACTGGCTCCCTACATCATCGACTGATGAAACAGCGCTTTTAACAGGATACGCCGTCTGCTTTGGCAGGCGGCGTTTTTTCGTCCTTTTTTACTGACAGCGGATTACCTCTGTTGTCTCCAGCGCTGTTTTTACAAGCTCGTCTATCTTCTCCTCCAGATGGCGCTCGGAATTGCGGATCACGTTGATATTTGGCTTTGTCACCGGATGCTTTGCCACAAAGATGGTGCAGCAGTCCTCAAAGGGCTGGATGGATGTTTCATATGTTCCGATCTTTTCTGACACGTCCACGATCTCCTGCTTGTCAAAGCCGATCACCGGACGGTATACGGGCATAGTGCAGACCTCATTGGTAGCTGCCAGTGACTGTAGGGTCTGAGAAGCTACCTGCCCGATGCTCTCTCCCGTGATCAGGCCGATGGCTCCGTTCTTTTCCGCAATAGCCTGAGCAATCCGCATCATATAGCGGCGCATGATGATGGTAAGCTCCTCATGGGGGCATTTCTCATAAATATACAGCTGAATATCCGTAAAATTCACCACATGAAGATCCATGGGGCCTGAATAGCGGGCTACCAGCTTGGCCAGATCTACTACCTTCTGCTTTGCACGGTCGCTGGTGTAAGGCGGTGCATGGAAATAAACCGCATCGATCTTTACGCCTCTCTTTGCGATCATATAGCCTGCCACCGGGCTGTCGATGCCGCCAGAAAGAAGAAGCATGGCCTTTCCGTTGGTGCCGACAGGCATACCACCCGGCCCCGGGATCATCAGGGAAAAGATATTTACCTTCTGGCGGATCTCCACTCTCAGGAGCACATCCGGGTTGTGCACGTCCACGCGCATCTGAGGAAACGCCTCAAGAATGGCCTCTCCCATATCACGGTTAATCTGGTCGGAGGACACAGGATAACGCTTGTCGCCTCTTCTTGCCACCACCTTAAAGGTAAGGTTCTTATCAGGGTAGACCTTATCCATATACTCTACCACATGTTTTTTCAGGTTCTCATAATCCCTGTCGTCAATCTGCACCATGGGGCAGATATCTGCGATACCGAATACCCGCTTTAAGGCCTCAATGGTGTCATCATAGTCATAATCGCCCTCAGCGGTTACATAGATGCGTCCTGATTCCTTTGTCACCTCAAAGCTTCCGTCTACCTCCCGGAGGGCGAAACGGATCTGCTTGATCAGGGCGTCTTCAAACATAAAGCGGTTCTTGCCCTTGGTGCCGATCTCCGCATATTTAATTAAAAATGACTGATACTGCATATATACCTCTTTCTAAACAACGAACAAACTGACAGCTACGCTCTGTAATAGCGTCTCAAAACCGGAAGCAGCTCCTTTAATACATCCATGCAATAGTCGATCTCTTCCTTTGTGTTAAAAAGGCCGAAGCTGAACCGGAGGGTAGAATCCAAAAGCTCCTTTTTTACTCCCACAGCCTTTAAGGTGCCGCTGATAGCGGGGTGATTGGAGGAGCAGGCAGAGCCTGAGGATACATAGATTTCCTTATCCTCCAGGGCGTGGAGAAGCACCTCACTGCGGACGCCCTTAAAGCTTAGGCTGACGATCTGGGGAGCGCTTAAACCGCCCTTCTGGCTGTTTACGGTTACATCCTCAAGCTCCAACGCACGGTCAATGAAATAATCCTTTAAACCGGTGATTTTCCCAATTTTAGCCTCATGATCCCGGTACATCTCCTGAGCGGCAAGCCCCAGACCCGCAATACCCGGAACATTTTCCGTGCCGGAGCGCAGATCCCTCTGCTGGCCGCCGCCGTAAAGAAGGGGCTTAATCTTTACCTTTTCATCTATATAGAGAAAACCTACGCCCTTTGGCCCGTGGATCTTGTGGCCGCTGACGCTTAAAAGGTCAATTCCCTGCTTCTTGGGCCGGATTACTATTTTACCATAAGCCTGGATAGCGTCCACATGGAAAATAATGTTTTTTCCCTTTCCGTGTACCAGAGATGCGATCTCTTCTACGGGCTCAATAGCCCCGATTTCATTGTTTACATACATCACAGATACAAGAATCGTATCGGGACGGATGGACTGCTCCAGTTCCTCTAAGGAAATGTGTCCCTCACTGTCCACGGAAAGATAAGTCACCTCAAAGCCAAGAGATTCTAAAAATGCCAGGGGCTGATACACGGAAGCATGCTCGATCCGTGTACTGATGATGTGTTTTCCCGCCCTCTGGTTGGCAAGGGCTGTGCCGATCAGAGCCATATTGTTGGACTCCGTACCGCCGGAGGTAAAAAGGATTTCCTTTTCCTTTACCTTCAGGGTCTTTGCGATCTGGGAAGCGGCATTTTTTACATACTGCTCTGCCTCCATTCCCTTTCTGTGGCGGGCAGATGGATTTCCGTAATCCTCTGTCATAAGCTTCACCGTCAGGTCCTTTACTTCATCTAAAACCCTGGTGGTGGCTGAATTGTCAAAATATACTTCCATACTGCTGATCCTTTCTCAAAATGCCCCTTCCAGCTTCATCATAAGCACCGAAAGAATGGCAAGCCCTGCTGTCTCTGTCCTCAAAATCCTGCTTCCAAGGCTCACCGGACAGACGCCCATTTCAAGAGCCTGACGGATCTCCCCTTCGTCAAATCCCCCCTCCGGACCGATAAATACTGCAATTTTCTGGCCGGGAGCTATCTTCTCCAAAGCCTGCTTCATGGCGTCCATCCCCTTTTCCTGCTCATATGGGATCAGGCACAGGCCAAATTCCCTGTCATGAACAAAGGAAAATGCCTCTTTTAAGGTCATCACCAGCTCCACCTGGGGGATCCGGCTGCGCTTTGACTGCTTGGCTGCACTTTCCGCAATGGCCTGCCAGCGCTTTTTCTTGGCCTGCGCCTTCTTTTCATCCAGCCGCACCACCGCATTTTTCGTGGCAACAGGAACCACGGCAGAAGCTCCCAGCTCCACTGCCTTCTGGATGATAAGTTCCATCTTATCTGCTTTTGGAAGGCCCTGAAAGAGCCAAATCTCGGCAGGAAGCTCCATCCGGCTGTCACAGACAGAATGGATTCTCACCACAGCCCGGTCCGGCTCAAAGGCCTCTACCTCACAGGTATAGTCGCGGCCTGTGCCGTCGCTGATCAAAACTTCTTCCCCCGGCTTCATGCGGAGCACATGTTTCATATGGTTTACATCCGGCCCGGTAATGAAGATGGTATCCTCTGCCACCTGGGTCGGATCGGCAAAAAAATGATGCATCTCTTACTTCTTTCTGGCTGTGACAGACACCCACTCGCCCTGATATGTGATCTCGGTTACTTCCAGCTCCTGATTTGCCTCAAAGGCCGCCTTTACTGCCTCTTCCTTCATATTGATAATTCCTGAGGTGATAAAATATCCGCCTTTTTTCAGATGAGCCGGAATCTCATCTACAAGGAGAATAATTACATCTGCAAGGATATTTGCAACCACGATATCGTATTTCTCATATCCGGCCCAGTCCTTTACCGCCTGATCGTCAATGATATTTCCCTGAAGCACATGGAAGCTGTCGCTGGAAATGGAGTTAGCCTCCAGATTCTCTCCCACTGCCGTAATGGCATTTTCATCCAGATCTGTTCCCCAGACCTCCTTTGCTCCCAGCTTTAAGGCTGTAATGCCTAAAATGCCGCTGCCTGTTCCCACGTCCAGAATCTCAGCCTGTCCGTGAACGTGCTTTTCCAGCTGGCGGATACAAAGCTGGGTGGTTTCGTGCATCCCCGTGCCGAAGGCTGTGCCGGGATCGATCTGAACCAGAAGCTTGTCTTTATGCTCCTCAGGGATAGGCTCCCAGGTGGGTTTGATCAGGATATGGTCTACGGTAAAGGGCTTAAAATACTGCTTCCAGTTATTGATCCAGTCCTTGTCCTCTGTTTCAGAAGCCTCAATGGTGCGTGCTCCCAGATCGGTAAATAAAGCCAGCTCGTCCAGTCCCTCATTGACCTTTTTCAGCATTTCCGCCACATCCGCATCATCATCCAGATAGAAGCTTACTTTGGCAATGCCCTCGTCCGGCGGAAGCTCCGGAAGGATATCGATGAACATTCCCTTTGTCTCTTTTTCTGTAAGCGGAATATTATCCTCGATCTCAATTCCTTCGATCCCGATGTCATCAAACATACTGCTGACCAGATCTACGGCCTCTGTGGTAGTTGTAAGTGTAAATTTCTTCCATTTCATAAGCATTTCTCCTGATTCAAATAAGGTTTTCAGTTACAGTTTTCCGGCCTTCCTCTTTATGCTCCGGCAATGATCTTAAGGAACAAAATTCCTAACACAACAAGTACCATGGGGCGGACAATCTTCTGGCCGTCATGGACCACCAGTCCTGCTCCCAGATAATGGCCTGCTACCGAACAGACAGAAGCGGCTGCTCCCAATGTATAATACACATTTCCCGTAAGGATAAATGTGACAAGTGCGGAGATATTGGACGACAGATTGATCACCTTGGTCTGGGCTGCGGCTGTGCGCATATCCATCCGGGCTGCTCCCGTAAGCACCAGGATCAGAAAGGTTCCCGTACCTGGGCCGTAAAAGCCGTCATAGGTTCCGATCACAAAGGAGGCTGCCAGTGAGATCACACAGACGCGCCTTTTGGAAATGGTTCCCGTCCGTTCACTGTCTCCCATATTTTTATTGCGAAGCACATAGTAGGCTACAATGGGAAGGATCACGATCATCATGCTCCGGATCACCGAATCCGGTACCCGGAGGGCAATCTGCGCTCCCAGCACAGAGCCTGTCATGGCAAACACAGCCGAAACAGCGGCAACAGCAATCTTTCCTTTCAGATATCCGTGCTTTAAAAGACGGGCTGTGGAAACCAGAGTACCAATGGTAGAGCTCATCTTATTCGTTCCCAGAGCCATGTGGGCCGGCACCCCTGCGATCATATAGCCGGGCAGGGAGATCAGTCCGCCTCCCCCTGCAATGGAGTCTACCAGACCTGCTAAAAATACCAGGGGGCAGACAATTAAATACTGCATCACGTTTTTATTCCTCTTTTCCTGCAATAAAGCAACCTATATATTAGCACAGAAACATAGGACTGGCAATAAGAGGCAAATTTTTTTTGCAATAAAACAGGCTGCCTGTGCATTAACCTTATGAACGGATGAAACAGAAGAAAAACCATTCCCCTGCTGCGTTACCCGGCAGAGAAATCACAAAACAAAGTATGAAATTCCCTGATTGCATTACACTCCATCACACATACAGGCCCTGCGGGGCCACGGGGATGGCAGAGGGGAAAGGTGAGATACAAAAGAGCCGCAGCCTGTAGGATTCCCATCGGAATCGCTTACAGGCTGCGGCATTTTTTATAAGTCTCTGCTCGAAACAGCTAGTTTTTAAATATGAAATGTGGCTCCCTGCCTTGCATTTCCCACCATTGCTGCATATCTTCCAAGAAGGCCCTTTTCTTTTTTCTTTTCGCCATGCTCCCATGCATTGCGGCGCGAAATCAGCTCTTCGTCAGAAACATCCAAATGAATCATTCCCTTATATAAATCCACCTGAATCCTGTCACCATTCTTTACAAGAGCGATTGGACCTCCTTCCTCTGCCTCCGGACAGAGATAGCCGATGCTTAAGCCTCCGCTCGCTCCGGAAAAACGTCCGTCCGTGATCACAGCTGTCCGGGGGATTCCCTTTATAATCTCCGTAATTCGATGCAGTTCCTTCATTCCAGGGCCTCCCTTGGGGCCCTCATAACGCACGATCACCGCATCTCCCTCATGGATAGCATGATCTCTGAATGCAGCATAACAGGCATCCTCTCCATCAAAGACCTTCGCAGTGCCTTCAAATACCCTTACATTTTCAGGCACAGCCGATGTTTTTACCAAAGCTCCCTGAGGCGCCAGATTTCCATATAAAACCTGGATTCCATTTGCCTTTTCCAAGGGTTCTCCGGCCGTATGGATCACGGTTCTGTCTCCGTCCTTGGTCTGCTCCAGAATCTCTCCTAAGGACAGGCCGCACACATTCAGGCACTCCCCGTGAAGTTTGTCCCGCAGTTCCTTCATAACAGCTGGTATTCCTCCTGCATAGTGAAGATCTACAGCTGTCAGATTCCCATTTGGGACGATTCCGCAAAGCACCGGTGTTTTGGAAGTGATCTTTGCTATATCATCCCAATCCAGCTCCAGCCCCAGTTCTGCTGCCAGAGCCGGAAGATGAATCATGGCATTTAAGGATCCGCCGATTGCGCTTAAAAGCGTCACGGTGTTTTCCAGAGCTTCTTTTGTTATAATCTGTGAAGGACGTATCTGCTGTTCTACCAGCTTCATAACCGTACTTCCTGATTCTCTGGCTGAAAATCTTCTCATGCTGGTACTGGATGGAATCAGGCTGCTTCCGGGAAGCATCATTCCCAGAGATTCACACAGAGCCCCCATTGTATTGGCAGTTCCCAGGAATGGGCAGACTCCCGGCCCTGTATAATATTTCAGCGTTCCCTCGATGAGCTGGCGTTCCGTAATCTCTCCCCTTAAGAAGCGCTGTCTTAATTCCTTTGACTCATTGGGTTTTATTTGAGCAAAACAGGGGCCTGCGGTAACGATCACGGACGGAAGATCAATACGTGCCGCTGCATTCAGCATGGCTGGTATGATTTTGTCACAGGACGCCATGTAAACAACACCGTCAAACACTCCTTCTCCTACTACCATTGCTTCAATGGAATCTGTAACAATCTCTCTGTGGGGCAGACAGTAACGCATCCCTGAATGTCCCTGCGCAATCCCGTCGCACATCGCAATTGTATTAAATTCTACAGGCTCTCCCCCAGCCTCTAAAATCCCTTTTTTTACCTCTTCTGCCAGCTTCTTTAATGGTTCATGTCCCGGACAGATCTCATTCCAGCTGTTTGCAATGGCAATCAGCGGTTTTTTTTCCAGCGCATCAACAGAAACACCGGCTGCTGCTAAATGTGCTTTTGATATGGCCCGCTGAAATGGCTCTAATCGGTCAATGGCTCTCTGCATTACTTATTTCCTCCCTGTTTTTATTGTGATATTCAGGCCTGTTCTCCCTGTGCTGCCATCTCTGCTTTCTTTTTATTGATACGGCTCATAACCATCCAGGTACCTCCCACAACAAGCACAAGAAGAGGAACACTGATATACAAATTGCTGATAAATGCTTTGTAGACAAGAAAGCTTACAGTCAGGCTGGTTGCAGCAAAGGACGTAATCAGTCCTTCTCCAAGATCAAGTCCCACGCTGAGAGCCAGCTCAGTTAAAACCGGTGCAGTTGCTGTTCCTGCAAGCAGGATAGCTCCCGTACAGACAAGGCCCATAATGATATTTTTGAAAAGATTTCCTCTTGTGACAGCTACAACAAGGGCTACACGGAATGTCACCACAGCCAGATCCGCAAAAGGAAGAACACGGTTGCCCGGAAGAACGGCTGCCATTAAAATAGTCATCGGAATCACGATTAAGGAAGTTGTAATTACATCCGGATTTCCTACTACAACAGCAGCATCCAGACCAATGAGGAACTTTCTTCCCTTAAATTTCTTCTGCGTAAAGTTTTTGGCTGCCGCTGAAATCGGCATAAGTCCTTCCATAAACAGAGAAGTCATCTTTGGAATGAGAACCATAACAGCCGCCATATTTACGCCCAGAGAAAGGATGGAGGCAAGATTATATTTTGCAAGTACACCGATGATACAGCCTAAAATCAGGCCCATCATGGTTGGCTCACCGAAAAAGCCAAGGTATTTCTGGGCGTCCTTAATCTCAAAATCAATTTTATTGATTCCGGGAATCCGGTCTAAAATCCAGTTTAACGGTGCTGCAATTACGATGGATGACAATGCAGACATAGTTGGAAGGGACACTCCGGGAATCCCGAAATATTCTTCTACTAAAGGTGCAGTCCAGTCGGACATTTTAAATGTGACGATAGCCATTACAACGGTAGCAGCAATTCCCAAAGCCACATTTTTTGTCACAAAATAAACCATGATTCCCACAATCGCCA
The DNA here is from genome assembly GCF_001517625.2 of Clostridium sp. AT4. Classification (GTDB taxonomy): domain Bacteria; phylum Bacillota; class Clostridia; order Lachnospirales; family Lachnospiraceae; genus Enterocloster. The sequence continues at coordinate 354,898 of NZ_LN999828.1, read as the reverse complement.
TGTGGTGGTAGTTCCAGATATCTACATCCAACGTATCTGTAGCCTTTAATGCCAGCATAATGATATTGGTAGCCAGAATACAGAAAATTAAAATTGCAATAATCGGAGAAGACCATGTAACTGCCGCGATCGCTCCCCATCCCACATCCAGGATATCCAGCTTAATGCCGAAATTTTCTACCATTGCCTGAGCAGCAGGACCCAGATTGCTTTTTAGCATATTGATAACCAGATTGATGCCTGCAAAACCAATTCCGATTGTCAAACCAGAACGGAACGCTTTTGATAATTTTACCTGAAAAATCAGTCCTACGATTGTGATGATAATCGGCAGCATTACAACCGCCCCTGCATCCAGAATCACATTAAATATATTGTAAATAATCTGCATAACTGCATTCCTCTTTTTCTATCTGTAATACTCCCCAGTATGTTTTTTATCGAACATAGTCAAGAATTTGATCCAGAGTTTCCTCTTCTCCGATTCCCGTTAATAAAGAAATAGCGCCTACAACGGGAATATTTACATTTCCTCCTGTGAACTTTCCTGTTGTTACTAAAAGGTCAAAATTATCTGCCTTGGCATTTACCTCTAAAAGCTTACACTGTGTGACTGTAACAGCAATGCCGTTTTCCTCACATTTCTCACGGATCTTTGTTGCTACTACGGTTGATGTTGCGATCCCATTTCCACATGCCACTAATATTCTCTTCATCTCTTAATTCTCCTTTTCCTCTAATAAAAATCTGCTGATCAACTCTCCTGCTTTTTCTGAATCATCTGTTTCTGTAATCTCTTTTACTGCTGCCTGATCCTGAATCAGGCCAACGATCTTCTGAAGCATTTCAATATGTCCGTGAGCTTCTGTAAGAGCCAGCATAATAACCAGCTTTACCGGAACATCATAATCCGGCTCATCCATTGCATGAAAGGCTGCGGGCTCCTTTAAAATACCGACGCAGATTGCCGCTTTATTTACATGGCTGATATCTGCATGAGGAATTGCCACGTTAATTCCCCCTGTATTAAGCCCTGTTGGAAACTCCTGTTCCCGGTCTAAAATTGCCTTTTTATATGTTTCTTTTACAATTCCCCTTTTGCAGAGATTATCGGCCATAGCCGATAATACCTCTGTATTCGTTAAATGGGTGTCGAATCTTAAAATAAACGATTCATCAAATATAATTGCACTCATTTCATTCCTCCTGTGCTTCCCTTAACTGCCTGATTTTCTTTTCTGCTTCCCTGATTGATGTTCTTAAGTGTTCTTCTCTCTGCTCAATGATATCCTGACGGTTAAAAATACCGGAAGCGATTCCCGCAAATGATGCTCCTGCATTAAAAAATTCTTCCAGATTTTCCACATTTACTCCTCCTACTGCCATCAGAGGCAGTCTGCCAAGAGGCGCCTGGATATCTGAAAAGAACCTGCTTCCCAGTCGTCCTGCCGGGAATACCTTTACGATATCTGCTCCATCCTGAATGCTTTTCCATATTTCCGATGGTGAGAATGCTCCCGGAACTGATATAACACCTCTTTCTCTGCACAAATCCAGTATTTCCTTATCAAATACAGTTGGAGAAAGTAAAAAGGCTGCACCTGCATCAATTGCCTGCTGCGCTTCCGTGTATGTAAGAACCGTTCCAGCTCCTACCAGAATGGAATCTCCAAATTCCTCACGGATTTTCCGAATCGTTTCCAAAGCTCCAGGCGTGTTCATGGTAATTTCAACCGCCTTAAGCTCTGTCCCTATCAGATTTTTTACAACGGTATGTATTTGATCGTAGGTATAGCCTCTTAAGATAACAGTTACTTTGGGAAAATCATTTACTTTCATTTAATCAGCTCCTTTCCTGCTCGTTATACCTTATATATGAGCAAGAATGATGCCAACTTATTTGACTGTTTTTGTATAATTACACAAAATTCCATATATCTCATCTGGGGTATGGCATGAGCGTATTCTGGAAACCATGATTTCATCAGAAATAACCTGATAAAACTGCTCAAAATATTTTGTCGATTTTTCATTTAAAGCCAGAACACATACAAGATCTACCGTATTAAATCCATCCCAGACAATGGGTTTGTCCAATTTTGTAATGCATATGACTGGTTTTGTAACCAGATTTCCCGCACCGTGGGGAATTGCGATCCCTCCCTTCAAAAATGTAGGCATCATGCCCTCTCTTTTATAAACGCTTAAAAGAAACTCCGACTGAACCAATCCCTTTTCAGTCATTGCTTCCACACACTGATCTAAAATCTGCTCCTTGTAAGCAAAATCTTCCTGTATAAAAATGAGATCTCTAAAAATCACATCCTGAAGGCAATTCTGCTCTTTGAAGAAATGGCGTTTCAAAATCTGACGCAGTGTCCTGATTCCCTCTTTTGCATAAATTTCTGAAACCGATAAAAACGGGTACTGCGTCTGCTTTGGGTCAATGGTTCCCGCAATGGCTAAAATTTCATATTCTTCTTCGGATGCGCGGATCAGCTCTGTAATATCCGTATTTTCAATATATCCTTTTGTAATGATCCTCACGTTCCCCAGAGTGCTTTTTAAACGCTCTTCCAGATAGCTCTTTAACATTCTGGCAGCTCCCTCGCCCGTAATACACAAACAGAGAACTGCTTTTTCTCTGGGTTTACGCGTCTGACGCTTTGCAGGTGAGAACTGCTTCCAGTCAAGTACCTTTGCAATTGTTTCCAAGCTTTCATCTGTCCAGTAGGTTCTTCGGATTGCTTCAATAACCATCATTGTATCCGTTCTTCCTACAATTTTTACAGTAATTCCTGTTTCCTTTTTCACCTTTTCTTCCATATCTAAAAGGGAACCCATATCCGCCAGAATCAAAACGCCTTTTCCCTGGTCGATCCGGCGCACGGCTTCCATTGTTCGTTCCGCCATCTGAACCGGCGTATCTTTGATCCCCATATCCACTCCTACCGCATGACTGACTCCCATAATAGAGTTGGCTACCTCTGCCATGGCGCTGGCTACAGGTCCATGGGAAACTACCGCAACACCCACACAGCCTTCCTTCCTGTGCTTTTCCTGAAAGCGGTGAAAATACATTGCTAAAAATCCGGCTTCTTCTTTGTAAAAACAAACATAGTATTTTTTGCAGATATAATTCAGGATTTCTTTTGCAGCCTCATATTCATCCCTGTAAAGTTCTCCCAGATTCTTAATTCCCTTCTCTACGATCCGCTCCTGCTGTTTTAACCGTTCACAGGCCATTTTCAGATGGATTGCCAGCGGAATAATCATCTCCCGCTTCAGATACGGAAGCCTTTGACTGGCCAGTTCATACACTTCTTTTGCCATCTCCATTACGTCGCTTCCTGTAATGTGAGAAAGTTCTTCCAGGCTTAAGCTCGCTTCCTCCACCTGGCGGATATGGAGCTGAAAACTGCTCTCAATTTCTCTCAAAAGCTTTTCTTCAATTTCATTTTCTTTTAATCCCTCTTTTGTCAAAGCACTGTAGCGTTCCTCCAGATCACGGTAAATATCCCAGCCATTATCCGTTTCAGCTGTCGTAACTGCCGGCATATCCGGTGTAAATATCTCATCTTCCGGTACCAGCTCCGCCAGACGGGAATGTTCTCCAGAAGATATAGGCTCCGTTTTGTTTCCAGAAAGAGCCTCCATTCCCACAATCATCTTTGATCTTCTTTTTGTTCTGCCGTCCAGAAAAGCTCTTGCACAGCAGACTTGTATATCTGCCTTTAACTGCCCCACATTTCCCTGGTATTCCTCATCTGCCATATAGCGGATCACTTCTGCCCGAACCAGCACAGGCGCATTCAAACGTCTCGATTCTATCCAGAAAAACAGACGGATAAACTGCAGCTTTTCCTTTAATGGCCGTTCTTTCAGGGATGGAATTTCAATCATCATGGGAATACGTCTCCTGAATGTAAGAAGCAGGGAGCTTCTTGGATCTTCCGTTGTTGCTGCAATAATCATCAGATGACTTTCCCGCTGTGCCTCTGTCTCTCCCAGGCGGCGGAATTTCCCCTTATCCATCAAATAAAACAAAATTTCCTGTCCTTCTGGTGGAAGCCGGTGAACCTCATCCAAAAAGAGGATTCCCCCGTCACACTGTTCCACGATTCCTTTTTTATTCTCAGATGCACCTGTAAAGGCACCTTTGGAATAACCGAACAGCTGTGACAAAAGAAGCTGGGGATTGTCTGCATAATCTGCACAGTTAAATGCAAAATATGGGGCATCCGAAGCAAAATTGTCCGTTGTCACTGCATATTCATGCATGATTTCTGCCAGATAGCTCTTTCCTACGCCGGAAGGACCGTAAAGAAGACAATGAAGACCTTTAGGCGGATACAAGATTGCTGCCTGTACCTGCTTGATCTGGCTTTTCATACTTCCCGCATAACCGATCACCTTTGAAAAAAAGCGGCTCCCATCCTGAATTTCTTCTCCTGTTTTCCCATATTCCGGTTCAGGCTGCCACTCCTTTAAAAGCTCTTCCTTTAATTTTCCCACTGCGTATTTTCCAATTACATACCCCCGTTCAGCCAAACATCGTGTTAATCCCCGCTCTGTAAGATCCGGATCCATATTGAGAAGCTCCTTCATATCCTGAAACACTGCCGCTTTTCTTCGTTCCCTTGAATCTCCCAGTCCTGCCTCTTTTCTTATATTTGTAACTGTTTCTCTAAAAATTCCCAAAGTCTCCGCTATTTCCTCATCTGTCATGGGATTTCTGCTGTCTTCTGATGCAATCAGATGAATGATCTTGTCTTTCATATTGGAACTCTCCACTTCTGTAATTTATGCTGTCACTATCGCCCTTTGTACGCCTGTCTTTTATAAAAGTATACCATATCCCCGGTCTTTTTCACATTAGATTTCATTTATGCTTTCATATATTTCCTTACTTTCCCAAATAATCTTGACCTTTCCCATCCTCAGCCTTACAATAGTTGTATATGCAACTATTGCTATTACCCATAAACAGGAGGCTTACGATTTATGAAAGAATTTATGTCTTATCTGCGCCCTTACCGCCGGGATGGGATTCTGGCTGCGTTCTGCATTGTCACAGAAACCATTTTTGAGCTGGTGATCCCTCTTGTAATGGCTTCGATCGTGGATGTAGGCGTGGCGAACGGAGACCGGCGTTATATTCTGGCAAAAGGCGCACAGATGATCCTTTTTGCTCTGATCGCCCTGATCCTGGGCCAGGGTTCTGCCATTTTTTCCGCCCGGTTCGGCCATGGGCTGGGAGCCGAACTGCGCCGGGCGGAGTTTGCCCGTCTGCAGGAATTTTCCTTTGCAAACACCGACCATTTTACCACCTCTTCTCTGGTGACCCGCCTTACGGGCGATGTGACTGCCATCCAGAACTCGGTCGCTACAGGACTGAGGCCGGGACTGCGCTCCCCTATCATGATGCTCACAGCCATGACCGCTTCCTTTCTGATCAATCCCAGGCTGGCTATGGTCTTTTTAGTGGCTGCCCCTATTTTGGGCATTATGCTGTTTTTCATCATCAGCCATGTACGGCCGCTCTACTCCCGGATGCAGGGTGCCATGGATCAGGTCAACCGGATCATCCAGGAAAATCTGACTGCCATCCGGGTAGTAAAATCCTATGTACGCGGAGATTACGAAACCGCCAAATTCGAGCAGGTAAACACCGAGCTCCGGACCGCCTCTGAACAGGCCTTCCGGCTGGCAGCCTTAAATATGCCTGCCATGCAGTTTGTAATGTACGGCACCATTCTTTCCATCCTATGGTTCGGTGGAAATATCCTTACCATCGGAGGCATCGGCGTTGGCGAACTGACCGGTTTTTTAAGCTACGTGCTTCAGGTTTTAAATTCCCTGATGATGTTTTCCAATGTGTTTTTAATGGTTACGAGAGCCATGGCGTCCTGGTACCGGATCATGGAAGTGATGCATGAAGACATTGATATCAAAGAAGACCGGGCAACAGACATCCGGGTAGAACGGGGAGAAATTGAATTTAACCATGTGTCATTTAAATACAATAAGGAAAGCTCTGAGGATGTGCTTTCTGACATTTCCCTGCATATTAAAGCAGGGCAGACCGTGGGGATCATCGGACAGACCGGCGCTGCCAAAAGCACACTGGTACAGCTGATCCCAAGGCTTTATGAGGCTACAAAAGGAACGGTGCTGGTAGACGGCCATCCCGTATGGGAATATCCTCTCAGAGAGCTGCGTGACTCCATTTCTGTGGTGCTGCAGAAAAACACGCTTTTTTCCGGCACCGTAAAGGATAACCTGCGATGGGGAAAGGAAACAGCCACAGATGAAGAAATTGATGCCGCCTGCCGGATCGCCTGTGCGGATGAATTTATCGGACGGCTGGCAAAGGGCTACGAAACCGAGCTGGGCCAGGGAGGCGTCAATGTGTCCGGCGGACAGAAACAGCGCCTGTGCATTGCCAGAGCTATTTTAAAAGCCCCCAAAGTTCTGATCCTGGACGATTCCACCAGCGCTGTGGATACTGCCACTGAGGCAAAGATCCGGGAAGGGCTGGCAAAAAGCCTTCCGGACACCACCAAGATCATCATTGCCCAGCGCATCTCCTCGGTACTCCACGCAGACCAGATTTTTATCCTGGAGGACGGCCGGCTGGCCGGGTGCGGAACCCATGAGGAGCTTTTGAAACACAACTCCATTTATCAGGAAATCTATTATTCACAGCAGGAAGGAGCGAATCTGTAATGGCAAGAATAGCAAATTTCAGCCGTCCCAAAAACACCAGACGGGCAATCAGGCAGATGTTTGGATATCTGGGACGCCACAAATGGTATATGTTTGCCATTGCCCTTTTAGTAGCTGCAAGCGCCATGGCAAATATCATGGGTACCTACCTTCTAAAGCCTGTGATCAACAACTACATTCTCCCCGGAGATATTCCGGGACTCATCCGCATGATCGCCCTCATGGGGCTTATGTATGCACTCGGCGCCTCAGCCTGTCTGGCCTATAACCAGCTCATGGTCCATATGTCCCAGCAGGTAGTAAGCGAAATCCGTTCGGATCTGTTTGAGCATACCCAAAAGCTTCCCCTGTCCTACTTTGACGCCCATACCCACGGCGAGCTCATGAGCCGCTTTACCAATGACGTGGACACTCTGACAGAGGCCTTAAACGGCAGCTTTGCCATGATGATCCAGAGCTTTATTACCATTACCGGTACCATTACCATGCTCCTTATTTTAAGCTGGCGTCTTTCTTTGATCGTCATTTTCTTCCTTGCCTGCATGACCCTGTTCATCCGGTACAACAGCCGCCGCAACCGGAAATATTTTATCCGGCAGCAGCAGTGTCTTGGAAGCATCAACGGCTTTGTAGAGGAAATGGTGGCAGGCCAGAAGGTGGAAAAGGTCTTTAACCATGAGCCTCAGGATTTTGAAGAATTCTGCTGCAGAAATGAAGCCCTCCGGGATGCCGGAACAAAAGCTTTAGCCTATTCCGGCATGACGATCCCCACCATCGTTTCCCTTTCCTATTTTAATTACGCCGTTTCTGCCTGTGTGGGAGGCCTCTTTGCACTGGCCGGCCTGACGGATCTGGGAACACTGGCCTCCTATCTGGTCTATGTGCGCCAAAGCGCCATGCCCATGAACCAGTTTACCCAGCAGATTAACTTTCTTTTGTCTGCCCTTTCGGGTGCAGAACGAATTTTTGACATGATGGATGAAATACCGGAAATCGACGAGGGAAACGTACGCTTATGCCAGGTTCGGGAAAATCCGATGGGACAGCTTAAGGAATGCAGCGAATTTACCGGCCGCTTTGCCTGGAAGGTTCCTGAGGAAATGGTAAAACGAACCAGACTGGATGCTCCTGTTTCCGATGGCTTTGCCTTTATTCCCCTGAAAGGAGATGTCCGTTTCCATGATGTTGTCTTTGGATATGTGCCTGAAAAGACCATCTTAAACGGCATCAGCCTGTATGCCAAGCCCGGACAGAAAATCGCCTTTGTGGGATCTACAGGAGCAGGAAAAACTACCATTATTAACCTGGTAAACCGTTTTTATGAGATAAATGGCGGTTCTATCACCTATGACGGCATTGATATAAGGGAAATCCGAAAGGATGATCTGCGCCGTTCCATGTCCATGGTCATCCAGGATACCCATTTATTTACAGGCACTATCGCCGACAACATCCGCTACGGACGTCTGGATGCCAGCGACGAGGATGTACGGGCCGCTGCCCAGGTGGCGAACGCCCACTCCTTTATCCGCCGTCTGCCCCAGGGCTATGACACGGTGCTCCACAGCGACGGTGCCAATCTGTCTCAGGGGCAGAGACAGCTCTTAGCCATTGCCAAGGCCGCCATCTCACGGCCTCCGGTTCTGATTCTGGATGAAGCTACCAGCTCCATTGACACCCGTACAGAAAAGCTCATCGAGCAGGGTATGGACGCCCTGATGGAGGGCAGAACTGTATTTGTAATCGCCCATCGTCTCTCAACGGTGCGCCGCAGCGAGGCGATCATAGTATTAGAGCACGGGGAAATCATGGAACGGGGAGATCACGACGAGCTGCTGGAACAGAAGGGACGGTACTATCAGCTTTATACCGGACAATTTGAATTGGATTGACAGAAAGGACCCTCTATTATGAATGGAAATACAGATATAAGAGATCTGATGATACAGATTGAAAAGGCCCGAAAACGGCTGGTACAGCCATTTTTACAGAATCTGGGACTTACTTTGGGCCAGGGACATGCCAGGATTTTAAACTGCCTTCTGGAGGAAGACCATCTGACCCAGACAGAGCTGGCGGGGCGCTGCCGTATGGATACAACCACCATGTCCCGGAGTCTGGATAAGCTGGAAAAATCCGGATATTTGGTACGGGAACGTGATCCGGACTGCCGAAGATCCTTTCTCATCTGCCTCACCAAGGCAGGACGTGAAGAGGCGGCCCAGGTTCATCAGGGCTTTGACCGTCTTAATGATGTAATCTGTGAGGGAATGGATCCGGAAGAACAAGAGCTTCTTAAAAAAAATCTGGAACGTATCCTGAAAAATTTAAAGGAGTGTCCGGGGCTTTAATGCTCCGACACTCCTTTATTTCTCCACTGTTTGATCCGTTCCATTCTGTCCTTTATGACCTTTTCATCCCCCTGAATTCCCGGCCTGTAATAGACACGGTTCTTTACGCTGTCTGGCAGGCACTGCATCCGCACGATTTTTTCCTTTGTATCATGGGCATACACATAGCCGTCTCCGTAATGCAGCTCCTTCATCAGGTCTGTAGGCGCATTGCGGATCACAAGAGGAACCGGCTCTGCCAGCATCTCCTTTGCATCCTCTTTGGCTGCCTCATAGGCCATATAGGAAGAATTGCTCTTGGGCGCGGTGGACAGGTAGATGACCGCATGACTTAAATGGACATTGCACTCCGGCATTCCCAGAAAATGGCAGGCCTGATAAGCAGCCACTGCCAGAGGAAGGGCGCTGCTGTCTGCCATCCCGATATCCTCGCTGGCAAACCGAACCAGCCTTCTTGCCACGTAAAGGGGATCCTCTCCTGCCTCCAGCATCCGGGCCAGCCAGTATACCGCAGCATCCGGGTCAGAATTGCGCATGGATTTGTGAAGAGCCGAGATCAGATTATAATGCTCTTCTCCCTTTTTATCATAAAGCAGGCTCTTTTTCCCGATACACTGCATCAGAGTATCCATGGTCACAATGGTCTTTTCCCCGGTAATTTCCCCATTTGCCACTGCCATCTCCAGAACATTTAAGGCAGTTCTTGCATCCCCGTTTGCAAAGGCAGCAATTTTCTCGATCATCTCACTGCTTATATCCACCTCCAGGTATCCAAGCCCCTTTGGGGACGTGAGAGCCCTTCGGATCAACTGCACCAGTTCTTCATTTGAAAGGCTGTGAAGGACAAATACACGGCACCGTGACAAAAGAGCGCTGTTGATCTCAAAGGAAGGATTTTCCGTGGTTGCCCCGATCAGGATAATACTTCCCTTCTCCACAAAAGGAAGAAAGGCATCCTGCTGTGCCTTGTTGAAGCGGTGGATCTCGTCTACGAAAAGCACGGTTTTTCCGCCCATGCGCCGTCTGCCCTCTGCCTGGGCCATCACCTCGCGGATTTCCTTGATTCCACTGGTGACAGCGCTGAAATTCACAAATTCTGCATGGGTTCTCTTTGCAATAATCCCTGCCAGCGTGGTTTTTCCCACCCCCGGAGGCCCCCAGAAAATCATAGACGGGATGCGGTCCTGCTCAATGAGCTGGCGCAAAAGCTTCCCCTTTCCCAAAAGATTCGTCTGGCCTGCAAACTCATCCAGATTTTCCGGACGCATCCGGCTTGCCAGAGGATCGTAAACATGTTCCGTATCAAACAGCGACAGCTGTTCCATATCCATTTTGCATGCCTCCCTTCTCCTTCTGCAAAAACCTCCCACTGTCGATTGATCCGTATAAAACCTTATCCCCGGATCGCCCAGCGGAGCTTGGTAGAGCGGGCCCGTCCGTTCTTTATGCACTCCTCTGCCGATGGGCGGATCACATCAGAGGAAATCTCACTGTAAACCCCTGCTTTCTTTCCGTCTTTAAATGCCCTTTTTACCAGTCTGTCTTCTCCGGAATGGAAGGTTAAAATCGCGGCCCTTCCTCCGGGCTTTAAGGCTCCCGGCAGTTTATCCAAAAAGGAATACAGCACCTCAAATTCACTGTTAATGTCAATACGCAGTGCCTGAAAGCATCTCTGGCAGGACTTTTTCACTGCCTCCTTCCGATCAGCCACCGGTAGAAATACCAGCGCTTCCTCAATCAGTTCCCGAAGGCGGGTAGTTGTGTCAACGGCATTTCCATTTCGCAGCTCACGCATCACCTTTCTGGCAATTTCTTTCGCATAAGGTTCATCCGAGTTTTCCACAAGCATCCCCACAAGTTCCTCCTCGTCCAGCTCCTTTAACCGTTCCGCTGCCGTCATCCCTCTGGAAGAATCCAGGCGCAGATCCAGAGGACCGTCTGTTTTATAGGAAAAGCCCCGCTCCGGGTTGTCAATCTGCATGGAAGAAACTCCCAGATCTGCCAGTATAAAATCAAAGCCTCCTGCTTCCTCTGCCACCTGGTCAATATTTGCAAAGTTTAAATGCTTTATGGTTAAAATATCCGGCCCGAATCCCCTTTCTGCCAGCCGCTTTCTGGTTTTTTCCATCTCGATGGTATCTACATCCAGAGCCCACATATGGCCCTGTCCCTTTAACTGCTCCAGCATATGGCCTGTGTGGCCTCCGTAGCCCAAAGTAGCGTCCAGCCCGGTCTGTCCCGGCTGGATCTGAAGGAAATCCAGGATTTCATTTACCATAATGGAAATGTGCATACCTGCAGGAGTGCTGCCCTTACTGATGACCTTTTCAATGGTATCCCGGTACTTTTCCGGCTGATGTTCCTTATACTTTTCCTCAAATTTCCTCGGGTGGGTACCCTTGTAGCGGACACGGCGTTTGTGAGGAACGGCGGATTCACTCTGTATACCGGACTCCTGTACACCTGTCACCTGTACGCCATCCTCCCGTACACCCAAATCCTCCTGTGTCTCTGAACTGTTTATGATCTCTTTTCTCTTATCCTGATCCATTTTATGCTTCTTTCTCCTTCCATTCTCTGATGCAGGCCAGAAAACGCTCTCCATACTTTTCATACTTAAATTCGCCCACGCCGGAAACAGACAGCATTTCCTCCCTGTCCTCAGGCTTTAAAACGCACATATGAGCCAGAGTCTTATCGGAAAATACAATATAGGGCGGTACCTTTTCCTCCCTTGCCGTCTGGGCGCGGAGCTCCCTGAGCCGCTCAAATAAGGGCATATCTGCCTCTGCCATACCTGCCGAAACACCTTTGGCCTTCTTCTTTCTGCTTCTCGTATCGGTCTTTGTGTGCTCCTGCTCCTTTGCCATCTTCATCATAACCGTCTCTTCTCCTGCAAGAATCCTTCCAGAGCTTTCTGTAAGATGCACAATGGCATATTCATCATTGGTAACGGTGAGAAAACCGGACAGCTGCAGATGGTTCATCACTTGACGCAGCCTGTATACGGGAACTTTTGCCAGCTTTCCGTAGCAGATATTTCCATCCATGCGGTAATTGCGGATCTTTGCCGTGTTGGCTCCGTGAACCGTATCTATAATCACATTGGTCCCATAGCGCTGTCCGCTGGTCTGCACACAGCGGATGAGCGTCTCTGCAATCTCCGTCACATCTACAGTTTCAAACTGAGTCAGGCAGTTGGAACAGTTTCCACAGTAATTGCTGCCGTATTCTCCAAAATACCGCAGGATATAATCCCTGAGACAATCATTTGTAAAGCAGTAAAATGTCATTTTCCGCAGGCGCTCCCGGTCTCTCTCCATCACGATCTGCCGCGTCATGGGATCTAAGGCATCATTTTCCTGATTATGGTCAATAAAAAACTGATTGGTAATCACATCCTGACCTCCATAGAGAAGGATACACTCCGCCGGTTCTCCGTCACGGCCCGCGCGTCCCGCCTCCTGATAATAGGATTCCATATTTTTCGGCATATTATAGTGAACCACAAAGCGCACATTGGACTTATCAATGCCCATTCCAAAGGCATTCGTCGCCACCATAATAGGGGAATGATCGTAAATAAACTCCTCCTGATTGTGCCTGCGCTCTTCATCGCCAAGCCCTGCGTGATACCGTGTCACATGAAAGCCCTCCCGGATCAGGTTGGCGCAGACTTCCTCCACTACCTTGCGGGTAATACAGTAAATAATACCGCTTTCCCCCTTATGGCGCTCCAGATAATTCACCAGAGCCGCATACTTGTCCTTAGGGGACAGCACGCCAAAATACAGGTTCCCGCGGTCAAAGCCTGTGGTAAGGATCTCCGGCTGGCGAAGCATCAGAATATCCATGATGTCATCCCGTACCTCCGCCGTAGCCGTAGCTGTAAAAGCGCTGACCACCGGGCGCACCGGAAGCTGCCGGATAAAATCCACGATTTTTAAATAGCTTGGCCTGAAATCCTGTCCCCACTGGGATACGCAGTGGGCTTCATCCACAGCCACCATGGCAATCTTTACCTGAGGATCCAGTGCAAACTGTAAAAATTCCTCTGTCATCAGCCGCTCCGGAGCCACATAGATAATAGGATACCGCCCTGCTCTGGCAAACTCCAGCGCTTTTCTGTACTGGCCGTAGGTTAAGGAACTGTTTAAGTAAGCTGCCAGGATTCCCGCCTGATTTAAGTTGCTCACCTGATCCTTCATCAGAGAAATAAGAGGCGAGATCACCAGGGTAATCCCGTCCATCATAAGGGCAGGAATCTGGTAGCAAAGAGACTTTCCGGCCCCCGTAGGCATGATTCCCAATACGTCCCTGCCTTCTAAGATTGCTTCAATTAAACGCTCCTGCCCTTCCCTGAAGCTGTCGTAGCCAAAATAATGCTTTAAAATTTCCTGTTGTGTCATTTATGTTATGTACCTTCCTGCTCTCCCTCATTAGCCTCGTCTACGGAAACACTGCTCTCCGCCCTGCCGTCCGCATAGGTCAGGCGAATCACCGCCTGAGGCCAGTTAAGCGCAATCCGCGCTGTCCTTTCCCGTTCTTCTCCTGCTTTTTTCATTAAATCTAAAAGTTCCTCCAGCACAGCCCTGGTAAGATAACCGCCTCTCCAATGAAAAGTAAGGGGCTTTCCCTTTTTCGCTGCCTGACAGGCTCTCTTATAGACATCCTCTGCCTTTGTAAATGACAGCTTCTTTTCTTTATAATAAAAATGATCCCCGTCTGTACAGGACGGCGCCGGAGCGATTAACGGCTCATGATCTCGAAATACTGCCTTGTCATCCAGATTAAAATAGTCATACCGGATCCCGCCTTCTGCGCAGTTATGCTTTCCCAGCGTATTGTCAAAGGTAGTGTCCAGATGATAATACACGCCTCCGATCTGCACAATATTCCAGGTATGACGGTACTTGATGCCTTTTTCCGGATTATTTCCGCAGATTGCAATCATGCACCAGATCCCAAGGCCATCGCAGAGCACCTTCACTGCCTTTGCAATCCCCTCACATACTCCCACACCCTGGCCCAAAGGACCGATGATCTCATGGGAATAGGCCTTTTTCAGCTTATCGTAGCGGACATTTTCACAGATAAAATCGTGAATATACTTCTCCTTTTCCCACTCGGAAAGCTTTGCCGCCGGCCGGATCAGCTTCTCCACCCGGGACGCCAGTGCCTTTTTATGCTCCTTTATCTTTCCCTTTTCAAACAGATACTCCGGTTCAAAAATCAGATTGGGCGAATCCTGATAATATTTATAATGAAATCCACTGGCCCAGAATATCTCCGGATGATCCAGACGCAGACGGAAAAACAGGTCTGTCAGCTCCCTGCCGTCAATTCTGGGGACTAAAAAGGAATCCTCCAGATTCATAAGCCCCTGGAAAATGGCATGGTAGACGGACTGATGGTGTTTGGGTAGTTTTGTGTAGTAATATGGTTCCATTTTCGAGTTTTATATGGCCTTTCTGTTCTTATAATGGTCCAACGTCATCCCCCTGCCGGGGAATCAGGCCGACATGACATCACCGGTCTGCAGCCCTTTGCCGCTTATTTTACCGTACGGCCTGTCAAATGAGTTCAGTACCCCTATTATAACACTGAATTGCAGATTTTTGATATATTTTATTTGTTAAAAGCACCCTTCCTGCATCATAAATAAATACTCACACCTCTGCCAGCTGAATCCGCGACAAACGGAAAAACAGCTTCCCAAGCGCATATCTTTGTAAATCCATATATTCCTCCTGCGAAACAGTTCCTCCGTAATTTAAAACTTCCATGTCTCCGCCTGCACCCGTTATAAAAATGCCGGAAGAAGTGAAACCATTTTTCAGATAAAACCTCCGGCGGGCAGTCCGCTGCTGACAATTCTCTGCCATATCGTCCACACGTTCAATTAACAGCACGATTTTTTTATCCGGAAACTGCCCGCATATATGTTCCAGAATCCGGCTTCCCGTTCCTCTGCTCCGTATTTTCGATGACACTGCCAGATAATCTATCATAACCATATCTTTATATACAACAAAAACTGTAAATCCCAGAAGCTGATTTCCCTCTGCTGCCACCGCCAGCACGGCTTTTTTTCTCTTAATTGACTGGCGCAGTAAAAAAAAGGGCTTTCTTTCGCATTTTGGAAATGCTTCCATATAAATTTCTTTTATTTCCGACCACTGCTGCTTTTTAACTGATGTAAATTCCATACAATCTCCTTCTTCCTATTGACATTATTCTTATATGCCCTATCATATAATGTACAGTAAGTGTACAGTCAAGGAGTTTTTATGGAGCAAAAACACTATCTATACTCCTCCGGAGAATTTGCCAAACGTGCCGGAGTCAACAAACGAACTCTTCATTACTACAACGATATCGGCTTATTCTGTCCTGAGGTCATTGAAGAAAATGGCTATCACTATTACACCTGCTTTCAGTTCGCACAGCTGGAAATGATCCTGACACTGCGAAAAATCGGCCTGTCCATTGAAGAAATCCGGGAATATGCTTCCAGTCCATCGGACGATTCCTTTTCCCGGATAATGGAGAAAAGGAAATTATGGATTGAAGAATCCATTCAGCAGCTTTTATCTGAACAGTCATTTTTAGAACAAAAAGCGGAACGTCTTAAAATTGCTATGAACGCAAAACACGGCTCCATTCAGCTGTGCTCGCTTCCTCAGCAAAAAATTCTTATTTCTTCTGCCATTACGGGAAAATATGATGAGGCGGATTTTTCAGTTGCTGCTGATTTTTCTCTCAGGCTGAAAGAGACATTTCATCTTTATGACAGCTTCGGAAGCCGTATTTCTATGGATTCTATCCGAAGAAAGCATTTTAACAGCTACAGTTCCTTTTTTGCTTACTGCCCTCATACCTCCGAGGCATACGACGAAATACTGCCGGCGGGAACCTATCTGCGCTCCTTCTGTATTGGGACATGGGATAAGCTTCCTCAGGTATACCGGTCAATCCTTTCCTATGCCAAAGAGCATCATCTGCTTCTTACCGGCTATGCCTATGAAGAGGGGCTAAATGAAATGGCACTTAAAAATCAGGCAGATTACATCACCATGATCACGATTCCATGCAGCGTTTCTGATTTAACAGAAAAAAGGTTGTGCTTCCCGGAAAAATAGGTTATAATGTACAGGTCATTTTAGTCATATAATAAAACAATTAAAAGTGAGGTGAGATCATGGACGGTAGTGATAGTCGAAGTACGGATAAGGTATTCCAACCATTTACATACACAGACAGCTTCCGACTGTCCATGGCCTGATTTCGTCTGTATATATGAGTGAATACCATTGTCTGTTCCAACACAGCACTACATAAGCAAAAGCGATTGCAGTCTGTTTTGTTTGCAGCCGGCAGTGGTTTTTTTATGCCCTTTTTGCTGCGAACAGAATTTCTGTACCCGCCTTTGCCCAAATCAGCTTGTAAAGGAGGACAATGAAATGGCAGCAAACACAACAGCAGCAGGATACAGCCTGGAAATCGCAGAGCTGATCCGCAGCAATCTGACTCCAAAGAGAATGCAGGAACAATTATCTTCCTACCATGAAAATGATATCGCATTGGCTCTGGATCTTTTAAATAAAACAGAACGCACAAAATTATATCAGATCCTGGATTCAGAAGCACTGGCGGATATATTAGAATATTCCGACCATATTGCAGAATACGTCCAGGAATTAAGCATCCGAAAAAAAGTCGATGTATTTTCCCGTATGGAAACCTCTGATGTAGTGGATGTACTCCGGCACCTGGAAAAAGGGGAACGGGAAACGCTCATCGACTTACTGGATCCTGAGGTACGCTCCGACGTAAAATTACTGAGTTCCTTTGATGAGGATGAAATCGGAAGCGTTATGTCTACTAATTACATCGTTGTTTCCGATCACGCCTCTGTCAAAGAAGCCATGTCTGAGCTGGTTCGTCAGGCAGCGGAAAATGACAATATCAGCACCATCTATGTTGTCGATCAATATAATATATTTTATGGAGCTATTGATTTAAAGGATCTGATCATAGCCAGAGAAGGAACGGATCTGAAAGGTATCATGACCTGTTCCTATCCATACATTTATGCGCGTGCATCCATCGAAGACTGTATCCCTCAGCTTAGAGATTACTCTGAAGATTCTATCCCGGTACTGGATAATGACAACAAACTGATCGGTGTTATCACTGCCAGCGATCTGGTAGAAGTCGTTGGAGACGAATTAAATGAGGATTACGCAAAGTTTGCCGGTCTTTCTGCTGAAGAGGATCTGGAGGAACCCATTTTTCTCAGCGTAAAAAAACGCCTTCCCTGGCTTTTTATCCTGCTTGGAATGGGCCTTGGCGTATCGGCAACCGTAGGCCTCTTTGAATCCATCGTCGCACAGCTTCCTGTTATTATGTGTTTTCAGTCCTTGATTCTGGACATGGCAGGTAATGTAGGAACCCAGTCTCTTGCTGTTGCGATCCGTGTACTTATGGATAAGCAGCTTTCAGGAAAGCAGAAACTGGCGCTGATCATAAAGGAATCACGGGTAGGATTGACCAACGGTTTAATCCTTGGTGCCCTGTCATTTCTCATAATCGGAGGTTATCTGGTTCTAAAGGGAAATACCGTCCCCTTTGCCTTTGCGGTTTCCGGATGCCTTGGCACAGCTATGGTACTTGCCATGCTTATCTCTTCTTTATCCGGTACAATCATTCCTATTTTCTTCCAGAAAATAGGAGTGGATCCGGCAGTAGCATCCGGCCCACTTATCACAACGGTAAACGATCTGGTGGCCGTCATTTCCTACTATGGATTGTCCTGGATTATTTTAATCAATATTATGCAGCTTCCATAGGAAAAACATAAGGCCGAAAATGTATGTCCGCATTTTCGGCCTTACCGTTTATTCCTAATCCAGATAAATCTCGATCATAGCCTCCTGATAAGCGGCTTTCTGCTCTTTCTGCATCCATTTTTTTATTTCCAGCAGTTCGGGTCTGTATACATGATCCAGCTTTTTGATCCGGCTGCCGCTTAACCTTACACCGGACAGATATCTTTTATACCACTCTGCCTCATATTTCCATAAATGCAGAGAATCTTCATACCGTTCTTTTAATCTCTGAGCAATCAGAAGTCCCTCCGGATCAAAATCCCCTGCATACAAGAATTGATGCGTTTCCTTCAGAAAATCCAGCAGCAGGAAGGATGCCAGTCTTGGCTGTCCATTGATGCAGACCGCCGCACAGGCTGGATTCCGGCTTGTCAAAACGGAAAATACGGACGGATTTTCTACCACATATATCTCCCACTGCTGTGCAGTAACGTTGCTGAGTTCTCCAAGGGTACGCAGGGTCAGGCGAACAGGCTCTTTTTCTTTTAAAAAACCTTCGATCCCTTCGTGTATGCATCCGTCCTGTTTCCATGCATGCAAACCATAAGCCAGTGTTTCATTGGACAGATCATCCTTTAAAAGTAAGCGCAAAATATTGCTACGCTGCCCATGAATCACGCTTGCACCAAAATGATAGATGCAAGCGTTTTGCTCTATGTTTAGTTTTGACAGTTCGCTTTCGCAGTCTCGCTCCATGGGGCAAGCTGTTCCAGCTGTTCATCTGACATTTTAGCGTCTGGTCGCTGTGATAAGAGGTATGTCAGATATTTGTAGGTATTCAGGTCATTCGCTTTTGCCATCTCAACCATTGTATACACAATAGCGCTAGAGGCAGCTCCCTTCGGACTGGCACTGAACAGCCAGTTTTTCCGCCCAACAGTGAATGGTCTGATTGCATTCTCGCTAAGATTATTGGATAAACTGCAATGACCGTCTTCCAGATAGGTCATCAGGGTGTCTTTCCGATTTTGGGCATAGTTCACCGCTTTCGCCAAACGGGTTCCCTTGTTTGGACGCTGTTGATCCAGCCAATTCCAGAATGCCTCCAGTATCGGCTTCTCCTTTTCAAGACGGAACTGTTTTCTCTGCTCCGCAGTATGATTTTTTGCTTTTGAGTACCGCTCACAATCAAACAGCTTGGAGCAGAATTGTACTCCCTGCACCGCCGGAAGGCTGTAATCATACTCCTTCCCTTTCGGTATGGCATCTGTGAAATAACGTCTCACATGTGCCCAGCAAGAGCAGCGTTTGATATCCGGCAGATTGTTATAACCCTGGTATCCGTCGGTCTCCAGATATCCACGGAACCCATTCAGGAAAGATGCTGCATGGAACTTTGCCCTCGTCTCTGTGTAATGATAGAGCAGGATCGGCGGAAGCCCATCTTCTCCACTGCGGAAGAGCCACATCCAGGAATCTGTTTCAGGATTGCGCTCCGGCTCATTCAGTACCTGAACTCGAGTTTCATCTGCCATCAGATATTTACGCATCCGTAAAGTACAGTTTACAAGGGACTACACAGGGTAGGTATCTGACGGGAGGGGTGCCGCCAGTCAGATTTTCCATGTGATGTTCAAGCTGTCGCTTGTGGCGGCTATGGTGGTGATCATCAAATCCACCACACGCCGCTTGTCATCAAAAGATACATTCTCCCAGGTATCGAGGTAGCCGGAAATCTGGCTGACCTGTTCCGGGCTGATGGCCTCCACAGTCAACTCCGCTATCCTTGCCAGAAGTTCCTGCTTGCGCCCGTCCAGTTCCGCTATCTTCACATTCACATAGGAGAACAGGACATTGTTTGCCCCCGTCAGACTGTCCACCAGCTTTTCAATCTCGCTGTCTACATGGGCAAGTTCCACTTGCAGGGCGGTGATTTTCGGGTTTGCCTTTGCCGCTTTCTTTTTTCCTGTCAGCGTCTTGTAGCTTGCCAGCTTCTTTACCATCTGCTGATAAACAACCGCTTCCAGTTCCGAAGTGATGATTTTCCCACAGCCAGGACAGCTTTTATTGTCCAGCCGTTTCGTGCAGCGGAGATACTGTTTGCCGGAGGGATTGTAGATACTCATAAGAGCATACCCGCAATTCCCGCACTTGATTTTTCCTGCCAGCCATGTGTGGGTGGCTTTCCGGGCAGACTGGATTTTCATGTTGTTCATCAGCTTCTTGCGGCAGGTCAGCCAGGTGTCGGAGGGGACGATACCCTCATGGGGAGCCAGTACCAGCATTTGGTCTTTTAAGTCGTTTTTCTTGCTGGCCTTTACATCTCGCCCTTGATACAGATAGCAGCCGTTCATGCCCGTAAAATCGGCAACGTCATTGACAATGACTGTACCTTGACTTTTGAAAAATTCGTACACATCAAGGTCTGCCTGCACATAGACAGGATTGCGTAACATCTGCGCCAGCGTGGGGCGTATCAGCTCTTTGCCATGGAACAAAATCCCCTGTTCGGCAAAGTACCGGGTAATGTCCCCGTAGGAAGTTGTGGGCTGGGCGTACATCTCAAACATCAGCCGGATATTGGCCGCTTCCTCCGGGTTTACCACCAGCTTCTTTGTGTTGATACCGTCCATCTTGATAGGCTCCGTATGGAAGCCGTAAGGGGCTTTCCCGCCCATCTTAAAGCCCCGCTGACTGCGGGAGTAGTAAGCGTCCGTTACCCGCTTCTGTATCGTTTCCCGTTCAAGCTGGGCGAACACGATACAGATATTCAGCATGGCCCGTCCCATCGGCGTGGAGGTATCAAACTTTTCCGTAGAGGACACAAACTCCACATTGTACTGCTGGAACAGCTCCATCATGTTGGCAAAGTCCAGAATGGAACGGCTGATACGGTCGAGCTTGTAAACCACGACCTTTGCAATCAAGCCCCGCTTGATGTCCCGCACCAGTTCTTGAAACTTCGGACGGTCTGTGTTCTTGCCGCTGTACCCTTTGTCTGTGTATTCCTTGCAGTTACCGCCTTTCAACTCGTATTTGCAAAATTCAATCTGGCTTTCAATGGAAATGCTGTCCTTTTTGTCTACCGATTGTCTTGCATAGATTGCGTCTATCCGATTGTTCATATTGTCGCTCCTTTTCTTAAAAAAGAAACGGAGCTGCTGACAGTTCTATTATACCGCCAGCAGCCCCGCAAATCAATGATGGGTTTGGAAAACCTTATGTCCCGGCTTCCTCACTCTCCCGCTTGTCGGCGTACTTGCGGAACACCTCATAAAGCTGCTGTTCCAGTTCCCGGCGTTTGGCTGCTTCCTGTTCCGGCGTGAACACCGGGGAGAGATTTTCCAGTGTGATTTCCTTTCCCTGAAAAGTCACGATTTCGATTTCCTTTTTGTATCTGATATTACTTATAAGATCACCTTTCCTTTCCATGCTGCCGCTGTTGCCGTTTCAGTTCCGCTAAAATCTCCGGCGGGATACGGTCAACCAGCCGCCGCATATCGTCCAGTTCGCTTTTTAACTTCGCCCGTTCCATCGTGTCATTCATCTTGCCTTTTTCGCTGGCCTTTGCCCTGACTTCCAGCTTTTCATTTTCCGCTAACAAGTCATTGATTGTGACCTTGTATTTTTTCAGTTGCCCGGAGAAGTTCTCCATCTGCGGAAACCACTTTTTCAGCATGGAGAGGGCTTCCTCTTTCTTCTTTCCGGCGTTCAGCGGGGTAATGCCGGAGAGAACCGCTTCAATGGCCCTCGCCTGTTTGGAGAGGTTGACCGCCTGTTTGAACAGCCGGGTGGGGATATGCTTCCGGCCCGTCTTGCTGGCGCTTTCCCCACGCTCCAGGTCGGGGTACTGCTCCACCATACAGGCGTGAAAATCGTCCTGCCACTTCGTCAGATTGGCCCGGTTGCCGATAATTTCTTTGGCGCACAGGCGGTTGTCCTTTGTCAGCGGCACAAAGACCAAGTGCAGATGGGGCGTTTTTTCATCCATGTGTACCATAGCCGAAACGATGTTCTCCCGGCCCACCCGGTCAATGAGGAAGTCCGCCGCCCTCTGGAAGTAGGCCGCTATCTCCTTTGGGGACTTGCCCTTGAAAAACTCCGGGCTGGCGGTAATCAGCGTGTCCACAAACCGAGTGCTGTCCTTGCGGGTGCGGCATCTGGCCTGCTCGATGCGGCTCTGAATGAAATGGTAGTAGCGGCCATCCGGCTTGACGATGTGGAAATTGTACTTGCTCCGGCTGGTGTCAATGTCCGGGTTGCTGGCGTACTGCTCCTTTTTCCGTTCATGGTGGGCTTCCAGCGGCCCCGCCGGGTGGCCCTTGTGCTTCTCAAATCGCAAAATTGCGTGTTGTGCCATTGAACTCCTTTCCCCATTCCATTCCTTTCCGGCGGGTTTTCCCGCCGAAAATATCTCTGATAGGATTGGAATGGAATGAATGTAAATAGATGGTTTTAATCTCTGTATTTCTATATACCGTCAGATTTCCGTACTTCAAGAGGATTGATTTTCGTACTCGCCAAGTACGGTTTTCAGCCCTCCGGCGTACCATAACCGGATTTCTTGAAGTCGGTGTTTGGAACCGCTTCATAGGATTTCGGGTAAATGCGGTTGGGTTTTCCACAGCCCTGTTTCTGGATTTCCACCAGCCCCGCATACTGCAACTCCCGCAGGGTGTTGACCGCTTTCTGCCGCCCGCAGCGGAGCAAAGCGACCACCTCGCAGATGGGGTAGTACAGGTAGACCCGCCCGTACTCGTCCGCCCAGCCGTTCTTCCGGGACAACTCCGCCCGGCGCAGGACAAAGGCATACAGCACCTTCGCTTCGTTGCTCAAGGGCTGGAATGTGGGTGCTTCAAAAAGGAAATTGGGGAGCCGGGTGAAACTGAACGCCTTTTCCGGCTGGTGAATATAAATCGTGTTTGTCATAGCGTGTTTTGTGGACGGTTAGAGGCCCGTTTTCCGGGGCGAATGATAAATGATACCAGCCGCCCCGGTTGAGGGCTTGCGGAGCCTTGCAAATCAAGGCTTTTCCCGCTCTTAACTGTCCACAGCAGACCTCCTTTTCCGTTCACTTTCTGTTTTCTGCCGCCTGTGAACTCTGGCGGCGCAGTCCGGGCAGTATTTGCCCCGGTTGGACTTCGGGACGAACACACCGCCGCACTCCGCACAGCGTTTCAAGTCCCTGTCCCGGTAAATCTCCGCTTCCAGCGTCCTGTCCAGCGGCAAGACCGCCCAGCGGAACCACTTGCAGCAGACGGAGAACGAAATCATCTGCGGACAGGCGCAGGTGTCGCCATCGTCCAGCGCAAGGCAGTTTCCGTCCTCGCAGTTGCAGCACTCCCGGCGTATCAGGCCGCTGGCTCGTCTCTTCTGGGGCGGGGTTATGCGGTAGGGGGAGCCGTCCGGCCTGTGTTCCAGCGGCGGCAGGTGTTGATAGGGTCTTTTGCTCATGCGTCCCTCCGTTTTCTTTGGCGTGTTCTGTTTCCAAGGTGCTTGTCCATCGATGAACTATCCCAAGTCTACACCTTTTTGACCGCCTGTGCCGTATATCCAAGAGGTAGGAAATCAGCCTGAAAAACTCCCTATTTCCACGCTCTCGGATTTGTGATATAATCAAAAAAAGATAAAAGACAAATTCAGGTTTCTGGTCTTCTTGCACAAAATAAAGGAGGAGCTATTATGCAAATTGTTTATATTCCAAGCGAATCAATGTCTGTTCAAGGTAAAAAAGATGAAATCTATAAAAGATATGGGAAAGACTGGAATATTAGAGAACAGGGAGGAGGTAACGGAAATTGGTTGTTGACCAGAAAAAGTGATGTGCTTGTAGATGGTAAAAGTTATCGTACTTTTGTACTTGAACACTACGGTAAATCCAAGCTGACAGCGAAGCTTGTTGATAAATTTCGTGAAGATGTAGCAAATGGTAAAATAAAACTGTAAATGCCTATGCCGTTATGCTATGAGCATAGTACATAGCATAACGGCTTCTCTTTCGTTGAGCTAGCAAGGAGGGTGAATATGTCTTTATCCATACAAGAGCGATTAAAAGACCTACGTGTGGAGCGTGGCTTGACGCTGGGGCAGCTTGCGGAGCAGACCGGGCTTTCCAAGTCTGCGCTGGGCAGTTACGAAACGGAAGACTTCAAGGACATCAGCCACTATGCCCTTATCCGGCTGGCGAAGTTTTACGGTGTGACCGCTGATTATCTGCTGGGGCTGTCTGAAATGAAAAATCACCCAAACGCCGATCTTGCAGACCTGCGTTTGAGTGATGAAATGATTGACCTGCTGAAAAGCGGGAGGATAGACAATACCCTGCTGTGTGAGCTGGCGGCGCACCCGGATTTCCCCCGGCTGATGGCTGACCTTGAAATCTATGTGAACGGAACGGCACTGAAACAGGCGCAGGGTGCAAACGCCATAGTGGACACGATGAGCGCAACTGTTATAAAAAAGCATAATCCTGGCATGAGTGATACGCAGTTAAGACAGCTTATCACCGCCCATATTGATGAGGACGAGTTTTGCCGCTATGTGATACAACGGGACATAAACGGGATTGCCCTTGCTCTGCGGGAAACACACAAGGACGATTTTTTCAGCGTCCCAGAGGATAACCCGCTAAAAGAAATGCTGGAAACTGCTGGTGAAATCGTCAGCCAGGACAGCGACACGGAACAAGCGTACTTGGCGTTTATCTGCAAACGGCTCAAGCTGAATTTTAGGAAGCTGTCAGTAGAAGAACGGAAGTGGCTGAAAAAGATTGCGGAAAAATCCGACTTGCTGAAGAATCCAAAACCGCAGAGAGGACGAAGATAAAAAATGCCTGAACGGCGGTTCTGGTTTTTCAGAACCACCATCCAGGCATTTTGTTTAGTAATAGAAAAAGGTGCAGTTGATTATTGCGTATTGTCAATCTCTCTCAAACCGGGTAGTAAAAATACGGCAAGCGCAACGATGATAATGCCAATTCCGCAAATGACAAACCATTTCTCAACTCCCAGCCGCTCCGCCAGAGGCCCGGAAATGACAAGGCCAAACGGCATGGCGAGGGAAGCGGCGCTTGTCAGTAGAGAAAAAACTCTCCCCAGATATTCTGGTTTGACCGTTTCTTGAAAAATCGCATTTTGCACACCGTAAAATGGAGCGGAAATTCCCATAACAGTACAGCACACAACAAAGACAAGAAATGCGTCTGGCGGCAAAAGCCCGGAGAGCATATTGCTAACGCCCATCAGGAGAACGGAAAGACCGATGGTGTACCGCCGTTTCTTAAAACCGCCCCAAATGCTCAGAATGACTCCGCCAAGCAGCATACCAACCGCAAAAGCAATTTCAGCGGCAGAGGCATGGGCCGGTGTTCCTTTGAAGTATGACATACAGATGAGAGGAAAAAGCGTACTGATTGGCATATAAAAGAACATATAAATTACACCAATCCAGAGCAGAGCAAAGAGGCCCCTGTTTTGCTTTAATACCACATACCCCTCTTTCATATCCTGTAAAAACTGTTGTCTTTTCGTTTCTGGACATAGTTCAGGCGTTGGTATGGACGAAATCGCAACAGTCACACAGGCAAGGATTGCACCCACAATATCTAACAATATAATTGCATTAAGAGGCCAAACAGCATATAAAAACGCTGCGGCAGCTGGACTGATAATCGCACTTACTGCTTGCATGGTCTGCGTGTAACCAGCGCATTTTGTAAGTTCCTCTTTTGGCACAATCATAGGTGTTGCTGCGCTGAATGCTGGAGAATGAAAAGCAGTTCCCGCACTTCGGATTAACAGGACAACCATAATAGACCATACGGGCAATTCCATGTAAAACGCCACCAGCGCCAGAATACCGCCAGCGGCGGCAATTATCAAATCCGCACCAATCATTACGCTTTTACGGCTGTGCCGGTCAACAAAAGCACCTGCAAACGGGCCTAAACAGGCTTGCGGCAAAAATCCAATCAGTGTTGCCGCCGTCAATATGATTGCAGAATTAGTTTTCGCAACCAAATAAAAGATAATGGCCATTTGCAAAATACCGCTGCTAATAAAGGATATTGCTTGTCCGGCAAGAAGTGTAAAATAAGTTTTTCTCCATGAATTGTTGTTTTGGGTCATAATGCGAACCTCCTTTTTTATTGCATTGTTCCTTTGTTTCTGCAATAAAAAGCAGGCGTTGTCCCACAGAGAGGGCAGACGCCTGCATAACAACAAAGCACGAAAAAACACCACGATACAGTTCAAAGACTGCTCGTGTCAAACCTACGTGTTCCTTTGCATACGCACGCAAAAAAAGCCCACCATCATGTGGAAAGGTACTTCTACTTTTTATTGCTTATTAGCGTACACAAATTAACACACGTAAGCCTCCTTCCAATCTCAAACTGTCGCACAGTATAACACACATCCGATAGACTTGTCAACCATTTTTAACCTTGTTTTCCATCTTGTTTTTCCATCTCTTACGGGCAGTAGCAAAGCCAGGCGAGCCAGTCAACGGTCAAGATGAACGGCGCTTTCAGCGCCGCCGTTGACAGTCTCGCCCGTCTTTGCTAATGGGTAATCAAGGCGGGAAAGCCATTTTAGGGCTTTCCCGCCCATTTCAATTTTGGGAGAAGAAAGGCCCCAAAATGAACGAGTGCGGCCAAACACTTTTAGGGATTGGCCACCTTGTCCACCCATCCAGCGGGGCGGCGGGGAACGGTCAAGGCCGGGCGTCAGCCCATTCATTTCAGCCTTGACGGTTTCCTGCCGTCCTGCTACTTTTCCCGGAGTGTGGCCACACATCTGGTCACGGTGTCCAGAGCTTTGGGACTTTTTGTCCCATAGGCCGGGGGCGGAGGACGAGGGACGGGGGCTTTCATAATACGCCCTGTCTGCTGCTGAAATCAGCCCTTTGTTTCCGGCTTACCAGCCCCAAACAAAGCCCTGCTTTCCTGCCGCGTCAAATGCCCTTGCCCTCCCCGGCGGCAACGGTATTTTCAGGGCAACGCCGACAGAGCGTATAACACACTACACTTTGCTCCGCAAAGTCGTGTGCCAAATGGGGCGCTGCCCCCTTTGGAAACCCCCGCAACAAACAGGTGCTATGCACCCAGCCGGGAGCATAGCGCCGTTTGTTGTCAGCAGCCCGTTTCACGGTCTGCGTGTAGTTCCTTGTAAACTGACCTAACTGACGGTGAAAATAATCATAAACATGACAGAGGTAATTCTCGGCACAGTAAATGATCCAGTTAGCAAGCGTAGCCCGGCTTAATGGGACACCCAGCTGCGTCCATTCCGATTTTTGCCGGTTTAATGGCAGACCATTCTGGTACTTCTGGTGCATTGCCCATCCTACAACAGATTCCGATGCATAACTTTCCGGGATCAATGGGTCCTGAACAGGCGCTTTGACAAATGTCTGCTCATCCGGGTGTTCCTCTGATATGGCACACTCCGGGCATTTATAGGTTTCACGATAGATATTTACTACTTTCCCTTTGACAGGGGTAAACCGGAATTCATGGCGGACGAATTCTTTCCCAATACATTCCATCTGCGTTCCGCAGGTTGGACAGTTTCGCTCCTCCTCTGGAAGAGAAATGATCTCGTCGCAGGAAGGGATATTTTTAAAGAGATCCGCATGTGTCCGTCGTGCTTTTCGCTTATGTTCCGGAACAGTGATGTCATCAGGAAGTTCCTGTTTCCATGTCGGATCTGCTTCCTGCTCGGCTTCATCAAAAAGATTCAGCTGACCATCGATATCTTTCCGTTTTTCACTGGAAGTACCAAAGAGCTTCTTCGTGAGATATTCAATCTGCTGACGAAGATTTTCTTTTTCCAGACGGCCTGCTTCCAATGTTTTTTGTAAAGACTGGATCAGTTCTGTCTGTGCGGAAATCGTTTTATTCAGTTGGTTGATCATGTCCTTGTACGCAAGGATTTTTGAATCTTTTGAATTACCAGCCATATGTTTTCTGCTCCTTTTTTACTGCTCTTATTATACCATAAAAAGCAATGAAAAAGAAGCAGGACACCCAGTATTTACAAGGGATTGCAGATATGATACAGGGTGTGGAAAGCTCTCCATTTTTGTTGGTTGGCATAGAGATTTTACACGATCATTCCGTAGGTTTGAATGCTTTTGGTTGTTCGATTTCAAGACCGGACATGAGCCAGTCGAATTGCTGCCAGGTCAGTTGCTTTACTTCCAACTGATTTCTGGGCCAGCGGAATCTGCCCTGGACTTCCATACGTTTATACAGCAACACAAATCCGTCCGATTCCCAGAGCAAAGCTTTGATCCTGTCACAACGTTTTCCACAGAAAAGATAAAGGGCGCTTCGCCTTGGCTCCATATGGAGTTGATCCTCTACAATAGCACACAGCCCGTCAATGGATTTCCGCATATCCGTTCTGCCTGTTACGATATAGATTTCATCGGCGGCTGTGATATCCCCTAACATTCCAACTCCTTCATAATGCGAAGTGTTTGAGCCAGAAGCTGAGGATCTGTTCCATTTGGTATTGTTAGATGAAAACTTCCTACAGACAGCTTCATTGGTTCTGTTACGGAAAGGTTATTTCTTTCCGTAGTTACTGGAATCACATTTAATGGCTGTTCATATGGGAGCGGGTCAGTATCATGAAAATCCACTCTGACAACTTCCTGGCTTTCCGGTGCACGATAGCTGC
>NZ_LN999828.1:0-326237 GCF_001517625.2 Clostridium sp. AT4 | reverse complement strand
GTTCCCACACACCATTGATGATCTGTCAATCCACTTTGACGGCATTCCATGATGAGACGGTATTGTTTTTCGGCAGGTATTCTTTTGCTTCTCATGAGCACACCTCCATAAATCGGATAGAATAAAATGCTTGCATCTATCATTTCTAGCAAGAGAAGATGAAGTGAAATGCTTGCATTCTCTAATGATTATTATGGAATAATTTTTAGGGCAACACAATCCGTCGAATTATTTTGCGCTTACGCTTAAAAGAAGAAAACGAATTCCTTGAGCAAGCAAGTGCTTTTTTCGCAGCCAGCCGTCGGAAGTCAGCAAAAAACAGAGATTAATGTTTATTGCAATCAAAACGGATGACGGCCGGATTAAGGGTAAAATTTCTTTTTATTGCAAAGTGCTTCATGTTTCAAGGCAGGCATTCAACAAATTCCTAAAAGCAAAAGATACCCCTTGGAAATATCAGGCACTGGCAGATGCAATGCTTGATATTTGCAGCGAAGATGAATGCAATGACACTTATGGAAGAATCCGTATGTATCAGGCCTTACAGCTCAAACAGCCTGAGGGAGTACATATTCCCGGTGAGAGAACTGTTTATCGTGTCATGGCAGAAATTGGTCTTAATCATAAACCAAAACGTAAGTCGAATGCTATTACCAAAGCTGATAGAGAAGCCAGTAAATCCGACGATTTAATCAAGCGTGACTTCGCTGCTGAAAAGCCTCTTGAAAAGTGCATGACCGATATGACTGAAATAAAGCTCTATGTTTCAGCTATCTTTGACTGCTATGATTTAGCAGTATTGGGACTTGCTATGGATACAAATATGAGAGCTACCCTATGCGAACAAACCTTAGAGAATGCTTGCAAAGCTTACCCGATGCTCCGTGGAGCTATTCTTCACAGTGACAGGGGAACCCAGTATACCAGTGAGCTATATCGTAAAGCTATCAACAGATATGGCATTGTTCAAAGCATGAACAGTGCCGGTGGCAGATGCCATGATAATGCCAGATGCGAAAGCATGTGGGCACGCTTCAAAGAGGAATTACTTTATGGTCGTTACGATCCTACCTCAATGACCGTAGAGCAGTTAAAGACGCTCATCTGGAGATACTTCATCAGCTACTGGAATAATCGGAGGATCTGCTCTGCTAATGGTGGACTACCTCCAATGGTTAAGCGACAACAATACTATGCTTCGCTACAGGAGGCAGCATAAGGTCGAACATTCTTGAGAAAAAAGTGTAAACCAATATTGACAATATCATATCGTTTTTCTTTATCCGCCCCACCATACTCAAAAAATTTTGCTACTATAGGGAACTCGAACCCTTCATTCCCTTCAAATTCCACATCATATACCGCTCCATTACCACCACTTCCAATATTTCTTTCACTTCTAAAAAAGCTATACACCTCTCCTTTATACTTTTTTCTACCATTCATCTTCTGCACGCTTTCTTTCAAAATCCGCTTCACGTTTGTAAATGTCACTTAAAGTAAAATAAATTTCTGCAGTTCTTGGATATTGCTCTTGTAATCCTTCAGCATTCTTTTTGTACCTATGATACAAAATCAATTCTGATTTTCCTGCATCAACAGTATAAACACCTCGTTTGTTTTCTTCTGCTACTACATAGGAAGTCTTCAATGAGTCAGAATGATATTCTTCAATAATCTTTCGTACAGCTTCACATGGACTATAGCCATCTTCACCAATTGGCGAAGATGCCAGTAATCGTCCTACCAAATTTCCAAATAACCCCTCTTGCTTTTGACTAACCAACAATTCTTTAAACTTTTCTATCCAGTTTTTCAGATTTTCATATGATACTTTCCCATCTTTCTCTGTCGGGCAAAACTTTGCTTTGTCAAATCCCGAATAGATTTTGTTTGCTAATTCTCTCTTTTTCTTATCGCTAGGATCATCATCATCCGCTTTATAAATAATTCTAACCAATTGAGCATAGAACATCGGATCATTCTTCATAATTTTTTGCATGCATTTCATTTGTTCCCATTCAAGCACATTTCTGCACATCCATTCTAACGTTGCTAATTCAGCACATTTTTCATCATCCATAATGAAAGCTTCTTGTAGTTCTTTCAAAATCTCCTCAAGGTAATAGTCTGTCATGGAACTAGGCACATCGCCCTTCAAATTGGAGATTGCAAATATAGCATTATATAATTCTTGAAATGATATTTTATCCCTTATATCATACAATAATTCTAAATACGTATGGAGTGAACCATATTTTTTACATTCATCCAACGCCCACATAAATACTTTATGCTCTGCTTTATCCGATATCCTTAGTCTTATATTTCTGCTCCAATACATTTTTTTTATTTCTTCATCTTCTTTAGCAATAAGTGCGTTGTCATCATCCTCTATAAATTCTAAGGAAATTAAATTCATTAAAAGATTTTTATTATTGGATAGTTTTTTAATCATTCCTATAACTTCATTTAAATCTATTGATTCATTTCTATGTAGATATCTTACATAGTCATATACATCTTTCCCTTCATCATCTAATTCCATAAGTAAAATGAATAATTTCTCATCAAACAATCCATCACAATAAAACTGTGCTAAAACTTCGCCCAATATGCTATGTTCTTCTTTCACAGCTAATTTGATCAACTTTTCCAGAGAATACTTCTTTTCTTTAAACTCTTTAAATCTTGTTCTTATCTCCTCCTCTCTTAATATATGATTCTTCTCACGCAAATCCTTACCTTCTTCTCGATTTAAAGGCACCGGATGTAATAGAGGAAACTCATATACAGGTGAAAAAATATATAAATATTCATAGACTTTATCAGACAACACAATTTCATTCATTGTGCTTTCATATTTACACAACATCTCTTCGGATATGCTCCAATCAGCATCGTGATAATACCTATGTCTATAGATCTCGTACCTCATTTCATTTTTTATTTTAATTTTCTCCTCATCACACATTTCTCTGCAATTGAGAATCAATTTTTTAAACACTTCATTTTGAATCGTCACATCATACGATCTTATATGCTGAATTATTTTATTCCATTTTTCTGCATCCGTACATGCTGAATCAACACACATTATTAAATATTCGATATACGTTTTATTTACTTCGTGAACGTATAGTTCATCGTGCTCATCTATCTTTCTATATTTAGGAGTGTTCAACGTTAAACATATCGAGTTTCTCCCTTGTGGCAATTTAGACGCAATAACATCCCATGCATTTGGATAATTCTCAATTGCCTTTCTTGCCAACTCAATTTTTTTTTCAACAGACAATGCACTTTCATTTATCCACGCACAAAATACTACATCCAAGACTCCTTTAGGACTATTGCTTATGCTATACTTCAAGTTATATGAATCTACTTTCCATAACCACTCCAATGCCCGTACAACATATTTCTTTTGCTGAACTAGTTGCTCTACTGCCCACAAAACATTAGTATAATAATGTCTGCTTCTCATAAAGTCCCCGTCATTTGCTTCAAACAACTCCAGCAATCCCTGTGGCTGTTTCAATTCATCTTCCAACTTTCTTAAAACACTCTCAGGCGAAGCTTCGCATAAATCTGTTAAATATTGCGAAATATATCCCCATCTTTCTTTACTTGTAATAGTATCAAGTACTCTTGATACTATATTGTCAATTTGCTTCTGATTCTCTTCATGACCTCTATAGTACGCACGCATTATAAGAGTTCTAATCATCCCCCTTTTTAAGGTTGGTGACCACCCTGGTTTTTCTGCATAAATACTTGCCTCAAAATGTTTCTCAAAAGGGTAATCAAAAATAGGCTCTGATTCAATCAAAACCTCATAGAATAATAATATAAATTTATTCCATAACTCATCAGTAATATAAATATCTAGTTCTTCCCATGCATCCTCTACACTAGCAAGCTGCAAATTGCTCCCTCTATAACTAGTATTAGTTACAACGAATGGATTTTCTCTATGCAAGTATGTCTCCAGTTCCTTCTTACATTCAATATATGTCTTGCCAGATAATTCTTCAAAAACCAACACATCTCCTGTTGCTTCAGTCCACTCACCACACAATAATGCAGTCATAACTACATCAGAATGCCCCTCTACCCAATCTGGTTTACTATACATTGCTCCATTAAAAAGTTTTTTCTTTAATGGCACATATAAACCATGGGTGTTATCTACGATGTTATATGCTTCATTGTAATCTATACCGATCTCTTCCAACGCATTTATAATGTTTCTTTTTGTTCTTTTTCTTAATACCACTTTATCTCTCGTATAACATGGTTCATCTTCACCGTATACAAAAATATTAGTATTATTTGGAATGGCCACAATTTTCTCCGCATAAAAAAATGGGACCAATATATTACCCGATATATTTGCTTTCTGTAATTTATTCCATTCTTCTTCCGACTTAATTATAAGAGTAACTCTATCTGAATTCTTCTGTCTCAATTCATTCAAAAGTCGATAGATTGTCTCCTCTCTAGATTTCCCAACAACATATATCCTCTCATCATTTATAACACTTTGAAATCTTGATTCAAATTGTTCATCATCAAGTTTAAAAAAATCTAACCCCATCCCTTTATACTTTGACTCTCTTCTAATCTGGATATCAATGTCAGTAATTGAATAAGATAACATTTTTTCTTCTTTTAAATCTGCTACTTGATTTAATACCAACTCTAATTTTGATTCTAACGCAAAAAAATATTTTTCTATCTCCTTTTTCAAATCTCCCAAAAAAATTTCCAATGTCTTATCTGGATCATTTTCTTCTAAATAGTTTATAATAACTTGAATAAAATGATGAATATATGTTTCCGCTTCCATTGCCGGAATTTCATAGCGAACCATCAAATCATATAATTCTCCATGCAATAGCTGAGGAAATTCATATCCTCTCTTATCTTTTAATTTTTTCGCCATTTGCTTCAAATTATCTTTTGAAAATATCAAAAACAGATCCTGTTCAAACATGGTTAACGTATTACAATTATTTACACAAAAAGAACCAGTACTAACAAACAATTCTTGCCATTTATAATTTTCCTTCACATCTTCTATTTTTGTCTTGACACCCTCTAATAATAAATCAATTGTTGTATCTTTCAATTTTTCATTCATAGTCTAAATTCCTTTCTCAACTATTGTTCAGAAATCTTCTCAACTTACAATTACAATATAAACACAGACTTTACATATATCAAAATAGTAGCCTTTAAGGGATGTCATCAATTTCAATCATATCTTCCCCGTTCTAATCCTTTACGGAAAAATCACCTTCAAAAAACCACTTATACGCACGCTCTGCAATGATTTTAGTTTCCACTAAATCCAATCCACCGCCAACGATAGCACCTACTCCTGGAAGAAGCTTACCTAAATTGACAATTCCCTTCGTTCCAAATTTCGTAATAAACCTAAATCCTACTTTTTGATTTATTTTTGTTAAAACTTTACCTGGGATTTTCTTAATAAGTCCATTTGTAAATTTTACTCCGAATTTTATACCAGCTTGCTTTAATACGCCATTAACTGCGACGCCCGCCAAACAAGCATATATAAAGGTTTGTGTCTGATCACTGTCTAATTCATAATCTGCCATATATGCAACACAGGCAATCATTCTCATTTGTACATATATCACACTACCAACGTTTGCCGGGATAGCGACTGGCATTGTAATAAAACCTCCGAATCCCGTTACTACTCCTGAAGTTGTGCATTTTGCAATTTGATTTATTAACATTGTTCTGCATGCTTCTTCTGTCGTTCTATGTTTTTTCAAATAATCATTAGCCAGTTTCTTAACACTGGGACTAACTTTTGGTATTCCATTTAAACATTTTTCATAACAAGAATCCAAAAGCTTCATAACATCTTCTTCTGTCATTACTGGCTTCTTTTCTTTACTGTTCATACAATTTCCTCATATCTCTAATAACTCATGACTGTTACCGGAATGTCTTTATACACAGGAACACATCGTGATTGTATGTTTGCCACTACATTATCAATCACGTCTTTAGAAAAACCTCTCCCCCTGACATCCAAAACAATCTCCTGTGTTGATCCTGCCGGCAAATTATTAACCCTACTGGTTACTTGTCTTTCCAATTCCCTATATAATTCACTTCTACTATTTGAGGATGCAAGGTTATAATTCTTCACTTCAATCGCTTTAATAGATCCATCTGCATTTTTTACAACAACATCCGGGCGTGTTGCTCCTTTTGTCGCAGATGATACTTCAACACCATCCAAATAAGAAATCTGTTCCTCTGCCCCTTTGGTTCGTTCAAGAACTTTTAATTCTGATTCTCTTGGTGTTGGATTACTTCTTGCAGATTTAACCAAAGAAACGGTTTCAGATACTCCTCCAGAAACAACACCTACAATAGCTCCCCATTTAAAGCTTTCACTACCGGCAAGTGCAGCTGCCTTAAGGGTCTCCTCAACATTTTTAGTCTCTATGCCAGTTACAATTGCTGCTCCAGCGGTACTAATGACTCCTGATGATAATGCGAACGTTGCGCCAGTTTTTGCAGATGTTGCAAAAACCATACTTACCGCAGCAGGAGCTCCAACCCCCCCTGAAGCAACCGAGACCGTAGCACAAACAAAAATTACTCCCGTACCTATTGCAACATTCTTGATTACCTGTTCATATGAATCATCATATTTTTCAAAAGTTTTTGTCGTTGTCTGTCCATCATCCCCAAGAGTGAATACATATCTCGTCCCATCATATTGAGCATCCAACTCCGACAACGTATAACCAAAATATATATTTTCTTGAGAATTGTATGCAATTTCTTCTAAATACTCCTTAGAAATGTATATCGCATCAACACTCTCAACAATATAATCTTCACTGGCTAACTGTTCAGTTATTCCTGCATAAACCTCATCTTCAACATACTGAAGCAAATTTTCATCACTTAAATCAGAAAAAGTTTCCGGTTTTATGTCTAAATCTATATCGTCTATAGAAGTTGCATCTTCCACAATTTTAGAGTCATTCTTATTACTGTCCTCATTTTTCATTCCAGAATTACAGGCTGTAAGAAATAAAGTTGATGCCATCAATAGAGCAATTAATCTTTTCATTACTCCTCATCCTCCTCTGGCGATTTTTCTGTTACTGATTCCTCAGGATCTATTGGTACCGTCATATTAACCTTTTTATCTTTTTTCTTCTTTTTAACAAACAAATAAACAATAAATAAAGCCAGAACAATACAAATACTTCCACTAACCATGCTGCTCGTTGCAAATTGAGCTTCATCGTCCTTATTGTCCTTTTCTACCGAAACACTCTCCTCTTCTTCTGCGTCATCATTCGCCTCATTCAAGACTATTGCTGATTCAGACACATTCTCCACAACTTTAGGTTTTTCTACTTTCTCCGGGATGGTAATATTCCCGTCATCATCAATGGTTGCTCCATCTTTAAGCAATGACTGTATATCACTAATTGCATATCCTGTAGTCATATATGCTTTGAGAACGCTATTTGTCCCAACATAGATTTTCTTAACAGTCTCTTCTTCTGTGTATGGATTTGATACTGTAATAGTGTAAATCCCTTCATCTGTATATTTTTCTCCATCACTAGCAGGCTTGTTGAATCTAACA
The DNA here is from genome assembly GCF_001517625.2 of Clostridium sp. AT4. Taxonomy (GTDB): domain Bacteria; phylum Bacillota; class Clostridia; order Lachnospirales; family Lachnospiraceae; genus Enterocloster. The sequence goes on along the minus strand of NZ_LN999828.1, from coordinate 318,577 downwards.
TCCTCCGTAAGCCCCGTCGCACCCTCACAAAGAATTTCTTTTTTTACATTGATTTCTAAATATCTGGATTTTGCCAAATCTAAATAAAATCCATTTTCAGTAATTGCTTTATTTGTCAGTTCTTCACCGGTAGCTACATCAAACGGAAAAACCATGCAGTTTCCATTTCTTACTGAAAAAGTAAAATAAATTTTATAATCATTGTAAGTACTTCTTATTGTCTTATCTATAAAGGGCACAGTGATTTTTTTATCTCTAATACTGTAGTCTAATGCGACTTCATAATCGCCCTCTTCACAAATTTCTACCTGAGTATTTGCACCTACTTTAACTCCGGACAAATAATCCGTATATAATTGAGAAGTACCTTTTTTATTTTGATACGCATCTGTCTTTCTTATAATCAAGGCTCCTCTTCCAAATGCAGTCTCATCTTTATACAACAAATTATCATATGCCTTTTTATCATTTGCAATCATGAGCGATTTATCATTATTTAAAGCATCAATGTCCTGTTTCAATTGAAAATCAAGAACAACCTCATCGCCCACTGTTTTCAAAAAAATCGGATTACTGTCATCTGTAATTACACGAGTATAGCCATTAACAAAAAAGCTTCCAATCTTCCAATTATAATGCGGATCCTCCTTTGTAATCTCATTATTTTCAGAAAATCCAGTATCTTTTCCCGCATTAACCGCCTCTCCAAGATAATATACATTCGAACTATTAGCATTTGTGTTAAAAGGCATTATAGTTGTTAATACTCCTACCAATGCTACCGATAATAATCCTCTAGCAATTCTACCTTTCATTTCTGATGCCTTTTCATTTGGTCTTCTTGATTTTAAACTTTTCTCTTTCGTATACCTCATGCTTATTTTCTCCATCTATTTTATTTCGTATATTCAAACCATTACCTGTCGGACACAAATCTTTTTATTCGTTATTATTATGTTAATTTTTCCGGTTGATATTATTTTAATCCATCCCTTTAACAATATCAATCAATACTGTTCTCTTTCCTTGTCTAATTAATCACTTCATCCATCAATATAACTCAGCCGAATGAATTTCACAAAGCGCGATTAGAGTTTGAAACAAGAGAGCCTTTCAATAAAAAGATTAACATCAGGCATCGGATTGAAGAAAAGAACGGTGAAATGAAAAGCGCCTACAGATTCCAAAAATCGGATTCTGTAGGCTTAGTTGCTATGCAATGACAGGCATATCTTACTGCTATTGTTGTGAATATGAAGAGAATTGTAGCTGTAATACTGAACTGATTTCTCGGTTTTTTTACTTATTGTCAATTACTATATCAATTGGCGGGCTATGTAAAAAAGACACGCTTTCCTTTATCGAAAACATGCCTTTTTCAGTGCCCTTGAAAATAAAGGCTTTGAAGCTCTGCTCCAACTATTCAAACTCGTCTTTTACATTCGCACGAACATTTGTAAAATGTACTATTAGTTCGTTTTATATGTGTTTTATGATTAATTATCCGCACAATCCACTTCGTTCGTAATGTTTTTGTAGCCAAAATGTAGCCACTATTTTTATTCACCTCAATGTAACTTATTTAAAATTCCGAGTGTTTTCATATTTAAAATGTGTTATCAATTTTCTATATTGAATCATTCTTTCTTGACCAATTATCTATAGAATAAAGCGTATAATTTTTTGTGAGTATTTTATTTACAAATTCCTGGGTATCTATCTTTGCCCACATCTTTTCAATTAATTCATTGCTGACTCGAACAAATCTTTCTTCCAACAATTGTTTAAACATATTCGATGTATTTACATCCTGCTTATATGCCACTTCTAACACTTTATTATCAAACACATATGATAAAAATACTTCCAATAAAATTCTATTTTCTTCTGTATTTTCACTTTGAAAAGCCTGAATTACCTTTATTAAATATTCACACAGTTCCGTGTTGCTTTGTATATATATTCCTCCAAAATTTTTTACTCCTATTTCTTCTTGCAATCCGGATATAACCATATTTTTTTTAGGAATATATAACGATCTTACTGCTAATCCTCTATTTCTCAAATCAAATTCATACCATAAATCATTTTTGCAAGAATAGGTAACATGAATTCTTCTTTCTTTATGTGCAACTTCAATTTTACTTACTTCTTTATTTTTAAGAGCATGTTGATGCAATAAATTACTCATATCTATATTACATATAACATTTTTAGCTCCCGCCAAAAAATTATCTTTACATACAACACCTATAAGACTACTCAAAGTCGCACTACTTCTTACCTCCTTCAACAGATATTCTCCCGCTCTTGTCATTTCACATTCAAAAATATTTATCTCTTCCAATCCAACAACATCTTCAGCAGAAACCATCTGTCTCACGCCTTCATTTTCCAATGCTAAACACTTCAAATGTGCCAATCTATGAATTAATACATCTTCATCTATTGGTTCTATACGACTATTGCTATAATCATCATAAATCAAAGGACGCATTAAATATCTTCCTTCAGATATCGCCCAGGATTGTGCATAATCTTGAGCCTCTAATTTATCCATCTGTTCTTGTACATAATCTTTATATACGTCATATATATCAGATAAAATCTCATTATTTGCATCCAATTCAATTGCAGATCTTGCAACATTTGTTTGATATTTGCTATTTTTTATATTTGCTATTGCCAATATTGATGTATTTTTATATCCAGGTGTAGAAAATTCAACGCGTATTCCCTCAACACAAGTTCCAATAGGTAATATTGTTTTTCTTTGAATACGCCTATTATCTGCACTCATCAGACACCAATCAGACATATATTTCAAATGCCTTACCGCATAAGCTACTGTCACATTTCCATGTTGCTTTTCATATACATCATATTTTTCCCCATCAACATCATGACCAGTTTCATTTAGATGTTTTACCAATATTTCTTTTAGAGAATCATAACCAATTCTTATATTTTCATTGTCATCAACAGATAAATATACTGGAATTTCCGGAACTACAATCCACTTTCGTAAATCATTCTCTAGTTTTGTCATATCCACATCGTTTCTGACATATAGTTTTACCATTGTTCCATGTTGTTTGATTCGTACATCCAACTCATTTTTATCCATTTTGCGTAGTAAATAACTACCATTTACCTTACGAAGATTAATGCTATTTGCTTCTTCTTGCTCATCGGAACTTGTTACTATATCAATGTCATTTGCAACCATAAAACAAGTTAAAATTCCGATACCAAAATGACTTATAGATGTAAAATTAGGAAATTGTTTTTTCACCACTTCATCTCTATACTTTGATGCTCCGACCTTCAATAAAAAATTTTCAACATCTTGAATAGACATTCCGGTTCCATTATCCCAAAAACTCAATTGCCGCTTATCACTATTCCATTCAACCCAAACTTTTCCTTGAGAATAACTCTTCCCACTTCTTTTTTCATATTCTGACTGTAATCTAACCGCATCTATGCCATTTTGAACCAATTCTCTAACTACAACGGAAGAATCGTTATACAGCGTATGACCAACTAATAATTGTAAGATATTATCTTGTGCGATAGTAAATTGCAATTTTTTCTTTTCAAATCCATTAACCTCTATCTGAGATTCGTCAACTTCTCGCCAAGGAAATTCATATCCTACTGCTCCTTCTCTTTTTTGAGCTTTTTCAACTATTTCACAACATTTAGCCAATTCTCTTCGCGTATATTGCAAATATGATGATAATCCAAAATAAGCCTCTGCAGTCTCAGCACCATCAAAATAAGCTGTAATTTCTATAGTATCTTTCTGTTTGCTATTATCAACAACTCCATCTTCATTTCTCTGATCCTTTGGTCCAACCGCCCTAACTGCCATTTGCTTTTCCCATTCAAGAACACTTATTGGGTTGCTTACATTAATAAGTCTCCTAGCAACCGAAGGCGTTCTATCTCTTGTTATGTGCAATAAATCAGCTATACGTAAAATAATCGCAATATAATTAAGATTTACCTTTTCATTTTCTGTATTTCCATACAGTTTTTTTATTTTATACTTTGAAAAATCTTCTATGTCATCTTTATGATGACTTTCACATATCATCGCCAAATCTGCTTTAAACATATTGTCTAAATTTTTCAATATATCCTCAATTTCACCACACACTGTTTCGGCTTCGCCTAAATTTTTAGCGTTCTTCCCTTCAAGCCATTGTCGAATACGTGCAGCATGATTTTCACGTACAAATTCCTGATATAAGAAAGAATCTCCCTGTTCTTTAGCACATTCCTCATACTCTGATTCTTCCGTGTTTTCCATTACTTTTTCTTTATATTCTTTAAAAGCGGTTTCATTTCTGTGTTTAAATTCATCTTTGGTAACCACCATGCCCAAATCATGAAAATAAATAGCAAGGGTAAGCATAAGCCATTCCGCATATGTCATTTTTTCTTTTGTAACATCTGGAATTAACCATTCCACAATTTTTAGCATTTCATCAATATGAGCAATGCTATGTATAGTGTATTCTTCAAATATCCCTCCTTTTCCAATGAATCCAAGCATTGTTTCCACTCTATCTCTAATATGTAATAATTTTATACCCCTACAAAATGACAGATTCTCTGCTTTTTCGGCCTGTATTTCTGCATAATTTACAAACTCATTCATTTAATGTTCCTCTCTCTGTATATCCATAAAACAATTTATACTATCTGATTATTTTTCTTCAATCTCCTGAATTAAACTCCACCAGTTTCTCCCAATCTATACTTCCATCTTCCCGGCAGAAACTATTTGCGAACTCTCTAACCAGTCTATTGGCTGCTCTGTTATAACTTTCTTTATAATCAGCAACATATTTCTCTGGCATAGTTCCCATATATTCAATAATCTTTATATAAAATTCCTCGTCTCCGGTTAATTCTGCCCAGAAACGTTTTCCAGCCAATTCCTGATACATTTTAGGCTTTCCTCTGCCAGATTCTTTCTTTTTTCCATAACAGTAACCGATATATGCTTCGTACCTTGCTTTCGCTTGCTGTGCCAATTTAGAAGCTGCTATAAAATTCTGTTCCTGTCGTTTTTTGCTGTCTGCATTGAATACAGACGGTCCACTTTTAACAGCTATTGCAGAGATTGTATTCGTCTCATTGTTCTGAATCATAATATCAATGCCTTCTGCTAGAGCCTTATTTCCACCACTTGCTGCAATAGCAATCGGTTCAAAAAAACAATTACCGAAAATGGTTTCTTCACTTGAACTTACAAATGCGGTAAGTACTGAATCCACAATTTCAGTTGCACTCTGCATAGCTTTTGCACGATATAAATACGGATTTTTACGTTTCATTACCTTCTGGATGTTTAACCCATCTATCTTTTCGATTAACGTTCTATAAAATGTTTCCAATGCAGATGCGATTGCCTGAATCACTGCCTGTTCATCATATGAATTATTTAACGACATATAAACTTCCTCCCAATTCTATTGCATTTCTAATCTTATTATGTACATTTGTACCTCTAAAACGTTTTGTTTGAACAACAGCAGTCTTATCAGCTACAGAAAGTACAGTTTTTCCAATGGCTTCAGCTAATCCTACCGGAACTGCATTCCCTATTTGACGGTATTTTGCCGCTATTGTTCCAGTAAATACCCAGTCATCAGGAAATTGCTGAATTCTTGCATATTCTTTCACACTTAACGGTCTATTCTGTGTCGGATGGCACATCATAGTCGCCTTCTGAACCGGAGAAGTAACTACTGTTGGCGAAGGCTGATCATACGATAACCTTCTATAAAATCCGACTTTTCCTCCTCCTGATTTATATGCACCACCCATTGCAATCGGAATAATATCCTCCGGCAAATCTCTCCAGTTTCCACCTTCCGGAACCATTTTTAAGAATTTCAGTCTTTCTTCACTTAATGTTGCACATTCTCCATGATCAAATTCCAAATCTTTTATTACACTTCTAACCGTTTGCCATTGATATTTCTTATCCTGGTGCATCTGAAAATGTGTTGGAATTGGCAAAAAAATATCTTCATCATCACGGCTTCCGATTAATACAAATCTCTCTCTAAACTGCGGAACACCATAATTTACAGCATCAAGCACCCCATATACTGTTTTATAGTCTAGTTTGTCAAATTCAGATAAAATTACATCAAGCACTGTACCCAGCTTTTGTTCAGGATCACTTTCATCCCTTTCAGATAAAGGTACATGTTTTAGCGGTGATGACATAATTCCTTTTACATTTTCCATTACAAAAAATCGAGGCCGTATGTAATCTATCATACGGATAAAATCCATAAACAAACTCCCTCGCGGATCATTTATCCCCAATCTTTTTCCTGCCGTTGAAAAAGGTTGGCATGGCGGTCCCCCACAAATCAAAAATGGTTCTCCCACTGATAATCCTGTCATATCTAGCAGTTGTTGTGGCTGTATTTCTCTAATATCCCCACCCAAAACCTTATGGCCATTAGCTTTCATAGTTTTCACGCATGCTGCGTCAAAATCTTGTCCAATCACTACATTTAAACCTGCTTTTCCCAGTCCAATATCTAACCCCATTGCCCCAGAAAACAAAGAAATAACGTCTCTATTAGCAGCATATCTACTATAATTATTCTGTTTTTTATTTTTATGCATTAAACTTTCTCTCCATTTTTTAATACAAACTTTCTTTCAAAAGAACTGTTTACCGCATCTGCTATATCTTCTAGTTCAGCTATAGTAAAACTCTCTCTTTTCATTTTCCCATTAAAATTCTGCGGTGTTGTCCCTATTCGCCGTGCAAGCTCAGCTACACTAATATCTGACCTCACACACAGCACCTTGATTTGTTCAGAAATCGTCATTTTGGGTACCTCGTCATTTAATCAATTCTTACTTCACTAGTATAAATCATAACGTTTATATCGTCAATCAAATAATTCATACCATGTGATCATCGGTACTTGCATCTTTTTATTCAAATTGTTAAACTTCTTTACACAAAGGTGGTGAAAATATCTATGTCTCATGACTCTGAAATTGTGTCTAAAAATCCGCAAAAAACCCACAGTAAGGACACCTCCATCGAACTCAAACTCAGAAAAGTACTATGGCACAAAGGATATTGATACCGTAAAAACTATAAAATCTTACCCGGCTCTCCTGACATTGTTCTTACCAAATACAAAATCGCTATTTTTTGCGACAGTGATTTTTTTCATGGAAAAGACTGGGAAATTCTAAAACTGCGTCTTGAAAAAGATAAAAATCCCGATTACTAGATAAAAAAATCGAACGTAATCGTTCCCGTGATTTTGAAACTGATAAAAAACTTCTATTTCTTAGTTATACCGTTATTCATTTTTGAAGGCAAGGCATCAAAAAACATACAAATGAATGCCTTCAAACCATTGAAGAAGCTATATGGGATAGTATTTTTTCCGATAACACTATTGAAATTTCAGATGAATAGCCTAAAATTTGTGGCCGTATTTTTCTACAATACAGCCACAAACTTTTTATACATATATAATCTCTTTATCCACAATTCTCCCTCGCACACGCTTGTATATTGTTCATTCTCTCTACCCATTCCATCTAATTTTCTGCTTTTAGCCGCTCTGTAATCCCCTGTGCCCGTTTCATCTGCTCTACAATCCTTTCAAAGCGTTCCTGTGCTTGTTCTTCTATATCAGCAAGATAACTATTCAGCCTGCCACTTGTAAGCAGAGTAATGCAAATTGCTCTCTTATGTTCTTTCAAATAACGTTTATATTTTTGTCCCCATACGCCGATAAATCTCTGTTCTTTCTTCTCCGCAAGGTAAGACAGGGGATAAGATAATCCCCCTGTCTGATATAAGTGTCTCCCATTTCTTCAAATATTGTTTTCTTCATAATCGTTTCCACCTCTCTTACCGTTCTCTATCCATAGATTTTTTCTTAACTGAACGTTTCGGCTGCTGTCTGCCTTCTTGCTGATAGCGGTGCAGCTTTTCCAGTACACTCGCTTTTTTCGGCTGTTCCAACGATTTTTCTTTCTTCTGTTCCGTCTGATTTTTCCATGCCCTTAGTTCTTCATTGTATTCTATAATCAATTCTTCTGCCTTGTTATAAACCTTCTGAAAGACTTGCACATTGGGATAGCCTTCACGTTTTACGATCTGTTCCAAACTCTTGTGCAGACGCTTTTCCAAATCCTCTAACAGTTCAATTCTCCCTTCCAGTGATTTTCGCTCTTTGCCTTTAAATAACCCTCGTAACTCTGACAGTTGCTTTTTCAAAGAATGATGGTGTATAAATAAAGTTGACACCCTATTCTCAAGGATTTTGATATATAATCATAATCAATACGAGAACAGGAGAAAAACCTATGGCACAGAATCAAAAATCTTATGACAATGAATTTAAAGCACAGGCGGTAAAGCTTGCCCAGGAAATCGGCGGTCATAAAGCTGCTCAGGAATTAGGGATTCCAAAGGGTACTATGTACACTTGGATAAAAGCCTTCAAAGAGGGGCGTCTCAGTGCAAATGAAGCAGTTCATACGCCCAAGAATGCTTTATCCCTCAACGATGAGCTTATTGAACTCAGAAAGCGTGTAAAAGAGCAGGATAAGGAAATTCGTCGCTTAAAAGAAGAAAACGAATTCCTTGAGCAAGCAAGTGCTTTTTTCGCAGCCAGCCGTCGGAAGTCAGCAAAAAACAGAGATTAATGTTTATTGCAATCAAAACGGATGACGGCCGGATTAAGGGTAAAATTTCTTTTTATTGCAAAGTGCTTCATGTTTCAAGGCAGGCATTCAACAAATTCCTAAAAGCAAAAGATACCCCTTGGAAATATCAGGCACTGGCAGATGCAATGCTTGATATTTGCAGCGAAGATGAATGCAATGACACTTATGGAAGAATCCGTATGTATCAGGCCTTACAGCTCAAACAGCCTGAGGGAGTACATATTCCCGGTGAGAGAACTGTTTATCGTGTCATGGCAGAAATTGGTCTTAATCATAAACCAAAACGTAAGCCGAATGGTATTACCAAAGCTGATAGAGAAGCCAGTAAATCCGACGATTTAATCAAGCGTGACTTCGCTGCTGAAAAGCCCCTTGAAAAGTGCATGACCGATATGACTGAAATAAAGGCTTCTGACGGGAAGCTCTATGTTTCAGCTATCTTTGACTGCTATGATTTAGCAGTATTGGGACTTGCTATGGATACAAATATGAGAGCTACCCGATGCGAACAAACCTTAGAGAATGCTTGCAAAGCTTACCCGATGCTCCGTGGAGCTATTCTTCACAGTGACAGGGGAACCCAGTATACCAGTGAGCTATATCGTAAAGCTATCAACAGATATGGCATTGTTCAAAGCATGAACAGTGCCGGTGGCAGATGCCATGATAATGCCAGATGCGAAAGCATGTGGGCACGCTTCAAAGAGGAATTACTTTATGGTCGTTACGATCCTACCTCAATGACCATAGAGCAGTTAAAGACGCTCATCTGGAGATACTTCATCAGCTACTGGAATAATCGGAGGATCTGCTCTGCTAATGGTGGACTACCTCCAATGGTTAAGCGACAACAATACTATGCTTCGCTACAGGAGGCAGCATAAGGTCGAACATTCTTGAGAAAAAAGTGTAAACCAATATTGACAATATCAGAACATATCCGGCAGCCAACCATGTGTCCTGATAGATTGCAGCATTTTATCTATGATTTTTTCCTGCTTGATCTTCAAAATATCTTCTTCGGGAACACCCTCGACTAATGCCACATCAACTGTCCGATTCCATTCCTGCCTTGCCGCATTGTCCGCCTTTATCTCCTCTGCTTTCGGATTGTTCTTTCCGATTTTCTTGGTTGCCAGATATACGCCGCCCTGTTGGAATACGGATAGTTTTTCTGATTCCTCTTTTACATATCGGTTGATCGTATCGGTAAACAGTTCCTTGACTTCTTGGGTAAAGGCTTTGTTCTTAAACCATTCATCCTTTTTCGTGAAGATATGGCTTTCATAAACTTCCCCTTTGGGGATAATACTGCACCCTGCCCGAAGATTGCCCTGCTCGTCTAAAATCTCTTTCTTTGTGCGTCTATGCTTTCCCTGCTCATCATAAAACATATTTCGGGTAGCAATCTTTACTTCGGGTTGTTCCAACATTTTCCGTTCACTGAATACTAAATGAATATGATAATTCGTCTTTGTCTTGTTATGATGAAGGGCAGCGATGCACTCCACACCATATCTTTTATGAAAAGTCTCCGCAAAAAGCCTTACCACATCATCTGCCCTGTACTGAACAAAACTTTCAGGAAGTGCAATGATAAACTCACGCCCTTCAATACATTTCCCTGCTGAACCACTCGCCTTAAAATCCAACTGATTTTCTCTTGCAAGATTTTTCCAAAACTCCGGTGTTACTCCTTCTGTCTGATAGGTCGCATAGAGATATTCCTGCCGTTTCGGATTGGAGATATAATCAATCCTTCCTGCCACATCGGACAGCTTGCTTTGTCTGATAAATGAATGTCTGCCTATAAGCATCCTCCTTCCTTAGCTCCCGCCGACTTTATTGTGAGTAGGTGCATAGGCACCTGTTTACGAACTGATTGCCGTATCTGGCATAAGCCTCGCAGAGCGAAATACACAGAGCATAAAACTTTAGTTTTGTGCAATGGGTGTATTTCGCTCTCAATCGCCGAGGGCTGTTTTTGTATTACATAATCTGATTATTGCTCAGACTTACGATTTCATTTATAGGCGTATCCGCCCTTTTGATTTGCCCGTATCTGTGCTGCTTTAACTTCTGCAACACTCCCTTCTGCTAAAAAATATGATAAATTCAAAAATTACACGTATAAGCGTATAAACGTATTTTCCACACTTTTCAGAAACCTGTAACCCCTTGATTTTCCTAAAGATATACGCATATACGCTTCTTTGGAAAATTCTTTTTATCTGTATCTCATCTGCATCAACGATAGTTTTCTATGCGTATCTGCGTATGGATTCCCTGAAATCCTCTGGCATTTTTCCCATTGTCTGAGGGAATATTCGTAGAATAATGAATGTGATATTTCTTTTCATTTTCTTTTAAGTACCCTGAAAAACTTTTTGCACTCATAGGCTTTTCCGTATTGTCCTCACACCAGCGGCAGTATGCTTGGTAAAGATTCTTGGAAGTCGCTGTTGTATTTTCTTCCAGCCGGATATACCCGGATGACTGCATAAAAGCGATAATGTTATTCTCGGATTCCATAGCTTCGTGTAGATTTTTCTTTGCACATTCGCTGATGGTAAAGCGGTATTTATTTTTCAGTAATCGTTTCAATCCCTCCAGACACCAGAGAAAAATATCGTCTGCTTCTCTTTGCAGTTTTTCAATCAGATAGGGATCATCTACTCTGTCTGGCGGCACATCTTTGACCGTAAGGATAATCTGTCTACGATAAAATCCATAGGAACGATCATGTAAAGCACTCAGACTCCCGTTTCCAAAGCAGAGAAATCTGACATATAAATTCCCCTGTACACTCTGCTTTGACTTCCTTTCCAAATCCATCTTATCCTCCAGAGTGACTATGGTTTTAATGTAGTTGGTGTCTTTCAATGCTTCCAATTTCATATCATCATCCACCATCAAAAGCCTGTATTCCAAATCTGCCCTTGCAAAACGATTATGCTCTACCTTTTGAATATTGCTTACATTCATATTCGTTCCGAGAATTTTTCTCATAACCAGACCAATACGTGATTTTCCCTCCCCGCCTTTTCCTAAGATAATCAATAACTTCTGTGCCTTGTTGGATGGGATTAAACAATATCCCATATATTCCTGCAAGGTAGGAATATCATCTTCCTCCAACAATTCCGAAAGAAATTTTAACCACCGTTCTGGCTTTGCTTCTTTCATTTCATAATTTACAGGCAAGCGGTTCAGACAAAATTCCTTCATCTCTGTAAAACTGCCACTCAAAAAGTAAGTTCCATTCTTCACATGAATGCGATCCATTTGCACCGGAAGTTCCTCTGAATATGCTTCCAGTTTTAGAACCTCCAAAAGCTGTTTTACTTTCTTGGAAATTCCTTTCGTAAGAACCGGTTTTACCATTCTGTATATTTCTTTTTCCACTTCGCTATCTAGCAGCATTCCATCGTAACTGAAAAAAATACCGTTGATACACTTCAATGGCATTCTTTGCAGGAAATTTTCACAAAATGCCACCTCATCAATCTGCCCCTCCTCAAACCATTCCTGAGAGTACGGCTTAGAGTTCATTTCCCTCTGATCCAATGCTTCTTCCAGTCTGTTCCTTGTTGTTTCGTCTATATTCTTCCATTCGTTCTTCAATTCTTTTCACATCCTTCCCACTATCCAATAAAAATTCAATTCTGTCCTGTAACTCTCCAAACACCAGTAAATCCAGATAGTAGTTTATCTTTTCTGTCTGCTGACAGGCTTCTATAAATTCTGCTTTCCATTCTTCGTCTGGCATTTTAGGTGCATGGCTCACTTTCCATTCTTCCAGCAGATGAAGATAATCCGATAAAATGCGGATACTTTCCCGTTCCCATTCTTCAAATTTCTTTTCGGTCTGGTACAACGTTCTTTTCGGTTTTTCTTTCTTCTTACTGGTATTCCTTTTCTTTGAGCTATCCGTAAAAACCGGTATCCGAAAATCTTCTGCCAGTTTCTTTGCTGCTTCCAATGGTGCAAGATGAAAGAAATCTGCCACAAACGTGATCACATCCCCTTTCGTACCACAGGCAAAACAGCAAAATCCTTTGTCTACTTTCATACTGGGATGCCTGTCATCATGAAAGGGGCAACAGATCATCCCATTTCTACTTATTTTCAATCCGTACTGTTCGGCTGCTTGCCTTGCAGTTACATTTTCTTTTACTGTCTGAAAGATACTCATTCCATTTTCATCTCACAGCCATAATATTTTTTCTGGAAATATCTAACCGGAACTTTCCCCTTGATGATGTTATATCCGGCATTTTCCAGTTCTTCATTCATTACCCGCACAATTTCATAGGCTTTGCTTCTCCCAACCCCGAGAATCTCCATAATGTCATTTGCGGTAATATAAGATACATTAATCTGCATACAAAATCCTCCTTTTCTTTTTTCTATCTATCGAAAGTGCTATCACAGTACGCCTTTATTTCATATAAATTATTTTATACGTTTTTAATATGCACTTTTAATTCGTATTCGTATCATACATCTATCTTTCGTATTTGTCAACAATTATTTTAAATAACACGCACTTGCAATTCGTTTTATTTCGTGTTATATTATCCATGAGGTGAATAAAACATGAATATAATGGAAGTTTCAACAATAGGAGAACGAATTAAAACACTCCGAAAAAAAAGAGGATATAACCAGAAAGATTTAGCAAACCTTCTTGGAAAATCTCTCCGTACTATTCAAAAATATGAAAGCGGGGAAATTGAAGTATCAATCGCAATGGTCAATGAATTGGCTAAGGTGCTTGATACGACTTCTACCTATCTTCTCGGACATCAGACAGGAGATTTCAAATTTGACTCTCTCTCTGACGTTATGGAATGCCTGTTCCAATTGGAAAAAATAAGCGGGCTGCACTTTTCCATAGAAACAAAAAGACCGCCACATTATGACGGCTGGCAATGCTCCATAACTTTTGACGGAAAAGACAAATCCGCTGATCAGAATGCAGATATGTGCCTGTTCCTTGAGGAATGGGAAAATAACAGGGAATCTTTCCAGCAGTATTGCATGGATCAAGCTTCCTATGAAGATTGGAAAGACAAAACTCTTGCCTACTATGCTTCACAGGGTGTAGAGATAGAAGAACCGGAAAATCTCGATACTGAGGAACGATTAAAAAGAAAGAATGCTCTTTTTTCTGGCAAATAAATCCTGAATTAAACGAGCAAAAAGCTCTTATGAAAGGAATGATGTAATTGTCAGTAACAAAAGATACAACAGGAAAATGGATGTCACAGGTGCGTGTCAAAGACTACACAGGAAAGACTATCCACAAGAAAAAACGTGGTTTTACCACAAAAAAAGAAGCTCTGGAATGGGAAAGAGACTTTCTCAACAAAGCTAATGCAGATATGGGTATGATGTTTCAGGATTTTGTAGATCTATATTTTGAGGATATGGGACACCGTCTGAAAGAATCCACCATTATCAGCAAACGGTATATGGTAGATAAAAAGATCCTGCCAGTATTCGGAAAAATCCCGATCAATGAGATTACACCAAAGGATATCCGTAAATGGCAGAACGGATTAACTGCATATCGTGATAAGAACAGGAAGCCTTATGCACAAACCTACCTTAGAGCGATCAATAATCAGCTTACTGCTATGTTCAACTATGCAGTGAAATATTATGATTTACGGGAAAATCCATGCACAAAAGCTGGAAGCATGGGAAAAAGCAATGCAGAAGAAATGCAGTTCTGGACAAAGGCAGAATTTGAACAGTTTATTACAGCTGTACAGGATAAGCCAGCTTCTTATACAGCCTTCATGACCATGTACTATACTGGCATGCGAGTAGGCGAACTGTGTGCTTTAACGCCGGAAGATGTGAACTTAGAAAATAATACCATCACCATCAACAAAACCTTCCAAAGAATCAATGGCAGGGATGTTGTCTGGCCTCCTAAAACGCCAAAAAGTAACCGGGTTATCACAATACCTCAAACACTTGCTGACTGTTTAAAAAGTTATATGGATAAATGTTATGAGATTCAGCCAAATGACAGACTGTTTCCTTACACCAAAAGTTTTCTGAATCATGAAATGCTCAGAGGATGTAAAAAATCCGGTGTGAAGAAGATTCGTGTGCATGATCTCCGTCACTCCCATGCCAGCCTTTTGATTGAAATGGGATGCCAACCACTTCTGATTGCTGACCGTTTAGGGCATGAAAAAATACAGACAACCTTAAATACTTATAGTCATCTGTATCCAAACAAACAAGCCGAAGTCGCACAACAACTTGAAAATCTTATCAACGGAACAACAGTCCCAGATAGTAGCCAACTGACAGATGTAGCCAATTTGTAGCCAATAAAAAGAAAAATCTCTGAAAAGCCTTATAAATCAAGGCTTTCCAGAGATGTAGTAACTATTCAAACTCGCAAAGTTCTATTTGCTTTGTAGTGCTTTCAAGTTGTTTTAGTTTTGAAACAGTTCATTTTCGAACTGTTTTGTATGTATTTGCTATGTTTTTATCTGATTGTATTGTCATTTTATTGTCAGCAATATGCTATACATTAAAATCAACTAATAATCTTAAATACTATACTATAAATGAGCAAATTTGAAAAATTGCACAAAACTACACTGCGAATTTCATAAATGAATCAAAATCATTACTTTCCTTTGCGCATTGAAAAAGATAACGATACTTTTCCAACTGAATGGTATCACAGATTTCGTGATATCCAGTTTCAAACGAGCAGAACCTACCAGTACCCACTGCACACATGAAATGTGCCAGTGACATAAGCAGCCAGTACCTTTTGATTCCCTGTGCAGAGCGTATCTGATAGCCGTCCAGTGCCAGTTTCTCCTTACACTGGCGGAAAAATACTTCAATAGGCCATCGACATGCATACCAGGAAAGAATCTCCTGTGTAGATAGGGCTGCGTTTGTACTGATGAAAGCACGCAATGCTTTGGGATTACCAAATACTTTTTCCGGATAACTCAAAAGAACTACCGCATTCTCTATGCCGTTGAGGTTTCCCTCGTACCGGTACACATAATAGTTTCGTTTTTTGACTGTCACAAGGTCAAATTCACGATGTGTAACAGACAATTCGGCGGCCAGTTCACGAAGTTTCTTTTTCATTCCCGATGGATACAGCAAACGGTTTGTTTTCAAAGCACCGATGGTATGGAACCCTCTCTGTGCAAAGGTATTGATTATCTTTTCAGAAACATACCAGCAGTCACAAAGAAAATAGGACATTACCGGTGGAACAGGCAGCTCCTTTGCAATGCTTTGTACAATGTCAATCTTGGAAATGGACTTATTGTACATTACAAAAGCATAGTTCAGAACAATGCCATTGCAGGAAAGCATAACAGCAACTGCCTGATGCCCGTAATCCTGTTTTCCTTTTAAATGGGATTGGTGAAAATACGCATCTTCAATCGGATGTAAAGCTTGTGACGAAGGCTTTGTCTTTGAAGCGATCGTATCGTCCACAATACAGAAAACAGGCTTTCCGGTGCGTGCTGCTTCCGAATAAATAATCTCAATGACAGAGCATTTTAACGTATCTGAAAGTAAGGAATCATCCCATTTTCCGGAATTGAGGAAATGGGCAATCGTAGTTCTGTGGCAGGAACTGTTTTTAGCAAAGTTCGTGGTTTTTCCATGATATCCTGAAATGAAAATACTGATTAGGATACTCATAAGATGGTTTATTACTCGGTTCGAATAAAATTTGCATAAGTTTAATTTTTTAAACTGGTTGTATATGAATGAGGAATGATGTATAGTATTTGCGAGAGACACCTTCTTTCGTAAATGTTGCAAATGTTTGTTTAGGCACTTTCATTATACAACACATGGAATCGAGGTGTCTTTCTTTTATGCAAAATCACGAACTTGCTCATTTATAGTACTATAATATTCATAAAGCACTTCCATTCCCCTACAAACTGGAATTTAGCGATTTCTTTTTCCGGTATTCTCTGTCCCACGGATTTCCTCATGATAGAAATAATCTACGATCACCGGATGTCCCTGCGGGACTCTGCCATAAGGCATTTCATTATCCACAAAGGCACAATCATACTTCTTAGCCATTTTCTCAGCTTTTACTTCAAGTGCTTCAAAGTAGCTGCGGTTATGCTTGTTATAGATCTCGTCGTAAAGTGGTACAAGATCAGGATATTTTCCGGCGATATAATCCATAATTGTCTTTTTGAAACCGCCTCGAAGATTGAGATTTTCGAGCCAGAACAGATCGCACTGATCCTTTACCCGCTCAAAGATTGCTTCAAAATCCGTGATACCGGGGAATACCGGGGATACGAAACAGACTGTACGGATACCTGCCTCATATACCTGCTTCATAGCAGCGATACGGTGCTCAATGCTCGAAGCAGAATCCATATCGTTCTTGAAATTTTCATCTAGTGTGTTGATCGACCATGAAACGGTTACACGTCCAAGCTTCTTCAGCAGATCAATATCCCGTACCACAAAATCTGACTTTGTGCAGATCAGAATATCTGCGTCACTGCCGATCAGCTGCTCCAGAAGTTTTCTGGTATTCCCGAATTGCTCCTCCTGTGGATTGTAGCCATCTGTCACAGAACCGATGACCACCCGCTGTCCGGCATATTTCTTCGGATTTTTAATTTCCGGCCAATGCTTCACATCAAGGAAAGTGCCCCATTCCTCCTTGTGCCCGGTAAAGCGCTTCATAAAAGAAGCATAGCAATACTTGCAGGCATGTGTACAGCCCACATAGGGATTGACCGAGTAACCGCCTACCGGCAGACTAGACTTAGTCATGATGTTCTTTGTTTCCACCTCACGAATGAGGATTCCATTTATTACTTCTTCCATGATTTCTGTACCTCTAACACTTTATTAAATTCTTCCGGTATTTCCTGAATCATATTTTCATCCTCTATGATAGGGACAAGGTCTTCCTTCATAAACACCGGAATGCCGAGCTTATGTGCCTGGTTCGTCAGAGACCATGCCCATTCCGGCTCCGTATGAGTCTTCCTGCTCTGAGCTCCGGTCATGGTGCCCACAACGATCCAATTGATTCCGGAAAGGTCAACTGTGCCGGGATCGTCGAATAACGGCTCAAAGGTAACATGGTAATGTTTTGCTCTAACGTTTTTCCGAAGGGCGTCAATACGCCACAGTTCTGCTTTCCTCGTCACCGTAATGCCAAACCATGCGTTTTCCAGATCGGTATCAAAATCCAGCAAATCAGGTCGCTTGGTAAGGAACAGGAACTGATGCTGTGGATTTTCACGGATCTTTGCAAATACCTCGTCTCTCCATTCCGGCTTCCATCCGGAGAGATCGCTCATCCCAGTAAGAAGAAAGTTCTGCGGACGTTTCTTTTCCATCATCTTGAGCTTACCCGGAAAGAATTCAGGGTCAGCGAAGTCATCAATCATATGCCAGCGTTTCACGTTGTTGCGGGCATAGCAATATGCACACCCCACTGTGCAGCCAATGACGATATTCATGTTCTGAATCTGATCTTTGATACAAATACTCATGACTTCTGCCACTCCTCAAGATTCTTTCTGATGCGGTCGAGGCATTCCTCAAACCGGGTAATTTCTTCCTCTGAAAAACCTTTGTAGTAAATACTGCCCATCTCATCAGATACAGAATCGTACTCGCCCTTTAAGGCATGTGCTTTCTCAGTCAGAAACAGGAGTGTTTTCCTTTTGTCCGTTTTAGACTGAACACGGCTTATCAGCCCTTGATTTTCCATTCTTTCCAGCATCGTAGTAAGAGATGTTATCGCTAATCCGCATTTAGTCGAGAGTAACCTGATTGAGATACCATCCTCCTGCCACAGCACATAAAGAATACGTCCCTGGGCTCCATTAAACGCATCAATATTCTTTTCACTGAGAATCTTCTCGAAAATCCGGTCTCCAAGCTGTTTTATTTTGGTGACAAGAAATCCTCCATTCATTTCCATACAAAAGCTCCTATATAGTAGTTTATTAAAAACATACTATATAGGAGCTTTATTGTCAAGAATTTATATGTCTTAATAGGTAAATTCCGTTTTTTTCAATTCTCCAAACTGCAATTTATCTTAGAAATTACAGCGATGTTATTTTGATAAACTTTCAAGAATTGAAATATCATGCTTATCTTTATCTCTTAATTCATAACCTGAATGGAAAACTTTTTGGCCTTTTAAAGATATACAAGGAATTGTTTTGCCTTCAAAAAAAACACTACCAAAGTAATCTTTTTCAAACTCATACCATCCACCCTCTAAATCAGCTTGTTTTGAAGTTCCGTCCTCATTTAAAACGAACGGGTGAATGTCTAAGTAACCAAGTTCATCACTATATAACTCTATTCTAACCGGTTTCCAGTCTGTATCAATTTTATAGCCCAGATTCAAAAGCACATTTAACAATTTTTCCGTATGTTGAGCATCAAAATTTATATCTATATCTCTATGAATTCTTGTTTGTTTACCAGCTAAAATATCTACACCCCATCCGCCATCCAACCAGTATGTAATTCCAGTATTTTCGAATAATTCTATTACTTTCATTAAATCTTCTTTTGTTGTTATTTCTTTTCTACCCATACAAAGTCTCCTTTACAACTTCTATATAATTGTTTAGTTAAGTCAATATCAATATCTAATTGCCAAGGCTCAAAATCAAAAATCATGGTCATCACACTCCTTTTTAAAATTCAAATTTGTCGATTTCTTTTTACTTACTAATCATACCATACAACAGCATAAGAAACACTAAAATATTGCAGACCATACCGCCCCAAAACAGGTACAACTTCAAGCCCTCATATCTAAAAAAACTGTTCTTACTTTCCTCAAGCTCCCGGATCTTCTGCTTCATCACGCTCGTAAGTGTATCAGACTGCTTCTCAAGAAGCTTTGTAGCCCTCTGTATAGCCTCTATATTCGCCTGTAACGCCTTTCTAACCTCTTGGACGGTGTTTTCCTTAACCTCATCTTTCAGGCTCCCAATCTCGCCCGATATAGCGTCTTGAAGCAATTCGTTGCTGTTCTTCAGCAGCTCTACGCTCTGCTTCAGCTCGCTGATGAGCTTCCTGTTCTGCTCTGCGTCTCTCTGCCTGTTCTGCTCTGCCCTCACTTGTTCTTGATTTGACTGCTTCATCAATTCCTCGCAGTTCTCGCTCGACATCGCCAACGCTTCTTTGAGCAGACTGTTTTCCAGCTCTGTCCGGCTCTGTCGGTTTAACTCTTGAAGCTGCTCTCTTGGACTGCTCTGCTTCTGCTGTTCGTGCATTTCTCTCAAACTCATGCTCCATACTCTCCTTTCCAAAATCCATATTGTAGTATTTTTCCAGCTTGTTATCCCTGATTTTACAAGCCTTTTCTCCTGCCTGTTCCCTGGCTAAGTCGGTATATGTGATGTACTTGTGGCTGTCCTGCCAGTCCACCCCGTACCCTCTTTCATTCATCAGCCGGATAAAGGTTTCCCGGCTGGTCGCTGTTTCCTTACAATCCAGCACCGCAAGGGCAATATCCTGCACATAGCTTTTGACCTTTCCCTGCTCTGCCTGTTTCAAAAGCTGGTAGGTGTCTTTGCTCCATGCCACCGTTTCTTCCCGGACTTCTCCAGCAAATGTCTTTCCTTTCTCCGGCACATGCAAGCCCTGTTCCCAGCTCTGCTCGTGGCACCGTTCCTGTAAGTCGTTAAGGACGTTCTTACTCCATTGGAGCCTAGGAGCGTTCTCTTAGTTAACGTCATTGACACTAAGTTGCGTATGTATATGCCCCTTTTCTATGTTCGTGTCCATCAGAACTGCATGCCCTCACCATGCCTTCATATGCTCCGCCAGCGCGACAGCGTTCTTGTGGGCCTGCTCCGGTGTTATTTCCGCGTCCTCATGGTAGGATTGCACATAATGCTTATAGGTTCTTCCGTCCGTCTTGCCCCACAGCTCCTTTGTGGCTTGCATTTCCTCCTTGACCGTCTCCGGCTCACAATGCAGACCGCTGACAAGCTTCTCCTCTGTCTTTTCTTTTTTCGTCACATAATCTATTGCGTGCCCTATGCCCGCCTTTGAAGATACCGCCTTAATGACTGCCATACTTTGTTCAGCTCCTCTCCATGCTTCCGCACTTCCGCTTCACTCGGCAACATTCCCCCCTCATTACACCTCTTTGCTATTTGGTTGAGGTTGTTCCCTATCCGTTTCAGTTCCGGGATAAGTTCTTTGATACCGTCCGTATTCACGATCTGCTTCTCCAGCACACAGGAAAGGA
Source organism: Clostridium sp. AT4 (assembly GCF_001517625.2). Taxonomy (GTDB): domain Bacteria; phylum Bacillota; class Clostridia; order Lachnospirales; family Lachnospiraceae; genus Enterocloster. The sequence continues at coordinate 297,549 of NZ_LN999828.1, read as the reverse complement.
TATACTCCTGCTGGTTCTTTCCACTCTCTGAAATCTTCTCCTGCAACTGCTGGTATTCTTCTTCACTTACTCGGAATGATAACTGCTTTGGTCTTGTCTTGTTCATGCCCTTACCACTCCATATCCATGACATCAAGTAAGTCAAAGAAACGCTCCAGCGTCTTATTTTCCTTTTCTGCCGGGTTCTGTTTTACATATTTATCAATTACTTTCATCAGCTCCTGCACCTCGTATCTGTACTCAAACTGAATTTTATCCATTTCTTTTTTCATGCCTTTGACCTCTCTTTCTTCGGTGCTACCACCGTCAAATTATGAGCCTTTCGGCTCTCTAAAAAGGGGGATTGAAGGGGGGCTTGCCACCCTCACAAGTTCTAAAGTGGTAACACTTTAGGGAACTTGCAATATATCCGCTACACATATTATAGCATGATAGACACCCTATATAAAGCGGATATATTAGTGAGTATATTATGAAAAGAATATAGTGGAGCTTACTTCCTCTTGGGCGACTTTGGAAGTGTAGGTGGAAGAAAGTCAAGGGCTTGTTTTTTATCAGCAGTTTGAGCTTCGTCTTGCCGATCAGCGAGTGCAGCAGATAAAAAAGGGTCGCAGACCACCCTTTACTTTCTTCCGCCGGAACGGGCAATGAAGCACAGGGGGAAGTAACGGAACGGACGGACAGACGTTTTCCCCTCCGGCATTATAGACAACAAAAAAGAGTATCAAGGGTAAACGCTGCGGTCTATGACCGCCGTTGGCACTCATTTCCTTGTGGCTTTGATAATAAACAAGGGGAAATGGCTTCTGGTGGCATGTCTGCCACTATGGTATAATGAGCGACGGTACCACCCCTATACAGGGACAGAGAGGGGGTCTGACACCATGAGTATAGTTTGGTGTTTCGTACGCTCTGTCTAGGAAAGAGTAGTCGCCTACTACGTCGGCAAATGGCTGGACGGCGAGAAATATGCAGGAGCCAGCCTAAGGAATAAGCCACCGTGGCACATCGGAATAGAAAAGCACCGGAGTTGCGACCTCCGGGGCTTTTTGCGTGCAACAATGAGCACTTTCGTCGGGCATGCCTACTGGCGCTATAGCATATGCTTTTCTGCGTATCAAGTATGCCCTACTTCCACCACTTGTAAACGGTGGGCTTGCTCAATCCTGTCTCTCGAATGCAGTCCGCTTTCTTTCCTGCTGGGTGGCTCACCTGCATTTCTCTGACTATCTGCTCCGCTGTTCCCCTCCCGTTTGTTCTCCCCACTTTCACTTCTTCTCCTAACTGCTTTTTTAAAGCGTTCATAGTATGTATAACCTTGACGTGGTCTTTTTGCTTTGTGTAATTCCGCTTATTAGCTGGTATCGTAACCTTAGTGTTGTCCTCTATCCAATCCCGGCTTGCTTTCTTTTAGAGCCTTTTACTGTCCCGTAACAATGCCCGAAGAGCGACTTTCACATCTGCCCGGCTGAAATGGTTGTCCTCGTCCTCGGTAAGGCTCTCTAAATGGTCCAGGAACGCATAGGCGTCTCTCCGTATCTTCTGCTCAGATATGCCACACTTCAAGCCATAAGAGCACAACGCCATAATAGAAAAGTAACGCCCTCCGGCTTTCACTTCCTCGGTTATTTTCCGTTTCCGCCACTCATGAAATGCTGCGTTACATACCCACGTACCGCCCTGCTTCTTACTTTTCTGCTTCGGCTCTCCCTGCACGATCCGCTTCTCATACCATTCCGGGTACAGCTCCTTTGCTTCGTCGAGCGTAACGCTGCTTTTTCTTCTCGTCTTATCGTACAACGGAGCCAGGTCTACCTTACAGCTCGGTATGCTGGCTTTTATGTCCTCCAGCGTGTAACGGTTCTCAGACAGCTTATAGGCTTTTACTGAGAAATCTGCACCCAGCTTCGACTGACTCCCCACACTTCGGAAACCTTTATATACTCCCGTTATATCCTGGCTCTCCGGACGGATAGAGCTGATATCATTCCATAGCCGTCGGATAAAGGCTTCTTTCAGCTCCGCAAGCACTTCTTCCCGGTTTCGATACAACTGAACCGGCTCCTGCAAGAAATAGTAAAGATGTACCCCCTTGCCGGAGCTGACAAGATAAGTCGGACGAAGCTGCACACCATTCCCAAACTGCTTCAACAGGTTCTTTAACTGCTGTTTGCCTACATAATCCACGTCCACCACCACCGCAAACAGCTCATGAGCGTTCTCTTTCGTGTGTGACTTTCCGTAAAAACTAATAGGCGGTATCAGCCCAAACCTATCTCCTATGACCTTATCCAGCATTTTCAAACTATCATCAATTACCCACTGCCGGGTTCTTCCTTTGCCGGGCGGTCTAATCTGTGTCGCTATAATATTGCCTTTTCCGTCCTCCGGCTCTTGCTGGAGACTGCCAGCCGGAAACAACTCCCGATAGAAATCATGAGGACTTACTTCCGGGTATCCCCTCTCCAACATAAGGGCTTCTTTCTCCCGATAAGCAGACTTCCACTCATACCCTCTTTTATCTCTCCTTTTGGTGTATTTTGCCATAGTCTTTTGCACCTCACTCCCTCTCGCCTTGACCGCTAATCTTATCAATGAGTTTTTTTTACCTTTTTCCGTCAAGTATAAGGGAGTGCCTTTTGAGTGTCAATATCTGCACCTCGCTCCCTCTCGCCTTGACCTCTAGTCTTATCAATGAGTTTTTTTTACCTTTTTCTCTCAAGTATAAGGGAGTGCCTTTTTGATGTCAATATCTACACCTCACTCCCTCTCGCCTTGACCGCTAATCTTATCAATACATTTTTGCACCTTTTTCTTCGTACCGACAAACTGCAATTTATCTTAGAAATTACAGCGATGTTATTTTGATAAACTTTCAAGAATTGAAATATCATGCTTATCTTTATCTCTTAATTCATAACCTGAATGGAAAACTTTTTGGCCTTTTAAAGATATACAAGGAATTGTTTTGCCTTCAAAAAAAACACTACCAAAGTAATCTTTTTCAAACTCATACCATCCACCCTCTAAATCAGCTTGTTTTGAAGTTCCGTCCTCATTTAAAACGAACGGGTGAATGTCTAAGTAACCAAGTTCATCACTATATAACTCTATTCTAACCGGTTTCCAGTCTGTATCAATTTTATAGCCCAGATTCAAAAGCACATTTAACAATTTTTCCGTATGTTGAGCATCAAAATTTATATCTATATCTCTATGAATTCTTGTTTGTTTACCAGCTAAAATATCTACACCCCATCCGCCATCCAACCAGTATGTAATTCCAGTATTTTCGAATAATTCTATTACTTTCATTAAATCTTCTTTTGTTGTTATTTCTTTTCTACCCATACAAAGTCTCCTTTACAACTTCTATATAATTGTTTAGTTAAGTCAATATCAATATCTAATTGCCAAGGCTCAAAATCAAAAATCATGGTCATCACACTCCTTTTTAAAATTCTAATTTATCGATTTCTTTTTACTTACTAATCATACCATACAACAGCATAAGAAACACTAAAATATTGCAGACCATACCGCCCCAAAACAGGTACAACTTCAAGCCCTCATATCTAAAAAAACTGTTCTTACTTTCCTCAAGCTCCCGGATCTTCTGCTTCATCACGCTCGTAAGTGTATCAGACTGCTTCTCAAGAAGCTTTGTAGCCCTCTGTATAGCCTCTATATTCGCCTGTAACGCCTTTCTAACCTCTTGGACGGTGTTTTCCTTAACCTCATCTTTCAGGCTCCCAATCTCGCCCGATATAGCGTCTTGAAGCAATTCGTTGCTGTTCTTCAGCAGCTCTACGCTCTGCTTCAGCTCGCTGATGAGCTTCCTGTTCTGCTCTGCGTCTCTCTGCCTGTTCTGCTCTGCCCTCACTTGTTCTTGATTTGACTGCTTCATCAATTCCTCGCAGTTCTCGCTCGACATCGCCAACGCTTCTTTGAGCAGACTGTTTTCCAGCTCTGTCCGGCTCTGTCGGTTTAACTCTTGAAGCTGCTCTCTTGGACTGCTCTGCTTCTGCTGTTCGTGCATTTCTCTCAAACTCATGCTCCATACTCTCCTTTCCAAAATCCATATTGTAGTATTTTTCCAGCTTGTTATCCCTGATTTTACAAGCCTTTTCTCCTGCCTGTTCCCTGGCTAAGTCGGTATATGTGATGTACTTGTGGCTGTCCTGCCAGTCCACCCCGTACCCTCTTTCATTCATCAGCCGGATAAAGGTTTCCCGGCTGGTCGCTGTTTCCTTACAATCCAGCACCGCAAGGGCAATATCCTGCACATAGCTTTTGACCTTTCCCTGCTCTGCCTGTTTCAAAAGCTGGTAGGTGTCTTTGCTCCATCCCACCGTTTCTTCCCGGACTTCTCCAGCAAATGTCTTTCCTTTCTCCGGCACATGCAAGCCCTGTTCCCAGCTCTGCTCGTTGCACCGTTCCTTTAAGTCTTTAAGGTCGTGCTTACTCCATTGGAGCTTATGACCGTTCTCATAATTTACGGAATTGACAATAAAGTGCGTGTGTATATGCCCCTTGTCTATATGCGTGGCTATCAGAACTTCATGCCCTTTCCATGCCTTTGTATGCTCTGCCAGCTCGACAGCGTTCTTGTGAGCCTGCTCCGGGGTTATTTCCTCGTTCTTATGGTAGGATTGCACATAATGCTTATAGGTTCTTCCGTCCGTCTTGCCCCACAGCTCCTTTGTGGCTTGCATTTCCTCCTTGACCGTCTCCGGCTCACAATGCAGACCACTGACAAGCTTCTCCTCTGTCTTTTCTTTTTTCGTCACATAATCTATGGCGTGCCCTATGCCCGCCTTTGAAGATACCGCCTTAATGACTGCCATACTTTGTTCAGCTCCTCTCCATGCTTCCGCACTTCCGCTTCACTCGGCAACATTCCCCCTTCATTACACCTCTTTGCTATTTGGTTGAGGTTGTTCCCTATCCGTTTCAGTTCCGGGATAAGTTCTTTGATACCGTCCGTATTCACGATCTGCTTCTCCAGCACACAGGAAAGGATATACTCCTGCTGGTTCTTTCCACTCTCTGAAATCTTCTCCTGCAACTGCTGGTATTCTTCTTCACTTACTCGGAATGATAACTGCTTTGGTCTTGTCTTGTTCATGCCCTTACCACTCCATATCCATGACATCAAGTAAGTCAAAGAAACGCTCCAGCGTCTTATTTTCCTTTTCTGCCGGGTTCTGTTTTACATATTTATCAATTACTTTCATCAGCTCCTGCACCTCGTATCTGTACTCAAACTGAATTTTATCCATTTCTTTTTTCATGCCTTTGACCTCTCTTTCTTCGGTGCTACCACCGTCAAATTATGAGCCTTTCGGCTCTCTAAAAAGGGGGATTGAAGGGGGGCTTGCCACCCTCACAAGTTCTAAAGTGGTAACACTTTAGGGAACTTGCAATATATCCGCTACACATATTATAGCATGATAGACACCCTATATCAAGCGGATATATTCGTGCGTATATTCTGCCAAGAATATAGTGGAGCTTACTTCCTCTTGGGCGACTTTGGAAGTGTAGGTGGAAGAAAGTCAAGGGCTTGTTTTTTATCTGCAGTATGAGCTTCGGCTTGCCGATCAGCGAGTACAGCAGATAAAAAATGGTCGCAGACCACCCTTTACTTTCTTCCGCCGGAACGGACAATGAAGCACAGGGGGAAGTAACGGAACGGACGGACAGCCGTTTTCCCCTCCGGCATTATAGCCAACAAAAAAGAGTGTCAAGGGTGAACGCTGCGGTCTATGACCGCCCTTGGCACTCTTTTCCTTATGGCTTTGATAATAAACAAGGGGAAATGGCTTCTTGTGGCATTTCTACCACTATGGTATGATGAGCGACGCTGCCGCCCCTATACAGGTACAGAAAGGGGGTGTGCCACCATGAGTATATTTTCGTCTTTCATACTCTCTGTCTTGGCAAGTGTAGTCGCCTACTACATCTGCAAATGGCTGGACGGAGATAAATAGGCGGTAGCCAGCCTAAGGAATAAGCCACCTTGCCACAACGGAATAGAAAAGCCCCGGAGTTGCGACCTCCGGGGCTTTTTGCGTGCCACAATGAGCACTTTCGTCTTTCTTGCCTACTGGCATTATAGCATATGCCTTTCGGCATTTCAAGTATGCCCTACTTCCACCACTTGTAAACGGTGGGCTTGCTCAATCCTGTCTCTCGAATGCAGTCCGCTTTCTTTCCTGCTGGGTGGCTCTCCTGCCATTCTCTGACTGTCTGCTCCGCTGTTCCACTCCCTTTTGGTCTACCCTCTTTTACTTCTTCTCCTAACTGCTTTTTTAAAGCTTTCATAGTATTCATAACCTTTACATGGTCTTTTTGCTTTCTGTAATTCCGCTTATTTGCTGGTATCGTAACCTTTGTGTTGTCCTCTATCCATTCCCGGCTTGCTATCGTTGACAGCCTTTTTCTGTCCCCTTTCAATGCCCGAAGAGCGTCTTTCACATCTGCCCGGCTGAAATGGTTGTCCTCGTCCTCGGTAAGGCTCTCTAAATGGTCCAGGAACGCATAGGCGTCTCTCCGTATCTTCTGCTCGGATATGCCACACTTCAAGCCATAAGAGCACAACGCCATAATAGAAAAGTAACGCCCTCCGGCTTTCACTTCCTCGGTTATTTTCCGTTTCCACCACTCATATAAAGCTTCGTTACATACCCACGTACCGCCCTGCTTCTTACTTTTCTGCTTCGGCTCTCCCTGCACGATCCGCTTCTCATACCATTCCGGGTACAGCTCCTTTGCTTCTTCCAGCGTAACGGTACTTTTTCTTCTCGGCTTCTCGTACAACGGAGCAAGGTCTACCTTACAGCTCGGTATGCTGGCTTTTATGTCCTCCAGCGTGTAACGGTTCTCTGACAGCTTATAGGCTTTTACTGGGAAGTCTGCACCCAGCTTCGACTGACTCCCCACACACCGGAAACCTTGATAAATTCCGGTTATATCCGGGCTGTCCGGACGGATAGAGCTGGTATCATTCCATAGCCGCCGGATAAAGGCTTCTTTCAGCTCCGCAAGCACTTCTTCCCGGTTTCGATACAACTGAACCGGCTCCTGCAAGAAATAGTAAAGATGTACCCCCTCGCCGGCGCTGACAAGATAAGTCGGACGAAGCTGCACACCATTCCCAAACTGCTTCAACAGGTTCTTTAACTGCTGTTTGCCTACCTAATCCACGTCCACCACCACCGCAAACAGCTCATGAGCGCTCTCTTTCGTGTGTGACTTTCCGTAAACACTAATAGGCGGTATCAGCCCAAACCTATCTCCTATGACCTTATCCAGCATTTTCAGACTATCATCAATTACCCACTGCCGGGTTCTTCCTTTGCCAGACGGTCTAATCTGTGTCGCTATAATATTACCTTTTCCGTCCTCCGGCTCTTGCTGGAGACTGCCAGCCGGAAACAACTCCCGATCGAAATCATGAGGACTTACTTCCGGGTATCCCCTCTCCAACATAAGGGCTTCTTTCTCCCGATAAGCAGACTTCCACTCATACCCTCTTTTATCTCTCCTTTTGGTGTATTTTGCCATAGTCTTTTGCACCTCACTCCCTCTCGCCTTGACCGCTAATCTTATCAATGAGTTTTTTTTACCTTTTTCCGTCAAGTATAAGGGAGTGCCTTTTGAGTGTCAATATCTACACCTCACTCCCTCTCGCCTTGACCGCTAATCTTATCAATGAGTTTTTTTTACCTTTTTCTCTCAAGTATAAGGGAGTGCCTTTTTGATGTCAATATCTACACCTCACTCCCTCTCGCCTTGACCGCTAATCTTATCAATACATTTTTGCACCTTTTTCTTCGTACCGACAAACTGCAATTTATCTTAGAAATTACAGCGATGTTATTTTGATAAACTTTCAAGAATTGAAATATCATGCTTATCTTTATCTCTTAATTCATAACCTGAATGGAAAACTTTTTGGCCTTTTAAAGATATACAAGGAATTGTTTTGCCTTCAAAAAAAACACTACCAAAGTAATCTTTTTCAAACTCATACCATCCACCCTCTAAATCAGCTTGTTTTGAAGTTCCGTCCTCATTTAAAACGAACGGGTGAATGTCTAAGTAACCAAGTTCATCACTATATAACTCTATTCTAACCGGTTTCCAGTCTGTATCAATTTTATAGCCCAGATTCAAAAGCACATTTAACAATTTTTCCGTATGTTGAGCATCAAAATTTATATCTATATCTCTATGAATTCTTGTTTGTTTACCAGCTAAAATATCTACACCCCATCCGCCATCCAACCAGTATGTAATTCCAGTATTTTCGAATAATTCTATTACTTTCATTAAATCTTCTTTTGTTGTTATTTCTTTTCTACCCATACAAAGTCTCCTTTACAACTTCTATATAATTGTTTAGTTAAGTCAATATCAATATCTAATTGCCAAGGCTCAAAATCAAAAATCATGGTCATCACACTCCTTTTTAAAATTCTAATTTATCGATTTCTTTTTACTTACTACTCATACCATACAACAGCATAAGAAACACTAAAATATTGCAGACCATACCGCCCCAAAACAGGTACAACTTCAAGCCCTCATATCTAAAAAAACTGCTCTTACTTTCCTCAAGCTCCCGCATCTTCTGCTTCATCACGCTCGTAAGTGTATCAGACTGCTTCTCAAGAAGCTTTGTAGCCCTCTGTATAGCCTCTATATTCGCCTGTAACGCCTTTCTAACCTCTTGGACGGTGTTTTCCTTAACCTCATCTTTCAGGCTCCCAATCTCGCCCGATATAGCGTCTTGAAGCAATTCGTTGCTGTTCTTCAGCAGCTCTACGCTCTGCTTCAGCTCGCTGATGAGCTTCCTGTTCTGCTCTGCGTCTCTCTGCCTGTTCTGCTCTGCCCTCACTTGTTCTTGATTTGACTGCTTCATCAATTCCTCGCAGTTCTCGCTCGACATCGCCAACGCTTCTTTGAGCAGACTGTTTTCCAGCTCTGTCCGGCTCTGTCGGTTTAACTCTTGAAGCTGCTCTCTTGGACTGCTCTGCTTCTGCTGTTCGTGCATTTCTCTCAAACTCATGCTCCATACTCTCCTTTCCAAAATCCATATTGTAGTATTTTTCCAGCTTGTTATCCCTGATTTTACAAGCCTTTTCTCCTGCCTGTTCCCTGGCTAAGTCGGTATATGTGATGTACTTGTGGCTGTCCTGCCAGTCCACCCCGTACCCTCTTTCATTCATCAGCCGGATAAAGGTTTCCCGGCTGGTCGCTGTTTCCTTACAATCCAGCACCGCAAGGGCAATATCCTGCACATAGCTTTTGACCTTTCCCTGCTCTGCCTGTTTCAAAAGCTGGTAGGTGTCTTTGCTCCATGCCACCGTTTCTTCCCGGACTTCTCCAGCAAATGTCTTTCCTTTCTCCGGCACATGCAAGCCCTGTTCCCAGCTCTGCTCGTTGCACCGTTCCTTTAAGTCTTTAAGGTCGTGCTTACTCCATTGGAGCTTATGACCGTTCTCATAATTTACGGAATTGACAATAAAGTGCGTGTGTATATGCCCCTTGTCTATATGCGTGGCTATCAGAACTTCATGCCCTTTCCATGCCTTTGTATGCTCTGCCAGCTCGACAGCGTTCTTGTGAGCCTGCTCCGGGGTTATTTCCTCGTCCTCATGGTAGGATTGCACATAATGCTTATAGGTTCTTCCGTCCGTCTTGCCCCACAGCTCCTTTGTGGCTTGCATTTCCTCCTTGACCGTCTCCGGCTCACAATGCAGACCGCTGACAAGCTTCTCCTCTGTCTTTTCTTTTTTCGTCACATAATCTATTGCGTGCCCTATGCCCGCCTTTGAAGATACCGCCTTAATGACTGCCATACTTTGTTCAGCTCCTCTCCATGCTTCCGCACTTCCGCTTCACTCGGCAACATTCCCCCCTCATTACACCTCTTTGCTATTTGGTTGAGGTTGTTCCCTATCCGTTTCAGTTCCGGGATAAGTTCTTTGATACCGTCCGTATTCACGATCTGCTTCTCCAGCACACAGGAAAGGATATACTCCTGCTGGTTCTTTCCACTCTCTGAAATCTTCTCCTGCAACTGCTGGTATTCTTCTTCACTTACTCGGAATGATAACTGCTTTGGTCTTGTCTTGTTCATGCCCTTACCACTCCATATCCATGACATCAAGTAAGTCAAAGAAACGCTCCAGCGTCTTATTTTCCTTTTCTGCCGGGTTCTGTTTTACATATTTATCAATTACTTTCATCAGCTCCTGCACCTCGTATCTGTACTCAAACTGAATTTTATCCATTTCTTTTTTCATGCCTTTGACCTCTCTTTCTTCGGTGCTACCACCGTCAAATTATGAGCCTTTCGGCTCTCTAAAAAGGGGGATTGAAGGGGGGCTTGCCACCCTCACAAGTTCTAAAGTGGTAACACTTTAGGGAACTTGCAATATATCCGCTACACATATTATAGCATGATAGACACCCTATATCAAGCGGATATATTCGTGCGTATACTCTGTCAAGTATATAGTGCAGCTTACTTCTTCTTGGGCGACTTTGGAAGTGTAGGTGGAAGAAAGTCAAGGGCTTGTTTTTTATCTGCAGTATGAGCTTAGGCTTGCTGCTCAGCGAGTCCAGCAGCTAAAAAATGGTCGCAGACCACCCTTTACTTTCTTCCGCCGGAACGGACAATGAAGCACAGGGGGAAGTAACGGAACGGACGGACAGCCGTTTTCCCCTCCGGCATTATAGCCAACAAAAAAGAGTATCAAGGGTAAACGCTGCGGTCTATGACCGCCCTTGACACTCTTTTCCTTATGGCTTTGATAATAAACAAGGGGAAATGGCTTCTTGTGGCATTTCTGCCACTATGGTATAATGAGCGACGCTACCACCCCTATACAGGTACAGAAAGGGGGTGTGCCACCATGAGTATATTTTCGTCTTTCTTACTCTCTGTCTTGGCAAGTGTAGTCGCCTACTACATCTGCAAATGGCTGGACGGAGATAAATAGGCGGTAGCCAGCCTAAGGAATAAGCCACCTTGCCACAACGGAATAGAAAAGCCCCGGAGTTGCGACCTCCGGGGCTTTTTGCGTGCCACAATGAGCACTTTCGTCTTTCTTGCCTACTGGCATTATAGCATATGCCTTTCGGCATTTCAAGTATGCCCTCCTTCCCCCACTTGTAAACGGCGCGCTTGCTCAATCCTGACTCTCGAATGCAGTCCGCTTTCTTTCCTGCTGGGTGGCTCTCCTGCCATTCTCTGACTGTCTGCTCCGCTGTTCCACTCCCTTTTGGTCTACCCTCTTTTACTTCTTCTCCTAACTGCTTTTTTAAAGCTTTCATAGTATTCATAACCTTTACATGGTCTTTTTGCTTTCTGTAATTCCGCTTATTTGCAGGTATCGCAACCCTTGTGTTGTCCTCTATCCATTCCCGGCTTGCTATCGTTGACAGCCTTTTTCTGTCCCCTTTCAATGCCCGAAGAGCGTCTTTCACATCTGCCCGGCTGAAATGGTTGTCCTCGTCCTCGGTAAGGCTCTCTAAATGGTCCAGGAACGCATAGGCGTCTCTCCGTATCTTCTGCTCGGATATGCCACACTTCAAGCCATAAGAGCACAACGCCATAATAGAAAAGTAACGCCCTCCGGCTTTCACTTCCTCGGTTATTTTCCGTTTCCACCACTCATATAAAGCTTCGTTACATACCCACGTACCGCCCTGCTTCTTACTTTTCTGCTTCGGCTCTCCCTGCACGATCCGCTTCTCATACCATTCCGGGTACAGCTCCTTTGCTTCTTCCAGCGTAACGGTACTTTTTCTTCTCGGCTTCTCGTACAACGGAGCAAGGTCTACCTTACAGCTCGGTATGCTGGCTTTTATGTCCTCCAGCGTGTAACGGTTCTCTGACAGCTTATAGGCTTTTACTGGGAAATCTGCACCCAGCTTCGACTGACTCCCCACACACCGGAAACCTTGATAAATTCCGGTTATATCCGGGCTGTCCGGACGGATAGAGCTGGTATCATTCCATAGCCGCCGGATAAAGGCTTCTTTCAGCTCCGCAAGCACTTCTTCCCGGTTTCGATACAACTGAACCGGCTCCTGCAAGAAATAGTAAAGATGTACCCCCTTGCCGGAGCTGACAAGATAAGTCGGACGAAGCTGCACACCATTCCCAAACTGCTTCAACAGGTTCTTTAACTGCTGTTTGCCTACATAATCCACGTCCACCACCACCGCAAACAGCTCATGAGCGTTCTCTTTCGTGTGTGACTTTCCGTAAAAACTAATAGGCGGTATCAGCCCAAACCTATCTCCTATGACCTTATCCAGCATTTTCAGACTATCATCAATTACCCACTGCCGGGTTCTTCCTTTGCCAGACGGTCTAATCTGTGTCGCTATAATATTACCTTTTCCGTCCTCCGGCGCTTGCTGGAGACTGCGAGCCGGAAGCAACGCCCGATAGAAATCATGATGACTTACCTCCGGGTATCCCCTCGCCAACATAGTGGCTTCTTTCTCCCGATAAGCAGACTGCCACTCATACCCTCTTTTATCTCTCCTTTTGGTGTATTTTGCCATAGTCTTTTGCTCCTCTCTCCCTCTCGCCTTGACCGCTAATCTTATCAATGAGTTTTGTTTACCTTTTTCCGTCAAGTATAAGGGAGTGCCTTTTGAGTGTCAATATCTACACCTCACTCCCTCTCGCCTTGACCGCTAATCTTATCAATGAGTTTTTTTTACCTTTTTCTCTCAAGTATAAGGGAGTGCCTTTTTGATGTCAATATCTACACCTCACTCCCTCTCGCCTTGACCGCTAATCTTATCAATACATTTTTGCACCTTTTTCTTCGTACCGACAAACTGCAATTTATCTTAGAAATTACAGCGATGTTATTTTGATAAACTTTCAAGAATTGAAATATCATGCTTATCTTTATCTCTTAATTCATAACCTGAATGGAAAACTTTTTGGCCTTTTAAAGATATACAAGGAATTGTTTTGCCTTCAAAAAAAACACTACCAAAGTAATCTTTTTCAAACTCATACCATCCACCCTCTAAATCAGCTTGTTTTGAAGTTCCGTCCTCATTTAAAACGAACGGGTGAATGTCTAAGTAACCAAGTTCATCACTATATAACTCTATTCTAACCGGTTTCCAGTCTGTATCAATTTTATAGCCCAGATTCAAAAGCACATTTAACAATTTTTCCGTATGTTGAGCATCAAAATTTATATCTATATCTCTATGAATTCTTGTTTGTTTACCAGCTAAAATATCTACACCCCATCCGCCATCCAACCAGTATGTAATTCCAGTATTTTCGAATAATTCTATTACTTTCATTAAATCTTCTTTTGTTGTTATTTCTTTTCTACCCATACAAAGTCTCCTTTACAACTTCTATATAATTGTTTAGTTAAGTCAATATCAATATCTAATTGCCAAGGCTCAAAATCAAAAATCATGGTCATCACACTCCTTTTTAAAATTCAAATTTGTTGCTTACATTATACTTCATCAACAAAAAGAATGGAAGATTTTTTCCAGAGTTCCTACTTAAACCTTGTAAAGCATATTTCCACAAAATTCATTTTACCTTTTCTTATATCACATTACCTACAGAGCATTCACCTAATCCTCAAAGGTCTGCCAAATCTATTTTCTCTCTTTTCCTATATAAAACTATTCTCTTTGATTTACAATCCCAAAAAGCAACGTCTAAACTTTGCTTTTTTATCATAGATTTGATTTCTACAACTCCTCTATCTACTATCTCTGTCTATACGTTTCCTCTTGATGTTTTGTTTTGCATTTGTCTGTTCCAAATGCTTTGCAACTTCTATTGCTTCCTTGACCTTATTTTCTCCTAAAACAACTACAACCCGATCCATATCGTATGCCACATTTAACAAAGATACATTCTCTTTCTTTATAATAGACACTTCCTCTCGCAATCGATCCACACGATTTTCAAGATCACTGTTTCTATCTGATAGCTTTTGATTTTTGTTTTTCAAATCCAAATACTTGCTATATAATGACTGTATCATGTTTGCAACTTTTTTCAATAGAGGGAATATCCTCTTTCGATAAGATTTTGCTGACTCTAAAGTTCCGGCTTCTGGCAGCCATTCTTCCGGATAATATCCATACTCACGTGCATGTGAGTCAACAAGTCCAGCTTTTGAATTTAGTGCAGAAAATCGTTTCTCTAACACTTCTGTCTTTTGAATTACTATCTCTCTCTCTTTTTCTACCTGTTCTTTTTCCTTTTGAATCTCATTCACACATTCACTGATATCATGCAAATCATGTTCCAATAAATTCTTATGTTCCGTTAATTCTTCTACTTCCTGTTCTCGAACCTTTTTCTTGTAATCCAATACAGAAAGATGTGGTTCATGAGTTCCTTTCTGATCCCATTCTATCTCATTTTCTCTCATGACCATGGCTAGTTTTTCCTTTTCCGATTGCACCCATTGATTTAACTCCGTCTCACTTCTTGATCCACCTTTAAATCCTAATGACGATAAGGCTTGTTTTAAAGATACTCTTGTATCAAGTCCTCGCTTACTTCCTGTAACATAGGGAATAAAATCAATATGTAGATGTGGCGTTGCTTCGTCTAAATGCAGATGAGCAGCAAATACTCGCAACGTAGGATTTCGTTCCTGAAATCCTCTCATGTATTCATCTAATATCTTTGCAGCAAGTTGTCCTTCCATCGTTTCTGATCCCATATTGTCTTTATCACCGATCTGAAGGATAACCTCATGAAATAATTTTTCTTGTTTTCCAGAACGTATCTTTTCATAGTAATCATCGATCTTACGATCTTTCCGAGTCTGCTTATCGTTGTAACGCTTCAAGGCATCATCAAACAATTCATGATATACATCTTTGATATCTTCATTACAATATTCAACATTCCAATGGGTTCTATTCGGATCTGTATTCTTTGCATGAAATTTTCTACTATTATGGTTCAGGGAGCCTTTCCCTGTCATAAAACTAATTGTCCTCTTCAATAAATCTCCTTTCCTTCATTTTAAAACGCCAGATATGGCAATTATGTTTTGTTACTTTTGTCAAAAGTAACGCAAAAGCACTTTCGACAGCCTAACGTCCATCAAAAGTACCCTTGCGCCCTGCCGGGAGCTTTCAAATCAGCCAGTACGGTATCGGCTCTATACCCTACAGCAATTCTCCTTGTTTGGTATGATACAGGTGCGTGCCACGCTCCTGTTCTATATTCCCCAAACAAACATCACCATCGATAACTGGCTGACACTCCACGCTTATCTAAATATTCCTGTCGTGCTTTCTCCTGCTCTTCCTCAGAAGGAGCAGTCTTATACTTCGTATAGAGTTCATGTCTGACTAATGCATCCAATTTTTCTTCCAAGCCATTTCGAATCTCTTCTTCATACTGATCATTTGAACCCAGATGATAAAAGATCAATTTTCGAAACAGTTCATAATCAATCTGTACTTTTTTCATCGCTTCACTCCTTTTGTTCAAGGTGGCAAGATTCCCTATTCTTTAAGATATGGTAATCTTGCCATCTTCCTTTACTCTTCTTGCAACATCCAAAACCATTTATTTCCTATTTTCACAGAGTCAATCTGCAGCTCCTTCTTCGCATTCCAAAGTGTTTTCTTTTTAATTCCTCGTTCTTCTGCTTCTTCCGCTATTTTTGCCTGTTCCATTGAGCCATTCTCTAAGATCTCTTTTAAAAATTCTTTCGCACTTCGGATCTTTTGCCCTCGTCCATCACCAGATAATAAGTCCTCTGCACTGATGTCATATTTCCCAATCCAATGGAATCCTTTTTCTTTGTCTAATCGAAAGGCGATAGCATCTCCTTCCGGAGCAAGAGAACTCTTTACGTGACAGATCACTCGGATTTCCGGTTCATCTTTCACTCTTCCAACAATCAATACGCTTCTTGCTGCCGCTTGAAAGTCAATAGACCCCAATCCACGATAGGATGATTTTCCATTACTATTCTTATTCATATGACCGATCAGAATAATAGCACATTGATATTTCTCTGCTAATACAGAAATTCTTTTCATCAATGGGCGAATCTCATTTGCCCTATGCATATCAACACCAGCCCCTAGAAAGCCTTGAATTGGATCTAATACTACAAGTCTTGCTTTCGTCTGTATAATCGCTTCTTCCAGCCTTGCATCTACCATTGTTAATGGCTGATCCTGGTCATCAATCACCAAGACTCTGGAACAATCCGCCCCTGCCGCTAACAATCTTGGTTTGATTGTATCGCCCAATCCATCTTCAGCTGTTTGATAAATCACATTGATTGGCTTTACACCTGTTTCTTCTTCGGTTATCTCATTTAGTATTGGTTCTCCCTTTGTTAATTTTGCTATGATCTGCAACACCACAGTAGTCTTCCCCTCTCCAGGATCTCCCTGAATAATAGTGACCTTCCCATATGGTATGAAGGGATAAAAGAGCCATTCGATTTCTTCCACTTCAACCTGATCCATGTGGATCAATTTCAGGCATGGTTCTGCCTTTTTTACTTCTCTATAATTATCTTCCATTTCCACCTCCTGCCCAACCGGGCAAGTCCCTGGCAAACAGAATTTAACAATTGTTGCAACAACAATTTTGTGATATACTCAAGTTGTTAAGGTGATATATCAGTTATTCTGATGATCAGGGAACTTGCTCAGATTATTTCTGGGCTTTTTCTTTTTTCCTTTTTTCATAGTTTCTTTCTTCTGCAAATGCATTTAATATCTCCAACATTGTTCGAATAGGTGTAAACAACTCTTCATCGGCATCCTCTAATGTAGTTAACCTTTTTAGTTCCTCTTCAATCCCTCGAAGCTGTTTTCTAAACTGTACTAACATCAACGGATTTCCTACTGCTGTGACTTTTTGATGTAAAACGCTTTCAATGATATATTCTTGTCTCGTCTGGTATCCACAAAGTTTTACTCTTAAATCCAGCTCTTCATTTTCTTCCGGAGACATTCGAAACGCTATGGTCACATTACGCCACCGATTCTTGTTATCCCTATTTTTTTCACTCATCCAGATATTCCTCTCTTTCCTGATTTAGATTTTCCGCCATCTCTGTTTGAATTGTCGGGAACAAATGTGCATATCGATATGTGATCTCCACACTTTCATGCCCTACCCTTTCTCCAATTGCCACCGCAGAATATCCCATATTAATCAACAATGACACATGAGAATGTCGTAAATCATGGATTCGTATTCTCTTCACCCCTGACAACTTCACACCACGATCCATTTCATGATGAAGATAGCTTTTTGAAATTTGGAATATCCTGTCATTTTCATTTAAACCATACAGCATTCCTATATATGATTCTAATTCTTCGCTTAAAAATTCCGGCATGGTAATTATGCGATTACTCTTCACAGTCTTAGGATCCGTAATAATATCCTTCCCTTCTAATCTTTGATAAGATTTATTGATCCGGATAGTACAAGCCTGAAAATCGAAATCTGCCGGTGTCAGTGCTAACAACTCTCCCATACGCACTCCACACCAATATAGAATTTCAAATGCATAAAAGGAGATTGGCTTATCCGCCACCGCTTCAATGAACTTCATATACTCTTCTTTTGTCCAGAAAAGCATTTCTTTTGTTCTTTCTTTTCCCATAGATCCCGCCTTGCGTGCAGCATTGCTTTTCAAATCATAGAAATTAACTGCATGATTCAAAATTGCACTCAGCTGATTATGGATGGTCTTTAGATAGACCTGCGAATAGCCTTCTCCTTGTTTATTCCGATAGTTCATCATGGTGTTCTGCCACTGTCGAATATCGGAAGGTTTTATTTCCTGCAACTTCTTTTTCGAAAAATATGGGAGAATCTTTTTTTCTACAATATGCTTTTTCGTCAGCCAGGTATTATATTTGATTCTGGATTTGATATCATTCAGATAAAGATCTACAAAATCTTCAAAATACATATCCAGACTCAAATTCTCCTTTAATTTAAACGCTCTTTCCCATTCCTGGGCATCACATTTGCGTTTAAATCCCCTTTTCGTCTTCTGCTTTCTTACGCCGGTCCAGTCCTTATAATAGGTTCTTACCTCGTAAGTATTTGACTTTTTGTTTTTGATTACTGTCAAAACATCACCTCCTGCTATTTCATTTCGTTCATACCGTAAACTCGTTCTTCAAAATATTTACGGCTGATTTTTCCTTTGACAACAACGAAACCTTTTTGCTCCAATTCCGCATTTAACTGACGGATCAAACGATACGCATAGGAATCAGATACTTCTAATTCTTTCGCTACTTCTTTTGCTGATATAAATAATTTACTAGCCATCTATATCCCTCCTTTCTTTTTCAGTTCATTATCGAACGGTGTATATGCATCATAACATTTCATTTCCGTACTGTCAATAGAATAATTTCAAAATTGAACGGTTTATTTTTATATTTCATTTTTGAACTGTTTATGCTATACTTTTAAGTAACAATCAGCAAAGGAGTGTTTTCTTATGACAGTAGGTGAGAAAATAAGAAAATTCCGGATCGATCAAGGATATACACAGAAAGAATTGGCAATCATGTCCGGATTGAGCGAATCGGCAATTAGAAATTATGAACTTGGGAATCGTTTTCCATCATCAGAACAATTAGAAAAAATAGCAAACTCATTAAAAATCAGTCCATACGCCATGTCTGATCCAAACTTTGATACTTATGTTAGTGTCATGCACGCATTATTTGCTTTAGAGGATCAATATGGTCTGCACGCCTACCGAGATGAGTCCGGCGTACCACAACTCATGTTTAAAGACAAAGGACATGATTCTTTAAATATGCTGGATCATATTGGAACATGGGCTGATATGTACCAGAAATTCAGAAATGAAGAGATTACAGAAAAAGAGTATTTAGACTGGAAGAGTCAATTCCCAGCTAAATAAGAAGAAATTATTTACAATAATATTAAAAAAGTATTGTCATTTGATTGTCACCAGACATAGAAAGAGCCAAGAAAGCCCGTAAAATAGGCATTTCTTGGCTCTAATATATTATTCAAACTCAATCGTCGCCGGCGGCTTCCCCGTACAGTCATACAGCACGCGGTTCACGCCTTTGACCTCATTTACAATCCTGCTGGTGACTTTTGCCAGGACTTCCCAGGGGATCTGTGCGGACTCTGCAGTCATGAAATCGCTTGTGAGCACGGCACGGAGGGCGATAGCGTAGTCATAGGTTCTTTCATCTCCCATGCATCCAACGGAGCGCATATTGGTAAGGGCGGCGAAGTACTGGCCCAGATTCTTGTCTGCTCCTGCCTTTGCAATCTCCTCACGGTAGATAGCGTCAGCGTCCTGTACGATCCGCACCTTGTCTGCCGTTACCTCTCCGATGATGCGCACGCCCAGACCGGGGCCGGGGAATGGCTGACGGAATACCAGATTTTCAGGAATGCCAAGCTCCAGTCCTGCCTTGCGGACCTCATCCTTAAAGAGCAGTCTTAAAGGTTCTACCAGCTCCTTGAAATCAACATGCTCCGGAAGCCCGCCTACGTTATGATGGGATTTGATCACTGCGGACTTTCCAAGTCCGGACTCAATCACGTCGGGATAAATGGTTCCCTGAACCAGATAGTCCACTGCTCCGATTTTTTTGGCTTCCTCCTCAAATACGCGGATAAATTCCTCTCCAATGATCTTGCGCTTTGCCTCAGGCTCCTCCACGCCCTTTAATCTCTCGTAGAAACGCTCCTGTGCATTCACGCGGATGAAGTTTAAGTCATAAGGACCTTCGGGACCGAATACCGCTTCTACCTCGTCGCCTTCGTTTTTACGGAGCAGACCGTGATCTACGAAAACACAGGTCAGCTGTTTTCCGATGGCCTTGGAAAGCATAACAGCCGCAACGGAGGAATCAACGCCGCCGGAAAGAGCGCAGAGCACCTTACCGGAACCGATTTTTTCCCGAAGAGCCTTGATTGTCGTATCTACGAAGGAATCCATTTTCCAGTCGCCGGAGCAGCCGCAGACATTATATACAAAGTTGGAAAGCATCTTTGTGCCTTCTTTCGTGTGAACGACCTCAGGATGGAACTGAACTGCATAGAAATTCTTCTCGGCACACTCCATACCTGCTACCGGACAGGACTCTGTATGAGCAGTGATGCGGAAACCGGCAGGAACCTCAGCAATATATACGCCGTGGCTCATCCAGCAGACGGTTTTGGGAGATACACCGTCAAAAAGCTGAGAGGCTGTATCCACGTCTACTTCTGTATGCCCATATTCGCTTACAACGGCTTTTTTAACAACGCCGTCCAACAGGTAGCTCATCAGCTGAGCGCCATAGCAGATTCCCAGAACCGGAATACCCAGTTCAAAAATCTCCTTAGAGCAGCGGGGTGCTCCATCCTCAAATACCACATCGGGACCGCCGGTAAAAATGATTCCCTTGGGATTCATCTCCCGGATCTGATCCAGACTCATGTTATAGGGATGTACCTCGCAGTAAACATTACATTCACGGACACGGCGGGCAATCAGCTGGTTATACTGGCCGCCAAAGTCTAAAACAATAATCATCTCTCTTGCCATGAGATTATCTCCTCTATCTGTTATTTCCTTATAAATCGAAAGAGATTGTACATTGAAAGTACAATCTCCTTTTATCTTTGGTACACACACATTATAAAGGATGGAGGATTAAATAGCAAGATATTTTCTCAAGTTTTTTCCTCTGATCTGGCAGTTTTTTCCCGACTGTGGTAAAATTTTCTTATAAAATATAAGGAGGCTGTGCCTATGAAATGTAAAATATGCGGCAGTGAAAGCGGAAGCTATCCCTTATGCAGAACCTGCTATGCCAAACGGGAAGCTGGTGAGATCATAAAATGCGTCAAATGCGGAAGCTGGCACTATGCCGGTTCCCCCTGCCACTGTGAAGAAGGCTTCCAGGTATCCCGGACCTCCTCTGAAGCGGAGCTTCCATTTTTATATGAAGCAAAACCATCTCTTGTGACGAAAACTGAGACGGCATACTTAAACTGTATTAAATCCTTTCTTCCCCATACCTGCCTGATCCAGGCTCAGGCCAATCTGGCCTCATTTATCAGAAGAACGGATGGGGCCAAATATCAGAATGAGCTCTTTCGAAATGTAGATTTCATCATTACAGATCTGTCATACCGCCCTCTTCTTGTAATAGAGATCAATGACCAGACCCACCGGCTGCCTGAGCGGAGGGAACGGGACAAAAAGGTGGCCTGCATCTGTGAGGAAGCCGGAATCCCCTTGATCAACCTGTGGACCTCCTACGGCGTAAATGAAGAGTATATAAAAAAGAAAATCACACAAACCCTTGCTTCTCTTCCCGTTGAGCGTATCCACCACTTTGCCCCTGTACACGAAGAGACTGCACAGCCGGTTTTAGAATCGCCTCTGCCGGGAGCATCTGCTGCTTCATCCAGCCACGCTGCACCAAAGCAGCCTCAGACCTCCGCCAACAAACAGACGCAGCCCGCCTCCCAAAAGGAAGGCTGCTACATCGCAACCTGCGTCTATGGCTCCTATGACTGCCCTCAGGTCCGGCTCCTTCGCCGTTTCAGAGACGAACATATGAAGAAAACTCCTGCCGGACGTATCTTTATACGATTATACTATGCCGTCAGCCCAGTCCTGGTCCGCTGCTTTGGAAAAAATCCGGCCTTTCATGTCTTCTGGAGACACATTCTTGACTCCCTGATCCGCCGGCTGGAATCCGGCAGATAAAACCAAAACAAGACAATCCGGCCCCTATTTTCTCTCACGTTCCTCCTGCTCCGTCCAGATATTTCCGCCGCCTGTAAGAGCCCGTCTCTCCTTCCGGTTCTTCCCCGGCTCTTCCCGGACGCTCTTCATCCGGCGGAAATAGGAGCTCATTTCATCTGCCATTCCGGACAGGCGGTTTAACAGCGTGGAAAAATCCTTTAACATTTCATCATCTTTAAAATAGGGATATACGATATCGTGATCGATCTCACTCCACCCCTCTTCAAACAGGGTTCTTCCCTGGATCTCCACATAGTAGCCCCTGTATTTGATAATATAATGAAGCGACCGGTAAATTCCATCCGATTTAATGTCGATCAGCTCTTCATCGTAAATCCGGGTATCTCCGTTTCTCCGGTAAACCTTTGGCCGTTCGGCAATGTAAAAATGCTCCGGATCCTCGTCAAAATCCCTGATACGATCCTCTACATAGTTCTCAGGATCATTTTCAAACACCGTTGTAATATAATTGTGAAAATAAATCCAGTCCTCCCGGTACAGAAAAAATACGCGGATTCCGATCAGATCGGTAATATACTTGTGATAATTAGTCCGGTCAATATGATCAAATCTCCCCGGGTGCTCGCTGCGCTTGCGGATAATCTTTTCCAGCAGATGGCCCGGGCTTTTCGTGCGGTAACGATAGGAATGGATTCCCGCCCGTTCGATATCATAGAGGTAATCATTTACAAACTCCTTTCCGATTCCCCTTAATTTCCCCTCAATGGACAAATAGTCATCATAAATAGCAGCCAGCTCCTCCCATGGGACATTGGCTGCCTTAAAATCCGCCTCATCAATATTATAAGCTCTTAAAAATGCGTTCCGTTCGAACACGTTTTCACTTCCTTCCAGGCTAAATCAAATTTACGTTTCATTTGAAATGCTCATGCTCTGTACTGCAAAATCCGTTTCTATGATACTGCAAACAAAGCGTATTTTGCAAGGAAAAAATTCACTTCTCTATTCATGCAGCTCCAGAGGAAGCCCATCTGGATCTGCAAAAAAAGTCATTTTCTTTCCTGTAAACGCATCCAGCCGGATCGGTTCCACGGAAATTCCCTTTTCCTTCAGCTCTTTCACATCTTTCTCTATATCCTCCGTATAAAAGGCCAGATGGCGCAGTCCGGCTGCCTCCGGTCTGGTCACTCGTTTGGGAGGATTTGATACTCCAAAAATTTCCAGTTCTGTAGTGTCATTGATCCGAAGATCCAGCTTCCAGTCTCCTCTGTCCGGCCGGTAATTCTCCCGTATCACGGAAAATCCCAGCTTATTTACATAAAAATCTCTTGATTTTTCATAATCGGAAACAATGATCGCAATGTGATGTATGGTTGAAAATTTCATATATCTCCTCTCTCCATATAACAAATTCCTATCCAATATTATCTACCATCAGCATATTCAGTTTCTGCCACTGCTGCAGTTCCCTTCTTGTGATCAAAAGGCGCTTTTTAAACTCCTCTGTGTGCTCCTGAGGGTACAGTGTCACCAGACACTTAAAGGCACAGGGCATAAGATCCGCACTGGAAATCCCGCACAGAAGGCCGTCCGTTGAATCGCGCAGCTCTAAGGGGTTAAAAATATAAAGCAGATCCTCCTCTAAAGGATTATAGCGGTTTACAAAGGAAAAACGGATCAGCATATCGCTGTAGATGACCTTTCCGGTATAATACAGCTTGCTGCTGCGTCCGGAAGGATTGACAGCGCTCACCGACAGATCTGCCTCATAACTCCCCGCCTCTTTCGTCTCCCGGATATCAATGATTCCGTCCTTCAGCCGCTTATAACGGCCGTCATAAAAATAGAAATACAGCCGCCTGGCCTGAAAAAACGGGCTGATCCCGCTGTTTGCGGAAGGGAGCCTGGTCTCTTCCTCTTCCTGAACCGGAAGATCCACCAGCTGCCCCGGCTGTACCTCCAGAACTCTGGCAATCTCGGTCAGCGTGACGATATCCAGAGAAACCTCTCCCGTCTCATACTTGCTCACACTGGCCCGGCTCTTATGGATCCTGTCAGCCAGCTGCTGCAGCGTCATCTGTCTGTTTTTTCTGTATCTGCGGATCTGTGCTCCCACGTACAGATTCACCTGCTCCACCCTTTTTTCCTCCCCATCTGTATTTATCCTCCTTTCTCCCGGTAAATAGGGAAATGTTTCATATAAATATACATTTTACGTTTTATCCAACTATATTTCTGCTATTATACCTCTTTTTCCGGTATTTTTCCAGTTATATTCAATTTTTATATTATATTTTCTCATTTAATGAAACTTTTCGGCGGTTGCTTTTTCTCTGCAAACCGATATAATCATACTGTTTGGGTCAAAACAGATTTGGCCCCTTTTACAATCCAACAAGACAACGAGGTATTCAAAACATGGAAGCAAAGAAAAAAAGCAGCTTTACAGGCTCCTTAGGCTTTGTGCTGGCAGCAGCAGGAAGCGCAGTAGGAGTAGGAAATATCTGGCGGTTCCCCTATCTGGCCGCCAAGGACGGAGGCGGACTGTTCCTGATCATCTATCTGGCGCTGGTACTTACCTTCGGCTTTACCCTTCTTGTCACAGATGTGGCCATCGGACGGCGCACCAAGACAAACGCCCTTCACGCCTTTGGGAAAATACAGAAAAAATGGAGCTTTTTAGGTTATCTTACCTTCTGCGTTCCGGCCATTATCATGACCTATTACTCCGTCATCGGCGGATGGATTTTAAAGTATCTGGCTGTCTATCTTACCGGAGCAGGAAAGGCAGCCGCCCAGGACGGATATTTTACAGACTTTATCACCTCACCCGTATCACCTGTGGTTTTCATGCTGATCTTTTTATGTTTTACCGCACTGGTCGTATACCGCGGGGTAGAAAAGGGCATTGAAAAATTTTCCCGGATCGTCATGCCGGGACTGCTCTTAATGATCATCGGGATCGGCCTTTTTTCCCTCACATTAAGCAGTACCGGAGCAGACGGAACAGAGCGGACCGGCCTTCAGGGACTGACAGTCTACATTATGCCGAATCTTGACGGAGTTACTCCTGCCAGATTTTTGGAAATCCTTCTGGATGCCATGAGCCAGCTGTTCTTTTCCTTAAGTGTTTCTATGGGAATCATGATCACCTACGGCTCCTATGTAAAAAAGGATGTAAACCTAAGCAAATCCTTAAGCCAGATCGAGATTTTTGATACAACGGTTGCATTTCTGGCCGGACTTATGATCATCCCTGCGGTCTATGTATTTTTCGGCACAGAAGGAATGGCCTCCGGTCCCAGCCTGATGTTCGTATCCCTTCCCAAGGTATTTGAAGCCATGGGACCCCTGGGCGGAGTCCTTGGAATGATATTTTTCCTTATGGTTGTGTTTGCGGCTCTTACCTCCTCTGTATCCATTCTGGAAACACTGGTTGCAAACTGTATGGAGATTTTCCACTCCACACGAAAAAAAACCAGCCTTGTGATCGCACTGCTCTCTGCGGCAGCCTCCGTGATCATCTGTATGGGCTATAACGTATTCTACTTTGAAATGAAGCTGCCAAACGGAGCATCCGCCCAGCTTCTGGATCTGATGGACTATATCAGCAACAGCTTTCTCATGCCATTCATTTCCCTCCTCACCTGCATCTTTGTAGGCTGGATCATCCGGCCGACGTGGATCTGCGAGGAAATGGAAGCCAGCGGACATACCTTTAAGCGCAAAAAAATGTATGCCTTTATGATCCGGTATGTGACTCCGATCATCATGGCTGTGCTGTTTTTACAGTCTGCCGGCGTGTTTGAAATGATCAAAAAGCTTTTCGTCTGATCTGTTGCTCCGGCAAAAAAAGTCCCTTCCGCTCCGTCGGACCAAAGGTCTGTGACGAAAGCCGGAAGGGACTTTTTAGTGTCTGCCCGATACGTTTTTATACTGCTCCACTGTAAATATTTTCCAGCTGCTCATCGGTAAGCTGTACATGGTAGAACAGATCAAAGAATTCCTTTACCTCTTCATCCACATTGTAATTCAGATACTCCGGATAGATGAGGCCGGACAGCCAGCGGATTCCCACAATACGATTGGGCCCCATAGGACGGTCCATCCAGCTAAAGGGGGCATTGGGCGTTCCGTATACCTGTTGGTTCTGCACTGCCTTTAAAGATGCGTAATCCGGATTGGCCAGAATTGCCTCAGCAGCCGAAGCGCCGCTCGTATCCGCCTTTGGCTCTCCGTTTACCACAATCACATCCGGATCCCAGGCAAGAAGCTGCTCGGCAGAAATCTGCACTCTGGAGCCTTCTCCCATTTCCAGATCTGCCACATTGACTGCATTTACCATATCGATGATCTGTCCGTGAGCAGAGCCGGCCGGAGCGGTCTCCAGGGAATCCTCTCCGTTTCCATAATAAATACGTACCTTTTTGTCCTCAGGAACCTCCATTTTTTCAATATCTGCAAAGGTCTTTTCCGCATAGGAAGCCAGTTTTTCAGCCTGCTCTTCCTCTCCCAGCAGCTCTCCCATAAAACGGTAGGCTTCTGCTGAAGCGGCCAAATCTCCGTCTACAGCCACAACCGGAACTCCCAGGCTCTCTGACAGCTTATCGCAGTCTGATATCATTTTGTCATTGATGGTTCCCACGTTGACTGCAATGGTAGGGCCTGCGGCAATGACCGCCTCATAATTAATGGAATCCCCCATTCCAAAATTAGGAAGGTCATGGTATTCTTTCAGAATAACGCTCTTTTCCAGATCATTCAGCTCATAATTCCATCCAAGAAGCTTATCCGGAGCCAGCGTATACATAAAAATAGCAGTTACCGTACTGGCGGAAAATACCGTCTCAACCTCATCCGGCACCACAACCTTACGGCCTGCCATATCTGTTATCTCCCGCTCTCCCGCCGCCTCAGACGCTTCCTCTGCCTGTGCGCTCTGTGCGGCTGTTTTCGTTTCAGCCTGGCTCTGTGTGCTTTCTTTGGCTGTTTCCGTCTTTGCAGAAGAAGCAGAGCATCCTGTAATACTTCCTGCAGCCAGGGTAAGTGCCATCACTGCCGGTAAAATCTTTTTTCCTCGTCTCATTTTCCCTCTCCTCTTAATTGACATTCTGGTCTTTATGCGTTATATTTTTAAATATCGTACTTTTTTATAAAATATAACGGTATTTTCATACTAGCACGGCAAATTTTTTTTGTCAAGCATCAGGAAAGGCGGAAACGTCCATGTTGAATCATCATCTTGAAGTAAAACAGGAAGCGGTCCAGAGACGGCGCTACTGTTTCCTGAACACCGGACTGCTTATCTTTCTGTTTGCAGCAGTCCTTTTATCCTTCTGGGTGGGCTACTATCCCCTGTCACCCTCTCAGGTCGTAACGGCATTTTTATCCCGGTTCGGCTATGAAGGCGAAATCCTTCCTCAGGCTGTTACCATTTTCTGGAATATTCGTCTGCCCCGGATTCTGTCCGCAGTCTTTATCGGAGCCTCGCTGTCCACAGCGGGCGCAGCCTATCAGGGAATGTTCCGCAATCCTTTAGTCTCCCCCGACATCTTGGGAGTCTCCTCCGGAGCCAGTCTGGGAGCCGCTTTTGCAATCCTTTTCGGCGCCTCTAACTGGCTTATACAGCTTTCCGCCTTTGCAGGCGGCACCGCAGCGGTCGCTGCCTCTTATCTGATCAGCCGCAGATCCGTCCATTCCATAACCCTCAGCCTGGTTCTCACCGGCTCCATGATCATGGCGCTGTGCAACGCAGGCGTAACCATGATCAAATATGTGGCAGATCCCAATGATGTGCTTCAGCAGATCACCTTCTGGCTCATGGGGAGCCTTACAAAAACCGATACCCGCTCCTTTTTATGGAGCCTGATCCCCATGTCTGCGGGACTGGTCATCATCTTTCTTCTGCGCTGGCGCATCAATCTCCTCACTCTGGATGAAGAGGAAGCCAAAAGCCTTGGGATCAATATCCGTCTTTACCGTCTGATCCTCATTGCTGCTTCTACGCTCCTCAGCGCTGCCTCCGTTTGTCTGGGCGGCCTCATCGGCTGGGTCGGACTGATGATCCCCCATATGGCACGGGCTTTGGTCGGAGCCGACTACGGCCGTCTGATTCCTGCCAGCGCCATGCTGGGAGCCACCTATCTGGTTCTCATGGATGATCTGGCCCGTTCCCTTCTTTCCATGGAACTGCCCCTGGGCGTTGTAACTTCTATTATGGGAGCGCCCTTTTTTGTATCTCTTATCATTCAGAAAAAGGAGTAAACGACCATGCTTTTACAACTGCAGAATGTTTCCGGCGGATATGGGAAAGGCGATATTGTAAAAAATGTAAGCTGCGAAGCAGACGAAGGAGACATTCTCTGTCTGGCCGGCCCCAATGGCTGCGGAAAAACCACTCTGTTCCGTCTGATAATGGGGTCAATCCCTCTTTCCGGAGGCCGTATCCTCATAGACGGACAGGATCATTTAAAGCTTTCCCCCAGAGAGCTTGCAAACCGTATCGCCTATATTCCACAGTACCATTCTCCCGTCTTTTCCTATACCGTGCTGGATGTGGTGCTCATGGGCCGTGCCTCCCATTTTTCTGCCTTTGACAGTCCTAAGGCTGTCGATCGTGATGCAGCCTTTGAGGCTCTTTATAAGGTCAATGCCCTGGAGCTTGCCAATAAAAAATACACCTCCCTCAGCGGAGGACAGCGCCAGCTGGCGCTGATCGCCCGTGCGATCTGCCAGTCTGCTAAAATCCTTGTGATGGACGAACCCTCTGCCAGCTTGGATTACGCCAACCAGCAGCTCCTTATGGATGTGATCAAGGATCTTGCTTCCAGGGGCTACTGTATCATTATGTCTACACACAGTCCCGAACATCCCGCCTCTGCCGGTACCAGGGTGCTTATGATGAAGAAAGGCTCTGTGGCCGCTTTCGGCTCTCCCGAAGAGGTAATTACTCCCGAAAATCTTCAGGCCGTTTATGGCATTGAAATGGATGTTGTAACTGTAAAAGACAGGTATGGACATTCCCGAACCATCTGTATGCCCGTAAAAGCACCTGTCGGAAAGGAGCGGACTTCTCTTGAATGATCTGGCCTATTTTATCTCTTTAATGGAAAAGGAGACTGAGCCTTCTCCCAATATCTGGGACCGCCGAGCCCGTTCCTGGGCTCATGAGCGAAAAAACAATCGAAAAACGGATGAGCGTCTGGAAAAAGATTTCCTTTTTCTGGAGAACCATGGGCTTCTGAAAAAAGATTTCTCAGTGGCGGATATCGGCTGCGGACCGGGCCGCTTTGCAGCTGCCTTCGCTTCCAGAGTCCGCTTTGTCACAGCCTTGGACATTTCCGGTGAAATGATCGCTCAGGGAAAAGAATATGCCAAAAGCCTGGGACTTACCAATCTCCAGTTCCATCTTTGTGATTTTGATACTTTGGATTTGAAAAAAGAAGGCTTCAAACGGGCTTTCGATCTGGTATTCGTTTCCTTAACCCCCGCAGTCCGCAGTCACAGCCAGCTTTTAAAGGCCATGGAAATGAGCCGGGGCCGTTGCTGCTGTATTTCCCATCTGTACCGCAAAAACCGGCTCATGGAACAGATTATGAACGAAGTCTTTCCCGAAAAAGCCATGAGGCATGAAAATAGCGGCCGATGGTTTTATGCCGCTTTTAATATGCTGTTTCTTATGGGATACAAACCAGAAACCAGTTATGAACCAAGACACAGTGAAAAACAGATCGTTCCGGATGAGGAATATCTGGATTTCCTTATGGAAAAAATGTTTTTGCCTGACGATCGTACTGCTGCAAACAGAAACGCTGTCATGACCTGGCTAACCGATCATACTGAAACAGATGGCACCATAACGGAAATCACCGACTCCTGCTATGGACGTCTTCTCTGGGAGGTAACAAACCAATGACACACCATGTATTTTTAACCGGTGCAAAACAGGTGGGAAAATCCACCCTTTTGAAAAAAACACTGCGCTCGTTTGACGGACAGATCGGCGGCTTTTTTACTCTGCGTACCTGTGAATATTTAAAAACCGGCTTTTCTGTCCATCTTCTTCCCGCCGCTGTCCTTGCAGATCCGGATGAAACCAACCTTCTCTTTATCTGTGGCACGTCTTCGCCGCTTTCATCAAATGAAACGCCCAGACGGTTTGACCGCCTGGGCTGTAACGCGCTGTCTGATTTTCTTCAAAAGGATCTGATCCTCATGGATGAACTGGGCCCCCATGAAGCAGAAGCAGTCCGGTTTCGTCAGATGATTCTTAAAGTCCTGGACGGTCCTGTTCCCGTTCTTGGTGTTCTTCAGGAGGCCCCCTCTCCCTTTTTGCAGGAAATTGCCCAAAGGCCTGATGTGACCGTCCTGCGGATCACCGAAGAAAACCGGAATGAACCGGAACTTTTAAAACAGCTCGCTTCCCTTCTGCCTACCCTATCCTGTCAGTCATCTGTTTTACCGGCTCGCTTACAATAACTCCCAATATGGTGATCACAATATCCTTTGGCACAAAAGCCACCATAGAGTAGGCAAATACAGCGCCTGTGGTCATGTCTCCTGAAAGAGCTGCCCATTGGAGACCGCCGATCAGTTCCACCGCCACCAGACCGATAAGAGAGAGCAAAATCCTCACCGCCAGATCCGAAATCCGGTTTTTGAGTCCTGGACGGATCCCGCAAAGCACCGCCATAACCGGCCAGGCCCAGATATAACCTCCCGTAAGCCCTATAAGCGACCGGATGCCGCCGCCAAAATTAGCAAACACCGGAAGCCCCGCTGCCCCGATCAGGATATAAACCAGTACCGAACAAAGTCCCAGCTTCCATCCCAGAACCGCCCCTACAAGAGCCACTCCAAATACCTGGATCGTCACCGGAACACCTGCGGGCGTAGGGATTGACAGCTGGGAGATGACTGCCAGAACAGCTGCAAACATTCCCGCCAATACCATTTCTCTTGTCGTAAAAGCAGTGTTATGTCTTATTTTTTTCGATTTTTTTGCAGAAACTGAATCCATTTCCATCCACTCCTTTTTCCGGTTCCGTTTTAGATATTTCATCTGCCTGAAACGAAACCTGTTTTATCTTACAGGAATGGTATATCACAGGATGTCCCGATTGTCAACCAATTGTATTTTATGGTTGACATTGTTTTTAATCATTGCATGGCAGGCCGCTGTGGTAAGAATAATTTCCAAGTTCTGTCAAAAGCCGTTCAAATGCCACCGGACGAAGAACCTTTGACCCCTCTATGATCTCATTGATCATATAGAAGATCGTACTCAGTTTCCCAAGACACCGTCGCAGCAGATCCGGCACAGACGCTCTGGAGGCAATGCTCCTGTCCCAGGGATTGCACCAGATTTCATGACGCAGATTTAAACTCCAAACCGGATCCTCTACCACGTCTGTAACCATTTTGCTGGAAGCAATGGGATTTTTAAGGAACAGCGACTCAAAAAACTCAATCCGGTCCTTTTTCCGGCTGTTGGGATCGGCCAGCGTGCGGCAGCCAAAGCGCATGGCCAGAATCGACCGGTGGATCATTCCTGCTGTTACCTGATAATGATTTTTGCTGCTCAGACGGTAAAACGCATCATTGATACAATCGGAAAGGAATACGGAAATAAACTGTGTTTCCATCCCATTGAGACAGATCGTGGCTGCCTGATTAAACTGGGAGGGCTTTTTCTTTTTATATTTTTTCAGAAGAAGGGCGTCAATATCATTTTCCAGCTTGGCATGAAGGCCATGGTAGTATCCCCCCGGATTCTGTACATCATAGCCGATCCGTCCATAGACATAAGGATGGCAGATGGAATCTCCAATATAATGACAGATAAAACCGCACAGAAAAGCCATTCCCTCTTCCTTCTGCTGCTTGGATTCAATCCTGGAAAGGCGGTCAAAGGCGCAGCGGAAAAAATCATTTACACGATGCTCGTGCATATAGGAGCCTACATTTCTGTGGTCTCTATGGCGCAGGATAGGGAGATTGTAAAAAAACATATCCGGCCCCTGAAGTCCCAGCTGATACAGCCAGCGGTACTTTGTAATGACAAACTTAAGATAGTTGGCAGGAAGGTCATTATATGCCTTCATTCCTAATATATAATGGGTTGTAAATCCCGGCATGAGACACCTCTTTTCTGCCTGTGGGGCAGTAGTTTTTGCTGTTACTCTTATTCTATCACACTCTATTTGGAAATGCGAGGCGGAAATCTGCTCCATTTTCTTCCTGTCATACTTTTCCCCCGCTCTGAATACACAGTATAAAGCCTGTTTAAAACACCCGGAGTCTGTTTTTGGGTATATCTCTTGGAGGTTTTGTTATGAAATGGCTCAAGCTGCTGCACGGGATGGTCTGGGGACCATGGACGCTTCTTATCTTTCTGGGAACAGGATTATTTCTCACGGTAAAATGCCGTTTTTTTCAGTTCCGGGGATTTTCCTTCTGGTGGGATGCCACCGCCGGAAGCATCATCCGGGGTAAAAAAAACAACGCGACAAACGAAAGGACGCCAGATGAAGGTTCCCCGGAAACCATCAGCCAGTTCCAGTCTGTATGCACGGCCCTGGCTGCTACCGTTGGAACAGGAAATATTGCCGGTGTTGCTACTGCACTTACTGCCGGAGGCCCCGGCGCCCTGTTCTGGATGTGGGTTTCTGCTTTTATCGGTATGATCACGGCCTATGGGGAAACCTGTCTGGGGATCCGCTTCCGGCTCCGCGAACCGGACGGCCGCTTCCTGTGCGGCCCCTTCCTCTATATGGAGCACGGGCTTAATGTCCCTTTTATGGCCGTTCTCTACAGCATACTCTGCGTTATGTGCGCCCTTGGCATGGGGAGCATGGTCCAGGCGAACTCTGCTGTTACTGCCCTGTCCTTTACCTTTAACCTTCCTCTCTGGCTCCCGGCTGTGTGCTTCACGCTCCTTACAGGAGCCGTCATCCGGGGAGGGATCCGGAGCATCGGAAGGACAGCAGAGCGTCTCGTCCCGGCAGCCGCTGCAATCTATGTCCTCTTTTCCCTCACCGTGATCCTTTCCTCTCTTCCTGTCCTTCCCGGCGTATTAAAGGATATTTTCGACTCTGCTTTTCATATACGGGCTGCCGCAGGAGGAGCAGGAGGCTTTCTCATCAGCCGCAGCGTGCGGTACGGTATTGCCAGAGGGGTATTTTCCAACGAGGCCGGCCTTGGAACTCTGGCCGTGCTCCACGGCCCCGCCGAACACACAACGCCTGAAAAACAGGGGATGTGGGCCATGTTTGAGGTGTTTTTCGACACCGTGATCCTCTGCACGCTCACTGCCCTTGTCATCCTCTGTATGGCAGAAGCTGCGTCACCAGGGCTGGCTTCTCTTCCCTATGAAGGCTCTGCCCTGGCCGCCTGGGCCTTTAAGTGCCGTCTGGGAAATCTGGGAGAAGCCTTTATCAGCGCTTCCATGGCAGTATTTGCCTTTGCTACTGTGATCGCATGGTTTTACCTTGGAAAGCAGGCGCTCACCTATCTTACGATCCGCTGCTCCCTTCCTGCCCTCTTTTCCCGTTTTCTCTATCCTCTGTGCTTTTTATCTGCAATTTTAGCCGGAGGGATCATACAGTCTGAAGCAGTCTGGCTTTTTTCCGACCTCTGGAACGGCCTGATGGCCTTTCCCAATCTGACTGCCCTTCTGTTTTTATCCAGGGAAATCTCTCTCCCCAAAACCTGGAAAAAGATGCACTCAGGATCCAGGCTTCGGTATAACAGAAAAAGCGCATCACCGGATGATGATACGCTCTTTCTGGAAAAAAGTATTATTAAAAGGGAGGAGAGCTGATAATCACTTATCAGCTCGAGTATTATGAAAAAAATCTTGTAAGCATATTGGGGATAGATGAATGTTTCTCTCTCATCTATGATTAAAGTATACCCATGAAAGATGAAGAAAAAATGTTCATTGTGTAAAACCTTTTTGAATGAATTATGAACAGAATGTGAATATCCCTATTCGCCTACTCAATTACCTGATCTCCGTCCTTTGTACAGAAATAGGTCTTTACGCCCAAACGGACCATCCAGTTACGGGTTTCCTGGGTTTTCCACGGTCCGGTTCCTGTTCCGCCGCCGTTGTCATTATCCCAAAGCCACTGAGGTGTGGGCCACAGGCATACGGATGGACGGAGCGCCTTGTAAACTTCGTAATCAACCCCGTTCTGACCGTGGTGAGCCATCTGTACCATGGTACAGTTTAATGCCCCCAGATCTACATTGGCCATCAGGTTTTCACCGCCGGATCTGGCCATATCTCCTAAAAATACGACATTCGTACCATTTAAGGATACAAGGTAGGCCACGCTGCTGTTATTGACAAAGTCATTATTTGCCGCATATGCCTGGTTTAATACCTGGATTTTGGCAGGGCCTGCCTCGATCACCTGTCCGGCCACAATATTTCCGTGAAGAACAGAGGGATCTACCTTCTGAAAGGCTCCCTTTAAGTGGGATACCATGGCAGCCACCGCCGGCTCCTTCTCGGCATACCAGCTATCCTCTAAAAAGGAATAATAAATGCCGTCAATGGTAATCTCACTGCTATGGTTATAAAGAATATCTGCCAGCGCTCCCACATGATCGGAATCCGGATGGGTAAGCAGCCATGCTGCTACATGACCGCCTCTCTGCTTGATCTGCTCCAGTACATAGGCGCTGTTTTCCTGCCATCCTCCGTCTACCACGATCAGTCCGCCGGCTCCATTTTCGATAATTACGGCCAGCTGCTGGGCTCTTGTGTCATGGTTTGCCAGCATGATCATGCGTCCGGCTCCAAAATAGGAGGATGCGTCTGTCACCGGCGTATTTACCGTTCCAAAAGCTGCCGTAGTTACCGGGGCGCTCTGTAATGCAGAAGCGTTTCCTTCCTGGGTCTGTGTATTGCTGATCACAATCTTGGAAGGAGAATTGAGGCTCTGGGCCGCAAAGCTGGTAAAACCTCCCTCTCCCGCCGTCATAAGCATAAGAGCAGCCATCATGCCGGCCGCGCAGCGTTTCCAATATCGGTCGATCCTTCTCATGGCGTCTGCCTCCTTATTTCTTCACAGGCTCAAGAGCTCTTACATCTCCCGCCTTTAGGGTGTCATTGATAATATACTCGGATACCTCTCCCTCTTTATCATAAGGGAATACCTGAACCAGCACATCATGCTCATCAAAAAAGCTGCCGTAGTCGGTGGTGTAGCCTTCTTCGTTTGTCTCAGGCTCCGTGTAATAGAAATTCTGGGTATGTACACAAGTGCCGATGGTAGCCAGGACATCCTGCGCATAAGCGACTGCGGCCTCCGGCGTTGTCTGGTGCGTTACAGGCAGCAGTACCGTCAGAACGCCTGTTTCTTCATTATAGCGTGCATCCAGATCCATCACATAATCAGCAAACGCACCATATGGCTCCAGATACTGATCCCGCAGCTCCTCCCGCACTTCCAGCCAGTCGATTTTAATATTTTTATCGATCTCTGTATCAGGCTGTCCGTCATCGGCTCTTGTACCTCCCTCAGGAGACACGATATTACTCTTGGTACATCCGCTTAAAAGTGAAACAGCCGCTAAAAGGACCAGAGACATTTTCTTCCAGTTAAACATTTCAAAAACCTCCTTTGTTCATAACGTTACTATTATAACGGACAAACTGAAAATTTAACAGATCTTTTTTCTTACAAAATTGTTACACATTCGAAAAAGGATTCTGTATACACATACAGTTTTTTTGAAAAACTTCTTGATTTTTCCAAAATGCGGTGGTATTATGTTCAATATGTTTTATATTACTTAATTTTTGAACAAAAAACGATACAAGCCTGTATCATCAAAGGAGGTTATCATTTTGAAGCACCTTACAAAAAGGCTGGACTGGCTTACCACCCTTGTTCCTTTTCTGTGCATCCTTTTTTTGTGTATTCTTTTTATTGCCTTTCCTGAAGACTCCTCTTCTGTGCTGGGATCCATCCGCTTCTTTCTCGGAGACCAGTTTGGAAGCTTTTATCTTTTAATGGGGCTGGGAGCGCTTTTCTGTTCTCTCTATGCTGCATTTTCCCGTTTTGGCTCCATCCGACTAGGCGGCAAATCCCCCCGGTATTCCAATCTCCAGTGGGGCTCCATGATGTTTACTGCCGGCCTGGCAGCCGATATCCTGTTTTATTCCCTCTGCGAGTGGATGCTCTATGCGGGAGAACCTCATATCTCTGATATGGGTTCTGTGCAGGACTGGGCCTCTGTTTACCCGCTGTTTCACTGGGGACCGATCCCGTGGAGTTTTTATATCATTTTAGCTGTTGCCTTTGGCTTTATGCTCCATGTCCGGAAACGGAACCGTCAGAAATACTCCGAAGCCTGCCGTCCTGTTTTGGGAAAGCGAGTAGATGGAGCTTTGGGACGCATCATTGACCTCACTGCCGTATTTGCCCTGTTAGCCGGAACAGCTACCACTTTTTCTCTGGCAACGCCCCTTTTATCCATGGCTTTAAGCCGTGTAACGGGGATTCCGGAAACGCCGGCCTTTACGATTGCGATCCTGATCGCCATCTGCATTGTATATACAATGGCCGTGTACTTTGGCATGAAAGGGGTGGCCCGCCTGGCTTCTTCCTGTGTGGGACTTTTTTTCGTCCTCTTAGCCTATTTTTTCTTTGGCGGCGGGGAAATGCGCTATATCGTAGAAACAGGTCTTACCTCTTTGGGAAACCTGAGCCAGAATTTCATCCCTCTGGCAACCTGGACCGACGCTCTGCGCACCTCCTCCTTTCCACAGAACTGGACTATTTTTTACTGGGCCTACTGGATGGTGTGGTGCGTGGCGACTCCGTTTTTTATCGGCAGCATCAGCCAGGGACGCACCATACGGCAGACCGTTTTGGGTGGATATTTCTTCGGACTGTCCGGCACCTTTACTTCTTTTATCATTCTTGGAAATTACGGGCTGTCCCTTCAGATGCATGGAAGGCTGGATCTGATGGCAATTTATGTTCAATCCCAGAACCTCTATGAAGCAATTATGGCAGTTTTTGAAACCATGCCTTTCGCCAAAGCAGGCCTTCTTCTCCTGGCCCTTACCATGATCGCTTTTTACGCTACCAGCTTTGATGCCTTAACTATGGTCGCTTCCTCCTACTCCTACCATTCTCTGGATGAGAAACAGGAACCGGACCGCTTCATCAAGCTTTTCTGGGCTGTAACGCTGATGCTTCTTCCCATTGCTCTGATCTTTTCAGAAAACTCCATGAACAACCTGCAGACCGTATCCATCATTGCAGCCTTTCCCATCAGCTTTATCATTCTTCTTATTATATGGAGTTTCTTTAAAGATGCGGGATCCTATCTGAATGAAACAAAAAAATAAGCAACAAAAAAGAGCAGGAAAAACTGACATATCACCTGCTCTTTCTTTTATTTTATGTGCCGCTAGGCGCACCACCACACAAAAACAGGAGGCCTGGTCACACAGCCTCCTGTCATTCTGTCTTGTGCATGAAATGCTACACTTCCTTACTTATCCGTTAGTATTTTGCCATAAAATAGTATGTATCCTGTTTTCTGCCGCATTCTCGTCGCTTCCCTTAAAGCAGAATGTGAGAAAACCACACATATTTAATCTCTTCATTTCATCGTAATGTTTCATATTTGCTGTCGTACTTTCATTGGTTACAAAGATGTCGCAGTCAAACTGATTCGCTGTCTGAATCAGATAAGAAATCGGAATCGGATTAAATCCTCCTTTCCTTATGTCCATACGCCGTGTTACCATAGACTCACCTCAATTCACAAGAAACAAAACGTGCAGGTTACCTTCCTCCTTTAACTTAAAATATATTCCTCTTATAAAACATAATAGCATCTTTTCACAACAAAATCAATGACGTCATTTATATTTTTATGCAGTCTTAATAACTTTCATTCTTTTTTCTCTGTTTACACAAAAGAATCCCACAAGCGGGATTCTCCGCCTGCGGCGGGCCGCATCAGCGGCATAATCCCACTCCGCCGCAGTGCGGTTCCCAAAGGGATTTTTTAATTATTAACTGTATTTATGAAACGCTCACAGCTGCGCCGGCTACAGCCCATCTGTAATTCTGGATTGCCTGCTGAAGTTCCAGACCTGCACAGTGGTATCCTGATTCTGCGGTCAGCCATGCAAGTTCCTGCTGAAGGTATTGGATCTGGCTTAAACTTCCGTTCTGCTTCTGGATCTGAGCCGCATCCCAGACCATTTTTCCGCTTTCATAAGCGGTTTTTGCAGCATCATAGGCAGCGCGTTTTTCCAGGATCTGATCGTACAGCGCCTGAATATCGGAACGGACTGTATTTTCTGAATACTCTACATTTCTTAAACGGTTTTCAGTCTGTGTAGTCGTCTTTGTAGTGCGAGCCTGAAAATCGGTCATACCGCCTCCGGTAGAGCTTCTTAAGCTGATCAGGTTATAGTTGTTATTTACTGCCTTTTCCTTATCTGCATTTACGTCAATGGCGTCAATGGCCGCCAGATCTGCAGAGGGGATTGCTCCAAAGGTAACGCCGGAGGCAGGGTCATATCCTGTAAAGCTGCAGAGAAGCTTATAGATCTGCTCCATTCCCGCATCCAGACTGGCCAGCTGGGACTGCGCAGAGGAAAGAGAAGCCGCTGCGGATAAAACATCGCTGTCCACCGCCATCCCCTGAGACTGCATGGTATCCTGAAGCGCTCTGGCTGTCCGGGCCAGTTCCACTCCCTTTGCAGCCATGGCACGCTGGGAGACCAGCTGCTCATACTGATTCATCATGGACTGGACATTCATGATCAGGGAATTGGCCTGGCGGTCTACCTGACGTTCCGTAGATGAGGTCTTTTTTAAGGACTGACCCATCATGGATGCCGCATTTCTCATCTGTCTGGCAGACTGGCGCAGCGCCTTGGCGGTTGCCGCAGAGATCGCCTGATCCATACCAGTCTGTTCCTCTGCCATATCCTCTGCCACATCGGCCTGGGACAGAAGGTCATTTGCCATAATACGCTCATTTACAGCAATATCAGCCTGATCCTCTACCATTCCCTTTGCCATATCATAGGCGCTTTTCATCGGTCCGTAATAATTTTTTACACGTCCCTCAATCTCACCGTAATCCAGATGTCCGTCTGAGAGAAGCTGCTGCTCCTGTTCATAGGCCACATTTGGATCTGTCTGATCTGCCAGCACAGTAAAGGGCACAGATGCTGCCAGAACCACGCTTAAGGACGCTGCTGCCGTTCGTTTTAAAAATGTGGTTTTCATTTCATCGTCTCCTTTTCATCCTGCTTAATTGGAGGTGGTAAGGCCCTTCACATTCCAGTCATAGCCTTCTAATGCCACTAACAGCTGAAGCTTTTTCGTATTTACATCGCTTTCCGCTGTCATTACAGCATTCAGCGTGGTCTGATACTCAAGATTTGTAATCTGTCCTGCTGTCAGACTGGCAGAAGCCTTGTTTAATTTGGATTGCTCAGCAGCAAGCTGAGACTGAGCGGCATTCAGGGCATCTCTTGCCGTAAGTACAGTATTATACTGCGTTTTTAAGGATCGCACAGCCGTATCCTTTGCATTCTGAATGGAAGCCTGATTGGATTCGATCAGATCCTGGCTGGAAAGATTTCCTGCCTTTTTTTCGTAATATCTTACATCATAGTTATTGGCAAGCGCTGCCTCGGCATCCCCATCCGGGTTTAAGGTATCAATACGGGACATATCCGGCTCCGGTACTGCAAGGATCTCCGGCTGGGCGTCTGCGTCCCATCCGAGCATCAGACAGAGATTTCTGTGGACATTTTCCTTATTCTTCTGGGCAGCAAGGATGGCTGTATCCTGATCCTGGACGCTTTTCTGAGCAGTAAGCACATCTATCTGGGTCGCCATGCCTGCGGCAGCCTGAGCCCTGGTAAATTCATACTGACTCTGAAGAAGAGCCTTTGTATTTTCCAGATTCTTTATATTGTCTTCTGCCTGCTGTAAGGATACCATCATCTGCTGGGCCTGATATACCAGAGCAGCCTCCTGCTGGTCATACTGGATCTTTTCCATATCTGCATCCTGGTAATTGTTGTCTGCCTGCTTGGTGAGAAGGCCTGCGGAAAACCGCATGGACGCCCAGGTAACATCATCCTCAGCCGCATCTGCCTGATCCCAGATATCATCGATATCGTTCATATACTGCTCATATACGTCATTTAAGTCCTTTCCCTTCTGATCCTTATAGGCAGAACGGTTGCTGCGGACTGTAGGGTTATACTCATGGATCAGATCCTTCAGCTCCCCATACTCCATCACGTTATCCCTGAGAGAAGCCCATTTTTCCTCCGTGTAGGCAAATTCAGGGCTCATATCCTTATTATAATTGGGGGCCGGTGCCTCCGGAGCTTGATAGGTATTGTCATCCGGACGGTTAGATGCCGCCAGGATGTTCATGGGAAATGACATAGTCAAAATAGCAGCTGTGATCGCGGCCATATGACGGCCGGCTGTCTTTCTTTTCTGATTTTTCATGATTCATTCTCCTCTAATACGATTTTATATCCGTTTCATCCTATTTTGCCGCCTGCAGACTGCAGACGCCTTTTTCCAAAATCCTCATCTCTGTTTCGGTTGCCTGTAAAATAGATTCCTTTTCCTGCGGCTTCTGGCAGTAAAGGCTCATCGCCCGAATACATACCATAGCGGCTACATCCGCCCCGTAAATAAGAGCCTCCAGGCTCATAGGATAATGCTCTCGATCCATGTGTTCATAAATATCTTTGATAAAACCCTCATAAGGGTCATCCTTTAATGTAAATCCTCTGAAGCCAAAGATCTGATTTTGATTGGAAACGCTCAGATCCGACAGGAGATTTT
This sequence comes from Clostridium sp. AT4, assembly GCF_001517625.2. GTDB lineage: Bacteria > Bacillota > Clostridia > Lachnospirales > Lachnospiraceae > Enterocloster. The sequence goes on along the minus strand of NZ_LN999828.1, from coordinate 256,883 downwards.
TATGGATCTTGTAAAAGATATGGTCATTTCCCTTATCCATCCACTCCCGCACCATCTGTAAACAGACCGCAAAAGGACTCCCCATTTCTTTCAGGAGCAGCATCACCCGTTCTCTGAAATGCTCCCGCATTCCCCGGAGCATATAACGCATCAGATCATCCTTATCTTCAAAATATGTATAAAAGCTTCCCCGGGAAATATCCGCCTCCTTTATGATCTGATTGATCGAAGCCGCCGAATAGGGCACACGGGAAAATTCGTGGGCCGCCGCTTCTAAAATCAGCCGTCTTTTTTCTTCCTTTAATTTAAAAAACCGCTGGGTTGGCATAGAAATCAAGGCCTCCTTGAGTCAATGGTAAACATGACATATTGTCACTTTTCAAATTATAAACACTTACAGGTCGGAAAGTCAATGACCCAATTATAAAATTTCTCCAAACATTTTGTATACAGGATCTGAAAAAGGCACAAAATGTAAAATAAGCTTGACTTTTGATGTAACGTTTCCTATACTTATTTTGTACAGTTCGCTTTACATTTTACTCGATCCGTAAAAGGGGAACCATTGATGAAAGGTGCTGTCAGTAAAAAGAAGGGTGGAATCGGTCACAGATGAAAAACAGGATTCAGGAACTGCGCCGGGCCGGACGGATCCGACAGGAGGATCTGGCAGAAGCAGTCGGCGTTACCCGTCAGACGATCATTTCTTTGGAAAACGGAAGATACAACGCTTCTCTGGGACTGGCGCACAAAATTGCCCGGTATTTCGGACGGACCATCGAAGAAATTTTTATTTTTGAAGAGGAGGACGACATATGAGAGAATCTATGAAAAACAACGGTCAGACCCGTTTGGTACGCAGATGCAGGCTTCGGATCTTTCTTGGATCGGCTGCTTTGATTTTAGGTGCGGCCGCTCTCACAGCGGCTCTGGCTTCTTCGGCCGGAGCGTCTCCCATTCTCTATCTGGAACCGGAAAGCCGCAGCTTCATGACAAGCTTCTATTACGGCACCGGCCTGGGGCTGATCATTGCCGGAGTTTTATTGATTTTAAGAAACCGTTCCTATCTGAAGGATCCTGAGCGCAGAAGGCAGCAGGAAATCCGGGAGTTTGACGAACGCAGCCAAGCCATCGGTACTAAAAGCTGGGCCTATGCGGGATACTCCCTGTTTATCCTTCTGTATGTGATGATCCTCCTGTCCGGCTTTGTAAGCGTCCTGATGGTAAAGCTTCTGCTCTGCATCATGGCAGCCTTTGCCGGTCTCCTTATCATCTGGAGAATGATCCTTTCACGAAGGATGTAGCTGTAGACCGGGCGTCCTGCTCACTGGCCCGTACGGCAAAATACCCTGAAGGGCTGAACGGCTTTCAGGGTATTTTGTATTTATCTTTAATTGTGTTCTATATTCGCCGTCTCCCTCACAATATACACCGGACGATCCTTCAGTTCCGTAAAAAGGATAGCGATATACTCTCCGATGATGCCGATGAGCAGAAACATCATGGCGAACATAAAGCAGATCAGCACCACAATGGTAGCATATCCACTGGGAGCTCCCTGACGGGTAAAGAGCGTATAGACCAGAACTGCCATCCCGGCTGCTCCCGATAAGATTCCAGCGTAAATTCCCAGCTTTAAGGGCATATTGGAAAAGCAGAGGATGGTATTAACCGAAAAGATAAACAGCTTTTTTAAGCTGTACTTGCTCTCTCCTGCCACCCTCACGCCTGCCTCATATTCCAGAGTAGTTTTCTGAAAGCCCACGTTCTGGACATAGCCCCGCAGGAAACGCACCTTTTCCCGGTAATTCCCTTTTAAAACCTCTGCCACCGAACGGCTGATCGCAAAAAAGTCAGAGGCATTAGGCTCAAAGTGAACATCCGAAATGCGGTTGATCAGCCAGTAAAATCCGGAGCTGGTGATATTTTTGATCAGGCCTGCGCTTTTGTTTCGGGTACGCACCATACTGATTACCTCGTTTCCCTCCTCAAAGGCCCTGATGATCCGGGGAAGACATTCCGGGGGATGCTGCAGATCTGCATCCATGCAGACCACTCCGTCGCCTGTGCTGTAATCCAGACCCGCGATCATGGCTGCCTCATGTCCGAAATTTCTGGAAAAGCTGATAAGCTTTACCTTCTGATCCTCTGAAGCCAGGGTTTTAAGCACCTCCAGGCTGCCATCTGAGCTTCCGTCATTTACAAAAATCAGCTCATGATCCCAGGAAAGAGTATCCAACACTCTCTTCATCTCTGTATAACATTCCTTCAGCGCCTGTTCCTCATTGTAAACAGACACGACCACGGAAAGAATCTTTTTTTTCAGATTGCTTCTATCTTCACTCAAAGGATGGTTCTCCTTTATCATATTCAGTCAAATACCCGGATCTGCTGGCTGGAATGGGTTGGAACCCGCTTGTCCTCAGGAGGCAGCTGCATATAGTCGCCGTAAACCTCTGTAAGTACCTGATGATACCCCTTTGGGATCATCAGCTGCGTATCTTCAAAAGGCGCATCCTCCGTCTTGGTGCACCAGTCATCCTCCAGAGTTACATAGAGGTAATCCGGCTGGTAATTACTGTAATACCACCGGCTTCCTTTGCTCTTTCTGTCTTTTAAGGCAGCCCATTTCTGCATGGAAATGATCCACTTTAGGGGAATCAGCTTCCCTGCTGTGGCAAGTCCTCCTACAAAAATTTTGTGAAGCAGGCTGTATCTGCTATAATCCAGATCATGGCGGTGACCCATAGCCAGGCCGTAGATGGCCTTGTGGATAAAGCGGGTCATCTCAGACGCCAGCTTTCCCTCGGGCAGCTTATCCAGAATAAAGAGGTCTACCCAGAGATGGTTTAACTTTCCCTCATAATAGTCCATCCGGTCGCTGTCCGGATGAACCTGGCTGTTTTTATAAATAATACGGGGAGTAAAGTCATAAAATGCCCGGCCGCCCCGGTAGCTGTCCGGCTCCAAAAGCTCCATGGTATCGGGAAGTTCCCTTTTTATAACCTTTTTTAACGCCTCGTACTGGCTCCGGATCAGAACCACATCTGCATCATCATCCCAGGGAATAAAGCCCTTGTGGCGCACTGCGCCGATCAGGGTTCCCGCATCCAGGGCATACCGGATCTTATACTTTCTGCAGATCCGGTCCAGCTCCTTTAATATCTTTAAATTGGCCTCATGGACCTTTGTCATATCGTATGTCTGTGCCATACTGTCCTCGACCTCCGTTCCTGTCAGGCAATGGCTTCACGGATGGTCTTTGCCATATAGTCGATCATCTCGTCCGTCATACCGGGATATACGCCTACCCAGAAGGTATCCTTTAAGATCCGATCCGTATGCTCCAGACTTCCCACAACACGGAAGCCCTCCCCGTTCTTTCGCATCTCGTCAAAGCAGGGATGCTTTACCAGGTTTCCTGCAAAGAGCATACGGGTCTGTACGCCCATTTTCTCAATATGCTGAACCACCTGATTGCGGTCTGTGCCTTCCTTACAGGTGATGAGGAAGCCAAACCAGCTGGGTCTTGCGTGCTCGCAGGCCTCAGGAAGAATCAGCTTGTCCTCCGTGCCTGCCAGAGCAGCCTTTAAGCGGTCAAAATTGTGGCGGCGGCGCTCTACAAAGGACGGGAACTTGTCTAACTGGGCGCAGCCGATGGCAGCCTGCATATCGGTTGCCTTTAAATTGTAGCCTAAATGAGAATATACATATTTGTGGTCATAGCCTAAAGGCAGCTCGCCGTACTGGCGGTCAAAACGGTGTCCGCACATATTGTCGCGGCCGGAAGGACATACGCAGTCCCGTCCCCAGTCACGGAAGGAGCGCATAATGCGGTTTAAAAGGCCGTTGTCTGTATACACAGCTCCGCCTTCACCCATAGTCATGTGATGGGGCGGATAAAAACTGGAGGTTCCGATATCTCCGATGGTTCCCGTAAATCTTGTAACCTCGCTTCCATCCTCCTCCATGGTATACTGGGTTCCCAGAGCATCACAGTTATCCTCTACAAGCCACAGATCATATTTGTCGCAGAAGGCCTTTACCGCCCTCAGGTTAAATGGATTTCCCAGAGTGTGGGCGATCATCACTGCCTTTGTCTTTTCAGACCGGGCCGCTTCCAGCATGGTTACATCAATATTATACTGAGGAATGGTTACATCCACGAATACAGGAACGGCGCCGTACTGAATAGCCGGAGCCACGGTGGTAGGAAAGCCGCAGGCTACGGTGATGATCTCATCCCCACGTTTGATGCGGCGCTCTCCAAGCAGCGGAGAGGTCAGGGTCATAAAGGCAAGAAGATTGGCAGATGAGCCGGAATTTACCAGCGAGCAGTATTTTACTCCCAGATATCCTGCCAGCTTTTTCTCAAATTCATCCGTATAACGTCCGGAAGTCAGCCAGAATTCCAGAGCGCTGTCCACCAGATTTACCATCTCATCATGGTCATAAACGCGGGACGCATAGGGAATCCTGTCGCCTTCTCTGTATGGCGCCTTTTTATGAAAGGTATCGCAGTATCCGGCTACCTGCTCCAGAATCTGCGCTCTTGCCTGTTCTTCGGTCATATGTTCAAACATGATATGTTTTCCTCCTTGATTCTATTTCATAGGAACGCCGCAGGGCACTCCCCGCGGAGCGTTTTTATTCCATAGGACGCCCTTTCCTATGAAATGAAAAATTCGCGGATCTGGCGGTCCATCACCTCTGTCATATCCGCTCCCTCCAGATACTCCTTTGACCATTCCACAGTTTTCTCCACTGCTTCCTTTACGCCATATCTGGGCGTCCAGCCAAAGGTATGCTTGATCTTTGAGCAGTCCAGCTTCAGGAAATTCGCCTCATGGGGGCCGCCCACCCAGCGGTTCTCCCAGGTCTGTCCCTGTCCCCAGGCTGCGCAGAACAGATCTGCCAGCGTTCCCGTTGTCACACAGTCCTTGTCGTCCGGGCCTACATTATAATACCCCTCAAAGGTTCTGTCCTCATACTGCCTCATGGCAATGGCCAGATAAACAGCCAGAGGCTCCATCACATGCTGATACGGCCGGGTGGAATAGGGATTGCGGACAATAATGGTCTTTCCTGCCGCAGCTGCCCTCACACAGTCCGGAATGATCCTGTCTGCGGCAAAATCGCCTCCGCCGATCACATTTCCCGCCCGTGCGGTAGAAATGGCGCAGCGTCCGTCCTCAAAAAAGGATTTTTTATAGCTGTGGGTCACAAGCTCGGAGCAGGATTTGCTGTTGGAATAGGGATCATAGCCATCCAGATTGTCACACTCCCGGTAGCCATACTCCCACTCCCGGTTCTCATAAACCTTATCCGTAGTCACATTTAAAAAGGAACGCACGCTCTCCGTCCGGCGGACGCACTCTAATACATTTACCGTACCCATTACATTTGTTTCATAGGTGTAAACCGGCTCCTGATAGGATTCCCGCACAATGGGCTGGGCTGCCAGATGAAATACGATCTCCGGCCGGGTTTCCTCAAATACGCGGCTTAAATGCTCCAGGTCGCGGATATCTCCAACCACACTCTTTATAGTGTCCTCCAGACCGGCAATTTCAAAAAGGCTGGGATCCGTAGGCGGAGTCAGGGAATAGCCCGTAACCTCTGCCCCGGAAAGAGTCAGGATGCGGGTAAGCCAGGAGCCTTTAAAGCCCGTGTGTCCGGTGATCAGAACTTTTTTATTTCCATAAAATTCCTTTAATTTCTCAATTGTCATGGCTTAAGATCCTTTCTGTCATCCTTCCATATTTTCCAGGGCGCATTTCCCGACTGCCATAAGGCCTCCAGCTTTTTCATCTCTCTCTGTGTATCCATACACTGCCAGAATCCGCTGTGATAGAAGGATTTCATCTGTCCCTCTGCCGCCAGCCGCTCCATGGGTTCTCTCTCAAAAACTGTAGTATCATCCTTTAAATATTCAAATACTTCCGGATTCAGCACCATAAAGCCGCCGTTGATCAGCGCTCCGTCATTGTCATCCTTTTCCCTGAAGGAAAGTACGCTGTCATTATCATCAATATTTAAAACACCCTTTGACTGGCCCAGGTTTACGGTCGTAATCGTGGCAATCTTTCCATGGGATTTGTGAAAGTCTGCCAGGGCCTTTAAGTCCACATTAGAAACCCCGTCCCCGTATGTAAGCATAAAGGGCTCGTTTCCGATATAGGGCTGAATCCGCTTTACACGGCCTCCTGTCATGGTGTTAAGTCCCGTATCCACCAGAGTTACCTTCCACGGCTCGGAATAATTATTGTGAACCTCCATCCGGTTATTTGCCAGGTCAAAGGTCACATCTGAGGTGTGAAGGAAATAGTCTGCAAAAAATTCCTTTACCACATACTGCTTATAGCCCAGACAGATCACAAAATCATGGTAGCCGAATTCGGAATAATACTTCATAATGTGCCACAGGATGGGCTTTTCACCAATCTCGATCATGGGCTTTGGTTTTAAGTGGCTTTCCTCACTGATCCGGGTGCCGAAGCCCCCTGCTAATATTACAACTTTCATCGAATCTCCTCCATTAGCGAAATACATTCAACTGATTCTCTTCCAATATCTCAAATGCCTTTCGCAGCTTGTCCGTTCCCTTGCGGTATTCATACAGATCCGGGGCTGCGGGATCCATCTCCATCATCTCCTCATCGGTCAGGTGCGGCATCAGGGGGGCAAGCTCCCTCATCATCTCAAACCGTTCTTCCCGGTAAGGCGCTTTTTCTATCTCACGATATGTAGTATAACCATTTCCCAGAAGGATTGCAATACAGAATACAGCCCCAAAGATGCGGCCGGCTGCAGAGAGCCTGCTTTTCATCTGTACTGCCAGGGCAAAGGTCAGGATAATTCCCAGAATCCCCACCTGAAACTGCAGGGCATACCGGGAGCTTAACGCATAGTTTTCCTTTTCAAAAATGTATCTGGATAAAAAGATCAGCACATGATTTAAGGCACCTCCCGTAAGGAGCATCATAGGGAAAAGGGATCTCTCATAAATTTTGTGCCGCAGATTCATCCATAAAGCCCACAGATAGCCTGCCGACACAAAAAGCCCCAAAAGATAACAGAACCCATCTGTGATTTTCCCGTCTGAAATCCACTGGATCAGCTCCTCTCCTCCGATCAGCATTCCCGCCAGAGATTTTAAAAGAAAACGCACCGGAAAGGAGGGCGCATCCATTAAAAGCTCTCCCAGGGAACGTCCCGTCGCTCCGGCGTGCTCCTCCACCGCAAAGGAATTGCTGAGGATATAAAGCAGAAGGGGGATCAAAACTGCAAAAAGAAATGCCAGATACCTGCGAAAATCCCCCTTAAATCCCAGCCCTTCTTCCCCTTCCAAAGCGGAACATTCTGACTGCTTTTGTTTTTTTCTCCACAGGTCTCTTACAATTCCCGCTGCTGAAGCCAGGATCATTACCACCGCATAGATTGCGCAGTACGGCCCTGCAGTTCCAAGGATAATAAGTACTGGCAGCAGGATCATGCGAAGGGTATCTCCTTTCTTCTCCTGTCCCGTCCACACCCGGTCAAAAACCAATTCATGGTAATAAAAACAGGCAAAGGCAAAAAAGTGGGACCAGCCGCTTCCATTTGTAAGCATCTCCCATTGATTCAGGCTGAATGTCACGGCCATTATAAGAAAAAACCATATGCTCCCCAGCTTGTGACGGATAAAATACAGGCCGAATACCCAGGCCGCAAGCGCTGTGCTTACAGCCCCCAGAACCCGGTCAAAAGTAATGGAAAAGCCAAACAGCTCCACATTGATGATCCGTCCCAGATAGTTAATAGGAATTCTTGTCAGGACATCGGGCACAAAAAAGCGATCCGGATCATAGACATCCGGCAGGTAGCTGTTTACCAGGCGGATATAATCGGAATAAACCACATCGCAGGTGGCATTTTTGATGTACCATAAAAGAAACGCCAGCCCCACTGCGGGAATCAGAAGGCAGAGCGCCTTTCTGTATACGTCTTTTCTGTTTGTTTCTGCCTTCATGATTCGTTACCTCCAAAATTCCCGGCTATTTCCGGCTTTATTCTGCCGAAATGTGAACAATAGCTGCCAGCCGGTCTTCGCCCCTCTGCTCCATCGCATTCTGCATATAAAAATTATAGTCAAAGGTCAGGTGCACCAGCTGCCAGGGGCTGGCCGTAAGGCGCGCATCCAACACACTGGAGTGAAGGGGAAGCTTTAATGGCTCCTCCTGATCCTTTGTAATGGTAATCATTTCTCCGCCGCTCATAATGCCGGGATACATGATTTCCAGATCAATGATTCCTTCTTCTCCCGCCATCACGGTCAGAGAGGCGTGTTCATCCATCCAGCCGTCCTCATAGTAGCCGTAATCCACCTTGAGCTTTAAATCCCTTACAAAATCTGTAATATCCTGAAAACCATTGTGCTCCGGATCCTCCCGCAGCACCAGCATACTGTCATCCACCAGTCCGATGTCGCGGATGCTTTCAATCTTCTTTACCTGCGTTCCCTCGGCCAGTCTCTTTTTGTCAAAGACCTTAAAGAAGGTTCTGGCTGTAAAATCACTCATCTCATAGGTGTCTTCCATGATATAGATGGTTTTTCCGAAAATCTCATCCCCATATTTTTCATAAGTTTCTTCTGCCAGAGAATTATAGCGCAGCTGATCTGGCCAGAGATAAAGCTTTGGATAGCAGCCTCTGTAAAAAAGCTCCACAGGGAACATGAAAAGCACATAGGCTCCAAAGAGCACGCCCCAGGGCCAGATGCGCTTCAGATAAAGCTCTTTTTTCACTCCATTTGTCAACTCGCCGTACATCCAGGCCAGAAACAGCAATGCACCCGCTAAGGATACATAGATCCAGCGCAGTTCCACACGGATCGTAACGCTGGCGGATGCCACATTAAGCGCAATAAAGCCCGTAAATAAAAGGACATTTACCCAAAGGGCCGCCCGTTTTTCTTTCCTTTTTCTTCCAAACAACATTACAAGGAAACCAAGCACAATAGCAAGAACCGCCAGATCTGCCAGGATCACCAAAAGCTTAACCCAAAAAGGGCTCTGGCCCCAGGGGCAGCCGTTTAAGTGCTCCGGTCCCGCATTGATCCCGAAAATGTAAGCTGCCTGACTGAAGGCAAAGCCAATGGCCTGAGGGATATTTAATGTTTCTGCCACCTGAGTGCCTCCCGTTCCTGCCGGAAGCACCGTACCGATGGTAAAGGCCCGGATGAGCTGAACCAACCCGAAGCTTCCCACCGCTCCCACAATGCAGACAGGCCGTCTGCACCGGACCGCGATCAAGGCCAGAATGAGAAGAGGAAAGAGAGCCATATAACGCTCATGGACAAAGCAGACACCAAAATACAGCAGACAGGCCTTTAAAAACAGGCTGTCTCTGTGATCTTCATTGATATACCGGTACAGATTCCACAAAATTGCCGCTGCCATCCACAGCGCCATGGTTTCCATCAGCCCCAGCACCTGTCCGATCTGATAATAGGCCATACGGCTAGATAAAAACATGACGCCTGTAAAAAATCCAATGGCCTTTGCTCCGGAAAGCCTGCAGGCAATTCCATACAGATAGCAGGCCAGAGCTCCGTTTAAAAGGATGTTAATGGGTACGAACCATGACACATGATTTCCCACCACAGCCATTTCCAGCCAGGCTGCCAGATAATAAAGGAAGCGGAAACGGGTACTTCCCATTGGAAATACATACTGCAGAAAGCTCTGCTCTCCGTAGCAGGACCAGAAATACAGGTCATCCATATAAAGGCCCTTGATCTCGATTCCCCGGTTGACCCACACAGCCAGCCCGAAAAGCAGTCCCATAAAGATCAGATGATCCTTCCACTCATATTTTTTCTCCATTCTGGAAAATCCGATCCTGAATTTTATTCTGTCCTTTGCTTCCAATGCTTCTGCCTCCTTTATTCAGGTGTGTTTGCCGGACGCCTACCGGAATCCGTTCTCTCTCATACAGTAGTTTTGGCGGAAGCGCTCCGCCTCCTCTGTCTGAAGCTCCTCTGTCTTTTCATCTAAAGCCACACGGGCTTTCATATTTCCCCACTCAAAGGTAAGATCCCGCAGGGTTCCCTCTTCGATCATGTCTTCAACGATTTCAAAGGCCCTTGCCCGATCGGCCAGATATCCAGCCTGGACAAAGAAATAGTCAACCCCTGCATATTCCAGAAATTCTTCAAAATACGCAAGCTTCTTTACCAGATAAACATCTCCCCCACTGCCGGTCACATCATAATAGCTCTGAACACAGCAGTTTAAATCCAGCACCTCAGGGTGGTATCCAAAAGCCAGTACCCGGTCTCTGGGTGAAAAGCTGGCTGCCAGCGCTTCATAGCCCCGGCGTATTTTCCGCTCGTTCTGTTCTGTCCTGTGGTTATAGCAGCCCGGCCCGGTCCATTTCACAGGGGTAAAGCCCGGTGTGCCGGCCCAGCTGGTGGTGCAGGATACCAGCGTATTGAATAGAAAAAATGGAACTGCCAGAAAACAGAGGCTTTTGTGAGCCCATCGATTCCCTGCCTCTTTCCGGGCTTTTATCCACGTTCCTGTCATGCGCACTGCGCTGATTCCAAGAACCGCATATACCAGCATAAAATAATTTCCGTCCACCTGGCTCAATGTATAAATGCTTAAAACAGAGCCTGCCAGAAGGATTCCTGTAAGAACGCCGTCAAATCGGTCATGACTGTTCATAAAAAGCCCGGACTGCTTTCCTGAGCGAAGCCGGAAAATAAGGTTTATGCACCACAAAATGAGAAGGATGGTCACAAGCCCCGTTCCCCAGGCAATGATCACATGGTCCATATCTTCTCCCACAGGTGCAAGAAGAATCCCTTTCAGACGCTCCATGAGCCTTTCTGCCTTCTCACCTGCCGACAGAGCCCAGGGATCCCCGATGACCCGTGAAAAATTAAAGGGATATTTTACCTCAAAACCGATCTTTTCGCACATTCCGGCAAAAATAGAAGTGATCGGTACTCCCGTGATCCTCCATGTGCGGTACCACAATCCGGCTGCAGCCATAAGCGGAAGCATCCAGAGGAAAACTAACCTTTTATTTCCAATTTTTAAATTTTTCCCAAGCAGCAGGCATAACAGTCCTGCCGCGCCCAGTGCCGTAGAAAACACCAGTGCGGTAGGCTTGAAAACAAGGGTCACAATATAAGCCGCCACTGCAAAGAGCAGCCATGGAACCGCCTGTTTCCCCTGCTCCTTCTTACCAATGGCAAGGCAGAGGAAATCATAAATGATCAGCTGGTACAAAAGGGTAATGCTGTCGCTCTTTGCAGACACTGCCATATTCATAATGCCCGGAATGGCAGCACATACAGCGGCTGTCCACAAAGCCATGGTTTTTCCGCCGTTTCTCCCGCCTATATGTCCGGCCAGAAGCACTGTTCCCACAGTTGTCCAGAAGGAAAAGGCCAGGACGAAACCATAGGTAGGCGTACCTGACAGCGGAAGGTTTAAAACCTCCAGCCCCTTGCTGTAGCTGTACACCAGATTATTCATTCCCAGGTTTTCATAAATTCCCTTCCCATTATCCAGCACAAAACCGGAACGCAGGCCGTAGTGAAGGGAATCATAATCCAGCTCTATATTCAGCCGTCCTGCCTGCAAAAGAACCATGGTAAGGATAAACGCCCATAAAAGAGCCTGTGGGAAGGTATCCGGAAGTACAGCCTGCCAGAAGGCCTCTCTGTTCGGAACCGCTTTTCTTTCCTGCTGCTTTCTGCTCTCATTTTCTCTCCTGATTTGGATTGCCGCACATACCGCCAGTGTTCCCGCAGTAAGGATCAGAGCCAGAATCCGCCAGAAGGGAACTCCTCCATGGCCTGTAAGGGAAATCACGCAGACAATGACCATCCATAAGGCGCTTCCTGTTACAAGGCCCAGAGCCAGAGTCTCTGCCCAGTGGATATTCTCCCATTCTTTCCTGGTCAGATCCTGCATCCTTTTCCGGTCTCCCATCAGCCACCCGTTCAGCCATCTTCCCAGACAGATTAAAACTGCAATCCACACTCCTGATATAACAGCAGGAACAAGCATCTGATGACACCAGGCAAACAGAAGGCTTCCCACACTGATTCCCAAAATCTGGGCTTTACGGTTCTTTACTCTGGAAAGCCACAGAAGGTTCCATAAAAATACGGCCAGCACCTGGGCCAGCATGGTCTTTGTTTCCTCTTTTTTCAGTATCTCCCCCAGAGAACCGGTTAAAAACAGCTCAAATACTCCGATTCCCAGCACAATGGCCCCGGCTGCCCAGAGCAGGACCAGGACCATTTTCATCTCTCTTCGTCTGATGCCGCACATCCTGAAACATTTCCTTTACTCGTATTCCTTATATGCAGAGGCATATCCCCGCATCAAAAACCGGACCACCGGCTCCGGCCAGAAACGGGCAAACATTTCCCGTTCCTCCTTTGCCCTCCGGTTATCCTCCATACAGGCCTTTGTCGCCGCCCCGTCGTGAACCCGATAATACATAAGAGGCTTTTCACGGCAGATAAAACGGCCCGGACGCTCTGCAAGCTGCACCAGATTATCCCAGTCTAACGCGTAGCTGTACTCAGAACGCACAAGAGGTTCTCCCAACAGGGACTTGTGGTAGGTGGTCGCAGGGCAGCAGATGGAGTTTCCAAGCATCAAAGGCAGGCGTTTTACCCAGGTAAAGCCATTAAACGCAGGACAGCGAAGAGGCAGGCGCAGGATGCGTTTCACCCACAAAAGCCTGTCTCCTGTAATGGTTTTTCCGCCCTTTGTAATCACGTAATCCGTTGTGAAAACCGTCATATCCGGCCATTTTCCGGCTGCCTTCAAAAGCTCTGCCGCATACTCCTTATGATACACATCATCCTGATGAGCAATCGTCACATATTCCCCATCTGCCATTTCATAGGCATAATTCCAGTCATCCCGGATGCTGCTCTCTCCCCGGCGCACATAAAGGGGTAGCTCATACTTCTCTGCCATCTGCTCTAAAAATTCACTGGGAGAAGATGTACAGAGGATAACCGGCGACGGCTGGCTCTGAGCCTTTAAAGAGCGGATACAGGTTTCCAGCCAGGGCGACTGCCCATAGGCCGGAATGGCAAACACGTGCTTATACCTCATAAAAATACTCCTCTAACATCAGGCACAGGGCATGATAAACCGGCAGATGAAATTCCTGTATCTTAAAGGTTTCCTGCTCCGGAACCACAATACAGGCATCCGTCATCGCCTTTAAACGGCCGCCATCCCTTCCTGTAAGGCCAATGACCTTTAAGCCTGCTGCTTTTGCCACAGCTGCTGCATACAGGATATTCTTTGAATTTCCGGAGGTGGTAATTCCTAAAAATACGTCTCCCTTTCTTCCGTAACCATAGACCTGCTGTGCAAAGCCCATGCTTCCGTCCACATCATTTAAAAAGGCTGTGGAAAGGGCGGGATGACCCGTAAGGGCAATGGCAGGAAGAGCCCCCTGAAGCCGCTTTGCCAGTTCCTCTCCAAGCTCCGGCTCTGCCTCCTTAAGCTTCTGTTCAAAGGCAGGAGTCACCGGACGCCGTTTTACAAACCCCTTCATCAGTTCCCCCACAATATGCTCGCTGTCCGCACAGCTTCCGCCGTTTCCGGCTATGAGAAGCGTTCCATCCTGCAAAAAGGCATCCCTGAGAATTTCATATGTCTTAAAAATGTCCTCTTTTACAGGCATCAGTACCGGATAGCGCTCCATCAACTCCTTAAGAATCAAATCTACCTTACTGCCGTTCATCCTGTTACCTCTCTTTTTTCCTGAAATATATCACGCCTCTGCTTTACTGCCGCCTTAAAATCCAGTCCGCAGCCTGGGGCAGATTCTCTGCATAATAATCATATGAGGGCGCTTCATCCTTCTTCGCCTGACTGGCTTCATAAAGCTCCTTCCCATATCCCGTTCCTACCAGAATGGAGGTCACACCGTAGTTCTTCCCCGCCTGCGTGTCTAAAAGCTTATCTCCAATCATATAGGAATGGGACTTATCTGCTGTAAACCGCTCTTCTGCCTGCAAAAACATACCGATTCCCGGTTTCCGGCAGCTGCACTCCTTTTTATAGCTCCCGATTCCGTGAACCGGATGGTGGGGACAGTAATAAAAGCCGTCTATTTCGGCCCCCTCTGCCGCCAGCAGCTCATTCATATACCGATGAAGGACTTTTACATCCTCTTCCGTATAATATCCTCTGGCTACCCCGGCCTGATTGGTGACCACCACCAGCTTAAATCCGGCCTCCTTAAGCCTTCTCAAAGCTTCCGGCACCCCGGCTAGCAGATGCATATCCTCCGGACGGTGCAGATAATTTACCTCTTCATTCAGCGTGCCGTCCCGGTCCAAAAATACAATTTTTTCCATATCTCATTCCTGCTTACAGATCAAAGGTATAAATCTTATTTGGCATATGAACCTTTACCTGATCGTACTTCCAGCGCTCCTCGTCTGCCACCCAGCTCTGGGCTCCGCGCAGTTCAAAATTCCAGTCTGCCAGCTGGCCTCCTGCCTGCTCCATACGGGCCGCTACCTTGTGGCGCACATTGTATGGGCAGTACATGAGAAGATAACCGCCGCCGCCGGCTCCAAGGAGCTTTCCTCCCAGGGCTCCGGCCTTGATCGCCTCGTCATAAAGCATATCAATCTGAGGATTGGTGATCTTGCTGCTCATGCGCTTTTTGCTTTTCCATCCATAGTCAAGGAGTTTTCCGAAGCTGTGGAGGTTTCCCTTTAACAGCTCGTCCTTCATGGCATAAGCCAGGGCCTTTACCTCACACATGGCCTCAAAGGCATCCTTTTTCTCGTAATTCTGTACCTGATCCCTGATAATGTTGGCAGATACATGGATATTTCCCGTATAGCACAGTAAAAGGTTGTACTGCAGCTCATGGATAATGTCCTTTTTGATTCTCAAGGGATTTACAACTACGTTGTTTCTGCCGTGGAACTCAATAAAATTAAAGCCGCCGAAGGCCGCCGCATACTGATCCTGATAGCCGCCGTCAATCTTTAAATCCAGCCGCTCCACCTGATAGGCCAGATCCGCCATGGCATAGGCGTCCATCATGATCCCCTTCCATCTTGCCATAGCCGTAAGCATGGCTACCATCACAGTAGAGGAGGTTCCAAGGCCTGAGCCGGGAGGCGCGTCGCACTGTAAATATACCTCGCAGCCCTGGCTGATCTCCATCGCCTTAAGAGCCGCTGTTACCAGATCCAGACGGCCGTCATAGACGTAGTTTTCCTTTGTATTGTACTTTACTGTCATATCGAAATCCAGAGAATGGACAATGATCTGATCGTCCTCTCTGGGTACGATAGAGCAGTAGGCATATTTATTGATGGTGCTCCCAATAATTGCGCCGCCCTGCTCCTCGCAGAAAGGGGCTACATCCGTGCCGCCTCCGCCGAAGCTGACCCGCAGGGGCGCTCTGCCTCTGATTACCATATTTTTCTCCTTCCGTTTCTTACCTACCGGACAACGCCTGTTTCTACATCCCTCTGGAACTGGAAATAAGCCTCCGGAATACCGATATCAATGAAATAACCGTCATTTACAAAGCCGCCCAGCCGCTTTCCCTCTGACAGCCAGCAGGGAATCCTGTCATTTTCCAGAGATACCTTTCCCTCCGGAATCTCGTCTAAAAGGCTTTTTTTCATAAGGTAAATACCGCCGTTTATGGTGCCGGATTCTGCCTCCTGTGTCTTTTCATTAAAGCCTGTAAGGATGCCCTTTTCATCTAAAACAGCCTGACCATAGCGGGATACGTCCGGCACTCTGCGCAGCACCAGCGCCATGTCCAGCTGCTGCTCATCCTGCTGCCTTACCAGTCTTGTATAGTCAATCTGGTAAAAGGTATCTGCATTGAGAACGAAAAAACGATCCTCTGTAATGAATTTTCCGGCATTTTTAATGGCCCCTGCGGTGCCTAGGAGGGTTTCCTCATAGGCGTAAGCTGCATGAAAGCCAAAATCGCTGCCGTCTTTAAAATATTCTTCCACCATGGAGCCCTTATAGCCTACGGCAAAAATAATATCCCTGACGCCGTTTCGCACCAGTTCTCTGGTAACGTACTCCATAAATGGTTTTTCCTGTATGAGAGCCATTGGCTTGGGACGGTCGCTTACGACG
Organism: Clostridium sp. AT4; assembly: GCF_001517625.2. Lineage (GTDB taxonomy): Bacteria > Bacillota > Clostridia > Lachnospirales > Lachnospiraceae > Enterocloster. The sequence goes on along the minus strand of NZ_LN999828.1, from coordinate 240,723 downwards.
CTGCGTAAACGGGTGCCCAGACCTCCGGCGAGAAGTATTGCCTGCATTTTGTTCTCCTTAAATGTATACTTAAATTCCTCAGTGCTGACCTCGAAAACGCTGCGCGTTTCCTCGGTCGCAGGCGTTCGCCCTATAGCCATGCAGCTTTCCCCGTCGAAAAGTAAGCGAGCTTACTTTTCAACGTGAAATTCTGCATGGCTGCACTGCTCACTGCTGTCGCGAAAGTCCTCCTCTATCACCTTCCATGCGCCTTCGAGGCTGAAGTGTCTGCGGATATAGTCCTGAGTGGCGTGACACATACTCCGGCAGCGGGCAGGATCGTTGTAGAGAGATACACATTTTTCTGCAAATGCAGCCGGATCATCCTCGATTTCCAGTATGGTTTCTACCTCCGGAATTCCTTCGGCTCCGGTGCCGGTTGTGACAATGGGGGCTCCGTTGTAGATGGCTTCGACTACCTTGCCCTTTACGCCGGCCCCGTACCGCAGGGGAACGACTACGATTCGGCAGGAGGCATACAGCTCCGCCAGCTCTTCTTCGCTGACAAAGCCCTTTATGATAATTCCGTTTCCAGGCTGCTCAAGGGCCTTTATCTCATCCGTAACCTTGGATCCTACCACATAGAAGTTTATCTCCGGAAGTTTTTCCCGGATCAGCGGGAAGATCTCCTGTGCGAACCACAGCACTGCATCCGCATTGGGCGGATGAGCAAATCCGCCTACAAAGAGCAGTCCTTCTCTCTTTGCGAAGTCCTCCTGGATATTGGCAAGAAATTCATCGTATACATAGGCTGTAATGGCCTTTACCGGGATTTCCGGGTCAATCTTGTGGATGGCATCTACCTCCACATAGGACGGATAATAGGAAATGGCCGCCTTCCGCATCATGGACAGCTCAATGGCTTTCCAGTAATCAGCCTCACGCTTGATTGAAATATCGCCTGTAAGAGCATACTCCCGTCCCAGACGCAGGAAATGAAGGTCATGGCCGTAATAAATCACTTTGATATTCGTATTTTCCTTAATAAAGTCCACATATTTTGTGGCAATATGGGGCCGGTTTAAATAGGCAAAATCAATTTCATCCTTATTCCGTTTCAGCCAGTCCCAGATACCGGAAGCCCAGTCATCCCCGTAGAGGATCTCAATTCCCATCTGCTGGAGAGCCGTGGAATAGGGTTCCTCATGGAGGAAGTTGTCTCCCAGGAATTTTACCACATAGCCCTTTTTCAGGAACATTTTCAGATACTGATAGGTGGTCTTGGAGCCTGCGTCCTTATCAAAGGTAGGCACATAGTGATCCACTACCAGGATCACCTTTTTACCCTGGCTTCTCTCCCTTGCCCTGAATGGATTGGGATTTCCGTCATTGACAGACTGACGCTTAAACTCATCCGCCCATTTTTCCCGAAGCTTTTTGCTGTTTTCCACCTGATACCGCTTCAGGCCCGTACCGTTTACATCCGTACCGTTGGACACCCCTTCAAAATGAATGACTTTGGATAGAGGCTGATATACCACCCGGTATCCGGCTTTTCTCACCTCAAAGGCCAGATCAGAATCTTCACAGTAGGCAGGAGCAAACCGCTCGTCAAAGCCGCCGATCTGCTTCCAGAGCTGAACGGATAAAAGGATGGCGGCGCCGGAAATGTAGTCCACGTCCTTTACATAGTTGTACTCTGCCTTATCCGGGTCATCCAGCCGCCCATAGTTCCAGCCGGAGCCGTCGCTCCACAGAATGCCTCCGGCCTCCTGAAGACGTCCGTCCGGATACACCAGCTTGGAGCCTACCATACCGATAGACGGGTCGGATTCGATCAGCTTCACCAGAGAAGATAGCCACCCTTCCGTCACCTTGGTATCATTATTTAAAAACATGATATATTTGCCCCTGGCTGCCTTTGCCGCCTGGTTGCAGTTTCTTAAAAAGCCCTGATTGGTCTGATTGCGGCAGATCACCAGCCCGTCCACAAAACGGCTGATTTCCGCCGTTGCATCTGTTGACACATCATCTGCAATGATGACCTCATAGGTCACGTCCTTCGTATATTCCAGAATGGACTGAAGACAGGCATAGGTGTAGTGGATCTGGTTATAACAGGGGATCACAATGGAGACTAAGGGCCCTTCCCAGCCATTTTTTCCCTCTTTTCCCTCTCCCGGATACTGCGGGAAGGAAAGGTGGCCTCCGGTGAGATAGCCCTCGCCAATCTTAAAATCACCCTCAATCAGGTTACGGCCCTCTTTGGTGGCATACATCTTCATGTATCTTGCAGGGTGGCGCACCGTATGGAAGCAGTAGTTCAATACCTTGCGCTTTCTGGTTCCCTTTGGGAATGCCTTATTGACCTGAACCCCCAGCTTTCTGCGAAGCTTGTATACAGCCGCTTCATGACCATTCAAATAGGTGGCAAGCTTACCCAGCTCGTCAATCTCATGGCGCAGATCCTTAATCATGATTTCCAGGTTCTTTACATGATTATTGGTAAGGCGCAGAATCTCCTGATCCTTTTTCACCTGAATATTGCGCTCCTCCACCTCTTCCTGAAGCTGGTTGATCCGCTCTCTGGCCTGATCCAGTTCCTTTTCCTGGGCCTTTAATTCCTCTAAGGTCACCAGACGCTGTTTATAATTACCCATATACCCCTGAGTGCCGTCTCCGTGTACCCAGGACTGGAAGGATTCCTCCATGGCAGCATACAGCCCGGACAGTTCTTCCCCGATTCCGAATTCCTTCAGGAAATCAGCTGCATTTTCATAGTCCATCAGGCCTTCATATTTATAATAGAAATAAACCAGATTCCTATAGCGGACAAAACCTGCCGGAACAGGGAAATCAAAGACCCATTCATAATCCAGGCAGTACAGCTTGCCGCCGCTTACCATCAGATTTTCAAACAGGCCGTCAATATTGCTGACTGCGTAGGAAGCATCCGACAGGGCAGACAGCTGCTGTTCCAGTTCTCCCGGAGCGCTATCCTGTGAATCTTCTGCCGGATCCCTTCCAAACACCTCCAGAAATTCCGGCGTCACATAAAAGGACTCCGGGCGCAGGGCTGCCTTTGAGAATACCTGCTCCATCGCTGCCTGAATTGCCTCAACCGGAGCCTTCTTTCCCCGGATCTGCCCGCCAAGCTCCTCTGCCAGCGTCTTTCCTGTAAGAAACTCAAACCGTACCGCCTGTTTATCCTCAGAAAAATGCGGTTCCAGCACATGAACTTCAGGATTTACCTTGGAGAGCTTCTCATGCTTTTCCTCCATAGAACCAATATGTGCTCCGGATGCCTCTGTAAGAGCAGCCTTTTCCACATATCGCTTTCCATTTTCTTCTAAAATGCGGGTGCGGATCTGAAACTGAGGTTTTCTGGTCCGGTTATATTTTGCAAAAATCGTATCAAAGGGCTCCTGCTCCTTAGAGGCCACTGCCAGATAGGCATTGGCGAAAAGTCCAAAGGCCTTTTCCTGAACCAGCTTATCGGAAATCTCATCCTCATGGATGCAGGCCCAGCGCTGGCGGTCATAGACTGCGGTCACATGGGGAATATCGCCCTTTCCGGGAAGATACCGGTCGGAATACACCGTCTGAGCCCGCTTATACTCCGGCATGGGATAATAAAATTCTACGGTTTCAAGGCCTGCCTCACGAAAAGCCGCCTCCAGTTCTCCCTTGGTAAATGCACTCTCATCCTCATCATGGACAGCACCAGATAAAAAGCACAGTCCCAGGGCATTTTCACAGGAAAACACCAGACGGCCTCCCTGTTTTACATACTGAGAAGCCTCCTTTACAACGACCTTTAAGTCCATGTCCGGGCGGGAAGATTCTAAAACCACAAGATCGTAAGCTTCTCTGTGGTCTTCCTTCTTCCAATCGTTTTCTTTTATATAGGAAATATTGTCCGCACTGCTGTTTCTCTGCTCATTCACCACCAGATTTTCATCCCTGCGGTCCGTTACAGTCACATGGGCGCAGCACTCTGCAAACAATCCGGTGAGAACCCCATAGCCGGAATCCAGCTGCAGTACATTTTCACATTTTTCCAGCTCCATCCAGTCGAAAAGATTTTTCCGGACATCGGAAAGAGCATACAACACCTCCGGACGGCTGTCATTTTCAAGGATTTTCTGAATCCCCTCCGGATCGGAGCCGTATTTTTTAAAGAGATCCAGAATCTCATAGCTTATATCATTCATCTGCTTTCCTCTTTTCCGCTTTCACCTGGGATTCCATATCGTAAACGCCCACGGTGTTTTTATTGGAAATAACAGTAATATTTGTCACATCATACAAACGGTGATATACCGTATGCTCTCCGGCCTCGAAGCCGGTACAGCTCATGCTTAACAGGTACTCACCGCCCTGAAGGGTCATCTTCTGGGTAAATTCCACCACATATTCCTCGCCCTTTTTCACCGGCTGAATGTCCGCTCCCTCAAACATGGTGTTGGTGCCAGTGAGCTCCGTTCCCTTTTTATCCTTAATGGTATAGGTAAAAATAGGCGACTGAATATCCGCATGGAAACGGATGCATTCACGGATAGTAAACATCTCTCCTTTTAACAGGAGATTTGTAATATTGCCTCTGGCGTCTAAAAGACCCAGATCATAGATTTCCGCCCGTCCGTCGCCATATTCCGTGCGGTCTGAATTGATCGTCATCTGATCGCGCATCAGCCCCTTGGGATGCTGATTTGTAGTTCCGGCGCTCTCATGGCTGTCAAGAAATGTTTTTTTTGCCAGCTGTGCATCAACAAGGCCGTCTACGTCCATACCGCCTGAGAAATCGGAAAGGTCATCCTCTGTGCCGGACTGCTGATCCGTTTTATGGACTCCTGCTGCCAGCTCCGCCTTCAGCTCCTCCAGCTTTCCGGCCAGAATCTTCTTATACATATCCACCACTTTGCCCGCAGGCCCTTCAGCGATAAATTCGCCCTTATGAAGCAGAACCACCCGGTCACAGTATTTGATAATGCTTCCCATATCGTGTGTAACCATCAGGATGGTCGTGCCCTTTTTGCGGATCTCCTCCATCCGGCGGTAGCATTTGGACTGGAAGAATACATCTCCTACCGACAGAGCCTCATCTACGATCAGAATTTCAGGATCTACGTTGATCGCAAGAGCAAAGGCCAGACGGACAAACATACCGCTGGAATAGGTCTTTACCGGCTGATAGACAAAATCTCCGATTTCAGCAAAATCCAGAATATCCTGAAGCTTTGCATCCATCTCCTTTTTCGTATAGCCCATCATGGTGCCGTTCATGTAGATATTTTCAATTCCCGTATAATCCATATTAAAACCGGCTCCCAGCTCCAAAAGGGCGGAAATCTTGCCGTTTACATCCACCTGCCCGGTGGTTGGCGTCAGCACTCCGGTGATAATCTTTAAAATGGTAGACTTTCCGGAACCATTTGTACCGATGATCCCTACGGTTTCCCCCTTCTTTACCTGAAAGGAAAGTCCGCTTAAAGCATAAAAGTCCCTGTGATAATTTTTATGGGAAATGCTCATCGATTCCTTTAAACGGTCAATGGGCTTGTCATACAGCCGGTAGACCTTGGTCACGTCCCGGACGCTGATGGCATTTTCCTGTTCTCTTACTTCCATATCGTTCTCCATATCTAGTTGCATAACTGCATAATTCTCCACTTTAGGGATAAGTATATCATACAATGGCAAATTTTTATACTGGTAAAAAGAATAAAAACTACCCTTCTTCCTCCCCCGCCGCCAGCCCGATCAACGTTCTGGCCTCTTTTGTCAAAAATTTGTTCTTATGGTAAATAACGGAAAACTTCCGTGACAGTGCAAGTCCTCTTATAAAGAACTCCTTAACCTGCCCCTTCTCAAGGCTGTCCCGAACCAGATAATAAGGAAGAAGCGACAAGCCCAGACCGGCTTTTACCCCTTCCAGCACCGCCTCATTGCTGACGCTCTCCCATAAGGGCTTCACAGAAATTTCCCCTGCTGCCAGAATCCCGTCCAGAACCTCTCGCCCCGCGCTGCCCCGCTCCCGCAGGATCAGATCCTGTCCTGCCAGCTCTTCAGCCGATTTTAAGGTATGCCCTGCAAACGGATGGGCCGGAGGGCAGATAAATACCAGCCGATCGCCGGGAAAGGTCCTACAGTGGATATAGGGACTGTGAACCATTCCCTCAATGATACCGATATCGATCTGATTTTCAAGCAGCTTCTGCTCAATGGCCTCTGAATTTCCCACCGCCGCCTGTACGGTCAGCGACGGAAAACGTTCCTTCAGCTCCCTGATATATCCGGGAAGCAGGCAGGAGCCGATGGTAATGCTGGTACCGATCCGCAATTCTTTCGCCGCCTGGCCGTCTCCCACCCCCTGCTCCATCTCGTCAAAAAGCGCGATAATATGTCTGGCATATTCCAGAGCCTGCCGCCCGCTGTCTGTGAGATACAAACGGCGTGAAATACGGTCAAAGAGCCGAACTTTGTAATGCTCCTCCATCTCTGAAACAGCCAGACTGATAGCGGGCTGGGCAATATAGAGTATCTGGGCTGCCGCAGTCATGCTTCCCGTCTCGCAGACCGTGACAAAAATCCTTAAATGACGCAGCGTCATGATCCTTCTCCTTTCTTTCACTGATTCGTATATTCATAATATTTTCATTATATATATTATAATATTATAGTATTTTACATATGTATCTGCAAGGCGTATAGTAGGAATGCCGGATGGATTTTCCGGCAAAATAACCGGGAATACTTCCCGTTTTAAAAGGAGTTCACCCATGGAAGCTGTATCCCATCATGAAAAGCGGTCTGTCATCTTAAAAAAGCTTTTTATTTCTACCTTTTATCTCAGCGCCTTTACCTTTGGCGGCGGCTATGTAATTGTAACACTGATGAAAAAAACCTTTGTGGACCAGTACCACTGGATCGATGAGGAAGAGATGCTGGATCTGGTAGCCATTGCCCAGTCCTGCCCCGGCGCCATCGCAGTCAACGGGGCTATCGTGGTAGGCTACAAGCTGGCAGGCCTTCCCGGAGTCATGACCTCCGTTCTTGCAACGGTCATCCCTCCCTTTGCCATCCTTTCTCTGATTTCACTCTGCTATGCCGCCTTCCGCTCCAATCAGTATGTGGGCTGGATGTTAAACGGAATGCAGGCCGGAGTAGGAGCCGTAATCATGGAGGTAGTCTGGGAAATGTCCTCTGGCATTATAAAAGAAAAGCAGACAGTTCCCCTTCTTGTCATGGCCGCAGCCTTTATTGCCAACTACTTCTTCGGCGTCAGCGCCATTATCATTATCCTGCTGTGCATCGGCCTTGGTATCGTCACAACCTTAAGCCGTGAAAAACAGAAGAAAGGCGGTTCCTTATGATCTATTTACAGCTCTTTTTAAGCTTTCTGCAGATTGGCGCCTTCAGCTTCGGCGGCGGCTATGCGGCAATGCCTCTGATCCAGAATCAGGTAGTACAGCTTCATCCCTGGCTTTCCCAGTCCGAATTTACGGATCTGATCACCATTTCCCAGATGACCCCCGGCCCGATCGCAGTCAATTCCGCAACCTTTGTAGGCACCCGCATTGCCGGAGTTCCCGGAGCGCTGGCAGCTACCATCGGCTGTGTGCTCCCTTCCTGCATTCTTGTAACGATTCTGGCAAAAATTTACTTAAAATACCGAAGTTTAAGCCTTCTTCAAGGCATTTTAAAATCCCTCCGTCCTGCCGTAATCGCCATGATCGCAGCTGCCGGAGTCAGCATTCTGGTTACCGCATTCTGGGGAAATGACATTTCCTCCCTCCATCTGGATGCCATTCTCTCCAGTACAAATATAAGAGCTGTGGGAATCTTTCTGCTTTCCCTGATTCTTCTTGCAAGATTCAAAATGGATCCCATCCATGTGATGCTTCTTTCCGGAGGGGCGGAAGTTGTCATGCAGCTCATTATGAAGCTTCTGTAAATATTTTTTCTGTTTCGTGACTTTTATCACATAAAAAGAGGGGCGGCTGTGGTATCCTATATACAACAGAAAACGAATTCACATTTACAGGAGGTAATATATATGGCACTTTCACATCTCACATCCGCTGATTTCGACCAGGCAGTAAATGCCGGTGACGACGTAGTAGTCGTTGATTTCTTTGCAACCTGGTGCGGTCCCTGCAAAATGCTGGCTCCCGCAGTAGAACGCATGGCAGAGGTTCATCCGGAGGTACATTTCTACAAGGTAGACATTGATGAAGAAATGGATCTGGCATCCCGTTTCGGAGTCATGAGCGTTCCCACCCTTCTCTACTTCAAGAGAGGAGAGATCGTAAATAAAACCGTAGGACTCATTTCTCCTGCTGATCTGGAAAATGCCATTGCCAAATCCAAATAAACCATAAACACATAAGAGGATTGAACCCTTCGCTGCGATATCTGTCAAACGAAGCATTCAATCCTCTTTTATTGTCCCGCAGCCGGAAATCAGGGTACCTACACGTATCCTCCAAATTCTTTCAGCCACTTTCTTCTCTTCTCATAATCGGGAAGCACATTCTTTACTTCTGCCCAAAACTTCCGGGAATGGTTCATCTCCTTTCGGTGAGCCAGCTCATGGACCACCACATAATCCAGAACCTCCGGCGGCATCAGCACCAGCTTCCAGTGGAAATTTAAATTTCCCTCACTGCTGCAGCTTCCCCAGCGTGTTTTGGCGCTGCGGATGGAAATCCGCCCATAGGTTACTCCCATCAAAGCCGCAAAATACGCAATCCTCTGCCCAATCCGCTCCCGTGCCTTCCTGCGGTAAGCCGCCTCAAGCTTTGGATCTTCCTCATAGTCATGTGGAAATACCTGAGCCAGATTTCGTCTCTTTGTTTCCGAATCGAACCATTTCTTCAGAATCCATTCCTGCCGGGTTCGTACAAACTCCATCAGCACTCCTTCCGAAATGCCCTCCGGCGCACGGATGATCACCTGACCATCCGTCTTTATCTCCAGTGCCAGACTGTGGCGTCGGGAATAGACCACCTGTGCCTCGATCGTTCCTTCCCGCTCTCCCTGTCTCCAGCCAATCCCTATCTTTCCTATCATATCCGCTTACAGAACATCGGAAAAATGAGGCCTGAGTTTTTTAAACATCTTAAGTCCGCAAAGAAGTACGATCAGGGTGAAGGCCCAGTAATACAGCGTCAGCTTCGGCCGCTCCCAGAACCAGTTGCCTGTAATCATGCTGTCCTTGTATCCGGTGACGATATAGTAAAAAGGATTCAGTTTAAAAATCGGTTCCATCCAGGGCATACGGTCTGTAAACATAGATTCATGATACATAATGGGGCTGAGCCAGATGCCAAACTGCAGGCAGATTCCCACGATCTGAGCCATATCCTTAAAAAATACATTGACAGAAGCTGTAAAATATCCCAGTCCCAGCACCAGCACAGAGGCTGCAAAGGTATAATAGAGAACCTGGATCCAGGTAACGCGCACCGGCATCCCGGCGATCAGGTACATTCCCGCCATGATCAGCACGAAAAAGGCATGGACCAGCAGACAGGAAATCAGCTTGATGATCGGCAGGATCTCTACTTTGAAAACCACCTTTTTGACCAGATAGCTGTATTCCTGAAGACAGCCCGTTCCTGTGTTTAACGCCTCGCTGAAAAAGAACCAGGGTACAATGCCCGGAACCAGCCATGCCACATAGCTGACTCCAGGAACAGGCGGCGGAGACTTAAAACCGATTCCGAAAATCACCGCATAAATGACTACGGTCACAATGGGCTGAATAAACATCCATACAATACCGAAGTAAGAACCCACGAACCGTTTTCTGAAATCAGCCTTTCCAAGATCCCATATGAGCTTTCGCTTTGTAATAATCTCCTTTAACAGAGAAACTGCATAATTCATAATCCGTATCCTTCACTGTCAGAATTTAAAGGTATCCTTAAGACCGCTCCATTTCTTATCCTTCTCGGAAATGATCAGCTCCATTCCCGGCTCGATAGGCCACTCTACGCCGATCTCAGGGTCGCTCCAGAGAAGGCCGCCCTCATCGCCCGGATGATAGAAGTCTGTGCACTTGTAGGCAAACTCCGCCTCATCAGAGAGAACCAGAAAACCGTGTGCAAAGCCCTCCGGAATGTAAAACTGCTTCTTGTTTTCAGCAGATAAGGTCACGCCGAACCACTTTCCATAGGTTTTGGAATCGGAACGCAGGTCTACGGCAACGTCAAAGACCGTTCCCCTTACCGCACGTACCAGCTTGCCCTGAGGATACTGCTTCTGGAAATGAAGGCCCCTTAAAACGCCTTTTACGGACATGGACTGATTGTCCTGTACAAAGGTCATATTAAGGCCTGCTTCCTTAAAGTCATTCTGGTTATAGGTTTCCATAAAATAGCCTCTCTCATCCTTAAAAACCGTAGGCTCAATTACATAAAGTCCTTCAATTTCACATGTTGTCACTTTGATCTTTCCCATGATTCTTTCTCCTTCTTTCATCCATCCTGAGTCATTCAGCAGCCCGAAAGCCGCTTTTCCACATCTATCAGGAAATTTTACCACGTTATCCACAAGGGTGCAACTGTTTATGCTGCTTCTCTCTACAGCCGCAGGCACACCACCGCAAAAATCCGCACTGCCACATACAGATCCATCATCATCACCGCATAAAGCAGCCCTCTGTCGTCGCTTCCCGTCCGTACCACCCGGCTGCTGCGGAATGTAAGCAGAACCGCCGGAAGGAAGGGCAGCAGATATCTTCCCTGAACGCCTTCAATCATGGACGCGCTTCTGGGAGTCCAGGCTAACAGCATGGAAAACATCAGCACCCCTAAAAGCAGCAGCGCCAGAAACCAGATCCACAGCCTGTTTCCTGTGGAAAACATCACTTCTTCTCCCGGCTTTTTTAACGCCAGCACCACTAAAATGGTACACAGAGCCAATATGATCACGGTCGGTGTATTTAAAACAGGATCCTGATTTCCCAGAGAGCCGCCGATCATTCCTTCAAACAGCTGCGTTCCCTTCCACGCCAGCGTGTCATAACACATTTTCAGCACATGAAGAGGACGGTGGAGCAGCTCCGTAAAGGTATATCCCGTCTCTCCGGCCCAGGCAATATAGCTGTCCTCTGCCTGAGTATACATGGAAACGGTTCCCAGATTAACTGCAGCCATGGCTGCCGCAAAGGCTCCCAGCACCCCTGCCGCAGAAGCCGTCCACCGGCCCCAGCCCCCAAACTTTTTCACCGGGATCAGAAGGCACAGCCCCGCGATCACTCCGTATACCATCTTGCAGGGTCCCATGACTGCCAGTAAAAATGCCAGAAGAACCACATCTTTCCATTTTACCCTATCCGCCTTATAGGCTAAATCCATGCAGACTGCCGTAAAATACCCGCAGAAGGCCGTAATCAGCACATCATACGATAAAGAAGACACCAGATGGAGGTTCATGGGCAGCAGATATACGGCAAATACGGCTGTCTTTCCAAAGGGAAGCCGCCTTAAGGTCAAAAAGCCGGCGGCTACAAAAAAGAGCAGATTAAACAGACGTCCCAGATACAAAAGGCCCAGGCTTCCAAGTCCCAGAAGCCTTGCAAGGACAAAACCAAAAGCCTGAGGCCCATAGGCCAGCGGAGTGGTCCGCACAGAAAACTGATAAGAGCTTGCCATCTGACCCGCGCCCTGAGAAGAAGAACTTTGAACGTTCTCCCGATGAACAGCTTCGTTTTCACCGGAACGTTCTTCATGGATCCGCCTGTAGGTTTCTTCTGTCAGGCTCTGTCCTAAAATCACGGGCTTTTCATCCCCGCCCTCAGCACTTCCGTCATCTGCCAGCACATCCGCCACATCTTCAAGCCAGGCGTCCTCCGGCCGGATCTGGATCAGCCCCTTTTCATTGACCGAAGGAAGCCCCATCAGACGATTGGAACACTCATAGGCGCTGATATAGTGGCTTACCTCATCGGGCGCAGAAAGAGGCGGGAGCACTAGGGAATAAATCCCGCCCAGACACAGCACCGAAACCGCAAACAAGGCTTCCAGCGTCATTTTCCTGCGGATAAACAGCTCATACCCCAGAAAAACCGCCGCTGCAAGCACCAAAGCCCCAAGCCCTGCATACCAGCCAAACAGCCAGGTATTTCCTGTTTCTGTCACAGAGGCTTTCAGATCCAGGCTGTGCCACAGCAGGAAAAACAGCAGCGCCAAAGGCCCGGCCGCCCACTTATGCCCCAAAATATTTCCTTTTTTTTCCATATTACTGCACCTGCTCCGAAACAGTCCCGGCCGTCCGCCTTTCATCTCCGTCCTTCATTTCCTCTTCCTCCTCTTTGAACCGCTTTTCAAGAGCCATCTTCTGTATCAGCTCCCTCTGGCGGCTTTCCAGCTGGGAAATATGGACCGTCATACTGAAAAGCTTTACGATCAGCAGAAAGATCATAAACAGAAACAGAAAATTCGTTGTGGCATAGATTCCCAAAAGTCTGGCGCAGAAATCTGCCACAGAGGGAAAAACGGCGAAAACCACCAGCATAAGAGCCATGATCACCCAGAAAAGGGCAGCTTCAATCTCCATTTTTGCCTGCCGTATCTTCCTCATCATAAATGTCATGGTAAATACTGATACAAAAATCAATGCAACACGAAGCATAACTGTCATCATCAAAAACCCCGCTTTCCAGGCCTGTCCTCACGCCCTTTTACGCTCTGTCACAGGCCTTTTTCCAGTATTCCCGGTTCATGGTAAGCTTTAAGATCAGCCACTTTGGCAGCAGCCGGTAACATTTTCCTGCCCGGTAACCCAGAAATTTAAAACCGCTCTTTACCACCAGTCCCGGCACCAGCCAGGGCTTTCCCCGGTGGATCAGAAAATGGGCTGTGGATTTCACCAGACGGATTCCCTCGCTTTCCGACCGCACGCAGCCAAAGAGCTCCGGATGGTCTGCCTGAGACACCGCCAGATCGAAATTGCGTTTAAACTGCTGCCTGCAGTTATAGTTGTGGGAATGGATCACACGGGCGCTGGCAGCATAAGCCACTGCGTAGTCATCCTGCAAAAGGGCCTTTCCCGCAAAAATCATATCCTCATTAAAAATCGTCCTGCGGATAAAACCGCCCTGAAACCAGAATTTCTCCCGGTCATAAGCGCAGCACACATTAGAGGCAAAAAAGGTCTTGATTCCCATTTGCTCCAGATCTGCCCTTGTCTTTACACAGCTTTCCTCCGGGTAATTAAAGCTCCTTGTATACCGCTCTGCCAAAGGGCAGTCCTTATCCGGGAGCTGTCTCGCATAAGCCATGATCACAGCCTCTCCCTCAGGTCCTCTCTGTTCAAAGGCCTTCACCAGCGCCTCGATCAGGTGTTCATCTGCAGGGACCGCATCATCTGTCATAAATACCACAATGTCTGCCCGGCTGAAGCGCATTCCTCTGTTTCTGGTCTCTCCGTGGTCAAATTCCTCTTTTGTCAGATGGTGAACCTCCAGGTTTTTAATTCCCTCAAACCCGTGTTCATTCCAAAATGATTTCTCCGTATTCATCACGATGATCTTCCCCACAGGCCAAGTCTGGCGCTGCAGCATTTTCAAAAGCCTTGAAAATTTCTTTCCCGGTTTATAAGTGGGGATCACCACATCCACCTTTTTTCTATCTTCCATAGGCCCTCCTTATTAAACACTCACTTTTTCAGCCCGATTGCCGTACAGATGCCAAAGCCTGCGCAAAGGCCCGCCATAAGAAGCAGATAGCACAGCGCGCCTCCGCCGATCCCAAAGGCTCCTACCAGAGCGCCTGATAAGACCGCTGCTGCCAGAGCGCCTGCGCCGTATACGAAAAATACGGTTTTCTGCCTGCGCATAATCACCAGAGCATAGTACATCAGATTGGCAAAGGCATAAAAACCGCCTCCCAGCACGATTCCTGTAAATGCCCAGAAATGTGCCGTCAGCACGCCCGGATCCCCTCCCATGATCTGCTCCATCACAGAAAGAACCCATTTTCCCAGACATAAGGTTCCTCCCACTGCCAGCACCGTAAGACCGGCAATCACCGCGCTGATCCTTTTAAGGGTATTAAAAAAAGCCCTCCTGTCATCCTTCCCCCAAAATTCTGTCAGGACGGTCAGATAGGGGCGGATCACAAAATTCGCTACCATATAGATAACAGAGGTAGGCATAAAAATCAAGTTAAAATACCCGGAAGCCGCATTGTTCATCCTGGCGTCAATGGCATATTTGGCAGAGGAAAAGATATAAAAATCAAGAAATACAGACACAAAGAGAAAGCCTGTGCTTAAAAACAGCTTTCTGCACTGTCCCTTTTTTGCCTCCCATTTCACAGCGGAAAGAGCATGGATCACATCCAGATTAAAAAGGATGACTCCTCCGATCTGAGCCGCTACTGCTGCCAGACAGGCCAAAAGCAGGTTTTCAAAGGCAGCCAGTATGACCGTAAAGACAGATACGGAAAGAATGGTTCGGAAAAAATTGGATTTTCCCGTCAGATACAGGCTTCCCTGGCGCTGAAACTCCGATTCATACACGTCCGCGTATCCGTCAATCACCTTATAGACCACCAAAAGGAGTAGAATGGTGCATTTTTCTCCATTATAATCACCGACTCCCCGAAGATACGCCCCGTGACGGATCATCATAAACACAGCTCCGGCAGCCAGAGCGATCAGGCAGGTTATATTTCTGTGCTCTCTGTAATCTCCAAAGGTATATTCGCCAGCTCCGTCTGTAATGTGGAAGGGGCGGATGCCAAAATAAGCCACTAAAAACAGCTGCTGGCCCAGAGTCGAAAAGCCGAAGGAAAAAATTCCTCCCTGTTCTTCTCCTGCCAGCCGGATTACAAGAAAGGATAAAACCATGCTTGCAAATGCATAGACAAAGCTTCCTGCAATATTCCATACCACATTTGCCCGGTTTATATGATCCCCCTTATATAACAGAGTCTGCGTCATCCGTTTCATTCTCATTTATCCTTTCGTTTTTGCATCCTGCTGCCGTTTCCTGAAATTCTGGATCACCAGAATGGATAAGAGCATACGAACCATATATTTTACAGCCGTAACCGGCTTAAGATAGCTTTCCCCGGCAGTCCGGTCATCAATCGTCACCTGAACCTCAGCCACTCTGGCCCCCTGGTGGATCAGGAAGGAGATGGTATCCGGCTCAGGCCCGTAGTTCAGATTGAGGGCAAATTCCCCGATCATTTTCCGGTTAAACAAACGCATGCCGGAGGTCGGATCCTTTATGTGTGCCCCCGTAGTCAGCCGGATTGCCGCGCCGATGATACGGCTGCCCAGCATGCGAAAAGACCAGTCTTTTTTCTCTGTCACAAACCGGGAACCGATCACAATATCGTAGCCCTCGTCCATCTTCTCCCTCATGGTTTTAATAAATTCCGGACGGTGCTGCCCGTCTCCGTCAAACTGGATCGCATAGCGGTAGCCCTTTTCCCAGGCGTATTTCATCCCGGCCTGAAAACAGCCGGCCAGTCCCAGATTGACCGGAAGATCCAAAAGACGGTAGCCCCGTTTTCTGCAGATCTCTGCAGTCCGATCCTTAGAGCCGTCATTGACTACGATATAGTCAAGCTCCGGAAAACTTTCTGTAAGCTGATCTACCACCCGCTCTATATTCTTTTCCTCATTATATGCCGGTATTACAAGCAGCACCTTATCCATCTGTGTCATCCTCTTTTTCTCAAATCCCTATCTTCCGGCCTTAATCCTTAGAAGGCCGGTCAAAACACTTACCTCTGCCAGTACAAGTCCCAGAAACATCCCGGCGGCTGTCAGGGAAGTCGGGCCTTTATGAAGATAATGTTTATAATAATACAGCTTGCTCTCATGGAGCAGCCTTTGACGGTCAGCCGCCTTTTTATAGCATTTATCAATGGTTACTGAATGGGCATGGACATATCTGGCATCCACTGCCAGAAGTGCCTTTAAACCCAGGTTTTTCAGCTTCTGCCCTAAAATCTTTTCCTCATAGTAAAGGAACACATTTCTGTCAAACAGCTCCTCTAAATCACCCGGTGTAAAGCAGCCTGTCTTTATCATAAAAAAAGACCCGGGCAGTGCGCCCACGATCCGCGTATTGCCGTCCCCGCCTTCAGGCAGTTCCAAAAGAGGCGTTTTTAATACAGGCGCAAACATCCGTCTGGCTAACGGAGCCGTATCCAGAAGATCCTTCCACATAGGCTGCAGGTCCCAGTAGGAAAACAATTCCCGGCCCTCAGGATCTGTCACCATGGCTGATGCTATGGCTCCATCCTCTCTGGCCTCAAGAACCTCTTTCAGCCGTTTTACACAGTCATCGGAAAAATGAACGTCCGGATTGGCAATTATAATATAATCCGGTTCCAGATACTCCATGGCATAATCAATTCCTGCCTGGTTTCCGCTGCCATAGCCGCCGTTTTCATCCGTCCGTATCAACCACAGGCTGGGAAGAATATCCTCTTTATCTTCCTTTTCCTCTTTTTTCCATCCAAGCTCCAGCTTCTTAAACTTCTCCCATGAATCATCGGTGGAGCAGTTATCCACCAGAAGGATATCGTCAATCAGACGGCTCTCCTTTAACTCCTCTGCCAGTCCTGCTGCAGTTTCTGCATCATTATAGTTTAAAATAATACAGCAGATCTTATCCCTGTCCGTGTCACTATCCATTGTAAACTTACTTTCTTTCCTTTCCTGTCTTTCTTGCATCGATCACCCGCATTCCAAGCCGTCTGCTTATGGCAAGACGAAGGGCGGGGCACAGCCGCGTCATCTGGTTAAAGCACCACCACAGCTGCATATAGAGGAATTTTCCCTCTGTGAGAGGCATATCCTTCCAGGGCGTCCTGGTAAGATACTTTTTATAATATTTTTTATAATGATTATGGTTTCCCCTGATCCAGGGCCTCTCATCCCCCAGATAATGGATCACCACCGGAGCACGCTTCGCCTCATAAAACGCCTGCTCTCCCACCTCTTCATAAGTGGCGCAGAGCTTTTTAAGAGTCTGATAGCGAAAATAGCGGTAATTGGTGAAAAAATTGTATTTGGGCGGCAGGGAACAGATTCTCCCCCTTAACGCGCCGTTTATGGTATCCTGATCGCAGGCAAAGAGGCTCCCTGCATGGGCGCCGTAAAAATCAAGGAGCTTTTTTAAAACATCCTCAGCTCTCCATCTGGCCAGATCCATCAGGATCACCCCGGAATTAAAGTATGCATCCTCCGGCTTCATCCCTATGGTCTCTTTCATTTCCTGATATACCGTCGGCTCCATCACCATTCCTGTCAGGCATTCCCCCAGCTCTGTCTCATAGAGAGGCTCAATCGAACCGCACACAATGGTATCACAGTCCAGATACAACGCCCGCTCAACGCTTTCAGGCAGAACCTTGGGTGCAAACAGACGGCCCATGGCGCTGATATCAAAGCCTCTTGTATCTATTTTATAAGGAAAACGCTCCTTTAAATTTCCCAGCTCCACTACGCTCAGGCTCCGCCCAAAGGAAGCTGCCAGGCTTTTAAGGCGGTTCTGATACTCTGTGCACATCCCTACAGACAAAACATAAATGTCGATGTGCTCTGCCCTGCGGTTATGGTCTAACAGAGAGCAGAGAGAAGCCGCCAGATGGCCTGCGTATCCGTCATTGGAAGCATATATGATATTGATGCGTGAGTCTGTTTCTGCCATACGATCACCTGTTTCTTACATTCTCCGGTCATTTTATTTACGATTTTACAATAAGAGCTTAAAAAAGTAAATCATCTATGGCATTTTTCCTTTAAATATGTTAAATTAGGTTACAGTACATCATCCATTCAGGAGGTTTTTTATCATGCGAAGATCCCTTCGATATATGGCTTTGGGAGTTCTTACCGCTTCCCTGCTGTCAGGAAATGCCCTTACAGCTCTGGCGGATCAGGACGTCAACCATGGCCCCGGCGTTTCACAGGCTCCCGAGGTTTCACAGGAGGCTCCCGGCGTTTCCGGCGACACCACCCAGAACGGCCCCGGCATCATCGTAGAGCCGGGAAGCGGAACCGGCGGGCAGGAATCATCCCAGTCTGAAACTGCCTCTCCGGAAACGGAAACCCCAGCTCCAGAAGCAGGAACAGAGGGACAGGCCTCAGGCGAAACAGCCGGACAGGCTCAGGAAGTCCCCCCGGAGGAAAGCACCCAGGTTCCTTCCAATCAGGCCTTTTTACAGGTGCAGCTTCTCCGTCCGGATATGACCTGGACCGATCCCATCCGTGACGATACCACCATTTATCCCGGTGAAGGCGGCTTTATTAGTATGTCCATTTACGCCAATAATCTTCCCGGCGACGTACTTTACCGCACCTACAGCGCTCCCCGCGGCTGGAGTAACTGGGCCATGAACGGCGGCCACACATCCTGGGCTGCAGACTGCCCCATTGAAGCGGTCCAGATCCGTTTAAACGGCGTATTCGGAAACAGCTTTGACGTATACTACTGCGCAACCCTGTCGGATGGAACGGTCTGCGACTGGTCAAAAAACGGCGGAACGAACGGAGCCATGGCCTGCGGACGCTACATTACCGGCCTGCGTTTTTCCCTCTGGGGCAAAGGCACGGAAGGCGCTGTCTATAAAATGGACGCTCCCCTTGTATCTGCCGCACCGGACGGCATCCAGTTTGTAAACGGCACCCCCGTATTCAGCAACGGTACCGGAGATCTGTTCACCGGCTGGGTATGGAATGACAGAGACCGCTACTATGTGGTAGACAACGCGATCGTTACCGGCTGGCAGTACATTGACGGATACAAGTATTATTTTGAAGCAGACGGAAAGCTGGTACAGGATCTGGAGCCTTATCTGAACGCTCAGGGGCCTTTTATGCTTAAGATTAACAAGCAGATGAACTGTACCACGGTTTACATACAGGACGGTACAAACGGCTTTATCATCCCCTATAAGACATTCCTTTGTTCAACCGGCGACGACACGCCTCTGGGCGATCACAAGACGCCTGAGAAATACCGCTGGAGACTGATGAACACGGATGAATACTGCCAGTACTGCACCCGTCTGGATCAGGGAATTCCGATCCTGCTCCACTCTGTTATCTATGAGAGACCGGATCCCTATACCTTAAAGCCTGTAACCTACAACTACCTGGGCGCGACTCCCTCTCATGGCTGTATCCGCTATACCACAGAGGATGCCAAGTGGATTTATGACCACTGCGCTCTGGGGACAACTGTAAATGTATACAATTCAGATGTACCGGGGCCCTTTGACCGTCCGGCCATCCAGAAGATGATCCCTGAAACACAGACCTATGATCCTACCGATGTAAATGTTCCGGAAAATGGGCTGAGATAACACAAAATACCGGAGGCTGTCCGCGCCGATGCAGGACAGATCTCCGGTATTTTTATGCCCATTTTCAATGAGACGACAGCTTCACTCTTCTGCACCTCTCCAGTTGTTTTTTTGATACTCCTCATAGGAAACATCCGGATCCAGAAACAGGCTTCCATGCATGGTTGGGGCTTTCGCAGGCTTCATATAATCCCCATATTCCTGTTTCAGCCGTCCATCATAGCCTGCCGGGGCAGGAATCCGGCGGTTTTCAAAGGGAAGATACACCATTTCATCAAACCACTGGCGCTTCCAGGTATTTTTTTCCAGATGGCGGATAAATACCGTATCGCAGACCCTTGTGGCATTCGTACCATTAAACCTCCTGCAGACTGCTTCATAAAAGGAAACAGCCCGTTCCATAGGAATCGAAAGGAAGGCTCCAAGCCTGTTTAAAATCCTCCCAAATACCGTGGCATTTTCATAATAGTCAAACCGATACCAGGTGTAAAGCACCGTCCACAATGTCTGGATGGAAAAAGCCCAGATCCTGGAGAGAACACGGCCTTCAGGCATGGCATCCAGGGGGAAAATATCAATGAAAATCCCACAGTTATATCCTGCTTTCCTGTCCTCCCTGCTGCAGCCTGTGGTACGGCTGTTTCGCAGCTGGGCATGGGCCCGCAGATAATTTTTCTCCCTGTAAGGCGTCTGTAGCACCAGATGCTCCTTTAATTCTCCCGGAGCCACCTTAAGAAATGTTTCATAGTCCTCCCGGAGCATTGCCAGATCAATATCATCATCCCAGGGAATATATCCCTGATGGCGCACCGCGCCGATAAGCGTACCGCTGTCTGCAAAATATTTCAAACCGTATTTTTTGCAGATCCGCTCCACCTCGTCCAGCATTTCCAGCTGGACAGCCCAGATCCTCTTTGTCTTTTCATCCACTCTCCAGCCGCAGCGGATTTCTTCTTTATAGAATTCTGCTGTTTCCATTTTAAACATACTCCTGTTTTTTTATAATGCGCTCCACCTGCTTCCATATAAAGGGATCTCTAAGCACCAGGAGAATCATGCCATACACCACGGCGCCGGCTCCAATCTGCAAGAAGGTCACTGCCGGACTATAGCCCCAAAGCTTTACAAGTGTACGGCCCAGCACAGCTACGCTTATAAACATGCAAACGCCCGCAATCAGGCGTCTCCAGCTGTATTTCCATACAAGCGACAGTTTTACAAATCCCCTGCCAAGCCGGAGATATAAAAGCGTGATAAAGCACTCCGCTGCCACTGAAGCCGCAGCGGCTCCATAGGACTGAAATTTAGGAATAAGGATCAAATTCAGGATAAAATTCACCACAGCCCCTCCTACAATCGCACGGCCGCTCTGAGCCCTTAACCCTGCCGGTGTCAAAATCTGGCTTCCCAGACAGTCGCTTAGACCCACCACTAAAACCAGAGGCGCACAGACATACATCAGAGGGATCACCGGAAGGTAATCATCACCTAAAAACCAGGGTACAAAGCCTGCGGCAATCCCTGAAAGTCCCAGTGTGATCGGAATGGCTAAAAGAAGCACAAAATCCAGAGAACCGCGAAGACGCTCTCTCACCTCATCCAGTTTCCCTGCGCCAAACAGATAGGACATCCGTGCAGACATAACCGCATTAAAGGACATGATCAAAATCTTTGACATATTCACAAACCCTGTGGCGTATTCGTAGTAGCCATTCTGGGACTTGTCCCCATCTGTGAACCATCCCAGCATGGTTTTATCCAGGATCGTATAGACAGAGGTGGCTATGGTGGGGATAAAATACACCAGCGTTTCCTTTAGATGGCGCAGAGGCTTAAGCTGGCGGATATCCGGTTTTCCCACAAAGGGTTTTAAATAGCCCCACATGGAAATATTTCCCAAAAGTCCGGTTGCTGCCGTTAAAGCCACATATAAGAGAAGATCATTTTTAGTGCGGATAAAAAGGAACAGAAGGACAATGCCCACACATTTTACAGCCATATTCCGAAGAACAATCAGCCCGTATTCCTCCAGACCTCCGAAAAACCATGAAATATCAAAGGCCACTGCAATCAGCGTCATGGACAATGCAGCGTAATAGGGAGCATACTCTTTTGAACATCCGATCACGCCCAGCCAGAACACCAGACAGACTGCCGTCGTCCCTGCGCAGAGAAGCTCAATCTCCCAGAACAGACGGTTCAGCGCTTCCCTATCATCCCGGTGCATGGCAATCTCCCTCTGCCCGTAGGAGGCTGTTCCAAGAGCCGCCGCAATGGCAAAATACTGAACCACGGAATTGGTATAGCTCTGGATCCCCGTTCCGTCCGGCCCTAAAACCCTTGAGAGGTATGGAGTGGTAATAAAGGGGGTCAAAAGCGTCATAACCTGATAAATCAGATTATAGGTATAATTTTTACGGATACTGGGCATCCTGTGTGTCCTGCCGGACTTGTTTTTATTCATATGGATCCTGCTCCAATCTCTCCATTTATTTGCCTTCTGAAATTGTAGCATATTCGCAGGCAGGGTGCAATCCGATTTGGAGCTCATCCGCTTTTGCAGTGTGCTGTACCCCTTGCGGAAGCTGCCGACTGCAATCCCGTTTGACATACCCCCTTAAATGACTTATAATCAGAACCATAATCGGATCGGCAGATCATGGAAGGAGGAGCCCTTGAAATTCGGAGTTATCATTGTAACCTATAACCGCCTTGCACTCTTAAAGGAATGCGTAAGCTGCGTTCTGTCCCAGACCGAACCATTTTCCAATATATGTATTGTAGACAACCACAGCAGTGACGGGACAGCAGACTGGCTGAAAAACCTGCCGGCCTCATTTCAGGCTGAAACCGACTCCTGTACCGGGCCTTTTTTTGATATCTGCCGTCTTAAGGAAAATCTGGGAGGCGCAGGAGGCTTTGCTTATGGAATGAAACGTCTGTCTGCCACGGACTGCGACTGGATTTTAATTATTGACGATGACGCCATGATCGCACCTGACTATATAGCCGAGCTTAAAAAGGCCATCCTGAGTCACGAATACTTGGCCTACTCCGGCACCGTCACCACAAAGGGAGCCATTGATACCAGCCACCGGCGCTTTTTAAAATGCCCCACGTTTATGTTCTATGAACCGGTTCCTGAAGCATCCTATGGAACACCTTCCTTTGAATACGATATCAGTACCTTCTGCGGCCTCCTTGTAAAGGCTTCTCTGGTTCGGGAAATCGGCCTTCCAAAAACGGAATATTTTATCTGGTTTGACGATACGGAGTACTGCATGCGCTTTCACAGCCGATCCCGGATCCTGAATGTAAATACCGCGGTTTTAAACCACCGTACCGCTCCACCTGGGGATGCTCCCACGGTCAGCTGGAAAAATTACTACGGCTTCCGCAACGCCATTGACATCGGGAAAACCTATTCCCGGCATCCCTTCCTCTATATGGCCTATATTATTTTAAATCATCTGGCTCATATTGTGCTGGACTCCCTTTTGGCCCTTCTGGGAAATCAGCCTGCCATGCGGCGGTACCGGGCCGGAATCTATAAAGCGGTATTAAAGGGCCTGCGCCAAACGCCCAATGGGATCTGTAAAGACTATCTGCCCGGAAGCGGCAAACGAATATAACGAAGGAGAACAAACACTATGCAGGCAATGATTCTTGCTGCAGGTATGGGAAAACGCCTGAAGCAGCTGACACAAAATAACACAAAATGCATGGTAAAGGTAAACGGGGTTCCCATGATCAACCGCACCTTAAGCCAGCTGGAGCGCTGCTCCCTTTCCCGGATCGTGATCGTGGTGGGATATGAAGGCCAGAAACTCATGGAGCATATCCGCACTCTTGATATCAAAACTCCTGTGGTCTTTGTAGACAACCCCATTTATAATAAGACCAACAATATCTATTCCCTGTTTCTGGCAAAGGACTATCTTCTGGAGGAGGATACCCTTCTTCTGGAATCGGATGTGATCTTTGAGGATTCTGTCCTGGACTGTCTGGTAAATGATTCCAGAGACAGTCTGGCTCTGGTGGCAAAATACGAATCCTGGATGGACGGAACCTGCGCGCGCCTGTCTGAGCAGGATGACATCGTAGATATGATCTCCAAAAAGCAGTTCCGTTTCTCAGAGATCGAGGATTATTATAAAACGGTAAATCTTTATAAATTCAGCCGTGAATTTTCCCGTACCCACTACGTTCCTTTCCTGGAAGCATACACAAAGGCTCTGGGAAACAACGAATACTATGAGCAGGTATTAAAGGTGCTGGTGGCTCTGGATGATCCCGGCATCAAGGCCAAACGTCTGAGCCCTGACCAGAAATGGTACGAAATTGACGATATTCAGGATCTGGATATTGCAGAATCCATGTTTGCCCCTGAAAAAGAGCGCACCGCCTTAATCAGCCGCCGGTTCGGAGGCTACTGGCGCTATCCCGGCATGCTGGATTTCTGTTATCTGGTAAACAGCTACTATCCGCCCAAAAAGATGCTGGATGAAATCCGATCCAATTTTGATGTACTGATCCGCCAGTATCCTTCCGGAATGTATGTAAATTCCCTTCTGGCTGCCAGAAACTTCTCTCTCCGCCAGGATCAGATTCTGGTTGGAAATGGAGCCGCCGAACTGATCAAGGCTCTCATCGGTCATACAACTGGAAAACTTGGCGTGATCCGTCCGACCTTTGAAGAATATGCCAACCGGTATGAGTCAGACAAAGTTGTTCCATATTATCCGGATAACGATAACTTTTCCTATACGGCTGACGATCTGATAAACTTTTTTGAGGATAAGGATATCAGCTGTCTGACCGTGGTCAATCCTGACAATCCCTCCGGAAACTACATTCCCAGAGAGGATATGCTGCGGCTGATCCGATGGACGGGCGAACGAAACATTCATATGATTGCAGATGAGTCTTTTGTTGACTTTGCAGATGAGGAAAATGCCACCCTTTTACAGGAAGAGCTTTTAGATGAGTATCCCCATCTTACGGTTATAAAGAGCATTTCCAAATCCTACGGCATTCCCGGACTGCGCTTAGGGATTGCTGCCAGCGGCAATAAAGCCCGCATCTGCCTGCTGAAAAAAGAGGTAGCGATCTGGAATATCAACTCCTTAGGGGAGTTCTATATGCAGATTGAAGAAAAGTACAGAAACGATTATGCCGCGGCTCTGGTAAAGGTAAAGGCAGAACGGGAACGCTTCGCGAAAGCCCTGGGCGAAATCCCCGGAATCCGTGTAATCCCCTCCCAGGCAGATTATCTGATGATCGAGCTTACAGGCGGCCACAGCGCCGGCCAGGTCACAGAACGGCTGTTAAATCAGTACCATTGTCTGGTAAAGGATCTGTCCTCCAAGCTCTCTGCTGAT
Source organism: Clostridium sp. AT4 (assembly GCF_001517625.2). Classification (GTDB taxonomy): domain Bacteria; phylum Bacillota; class Clostridia; order Lachnospirales; family Lachnospiraceae; genus Enterocloster. The sequence continues at coordinate 216,020 of NZ_LN999828.1, read as the reverse complement.
AACCGCCAGTTCCTGCGGCTGGCAGTGAGAAACCAGGAAGAGGATGATGTTCTGGTGGATGCGTTGAGAGCGGTTTTGGTGTAAAAAAGAACTCTTTACAGAATCGTCATCAGGTAAATGCAATTTGAAGAAACAAAAGTTAATTTTTTGTTTCCCAATTTCAAAAATCGTTATAATAATTTTGCTTTAGCATAGTTCCATTATAACATGGAACGGAGAGAAAGGTGGTTATCGTTAGCCATCTTTTTCTCTTTTTAAGAGAAAAGTTTCAGGGGGGCATTGTGACTTGTCCAGTCACAATGCCCCCCTGTTTTAGGCTATCTATTTCCCGCCCCCCATTCTATACATAGAAAATCCGCCCGAAAAATGGTCTGCCTGTTTTTCGATTCACTTTCACAGTATACCTCCGTTTTTACGGCACAGTATTTCCAGATCTTCCACGATTGTTCCAAAATCTAACGTATGCTCCACTTCATAATTTTCTTTTATAAAAGCAATGCCCTTAAATTGAAAAAGATAGCGAAATGATTCTTGTAAACTGATATTATGCTGCTGGGCAAATTCACTTACACAGGCAACGGTAAAACCTATCTTCTCCTTCTGTTCGCTCATTCAAATCCTCTTCACCTTCTCACCCAACTTAGAATAAATCCGCTCCGCAAACCACGGTTCGCTGCACCGGCTTTCTATCTCATCTGCCGGAATCCAGCCCACACGGCTGTTTTCATCAGGTTTTACAGCCAGAGGCGCCTCTGTATCCCCCTCCAGGAGGAAGGTCACATTCAGATGCAGATGAGAGGATACATACTCACCTCTTTTTTCGTGGCCATCCACGGTGAGGATTTCCAGCGAAAACAGCTCATCCGAAAGGAATTTCACTTCTGTAAGCCCACTTTCCTCCTGTATTTCCTTTTTGATAACCCGTCTTACATCCTCATCTCCGTCCGCATGGCCTCCCAGCCAGGCCCATGAGCGGTAAATATTGTGGTAGGCCATCAGGACCTTTTTACGATCCGGGCTTACCACCCAGCCGGAAACGGTTATGTGGGCATTTTTATTATTTCTCGTCAATATATCCCGTCCGGAATCAATCTGCTCTAATATCAGCTCCCGATCTCTTTCTTCCTGCTCATTATACGGAACATACGCTTCTACCAGCTGCCTTAACTCATCCATCCTGTCTGCCCCCTCTTTTAAAATATCTCTTCCGCCTTCTTCATGGCAGATTCGATCACCTTATCCATATCGTAATACTTATACTCGCCCAGACGGCCTCCAAAGATTACATTCTCCTCTTTCTCTGCCAGCTTTGCATACTTCTGGTATAATGCCTGGTTTTTCTCATCATTCACCGGATAGTAGGGTTCCATTCCCTCCTGCCAGGATACGGGGTACTCTCTGGTAATCACAGTCTTTGGCTGAGTGCCGAACTCAAAGTGCTTGTGCTCAATGATCCTGGTATAAGGAGTTTCCCTGTCTGTGTAATTTACCACAGCCACTCCCTGATGATTTTCTTCCTCCAGCACCTCTGTTTCAAACCGCAGGCTCCTGTATTCCAGCCGTCCGAAGCAGTAATCATAAAAGCCGTCAATGGTTCCCGTATAAACCACCGTGCCGCCCAGGCTGTTGTAATACTCCCTGTTTTCCAGATAGTCCACTCCGGTTTCAATCTCGCATCCCTCGAACAGCTTATAGATCATCACATTGTAGCCGCCGATGGGGATTCCCTGATAGAGATCGTTGAAATAATTATTGTCATAAGTATAACGCACCGGCAGACGGCGGATGATAAAGGAAGGAAGCTCCTTGCAGTCTCTGCCCCACTGCTTCTCCGTATAGCCCTTTACCAGTTTTTCATAAATTTCCCGGCCTACCAGACTGATAGCCTGCTCCTCCAGGTTCTTCGGCTCTCCCTGGATTTCTTTTTTCTGTTCCTCAATGATCGCCTTCGCCTGGGCAGGAGTGGAAAGGTTCCACATCTTGCTGAAGGTGTTCATATTAAAGGGCATATTATACATCTCGCCCTTATAATTTGCCACCGGACTGTTGGTATACCGGTTAAACTCTGCCAGGGAATTGACAAACTCCCACACCTTTTTATTGCTTGTATGGAAAATGTGGGCTCCATACTTATGTACATGGATATCCTCCACATCCTCGCAGTAAATATTTCCCCCTATGTGATCCCGTTTTTCCAGAACCAGACAGGTTTTCCCCTGTTTTTTTGCATACCAGGCAAATACGCCTGCATAAAGACCGCTTCCTACCAGAATATAATCGTATTTTTTCATATGATTGCCGCTCCTTTTCCCATCCGTGATCGAACCATTGATCCTATACCCGCATTATATCAGTTATCTTCCTGGCTGTCACGCTCCTACGCCAGAGGAATCCCAAGAAAATACCATCTGATCAAAAAAAGTACAAAAAGGTGAAGGGGATAAAACCAGTAAAACAAAAACTTTGCCTGCTGCTTTCCCCGTTTTCCGTTATAAAACCATATGGGCACCGCTGCCAGCGCCCCTGCTCCCAGAGTAGGGAACAGCGTCTCTATAAAACCCAGCACTCCTGCTGCCACAGTCTGCTTCCTCCGGCTGTTCCTGAAACGGTATAAAAATACAATAATCAGTATGCCGACGGCATTATAATCCGCTCCTGCAAGGACCGCAGCTCCGCAGCCGATAAAGGTGTACAGACAGACCAGATCCATTTCCTTTAGTCCATATGTCCTCTTCTCCGCCCGTTCTATCCAGCAAAGGATTAAAAAGCCGATAAAAAGCTCAAAAAACACATTTTGATACATGGGATCGAACACCCTGTTTGCCACTGCCAGATTAAACGGAATCTCCGATATCAGACCAAACAGAAGAAGGTTTCTGCCGTATCTCTTTCTGTCCCTTGTATGTACAAAGCCTTCCACAAGAAGAAAACAGTAAATCAAAAAGGCCGGGCGGCCGAGAATCCTCAGAAGCAGCGACAGCGGATATAAAAATACTCCCCATGACTGTTCCAGAAGGAAATCCATCCGTTCTGCTCCGCCCTGATAATACAGTCCATACTCCAGGACCACAGCCCCTATATGGTCAATGAACATGGAGCACATGGCAATCCATTTAAGGGCCGCTCCGTTAAGCCCTCTCTCCGGCCATACTCGTTCCGTCCAGGTAACATGCGTGATTTTATTTTTCATAAATATCCATTTTCTATCGATACTGCCCCAGTGCAAAAGGTATCAGCCGTCTGGCAACCACAGCCGCCATCACACACAGGATAAAGTCCTCTGCCGCCGTAATCAGAAAACAGTTAATTACCACCAGTTTCCAGCTTACCGGCATATGGATCACATAATTACTGATCACATAAAAATATACCATTCCGCACAGATAGTACGTCATCATGCCCCAAAAGGCAGAAAAAAGCCGCCAGGCTACCCCTCCCCCCGGACGCTTCCAGCACAGCTTTCCTGTAATCCAGGCCGCAGCCACAAAGCCGATCAAAAAACCAAAGGTAGGACGGATCAGATACGCCGGCCCTCCGCCTGCTGCAAATACGGGAATCCCCGCCAATCCCACTGCCAGGTAAACGCACACACAGGCAGCTCCCCGTCTGGCCCCCAGCACATAGCCTGCCAGAAGCACAAAAAAGAACTGCAGCGTAAAATGCATGGGAAATGGCTGAACCGGAATATCGATCCTCATATAGGCTCCTGCTGCGATCAAAGCCGCAAACAGGCCGGTAAATGCCATTTCCTGGCTTTTTATCCTCTGGCGTCCCTCTAAATGTATTTCCTGCATTATATTTCCTCCAAGTCCGGGCCGGAAATGCCCCTTTTATTAAATCTGATTTTCAGTCACCCTCCTATTCTATCAGGAATCAGCTCCTGTGGAAAGAGGATTTTTTTCCATAGAAAACAGCGGCTGGCTTCCTTTGAGTGGAAGCCGCCGCTGCTGCAATCCTGAATATTGCCGGTTATTAATAAAACAGCCGGTTCACCGCACTGAAAATACCGCGGATCGACGCCCGGGTAATATTGGAGCTGATTCCTACGCCGTAGGTTGCCTTTCCTGTGGTCTGGTCTACCAGATGGATATAGGAGGCTGCCTGCGCTCCGGAACCGGAGGCCATGGCATGCTCGGTATAATCCAGAACCTTGATATGGATACCGAGAGCATCCTCCAGCCCCCGCTGAACCGCATCGATGGGGCCGTTTCCAATGCCGTCGAAATGCTTTTCCATGCCATGATCCGTATAAACAACCTTTGCAAGAGTAGCAAACTCGCCGTCTGCCGTCTCCGTATCCGTGATCCGGCACTTGCGGAAATGGATCGGCTCCTTGCGCTCTAAGTATTCCTTCTTAAATTCATCCATGATCTGCTCGGGAGCTACCTCACCTTGCTTCTCTGAAATCTTCTGGATCACATCCGCAAACTCCTTATGCATGCCCTTTGGCAGCTTGAAGCCATAGAAGGTATCCATTACAAAGGCTACGCCGCCCTTTCCGGACTGGCTGTTGATGCGGACGATCGGCTCGTATTCCCGCCCGATATCGGAAGGGTCAATGGGAAGGTAGGGAACCTCCCAATACTCGCTGTTTCTCTCTCTGAGAGACTGCATTCCCTTGTTGATGGCATCCTGATGGGAGCCTGAAAAAGCGGTAAATACCAGCTTTCCTGCATAAGGATGTCTGGGCGGGATATCCATCTTGGTGCACCGCTCGCAGATCTCGGCAATCTCACGGATATTTTCAATGTTTAACTCCGGGTTAATACCCTGAGAGAACATATTGTAAGCAACGGTCAGAATATCCACATTTCCGGTACGCTCGCCGTTTCCAAACAGAGTTCCCTCTACACGGTCTGCCCCCGCCAGCATGGCAAGCTCCGTAGAAGCCACGCCTTCGCCGCGGTCATTGTGAGGATGTACGCTTAAGATAATGCTTTCTCTGTTTTTGAAATGAGTATTCATCCATTCAATCTGATCCGCATATACATTGGGAGTTGTCATCTCCACCGTAGAAGGCAGATTAATGATAATGGGATTTTCCTTTGTAGCGCCCCAGGTTTCCTGAACGGCAGTACAGATATCAAGGGCAAACTCCAGTTCCGTGCCCGTAAAGCTCTCCGGCGAATACTCCAGACGGATTTTCGTATCACAGTCTGCCGCATAGCGCTGTACCAGTTTAGTGCCTACAATGGCAATATCCTTGATCTCCTCCATATCCTTGTGGAACACCACATCCCTCTGCAGAGTGGAGGTGGAATTATAAATGTGCACAATGGCCTTTTTAACGCCATCCAATGCCTCAAAGGTCCGGCGGATCAGGTGCTCTCTGCACTGTACCAGAACCTGAACTTCCACATCATCGGGAATCAGCCTGCGCTCTACCAGAGTACGCAGAAAATCGTATTCGATCTGAGACGCCGCAGGAAACCCCACCTCAATCTCCTTAAAGCCCAGCTTCACCAGAAGGTTGAACATCTCCACCTTTTCTTCTACTACCATGGGCTCCACCAGAGCCTGGTTCCCGTCCCGCAGGTCTACGCTGCACCATACCGGCGCTTTCATGATTTCTTTATTGGGCCAGGTGCGCTCCGGAAAATCTACCACCGGCACTCTCTTATATCTCTTATAATTTAACATCTCCCATGTCCTCCCTTCCAGCATTTTCCTCAAGGCTTTTGAATGTTACTTTATTATAGCATAGTGAGTTATAACTTACAAGCAAGGGACGGCTTTTTACTATTCATAATAGTTATGGTTGATATTCCTGTTTTTTATTGCAGCAATGCTGATTTCCGTCTCAGATGCAATGCCCCTGAGCCTTCATGACCGAAATCACCTGATCTACATATTTCTCACAGGTTTCCATATCAGCCGCCTCCACCATGACGCGAACCAGGGGTTCTGTGCCGGAGGAACGCAGGAGGATCCGTCCGTCGCTTCCCAGAGCTTCTGTTACCTTCTTCACCTCTGCCTGAACTGCCTCATCCTCCTGAGCCGCAATTTTGTCCTTTACTCTTACATTTTTAAGAACCTGAGGATAAATTTCCACCTCAGAAGCCAGCTTTGCCAGAGACTGCTTCTTTTCCAGCATGACTTCCATTACCTTTAAGGATGTCAGGATACCGTCTCCTGTGGTCGCATGCTTGCTGAAAATAATATGGCCGGACTGTTCGCCTCCCAGGCAGTTTCCCGTAGCCGCCATGTTTTCATACACATACTTATCGCCTACGGCTGTCTTTTCATAGGAAATCCCTTCTCTGTCAAAGGCTTTGTACAGTCCGAAATTAGACATAACGGTCGTAACAACCGTATTGTTAAACAGGCTTCCCTGCTCTTTCATGTATTTTCCGCAAATATACATAATGCGGTCGCCGTCTACTACATTTCCCTCATTGTCCACAGCAATACAGCGGTCCGCATCACCGTCATAGGCAAAACCGGCATCGCAGCCCTGCTCTGCTACAAATTTTTGAAGGTGTTCAATATGGGTAGAGCCGCAGTCTGTGTTGATGTTCAGGCCATTGGGCTCATTGTTTATCACAAAGGTCTGAGCGCCCAAAGCGTCAAATACATTCTTTGCAATGGCAGAAGCGCTTCCGTTGGCACAGTCCAATGCCACCTTCCTGTTTTTAAAGGAACGTGTTGCAATCGAGATCAGATATCCGATATAGCGGTTTCTTCCGGCTGCAAAATCCACAGTACGTCCAATCATATCCCGCTTTGCAAGAGGAAGCTCCTCCATCTTCCCGTCCAGATAGCGCTCAATCTCCGTAATCACTGCTTCTTCCAGCTTCTCTCCCTTTTCATTGATGACCTTAATGCCGTTGTCATAATAAGGATTGTGACTGGCAGAAATCATGATGCCGCAGTGAAAGCCCTCTGTGCGCACCACATAGGAAACGCTTGGAGTCGTTGTTACATGAAGGAGAAATACGTCTGCTCCGGAAGCTGTAAGACCGGATACCAGAGAGTATTCAAACATATAGCTGCTTCTGCGGGTATCTTTTCCGATCACAACCCGGCAGCGCTCTCCCGGATTTTTCTGTCCGTAGTACCAGCCTAAAAAGCGGCCCACCTTATATGCGTGCTCTACTGTAAGATCCACATTGGCTTCGCCTCGAAAGCCATCTGTTCCAAAATATTTTCCCATTGCTTTTATGTCCTCTCTGTCTCAGATTTTCCCTGCATCATGCAGGCTGCCTTCCCCGATACTAAATCTCCTGTCCTTCCTTCTTAAGCTCCTTTAAATATCGTCCCAGAGCATCCTGCCAGGAGGGAAGGCGGTCAAAGCCATTCTCTGTGAGCTTTTCTTTGCTCATACGGCTGTTTGATGGTCTCTTTGCCTTAGCCGGAAAGCTGGAGGAATCCACCGGACTTACCTTTACATCCATACCAGCCTGCTTAAAGATCTCGCAGGCAAATTCATACCAGGAACACAGTCCCTCATTGGTAGCATGGTAGCGGCCGTAACGGTCAGTCTGTATCATTTCCACCAGAAGCTTTGCAAGATCATAGGTATAGGTAGGAGAGCCGATCTGGTCGTCCACTACACTCACCGCTCCCCGTTCCTTTCCCAGGCGCAGCATGGTTTTGATGAAATTCTTTCCGTTAATGCCGAATACCCAGGCAATGCGGACAGTAAAGAATTTCTCCACATTCTGCTCTACTGCAATCTCACCCTCATATTTTGTCAGTCCATAGACATTTAAAGGCTCTCTGTGGTCATCCGGCTCCCAGGGCCGTTCTCCCTGTCCGTTAAACACATAATCTGTACTGATGTACATCATCTTGATATCCAGCTCTTTGCAGACCTTTGCAATATTTCTGGTTCCGTCTGCATTGACCTTCCGGCACAGCTCCACATTGTCTTCCGCCGCATCTACTGCAGTATATGCTGCACAGTGGATCACTGCGTCAGGTTTTGCTTCCTTTATCACTCTCTGGCAGGCATCTGCGTCTGTGATATCCATTTCCTCCACATCCACGCCAATGCCTTCGATTCCCTTTGCTGCCAGCTCATCCATCACATCATGGCCTAACTGTCCCTTTACACCTGTCACCAGAACTCTCATATCCTTAACTCCTCATTCTTTTAGAATCTCTACTATGGCACAAAGGCTGGCAGCGGCAAATGTACTCTCTTTAAGTGCCTTTGCCGCCGTCAGCCATACGTTTGTTTCTCTTATTTACAGGCGGTTTCCGTACATTTTATCAAAATAGCTGCTGTACTCGCCGCTTAAAATATTTTTCCACCAGTCCTGATTGTCCAGGTACCACTGGATGGTCTGTTCAATGCCTGTGTCAAAGTTATACTTTGGCTTCCAGCCAAGCTCTGTCTCGATCTTGGTGGGGTCAATGGCATAGCGCATATCGTGACCCGGACGGTCTGTAACGAAGCGGATCAGGCTTTCCGGCTTGTCCAGGGCCTTTAAGATGGTCTTCACAACCTCCAGATTGGTGCGCTCGTTGTGTCCGCCGATATTGTAAACCTCGCCCTCGCGGCCCTTGTGGATCACCAGATCAATGGCCTCGCAGTGGTCTGCCACATGGAGCCAGTCACGGACATTTTCACCGGTTCCGTATACGGGAAGCTCCTCATTTGCCAGAGCACGGCTGATGATCAAGGGGATCAGCTTCTCCGGGAAATGATAGGGACCGTAGTTGTTGGAGCAGCGGGATACGGTCACAGGCAGCCCGTAGGTCCTGTGGTAAGCCAGCACGAAAAGGTCTGCGCTTGCCTTGGAGGAAGAATAAGGGCTGGATGTGTGAAGAGGGGTCGTCTCTGTAAAGAAGAGATCCGGACGATCTAATGGCAGATCTCCGTACACCTCATCCGTTGACACCTGATGATAGCGCTTGATACCGTAGGTACGGCAGGCATCCAGCAGTGTAGTAGTTCCCATTACATTGGTACGCACAAAGGCTTCCGGATCAGTAATAGAACGGTCTACATGGCTCTCAGCCGCAAAGTTCACCACCATATCCGGTTTTTCCTTCTCAAACAGATCGAAGATAAATGCTCTGTCTGCAATATCGCCTTTTACGAACTTGTAGTTGGGCTTATTTTCAACCGGCTTTAAATTCTCCAGATTGCCTGCATAGGTCAGAAGATCCAGATTGATGATCTCATAATCCGGGTATTTATTTACCATATGGTGTACAAAGTTACTTCCGATAAATCCGGCTCCGCCGGTAACGATGATCTTCATTGATTCTATTCCTCCAAACTCTGCTGTTCCTTCAGCTTATCCACATATTTGCCGTCCAGAACATCCTTTAAATACTTTCCGTACTGATTTTTCTTAAGCACTTCATAGGTTTCAAGAACCTGCTCCTTCGTGATCCAGCCGTTTAAGTAGGCGATTTCCTCCAGGCAGGCAATCTTTCTGTGCTGGTGGGTTTCTACGGTCTTTACGAAATTGGTAGCTTCAACTAAAGACTCATGGGTTCCCGTATCCAGCCAGGTAAAGCCCTGTCCCAAAAGGATCACATCCAGCTCGCCGTTTTCCAGATAGATGCGGTTTAAGTCTGTGATCTCCAGCTCTCCTCTGGCAGAAGGCTTTAAGTTCTTTGCGTACTCTACCACACGGTTGTCGTAGAAATAAAGTCCTGTGACACAGTAGTTTGACTTTGGCTTCTCCGGCTTTTCTTCGATGGAAATAGCCTTTCCCTTTTCATCAAACTCCACAATGCCGAAACGCTCCGGATCGTCCACATAGTAGCCGAACACGGTTGCGCCCTTTTCCCTGGCAGCCGCAGCCTTTAACCGCTTTGTAAGACCCTGTCCATGGAAAATATTATCGCCTAAAACCATGGCAACGGAATCGCCGCCGATAAATTCCTCTCCGATGATAAAGGCCTGAGCCAGTCCGTCGGGGCTTGGCTGAACCGCATAGCTTAAATTGATGCCAAAGGGATGTCCGTCTCCCAAAAGCGCTTTAAACCGGGGCGTGTCCTCCGGTGTGGAAATGATCAGTATATCCCGGATTCCTGCATTCATCAGCACAGACAGCGGGTAATAGATCATGGGTTTATCGTAAATAGGCAGAAGCTGCTTGGATGTAACCTTTGTCAGCGGATACAGTCTGGTTCCGCTTCCTCCGGCAAGTATGATTCCCTTCATATATTTCCTCCTTGCAGATCCGCCGCGCAGCGGATCCGACCATTATTTCTTTCCCCACTATACCATACAATCCCCTGATTTTCAAATACTGGAAGCAATATTTTGGGAATATTAAGGATTTTTATTCAATGGGTTTCTGATAAAAGCCGCCGAAAAATGTTTCTGTGGGCAGAACATTTACAATTACATGGGGATCCACCTGGCGCATCAGGTGGACAATATCCTGAACCTCATACGCGGAGACAACGGTGTGGAGCAGGCTCATCTTCTTTCCGCTGTAGCCTCCGTGGCCGTCCAGGACAGAGATTCCGTGACGGTACTGACCTACATACGCCTTTACCACCGCTTCCGGCTCCTCCGTTGTCACCTGAAGCGTTACACGCTTATACCGATGATAAAAGCTGTCAATGGTCTTTGTGGAAATGAACTGAAACATAATGGAATAGCCCGCGTATTCCCAGCCAAAGAGATAACCGAACACACAAAGCATTCCTGCGTTAAAGGCAAATACATACTGCCAGATGGCCTTTCCCAGACGGTTTGACACATAAAGGGCGATAAAGTCCGTCCCTGCGGTAGAAGCGTTTCCTTTTAATGCAACTACAATAGCCAGACCGTAGATAAAGCCTCCAAAGCAGATATTTAAAAGCGCATCCTCAAACAAAGGCTCAAACAGGGACAGTTTCAAAAGGAAGCTGGCCAAAAAAACCTGGATCATAGAGAAAATCACAAATTTCTTTCCAATGTGGCGGTAACAGAAAATGGCAACCGGCACATTTAAAGCGATCATTCCCAGGGAAGTAGAAAAATGAATCCCCAACAGGCCTGTAATCTGCTCCGTCAGACGGGCCACTCCCGTAAAGCCGCTGGGAAGAATCCCCGTAGGCATTAAAAAAACATTCATAGCAAAGGCCTGCAAAAGAGCGGAAAGAGTTACGGCCGCCGCTGTCATCAGATACCTCAGCGTTTTACTGTTCTTTTTCATCATACACTCCCTTTCAGCTTTCTTACCAGCGTTTCATTTACTGCATCGTAATCATTTTCATGAGGCACCGGAGCAAAGCAGTAATTCACCCAAGGGCCTATTGTAGTTTCATCCCGCTTCCAGTCCCTGCAGGAGGAATGAACCTGGGTAAGGCCGGTTTCCTCCAACAGCGCTTTTGCATTATCTGCGTTGATGCCGCTTCCTGCCAGAAGCTGGATCTGGTTTCCATAGTTTTCCTGAAGCTCCTTTAAAAGACCGGCTCCGGCAGCTGCCTTTTCCTTAAGCCCGCTGGTGAGAATACGGTCTGTTCCCAGGCGGATCAGCTCCTCAATGGCTTCATATGGATCCTCCACACAGTCAAAAGCCCTGTGGAATACGGCTTCCCCATGAAATTCATGGATCAGGCGGATCATACGGCCTGTCCTTTCACTGTCAATTTTTCCCTCAGATGTCAAAAAGCCAAAAGCAAGCCCGTCGCTTCCATTTTCCATCAAAATACGGGCGTCTGCAAACATCTGCTCTGTTTCCGCTTCTGTATAGCTAAATCCCGCTCCTCTGGGCCGTACCATGGAAATCACCTTCAATCCCGTATTTTCCTTTACCAGCCGCAGACTGCCGATGGAAGGCGTCAGGCCTCCCAGATACACCGCACTGTTTAATTCGATCCGCTCTGCGCCTCCCTTCCAGGCGGCCAGGGCATCCTCATAGCTTCCGCAGCATATTTCTATCATAACTACTCCTTTCTCTTTGCAATCCTCCCAAAAAACCTCTGGGGGATTTCAAATACAAATATAATTCCCAGCACAATGGCTGCCGCTGCCTTCACGGCCTCAAATCCCGTGCGGCTTGCCAGCGCCAGCTGGTCGGTGACAATGTAATGGGCAGTCCAGTAGATGCCGGCTCCGGGAACAATAGGGAAAATACCTGGAATCATAAACAGGGTAGCCGGACAGCGCTCCCAGACCGCAAAGAGCCTGGACAGAAAGATTACGGCAGCTGCGGAAAAGAACGTAGACTCTGCGGGCGAAAGTCCGTCCCAGTGAAAACAGAAATACACCAGCCAGCCGATGGTACCACAGGCAGCACAAAGCCCGTAATATTTTTTCGGCACAGAAAAGAGGACTGAAAAAGCAGCCGTTCCTACTGCGGCGGCAGCCATTTCCCCTGCCAGTTCTCCCCATGGAAACGCATTCATAAAAGATTTCCTCCTGTCAATCTATAGTACATGGTAAGTACAAATCCCATTCCCAGGGCAATGCTTAAAACCACCAGCCCTGCATCCATCATCCGCACAGAACCGGCAATGTAGTCTCCATCCGTAATATCGCGGATCCCGTTTGTAAACGCCACTCCCGGAATCATGGGGATCACAGAACCGATGATCATGGAGCTGATGTGATGGCCCAGCCCCAGATGGTAAAGCACCACGCAGCAGAAGGTCACCAGAGCTCCTCCCAGAATATTCTGCACCAGTTTTGACAGATTTTTCCCTATATATAAAATATAGACATACAGCACAAGGCCGGACAGAAAAGCAGCTGCGCTGTCTGCCAGATCGCCGCCCAGCAGATAGCAGAACGCCCCGCTTCCCACCGCCGAAGCCCCGATCTGAACGCCCTTTCTCTTTCCGGGCATCTGTTCAATATCATCCAGGCATCTCCCAAGCTCCTCTACCGTATGCTTTCCCTCTTCAATCTCCCTGGAAAGCTGATTTACAGCCGCCACACGGTTTAAGTGCGCCCCGCTGACAGGAATGTGCTGTACCCTGGCAAAAAAGCTTTCCCTTTCGTTCCCCATGGTAGAAAAAATACCGTTGCTCAGTACAAAGGAATTGGCGGATTCAATCCCGTAATGACGGCAGATCCGGTCAATAGTTTCCTCCACCCGTGAGATCTCCGCCCCATTTTCCAAAAGGATATGCCCGGCACGCATGGCGATTTCCATGATTTTTTCTTTCTGTTCTTCAGGGACGGTGCAGATGGGGGGATGGGACTGTAGTCGTTTCTGTTCGATCATTTTATATTATCTCCTGCTTATTAAACACATATTTTTATTGTACTCTGAATTCCCCATGAAGACAACCATTCCTTGCAATCCGGATATCCGAATATTACTTTTATCCTTTTTCATGCTGCATTTAAAGAAAACATATACCACAATATAATGATTAAAGGAGTACGAACTGAATCATACTCCTTTTTGTTTACTTCATATCATTTTTTAAGAAATACTTTTTCCCACTCTTCAGGAAGATATTTTCTGGTATTACCAATCATTTCTTTCAGAAGTTTTTCTCCATCTCCAAAACTGATACGCCCATGAACCAAAGGATCTTTCATAAAAGCTTCATAGGCTTTTTCAAAGTTACATTCCATTGCAGCTTGCAAAATTTTTTCATAACCTTCAATATGAGGCATTGTAAGTCTTCTGATTTCTTCAGGACATACTCCAGCGTAAACTGGTGCAATATGATCCCTGCTAAATACCGCATTCGTTTCTACAACAGATTCTCTGGGGAAATTTGGAATCTGACCGGCAAAATTAGGAATATTTACATTAGTTACAAAACGTTCTAAACCACATAAAGCTTTTATTAAACGCAATCCCTCCTCTCCTGTATCCTTTAATTCTAAGTTTTCTAAACCGCCAGCAAGTCGCTCCGCCTGTCTATTTTTCTGTTCCTGTCGTTCTTTTCTCCAAGCTACTGTAGTTAATGCAAACTTCCATTTCTTTACGGTTTCTGGATCTTTTAAATACATCTCCCCAGGCATAAACTCTGCCAGATGTCTATCTCCTGCAGCAGCAATTGCGCCATACCGGCGGAATAAATCAAACTTCACCCGATGTGCACAGTTAAATGTACCATTCATCCAATTTCTATCCGGATCATGATATCCTTCTTCAAAATTACGCTCAATAAAATTCTGATAAACAGGAAATAAATCCATATCCTTGTAAGATGCTTTGGTAAACCATGTAAAATGATTAATTCCAATCACATCTACCAATATTTCTTCTCTTTCTATCTCCTTAATTCCTGTTTCCATTCTAACAATATCGCGCAGAACCTTCTGAGTTCCAAACACCTCATGACAGCATCCAAACGCTTTTATTCCGGGAAAAACATGATATAATGTCTTAACACACAATGACATGGGATTCGTATAATTTATCACCCATGCATCAGGACAATATGTATGTATCGCCTCTGCAATTTCTGCAAACATTGGGATAGTACGTAACGCACGTACCAGTCCTCCCGGTCCCGTAGTATCGCCTACCGATTGATAAATTCCATATCGTTCCGGTAAATGTACATCTGATTCCATCTCATCAAATGTTCCCGGAAGGATTGAAATTACCACAAAATCGGCTCCTTCCAACGCAGTTCCCAATGATTCACTTGTTTCAAACTCCCACTGTCCCTTCACATCCTCCCGTGAAAACAGTCTTTTTCCTATTATTTCATTATCATGAGCCGCCTCTCTGTCAATGTCATATAAGCGTACCGTTCCACTTATACTTGTTTCTTTGGACAAATCTGTCATAAATACCCAGGCCCAGGCATGACTGCCTCCTCCAATATAAGCAATTTTCAAGTCTTTTATATGCTGTTTCATCACTCTTTTGTCTCCTTTGGATTTTCATTAAATGTGATATATGACATGTCCGGAAATGAGTATTCGCCTCTATAATTAGAAGCATTATACACCGGATATTTAACTGGATGATACGAACTATCTTCTATTTCATTTTCCTGTGTATAAATATACAGGCTATGGTAATCCCATACTACAAGTTCATCCCTGCTATCCCCGAGTAAATCTATAGCCTCACAGCACATAACTGGATGACCATCATCTGGAAATACAACTGCAATATCTCCATGACCATCCATCAGTCCTCCTTTTTCAGCATCGGCGTTCGTAAGAAAAAAATCCGTCCCATTCCCCAGCCAATTTACAGGAGCAAGTATATTGCCATTCATTTCATTCTCTTTTTCCCATAACTCATTTCCATCTGAATCATACAGATAAATCACTCCCTGATGTCCCCAAAAATTAGTTACTGCAATTTCAAATCCTTTACGTTCCGGCAGATAGTTGGCAATGCTGATTCTTTGTGCATGTCCAATATAGTCCCTGCTCAAAATATTTCCCTGGAAATCTCCTATAAAAAATCCCTGAGTACCGGAAACACATGCAAAATACCCCTTATCTATATCATTTTTAAATTTACCAGCCACAATTTCATCGGTATGATCCAGTTCTATCGGATACGTCCACAAAACATTCCCCTGACAATCTAATAGTGTATAACCCACTAAAATCTCATCATGTCCATCCCCATTTACATCTACGGCCAACGGATAATGGCCTGTATTCTTAGGACTTTGGTATTTCCATAATAAATTTAAATTGCTGTCTAATGCATAAACACGGCAATATCTATCTTTTATTAAAATATCACTCGGCCTTTCCAGACCTCTAAAATTGCAAATACGAATTCCATCTGGGTTAATTCTATCAAAAGCGTACTGATTATAGGGCACACCTATCAACGTTTCGTTATCTTCATCTGATATAGGTGTAGCTGCTGATTTTTTTATCTTTCCCGTCCTTCCATCAAGAATCTGAATTTGAAAATTTTTTGCTGTAATTACCTCATCATATCCATCTCCGTCAATATCATAAACCTGACACGGAAGATCCGCGCTGATCTTTCCAAGAATATTTGAGTTTTCTGAGGGTTCTCCAATCTGCCACAATATATTTCCATTCAAATCTATAGCTGTGAGACAGCTTATATGAGCATATGCATCTCTATCTACTCTTTTCTGAGCCTGTGGAATTACAATCTGCCATTCATCATTTCCCAGAAGATGTCCAAAACGAATCTGACGGCTGGTTCCAAAATTCTGAAGATCCAGCTTACGCACTAATTTCATATGAGGATAAGACGCCTGAAGCTTCTTCAAACGTTTCTTCTCTTGTTTTTCCAAATATTGAATTTCTCTAAAAGTGCTGTCTTCCGTACTGACATATATATCTGTAAACTGTGTTGGGCAATCGGCCGTTATTCCTATCTTTCCTCCACGCATTGCCAACTCTGTATCCATATCCATAACCAGCGTACTGTTTATAAAACACTTTACATTTTTCCCCTCCACGGATACCTTTATTTTATACCACTGATCCGAATCAGACATAAATTTCTTTTCCGTTAATATATGGACTTCTTCCTTGTGACGCCATGCAAGTCTTGCTGTTTTCTTTTCTTCTAAAGAAAATACGAGGGTATCAATGCTATTATTCATACAAAATGCAATTCCTGCCATACCACTGGTTGAAATCCTGCGCATAGACACAGAAACGTCATAATCCTTCCAGCCCGTATTTCCTGTCTGGAGCGTTGGAAAAATACGATGTGGAATACCTTTTTCAATACGACTCTGTTCCATATAGTGCTTTCCGTTTTCTTCCGTAACAATCCATGACGGTCCATGTCCATTATAACGGTAATTACATACCTGATCCTTCCATTCGCCGCAAACGCCTTTTGGTGTCACATAGTGATATTCTCCAGCAGCTGAGTGATCTGGATCATAAGGAAATTCCCCTATAGGGAATTTCCTAAAATCATCTGAAAACAGACATATATTTCTCATAATAGTTACCTTCTCTCCATCTTATCCCTTAATTCCACTGGAAGCCACACCCTCTACGATATATTTCTGCAACAGCATAAAAATGATAATAATCGGCATAAGGGACAGTACGCACATTGCAAACATCGCACCATAGTCAGAGGAACTCATAGGATCGGTGAAATTTTTCAATGCAATGGATACCGTATATTTTTCTGGCGAATTAAGATAAAGCAACGATCCCATGTAATCATCCCATTTCCAGTAGAACTCAAAAATCGCACACGTTACCATTGCAGGTTTTACAAGCGGAAGCATAATACTGGTAAATATTGTATATGGACTACATCCATCCATCTTTGCTGCCTCATCTAAATCCTTTGGTACTCCTTCAATAAACTGCATTATCATAAAAATAAACAATGGCTTAGCACACCAGGCCGGGACTACAATTGGCATCGGGGAATTTACCCATCCTAACAAATTAAAAATAATATATTGGGGAATCATAATTACCTGATTCGGAAGCATCATTGTAATCATCATGCAAAAAAACAATCCCCTTTTTCCCGTAAAGTTAGCTCTTGCAAAACCATACGCTACCATAGTTGAAGAAATAACCGCACCAATCGTTGCAAGTACTGTAATTATAATCGAATTCTTGAAGAATGTAGCAAAGGTGATCCCACCGAATCCCTTCCAACCAGTTATGTAATTTAAAATCGTCCATTGACTCGGAATCAGCTGAGCAGCCGTAGTCATAACCTGATCTGTGGGCTTAAATGAACTGAGAAACATCCATGCAATAGGATAAAACATGAAAATGGCAATTCCTCCTACTATCACATGGAAAACAACTGCATTCCATCTGCGTTTTGTTTTCATTCCCATCTTCATGTTCTGCTCACCCCCTTCTTCTTTTTAGATGCCATATCTGTATTATTTTCATAAAATACCCATTGTTTTGAAGAACGAAATACCATTGCTGTAAAAAATCCTACAATTACCAAAAGAATCCATGCCATAGCAGACCCATATCCCATCTCATAATATTTAAAGCTATTTTGGTATAGATAAAGGATATAGACCAGTGTTTCATTAACAGGTCCTCCTCCGGTAATGATTTGTGCCTGTGTAAATACCATAAAACCATTAATAATCTGCATAATCAGATTAAACAGGATAATAGGACTTAAAAGGGGCAGCGTAATAGAGAAAAACATCCTTATTTTTCCTGCTCCATCCACCTCTGCTGCTTCATAGTACGAAGTTGAAATCTGTTTTAAACCCGACAAAAAGATAAGCATAGACGATCCAAACTGCCATACATACAGCAATATCAAAACATAAATTGCAGTATCTGTATTTCCTAACCAGTTTATCTTACAATTAATACCCATCGCCTGGAGAATACTGTTAAGAACACCTGATTTTGTAAACAGGTTTCTCCACATCACAGATACTGCTACTGATCCGCCGATTATAGATGGAAGGTAATAAACTACCCGGTAAACCGGAACTGCCCTGCTTTTACGATTCAAAATCATAGCTACAAACAAAGCGAATATCAATCTTAATGGAACAGAAATAAACGCAAATTTAAATGTAACAAACAGTGATTTTAAAAACAGTTTATCCTGTGTGAAAAGTTTTACATAATTATCCAATCCAACAAATTTTGTATCCGGAGACAAAATATTAAAATTAGTGAATGACAAAATAAAGGACATAATAAAGGGCACTAATGTAAAACAGAGAAATCCTGCCAGCCATGGAAAAATAAATACATATCCCACTACATTTTCATTATAGATGGACCATTTTTTTCTGCCACGTTCCACGTCTTTAACCTCCTGGCTGTTTTGTTATTTTGCAAGAATTTCCAACGACTGCTCCATCCAACTATCTACACACTCCTGTGCAGTCATCTGTCCATACATCAATTCATTCACATTATTGTTCAATACCTCTACACACTGTCTTGATGTAGATGGTTCTGCCGGATCTGCATCGCGGCAATAATCCACTACCTCATCCATAAAATCATATACCTTTTTTTCATTTCCCTCTGCTTTGGTTTTTAATTCCTCACGGATTATTTTTGAAGCCGGTATTCCACGTTCTCCATTTAATGTTTCATTTGCAGTCTTATCATTGATAAAGAAACTGATTGCTTTAGCGGCAGTTTCAGGATCAGGACAATCTTTTGTTATGGAAAAGAACTGAGCCGGCCTTACATACATTCCCTTTTCCGTCCCATTATCAAACAAAGGCTGTGTAGTCATTGCCAAATTCTGGTCAAAGTAGCCTGCAAAGTTAGAAAATTGAGAACTCCAGTTCATTCCCATTGCAGCTTCTCCCGTACAGAGCGCTCTTTCTGAATTATCTTTCCACAAAAGCTGATCTCCCGGATTAACAAATACGCCTTCCTGTGTTAAATCATAGCAATCCTGCAGAACCTGAACAAGCTCGGCTTTCGTTGTATCGTCAAAGCCAAACCCTTTTCCATCCTCAGAATATAAAGCCTGTCCCTTGGAACGAATCATTGGTTCTAATAAATATCTCGGCATTCCTAATGCCACATTCTCTGTCTGTACCCCTGTTTTTTCATAAATCTCTCTTGCAGCAGATATAAATTCAGACCATGTCCAACCCATCTTCGGAGTTTTTACCCCGGCAGCATCAAAAAGATCCTGATTGTACATAATTGTCATTACATTGGCCCCAAGAGACACTCCATAAAACCCATCTTTATAATTTCCTCCGGAAATATAAATATCGTCACAGTTACTTAAGTCCAACGCTCCGCTTTCCACATATGGATTTAAATCCAGTAAAAGTCCATTATTAATATAACCGGCATACTGATCCGTTACCTGCTGAACAATGCCAGGAAGATTATTTCCTACTGACTGTGTCGCTAACGTTTCCCAGTATGCATCATAACTGTTATACTCATATGTAAAATCAGCACCGTTGGCCTCAGCAAACGCATCAAATGCCGCAATCGTCGCATCTGCCCGTTTCTGATTTCCCCACCATGCTATACGAATACCTTCGCCTGTCTTTCCATTTGCAGATGCATTTTCCCCTGATGCATCCGCCTGAGTATTTTCATTCTGAATAGCCGTTGGTTTTTCATCCGAGTTTCCCGAACATCCTGTCACTGCTACTCCTGCTACCGCTGCTGCTGCTAAAAACAATAAACTTTTCTTCATAAACAACCTTCCCTTCTCTCTGTTTTAAACTACAGATTTTATTGATATTTTTATTATACAAACAAAAAAACACTTCTTTAATCCAAAATAATGTCTATTTTGTGCAAAAAAGTGTTTTCTATAATTTGTAATTATATACATTTCTCTCGTAATTCCGAAGGAGATTTCCCAAAATATTTTTTAAATACCGTACTAAAATACTGTGGATTATTCCCAAACCCCGTTCTTTCAGCAACTTCATAAACCGTAACATCACAATTTTCCCGAAGCAGCTGCGCCGCCTTCTCCATTCGTTTAATCGTCAGAAATGTAGAAAATTTATATCCTGTTTCTTTTAAAAACAGTTTAGACAAATAATTTCCGCTCATAAACAAAACTTCATCAGCAATTTGCTTTAAAGATAATTCCGGCTGATCTAAATTCATTTCTACACAAGATATAATTGTTTTAACAGTTCCTGAGTACTTTTGAGGATGTAGTTGAAGTGTCGTCTGCTGTTTGGGAAAATGCAAATCCCTGATGCGTATTAACGCGTCTAAAAGTTCTTCCTCCTTGATTGGTTTCAATATATAATCATCTGCTCCATATCTAAGAGCCCTCTGTGCATATTGAAAATCATCATAACCAGACAATATCAGAAATTTAGAATCATATCCACTTTCTCTGCTGTTTCGAATGAGTTCCAAACCATCCATAACAGGCATTTTGATATCGGTTACTACAATGTTAACAGATAATTGCCCCAAATATTCCAAAGCTTTTTCTCCATTTTCCGCTGCACCAACCACTTCAAATCCATTTACCTCCCAATCAATACATTTTTTCAGCCCCTCTCTTACAATTGCCTCATCATCTACAAATAAAATCCTGATTCTGTCCATTTTGCAAAGATGCCTCCTTTTTTACCCGAAATGAAACAGTCGCTCCACCTTCCTGATTCTTTTCGACCATAACTCCATAATGCAAACCATACAGACTTTTCAGCCGCTCATCCAAATTAATTAATCCAACTCCATTTCCCTGAGCTTTAATATCCCCACTTTGTAGTTTCTTAATAATATCCAAATCCATCCCATTTCCATTATCTGATACAATACATAAAATATCATTTTTCATTTCTTTAACGGATATCCTGATCCTACAGGGAGTAGAAGCCTGCTCCATCGCATATTTTACAGAATTTTCTACCAGAGGCTGCAGACTAAACGCAGGAATTTTAATCTCCATCATTTCTTCGCCTATATCCATTTGAACATTTAATCGTGCGCCAAAACGTGCTCTCTGGATAACAAGATATCCTCTCATATATTCCATTTCCTGTTTTATCGGAATTAATGCCTCTCTGCTATTAATAGAAATTCTCAAAATATCTCCCAGTGCTTTAACAATTCCCGGAATCTGATGGTATTTTTCCTCTGTAGCCATCCAACGTATCGTATCTAATGTGTTGTATAAAAAATGAGGATTCAATTTAGAACGAAGAGCTGACAGTTGCGCATTCTGAAGATACAGCTTTTGTTCATAATTTTCATGTATAAGCTCTCCAAGACGTCTTGTCATACTGGCAAAATTTTTCTCAAGGTGCCCTATTTCATCATCTCTCTCTTCATATTTTGTTTTTACCGGATTATTTAGTGCTTTTACCGGATTAGAGTCGCGGCTGATTTTATCTATTTGTTCCGATAACTCTACAATAGGACGCACCATATTTACAGATACACCTGCTGCCAGAATCCCTATCACCATCAACATCCCTAAAAGAACTGCTGTATAAAAAATATCCATTTTTTGAATAAATGCAAACTGCCTCAGATAATCTGAAAAATTATAATACTGCCATCCCAATTTTGGCGACAGAATAGATGTAGTAAAATACTTTTTTCCATCTAACTCGGTAATCTCATAGTTTTTTATTTCTGATAGTGGATTTTCAAAAAAGTTCTGCACAATCTGTATTGGGAAACTTGAAAATATTACATTTTTCTTTTCATCTAAAATTACAAGATCATCATGCTCCATCAAAAAGGAAGCCGCCAATTCCTC
Organism: Clostridium sp. AT4; assembly: GCF_001517625.2. Lineage (GTDB taxonomy): Bacteria > Bacillota > Clostridia > Lachnospirales > Lachnospiraceae > Enterocloster. The sequence continues at coordinate 194,001 of NZ_LN999828.1, read as the reverse complement.
TGGTGCAATCAGATAGATTACAGTTCCACAATATTCCATACTCAGGTTCTTTCTTTCACGAAGAATTCTTGAAAGGTATATTTTATTACATAATTCACCATTTTTTTCTGTAATCTGAATAATTCCGCATCCAGCGCTTCCATTATTTTTCATTGCATTGTTAAGAATAAGCTCAAGATTTTTATCCGATATCCTATATTTGGATGCTCCGTAGCCATTGTATACCTTCCCTGACAGATCTACAAAATATCCTGCATCAACTTTATAACCACTGACCAGTATTGTATCCAGTTCTTTTAATATTTCAACCAGACTGGATGTTTTTACCTGATTTGCTTTTGACTGTTTTTCTAAAATCAAAGGCAGATTTTCACCAACGCTTTCCTGCATCTTCGCCCTTTCCATCTCTGCAAGAATATCATATGCTTCCTTCAGTGCCGAAGCATATACCTGTATACGGTCATTCGTAATAAACTGATATGTTCCATTTTCATACGCAGCAAGTTTATCTTCAATTCCTGCCATAGAACTGTTCAATAAATCCCTCTTTGCTTCATAAACATAATTAGCATAGGCATTTTCCAATTTTTTTATCACCAGCAGACTCACTGCAAAAGATGCACCAATTGATAAAACAATCAGTAAAAATATTTTCTTTGTAATAGAATGTTTAATCTTTTGAAAAATCTTCATATAAATACCTTCTTAATTTAGGATGAATCTCTTTATCATCTCCCGGAATCATTTGCTGCATATAAAGGAAGCAGAGACGGTTAGTCGGATCAATCAACCCATAATTTCCTGAACTTCCATACCATCCGAACTCACCTACCGGTGTCTTTCCCTCCTCTCTCACTCTCACTCTCACCCCATATCCATATCCATAATCTGGTATTGTAAAATCCCTCATTTGCTCTTGTGTAAGCACATTTGTATGCATCATTTCTACATATCCCTCTGACAAAATCCTATGTTTTCTCCATATTCCTCCATCAAGCAAACATTGTTGAAATCTCATATAATCATCCAGTGTAGACAGCACCCCTCCTCCGCCTTCTTCAAACTTTCGACCCGGCTGATAAAACCAATCTTTATCTGCAACCGGTATTAAATCGCCATTTTCCATACGTTGATACATCTGACACAAATTTTCCTTATCCCTTATGCTTCTGAAACGAAACATGGTATTTTCCAACTCCAATGGCTCCCATATATAACGCTGCAAGTAATCACCCAGGCTCATTTCTGACACAATTTCTATAATTGCTGCAAGGACGTCATACCCTGCTCCATATAAAAAATGAGTTCCCGGTTCAAAGGCTAAAGGAATTCTGGAAAATAGTCGTGCATATTCCTGAGTGGTATAATCCTTTTTCTGTTGGCGGAAATTGATCACTTCTCTTTTCGTCTGACACATAGTCGGACCGTCATTGTCATAAGAATAGGATATACCCGAACGCATAGTTAAAAGGTGAGAAATCAGCAAAGGGCTTCTGGTTTTTTCAATATTATTCCATCCATTTGCCGCAACATGGTTAACATTAAGATATTTATATTCTGGAATATAGTCAGCAACTGCTGCATCTAGCCGTAATTTTTTCTGCTCTATCAGTTGTAGAGCAGCTACAGCTGTATAAAGTTTCGTAAGAGAATATATACGATAAAGTGTATTCTCATTCGGTGCTTCCCCAGTTTGCAAATTGCATTTTCCTGCATATTTTCTATACTGTTCTATGCCATTTTGAAGTATCAAACATGAACATCCCGAAATAGTTTCCCTGCATAATTCATCTATATAAGTATCTAATTTCTTCCAAAAACTGCTTTTCATATATCCCTCTCCAAAAACTGCTTTAGAATTTTTAATATAAATTTTATCACAAACATTCCAAAAGAAAAAGCCACTATTAATTAATACCTTACCACTTCTGGAACTTAATGTATTTTTACTATATTTTACTACATTTTCCCAGTATTTTTCTGGAAGCCCCTGTCCATAATTGATACAATAGGAGTGAGAAAGATTCTCAAAATACAATACAGAAAGGAAGATTTTTATGAGGAAGAGATTTTGCGCAGCAGCGCTGGCACTGACAGCCGCGCTATCTGCCGGACTGCTTACCGGCTGCAGCAGTGCCTCCGGCGGTGAAACAATGATCGTCCGGATCGGTCACAACCAGTCCACAAACCATCCCACCCACATAGCATTGGCTGCTTTTGAAGAATTTATCGAAAGCAGGCTGGGAGACAAATATGATGTGGAAGTATTTCCAAGCGAGCTTTTAGGTTCTCAGAACGAAATGGTTCAGCTGACGCAGACAGGCGCCATCAATTTCTGCGTGGCTTCCAACTCTCTTCTGGAAACCTTCAGCCAGAACTACACTCTGTTTAATCTTCCCTATCTGTTTTCTTCCAGCGAAGCCTACCATGCGTCCATGGATGATACTTCCATCACGGAACCCATCTTTGACTCAACCAGACAAGCTGGTTTTGAGGCTGTTACCTGGCTGGATGCAGGCACCCGGAATTTCTATACGGTAAATAAGCCCATCCATTCTCCTGCTGATTTAAAGGGACTTAAGATCCGCGTCCAGCAGTCCCCTACCAACGTACAGATGATGAACCTTTTAGGAGGCTCTGCCACTCCCATGGGCTTTGGAGATGTGTACACGGCCCTCCAGTCCAAGATCATCGACGGAGCAGAAAATAATGAACTGGCTCTGACGGACAACGGTCATGGAGATGTATGCAAATACTATTCCTACGATATGCACCAAATGATCCCTGATATCCTGATCGGAAATATTGCTTTTCTGGACAGTCTGTCCCCGGAAGAACGAGCCATTTTTGACGAGGGCTTTGACCTCGTGAATCAGATCCAGAGAGAGGAATGGACCATCGCAGTGGATGCGGCTAAAAAACGGGCTTCCGGAGACCAGAAGGTGAATTTCCTCTACCCGGATACAGCCCCATTTAAGGAAGCGGTTATTCCCATGCATGAATCCATGCTGGGCCAGCACCCGGATTTTGTTCCCATCTATGATGCGATACAGGCTTACAACCAGAAGTATCCGTCAGCTGAATCCTAAAAGGAGGTGACCGGCATGAAAAAGCTGAGAAATGTATTTACATCCCTTTTAAATATACTGGCAGGCGCCAGCCTGATCGCTATGGTTGCGCTCACCTGCTGGCAGGTATTTACCCGATACATCTTACAGAATCCGTCCCCCTGGTCTGAGGAGCTTGTGGCTTACCTCTTTGCATGGGCCAGCCTTTTAGGCGCTTCCATCATCACAGGAGAACGGGGACATATGAATATTCCCATTGTCACAGACCATTTCACTCCCGGCATCCAGAAGCTCCTCGCAATCTTTGGAGAGCTTATCGCATTTGCCTTTTCCCTGATCATCCTGGTATACGGCGGCATCAAGATCACAAGCCTCGCCATGGGACAGATGACCTCTGCCCTGGGCGTTGCTGTAGGTGTGTTTTATGTGGTAATGCCTTTATGCGGTATTTTAAACATGATCTATACAGTTCTCAACATCGTGGATATCTCAAAAAACGGCGTCATTACGGCGCAGGAAGAAAAGGAGGCATAGACTTATGGCAATGGAATCTCTGCTTATCATAATTGTTGTTCTGGCCGTGCTCCTGATCGTCGGCGTACCGATTTCCTATTCCATCGGCATTTCCGCCCTGATCGCCATCCTGCGGACCGTGCCTTTGGAAGTATCGGTGGTAACCGGCGCTCAGCGTATCTTTGTGGGCATGAGCAAATTCAGCCTGACGGCCATTCCCTTTTTTATCCTGGCAGGAAACCTGATGAACCAGGGCGGCATCGCCAAACGGCTGGTTGATTTTGTGATGGCAATCCTTGGCAAGCTGCCCGGTGCCCTTTTAGTGACAAATGTAGGGGCAAACGCCCTTTTCGGCGCTATTTCCGGTTCGGCCTCTGCCGCCGCAGCAGCCGTAGGAAGTATGGTAGAAAAGGGCGAAGAGGAACAGGGCTATGACAAGGCGCTCTGTGCTGCCACCAATGGGGCTTCTGCTCCCTCAGGCCTCCTAATCCCGCCCTCCAATGCCCTGATCACCTATTCTCTGGCAGCCGGAGGCACCTCTGTGGCAGCACTCTTTATGGCCGGTTATATTCCGGGCATCATCTGGGCGGTGGCCTGTATGGCAGTTGCTGTGATCATTTCAAAGAAAAAAGGCTATAAGGGAATCCCTGGAAAATACGACTGGAAAAACCTGTGGGTCTGCACCCTCAGAGCCCTGCCCTCCCTTTCCCTGATCGTAGTGGTAATCGGCGGCATCATCGGCGGTGTGTTTACAGCCACAGAAGGCTCTGCCATTGCGGTAATCTACGCCCTGATCCTCGGCATCCTCTACCGCAACATTACTTTAAAATCCTTCTGGAAAATCGCAGTAGACAGCGCCAAGATGAGCGGTATGGTTGTATTCCTGATCGGCGTTTCCAATATCCTTGGCTGGGTCATGGCATTTACCCAGATCCCTCAGGCCATCTCCGACGCCCTCTTAGGCCTTACAAGCAATCCCATTATCATCCTGCTGATCATGAATGTCATCCTTTTAATCGCAGGAACCTTTATGGACGTAACTCCGGCTATCCTGATCTTCACTCCCCTGTTTCTTCCGGTGGTTAAGACCTTTGGCATGGATCCGGTTCAGTTCGGCCTGATCCTGGTATACAACCTCTGTATCGGAAATATTACTCCGCCGGTGGGAAATACCCTGTTTGTAGCCATCAAGGTCGGGCGAAGTTCCCTTTCCCGCGTCATGCCCTATATGCTCTGGTACTATGTGGCAATTCTTGTAGGGCTTCTCATGGTGACCTATATCCCTGCGGTGAGCCTGGGACTCCCTGCAATGGCCGGACTGATCTGACCGATATTTTTTCTTCCATAACATAAAAGACGGCTGGCGCAGCTATGTGGTGATCTCCACACAGCTCTGCGCCAGCCCTTTCGTATTCGTTCGTTCCGTATTCTTTATTTAGTTGTAACTATTCAGTTCTCATTCATCTTAGCCAGCTTTGCTGCCTGATCTGCTGCAATGCAGGCATCCAGGATCTCCTGGATATCTCCGTTTAAAATCTTATCCAGCTTATAAAGGGTCAGATTGATCCGGTGATCCGTCACACGGCCCTGTGGGAAATTGTAGGTACGGATTTTCTCCGAACGGTCGCCGGTACCGATCTGGCTGCGGCGCTCTGCTGCCTCTGCATTCTGCTTTTTCTCAAGCTCAATATCATAGAGCTTGGAGCGCAGGAGGCGGAAGGCCTTTTCCTTATTCTGAAGCTGGGATTTCTCCGTCTGGCTGTAGATTACGATTCCTGTGGGAATATGGGTAAGACGCACGGCAGAGTCTGTGGTATTTACACACTGCCCGCCGTTTCCGGAGGCACGCATTACGTCGATGCGGCAGTCATTCATATCGATCTGTACGTCTACATCCTCAGCCTCAGGCATCACGGCTACCGTCGCTGTGGAAGTATGGATTCGTCCGCCGGACTCTGTCTCAGGCACACGCTGTACCCTGTGCACGCCGCTCTCGTATTTCAGCTTGGAGTATGCGCCCTTTCCCGTAACCATGGCTACCACTTCCTTAAAGCCACCGATCCCGTTTTCATTTAAGCTTACGATCTCCACCTTCCAGCGCTGGCTGTCCGCATAATTGGAATACATCCGGTACAGCTCGGCAGCAAACAAGGCTGCCTCGTCTCCGCCTGCACCTGCACGGATCTCCAGAATGATGTTCTTTTCATCATTTGGGTCCTTGGGAAGAAGGAGGATCTTCAATTCATGCTCCAGCTCCTCGATGCGCTTCTTTGCGTCAGACAGTTCTTCCTTCGCCATTTCCCGAAGATCTTCATCACTCTCCTCTTCCAGCATTGCAAGGCTGTCTTCCACATCCTGTTTCGCCTGCTTATACTGCTTATATGCCTCTACGATGGGAGCCAGATCCGCCTGCTCCTTCATCAGTCTGGTAAAACGCTTTGTATCCTGAGTCACATCAGGATCCCCCAGCATCAGCATCAGTTCTTCGTAATGGATCAGTATATCATCCAGTTTATCAAACATAATCTTCTCTCTCCTATCATCACGGCCTTTTAGCCTGCACCACCCGGTCCAGCCCGGCCATATCCTTTATCACCTTAAGGCCCTCAAAACCGGCCTGTTCAAAAAGCTCTGAAACGTCCTTCCCCTGGTCAAAGCCTATCTCCATATAGATCTTCCCTCCGGGCTTTAAATATGCCATGGAACGTTCTGCCAGAATCCGGTAAAATTTCAGCCCGTCCGCTTCCCCGTCCAGAGCCAGCCGCGGCTCATGATCCCGCACCTCAGGTTCCAGTCCTTCTATGACCTCTGAGGGGATATAGGGCGGATTGGACACAATAACGTCAAACTGCGCTTTGGGTTCCAGCCCTTCAAACATATCGCTTTTTATCAGCCGGAGCCGCTCCTTTTCTTCTCCCAGGATCCTTTCCCTGTTAGCCTCTGCCACCTTGAGCGCTTCCTTAGAGATATCAAGAGCGGTCACTGAGCGGTATTCCCCCAGTTTTACAAGGCTTATAGCAATACAGCCGGAGCCGGTGCACACATCCAGTATGGCGCTGTTTTTATCTCTGTTTTCCTCCAAAACACGCTCCACCAGTGTTTCCGTATCCTGTCTGGGAATAAGCACCCATTCATTTACCTTAAATTCCAGTCCCATAAAGCACTGGCAGCCAGTCAAATGTTGCAGGGGAATCCTCTCTGCTCTTGCAAGAACCGCCTGTTCATACTGTTCTGCCGCCTGTTTTAGCCTGTAAATTTCCTCTTCTCCACCAATGGCCTGTTTAAAAAGAGGCTGGTCTCTTCTGGTGAGAAAAGAGGCAAAATTCAGATCAAACGCCTCCAGCAGCAAAAGTCTGGCATCCAGCGCAGCGTCCGGCACTCCGGACTCTTCCAGTTTTTTCCTCCCGGACTCATAAAGCTGTCCTAAGGTCGTCTCTTCCCATACTCTCTCCGCACTCATTCTGTTTCCTTCCAGCCTGGGAAGTTTTCATCCAGGTACGCTTTCCAGTCAAAAACCTCTTCCACTGCCGCGATCGCCACTTCGATCATGGAGTCATCCGGCTCTGTGGTGGTCAGACCCTGCATCCACATGCCGGGACGGCTCAAAAGGTTTACAAGCTTACTGTCATGGCGGCCTGCAAATCGGAGAAACTCATAGGACACGCCTGCGATCACCGGTATCAGCACGATCCGGCTTAAAAAGCGCAGCCAGACTGTATCCGTACGAATCACCATAAAAAACAGGATACTTATGATCATTACAATCATGATAAAACTGGTTCCGCAGCGCTTGTGCTCCTTGGAGCTGCCCCGGACATTGGCTACATTTAAAGCCAGTCCATGCTCAAGACAGTTGATGCATTTATGCTCCGAACCGTGGTACATAAAGGTACGGCGGATATCCTCCATACGGGATACCAGTTTAATATAGATAATAAAAATCACAATGCGGATCACGCCCTCAAGAACCGCCATCGCCGTTTCCGAAGAGATAAAAGGCTTACAGATACGGGCGATCCCAAGGGGAAGCAGCATGAAAATGCCGATTGCCATAATAAAAGAAAAAATCATGACAACCGTCATAAGAATACTTTCCAGCTTTTCACCGAATACCCGGTCCAGCCACTGCTCAAACTTTCCCGGCTGAGCATCCTCATCATCCTCAAAAAAGCTGCAGGACCAGGTTAAAGCACGCATCCCCACCACCATAGAGTCTGCAAATTTGAAAACGCCGCGGATAAAAGGAAGGCCCAGGATGGGGTATTTCTCCGTAAGACTCACATACCGATCTCTTTTTACCTCAATCTCTCCGTCAGGCTTTCGGACTGCAATGGCGTAATCGTCACCGTTCTGCATCATGATGCCCTCGATCACCGCCTGACCGCCGATTCCAGAATATTTCATTGTATCATTTCCTCTCCCTGCCGCAGCAAGCTGCGGCTGTGTTTTGCCAAAAGAACACAAAAGGGCTGAGCCTGATCTCTCAGGCTCAACCCCTTGATTTTTTCTCGCTTATTACTGGGCGTCAATGCCATACTTACGATTGAACTTGTCAATACGTCCACGGGCAGCAGCAGCCTTCTGCTGGCCAGTATAGAAAGAATGGCACTTGGAGCAAACCTCAACGTGGATGTCCTGCTTTGTGGAGCCTGTTACGAACTCGTTGCCACAGTTGCAAACTACCTTTGCCTGGTAGTAATTTGGATGGATTCCTTCTCTCATTTTCATTCACCTCTCTGATTATTTGCGGTTTCCGACCGCGGCCTTGTATGCCAATCTGCCTCTGTACACTGCAGGCAGCCGGCCGGGGCCGTCACCAGAACGCACAGATATCAGCATCTTTTAAGTTATACACGCCCTTACCGCAAGTTCCTGACTCACGCAGGCGCTAAAACTGCTCTCCATATTCAGGACAGCTTAATCAGTATAGCATAGAATTTTTTGTATTGCAAGAGGGAATGTGGCTGAGTTTTTGCATTTTTCCCGGCTTTCCACACCATTTTCAGGACTTACCCGCACTCTGCCATCAGTCGGCGGATAAACCGGCGGCGGGCCGGCTCCTGATCCTCCAGGCTTTTGAGCTTATCCGTGCTTTTAGCCGGAATCCAGGCCTTGTTTGTATTATAATAGAAATTCAGCTGCTTCCAGTATTTTTCCGGAAAGAGGAACATACAGGCCAGACTCTTTCGCTCCCTCCGGTCCATAGGGCGCACCCGCTGGTAGGAATCCAGCATGGACAGGCCAAGCTCTGTATCCCAGCCATGCTTTTCCAGAGCTTTTCTCATCAGGCGGTAAAGATCCGACGCCTGGATTCCCAGATGCATCCGGTTATACTCCACAATGGCCGTATATCCCCGCCCCATGAGCACATGATGCTGGTCTAAGTCCCCATGGCAGAGAGAAAGGCCTGAAACAGACTCTGCGGACAGCTCTGCTGCCATCAACTGTCCATCCTCCTCTGTTATATGCTGTCCGGCAGCCGCTCCGTTTCTTTCCCAGAGCCTCATCATCTCATCCGCCGCTTCTTTTGCCTGCTCATAAAAGCCGTCATAATTTCCAATGACGCAAAGCTCAAATTCCGTCTTTCCCCGTTTTCTGCGGATAAAGCTTCTGGCCTTCTGCATTTCCCTGATATGGCGGTTCATCTCCGGACCTGCCTGTTCCCTGCAGACCGAACCCATGCGCCATTCCTCCTGAAAGGGAATCCGGGCCAGCTGGGCATGGAGCATGGCAAGGCGGGCAATGGACTGACGGACCTCATAGCTGTCTCTTATATTACATTCCCGGTCGGAAAACCACTCCTTTAATATGTAGCGTGTTCCGTCTCCCGCCATAGTCACGAGCCCGCCTTCCCGGTTTCTCTCGTACCGGTCTGTCCGCAGGCTTGTACGGGTATCTATCATTCCCAGAATCTGGTCTTCTATTTCCAGTCTTCTCACAGTCCCCCTGTATTCCCGTAAAAGCTTAAGCCCCTGATCCGTCTCGCAGATCCAGGCCCCCCTTCCCTTTCTCACAGATATGATTTCCATTTCATATTGTTCCAGCGCTTCCAAATATCTGTCGATCATCCTACCCCTCCGTTCTTTTGCCTGTTTTACTGCTTTTTCAGTTACAGAAAAAAAGAGTATGTCTGAGCTTTATCACTCAGGCACACTCTAAGGTATGTCAGAAAAACGCAGGATATGACTTTCCATTCTAAATGGATTTATGGCTGCCCGTCCTTCCACTGCAGATGATGCAGCTCTCCCGCCAGCTCCATCTTTTCAAATCCATTCTGGCGCAGGGCCTCATAAAGCACAATGGCGGCAGAATTGGAGAGGTTTAAGGAGCGGATATCGCCCCACATGGGGATGCGGATGCAATGCTCCTCATTTTCCACCAGGATTTCCTCAGGAATACCGGCGCTTTCTTTGCCGAACATCAGATAACAGTCCGGGCTGTAGCTTACGTCAGAATAAACCTTATGGGCCTTGGTTGTGGCAAAATACATATTGCCTGCAGCCTGTGGATTTTTTTCAAGAAAATCCTGGTAATCGCTGTATACGCTTACATCCAGCTTATCCCAGTAATCCAGTCCGGCCCGTTTTAAGGCCTTTTCATTGAGCTTAAAGCCCAAAGGCTCGATCAGATGGAGCCTTGTATTGGTTGCAACGCAGGTGCGGCCGATGTTGCCTGTATTAGAAGGCATTTCCGGTTCTAAAAGTACAATATTCATCATAGCTGTCACGCCTTTCCGTCATGGTTCTTTACAAAGCGCTCAATGCGGCCTAAGGCCTCTTTTAAGCTCTTAAGGGAGTACGCATAGGAAATACGCACAAACCCTTCTCCGCACGCTCCAAAGGCCGTTCCCGGCACCACAGCTACCTTTTCCTCTTTTAACAGCGCTGTGGCAAATTCCTCAGAGGTCATACCAAATCGGCTGATATTGGGGAAGGTGTAAAAGGCGCCCAACGGCTCAAAACAGTCGATCCCCATTTCCTTAAATGCATTTAAGAGGTACCGGCGGCGCTGGTTATAAGATTCACGCATCATTTCCACATCATTATCCCCGTCCCGAAGGGCAGCGACCGCCGCATACTGGCTGGTAGTGGGAGCACACATGATGGCATACTGATGGATCTTTAACATCTGCTTTAAAATAATCTCCGGAGCCGCCGCATATCCCAGACGCCAGCCTGTCATGGCATAGGATTTGGAAAAGCCGTTGATCAATACCGTTCTTTCCTTCATTCCGGGGAAGGAAGCGATGGTAACGTGATTATCTGTATATGTAAGCTCGGAATAGATTTCGTCTGAAATTACAAAAATATCCTTTTCCACCACAATCTTAGCAATCTCTTCCAGCTCATGACGCTCCATGATCGCTCCAGTGGGATTATTTGGAAATGGAAGAACCAGGATTTTCGTTTTATCGGTAATCTTTTCCAGAAGTTTCTCAGGGGTCAGTTTAAAATGATCCTTTTCCTCCAGTTCAATCACCACCGGCACACCGTCCGCCAGCACGGCACAGGGCACATAGGAAACATAGCTGGGCTGGGGAATCAGGACTTCATCCCCGGGATTCAACATGGCACGCATGGCTGCATCAATGGCTTCGCTGCCGCCTACCGTAACCATGATCTCTTTGTCTGAATCATAGCTTACATCAAAACGGCGGCTTAAATAACGGCTGATCTCGTCCTTTAAGGACTTAAGGCCTGCATTAGAGGTATAAAAAGTACGTCCTTTCTCCAGAGAATAGATGCCCTCCTCCCTGATATGCCAGGGTGTGTCAAAATCAGGCTCGCCTACGCCCAGAGAAATGGCTCCCTCCATCTCGTTTACAATATCAAAGAATTTCCGGATCCCAGAAGGAGGGATACTTACGATCTTATCTGATAAGGGATTTCTCATGGGGTAATCAGCATCCTTTCATCCTGGACCGGCTCGCTGATAATAGTGCCGTGATCCTTATATTTTTTCAGTACAAAATGTGTAGCTGTGCTTAAAACAGCCTCCATGGGAGCCAGCTTGTCGGAAACGAACTGTGCTACCTGGCGCATGGTCTTTCCTTCGATAAATACGGTAAAATCAAAGGAACCGCTCATCAGATACACAGCGTTTACCTCGCTGTACTGGTAAATGCGCTCTGCGATCTTGTCAAAGCCCATGCCCCGCTGAGGCGTTACCTTTACCTCGATCAGCGCAACTACCTTTTCCTCACTGGTATTATCCCAGTTGATCAGGGTATGATAACCGCAGATAATATGCTCTTTTTCCATATCTGCAATCTCATTTGCCACTGCAATCTCACTTTCGCCCAGTAAAACCGCCAGATCCTTTATATCGATCCTGCTGTTTTTTTCAATCACCGCAAGAATTTTTTCTCTCATAACCATCCTCCATTCTGCTAAAAAAATCCCCTGAGGGCATATATTACAGTCCCAGCTTTAAAAGCTCATCCGGCTGGGGACGCTCCAGATATCCGGCTGCTTCCTCACCGTGGCGGAGCTTTCTTGCAATGCCTTTTTCCGCCCATCCGATCACTGCCGCCGGAATCCCCGCCTTCTTTAATTCCCGCACCAGGCGGCTGCCGCTGTCTGCCGCAAGGAGCACACAGTTTTCACTGTAAAGCCGGTAGGGATTTAATTCAAACAGCTCACAGATTTCGATTGCCGCCTGATGGACAGGGAAAAGGCGCAGATCCACGTCCAGTCCTGTGCAGTAGATGCCTGAAAAATTCCAGAGTGCTGCCAGTACGCCGCCTTCCCCTGCAAACTCCCAGGCTGTAACCGGACTGTTTTTTTCCGCTGTCGCCTGATCCAGCCAGCTTTTTACCGAATATTCCTCTTCTTTCAGTTCTCTTAAAAATGAGGGAGCAAATCGCCTGGAAATTATTTCCTTTTTTGCTTCCAGGATGCGTCTGGCTCCTGCCAGACCGGCAGAACCTGCAAAAATCAGCTCCTGTCCCGGATTTATATGGCCGTCCCGCTTTTCAAAACCGCCCGGCCCCTGCCCTGCTGTTCTCATTGAGCCACCTCCCCTGATGGGGCGGGAACTCCCAGGACGCTTCCCGGAGCTGCTGCGCTGCCTCCGGCCTCTGGCGATGCTCCGGGGCCTCCACCGGAAACTGCTCCGCTGCTTCCTCCTGCACCCTCCAGTGCCCCCGGACCGCCCCCTGCCGGTGCTCCCGGACCGCCTGAGGCCGCCTTTTTGTCCCAAATTTTCCCGGAAACATCCTCCTTCTTCCCCCTCTGATCCTGCCTTGGGCCTTGGGGATTCTTCCCTGCCTCTTATCCCCTCCAAGTGGTGTATAAGAGCCGGCCCGCCCCGCTGCCGCTTGTGCCGCCTGCTGGTGCTCCCGGGCCGCCTCCCGGGACAGTTCCGCTTTCTCCCGGCATTCCGGGGCCACCTGCCACATTTTCTGCACCGGGTGATTCAGGAGAAGTATTTTCCCCTGCTCCGGCAGTCTGTCCTCCTGCGGGATCGGTCTGCACAGGCGCATTGACCGGCGCTTCCGGACCCACACGGTAGATTGCCTTTGAAGCATTATAGGTATCTTTATTTAACAGCGTGCGCTCCGTCTCCACACCGTCTACCGTAACCACCTTCCACAACCGGGATCGCAGTCCGGTATGGGAAGACTGCACCCGAACCTTCGCTCCGGGAGCCAGAGTATTGTCAACGATCAGCTGAGGTTCACCGGGACTGGTAGTACCTATGGTTTCTGAGATATACTCCACCTTTCGTCCCTCCGGCCGCGTTTCCTTTCCATAGAGGGTAAAGGTCAGCTTTTTCCCGGAAGTATAGGCTTCTACGTAGATGGGAGTACTGTAATTATTTTTAATTTTAATATCCTTATAGGTTCCCGCAATGGCTGCATCCATGGAAGGCTCCACATAGGTAACGATCATGGAATGGTTCTGCCTCTGAACAATTTCCACCTCTGCTTCCAGAGACGCGCCGTACAACGTGGTCGCGATCTGGCAGACGCCTCCTCCGATACTGTCTACCACCTTGCCGTTTTCATATGCGGCTGCAGTCTTGTATCCATTGGAAGTTGTAAAGGGCTGCAGGCACTCATAGCCAGAAAGCACTTCTCCGGGCATCATTACCCTGCCGTTGATCTTGGCCGCTCCCACGGAAAGATTGGTGGAACGGGCTGCTCCGCTGCTGGAAAAGTCTGTGGTACAGGTGCCAAGCACATCCTGGATGGACGCCAGTTCCTCCGATGTGATCTCCGGCTCCTGCTCCGTGATCACCGCGTCCGCCCGGACTGTTCCCTCCTGCTGTCTAGCCAGCGCCTCATTCAGCGCCTGAACCGTAGCTTCCGTATCAACCGCGCGGCCGGAAACTGCCTCTGTAATCACAAAAGCGCCGTTTTCCCGGCGTATGGAGGCATTCTGAGGCTGCGTCAGGATATCCTGGCTGTGGGTATCCACAAAAGCTGTTACCTTCTCAGGATCTACTGCTGTTTCAACCGCAAGCTCTACCGGAGCCCGAGCAAGATCTTTCTTTACCATATACTGGCGGATCAGGCTGCCTCCGGCGTACTCCTTAAGCGTTTCCTCAATCTGGTTCTCATTGCTCCAGTAAAGTCCCAGCTCCTTTGCCGTGGTCTCCTTCTCCTGTCCGTCCAGGGTCAGGATAACCGGACAGTTTCCCAATTCCTCCTCATAAGTCTCTATTACATCACGGGCCTCCCCACAGGTTTTTCCTGCCAGATCCTGCCCCTGTACACGAATCCCGTCGGGAAGTACAGGAGCCGCCATGGCTGTACCAGGGAAGGCCCACACTGCCCCGGCTGCCGCCAGGACAGTCAGGGCTGTTTTCCACATTTTATTTTTCATTCTCACATATCCTTTTCATTCCGGAAGCCATTTTTCCGGCATTTTGGCCCGTATCACAGATCCTTTAATACATCAGTGCACTTAAAGCCATCGGTACGATCATAGCCAGTACCAGGATCACAACAATAATGGTTGAAATGATCTTCTTTGTCTTATGGTCTCTCATGTTCAGCATTTTTTCACCTCTTTTAATCCTGCGGTCCCTTCCTCTTACCGGAACCGCCAGCAAAACCGTTATATCGGGAAGACAGAGAATGCTCCGTAAGTCTTCCCCGCTGCAGGATAATCTGGTCGATCAGCCTGGACGCCTCGCTTCTGCTTAAGGCATCTATCTGCAGAGTTATGTCTATTCTATGACATTTTATCAAATCCTGCAAGTATTCTTTTTGCCTTTTTGTAGCGGGCTGTTCCCGTTTTGCCTTGTGGATCAGCGGACATGGAACAAAAAGCTCCTCCCGTTCCTTCCCATAAAGGGCCTTAAGCTTTTCATAAAGCAGGTGGGCTGATTCTGCATCCGCTTCTGCCCGATGAGCAGCAGACTGGGGAATCTGAAACCAGGTACAGGAAGCGGATAAATTCTTTTTCTCATCCGACGGCATCAGATGACGGCACAGCGTCAGGGTATCGACCGCCTCAAACTCACATTCCAGACGGCTGTTTACTGCTGCCTGCTTTAAAAATCGGTAATCAAAGAGGATATTGTGGCCCAAAAGCGGAAGACCTTCACAAAAGGCCAAAAGCTCTCCAATCACATTTTCCATGAGAGGCGCTGTCCGTACCATCTCATCTGTAATTCCCGTAAGCTGCGTAATTTTCTCTGAAATAGGCCTTCCAGGATTGATCAGCGTCACAAACCGCTCCCGCACCGTTCCGTCAATCACCTTTAAGGCCGCTGCCTCTGTAATTTTTTCCGTCTTTGATTCCAGGCCAGTCGTCTCCAGATCAAGGGCAATATAAGAAGTCATCATCGCGCCTTACCCCCGTCAAAAACCACCGGCTCTTCGCAGGACGGGCAGTATTCCTTTAAAAAGCATTCCCCGCATTTGGGTTTTCTGGCCGTACAGACAGTTCTTCCCAGTGTAATAATATGGATATTCCACAGAATCCAGTGGTCCTTTGGCAGCACCTTCATCAGATCATACTCTACCTTTTCCGGCTCCTCCTCCAAGGTCAGGCCAAGCTTTCGGGAAATCCGCTTTACATGGGTATCCACCACAATGCTCGGCACATGATAAACATTGCCCCGGATCACATTAGCTGTTTTCCTTCCCACGCCTGCAAGGGAGGTCAGATCCTCCAACGACTCCGGTACCTCTCCTGAAAACCGTTCCAGCAAATCTCTGGCGCAGAGAATGATATTCTTTGCCTTATTATGGTAAAACCCGATGGAATGGATATCCTGCTCCATCTCTTTTACATCCGCTGCGGCAAAGGCCTCCAGAGAAGGGTACTTCTGAAACAGGCCGGCTGTTACGATATTTACCCTGGCATCTGTGCACTGGGCACTTAAAATCACGGCGATCAGCAGCTGCCACGGTGTTTCATGGTTCAGATAACAGATCAGCTCCGTGCCGTATTCCCGGTCTAAGGCTTCCAGTATATGAGCAACCCGCTGGCTGCGGGCCGTTTTTGTCTCCCTTTTTATCTTTGGCATATAAAACGCTCCTCATTCCTTATATTTCAGTCCATTTCAGTATACGGCATATGATGCCGGTTTTTCAAGAGACATTTTCTTTGAGTTTCCGCATGTTGCAGTGCGCTCTGGCATCTGGTGTTCAGGACGACTTTGAAGGCCATTAGAAAACCTTGGAGAATTAAATTTTTCGTTAAAAGTCATATCAAACCTGTCTGAGCGCAGCGAGTTTTTGATATGGCTTTTGTTTTTAGAAAATTTCAGACTCTTAGGTTTTCTTATGGCCGGAAACCGGAGTCCTGAACACCAGACGCCCGGACACAGTGCAACATGCGGAAATTCAAAATATTTTCCATAACAAAAATACGCCCTGAACGAGATAAGCATCTCTCAGGACGTACTCCCAATTTCTTTAAACCGTCTGGGAAAGCAGATATTCTCCCACATGGTACATCAGCCTGAGCGCCTCCGGCAGAAGGCATTCTGGGAAATATCTTCCATAATTATTAACCTCAAAGCTGAAATATCCCTTATATCCAATTTCCCTCAGGGTCTGTACCGCCTCTTTCCAGTCAACCGTTCCCATAAGAGGCAGAACGTGCATCAGATCCGGGTCTGTGGCGCTGTGGGTATCCGATACATGGGTCGCGTACAGATAGCTGCCGATCAGCCTTAATGCATCTCTCTGATTCTGCTGCATGATGTCCCCATGTTCAAAATCCCAGCAGATTCCAAACCGGCTGTCGCCCACGCGCTTTGCCAGATTTACCAGTTCCTCCGGATAAGCGCCGAATTTCCGCTTGGGGGCAATAGTAATGTCGCACATATTTTCAACTGCAAACGCCATGTCAAACCGGGCTGTTTTATCCAAAAGTTTCCGGAAATATTCTGCATTCTTCTCCTCTGATACTGCCATTGGACGTGGGGAATCGTACACAGTATCCGGATGAGTCACACAGAGTCTGGAACCCAGTATATAACAGCATTCAATGGAGCGCAGGGTCAGCTCTTCATGGTGCTTTCTCTCTTCCGGCGTAAGAGCCGGAGAAAGGAAATTATAAGTATAAGCATGGCTCTGTCCAAACCGCATCCCCAGGCGCTCTTTTTCCTCTGCCACCTGATCAATCCATTTTTTCCATTCGTCGGTAAGGAACGGAGAACCGGGAAGAGCCCAGTCGTAAAAGCTGATATCCAGTGTATCAAAGCCCGCCTCCTTTGCATAGCGCATCATGCGGTCCATATGGAAAAATGGCCCCTCTGGCCGGTCAAATACAATATTGCTGGAGGTTGATAATTTCATGAAAATACCCTTTCTAGGAACAAGTCAATATAGATGTCAAAATCAAAGCAGTACGCTGCCCATACATCGGAGTTCCATTGATCCGCATATCCTTTTGCCCCAAACAGCGTCTGACCGCACATCAGACCGTCCTGATCTGATACAGCAGCCTTTCCATGGATATACTCTGCAATTTCCGGCCGCACAGCCGCTGCTACTGCCATGGCGTCTACTAAAAGGCTGTAGGGCTCAAGTCCTCTTTTCAGGTTAAAGGCCACAGCCCGTTCAAGAAACTGAAAGGCCCATCCGTTTTTATTCCCCTCTGCCATCAGGCGCTCTGCCATGGCATTTT
The DNA here is from genome assembly GCF_001517625.2 of Clostridium sp. AT4. Lineage (GTDB taxonomy): Bacteria > Bacillota > Clostridia > Lachnospirales > Lachnospiraceae > Enterocloster. The sequence continues at coordinate 176,327 of NZ_LN999828.1, read as the reverse complement.
CCAGTCTCATCGTTACATCCAGTCCCAGCGCTGTAACTGGGATCCCGGATTCAATCACATATTTTGCCGCCTCCGGGTCTGTGCGCACATTCCAGCTGGGCCTGGGATTCCAGCTGCTCTTGTCCGGCGCTACGCCGTAAGAGCCGTTTATGGTATAGATTCCTGCAATCTGCCCTCTGCTCTCAGGGTATTTCATCAAAAGTTCTGCCAGATTCGTCATGGGAGCAATGGATATTATATAAATCTCTCCCGGATGCTCCTCCAGTTTCCTGTGGATCAGCTCCACGGCAGGCAGTCTTGACAAACAGGAAGAGGCGGGGACAAGCCCCGTCTCCGAAAGTCCATCACAGCCGCAGTATTTTCCGTCAAATTCCAGCCTGCGCTTTAATGGCTGGCTGGCTCCGGCAGCCACTGATACATCGGACCTGCCGCACAGCTCCAGTATGTTTAAAGCATTCCGGGCGCTCTGGACGACCTCGCAGACGCCGGAAACAGCGGTCACCGCTTCCAGCGAAAGCTCTGCAGATGCTGCCGCAAGCATCAGCGCCAGCGCATCATCCGCACTGGGATCACAGTCAATGATTACTCGTTTCACTTACAGCTTCCTTTCCTGTCTTCTTACTCATTTCCCTTACTCAATAGGGTTGGCTCTGTAATAATCCTCAAGCGCCTTCGCACAGCCGTCCTTGATGGCGTTGAAGGTTTCCTCTTTCGTTGCTGTTCCATCACCGAAGGAAAGCATTGCATCCTTAATCACCGTATCAATGGTGCTGTTATTGGGGATAAAGGCCGGAATCACAGAGATTCCAGACTGCATCAGCACATCATAGGGAACCTGAAGCCTGGACTCTGCCTCTACTGCTGTCTGATAGGATTCCAGCTCCTGAGACTTTACATTGACAGGCGTATAACCGGTTCCCTCAAGCCACATTGCCTGAGCCTCAGGGGATGCCATATACTGTACAAATTCCCATGCAGCCACTTTCTTTGCCTCGTCATCACGATCCATCATAAACAGGCCGGAGCCACTGGGATATGCACCACCGATATCGTCTGCAGATACGGCAGGAATTGCCGCAACTCCCCAATTAAAGCTGTCTCCCACCAGCTCGCTGATGGTCGGGATACGGGAGCTGGTCATAATAACCATTGCGTGCATACCCGCTGCAAATTCCTCATTGATGGAATCCTTAGATGGCTTGTAGGCGCCGCTGTTTACAACCTTTTCCCACTCCGTTAAAAACTTGTCCAGCGTACCGTTGGATACGCAGGAAAGCTCTGTCATATAGCCTTCGTGTCCATTTTTGTTATTTCCGAATTCACTGCCGGACGCCCCCTGAGTCTCAATCCAGTTTTCCAGCTCATACTGGTTTACACGCACATTTAAGCCATACTCTGCGCCCGTTTTTTCCACCAGCACCGGAAGGGCATCCGCCATCTCTGCGATCGTTGCGGGCACAGCCACACCGGCCTGATCCAGATAATCCTGATTGTAATATAAAAGCAGGGCTGACGTAGTCCACGGCATTCCGATCATCCTGCCTCCGATGGAGTATTCCTCAACCGCTCCCGGCATCAGATCCTCTTTTTTCATTGTTCCCTCTGTTGTAAGCATGTCTTCTGTCCATACGGTACGCTTGTAATCCCGAATAAGGTTTACGCTCTCGCTGTAAAGCTGGATCACATCCGGCATATTTTCGATATCGTCCGCAGGCATGGCGGCCATGAGGGCATCTGTGCCGGGCCAGTTCTGGAATACAGGCGTTACATGGATATTTTTTTCTTTTCCGATGGTTTCATTGAACTGATCCACCTGCTTCTGGGTAATCTCTCCAAACACGCTGTCCATGGAGTGCCAGAATGTGATCTCTGTCATGCCGGAACCAGCTTCCTGTTCCTGTGAAGCAGCCCCGCTGTTCCCGCCAGAAGCACCCTGACAGGCAGTAAGCCCCATTGTAATCATTGCTGCTGCCGCAATCGGCATAAATGCTTTCATTTTCATTGTTTTATTCCCTTTCTTTCAATTATTCTTTTACCGCGCCGGACATCATGCCCGCCACGATCTGTTTCTGAAATACGATAAAGAGCAGCACAGTCGGAACCAGAGCCACTACAACTCCGGCCATCACCGGCCCAAATACAGCAGATTCCCTGTCCTTTAACATGGTAATTCCTACCTGTATGGTTCTCAGCTCATTTTTATTCGTTACGAGCATGGGCCACACATACTGGTTCCAGACATTTACAAAAGAGGACAGGAATACGGTAGTTACAACCGGACGGCTGGTAGGCATCAGGATACTGAAGAAAAACCGCAAATTCCCGCAGCCGTCAATAGCAGCTGCTTCCTTTAAGCTTTTGGAAAATCCCAGAAAATGCTGCCGCAGCATAAAGATATTAGCCGCAGACACAAGATAAACCACACAGATTCCCATATATGTGTTCACCAGCCGTAAACGGCTTACTGTGGTGAAATTGGCAACGATCAGTACATCCGGCGGGATCATCATGGTGCTGAGAGTCAAAAAGAACAGCAGCTTCTTTCCCTTAAATTCCATAAAAGAAAAGGCAAAGGCGGACATGCAGGCTACCAGTACGCGGCTCACACTGCAGATCACAGCAACCACAAAGGAATTTACCATATATCTTGGAAGGATAGTCCTTGTAAATGCAGTCACATAATTGTCAAAAGTTACCTTAGGAGGAAGGAAATGAAGCGGAGAAGCCAGCACTGCCTTTTGCTCCATCAGTGAAACCGAAACTGCATAGAGAATGGGAAACAGCATGAAAAAGGCCAGTCCCAGACACAAAACCTGCATGAAAACACCCCATTTATCACGTTTTGCCATCATGAGTAATGCACTCCTTTCTTTTCCCATAAAAATCCTAAAAGCGTAGCTGCCAGAGTCATTATAAATGCAATGATCGCCGCCGGATTAGCATTGGTATAGTTGCCGGCTGCGCCGATCTGTTTAAAAATATAGTACATAATTGTGATCGTTGCGTTTTTAGGTCCCCCGTCTGTAAGAACGCTTACAAGACTCATCATCATCATACTGTAGGAAATGTCTGTTATAATAAGATAAAACATGGTAGGCGTTGTCAAAGGAAGATAAATCTGAAACAGCTGACGAAACGGGCCCGCACCGTCTATGGATGCGCTTTCAATCATATCCTTCGGCACGCTTCTCACTGCGGCCAGCATAAAGATAAACGCATAACCTGTAGACAGCCAGATCTGGATAACTGCAATGGCAATCATGGCGTACTTTGGATCTGTCAGCCAGTTGATCTTAAGCCCTGTTACGCCGTTGATAAAGCCCAGGGACGGAACATAAAGAAGCTGGAAAATCATGGCTGTCACGGATACCGCCATTGCCATAGGCAGGGCGAATGAGGTCTCATAAAGGAAGGATGTCTTTCTGCGCTTATTCGCCAAAAGTGCCAGAAGCATTCCCAGTATTTTTGAAACAGGCACCGTTAAAATAACATAAACCAGTGTATTGATCACTGCTTTCACAAAGGTTTCATCCTTCAATATATACAGATAATTCTCAAATCCCACAAAACGCTTCAGCGTTCCCATGGAATCTACAATAAAAAAGCTCTTGTAGACTGTCTGAAGAAACGGGAGAAACGTAAAAGGGATAAACAGCACAAATGCCGGCAAAAGCCAGCAGTACGGTTCCAGTACCTTTTTTAATGATGTTCGCTTTCCTTTCATTGTCCCTTACCTCTTTCTGATCCTTTGCATTCTAAAGCCCCATGGCACCGCTGCGGTAGATTTAAAGCTTCCAGTGCTTCTATAACACCGTAGACCCATTTTTCATGGCTGACATAATCAGCTTCTTCTTTTAATGCAGAAACAGCGTTTCCTACGGCAGCTCCCAGTCCTGCTGCCCTAAACATATCGATGTCATTTTTATTATCTCCCAGCACCATGACCTCATCCATGGGGATCCCAAGACTCTGCGCCAGCCGTTTTACCCCCATTCCTTTTGTGCACTCTCCCGGCATGACCTCTATCCCCCGGTCATCATAGCGCAGGATCGACAGCTCCTCCTGCTTCCGGTTCCTGTTCAGCTCGCAGATTACCTCATCTACTTTACCCGGAGACGCAGGGTCAATGATCAGGAGCTTTTGTATCCTCCAGTTCTGCCAGTCCTCCTCACAGGCAGGACGCCAGGTTTTTGTCCATGAGCCGTTCCTGCTGCGGCTTCTGGTATAATCATTCTGCCGGTAGACCACCTCATCCGATCCATCTGTGGCAATAATCGCCATATTCAGATGATCGGCACATTCAATAGCGGTTCTTACCTGATCTGTATTCAGATGGTCACTCCAAAGAAGCCCTTTCTTCCCTCCTGCCGCAGCCCCGTTGCAGGCCACCATGGGAAGTGTAATCCCGAGGTGCTCTCCCAGAAGCTCCATCATGTCCAACGGACGGCCGCTTGCCAATGTAAACGGAAGCTCCAGCTTTTGGATCATGGTGCCAAGATGCCTAATCCCGTCTGAAACTCCGGGGCCGTCCGGCTCTGTTCCATCCTGTCTGCAGCCTGCCGGCAGGAGCGTTCCGTCAATATCGCTTACGATCAGACTGACTTTCATATCCATCTCCCAACTATACAGCGTTTTGTTTGTTCTACTCGTATTATATATAAGTGTCCCTGTTTCTGGCTTTCATTCTTGCGACACTTTTTATCATTTTTTCGACTTCATGTGTAAATCCATCGTAAAAAAAGTGCTGTTTTTTCCTTATAAGATAAAAAAACAGCACTTTTCCGTATATTAATATCATTTTTCCGAATATTCCATTTCCAGTTTCTGGTTACGTCTTTGTTCGCTTTCTCTGCGGAACTGTTTGGGCGTCACTCCGAAATACTGCCGGAATACACGGATAAAATAGGAAAAATTATCATATCCCGATTCCATTGCCACCTCGCTGACAGAAAGCCCCGTCGTCTGCAGCAGTGTTTTTGCCCGCTCCATTCTCTTTTTAATCAGGTATCCCCGAATCGTCATTCCTGTTATGTTTCGGAAAATTCTGGTGGTATAATCGGGATTTAAGTGAGTTAAATCCGCAATCTGCTCCATGGTAATGTCATTTTTAAGATTAGAACGGATATACTCCTTTACTCTTCTCACCACCTCTGCTCCATGGGTCCCTTCCTTCAGGCTGTTCTGTCCTGTAATATATTCCGTGCATTTGGACACCCACCGGCACATTCCGTCAATGGACAGGATTGCAATCTTATAGAGGCGGTATATCTCATGATTATCGTAAAGCTCATGGGCCCGCATTTCCTTTTTTTCCATATATGTAAAAAACAGCTGGAGCATATCCTGCTGGAAAATACGGAAATTCTGCTCGCTTAAATGCCCCAGTCTTGCCAGAGGTACCAGAAATTTTTCAACCTCTTTTACCAGCCGCTGGGGTTCTTTTGTATAAAGAAGCTCTCCCCAGGTATCCGGAACTGCAATTTCTTTCTTTTCTCCCAGACTCTGCCTGTTTACACAGGTTATGCGGTTCTGCTGAAGCACATCATCCTTGCTGTAGGTAAGAAGGCTGCTGTAGGTATCAGCCAGCTGTTCACAGAACACCGACTCACCAATATAGCACAAAAGCTCTGCCTGATACTCACTGCGGCAGCGGTCTGCCAGAATCCGGCATCGTTCCTGAGCCGTATCAAACTCTGCCTCCTCCAAAAGGATCACTACACGGGTATAAATCACAATCACCTTGCTGCTGTCTCCATCTGTTTTTACAAATGCCCGGGCAAGATTCTGAATCGCTGCCTGGCACAAATCATCCCCCCAGGCCATTTTCATCTCATCTTCATTTGCCAGTGTGATCAGCACCATCCGATAGCGGCTGTCCTTGTCCAGCTTTGCATCTACCTGGGCAGCGGCGGCCTCGATCTCCTCCGGCCCTCCGGGAATCCGGTTTAAACAGAGCTTTTTCCAGAACATCTCCTGAATCATGCGCTGATTATTTTTCCAGTAACGCCCGTACTGCTTTTCTTCGGTTTCCTCCTGTTGTCTGAAGCGCCGCTCTTTAAACCGCTCCACTGCCTTGAAAAATGCTTCCTCTGAAACAGTTTTTTTTAAATAATCGACTGCTTCAACATATAAAAGCCTGCGAAAAATTTCCTCTGAAAAGCGACTTCCAGTCAGGATAATCCCTGCATTCGGGACAGTGGAACGCAGTTCTGTCAGAAGTGCCTCTCCTCCATCCTCAGCGATTTCCGTACAGCAGACGATAAGGTCTGGTTTCTGATTTTTTGCCGTTTCCCTGGCCGTCCTTTCGCTGTAGGCCGTTGCCGCACTCTCCACGCCGCAGGCCTCCCAGTGAATCCTTTTTTTCAGTTCCCTTATATCCTCTATCTCCGAATCGATCAGCAATATCTTCATCCGGTTTCTCCGTTTCCTGTTTATGCGCAGTCTGGCTTTTTCTATTCAATCTCAACCCGAACCATCCTTGCATTATAGGTCAGCGGGTCGCGGTTTTTATAGTCAAACAGCAGAAAACTTCCGTCCCCCGCCGGCTCCAGATGGGCCATCTTTGCCAGCTGGCGGGAATCATATCCCGTATAATCCGGAAGCAGGCAGGGGCAGTCCTCCTCCTGCCTGAAAAAACGCCGGATCTGCTCCTTGAAATGTGAAAGATTCCTGGCAAAGGAAGGACGGCTTTTGATATTTTCCCGGAGGTACAGATCGGTCATCAGAGCATCTCTGTACTGCTCACGCTTTCTCTCTGCATCTGTTCTGCTGCCGTCAGAAAACATTTCCTCTGCCTGCTCCCACAGGATCTCATACCGTGCCAGACGGCTGTGATTTACGCCGCCATATCCCTTCTTCTGGTAAAATCCGGCCAAATCCAGAAACATTTCATAGGGTGTATCAAATTCCTGCCTCAGCTGCTCCAGTGTACAGGTAAACTGGCGGCTGTTATAGTAGACTTCCACCATCTCTTCCACAGCCTTTAACTCCAGGATATCTCCATAAGAAAGCCATCGGGTGGACAAGACCTCATAGGGCGGGGAAGATGAATATAACAGCTCACAGGCAGGAATCATTTCTTCCATATAGGAGCCTTTTAACACCTTCAAAAATCCCAGCTGCAGCTGTTCCGGCTCCATATCATATACCTCATTAAAGGATTTTCTAAAGCTGCTTAAATCCTCATGGGGAAGGCCTGCGATCAGATCCAGATGCTGGTGGATGTTGTGCCGGCTGTTAATATGATGGGTAATCTTTCTTATTTCTGCGATATCTGTTTTTCTCCGGATTGCCGAAAGCGTGTCCGGATTGGTGGACTGGACTCCTATTTCCAGCTGAATCAGTCCCGGACGCATGGAAGAAAGGAGGTTCAGCTCCTCCTGATCCAGAAGATCTGCTGCGATTTCAAAATGAAAGTTCGTAATGCCGTTGTCATTTTCCCGGATAAACTGCCAGACTGCCATGGCGTGGGATTTTTTACAGTTAAAGGTCCGGTCCACAAACTTCACCTGCGGTACTCTGGCATTTAAGAAAAAGGACAGCTCTTCCTTTACCCGTTCCAGACTGCGGAAACGGACGCTCTTATCAATGGACGACAGGCAGTAAGCACAGGAAAAAGGGCAGCCTCTGCTGCTCTCATAGTAAATAATCCTGTGTTCCAGTTGTTCCATCTCCAAAAATCCATAGGGAAAGGGGATCCGGTTCATATCCATGGGCGGACGGATACCGGTGTCATAAACGGGCCATCCTGCCTGTCCATTACTGCCCGTAAAAGTACCCCAGGATGCGCCGTCTTTATTGCCCTGACTGTCCAAAAATACCAGTCCGGGAATCCACTTTTGTTTTATTTCTTCCAGATATCCACTGAAGGAGGCTCCTGATCCCTCCTTTTCCACCAGAACCTGTAAAAGCTGTGCAAAGGTTTCCTCGCCTTCCCCTTTCATCACCAGATCCGCCGCAGGCTGTTCTCTTAAAATCTCCTCACCGCAGTAGGATACCTCAGGACCTCCAAGCCATATCTTCACTTCCGGGAGCACCTTTTTTATATCTGCCAGAAGACATTTTATATAAGAAATATTCCATATATAGCAGGAAAAACCGATCACATCCGGCTTCCTGCAGTACAGATCTTTAAGAATCTGTTCTAACTGGTGGTTGATGGTATACTCCGCCAGCTCGATCTGTATCTGTTCTCTTTTAAAGCCCTGCTCTGCCAGCATCTTCTCACCGTAAGCCTTCAGGCTGTAGATCCCCAGATTGGAATGTATATATTTGGCATTTACCGCTGCCAGAAGAACCTTCATTTTCCCTAAACCTCTATTTCAATTTTACGCCCTGTAGGCTGATACTGATAATACCTTACTCCGGCTGCATTGAGCATCCGCTTGGAAGCCCGCACGGCAGGCGTATCGGCATACTTGTCTTCCCCATAGACAATCGTTGTAATTCCCGCCTGAATAATGGCCTTGGCACATTCATTGCAGGGGAAAAGGGTCACATAAAGCTTGCTGCCCTCCAGGCTTCCGCCTCTGTAATTTAAAATGGCATTCAATTCGCTGTGGGTAGAATAAAAGTATTTTGCATGGTAGGGATCGTCCGCCTCATGCTCCTTCTCCCAGGGAAATTCGTCATCTGAACAGCCCTTGGGGAAACCATTGTAGCCCATAGAAAGGATCTTGTTGTCCTGGCTTACGATACAGGCTCCCACCTGGGTGCTGGGATCCTTAGAGCGTTTCCCCGACAGACAGGCCACTCCCATAAAATATTCATCCCATGTAATATAATCCTCGCGCTTTCCCGACATACGTTTCCTCCTGTTTCGTATATTTTCTCTCTGCATTCCACTATATAATAGATTGGGGGAAAATGCAAGGATGGAGAAGGTTTGTAGATGGGCTCTACACCTGTGAATGAATCAACCTCACTGCCCACTCTGCATCCTTTTTATCCACATAAAAGGAATATGTAACCAGAAGCCTGTTATTTCCCAGGCTTCCAAGTCCGGCCTGATCAAACGGATTTCGTCTTGAATCATCCCGGGCCCGAATCTTGTATTCTATATGATTTTCATTCAGAATTTCCTGTACCCGTTCCTTCTGGAAGCTGTCTGAGGTGGAATATACCCGTTCTGTCTTTCCAATGAAAAGGCTCATGCATTTCTCCTCCTTCTGTAATTGTTCTTTCATTAAAAAATACCATATTTCATCCAGAATGTTAAGGACATTCATTTAAAAACCCTTCTTAAATACAGACAGCCGGACCCGTTTTCACCACTGGTCCGGCTGTCTGTATACATGATTTTATTTCTGTTTCTCCACCGTCTTCGTCACGATCACATCGGAATCGTATCCTAAAAGTCCTTCTATCACTACAGTCCCTGCTTTCACTGGTGCAGTGACGCGGCATCTGCGGATTTCTTCCATGGCGTCAAAGATCCTTGCCTTTGGTATGGGGGCCGTGAGGCGGACACTTGTAAGGGGCAGCTCTCCTCCCTCTACCGAAATGGAGGTTGCGATATTTCTTTTGGGATCGGTGAGCTCCTGCTCCACATAAGCTTTCCCTCTTGGACAGGCTGCTCCTTCTATGGAACGGATCCGGCAGGCTCCATCCTCCGTTTTCTCAAGTTCTGCTGTGATCTCACAGCCATTTGGGCAGATAATGCAGGTAAATTCTCTTACCATTCCACACTCACCTCCAGTTCTTTACAGCCTGACAGCTTCTCTGCCTTTAATGGAATCTGAATCATTTCTGCCGGAATGGCTTTTTTCATCTTTTTAAAAGCCACCTCCGTTCCATCCTGACGTACTACGATACGGCAGTCCTTAAATGGCCTGTTTACACGCAGTGACAATCTGCAGTCCTCTTTTCCGGAAATACGCTGCGGCACTGTGTGATTGATAAAACAATCGGTACGAATCACAACGGGACACTCCGGCAGACATCCCTTATCTACATATTCCGCTGCAGCATCCGCCAGCCGTTCCGCCTCCATGGACACAAAGTCTACCAGATCATGGACGTGGAGCACATTTCCTGCTGCAAAGATACCGGGCCTATCCGTCTGGAAATACTCATCTACTTCTGCGCCCTTTGTTCTCCCGTCCAAGGTTACGCCGGCATCCAGGGAAAGCTCATTTTCAGGAATCAGGCCTACCGACAGGATCAGCGTATCGCAATCATACTCTTTTTCCGTTCCCGGAATCGGTTTCATATGCTCATCTACCTGAGAAACCGTCACACCGGTCAGACGTTTATCCCCGTGGATAGCTGTAACCGTATGGCTCAGATAAAGGGGGATTCCATAGTCATTTAAACACTGCTCAATATTTCTTGGAAGGCCGCTTGGATAAGGCTGAATCTCAAATACAGCCTTTACATGGGCTCCCTCTAACGTAAGGCGTCGTGCCATAATCATACCGATATCACCTGAACCCAGAATCACCACTTCCTTTGCAGGCATCCGGTTATACAGATTGATATATGCCTGAGCCACTCCTGCAGTAAATACGCCTGCGGGCCTTTCTCCCGGAATTCCCAGAGCCCCGCGGGTGCGCTCTCTGCAACCCATAGTAAGGATCACTGCCTTTGCCTTCCACTGCTTTAAGCCCTGAGGCGTAGCTGCAGTAACCACATGTTCCTTTGTCACCTCTAAAACCGTGGCGTCCGTCAGATAGGGGATCTTAAGTTCATGCACCCGGTCGATAAATTTCTGTGCATATTCCGGGCCGCTTAGGGTCAGGCCAAAGCGGGTCAGGCCAAACCCGTCATGGATACACTGGCGCAGGATACCGCCCAGATGTTTCTCCCGCTCCAGAATCAGAATATCCGTAATCCCTTTTTCATACAGCCGCACTGCTGCCGCCAGTCCTGCCGGACCGCCGCCCACTATGACTGCATCCACTGCTTCACAGACGATCTCATGCTCTAAATGTCCCATATCCTACACCTCCCGAACCTTTCCGAACAATACCTGTGAACCTTCCCGCTCATACTGCACCTGGGTTTCTTTTTTCCCCAGCTCCTGTTCGATGAGCTGCTCGATCCGCATCTGGCAGTAACCGCCCTGACAGCGCCCCATCATGGAACGTGTCCTGTATTTGATGCCTGTCATGGTATCCACTCCCAGAGGATTATGGATAGCCTTTAAAATTTCCGCCTTCGTAACCTTCTCACAGCGGCAGATCACCTCTCCATAATCTGGATCTTCTTCAATCAATCGGGCCTGTTCCTCCATGGAACATTCCTCAAAGCGGCGGATTCCCTTTCTTTCCGGATTAAAATCAGGATTCTCTTCCAGTTTTTCCCTTTCCTTCATCATTTCAATGGCATACCGCGCAATAGGTACTGCTGCTGTCAGTCCCGGAGACTCTATTCCTACCAGATTGATGGCCCTGGGCGCAAGATCATCCCGTATCTCAATCTTAAAATCCTGGATCACTCCCTGATCATCCACCCATTTTGGAAGGATACCGGAATAATTGCGGATATAATCCTGCTTACGGATACAGGGCCACAGATCCGAAGCGCTGTTAGCCAGATAATCCATATTTTCCTGCGGCACTCCATAGTAGGTGAAATCCGTCACCAGATCCGCATTTGGCCCGATAATAACATTTCCGTCTGTGGTATTCGTCACATGAATTCCCATATATGTATTGCTTGGAACCGGATAAACGGGCATAGGAAGCAGCGGGCCGGTACGCTTATCCAGAATAATGTAATCGCCCTTGGAGCCGATGATATGGTATCCCGTAATTCCTAGGAGATCGGAAATTTTTCCGCATCCAAGGCCTGCACTGTTTACCACCCAGCGGCTGTAAAAGGTTCCCCCGGAAGTGGAAATACAGTAATTTCCGTCTCCGTCCCTGGAAATATCCGTTACCTCACAGCCGAAATGATACTCAGCCCCGTTCGCATGGGCATTTTCTGCCAGGGCAATGGTATAGCCAAAGGGATCTACAATCCCGCTGTTCTTTGAATACATGGCAAATTTTCCCACTACCGCAGGTACCAGCTCGTGGAGACGTTTTTCGTCAATGAGCTCTAATCCTGAGGCCCCATTGTCCTCTCCCTGGCGGATCGTGCGCTTTAAGGTCTCCATGTCCTCATCCGTATTGCCGACCAGCACCTTTCCACAGCGGATAAAGCGAAAATCCAGTTCCTTAGCCAGCTCTCCCATCATCCGGTTTCCCTCTACGCAGAGCTTTGCCTTTAAACTTCCTCTGTCATAAGCAAAGCCGCCGTGAACCACGCCGGAATTGCGCCCGCTGGTCTCATTGCAGACATCCAGATTTTTCTCCAGAACGCCGATCCTTAAACGATATCGTGACAGCTCTCTGGCAACGGCGCTCCCCACTATGCCTCCGCCGATGACGAGCACATCATATAGTTCTTTCATGTTCTTGCTCCTCCTTCTATTGGGCGAATATTCATCCTATAAATTATAGTTTATTTTTAGCATATTGGCGGGAATAAGTCAATGTGTTTTGAGGCATTTCAAAATATTTATAGGATGAATATGGTTCGCAAACAAAAACCCTGCCGCTTCCATTCCAAAGGGCAGGGAGAATATTTGAACCAGCCTAAAATATTCACGGCAAAACCGTGAATATGGCTGAAAACCACATAGTTACTGTATTTTAATTGCATATTACTTTTCACTTTTTAAGTGAACGGAAAAAGAGCATCCATTTGTGGTAAAATTAAGGTGTCTAATCAAAATAACCACCAACAAAGGATCCCTTTATGAGTATTGTAAATACCTTAACCATTGAAAGCAATAGGCAAATTAAAACAAATTTTGATGCGTTTGTCATGAAGGGGGCGGATGCGCCCCTTAGTTGGACGTCTGCTATTTACCTTGCACTTTTAAACTCTTCCTTTACCTGCTCTAAAAGCCCCGGCTCCTCTGCCAGCCTTGCTCCCATTAAAGCCAGGATCTTAGCAGCAAATATCATACCCTTATGAGCTGCCGGCCTCTTTGCCTGGACAGTCACTGCCCAGCTGTGATTTGGTGTTTTCCGGCCATAGCAGGCTGTATTAATATTTACAACCGGAACAATCTGGCTTACATCTACAATATCACTGGAACCATTATCCTTTTTGATCCTGCCATCTACAGGCAAGATTCCCTCGTCCAGCTCTCCAAGGACCCCCTGGATCCCTACATTTTTGGCCACCTCTCTGGCAAATTCTGATGGTGTATAAATAAAGTTGACACCCTATTCTCAAGGATTTTGATATATAATCATAATCGATACGAGAACAGGAGAAAAACCTATGGCACAGAATCAAAAATCTTATGACAATGAATTTAAAGCACAGGCGGTAAAGCTTGCCCAGGAAATCGGCGGTCATAAAGCTGCTCAGGAATTAGGGATTCCAAAGGGTACTATGTACACTTGGATAAAAGCCTTCAAAGAGGGGCGTCTCAGTGCAAATGAAGCAGTTCATACGCCCAAGAATGCTTTATCCCTCAACGATGAGCTTATTGAACTCAGAAAGCGTGTAAAAGAGCAGGATAAGGAAATTCGTCGCTTAAAAGAAGAAAACGAATTCCTTGAGCAAGCAAGTGCTTTTTTCGCAGCCAGCCGTCGGAAGTCAGCAAAAAACAGAGATTAATGTTTATTGCAATCAAAACGGATGACGGCCGGATTAAGGGTAAAATTTCTTTTTATTGCAAAGTGCTTCATGTTTCAAGGCAGGCATTCAACAAATTCCTAAAAGCAAAAGATACCCCTTGGAAATATCAGGCACTGGCAGATGCAATGCTTGATATTTGCAGCGAAGATGAATGCAATGACACTTATGGAAGAATCCGTATGTATCAGGCCTTACAGCTCAAACAGCCTGAGGGAGTACATATTCCCGGTGAGAGAACTGTTTATCGTGTCATGGCAGAAATTGGTCTTAATCATAAACCAAAACGTAAGCCGAATGCTATTACCAAAGCTGATAGAGAAGCCAGTAAATCCGACGATTTAATCAAGCGTGACTTCGCTGCTGAAAAGCCCCTTGAAAAGTGCATGACCGATATGACTGAAATAAAGGCTTCTGACGGGAAGCTCTATGTTTCAGCTATCTTTGACTGCTATGATTTAGCAGTATTGGGACTTGCTATGGATACAAATATGAGAGCTACCCTATGCGAACAAACCTTAGAGAATGCTTGCAAAGCTTACCCGATGCTCCGTGGAGCTATTCTTCACAGTGACAGGGGAACCCAGTATACCAGTGAGCTATATCGTAAAGCTATCAACAGATATGGCATTGTTCAAAGCATGAACAGTGCCGGTGGCAGATGCCATGATAATGCCAGATGCGAAAGCATGTGGGCACGCTTCAAAGAGGAATTACTTTATGGTCGTTACAATCCTACCTCAATGACCGTAGAGCAGTTAAAGACGCTCATCTGGAGATACTTCATCAGCTACTGGAATAATCGGAGGATCTGCTCTGCTAATGGTGGACTACCTCCAATGGTTAAGCGACAACAATACTATGCTTCGCTACAGGAGGCAGCATAAGGTCGAACATTCTTGAGAAAAAAGTGTAAACCAATATTGACGATATCATTAAATAATTTTTATAGTCAATTTAATTCTGCAAGCGATTCTGTAATCAAAGCATCCATATTTTCAATAAATTCATCAACTGTGATATTTCCAGCCATAACATCCTGAACACCTGCTTTTAAATCCGTCTGTACCAGAGTAGTAAATTCCTGATATCCCCACTCTGCACCAGGTTGTAAATCAGTTGCTTTCAGCTCATTAGAAAACAGTTCAAAATATTCTGAACCGAAATCGTAATCAAGCGTTTCGTTGCCCTTAACCTGAGACAAGTAATAATTCTCCAGACAATACTCTGCATTATTTTCAGGTTGAGACAGCCACTCTATAAATTCTGCTGCCTCCTGCTCCACGCCGCTTCCCTGAAAAGCAGATATATATTTTCCGCCTGGAATACTTGCTCTCTGAACATCTTTGGGAAGATAAGTAACTCCCCATTCAAAATCTGAAATTTCTTCTTTGTAATTGGAAACCATCCAACTTCCTGCCAAATGAGTCGCAACCTGACCGGTTCGAAACATTTCATTTGGATTTTCAGAACCTAACCATACAGATGTCGGAATAATCCCTTCGTCATGGAGATGTTTAAACCACTCTACGCTTCTCTTAACACCCTCTGATTTAAAATTAGATGCGCTCAGGTCTTCTGTCAGCATACTGCCACCTGCCTCATACATTAGGGTGGTAAATCTCTGCGGAGATAAGTCTACAACCATTCCATATTTGCAGTCACTGTTTGCCATCACTGTCTTCAATGCATCTTCAAACTCATCCCAGGTCCAGACTTCATCCTCAGACTTCGGTACGGAAACACCCGCCTGTTCAAAAGCAGTCTTATTATAAACCAAACCATTGGCGGTTATATCCATAGGGGCACCCAGAATTTTTCCATCAAACTCATACTGAAGACCCGAACCAAAATTATTGCGGAATGCATCTGCATCAATATATTCACTTAAATCCAGTAACTGATTCTGAAATGTACCAATATTGGAAAGTCTGGTTAATGCCGGCTGTTCATCTGCGTTTACCATGTTTTTCAGCTTATTTTCCAATTCAGAATATGGAACTTCAATCATTTCAAACTGGATATCCGGATGAGTTTCTGTATATTTTTCAGTCAGGCGTTTAAAGCTTTCTCCTTCTTTTCCATCGCTGAACCAGACTACATCCAAAACCTTTTTTTCATTCGTATCGGATACTTTACCTTCGACTGTCTCATTTTTTTTCACTGTTTCAGAATCTGAAGATTCTGATCCTCCGCATGCTGCCAGCATACTGGCTGCCATTATTGCTGCCATTACTCCTACTAATACCTTTCTCATAATAACTGTTCTCCTTTCGTTTCGTTATTTCTGGTATTTTTCCTGTGTGTATTTTTTTGGTGTAATACCAGTCATTTTTTTAAAAACAGAAATGAAATGACTATCTCCACTATAGGACAGTCGCATTGCCACATCTGTCACTGTCATTCCGCTTTTCAACATTTTTTTTGCTGCCATAATCTTTTGATTTGTGATGTACTGGCTAAGCGTAAATCCTGTTTCTTTTTTAAAATAATGACTTAGATAATACTTGTTCATATAAAAATGGTCTGCGATATCATCCAGCTCCATTTTTTCTTCTACATGAATGCTAATGTATTTCTTAATTTGCTTTACCCTTTCACGATAAAGAGTCACTTCCTCATATGTACTTTCTGTTTGAACAAAATCCTCAGATTCGGATTTTTTTTCCTCAGTGAAGAAATGATACCACTCTGACAACGTATTCAAAAGATCCAGAAAACATAACTTTACATGGATCAAATTATAGATATTATCCATATTCTTTGAAATGCTGGACTCAAAGTTTTTCATCATTTTTTCCACTTTCTTCAGCTTCTCGCCAGATAAATGCATCCAGTTGACCACATCATCCTGAACATCTTCAAACAAGGATGAAAAATTGTATCCAAACGCATTTGACATCTGCACAATCATTTCCGGCTCAAACATCAACACATACCGTCTGTAATCAATCCCCTCTTTTCCAACCGTTCCGTGGTATTCCCTGTTATTAATAAAAAAAATATCTCCTTTTCCGACTTTGTAAATCCGGTTTCCTATTTCCAGTCCCACATCATCACTCATAAAAAGGATGATTTCATACTGATTATGAACATGCAGCCCTTCCATCTTCCAATTACGGCTTATACCATCAAAATAGTAAATCGAATCAAATTCTTCAAAGAAAACCTTTTTTTTCATTAAACAGCCTTACCTTTCCCTGTATATACCATAGCTTCCTGCAACGCCATGATCGTCATTGCCTGACCGTAGGTCATTGGACAACATATAATTTCTTTATAAAAATCCGCATTCTCACCAATGGGAGTTCCATAAGATACATTCATCACAGTTCCGTCCTCTTTGATATATTCCGGCAGATGTGCCAGTGCTTTATCAACCATATCACCATACTCGTTGATATCCAGATGACCTGTACGAATACCATGAAGAATTCCGCACAGGAAACCGGCACTTGCAGAAATCTCAATATAGGAGCTGTTGTCATTAATAATCGTATGCCATAACCCACAATCCCTATCTGCATATTTTTTCAATGCGTTTACCTGATCATAATATACCGTCAGGAAATGACGTTTCAGTCCCTCATCTATCTCTACCATTTCCAAATAATCCATAATAGCAACCGTATACCAACTGTTGCCTCTGCCCCACATTATTTCACCATAGTTGTTATTCCGGTCGAAATTAAAGCCATGGTAAAAGAGACCTTCCTTTTTATTCAGCAGATATTTAATGTGCTGAAGGAATTGATAGTTCGCTTCATCTACACAATCCTTTCTTCCTAAAATAACACCTGCCCTCGCCAGGAAGAGAACCGTCATAAACAGCGTATCAATCAAAATTTCACTCTGATTAGGATCTCCCGTAATCATATGCTGGAAGCAGCCGTCTCCTGTACGGATCAGGCTCCCGTCCATAATCCACGCAGTCCATTCACGAATCAAATCCAGATATTCTTCTTTCCGCGTAATCTCATAAATATAAGTCAGGGTCAGCATCGGTGCTGTAGTATTTACATTCTTTTCCAGAATTCCTTCTTCCATTCGCTCATCGTACCAATGTATCAGAAAATCAAGTATATCCTGCCTGCCACTTGTTTCATAGTATTTGTATAATCCATAAATACCAACTCCCTGAGGCCACTCCCAGCAATTAATGTCAATCAGGCTAATAGGAAAACGTTCCTCAATCCCGTTATTTTTCATGGTCAGCATACATGAAGAAACCCGGTTCAACAGTTCTTCATAAGCAATATTGACATTGTCACACATCATTATTTTTCCTTTCTATTACTATTTTTCCTTTTACATCCATCGGATAGTGATATACCCTTTCTTCATTTACCAAGAAGCTTTTGTCTACTCCGATTTTATAACGCATATTGCCATTCTTTATCAAAATTTCACCATTTTCATCTTTTTGAATGAAAATATTATTCATCTCCTCCAAGAACTCTTCCAGACTTTCATAATCGTCTGCCACAGCAACCTTTACAATCCAAATATTCTTTCTACCAGGACTGATAAACTCTCGATAAGCAGTAACTCCTTTTCTCTGAAGCGTAATACCATTCAATGTACGAATTCCAATATATCCGCCATTTTTTGCTGCTACAAGCGAATCCTCGCTTCCCATATACTGCTGAAATTCACAAAGTGGTATATATGCATGTGTAAAATCAATACGATTCTCCTCCGGAATATTATAAACTAGGATTCCTGTATTTCGATATTGTACTCCCAGTGGTAAAATCCCATTACCGGCCCAGTAGTTAGGTCTTCCGCTTCCGTATGGATGTGATTCGCCCGGATGGTTAATAAAAATCTGGGCTGTCTTATCTAGTGTTGCCTGCAGAATATGCTCTTGGTATCCTTTTTGAAAAGGCTTAAAGGCAACAGCTGTGGACAGCATCACCCGGCTGTTTTTATATAAATACAGGTTTACATGTTGTTCAAAGCCCTGGGTATTCTGATGAATCAGTACTTCACCATCTTTCAACCCCATATATTTTCGGTATTCATCCGGAGCCTCATAATCGCTTAAAGCAAGAGATATGCTTCCGATTCCAGCACGCGTCAGATGTCCGGTATTATAAAGTAAATAAAGCAGAGATGTTGTTCCGGCATTGTAATTACCCTTCATTTCCTTCTCATATGTTCTGCCAAAACTGGCCATAACCGCACCTTTATGCTCATTTATTGCAATGCTGTAGCATACCATATCCAGTGCGCGTTTTGCCTTTTCATGCAACAGATCTCCTTCTTCCGTGATATTATAAATTGTCGCCAGACCGTGTACGTCGACCGGAATATATGCACTGGAATTCCATTCGGTAATAAACTCACGGAAAAATTCTTCAAACCATTTATCTAACAGCGCCCTTCCATGTCTGCAAACTTCTTCACCGTACTTACCGCTGTTGATAAACAATCTGTCCGGGAATAGCTTTCCTGCCAGGTACTGACATGTATGGAACAGCAGTGCATGATTCTCACTAAAAAACCACATAACATCATCACCCGGCTCATCAATCCAATAACGATATCCCAGAGCTGTCTCTTCAATAACCTGACGAAGCTGTTGGGAAAGCCTGTCATAAAAACGGTAATAAATATACAGAATAATTGTAAAATGAAAATCTGAACAATCCTGCCTGTCCTTTACACCCCCGATTTCCTCAAATATAATTCTCTCAGCTTCTTCATATCCATATCCTTTTTCAAAATAAGCGGCTGCTTTATAGGCATTATCAGATCCATGGTGAATCAAAATATCTAAAAACTCTGTTTTTCTGACTTTACTGTCATCTGAGCCTCTCCCAAGGAATTTTTTCCATACAATCTGATTGCCGACTTTACGCCTTATCTTAATCGGCCCTTCTTCCATCTCAAACATAAAGTTGTAATATCCAGGAAGAATATCTTCTGCATCCATCAGCTTCAAATGCTTCTGCCCCGCATCCAGCTGATACCTGCAAATATAGTCTTCACCCACCTGGTGATTCATTTTCTCCACAAATTCACCATGTGAAATAATAAGTTTCAGAAAGTCATCCCTGATTAGGCCTCCCGGCAGTGTCATACTAACTTCTTCACTGATGTAAGATTCCTTATCAAAATATATCAGATCTAAAATATCTTCATAACGCTGTACATTCTCAATATCAACCTCGTCCGGCACAGGAAGAACCATCATCAAATTTTGTTCTCCGCAATAACGCAGATGAAAATAATAATCTGTATCCCGCTCTGCCAGATCATCCAAACAGAGAATCAACTTGTTTGTTCCCTTTCGAAGTGGAAGGATAATATTTGTATTTTTTACCATATTTCTGGTAAAAGGAATATAATCTGTCACCAGTTCATCATTATTCCAAACTGTCACACCTCCGCAGGTTTCCAGACTGAATACCGCCTCTTCATCCTGCTCTGCCTCCAAATCCACATAACAATATGTTCTTAAGTAAGTTGGGCAGTAACAGAAACAGGATTCCTCATAACCAATATTTCCAAAGGGAAAGTAGACGCTCAATGCCCGTCTCTGTTCAAAGCTTTCTGCTTCCTGACCAATCTCGCTCATACTGATATCATAATAGGGAGGAAGTTCATCCTTACGGACAGCAATCATTTCTTTTCTGCATGGATTTTCATGAATTGAAAATCCTTTTTTCAGCCATTCATTAACCCGTCCATTTAAAATTGCTTTCTGAAATCTCCTCGGTTCCGTAAAAGCACCTGTAGTAATAAAACGGTTTATATATTTTTCGCCTTTTAATTCATATTTCAGGTATTTCATAACATTGTCCTCATCTTTCTCAGCCTTTTACTCCGCCGGCTGTCATGCCGCCAATAATATACTTCTGAAGCGTCAGAAACACAACCAAAACTGGAATCATGGAAATAACAGACATTGCCAGAAGACTACTCCAATCTACAGAATATTCTCCTGAAAAATTGGCAAGAGCCAATTGTAATGTATATTTCGTCTTGCTGTTGATAACCAACTTCGGCCACAGATAGTCATTCCATCTCCACATGAATGAAAAAATACAGAGAACGGAAATAATGGGCTTTGCTAGCGGAAGCATAATTCTCATCAAAATCTGCATTTCAGATGCACCGTCAATTCTCGCTGCCTCCATCAAAGCATCCGGTATCGGTTCATAATACTGCTTTACCAGAAATACCGCAGTTGGGGATGCAACCGCCGGAATAATCAGTCCCCACAGATTATTATACATATGAGTTGAAACAATTACCTTAAAAATCGGAATCATAATAACTTCCAGTGGAATCATTAAAGTAACCATAACCATTCCAAACAGAAGTTTCTTTCCTTTGAACTCATATTTGGCAAATACATATCCGGCCATTATATTCACAATTACCGTCAAAACAGTAGCTAGCACACTTACTACAACTGTATTTAAAAACCAACGACCAAAGTCACCTGCGGCAAATGCCTGAGTGTAATTATCCAACGATGGATTCCTTCCCAATAACGTCGGTGGCCAGGTAAATAATTCTCCTGCCGGTTTAAAAGAGGAGAAAATCACCCATACAATAGGCATCAGAAATACTGCGCTCAGAAATACCAGTAGTGTATAGATTAAAAACTTCAATATGGAACTTCTACTCTGCATCCTGCTTTCCTCCTTTATTTAATTTAAACTGTATCACAGTCAGTACTGCCAGAACTAAAAACAGAATCATCGTCATCGCACAGGCATAACCCATCTTTCCCTTTTCAAAACCGGTTTCCTGAATAATCTGGACCATAAACCTTGTTGCACCTGCCGGACCACCCTTTGTCAAAGCAAATACTAACGGATATGTCTTAATTATCGTCACTGTAGACAATACTAACACTAAAAGGCTAGTAGATCTCAGCAACGGAAGGGTAATATAGCGAAACTGCTGCCAAAAGCGTGCGCCATCAATTGCTGCGGCTTCATAGTAATCTGAAGAAATTGATTCGATGCCTGCTACAAACATAACCATATAATAACCAGCCATGCTCCAAACAGTAACAAATACTATAACTGCCATAGCTACTGTCGGATTCGTCAGCCATTTCACAGATGTTCCTCCTGCCACAGTAATTAAATAATTAATTACGCCAAAATCCTCCCCTAACAAAAACCTCCAGGATAAACCTATAATAATACTGGAAATCATAGTTGGCCAGTAGAACACAGCACGAAAGAAACCGCTTCCTTTTACTTTTCTGGTTAAAAGTAATGCAAGACCTAATGCAGACACATAAACTCCCGGCACAGAAAGTGTAGTAAACAGCATGGTCTTTGAAAATGCTTTCCAGAACGTTTTATCTCCCATTAATTTTACGTAATTATGCAGACCAACAAATTCCTGTGGGTTTACACCGTCCCACTTAGTAAAAGAAATCAGAAATCCATTAATAGCCGGTACAAATAAAAATACTCCGAATATTATTACCATAGGGAGAAGCATGAGGTACGGAAACAGCTTACGTTCCATTGTTTTCATTGTAAATCCTCCTTTTTGAGCTTTCTTTTTATTACCCTGCTCTTTAAATCATACTCTAATCATACAGGATAAGTGCCCCAATTTCTTTTATATATTTGATAAAAAATAATATGTTTTTGCTCTTTCGTATAGCAAATCATTACAAAACACATGATGAATCCTACGGTTAAGTACTTAATATTTGCTCCCATAATCTCCCCACTATCTCGCTATATTAGTCCCGAAGTTAAGAAGGCATCGCTCAATCATCTAATTTGATGATTTTACAATGCCCTCTTAAATCTGCTTGTTTTTCTTCAACATATCCGCCATCCAAGTACTGTTTCCGACACTGGTAGTTCCCATTTGTATCGGTAAACTCTGTTAAAAATCGGTATCCTCATACCGTTACTGATACGCAATTGTCTTAATAGTGAAAACACGTGCCTGACCATGGATTACATCTCCTGGTTTTAAAATTTTCTCTTCTGTTTTTCTCTCATACGCTTCTCCTTCCTGAATCATGTATTAAGTATTACAAGGAACTTACGGAAATGGTCTAACTTGCCCTCTATCTAAACACTGTACTTATCGGTAAGATCCTCGACGATTACACTGCTATTTCTGTTGAGAAATACTCGCTGACCGTCAATCATTGCATACTCGGTATGCTGGTAAATTGTTGTATTCTGAGCATTTTCACATTGAACCTGCCCTCCTTCCTCTTGGCTTTCAACTTTTCACGGTATCTATTGCGAATAGCCCGGTCTTTTTCGGGATTTCGCTTTCTCCATTCCCGCATATAAGCGGCGTTTTCTGCTCTAATCTGTTTGCGAGCTACTTCTAATGCTTCCTGTTCCGTCATTCTTGAACCTCCTTTCCGACGACAAAAAAAGGTGCGCTATCGTTCAGAGAATTTAATCTCTGTGCGATAATGCACCTATCGTTTCCATTTCTTCTTTCCTCAATCAATGAGGAAAGTGTGATCGAATCACTATGGTTATTTTGTTGTGACCATCATTATAGCAGATGGGGCATAAATTACAACTATCCAATACGGACAAGAAATTATCCAAAGGCACAAATCAATCTAATTTGGATAGACAGCTAATACTGGTACTATTACTGTGTACCATTCAAAAGATAATATCTTATCTCTGCGGCGTTGTTAGATAATAGATAGAAGTATACCATATTATTTGTTTTTGGTACTAATGGTACTGTAAATTAAACCATACCCTCTCTCTAAAAAACTTTTATTGCTTGAGGTTATTCAGACTACTCCCTCGGCACTATGAGCGGGGTATATATCCTCCTCCGAGGGAAGGGACCTGTTCCTGACTGGTGTTGATGTGATGTGAAAATCAACAGGAAATCAATACGCCCAAATATAAACCCATTCACACCCGAACGAGCCGAAACAGCCCAGAACATAAAAATACTATTGATAATTATAAATAAACCTGAATTATTCACGACTTTGCCACGAATGTGGCTGAAAGCCACATAGTTACTGTATTTTAACTGAATATTGCTTTTCACCTATCAAGTGAATGAAAAAAGAGCATCCATTTGTAGTAAAATTAAGGTGTCTAATCAAAATAAATACCAACAAAGGAGCCCTTTATGAGTATTGTAAACACCTTATCACTAGAAAGCAATAGACAAATTAAAATAAATTTTGATGGAGGAGATTTATCCTCCGATGAACTTACAAATGATCCTGTATTCAAGTCTGTACTTGAAAAAGACACCCTTGCATCACAGCCTACGGTATCAAGATTCTTTAACCGTATGGATGAAGATACCTTAAACCAGTTACTTATGATTGGCAGAATACTCCGAAAGAGAGTTTATCGTATTCAGATGCCACAGGCTGTTATTCTGGATCTGGATTCCACTCTTCTTGATGCATACGGCAAACAGGAAGGCAGAGCCTTTAACTTTCATTATCAAAGCAATGGATACCATCCACTTGTCTGTTATGATGGAATGACCGGAGATCTGGTAAAAATCCAGCTTCGTGATGGAACCGAGTATTCCTGTACCGGAGTGGTTGACTTCCTGTAGCCGATACTTGATGAATACCTGAATGATTATCCGGTGATCCGTATTCTGCTTCGTGGTGACAGCGGTTTCGCTACACCTGATCTTTATAAGCAGTGTGAGGAAAACGGCACAAGCTATGTGATCCGGCTGAAGGAGAATGGCATTCTCCGCAAAAAAGCATCCTATCTTGTGGATGGGCTTGATGAGATCACCAAAAATAATAAAGTCGATTATGCAGTAGCCTATGGCGAATTCATGTATAGAGCGAGTTCATGGACTTATGAAAGGCGTGTGGTATGCAAGGTTGAAAAGCCGGAAAACCAAATGGTTTACATGTACACATTTGTTGTCGCAAACATGGATTCCTCACCAGAGTATCTCATCAAATTTTACTGCAAGCGAGGGCTGATGGAAAACTTCATTAAAGAAAGCAAATCCGGTTTTGATTTTGCGTCCGTAAGCAGTCATACCAGAATGGTAAATGCCAATAGACTGCAGGTACATGCTCTTGCGTATAACATATTTAATTGGTTTAGAAGATTGCTGCAAAAGTAGTTCATTCAGCAGGATATATCACATTCAAACTGTGCAGCAGTTGCCCCTATAAGAATGAATTCTATGAGACACTTTCAAATATCGGCAAGCTGAATGTACAGCTGGAATAGCAACTATTAACGAACATTGACAGCTTAACAACTGCTCTGAACTCTGCTACAGGGATTTTATACCCTTTTGACGGGTTAATTGAGTGATGTTATGGCTGCATGGATCAATTTTCAGATTCATGGTACTGTTATCAATTCAGATACTTTTCCGTGAATAATTCAGGTTTATGATATATATTTTTGAGATAATGCATGGTAAAATAGTGTCACTATAAATGAGCAAATTTAAAAAACTGCACAATAAGTTTATGCCGCAAAAACCAGAACCTCCTCAAAACGGATATGCTTTGCTTCGCACTGATAGATGAACCAGAGCCATTCTTTCTGGATATGCCTGTAAATGTAAGCATAGCCGTCTTCAAAAGACATGGCTTCACCACATCAGGTACATGCAAGCAGATATGCCGATGACATCAGCAGCCAGTACCTGCGGATTCCTTCCAATGAACAGATCTGATACCGGTCAAAGGCCAGTTTGTCCTTTATCTGACGGCAGAACACCTCTACTGGCCAGCGTTCCACATAAATGTCCAGAATTTTCTGGGTGCTCAAGGCAACATCCGTGCTGATGAAAACACACAGGGTTCTGGGATTCAGGAACACATCCTTCGAATGGCTGAGCAGAACTACGGCATTTTCAATGCTATTGAGACTCCCTTCATAACGGCAGACATAATAACTCAGCTACCAGAGGTCACGAGGCTGACAGCCGCATCTGTCTTCCGCAGATGAAGGGCGAACTCACAGGCCTTCTGCCTGATGCCACAGAGGTACAGTACCCAGTTCGTTTTCAGTACGCCAATGGTATAGAATCTCTTTTTGATAAAAGCGTCCATGATACCGCTGCAGGTATACCAGCTGTCGCAGAAAAAGTAAGAAACAACCGGAGGCACAGGCAGTTCCTCTGCAATGTCCTGTACGATTTTTACCTTGGATCTGGATTTATCGTACATGACAATGACATAATTCAGGACAATCCTATTGCAGGAAAACATAGCGGCTACAGCCTGATGCCCGTAATCCTGTTTCCCTTGAGGTGGGACTGGTGGAAATACGCATCTTCAATCGGATACAGAGCCCATGACGAAGGCTTTGCTTGAAGGAGATGGTATCATCCACAATACAGAACGCAGGGCTTCCTCATAAATAATCTGGATAATGGTGCTTTTTAGTATATCTTCCAGTCTGCTGTCATCTCATTTCCCTTTATTCAGGAAATGCGCGGTCATAGTACGGTGGCAGGAGCTGTATTTTTCAAAATCCACTTTCCATGATATCCGAGAGAAAAGACGAATATCAGTACTGCCATGATATATTTCATGGTGATCTGAGGAAAAACACGACATAAATTTAAGTTTTTAAAGCAGCGTTAAATGGTATATACTGTTTTTTATAGGACATCATTCTTTAGAAGTTATTTATTTTTTCGTCAAAAACAGTATACGCTCCAAAAGGCATGGTGTCTTTAGTTTTAAGGCATTTAAAGCAATTTGGGTGAAATTTCAAATTTGCTCATTTATAGTTGATAAAAAATTTTTTATTTTCAGCGTTGTGACCTATAACTGATTCGAATGGCTTATCTGGCGTGGGTGTGAAAAGTATTGAATCACTTTTCCACCTACATCTTTTATTCCCCTGCCTGACTGTTCTATTTGTTTTAAATTTTTAGCAACCGTTGCCATAGCAGGGCGTGCAGCTATCGCTGCTCCTTCCGCCTTTTTCACTGCCCCTTTCGTCTTTTTCTTCCGTTCACCGTTTTTGTCATTCCGGTTTGAAGCCAATAATTCCCCTGCTTTACAATAAATACCTGCTTTTAGAATCGAATTTTGATGAATAGCAGAAAAACATTGATTGATGTTTCGCATTTATTCCTTAATCAGTTCCGTCCTTCTCTTCTTTCCATACTCATAAGCTTTATTCCTAAGATAGATAATCTCCGACTGTATCATTAAGGTCATCTGAAAAATTGAATCTGTTAAGGCCTTGATTGAGAAATAAGATTTTTCTTCATCTACAATCCACAAAGCATCAACTACAATCCGTATTTTTCCGTTTCCTGATAGATCTGTACTCCAGTATTCCGGTATCTGTCTCAGTACATCATCATAAATCTTAGATGCTGTTTTTTCCGCCTTCTCCATCTGCAAAGTAAATGCCTCTTCCAAAAGCTTCATAGGAAACGCCTCATCATATGGTGAGATGCCAGCAAATATTGAACCGTTCTTAGCTTCCATTTCATTTCCTCTTTTATCGATTATTCTCCCCACTCCGCCCGATACCGATTACTGTTATACATCAAATGGAAATACATCTCCATCTTTGCATCCTCTCCCCTCCGCTCCCGGATGGCCTCGAAGATTCTCCTGTGGGAAGAAAGTGTCTGCTCATATTCCGTTTCCTGAACCGAGACGGCAAACATCCGCACGCCTTCTGTGATCACAGGCACCAGATTGGTCATGATCTGGTTGTGGCTGCAGTTAGCGATCTGCTCATGAAACTGTGAATCCTTTAAGGAATAATCCTTTCTCTGACGGATCAGATCTTCCAGCTCCTCTTTGATCTGTTCCAGTTTCTGTAAATCCTCTTCGGCAGCATTCTGGGCTGCCAGTGCTGCCAGCTGAGGTTCCAGCATCAGACGTACCTGGATCAGATCCTCGGTCAGCCTGCGCCGGTCCTCCATCATGGAAAAACCCAGCGGATCATCCACAACGCCTTTTTTTTCAGAAATAAAAGTTCCGGATCCCTGACGGATGGTGACAATATTTCTGGACATCAGTATGCGCAGCGCCTCCCGGACAGTATTGCGTCCCACTCCCAGAGATTCCACCAGCTCTGCTTCCGTCGGAAGCTTATCCCCCGGGCCAAAGCCCTCCTTTTGTATCATTTCCAAAAGCATCTGGGCTGTCTTTTCACCCAGGGTCTGTTTTTCCATGTATTTTCCCCCTCTTATACACGCACAATCTTATATCCTGCCGCCTTGGACAAACGATTCATAATCGCCTGCCCCAGATGGTCTTCCCCAAAGCTTTCCGAAAAAATAACTTCTGCCTTCAGATCATCAAATTCCCGCAGTACTCCGTACAGGTTATGAGCGACCGATTCCTGGCTTTTTCTTGCTCCAATGCTGCGGACAATGCCCTCCGGGTAGGCAGCTCTGGACTCATCCGTACAGATAATTCCCACCCTCACTCCGGCGTCAATCTGCTCCTTTGCCAGTTTCCATACCATGGAAACCATGCGTTCTACCTGTTCCTGAGTCATGGAAGCCTTTTTGTCCTCCATCGCAGGCTCCACTAAAGTAAGCTCTGCCTTGGGAGCATAGTGTTTATACTTCATTCCAGGCGCCTTGGGACGCACGCCTTCTGCCATAGGGCCTAAAATAGCCGGATCAATCGTCACCTCTCCCAGAGTCTCTCTTAACATTTCCATCGTAATGGCTCCCGGCCGAAGCACCACAGGCACCTGTCCCGATACATCCACAATGGTAGACTCCACGCCGATCCCCACAGGGCCTCCGTCAATGATCATATCAATTCTTCCGTTCATATCCTGCCATACATGATCTGCTGTAGTGGGACTGGGACGACCGGAGGTATTGGCGCTGGGAGCGGCAATGGGAACTCCTGCCAGAGCAATCAATCGGTTCGCCACCGGATCGGAAGGCATCCGCACCGCAACTGTCTCCAAACCTCCTGTGGTTCCATAGGGAACCCGGCTGCTTTTGGGGAAAATCATGGTAAGCGGCCCCGGCCAGAAGGCTTCCATCAGCTTCTTACCAGCCTCAGGCATATATTCTACAAGAGGTTCTACTTCTTCCGGACAGGAAACATGGGCAATCAGAGGATTGTCAGAAGGCCGGCCCTTGGCTGCATAAATCTTTTTTGCAGCATCCTCATCCAGAGCATTTCCTCCCAATCCGTATACAGTTTCCGTAGGAAAGGCCACAAGACCGCCCCGGCGGATGATTTCTGCCGCCTCCAAAAGCTCCTCATCCCTTACATGTTCTGTATCCTTTATATAAATTCTCTTTGTCTCCATCACATCTGTACCTCTGTTTTCTTTCCTGTATTTCCCTCATTCTACCACGCAGCAAATGGAAAAACAATTAGTTTAAAGTATCAATCGCCGCCATAACAAAAAACAGCCGCCTTACGGCGGCCATTTTTAATCAAACTATAATCTATTTTACTTTTCCACGGTTCCGATACGGACCAGAGCCCTGTGAAGCTTTGCCTCGATCATCTGACGCTCCACCTCAGACAGGCCGGACTTGTTCATCTTTTCCTCCGCCCGTGCCTTTGCACGCTTTGCACGCTCCAGATCGATCTCATCGCTCCATTCCCAGGTAGTAGGGATCAGACGGCACTCTCCGTTCATCACGGTCAGCATACCGCCGATACAGGCGGCTGTGCGCTCTGTACCATCCTCCATTATCACATGAGCGGTTCCCATGCCTACTGCCGTACAGTAGTTCATATGACGGGCCATGATCGCCAGATCTCCGTGGATCGTACGGCAGGAAACGCTCTGAACCTGTCCGTCAAAGACATTTCCGTCCATGGTTACGATCTGCAAATGGAAGGCTGCCATAAAGCCTCACCCTCCCTTCTACTGTGCCTTTTTCGCTTTCTCAAAGACATCGTCAATAGTTCCCGCAAACAGGAAGCAGCTCTCGGGAATCTCATCGCACTCGCCGTCCAGAATCTTCTTAAAGCCACGAATGGTTTCCTTTAACGGCACATACTGTCCTGCCATACCTGTAAACTGCTCTGCAACGGAGAAGCTCTGAGACAGGAAGCGCTGTACCTTTCTTGCTCTGGATACAGTCAGCTTATCATCCTCTGACAGCTCATCCATACCCATAATTGCGATAATGTCCTGCAGTTCTTTATATCTCTGAAGCACTCTCTGCACAGATCTTGCCACCTGATAGTGCTCCTCTCCTACTACCTCCGGTGAAAGGATACGGCTGGTAGACTCAAGGGGGTCCACAGCAGGATAAATACCCTGGCTGGCAATATCTCTGGAAAGAACCGTAGTTGCATCCAGATGGGTAAATGTGGTAGCCGGAGCCGGGTCAGTCAGGTCATCCGCAGGCACATATACAGCCTGAACAGAGGTAATAGACCCCTTCTTTGTAGAGGTGATACGCTCCTGCAGGGCGCCCATCTCCGTAGCCAGAGTAGGCTGATAACCTACCGCGGAAGGCATACGTCCCAGCAGAGCGGATACCTCGGAGCCTGCCTGGGTAAAACGGAAAATATTATCAATAAACAGAAGCACATCCTGATTCTTCACATCACGGAAATATTCTGCCATGGTCAGGCCGGAAAGGGCAACTCTCATACGGGCCCCCGGCGGCTCGTTCATCTGACCATATACCAAAGCGGTCTTGTCGATAACGCCGCTCTCCTTCATCTCGCCGTAAAGATCATTTCCCTCACGGGTACGCTCGCCAACGCCTGTAAATACAGACAGGCCGCCGTGAGCCGTAGCAACATTGTGGATCAGCTCCATAATAAGAACCGTCTTTCCTACGCCGGCACCGCCGAACAGACCGATCTTACCGCCCTTTGCGTACGGACAGATCAGGTCTACTACCTTGATACCTGTCTCCAGGATTTCTGTAGCCGGCATCTGCTCTTCATAGGAAGGAGCCGGACGATGGATAGCCCAGCGCTCCACATCCTCAGGAGCAGGCTTCTCATCTACCGGATCACCTAACAGATTGAATACACGTCCCAAACACTCATCGCCTACGGGAACGGTAATCGCACTTCCCGTATCTACTGCATCTGCACCGCGCACCAGTCCGTCCGTAGAACTCATGGCAATACAGCGCACTACATCGTCACCAACCTGCTGGGCAACCTCTGCCACCAGGCGATGACCATTTACATCAATCTCAATCGCATTCAGCAGCGCAGGCAGCTCTCCTTCCCTGAAACGGATATCCAGAACAGGACCCGTTACCTGCACTACCTTGCCTATATGTTTCTCAGTCATATACAAATCTCCTTGTTATCCACCCTTTGGCATGTTCTGCCAAAAAATGATGCATATCATCCCCGCACAGATACTCGCGGGGCCGTCTATCCCGCAGATCAGGGTTCCTCCGCTCCTGCCACAATCTCTGTGATCTCCTGAGTGATGCTTGCCTGACGGGCGCGGTTATAGTAGAGACTCAGCTGTTCGATCATCTCGCCGGCATTCTTGGTAGCGGCGTCCATGGCGGTTCTTCTGGCAGCCAGCTCACTGGCTACAGATTCGCACATAGCTCCGTAAAGAAGTCCTGCCAGATACTCCGGTACAATGGAGTCAAATACAGTTTCCGCATCCGGCTCGTACAGGATCAGAGAACGGATCTTTTTTACATCCTTCTCTTCCCCGGAGAAATCCTCCAGAGGCAGCATGCCGGATACGCCGGGACGCTGTGAGAGCATGGAAATAAAATTGGTATAGCCCAGTGCCGCATGGCCAAAGTCGCCTGATTTAAAGCCTTTGCAAAGAAGCTTTGCAATAGTAAAGCAGTCGGAAACAGACAAATCTCCCACCTCAGCAAACTCTTCTGTGAGAATCTCTACCTTACGGCGCTTATAATACTCTACCGCCTTTTTTCCGATGGGAAGCACAATACAGTCCTTTCCTGCCATCTGCGCTTCCATCTCTTTAAACAGGTTGGCATTGTAGCCGCCTGCCAGACCTCTGTCTCCGGCAACTACTACATAACACCAGCGACCGCTTTTTCCGGACCTGGTATAAACCGATGAAAAGTCCGTATTGCCTGCCGCAATGTCAGCCAGCGTATCCCTTAAAGTATGAAAATAGGGACGGCTGGCATCTGCCCGTTCCTTGGCCCTGCGAAGCTTGGAGGATGCCACCAGTTCCATTGCTTTGGTGATCTGCATGGTGCTCTGTATGCTCTTCATACGGAGCTTTACGGCTTTCATATTTGCAGCCATGGTCTTCCTCCTTTTATCTGATTATCTGGCCTTTAAAAAACGGTCTGTGTAATCCTTAAGAGCCGTCTTTAACTTCTCTTCTGTCTCGCCCTCCAGCTTACCTGTTGAGCGGATTCCTTCCATAGCGGACACACCTGCAGCATCACTGTCTAAGAAGGTGTAAAGTCCCTCTTCATAGGACTGGATATCCTCTACCTCAACCTGAGTTAAGATACCGTTTACAACGGCATACAGGATTGCTACCTGCTTCTCAACCGGAACCGGCGTACTTCTGCCCTGCTTTAATACCTCTACGATACGGGCGCCCTGAGCCAGACGGGCTTTGGTATCCGCATCCAGGTCAGAACCGAACTGAGCAAAGCTCTGAAGCTCTCTGTACTGAGAGTAAACCAGCTTTAAGGTACCGGCTACCTTCTTCATCGCCTTGATCTGTGCATTTCCTCCTACTCGGGAAACAGAAATACCCGGGTTTACAGCAGGCATAATGCCGGAATGGAACAGCTCTGTCTCAAGGAAGATCTGTCCGTCTGTAATGGAAATAACATTGGTAGGAATATAGGCTGATACGTCACCTGCCTGGGTCTCGATAATAGGAAGGGCTGTCAGAGAACCGCCTCCCTTTTCATCAGAAAGCTTTGCTGCGCGCTCAAGCAGTCTGGAGTGCAGGTAGAATACGTCGCCCGGATAAGCTTCACGCCCCGGCGGACGGCGGATCAGAAGGGAAAGTGCTCTGTATGCAACTGCATGCTTACTCAAATCATCATAGATGATCAGAACATGTTTTCCCTTGTTCATAAAATATTCGCCCATCGCACAGCCGGAATAAGGCGCAATGTACTGTAAGGGGCTTGTTTCAGAAGCAGTAGCCGTAACTACGATGGTGTAATCCATCGCGCCGCCTGCCTGGAGCTCAGATACCAGGTTCGCAACGGTAGAACGCTTCTGTCCAATGGCTACATAGATACAGATAACGTCCTTGCCCTTCTGATTTAAAATCGTATCCGTAGCAATGGTTGTCTTACCGGTCTGACGGTCTCCGATGATCAGCTCACGCTGTCCTCTTCCAATTGGGATCATGGAGTCAATTGCCTTGATTCCTGTCTGGAGAGGCTCCTTTACGGGCTGTCTGTCGCAGATACCGGGAGCCGGAGACTCTACGGGTCTGTATTCACTTGTTTCAATAGGGCCTGCTCCGTCAATGGGCTGGCCGATGGCATTTACAACGCGGCCGATCATAGCCTCGCCTACAGGAACAGATACGACCTTTCCGGTGCGCTTTACTGTCTGTCCCTCGCTGATCCCCTGGTCAGATCCGAATAATACAACAGAAACATTTGTTTCTTCCAGGTTCTGGGCCATTCCGAAGGTGCCGTCTTCAAATTCCAGAAGCTCGCCGGACATACAGTTTGTAAGCCCGCTGACTCTGGCAATACCATCGCCGACCATAAGGACGGTTCCCGTCTCGCTCTGCTCAATGGCATTCTGGTAATATTTGATCTGGCTGCGGATGACCTTGGATATCTCTTCAGGTTTTAATTGCATTCCATTCACATCCTTTATACGATGATTTCCGTAACTTTCTTTCGCAGTCCTGACAGACGTTCCTGCAGTGTGCCGTCAAGCTGCCTTCCCTCCAGCTCTGCCCTGATGCCGCCCACTACCTGCGGGTCAACCTTAAGGGTAAGCTGAATGGTTTTATTGCTAATCTTTTCCAGTCTGGCTTTGAGTGCCTCTTTCTGTTCCTCTGTCAGAGGCACCGCACTGGTGACCACTGCCTCAGCAATTCCCTGGTCTTCATTGTACCGGGTTCTAAATTCCCGGCAGCAGTCTGAAAACTCCCGGAGCATGCCGTTTTCACATAAAAGCTTCAGGAAATTCAGCAGATATACATGAATCTTACCTTCAAAGGCCGTATGGATCAGACCCACACGCTCTGTCTTTGGAATAGAAGGTTCTGCAAGGAGCCGCAGATAAGAGGGTTCTTCCTTAAAAAGCGCCCGAACCATGTCAAGCTGCTCTAACATTTCCTCTGTCAGCTTTTCTTCTGAAGCAAGGTCATAGAGGCTGCCTCCGTAGAGTCTGGCAGTTTTTGTCATGACGCCTCACCTACATTCTCAATAAACTCGTCTATCAGCTTCCTGTGATCGTCCTCGCTGATCTCGCGCTCGATCACCTTTCCTGCGATATCCATGGCAATGCCGCCGATCTCATTTTTGATCTCATTAACGGCTTTCTTCTTCTCCTGAAGGATATCGGCTTCTGCTTTTGCCTTAATACCGGCTGCCTGAGCCTTTGCCTCCTGCAGCATAGCCTCACTGCGGGCAGCTGCATCCTTCTGGGCATCCTGAAGGATTACGCTGGCAGTTTCTTTTGCCTTTGCCATCTCTGCCTCGTATCCGGCCTTCATGGTCTCTGCCTCTTCTTTTGCCTTCTTTGCGTCCTGAATCTGGGAATCTGCCAGAGCCCTGCGCTTTTCAATCACTTCGCGGATAGGCTTGAACAGAAACTTTTTAATCAGCCAGCACTGAATGAACAGGTTGCAGATCGTAGCAATGAAGGTCCAGGGTACGATGGTTACAAGTTCCTGTGTCTCTCTCATCTTCCTACCTCCTGTCTGCGGAATACGGTGTTCCCTTTTCCATTAAGACAGGAAATTCATGAATGTGCCAGGAGCAACGAAGATCAAAAGCAGACCTGTAACGAAACCGTAAATACCAGTAGTCTCTGCAATCGCACATCCAAGAAGCATTGTGCTGGTTACGTCAGACTTGCACTCCGGCTGACGGCCGATCGCCTCCAGCGCCTTTGCAACCGCATTACCTTCACCGATACCAGGACCGATACCTGCGATCAGAGCGCAGCCGGCGCCGATGGCACATCCTGCTAAAGCGATACCTTTTGCTAATACCTGAAAATCTGTCATGATAATTTTCCTCCTCGAAAATAAATGTTCTGAGTAAAATAAGTCTGCTTAACCTTCTGCCGCATTGGCAATGTACATGATGGTCAGCATACTGAAAATAAACGCCTGCATGAGACCGGAGAACCAGTCAAAGTATACAGACAGAATGGCGGGAATACCCACATCCAGGATGGGAATGCTTCCCAGGATTTCTCCCAGCGCGCCCGGAAGCCAGCCAAGCAGTGCAGAGCTTGCCACGGCCAGAGCCGCATAAAGAAGGCCGTTGATAACAACGCCGGAAAGAATGTTTCCAAAGTGACGGCAGGCCATACTGATGGGCGTTGCGATCTCAGAAAGGATATTGAACGGCGTCATCACCGGAATCGGTGTGGTAAAGCCCTTCATGTATCCCAGAAGACCGCTTGCCTTAATCTTGTTGGCTGTGATCATAACAAAGACCACTACCGCCCAGGCTGCTTCGACGGAAAGATCGGCTGTCGGGCTTCTAAGACCCGTCAGGCTGATCAGGTTTGACACCGCACTTGTGGTAAAGAGGGCTGCCACAAAGGGGATCAGATAGTCGAACTTTGTACCGCCGGTATTGTTGCGGACCAGATTGGTGGCCTGCTCTACCAGCATCTCTGCTACCGCCTGACGTTTGGAAATATTTTCCACCCTCAGATCCCTGGTAAGCCAGATACAAAAGCCTGTGATCAGGATCATGACAAGCCAGCTGACAACCATGGTCTCAGTGATCACAAAATCACCCAGAACGGGAATTCCTGTGGGAATCCTTAAGTATATGGCCGCACCTGAAATATCAAAGTTCATACTTGCAGTTTCATCTCCTTTCTATGGATTTGGTTTTGCATTTATCATTCCAAACATACTCAGCACCTTGATGCCTGCGCTTGGAAAAAACAGGGGGATAAGCCCTGCTGCACCATTCAGAAACGGAAGGGCTACTGCAAGCACCACCCACAGAAGCTGGGTAACGGTGCGGAACCGGTAGCTGGCCTTCATATCTTTTCTAGCCTGTTCCTCATCCTCGCCGGAAACGATCTTCTGAATCGTAAGTCCCATAAAGAAAAAGTTGGCCACAGCCACTCCGCTGCCTAAAAGGCCGCTTATAATGACCTTCATATCAAAGGGAACTGATGCAGGTGAAATCTTATGAAGAACAAAAAAAGCTGCAAACATAATGACGCACCCTGTCAAAGTAATCCCCGTCACACGGGCTGTCTCCTTTTTGACAGCCGGCTGAATCTGTGCCATCCTCATTCCTCCTTAAAAATGTTCGTTAAATGCCCTCTCATTGGTTCTTTTTTTCTTTTTCTGATGCTTCATAATGTTCTGGTAGACCTTCCAGGCCGTAGCTCCAGAGCCTCCCAGCCCAAAGAAAAAACCGGGAATATAGATCCACGTCCCGATACCAAAACGTCCGGTCAGCCAGCTGCATATAAGAACACAGAGAAGAAGAGGGGCTGCCAGGGACAATCCCAGCTGGGAAAACATAGAAAGAGAACTCATGGTATGGGCCCATCCCTTCATATGTGTGATCCTCCTGTCATATCCTGCGTACCTAAATTTTTTTGGTTGCCTATAGGATTATTTTTGTGCACTCCCTGTCATATTGCACAAATTCCTTTGGCATATTTTTCCATATCAGACACAGTCTTTTGGGTCATGTCCTTACTTTCTTTGTACAATATGAGTGAATTATACTCCATACCCATGGATTTATCAATGGTATTTAGGGAGTTTCTAAATTTTTTATAATATTATCATGCAATTTTTTGTTTGTTTTGCCTTTACGTCTTTTTAACTTGACATTTTTTTAACACATTCTGTCTCAATTTTTATACAATTTTTTTTAGATTTTTTGCTCTTCCCGCGTATCTTCTGTTACATTTTTATTATGGACAGGGGATCAAAGGCATCTCTAAGGGCGTCTCCCACAAAATTTACCGCTGTAACCACGATAATTATCACAAGTCCCGGAGGAATCCAGAGCCAGGGCTGTTTTGTAAGAACGGTAACCGACTGCGCGCTGTTTAACATATTTCCCAGACTGGCGGCCGGAGGCTGCACCCCCATGCCAAGAAAGCTTAAAGCAGCCTCATCCAGCATGGTAAGGGCCATAACAGAGGTGGCATAAACCAGCACAGGAGCCATGGTATTGGGAAGGATTTCTGAAAACAGGATGTGGAAAGCAGGCATGCCTGCCGCCTCACTGCTCTTTACAAAATTCGTCTCTCTTAAGCTGAGCACGTTTCCCCGCACCAGTCTGGCAATTCCCGGCCAGTCTACAAACCCCAGTATCAGGATAATGCTCCACAAACCGGGCTTGAAAATAGCGGCTGCCACTAAAACCAGAAGAATATAGGGAAATGACATAACCATATCCGTAAAACGCATAATCAGGATATCCGCCAAGCCCCCGAAATATCCAGCCAGAAGGCCCAGAAACACGCCCAGAGCAGTAGCGATCAGCGTAGCCAGTACGCCTGCAAAAAGAGAGGTTCGGGCTGCATATAGAAGGCGGCTCAGCATATCGCGGCCAATCTGATCCGTCCCCAGCAGAAATTCATCTCCGGGAGGTGCTCCGAAGGGTCCCACGATTGCCTCCGGATCATAGGGAGCGATCACAGGCGCAAGGACGGCGCTGCCGCAGATCAGAACCAGCACAGCCAGACTTGCCAAAGCCAGACGGTGGCGGCAGAATCTGCGCCATACCGCCCCCGCATAGGTCTCATGATTTTTCATTTGCTTTTTCATTTCATTTTCCTTTGCTAATCGTACTGAATGGAAGGGTCAACCACAGCATAGAGGATATCTGTAACCAGATTCGCTGCCAAAACCACCACAGCGGCTAAGAGGCAGACGCCCATAATCACAGGATAATCTCTGGATAAAATAGCGCTCATGGTCATAAGTCCAAGTCCGGGCCAGGAAAACAGCTGCTCCACGATCACAGCGCCTCCAAACAGAAGGGGAATCTGCATCCCGATCACTGTCACCACCGGCACAAGGCCGTTCCGCAGGGCGTGGCGGCCTATTACCAGCCGTTCCCCTATGCCCTTTGCCCTGGCTGTCCTCAGATAATCCTTTTGAAGGATCTCCAGCATGGAGCTGCGGATATAGCGGATATTTGTTCCCGCCATGGAAAGGGCTAAAACGGTCACAGGCATCACCATGTGGGCTGCCAAGTCGCCAATTCCCCCGGAGCCTCCCAGGGTAATCATCCCGCTGGACGGAAGGAGCTTAAGCTTAATATTAAAAATATAAACCAGAAGAAGGGAGAGAAAAAATCCCGGGATGCTGCTGCTTAAAAAGGACGCTGTTACCACCGCATAATCTCCTTTGGAATACTGGCGCACTGCGCTGTATATTCCCGCAGGGATACTGATAAGAAGGCTCACTGCCAGGGAAACTCCCATCAGTAACAGGGTGGGCCCCAGACGTTCCATGATCATCTGGCTTACGGGCTGGTAGGTCTTGATGGAAACACCCAGATTTCCCTTAAGAACCTGTCCCAGCCATATAAAATACTGAACATAGAAGGGCTTATCAAGCCCCAGAGCCGCTTCCTTTGCAGCTACTGCCTCCTGAGAAATACGGGCGCCCTGAAGCATTTCCAGAGGACTTCCTGCAAAGCACATGATCGCATAATCAATCAGCGTGATCCCGATGAGGGTAGGAATAGCAATGAGAAGCCGTTTTATAATATATTTTTTCATTCGTTTCTTTTTACCTCCAAAACAGCAGGACTACAAGCCGCCAGATGGGTGCTGCCCGGACGGACGGGACGAAGCGGTACCTCTGCGCTGCTGCATTCCGGCCTTTTCCTGAAGCAGCGGTCTTTAAAGGGACAGCCCTTATCCTCTGCCCCTGTGCTGGACGGCTCATACGCTGTTCCTTCACTGGTCTCGCCCCAGTTTTCCTCCCTTTTTCTGGGATCCGGGATGGGCACTGCCCCAAGAAGGGTTCTGGTATAGGGATGGACCGGATGCTCAAACAGCTCACTGCTCTCCCCCGTCTCTACCAGTTTCCCCAGATACATCACCGCAATACGCCGGCTTACATAATTTACAGCCCCTAATCCATGTCCGATAAAAATACAGGTCAGGTCTAACTCCTTTTGAAGGCTTTTAAGCAGATTCAGGATCTGGGCCTGAATGGATACGTCCAGAGCGCTTACCGGCTCATCGCAGATCAAAAGCTTCGGCTCCAGTGACAGCGCCTTTGCAATGCCGATTCTCTGCCGCTGCCCGCCTGAAAACTCATAAGGGTAACGGTCCAGAGCGCTGAGAGGAAGCCCAACCAGCTCCATCAGATGCTCCGCCTTCTTATGAACTGTATGCTTATCCGCCAGGCTGTGGTAAAGCATGGGTTCTGAAAGGATCTGAAAGATCTGTTTTCTGGGATTTAAAGAGGAATAGGAATCCTGAAATACCATCTGGATCTCTGTGCGCACTGCGCTATAGCCTCTGCCTCCCTTTGCAGTCAGTTCCTGTCCTTTATACCAGATGCGCCCGGAGTCCGGTGCTTCCAGCCCGGCGATCATACGGCCCAGAGTAGATTTTCCGCAGCCGGATTCTCCCACCAGCCCCAGTGTTTCCCCCGGATAAAGCTCCAGAGAAACATCATCTGCCGCCCGGATCCATGAGGTGGGACGGCCGAAAATGGGCCGGTTCTGGGGATAATATTTTTTCAGATGCTCCACCTTAAGCAGGGGCTCTGTATTCTTATAAGGTTCTGCCACTTTGCTCTGCCTCCTTTGCCCGCCAGCACCGCACCCGGTGAAGCTCCTGTGCCTTCTGTGTTTCCTCTGCCTTTATTTCTTCCAGCTCCTGGGGCGCTTCGCAGCCCTGCTTCCGGTAAGGGCACCGGTCTCTGAAACGGCAGCCGGTCATCTGCCCGTAATTTTCAGGAACCGTCCCCTCTATGGCCTGAAGCATTTCCTCCGGATTCTGCTCCATGGACGGAACTGCAGCCAGCAGCGCCTTTGTATAGGGATGGGACGGATGGTCAAAAATCTCAAATACCGTCCCTTCTTCTATGATCTGCCCCGCATACATCACCATAACCCGGTCTGCCATCTGAGCCACCAGTCCCATATCGTGGGTAATCAAAAGCAACGACATACGAAGCTCCTTTTTCAGGGAACGCAGCAGATTCATGATCTGGGCCTGGATGGTCACGTCCAGAGCCGTTGTGGGTTCGTCTGCAATAAGCAGAGAAGGCTGGCAGGATAAAGCCATAGCGATCATCACACGCTGACGCATTCCTCCGGAAAGCTGGTGGGGATATTTCTTCATCACAGCCTCTGCTTCCCGGATTCCTGCTCTGCCCAACAGATCAAGGGCCCGTTTCCTGCGCTCCTCTTTTCCCAGCTCTGTGTGGGCCTTTAAGCCCTCTTCCAGCTGTTTTCCAATGGTCAGAACCGGGTTTAAGGAGCTTAATGGATCCTGAAAGATCATGGACAGCTCTTTTCCCCTGACCTGATCCAGCTCCTTCCGATCCATTTTCAAAAGATTTCTTCCATTAAAAAGGATTTCTCCCTGTGACACACGGCCGCCCCGGCCCAAAAGCCCCATAACAGCCAGAGATGTAATACTTTTTCCGCAGCCGGACTCCCCTACCAGACAGACTGTCTCTCCCTGATCCACAAAAAAATCAATCCGGTCTGTGCCAATGGTATTTCCGCGTTCCCCTGCAAATGCAACCTGCAGGCCGCGGACTTCCAAAATATGTGACATTCCTAACTCCTTTTTCAGATTTTGTAATGAACCGACATTCCCCGGCAAAAAGCTTTGCCGGGGAACGAGTAACAATGTATGGTCACGTACGGCAGACGGGATCACACTCAGCCTGTGATATCCCATTCTTCCACATGATTAAAGAAGCCGTATACCGAGGGGTTTACTCCGGTCAGGCGTTTATTTTTCGCTGCCATGGTGCGGATCACATACGCGGAAAACATGGGCACATCCTCCTGCATCCGGCGGTCAATGATACCGTACTGCTCTTTTAATTCTTCCTTATCGCTTAATACAGCAATTTTTGAAAGAGCCTCCTCTGCCTCAGCGTGGCTGTAACCGGTCCAGCTTCCCTCGCCGCCTAAAAGCCATGCAATATCTACATAAGGATCTACAGGCGGATAGGTGTACTGCACCGCCATAATGTCAAAGTCTCCGCTTCCTGCAGTACTCATAAGCGTATTGATATCCATGGTACGGATCTCCGTCTGGATTCCCACAGCCGCCCACTGGGCTGCGATTACAGAGGCAGCATTTACAAAGGTACTGTCTCCGGAATCAATATAGAAACGCAGGGGAGAAGAAGGCATCCAGTTACTTTCTGCCAGAAGTTCCTTTGCCTTTGCAGGATCGTAAGAAACAGGCTCAATGGACGGATCGTAGTAAGGGCCTGCGGTGGAAAGGAAGCCGTCTACCACTTCTCCATTGCCCTTTAACAGCTGCTTTAAAATCTGATTTCTGTCAATGGCATATAAAAGAGCCTGGCGGAACTTCTGATCCGGCACATTTTTTGTATTGATAAATACAGACTGGTTGGTAATAGCGTCACCGAAGCTTGTCTCCACTGTTTCCAGCGCCTGAAGGCTCTCATAATCCTCCAGCGGAATGGCGCTCATGGTGTTCTG
This sequence comes from Clostridium sp. AT4, assembly GCF_001517625.2. GTDB lineage: Bacteria > Bacillota > Clostridia > Lachnospirales > Lachnospiraceae > Enterocloster. Next base: position 134,954 of record NZ_LN999828.1, on the reverse strand, counting down.
TGTGATATCGATTTCCCCGGACTGAAGTCCCGCATAAAGCTGGCTTCCCTCTACAATACGGATATTCAGCTTCGGAATTTTAGGCGCTCCCTTCCAGTATTTCTCATTCGCCTCATAGGATACATAGTGATCCTTGTCAAAGGCGGTGACACGGTAAGGGCCACTTACTACATCCGGCTTTGCAAACCACTCGTGGGAGGCCAGCTCTGCCTCAGGGATCTCTCCGATCACATGCTTTGGAAGAGGCATCAGATACCGGGCATAGGAATTCTGAAAGGTAACTAAGGACATGGGCTCCTTTGTGGCGAAGCGCACCGTCTTATCATCCACCTTTGTGATTCCCTCAATATGGTCTGCTCCCATTTCCACAAAACCGTCATCACCAACGCCTTCAAAGACATAATACATCATGGCTGTGTTGGCAATGGCCGGACTGCACAGGCGCAGAGCTGTGTATACTACGTCATCAGCTGTTACCGGCTGGCCGTCAGACCAGACCGCCTCATCGTCAATGTGTACCAGAAAATGTTTCTCGTCCTCTGCGGTAATGGAGTCTGCCAGCATGGGCTCAAACTCCATATTGGTGTCCAGCTCCATCAGCGGAAGAAACATCAGTCCGGTGGCATATTTATTGATCTCCACGCCGTCCATCAGGAGGGGATTCAGGGTATTTACTGTTCCTGTTACTCCCACATTTACAATCTTTTCCCCTGTGGCCTGAGCAGGCTTTTCTGCAGCTGCCTCCTGTTTGGCAGATTGGCTCTGGCTTTCACTGCTTCCGGTACCTCCTGCACAGGCTGCCAAGGACAGCGCCATGGCAGCAGAGAGAACTGCTGCAAGACATTTTCCTGCAATTTTCCTATATTTTTCCATAATGTCCTCCTGGGTGTTACGTTTGCACACTATTCATAGTAACTTAGTATGGTTTTATTTATAGCATCCAGAGGGAAAAATGTCAATACCAGCCCTCTCTGGGTTTCTATATAAAATCAAACAGGTTCATCTGCCGGATCACCGATCACAAACAGTTCCTTTCCATCACGGTTCCATTCACGGATCAGACGGTACTGAATGGGGCTGATATCCTGAAACTCATCTGTCCGTCCGGATTTGCAATTTCATCCGGTTCAAAAAGCCGGATGATACCATATTCTCCGTCAAAGCCCGGAAGACGTTTTACCCGGCCTTCCCGCAGACGGCGGATTCCCTCAGAAATCAGATGACCAGAATGGCTTCTGATTTCTTCAATCGGAATCGTTCTTAAAATATCAAATTCCGTTCCCAGCTCATCCACCATTTTACAGTATTCTTCCTGAACCTTCTTTGACGCTGCAGACCGTCCGGTAGACGCAGCAATGACCTCCAAAAGAGGAACCAAGCTTTCAAACGTTTTTCTTCCCTCTGGTATAAAGCCTTCGGGCCGGTCTGCCAGCTGATCGATCCGATGAGAAACGCCCATAGTAAGCTTCTTTTTGCATACCGGGCAGATCCCGCCATACCGTTTCGCCTCCGCCGGACTCAGACAGATGTGGCATTTCCGGTGTCCGTCGAAATGGTATTTCCCCTCCTCCGGGAAAAACTCAATCGTGCCTTCCAATCCCTCTCCTGTTTCAATGGCATTTTTCAGCCCCGCATAGGACATTTCACAGTTCAAAAGATTTGCCTCTCTTCCCAGCTTGGCAGGGGAATGGGCATCTGAATTGGAAATGAGCTGGAACCGGTCCAGGGCAGAAAGCCGCCAGTTCATCGGCGGATCGGAGGAAAGCCCTGTTTCCACTGCATGGATATAGGGCGTCAGCTCCCCAAAACAGTCCTCCACCCGGTCAAAACCAGAGCATGCACCAAACATGGAAAAATGAGGCGTCCAGATATGGGCTGGTATCAACATTCCCCCTGGACAGATCTCCAGCATGATTTCCAGAAGATCATGGCAGGAAAGTCCAAGAATGGGGCGGCCGTCTGAATGTATATTTCCAATCATTTCCAGTTTCGCCGACAGCCTCTGGGCATCCTCCAAATCAGGCAGAAGAATCAGACTGTGAACCTTTCGCACCTTTCCGTCCTGTTTGTAAATGGAGCTGATCTCTCCGGAAACAACAAAACGTGGCGTAGCTGTCTCTGACCGCCGTCCATTCTCTGACCTGTATTCGTCCTTCAGGCAGTAAAGTCCGTCCTCTGCCCTGACCAGCTTCTCATACAGCTCTTCACGCCAGGCCGGATGGGTAAAATCCCCGGTTCCTAAAAGATGTATTCCCTTTTTTCCCGCCTCCAGATCCAACTGCTCCGGTGTCAGCTCCCGGCTGGTGGCTCTGGAATATCTGGAATGAATGTGAAGGTCTGCAATGTACATATCTCTTTCTCCCTGTCACTGTTTAATCATCTAACAACCCCATTAAGGTATTGTACAGTATTTTCATATCTACGGGTTTAGCCACATGGCCATTCATTCCGGCACTTATGGATTTCTGCACATCTTCTGCAAACGCATTTGCAGTCATAGCCAATATCACCATTGTCTTCGCCTCCGGATGGGACGAACTGCGGATTTTGCGTGTTGCCTCATAGCCATTCATAACAGGCATCTGTATATCCATTAAAATCGCATCGTATGTTCCCGGAACACTGCTTTCAAACTCCTCTACTGCCTGCAGCCCATTCTCCCTCAAAACACAGGTTGCTCCCCACATCTGAAGAAGTTCTGCCAGAATTTCTGAATTGATCGCATTGTCTTCTACCAGAAGAAAATGTCTTCCTTCCAGCGATTCCTCCGGTATGCATTCATCCGCATTTGGGGAACGCTTCTGCTTTCCGTCTGCCACAGCAAATTCCAGTTCAATCTCAAACATCGTTCCCTGATGAAGCTGGCTTTCTACCCGGATTTTACCCCCCATAAGATCTACAAGCCCCTTTGTAATACTCAGTCCCAGACCGGTTCCCTCTACCCTGTTCACCCGTTCACTGCGGCAGAAGGGCTCAAATAAATGGCTGATAAACTCCTGTGTCATACCGATTCCCGTGTCGCTGATGATAAAACGATACCTTACTCTTCCGCTTTCAGATGACGGTATTTCCTCCGTCCTGAACCGAACGTTTCCGCCTTCCATGGTGAATTTAAATGCATTGCTGAGTATGTTGATTAAAATCTGTTTTATCCGTAAGGCATCCCCCTGAAAATACAGATGCTGTATCTCTCCCCGCTCAACCATAAATTTCAGTCCCGCGTCCTTTGATGGGGAAGCCATAATAGAGGAAATCTGATTCAGAAGTTCATCAATATGAATAACCTGCACATTCATATGTAATTTGGACTGCTCAATCTGGCTCATATCCAGAATATCGTTAATCAAACTCAGCAGATGCTGAGAAGATACAGAAATCTTTTTCAGGTAATCCTCCACCTTCCGTGAATTCGAAAGATTGGCCTGCGCAAGGGTTGTCATTCCCACAATAGCATTCATAGGGGTACGGATATCATGGCTCATGTAAGACAGAAAATCACTCTTAACCCTGCTTGCCTTTTCTGCCTCTGATAATGCCTTTTCCAGATCATACTTCACTTTTCTTTCCGCGGCAAGCATATCGGTTACGTCTGTCCGCACCAGGCAGATTCTGCCAAGACTCAGATCAATGGCGGAAATAATCATATTTTTAGTCTGGATTTCATTGCTTCCATTATTTACAGAATACCGGAACGAATAGAATTCTCCGTCCTTCAGCCGGCTGACCATCTTCCCCGGATCCAGCATATCCCTTACATATGCTTTCTCCGAGTCCACCACAAGCTCCTCAACCACACGTCTCACCCGTTCCATCAGGCTTCCCTGAGTTTCTGTTATATTATGGTCCCCACCGCTTACGACTTTATACTGATCATTTATCAAATCCACGTCTGCAACCAGATCATAATTTAAAGATGACAGCATTCGGATGATTCTGTCCTGTATTGTCTTTTCCGTAATATCTGTAACCGTTAAAATACCCGTTATATCTCCCGTATCCGGGGTTTCCACAAGATTCACCTTAAACTGTACATATCTTCCCTGCGGATAATTCGGAAGCTTCACAAAACATGGCATCAGAACTTCCTTTATCCCATTTTCAAAAGCCCTGATAGACGGTTCATTTAAATATTTTTCATAAAACAGGCTCCGCTCCGCTTCTGACGCTACCAGAGTTCCAATTCCTGTAAAAAAATCCTCCCGTTTATCACCAAACCGTTCGAGAAGTCCGGAATTGGTACGGTCTTCAATCTCAATAATCTTATTTTTTGTGATATTACAATGCCCTAAAATCAGTGTGTTGGGATCTGTTATCAAATAATGCTGGAAAATCTGCTCCCTGTACTGAAGCCTTAATCTCTCCTGCATTTCTCTCTCTTCTGTAATGTCATGATAATCCGCATAAACCATGGCGTCCCCAGCTTCACACTGAATAACGGAAAATTTTGTATTGACCCAGATATAACCGCCGCTCCCCTTCTTCAGCCGGTATTGAAGGGCTTCTCTGTCGCAGTTTTCACGAATACAGCGGTCTAATGTCTGTTTTACATATTCCTGATCATCCGGATGGACACCTGAAAGCGCATTTGTCTTATACATATCCCAGGCTTCTTCCATAGACATATCAACCATCTCGGCAAATCCTTCGGACAAATACTCCGGAGTCAATCTCCCATTCAGTCCATGGTGAACAACAGCAACTCCGCCCGGAAGGTACTTCAAAACTGTCTCGAAATATTTTTCCAGACGCTCCTTTTCTCTTTTCACCGTTGCTTCTTCGGTAATATCCCTCACATATTTTATATATGCAGGCGTCCCGTTCCACTCTGTTTCTTTAAAATGTGTAGCATAGCAGCGCCCTCCCTCTTCATAGCTCGTCTCACAGGGCATTTCCTCTGACCCGCCCATCTTCATCATACAATGGAAACAGGGCTCTTTTTTATTATAAATATGCTCATAACATTTAGGTGTATTCTGCCCTTCCTCATTCCAGAATGCACGTTTAAAACCATTTACATAAAGAAGATCATAATTTTCTTTATCAATCACATAAATATTGTCTGCATTTTCACTGGCTATGCTCTGGAACAGCTGGGTTTCCTGGGACATTCCCCCAAAAAGGAGACAGTATGTTGTTCCATCCTCCCATCCCTCTATTTTATACCACTTTAAACAGCCTGTTTTCTCTTTGACCGGAGAGTAAACTTTGATTCCTATATGCCTGGATTTTGCGGACATAATTGCATGCTCCACTTCCATTCTGTCCTCGTCACACAAAAGCCCCAGGGCATCTTTACTGAAATGCCGATCAAAATACGGCATATCATACCCTAAGAGCTGCACTACTTTTTCCGGACAATATTGAAAACAAAACGTTTTACATTCTTCATCATAAACGGCGACTGCGCCGCAAAATGCATTCAAAATTCTTTCTCCTATGCAATCCATTCTGTTGTTCCCTTCCTTGAAATCAACTTTTGTACTGTGTTTCTCTCTGTTTTAATAATACCATATTTTTTTATTATGTGTGTAGTCTGATCCGCTGAAGAATACAGAATATTTTCCTGTTGTTCCTCTCCGACAATTTTATCGACACATCCGGATGTCAAAAATAAAAAGCGCTTTTACAGCGCATTTATTAAGGAGGGAGATTTGTATGGAAATTGTGAAACTGATCGGCGTCCTCATCGTAATTGCAGGATTTATACTTAAGCTGGACACTCTAGCCGTGGTGGTAACAGCAGGTCTTGCTACCGGTCTGGTGGCAGGCGTGGTCTATGCCCTGCTTTTTGACCGGATTTTGAAACGCAGATTCGGAGATAAACGCAGAAAAAAGGAGGCAAACTAATATGACCTGGACTCTCAGTACTGCAGTTGCTGAATTCTTTTACTGTATTATAGGCCTTATTTTTATTGGCACAGGCTTTAAAGGATCCGACCTGTGAAAAACGGATTACAACCGCGGCCTTCTGGTTTATTCTGGCCGCTACATTTATTGCGGGTCCCTATTTCCCCAGATGGATCACCGGACTATGTGTCGTCCTTATGGCGATCCTCACTGCATTTAAAAGGGTTGCCCCCAGAAGCAGCGACGTTCCCGCGGCAGCCAAAACACGTGCAGCGGCAGACCGGTTAGGATATTCTGTATTTATTCCGCCTCTTCTTCTGGCCTTCAGCGCCGTACTGGTCGCTACCTTTTTTAAATCTTTGGGAGCCAATAACGCCATCGGCGTATCAGGAGTAATTGCACTTATTGCGGCTTTCCTACTCTTTCGCCCAAAACCTGTATATGCGGCAAAGGACTGTACTCGTCTTACAGACAATGTCGGCGTCACCGGTATTCTCCCGCAGGTTCTGGCCGCTCTTGGAGCCGTGTTTACCGCTGCGGGAGTCGGCGATGTAATTGCCGCAGGCGTAAGCGCTGTGATTCCTTCCGGAAATCTGTTTGCAGCTACCGCAGTCTATTGTATTGCCATGGCGGTTTTTACCATGATCATGGGAAATGGTTTTGCTGCCTTTTCCGTAATTACCGTCGGGATCGGTATACCTTTCCTGATCGCACAGGGAGCCGATCCGGCGGTTGTAGGCGCCCTTGGACTGACAGCTGGCTACTGCGGTACTCTGATGACGCCCATGGCTGCTAATTTTAACATTCTCCCAGCGGCAGTACTGGAAACGAAAAACAAATACACCGTAATCTTATCCCAGCTCCCCATGGCTCTTTTCATGCTGGCCATCCATATTGTACTGATGTATTTTCTGGCATTCTGATACATTTGAAGCTGTTTTCACACCATCTGCGGAAAGGATATTTTATTATGAAGCTTTTACTTACAGCATTTGATCCCTTTGGAGGCGAACCGGTTAACCCGGCTCTGGAAGCCGTAAAAAAAGTACAGAACCAGATCGGCTCTGTTTCTATCGTTAAGCTGGAGGTTCCCACTGTATTCGGAACATCCATTCAAACAGTGGCAAAGGCCATAGAACAGGAAATGCCAGACGCCGTCCTGTGTATCGGACAGGCCGGCGGACGCTATGGACTGACGCCCGAACGGGTGGCGATCAATCTGGATGACGCCCGTATTAAAGATAATGAAGGTAATCAGCCCATCGATCTCCCCATCTTTAAGGACGGAGCCCCGGCTTACTTCTCTACCCTGCCCATCAAAGCTATGGTGCAGTCTATCCGTCAGGCAGGACTTCCCGCCAGCGTATCGAATACTGCCGGAACCTTTGTATGCAATCATCTGATGTATGGCGTCCTTTATACTCTGGAACGGAAATACCCCGGAGTAAGAGGCGGTTTTATGCACGTTCCCTTTATCCACAGCCAGACCGTCAACCGTCCGGCTCCCGCCCCTTCCATGAGCATCGAAGATATTGCTGCCGGGATCGAAGCCGCAATCAGAGCTATCGGCGAACATGAATCTGATATAAAGGCTGCCGAGGGCGCTACACACTGATCTTATTTTATAAAAATCAAACTGGCTGCTTACGAAAGATTTCACGGATCGTTGATGACATCAAAAAGGGAATTTCCTGTTTTAATAAGGAAATTCCCTGGGTAATTGAGCCAGCTGCCTTCATTCCTTTATATCGCGGCAAATCCCTTTTCAAGATCAGCGATAATATCGTCAATATGTTCTGTTCCAATCGAGAGTCTGATCGTACTCTGTTTGATGCCCTGATCTGCAAGTTCTTCATCTGTAAGCTGACTATGGGTTGTGCTGGCCGGATGAATGACAAGGCTTTTCACATCCGCTACATTTGCAAGGAGTGAGAAAATCTCAAGGTTATCAATAAACTTCCATGCCTCTTCTTTTCCACCCCTGATCTCAAACGTAAAGATGCTCGCTCCGCCATTGGGGAAATACTTTTCATAGAGCTCATGATCCGGATGTTCCTCCAGAGACGGATGATTCACCCGGGCAACCTTTGGATGGTTCCTTAGGAACTCTACAACCTTTCTGGTGTTCTCTGCATGTCTGTCCAGACGAAGGGATAAAGTCTCTGTCCCCTGAAGCAAAAGAAATGCGTTAAAGGGTGAAATGGCTGCCCCCGTATCACGGAGAAGAATGGCCCGGATGTAAGTTACAAATGCTGCGGGGCCTGCCGCATCATAGAAGCTTACTCCATGGTAGCTTGGATTTGGATCAGCGATATTGCCGTACTTTCCGCTTGTCTTCCAGTCGAACCTTCCGGACTCAACAATAATTCCACCAAGTGTAGTTCCGTGTCCGCCAATAAACTTAGTTGCCGAATGAACGACGATATCGGCGCCATGCTCAAAGGGCCTGAAGAGATAAGGTGTGCCAAATGTATTATCTACTACGACAGGAAGTCCTGCTGCATGTGCAAGTTCTGCAATGGCGTCAATATCCGGAATATCTGCATTCGGATTTCCTAAAGTTTCAAGATAGACAGCCCTGGTATCATCCTGGATCGCTGCCTTTACTTCCTCAAGATTATGGGCATCCACAAAAGTTGTGGTAATTCCATACTGGGTAAGGGTATGGGCAAGCAGATTATAGCTTCCCCCATAAATCGTCTTCTGTGCGACAATATGCCCGCCGTTTGCCGCCAGAGCCTCAATGGTATAAGCAATAGCCGCCGCTCCACTTGCTAATGCCAGGGCAGCGGAGCCGCCCTCAAGCGCCGCTATTCTCTTCTCAAACACATCCTGTGTGGAATTCGTAAGTCTTCCATAGATGTTACCGGCATCTGCAAGGCCAAATCGGTCTGCCGCATGCTGAGAGTTTCGGAAAACATAAGATGTTGTCTGATAAATCGGTACCGCTCTTGAATCAGTTGCCGGATCTGGATGTTCCTGTCCTACGTGTAACTGCAGCGTCTCAAATCTGTATTTGCTCATATCATTCTCCTCCGATTCGCCTCTGTTTCCTATATGTTGACTAGGTTTTATGGGCCTATTATAACCGGCTTCTCATTTCCTGTAAAATACATAGAAGTTAGAACTGGCTATAAGTTTCCATTATAACAATGAATAACCCGCTGAAATACCGAACTCATTTATAGGATTTAAGAATATCAATATACTTTCTTCCCAGAAGGCTGAGGGGTATATTTTTCCGCTTGATATAACCGATTGTCATGGTATCTGTTGTATCAAGAGGAACCGACACGTAGAAATCCCCATTCAGATCCTGACATATGATCCCGCTGCACAGGGTATAACCATTTAATCCTGTCATAAGATTCAGCATCGTCGCTCTGTCATCTGCTTTGATGATCTGTTTGTATGCATGGGTACTGAATACCTCTTCTGCAAAGTAAAAGGAATTCCTTTCCCCCTGCTCAAAAGACAGGCATGGATACTCGGACAGCTCGTCCATTGTAATCTTCGTCTTCTCTGCGAGGGGGTGGTTCTTACTAAGGTAAACAGATATGCCACAGTCATATAAAGGCATGAATTCCAGATCATTATCCTCCAGTATTCTGGTCATTGCTTTTTCATTAAAGGAATTTAAGTAGAGCACACCAAGTTCACTTCTATAATCCTTTACATTATCAATCACTTCGTGGGTCTTTGTTTCATGAACCGCCAGTTCATACTCCCCAATAGAAAAATTTTTTGCCAGTTTAATAAATGCCTCCACTGCAAAAGAATAATGCTGCATGGACACACTAAACTTCTTTTTTGCTATTGTTTTATTCACAAACCGCTCTTCCACCAGATTTCCAAGCTCAACCATCTGCCTTGCGTAGCTTAAAAATTCCTGGCCTTCTGTTGTGATCACGATTCCCTTATTGGTTCTGATAAACAGTTCCGTTTGAAGTTCCTCTTCTAAATCCTTAATTGTACCTGACAATGCCGGCTGTGATACAAATAAAGCGGCCGCCGCTTTATTCATGGACTTTGTTTCCGCAATTGCCACTACATATTGTAACTGTGTTAATGTCATTGTATCACCTGCAGTTTTAATTTGTGCTGAACAAGGCTGTTGACAAATACCGGTCTCCAGAGTCGGGAAGCAATGCAACGATCACTTTACCTGCATTCTCCTGTCTGCCTGCAAGGATAACCGCAGCCTTTAATGCTGCTCCGGAAGAAATGCCGACCAGGATGCCTTCTGATGTTGCAAAAGCTCTCCCTTCTTTAAATGCGTCTTCATTCTCAATCGTAATGACTTCATCATAAATCTCCGTATTAAGTGTCTGCGGCACAAATCCGGCTCCAATCCCCTGAATCTTATGGGCTCCCGGGGTTCCCTTGGAAAGAACCGGACTTCCTGCCGGTTCCACTGCTACAATCTGGATATCCGGATTCTGTTCCTTTAAGTATTCTCCCACACCAGTAATGGTTCCTCCTGTTCCGACGCCGGCAACGAAGATATCCACCTTTCCATCTGTCTGTTTCCAGATCTCCGGCCCTGTCGTCTCTTTATGTATCTTTGGATTTGAGGGATTAATGAACTGCCCCAGAATAACCGAGCCCTCAATTTCCCTGTTTAATTCCTCTGCTTTCGCAATGGCTCCCTTCATCCCCTTGGAACCTTCCGTCAGTACCAGCTCGGCTCCATAAGCCTTCAGGAGATTCCGGCGCTCAATGCTCATGGTATCTGGCAGTGTAAGAATAGCCCTATATCCTTTTGCCGCAGCCACAGCCGCAAGCCCGATTCCAGTATTCCCGCTGGTCGGTTCAATAATCGTCGCTCCAGGCTTTAAAATGCCGCGTTTCTCTGCATCTTCGATCATAGCAAGCGCAATTCTGTCTTTGACAGATCCTGCCGGGTTCAAATACTCCAGCTTTGCCAAAATAACCGCCTTATTTACCCCTGCTTTTTTACTGTATCTTCCCGCCTCCAGAAGCGGTGTTCCTCCAATTAATTCTAATGAGCTTTTCCTGATATCTGCCATGATTTTTTCCTCCATTCTTTTATTACCTATTATTTATATAGGTTATATATGTTTATGTAAGTATAGTGCCACAGATTCCATTTGTCAATCTATTTTTAAGCGTTGAAAGCCTATCTTTTCTGTAGTATAATAGGCAGCGAGGAGGTGATCCTATGAAAATATCAACCAGAGGACGCTATGCCCTGCGCATGATGGTAGATCTGGCGCAGCATTATGATCAGGGATTTATCGCATTAAAAGACATTTCAAAAAGACAGGATATTTCAAAGAAATATCTGGAGCAGATTATCCCGTTCCTGAACAGAGGTAATTTACTTAGCGCAACAAAGGGACATATGGGCGGTTACAGGCTGGCAAAAGCGCCTTCCGAAATCACAGTCCGTGAAATCTTAGAAAGCGCTGAGGGAAGTCTTGTTCCTGTAAGCTGTATGGACAACACCCCAAACCTGTGTAAAAAATGTGAAGACTGTATTACTTTACCAATTTATGAAGGCCTGTACGATGTTGTCACAAAATATTTCGACAGTATTACCTTAGAAGATATTATCAACCGTCAGGTTTCTGAATTCACCTATACCATTTAAAAATATCCATGCACTCCTTATTGAATGTTTAACAGTTCTTTCTGACTGATGGTGTATAAATCAATCACGAAGCTGGATTTTTACCAGATCTCCGGTCATTCCATCATAACAGACAAGTGGATGGTATCCATTGCTTTGATAATGAAAGTGAAAGGCTCTGCCTTCCTGTTTGCCGTATGCATCAAGAAGAGTGGAATCCAGATCCAGAATAACAGCCTGTGGCATCTGAATACGATAAACTCTCTTTCGGAGTATTCTGCCAATCATAAGTAACTGATTTAAGGTATCTTCATCCATACGGTTAAAGAATCTTGATAGCGTAGGCTGTGATGCAAGGGTGTCTTTTTCAAGTACAGACTTGAATACAGGATCATTTGTAAGTTCATCGGAAGTATCATCTTCGAAGTAGCCTGCAATGATCATATATATCATCTGGAGCAGGTTTTTCTGATCTGTATGATATCTGAATAATGCAGAATCGTTGGTCTTGAAAACTTTGCCTAAAAGATTATCAATACCAAGTTTTCTTACGAATTCTTTGATGAGAAGCAATCCTGCATCGGAGGATAAATCTCCTCCATCAAAATTTATTTTAATTTGTCTATTGCTTTCTAGTGATAAGGTGTTTACAATACTCATAAAGGGCTCCTTTGTTGGTATTTATTTTGATTAGACACCTTAATTTTACCACAAATGGATGCTCTTTTTTCATTCACTTGATAGGTGAAAAGCAATATTCAGTTAAAATACAGTAACTATGTGGCTTTCAGCCACATTCGTGGCAAAGTCGTGAATAATTCATGGTTATTTACCTTTTTCTCTCCAGCTTCACGACACATTCCACATGTGTTGAGGGTGTGATTTAGATTCCCGGAAGGCAGAATTTATCCCGAGTGGAAACTTATTTTTCACACTTTTCCTTCAAATAATCTCTAATTACGCGATGTATCGTTACATCAGCAAATTATTCATCTACTTTTTCAATAGACCCTTCTTAATAATTCTCTAAACAACTCAAGCAATTAAAAACAGCATAGCGGCAATAAAAATTAGGATTAGAAAAATCCACTTTAGTATCTCTTTCCAGTCATTTTTTCCACAAACAATAACTTTAGTAAATAACAAAAGGAAAAAGATACAAACTATTGTTGATGTATTAATCAGCAATATGACACCTAGCCCTTTTTCCGCAAATGTGGCTATACTGCTCATATTCACAATAAGAAGTGCAATTATTGCCGCAAATACAGAGATAATCTCTATGCTCTTTATAGTGCTATTTTCTATATCATTCACTCTTTTTTCAAGACTAGATTTTGTTTCCTCAACATAAGATTTGTACTCTTGAACACTTTGATCAATCACCTCTTGAAACGAATTTTCCAATTGACTAGTAATTTGTTCTGTTTGTAAATCGTCTAATATTTCTCTGTACAATTCTAGTCCAGATATTTGTGCCTTTTGACTAAGTTCAATTTTGCTATCATCTGTTATACTATTTTCAAATTCACACAAATTTTCAAGATATTTATTTGTATTCTCCGAATGTAAATCATCAACAAAATTATCAATATATTCTACATTATAGTCAGAATATTTCAGCAGCCCTTTACGAGCTAAACACTGTAAGTTGCTTTTTAATAATTCTTTACTACTTGTTGGTGTATGCTCTTTAAGAATCTGTACTGCTTCACTCATTGACATTGGATGAACAGTAATCCAGTTTAATTCAGAATACTTTTGGCAAGAGGCTTCTGCTATCCATATAAAGCTATCATACAAATTTGATTCTTTTAATGACTTTATACAGTCTGAATATATTCCCTTCATTTTATATTCCCTCGTATATCGTATTTAATTTCTTCTGTTAAATATTGTACAACCAATCATATGAACAACATAGCCCGAAGTGATTAAAAAAGAGCAATGCTGCAAGCCCCCCAATGGCAGCCTTCTGCCCTCGCCTTACTCTGCCACAAACTCCGAGAACTCCCGAATCACATTCGTTACCTCATCCCACAACTTTTTTATATCATTACAAATACCCATGACAGTTTGTATAGCCTCTTTTTCTTGTCCTACGACAAAACTTCTAAAGAAATAATGATATGCTAGCACCTTAAGTCTCTGTAATAGGGTCAAGTCTAATGTTTTTTCAGACCAAATTTACTTTTATCGTAAAAATAATTCAATCGACCACCACTACATATAGTTTTACTGAATAATCAGAGAGAAATTAGCAAGAATAATCTGTTACAAAGTTATCTTATAGCGATACTATAATGAAATAAATCCTTGATTGCTTTCTGTACATCTATTTTTTCAATATCATAACATCGTAATTGCATTGCATATAACACAGTTTCCAGAAAAACCACATCAATCAATGACTCATTTATAAACTCTTCATCTATATCGCCATGTGCAAAATGATTTCTTTGATTTCCTAATCTTAATCCCATTTTCGAATACGATAACTCTTGACCATTTAACTCATACAAATACTCTCCAAACGGATTTATTATATCTCCATAATCTTTTCCCATTTGTTCAACTTCAGATTGCAGAGAATCAGACTTAATAAGCTTTTTCAAAAATTTATACTTATCTTTTAATTTGCCTGTACTGTTATCAATTAACTTCTGTATTGCTTGCGTTGCTTCTTGCTCAATTTGTTTTGTTTTTTCTCCTCTCTCTATGCCATTTGGATAATTTCTACGAAATTCCCATTCAAATGCTGCTGTTATCATTACAAATCTTGCTGCATCAATATGATGTCCCACTTTATATGTATCAGGCAAATGACGCAGGTATATTTTATGATTAATAATATCTGAAAAAATCTCACCTTCATGACCAGAAATATATTCCTGTTTAATATACCGCCTTCTTTTCAAAGAATCTACATCTACAGCTCCATCTTCCCCCAAAATATATATTGTTGCAAATTTCTCATGTTTTTCTTCCTCGTAAGGTGAGTAAATATCTCCAACAGGTAAATGCACATCCTTACGATAGCATAAAAATTGCAAAAAACTTTTGGCTATTCTCCATATTTCTAATACAAATTCAAAATCATTTGTTGGATCAAATTCAAATATAAGAGAAGAATCTATTGACAGTGGTGATTCTCCAACTTTATGGCTAACTCCTCTTGAAACACCAAAATAAACTACCACTCGCCTATCCTCTAATAAAAATTCTTGTTTCTCTGTAGTTGTTTCACTAAACTTTTTCGTTATTAACTTCAACTCACCATCTCTACTATAGGTCTCTATATCTGGTCCATATTCTACAGTAAAAGACTCACTAACCGGATGAATGCAATTAATTTCGGCATTACTAAAGCTAATTCTATCTACAGTTTCCCGTCTATACTTCTGGATAATATATGCAAGTATTGGAACTACCAAAACCTCATTTCTATATACTATATCCATGCCCTTTTTAGTTAAAAAAACAATAGTCTGCAAGGTTTCATTGCAAATTCCAACCAAATATCCTTCTTCTATTTTTACAGTCTGCCCTGTTATTGATATTCCTCGTCCAAGATAACCCAGAAACAAAGACCTTCTCTCTGACTCATTCAATTCAGAAGCAATTAATCGTAATTCTTCTCCATCAAATATAAAAGTAAACTCCTTATCTTTATATTTAAGCTGACCTGTATATAAATCACTTTTCATCATTATACTGCCTCATATTTGAAAAGGGTCACCTACTATTGGGCAACCCTTTCCGATATCCTTTTACATACCACTAGCTAAATTTATGCTCCCTTTTGAACAGCAATTTTCTGGATTTCCTCAACTGTAAAGCCAGTATACTTTGCAATTTTTTCATAAGTCAACTCACCATCTTCAAGTAAACTGCATGCCATTTTCTTTCTGGCAGCTAAATCTGCTGCCAAAGCAGCCTCATTCCGCATATCTTCCATCGCCTTACACATAGCAGCCACTCCTTTCTCATCTTCCTTGAAATATCTTACACGTTCTGCCAATGCTCTATACTTCATATCTTTGGCATCGGTACAGGAAAAATCATGCATCAGAATCCCTATAGGCGACTCATCCCGGTATTCACCGTTCACATATAAAATATGTGCCTCATCGCCAAAATTCTCGCCGGTTTCTTTGATTACCCGGTCAATATGATAAATTGGTTTTCCCTTTCCCAGCACATCTCGTTCTGTAATAAAGATTACATAAGTCTCTACCAGATTTTCCAGCTTCTCTCCTGGCTCCGTCACATTGGCATCGATCAAACTGCTGTGATACCTGGCTCTTTTTGCTCCCGCACCGCGATCTGCTCGCTGGATCTCCACATTATATCTTTTTCCAGCATGATCCGTAGCATAGATATCAAAAATAATTGATCTACCCTGCAAATTTTTAAGCTGATGCTGGATTGCTACCTTTTCCACCTTCAAATCATCTCTGCCCAGCACAATCTGCAGTACCAACTCCGTACACTCTATATTTTCCTCAAAACATTTTGACATAAAGTCATCATCCATCAGGCGAAATCCGCGGAGTCGCTGCAGATCTTCCGGCCTGAACTTTTCTTCCCAATCCTTACTCATATCTGCTCTTCCTTTCTCTGCCTGTTTTTATCAGAAGTATCCACTTCCCCTATCATACCTAAATTTTATCACAGGCACACTTTTGTTGCAAGGTTCATTCCAACTCATTTTATGTTTGAATTTTATGTTTTTAGTTAGGCGGTCCCCGTATTTCTTCCTTAATATCCATTTCTAGTCTTCCCATGTATCCAGCCTCTGCACCATCACGATCCCCGACCGGAACTGGATCTCGATCTTATTCTGGTTGATAACCTTGACCGTCTGAATCAGCCTCCACACCAGGTCATTATCGAATTCCCGGCTCAGTACCCCTGCTTTCTTCATATAAGCATCCATCCCTTCTACTCTCTGGTCATATGCTTCTGCCAGACGCTGTTCCTTCATGAACTGTTCTTTCTTTTTTCTCAGCTCCTTCAACTGCTCTGTAACGCCCCGGTATTCCCGGTCAAAATCTGCCTCTTGGCAGTTTCCCTTGGCACTTTCTTCGATCAGTGTCATCAGACGCTTCTCCTGTTTCTGAATCTCCGTATCGTATTCTGTCGGTTCTGCTTTACTTCCATAGTTTCCGATAATCCGGATCACGTTTTCACGGAACGCCTGTACAAATTCGCCCTGATCCTCTACCACCTTGCTGATAGCCGTCATAATCGCTTCGTGGAGGATTTCCTCTTTTAGAGTCGGGGAATTCCTGCACCGCTCGGAACCATGTTTCAACCGGTTATCACATCTCCACACAGCACTTTTCTTTCCATATTTGGACCATACCTGCCTCCGGTAGGGCTGTCCGCATTCTGCACAGACCATCAAATCCGACAATGCATACTTGCCGCTGTATTTACTTTTTTCTTCTCCCCATTTTTTCTTAATAGCTGCCCGATAAATATTTCCTCTTCGAGCTTTCTCTTCCTGTACCCGATAAAATAATTCTTTTGGTATGATGGCTTCATGATCATCCTCGATATAATACTGGGGAACAATCCCCTTATTGGCCACCTTTTTCTTGGTCAGAAAATCTACGGTATAGGTCTTCTGCAGAAGGGCATCTCCCATGTATTTCTCATTGGTCAGCATCTTATCGATCACGGTTGCCTGCCACACGGTATTTCCGGTTACCGTCTTAATCCCCTCTGATTCCAGGATCCTTTTAATCCTATAGCTGCTGTTTCCTTCCAAAAACAGCCGGTAAATTCGCCGCACCAGTTCCGCTTCTTCTGGTACAATCACCAGATTTCCGTCCTTGTCCTTCGTATATCCAAGGAACTTACTGTGGTTGACAATGACCTGTCCTGCTTCAAATCGTCTTACGATTCCCCAGTGACAGTTTTCGCTGATATTCCGGCTCTCCTCCTGTGCCTGGCTGCTCAGGATCGTAATCAGCAGTTCTCCGCTTCCCTCCAGCGTGTTAATCCCTTCTTTTTCAAAAAATACGGCAATGTTCTTTTCTTTCAACTTCCGGATATTGGTCAGGGAGTCTACGGTATTTCTGGCAAACCGGCTGATGGATTTTGTAATGACCATGTCAATCTTTCCTGCCATGCAGTCATCGATCATAGACTGGAAATCCGATCTCTTTCTGGTACTGGTTGCACTCTTTCCATCATCTGCATAAATCCCCGCCAGTTTCCAATTGGGATTACTTTTAATCTTTTCTGTGTAATACTGCACCTGGGCTTCATAACTGGATTCCTGCTGTTCCATCAAGGTACTGACACGGCAGTAGGCTGCCACCCGAAGGGTTCGCATCTGCGGCCTGATGCTCCGGTCATAAGCTGGCTTTGCCGGTATGACAGATATGTTCTTTTTTACACTTGCCTGCATCGCTGCTTCCCTCCTCTCCATTCTCTTTAATCTGGATTATGACTCCGTTTCTCATATGTACATCCATGGTTCCATTCTTAAAAACCATGATTTTCTCCACCGTCTTTTGAAAACATCCTTCATTAAATTGTTCCTGTTTTCCACTTCTGCACAGGATTTCTGCCATCTGCTCTGCATAATAAGGCTGGCTTTGTATTTCCATGGATTGATACTGTTCCATTGCTCTCTCGTAAAGCAATGTTTTGATCTCTTCTGCTGAAAACTCTTCCATTTGCAGAAGTTCTTCAATCTGTCTGGTCAGCTTTCTGTATTTAGGTGTTTCCAATGTCACTCTTTCTTTTTGAACCATCTGAGCCAGTTCCGGGTGCTCTGCTACCATATTTATAGCTTCCATAGCCGCACTTTGAATCTGCTCCTCTGACAGAATTCTGTTTCCGCAGGACACCTTCCTTCCATTCTGATATTTGGAGCATTTCCAGCACCATTTATCTTCTTCTGACTTTTGCCGCTTCTTTGCATATTTTCGATATTCTAATCCACACTCTCCACAAAAGATCTTCCCATTCAAAATGCCTTTGTTTGCATAGCTGTTTGGATGGTACCTGCGTCCCAGTTGACTGGCCTTATTTGCCCGTCTCTCCTGTACCTGTTGAAACAGTTCCTTTGAAATAATTGGCGGATAATATTCATCCCCACAATATCTTGGGTTCTTCAACAAATTTCCGATAGAGCCATGATTCCATGAAGGATGTCCGTTTGCATTCAGCACTCCCAGCTCTGTCATCCACTTTGCAATTCCATAGATGGTGGCTCCCTCCTGATAATCCTGAAAAATGCGTTGTATCAATTCTGCCTCTTCTGGAATTATCTCTGCCCTGCCATTTTGAATTCGATATCCGATTGGCAAATGCCTTTGCTTTTTAGTTCCTGCCATCCGCCATGTCTCCTTCCTCCAGTGACTCTTCCAGCTCCAAACCATTTTTCAGGCAAAACTGAACTCTCTTTTCTGGATATACTGTCACATGGTCAATAATCATCAAAAATGCTTCTTCATCGTAATCCTCCATCCTGGCTGGGCGGCTCCGAAATATGGTCAGCAGATATTCTGTTTGCATGATCTCCTGCTCAAAAAACTGATCCTCCTCTAAAAGCTGCCTCCTGTGGATCGCTGTTTCCAGTTCTGAATCCAGTTGGTTCCGTCTTTCTATAAAAACAGCAGAGCCAATGTTACCGTCCACCAGGACTTGCCGCAACATATGGCTCTGCTTTCTTAATTCCTCTATTTGATGACTTAACTCCCCAATCTCCTTTTCCTGCTTTGGATCTCTTGGAACCGCTTTGAGTCCTGCCAGCAAAGGTATCAGGATTTCCTCATAATTTCCAGCCAGTCGGTTCCACATCCTGGTAAACAAACACTGAATATCGTCTTCCCGGATTGCCTTTTGACCACAGGCCTTTCTGTCCTGAATATGTTTATGGCAGCACCACAGGACTTTTTCATAAGGTTTTCCTATGTATATTTTCTGCCTGCGGAATGTGCTGCCGCACACCCCACACCGAATCCGGCTGCTAAATGCATAACGGTTCTGATATACCTCTGTGTTCTCGACACACTGCTGTTCCTTTCGATATGCACAGAGCTTACGAACTGCTTCCGCTTCTTCTCTGCTGATAATGGGTTCATGGTTATCGCGGATCAGATATTGGGGAAGTTCTCCATGGTTCCGTTTTTTTCTAAATGGTACCCCTTCTGTAGTACAGGTCTTCTGCAAAAGCAGATCCCCTTCGTAAACCGGATTTTTAAGAATTTCTTTAACAGAACCCTCCTGCCAGCCATTCGATTTCCGGCTGGTAGGGATTCTCTCCTCTTGTAAGCTCCGGGCGATTGCATAGGAACCCATCCCTCCCAGGTATGCTTCAAAAATTCTTCGTACCACTGCCGCTTCCTTCGGTTCAATGATCAGATTTCCATCTGGATCTTTACAGTATCCATAAGCAGGCTCACTGATGATAAAGGTACCATTTTGAAATCTCCGTACCACAGACCATCTGACATTGGTAGAAGTATTCTCTGATTCTCCCTGGGCAATGGAACTTAAGATGGTAAGAAGCTGTTCACTTTTTTCAGAAAGGGTATCAACCCGTTCCTTTTCAAAGTATACGCCAATTCCAAGAGCCTTTAATTCACGAATCGCCTGAATGCTGTCTACTGTATTTCTGGCAAACCGTGTAACGGATTTCGTGATAATATAATCATGCTGTCCATGTCGACAGTCCCGCATCATTTTCAAAAATTCGTCCCTGCCATCCATCCGGGTTCCACTTCTTGCTTCATCTGCATAGATGCCCGAAAAAATCCAGTTATTGTGTTCTCCAATCAGGTGGCTGTAATATGCAACCTGAACTTCAAATGAATTCTTTTGATGTTCAGAATCTGTACTGACCCTGCAATACGCACACACTCGTCTTATCTGTGTTTTTTCAAGGAATTGTGTGGTACGAACTGGCTCAATCCGCGTGATTTTCTTTTCCTTTTTTGCTTTCATTTTTCTTCTCCTTTCCTCCATTTTTCAGAATTCAGATATACTTTTCTTATAATCATCTCTCCTGTTAGTACCACACAATACCACAATTTCTGCAGGATATCCAGGAATTTAAGCATATACTTTGGAAAGTTCCGGTTGAAATGTCAGACGGTTTAAAGCATCAATTTTTTCATATTCCTCTGGCAGTAAAAAACCATTTTTCAACATCAGATCCAACAGTTTCACAGCCAACTTATAATTGACTTCCCTGCTCTCTTTCTTCTCCAAGCCAAGTCCCTCCCCATTTCTTTAATCTATCTGGTAGCTCCCTGCCACTTCAAATGCAATACCAGCAGTTACCAAAAAGCCACCGATTCCTACCACTACAATAATCAATATTCCAATCATTATCATTCTCCCATCCACCCAGTAATTCCTATAACATCTGGTATTCTGCCATCGTAACTACTTCATCTTCCATAGCAAAGTATTGATTTGACACATTCCGATCCACAGCTAACACTTTACCTGCCTCTTTTTCTCCCATCTGAATCGGTAACAGATGCTGCACAATTCTCCTACATAACTTCTGATTAGGACAAACATCTAACATTCCAAACATGGTGTTCACAACCAACCTGTCCGCTATGTCAGTTATAATAATTTTTTCTGCTTCGCATCCTCTTGCACCTATAAAGTTCGCCAGATTTTCCGGAGTCAGTGCCAACATATACTCTTTTCTGGCTCCTCCACCATATGGATACTCATAGGCATACCCCATCGTACCTGTACCCATAATCCGTTCCACCATCCTCTTATCTTCTGCTTTCATTGCCAGCTTCTCCTTATTTTTAATGGCTGAATCCAATCTCTCCCTCCATTGGGGAATAAACACGCACTCCATGGCTCTCCTGCAAAATCTGTACCCTTGCCAGCTGCATGGAAGACCTAGACAGGCAGTTCCTATTCATAATCAAAAGCACCTTCACACTACCTTTCTGAACCTGGCTTACAAACTGCCGGAATCCATTTCTCTCCCAAAGTGGTTTTGCTCCTACATCACTGGAGCTCCCGACCACTCCAAGTTCCATCTGGTCTGCATAATCAATCAACTGTTTAAATTGTTCTTTCAATGTGTCATGGGTATCATCCGGTGCATCAATCGCACAATAAATCCATGCCCCTCTTCTCTGTTCCATTCCTGCCTCCTGTCAAACATCCAAACACCATTCTATGCCCGATTTTGTTCTTTTAATCCAAAGCTGATGAGTATAGCCCGATCCACCTTCTGCATCATGCTCCCATTCAAGCTTCCTATGTATCGTTTCAGTCGCATACGATCAATGGTACTCACCTGCTCCAGCAAGATGACCGAATTTCTACGAAGTCCTCTTACTTCCTGCTCTAGCTGAATATGAGTAGGAATGGAATGCTTCTGAAATCGGCTGGTAATTGCTGCAGCGATTACGGTTGGGCTGTAATAATTGCCAATATCATTTTGAATAATCAAAACCGGGCGGATCCCTCCCTGTTCAGAACCAACAACGGGAGTCAGATCTGCATAATAAATGTCTCCTTTTTTTATCGTGATGTTCACCTCGCTTTCCCTTTTGACTTTATAACACAAGGGCAGTGACAGCCTTATTCTGTGATTGATTCGGTATGAATCCTCTGCATAAGACTGTCACCGTAGTTTCTGTTATAAAATCACTTGTTCTTCATTTTCACTGGCTCCTATTCGACACTACTTCCCGGAACCGGATACCAACAGGAACACTCATAAGTGATCCTGTTGTTCTCTCTGGGCGGCAATGCAAACCAGCCATGGCTCATGGCTGTCATGGGATTTATCCCCTCCGAGGATCTCTCCGAGCCGCCCTCATTGCGTGATCCCTTCTTAAGGGGCTGTGACTGGACGGAAGTATCATTATAGGCTGTTCAGGTCGTTGCAGGCAGCCTGCCATAGACTGCTTTGAGGACAAATCGTTCCCGCTCTGCACCTTTGATGTCATCTTATTGACAGACCCTCTGACCGTCTGCAGGTGGTCATGGCGGATTCTCCTCTGTGCTTCTCCTTTTGGGCTGAACAGCTAAAGTATCTGTATTGCCGGATATGACTGTCAAAACAGTATTTGCCAAGGAACAGAAGGGGAAATCAATCCCCTTCACTTTTTTCCACGCTGGCAGAAGATTTTGCACACCCTAAAATCAATTTTTTTCTAATATTTTTTTTAGTTTTTCCAAAATCCTCTTTTTCTGTTTATGAACTGCATTGTGATAGACACTCATTTGTTTTGCTACTTCTCGCTCTGTCTGATTTTCAAAATAAAGTTCATGGATCAGCCACTGCTCCTCTTTTGAAAGTGTCAAAATTGCTTTATGTAACCGTTCAAATTCCAACTTTTGTAAGATCTGATCCTCCACACCATCGTCTTCTTCTGGAAACTGTACCGCCATCTCCTGCAGCCTCTCATAAGAATCTTCTCTGCTTGGAACCGTCATTACTTCTCCTGTTTTCGGATCCACAATATTCCTCGCTCTTTTTAAGTCATATTCCTGATACTGCATTTTTCTTTCTGTTGTTCTTAAAACAGCGATGACTTCCTCGCTGGCTTCCGGATACATTTTTCTAAAATCTGGTATTTTATATGGCTTTGCCATAGCTTGTCCTCCTTCATTCGCTCAATTTCTCGAAAATGAAGGACAAGCGGAGGGCTTCGACACCTGAAACTTTCGCTCTCAGAACGCAAAAAAATGCCTGCACAGACAGTTTTATCCATACAGACACTTATTTCATGTTTTATATGCTCTAACAGTTCACTTTTCTGACCACAAACATCCTGTTTCCATAACCAGCTTTCAAAAATCTCTATAAAACCTATTTCGCTGTTATGTTTCTTAACAGAAAACTTTAAATCAAAAATTGAATCGTGCAGCTACGAATTCGCAGCATACAATTCCAGCACATGAAAATATCCCCCCAAACTCCAAACGGAGCTTGAAGGGATAAAATTATGGCGTGCTTCTACAGCCCGTCAAGATACCGTTTTTTTTAACAGGCTGGATCCGCAATTATAAATTTTTTACTATTCAACAGAATAATGAAATATTCAATAATTTCAGTATCCCATTGTATTCCACAAATATCTTTTCAATTAATGCTTGATTCATGAAAGAACTCCCTTCATTGAATCGTCCATTCCTTTTCTATCATTTTAAATCCAGTGTGAAAAAGAAAGAGGCCCCTCCCCCCGGCGTATCTTCCATACCAATCTTTCCCTGCAACATCCGGGCCAGTTCTTTTGCAATACTTAACCCCAGCCCAAAATGCGATTTATCTGTGTGAGACTGGTCTGCACAGTAGAACCGATCAAAGATAAATGGTTTGTCCTTTTCTTCCACGCCAATTCCATGATCTGCAATCCAGAACGTCAGTTCTTTTGAAGACATATCCACCCGGATCTGGATTTCTTTTCCCTCTGGACTATAATGCAGTGCATTATCCAGATAGATACTGAGCAGCTGGAACAATCGCTCCTTGTCTGTCATAATAACTGGAAATAACTCTTCTCCCAGATCCAAAGTCAATTTTATCTTCTTTTTCATGCACCGCGGTTCATAGGCTTCATACAAAGAAATAAGCAGCGTATCCACATTGACCTCAGAAGTATGGATCGTCCACTTTTCCGCATCCGATGACGCTAAAAGAAGCATATCCTTAATTAAACGGGACATACGCATACACTCCGAATCAATGACTTTTAAATTCCCCTGAAGCCCTTCGTTTTGTGCTTCATGCTGCATATTCTCCACATTTGCCACAATCACAGCCAATGGTGCTTTCAATTCATGGGAGGCAGAAGCAACAAACTCTTTCTGGCTCTGCATCACACGCTCGGTTGGCTCCAAGGCTTTCTTCAGCAAAAAGCGGCTGACCAGACTGACACAAAGCAGTGTGACAATCCAGATTGCCAGATACATCGGCAGCTGTTCCAAAAACATCTGAAATATAGGCGTTTGCTCATAAACCAGAGTCAATGAATTGTTTGTATCATCTTCGGAAGTAAAATGGGCCAGGTTAATCAGATACCTCTCATAATGGTTTCCTTTCATCTCAACCATTCCTTCCACGGCTGGAAGTTTGGCCTGATTGCCTTCCTCTTCTGCCGAATAGGTAACAATCTGCATTCCCACATTGTTCAGCTGTCCTTCAATATCCTCTAAACCAGTTCTGCTCTCGTAGAGAAGTTCTCCATATGCATCGGTCAATTTTGATGATACAGACATATCTTTTTCATAGGCAGAAAGAACTTCTTTTGCATTCGCCCCTTCTTCCTCCAGCTGATTAACGATCAGCGCTGTCATTCTCTGTAAAAAGGTTACTTCTGCCGCCTCGCTTGCATTTACATGATTGGAAAAGGATAATCCAATCACGCCCGTAACAATTACCATGATTGTCATAACAAAAAACAGGTGCAGTTTTTGAAATAAATGGTTCAGCATAGGCTGCACCTCAACTGATATCCGCTTCCATAAATAGTCTTAATCTCACATATGCTATTTAATTGCTTTAGCCTTTTTCTGAGAAAGGAAATATAGTTATCTACATTTCCAGGTTCAATGTCTGAATCAGTTCCCCAAACTTTTAGAACCAGCTGTTCTCTTGTCAGAAGCGTTTCCGGTGATTTGAGTAAGGTGTACAGAAGCTCCGATTCCTTGGCTGTCAACAGGAGTTCCTTTCCATTGGCCTCAAGTTTCCGGTTGGAGCGTTCCAGCTTTAAGTCCTGATAAGAAAGAATATCCTGCTCTTTCATTTCATGAGGTCTTCTGGTCAAAGCCCGTACCCTTGCCAATAGTTCACGGATATAAAACGGTTTGACCAGATAGTCATCTGCTCCTCCATCCAGACCATCAATCCGGTCATCAATAGAGGACATTCCTGTAATAATAATTACTGGAACCGAAATTCCTTTTTTACGCATGGCTTTAATAATTGTCAGACCATCAATGACCGGCAGCATCCGGTCAACAATGGCCAGATCATATCCAAATTCTGCATTCAGTGCGTAGAGAAGCCCTGTTTCCCCATCATTGCAGCAGTCCACCATATAATCATTTCTCAAAAGTTCCTGCTTCATTGCCAAACTCAGCTCTATATCATCTTCCAATATGAGTATCTTCACAATAAATCATCCCTTTCTTTTTCACGGTTCAGTATATCAAATATACCAGGGAAAATCTCTAAAAGTCCTCTAAAAATTCATCAAAATCTTTCTTTTTCTTAGAGGAGTTTTAGATAAGTTTTTGAATAAAATGGTATGCAGAAAACAGCAAAGGAGGGATTCAATTGCTATGTCAACAACGGCCTCGGAAACGGCGAAAAAAACACAATCGTCGAAACATTTTCCGTATGATATTAGGCCTGATACTTATTTCAGTTATCAGCATATGTGCTGTCCGTCTTTTTTACAGGAGCCGCTCTTCCCCACCATCTGATTCAGATTCTGATTATATAATCATGGCAGCAGATCAAAATGGCAATGTATCCGATACTCCGATAGAAAATTCTACGGATGCAGATCTGCTGCAAACCTTACAGACATTGAAAAAACAGGAGCCAAAAATACAGGACATTATCGATCACTTTCAGGAATACCCCTCCGAACTCCTCGAAATGTTATCCAAAAATCTGGATATGTTGGACTTTGTATTGGAGTATCCCAATAAAAAAGGAGAGGTTTTCTCTGATACCATCGGTGATGTAAAACTTGGAACCTATCCGCTCCTTCTGCAATACGATCCACGATGGGGATATGCATTGTATGGGGATGAAGTAATAGCGGTAAACGGATGTGGTCCTACCTGCCTGTCTATGGTAATTGCTGGTCTAACCGGCAAAAACACCATTACCCCCTATACAATAGCCAGCTATGCCACGCAGCAAGGGTATTATGCCCCAGATTCGGGCACCAGCTGGTCTCTGATGAGCGATGGTGCATCCCATTTCGGCATTATCGGAGAAGAATTGACCCTCTCTCAATCCGCAATGGAAAACGCCCTGTCATCTGGACAGCCAATCATCTGCAGTATGCGTCCCGGTGATTTTACAACAACTGGACATTTCATTGTTATCACGGGACTCAAGGATGGAAAATTTATCATAAAGGATCCCAACAGTAAAGAGCGAAGCAATCAACTTTGGGATTATCAAACACTGGAACATCAAATTAGTAATCTATGGGCATTTCAAGCCTTATAGAAATAACAGAAAGGTGGATATCACATGAAACACACAAAAATAACAGTAGGATTCGCAACTCTCTTATGTATTTTCTCATTGGCCGGGTGTCAGAGTAAACCTCAAAATCAACCCGTTGAGACAGAAACCGAAATGCAGCAAACCAATACTGTGTCTGAGCCCCAGACAGAACAACCTCAGCAGGAATCCTCGGAAACACATCCGAACAATGTGCCTGCCAGTGCAGAAGAATTACTGAATTCTGCCACTGTCTCTGGCGAGGTGACTGCTTTTTCTGATACAGATCTGACCCTTAACCCGCTCTCAACAACAGATGCCGGGGCTGCCATCATGGCCGTTGATTCAGAAAATGCGGAAAATCTCCTTACTGTCAACTATCTGGAAAACTGCACGTTCCAGCTTGCCCGCATCAACCAATCTACTGGAGCACTTTCACTGGAAACCGCAAGTGCCGCAGATATCAAAAAAGAAACATCTATCGCTGTCTATGGTGAAGCAGACGAATCCGGAGCGATTCTGGCCAAGCAGATTTTCCTGATCCGTTACGAATAAGCAGGGAGGAAACTATCATGTCATTTTATCACAGAGCCTGCTTATACCTGTTCCGCAAACGGTCAAAAACTGTTTTATTATTTCTGATCCTTTTACTGGTAAACAGTATGATCCTCGGCACTGTCATGATTCTTCATGCCGCCCAAACAACCAAAGTGTCTATGCAGGAAAAATCAAAGGCGAAAGCAGTCTGTGAGATCACGCAGGATACATACCAGCTTTCCAGTCAGGATATTTCTGCTGCAGCACAGTTGCCTCATGTCACATTCCTGAACCGTCATGCAGAAAGCCCAGGTTATCTTTCCGATTTCTTACCCATTACAGCCAGTGATTCTCAGAAACCGGAAAATTCACAGATTCATTTAACCGCTTATGACGATTTAGAAAAAGATGGCCCCTTTGCCACACAGAACTATCGCCTGACCGGTGGAAAACTGATCAATCCACAGTCTGATTCCAGTGCAGTCATAAATGAAACATTTGCCACAATCAATGGTATTTCCATCGGAGATCGGATTCGTCTGGAAAATGAGCATGGAAAAACCATTTCCGCAACCGTCTGTGGCCTGTTTCTTTCCGGAAATGAACACCAACAGGACAATACTCTGGATTCCCTGTACCGTATCGAAAATCAGATTTTTATCGATGCCAAATCCTATATAGCCCTATTTGGTGCCGATCGGTTTAACCGATTGATTGTTTATACCGATCAGCCAGAGCAGACAGAGACTCTGGCTGAGAAACTGCAGGAATTGTTGGGAGAAAAGGCAGAAGTTACATCCTCCGATCTCTTATACCAGCAGATGAAAGCCCCTCTGGAACAGATCATTCGGATTACAAAACTTATGATGGCCTTCACACTTTTGTCCGGAACCGTTATTGTTTCTCTGCTTCTGTGTATGTGGATGAGAAGCCGTCAGAGGGAAATGGCTGTACTCATCAGTCTTGGAGAGTCAAAGGGAGCCATCTTTCTCCAGACCTTTCTGGAATCTGTCATGATCTTTCTCCTGGCTGCCATAGGGGCGTGCTGTCTTGGAACTCTCAGTGCTAATGTAGTGCAGGCCATCCTTTCAGCCTCGGAACTCGCACTTGTCATGACGCCAAGCCTTCAGATGAAAGAAATTGTCATTCTGTTTGCAACTGGCAGCCTGGTAATTTTGACAGCAGTGCTGCTGTCCCTGGTTCCCGTTTTAACTACCAACCCAAAAGATATCTTATCCAGAATGGAGGGATAATGTGAATCTATTTCAAAGAGCCATCCGATCCTGCCTCAGAAAACCAGTCAAAAGCATCCTTCTGCTTCTTGTAATCGGTACGATCAGTCTTCTGTTTCTGTCTGGTATGGCAAGCCGCTCTGCTAATATTGCAGCAAAAGACAGCACCCGGCAGGCAATCGGGGCCGGTTTCCTGTTAGAAGGAAACCCGGAAAATCGAAACAAACGTCTTCAGGAAGCATTTAAAGCAATCGAAGAAAAGTTCGGAGTCGGACAAAGCGGCAGTTATCAAGGCGTTCATGCAGAAACGATCATCAGCAATGGACAGCCCTCCGGATATGTGTGGACGGATCATTCTTTTGAATCCCTCGTCCGGGAAGACATTGAAAAAATAGCTGCTGCTTCCGGAATCTCTGATTACAATATTACAACGGTTCCAACTCCTGTAAAGCCAGAGGGATTTTCCCGAATTGAAGATCCGGACAAAGATCAAACCTATGATTCTAAAGGTGTTTCCCTGGTAGGCAACCGCACGATGAATTTGGATTCTAATGTCTTAAATGGAGTCGTAACCATAAAAGATGGGCGTATGACTGTCCCCCAAGACCAGGATGTCTGCGTAATATCAGAAGAACTTGCCCTTTTAAATAATCTTACAGTCGGTGACCGGATCGGCTTTTCCCCTGTTAAGCAGGAAGGTCCAATCCAATATGCAGAGATTGTAGGTATCTACCAGGTCAGGGAACCTATGACTCCTTATATGTCCGGCGACACCTACCGCTCCGAAAACATTATTTTTACAAATCTGGACTTTCCGGCAAAAGCGGAACAGGATTCCCCACTGTTTGAAAAAGCCTATTTCAAAGTTGAACAGGTCGGTGAATACGAAGCAGTAAAGGAACGAATCCAACAGACTGACATCAACTGGGAACGGTATGATTTGATTGATAACAATGGAAATCTGGATACTATGGCATCCAATTTTAATGACCTGGAGCATATCAGCCAAATGCTTTTACTCATTATTGCTGGTGCCAGTTTCATTATTTTATCCCTTATTTTTGTTTTCTGGATGAAAAGCCGAACCCATGAAATAGGGATCCTGATGTCCTTAGGAATCTCAAAGCTGGAAATCCTTTTTCAAATGATTCTGGAGGCCTTTTTCATCGGAATTATTGCCGTCAGCCTTTCTTTTCTGGCTGCTCCCATGGTTTCCAAAACTGCGGCTGAATACCTGGTCGTTCAACAGGAACAACAGGCACAGCTTCAAGAAGATCAAACGGCAAATCAAATACAGACTGAATATGTTGCCCCAGAGCTGACAGTAACGGATGTACAGATATCTCTGTCCTCATCCATGTTCTGTGCTGATGGCATCAGCATCACACTGTTAACCTTATTATCTGTTTCTCTTGCAGGAATTACGATGTTCCGCAAAAAGCCAAGAGAAATTTTGAGCGAAATGAGTTAGGAGGTCTTGCAATGATTTTGGAAGCAAACCATATAAGTTATACTTACCGAACACAAAAAAACATCCCTGTGCTGCACCAAATATCCGCCGGATTTCAAGCGGGCAGATTTTATTCCATCATAGGCTCCAGCGGATCCGGAAAAACCACCTTTCTCTCCCTTCTTGCCGGACTGGACACTCCTGGCGAAGGAGTAATCCAATACGATGGGGAGGATATTCAAAAATGTGGACTTAATTTCCATCGCAGACACCATATTTCTCTGGTATTTCAAAACTATAACCTGATTGATTATCTTACCGCTCAGGAAAACGTAAAGCTGGGCGGAACCAAAGATCCCAGAGAACTTCTCACCAAAGTAAATATCCCACAGTATGCCTGGAACCGGAATGTCCTCCAGTTATCCGGCGGTCAGCAGCAAAGAGTGGCGATTGCCCGTGCTCTGGCCAGTGAAGCAAAGGTTCTTCTTGCTGATGAACCAACTGGAAACCTGGATGAAACCACAACAGGAGAGATTATTGAACTCCTAAAACAAACAGCCCATGAGCTTGGAAAATGTGTCATCGTTGTTACCCACAGCAGGGAAGTCGCTCAGGCAGCGGATCACATTTTGAAACTGGATCATGGAACTCTGATATAAAATACCAACAGAAAGAGAGGCCGCTTATGACAAAAGAAAACCCAAATACCATCCCATCCAACTATATTCCCGGTCAGGATCCATTGGATGATTATATTGCAGAACAGTTAAAGGCTGCCGCTGATTCCATCCCACTGAGTGATGATGTGAAATGCAGGGTGGAACAAAAACTGTCCAACCTAAAAATGCAGGAATCTAAAAACGAAAGGATATAACAACATGGACATTCGCATTCAGGATTTAAGTATGACCTATCCCAATGGGAAACAAGCTCTTTCAAATTTGAGTCTGGAACTAAAAGCTCCCAGCATGATCGGACTTTTGGGACCAAACGGTGCTGGAAAATCCACACTGATGAAGCTTCTGACAGCTGCCTTGATTCCTTCAAACGGAAGTATCCTTGTAGATGGACAGCCACTTTTGAAACAGGAACATCTGTTAAAAAGCCACTTGGGATACCTTCCCCAGACATTTGGACTTTATGAAGAGCTGACTGTTTATCAGTTCCTGGACTATATGGCTGCCTTAAAGGGATTATCCAACACAAAAACCATTCTGACTAGAGTAATCCAGGAAGTCAACCTTACGGAAAAATCCAATGCCCGGATCCGAACCCTGTCCGGCGGTCAGCGTCAGCGGGTTGGAATTGCCCAAGCATTTTTAGGCGATCCAAAACTCCTGATTTTTGATGAGCCAACCGTAGGATTGGATCCAGAAGAACGGATCCACTTCCGCAACTTATTTTCCCAGGCTGCCCAGGAACGTCTGGTACTTTTAAGCACCCATATCATCGAGGATGTACAGTCTGTCTGTGACCAGCTGATTGTTATCCACCACGGCTCCATCCTCTTTACTGGAGCACCGTCTGACCTGATCCGGCTCGCCGCTGGACACGTAGGCACCTTTTTTGAACAGGACACGTCCCATGAGCAGGGTCTTCACATTACAAGCCGTGTCAATACTGCTTTTGGGGTACGCTGCAGGGGGGTATGGGAAACACTTCCCTCTTACGCTCACGCCGAAGAACCCACCTTAGAAGACGCCTACCTTTATCTGATCTCCAAGGAGGAACTGCGATGAGAATCTTTTCCTTATTCTGGTTAGAGTTCCGGCGTCTTCTGCGTTCGCCTCTAACCTGGCTGATTATGGGACTTACCGTTCTTTCCCCTGTCATGGGTCTGTTTCTATATCAACCAACGGAGGCTACCACTTTGGGGACCTATCTGGCCAATCCATCCCTGGCCGCTGGAATCTTTTCCAGCCTTCTGTTTGCATTCCTGACTGTCTGGGAATGGAATCGGGTAAAACGCGGGCAGATGGAGGCGCTCCTATATTCAATTGTCTCTCCACTGACTGTTTCCTGCATCCGTCTGTTGTCTCTTATAGGTACCGCTGGTTTAGCATGGAGTATCACTGTAGTTGTCTGGATGCCATTTACCATGATGGCTTCTGGAAGTGTTTTTGATAGCCTAACCTATTTCTTATGCTACTTTTTATTTATGGGAATGGCCATACCCATTGCTATCCTGTTGTCCTCTTGTGCATATCAGTTCACCCGCCGTCTGGATCTGTCTATCGTCATACTGGCTGCCCTGGCCGGACTGAGCCTGACCATCTGGAAAGACAACTGGCAGCTGTGCTGGCTCAACCCCTGCGTATGGGCAATCTCAGATGATTTTACAAATTTCCGTATCTTCCGTTCGGTAGCTTATATGCGTTTTACTTGGATCACAGGCGCGGCAGCAGTTTGGCTCTTATCCTATCTGTGTATTCGACAATATGGCAAAGGTCCCTTGGGTTCCATGAAGTACAGTATCCGCCGCTTCTGGCGTCCCATGATTACAGTCTGCCTTTTTGCTTTTTGCGGCTTTTTATATAAGTTTCAGCCATTCCTGGATCACAGCAATCCGGATCTGTCTGCCACCACCTTTTTTGAAATTCCCTACCTGGAGGGAGTGTTCTGTGAAAAAAGGGTCACAGATGTCCATCCCAATCTTTCCAAGGGAACCGTATCCGGCACTGCATCCTTCCAAATTGAAAATACAACAGGAACAGAGCAAGAGGTGGCATTTGCAATCAATCCCGGCTATAAGGTAAATTCTGTCCAGGCCAATGGCCAGCCTGTGCCTTTCCAAATTGACGATTATCAGGAATCCAATATGGCACTTTTAAATGTCACGATCCCTGCTCTTGAGTCCATCGATCTTTGCTTTGACTACCATGGATTCCCACAGGACTGGAATCTCATGGAAACCATGCAGGGAAAACCGGAGATCAGCTCAAAGTATTTATGTCTGGAAAATCAGGCTCTGGTTCCTGTAATCATGAATGCAGGAACTGCAGATGGTACGTTTTCTTCCATCACAGATATTACTCTTCCAGACACCATGACTGTAATCCCGTTTGGACTAGCCGAGGCAAAAAAAGAAGCAGAGCATGACAACGGAACCATTACATGGCGAATCGAAGATACAGAAAACCGTGGTATTCTCTATGCAGGAGACTATGTCCGCCAGGATATTGAAGCTGTGGGTACAACAATTCAGTTCTATTATGGTCGTAAGCACCAGCCGATCATGGAAGAAGCCAATGCCGCAGAAGCAATCCAAACAGTTATAGAATACTGCTCCTCTCATTATGGAATGCCCCAGTTCTTCTCTTTCGACTCTTTAAAACTAATTCAAGGTCGTATCGCTAATGGCGGATATGCACGTTCCGGTGTCAGTCTGGTAGATGAACAGGATTTTACTGCCCAAAATCTGCATGATTCCGATAAAGGTGCAATCCCCGGAGAAGTCATGATCCATGAAATGGTTCATCAGTGGTGGGGACTTGGAGCCATGTTCGATGTCTCCCAGCCAGACAGTGCCTGGTCTGCGGAAGGACTAACCGTTTATACCACATACCGGATCATCAAAGATCTTTACGGAGACGCGTATGCCAAAGAACATTACATTGACCAGTGGCAAACAGCAGTTGATGACTATTACAATAACTTTTACATCCGCAATCCCCAATACCTGGAGGCACTGCCAGAAGAAAAACGTTTGGACATTTCCAACCAACTCTCTACCATGCGGTACTACAATGAAATGCCTCTAAAAATTTTAAAAGCAGAAGAACTGGTTGGCGGCGAGGAAGCGATGGATCAGATTCTGTACCAGCTTTTTAACCGGGAAGTGGATCCCATGTACCCCTACTTGACTGAACAGGAATTTTTAGATGCCTGCGGGCTGACAGAGGAGGATTTAAATCTTGACTAGAATCTTTTTTTACGAATTAAAAAGGCTTCTTTGGAATCAATTTTTTGTTGGTATCCTGGCCGTTATTCTATTTACCGGATGGCAGATCTTAAATCAGGTAACGCTTTTAGGAATCGAACAGACGGCTCCCTTTTCTGTGCAAAGTTTTTGTGACTATCTTCTTCGGCTCCTACCCCTTTTATGGATTGGCACCCTGTTCTTTCTGTCATTCTTCTTTTCAAAATCGGAACAGAGAACATCTGTAATCACCCATGCTACACCCGTAAATCCACTGATTTACGCGTTCATTCGATGCAGTGCAGCCTTTGTAGGATCACTCCTTCTGATAGCTGCCGTATTCCTTCTGGCTGCTGTATTTTACGGAAGATTTTTTCACTGGTATCACTGGGAAACTTTGCTGATTCCCGGCTGCCTGCTTCTAATCCCGATATTACTGATTGATATCCTCATTAGCTGGTTTATAGGACGGAAATTCCCCTGGCTTTTAGTCATCTGGATGCTGGTTCCCGTTTTCATCATAATTATAATTTTATAAGTAACCTATATACCGAATCAATCGCTTGAATTTCCAAACTCAAGCGATTGATTCGGCAGCTGCATTATTTCCACATATACCTATTTCATGCTCTATAAGTAATCATTATAAATATTTCCAGCCTTTGCAATACTATTTAGCCGTTCCTTATCCTGTACCACCAATAATTTGACTGGCTGTAAATTCGCCGCAGTTGGTGCAACATGGGCGGAAGCCAATATTTTATCCAGCTTTTCTTTTTCTACAGGCTTATCTTCATATGCTCTAACAGAATATCTTTTTTTGCAATATAGGAATTACATTTTTTGTATTCTTTATTTACAAGAAATAACATATCGTGCAATGATAGGAGAATTTACTATCTATTATCGCGGAAAAATCGTTGGCGATATATATGATGATAGGCTACTTGTAAAACCAACAAAGTCTGCAATCTCTTATATACCAACAGTTATCTATGAAATTCCATGCGAAAATACTAAAGAAATGTTATTAATCGAAGAAGTGGATAATAAAGATTTTTT
Organism: Clostridium sp. AT4; assembly: GCF_001517625.2. Lineage (GTDB taxonomy): Bacteria > Bacillota > Clostridia > Lachnospirales > Lachnospiraceae > Enterocloster. Next base: position 100,112 of record NZ_LN999828.1, on the reverse strand, counting down.
GACAGGTTTATTTGATGTGATGTATGATGAACTACCAACGCCAAAACCTAAAAAGAAAAAATGAACAGCCTCTAGTTTTACAATTTCATATCCATACACACAAAGCAGTTGGTCTTTTTGATTGTCTGCTTTTTCTTACCTAAATTTCCAATTGGAATGACAAACTAATGTACTGTTAGAGCTGTTCAACAAGATTATCGGTGCATAAAATTTTATTGTGATACTGATATGAGGATGGTATAATTGGGATATAAAACATACAAATAAATTTGTTGAAAAATGAGGTATCAAAATATGGAAAATGAATTACTGGAAAACTTAGACAGACTCCACACGACTGAACTTGGCGTTATTAGAATTAAAAAGAATTTGTCTTTGAATATAGAAAATGTAATTGAATGGTGCAAAGAAAGAATTAGTCTTTCTAATGCGGAAATCATAAGAAAAGGAAAAAACTGGTATATAACGATTGATAATTGTATTATAACGGTAAATGCGTACAGTTATACCGTTATCACTGCTCACAAGGTAAAATGATAAATTTTTCTATAAAGGAATTAAACGCATTTGCAGTTATTGGGCAGGAAGTAGAACTTACTGATTATCAAAAAAAGAATATTCAGATTAGTACACAGTTTTGGAGAAAGTTTAACAGTAGTTTGAAAAAAGCGTATCTTTCACACTCGGGAAATTGGGTAAAATATGCTTTTATGGAAAGAAGAAATGGAAAACTTTATTATTTCTGTTCTATTCCCAAAAGAGCCATTACCCCAGAGGGCTTTCTGTATAAAAAAATACCGTCTTATAAATATTTGGTTGTGGAGCATATTGGTGCTATGGATAAAATATATGAAACTTATGGCAAGATTTATCAAGAAATTATTCCTAGTACATCGTATATTCCTATAAAAGATATTATCCTACACTTTGAAAAATATGATTATCGTTTTCATTGGAATAGTGATAATTCAGTTATTGAAATTTGGATACCTATTCAAGATTAGAAACAATTTTATATCCTTACACACAGAGCAGTTAGTCTTTATGATTGACTGCTTTTTAACAAAAGACACCACGCAGGTGTCAATCGTGTCTTTTTAGTGCTGTTTCATTATCATATCAAGGCTCATTCAATAGTGGTAAATTCGTGGTAAAATGAGTGTTTTACTATACTTCAAAATGCTTGAAAGTATAGTATTTATGCAGATAATCGAAAATTAGATATAAAATTTAATATTACATAACATATTTGAAGATTTCATAACGATTTGAAAAAAGAATGAGCAATACCATAGTATTACCCAGACCGTCCACAAAGTCCCGACACTCGCCGGGATTTTCTACATTTATAACCGTTTTCCTGATATAACGAAACTATTATCCTGCAATGTTCATATCGAACGCTGATTATCAAACTTCAGCGATAGCCGAATATGCTACCGCCTTTTTTAGCATTCAAATAATGAATCAAAGAAACAAATGAAAGCCGAATAAATTTTTTCAAATAATATGTCACCATAACGGCTTATATGGTGTGTTTTATATAGAGAGGTAAAAATAAATGAAAACAGAGGAATTGTTTATCGAGTACATGGACAATCTTTATCGAATAGCAGTGTTTATGCTGTCTAATGTCCAAGATGCTGAGGATGCGGTTCAGGAAACGTATGTAAGATATTTACTAAAAAAACCTAAGTTAAATAATCAAGAACATGAAAAAGCATGGCTAATGTGTGTTTGTATCAATATCTGCAAAAATCAAATCAGATATAGAAATAGACATCCTAAGTACAACATTGAAGAAGTAGATGTGATAGGAATCGAATTAGAGGAAAAAGAAATTTTAAGAGAAATTTCACTATTACCAGTAAAACTGAAGAGAAAATTGTCCGGCTCGCTTCTTGCCTGTTCCAGTCAGTCGGACAACTTGCAGCACTTCGTCAATTCTCTTATCTGGCAATCCCAAAATGATTGTCCTAACTTTCAGATTTTCATAGGCAGTTAAGTTCTCATAAAGAGGCGGCATTTCAATTAATGCTCCGATATGATTTAAATCGCTGCGCTTCCATGTATGACCGTCAAATTCAATACTTCCAGAAGTCGACCTCAAAATACCTGTGATCATTTTTAGTGTTGTGGATTTTCCTGCTCCATTCGGCCCCAATAATCCATAAACGGAATTTTTTTCAATATTCAGTGATAAGTTGTTTACGACACTTTGCCCGCTGAAAGATTTACAAAGGTCTGTTGTTTTTAAAATCTTACTCATATTCTGTCGTATCCTCTCTTTATAATTAATTATAAGAAAAAGGATAAACTTCTATTTTGAAGATTTCATAAAGAAAAAGCAATTCATAAAATGTTAACACACCATCTTTTTGAACTATTAGTTCATGTATAGCAAGAATTATTAGAGCGTTCATTTCTTTCAACAAGAACTGTAAAATGACAGTGGAGGTGAACTATCAGTGGAGGTTTTCAATACATCTTATATGGGAGCTATTTTTAAAACTGCCAGAAAGCGGGCAGGCTTGACACAGGAACAGGTAGCTGAACAGGTCAATATCACCCCCCGCTTTCTTATGGGGCTTGAAAAAGGCGAAAAACGTCCCAGCCTGGAAGTCCTGCTTCGCTTAGCACACCTGCTCAACATCCCTGGTGACGCCCTGATCCATCCTCAGCTGTCTTTTGTCGATAAAGAAGACCAAGAACTCCTCCGGCTGTTCATGGAGCTAACTGCCAGAGATAAAAAAGTAATCCTGGCTGCAGTCCACGAAATGCTGGGGCATTCCCATACAGAAAAATAGTCTTTCTAAAGTATTTCTTTTTCTGCCTATGATAATTTTCAAGTGTTCTCTTAGCAGGATACGCCACAATGCTATATCCCTTATGCCACCAGAAGGGCAGATGTCCCCCCTGGTGGCACTTTTCTTTTAACTGTACTCAATCAAGGTATATAAAAGGCTGCTTCTGCCACCATTTTCTCTCCACCGCTGCTCTTTTTGAAGTAGACCAGCCTTTTCCAAGTCCTGGATTGCCCGTTCTACCGTCCTTCGTGACAGATTCAGCTCCCTTGCAATGGTACCAATTGCCGGATAACACTGTCCCTCTGCATTGCATCGGTCTTTCAGGTACATATAGACAGCTTTGGCCCGATGGGGCAGTTCAGATGCATAAATCTTCGAAAAATATCCCACACCTATCCTCCTCTAGTCTGTCCTAAGCGGCGGTCTTGGAGGGGAATCATGCCTCCATTTACATTTTCGATGCTCCTCTTCATATGCTTTCTCAAACTGGCTCTCTCCTGTTCCCTCTTCTTCCAATCTCCCCTCCTCCCACTCTTCCTCATCTTCACAGGCAGTCTGCCTCCGTACAATCTCCTGTTCCAGTTCAAACCGGTCCGCATAAGCCACCGTTCTGGCTGCCTGTTCTGCCACCTCATAGGCTTCCCCGAACTGGATTCCCCATTTTAGGAACAGAGGAAGCTGGGTTCTCATGGGACAGGTTCCTGTCTTGGCCAGCACAAAATGACCTTTGGGAAGCGTCTTTAATTCCTCCGGAGCCATTAACGGCCGGCTCATCATCTGCAGGCTCTGGCTGGGATCATTTTTTCCTCTGGAAATAGAACCAGACAAAACGGTTCTGTTTCCCAGTGCTTTTGATAAAATCTCCGCACTTTCTGAGTTGGGTGCAAAGCCTCCAAACAGAATGTCCTGGCAGTTATCGATGATAATACTGGAACCTTCTTTTCCATAATTCTTCTCCAGCTGTGCGAAACTTTGAATAATGGGAACCATGCTGATCCGTCTGGAACGTCCTGCGGAGAACATCATTTCCATGGACTCGATCTTTGGGATAGTTCCAATTTCATCCGCAAACATCATCACCCGGTTTGGAAGTTTTCCCCCACACTCATCAGCGATCATGAGCATTTCCCGATAGAGCTGCTGTAAAAACAGAGATACCATAAAATACTTCGTGTTATCTTCCTCTGGCAGCACAATAAAAATTGCTGACTTTTCCCTGCAGAACGTTTCCGTATCCAATGTGCTGTCAAAGCACAGGATCTGCTCCATTTCTGAATCAAGAAACGCATTGAGCCGGGACATGGTCGTGGACAATACGGAGGCCATTGCCTGATCCGCAGAGTTTAGGGCTGCCCCTGCAAACCACTTCGCTTTATGAGTAGGCGGCAGCTTATCCATCAGTAGCTGGAACAGGCTCCGGTTCTTCACTGGAGATGGAGCCAGAAGATCCTGGATCAGCTTGAACACCGAAATAATGTGGCGTTTCTCTGGCGGGCAATACTCTGCAATCAGCAAAATGACCGATGCCAGTAGTCCTTCTGCCGCATCATAGAAAAAGGCATTCTGCCCATAGCTACTGGCCGATGCCCCATCGGAACTGATGATGGTCTTTGCCGTAATCTTTGCATACTTCTCTGCCCTGGCCTTAGCTGCCAGATTCTTTGGATTCTCCAGATACGCATCCATATATTTATTCACCAGTGTCAGGATATTGTTTCCATCCGAGCGGGTAGGATTCCGCAGGTCCAGAATTGAAATCCGGTATCCATAACATTCCTTTGCAATCCCTGCATAATTCCGAAACAGATCTCCCTTGGTGTCTGTAGTCAGGAAACTCATCCCGGACGCACAGGCGTATTCGATATTTGGATACAAAAAGTTGGCAGTCTTACCTACGCCGGCTGCTCCAATCATAAGGCAATGAATATCTCCGCTGTCTACCAGTGCTGTAATGGAATTTCCTTTCTTCTTGTACCCAACCACCAGCCCCTGCTCGTTCGGAAGATGGTTTCCTTTTCTCCATTGCTCTGGTTCATAGGGTACATGGGCGTATGTTTCCCTGATTTCCTTTTCCGTCGCAAACCGGGCAGTCCCGTACTGCCCATCCCCCACAGTTTTTGATTTGATCCCATTGAGTGTATAGTGGCTGGACAACATAGCAAGACCTCCGATCACTGCAAACATTCCCAATCCGATACACACAAACATAAAAATTCCCTGTATTGGTATTCCCTCCCCTCACATCATCTGCATTACTGTCTGGCGTTCTACTATAGATTCCGGCGGCGGCTTCTGTAATGCCTGGAGATCTTCATTCCAGTCCTTCTGATAAGAAAAGAGCGGGAACACATTTCCGTATCCCCGCTCAGACAACCGTCTTTTGATCCGCTCTCCTGCCTCGATTCCTGCTTTATCATGATCCAGACACAGAGCGATTTTGGAAAGGTGTGGTACATCCTCAAGAAGCTGTACCAGTGCGTGTTCCGCCACCCCACAGAGTGCCACATAGCTATGCTCCATCCACTCCTTTTGATACATGGAAATAAAAGACAGCATATCAATCGGTGCTTCAAATACATACACCGTATCGCTTTTCCCAATCCAGTGAAAACTGTATCTTGGATCGCAGCTTTCCACATTTCCCTTAAACGGTTTCCCCTGCTGACAGGTTCCTCGCTTATGGGCATGGCGTGGAATTCCATCCACATCAAACCCCACAAAAACTGTATTGTGGTATTTGGCGTCTTCATAAATCATATGTCTTCTTGCAAATACAGACACGACTTTAGGATCCAGACAGCGTGTCTTTACCAGATATGCAAAAGCCCGGTGCATCGTCCGATTGGCCTCCGGAAGTATAAATGGTTTTTTCGGTTCCTGTTCCTGCTTCATGCTTTCCCTATATGCTTCCCCCTGCTCCCCTCCCAACAGCATAGTAACTGCATCCGGAAAACTCTGATTGTAAAACATCCGCACAAAATCAATGGAACAGCCTCCCTTTTCTGTTGCATGATCATACCATTGGTTTCCTCTTACTGTAATACTGTGATCACTGGCCAACCGTTTTTCTCTTCCAGAACGAAGCAGTTTCTCTCCCTGTCTGGAAAGAAAATCTTCCAGATCTACCGCATTGGCCCTTTGCTTCTGTTCTTCTGTAAAATAAATAAATCCTCCCATGCCTTCCTCCTTTGTCAGTAACTGCCTTGTACCGGCTCCCGATCATCCCGTTTGTATCCCTGAGCCTGCTTTTTCTCTGCCAGCTTCCACCGACGTTTTCGATCAATCTGATACCGCTTCATTTCCATTGGTCTCTGTACTTCTTCGCAAAACAGCTTTTCCAGATGATGAAGCAGTCTGGTTGCTGCCAGAAACAAGGACGGATCCTGATATGCATCCAGATGTTCCAGTAAAAAACTGGCATACAGATTTCCTTGTTCTGCCGATGCTGTCAGATATTCCACTGCCTTTTCCCGATCACGGGAAACATCTCTGCCACAGAGATATAACTTTCCCAACACATACTGAGCATACTGGTTTCCTTTTTCCGCACATAGTCCCAGGTAATGTACTGCTGTTTCCACATTTTTCGTTACATGTTCTCCTGAAAGATATAACTTCCCTAACTGATAAAAGGCCCATTCATTTTTCTGCTCCGCTGCCTGTTGAAGCCATTTCATTGCCACTTCCACTTGAGGAGAAAACTCTTCCCCCTTGAGATATAGCATTCCAAGCCGATACTGCGCATATGGATTTCCTTTTTCCGCTGACAGGCTGAGCCACTTCACAGCCGCTTCCACATCCTTCGGTATTTCCTCCCCCAAAAGCAACAAACATCCCATCCGATATGCAGCATATTCATTTCCAAGTTCTGCTGCAGAGCGGAACCATTTCATGGCCTGATCCATATCTTTATTAAAATACACACCATCCTGGTATAATTTCCCCAACACATACTGGGCGGCTGAGTGCTCTGCATTTGCTGCTTTTGTAAGCCATTCCACTGCCTGGCCGCTGTCTCCACTTCCCGTTTCCAGCCAGAGTGTTCCAAGTGCATACTGAGCATTGATATTCCCCAGCTTTGCAGACTTTTCCCAATACCTGGCCGCCCCCTCATCATCTTTGCTGGTTCCCGTTCCAGTATGAAGCATCTGACCAATCCGGTACTGGAGTTTATCATCATGACTTTTTTCTTCCAGAACCACAAAACCGGAATACGCATTCTGAAATCTCCACTCTGCCTGCTGTAAATCCGGCTCTGTACCAAAACCATCCCTATACATCTTCGCCAGTTCCAGGCTGGCATAAGGATTCCCCTGCTCTGCTGAACTCATATATAGAGAAAACGCCCGTATATCATTTTGCTCCACCCCCCGGCCCCGCCGGTAAAGCCCAGCCAGAGAATACTGGGCATACTTATGATCCATTGCAGCCGCCTGAGAAAACCAGTGTGCCGCCTTTTCATAATTTTGTTCTGCTCCCAAACCAGAAGCATACATTTTCCCAATACGATATTGCAGATATGGTTTCTCCTTTTTCTTTACGGATTCTTCTCTTACAAGAAATGCTTCCAATGCTTTCTCATACCATTTCTGTGCCAGCCCCACATCCGCATCCCGTCCCAAGCCATCCGCAAACATTCGACCAAGGTCGTGCATGGCAAACCCATTCCCCTGCTCTGCTTCCTGAAGGAACTTCTGATATGCCTTTTCAAAATCCTGCAATGTAGAATCGCTGCCATACAAATAATTCCTAGCCTGTATATATCCATCTGTCCACCAATTGGAACTGGATTTTTCTTTTCTGCCATTAGGAAAAAGCTCTTGCTTGACTTCCTCCACCGCATAGTCCGAATCTAGTTCCCCTGTCAGCTCTGCTACCGGATCTGGTTCTTGTATAAAAAAATCGTCCTTTGGTTCTGAGTATCCATCTTCATTCTCTTCAAACAAAAAATGATGACTGCCAAGCCTCAATGCTTCTGCAATCACCATATTTTTGATACTTTTTAATTTAGGCTGTTTTGATAAAGGCGGTAATTCTTCCGTCTGTTTTCGGTAGGTCTTCACAATCTCATCCTCCCATAGCCCCCATTCCCGGTACAGGGCAGACACCCGGTCATCTTTCTCCAACTCGTCTACGATGTGATCGACCAGATCCTTCACATCTCTCTTCAGGTAGCCATAAACCTTTTTCCCACCTGTATTTTGCAGCCGTTTAGAAAGCTGCATCATACTGGTTTCAATTTCCGAACTCTTAAGCGTCCCCGCCCGTATTTCATCTATCCATGTCTTCATTACAACTTCCGACCGTTCCTTTAAATCCATACGAGACTGCGCCTGTTCCTCATAAATATTTGCAAAATCCTGACGGAAAATATCATGCGCCAGCTCAGAACGCATGGCCTCAATCGACTGCTTTGTCAGATACCCTTCTCCATCTTTTACTGAGTACACCAATAGATGAACATGGGGATGATGGCTTTCATTATGAAATGCAGCGTACCATTTCAGATTGGCGCTGTCAATTTTCATATGCTTACACAGCATTGCCCGTTTGGAACGCAGCAATGCCATCCACTGAACAGCACTGTCATACCCTAACCGGGCTGCATCCTCGCGCCGAAGGGAAATCACATGGGTCCACACAATTCCCTTGTGATCTGCCACTTGATTCTGCACCTGTCCAAGAACCATCGGTTCTCCCTCATCTGTAAACAGACCATGCTCACCAATCTTTTCTACACGGGGACGATGCGCCAGATAATCCACATAATTTTTTCGCGTCGCTGCTATATCAAGATTTTGTTCCAATACACAGGAAATAAATTCCGAGGCATTTTCGATTGTTGGTTTTCTTTGATAATCTTCATACTCCAGCATTTCTTTTGTCGCCGGAAAATCCTGCAGGAGCTGATGCACTAACTTCTTTTGACTCACCGTTGCTGGGAGGTGCTTTTTACTTGTATCAATTTTCTCTACCCCTTTCCGCGTTCCAATGTAATGGACATAATTTTCTTTCTGAGATGGTTTTGCATCTTTTAAATATCGGGAAGTAAAAATAAGTTTTGCCATGTTACTCCTTTTTAGAAAGCAAAAAGGAACCTATGGCTTATCACACACCATGGCTCCTTTTACATTTTATCACATCTTCTTCCGTTACATAGTTTCAACATTTGAACATATCATGTACATTGCTTGATCCAGTCAGAAAGAAAGTCCATCTGCTCTTTCGTATGAAACCAGTGCTCCCCGTTTTCCATAACTGTAAGTGTTGCTCCGATTCTATCTGCAAACTCAGCTATTGTTTCATACGATGTCAAGTTATCCTTTTCTCCATACAGAATGTGCGTTGGAACAGTCCAGGTAACAGGATGCTCCCTCACATAACAAAGATAAGCCCAGGAAAGTGTTTCCCCAAAGGATGTCGGGATTTCTTTCTGTTTCTGCAAATCATCTTCGGTCACATTCGCCCACTGCATCATATTCCGAATCAATCTTTCCATATCTACAACCGGAGAAATAAAGTATGCCTTCTCTATTTTGCTGTCTGCCAAAGCACTCATAGCAAAGAAAGCACCAATGCTGTTCGCAATCACTGTTACTGTTTCATATGTTCCGCATAGGTTATCAAACAATCTGGGGAACTCTTTTTTCGCTTCCCAAGGTAACTGTGAGGAATAGTCAAAACCAATTACATCATATTCTTCAAAGAGCGCTTTATAATACTCTGCCTCTTTCGGATTTCCACCTTTACCATGTATATACAAAATTGCCTTGTCCATTTATTTGTTTTCCCTTCGCAATACCTATTTTTTCTTTTTGGGTTTGGGCAGCGGCAGTTCATCATACATCGCGTGGAACAGTCCTGTCAAAAATTCTTTCTGATCAACCTCCTCTACCAGCAGCATCTCTTTTGTTCCCTCATAAGGTACTTCATATACCGGATCTGTCATATAGGCAATTGCTGACTTTGTGGGTTTTACAAGCAGTCTGTCATCATAAATGCCTCCTACGATCTTGCCACGATAATAGATAATAAATTCTCCCATCATAGTCCGATATGTAATTTCATCCAACTCGGACAGCTGCTCTAAAACAAATTGTAAATAATTTTTACTTGATGCCATCGTTTACCTCAAACCAAATTTTGTGTAAGAATACATTACATTCTTAATGCCCTCGATGTTTCTCTTTTTTCTTTTTTTGTTTTAAGTCAAACATTTTTTTCTCTTCTGCCAATTTGTCTTCCCGGCTTTTAGACTTACGCTGCTGTTTCCTTTGTTCCTGCTGCAGCTTTAGTGCTTGCTGAGATTTTGTTCCAGCGCCCCTATCCAACATTTGTTTATGAATTTCACGCTGGAGCTTCTTTGGGTTTTTTGTTAGTTCCTTTTCAGTAACCTCCACAGATGGACTAAATTGCAAACGATCATATTCCTTTAGCACAAATTCCCATATCTCATAGTCCTTTGGTTCAGTTCCAAATGTTACTTTGGAAACGGAAAGTTTCCCATTTTCAACTCTCTCAAAAATACCTACCCAAAATGGTTCCTCAAAAAACACTGTCAGCTTGCCTGTCCTTATACTCATGGCAATCCCTCCTTAATGATTGAAATGAGCAAAGAATGGACAACCCGGAGGGGCAGGTTACTTACCCTGATATACAGGACGGCCGGGCTACCTACCGGCTCTGGTATGCATCACTGCATACGTTGCGTTTTTATCTTTACTTTTATAATCAAGCCTCCTCGGCCAGATTAACACATATAATTTTTCTGTTTCTAATTAAAACCAACTAGTCTTTTCATCTCTAAATTTAGGCATATCACTATCCTCATAAGGATTATAATTGTTTAAGTTACATCCAAACTCCTTTAATGATTTTATTTTATTATCTGCTGTCCATACAATCAAGGACATTCCGTCAAATTCCTCTATATTCCCATTATTCATTTCATTTTTAAAATACCACTCTACAACCGTCTGGTTATCTTTATGAAAGAACTGCTTGATCTTCCACTCCATCACCTTGCCACGTGTATTCCATTCATTAAACCAATGTTTTACAACTTGACGGTTATTATATTTTGGACTCCAGCTTTCAGTATAAATCACGTCTTCCGCAAAAATGTCATCCATACCAAGATCCTGTTGTGTAAGCCACATTTTGAACCATAGTTGAATGATTTGTTCTCTCTCATTCAAAATTCTACACCTCGATTCATTTCTTAGTATATTATAATCGATGAGTTATTGCATCGTAAAGGACAAATCTATTTTTTATCTCTTCTGAAAATTCATCACACAACTAGAGGGAAGTACAAATAAATTCTCTTTCCATCGTTTCCTTTCCAACAATATCTACACATCCCGCTTTTGATAATGATACGCATCTTCAAACTTCACAGTTCCATTGATCCGTCTCACTTCATCAACACATTTTACGTGCAGCCTGTTTAAAGATTCTTCATCCACATCATGAGTGTAGGCAATTACCTGTGAGAGCTTGGACAATTCCACTGCTATCTTAAAGTCCATCCTGGCCAGACGGTTCTCACTATCCTGAACGGTTCCCGTAAGCACAGAAGCCAGTGACTGCAAAAAATAATTTTCTGCTTTTCCTGCAAGAAGATATCCCATATAGAATTTAAGTGCTTCTGCTACAAATTCGTTTCTGGAACGCACATTGGCAGTCTCCAACAACCCGTCTGCCTGTTCTAATATAGCTTTTTCAATATAAATCCCAACACGGACTTTCGCGTTTTCGCTCCCCATCGTTCCCTCCTTACCAGGTATTCACAAACTCTCTCTCATTTCCTCCAAAATCCTGCCACTTTCAAAAATCCAGCACCATTCTTTCGACCGCCTTTTCCAAAAGTATTCAAACCAGATTTCCCGAACGGCTTTGCCGGTCGGTGTTTTCCAGGGGTAGGCTGCCAAAAGCAGCATACCCCCTTTAACCTGCACACATTTCGACCCTGCCAAAAGCCTCTGGAATTCAGCATTTTCTCTGCCTATTCCACTGTTTTCAGAACCTTCTTTCACATTTGCCCAACACCGCCTTCATTCCCCACCAGGGTACACGAATGCCACCTGGCTGTCTAAAGCCTGACACGGGGGCACACAAGGGCTTACAAAAGGCTATGTGCTTCTTCCATCTGCACCATACAGCATCCTCTTTCTCCGCTCTTATGCCTCTCCTGCCGTCTCTGCCAGATTTTCTACCCGTCTTGCAGACCGTTCTGCCCTCCGGGTTCGATCTCTGGCAGATAAAACCTCTCTCGCCACCTTATCATCAATGTACTCACGGGTGGCCTGCGAAACATATTTCTCATACAGTTTCTGTACCGTATCATTTAACTCTGCCTGCAGATCCGCATCCCGTTTCTCCATATGAAATTTCAAAGCATCCAGTTTTTCTGTATTAAAGCTAACCGTCAACGTGGTTGTTCTCATTTACATCCTCCTCTCTCTGGATCCAGAACAAGCGGCTGCTCTCACAGCCGCTCCCTTGTCTAAAATCAAGTCCTCAAGTAACGCATCACTTCGATAGCATCTGCCAGCCCTGCCTTGTAATACCGCAGCCGTTCCTGATTTGGTACATCCAGCTTTTTCATCATCTGATCATCCAGCCACTCCCTCTCTTCCTCTGAAAGGCTATTCAGGATTCGTTCCACATGCATGATATACTCCTCCTTTTCGGCTTGATCGGTCTGACTTTTTTCCTCTTCCATTTTTCCTTTCAGCTGCATAACCCGCTCTTCAATCACCTGCTCCAACTGATCCATCATCTCATTCATAAGGTACTTCCCTCCTTTCAGCCACACACAATACCCGATCCTGTTCCGAAAGTCGATACCAAATATCCATAAATCTCCCTGGCAGATCCGCACCAACTTTTTTATCTTCATACCTTATTCTGGGATTGCAGCCAGCCTTCCAAATGCATACAGATGGGTGCTCCAGTAAGAAGAATTAAGATTGGCATAACCAATTGGAGAACCACAATGCAGCATTTTTGAGTCCCCAACATAAATCCCTACATGGCTCACTGCCCCGGAAGCTGCATAGGTTCCTGTAAAGAAAACCAAATCCCCAGGCTTTGCCTCCTCTCTGGATACCACTGCACACTGGTCAAAAATCCCCTGGGCTGTTGTCCGTGAAAGATGGTACACCCCAGACTGCGTATAGACCCAACAGATGTATCCGCTGCAGTCAAAGCTGGTAGCTGGAGAGCTTCCTCCCCACACATAGGGATATCCAATATAGCGGGTTGCTTCTGCCATCAGAACAGAAAAACTTCCATCTCCCATTGCCTGTCCAGGAGGAAGTCCGTTCCCTCCCGGCACACTAACCCCATATTTCGCCAGCGTATAAATCCGTTGTGCATTGGTTTTATCTTCCAGGAAAATCTCCCGATTTAATTCTGAAGCCAGATTTTCATAAACTGTATTCAAACTTTGGATTGGAACTGCAACCGTATAAGTTTCCCCCTCTTCATCCTCCCTCTCCTCATATGTCACAAAGCAATCTGCGAATGCCCGGCAGTCCTCCTCGTCCATCCGGGGCTGATCCTCACCAAAAAACAGGGCATAAAAGATTGCTTTTACCCGGTAAGGATCTATCTCCCCGCTTTCTATCATTCCATTGATCTCACTTAGCACACCGTCCAGTTTTCCGAAGCTATCCTGCATATTTTCGATATACATCCGGTACTCTGCTGGCACCTTTGAAGATAAATATCCCCCATGAAAGGACAGCTGGACAGCAGAAATATTATGGTCTGCAGTTCCAGAAAGGGTACACAGGAGCATGGTAACAATCAAAAGAAAAGGTGTTAAAAGTGCCGCAACAACAGAAAGAACCACCATCCGCCCTCTCTCGCTGGACGCTGTAAGCACTGCGGCTTTCGCTGCCAGAATCGCAGCTGGTACTGCCATAGGTTTCCTCCCTTCATTATATCCTATCAAGGTTATTATTCAACCTGTATCCATGATGTTTATATTCGATTGTGTGCGGTAAACTATCTCTATCAAGGATGTCAGGTGGTGATGGTTTGAAAAAACAATTTAATGTGGAAGTTGGCGGTCGTATCCGAAAAGCCCGCGAAGCACTGGGATATTCCCGTGAAGCACTTGCCGAAAAGGCGGATCTCGCCAGTTCTTTTCTCGGCACAATCGAACTTGGCACCGGCAGTTTCACTGCAGAAACCATGAGTAAGCTCTGCAATGCTCTTGGAGTATCTGCTGATTATATTCTCTTTGGAACAGAATCCCAGAACGATCTGTCTGCCATCCATGCCATGCTTTCTGGCTTAAATCCTGAGTATCTGCCACTTGTAGAACAGCTGCTCAGTGCCTATATCCAATCCATCCAGCTCTCACAAAAATAAGTCCTGCTTATGTTGCAGGGCTTTATTTGATTTCCCCATATCCGCTTATTCCAAACAGGCTCTGCTGGCGAAAGTCCTGGCTGTTCTCCTGTTTCTGCACCATCTCAAATGCATGTTCAATGGCATCCTCCAGAACCTGTGTATCAAATCCTGCCGTTTCATAGCCCTCCCAGATCACATTTGCATAGTGATCCGATGGGATTCCAAATGAATGTCCTGGTGTCATCACATACACCATGGCAGATATTGTCTTTCCGTCCATCTCGACTTCTATCATCTGCTTGTCATAAAAATTGGGATATCCTTCATAAAGATCCAGCGATTCCTCATCTCTTTTCTGGATATCCCATATCAGTACCGGCACAGCACTCCCCTCTTTTGGTTCTACGGTTGCCACAGCTCCCCTGCGGCCTCCCCGAAACAACAGCTCATAATCCTTCAGTTCTCCCTTCCCTACTACCTTTGCAGTCGGACACCGAAATGCCATTTGCGTCAAGTTCAGATTGCTTCCATAAGCAACATAAAGTCTTGGTTTTCTATTCACACGGATCCTCCTTGTCACATTCGCATCATAAAAGCCGGGGGTTCTTCTGCCTCCCCGGCCGATTCTGGTTCTCCAGTTGGAGAAATAGGTTCCTGTCTCTGGCTCCGCTCCTCCAGTTCTTTTTCTCTCTTCTGCCGCATCCGTTCCTTTTGAGCTTCCGCCTGAGCCGGATCCCTCCAGGCAATGCACCCTGGGAGATTCGCCAGCAGATGTTGACGGGCTGTAGCGAATTCTTCTCCATTCAGTCCCAGCCGCAGCAGCCAGGTGCGGAAGGTGTATTTCTCATTCGTGGTCTGTGTCTTTCTTCTGCTGGCACAGGACTGGTTAAGAGCCTGAGCACCAATCGCCAGACAAAATTGAATATACGCCTTAATCTTACCTGCATGGAGCGTCCCGTTGAACAGGCGGAATTCTACCGTTCCTTTTTGAAAGACAGAATGAAGGTTCAGACAATGATAACGGCTATCATCATAATGTGCATTCCTCCGGCTCTCTCCGTTGTACCAGATCCGCTCTACAGCTTCCATGCTTCTTGGCTTTCTCCGATTTAACTCATCCAAAAACCTCTGTTCCACTGGCTGGCACCATTGGTGCTGCCGTTCCACAGACACTCCCAGGGCTTTATAAATCAGATCTTCCTTGGATGCCATAATATTGGTGATATTTCGGAGGGTTCTTGCATCAAACGGTTCCACATTGATATGCACATGGATCCCGCAGCTTCCGTTCGTCAGGGCACCGTATTCTTTCAGCTTTCGGATGATCTCCTGAATCGTCACAATATCCTCATAACGACAGATGGGACTTACCATCTCCGTCCGGTATTCTCTTCCCGCACTTATCTTTCTTCCATTCAATTTCTGCTGTGCGGTTATGCTGCTGTCGCTCATAAACTTCCACTGACGCCCTTCTGTGTCAATGGCTGCATAAGTGTCATAATAGGTTCCCAGATATTTCACTCTGGTTCCAAAATACCCTGCTGTTACTTCTGCCGCTTTCGCACGGGTGATGCCGGTCATCTCAATCTCAATGCCAAATTTCTGCTCCTTTAACTCCATTCACAGTCTCCCCTTTTAGCGTCCTCCCGCCTTTCCGAACAGCTTCGCCTTATGCTCCGGTGCATGGACCATCAGGTTGTACCGCTCATTTCCGCATTTATACAGGCATACTCCCCGCTGCGGATAGCGGATCAGGTTGTATTCGCTTTCTTCCAGCTGCAGGGTATCCGTATAAAATTTGGCATCAATGCTTCCAGCATTGAACAGGAACTGATGGGTCGGAATGGAAAACAGTGGCTTTGTATATTCTTTCACTCCATCCAGATTAAAATCTTCCAGGTTCTGGCTGGCTATGATAACTGCCGAATCTTTCTTTCGCACACGCTTCATAAAGTTCCGGACATACTCCACAGCAGTTAAGTTGGAGAGGAACAGATAGAACTCATCCAGACTTGCTGCCGTATTGCCCTGCGTCAACAGCTCATCGCTCATAAAAGAAAGCACATTAAAGAGCAGGGCATCTTTTAAATTCCTGCTGGCCTGCAAAAGACCTTTTACTCCAAAGGTAATAAAACTGTCATCGGTGATATTGGTATGCCCATTAAAGAACTTACTCTCTGCTCCTACGCACATAGAGTTTAAACCGAGCAGGATACTCTGGAGCATCTCTGCAGTATAAAGAGGATAGTTCTTCGCATCAAATGCCCGGTATTCCTCTTCTATGAAGGCATACAGGTCAGACAGAATCGGGTAATCCCCCGAATCCAGGCGGTCAAAATCACTCTGATCCGTCAGTCCCCACCTTACATACAGTTTCTGCAGCATGATCTCGATCACGTCGATCTCCCGGTCCGTAAAGTCTTTATAGCTTCGGAAAAAATCTTTTAAGAAGCTGATGTGCTGGGACAGTCTGGATCGGATGCGAAAAGTCTGAGGAGCATCCAGATCCTCCGGGCTTCCTGCATCGTCCCAGGTCTTTGGCTCCAGCGGGTTGATGATATAATACCCGCTCATCAGATCAATAAAACATCCCCCCAGGTTGTTGGTCAGATCCTCATACTCCATCTCCGGATCCAACGCACAGATATGCATCCCGGATTCCCGCAGATTGGTTAACAGAAGCTTTAATAAATAGCTCTTTCCCTGACCGCTGTTTCCTAAAATCAGGATATTGGCATTGGTCTTGTCATCTGCCCTGCGGTTAAAATCTACCAGAACATTACTTCCAAACTTATCCCGTCCAATGTAGAACCCTTGGGGATCCGTCTTTCCCGAATAATTAAACGGATACAAATTTGCCACACTGCTGGCCGGAAGCACCCGTTCAAACTGGTTACGAAACCGGTTATAGCCGCTTGGCATCACACACTGGAATCCCTGCTGTTGTCTAAGCATCAGACGGTCCACATTTAACTTGGATCGGATCAATTCCGTCAGTACCTCGGTCTGAAGGAGCTTTAACTGGTCTAAATCATGGGCACACAGTTCCAGATATACTGCTGTATGCAGAAGCGGTTCCCGGTTGCGGTGCATCTGAGCCACAATGGTCGTCACGTCCTGCAAGTTGCTTTCTGCCAGTACCGTCTGCTGTAAGTCATTGGTATTGCTCCGATCCATCCGATTCTTATTGGCTGCATTGCTGATGATCTTTCGTTCCTCCACCGGAGTGACATGGCGGGTATAAATGCGAAGTGTTACCCCATCCTTCTCTCCCAGATGGGACAGGATCGCCTGCTCCTCTGTGGCAGTCGGATATTCCCTTAATGCCCACACACAGCGATAGGTATTGCCGCAGATAAAGTGGTCTGTTTCAAACTTGATCACAGCTGGGGCAATCATATCCAGAAATTCCTGAACCCGTACATCTCCTATCGGCTCTGCCGACATACGCTTTTCTCTCTTCAAATCAGCTCCTCCTTTTCTCAAATCTCCGGGATGATCCACCGTTCCCCATCAAAATCCTCAAACTTTTCTGTGGTTACGTTCTGCTCATAGTAAACTGCCAGGATCCGTTTGATATCCTCTTTGCCTGCCCGCTTGACAGAAAAGCTCTGTTCCTTCAGGGATTTCTCAATTCTGGAAAGATATGGAAATATATCCGACTCTTTTTCATCTTTCAGGCGAATCATGATCAGGAATTCACGGGCAGTCGCCATCTGTACCTGGATCCGGTCCAGATGAGTCTGGTCCTTCTCTAAAAGCTTCCGCACCACCGGATTTTCTTCCTCCTTCATCCGGGTACGCAGGAACCGTTTATTATCTTCAAAGCTCTCTCTGCTGTTTAAACACAGCATTTCAATCTCTGCCACACCTTTGAGTACCGTCATCAGGGCATAGATCCTGGCACCGATACTGGTTTCTGAAAGCACTGAGATATTGGTTGGCTTCACAATAAAATACACCAGTTCCCCGTGTTCATAGGTAACCAGGCTGTAGTCCGTTACCTCTTTTGCACCGATAAACTGGCGTGTAGAAAGTCGCCTGTCGGCCTCTTTTTTTGCTCTCTTTTTCTCTCTGTTCATTCCTGCCTCCATTCAAAAAACTGCTGTCGGATAAAGAAATATTCACAGGCATAACGGATAAAATCCAGAATACTGGTATCGCCAAGGCGGATCGTCAGAAACCCATACACTCCGGTCAAAACAATGGGTGGGAAACACCCAGCCTGCGTGACTGCTAAAATCGAAACCAGTCCACACACACCAAGGATCCCGATATCCCAAAGCTGCCACAGCCACAGGGTCGCTTTTGATTTCAAATGGTCCGGATAAATATACAATCGCTCACCTCCAAAATAATTACCGCCGGCATCATTTTCATCTGCCGGCGGTAGTCGTTTTCTTTTTTACACTTCTGTTTCCTCATGCCCCTCGTTCTCTGCCGTCTGGATTGCTTCTTCAATCAGTCCGATCACAAAATCTTTCTGGCTCTGCCCAGTCTTCTTTAAATGAACCTTCACCCTCTGGAATAACTCCTCGGATACCTGAAATGCCAGTGTCCTCATTCCGCTTTCCATCTCTCTTTCTCCCTTCTCAAAGTGGTCTTTTAGAAGCCGTTCCATATACTCGTTCAGCTTGATTCCCCATTCTTCCTGTTCTTCCCGCACTTTCTTATGCAGAGATTCTGGAATCATGGCACATAAATTCTTCTTACGCTCTTCCATTACGATCTCCTTTCCTCATTTTTACAAGCCAAGTATATCCACAAAGAGATGAGATAGCCAGGGCGATACCCAACAAAGATTGCCTTAAAACTGGAGCAGAACCACTAATGTTAGGGATTATCCCCCTTCATCTGCTGTAAAAAATAAGCGATGCCACGGAGAATAAAATCCACACATGGAATCGCTACACTGTTTCCTAACGCTTTATATCTGGCACTGTCAGATGCTCCGGGGATGTCCGTCCAATGATCCGGGAATCCCTGAAGCCGTTCACATTCCAAAGGGGTCAGCCGCCGGATCAGCTTCCGCTTCTCCACAATGCATTTGTCTTCACTGACATACTGGTTGTTGATCCCCTTATGATCCGTATACCCAATGGTCCCTACTGTATCCTGATAGGGTTCACACACCAGATCCATGGCATCCTTATGCTGTCTGGTACTCTGGGTTGCTGTTACCTTGTTTTCTAAGAATTCATCGCTTCTCTGCCGGCTGAACACCGCATGGCGGTCTGCACTAGTCAGGGTATAAGAAATGTCTGCCTGACATCCCAGACCATTTCCGCCGTTCTGCACCTCCCTGTCAATGATGTTGCCGGCAATACAGTAACTCTCTGGTATTTCCGAGACCAAAGGAACATTATTGCCGCCAGTCCCATACCGTGCAGACATGGTTGGTGCCACCTCATGCGGTCCCGTATATCTGGCATCAATTCCATGATTCTCAAACAGGATCGGCTGATTATTCCCGCTGGTTCCTGCCGCCTCTGTAAGAGTCGGACACAGATCCACACCAATCCCCGCATTTCCCTGCTGGCTGCCCATCACCAGAGGAGGATGACCGCTCATCCCCGCCCGCAGTGTGGCAGTCACATTGATAGAAACATCCATCCGCTCGCCGCCTTGGTCATTGAGACACAAACACACCTCTTTCTTTTCTGCCGTTTCCATGGAAAGTATATAAAAATTCACCTGTCTTTCCTTTTCTGCTCCACACCAGCCTGAATCTGGAGGGCTGTTTCCAACTGCGGCGGCAGTTCCTTTCCTCTGGCCTTGGCTCTCCGCAAGATCCCCAAGCAGGCGTTCCTGCTCAAATAATATTTTGGGTGCGGTGAGTCCTCCAAAATCTGCGACAAGGAAGATCCTACGGCGACGCTGGGCGACTCCCCAGTATTGAGCATCCAGGACTCTCCAAGCCAGGCTGAACCTATCTCCCAGAATGGCAGCCCCAGCAGGTTCCCAGCTCCCGGTGTCAGGTCGAGGCACATGACAGGTACATTCCTTAATGCGGACGATCTCCTCGATGACCGCCCGGAAGTCTTCCCCGTTTGCGGAGCTGAATGCTCCGGGGACATTTTCCCAAACGAGGTATCGAGGTCGAACAAGGTCATCTGATATCCCTCGTCTTTCATTCTCTGCTCTCATCTCCTTTACAATACGCACCTGATCCATAAAGAGTCCGGAACGTTCTCCCGCCAGCCCTTTCCGAAGTCCTGCTACTGACAGGGACTGCCTCCACAGATCACATCCACAGGCAGCAACTTTGCACCATCCAGTTTTGTGATATCCCCTACATGGATCATTTCGGGAAACCGGAGCTGCGTTACTCTCATGGGAAACGATTCGATCTCACTGGCCCATACTGGCACGATCCCGCAGTGGACTGCCGCCAGGGGGAATCCTCCAATCCCGTCAAACAGGCTGCCCAGTGTCATCATCCGCCCATCTCCATTCCCTTCTGTACCGGTGCTTCACACAGCCCCCATCCAATCTCCTGCTCACTGACCCGCCTAAGCGGAATCCGAAACCGTCTTGCCGCACGGATCTCCTGCTCCATCCCCGAGGACAGTTCATTTCCACACACCCAAATCTCATCACACACTTTTAGGATTCGAAGTCCCATACCTGTTCCAAGATTTCTCTCTTCCGGTACTTTATCATCCAACATCTGCGGATATAACAGATGGGAGGCAATGGGCGTAACCCCCTGCTTCATGGCATAACGACAGGCTGCCTTTGCAAATGCTACATTCCGCTCTACATCTCCAGAATAGGGAGATGCAATATATACCAGTTTGTTGTGTTCCATTCTTCACCGTCCTCTCTCTATTTGGAAACCACCTGCACAACGGTTCTTGTCAGATTGACGGCTCCCTGTGCTGCATAGACCGCTCCCATGACATTGGCCTTTGTTCCTGTTTCCAGCCCAAACTGGCCTGCAATCCGTGGAATCTCTCCCGCTGACAGCATAAGCCCCAAGCCAAGCAGGGCCTGATCCTTAACAACCATCAACCCCGCAATCAAAACCGTTGCCTGCAAAAATGCGGTCAGACACAGACCAATTACCTGTTTGCACCAGCCAACAAACCCATCAATATATCCCCTCGGCACACTGAATAAATAAAGACTACCCACCGCAATCTGGATCAAAAGGATGCCTCCTCTCTTCAGGTTGGCAAAAAACACCTTGATCACTGCATACCCCATCATAATCAGGAGAAAGATCATGAAAATAGGACTGGTGATACTTCCCAGTCCTCCAAAAATTCCCGATGTGGCCGCATCCTGCCAGGTAGCCGTATCCTTTAAGGATTGGATGATCTCGGATGCTACTGTCCCGATATCTTTTCCAAGCCCCGTAATCCCTGCAGTAAAACTTCCCTGAAGGGAAACACTGAGCTTATAAAGCTCTACTGGGACAACGCTAAACAGACTTACTGCCAGAAAACCTTTGATCACATTTAAGGCAGTGTCCCGGATACTGCCGCGGCCGTTCTGATACTCAATTCCGCACTCAAAAGCTGCCACCACAATCCCAGTTACATAAAGTGCCCATGCCAGATAAGAAAAGAACAGAACAATGGACCGCACCCAGCTCATCTCAAACAGATCAGCTCCCATACTTCCCATCTGCATGAAAAAGTCTCCCAAAAAACCTACAATCTGTCCATACAGCCAGTCAATGATCTGTCCTAACACCGTATCAGCGACAAAATCCCAGATAAACAATCGCTCATCACCTCTTTTCTTATTCCATCCTCTGTCCCATCTGCATGGTTTCCACCGGCTCCTTAAATACCTCTAAATAAGTGTTTACTGCCTCCGACATCTTTTTATAATCCGCTTCCCCTGGCTGGTACACATACCATTTCGTTTCCCTGCCATAAGACCAGATATGCGGATTTACTCCATCACGGAAGTTGGGATTCGATGTCTTTTTGATTCCCAGCACATCCTGAAAGGTCAAAACCATGCTGTCAATGATACCCTCATTCCGGTTTAACAAGGTTACCTTTAACCGGTCATAATGGTCTGCAATCCCACCGGTCTGAAAGTTGACTTTTACCCGGATATTGTCTGTCAGCCTGCCATAACACGCATTTCCTACATATCGTTGTTCCGTAAAGGCTGGTTCCTTTCCAACCATCTTTTTCAGTTCCTGTTCCAAAAATGTCATATGATCCCCTCTCTTAAATCCCAAGAATCTGCCAGATATAAAGCGGTGCAGTCAGCGTAAACACCAGACAGGCAAACAGGATAGCCGGAGCTGCCCACTCAAACTGTCCATGCTTACGATAATCAAAATACGCCGTTCCCAATTTTCCAAAAAAGAAAACGGCTAACACCAGGTCAATGGCCGGAAACACCACATGATCCACCACTGCCTTGATCTGCTTCGATGCCGTATCCCAGGTTCCCTCAATGGCACCCGCCACATCGCCCGATGCATAAACCGGTACGCAGCACAAAACCGCCAGTACGACTACCATGCACATAACTGCTGAAATTTTCTTTGTTCTCATCTGCTTCTTCCTCTTTCTGTCATTAGGTGATTTTTCTAACTTCTCTATCTGTTGATATGACATATTTCCTCCTATTCTGGTTTCTGTGGTGCGATATGCCAGTCACTCCACAAGTTCCCGTCAATGGTAATGGAATCAGTCAGATTCATGGAGAGCATCCCAGCCGGTGTCCAGCAGTCAAGCAGCCAGGTATACGGTGTGTAGCTTCCATCCGGATACCAGATTGGGGTGAAGTGGGTTCTCTGGCGATAAGTGCTGTAGCCGTTCTCCTTAAATTCATGGGTCATATCATAACCGCCGTTCATCCGCTCCAGAAGTCTCCAGAATTTCTCATATTGAAACTCAGGAAAATAGGTCACGGCATTCTGAGCCGGTGTGACTGCAAAACTCTGATTGGTGCTGACATGGGTTATTACTTTTTCCTGGAATCCATAACCGGATTTCATCGTCCTTTCCGTAGCGGTAGGGGACTTCTCATCGGTTGTAATTCTCATATCTGCAGCCAGACTTGCAGAGTATCGGTCCAGGTCAAACTCCCACCAGCCATGGTCACACCAATACCCGTCATCCTCCTCATCTCCGCTGTGCCATACCCAATGTTCCTGCCACCATGGTCTCCACACACCCCAGGCGGCAGAGGTAACTTCTGCCTTTGACGGTACGGATGGTCTTGTAAAGCCATCATTCCGGTCATCTGCGTTGGGATCCAGCGGAGGATTTTCATCCAGATCTACGATCTTGATATTCAGCGTTCCCTTTTCCGTTCTTCCCCCTCCATGAACTCGTACTGTCATCATCATGGTCTGAGGTTCCTTCGGGGTGGTCCAGCGAATCCAGGCCAGCTGACTGTCACCGGATGGATAATACACATGGTCCACGCGGTAGCTTTTCCCTCCCACAGAAAATGTGACAGACACCGGATCATCTGGATCACTCTGGCCTCCGCTCACCTCTACCGCTGTGATGACTTCTGTGTTGGTCCGGTACTCATAATCATAGGTACTGATTTCCGGTTCCTCTGGCGGGGCTTCGTGAAACCGTACCACACCAAGACCCAGGGAACTTTTGATCTCACTGTTGGAACGGACTCCAGATGTAGGTCCGCCCCATGCCGGATATCCCAGATCTGGTGTTTCCAAAAACATGGAAAGCGGGAGGTTCTGAAACGCCACAGTCGGAAGTACCGCCCGCATCCCCCCGCTTAACATCTCATCATACAAAGCTGCCTCTGTAGCCGTCGCTGCGATCAGGGTTCCCTGAAATTTTAAGAAACTGATCGGTTCCAGTAAAAGCCGGTACTCTCCTCCTACCAGCGTATCAATGTCCATTCCTGTCAGCCCTGCAATACTGCGGACCACCTGCTCATCTGTAAAATAACTTTTGATCTCCTCAATGTTGGCCTGTCCCAGACTTTTGGAGCTGATGATCCTCGGAAGGGACTGGGCCGGATTCACATATTCGTAAGGGTTGGTATCAACCGTTAATGCACTCCCCTTGGTATAAGACATCTTGCTGACCTTTCCAAAGGAATAGACAATCTTCGGCTGCTTGTTTGTCAGGTCAATGGGCCTTGTTACTGGCTCATGCCCTTCTGCCCGGATCACGGTCACACGGACTCCCTCATTTCCCGGAGACCAGGAGTTTTGACTGGTTCCCTGCCCCATATTTCCTCCGCCTCCGTCAATATTTCCATCTCCGACTGCATAAACAGGTACAGAAAACAGGAACGACAGTGAGAGTAAAACCGCAAGAAACACACCTCTCTTCTGCTTCAAATATCCTCCTTTCCAACCACAGGAAGCAGACGTTTCCATCTTCCCTGGTTTTAAGCAAACAAAAAGCACCGCATGGCTGCGATGCCTCCTCATTGGGTATTAATCCATGATGCCGATCTTATTTCCATTCTCATACATATCCTCCGCCACGGTGCCGGATCCGCCTCCCCCATGGTTCTCAACCCATCCAAATCCAGGAACATAGATCTGGTTTCCGGATGTATCGCCAGCCTGCGGCTGTCCAGGATCCGGTTCTGGTTCTGCTGGCTTCTCTACTGACTCATGATCCACTGGCATGGGCGGTTCTTCCAGCTTTGTACCATCCGGCTTCTTCGTTGGATCCGTCAGCATTTCTTCCCTGGGCGGCTCTGGTTTTGTCGGTTCCGGCTGGATACTCTGCTGTGTCTGGTCCGTCTGTGCCGGCCGGCTGTCTGCCGCCTGTCCGGTAGTCTCGTTTGTTTCTTCTGTCCCCGGCTGAATCACCAGATCCGTTTTCCCACCGGATTCTTCCACGCTTTCTTTTGGAGCCTTTTGGGTTTCCAAACCCGTCCCTGGATCAACGACCACTTCGGTCACGGTCTGTGTTGTCTCTGGCAGAACATCTTCACTGGGCGGCTGTCCAAACTGCATCCCGATCGCTGCGAGCAGACCAATCCCAAGGATCATACCGCCAGTAATCACCAGATATTTTTTCGTCTTTTCTGTCAGTTTCATCTTCTTATGCCTCCTTTACCACTGTATCCTATTTCCTGTTACGCCAAACATACCCTACCTTTCTTAGAATGTCCAGGCATTTCTTAAAACACCTCCGTATAACCTGCCTGCACTTTTAATGTGATCCACATGGATGGAAGAAGCCTGCCTCCAAAGCGGACTGGCACTTCTAACCGCACAACTGCATCTGCCTCAAACCTCTGGGCATTTGCCGGATCAGAGGGAGCCAGAGGTGCATTCCGAAGCGTCACCTGCAGGCTATCAATAGCAAATTCCATTGCAGTCCCGCCATCGGCATACTTTACATGACGGCCGCCGGATAGCCGTGTTCCCAGTGTATCATCCAGAACTGCATAAATATCGCCTTCGCTTAGTTCCTCCTCCCAGTTTCCTTCTCCAAATGGCACATAGCTTCCGGAATATCCCTCCCTGGCTCCATGGTACACCCCTGCATAATTGTCATTGACTGTGGAAATCATGGCATCCTCCACCGCTTCCCTCACACCTGCCGCGATCACCTGCAGGCGGAAATATTCACTGATCCCACACAGAAGAAGAATCAGTGCCAGCACAATGCCTATGGTCATTGGAAACGATGACGCCCGTTTCTCCCTGAAAATCTTCTGAATTCGTCTGCCCACCTTAACCACCTCACTTCCAGTATACTTCCGACTTTCCGGAAGCCTTTGCCCGAAGCGTAATGGGAAAGGATGCAAACTCCCCAAACAGGCCGATATTGGTATCCAGTGTCAGGGTAACGGTAACCTCTTCATTTAACTGGATCCTTCCATTGGCTGACCATGAAATGTTCGGATGAATCCCTGTTTTTTCTGACAGCACAGCAGCACGGCGGCTTGTCTCCGCTCCAACACGCCCGCTTACTTCTGCCTCTCTCACTAATTCTGTGGCAAAAGTATCCAGCTGCTGTTTTTGAATAAACACTGGAAACACCCGCATAGAAAGAGCCAGCACCATAACCGCACTGAGAACCAGGATCATCACATCCACATACCCCTCCCCATTCTGGCTTTCTGCTATCTTTTTTACGCGTTTTTCCACATTTCACCTCCTGTATTCCGAATAAATCCACAGAATACACTCACTCTAAGTGCATTCCCCATTCTATTTTCTCTTTTGGGGCTGTAATCTCTTCCTTCAGATTTTCATACATCTCCAAAAGGTCATAACATTCCGTATCAAAATCAACGCCTTGCAGGGTGGGATAGCGTGGAACCAAAACACTGGGAAGATTCATTTTTTTTAACTGATAGGAACTATAGCATTTTGACAGTTCACTATAAAATACAGGCCTTTCATGAAGGACATACGCTTTCCTGGTTTCTTTCTGCATTTCCTTTAATGCATCAAATACATTCCGATATCCGTGTTGGCTCTTATAGACATAAAAGGTGGTACCTGTAATTCCATATGATACCAGAAAACCGGCCATCGTCTTATAATTCGTTCCTCTGACCCGGCAAGCCGGAATATAATTCAGAGGTTCTTCCTGCGGAATATTCGCCCATTCTTTTAATGTCACTAAAATCTGCAGGGACTCTATAAAATCAATAGGATTACTTTTAGTCAATTCCCTGATGCAACGTTCTGATATGCCATAGGCACGACAGGCCTCCCGGTGGCTTGGATATTCTATCCCATGAAACTCTACTGCTTTCCGGTTTCCGTTTGACTTAATGGGGCGAGTCAGTGCTTCTTTTAAGGACAGGCCATAGGTCAGCCGCTCATAAATGTTATCCTGAAGGACTCCATTGTCTGAACAAAGCTCCGACAAAGATTCATAATCCCTTCCTTCATACCGGATTGGTTCTGTCCTAAGAAGAACATCTACCGCTTTTTCCAGAGTTCCCATGCTCTTTGCCTTTGTTCTTAGCGATGTATATTTTAGACCGAACTGTATAGCAACATCTGCTATCCCATGATACGGTTTGCCCCACAGGGAAACTTCAATCCCCTGTTCTTCTAAACACCGCTGCATGGACAAATGGATGTCATGATTCCTGGCATAATAATGGCTTAGTCTGGAGTAGGAAAACTCGTACTCTCGGGCAAGGGAACGGATGGAGGGATATTCTTTCCCTTCAAATACCACGGACTGCCAGTGTTCCCTTCCTTTCTGGATATTCTTTTCCTCCACAGTGCCTCACTACCTCCTTTAAAACATTCCCCCAAGGCTCTCTAATGCTACATAGCAGATGATCGCCAGGTAAGTCAGCAAAAAGCACGCCAGCATGACAAAAGAAAACACCCGGATCTTAGGCGGGATCTTCTGGGCCTGTGCCTTTAATCGCTGCAGTTCGATCTGCTTGAAATCATGAGCTAGCATCTGAAAATATACCGAACTGTCATCTCCCCGCAGTACACCAATGAGCCCCCTTACCACATCTGACAGCATAGGAGAATTGAGTCTTGCCTCAAACCGGGTAAGGGCTGCCTCATAGTTGGAGGACCGCATATCGGCTAACAGAATATCCAGCTCCCCAGTCAGAGCCGGTCCTGCATTTCCCTTAAAACGCTCCAGCATCCCGATCACATTGCGGCTAGCCTTTAACTCCTGTTCAATGGTTGCTACCATCCTTGGCAGTTCCCCTTCAATCTCCTCCCGTTTTGCCTTTAACTTCTCATCTGCTTTCTGCCCTTCCTTAAAATAAAGGAGCAAGGCTAACACCACGACCACGGGAACCAGAAGCGGCATCAGGATGGCACAGGGAATGACCGCCAAAAGAACCGTTCCTGCTTTTACCAGTGCATATGCCTGATATACCTCCGGGGTCAGATTCATGCCGCTGGCCTTAAGGACATTTCCCATCCGGCTCTTTTTATATTCATCCATTCGGATATAGTGAGACAGCCTGACTGCCAGAATCATAAAACAGGTTTCCAATGTCTTTGCACCTTTCCGCTCCTGTTTGGCCGTCCCAAGCATGGCCTTTGCCGCACCGATGGTCGGCAGGTGCAGGAGGGAAGCCGCCAGAAAGAAAAGTCCCAAAGCCAGAAACAATCCAAATAAAAACAGTAATCCTTCCATGCCTACCTCCTGTATTCAATGGGGCGGGTGAGTTTTACCACAAACCCTGCAGATATAAAAATAGCAGCCGCTGTCACGGCCAGAATACACTGCCCCAGTGCGGTGTGCATCAGCACATCATACCAGTCCTGATTTAGCAGATACATAAGCGGGATATTTCCAATGACAAACACCACCATGATCATAAATTCCTTTCTGGGTTCCGCGATCATGTATTCCAGCTCTGCATTCACATTCCGCATATCGGACAGCTTTGCCACAATGGGTGTCAGCGTGGTCTTTAAGCTCCGGTCATGCTGGCAGTCGCTGACTGCGTCACACCATTCCCGAAACACTTCATTGTCAATCCTTCCTCTCATGATCCGCAGGGCTTCCTGCACATCCGGATTTACCATCTTGATCTGGATGAGAAAGTCCTGAAACACCCTGGATACCGGAGGATTTAAATAGGCCGTATTTTCCTCCACCGCTGTCACAATATCTTCTGTCCGCAGGTATGCTGTGGTAATCACGGATAACGCAGTTTCCAGTTCTGCCGACACATCTCTCTTATAGTGGTTTGCCGTCAGCTTCACATACCAAAATGGCAGAAACAAAAACCCTACTGCCATTACCGGAGCCAGGAAAAAATTTCCAATCAGGATCGCAATCGATCCTCCCATGCAAAACAGTGCCAGGGCAGCCGCACACACCATGGAAAACCGACTTCCTCTTCCGGTCATCTGAAGCACTGCCTGTGCCTCCTTCATCTCCCTTCGCAGAATTCCTTCTTTTTTTCTTCCAGATGATGCCTTAAGTTCTTCCCGAAGGCTCCGTCTGGGATTTAAGAAAAACCCAAACAGGCTGTCCGTAAATTCCACCGGCCGGATGCCAAGCATCAAAAATACTCCTGCGATCATGCCTGCACAGGCTAACAACTGAATGGCTGTCATCTTACTTCTCCTTTCCTTCCTCTGTAACGGCCAAAAGCCGGGACAGCTTCTCCTGGGGCATCCCATTCTCCATCAGCCTCCTTGCCAGACTCTCCGAGATTGGATTGACCTGCCGGTGCTGCCCTATGATCACAAATTTCCCGTCCTCTATCCGATTCTCCATAATCTGGTACTGGAACAAGGGTCGAAACTTTCTGGTACCATCCGGCAAAATCTCACACTCCATGATCTCCATCAGGCGGCGTTCCTTATTTTCCAGCTGCTTGCAGAAAGCCACAATCGGGTATGCCTCCGTTACGAACCCCATCAGGGTGTCGTCGCTCATATCCACTGCCCGCTTGCACAGGGATACCATACGGCGGTACGTTGCATCACAGCTCATGGAATGGATGGTTGTCACAACCGCCACGCCGGTTCTGGCTGCTTCCTGTGCTGCATTCGCCTCCGGTCCCCGCATCTCACCCACTACAATAATATCCGGATTAAACCGCAGGGCCATGTCAAGGAGTGCAATCTGATCCACTCGCTGCCGTTCATTCTCGCTGTCACGGGTCAGGGTATGGATGACGGAATTGACGACCTTTCCCTCTTTTCTCCGTACCAGGGCCAGCTCTCTGGAACCGTTCTCAATGCTGTAGATCCGCTTGCTGTCAGGAATCGTAGTCAAAAGCCAGCCAAGGAGTGTGGTTTTTCCGGAGCTGGTTGCTCCTGCCACACACACGGAAATGCCATACCGGATGCACTCCGATAAAAAGTCCAGCATCTGCCCGGTTGCCGTTCCACCTTTCACAAAGTCCTGTTTCTGCATACTCTGGGGATTGACAATTCGGATGGAAGCCGCCACCCCTACATCTTCATCCACAATCGGGGTCTTTAATACTGCAATCCGGATATTTTTGCTTAAATGTCCCAGTACACTGGGGCTGGCATCATCTAACACCATACCGGATACATGCAGCATCCGCCGCACCACATTGATGGCGTGTTCCGGACTGTCAAAGTGTTCTGTAAGCTTCTTTGTCACACCTCCCGAAAACTGTACCTCCACATCATCCCAGGCATTCACATCGATTTCCTCTATGCCTTCCCCGTAAATGTACTTTGTAAGAAAACCAAACTCTGCCATCTCAGAATAAATAGCATCGATCAGCTCATCGGTGGTCTTTCCTGTCACCTGGATCCGGTGATCCTGGATGTACTTCCCGGCAAACCGGCGGATCTGAGCCTTAACTTCCTCATTTCCATCCGCAGTTACCAGACTGCTGTACTCTTTGGAAAGATAGGCCTGTACCTCCCGCAGCACCGAAGTAAAATCCCGGCTTGTATCCTCCGCTGCAAAGAACAGATCATGGGTGCGTAAGGACCGCCCTCCCGTCTTTTGAACATGGGAGGGTTCCGATTCTTCTTCCTCTGGTTCTTCTGTTTTTTCTACTGCCCCATCCTCCCCTCCAAAGAAGTCTCTTGGACGATTTTCTTCTGTCTCATTTCCATCCTCCATAATCTCCTCAAAGTCGGGATCCTCTTCTTTCCAGATCTCTGCCTGCAGGTGTCCGGAATTCTCATGGGGCTGTTCCTGAACACGCTCTGCAAAACCCGCTGAAAATGCGGCTTTGCTTCGTCTTTCCCCTAACATCCGAACACCTCCTTTGAAATGGCTTCTATGGATTTTCGGAATCCTCTGCTGTCTTTTAAGCCCAGTTCTTTTAGCAGATCCCCTTCCAGAACCTGTGCCTTTACCTCCTCCGAATGGGGGATCTGGAATGCCACGCTGCCTAACACCCGTTCAATATACTCGCTGGCCTCATTGGGATAGACATTGCTGGCTACCTTATACTGCTTTTCCGCATCCCATTTGTTTTCCCGAAGGAGCGGAAGCTGGCTGGAGAGGTAACTGATGGACTTCAGGTCACAGTTGACCAGACGCAGGACTGCATCCGCCTCCATCAGGGCAATCGCAGAAAGGATGTCATTGGCGATATAACTGCCGCAGTCAATGATGATATACGGAGCAATGTTTCTCAAACACTGTAACAGTTCCTCCGCCTGTGTCCGCTCATAAGACGGGTAGGTATACTCATTTTCCCCTTTTCTCATGCCAAGGATCGTCAAATGGGAATGCCGCTTATGGGTAATGCAGTGATGGCGTACCAGGGATTCCCCCACATGGGCTGCCGCCAGAATGCTTCCCAGGGAATGTTCTTCTTCCAGATCTCCGGGCGGGCAGATACAGGGAAGCATTGGTGTATTCATATCACACAAAAGAAGAGCCACATCCCGCTTCTGCATGGCAAGCCTTGCCGCCAGTTTTACCGCCACTGTGGTCTTTCCGGAACCGGGGCTTCCCCAGACTGCCAGCATTTGGTTTTCATTCTCCGGCTCCCAGTCCGAAGAGTTGTCACGGTTCCCCCGGCTGAAAATACTGTTTTTCAGAAAATTCAAGGCTTATTCCACCCCACTTTCCTCGGTTTCTTCCAAAGCGGCCTCATTTGTTTCTTCTTTTGAAGATTCTGTCTGCTCTGTTTCTTGTGTGATCTCTCCTTCTTCCTTCTCTGGAGCATACAGTTCTTCCAACACCTGTTTCTGTGCCTCGATAAACTGTCCCGCACTTGCCGCATCCCCCCGGTACACTAAGGACAGGTGCAGCTTTCCATCTGCCTCCAGCTCTGCAAGCACCTTGGACTGTTCCGGTGTCACTAAAAGCGTTACTGTTCCCGGAAGTTCCCTGTCCGCCCCCTCTTCCAGTTCTTCCCCTGTATTGGCATCATAGCCGCTGTTTGCAGTTACTGCGATGACCTCCACATACTGCAGTTCTGCCGGGATTACCGTCATGCCCTGCTTTTTATAATCCGGTGCGATGACAGAGACGATATCGCCGCTCTTAAGTTTGCCCGACAGACCATTGGCAAACGCCTTGACCGTTACGGAAATCGCCTGCTTTTCTCCAGTCAGGTGATACAGATAGGCATTTTCCGCCGCTGGTTCCTCTGCAATCTTGGAGGCAAGAATGTAATCCCCTGGTGCCAGGTCTGCCGACGCAAAGGTTCCAATCACCGTATCCAGCTGTTTTACTACATCCTCCGGCAGGTTATAACTGCCAACCTCCACGGTTTTTACCATATCGGCTGTAATCTCTTCCCCACTCCGAATGGGCTTGACCACACGGACGATCTCCTTCTTCTCACTCATGGTCTTTTGAAACAATGGCGTGACCACAAAACAGATGATCAGGGACAGCACAATACAGATCACACCGATGACCGTCCGGTTCTTCAACACTCGCATAGTCGTTCCTCCTGCTTTGATTTTTTCATTTTTCTTTTTACCGGGCGGACAGTAAACATCCGCCCGCCCTTTTTCTTACCAGCACCCGCTTCTTTTGCGGCAGAAAATTACAGCAGTTAACACCATAAGGGGTACAGCCGCACAAACGGCAATCCATCTTTTTTTCTTCATTGAATCCGTCCTCCCATCTTCATACCATAAGCAGCCACAGCCCCTACTGCCAGAAACGGTCCCACAGGAAAGGGGAGATTCCCTTCCTTTCCATGATGCCGTTCCCATAAGTGGACGGCTGCACCATACAAAACAAATCCGGCCAACCCCAAACAGGAAGCTGTCAGACTGGCCGGAAGCCCAAGCACTAGCCCCATCGCCCCTGCAAGCTTTACATCTCCCCCACCGATCCCCTTTTCCTTCTCACACAAAAGTGCGACCAGCAGATAGGGAGCTGCCCCCAAGATCCCAAGCAGGTTTTTGGGGGAAAACTGCAAAAGAGAAAGCAGGGCAATGCCTGCCTGAAGCCGGTCCGGAATGATCCGGTACCGCAAATCCCAGACAGACACTACAGCCAACAGCGAAACAAACAGCACCACCTGTAATACCAAAGGAACCGGCACCCTGCCTGCAGCCATATCAGCCACTGTAATCAAACATTTCCTGCACACGTCTTACCAGGGTCGGCAGGACGGTATCATTAAACAGGGCATAAAGTCCTGCCAAAAGCAAGGCTCCTAACACCACCGCAATCAGGATCTTGATGGCAGTGTCCACATATCCCTCACCGGATGTTTCCTTAAGCTTGTTTTTTACCTTCCAGGCGTGCATAACCATTGCGTTCCGATAATTTACCAACTGTTTCTTGATATTCTTCATTCCTGTTTCCTCCTTGATTCTCTTTCTGTTCTTTTTCTGGTTTCCTTCATAGACCCGCCATCTGCGGGCCTGCCTGTTCCTCCTGCGGGGCTGCCGTCTGTGGAGCTGCAGTCTGTGCCATGGTCAGTGCCTGCTCATAAGCTCCAAGCACTGCCTGATGCAGTTCCTTGCGAAATTCTGCTGTCACAGGAAAACAGATATCTTTATACCCATCCTGTGTCTTGCGGCTGGGCATGGATACAAACAGCCCATCCTTACCGCCCTCTACGATTTTGATTCCCCGGACGGCAAAACAACCGGCGATCGTGGCGGATGCAATGGCTCTGGTTCCTCCCTGTGCCCCTGGCGGGTACATGGATGTGATCCGAACATCTAAGTTTGGCATACGGATGTTTCCTCCTTTTTCTCTTTCTGTTCATAACATGGTCCTTTCTATATCTATTTCAGCAAAACAGGCTTCCATGGCTGCCTGTTAATACTGCATAGTCGGGGTCTGTCCCTGATTCTGGCTCTTCCCAGAAAACTCTATTTCCTGGAAATCATAGCGGTCCACATAAAAAAAGGAACTCCCGGTTTCATCATAGAGTTCCAATACATCACTGATGGACAGCCCATGCCCGGTATATCCGGATGGCGGGTGATAGCGGAATTTATCATACAGTTCTTCCAGGTCATTGGTGTCAGATGCCCCTTCATAGACTTTCATATAATGCTCCGGCTGGGGCGGGCCGTACTGATGAACCAGCAGGGCAAAGTCAATGAACTTCCTTTGGACATCCACATCCCCTTTCAGCTGCCAGACCCGCACATCTTTTAATCCCTGGGATATTTCCGGAGCCACAGCCCCAGCTGTCAGCCGGTCGAAAATCCTGTCCTTCCACTGGATTTCCTGAATACTCGTTTGCTTTCTTAAAAAGCCCTCCAGCTCTGATCCCTGAAACATCGGATCCACTACGGCACAGCCTTTCGTTACCCGCCCGGCCCGGTTTCCGTAATACAGGATGATCCCATTCTCAATCCGAATCTGCTTCATGTCTCATCCCTCTTTTCTAAGCCATCCGAATCCCCCCATGCCCTTGCGTCTGTCGAAACTCCTCCAGGGTCTGTACATCCGGAAAGAGCATCTGTCCTTCCTGCATCTCTAAGACGGCAAAGTCATCCCTGTCACAGATCATGATCCGGTGCTGATAGTCCTTCTGCATCATTACATACTCCCATGCCTCCTCCGGATCTGCCAGCCACACGCCTGCCGCATACCGGCCATCCGGCAGAAAACTGTAACCGGAATATTCCGGTGAATGTTCCCGAAGATCCTTTGCACCAAAAGGACGGATCTGGGACAGCTGAAGTCTGGCCGTTTCTCCCAGCAACTCCGGTTTCAGGATGCCGATCACATCCCGATGCCAGCACTTCCATACTTCTCCAGTAGACAGAGATACCAGCTGGGCAATGGAATGCCTTGGATTTTCCGTCCCCTGGACACCCGTGCAGAAAAAGAGCTGTCCCGGATGGTTCCCCGGCAGTGCCCTGGGAGCCAGGACAACCACCCGGCTTTTAAGAGAAACCTCCTCCCCTATCCCTACACAATCCTTTTTCGTAAACTCCTGCATGATCTAATCCTCCTTTTTCTGAAGCAGGCTGCTCAGTTCCCCTATCAATTCCAGCCGCAAGCTGTCCGGCATGGACTGAAACGCTGCACGGACGTAGGATTCCACTGCTTCCGGTGACTGGTCGCCTACTTCAATGACATGTACCTTCCGGACGGTTATCTTACCGTCTGTCATTCCCAGACAGACAATATCCCCGTAATCCATCTTTGCTGCATCCCGCATTGCCTTGGGGATCAGCACACGCCCTTTTCCATCCATCAGCCGATAAACCGGTTTGCTCATCCAATCCCTCCTTTTCTTCCCATCAATGCCTCCACTTCATTCTCTGCAATCCCCAGCTGGTCAAATACCTCCATCAGGGGCCTGCAAACCATCTGCACCGGGGTTTTCGTTCCAATCAGAATGACACCGGGAACCGTCTCAATCACCAGGTTGCCGTCCGTTGGGATCCCCGCCGCCGATAAAAGCACCCTCGGAATGGAAAGTACGCCGCCTTCCCCCGGATCCACGGTGTTTGCCCCCTTTTTTTCTTCTGTTTTCATAGCACCTCTCTTTCCGGGCTGACTTCTGCCCGAATCTCATAATGGTCGGTTTCCCCGTCTCCCCATATGCCAAACAGATCCAGCTGTCTTGGTCGTAACCGTTCCCGCTCGCCTGGATCATAGTTAGTAATGATGACTTCCGGGAACTCGCAGCCCCCCTCATACCGCTGGGCCAGGTTATTGATACGGGTAACAGCTGTAATAAAATATCCATCATACAGATCCCGGATAAACGCACAGTCATTGTAGCTGACCATCCACTTGCCCTTACATTCTGCAAGGGTATCCCGGAGCCGTTTGTGATCTTCCTTCCGAAACACCACCGCATAGTGTCCTTCCGTTTCGTAGTAAGGCGGATCGCAATAAAAAAAGGCACTGTCCCGGTCATACTGCCGAATCAATGCCTCAAAGTCTTTATTTTCTATTACGGTATCTGCCAGCCTGCGGGATGCCTGCCAGATGGTGTCAAAGCAATTTCTCACATCAAAGGGACGGCAGCCAAAGGACGTGCAGCCGCTTCCATAACTGTAACGGATCAGCTTAAAAAATGCAGCCGCCCGTTTTACATCCGTTACCTCTGCATTTTGAAGCAGGATTGCTTTCAGCTCCTTATAATCCGGCGGCATCAGATACTTCTCTGCCAGTTTTAACTCCTCTCCTAAAAAGCGGGTATCCGGTTCCTGCTTGTCGATAAAATTACGAATGATAGTAAATTCATCCCTGCTGTTTAAAGGCAAAAATCCCAGTTCCTTTAAGAAAGCCCCTGTACGGTTCTTCACGCAATAAAACAGGTTTGCAAGGTTTGAATTATAGTCATTGTAGATCTCCATGCACCGTTCATCCGGTGGCTTCCCAAAAAGGACCCAGCCTCCGCCGCCAAACACTTCAATGTAGCGGTCAAAATTTGCAGGGAACATGGTATAGATCAGGCTACGGAGTGCTTT
This sequence comes from Clostridium sp. AT4, assembly GCF_001517625.2. GTDB lineage: Bacteria > Bacillota > Clostridia > Lachnospirales > Lachnospiraceae > Enterocloster. The sequence goes on along the minus strand of NZ_LN999828.1, from coordinate 63,698 downwards.
CTTTCCGCCAACCCATGAAATAAAACTGTTGATTCTTCATCACCTTCTTCTCTCGTTTATTCTGCTTATTCCATCTTCATTCCAGGCTGCAGCGCCGTATACTCATGCTGAAACGGAATCTCATTTCTCCGGATCACACCATATGTGGTACATACATGTCCTGCCTTGCCCAATTGTCGTAATCCATACCCATAAAAATGAAAATTTAAAAATGCAGGATCCTGCAGATCAACCCCCGCTTCCTGCAGAATATAATTTCCATACGTTTTAGGAGAATAGATATGAGGATCGAAATCATAACAATCCAGATTTTCTGCAATATCCAATGCCAAATCCAGTCCATCACAACTTTCCAGTTCCAATGCTGCCGCATATTTACAATGCATTCTGTTATCTGGAAAATTCTGAATCCGTTTCGCCAGTTCATTCAGCTTTTCAATATCTTCATCTGCCTCCAGATCACACCAGCTGATGGGACTACGGCCTTCTGCTATGATACAATCTTTAAAGTTTCTTTCCTGTAATGCATTAAGCGTCCATTGAAACTCGCGTTCTGTAGCAGGAAGTTCCAGCCAGACTCCTGTCTCCTCCGGATGCTGGGTACTGACTATCCGAAGCGAAAAAATCCCCTCAGAAATACCGCTGATATCCGGCAAGTGTTTTCCATCATACATGTCCTGCCTGGAGCGTGCATTTGGAAATGCATAGCCTTTTGATGTAAAAACCCCTTGTTCTTCCCGTCGCTGCTCCATCCCTACCTTCTCTGGATCCAAAAGCTCCACCACATCATCTGAAAGCCTGTCAATCCAATCAGAAATTCCTCCATCCAGGCAGACTTCCCCCAGTTCCCGATCATTCCTGATCCCCGGCCGGAACTCATAACAATCCAGGTTATAGCAAAGGTTGATCAGTTCTTTTATTGTAGGTGGAACATCAATCTTTTCTTCCTGCCGCATCTGAATGGCTGCTTCATAGGTTTCCATCTGAAGTGTGTCCATATAGCTGACCAAATACGCCAACACATTTGCTTCTTCCAATGTAATGCTTCCTGTCTGATTCAGTGCATCTACCAGAAAATCAGGCCATCTGCCACAAAATTCAATCCTATATGCTTCATTTTCATCCACATAAGCCCTACGCATTGTATCTCTTAAAAAGGAATCTTCTGTCGGCAAAGTTATATTTGCTCCAGAATAGCCAACTTCTGAAATTTGCCTCTTAGAAAAAATTTCGACTTCCAATGCCGGAGTCAGCAAATGGGCGGTCCCTTTTAATACTTTTTCCGGAAGGACAAAATAATCCAGCCCTTCATTCCCCAGAAGAGCCGTAAGTGTTCCTTCCGAGACTGGAACTTGATTCCCCCTCAGTTCCTTTATAAAACCTCCAACGGTAAGTTTCTCCCATGTCTCTGACAGACGCTGCACCTCTTCATGGGTTAGTTTCTCAAACGATTCTGCCTGCAGCACACTCCAAATCCGACCTCCATAGGATTCTACTTCCAGAGACAACGATCGGATATTGGGCATCTGTATTTCACCACTGAAATATTGCCACAGCTTCCGATTGTTTTCTCCAAGAAGTTCTGCCTGTTTCAAACTGTCACGAATCGGCTCCTCATACAGTTCCATTTCATAGGCAGTTAGAGAAATGTTTTCCTCCATCATTCTGTCACTCGGACACAATTCTCCCTCTATAGGGCTAAACAGACGGATCCTGTACGGCTTATCCCATCGTTCCAAAAGTCATTCCTCCCATCTGTGAGGATGGTTCCTGTACCTGCCCCTTCAGTTGTTCTTCTGTCGTAATAAAAAAATCACTTCCAGAATTCCAAAAACTGACACACACTTCCCCATCCGGAGTTTTGATCTCCCGCTGTTCAAATCCTTCTCCCCAGCCATCGCTTTCCTGACCTTCCCAGTATTCCTTTACTTCCTCAAGTTCTTTTTTTGAAAGTTCTCCTCTGCATTCTACTTCCAGTACGCCCCACAACTCTCCCCGCCAGACTTCTACGGTAGGGTTCATACTATAAATTTTTTCTTTCAGGCCTTCATCATTCAGATATTCAGCCAGCCCCCGATCTCCTTCCTCTGGAAGCTGCTCTTTTGCAATCTGGTCGCGAATCTCCTTTTGATAGCTACACAGTTCTGCCGGTAAGAGTTCCTCCCCTTCTCCATTGAGATCTTCCCAGTCATATCTCGGATACCGAATCGCCGTCAATGGGCTAAATAAACGGAGCATCGTCCGTTTTTCTGGCTTTTTACTGCCATGATCAAATATCCTTTCTTTCATCACTGCAATCCCTCCTCCTGTAAAACCACATTTCCATACCGGCGAATCAGACATGCCGTAACAATCCGTTCAAACACCTGGTCACTGACCAGTTCTGGGTCAATCAACTCAGACAGACTGATATGCTGACTTCCCCGATACAGATCTCTTGCCATATAAAACAGGACATAACCATCCAGATCTACACCATGAATGTGAATCTCTGAAAACTGGATCTGATCCTGATCCACCGCATACAACGCCCTTCCCCACAAAAACCGATCCGCAGAAAGAAGATATATGGCTGCACACAGTGCCGGTTCTTCTGACTTGTGGATGCATCGCCCCAGCATCATAAAAAACCGTTCTCTATGACCATTCCGGAACAAGCAAGGCTCTTTCATGCCTGTCAAACGGTTTACACGCCTCACAAACGGGCTGACAGCTACCTCCTCTGCCAATACCTCCAGCAGCTTGTGAAATGGGATACACCCGTCCGAAATGTGCCCACGCAGGTAGTCCTGTTTTTTCGGATCATCTGGAAGGTGACTGACAACCATTCCGCTTCTTCGTGGCCGAAATCCAGGAATATGCTGCATTTCCTGTTCCAATCCGGCATAAGGTGTATGACTCATAAATCGTACTACCACTTCGTTTCCTCCTTCCATTTTTCTTTGCCAAAAGAAAAAGCCAACCATGCTTCCCAAATGAAGAACATGATTGGCTTTTCTAACTTTGTATAAATTTCTCCTGATTTATCACAAAAAAATAACACTGGCACTCCCAGTGCTTAAACCTTGTTAACTTCTCTTATCCTCCCCTATCTCTAATATCGGACACTATGAATTGCATTCTTTTTCCTCCTCTTCTATTCCTATCCCTCTAAAATAATTGGATTACAGATTCACACTTTAACCCGTTGTCATCTGTTTTACCCCTTTTTTTCTCCGATGTCATCTGTCAAAAGGTCAAAAAATCGAGGTCGAAAATCGTTCATTTTCGCCTCGATTTTTGCTCATTTTTCACTTCCAAACCACAATATCTTGTGGTTATATGACACTATTTTCGCTTATCACCACAATACGCCATCATTATCACTGTCTCGACTGTTGTTTCGTTGTCCCAACTCATTTCCTCTATCTCCTTTCCATTAAAATAGACAGGAAATCTGAATTTAATGTGCTTCAAGAAACGGCCATCCGGCTGCTCTTGCTCGTATATATCAACTCGTTCAATGAAGCTGTTAAGAAACTCTTTCTTTTCAGCATCCGTGAACTTATCATACAGTTTATCAAAATACAGAAGAAATTGATAGATGTTGTCACCGGAAATTTTCTGCTGACGCACATTATAGATTCTGGTTTCCACTTCCTCAATTTCTTCTTCCACAGAATCAATATCATCATACAGCTTATACAAGCGTTCTTCCATATCCTGATACTTGCGGTCATAATGCTTGTCTGTTACATCAAGACTGTCCATCTGCTGTCCCAACTTTGCTTTTGCTCCGTTTAGCTGATGAAGTTTCTTACGAAGCTGTTCCAGTTCGGTTTCCAATTCTTCTGTATCAATTCTGGAACCAATCTTCTGACGGATTGCCTGTTCAAACTTCGGGTTTGTAACCAGTTTTCTGATCACTTCTTCTACCGCAGCGTCCACCATTTCCTGTTTCCACTGTCGTCTGTATCCGCATTTATGACCATTTACCGTAGTACGGTGTTTGCAATGATAATAATAATAATCCTTATATAAGGTTCCGTCTTTTTTCTTCTTACGATTTACATTGCCGTACATCGCAGCCCCGCACACAGGACAACGAAGAATACTGGAAAGGATGTTTTCATGTTCCTGATTATAAATTTTCTCGCTTTTGACACCTGTTTCCTGACGTTTCCTTTGTGCCATCTGCCATACTTCTTCCGAAACAATTGCTTCATGTACTCCATCATAAACCGGGTAATCGTCCTGTTTCACAATATGATACTGATTACGGGTTCCTGCAATCTTTTCATTCTTACGGCGACCATAAGCGAGTTTTCCACAATAAACCGGATTGTCTAAAATTGACTTGATAAAATGTGCTGAAAACATATCCAGCGTGTTATTCTGGCGCTTTTTCTTTACATAGCCATGCTCATTCAAATACGTTGCAACTGCAGATGCTCCCATTGTTGTATTCACATACTTATCAAAAATAATGCGAATCACATCGACTTCATCATCTGCAATATATAAATAACCATCTACCAGCTTATATCCATAAGGAGCAAAACCGCCATTCCATTTTCCCTCACGAGCCTTCTGTCTGCGCCCCTCCATAGTCTGAACAAGGATATTTTCACGCTCAATTTCCGCAACCGCAGATAAGACAGAAATCATCAATTTCCCGCTGTCTTTGGAACTGTCTATGCCATCTTCTACACAAATCAGATTGACCCCAAAATCCTGCATACGCTGTAAGGAACTAAGTACATCGGCTGCATTTCTTCCGAATCGGGAAAGTTTGAATACAAGGACAAATTCAACCTTATCTTTGCCTGACTCAATATCTTTCAGCATTTGCAAAAATTGTGGACGACCTTCTATGTTCTTACCGGATTTTCCCTCATCAGAGTATTCACCCGCAACTACCATATCCTGAAATTCCGCATACTTTTTCAGCTTATCTTTCTGTGCATCCAAACTATATCCATCTACCTGCATCGAGGTAGATACTCGTGTGTATATGTAACATCTTCTTGTTTTCAATTCCTAACCACCTCCATCCATAGGGTGATATGTAATTGTGCCACGGCCTGTGGCACTTTTTACTCCAATTCTTTTTCGATTTCTTCAATAGACGGCAAGCTGCTTTTCAGTTCTTCCGGAAGTGCTTTTACCATCTGGTTTTTCCATTCTGCTACGCCAATTGGATTCTGGTATCCTGCAAGAGAATACTCAACTACCGTCTGATTTTTACCTTTAACCAAAAGCAATCCGATAGTCGGATTATCACTCGGATGACGCAGAATATCATTTACAACATTCTGATACATATTGAGCTGACTGATGAAACCGGGCTCAAAATCACAAGCTTTCAGTTCAATTACCACATAACAGCGAAGTTTCAGATGATAGAACAAAAGATCAATATAAAAGTCATCTCCGCCCACTTCCAGATGTACCTGTCTGCCTACAAACGCAAATCCCTGTCCCAACTCCAAAAGAAAGTTCTGGATATGCTCTGTCAGCTTACGTTCAATCTCAACCTCTCGCCTTGGCATATCAGTACCAAGGAAATCAAACAGATACGGATCTTTGAAAATCTGATTTGCCATATCGGAATCCGCAGGTGGTAAAGCAACAGGGAAGTTATTGACACTTTTTCCTGTACGTTCAATCAATTTGCTCTGAATCTGCAAATCCAGAATCGTACTGCTCCAACCGTTTTCGATGGTTTTATGTGCATACCAGATTCGTTCTTCCTGTGTATCCAATTTGTCAAGCAACATACGATTGGTACGCCATGGAATTTGTGCCACGACCCGTTGCACAATTTCAAAATCCGGCCAGCACTCTGCGAATTTTCTCATATACTTAATATTTCTTGGAGAAAAGCCGGACATATCCGGAAACGCATCTTTCAGGTCTTTTGCCATGCGGTCAATGACTTTGGCTCCCCAGCCTTCTTCCTCCTGCTTTTGCAGAATAGCTTTACCAATATTCCAATAGAGACAGATCATACTGGAATTTGCATTCAGTACAACCTTTAATCTCTGGTTCTCAATTTCTTTTTTGATTGCTTCTATAAAATCCAAATAACTATCACTCATTTCAGAAAGATTTGGAGCAACAGGGAAAATCACTCCATCTTTATCTTTCCCCATACGTTTTCTGCTATCCATGATTGCTGCCTCCCATTATATTCCATATGGCATATATCGAATTACTGTTTCAATTATTTGTCCCAACTTAATTATACCATTGATTTTCAGTTTTTCAATATATTCAAAATATAAAAAATGGATGCCGACATTTTCGACACCCATTTACGCTGACTTTGTATCTTCTGTTTTAGTTCTTGCCCCACCATCTTCATCTGCATTGATCTCATCGAGGAGCTCTTGCCCGTATTTCTCAATCATACGAGCCAGAAAATCCACACATCGTTCAAATGCTATATTCTGTTCCATGAGCCCCTCCTTTCAAATCACTTACCTATGCTCTTTCGTAGACTTGAAAGCCGTGCTATAATATTTAGCAGAACGCTTCCATCAATCTACACTCATTTTAGAACAAACAGTCTAAAGCTTCATTGAGCGTGGATTGAGCGTAAATTGACTATTTTTGAAGGAGGGCTGTCTATGGAATATTTAGATTTCAGTTCAGTCATCACCACCATTCGTAACTATATCAGTGATGCCCACAGTATGAATCAGATTGACATGATGTACCAGTTGTTTGTCAGCTTTTTAAGTTCAGACGAATCTCTGGATTTTGATTTTGATAATGGTCTGGTATGCCGTTGGTTCAATGGACAAGCAAAAATCAGTCCTCGTATCACCAGGTATTATATGGATAACCACAATCGAAACCGACTCGCTGCTGATATGCACAGAAATGTGCTTCCGTTGATGTATGACAGTACTATGGCGGTGCAAGAGATTTATAACATTCTGGTGCAGGATACAACCATATCAGATAAAACCAAGGCTCGGCTTCTCGAGAATTATCCTTGTGAAACAGAAATGGATGAAGCAGTATTTCTAACTTCTGCTTTATGCTTTGGCATGGAACGTACTTTTGTAAAGCGAGATGTAAATACTAAGAATCTGTTATCTGCTGGAAATCTTTCTCCGGCCGTGAAAGATTTTATCTACGATGGCGGTACCCCAAAGCCATGCCGTCATTTCTGTGGACGAGACAATGAACTTGTAACTTTACATCAGTTGTTATGTAGTCATGGAAAGGTATTTCTGCAAGGTATCGCCGGCATTGGTAAAAGTGAATTGGCAAAGGCTTATGCTAAAATTCATAGCAAAGAATACACAAATATTTTGTACCTTTCCTACACTGGCAATTTAAAACAAGATATTTCAGATATGGATTTTGCAGATGATCTGCCGGATGACGACAATGAAGAACGGTTCCGCAAACATAACCGTTTTCTGCGTACATTGAAAGAGGACACCTTATTTATCATTGATAATTTTAATACTACAGCATCGCAGGATGGTTTGCTGTCGGTTGTGATGAAATATCGCTGCCGTATTCTGTTTACTACCCGAAGCAGCTTTAACAACTATACTTTCATGAATCTGGAAGAAATTGGGGATACAGATGCTTTGATTAAACTGATGGGCTGCTTCTATTCCGATGCTGAAAAGAATCGCACGATTTTGGAGCAAATCATCCAAACAGTACACAGTCATACTCTTGCTGTAGAAATGTCAGCCCGTTTGTTGGAAAGTGGAATTATGGAGCCGTTGCTCCTGTTAAAGAAGCTAAAAGAAGAAAAAGTCGCCCTGGATGCCACCGATACTATCGGTATCTCCAAAGACGGCAAAAGTCGCAAGGCGACCTATTATGACCACATTCACACGTTGTTCTCTCTGTATCAGCTTTCAGAAGCAGAAACAGATATTATGAGAAACCTTGCGTTGGCTTCGTTTTCCGGTGTTCAAAACAGATTGTTTGCGAACTGGTTAAAGCTGCGTGATATGAATACTGTCAATGATCTGATTGAAAAAGGCTTCATCAAGGCAATGGAAGGTCGTATGATTGCCCTTCATCCAATGATGCAGGAAGTGACAATGGAAGAAACAAAACCTTCTGTGCAGACTTGTCACACCTTATTGGAAAGCTTACAGCAGATTTGTCTGCGTCATGGAGAAGAAGTTTCTTATTATAAACAGTTGTTCCAGACCATTGAATTTGTGATAAATCAGATTGAAAATGATGATATGCCGGTATATCTTCGTTTCTTGGAAGATGTGTTCCCTTATATGGAGAATTACCGCTATTATCAGGGGATGGAATTGGTTATAAATAAACTGTCTGACTTGCTCAAGGACAAGGCTGTAGGCTCTATTGCTGACCGGGCATTGCTGCTCAGTTATCAGGCAGCTTATGAGAAGAAACCAGATAAAGCAATCAAGATGCAGAAAGATGCCATTGCAATGATTCCGAAAATGACTTCGGAGAATGCGTTGCTCCTGTCCAATCTGTATGCAAATCTTGGCGGTATGTATAAAATGAATGGCAAGCTGGAACTTGCTAAAGAAAATATGGAACAGGCAATCAGAATCATAGATGAGTATGGTCTGGCCTATTACCATGATAGCATTGTGCAGATTACAAACTATGCTGTATTGCTTACGGATATGGGACAGCCTGATGTTGGTTTGTCTGCTCTGCGAAAGCTCTGCCGTGTAATTCGAGAATATAATTCTGATACTGGTCTGGATTATGCAAGTGTTCAAGAAGCGATGGGAAATATCAGCCTGACTATGGGAGAAATTTCGCAGGCAACTTCATATTTCCAGAAAGCTATGGAAATCTATGAAACAGTATTTGAGTTTGAACCTGATATGATTGAAGCAAAGAAACAGGAACTGCTTGGAACGTATGCGCAAGCCGGATTATACTTAGGCGAAAAATTATTGACCAAAGAAGGGGATATATAACTATATGAACAATTTACTCGTTGGAAATGGTATAAACATTCAATTTAATAAAACTGATTATACTACGCAACAAATAGTATTGAGAATTCTAAAAAATTGTGATAGAGATGATTTTCCATCACATATCATTGTGAATTTCCCGTACCTGTTAAAAAATTATATAGGGCAATTATTTTTAGAAGCAAGAGATATTTTGGAGGACAAATACGATAATTTTACAAATTGTACTGCAGAAGATGAATCTTTGAAGTCTTTCAAAAAACAATATGCAGATAAAATTGATACATTACGAATAACTGATATAGGATTTGAAGACTATTATTTAATTCATGATTTAGTATGCCACAAGACCAATACTCAAAATCCCGAGCAATACTATGTCAGGGAAGCTCTGAGAGTTGCTTATCTATATGCAATATATAATGATGGTAAACTTAATACCTTGTATCAAGAATATCCGGAAAAATTCATCACCTATTTAGAGGCGTTCGACAACATATTTACTACAAACTATGATGCAAATCTCGAATTAGCAACACATAAACCGGCATACCATATTCATGGGCAATTTGATAAGAAAAGTGATGTGTATCTTCTCGATTCATTCAGAAACCAACTTCCCGATGCACCAATAAAAGAAATAGAAATTGATGAGAATTATTTCTATTTGTATTCAAACGCTTTGACAACACATTGTGGCGCATACAAAGAATTACAGATCAAACAAATTCCTCAAGCAAATAGTGCTGTTGAAAAAATGGCAATAGCCTATAATAATGACCCCAAAATCAAACAGGATGTTGATAGTTGGACGCTTAAATCGAATAAGTTGACTGCAAATATGGGATATGCCATTCAGCTTAAAGCCGCTAATCCTTCATTAACTTTTTCTGATAATTATCATTTTGATACTTTCAAAAATATTACGGGGACATTAGAAATATTAGGATTATCTCCGTGGAATGATTTTCATATATTTGAATCAATAAATGCATCTAATATTGACGAATGTGTCTACTATTACTTTAACGAAAGTGATTGTGACATGATTAAAGAATTACTTCCGACACTTAATGCTCAAGGGAAAATTCGATTTTTATCTGTAAAAACTTTTTGGGAGGATTGTTATGAAAAATAAAATAGTATTCAAATCTCAGAAAGATTTCGTGAAATGGGTAACTGTATCGAATATGTTTGCTAAAAGCAGGATTATGCCCATGGTTGCATTAAAGCAGTTTAATTCATTAAAAGCCAACCAGCGAACAAACATTAAGAAAGCTTTTGAAGAATATGACCAAAAGCGACGAATAAAAATTCCGAAAGGTGAAATTGATTCTGCATGGACAATATCAGTAATGGTAGATGCACACATTATTGCGACAGAATATAATGTTGATCCATTAACTGTGATAATGTGTCTTAATTCACCTTGTAAAATAAATGAACGAATTGTCATTAAATAAACAATTGTAGCTCTGTGTAATAGCAGAGCTATTTTTTATTCCACAGATAAATTTTGCTCAATTTCCGCTCAATCCACGCTCAATGTGTTTTGCGCCCTCTTTCAATAGAATGAAATTGCAATGAAAACAGCACCAAATCAGAAAATCCGGTGCTACTTCAACGCAAATCTACTGAAAGGGGCATTTTTTATGAACACGAACAAGCACAAGGAGGTACAGACCAAATGAGAGAACTGAACAACATCAAAATCATTGCTGTGGATCACGGCTACGGCAACATCAAGACCGCAAACACAGTTACCCCTACCGGAGTGACCGCCTATGAAACCGAGCCGATCTTCTCCGGCAACATTCTGGAATATGGCGGCATCTATTACCGCATCGGAGAAGGTCACAAGGAATTTATCGCAGACAAGGCTGTGGATGAGGACTATTACCTTCTGACGCTCATGGCGGTTGCCAGAGAACTGAATGTATACGGCATCCGTGAAGCAGATGTTCATCTGGCTGCCGGTCTGCCACTGACCTGGATTCGCAAACAGCGTGAAGATTTCCGAAGCTATCTGCTCCGCAACAAGGAAGTGAACTTCCGTTTTAATGGCAACGATTATTACATTCGATTTGTCGGATGCAGTCTTTTCCCGCAGGGATACCCTGCCATCATCAATCAACTGGGAAATTTCAAGGGAACGAATCTTTTGGCAGACATTGGAAACGGCACCATGAACATTCTGTATATCAACAATAAAAAGGCGGTAGAGAGCCGCTGTTGGACAGAAAAGTTCGGTGCCAACCAGTGCATGATTGCCGCTAAGAATGCGGTACTGGACAGCTTCGGCGTGAAAATCGAAGAATCTACTGTTGAGCAGGTACTTCGTTTCGGAACTGCTGATATCAGCAAGCCCTATCTGGACTGTATTACCTCCGTGGCTAAGCGATATGTGGCTGATATTTTTGCTACGCTTCGCCGCTATGAATACAATCCGGATCTGATGCGACTGTATATCGTTGGTGGTGGCGGCTGTCTGGTCAAGCATTTTGGACAGTACGATGAAAGCCGAGTGACTATTCTGGATGATATTTGTGCGACAGCCAAAGGTTATGAATATCTCGCCTCTATGAGCCTTCGCAGGAAGGAGTAAGCCATGAGCGAGAATATCCGCAGCACAAATCTTCGCTTCAATCTGGAAAAGGACACCCAGAAGCGAGCATGGCAGTATCTTCAGAACATGGACAAGCAGCAATTCAAATCCTACAGCAATGTGATTGCCGTAGCTCTGGTGGATTACTTTGACCGCTATTATCGCAGTCAGGATGATCCTTACTTTGAAACCAGGGAACGTGAGGAACGATTTGTGAATCAGATTATTTCCTCTGTAGAAAGCGCCATGGAGAAAACACTTCCGGTATTTCTTGCAGGCTGTATGGTGGGAATGTCGCAAGTGCCGGTTGGAGCCGTTTCGGTCACACAGCAGGAACTGGATGAGGAAGTGGATTGGGATTTTCTTGGAGAATAAGTTTGCTCCAAGCTGATCTCACAGAAGGGAGGTGAACACATGACACAATTTCTAACACAAAGCAGTCCGATACCGCCGTATATGGCGTTCCCAAGATTTTTACTGGACAAGGATGGCCTAAATGAAACTGCAAAAATTCTCTATACGATTTTGCTCGACCGAGCAAGGCTGTCCCAGAAAAATGACGGATGGACAGATGAACAAGGTCATGTGTTCATTTTCTTCCCCATCAAGAGCCTGGCAGAAACCATGCACAAGAGTGAAATGTCTGTCAAAACCGCATTGAATGCTCTGGAGAAAGAAAATCTGATCGCCCGTAAACGTCAGGGAGCAGGTTTTCCAAACAGGATATACGTTAAATATCCACCGGAAGCATTGAATCAAACGGACAGAATTTTTTCCGTAAAACAGACAGAAAACTGTCCTACAGATGGACAGAAAACTGTCTCTGTGACAGACAGAAAACTGTCCAGTAGTAATAAAGAGAAGAACAATATAAAAAGAACAAATTCAGAGAGTAAGGATGACCGCACCGCTTATGGCTCTTATCAAAATGTTTTCCTGAGTACGGAAGAACTGAAGGCTTTGAAGGACGAGGTTCCTCATTATCAGGAATACATTGAAAAGCTGTCCAGCTATATGGCATCCAGCGGAAAACAGTATTCCAGTCACGCAGCCACCATACGAAGCTGGGCATTGCGTGACCATCCTGCTCCTGTCAAACGAACCTATGAATGTAAGGAGGATGAAAGCCTATGAGACCAATCAATAACGCCGTGGATGAATTATTTCAGCCGAGAGAGCTTGCAGAGGATGAATATTTGAACGAAGCTGACGGACTGATGTATTGTTCCAAATGCCACACTCCCAGACAGCACCGAATTGAATTGAAGGAACGAGTATTCCTTCCTACGGTTCGATGCCGCTGTCAGCAGGAAATATACGACAAAGAAGAAGCCGAACGCAAGCATCAGGAATTTCTCATTCAGGTGTCACGCTTGAGGACAAACGGATTGCAGGACAAATCCCTGCATGATTACAACTTTTCCAATGATAAAGGCTACAATCCGGAAATGCAGAAAGCCCATGAGTATGTGTCCCATTGGGAAGAAATGAAAGCGAACTCGTTGGGACTGCTTCTCTGGGGAGATGTGGGAACCGGTAAATCCTTTTTCGCTGGCTGCATTGCAAATGCCCTGTTGGACAAAGGTATTCCGATTCTGATGACCAATTTTTCCAGAATCCTGAATACGCTGACCGGAATATATTCCGATGACAGAAACCAGTTCATTGACAGTTTTAATAAATACAGTCTGCTGATTATTGATGATCTGGGAATTGAGCGAAGTTCGGAATTTGCTTTGGAACAGGTATTCAATGTGATTGACAGTCGATACCGAAGCAAGAAACCACTGATTGTAACCACCAATCTAACTTTGGATGAGTTGAAACATCCGAAAGATCTGGCAAGAGCCAGAATTTATGACCGAGTATTGGAGCGTTGTGTTCCTTTGAAAATCAACAATCAGAATATCCGAGAGTTGAACGCAGCCGCCAATATGCAGGAAGCACGAAAAATATTAAATTCCGGTACTTAAATTCACAGCCGATGGTGCGGAACAATTCGCCTGTCAGTACACAGATAACTTATAACTTGCAAAACGAATTGTATCTGCACCATCTACACCGGATTACAGTACCACACCGATACCAGGAGATTTTATGGCAAATAACAGACCTATGACTGAAGATGAAAAGAAATTATTGCAGGCACAGCACAGAATGGAAGCGATTGAAGCACGCAACCGCCAGAAAGAGCGAAAGGCAAGAACCAGACGATTGATCCAGATGGGAGCCGTATTGGAAAGCGTGTTCCCGGAAGTTCAGACTATGGAGCTTGATGATGTGAAGATGGAGCTGAAAAGACGATTGAAGGCATAAGCCTTGGCAGCTTCGCTGCTATCCCGAAGGGCGCACTTACTCACCACCCATAAAATGGGCGGTGGTATCCCCTTCGGGGTCGTGCGCTCTGCGAGGCTTTGCGGCTCCGTTGGAGCCTTATGTACAATGCCACACTTGCTGTCATTGTCCACGCAGTTTCCGCAAGTACAAACGATACTGCGTTTGTAATCAGGGGTACAAATTGTACCCTACCTTGCGCTAACTGCCTGCGAAAATCTGCCACTACACAAGGTACGCCCTTCGGGTGCGGCAGTTTTATCGCAGAGATAGGCGCAGCATTCACCGCACCTATTTTCTTTTTCAAAAAAGAAACAAAAATTGTGCTGCGGCACAGGAAGGAGGAAAATAGTGAACTATTTCCATTTAGAAGCAAAAGTTGTGAGTCGTGGCGCAGGCCGTTCTGTGATAGCAGCTGCCGCTTATGCATCCTGTTCCCGACTCTACAATGATTATGACGGACTTACCCATGACTACACCAGAAAGCACGGGTGTCTGTATAGCGAAGTCTTTCTTCCGCAGTATGCACCAGAAGAATGGAAGGACAGACAGCTACTCTGGGAAGCTGTCGAGTCCGTAGAAAAGACAAAGGACAGCCGACTGGCGAGAGAGCTTGTGGTTGCTTTGCCATCAGAACTGTCTTTGGATGACTGGAAAAGTATGCTGAAGCGTTTTGTTCGTGAGCAAGGCATTGACCTTGGAATGTGTGCGGATGTGAACATCCATGATCCGTACCCTCCGGGGCATAATCCTCACAGCCATATTCTTTTCACCATGCGTCCCTTAGATGAACACGGCAAGTGGCAGACAAAGACTCAGAAAGAATACCTTTGCAAGCGTGGCGGCGAAGAACGTGGTTTTACTGCTGATGAGTTCAAGACCGCCAAAACACAGGGGTGGGAGAAACAATATATGTATCAGTTCGGGGAGAAAAGGCAGTATTTAACCCCATCTGAAGCTGAGAAAATTGAGGGATGTATCAGGACGTCAAAGACCCCTAAAAGCACCCGCTATGGGAGACAAAACCCACTTACAGCACTTTGGAACAGCGAAGAACAGATATTTGCATGGCGCAAGAGCTGGGAAATGATTGTCAATGAAGAACAGGAACGCCATGGTATTGCTGACCGTGTAGACTGTCGCAGTCATGCCGCCAGAGGACTAACTGAACAGCCAACCGTACACGAAGGATACCACGCAAGAAAACTGGAATCCATGGGAATTGTTTCTGACCGCTGCGAACTGAACCGCCAGATCAGGGCAGATAACAAACTCCTGCGTGAACTGAAAAAACAGGTGCAGAAGCTGATGAAAGCAGTCAAAGAAAATATTCCTGCCCTCGCTTCTGCATTGGAAACTCTGCGTGACAACATGATTTTTCTTCAGTATCAGTTGATCGTGAATACTTCTCAGCAGGAAGCTGTCACTTCCCAGAAAAACCTTTTGGCTGATATACTGGCTGAATACAAAAATGTTAAGGCAGAATTCAAAGCCAAGACCGCTGAGAAAAAAGAGCTGATTGCAGAACAGAAAAACTGTGGGATTCATTTCATTCGTGCAAGTAAGCTGGGTGAACAGATTGCAGCTCTGACCGAAGATATTGAAGAATTGAAATTCCAAAAGGCTGGATTGCTTTCTCAGCTTAATTGTCAGGATAACGGCATTGCTGCCAGAAAGCAGAATCTAAAAAAGATGGAGAACGCTCTGGAAACCTTGGAACAGCAGCGTGCTGCCCTGTCTGAACAGAAAGAAGCTGATAAGACAGAGTTTCTTGAAATCCGAGATGGTATCGCACCCGAAAATATGGATGCAGTTATGCAGGAACGTGAAAAACTCCGTCCTGATGGCAGAGTTGGTTTAGTACGAAAATTGTATGAAAAATACAAGAATAAATACAGTTCTGCTACTTTCGATGAAGCCAACAGGCAGATTGATGCCGAATTGAAAGAACAGCCAATTCAGAAGAAAAAGCGTTCTATCAGCGAACAGCTGAAAATGCCGAAACAAGAAACCCCACAACCAAAGAAGCAAAAGAAGAAAGAATACGAGCGATAATTGAAAACACGGCTGTTACTTCCGAAAGGTAGTAGCAGCCGTATCCCTCATTTGTTTTTGTATTTGTCTATAATCTCCCTAAATTTTGGATGTTCTCGAAGGTATGCACATTGTGGATCAGTTTCTAATCCATTGAGAAGAACTGGTATCAACTCATGGGATTGTATAGCTTTGGTTTCGGGTGCCATCCTGTGATACAGAACGGAATCAGTTAATGACCAATGTGTAGTGAGCGCTTCAAGCATTTGTTCCAGTAAATGAAGCGTTGCATCTGCATTTTGCTTTTGTTCCAAAATCTGATAAGAAGCAATATATCGGTTGTATTCCCACATATCAAATACATCTACCATGGAACTTGATTTTTCGGCAATTTTACAAGCAGATTCTGTGTTTCCGGAAGCTAATTCAGCATCTATCAATTTCGTTAGGAGCATCTGAACTCTGGTAATTTCTTTGAATAATGCCTTTTCCAGTTCTAATGCAGCCAATTCTGCTTTTTGTTGTTGCATATAAATAGATACCTGAAGCATAAGTTTATCCGGCAATGTGCTAATCAGGTCAGTTTTATCTTGAATTGTATCAAGAACCTCTTGTGCAGCATCTGTTTTGCCCTTACGAATATAGCGGTTAACTCTCATATAGTTAGCACTATTTCGTATCTTTTCATCATTGCTCTCAGCCAGATGTAAATACCAGTCTGAAATCTTTGTATCAAGGCTATCGATGGGTAAAGTATCATCGGCTGTCTGCAAAAGTATGGAATCCAAAATAATCGTGATGTTGAGAAGAAGCAGTTCGTTGTGTGGGTATTCGTGTATCTTTGCTTCAGCAGCATCAAATGCAGAAAGAATATCATTCCTTGCTTGTTTGGCGAGCTCGTTGCAGAAAAATCCAATTTCCTGTTCAGACAGATCCTCACTAAAACAAAACAATGTATTCAAATCAATTTTCAAAAGTCTGGCTAATGGAGGAAGAAGGCCAATATCAGGGCTTGTGATACCTTTCTCCCATTTGCTGACAGCGGGAGTAGAAACACCGAGATAATCAGCAACCTGTTCCTGTGTTAATCCAAGTAGCTTGCGCTGCTCTTGGATGACTATGTTCATAGGCATATCTTAATCTCCTTTGAGGATATTACAAAAAGCTCTTTGTTGTCTTTATTATAGCAAGCTGATATTCATAGCACAATCGAGCAGTTGTTAATCATGGAGATAAAAACTTAACCACAAGTTAAAAGCCACGGCTTTCACTCTGATATGGAGTGCAGTCATGGCTCTTTCTAAATGATGTAAAAGGGCGATAGCATTTTATGCTGTCATCCCTTATATTTATTGCAAAACCAGATTGAAGCGATGGATACAGGCCACTCTCTTTACGGTTGACTATTTCGACTGGTTTTGCTGTTTAGCTTTTTCTTGATTATAAACATAATAATCATATAAATAAGGCACACTATTACTCCAGAAACTGTCATTTTCAAAAGACCGATATGCCATGCGATTTGAAGTCGTGCCAGATAATAATCAGGGACTGCTCCGTTTAGAAGTACAGGTATGCCAACTTTCAATACAGGTAAACATGCCCCAAACAGGAAGCTGATGATTGCACCCAAAACAAAATTCATTTTTTGATATATGTTTATTTTTTTCAGATAATCAATCTCTTGCATTTTTGTAGCATTATTCCTGTTGGCTGAATTACTTAATTCTGCTTTAAACGTCCGGTATTCATTCTGACAATTTTGGCATTCTTCCAAATGCTTTTTAATAAATGAATTTGTTTCCTCGGATGTCAAATCATCCATGTATAAAGGTAGTAAATCATTGACTATATTGCACTGCAATTCTTTATTCATTTTTCTTCATCTCCTCAAATATTCTTTTTTTTCCACGATAAAAATTAACACGAGCCCAATTTTCACTTTTGCCTATTATTTCACCGATTTGAGCGAAAGATATTTCTCCAATCAACCGTAAATACATAACTTCCCTCATCGGTTCATCAAGATTATGTAGCGACTTCAATATCTCTACATTTTCCCACTGGATAAATAGTTCATCTTCAGCAGAAGAAATTGTCAACATGTCTTCATAATTTGATAAATCTTCAAATGATTTATTGTCTCTTAAATACTTGAGCCAAAGATTTTGAGCAATACCACAAAGCCATGTCAATACACTGCTATTTCCTTTAAACTTGTTAATACTATTTACAGCGCAAAAGAAAGTTTCCTGTGTTAATTCTTCTGCAAGTTCATGGTTACATGTTTTACTTAGTAGAAACGTATAGACCTTTTTTGAGTGGTTTTGGTATATTTCTTCCATTGATTCCATCGTACTTCCTCCTTTCTGCTAAGTTAGTACCCGGAAATCATCATTCGTTACACATAAATAAATAATTTGTAGAGCTTTGTATTTCCTTATGTGCATTTTAGTATATAAGCATAAATTTTTCTACAAAATCCCTTTTCATTCTCCAAAAGAGATGATATCTTCAGAATCGAGAAGGAGGGAATTCATCACTCCCTCCTTCTCGATTTAACAACATATCAATTCATTCAAAACAATTTCCTCTGCCGCATTTCGGATGTTATTGCAAGCACCAACCCATGCCATCTGATCACGAGCCTTTAATGCTTCGTTTATGCCCTGCTGCTCCTGCATTTGCAGGGTCAACAGTTCCATTCTTTGATTAGCGGTATCATCCACCTCATTCAGATGTTTGACCAGTTCTCCATCCAGCAAAAGTGTGTTGTACAGCATCTTATGGTGTTCTTTCAGATAGCGCAGACGCATTCTGCCGTACTTTCCGTAATGCGGTTCTTCCTCCGGAAGTTCCAAATCCGGATAATACATTCCATCTGCTCCGAGCGTATATGTACCGCCCATTTCTTCGAATAATGACTTCATATGCTATTCCTCCTTGAAATCAGCAATGACCTTTAGATCATCGCAAAATGTTCAAGAGCAGCTCGGATAGCATCTTCCTTTTCTTTCGGGCATTGTGGTACTTTCTGATTTTCTTTCTGTGAAATATTGTAATGTTCTCCTACATCAATACCACATTTGCGTTTAATTTGGGAAATATATAAAGTTGAAACCTTTAAGCCAAATTCTTTCAGCACATAATCCTTGATTTCCTGATAGGTAGCCTTTGACTCAGCAGCGGTAATATCAAGCTCATCCAAGTCTAAGTCGACCTCTATCGTATCATCCGGAGTTTTTCTGGACAAAAGAACTACCGTCTCAACATGATAAGTCTCCGCAAACATATCCACCCCAACCGCATTTCCATCCACGCGATACCCAAGCTTCTTCATATACCTCAAATCCCTTGCCAATGTCTCAGGATTACATGAAATATACACCAGCTTATCCGCCCCCATTTTCTTAATGGAGTCCATAAATTCCTCTGTGCTTCCGCTTCTGGGCGGGTCCATGATGACTACATCGGCTCGGTCTCCCCGCTCCGCCATATTTACCATAAACCGGCCGGCATCATTGCAGTAAAAACGGATATTGGAAATCTGATTCAGCTTTGCGTTATTTACAGCATCCCGGACTGCATCCTGATTTAACTCCACTCCGATCACCTGGCCGGCTTTGCGGCTGGCTATGATGCCAATGGTTCCGATCCCGCAGTAGGCATCCAGCACTGTTTCCTTTCCTGTAAGCCCAGCCAACTCAATGGCCAGATTATAGAGCTTCTCTGTCTGTACCGGATTCACCTGATAAAAGGATTTTGAAGAAATACGGAAGGTACAGCCACAGAGCTGGTCCGTGATATATCCCTTTCCATAAAGAACCTGCTCCCGGTCTCCCAATACCATACTGGTTCCCCGGCCATTGATATTCTGTACAATGGTTGTGATCTCCGGATGCTTTTCCCGAAGTGCCTTTATAAAATTGTTCTTTGAAGGAAATACCGGTGATGCAGTAACCAGTACCACCATGATCTCCCCTGACTGAAATCCTTTCCGGATCAGCACATGGCGCAGAAGGCCGTATCCCGTATCCTCATCATAGGTCCGGATCTTAAAGGATTTAAGCATTCCCCGGATAGTCCCGATAATTTCATCCGCCTTTTCATCCTCGATCAGGCATTTTTCCACAGGCACTACGATATGGGTATTTTCCTGATAAATCCCGGAAATAATATTTCCTCTGCGGTCGCGGTCAAACACCGCATGAACCTTATTTCTGTAATGAAATGGCTGTTCCATTCCAATCACAGTCTGAACCTTGCAGATTCCCTTTAATGTCTCTTCCAGCTGCTTTTTCTTTAATGTCAGCTGCTGGCTGTAGGGCATATCAAGCAGCTGACAGCCACCACATTTTTTGCTTACAGGACAGAGACTTTTCTGTTTTCTTTCCGGTACGCCGGCTCTTCCTGCATCCTTCTTTTTTCCATCTGGCCTTACATCTTTTTTATTCTTTCCTGCATCTGTTCTCTTAATTCGTTCATTCGCCTCTCTGTTTTCCATATATTTACAAACTCTCCTTTTTCATAAATCTATTATATTCTTTCTTATCTGCTATCGACATTTTATCACAGATTCCTTATAATGTGTAACAAAACCGCTGTATATCCGGCAGCTGCCCCAACCGCACGGTTATTCCTTCACTGCATTTAATTCTGCCGCACAGACACTGCAAAAATACGAGGTATTCCTATGACAAACCAATTACAACCACCGTTATCTTACCATATTGATCCCACCATCTATGCCGGACGCCCCGCCGATTCCTCCGGACGCCTTCCCAAGGAACTGAGAACCTATGACCTTCTGGATTCCCTGCATATTTCCTACGAGCGTGTAGATCACGACGCCCTTCCCACCATTGAAGCCTGCAGACAGGTGGATGAAATTCTGGGAACCCCCATGTGCAAAAACCTGTTTCTGCGCAATGCCCAGAAAACTGCCTTTTATCTTCTTCTCCTTCCCGGTGAGAAAAAGTTTAAGACAGCCGCCCTGTCCAAGCAGATTGGAAGCGCCCGCCTGTCCTTTGGAGAACCGGAATTTATGGAACAGCTGATGGATCTGACTCCCGGTTCGGTTACGGTTCTGGGGCTTATGAATGATGCCGAAAATAAGATCCGCCTTCTCATTGACCGGGACGTAATAGAAAATCATGCTTTTATCGGCTGTCACCCCTGTATTAACACCTCCAGCCTTAAACTAAAAACACAAGATCTGATTACAAAAATTCTGCCTGCCATCCATCACGACTATACTCTGGTAGACCTTCCGGATGTAAAATAAGTCTGTTATCCATAAAAAAGAGACGCATTCCTCGCCTAAACAGCGTGAAACGACGTCTCTTTCTATTTACACAGTTACATTACAAAATGCTCCGAAAATATGGAAGATGCTTCCAAATCTCTATTCCTCCTGTATTAAATCGCAGCCGTTACCTTCTTAAGCCACTCCTTCTCGTCCCCTTCCAGATACGGACTGATCTTCTCATAAACCTCTTTATGATATGCATTAAACAGCTCCACATCCCGCTCTGTCATCAGGTTCTTGTCCACTGCGTCCACATCAATAGGGACAAAGGTCAGGAATTCAAATTTCATAAACTGACCGTATTCATTCTTCTCATCCTTTTTGCAGAGAATCAGATTTTCCGTACGGATTCCATGCTTTCCTTCGATATACAGTCCCGGCTCGTCCGAGGTAATCATTCCCTCCTCCAATATTCCGTTGTCACAGCGCTCCGGAACCATTTTGAAACGGATTCCGTTGGGGCGCTCATGGACACTTGAAAGATATCCCACACCATGTCCGGTTCCGTGGTCAAAATTCAGTCCCCTGCTCCAGAATGGCTCTCTTGCCACATAATCCAGGCTTAAGCCTCTGCAGCCGTATAAAAACCGTACTGCCTGAAGGCGGAGCATACTGATGAGAACCAGGGTAAAATGCTCCTTTTCTTCTGCTGTCAGTTCTCCCAGTGCAATGGTTCTTGTGATGTCTGTGGTTCCCTCATAGTACTGGCCGCCGGAATCCACCAGATAAAAGCTTTTTGCATCTAAAACTGCATTGCTTTCCTCTGTAGCGGAATAATGGCACATGGCCGCATTGGGGCCGTAGGCAGAAATGGTATTGAAGCTGGGCTCAATATATCCCTCCTGCTCCTTTCTGAAGCCCTCCAGCTTTTCAGACGCACTCATCTCTGTAATGGTTTCTTTTCCAATCTGATGCTTTAACCAGTACATAAACCTGGTTACTGCAATGCCGTCCTTAATATGGGCCTTCTTCTCATTCTCCACTTCCACCGGATTCTTTTTGGCCTTTGCCTCTGACGTAGGGTTCATCCGGTCAATGATCTCATTCTGCGCTGCCATAGCCTGATACAGGGCATAATTTCCCTTCTCCCGCTCAAACAGCACCTTTTCTCCCTGAAGCGCTCCTGCTTCCTTATAGATATCATTATATGGAAGAATCACAACACCCATAGACTCCAAATATCCACAAATCTCATCATTAAGAACAGCTTCATTGATGAACAGACGAACGTCCTCCATAGTAATCATCACATAGGAAAGTACCACAGGGTTGTAAGAAATATCATTTCCCCTGATATTTAACAGCCATGCAATATCATCCAGCGTTGTAAGCACATGAACCGTGGCATGAACCTTTTTCATGGCAGCCCGTACATCTGCAATCTTATCTGCCGCAGACTTTCCAGCATACCTTTCCTCCAGAATCCAGGCAGGCTCAGAGGAAAGCTCCGGGCGATCCTGCCAGATCATTCCCACAAGGTCCTCGGTACATATAATGCGGGCACCCTTTTCCCT
This sequence comes from Clostridium sp. AT4, assembly GCF_001517625.2. Classification (GTDB taxonomy): domain Bacteria; phylum Bacillota; class Clostridia; order Lachnospirales; family Lachnospiraceae; genus Enterocloster. The sequence continues at coordinate 40,970 of NZ_LN999828.1, read as the reverse complement.
TAAATTCTTCTCCAGGCTTAAGCCGGTAAGGGAATTGACCACTCTTCCGTCAAAGCCCAGGCAGCCGCCCTCCGGTACATGTTCCTCCAGATACTCCTGTACAGACGGAACGCCTTCCTGTCCCATCTTCATCATTTTCACACAGCTTCCCTTTAATTCAGCTGCAGCCTGAACAAAGTATCTTCCGTCCACCCACAGACATGCCTCGTTCATGGTAATTACCGCTGTACCTGCTGATCCGGTAAATCCGGTAAGATATTTTCTGCATTTGAAATATTCTCCCACATACTCGGATTCATGGAAATCAGCCGTAGGCACCAGATAGGCATCCATCCGGTATTCCTTCATTTTCTCTCTTAAGCTCTGGATTCTTTCATCTGTTATATGCATCCTTTTTCCTCCTGTCTCTTTCCTTAAGCCTTTCTCAGCGCATCCTCAATGGCTGCACCTATGCCTTCATTATACGTCGGTTGGGCCCGCATTGCAAATGACATCTGCTCTGCTGTCAGTCCATTTGCAATTGCAGTGGCAATTTCCCCAATCATATCCGTTGCCCTGGGGCACATCATCTGTGCTCCTACAATGGTATTGCTGTAGGCTTCAAACACCAGCCGGATAAAGCCGTCCTGTTCCCCTGAGATAATGGAACGTCCATTTTCCTCCATGGAAAAATGACCACATCGCACCTTAAGCCCCCGCAGGCCCGCTTCCTCCTCCGTAAGGCCAACGGTAGCAATCTCCGGATCCGTATAAATACAGTTAGGCACAATGGGAAGGGAAACATACATACCGCTGGGTACTGACTGAAGCCGTATAGTATGAGGACGGCCGGCAATTTTTTCCACCACATATGTACCCTGGGCTGCCGCTACATGGGCCAGCTGAATATCTGCACACACATCTCCGATGGCATAAACACCGGGTTCACTTGTCTCAAACCCCGGTGAAACCGCAATTTTCCCATTTTTCATCTCAAGGCTCACATCCGGTCCGCAAAGCCCCTGTACATTCGGTTTACGGCCAATGGCCATCAAAACCTGACCTGCTCTGGTCCGGATGGGTTCACCTCCTTTGTTGGGGGTAATGACGCAGTTTAAGCCATTTTCCCCCTGTGACAGCTCCGTAACAGTAGAATCGCAGTAAACCTGGATTCCTTTCCTGCGCAGCACACGCTCAAGAGCCGTTGACATCACATCATCCATAGGGGCCATGAGATGCTTTTTCTTCTCCACAATGGTTACATTGGAACAGAGATTGTTAAACAGGGTGGCAAATTCCACAGCGATCACTCCGCCTCCCATGATGGTCAGCCGATCGAAATTCCAGCTTTTAGCCGCCAGAAGCCGGTCGCTGTTCCACACTCCAGGAAGATCTGCTCCGGGAATCTCATTCATCATCGGAACCGCTCCCACTGCCAGGATCACCGTCTTACCCTCAAAAAATTCCCGGCCTCCCTCTGCCAGCTCTACCTCCACCGTACGTCCCCGGCGCAGTGTGCCTTTTCCGTATATTACCTCCACATGATTCTCCTCAAACAGTCCCTCTACACTTCCTCTGTACCGGTCCACTGCCTTCTTTTTGTAAGACTGCATTTTTTGAAAATCAAAGGAAATAAAATCGGTAGACACGCCAAATTCATCACAGTTCTGCATCATCCGGAACATACCGGAAGCATACAAAAGCGCTTTGGTTGGAATACATCCCCTGTTTACACAGGTACCGCCTATTTTCTTCGTCTCAATCACAGCCACCTTAAGTCCAAACTCCGCTGCCTTAAGGGCGGCTGTATAGCCTCCCGGCCCGGCGCCGATTACTATTACGTCAAACTGTTTTGCCATCTCATTCCTCCTCATATCCATCCAAAATGCCGGCAGGCATTCCATACCCCGTCCCGGTCAATGGGATCTGTCACATAATCGGCAGCCGCCTTCAGTTCCTCCACGGAATTACCCATGGCAATCCCGATACCTGCCCTGGAAACAATCTCAAAATCATTCATACTATCCCCAAAAGCCACTGTTTGTGACAGATCTATTCCGTAATACTCACAGAGGCGCTTTAACCCCTCTGCCTTGGACGCCTCATTTTCCACTACATCTGCCCCGGTTTTTCCTGCAAACATGAAAAACTTACATTCCGGAAAATGCTCCTCAAGCTCTCTCACGCGATCCGGGCCTCCTATATAGGCCAATGTCCGCACCGGAAGCTCCAAAAGCTTCATAGGATCCTCAAAATGGCGGCTGGTTTCTCCCCAGCGCAGCACATCAATCCGCTCTACCTCCTCGGGCGCAGTATAATAATCCCCATTCTCCATCGTTACGCCAAGAGCAATCCCTCGCTCCTTCCCAAATGCCAGTAGACGTTTCAAAAGCTTCTTGTCCATAGTATGCTCATACAATGTCTTCCCTTCCGCAACTACACGGGTGCCGTTCATATGGATTACCGCATCCGGCTGGAGCTGATCCCTGTACCCAACACTCAGGGGCAGATCCATATTTCGTCCGCTGGCAATCACGATCACATTATCTTTTCTCAAAATTTCCAGCGCCTTAAGAGCGCTTTCTGTAATTTTCCATGTCTTATGATCCAAAAGGGTCATATCCAGATCAAAACTGACGATCCGTTTTCTCATTCTGTCCATTTTCTCTGTCCTTTCCTGTCCTAAGCCAGTTTTATCCAGCAATGTATTTCATAAAAAACATATTTTTTTGGTAAAAATACTTTTCAAAATGAAAAATATATGCTATACTACAATAGTTCGTTCGACACGGAGTATGGCGTAGCTTGGTAGCGCGCTCGGCTGGGGGCCGAGAGGTCGCAGGTTCAAATCCTGTTACTCCGATTTTTCCTTTAAAATCAAGGGTTTTCGATGATTTTTGTCATCGAAAGCTCTTATTTTTTTGATTACCCTTTCGCTAATTTTCATTTGCCTGCATCTATTTTAAATATATCTTACCATTCCCTATAAAAGATTGCAATATTTCAATATTCTGGTTTTTCATATTGGTTTAAATCCCTGTTTTCATAAATACAACGCTTACCATTTCTCAGCCAGACTCTGCATCAAAAAAAATGCTGCAAAAAAACATGAGTACTACAAAATACTAAAAAACTGCAGCTTCGGTTATAACGTTGTTCCTGATAAGGTAACATTATAACCGAAGCTGCTCAAATAAAACCAATCAATGAAAACCGCCGCAAAACACAGCAAACTTTCAGTTTCCAGTTTTTGAAATTCATATATCAGACAATCGTCACATACTCATAATCACAATATCCCTCTGAGTTCTTATTTTCTTTGGAACAGGACCACAGGCAAAGCTTTGCCCCCGTCCAGGTAGCCCGGCTCAGCGGAAATTTCTCTTGAATCTGTGTAAAATGCACACCATCCGTGGAATACGAAAATTTGTAGGTTTTATCGTCTGATAAACTCATGGAAAGCCATAATACATTTCCTTCCAGTTTACTGGAGAACACAAGCCTCTCTTCTGCCTCTCCATGGAACATTTTTTCTGTAACAATTCCCCTATAACAGCGAATCTCCATCTTCTCTCCTGTACTGTAGAGTCCGGCATATCCATAGATATGTCCTTCCACTCCTATCCCACCGAAGTCTCCCGCTTCTTTCCCTGTAAGCTCCATCTTAACTGTCATGGTCAGCTCTTTTTTCTGTGGGATCTGAGTCAACACATTGGGCGCGTACCACAAATAATTCTCCCGCTCCGGATTTTTCCAGCAAAAAAGCCTTAAATAACCTGGTCGGTCCGTCAGTGAATAGTAAGCACTGTTTGGATTAGCCTGCCACTGCCATTGAAGTCCCAGATGTTTTTCCTCAAAATCATCCGACTGGGCAATGGCATATGACGGCATATCCTCTTCTGGCATATACCAGCTTTCCACTGGTTCCCCAATTCCATCCCCATTTTGATCCTGACCAATGAACGGCCATCCATCTGCAAAACACATAGGCTGAAGATGAACGATGCGTCCCAGTTCGATCACATCCTGAAAATGAATAAACCAGTCTCGTCCATCTGAGGAAGTAACCCATCCGCCCTGATGAGGGCCATTAACTGCTGAATTTCCCTGATGCATTACAATTTTGTACTCATACGGTCCATAAACGGAACGAGAACGAAGGCAAGACTGCCATCCATCTTCCACTCCGCCGGAAGGCATAAGAATATAATAATATCCATTTTTTTTATACATCTTCGGCCCCTCTGTGGTAGGAGCTATCTGTTCTCCGTCGAAAATCAGTTTTGGTTCAGAAAGCAAACCACGGCAGTTGGGATCTATTTCCACCATAGAGAGGCGGTGTTTCATTCCACAACGACTTTTAGCATAGGCAAAAACCATATATGCCTTCCCATCTTCATCCCAGAACGGACATGGATCGATCCATCCCTTAGACTTACACAGAAGATTCAGTTCAAATTCCCCATAGGGATCTCTGGAACGGGCTACCAGAATGCCCTCATCTACTAAAGGAATGAATACGAAGAAAGTTCCCTCATGGTACCGGATCGAAGATGCCCATGTACCTGATCCATGAGAAGGAAAATCATATTTTTCAAAAGGAAGTGAGGAAACACAATGGTTAATCAGCTCCCAATGTACCAGATCCTTTGAATGCAGCAAAGGCACTCCTGGAAGGTAGGTAAATGAAGATGACACCATATAATAGTCTTCTCCGACCCGAATTACATCCGGATCAGAATAATCAGCATATAAAATTGGATTCTGATATTGCTGCATATTCAATTTCCTCCTTTACCCTTTCAGACCAGAAGTAGCAATTCCCTCTACAAAATACTTCTGGGCTGCAAAAAACAGAATGATCAACGGAATTACAGATACCAGCGCCATGGCCATAACCTGGTTCCACTGAATATTGGATGTTACGTCAATGCTGACTCTAAGAGCCAGAGACAGTGGAAACTTGGATACAGTATTAATATAAATATTGGTATTGAAGAAATCATTCCATGTCCAAAGGAACTGGAACAGTCCTGCTGAAAACAGGGCCGGCTTTAACAATGGAAGAAGAATCTTCATAAAACACTGGAAAGGACCACAGCCGTCAATATAAGCAGATTCATCCAGATCTCTGGGAAGTCCTCTTAAAAACTGCACCATCATAAACACAAAAAACGGATAGCATGCTACTGCTGCGGGAGCATAAAAGGTCATATAGGAATCCAGCCAGCCCAGCTTGTTAAACAAGGCATAGCGCGGAATGATAATAACAGCATTTGGCAGCATCAGAGTTGCTATCAGCACCATAAACAGCGCCTTGTTTCCTGGAAAATCGAAACGTGCAAAACCATAAGCCACAATAGAACAGGATACCAAAGTCAAAAAGGTTGTAGGAACCACCAAAGCAAACGTATTGATAAAATACTGAGCATAGGTATAAGTTCCCGTTGTCTTCCATCCTTTCACAAATGCTTCAATCACCCATCTCTCTGGCAGAAGGCGCAGACTTCCAAAAATTTCATTGTTTGTCTTAAAACAGGCAAAAAACATCCATATAACCGGAAAGAGCATAGCTACACCGCCGATAGCCAGAAAGGTGTAGGTAAACCCATTTTTTATTCTTTTCTCTCTCATGGCTTCCTCCTAATTATCATAATAAACCCACTTCTTTGAAGTAGCAAACAGCACTGCCGTCATGATCAGGATCACAATGAACAGAATCCAGGAAGTGGCACATGCATACCCCATCTTGAAATATTTAAAAGCATCTGTATACAACTTCATACCCAGAACGTAGGTACCTTTGTTTGGTCCTCCGTTCGTAACTACAAAAGCAGAGGTGAAATTCTGCAGGGCAGTAATCAGCTGCATAATAATATTGAAAAATGCGATGGAGGTAATCATAGGGAGGGTGATCTTGAAAAACATTCTCGGTTTGGATGCCCCATCAATTCTGGCAGCCTCGTAAAGTGACTGCGGAACCTGTTTTAAGGCTGAAAGAAACAATACCATGGAGGAACCGAACTGCCAGATCTCCAGCATACATATGGTAACTAACGCCATATCTGGTGTCCCCAGCCATTTCACTGGTTCAATATTAAAACAGCCCAGAAGACTATTTACAAAACCATCGTTCATAAACAGCACCTTCCACAAAATTGCCACAGCTACGGAACCGCTGAGCAGGGACGGAATATAATATACTGTACGAATAAAATTAATCCCCTTTAAGTTTTTATTTAAGATTACTGCAATGATCAGAGCAAGTACAACCTTTCCAGGTACTGTAATGAACGTATATTTCAAAGTAACAATTAGTGAATTCCAAAATTCCTTATCTTTCGTAAAAAGCTTTATATAATTAGCAAATCCCACAAATTCCGGCTTGCTGAAAATATCATAATCTGTAAATGAATACACCAGGGAGCAAATAAATGGATACAGCTGGAATAACAGAAATCCGAATATCCAGATACTCACATACATGAATCCAATCTTATTCCGTTTGGTCCAGCCTCCGTGCATGGATCCTGACTTTGCGCCTTTTTTTGCCATCTTGTCCTCCTTATCCCTGAAACGGCCCGGGAATGATACCCGAGCCGCCTGCAGATCCTTTTTATCTCATATTTCCGTTGCTGCTTTTTACTGTTAATCCAAAGCACTCAGATAATCATTTAAGAGTTCAATGGCATTATCCGCTGCCTCTTCAGGAGTGCTCTGTCCGTAAGCAATGCTTTCTACTATTTCCTCCTGAATCGCGTAAACCTCGGCACTTGTGGTATACCCCTTGTCACTCTTTCCATTTAATCCTGCAGACAAATCGACAGCCTTTACCACAGTCTCATCTAACAGCCCCTTATCTGCACATAAGCTTCTGCCAGTTGTAGTTGGCGGAATACTTCTTACATCCTTTAATGTCTCCTGGGCAGTTTCATTATTATAGAAGTAGTTTAAGAATTCCACGGCCTCTTTTGCATGGGGCGAATTCTTATTTACGGTCATATACTGTGGCGTATCTGCAAAGAAACCATCATTAATGCGGTCATCTGCCATTGGCATCTGCACAACCGTACACTCCGCTTCAGAAATAGCATCCATCAGCAAATTAATGTTAGAGGATGCACCATAACCGAATACAAACTTTCCATTCATCCATTTTGGATTCGTATGAATCTGTCCTTTAAATGTAGCACTGTCCTCAGCAGGCTCAAATACACCCCAATCATAGCAATCCTTAATGTATGTAAGAGCCTCTACGAGTTCATCCCTTGTAAATCCAAGCTTCTTTTCACTGTCGATAATAAAGGAATTTCCTGTTTTCTGACGAAGATAAGGCCGCAGTACATACTCACATAAAATATGGGTATCTACGTTCATATAGTAGTACTCTGGATTTTCTGCATGAAGCTTCTTGCCGTCCTCTAACATACTCTCCCATGTGATCTGTTTTGACAGATCCACACCACAGACATCCGCAGCCTCTGTGTTAGCCACAGTTGCCAGACAGGACATACCGGTTGGAAGTGCTAACAGCTTTCCATCAAATGTACCAAACTGATCAATAAAGTTTTTATCAAAACCGGATGTATCAAAAATATCCTTGTACTCATAAAAATCCACAAAGAAATCACCTCTTGACACAAAATCCGGCAAAGAATCCACATTCTGCTGCATAATATCCGGTGCAGTACCGTTTGCCAGCATGGTAGAAACCTTATCAATGTAACCCTGATCTGAGTTCATCTCAGCCTCAATTCTGATCTCGGGATGAAGCTTCTGGTACTGGTCAATTACTGCCAGCGTTGCCTCATTTCTCTCATCGCCGCCCCACCACATAAAACGCAGTGTAATCTGCTCTTGAGAAGCAGTCTCACTCTTCGCACTCTGATCTTCCGTTTTGGTATCAGAAGCAGTGTTTGCCGACGGTTCATTGGTACAACCTGTAAGAACACCAGCCGTCATTATCCCCGCCATCACAAGACCTGTAAGCTTTTTTCCATGTTTCATGTTGCCATACCTCCCATATTTGCTTTCACGCTTTGTTTACATTTTGTCTCTTCCTCATTTGACTGCCTTTATTGTACATAAAAAAAACACTTCTGTTAAGAAACTAAGCTTAACAAAAGGTATCTCTGTTTAACCAAACATCCTAATCGGTATCATTTTCTATGATTTTTCTTCCTGAACCACGATCTATGGTTCAAAAAATGTTTTACAGATGATTTTTCTGTGAAGATTTTATATAATATAATTACACAATACCTCGGCTATACAGCTCCTTCAAAAGCTTGTTTTCAAAACACACATTTTGTTTAAGAAAGGACACGATCTATGTACCAAGTAATCATTGCAGACGACGAAGCGAAAATACGAAGCGGACTGGCCAATCTCTTCCCATGGAATCAGCTGGGATTTGAAATCGCTGCAGTTTGTTCTAATGGAAAAGAGGCCTTGGATTTCGCCATAGAAAATCCAGTAGATCTGGTTCTCTCCGATATACGGATGCCCATTATGGATGGTCTGGAGCTGTCCCGGTTGCTTCTGCCAAAAAAGCCCGTAAAAATGGTATTTTTCAGCGGTTATCAGGATTTTAACTATGCCCGTCAAGCCATGAAAAACGGGGTTTCCGATTATCTTTTAAAGCCTGTGAAATATGAGGATCTCTCTGACTGCCTCACCAGAATCCGGGAAACTCTGGACATGGAAAAAGGACCGGCACAACCTGAAGAGGAAAATTTAAGTTACTACGAAAAAATTATCAACACTGTTACCAGCTATCTGGATCAGGAATACCAAACTGCCAGCTTAGAGCAGGCGGCCCGTCTGGTATCTCTAAGCCCCAATTATCTTTCTCGGCTGATGAAAGATCACTCGGCTCTTAGCTTCTCCGATTATCTTCTCAAAAGCCGTATGGAACATGCTGCCAATATGTTAAAGGACATCCATTTCAAGCAGTATGAAATTGCTTACAGAGTAGGATATGATAATCCAAAGAATTTCTCCAGAGCCTTCCACCAGTATTTCAAAATGACTCCTACACAATATCGTAACTGCAGCGGAGTTACGGAAAAACGCAACGAAAAATAAAGGACATTGATTCCCATGAGAAAACGCAATTTTATTAACTGTTTTTTTTACTATTTTGCCATTATTACGCTCCCTCTTTTAATGGTTTTTCTTTTCTTTTTATTTTTTGTCATTCAGGAAAAGAAACAGGAGATTCAATCCAATGCAAAGCGCTCCGCTCAGGCGGCCAAGGACAATTATTCTCTGGTTATGGATACTGCCGCTACCCAGTATGATATTCTGGCGCGCAATCCAAGGCTCTCTATTTCCCTGAGAAATTTCCTTTCTCATGAGAAAGCGAATTATCTGGATGTAGTTCTTACCAACAGCATCCTTTCCAATTTTACCTCGCTCACCAACAATGCCCCTTATATTGCCTCCGTATATTATTATCTGGACGATTATGATTCTATTCTTACCTCAGACACAGGAGGAATTGTAAAATTATCCCGGTTTTCCGACTTAAGCTGGAAGGATTCCTATGACTCTTCGGATAAAGACCAATGGCTGGAACGCAGACAGATGCACCAATACTCCTATGCAGAACCGATTCCTGTACTTACCTACTTCAAGAAATTAAATATGTTTCGCGGCGTAGTAATGGTCAATATTTATGAGGAACAGCTCAAACAACTGATAACCACCAGTTCCCAGTTAGATTCTTTCTTTATCCTGGATCAGAATGGAAATTTTCTCCTAGAAGCAGGGAAAACAAAACAGTTTACCCATGAAGATCGCGGCCTTCTTGCAAATAAGCTCTCCTCTGTTTCTCTGTCCCCCTTTGAAGGCTGGTTTCCTTTCAGCAATGGTTCCTGCTATACTCGAATGATACCAGCAGACTGTGATACCTATATTGCCGCCTGTATCAGCTACTCCAATTATTATCGCGATTTTTATCCGCTCCTGCTGCAGTTGCTCATGGTGCTGGCTGCAATGGTTTTTGTATCCCTATGGATTGCCTTTACCATCACACGAAAAAATTTTCAGCAAATCGACTACTTTGTAAATCTATTCTCTGATGCAGAGCGCGGTGTATTCCGCCAGGAAAAACCTGACTTTCTCAGAGATGAGTATGATCTGGTACTCAACAACATTGTCCAGCTGTTCTTAAACCAGACCTTCCTAAAAAATCAGCTGGCCCTAAAGGATCAGAAACAGAAATTGGCGGAGATGAAGGCACTTCAGCTGCAGATCAATCCCCATTTTCTCTTTAACACCCTGCAAACTCTGGATTTCAAGGCGTTAGAATATACCGGGCAACCCACAGCCATGAATCAGATGATCCAGGCCCTGTCAGATATTCTTAAATATTCCCTCCAGAATCCACATTCTATGGTGACTTTAAAAGATGAGATTGACTATCTGAAAAAATATGACAGTATTCAACGCTGCCGCTATGAAGACAAATATATTTTGTACTATGAATACGAAGAAACCCTTGAAAATCTTCCCATAATGCGGCTGATTTTACAGCCCCTGATTGAAAACAGCCTGTACCACGGCATCAAGCCCTTAGATGATTCAGGTTTTATCAAGCTTCGTATTGTAAGACGAAAAAATCATCTGATCGTTTCCGTCATTGACACAGGTGTGGGAATGGACCGCCAGGCAATCACAGCACTCTATAAAAGAATAGACAATCCCGACAGCGACAACATTGGTCTTACTAATGTAAACAGCCGTCTGGTTATGAAATACGGCCCGGAAGCACATTTAAAAATCAACAGTAAAAAAGGAATGGGGACTTGCATATCTTTCCGAATACCAATTTAAAACTGCAGTTTTTCTAACCTGAATTCATATAGCTTCTTAGTATAAAAAGGAGTGAGCATCCCCCTTCCTATGCTCACTCCCTGATATTCCACGCCCTCTTTACGGAACGCGGGCCTTTTTACATCCCCAACTGAAACAATCCCTTCATTGCAGGATAAATCTGCTTAAATACCTGATACCGCTTTTCGTATTTTTCCACCAACCCAGTCTCCGGCTCAACGGTATCAACAATCTTCACCAGCTTCTCTGCCGCTTCTTCCACCGTTTCAAATTCCCCGCAGCCGACTGCTGCCAGCATAGCGCCCCCATATCCGGGGCCTTCTTCGCTTTCAATCACATCGACCTTCAGATTCATTACATTCGCGATAATTTTCTTCCACAGCAGACTCTTTGCCCCGCCGCCGCAGATTTTGGTACGCTCAATCTGAATCCCCAGACTTCTGGCCACTTCCAGAGAATCTCTGAGTCCAAATGCCACACCTTCCAAAACAGCCTGCGTCATGTCCTCTCTTGCTGTATCCATGGTCATTCCGATAAAAGCGGCTCTTGCTTTGGGATCATTGTGAGGCGAACGTTCTCCCATCAAATAGGGCAGATAGTAAACATGATTTTCACCCAGTTTTGTAATACTGTCCTGCTCTCTTTCATACTCTGTTGTCTTTAAAATTTCATCCATCCACCACTTATTGCAGGAAGCAGCACTGAGCATACATCCCATCAGATGGAAGCTTCCATCTGCATGAGCAAAGGAATGCAGTGCATTGTGTTCATCCACTCCGAATTTTTTACTGGAAATGAAAATAGTTCCGGAAGTTCCAAGTGAAATATTGCATTTTCCCTCTCCGACGGTTCCAGTCCCCACAGCAGCCGCTGCATTGTCTCCGGCTCCTGCTACGACCCTCACCGCTTCCGTAAGCCCCAGCCTGTCTGCAATTTCTTTCTTCAATAAACCAACCACTTCATAGCTTTCAAACAATTGCGGAAGCTGTTCTTCTTTCACTCCGCAAATATCCATCATTTCTCTGGACCAGCATTTATGCTCCACATCCAAAAGCAGCATCCCTGAAGCGTCAGAATAATCCGTACAATGGATTCCCGTAAGCATATATGCCAGATAATCCTTGGGCAGCATAATTTTGCTGATACGGGCAAAATTTTCCGGCTCATTTGCTTTCATCCAGAGAAGCTTCGGTGCGGTAAAGCCTGCAAATGCGATATTTGCTGTATATTTAGATAATGCTTCTTTTCCGATTACTTCATTGAGATACTCTGTTTCCTTCGCTGTTCTTCCGTCATTCCAGAGAATCGCAGGGCGGATCACCTGATCCATCTCGTCCAGAACCACCAGTCCGTGCATCTGGCCGCCAAATCCGATTCCTGCAATCTGTGTTCTGTCACACTCTGCTGTCAGCTCTTTCATTCCCTCCATAGTTTTTTCAAACCAGTCCTGAGGATTCTGCTCGGACCAGCCGGGATGAGGAAAATACAGGGGATATTCCTTTGATACAATTTTATGAATGGTTCCGCCCTGATCCATCAGCAGCAGTTTCACTGCTGATGTACCAAGGTCAATGCCTATATATAACATGTTTCTCTCCCTTTATTTCCACGGATTCTCTGTAGGATATCTTACTCCCGCAGGCTGGTTATAACCGATTTCCTCAACAGGAACCCCAATATACTTAAATACCTCAAACAAAGCCTTTCCATGGTTTCCAAATGCAACTGCACCATGATGTGGGAAATTCTTTTCAATCAGCACATGGCGGTAAAATCTTCCCATTTCAGGAATTGCAAATACACCAATGGAGCCGAAGGAACGTGTTGCAACAGGAAGAACCTCTCCCTGTGCAATATAGGCTCTGAGCTTACAGTCAGCCGTGCTCTGCAGACGGAAGAATGTAATATTTCCCGGTGCGATATCTCCCTCTAAGGTTCCCTGTGTCACCTCTTCCGGAAGAGAACGTGCCATGATCAGCTGATATTTCATTTCACAGAAGGACAGTTTTTCAGACGGCGTATTTCCACAGTGGAATCCCATAAAGGTGTCTTTATGAGTATATGGGAATTTGCCTTCTATTTCTTCTTTATACATATCTGCCGGCACATTATTATTGATATCAAGGAGGGTTACCGCATCTTCGCTGACAACGGTTCCGATCAATTCACTCAAAGCACCGTAGATATCTACCTCACATGATACCGGGATCCCCTGAGCGGTCAGACGGCTGTTTACATAGCAGGGTACAAATCCAAACTGTGTCTGGAACGCCGGCCAGCACTTTCCTGCAATTGCCACATATTTGCGGTACCCTCTGTGCTCCTCAATCCAGTCCTTTAAGGTAAGCTCATACTGTGCCAGCTTTTCAAGGATCTCCGGCTTCTTATTTCCGGCGCCAAGCTCCTCTTCCATTTCCTTCACAACCGCCGGGATCCGCTCATCTCCAGCATGCTTGTTAAATGCCTCAAACAGATCCAGCTCTGAATTTTCTTCAATTTCAACTCCTAAATTGTAAAGCTGCTGAATGGGCGCATTGCATGCAAGGAAATTTAACGGGCGCGGCCCGAAGCTGATAATTTTCAAATCATTCAATGCGATCACTGCTCTTGCAACCGGACGGAACTCTGCGATCATATCCGCACATTCTTCGGCGGTTCCAATGGGATACTCCGGAATATAGGCTTTGATATTTCTCAGCTTCAGGTTATAGCTTGCATTGAGCATTCCGCAGTAAGCATCGCCGCGGCCCTGAATCAAGTTGTCCCCACGCTCCTCTGCCGCAGCCACAAACATCTTCGGTCCGTCGAAATGCTTTGCAAGCAGTGTTTCAGAAATTTCAGGCCCAAAGTTTCCAAGATATACAACCAGCGCATTGCAGCCAGCAGCCTTGATATCTTCCAGCGCCTGCACCATATGAATCTCACTTTCCACAATACAAATGGGACATTCATAAATATCCCTATCCCCATATTTTTCCCTGTATGCTTTTATCAAAGCCTCTCTTCTGCTGACAGATAGACTCTCCGGAAAACAATCTCTGCTTACTGCTACTACTCCGATTTTCAATTCTGGCATATTTTTCATTGTATGTACCCACCTTCTTATTATTTTAAACTGTTACATTTTCACCCTTTAAGCCGCAGAATGCACCTACAATCCCAGCTTCCTCATGTGCGATCAGCCATTTGTTTTTGGCAGCAAGCAGTCTGTCCTCTCCCTCTGCCCCTGCTGCAAAATCCAGCTCCGTATTCGTTCCTTTCGGCAGCACAACCACACATCGGAAACCATTTTCACCCTCTGCCGTACATGGCGCATAGTGAAGTGTTGTTGCATAAACCTCAATCACCGTACCTGCAAGTACAAAAAAAGCCTCCACGCGAGAAGTGTCATATGTACCGTCTGCTTCAATATCCTGCTCCCGTCCAAGGAGCAGAACAAGGTTGTTTACTGCAATATTAATTTCAGAAGAACGATGATATTCCAGCCCGTTCAGCTTTCTGTTATCACCATTGCAATATCCGATTTGAATTGGAAGGCCGCCAAATCCGCGGTTTTTCATCTCCTCTGCATCAGGCAGAGCCTCCATTTCTTCCACAGACGGAACATATATGACTTCTCTTGTCAGAGGCGTATGCTCCATTTCTGCCAGGATTCCGTCCACATGATATCCCGTCAGAATTTTACCGTACTTTTTAAATGATTCCTCATTTATATTCTGAATCTGCATCATTGTCTCCTTTCTTATTAGAATGTTTTCTGTTAAGACCATGATAACAGCTTCCTTTTATCTTATCGACCTTTTATTTATCCATACAACTGCACTTTTTTGTCTTTTTTATATCTGTTCCGATGAATGGGACGATTCTGTTTTTCTCCGCAGATACTCACTTGGAAGCATCCCATATTTCTTTTGAAATGCCTTTGCAAAAGCCCTGCTGCTTGGAAATCCATGGTGAAAGGCCACTTCACTGACCGTATGCTCCGTCCGGCTCAGTTCCGTAAACGCATATTCTACACGTACTCCCTGCAGATAATCCTTATAATTGATGCCTGCATATTTTTGAAACATTCTTGAAATATATGCAGGAGTATATCCAAACACCTCAGCCAGCGCTTCCAATGACAGCTCCTCCTGATAATGTTCTTTCATATAATTCGTAATGGGAGTAAGTTTATTTAATTTTCTGTTTTGTTTCAGCAATTCATCTTTTACGTCCAATTCACGGTAAACAGAAACAAGCAGATATAACAGCATATAATATCCGCTTTTTACCCGCATATCATATCCCGTCTCTTTTTTCCCGTATGCAGCAAACATTTCCCGGATCAGATCCACGACCTGAACATCCTGCTTTTTTGATTCATGTGTAAATCGAATGTACTGCTCCCCGGTAAAGTAATCAGAAAATGTTTTTAATGGAATCTGTATCACTACTGTTTTGTTTGGCTCCGGTGAATCAATGGCATGTATCTCATTTGAATTCACCAGAACAAACTCACCTGGATTCAGCTTCTGTTCCAAATCATTCAAATAGAATTTTAAATGACCCTCAAACACCATAAAAATTTCAATGGAGCGATGCCAGTGCTTATCCCGGAAATAATTCCCCTTCTCCCCTTCAAATAAAAACATCTTAAAGGGTAAATCTTCATTTGGCACTACAATTTCATGGTTTGACTGCATCTTTCAAAACTCCTGATCTTTTCATTCTTTTTACTGTCTTTGTCTTAAATGTATTGTATCAGTACACTGATGTGACGGCTAGTCCCAAATGTATGAAAAATCATAATAAAAAGGAGTGAGCATCTCTATTTGTATACTCACTCCTAAACCTTTTAAAATAGATCTATTGAATCTGATCCAGCATTGATTCTCCAATGGTTCCATCCGGCATCCTTACATTGAAATTTTCTGCAATCGTAGCCCCTATTGCCGCAAAAGAATCTGCCTCATTTAATGTTCCTGCACCCTTCAGATCTTTTGCATAAAGAAGCAGCGGTACCTGTTCTCTGGTATGATCAGTTCCCTGATAAGTCGGGTCATTTCCATGATCTGCCGTAATCATCAGCAGATCCTCATCTCCCATCCGTTCCAGCAATTCTCCCAGCTTTTCATCAAACTGCTCCACTTCTTTTGCATATCCTTCCGGGTTTCTGCGATGCCCCCATACTGCATCAAAATCTACCAGATTCACAAAACATAATCCTTCAAATTCACTATGTTCCATAATATCCGCTGTCTGCTGCATTCCATGAACAGAGCTGTCTGAATGATACGTTTGTGTGATTCCTTCACCATCAAAAATATCATGGATCTTTCCCACAGCAATCACTGACAGACCATTCTCCTTCAATGCGTCCAAAGCTGTTTTTCCGGAAGGCTTTAAAGCATAATCCTTTCGATTACTGGTACGCTTAAATTCTCCGCGTTTCTTTCCCACATAAGGCCTGGCTATCACACGGCCCACCTTCCACTCATCTTTAAGTGTAATTTCTCTGGCAATTTCACAGCAGCGGTAAAGTTCTTCCAGATCAAATGTTTCTTCATTTCCGCAAATCTGAAGCACAGAATCAGCTGAAGTATATACGATCATATGACCGGTAGCAATCTCTTCTTCTGCCAGTTCATCCAGAATCTCTGTTCCACTGGAATTCTTATTTCCAATCACTTTATGACCGGTACGCTGTTCTAATTCTTTAACCAGTTCCTCTGGAAACCCTGTCTCTGAAAATGTGACAAACGGTTTTGCAGTCTGAATTCCCATCATCTCCCAATGTCCGGTCATGGTGTCCTTTCCACGGCTTTTTTCATTCAGCAAGGCGTAGTAGCCTAACGGTTTTACAGCCGGCTCTACTCCTTTCAGCGGATGGAGATTAGCAAGTCCCAGCTTCTGAAGGTTTGGAATGTTCCACTGGCCCACATATTCTGCAATATGTCCCATCGTATCGGCGCCTTCATCTCCATATGCTTTTGCGTCATGAGCATTTCCCGCACCAAAAGAATCCATAACGATCAAGAATATTCGCTTGAATTTCCTCATTCCATTTTTCTCCTTTTTCCTTCACTTATCGCTCTGTGGGTACCATCTGAATCGCACCTGTAGGACACACGATTTGGCAAAGTCCGCATCCCGTACATTTCTCCGTGCAGACCAAAGCTTTTCTTGGACTGGTCTCCAGCTGAATTGCCTGCTTTCCGCCGTCACTGCAGGAGACAGCACATTTCCCGCACCCAATACATTTATCTGGATCCACTAAAGCTACCAGCTGCTGCTTTAAAGACAGATTTCTTGCCGCAGAAGCCATGTGATTCAAAGAATATCCACGGAACTCATCCAGAGACTGATATCCTTTTTCCATCATAAATTTTTCCAGATAAGAAATCATCTGCCTGATTATGCCATAGCCTTTATACATAACTGCTGTTGCGCTCTGCAGTGTGTCAGCGCCCAGACACAGATACTCTAATGCATCCTTTCCATCTGTGATTCCTCCAACTGCTGAAATACCAAACGGCTTTTCTTTTGCAGCAAGAGCCATTTTATAAATACAATGCTGAGCCATAGGTTTAATGAACGCTCCAGACAATCCCATGGGCGCACTTTGTCCCATTATATCTGGAATATGTACCATACTTTCCGGATTCAGAGGACCGATTCCATGAATAGAATTGATTCCGGTCACCGCATCTGCTCCGGCTTCAGCCGCATACAGAGCCATTTTTCCAATATCATTGACATGAATTGACAGTTTGGCTATCACTGGAATCTGAACTTCTTCTTTTACCCAGCGAATTACCTGCTGCATCAGCTCTTTCTCCTGGCAGATCATCACGCCTGCTTCGCTGTCAATACAGGACAGACAAAGCTCCAACGCATCTGCTCCGGCATTCTGGGCCTTTCTGGCCAGCGTTTTCCAATCCGCTTCTACATATTGAGCCTTTACACTGATAATCAGCATCTTTTCCGGATACCGTTCCTTCACTTTCGCAAAGTCTGCAAATGCTGCGTCTACACACTTGTCCATAACAAAATCGATATTCCCCATGCCGGTAACGCCTTTTGCTCCGGAAGCAGAAATAGGAAGCATTCTGGGAGACAAGCTTAAATTCAGCTCATCCTGAAGAAAAGAGATGCTTTTTGTAACTGCTCCAGCCCATCCTTCTTCAAATGCTCTGCAGATCATCTCTCCTGTCGCACTAACGGGAGAAGAAGCCAGAATAAATGGATTTTCACAGCGGAATCCACAATAATTTGTTTCCATATTTAATGCCATAGTTGTTTCCTCCATCTTAGCTTATACGTCCAGCAGCTTTCCCCATCCCTGGAAGGACAATTTTTCTAACCCACACAACTTCAATGCTTCCCGAACAGCTGCGGTTACGGAATCAAACACAACCGCTCCTGACCGTTTTTCGATCAAGTCCGCTCTCCAGGCAGCAGCCAGGTTCGTACAGACAACTGCAATCCCCTCGCCATGGCCTGCGCCTGTGCTGCAGCACAGGGTCTCCAGCTGTTCCTTCGTGACACTGCCTATCTCTGTATTTTCCGTGATTCCAAGGCCGGTCACTCCTGCTGCTGTAAGCCCCAGCTTCTCATACTCCCGAATAATTGCGTCATTCATTTCTTTAATATAAGGTGTCACAAGATGCAGACGCTTTATATCAAAATCCTGATAACTTCCTACCAGCCCCAAAGACGCTGTGCTCATGGGAATCTTGGTTTTTTCTTCAATCTTCTGGCACATCTCTCTGTCACGCTCAATTCCCAGCCAGCTTCCTGCCGTTCCGTTCCAGATAATCGCATCTACCTTGGCCTGAGCAAGCTGATCGGCTGCCCGAAGCATCGTATCCACAGCAAATTGTCTGGTAGAGTTATCATCCAGAGAAACATTTACGACCTCCAGTCTGGAATAATGAACGGTAACTACATCCTCCATACCGAAAAAAATACGGCTGCATATTGGTTCTACTACAGTATTAGAGGAAGGAACGATCATACCAATCCGCTTAGGAAACCGCACTGTCTCTGTTCTGTTTCTGCCTGTCTCCATGACGCCTACGCCTCCATACGATAGTCAATGCCTGTCTTATCCTTCACAAGCTTTAATATCCTTGCTGTTGAACGATTGGCATCCTCTACAATCTGATTTAAATCTCCTGCCAGGAATATGCCATTCTCGATTAACACATTTCCATTCACGATGGTTGTGTCTGCCAGATGATTATTTCCACAGTACAGCAGTGCTCCCCTTGGATCTGTCAATGCTCCGGCATACCCCGGCTGTATCATGGAAAACAGTACAAGATCGGCTGCCATCCCCTCTTTCAGCATACCAATGTCATCCCTGTTCAGACATTTTGCACCGTTTACCGTTGCCATCTCAAATACTTCTTTTGCATTGATCCACCGCTCTGGTCCATAGCCTGGATGTCCGCCGTCAATCCGGTGAACATAAAGCATGGTTCTCAGCTCTCCCAGCATATCTCCGCTGTCGTTGCTGGCTCCGCCGTCTACACCGATACTTACGGGAATCCCCCGGTCTCTCGCTTCCAGTGCCGGAGCAATCGGGTATCCCAGTCTCATATGACAGGACGGCGACTGGGTCACAGACGCGCCGTTTCTCGCTACAATATCCAGTTCTTCTGCATTATGACGGCTGATATGGGCAAAAGATACATTTTTATCGATCCAGCCGATTTTCTCCAACCACTGATGAGGTCTGCAATTATACAGCTCTCCACACTTTTTGATCTCATCTGGTCTTGGATGAAGATGAGTATGACACAAACCGCCGCGATTATCTGCCATCTTCTTCAATTCTTTCATAAATTCCGGATTCTCAAATACCACAGTAGTAGGGCCTACGCCTACGCGGCTCATGGAAAAACGGCTGTCATCATGGTATTTTTGGAAGGTTCTGTCACATGAATCCAGAATATCATCATAGGACTCCACCAGACTCCCGGCATCAATCCCCAGCCTTTCCTTCATTTCTGCAGGCAGGTTTCCCTCCATTACAGGCATACAGCCACGGAATCCGTGAAACCGCAGTCCCAGCTCTTTTACGGCCTCAAATTCTGCATCCATTAAATCATGTTTTCCATGGGGGAAGAAATACATAAAGTCCATAGATGTGGTACACCCTGTCATCAGGAGCTCTGCTGTAGCCAGACGTGCTGCCGCCTTTACGTCCTCTTCTTCCATATTTTCCCATGCTCCGTATGAGTAAAGAAGCCAGCCCAAAAGATTTCCCTTCTGCATGATCGGAATATTTCTGGTAATATTCTGATAAAAATGATGATGGGTATTGATAAATCCAGGAAGTGCCAGCTTCCCAGTTCCGTCTATCACTTTTACCCCATCAGCAGGCACATCCAGCTTCGTCCCGATTTTTTTGATCACATTTCCTTCTATATAAATGTCTGCATTCTCCAGAAATGTATCCTCTTCATCCATACAATAAAGGTACCGAATATTTTTAATCAGCAACCGTTCCATCGTTACCTCCCCAGCTTCTTGTCTTCTTCAATTAAAATCCGCAGACCCTCAATTGCTGTTTCCATCGCAGCCTGGAGGTTTACTTTCTTGTACGCCATAACGGCAGATGCACGGCAGTTTCTGATGGAAGAAACGATGAAAATCGCAGCAGCCTCCATCTCAGAACACATTACATTCGAGCGTTCCCACGCCTGCCAGCGGGATTTTACATAGTCGCTGTTGGGCATATTATCCGGCTCAATCTCCGCATAAAATGCATCTTTCGAATGGGTAATACCCTCTGCAAAATTATAACCCAGCTTTTTAGCTGCTCTGGCCAGTGCATCTACTACATGACGGTCAGCCACTGCCGGATAAGCCAGAGGAACGTAAGAAATCGTTGTCCCTTCATCCCGTACTGCTGCAGTGTTGATCACACCATTTAAAGACATATCCTGGGAGGCGGGACACACACGCCCGGAAGTTCCCACGCGAATAAACGTATCTGCACCGCAACGAATCAGTTCTTCTACTACGATTGCTGTAGACGGGCTGCCCATACCAGTAGAAGTAACAGATACCTTTTCTCCGTTCAATGTTCCAGTCCAGGTTTTACACTCCCTGTTGTGAGCCACCAGTTTTGCATCATCAAACATAGATGCGATCACATCCGTACGGAATGGATCTCCAGGAAGCAGCACATAACGACCCACATCCCCTTCCTTACAATTTATATGATACTGTTTTCCTTCCTCATTTAAAAACGGCATATTATTATCCTCCTGTTCATATAAATACATAAATACAGTCTGTGTTATCTCGCACCTTTATCATAAGGAACACCGGATGCCTTTGGCGCCTGGGATCCCTTCGTATTGAGTGCCAGAACAATCAGGGTTGCCAAATATGGAATCATTTTATAAATACTGCTTGGAATGCCAAAATCTGCAAGAATCGGAATTCCTGAGTATGCAGAAGATATGGTCTTCATGATACCAAAAAACAGAGCTGCTAAAAGGATCTTTCCAGGTTTCCACTGACCGAAGATCAAAACAGCCAGGGCCAGGAATCCATATCCTGATACAGATGCATTGAAACTGGTAGAAGTAGGAATGATGTATACCAGTCCGCCAATACCAGCTAACGCGCCTGAAATCAGTACACCCATATAACGCATTTTATAAACGCTGATTCCCACAGATGCTGCTGCCTGCGGATGTTCACCACAGGAACGCAGACGAAGTCCAAATCTTGTTTTATACAGAACTACACAGGAAACCACCAGAATCAGAATTCCCAGATAAGTAGTAATATAGGCATTCTGGAAAAACATTCCTCCTATCACCGGAATATCTCCCAAAACCGGTACTTTTTCAATTCGGAACTGATTCTCAAACGGAATCTGCTGCACATTGCGGATTACTCTGGCAACAAAAATAGCAAATGCCGGAGCGAACATATTGATTGCTGTACCGCTGATACTCTGATTTGCCTTCATATTTACAGAGGCATATGCATGAACCAGAGATACCACCATTCCGGTCACCATAGAAATCAGCAGTGCAATCAGCAAAATCGGCTGTCCGGGAAGTACACCTTGAAACAGATTGATAAACAGAATCCCGGCAAATCCGCCCAGCACCATGATGCCCTCCAGAGCAATGTTGATAACACCGCTTCGCTCACAGAACATTCCTCCCAGTGCAACGATCAGCAGCGGGATGGAAAAAAGCATCATTTGTTGAACCAAAAAATATAATAAACTCATGTCACTTCTCCTTTCACGCCGTCTTATCTGCCGTATCCGTCTTTTTCCCCGAGAATACCTTGCTGACTACACCCCTGAATACCAACGCAAATGCACTGAAATAGATAATTACAGAAATAATAATATCGATAACCTCAGGAACGAAATTATACAGCTGCATCTGATCTCCGCCCACCTTTAAGTATGCGATAAAAATACCGGAGAAGATAATACCGATTGGATTATTCATAGCAAGCAGCGCTACCGGAATACCGTTAAAGCCTTCTGCTGCCAGCGTATCTACTACCTGAATTCCGTTTCCGGAACCTGCAAGGTAAAGCAAACCGCCGCCCAGACCAGCCAGAGCACCTGCAATTGCCATAGAAGAAATCACATTTTTCTTTTCATTCATACCTGCATAACGGCCTGCTTCACTGTTATAGCCGCAGGCTTTCAATTCATAACCAAACACAGTCTTTTGGAGGATGACCCAAATTGCAACACCTGACAGAATTGCAATCAGAATTCCCGCATTAGCACTGGATGGACGGTTATTATAGCGGAAGATCATATCCATTCCCATCTTTGGAAGAATTGCATCTGCGTCTACCGGAAGAGACTGACTCTGCAGCGGATCATAAATGAACGCACTCACCAGAGCATTCACAGAATACATTCCAATATAATTCATCATGATACATCCAATTACCACATTTACGTTTCTTGTTGCTTTTAAAATACCAGGAACCATTCCCCATAAAGCACCAGCCAGAATCGCTGCTAAAAGAGCTACGATCCAGTGAAGAGCACCCGGTAAAAATGTAAAACGTACACCTACAAACACTGCTGCGAATGCCCCGACGATAAACTGACCGGATGCTCCGATATTGAAAAGTCCGGTCTTACTGGCAAATCCCACAGATAAACCTGTCATGATCAAAGGTGTTGCATAGTACAGTACCTGCCCCATGTTCTTTAAGTTTGACAGACCGCCCAGAAGAATTGCTGTAAAGCCCTGACCTGCCTGTGCCGGATTACTTGCTACTAAAATAATCAATCCGACAAGCATTCCCAGAAGAATTGCCATAACAGACGCCAGAAAACTGGAAACGCCGGATGGAAGAGATTTTCTTTTCACGTTCTATGCCCTCCTTTTGGACCCTGCCATATAGAGTCCCAGTTCCTGTACCGTTACATCCTCCGGTTTTAAATCGGCAACGATCTCACCTTCATACATTACCAGAATACGGTCACTGATACTCATAACCTCATCCAGTTCCAGGGATACCAGAAGAACCCCTTTTCCCGCCTTCTTCTGCGCGACTAACTGCTTATGGATGTATTCGATCGCACCTACATCCAGACCTCTTGTAGGCTGCACAGCGATTAAAAGATCCGGATTACGGTCAATCTCTCTTGCAATAATGATCTTCTGCTGATTGCCTCCGGACATACTTCTGGAGATGGTCTTACCTCCCTGTCCGCAGCGGATATCAAACGACTGAATCAGTCCGTCTGCATAGCTGTAAATCTCCCGCTCTTTTAAGAAACCATGATTTTGGAACTTTTTTTCAAAATAACTCTGGAGTACTGTATTATATGCCAGATCATAGTCCAGAACCAATCCGTGTTTATGACGGTCTTCCGGGATATGTCCAAGTCCATGAGTATTGCGCTCTCTGATACTCATGTGAGTAAAATCCTGACCTTTCAAGTGAATCGATCCGCTCTCAGTCGGTGTCAGTCCTGTAAGAGCATATACAAGTTCACTTTGTCCGTTTCCGTCAATTCCTGCAATACAGACAATTTCTCCTGCCTTTACATCAAACGATACATGATTGACAGACAGCTTTCCTGTAAA
Organism: Clostridium sp. AT4; assembly: GCF_001517625.2. Classification (GTDB taxonomy): domain Bacteria; phylum Bacillota; class Clostridia; order Lachnospirales; family Lachnospiraceae; genus Enterocloster. Next base: position 17,064 of record NZ_LN999828.1, on the reverse strand, counting down.
ATGATTCTTTACGCTTAAGTCTTCTACAGCCAGCACACATTCACCCGGATTATAGTCTCCCTTATCAATCTGTAAATTTACTTTTCTTCCCACCATCATTTCAGACATTTCTTCTTTGGTGGTGGAAGCAACGTCAATCGTACCTACATATCTTCCTTTTCGCAGTACTGTACAGCGGTTAGCGGCCTCTTTTATCTCATTGAGTTTATGGGTAATAAACAGGATCGACTTGCCTTCTGCTGCCAGATTCTTCATAACCTTGATCAGTTCATCAATCTCCTGAGGAGTCAGAACAGCGGTTGGTTCATCAAAAATCAATATTTCATTATCACGATACAGCATCTTTAAAATCTCTACTCTCTGCTGCATACCTACTGTAATATCAGAAATCAATGCGTCTGGATCAATCTTCAGCCCATATTTTTCCGACAGGCTTACTACCTTTTTGCGGGCCTCATCCATTTTCAGAAGCCCCTTCTGGGTGGTTTCCACACCCAGAATTACATTCTCCAGAACCGTAAAGTTATGAACCAGCTTAAAATGCTGATGAACCATACCAATTCCCAGCTTATTTGCGTCGTTGGGATTCTTTATATGTACAACCTGTCCATTCTTGCGTATCTCACCGGCTTCTGGCTGATACATACCAAACAGTACGCTCATCAATGTTGATTTTCCTGCACCGTTCTCTCCCAGTAATGCATGAATTTCACCACGTTTTAGCTGAAGTGTTACATTATCATTTGCAACAATTCCTGGGAATTCCTTTCGGATTCCCAACATTTCAATTACATATTCCATATTCATTCTCCCGGCATCCCACTAGCTGAATACTCTTTATTTTACTTCGGTTACCTCGATTGTTCCGTCAGAAATCTGATCCAGTGTATAGGAAGTTCCCTCTTCATTTACATCGCGGAGCGGCTTAAATGTGCCGTCTGCCAGTTTTCCATAAACCTCATCATACTTAGCCTGATCAAACGTTTCAAATCTGGAGGTTTCCATCGGAAGTTCCACACCCTTGTTGGATGCGTCCATCATAATGTTCTCTCCGCCCGGGAAACTGTCGCTGTAGAACTTCTCCAGCATCTGATATACTGTACCGCTTAAAGATTTCATAGCAGAAGTAACAACTGTCTCAGATTCTCCTGCCCAGTCAATATCTACGCCAATGGACTTGCCTGATGCAGAAGCATCAGCTGCTGCCATAACAGACTGACCAACACCGGATCCGCATGCAAAAATAATCTCTGTTCCATTCTGATACCAGGTTGCTGCCAGTGTCTGAGTTTCTGGAGTAGCATCAAATGTACCTGTATAATAGTAATTCATCTGTACATCACTCACACCCATTTCCTTTGCAGCAGCCTCAGCTCCCTGGATAAAACCGTATCCGTAACGTACAACTGCCGGAGTTGCAACGCCTCCCATAAAGCCAAGTTTTTTGTACCCTTCTACAACCGCTGCATAGCCGGCCAGAAAACCGGCCTGTTCCTCTGCATACTGAATACCTACTGTATTTTCACCAATCTTTGTATCTCCATTGCTGGAAGGAACTCCATCCAGAAGAACAAATTTAAGATCCGGCCATGTATCCTGCGCTACATACATTGCCTCCGTAAACCGAAAGCCGGGTGCTACAATAATTTTTGCTCCGCCTTCGATTGCCAATTCCATGGCTGACAAATATGCATCTGTTGTCTTTTCTACCGGTTTATAATATTTGTAGGAAATTCCTTTTTCCTCACCATACTGTTTTACGCCTTCATATGTTCCCTGGTTAAATCCCTGGTCATCAATGCTTCCGCCATCTGCAATCATCGCAATCTCAGCACCCGCACCGGAAGCACCTTCTCCTGCAGCTGAAGTACCTGCTGTATTACCGCCCTGAGAACATCCTGTTACTGACATAACCATCATCGCTGCTAATAATGCTGCACCTATTTTTTTCATCGTTTTTTTCATGATCCTTCTCCTTTCTCAATCTGAACTCTAATTAGTAAGCCCCGTTATTATTTTCGCCGTCTTCCAGTATCTTAATTGCAGAACTGGTTCCAATCCGCTCGCATCCCTCTTCTAAAAACAGTTCCAGATCTTCTCTGGTTCTCACGCCTCCGGCTGCCTTCATCTTTACATCCTCATCTTTTGGAAGATTCTCTTTAAAAAGACGGATATCTTCAATCTTTGCTCCTGCAGTACCAAATCCGGTAGATGTCTTGATATAATCTGCTCCTCCGTCTGCCACACACCTGCAAAGACGAATCTTTTCTTCTTCTGTCAGATAACAGGTTTCAATAATTACCTTTAAGATCTTGTCTCCTGCTGCACGTTTCAGAGTAGCAATTTCTTCTGTTACACGGTCAAAATCTCCATTTTTTACATCTCCCAGATTTACAACCATGTCTACTTCTTTGGCTCCCTCTGCAATTGCCTGCTCCACTTCTGACCGTTTCACTTCTGTGGTATTGTATCCCAGGGGGAAACCAATTACTGTACAGATATTCAGCTTATCACCATATACCTCATGTACTCTCTTGATATAGGATGGCGGAATACAGACAGATGCCATTCCATGCGCAACTGCCTCTTCACATAATTTATGAATATCTTCCCATGAAGAAACCGCCTTCAATAATGTGTGATCAATATGCTGGTAAATAAGCTCTTTTTTCATAAGTTCATTTCCTCTTTCCTCTGCATCTGCAGAATCTACATTTTTCTGGTTGCGCTTTGTTTTCGAAAACATTTTATTCAAAAAAGTGATTTGCCGGCAGACACTTTTCTGAATCTGATAAATTCTACACTCAACGCTTTGTGCACAAAAAACAAAAAAGCCAACCGAAACGGCTGGCTTTTTGAGCTCATCAACGTTAAATGTTTTATTTATTAAGTTGCTACGATTGTAACACCCATTATCATTCATGTCAATATCCATTCATTATTTCATTATTTTTTGTATATTATCACAATTTTTTTAATGTTCTAAAATTTCCAATCGAGCATATAATTTATATTTTATATGGTTTTTTCCATCTTCCCCCCTCACATTACATTTTCACTTTTTTGTTTAAAATGCACAATAAAAAAATAACTTTCTCTCTGCAACTTTCTCACCCCGCCTCCCGTCTAAGCATATGTACTGAAAAATATATTGCATATACTTATGGAGGTTTATTATGAAAAAAAGAAATTTATTCGCAGCAGCAGCCGTTTCCCTTATTTTGGCAACCGGATGCGGGGCCCAGCCCTCTTCTCAGCCGGTTTCTTCCGCAGAAGAAACCGTTTCCACACAAGTTTCCGAGTCCGCAGACACTCCTTCTGCTGAAGCCTCCTCCGCTGATACGGATGTCAAGACCTCATCCATTACAGGCACCATTGATGAAATCAAGGATTTTATGTTTAACATAACCGACAGCGAGGGCACATCCTTTGTCCTGTCCTTTGACGCAACGCCTGAAGGGCTCTCTGATGTAAAAAACGGTGACACGGTTACTGTTACCTACACCGGAGAATTAAGTGAGGTTGATGCGTTTACCGGAACTGTTATCTCTGTTAAAAAGGCCGAAAAATAAATCTATAAACTGAAAACTGCCGCAGCCAGAACGCGCATCCAGGACATATGCCTGAAGAATCGCCTTCTGACTGCGGCAGTTTATTATCTTATGTTTCTATTTGTATAAAGCCAGCCCATTAAACAGAATCACAGGATCATCATACCCGTTATCTTTTGACAGGGAAACCTCTACTCTGATCTGGTTCTGTCCGGAGACATCTACTCCAAAGTAGGTTACCTTCTCATTGTGATGAATATCCGAAGAGGTATAAAGTACCTGATCGTTATCCCCATAAACAGTCACTCTGGCCATAAGGCCGCTGTCAAACTGAGAAGACGATGGGCCGAAGGAACCGTATAAAAGCCGATATTCGCCGTTGGTATTGCAGATTACATGGCTTCCTTTTCCCTTCAGCCGGACCGCATTATCCCAGCGCTCCCCGCCTCCGGTTCTGGCCGATGTGAGGATCGAATATCCCTTTGTGGAAATTCCTTCCATATTTTGAACCAACTGCTGGGTAGACAGATCAACGCTGTCCGACGGCTCTACCGCCCCTTCCTCCGGTACCCACACTCCGTCTGTTCCAATGGTTCTTCCATCAATTACTGTATTAACCGCCATTACACCGCTTGGATACAGATAGTACCATTTTCCGCTGTCACTGTCTTTAAACCAGCCGGTTTCCATGGCTCCTGTGCTGTCCATATGATACCACTGGCCCTCTATCTGCTGCCAGCCCGTTGTCACATAACCGTCATTGTCCAGATAATAATACTTTCCCTTATCCTGAATCCATTCATTGTAGGCAAACTTATTCGCACTCCGCTGATACTTCCACTGGTCATTTACATATTTCCATGTACCCGCATAAGCCGGAACTGCCAAAGCTGCGCTCAATACAGCGGCCATTGCCATTACTCCAAAACGTCTCTTCATACTGCTTCTCCTTTCCAGAAAGACAGCACCGATTACAATACAGGGGCGCCGCCAGGTTGATTTTCATTATAATTCAATTTGATGAATTATGCAAGAAAGCCTTGGCTGCCCCCCTGTTATTTCATAAAAATTTCATACTTACGGCCAGTTTCCGCAGGCAATTCCGTCTTTCAGCTTCAGAAGCCTCTGATTGCTGCTCCCCCGAAATACCAGGGTCAGATCCTTCTCTGCTTCCACAAATTCACCGTCCACCAGCACATCCAGACATTTTAAAATCTCCTGCGTATGTTCTGTGTATACCCTGCCTCCCGGCTGCATATCTGAATCATAAAGATAACCGCTGTAGCACCAGATATCCTTCTGCGGATATACCATTCGGATCTGCTTTAAAAGCTCTGCCACAGCCGGCTGGTTCTCCGGCTCAAAAGGTTCTCCGCCCAAAACGGTGAAACCCTGGATATAGGACGGTTCCAGCAGCCTGAGAATCTCTCTGCCGGTTTCCTCTGTAAACGGTTTTCCGTATCCAAAATCCCAGGTTTCTGCATTAAAGCAGCCTTTACAGTGATGCCTGCAGCCGGATACAAAGAGGCTGACCCGGACCCCTGGACCGTTTGCAATATCACATTCCTTAATATTTCCGTAATTCATCCTGCTCTCCTTTCGGACCGGCCCAAAAACGCTTACAGATGAAGCACCCTGTCTCTGATCTCCTGAGTCCGTCCCTGGTTCCAGAACTGGGTTCCAATATAACCACAGGTTCTGCGGGCTACAAACATATGGTTCTGATCCTGATTTCCGCAGTTGGGGCACTCCCAGATAAGCTTTCCGGATTCATCCTCCTTGATTGCCATTTCTCCGTCATAGCCGCAGCATTCGCAGTAATCGCTCTTCGTATTCAGCTCCGCATACATGATGTTATTATAAATAAACTTCATCACAGATAAAACAGCCGGAATGTTGTTCTGCATATTTGGGACTTCCACATAGCTTACCGCACCGCCCGGCGACAGCTTTTGGAACTCTGCCTCAAATTTCAGCTTGCTGAAGGCATCAATCTGCTCCGACACATGGACATGATAGCTGTTTGTAATATAATTTTTATCCGTTACGCCCGGAATGATTCCGAAACGCTTCTGGAGGCACTTAGAAAACTTATAGGTCGTGGATTCCATAGGCGTACCGTATACGGAATAGCTGATATGCTCTGCCTCCTTCCACTCCCTGCACTTGTCATTGAGACGCTTCATTACCTTCAGTGCAAAGGGTCTGGCCTCCGGATCGGTATGGGACTTGCCCAGCATCCTCATACACATTTCATACAGGCCCGCATAGCCCAGAGAAATGGTAGAATAGCCGTCAAAGAGCAGACGGTCAATCTTTTCTCCCTTTTTCAGGCGGGCCAGAGCGCCGTTCTGCCAGAGAATCGGCGCCACATCGGAAATCGTGCCCAGCAGGCGCTCATGACGGCATCTGAGGGCTCTGTGGCACAGCTCCAGACGTTCATCCAGAATCTTCCAGAATTCATCCATATCGCCCTCGCTGGAACAGGCCACATCTACCAGATTGATCGTCACTACGCCCTGATTAAAACGGCCGTAGTATTTGTGGCTTCCGTCTGCATTTCTCTGGGAATCCTCAACGGTCAAAAAGGAACGGCAGCCCATGCAGGGGTATACATCCCCCTGTTTTAATTCCTTCATGATTTTTGCAGAAATATAGTCCGGAACCATCCGCTTGGCCGTACATTTTGCAGCCAGCTCTGTGAGTCCCCAGTATTTGGATTCCTCTGAAATGTTATCCTCATCCAGCACATAGATCAGCTTAGGGAATGCAGGCGTAATCCAGACGCCCTTTTCATTTTTCACACCCTGCATCCTCTGTACCAGAACCTCTTCGATGATCATGGCGAGGTCATCCCTTGTCTGTCCCTCAGGCACCTCATCCAGATACATAAATACGGTTACAAAGGGAGCCTGTCCATTACAGGTCATCAGGGTAATGAGCTGGTACTGAATGGTCTGGATTCCGCTGCGTACCTCATCTCTCAGCCTGCGCTCCGTTACCTTTGAGATAATTGCCTCATCTAAGGATTCTCCGCACTCTTTGCGCTCCTCAATCACATTTTTACGGATCTTCTGACGGCTGATATCCACAAAGGGAGCCAGATGGGCCAGCGTAAAGGACTGGCCGCCGTACTGGTTGCTGGCAACCTGGGCAACGATCTGTGTGGTTACATTGCAGGCCGTAAAAAAGCTGTGAGGCTTTTCGATCAGCGTTTCACTGATAACCGTGCCGTTCTGAAGCATATCCTCCAGATTGATAAGGTCACAGTTGTGCTCCCTCTGTGCAAAATAATCCGTATCATGGAAATGGATAATGCCCTCCTCATGGGCTCTCACGATCTCCTCCGGCAGCAGCACACGGCGGGATAAATCCTTGCTCACCTCTCCTGCCATATAATCTCTCTGAGTGGAATTGATAACCGGATTCTTATTGGAGTTCTCCTGATTGACCTCTTCATTGATATTGTCTAACAGGGACAGGATCCCGTTATCTGTAGTGTTGGACTTACGGGTCAGCTCTCTCTTATAGCGGTAGCGTACATACTTCTGTGCCACCTCATAGCCTCTCATGGCCATGATCCCGGTTTCCACCATATCCTGAATATCCTCTACATTCACTGCATGAGTGGATTCATTCACCTTATTTGCAATATTATCTGCAATGGCGATAATCTGATAGTCATTCATCTGATGAAGCCGGTCTACCTCTTCGTTTGCTTTGTGAACCGCATTTATGATCTTCTGGGAATTAAAGTCTACCTCTTCCCCATTTCTCTTAATCACATTTGTCTTAACGTCAACACTCATCCCGATCCCTCGCTTATATCTGTCATTTTATCTCATAATAATAAGCACCCCCGGTTTATTCCTTTCTCATCTGGAAAAACCACTAGATATAGTGCCGTGTACTATACTACTACAAAATCATGTGAAATGAAAGAGGAATATTGGAAAATATTAAATTCAGACAACAGCCGTTTTTCTCCCTAATAAATTGCCAAAAGCGCTACCAGACCATCCTTTCATGGCGGCAGCGCCCGATTTTTCCTTATTCACACAGCGAAAGCGGTTTTCTGAAAATAAAATGGCCGTCTCCCTGTTTTCCCAAAAAATGGTTATCTTTTACAATTATATTTCCCCTCTGCATTACCAGTTCAATGGAACCTCTTATCTTCATTCCTTCATAGGCAGTATAGTCCACTGCACTGTGCATATGGCTGTGAGTCAGCACCCATTCCTTTGAAGGGTCTAAAATCAGCAGGTCACCATCCGCTCCGGGCTGCAGGCAGCCTTTTTTCGGATACAGGCCGTAGATTCTTGAAGGCTGTGTACAGGCAATTTCCACCAGCTTTTCCAGACTGATCTTTCCCGTCATAACACCCTCGGAAAACAGAAGGATCATGCGTTCTTCCACTCCCGGCGCTCCATTGGGGCATTTGGTAAAGTCATCCTTTCCAAGCTGCTTTTCCTTTCTGTAATTAAACGGACAGTGATCCGTAGCCACTGCTTGGATCTCACCCTCTGCAATGCCCTTCCACAGTGCTTCACAGTCCTCCTTTGTGCGCAGAGGCGGTGACATTATATATTTTAATCCATCCTCATCCAGATACCGCTCCTCTGTCAGAACCAGGTACTGTGTACAGGTCTCCACAAAAATGTTTTTCTGTCCCTCTGCTCTGGCCTCTTTTACTGCCTCCAGACTTTCCTTACAGGATAAGTGGACAATATACACCGGCGCATCTCCAGCCAGCTTTGCCAGGTAAAGCACCCGGCGCACTGCCTCTGCCTCTGCCAGATTGGGGCGGCTCTTGGCGTGGTAAATGGGTGCCGTATTGCCCTCTGATACCAGCTTTCCTCTTAAGAACTGCACAACCGCATGGTTTTCACAGTGAAATGCAGTCACGCCCCCCAGCTGCTTCATTTTCTTTAATACCTGAAGCACTCCGTCGTCATCAATCTTAAAATCATAGGTCAGATATACCTTTACGCTGGGAACACCGTCCTTCATCATGTCCTCTAACTCGTTCAGGATCTCTTCGTTCACATGCTGGCAGGTACCGTGAAACCCATAGTCGATCACTGCCTTATGATCTGCCAGCCCGTGATATTCATTCAGCTGATGATGAAGAGGGCAGCCGGCCGGCCCAAAGGCCATATGATCCACAATAGAGGTGGTGCCTCCGCAGGCTGCAGCTACGGTGCCATCGTAAAAATCATCCACAGCCCGGCTGGATCCGGCTAAAAGGTCCATATGGGTATGAACATCTACGCCTCCGGGAAGCACATATTTTCCCGCCGCGTCAATCACCTGGGCTTCTTCTTCCGACGCCGGCTCTAAATGGGTGCCAATCTGTGAAATAACTCCGTTTTCTATGCAGAGATCGCCCTGATACTGCCCCGTTTCTGATACAATCGTTCCATTTTTAACAAAAACCTTCATCTGTAACTCCTCCGTGTTTTCATTCATAGGAATATTATACCAAACCACAGGCCCGTGGGCTAGTCCCAAGTACTTTGAGTTTTTACATTTCACACTAAGCTTCTTCTGATGTTCTTCAGAAATCCACCGGTTCATAATCCTGAAGCTTTGCCAGAAACCCCCGTTTTTCCAGCTCCTCCTGTATCATATCCAGAATCTCCTCACGCTCGGCAGAAATGGTGTGATAATGGTAATTCGATGTGAGCTTCATCAGCTGAGTGGATTTTCCCTCAGAAATATCCTGCAGATACCGCTTTACATCCATTCTGGATTTGATATTCATATCTGCCCGGATGACACCGTAAACCTTGTGGTATACGAATACATCCTCCACCTTCCCGCCAAAGTCCACATACAGATTCAGTTCCTCTTCAACCTGCTTCTCCGTATGGATCACCTTAAATACGCGGCTGCAGCTGTGCTCCTCTGCCATCACATATCCGCGGTTCGTAGAGAGGATTTCCACTCCATTGGCACGCAGAAGCGCCATATCCTGCACAATTACCTGACGGCTCACATGAAGGATTCTGGCCAGCTCCACCCCCGGAACCGGTTTTTCGCTGTTTTTCAGTATACTCAGAATCTGTTCCCGTCTTTCTGTACCGTTCATTCCTGTCCCTCTCTTCTTTAGACTGCGTGAAGATTTTTCAGTGAAATATCCAGAATCGGTGCAGAATGCGTCAATGCTCCGCTGGAAATATAATCCACACCAAGATCGGTCAGGCGTGAAATGTTCTCTTTTGTCACATTTCCGGACACCTCCACCTCAGCTCGCCCGTCAATATATTCTATGGCCTCTTTCATCTGTTCATGGCTCATATTATCCAGCATAATAATATCTGCGCCTGCCTCAACGGCCTCCTTTACCATGTCCAGAGTCTCTACCTCTACCTCAATTTTCCGCACAAAAGGAGCGTACTCCTTTGCCATTTTCACAGCCTCTGCCACGCCTCCGGCGGCTCCAATATGGTTGTCCTTCAGCAGTACGCCGTCGGAGAGATTATATCTGTGGTTATTTCCGCCGCCTACACGAACCGAATATTTCTCAAAAATACGGTTATTCGGTGTTGTCTTTCTTGTATCAAGAAGCTTTGTCTTAGTCCCCTTTAATAATGCTGCTACTGAATGGGTATATGTGGCAATGCCGCTCATTCTCTGAAGATAATTGAGAGCCGTGCGCTCTCCGCACAGAAGCACGCGGATATCGCCGTAAACCTTTGCAAGCAGCTGTCCGCTCTTTACTTCCTCTCCATCCTCTGCAAAAAACTCAACTCTTGTGCTTTCATCTAAAAGGGCAAATACACGTTCAAAGACCTGCAGGCCGCAGATAATGCCATCCTGCTTGCAGATCAGATCCACCTCTCCGGCCTGAGCCTTTTTCATAATGCTGTTTGCCGACACATCCTCGCTTGTAATATCCTCGCGCAGTGCGCTTAAAATCAGTGGATCCACATTTAATTTTAAAGTTACCTGATCGTACATCTTTCTTCTCCTTTAATCTCATTTTTCACCAATTCGTGATACGTTTTATATAATCCGGATAAATCCTTATACTGGCTCATATCCAATGTTTCAAACAGATGGCTGTTTCTTTTTACCTCTCCCAAATGCTCCGCCATATCAAGAGCCGCCCGCTTTGCAAATACAAGGCTTTCCAAAAGAGAATTGCTGGCCAGACGATTTTTTCCATGGACACCGTTGCAGGCAGTCTCGCCTACCGCATAAAGCTGTTCCATGGACGTTCGGCTTTCATGGCTGACTTTAATTCCTCCCATAAAATAGTGCTGAGCCGGAACTACTGGTATACATTCCTTTGTTACATCATAGCCTATTTTCCTGCAATGTTCAACAATATTGGGGAAATGGCGGTTCAGCTCATTTTCGGGTATGGTGCGCAGATCCTCCCAGACAAACTCTGTTCCATCTTTTTCCATCTGTTCTAAAATGGCTTTTGTCAGCAGATCCCTTGGAAGAAGTTCATTGACAAAGCGCTCTCCGTTTTTATCCCGCAGCACCGCCCCCTCTCCCCGCACAGACTCAGAGATCAGGAAACTCCTCTCCTCATCCGCGTACAGTGTGGTCGGGTGAATCTGTACATAAGAAATATCCTTAAGCGCAATTTTGTGGCGGACTGCGACTGCAAGTGCGTCTCCTGTCAGATGGCGGAAATTGGTAGAATGTCGGTACAATCCGCCGATCCCTCCTGTTGCCATAACCGTGTAATCCGCCTCAATGGTTTCCAGGCTTCCATCCTGTCTCTGAACCACAGCCCCATAGCATATATTATTTTCCTCAATAATATCGATCATAGACGTATGCTCCAGCAGCATAATGTTGGATCGTCTCTTTGCCTGGGCTAAAAGTGTGCTGGTAATCTCTTTTCCTGTCACATCCTTGTGAAATATGATCCTTTTCTCTGAATGGGCTCCCTCTCTAGTAAACACCAGCTCCCCATTCTCATCCTTTTGGAAATCTGCCCCAAACTGCAGCAGATCCTCCACTACAGACCTGGAGGAACGAATCATAATCTCTACGGAGGCTTCATCATTCTCATAATGTCCTGCCTTCATTGTATCATCAAAAAATCCCTGATAATCGGATTCATCCTTCAGCATACACATTCCACCCTGAGCCAGATAGGAATCATTTTCCTCTGCTCCTGCCTTTGTGATCACCGTAATCTGTCTGCTTACCGGAAGGTTCAGTGCACAGTAAAGACCTGAACAGCCGCTTCCTACGATTAAAATATCTGTCTTCATTTCACATTATCGGGCCAGCATCAGCATTTTTTTCAGCGGTGCTCCTGCCTGAATCCTCACTTTCTCCGGAACCTTAACCTCATTGATTTCTTCCTTTAAAACCTGTAGAACCTTTTCAGGCGTAATCAGCTTCATATCTGTGCAGATCTGATTTTCTGTAAGCGTATAAAACGTTTTATCCGGATTCTGTTTTTTCAGTTCATACAATACCCCTGATTCTGTACCGATAATGTATTCCTTTCCATCATCCTCTGCTGCAAAATCAATGATCCCCGATGTGCTTCCTATGTAATCTGCCAGCTTCAGCAAATCCCCGGTACACTCAGGATGAACCAGAAATTTGGCTTCCGGATGTTTTTCCTTTTCCCTTTTTACGGCCTCAGCAGACATAGCCGCATGGATGGGACAATAACCGTCATTGAAAATGATATGCTTCTCCGGAACCTGTTCTGCCACATACCTTCCCAGATTTCCATCCGGAATAAAGAAAATATTCTGATTCGGCAGATTCCTTACAATTTTCACCGCATTGGCCGAGGTTACACACACATCCGAATATGTCTTAATTTCTGCCGTGGAATTGATATAACAGACCACCGCCAGATCCTCATATGTTTCTCTCATCTCGTGGATTTTTTCCAGCTGTACCATATGGGCCATGGCACAGTCTGCCGTCAGATCCGGCATCAGAACCTTCTTTTCCGGGTTCAAAATCGCAGCGCTTTCTCCCATAAATTTCACTCCGCAAAATACAATGATATCTGCAGCAGTCTTCTGAGCTGCCTTGCTCAAATAGTAAGAATCTCCAATATAATCCGCAATCTCCTGCACCTCATCTGCAACATAATAATGGGCCAGGATTACTGCATTCTTTTCCTTTTTTACATGATTGATTTCTTCTGTTATTGACATGAGTTCCTCCATAATGCTCATTCCTCTGAAATATTCCACACAACATCAGGCATTATAGCACTCTTTTTGTCATATGACAAGACAGTAGTCATTTCAGCTGTGCCGTATAAACCTATATTCACAAAACTGATGGTAAATTCGGTCAAAACAATCGGAAATCCAGCGCATGAAAAAAACGCTGCATCGCCATGAATCATGACAATACAACGTTTCTTAATGCGGGCAACAGGACTTGAACCTGCACGTCTTGGACACCAGAACCTAAATCTGGCGCGTCTGCCAATTCCGCCATGCCCGCGGATATAAAAACAGCCGCACAAGATACCTTCTCCTGTGTGACCGAATAAAAATGCGGGTGGCCGGACTTGAACCGGCACGGATGTTAAGTCCGAGGGATTTTAAGTCCCTTGTGTCTGCCTATTCCACCACACCCGCAAAACACAAATGGGGCCTATAGGGCTCGAACCTATGACCCTCTGCTTGTAAGGCAGATGCTCTCCCAGCTGAGCTAAGACCCCAAATTGTATTAAATTGTAATGCATCTTATCAGATGCAAACGACCCGGAACGGGTTCGAACCGTCGACCTCCGCCGTGACAGGGCGGCGCTCTAACCAGCTGAGCCACCGGGCCATATGTTTTAATATAGTTCTTACAACTTTAGCTAGGAAGAATGGACCTTCGGGGACTTGAACCCAGGACCGACCGGTTATGAGCCGGTTGCTCTAACCAACTGAGCTAAAGGTCCGGAACTATACCTTTTAAATTATCTACTGCTTGAGCAGTAAAGCCGATGATCGGACTCGAACCGATAACCTGCTGATTACAAATCAGCTGCTCTGCCAATTGAGCCACATCGGCATATCTTGAACATGATGTTCAAATGACCCCAACGAGATTCGAACTCGTGTTACCGCCGTGAAAGGGCGATGTCTTAACCGCTTGACCATGGGGCCATATTCAGTAGTAGTCGCCATGACTTCCACTAAGCTCCCCGAGTAGGACTCGAACCTACGACCCAACGGTTAACAGCCGTTTGCTCTACCGACTGAGCTATCGAGGAATACAAATTACGCTGACTGGATTATTATACTACATCTTTCCAGTTTTTGCAAGCATAATTTTTAATTTTTCACATATACCTTCAAAACCACATACTGAACAACCAAGCCACAACCGTTTTCCCTAAACCTTCTGGTCAAGCCCTCGACCGATTAGTATCAGTCAGCTCCATGCATTGCTGCACTTCCACCTCTGACCTATCTACCTCGTCGTCTTCAAGGGGTCTTACTCTTGCGATGGGATATCTCATCTTGAGGGGGGCTTCACGCTTAGATGCCTTCAGCGTTTATCCCGTCCAGACTTGGCTACCCTGCCATGGCCTTGGTAGGCCAACAGGTACACCAGCGGTCTGTCCATCCCGGTCCTCTCGTACTAAGGACAGCTCCTCTCAAATATCCTACGCCCGCGCCGGATAGGGACCGAACTGTCTCACGACGTTCTGAACCCAGCTCGCGTACCGCTTTAATGGGCGAACAGCCCAACCCTTGGGACCTGCTACAGCCCCAGGATGCGATGAGCCGACATCGAGGTGCCAAACCACTCCGTCGATGTGAACTCTTGGGAGTGATAAGCCTGTTATCCCCAGGGTAGCTTTTATCCGTTGAGCGATGGCAATCCCACTTTCATACCACCGGATCACTAAGTCCTACTTTCGTACCTGCTCCACCCGTCGGTGTCGCAGTCAAGCTCCCTTATGCCTTTGCACTCTTCTAATGGTTTCCAACCATTATGAGGGAACCTTTGAGCGCCTCCGATACCCTTTCGGAGGCGACCGCCCCAGTCAAACTCCCCGCCTGACATTGTCCCCCAGCCAGGTCATGGCTGCAGGTTAGAAATCCAATACCGCAAGGGTGGTATCCCAACAGCGGCTCCTCACAGACTGGCGTCCATGATTCAAAGCCTCCCACCTATCCTGTACATGCAGTACCGAATCCCAGTATCAAGCTGGAGTAAAGCTCCATGGGGTCTTTCCGTCCTGGCGCGGGTAACCAGCATCTTCACTGGTATTTCAATTTCACCGGGTGCATTGTTGAGACAGCGCTCAAATCATTACGCCTTTCGTGCGGGTCGGAACTTACCCGACAAGGAATTTCGCTACCTTAGGACCGTTATAGTTACGGCCGCCGTTTACTGGGGCTTCAATTCAAAGCTTCGATTGCTCTAACCTCTCCTCTTAACCTTCCAGCACCGGGCAGGCGTCAGCCCATATACCTCACCTTACGGTTTTGCATAGACCTGTGTTTTTGCTAAACAGTTGCTTGAGCCTATTCTCTGCGGCCTGGTTTCCCAGGCACCCTTTCTCCCGAAGTTACAGGGTCATTTTGCCGAGTTCCTTAACAATGCTTCTCCCGCCGGCCTTAGGATTCTCTCCTCATCTACCTGTGTCGGTTTACGGTACGGGCACGTATCACACAATAGCGGCTTTTCTTGACAGCCGGAATCGCACACTTCGCTACTTCTGTTCGCTCCGCATCACAGCTTCGGATTGCCAGACGGATTTGCCTGCCTGACTCCTACCCTGCTTGCCCCGGTCTTCCCATTCCCGGGATGTGCTGTCCTTCTGTGTCCCCACAGTTCTGATGATACGCGGTACAGGAATCTCAACCTGTTGTCCATCGGCTACGCTTTTCAGCCTCGCCTTAGGCCCCGACTTACCCAGAGCAGATCAGCTTTACTCTGGAAACCTTGGATATTCGGCCTGGAGGATTCCCACCTCCATCTCGCTACTCATTCCGGCATTCTCTCTTCTTAAAAGTCCACAGCTCCTTGCCGGTACTGCTTCGCCCCTTTAAGAATGCTCCTCTACCAACGATCTCTCGTTCCTAAGCTTCGGTGTTGTGTTTCAGCCCCGGACATTTTCGGCGCAGGACCTCTCGACCAGTGAGCTATTACGCACTCTTTGAATGTGTGGCTGCTTCTAAGCCAACATCCTGGTTGTCTCTGAAATCCCACATCCTTTTCCACTTAACACACACTTTGGGACCTTAGCTGTAGGTCTGGGCTCTTTCCCTTTCGACTGCCCAACTTATCTCGTGCAGTCTGACTCCCGTACATCATTTATGCGGCATTCGGAGTTTGATATCCCTTGGTAAGCTTTGACGCCCCCTTAGGAATTCAGTGCTCTACCTCCGCTAAACTAATACGAGGCTAGCCCTAAAGCTATTTCGAGGAGAACCAGCTATCTCCGGGTTCGATTGGAATTTCTCCCCTATCCACACCTCATTCCCACCCTTTTCAACGGATGTGGATCCGGTCCTCCACGGAATTTTACTTCCGCTTCAACCTGGACATGGATAGGTCACCCGGTTTCGGGTCTGCCTGCGCTGACTTTACGCCCATTTGAGACTTGGTTTCCCTTCGGCTCCACGGCTTTACCGCTTAACCTTGCCAGCGCCGGCAACTCGCCGGACCGTTCTACAAAAAGTACGCGGTCGCACCTTAACGTGCTCCCACAGCTTGTAAACACAGGGTTTCAGGTTCTCTTTCACTCCCCTCCCGGGGTCCTTTTCACCTTTCCTTCACAGTACTATGCGCTATCGGTCACTAAGGAGTATTTAGCCTTGGAGGGTGGTCCCTCCGACTTCCCGCAGGGTTTCTCGTGTCCCGCGGTACTCTGGATCCTGCCGCTGCCTATCGCTTTCATGTACGAGGCTCTCACTCTCTCTGGCCGGGCTTCCCAGCCCGTTCCATTAACGAATCAGCTCACTTATGCAGTCCGTAACCCCAGCATGCACGCACGCTGGTTTAGGCTCCTCCGGTTTCGCTCGCCGCTACTCCCGGAATCGATGTTTCTTTCTTTTCCTCCGGCTACTTAGATGTTTCAGTTCACCGGGTTCCCTCCGCACAGCTATGGATTCACTGTACGGTGACTGAGGGTTGCTCAGCCGGGTTTCCCCATTCAGATATCTCCGGATCAATGGATATTTGCTCCTCCCCGAAGCTTTTCGCAGCTTATCACGTCTTTCATCGGCTCTTAGTGCCAAGGCATCCACCCTGCGCTCTTTATAGCTTGACCAAACGATGTTCGCCTGCGGGTGCGGGCTACTTATCTTTAGATGCATAGCGTTGCATCCTTTGGTTCTAGGTTTACAAATTTGTTGTTTGTTTCCATACACTTTCATGTATGGCCTCGGATGTCTTGATATTCGATTGAATATTCAATTCTTTTTGTTCAATATGCGGTTTTCAAGGTACATGTGCGCCTCGCATTCTCATGCTTGGCGAGTGGAGATGGAGAGATTCGAACTCTTGACCCCCTGCTTGCAAGGCAGGTGCTCTCCCAACTGAGCTACACCCCCAC
>NZ_LN999827.1 GCF_001517625.2 Clostridium sp. AT4 | reverse complement strand
GTGGGGGTGTAGCTCAGTTGGGAGAGCACCTGCCTTGCAAGCAGGGGGTCAAGAGTTCGAATCTCTCCATCTCCACTCGCCAAGCATGAGAATGCGAGGCGCACATGTACCTTGAAAACCGCATATTGAACAAAAAGAATTGAATATTCAATCGAATATCAAGACATCCGAGGCCATGCAAGAGATTGCATGGAAACAAACAACAAATTTGTAAACCTAGAACCAAAGGATGCAACGCTATGCATCTAAAGATAAGTAGCCCGCACCCGCAGGCGAACATCGTTTGGTCAAGCTATAAAGAGCGCAGGGTGGATGCCTTGGCACTAAGAGCCGATGAAAGACGTGATAAGCTGCGAAAAGCTTCGGGGAGGAGCAAATATCCATTGATCCGGAGATATCTGAATGGGGAAACCCGGCTGAGCAACCCTCAGTCACCGTACAGTGAATCCATAGCTGTGCGGAGGGAACCCGGTGAACTGAAACATCTAAGTAGCCGGAGGAAAAGAAAGAAACATCGATTCCGGGAGTAGCGGCGAGCGAAACCGGAGGAGCCTAAACCAGCGTGCGTGCATGCTGGGGTTACGGACTGCATAAGTGAGCTGATTCGTTAATGGAACGGGCTGGGAAGCCCGGCCAGAGAGAGTGAGAGCCTCGTACATGAAAGCGATAGGCAGCGGCAGGATCCAGAGTACCGCGGGACACGAGAAACCCTGCGGGAAGTCGGAGGGACCACCCTCCAAGGCTAAATACTCCTTAGTGACCGATAGCGCATAGTACTGTGAAGGAAAGGTGAAAAGGACCCCGGGAGGGGAGTGAAAGAGAACCTGAAACCCTGTGTTTACAAGCTGTGGGAGCACGTTAAGGTGCGACCGCGTACTTTTTGTAGAACGGTCCGGCGAGTTGCCGGCGCTGGCAAGGTTAAGCGGTAAAGCCGTGGAGCCGAAGGGAAACCAAGTCTCAAATGGGCGTAAAGTCAGCGCAGGCAGACCCGAAACCGGGTGACCTATCCATGTCCAGGTTGAAGCGGAAGTAAAATTCCGTGGAGGACCGGATCCACATCCGTTGAAAAGGGTGGGAATGAGGTGTGGATAGGGGAGAAATTCCAATCGAACCCGGAGATAGCTGGTTCTCCTCGAAATAGCTTTAGGGCTAGCCTCGTATTAGTTTAGCGGAGGTAGAGCACTGAATTCCTAAGGGGGCGTCAAAGCTTACCAAGGGATATCAAACTCCGAATGCCGCATAAATGATGTACGGGAGTCAGACTGCACGAGATAAGTTGGGCAGTCGAAAGGGAAAGAGCCCAGACCTACAGCTAAGGTCCCAAAGTGTGTGTTAAGTGGAAAAGGATGTGGGATTTCAGAGACAACCAGGATGTTGGCTTAGAAGCAGCCACACATTCAAAGAGTGCGTAATAGCTCACTGGTCGAGAGGTCCTGCGCCGAAAATGTCCGGGGCTGAAACACAACACCGAAGCTTAGGAACGAGAGATCGTTGGTAGAGGAGCATTCTTAAAGGGGCGAAGCAGTACCGGCAAGGAGCTGTGGACTTTTAAGAAGAGAGAATGCCGGAATGAGTAGCGAGATGGAGGTGGGAATCCTCCAGGCCGAATATCCAAGGTTTCCAGAGTAAAGCTGATCTGCTCTGGGTAAGTCGGGGCCTAAGGCGAGGCTGAAAAGCGTAGCCGATGGACAACAGGTTGAGATTCCTGTACCGCGTATCATCAGAACTGTGGGGACACAGAAGGACAGCACATCCCGGGAATGGGAAGACCGGGGCAAGCAGGGTAGGAGTCAGGCAGGCAAATCCGTCTGGCAATCCGAAGCTGTGATGCGGAGCGAACAGAAGTAGCGAAGTGTGCGATTCCGGCTGTCAAGAAAAGCCGCTATTGTGTGATACGTGCCCGTACCGTAAACCGACACAGGTAGATGAGGAGAGAATCCTAAGGCCGGCGGGAGAAGCATTGTTAAGGAACTCGGCAAAATGACCCTGTAACTTCGGGAGAAAGGGTGCCTGGGAAACCAGGCCGCAGAGAATAGGCTCAAGCAACTGTTTAGCAAAAACACAGGTCTATGCAAAACCGTAAGGTGAGGTATATGGGCTGACGCCTGCCCGGTGCTGGAAGGTTAAGAGGAGAGGTTAGAGCAATCGAAGCTTTGAATTGAAGCCCCAGTAAACGGCGGCCGTAACTATAACGGTCCTAAGGTAGCGAAATTCCTTGTCGGGTAAGTTCCGACCCGCACGAAAGGCGTAATGATTTGAGCGCTGTCTCAACAATGCACCCGGTGAAATTGAAATACCAGTGAAGATGCTGGTTACCCGCGCCAGGACGGAAAGACCCCATGGAGCTTTACTCCAGCTTGATACTGGGATTCGGTACTGCATGTACAGGATAGGTGGGAGGCTTTGAATCATGGACGCCAGTCTGTGAGGAGCCGCTGTTGGGATACCACCCTTGCGGTATTGGATTTCTAACCTGCAGCCATGACCTGGCTGGGGGACAATGTCAGGCGGGGAGTTTGACTGGGGCGGTCGCCTCCGAAAGGGTATCGGAGGCGCTCAAAGGTTCCCTCATAATGGTTGGAAACCATTAGAAGAGTGCAAAGGCATAAGGGAGCTTGACTGCGACACCGACGGGTGGAGCAGGTACGAAAGTAGGACTTAGTGATCCGGTGGTATGAAAGTGGGATTGCCATCGCTCAACGGATAAAAGCTACCCTGGGGATAACAGGCTTATCACTCCCAAGAGTTCACATCGACGGAGTGGTTTGGCACCTCGATGTCGGCTCATCGCATCCTGGGGCTGTAGCAGGTCCCAAGGGTTGGGCTGTTCGCCCATTAAAGCGGTACGCGAGCTGGGTTCAGAACGTCGTGAGACAGTTCGGTCCCTATCCGGCGCGGGCGTAGGATATTTGAGAGGAGCTGTCCTTAGTACGAGAGGACCGGGATGGACAGACCGCTGGTGTACCTGTTGGCCTACCAAGGCCATGGCAGGGTAGCCAAGTCTGGACGGGATAAACGCTGAAGGCATCTAAGCGTGAAGCCCCCCTCAAGATGAGATATCCCATCGCAAGAGTAAGACCCCTTGAAGACGACGAGGTAGATAGGTCAGAGGTGGAAGTGCAGCAATGCATGGAGCTGACTGATACTAATCGGTCGAGGGCTTGACCAGAAGGTTTAGGGAAAACGGTTGTGGCTTGGTTGTTCAGTATGTGGTTTTGAAGGTATATGTGAGAGAAGTTATTCCTCGATAGCTCAGTCGGTAGAGCAAACGGCTGTTAACCGTTGGGTCGTAGGTTCGAGTCCTACTCGGGGAGTTTATTTTCATATACAAGTGAATTAGCGTTAAGGCCCCATGGTCAAGCGGTTAAGACATCGCCCTTTCACGGCGGTAACAGGGGTCCGAATCCCCTTGGGGTCATTGAATAATATAAGTTAATATGGCGACATAGCCAAGCGGTAAGGCAAAGGTCTGCAACACCTCTATCACCGGTTCGATTCCGGTTGTCGCCTCTTTTGGAATCACAGAAATGTGGTTCCTTTTTTGTTGCTGTACATGCTCTCAGCTATCCATCATAACATAAAAAATGCGGAATAAATGCAGTAGAATCTGGCAAAAATAGGAACATAAATATTGTGAAGAAGGAGAGCAACGCTATGAATAAGTATTCAGGAACAAAGACGGAACAGAACTTGAGGACTGCATTTTCAGGAGAATCAGAAGCCAGAAATAAGTATACTTTTTTTGCTTCTGTGGCTAAGAAAGAGGGGTATGAGCAGATTGCCGCTCTGTTCCAGAAAACAGCAGATAATGAGAGGGAGCACGCAAAGCTGTGGTTTAAGGAATTAAACGGTATTGGAGATACGGCAGAAAATTTAAAATCAGCGGCCGAGGGTGAAAACTACGAGTGGACAGATATGTATGCCGGTTTTGCAAAAACTGCGGAGGAAGAGGGATTTACGGAGCTGGCCGCTAAATTTCGGCTGGTTGCAGAGATTGAGAAACATCATGAAGAGCGTTACAGAGCACTGCTTAAAAATGTAGAGCTGGCAGAGGTATTTGCAAAGAGCGAGGTAAAGGTTTGGGAATGCCGCAACTGCGGTCATATTATGGTTGGAATGAGTGCTCCAAAGGTATGTCCGGCCTGCAATCATCCTCAAGGTTACTTTGAGATCCATGTGGAGAATTATTGATGATCCAGAACGGGTGGATTTGTTTTAACTTCCCCCCTTTCCATATCCTCTGTCATATGGTAAGATAGTAAAATGCCTGAACAGTCCCATCAGGCGCACTAGAAAATGACAGGATGATGGAAATGAATTATATTGTATTTGATCTGGAATGGAACCAGAGTCCCGAGGGGAAGGAGCGCTCAGACAGGTACCTGCCGTTTGAGATTGTGGAGATTGGGGCGGTGAAGCTGGATCAGAACCGGAAGCCTATAGGGGAGTTTCGCCGCCTGGTCAAGCCACAGGTTTATGAGGAGCTTCATTTTAAGATACAGGAAGTAACGGGGCTGGAGATGGAGCTGCTTCTGAGAGAAGGGCAGCCTTTTGAGCAGGTAATCCGGGAGTTTTTAGAATGGTGCGGACCGGAGGAATACCGTTTCTGCTCCTGGGGGCCTATGGATCTGACAGAGCTGGAGCGGAATATTGCCTACTATGGGATGGAAATTCCCTTTGAGAGACCGCTGTTGTATTACGATATACAGAAGCTGTATTCTCTGGAGTATGGAGATGGCAAAAGCAGGGCAGCTTTGGATCAGGCAGTTTGCGAGCAGGATTTGGCAGATGAGGGAGGATTTCATCGGGCATTCAATGACGCCCTCTATACGGCAGAGATTTTTGGGAAAATAGATATGGAGTGGTTTGGACCATATGTGTCTGTGGACTATTATCAGCTGCCTGAATCTGGAAAGAGCTATCGGCTGTCTTTCCCGGAATATTCTAAATTTGTTTCTGCAGAGTTTGAGACAAAAGAGGAGCTGATCAAGAATAAGGAGGTCAGTGATTTGGTATGCATCAAATGCCGGCGGATGCTCAGAAAAAAGATCCGTTGGTTTTCTTACGGACAGCGGTTTTATTTTGCTATGGGGATTTGCCCGGAGCATGGATATATGAAGGGAAAGATCCGGGTAAAGAAGTCAGAGCGGGAGCTTTACTATGGAGTAAAGACGGTTAAGGCTGCTTCGGAAGAGGAGCTGGAACTGCTGGTTCAGAAACGGGAAGATAATAAGAGAAAGAGAAAAAGTCTGCCTAAGAAGTGATGGGCAGACTTTTTATAGAAGTAAGGAAAATAGTTATCACGTTTGCGGAAACGGAAAGACTATTCCTCCCGCATCCGGTATCCTACGCCAATTTCTGTAAATATGTATTGGGGTTCTGCGGGATTTTCTTCCAGCTTGCGGCGGATATGGGCCATGTTGACACGCAGGATTTGATTATCATTGTCCGCATAAGGCCCCCATATTTTGGTGATAATGGATTCGTAGGTCATAACACGGCCCGCATTTTGAGCCAGCAGACAAACCAGCTTATATTCAATCTGGGTCAGGTGTACTTCCTGACCCTTTACTTTTACCAGACGGCGTTCAAAATCAATCGAGAGATCGCCGACTTCATACAGATGGGATGTATGAGTATGGCTTCTTTGGGCATGGCGCAGGGCAGTACGGATCCTGGCTAAGAGCTCTCCGGTTCCAAAGGGTTTGGTTAAATAGTCATCAGCGCCCATATCCAGTGCTGTTACTTTGCTGTTTTCCATGGTACGGGCAGAAATGACAATGATAGGGGTAGTACTCCAGATACGCACATTCTGGATAATATCCAGTCCATCCATATCAGGAAGTCCAAGATCCAGAAGAATCAGATCAGGATGGTTTGAATTGATGTGCTGCAGTCCGTCCCTTCCGGTGTTAGATGTGATAACACGGTAGCCTTCGGGTTCCAATATACGGCTGATGAAGCTGCAGATATTTTTTTCATCTTCAATGATAACAATGGTTGCTTTTGTTGACATATCAGTATTCCCTCCAATCAGGTAGTGTGAAAGTAAACATGGCGCCTTTAGAATGGTTGGCAGCCTCAATGGAGCCGCCATGTGCATTTATAATGGTTTTACAGATCGAAAGTCCGATTCCCATCCCTTTGTGGCCGTCACCCTTGGGGTTAGAGCAGGCGCCTCCGCCGTCAAAGAGTGTGGGAAAACGGTCGGGATCAATGCCGTTTCCATAGTCTTTGATCGTGACAGAAAGGATTTTATCATGAATGGCAGCTGTCAATTCGATGGGCTCCTGGCTGTTTCCGTGGAAGGCGGCATTTTCAAGCAGGTTATTGATGACCTGTTCAATGAGCTTTGCATCCATGGGAACCATAATAAGGGCATCGGGAACACTTACATGAACCACAGCCAAGGGAAAGCGCTTGCGAAATCGCTGGACTGCCTCAGAAATGACTTCCTCCAAGGGCTCTTCAGTTTTTACCACAGCAGGTGCACCGTCCGTATCCTGAATCCGGGTAACGGACAGGAGATTTTCGACCATATTTAAGAGCCATTGAGCATCCTCTTCAATATTTGAAATCAGTTGACGCTGTTCCTCCGCTGTCATGGTATTTTGCTGTTCGAGACAGGCAACGCTGGAGCCTATGATTGTGGTAAGAGGCGTTCTCAGATCGTGGGACACAGCCCTCAGAAGGTTAGCCCTCATGGTTTCTTTTTCTGCATTCATCAGTTTTTTGTCCTGCTCACGGATCAGATTTGTCTGGCGGGAAATCATGATGCAGATGCTGCTGGTAAAACAGGAGATAAATGCCATCCCGAAAAAGGTAAGGGGATAGCCGCTGAGAGTAAAATTCAGCTTCATGTAGGGCACAGAGAAGGCATAATTTACCCAAAAGACACTGTACAGGGAAGCGATAATGCCTGCGCCGTAGCAGCTGGTAGCGCGGGCATGAAGGATGATAGCAAGGATATAGACAATGGATACATTGATCAGATTGTCTGTGAAATGAAACATCAGGCTGGAAACCAGAGTTGCTGCTGCCATATAAATGATGGTGGTAGGAAGGGTCCGTACGGTTTCCACAACAGACTGTTTCAGATGAAATGGTTCTCTGGGGAGAGGGGAATGGGAGTGAAGCATGGTCGGAAGTCCTTATCTCAGTGTAGTAAAGTTTACAGGCTATCTGCGGCGGTTTTTTCGGAACGAGCGCCCTTTTATCCGCCTGCGGGGGCGGTAGGAGGGTATAGAGCTTCTCTTTTTGGACAGCATCTGATCAAAATCCGAGGAGGAGAAGCCCATATCTTCTAACCGTTCTAAGCGTCTCTGCCGGCGGCGCATCAGATCCTCCTGTTCTTTCTGCCTGTTATGAAGAAAGAGGAAGATTCCTGCGCCGAGAATAACAGCAAAACCGCCGGCAAGAGAGACTGCCAGCCACAGGGGAAGGCCAAAAAGTGTGCCTTTGTCTTCCGTACCTGCAGCATCCGGCTGTGCAGAGCGCCTTTGGATCTGTAGGACAGGATCGGGGGACTCTGTTTCAGATGGAACCGATGCTTTCGATGGAGCCGTCGAAAGATTGGCTGCATCAGAAGACTCAGAGAGAGCGGCGTCTGAAGAAATGACCGTATCCGGCGCACTTATCCGGTTAACCTGAGCCGTTGTGCACAAATATACCTGTCCTGTTTCATGATCCTCATAGGTATAGGAAATGCGGGCAATGGCATGTTTTGGAGCATCCTGGCCGAGTTCGTAGGACAGACTGGGAGTCAGATCGGAAAATACGGCTTCCCTGGGAAGGATTACCCGGCTGTCTGGATCAAGGGACAGGGAAATGCTGTCCTTTGCGGTCATTCCTGCAATGGTCATGTCATTTTCCAGAGAGCGGTAGGTGGTTTCGTGGTCTGCGGCCTTTAAGGACTGAAAATTGGAAAAACCAAAGTCGAAAAGAGCTTTTGTATCCCGGTAATGAGACTGATGGCCGTTCAGAACAACAGCAATCAGAGTAATACCGTCACGTTCGGCACAGGTTACCAGGGTATTTCCTGCCAGGGAGGTGTATCCTGTTTTTCCGGCAAAGGCTCCCGGATAGGTAACAGATGTATTTTGTTTTACCATGTTATGGTGGTTGGCAACATAGCCGCCCTCAGCATTTTTTTTGGTAGGCGCCATCTGGTAGCTGCGTGTGCCACTGATTTCCACAAAATCAGGATTTTTGATGGCTTCCTGTGTGATCAGCGCCATGTCGTGAGCTGTGGTGTAGTGATTTTCGTCATTTAAGCCGCTGGGATTGGCAAAATTACTTCCTGTACAGCCCAGGCTCCTGGCTTTTTGATTCATGAGCTCTGCAAAAGCTTCTCTGGAACCGCTTACATGACAGGCCAGAGCATTGGCGCTCTCATTGGCAGAGGCTAAAAGCAGAGCATAGAGGCAGTCGCGGACGGTCAGCACATCGCCCTCGTCAATTCCTGCGGAGCTGCTTCCTGCCTCTACATTGTACACGTCATCATGGGAGAAAGTAACCATTTCATCCAGCTCACATTCCTCCAGTACGATCAGCGCTGTGAGGATTTTGGTGATACTGGCCGGATAATAGGCCTGATTTTCATTTTTTCCATATAGAATGCTTCCAGTGTCAGCATCCATCAGGATACCGCCGTCTGCTTCAATGGAAACGCCGGTGGGCCAGGGAACGGCTGCCGCAGCTGTAATAGGCGTAAAGCCCAGAATCAGGTTAAGGCATATAAAAAAGGGAAAAAGTCGTTTCATACGTTACACTCCTATGGGCGGTGCTTGTGTTTCAGAGTTAAAGCCAGACAGACTGCAAACAGGATAAGAGACAGGCTGCCAAAGGTAAATGCAATCCGTCCGGCTGTGTCCATAAAAAAGCCTTCAGGCACAATATTGATCAGCATATCGGTGGACGGATCCAGGATCCACAGATCGTTGCTAAAGAAAATATGGTGGAACATAATAAAATATTTTGTAAAATCGGTGGAGATGATGGCAGCCAGGGCCGCGATCAGACCGAAAAACAGCCCGGTTCCCAGGCAGACGGAAGGAGGAAGAAGGCGTTTCATATCAGCCTTTGTAACTGCCATAAAGACAAGGGCAGAGGCACACAGAACCAGACATACCCTCCGGATGGAGATGGCTGCCAGAAACAGTCCCTGAACATCCTCCATATGGGCGATTTCTCTGGCATTGAAAAACTCCCGCTCCTGTCCGTCCATGACGGTCATCACATGAAGATCTTCACGGTCTCCCCGCAGATAATCCATCATCTCATCCGTTACTTCTAACAGATCTTCCACGGTCATGGCAGGAAGATCCTTAAGTACCTCATATTTTGTGTATTCTTTTTCAAAATATCCGGGTGTCCAGTATACGACAGCTTCTATGGAGGTGATAAACAGGACGATCATCAGGCAGAATGCCATCAGAATGCCGGTCAGGCGGTGAAGATATTTCATATCGGGAAGTCCTCCTTTGGGATGGGTATGGTTTTGATTCACATAAAAGAAAAAGCCCGACTTCGCAGCTTGCTGACGATCTGCAGAGTCCGACCTTTAAACGCGCCTTTATAAATCACTAAGGGCTGCATACGTTATTAAAAAGACGCATAAACTACCTATTTTATATCATGTAATAGGAGAGTTGTCAATGTTGAAACTTTATGAAAAAAGCCATATCAAACATTTGCCGGGATACGGGCGGGTTTGGTATGGCTTTTGTTTGAATGTATAAAGGATTTAATGAAGCTCAGGCCAGAATTCTTTGTTGGCTTCGATCATGTCATCCAGGATCTTTTTGGCAACCAGAAGGCTGGGGACAGTTTTTGAGAGGGTAAATGCCATCAATGCTTTTTCGTAGGAATGCTCGATGGCTGCCTCAACTACCAGCTTTTCAACTGCTTCCTGCTGCTCGATCAGACCCTTATAGAAGGTAGGAATCTCACCTACACGCACAGGTTCAGCTCCGCGGTCTGTAATATAGGCAGGAATTTCAACCATGGCATCGTCAGGCAGATTCTCAATCGCCCCCCTGTTTTCTACCATTACAAGGTAGCGCTTGCGCAGGTCGAAGGCCAGGCTCATTGCTACGTCTACGATAAATTCGCCGTGTACGCCGCCAAAGAATTTGGTCAGATCGACTTCTTTTCCTGCGCGGTAATCTGCTACTGCATCAAAAATCCTTTTTTCGCGGCCTTCCATTACCTCGTTGGCGCGGGTGTGGTTGGGATTGCTGCTTTCAACCACTTCATCGCCCAGAAGATAATACTGCATATAGGTATTTGGCAGATAATCATGGAATGCAGAGCAGATATGTCTGGAATTGGCATATGTATGAAGCCAGGAGGGATCACTGTGCATTACATCGCTCTTTTCATTTTTGGGCATATATCCGTTTTCTGCCACATAGGACTTTAATTCCTCTGTTACGTCGGTTCCATTGAGGCGCACTTTGGTGAACCATCCGAAATGGTTCAGGCCGAAATAGTCTACTTCCAGATCATGGCGGTCACAGCCCAGAATCTCAGCCATGTTTCTCTCGATTGCCACAGGCATATCGCAGATATTCAGGATGCGGGCATGAGGACGCAGGCGGAAGGTGGCTTTTGCCACAATCGCAGCCGGATTAGAGTAGTTAACGATCCAGTAAGTAGGCTTTGCATACTTTTCGCAGTAGTCAATCAGTTCTACCATAGGGTAAATGGTACGCAGGCCGTAAGCAAGACCGCCGGGGCCGCAGGTTTCCTGGCCTACTACGCCGTATCTTAACGGAATCTTCTCATCCTGTTCGCGCATGGCGTACAGTCCTACACGCATCTGTGCAAAGATAAAATCTGCATCTGTCATGGCGGTTTCCGGGTCTGTGGTAAGAGTCAATTTTACATCCGGATCAAACATCTCTACTACATGGCGGACGATAACGCCCACGTCTTCCTGACGTTTGGCATTGTTATCATAGAGAACCAGCTCATTGAGTTTAAAACGGTCTTTCTGTACCAGAAGACTTTTGACGATTCCCGGAGTGTAGGTGCTGCCGCCTCCGGCGATGACAAGTTTAAATGTTTTCATTATATACCTCCTGAGTGATTACAAGTGAGTTATTCTTCACGTCCAAGGGCTTTTTCGACGATGGAACGTTTTTTGCTGACAACAGGGCCATAGATAATTTGTATATTATTTCCTTTTACAACAAGACCAGCTGCTCCTGTTGGGGCAAACCATTCTTTATCCTTTACAACAGAGGCGTCTTTTACCTCTACGCGCAGACGGGTCATGCAGTTTCCGATATTTTCAATATTGTCAGGTCCGCCCAGTCCCTCGATGATGCGGGCTGCGGTTTCAGCATCAGCTTCTTTCTTTGCTTCTGCTTTATTTCCGGAGCGGATCTGGGATTTTACTGCTGCTGCATTGGCAGCCAGGTCGATTACATCCTCGCCGTCTTCGCGTCCCGGTGTTTTCAGGTTGAATTTCACGATCAGGAAACGGAAGAGGAAATACATTACAACGATCTCAATCAGACCTGCAACTACATACATAGGCCAGTGTGTCCGTCCGATTCCTGCCGGAAGGTTCAGTACAAGGAAGTCGATAATGCCGTTGGTAGCACAGACACGGACATTTAACAGATATACGATCATCTGGAACAGTCCGTCCATGACAGAGTAGATGACCCACAGCATGGGAGCTGCAAACAGGAAGGTAAACTCCAGTGGCTCTGTTACGCCTACTAAAGAGGCAGTAAGTGTGGCCGGGATAACCTGAGCCTTTGTGGCGGCCTTTTTCTCTTTTTTGGCAGTAGCGATGAAAGCCAGAGCAACACCGATGACGCCAAAGGTCTTCATAAGTCCATAGGTTAAGAATCGGGCAGAGTCGGGCATGGAAGCAACAGCAGGGTCGCTAAGAAGAGCCAGGAAAACAGGCTTTGCGCCTACGATCTGCTCTCCGCCAATGATCATGCTGTCTCCGATTGCGGAATAGAGGAAGGGAGACCATACCAGATGATGGAGGCCGGTAGGGATCAGAATACGGTTTAAAAATCCATACAGGAATACTCCAAATGCGCCAGCGCCTGCCATAATGCCTGTGAGGGCATTGATTGCTGCAGCTGCAACAGGCCAGATATAGGCAGCTGCCAGTGCCAGCACTAATACAATGGGAAGAAGCACGATAAATACGAACTTGCTGTTTCCATACATAGCCATGGCACCCTTAAATTCAGTGTCAATAAAGCGGTTGTGGACTAAGGCTACGATTACGCCCAGGATCATGCCCAGGAATACGCCCATGTCTGTTACATGGTAGCCAAGACAGATCGTCTGGCCTGTACCGTAGAGTGCGCTGGCAGTATCACCTTCCGCCATCAGTCCCGCAACACTGAGCCAGCGAGAGTTGGCTGCAAGCCAGATCAGATAACTGACAAGTGATACGAATGCGGCATCCGCTTTTTTCTTTTTTGCAAGACTCATTGAGACGCCTACACAGAACAGGATTCCAAGATTGCCGATTACTGCGCTGACTCCGCCATTGATAAATTTTCCAGCTGTATATAAGATACCCCCCTCTGATACAAATGCTGTGTTGCACATTACAGAAGACAGAGCCTGGAGCATACCGGCAATAGGTAAGAACAGAACAGGGCCCATCAAAGCTTTGGAAAAGCTCTGCATGGCGTTCATAACTTTTGCTTTCATGATTCATTCTCCTTTTTCATTCGTTTTCTGTCGGAAGGCGCCATTCCGTTTCGATGTTTGAATTATATCATTTTGAATAAAAAAATCTACTATTTTGTGATAGTTTTAAACATATTCATATAGATTGAAACATGTTTCATTAATGAAATCGGATGTAATGAGAATTGGTTGCGCAGATGGACAGAGTATCGTATAATTTCAGTGAAAATTACACAAAATATGGGTTTGGGATAAAATAGAGGGAATGAGAGATGAAACACGATATTTATAAGCTGGCAGAACAATATCATTTAAATGAAAGTGAACAGCAGATGTTTCAGTCGCTTTTAGAGGCGGCAGACCAGAATATACAGTACAGCGTAAGGGAGTTTGCAGCACGGAATTACGTTTCGCCGGCAGCACTGATCCGTCTGAGTAAAAAGATGGGATATACTGGTTATACGGATATGGTATATCGACTGGGATTTCTGGTACAGAATGAGATAAATAATAAGAATCATGAGTCAGATATTACAGCTTTTATCGGAGAGATACCATTTGAAAAAATGAATCGTTTTCCGGAACTTCTGAAAAAACACAGACATAATCCCATTTTGATTACAGGTACCGGATTCTGTGCCCCCTTAAGGGATTTTTTTGTGCGCAAGCTTCTGGTTATGGGTTACTGTGCCATTGGATCGAATAATTATGAGGTATATGAGGGAAATGCCCTTTCGGCAGGAATGGTAATTGCTATTAGCAAAAGCGGCACAACAGACACGATTATTAAGCCTGTCCGGGATGCCTGCGCACATGGAATTGATGTGGTGGCTTTTACGGGAGGAACCCATTCTATGATTGCTGATATGGCAGAATTATCATTTGTACTTTTGGATGATAAAATATTAGATGATCGGAATCTTACAGCTAATTATTTTTATGCAAGAGTTCTTATTCTATTTGAGTATCTGATGGATATGACATGGGAAACAGAATAAAGTATAAGATAAAAACAGGACGCCGCACTGCAAATGATCGGTTTATGATCGTAATTGCTGTGCGGAGTTTGTTTTTTAGAGTTTATGTTAATGAGTTAATGTGTATTTTCAGGATGATCCGCATAAATTTTCCCCATCATTTTCCAGGCAATCACTGCGGCTATAAGCTCTGCTATGGGGAAGGAGATCCAGATGCCTGCGGGTCCCATAAAGCGTGAGAGAATCCATCCCAGAGGAACAATGATTACAAGCTGGCGCAGAAGGGAGATGATCAGGGAAGGGCGTCCCTGTCCCAGAGCCTCAAAAACTCCGGCTGCTATGAAAGCCACAGAGGAAATCAAAAAACTGGGGCCGATCATGCGCAGGGCTTCTGTCCCATACTGCATCAGCTCCGGATCTGCATCAAAAATACGCAGAATCGGGCCGGGAAAGAAAATGGATGCAATTGTTCCGGTGAGTGTAACAACGGTTACCAGGCCAAGGCTGCAGCGAATGGTACTGCGGACCCTGTCATGGCGTTCGGCTCCATAGTTATACCCGATAATGGGACGCATTCCCTGGAGAAGGCCGTTGCAGGGAAGGTTTACAAAGGTTTGGAGTTTAAAATACAGTCCAAAGGCTGCTACATAGACGCTTCCAAAGGTAGTCAGGATTCCATTTAAAATGCCGGTTAACAGGGAAGGCATGGCTAAAAGCAGACTGGATGGAATTGCAATACTATAAATAGAACGAATCAGTTCGCGGTTCAGATTCATAAGTCTGGGCCGAATGGATACGCCCAGATTGGTTTTTAAATACACAAGAATATATAGAAGCAACGCCCCAAACTGGCCGATCACTGTTGCAACGGCAGCGCCGGATACACCCATGGCGGGAGCGCCGAACCAGCCGAAAATAAGGATCGGATCTAAAACAATGTTGATCAGACAGCCGCTTGCCATGAGAAACATGGTGGTTTTCATCCGCCCTACACCCTGAAAGAGTTTTTCCATGTACATTTGCAGAACTTGACCGGAAGAGAGACAGAGCACAATGAACGTATAGCTGTAGGCCCATTCGAATATTTGGGGATTATCTGTAAACATCCCAAGAAATGGTCTTGTAATAAAAATGCCCAGAGCAATAAATAACAGACAGTGTATCAGGGCCAGAGAGAGGCCGGCAGATGCCAGATGATCGGCCTTGTTCCTGTTTCCTGCTCCAAGACTCATGGAAATTAAGGAGCTGACACCTACGCCCAGGCCCACTCCAAGAGCCATGATGATATTCTGAAGAGGAAAGGCCAGTGAAACGGCAGTGATGGCATCTGTGCCCAGTCTCGATACCCAGATACTGTCTACAACGTTATAGAGAGAATTGATCAGCATGGACAGCATCACAGGCACTGCCATGGAAACAAGAAGAGGAAAAACCGGCTTTTCCAGCAAAAAACGTTGATTCTGTTCCATAATAAAACCTCCTGTAAGGACAAAAAAAGCCCTCCCGCCTGTTTTGATGCGGGAAGGCTTGCATGCCATTGATAAATGGAAAATGTATAAAATTATATGTTCGCAATAGAAAAGTCCGACCCCGCAGCCTCTAATATCTGCAAAATCAGACCTCTCAGTGCGCCTCCAGGGACTCGAACCCTGGACAAATAGATTAAGAGTCTACTGCTCTACCAGCTGAGCTAGAGGCGCATGTCTATGTGTTGTTGTGTGATACGATGAACATTATAGGGCATGAGCGATTGTTTGTCAATGGTTTTTTTGAAAAAATATGAATACAAAAATTTTTAGGTAATATCAAATATTTTTTTCGATATGGGATGAAAGAATATATGCATTTTATACAAAACATATGGCATAATATGTTGACAACTTGACAGCCATGTTATAAGATATAAATATAAGTCGAAGGGGAAAGGAACGAATTACTTATGAAACATATTTTGATTGATGCGGATACAGGAATTGATGATTCTCTGGCAATTCTCTATGCTCTTAGATCTCCTAATTTTTATGTAGAAGGTATTACGACTTGTTTTGGAAATAACTGTGCAGAGCAGTCAGCGGATAACTGCCTGAGACTGATTCAGCTGGCGAAATGCGGATATGATGTTCCGGTAGCAGTGGGAGCAAATGAATCATTGGATGGTGTGTTTGGTTCTGCTCCAGCCTATATTCATGGAGATAACGGAATTGGCAACGTAGAGCTTCCAGAAACCACACAGGAACCAATTAATGAGACTGCCTGTGATTTTATTATTCGAAAGGCACAGGAGTTAAAGGGAGAGCTGATCATTATTACCACTGGCCGGATGACGAATTTGGCGATGGCTTTGGAGAAGGATGCTTCTCTTCCGAAGAAGGTAAAAAAAGTAGTTGCTATGGGAGGGTGCTATAAGGTTCCAGGAAATGTAAGTCCGTATGCAGAAGCGAATATTCATGGGGATGCGCGTGCCGCAGATATGGTATTTAAGGCAGGGTTTAATCTGACAGTCGTAGGTTTAGATGTGACGATGAAGACCTTTATCACGCAGGCAGATGTGGATAACCTGTGCGAATACTGTTTAGAGGAGTGCCGTCCGATTGCTGAGTATATCAAAAAAGCACTTCGCTTCTACTTTGAGTTTCATCGCGTAACTATGGGAATGGCGCATGCCAGTGTGGTTCATGATCCTCTTGCAATGCTGATCGCGGAAGACCCTTCATTAGGTGTATATGAAATGGTAAGAGCAGGAGTAGAGTATCAGTCAGAGAAATTTTCTGGCATGATCACCACAGATGATGGCTTTGTTCCAGTTTTGGACAGAGAAGAGATTGCCATTTGCATTCAGGTAGATTCTGTAAAGGCAGTCCGCAGACTGTTTAGTGTATTTCAGAATATGGAGCCAGGACGATATAATAAAAAGAAGAATTAAAAATAAATAATTGAAGGAGTGAGTCATTATGGGTAAGAAAATGATGCACATTGGGTTGGAAAAAGGCCAGATTGGCCGGTATGTATTCCTTCCAGGCAGTCCTGAGCGGACAGAAAAGATTGCCGCTTACTTTGAAAATCCAAAGGAGATTGCCTATAACCGGGAATTTCGTACATTTGTGGGTCAGCTGAATGGTGTTGATGTAGCGGTAACCAGTACCGGAATTGGAGGTCCTTCTGCTGCGATTGCTGTAGAGGAACTGTATCAATGCGGTGCAGATACCATGATGCGTGTGGGAACCTGCGCTTCCGTGTCACCCAAGGTGTCCATTGGAGATATTGTGATTCCCAACGGAGCTGTAAAGATGGAAGGTGTAAGCCATCATTATCTTCCGGTGGAATTTCCGTCTGTGCCGGACTTCCAGATGTTAAAGGCCATTGAGCAGGCAGCCATTAATCTGGGTCTTCCTTATGATGTAGGAGTAACCATTACAAAGGCATCCTTCTATACCCAGACCTCCCCCCAGACAAAGCCTGTAGGACCGGAGCTGATCTATAAATGGGAGGCATATAAGAAGGGAGGAGCATCCTCCACCAGCATGGAATGCGCGCCTCTTTTTGCAGTAGGGGCTTCCCTTGGAATCCGTACCTCCTGTGTCATGGCCAGCGCTACCAATTATGAGAGCGGAAAGGTCAAAGAGGGTTCAGAGAAGGTAAATGTGGAAGACAGAGCGATCCGTACCGCTATCGAGGCTATGAAGATTATTATAAGAGAAGACCAGAAAGGCGAATGATGGATTGCCGGGAGATGCCAAAGCTGGCAGAACTAAATATACCCTATTATGTTCAGATTTATGATATTATTTACCAACTTATTCAGGAAGAAAAACTCAAAGAAGGAGACACCCTTCCTGGTGAGAATATTCTGGCAGATTATTGGAATGTAAGCCGCAGTACAGTGCGGATGGCAGTGCGCAAGTTGGAAGAAGATGGATATATCTATAAGATGCAAGGAAAAAAAACCATGATTACGGGACAGCTTGCCAGGGACAGGGAGGGATTTCAGCATATCGCAAACCCCTGCTTTAAATGCTGCGTTGACCAGATTACAAAAACAGAATATACGTTCCATGTTCAAAACGGAGGACGTTTGGTAGGTGATTTGCTGGGATATCATGGACAGACATTCACGGCGGTTGTGGTGGATATCAGATATTTTGCAGGAGATATTTATGTAGCATCTTCGGTGGCTATTATCCCTATTATGCAGCTGGAAAAAAGAGGGATTGACATTGATAATGAGGAACGGCTGAAGGAATTTGCCGTGAGAGAGCTTTACCAGGAGGCAGAGCGTTCCCAGGTGTCCATGAGCGCTGTGGAATGGGCGGAGATTGCGGTGGATCAACCGGAATGTCCCATTGTAATCATTATGGATGAGGTTTTGTTTCAGAATGAAGAGCCTTTGAGTTATCACAAGTACCGCATGGACAGCAACTGGTACCGTTTTGTACTGGAACGTAAGAAATAGACGCCGGCTTTAAGCAGAATCGGCGCTATGAAGATACATTCATATATCCAAGGAGGACAAAGAAATGAAAAAAAGAATCGTAAGTACCGTACTGGCGGCCGCGATGGCAGCCTCCATGATTTCAGGATGCGGAGCTTCCGGACAGGGAGCCACAGAAGCAGCTAAGACGGAAGAAACCAAGGCAGAGGATGCTGAGGGCAAGGAAGAGGGAAAAGCAGAGGAAAAGGCAGAGGCTTCTTCCGATGATCCGTTAAAGGTAGTTTACCTGTGTAACGGAAATCTGGGCGATAAGGGATTTAACGATTCCGCAGCAAGCGGTATGCAGAAGCTGGCTGACGAGATGGGAGCTGAGGTTAAAACCATCGAGATGGGAAGAGACGAGACCAGCTACGAAGGAAACTACCTGGATGTTTCTGAGCAGGACTGGGATATGATCGTATCTGGAACCTGGTCTGTAAAGGAGCTGGCTCAGGATATCGCAGCTGAATTCCCAGAGAAGAACTACCTGATCTTCGACGTTTCTGTTGACAGAGATGTGGTAACAGAAGGAAATATGATGGGTATTAATTACTACTCCAATCAGGCCGCTTTCCTTTCCGGCACACTTGCGGCCAAGATGCTGGAATCCGGAGATGCGAAGATCGATGCTTCTCAGAAGGTCCTGGGCTTTGTAGGATCTATGGATGCAGCCAATATCAACGATTTCCTGGTAGGCTATCTGGAGGGTGTTAAGTATGTAGACCCTGAAATTAAGGTAGTTACCTCTTATGTTGGTTCCTTTGAGGACGTTTCCAAGTGTATGGAGATGACCACACAGCTGTACAACCAGGGCGCTCAGATTGTATATGCACCTGCTTCCCAGTCTATTTTAGGAGCGGTAACAGCTGCACAGAAGTCTGACAAGTACCTCATTGCCTGCGACCAGGATCTGTATGGCGAGTTAAAGGAGTCTGACCCTGAGCTGGCAGCCAATGTGCTTTCTTCCAGCTTAAAGAATGTAGGCGAGTCTATTTACACCTCTATCAAAGACTGGAAAGAGGGAACCAAGACACTGGATCAGGATTATATCCTGGGACTGGACAGTGGAGCAGTTGGGCTGGCTAAGAATGACAACTACAAGGCCATTGTTCCGGAAGAGATTCAGAAATTCATAGAAGAGACAGAGCAGAAGATCATCGGTGGCGAAATCACAGTGGGAACTGCCTTTGATATGACAACAGAGGAAGTGGCAGCCCTGCGTGACGAAATGAAGCCTTGATGCAGAGACGAAGCGCACAGTTAAAGTGACTAGAAGGAGGCTGCCAAGCTTTTGTATGAAAACGAAGATAAAGAGGTATGATCATGGCAGAAGAAGCATTGCGGATGTCGCATATTGTGAAAGTATACCCCAATGGCGTTATGGCTAATAAGGATGTGACCCTGTCTGTAGAACGGGGGGAGATCCATGCTCTTTCCGGAGAAAACGGAGCGGGAAAATCGACTCTGATGAAGATTCTTTTCGGAGAGGAGCAGCCTACCTCCGGAGAGATCTATGTAAACGGAAAACAGGTTCATATGACATCTCCGCAGATGGCAATTAAGCTGGGGATCGGAATGGTTCACCAGCACTTTATGCTGGTGCCCTCTCTGACAGTGGCAGAAAATATCATTTTAGGAATGGAACCGAAAAAAGGTATTATGACGGATCTGAATTTCGCAAGGAAACAGGTAGAGGAGATGGGAAAGAAGTACAATCTCTTTGTAGAGCCTGATGGGCGTGTGGAGGATCTGACCGTAGGCCAGAAGCAGAAGGTGGAGATTTTAAAGGCATTGTTCCGCGGGGCAAAAATCCTGATTCTGGATGAGCCTACAGCGGTGCTGACACCCCAGGAGACACAGGAACTCTTTGACGAGCTTCTTCACCTGAAGGATAATGGGTATACGATTATCTTTATTTCCCACAAGCTGCAGGAGATCAAGCAGATCTGCAGCCGCATTACCATCATCCGAAGGGGTGAGACAATGGGCGTCCATGATGTGTCCCAGGTTTCCGAGCAGGATATCTCGCGCCTTATGGTAGGAAGAGACGTGGTGCTGAATGTGGAAAAGAAAGAGGCTCATCCCGGTGCGCCTCTGGTGAAAATCAGGGATCTGGTAGTGATCAATGAAAATGGGAAACGGGCGGTAGGCCATGTTTCCTTTACCCTGAGAAAGGGCGAGATTCTGGGAATCGCTGGAGTGGAGGGAAATGGCCAGAATGAGCTGGTATCTGCTCTCACCGGAATGGGCTCCTACAGCGGCGGCACCATTGAAGTAAATGGCCAGGACATCAAGGGATTTTCCGTTGAAAAGATCCGAAAGCTAAAGCTGGCCCATATTCCTGCAGACCGTATGACCATGGGAATGGCCCCCAGGCTTTCCATTACAGAAAACATGATTGCAGATAAGCTGGGCTGGAAGCGCTTCTTTAAACATGGGGTACGCAATCCAAAGGCTGTAAAGGAATACGGAGATGAAATGGTAAAGGAATACCTGATTTTCTGCAAATCCCAGGAGGTTTCCATCAACAGTCTGTCAGGAGGAAACATCCAGAAGGCGGTTCTTGCAAGAGAACTTTCCGGTTCTCCTGAAATTATTGTTGCAGACCAGCCTACCCGAGGCGTAGACGTAGGTGCAACGGAATTTATCCGCCAGCGTTTGGTGCAGATGAGAGATGAGGGAAAGGGAGTTATCGTTATAAGCTCTGATCTTAACGAGGTTCTGGGTCTTTCTGACAGCCTGATCGTTATGTACGAAGGAAAGATTGCCGCATATATCAAGGATGTATCCAAGATGACAGAGGAGCAGTTAGGCGTCTATATGCTGGGTATCCATCTTCAGTCCGAGGAGGAGATTAAGGAGGCACGGCATGAACAGTAATAAACGGATTAACTTATTAGTGGATATGGTAAAATTGGGCCTGATCATTCTCATTGCCTGCGCCATGGTATCGGTGATTGTGTTCATGGTCAGCGATGATCCTATGACAGCTATCACAAGCTTTTTTATTGGGCCATTTACCTCCCTGCGAAGGATTGGAAATATCATTGAGGCAGCAGCACCCCTTATGTTTACGGCGCTTGCGGTCATCATTATTTTCGGTTCCGGACAGTTTTCCATGATTGCAGAAGGCTCATTCTTTATCGGAACCACAGGTGCTATGGTGGTTGCTATTGCATGTAAGCTTCCGGCAGGTATCCACTCCGCAGCGGCTATCCTGTTTGGCGGACTCTGCGGAGCGGCAGTCGCCATGGTTCCGGCTTTCCTGAAAATGAAATGGAACGTGAGTGAGCTGGTAACGTCCATTATGTTTAACTATGTAGTTCAGTTTTTTGCCATTTACATGGTCAGCTACCATTTCCGTGAGGTCAGCAGCTCCAGTCTGGCTTCCCTGGAATTTGCAGATACCTCCCGCCTTCCGGTGGTACTGGAGGGAACCAGAATTCATGCAGGTATTGTACTGGGTATTGTGATCTGCGTTCTGGTATGGTTCTTCCTATACCGTACCTCTTACGGTACAAAACTCAGAATTACCGGAGACAATGCTCTGTTTGCAAAGTATACGGGCCTTAAGGTGACAGGAATCATGGTAGCAGCCCAGGTTCTGGCCGGAGCAATTGCCGGTATGGGCGGTGCCGCAGAACTTCTGGGAATGTACAACCGGTTTAAATGGACCACAAGCCCGGGCTACGGCTGGACCGGTATCGTAGTGGCTCTGCTGGCAAGAAGCAATCCTCTTTTAGTTCCGCTGGCAGCGGCATTTATCGGCTACCTGAATGTAGGCGCAGATATTATGGCCCGTAGCAGTGATGTGGGACGGGAGGTAGTTGATATTATCCAGGCTGTTATGATGTTCTTTATTGCGGCAGATGCCCTGTTAAAGGGATGGAGACAGCGTATGATCGTAAAGGCAGCACAGGCAGAGGAAAAGGAGGCGGCACAGGCATGAATTTGATCGAATTGATTTTCAGCACAGATTTTCTGTATATGTGGATCAGAGTTGCAACTCCGATTCTGCTGGCTTCCCTGGGAGCCGTGATCTGTACCAAGGCAGGAGTAGTAAATTTGGGTCTGGAGGGCATCATGCTGATTTCTGCCTTGGCGGGAGTGCTGGGAAGCGCTTTTGGAGGAAGTCTTTGGATCGGACTTTTAACGGGGCTTTTGGCGTCCGTAGCTGTAAGTGCTGTATTTGCCTATTTCCATCTGGTATTAAAGGCTAATAACGTGCTCTGCGGTACTGCGGTTAATACCATGGCTTCCGGCCTTACGGTGTTTGTACTGCAGCTGGCTACCGGAGAAAAGGGAAATTCCTCTTCACTGAAAAGCTTCTCCTTCCCAAATGTGGATATCCCCATTATTAAGGATATCCCGGTTTTAGGCGGTATTTTATCAGGGCATAATGCCCTTACCTATCTGGCTCTTGCTATGGTGGTGGTTATCTGGTTTTTCCTGTATAAGACGCCAACCGGACTTCGCATGAGGGCTGTGGGAGAGAATCCAAACGCGGCATCCAGCGTGGGACAGAATGTAATAAAGATTCAGTTCCTGGCTATTGTATTATGCGGCCTTATGACAGGCCTTGGAGGAATGTATCTCTCCATGGGCTATCTGACCATGTTTGTGCGCGACATGACAGCAGGACGCGGCTTTATCGCCCTGGCAGCCTGCTCCATGGGCCAGGCTACTCCCGTGGGAGCGCTGATTTCATCCATGATTTTCGCCTTTTTTGACGGCCTGTCCAATATTCTTCAGGTACTTAAGATTCCGTCTGAGTTTATTCAGATGCTGCCATATCTGGCAACGATTGCCGGCCTGACCGTATACTCTATTCAGAAGTCCGCGGCAGCCAGCAGGAAAATAAAAAAATTAGAGGAGGCAAAAGGCTGATGGCACTTGATAAGGAAAGCAAGACAGCAGGTAAAAAGCAGTATCATATTCATTTAAAACCGGGTGATGTTGGAAAATACGTACTCCTTCCGGGTGATCCGGCCCGTTCTGACAGAGTGGCAAAATATCTGGATCAGGCAGAGCTGGTGGCAAACAACAGAGAACACAGAACATTTACCGGCTATTACAAGGGGGTAAAGATTTCCGTTACTTCTACCGGTATGGGCTGTCCTTCTGCAACTATTGCGGCAGAGGAGCTGATGAACATCGGAGCAGAGTGTCTGATCCGGATCGGAAGCAGCGCTGCCCTTCAGGATGGGATTAAGATCGGTGATCTGATGATTTCTACCGGATCCATGAAAAATGAGGGAACCAGCCGGTTCTATGTGCCGGACTGCTTCCCGGCAGTGCCTGATTTTGATCTGACAAGGGCGATTATTGATACGGCAAAGGAGATGGAGCCGGACCTTTCCGGAAAAGTATATTACGGCATCAATGCTTCCGATGACGCATTCTATGGGGAGACACAGGAATGGATCGAAAAGCTGTCCGCTCTGGGCTGTCTGAATGTGGAAATGGAGAGCTCTGCCCTCTATACCGTATGCCACAGACGCAAAAAGAGAGCTGCCATGATCAGCGCCGTATCCGGCAACCTGATTACCGGGGAAGTGATCTATGAGACTGCGAATGAGGCACTGACGGTTGGATGGGATGAAGAAATTAAGATCGTTTTAGAGGCCATTTACCGTTTTGAAAAGGAAATGGAAGCAAAGAAACAGGGGAAGAACTAGAAATGGCAGAAGAAAGAACCATGCATGTAGACGTTACATCAGAGATGATCGGAAAATATGTATTTTTGCCGGGCAGTGTTGAAAGAGCGTCCCTGATTGCAAAGCATTTTGATAATCCTGTAAAGGTTGCCCACAAGAGAGAGTATTTAAGCTATACGGGAACTCTGGACGGAGTGCCTGTTACTGTGACCAGCACAGGAATCGGCGGCCCCTCTACCTGTATCGCCATTGAGGAGCTTCATTCCTGTGGCGCTCACACCATGATGCGGATCGGTTCAGCGGCTTCCACCTCTCCAAAGGTAAAAATCGGAGATGTAGTGATTCCCAACGGCGCTGTGCGTATGGAGGGAACGGGAGACCACTACCTTCCCTTTGAATTCCCGGCTGTTCCCGATTTCCAGATGTTAAAGGCTCTGGAGCAGGCAGCGAAGAAGCTGGGCTATCCATATAATGTGGGAGTGACCATTACAAAGGATTCCTATTACACAGAGGCAGAGCCTGAGACAAAGCCGGTTTATCATGAATTAAAGGCAAAATGGGATTCCTATCTGGCAGGAGGCGCTACCAATACCAGTATGGAGTGTTCCGTGATTTTCCTCATCGGGGCTTCTCTGGGAATTAGAACCTCCAGTGTTATGATCAGCGCTACCAATTTTGGCGAGTATTCCAATGATGCGGAAGATTACCCCTCCGGCTGGGAGGAGAGAGCCATCGAGGTAGGTATTGAAGCAATGAGAGATATTATCCGTCAGGATAAGAAGAAGGGGCTCATATAGAAAATACAGGATTTATGTGTAGAGAAGAGATAGAAATGGAAATAAAAGAAATTATGAGCCATGTGGATCATACACTTCTGACTCAGACTGCCACCTGGGAGGAGATCCGCCAGATCTGCGATGATGCGATTGCTTATCAAACGGCGTCAGTCTGTATTCCTCCAAGCTTTGTAAAAAAGGCAAAGGAATATATGGGAGATAAGATGGCTGTTTGTACAGTGATTGGCTTTCCAAACGGCTATATGACCACAGAGACAAAGGAATTTGAAACTAGAAATGCGCTTGAAAATGGGGCAGACGAGATTGATATGGTGATCAATATCGGATGGGTCAAGGATAGTCTTTACGATCAGGTCGAGGATGAAATCCGTAGATTGAAGGCAGTGTGCGGGGATAAAATCTTAAAGGTGATTATTGAAACCTGTCTGCTGACAGAGGAAGAAAAGATCCGTATGTGCCAGGTAGTTACAGCCTCCGGCGCTGATTATATCAAGACCTCTACGGGCTTTTCAAAGGCAGGAGCTACCTTTGAGGACATTGCACTTTTTGCTGCCCATGTGGGAGAGCATGTAAAGATCAAGGCAGCAGGAGGCATCTCTACTCTGGCTGACGCAGAGCATTTTCTGGAGCTGGGGGCAGACCGCCTTGGCACCAGCCGTATGGTAAAGCTGGTAAAAAACGAAGAAGCTTCCGGCTATTGATGCAGGGGCAGAATTCGATTGCTGAAGTATAGTTGAATTTTATTATAAATAAGCGAAAGGATCGCTCAATGATCAGTTATTGAGCGGTCCTTCCTTTTTCTGTATAATATTTACATCCATCTGATTATAAGGAATTTCAATGCCGGCAGCGTCAAATTCCAGTTTTGTCCGTTCAATGATCCGCCAGCGGGCGCTCCAGTAATCCTCTGTGGCGGCCCAGCCGCGGGAACCGAGAATCACGGAGCTTTCAGCCAGCTCATCGACATAGACAGTGATAGGTTCATCCTGAAGGATCTGGGGATCTTCTTTGTAAATACGTTCCAAAATGGCCTTTGCCTGTTTTAAGTCGGAGGAATAGCTGATGCCGATGGTTAGATCGATCCGCCGTTTTTCCTGGGCTGTTACATTGGTAATCACAGCATTTGACAGGGTGCCGTTGGGGATGGTGATGCGCCGGTTGTCAATGGTGAGCAGAGTGGTGTATACAAGGCCAATATTAAGAACCTTTCCCTCCACGCCTTCTGATACAATATAGTCATGAATGCCAAAGGGCCGCATGACAAGAATCAGGATGCCTCCGGCGAAGTTTCCCAGACTTTCCTGCAGAGAAAGGCCGATTGCCAGAGTGGCGGAGCCTAAGAGCGCGATAATGGAGGTGGAAGGAATTCCTATTTTTTCCAGAGCCATAAAGATCACAATGGCGTAGGTGATGGCATTTGCAAGGGAAATCAGGAACTTGCTCAGGCTGAGATCGATCCCCATTCGGTCAAAGGTGCGCTTTAAAAAACGGCGCAGATAGAATGCAATCCGGTTGCCGATGATGATAATGATGGCAGCATAAAGCAGCCGATAGCTGAAGGCCAAAAGTCCTGGAGTCCATGAGCGTATGGTTTCTAAAATTGCGTTGGGTCTTAACTGCTGAAGGTCTTCGTGAACCTCCTGCACAATGGCCTGGGTTTCTTCTATAGAAGGGATTGAGGGTGTTTGCATGGTAAAATGTATCATTTGGCAGTCTCCTGTTGTCTGATAGTGTAAAAATCATTATAGCATAAAGAGGCATACTGTAAAATCAAGATTTTTCCTGAATTTGTTTTTTTACATAACAGATATAGGATGCATAAAGGCACAGCATATCATAAGAATTTGTCAGGCTGCGTCCGCAGATTTCCTGAATACGGTGTAGACGGTATGGTATACTATTTCGATGTATATGGAGATGTTCGCATATTTTTTGTATATCTCCATTTAAGCGAAAGTAAGCGACGGCTGTTTCAGCAAGCTGGGCATTTTTCCCATGTCTGCAAAGCTGCTGAAACTCTTGCTCTAATCCTGGAACAGTAGTCTTTGACAAGGCAATGGCCAGTTTCATTTTGTCATAAGAGTGAAGATATTCATCAGGAAATAAAGCTTTTCCCAGCTTCAAACTTTCTAAAGCGGCCTGATAGGCCGTATTTAGATGCATTTCTCCTGAACAGACGCCCATGTGGCAATCTGCGGAAGCGGAAAGAACACGATGATATTTTCTTTCAAAATGAAGATTCTCCTTTAACACGAGAAGAACCTGATTTTCTGAAAGAGGGAGAATGATATCATGTTCATCCAGAAGGTTCTGGAGCATAGAAATGGAAGTAAACTGGTCGCCGGTTTTTCTTTCCATCAGAATAAGTGTCTGTTTTCCTTTTAGCTGGATTCCGAAAAATTCACCGCGTTTGATGAAATTTTCTGTATAGGGAGTCTGCTGATGCAGGCATTCAAATAAAAACTGGCTTCGTTCCTGAGACTGGTTCTGACGTTTTTGGAAGGAAAGTAATTCTTCGTATAGCAGTTCTATGGTATTCTCAAGAAGTTCTGCCATATGAAGGCTAGTGGAACCGGTACGTTCTATAACAACAGCACCAATACGACTGCCTTGCAGGCGAAGAGGAACGGCAGTACTGGCATTTTGAAAATAGGTTCCAGGAGAAGTTGTAACCTTGGCATTAAGATTCAGGGATTCGATGGCAAGGAGATTCATTTCCCCAATACAGGATGGTTCGGTTGAAGCAATTGTGCGACCGCTGAGGTCACATATACTGATGGGGAACGGAAAATGATTCTGCAACTTTTCTATAATCTGGCAGATTATTTTATGATTAATCATAGTGTTCCTCCAATGGGTTTTTCATATATTATAACAAAGTGGCCTAAAATCTGCAATATATGAAGGGTAAATTGTGCAGATGCATAAAAAAGGTGGGACATATTACATGGTTTGGACAATAGTAAAGTCGGTGTGGAAATGTTAAAATAAGACTACCTTAAGTGTGAAGAAAAATGGAGAAAGTATATTATTAGGAAGGAGGAAAGTACGATAGAGAAGACGGTTTTGCGGTTTATGCAGTATGTGGATTGCGCCAGTGAAACTCATAATGAAAGGGTTTTTTGCGAATATATGGAGAGAGAACTGGCAGAGCTGGGCATTCCGTTCGAAAGACAGGAATTGGATCATCAAATTGTAACGGATGGATGGAATATTCTGGCGAAAGTGCCAGGAAAGCCGGACAAAAAACCATTTCT
The DNA here is from genome assembly GCF_001517625.2 of Clostridium sp. AT4. Lineage (GTDB taxonomy): Bacteria > Bacillota > Clostridia > Lachnospirales > Lachnospiraceae > Enterocloster. The sequence continues at coordinate 589,597 of NZ_LN999827.1, read as the reverse complement.
TTTTGTATTTCATCTTGATACAGTAGCGCCGGGGAATAATGTGGAGAGTTATATTGAAAATGGTCGTATTCAAAGCCGAGGCAATAGTGTCCTGGGTGCAGACGGCAAACTGGCTATAGCAGTGGTGATGGAAGCTGTCAGTAGGTTGCTTCATGCAGGAAAAATAAATCGGCCTGTGGAGATGCTGTTTACCGTATGTCAGGAATTGGGGCTCCTTGGTGCAAAGTATGCGGATTATTCCAAAATTGACAGTGAAGAAGCTATCGTTATTGATCATTATGTGACGGGAGAAGTATTGATGCGTACACCGTCGCGGATGTATCTTCATGTAGAGCTGATTGGACAGGAGGCCCACGTGATCCGGGATCCGGAGTTGGGAATCAATGCGTTGAAAACTGCGGCAGAAATTATTCATCAGATTCCTACCGGTCAGGTCAGTGAAGACCAGACAATTAACATATTTGATTTTGTTTCTCTTTCACAGTCCAATGCAATTCCAAAGTATGCAAGATTTGATGTGGAAATCCGTAGTTTTGGGCAGGAATTGCTGGATCGGACCAGAGAATCTCTTCAGAAAATTATAAGGGAAACGGCTGTAAGGATGGGATGCAGATATAATATACAGGAAGAAATGGATTTGCCGGAAACAGACTACAGCAGGAATGAAGACATGCTGAAACGCTTGGAACGTATTTATGAAATGACAGGACTTCAGATGAAACCAGCCCGTTCTTTCGGAATTCTGGATGCGACCTGCACCAATCGTCTGGGAATCAGGACGATTCCCATTGGGATGAATATTTATTATTCACACAGCACGAGGGAATATGTAGAGGTAAAAGATATAAAGACAATGTTGGACCTGGTAGAAAATATTCTTCAATATTTTTGACCGGGGAAAGGGGAAACAAATGAAAAACGATAAAAAGAAAACAAGTAAGGCTTTGAATCCGTTTATACCGTTGATATTGATGGTTCTGGCTTGTGCGATTGCGTCTTATTTTGTAGTACCAGGGGCATATGACAGGGAAACTGTAAATGGAGTAACTCGTGTTATGGCAGACAGCTACCATGCTGTAGAAAGAACCCCCATTTCTTTCTTTAATTTGTTCCGTTCAATTCCGGAAGGATTGACGGCGACAGCCAATATGATGTTCTGCGTTATGATCATCGGCGGTATCGTAGAAATTTATAAGCGGACGGATACAGTAGGAGCGGCGATTAACAGTGTACTTCGTGTATCGGAAAAACTCAGCAGCCAGATGATTATTGCTGTGGTAATGATTGTGTTCTTTATTTTTGGAGGTATTTTGGGATGGAGTGAGCATATTATTCCCTTTGTTCCAATTATTGTATCGCTGGCAATTTCACTGGGATATGATTCCCTGGTGGGAATGGCGATTTCAGGCTTTGCCTGTCTGATTAGTTTTGCGGTTGCTCCTTTTAACGTTTATACAGTGGGCATTTCTCATACAATCGCAGAACTGCCCATGTTTTCTGGTTGGGAGCTGCGTTTTGCGGCATTGGGCTGCGTATGGGCGCTGAGCCTGTTCTGGGTAATGAGATATGCAAAAAAGGTAAAGGCAGACCCTTCCAAGAGCCTGGTGAAAGATGTGGATACGTCTTCACTGAGAATACCAATCGATCCCAATCTGAAATTTGATTTTCCCAAGAAAGTTTCGTTCGTGGTATTGGGAATATCCATTCTGTGTACAATTTATGGAATTTTGAAGTTGAGCTGGTCTTATACGGAGATGGCAACGATCTTTATGATTGGCGGCTTTATTGTAGCAGTGATCAACAGAGTAAAAATGGAAGACACCATCAATATGATCCTTGATGGTATGAGAGGGGCATTTGTTGGAGCTTTGATTATTGGTGTTGCGAGAGCTGTACAGTGGACTATGACAAATGGCGGTTTGATAGATCCTCTTGTACATGGACTTTCCAGTTTAATGGGAAGTGCGTCCGCATATGTGAGTACAGTCGGTATGTTTGTAGTAAACTTCTTTATTAATGCACTGATTCCTTCAGGTTCTGGTCAGGCAACTGCAGTTATGCCAATTATGGTTCCACTGGCAGATATGCTGAATATTACCCGTCAGACTGCCGTGCTGGCTTTCCAGTTTGGCGATGGTATTTCTAACACATTCTGGTTTACAAACGGAACACTACTGATTTATCTTTCTCTGGGAAAAGTGCCCTTAAAGAGCTGGTATAAATTTATTTTGCCACTGCATGGTATGTTCCTGGTTCTGCAACTGGTGTTCCTGTTTATTGCAGTACAGATTGGATATGGTCCATTCTAAAAGATTATAAAAAGGAAAGAAGGATTGATGTGAACGTATTGGAAGAAGTTAAAAAATATCGGGAGTATGCTGTTGCCATGCGGCGGGAATTTCACCGCCATCCGGAGCTGAGCTGGCAGGAAACAGAAACAGCGGCCCGGATACGCAGAGAGCTTGATGAAATGGGGATTCCCTATGAAGAGGTTGTGGGAACGGGAACCATAGCGACACTAAAGGGAAAAAAGGATCATCCGGTGATTGGTCTTCGCTGTGATATTGATGCGCTTCCCATAAAAGAAGTGAAGGAACTGCCGTACCGTTCTGAAAACGACGGGGTGATGCATGCCTGCGGTCATGACGGGCATATCAGTATGCTTTTGACAGCGGCGAAAGTATTGTCTGATCACAGGGACGAGCTGAACTGTACAGTAAAACTGATTTTTCAGCCGGCTGAAGAGAAAACAAACGGCGCACTAAAAATGTTGGAGACTGGAAGAGTGGGACATCTGGATACAGTTTGTGGAATGCATATTTTCCCATTTTTGGATGCTGGAACTATTTCTGTAGATCCCGGTCCCAGATATACCTCGGCTGCGTTTATGAATATCACAATTAAGGGCAGAAGCGGTCATGGAGCAATGCCTCATTATGCAGTGGATCCCATTTATGTAGGTGCAAAAGTAGTGGATGCTCTTCAGAGCATTGCCAGCAGGGAAACGAATGCTATGGATACAGTGGTAGTAAGTATCTGTACCTTCCATTCCGGAACCATGGCCAATATTTTTGCAGAGACAGCAGAATTAAGCGGAACTGTGAGAACCTTCAATCCGGAGCTTCGCAAACAGCTGCCGGGAATGATTGAGAGAATTATAAAGTCTACCTGTGAAGCGTACAGGGCAGATTATGAATTCGATTATTACTGTGATATTCCGGCAACGATCAACGATGAGCATTGCAGTGAGATCGCGGCAGGTTCTGTAAAAAAGCTTCTGGGAGAAGAGGGGCTGGTGAAATACGCTGGCACTCCGGGAGGAGAGGACTTTTCCTATTTTCTGGAACGCTTCCCCGGTGTGTATGCATTTGTGGGATGCCGCAATGAATCAAAAGGCTGCTCTTATTCATTGCATCATGAACGGTTTGATCTGGATGAGGATGCGCTGGTTAATGGAGCTGCATTTTATGTACAGTATTTATTAGATGCACAGGAACAGTTTTAGAAAGGCAGAAACTGCTGTACCGCAACGTGGTATGGCAGTTTTTTATGTACATGAAAATCAAGATATGATACAATATTGATAAAAATTAAGAAATAGGAGAAGGGCTATGAATACACGCTTTTACAATATCCGTCTTCTGACAATGGATGGAACTATGGATGTGGTGCCAGGAGAGGTTTGGGTGGAAGGAAACAGGATTTCCTATGCAGGCCCGTCCGCTTTTATGGGAGATGCCAATACGGATGCTATCACCCCTCGTGTCTGGGATCGTGAAATCGATGGAAATGGCAATCTTCTCATGCCGGGCTTTAAAAATGCCCATACTCATTCCGCTATGACGTTTCTGCGTTCCTATGCAGATGACCTGCCGCTTATGGACTGGCTCCATACTCAGGTATTTCCTATGGAAGCAAAGCTGCAGCCGGGAGATGCATTCTGGCTGTCCAGACTGGCTGTAATGGAGTATCTGACCAGCGGCATGACGGCAGCTTTTGATATGTATCCCTGGCCGGAGGAAATGGCAAGAGCCTGTGTGGAAAGTGGTTTCAGAACCGTTTTAGTAAGCGGGCTGAATGATTTTGTGTCATCTCCTGAGGGGCTGGAGGAGGATTATCTGAAATTCAATTCCTATGATCCGTTGGTAAGCTATCAGCTGGGCTTTCATGCAGAGTATACCACCAGCCGGAAGATTCTGGAGGCGGTAGCAGATCTGGCTCACAAGTATAAGGCTCCTGTGTTTACCCACAATTCAGAGACAAAGGGTGAAACAGAAGGATGTCTGGAGCGCTATGGGATGACGCCGACTGCATTTTTAGATTCTCTGGGAATGTTTGAATACGGCGGAGGCGGTTATCACTGTGTCCACATCACAGACGAGGATATGGATATCTTTAAAAAGCATGACATGACCATTGTTACCAATCCCGGTTCCAATGTGAAGCTGGCAAGCGGAATCCCCAGGCTGAACCGGATGCTTGAAAAGGGAGTTCGTCTTGCGATCGGAACAGACGGACCTGCCAGCAATAACTGTCTGGATATGTTCCGTGAAATGTTTCTGGTTACAGGCCTTACAAAGCTTCGCGAAAAGGATGCTTCCGCCATGCCTGCGGAGGAAGTGCTCAAGATGGCCTGTGTGGGCGGCGCTTATGCCATGGGGCTTACAGACTGCGACTGCATCCGAAAAGGAAAACTGGCGGATCTGGTTTTGATCGATCTGCACCAGCCTAATATGCAGCCTGTCAATAATATCGTAAAAAATTTGGTTTACAGCGGCAGCAAGCAGAATGTAAAGCTGGTTATGATTGACGGAACAGTCCGGTACGAGGACGGAACCTTCTTTATAGGAGAAGATCCTGAAGAGGTATACCGCAGGGCCAATGCCATCATAGAGCGAATGAGACAGGAGGCGTAGAAGCCGGGAAAAATTATTCTGTCGAAAAATAAAAAAAGTAGTTGACAACTCTCTCAGCCTGAGCTATAATACTCGTTGTGTTCAGGAAAATGCGCCTCTAGCTCAGCTGGTAGAGCAGTAGACTCTTAATCTATTTGTCCAGGGTTCGAGTCCCTGGAGGCGCATTAAAAGGTCTGATTTTGCAGATAATGGAAGCTGCGGGGTCGGACTTTTTTTGTGTCTGAAAACAAGTGTGAACAGGCTGTAGGATTATTTTTTCTTTTTGCAGTTTAATGCTGTTTCCACTTCCTTAAAGCATTTGCTCAGGTGAAGGAAACGCCGATCCAGATCCCGCCGGTCGCAGGTGGCGCGCTGGAGTTTTTTTACAAAACATGGAGGAAGAAGCATAAAAGTCATAAACCTTCTTTCTATAAACGATATTGATGCCCCGGCATCCGGATTTATCTGTAGGAAGATCCGGCGCCGGGGCTTTTTGGAGTCTGCTTTATTCTTTATCATATGCCGGGATTTCCCTGGCTGCTACCAGCTTGCAGATGGGATTTCCCATAGAGGAAAATTTTTCCTCATATTCTGTCATTACATTTCCCTCATTCATGGGACTGTGGTGGAGATCGAAGGTATGGGCCTTGATCTGCCAGCCAGCCTGGGGGATAGCTTCCAGGGAGTAATCGAAAAGTCCCCGGTTGTCTGTTTTAAACTCGATCACGCCGTCGCGGGCAAGAATTTGGTCATAGACAGCCATGAAATCGGGAGAGGTAAGGCGGCGTCTGGCGTGACGATCCTTAGGCCACGGATCTGAGAAATTTAGATAGATGCGGTTTACTTCGCCGGGAGCGAAATAGTCAGCCATGGCCTTTGCGTCAATGCAGAGGAAATAAATGTTATCCAGTTCCAGTCCGGCTCTTTTCTGCAGGCCTCTCAGAAGTACGCTGGAATACCGTTCGATTCCAATGTAGTTGATATGGGGATTTTTCTGAGCCAGCTCCATGATAAAGCGCCCTTTTCCCATTCCTACCTCTATTTCGATGGGATGGTCATTTCCGAATACCTGGTTCCAGCTTCCTTTGTGGAGGGCCGGTTCCTGGATCACATAGGGACTTGAGGCGATGGTTTCCTCTGCCCCGGGAATATGTCTTAAACGCATAGATGTATGTCCTCGTCTTTCTTTGCGGTCAAACCGCAGGGAAGTGTAGTTGTTTTATCCGCAGACTGCGGTTTTTGTAAGGATGATCGGACTTATTTTAACATTCAAATGGGGGAAATGCAACTGTGAAACGCAGGCGGAAGCCTGTCAAAAACGAGAAAAACGGTTTCAAGGTATATTTTTAGGATATGATCATATAGTTCCTTCATAAAATCCTTCCAATTCCTAGTGCAATTTCAATATAAATAAGGTATAATATGAACACAGAGAGTTTCTGTAGAAATCTGCTGATACAAAGGAGGAAGGGATATGTCAAACCTGGAGCATACCACCAGCTGGCAGCAGATCCAGCAGGGGGTCAAAGAGGCAGAACGTTTGATTGTGAATAAAAATTATAATCTGGTGATGGTAAAAGCAAGACAGACATTAGAGTGCATGGTTCGCTGTATGGCGGAGAAGGCCTGTCTGGTGGAGGGCGATCTGTCAGATACCATTGACCAGCTGTATGAAGGCGGCTGGATCAATAAGACGACAAAAGATAATTACCATACCATCCGCATTCTTGGGAATAAGGCGGTGCATGAAAATGACAATACAGCGTATAATGCCAATCAGGCATATCAGCTTTTAACCCAGGAGGTTCATGCTTTTTCTCATGATGGCGGCGCTTCCGGAGGGGGGCGGATCCAGAGAATATCTTCCGGAGGAGGCCGGGAACGTACTGGACAGAGGGGAAGCCAGAGGCCTGTATCTGCTGGAAACCGTGCGGGAGGCAGCCGGCCTGTCCAGGGGCAGAGAACCCAGACCGGACGTTCCGGTTACAGCTCCGGACAGCGAAATCCAAATGTCAGACGGAGAAAACGCAGGGGAGTATCACCGCTGTTTTATCTGTGGCGTCTTCTGATTCCGCTCCTGGTGGTGATCCTTCTGATCGTAGTGATCCAGATGCTCCGTCCTGGAAAGGATGAGGTTAAAGATACGGCAGCTCCCACTGAAAGCTCACAGACGGTTGAGAGTATGCCGGAAACAGAGCCTGAGACAGAACCGGAGACGCAGCCGGAGGCTGAACGTTATGTAGTGACAGGCAACAGCGTAAATGTTCGTACAGAGCCGTCCACCAGCAGCCGTATTCTGGTACAGCTTTCTCAGGGCACAGAGGTGGATTATGTAAAGCGGTATAATAATGACTGGACTGTGATTAACTATGACGGACAGGAGGCTTATGTTTCCAGCCAGTACATTGAGAAAAAGGCTTCGGAGAGTGAGCCTTCTTCCGAAGAGGATGCAGAAAGCGCCAGTGGAACAGACGCAGCAGAAGTTCAGGCTCAGTAGCAGAAAATTTCCAGAAATTTGAAATTAAAGGAGATATGTCATTCATGGAAAAGGGAGGGCATATCTTTTTTTGTATTGTTCTGAAAAAAATTTTGTTAAAAATTTATTTATTCTACAAAATGCCACTGGTAATTTCAGAAAAAAAGAGTATTATAAGGGAATATAAAAAGGAGGCGTAAAAATGGACAAAATAATTGACCGGTTATCTGACATTGAGAAAGCCGCCGGATCTTTAATGGATGATGCAGGAGTCCGAAAGAAGGCTCTTGCAAAGGAAATGGAAGAGAAAACGGCGGCTTTTGACAGAGAACTGGAGCAAAAAACAGCTGCGCGCATTTCATGCATCCAGAAGCAGATGGAGCAGGAGATGCAGGAGGAACTGGATAAGCAGGCCGCTGATGCCAGGGGCATGATCGCCCGTTTGGAGGAAACTTATGAGAAACAGCATAAATTGTATGCAGAGAGCCTCTTTCGGAGCATGATAAAGGAGTGAGCCTATGGGAAGCTTGATTCATTACAGCGGCATTTCTACCAAGATAAGGGCTATGGAACGGTGGCGTATTAAGCCGGAACAGTTTGAACAGATGGCCGCTTTGGAAAGCGTTCCTGAGGCAGTCCGTTTTCTTCGCTCCCTGCCGCCGTATGAGAAGATTTTTTCCGGTGTTGAGGATAAAGAACTCCACAGGGGGAGGATTGAACAGCTTTTGAACCTGGCTCAGTACGAGGACTTTGCAAGTCTGTATCAGTTTGCCAATATGAAACAGAGGCGGTTTTTAGACCTGTATTTCATGCATTATGAAATAGGGATCGTAAAGACCTGCCTGAGAAACGGAGCCGGACGCCGTGAGGCCGCTCAGGATCTGTCGGGTTTTAAGGAGTTTTTTGACCGCCATTCTTCTGTGGATCTGGCCCAGCTTTCTCAGTGCCGTTCTATTGATGAGGTGATTTCGGGTCTGAAGGGTACGATTTACTACAGTCCGCTGGAAAGCCTGCGGCAGAAGGGACAGGCAGTTCTTCCGGCGTGTGAGACAGCGGTGGATATGCTGTATTTTAAAACGGTGTGGAAAATAAAGGAAAAATATCTTTCTGGACAGGAAAAAAAGGATCTGACCCAGTGCTTCGGTACCCGGATGGATATGCTGAACCTGCAGTGGATCTGCCGGGCAAAGAAGTATTACCATCTGCCTGAGGGCGAAATTTATGCAATGATCATTCCGATCAGCCTTCATCTGAAAAAAACAGAGATCCGGGCTATGGCCCAGGCAGAAGATGTGGAGCAGGTTTACGCGCTGATCCGAAACAGCTGGTACGGACGGCTGGATCTGGGAAACCTGGAAAAAGGACAGAGCCTGGAAGAACCCTGCAGGGAAGTGATAGACCGTATTTATGAGCTTACCAGCAGGAAGGAGCCTTATTCTGCGTCTGTACTCAATTCATACCTGTATTTTAAAGAGAGGGAGATTGAGAAAATCATTACTACCATTGAGCGGATCCGCTACGGAGTGGCGGCCGGCATATAAAGGGGGTTTTAAAACGTGATCGAAAAGATGAAGTTCTTAAGTATTACCGGCCCCAGAGAGGATATTGACCGGGTGGCGGATACCTATCTGTCCCGATATGAGATCCACCTGGAAAATGCTCTTTCTGAGCTGAAAACGGTAAAAAACTTAAGACCGTATATTGAAGTTAATCCGTACAGGGATCAGCTGGCCATGGCCAGAAGCCTGATGCAGCGGTTTGGAGGACAGCTGCCGGAGGTAAAACGGTCCGGAGAGGAAACTCTGCCAGACATTCAGGAGGCGTCCGCTTTTGTGGAGCGCTTAAGTGAAGAGTTAAAGGAACTGACAGACCGCAGAGAGGAGCTTTTGATCCAGATCGAGGCATTGAAAAAGTCCAAGGACCGGGTGGCTCCCTTTACGGAGCTGAACTACAGCCTGCGGGAGATCCTGGGCTTTAAGTTTATCAAGTTCCGCTTCGGACGCGTTACCAGAGAGTATTATGATAAGATCAATAATTATGTATATGATACAATAGACACCGTTATGTTTAAGTGTCTGGAGGATTCAGAATATGTCTGGTTTGTATATTTTGTACCGGACAAGCTGTCGGAAAAAATCGACGCGATCTATGCTTCTATGCATTTTGAGCGTGTGTTCCTGCCGGATGAATATGAAGGCACGCCGCTGGAGGCAGAGCATGTTCTGGAAGAAAAGATCCAGGCATTGGAGGCCGAGAAGTTAGAGGCAGAACAGGCGGTAAAGACGATTCTGGAGGATAAAAAGGAAGAGCTTACAAAAGCATGGATGCGGCTGGAGCGCTTCGGGATCAATTTTGACGTGCGCAAGCTGGCAGCCTGCACCATGCACAATTCCAATAACTTCTATATTCTCTGCGGCTGGATGTCCGAAAGCGACGCCAGAGCCCTCAGAAAGGAAATTGAGGGGGATGAGAATACCTTCTGTATTGTAGAGGACAACCGGGGAAATATTACCAGCACCCCTCCGACCAAGATGAAGAATCCGGGACTGTTTAAGCCCTTTGAAATGTATGTGGAGATGTATGGACTTCCTTCCTACAATGAGATCGACCCGACGATCCTCATTGGGATTACTTATTCCATTCTGTTTGGATTTATGTTTGGAGATGCGGGACAGGGACTCTGTCTTCTCATAGGAGGCTTTCTTTTGTATCGATTTAAGAAGGTGCGTCTGGCGGGCATTATTTCCTGCTGCGGCTTCTTCTCAACGATTTTCGGCTTCCTTTTCGGCAGTATCTTCGGTTTTGAGGATATCATAGACGCCATATGGCTGCGTCCTCAGGAGGCAATGACAGACCTGCCCTTTATCGGCCGTCTGAACACCGTGTTTGTGGTTGCTATTGCGATCGGTATGGGTATTATTCTTTTGTGCATGATCCTCAATATCATAAACAGCGCCAGAGTCCATGATACGGAAAAACTCTGGTTTGATACGAACGGCGCTGCGGGCATTGTCTTTTATGCGGCTCTGGCAAGCGTGATCGTGCTGTATATGAGCGGAAAAACCCTTCCTGCTACGATTGTTCTGGTTATTATGTTTGTGATCCCTCTGGCTGTGATATTCTTTAAGGAGCCTCTGACAGCTATGGTGGAAAAAAAATCCGAGAAGATATCCGGCGGTGTGGGAATGTTTATCACTCAGGGTATTTTCGAGCTCTTTGAAGTGCTTTTAAGCTATTTTTCCAACACACTTTCTTTTGTTCGTGTGGGCGCCTTTGCAGTGAGCCATGCAGCCATGATGCAGGTGGTGCTGATGCTTGCTGGCGCTGAGGCGGGAGATCCCAACTGGGGCATCGTCATCGGCGGCAACCTCTTTGTCTGCGGTATGGAGGGACTGATCGTGGGGATCCAGGTGCTTCGTCTGGAGTATTATGAGCTGTTCAGCCGTTTCTACCGGGGCAGCGGACGGGCATTTGAGCCTTATGGAAGATAGGAAAATGTAAAAAATTACAATATAAGGAGAACAAAATTATGAGTTTATTAGTTAAGATCACATTGAGCGCAGCACTTATTTTAAGTATCGGAGTTCCCTTTGGAGCATTTGCGGCAGGAGAGAAGACAAGAGGACGCTATAAGACAGCTCTGGGAGCAAATCTGTTTCTTTTCTTCGGCACCATGGTGATCGCGGCTGTGCTGATGTTTAACGGAAATGCATTTGCGGCAGAGGAAGCGGCTTCCGCAGCCGGTTCAGCGTCATCTGCAGCCGGTATGGGTTACTTATCTGCAGCTCTTGCAACTGGTCTTTCCTGTCTGGGCGGCGGTATTGCAGTATCTGCTGCAGCCAGCGCAGCGTTAGGAGCTATCAGTGAGGACAGCTCGATTCTTGGTAAATCCTTAATCTTCGTAGGTCTTGCCGAAGGTGTGTGTCTGTACGGTCTGATCATTTCCTTTATGATCCTTGGTAAGCTGTAATGAAAATGTATCTGATCAGCGACAACATCGACACCTGGACCGGCATGAGGCTGGCAGGTGTTGAAGGGGCTGTGGTACATGAGAGGGAGGAACTGAAACAGGAACTGGATAAGGTCCTGGCCGATAAGGATATAGGCATTATCCTGCTGACAGAGAAGTTCGGCAGGGAATTTCCGGAGATCATCGATAATGTAAAGCTGGAACGCAGGCTTCCATTGATCGTGGAGATCCCGGACCGCCATGGTACCGGCCGCAAGCCGGACTTTATCACCTCTTATGTAAACGAAGCCATTGGACTGAAGCTGTAGGGCGCAGCCGCCCAGGCACATTTTTTCAGAGAAAGCAGGTGAATCGCATGACAACAGAAGAAAAACTGAAGCATTTTCAGGAAATCTGCATGACAGATGCCAGAGAAAAAAGCGCCCGTATGCTGGATGACTGCGTCCGGGCTCTGGACGCGGCCTTTGAGGAGCATAAGGCAGAGGCAGAGCGTAGGGCTGCCATGCAGGAGGAGGCCCAGAAGGAAAAGCTGGAGCGTGAAAAAAATAAAAAGCTTTCCATCGGACAGCTGGATTTAAAGCGTGAAATAAGCCACAGACAGGAGGAGCTTAAGGATAAGCTGTTCGTGGAAGTAAAGGATATGCTGGCGAATTTTATGGAAACAAGAGAGTATCAGGAGCTTCTGGAACGGCAGATCCGGAGCGCTAAGGAATTCGCAGGAGATGAGGCGCTGATCGTTTATATGGATCCCTCTGATGAGGATAAGGCCCGCAGACTGGCTCTCCACAATAACGTGACGGTAAAGATCAGCGAGTATTCCTTCAGCGGGGGGATCCGGGCTGTGGTCCCGTCCAAGCATGTTCTGATCGATCATTCCTTTGACACCAAGTTAAAGGAAGCCAGACATGATTTTACATTTCATTTGGGAGGTAAGTAAATGACGAAGACAGGTGTGATCTACGGCATCAACGGCCCTGTGGTTTCTCTGGAGGGAGATCCCGGTTTCCAGATGAACGAAATGGTGTACGTTGGAAAGGAAAATCTGGTAGGCGAAGTCATCGGACTTACCTCACAAAAGACAACGATCCAGGTCTATGAGGAGACCAGCGGCTTAAAGCCGGGAGAGGTTGTCACCGGGACGGGAGCGCCTGTGTCCGTTACCCTTGCTCCGGGTATTCTAAGTAATATTTTTGATGGAATTGAGCGACCCTTAAGCAAGATCGCAGAGCGCAGCGGTTACTCCATCAGCCGGGGCATCAGTGTGGACTCGCTGGATACTTCCAAAAAATGGGATACACATATTACAGTGAAAAAGGGCGAACGGCTGATGCCGGGAACCATCATTGCAGAGGTGCCGGAGACAAGAGCGATCGTACACAAGGTCATGGTTCCGCCGGACATGGAGGGCTATGTCATTGACGTGGTTCCGGACGGATCGTATACGATCAATGATATGCTTGTAAAAGTTCAGCTGATGGACGGTTCTGAGAAGGAGCTGACCATGACCCAGAAGTGGCCCATCCGTGTGCCAAGGCCCGCTGCCAAGCGTTTTGCGGCTACCCGCCCTCTGATTACGGGACAGCGTATCCTGGATACCATGTTCCCTCTGGCAAAGGGAGGTACGGCTGCCATTCCCGGCGGTTTCGGAACCGGAAAGACAATGACACAGCATCAGATCGCCAAGTGGTCCGATGCAGATGTGATCATCTATATCGGCTGCGGCGAGCGCGGAAATGAGATGACTCAGGTATTGGAGGAGTTTTCAGAACTGATCGATCCAAAGAGCGGAAATCCTCTGATGGACCGCACCACACTGATCGCCAATACTTCCAATATGCCTGTGGCGGCTCGTGAGGCAAGCCTGTACGCCGGATTGACCCTGGCTGAGTATTACAGGGATATGGGATATCATGTGGCTATTATGGCCGATTCTACCTCCCGGTGGGCTGAGGCGCTCAGAGAGCTGTCCGGCCGTCTGGAGGAGATGCCTGCAGAGGAGGGATTCCCGGCTTACCTGGCATCCCGTCTGTCTGCCTTTTATGAGAGAGCAGGCATGATGCGCAATTTAAACGGAACAGAAGGCTCTGTAACGATTATCGGAGCTGTGTCACCCCAGGGCGGCGATTTCTCCGAGCCTGTGACCCAGAACACCAAGCGTTTTGTGCGCTGCTTCTGGGGACTGGATAAGAGTCTTTCCTATGCAAGGCATTTTCCGGCGATCCATTGGCTTACCAGCTATTCCGAGTATGTAAATGATTTGTCCTCCTGGTATATGGACAACGTAGACCAGAAGTTTGTAGATTACCGCAACCGTCTCATGGCTCTTCTGACACAGGAGAGCAGCCTGATGGAGATTGTAAAGCTGATTGGTTCTGATGTTCTGCCGGATGATCAGAAGCTGGTCCTGGAGATTGCCAGAGTGATCCGTCTGGGCTTTCTGCAGCAGAATGCCTTTCATAAAGAGGATACCTCTGTACCCCTTAAGAAGCAGTTTAAGATGATGGAGATTATTTTATATTTGTACAAGAAGTCAAAGACCCTGATTTCCATGGGTATGCCAATGTCCGTCCTGAAGGAGGATCCTATTTTTGACCGTATCATTTCCATCAAGTACGATGTACCTAATGACCGTCTGGATCTGTTTGACGAGTATAAGACCCAGGTAGACCGGTTCTATGAAAATGTAGTGGAGCGCAACGCATAAGGAGGATTCAGATGGCAGTTGAATATTTAGGTTTAAGTGAGATCAATGGCCCTCTGGTGGTTCTGGAGGGCGTTCAGAATGCGGCATATGATGAGATCGTGGAAATGACCGTAGCCGGAAACACGAAAAAGATCGGCCGTATTATCGAAATATATGGAGATAAGGCAATTATTCAGGTTTTTGAGGGGACAGACGGTATGGCTCTGCGGAATACCCATACAAGGCTTACGGGACATCCTATGGAGATTGCCGTGTCTGAGGAGATGCTGGGACGGACCTTTAACGGAATCGGAGAACCCATTGACGGGTTGGGAGACATTATTTCCGATGTGCGTCTGGATATCAACGGACAGCCCCTAAATCCCGTTTCCAGAGAATATCCCAGAAACTACATCCGCACAGGCATCTCCGCCATTGACGGGCTTACGACCCTGATCCGGGGACAGAAGCTGCCGATCTTTTCAGGAAACGGCCTTCCCCATGACCAGCTGGCAGCCCAGATCGTACAGCAGGCGTCTCTGGGAGAAGGTTCGGATGAGTCCTTTGCCATTGTTTTCGGAGCTATGGGCGTAAAGCATGACGTGGCGGATTTCTTCCGCAGAACCTTTGAGGAGAGCGGCGTTTCCGAGCACGTTGCCATGTTTATCAATCTAGCAAACGATCCGGTGGTAGAGAGGCTGATCACTCCCAAGATCGCCCTGACTCTGGCAGAATACCTGGCCTATGAGAAGGGGATGCATATTCTGGTTATCCTGACGGATATGACCTCCTATGCGGAGGCGCTGCGTGAGGTTTCCTCATCCAAGGGTGAGATCCCTTCCAGAAAGGGATTCCCAGGCTACCTCTACAGTGATCTGGCTTCTCTTTACGAGAGAGCGGGGATTGTGGCAGGCCGTCACGGCTCTGTGACTCAGATCCCTATTTTGACTATGCCCAATGATGATATTACCCATCCCATCCCTGACCTGACGGGATATATCACAGAAGGGCAGATCGTTTTGGACCGGCAGTTAAACAGCCAGTCTGTATATCCGCCCATCAGCGTTCTTCCGTCCCTGTCCCGTCTGATGAAGGACGGCATCGGAGAGGGCTATACCAGGGCAGATCATCAGGATGTGGCAAACCAGCTTTTCTCCTGCTATGCCAAGGTGGGAGACGCAAGAGCGCTGGCTTCTGTAATCGGTGAGGACGAGCTGTCGCCTCTTGATAAAAAGTATCTGGAATTCGGACGGGAGTTTGAGAGCCGTTTTATCGGCCAGACCCACTATGAGAACCGTTCCATGACAGAAACCCTGGATATCGGCTGGGAGCTTCTTCGGATGCTTCCGAGAGAGGAACTGGACCGTATTGATACAAAGGTTCTGGATCAGTTTTACGAGAAAAGGTGAGGTGACGCAGCATGGATCCGAATACATTTCCCACCAAAGGAAATCTGATCGCGGCTAAAAATTCCCTGAAGCTTGCCACTATGGGCTATGGTCTTATGGATAAAAAGAGAAATATCCTGATCCGGGAGCTGATGGGGTTAATTGATGAGGCAAAGGGAATCCAGTCGGAGATCGACGCTGTGTTTACGGCTGCGTACCAGGCTCTCCAGGAAGCGAATATTGAGCTTGGGATCAACTATGTCCAGGAGATCGGCATGTCCATGCCTGTAGATGACGGCGTAGGGATCAAGGCACGAAGTATTATGGGAACGGAAATCCCTCTGGTGCGTCATGAACAGGGGCCTATGAAGGTGGCTTACGGTTTTAATAACACTTCAGAGTCTCTGGACATTGCCAGACAGCACTTTGAACGGGTGAAGGAGCTTACGATCAAGCTTTCCATGGTGGAAAATTCTGCCTATCGCCTGGCTAATTCCATCAAGAAAACCCAGAAGCGCGCCAATGCCTTAAAAAACATCACAATTCCCCATTATGAAGCGCTTTCCAGAACCATTTCCAATGCCCTTGAGGAGAAGGAAAGAGAGGAATTTACAAGACTTAAAGTAATAAAGCGGATGAAGACTGAAAAACCTTGACAAATCTGAACAAAACAGATATAAATGATAAGGTAAAAACTGACATTATCGAAAGAAGCGGATTCCTGAAGGACTGTTTAAAACGGGTCTGCGCCGGGTGGCGCTTTCATTTCAGGACTCCCGTCATCTAGGAGGAAAAATTGATGAATAAGACAGAGTTTATCGCAGCAGTTGCTGAGAAGGCAGAGATTTCCAAGAAGGATGCTGAGAAGGCAGTTAAAGCGTTCACAGATGTTGTAACTGAGGAGTTAGTAAACGGCGGCAAGGTACAGTTAGTTGGATTTGGTAACTTTGAGGTTGCTGAGAGACCTGCAAGAGAGGGAAGAAACCCCAAGACAGGCGAGGCTATGACCATCGCAGCTTCCAAGACACCAAAGTTTAAGGCCGGCAAGGCATTAAAGGATGAGGTTAATAAATAATTCATGAGACTTGACAAGTTTCTTAAGGTTTCCCGCCTGATCAAACGCAGGACTGTAGCCAATGAAGCCTGCGACGCAGGACGCGTCCTGGTCAATGATAAACCGGCTAAGGCGTCCTTAAATGTAAAAACAGGCGATATTATCGAGATCCAGTTCGGAGCAAAGGCTGTAAGAGCTGAGGTTCTGGATGTACAGGAAACTGTAAAAAAGGATGAAGCAAAGGAACTGTTCCGTTATCTGTAGGTCAAAGGTCTGATGGCCGGGGTTCGGAACAGGCTGTGGCATACAATGGCCCGCCTCCCCATATATTAGGTTTAGGGACTGCCCTTAAACTGAATATATGGGGAGGTTTT
This sequence comes from Clostridium sp. AT4, assembly GCF_001517625.2. Taxonomy (GTDB): domain Bacteria; phylum Bacillota; class Clostridia; order Lachnospirales; family Lachnospiraceae; genus Enterocloster. The sequence goes on along the minus strand of NZ_LN999827.1, from coordinate 572,757 downwards.
TGTATGGAAGAAACGCTTGGCAGCATCCGGCCCCACCGGATCACCATTCAGGATCGCAAGACTGCCGGAATTACCGGAGTATCAGACTGTGTGTCCTTTGATGAAAATGAGGTGGTGCTGGATACCGATATGGGACTTTTGACGATTCGGGGAAAGGATCTCCATGTGAACCGTCTGACTCTGGAAAAGGGAGAGGTAGATCTGGACGGAACGGTGGAAAGCTTTGCCTACAGTTCCAATGAAGCATTGCGGCGGTCGGGAGAATCCCTGTTTGCCCGCCTCTTTAAGTGATAGGAGGTGGGGGCAGATGAGCGAGCGTATCCGCTATGAGCTTCTTCTTACAGGCTTGAGCCTGGTTATGGGAGGATGGCTTATGATCGTCTATGACAGCTTAAGGCTGCTGCGCCTTTTGATCCATCATAATTCCCTTTTTATGGGAATGGAAGATTTTTTTTACTGGATCTATGCTGGAGGAGCCGTATTTATGCTGCTGTATGAACAGAATGACGGAAGCTTTCGGTTTTATGCCGTAGCAGGTGTATTTTTAGGTATGGCGGCATATGATCGTTTTGTGAGCCGTATCTTCTTCCGGTGCTTGAAAAAGTTTAGCAGATGGTTTAAAATAACAAGAAAGGATAATTCCGGATCGTAGAGAGCGGGAGTCAGGAGAACAGGGATGGCATATTATGGGAGGTCAAAGCGTTTAAGACGCGGCAAATGGGAAAATCGGATGGCAATCATAGGTATAACTATGGTAGTCATTTCTCTTGCTGTGGCTGTAAATGCAAAAGGGGCTTCTTTAAAGCAGGCAGACCTGGATTACAGACAGAAGGAAGCGGATTTGGCCCGTCAGGTCCAGGATGAGGAAAACAGGACCAGAGAGCTTGAGGAATACAAAATTTATGTACAGACCAAGCAGTATGCAGAAGAAGTAGCAAAGGAAAAGCTGGGTCTGGTAAATCCGGATGAGATCCTTTTAAAGCCCAGACAGTAAGTCGTGTGTCGAATGGGGTCGAAGGATTTTTGCACCCTTTAACTGAATATGACAGATATTTCCTCTCCGGTCTGCGTATACTGGATAAGAGGCGGGCTTTTTGGTATTGGAAGTCCGTCAGCGCAGATTGGAGGGATTTTTTTGTTGTCGGGAAGACGGGAAGTAAGAAGCAGATCAGATGTAAATTATTATACAGCCAGGAAATTGGAGGATATGGCAAGATCCATGGAGCGGCTGGCAAAAGCTTTTGACGAGGGGATGCACAAGACAGGAAGCCTGACAAGAGATGACGGGCTGGCTGCTATGCAGACTTCCGCATCCATGGTGTGCCAGGACTGCAGCCAATGCGGTATTTATGCAGAGAGTGAGCGGGAGGACAGTTATTATCTGTATTATCTTCTCCGGGCATTTGAACAGAAAGGACAGATCGAAAAGGAGGACATGCCCCGCCCTTTTCTGGCCGGCTGCCGCAAAAAAGAGGATTATCTGGCCCAGTTAAACCGCAGTCTGGCCCGTGCTGCCATGAATCTGTCCTGGAAGAACCGTTTTCTGGAAAGCCGTGACGCAGTGGTATCCCAGTTTCGCGAGCTGTCCCTGATCCTGGGAGAATTTTCTCATCAGATCGATCAGGCGGCAGATATAACGGAGGAATATGGATACATAATGAAAAAGCTGTTCCGCAGGTGCCATGTGGCGGTGGAAAATATGCTCATCCTGGAGTATGAAAGCGGAAGAAGAGAGGCTTATGTTACAGCCCGCACCACCAACGGACGGTGCATGACTGCAAAGGATGCCTCAGAGCTTATGAGCGAGGTGATCCCCGGGACGAGGTGGAACCCTGCAAAGGACAGCCGCAGCATTATCACAAGACAGAGCGGAACCGTGCGTTTTGAGGAGGATGGGGAGTATCAGCTCCTTTACGGGGCAGCCAGAGTGCCGAAGCAGGGGGAACGGTGTTCCGGGGATAATTATACCTTCTGCGAAAGTCCGGGAAGTCAGGCCATGATCAGTCTCTGCGACGGCATGGGCTGCGGTGAGCCGGCCTGTGAGGAAAGCGGACAAGTGGTAGAACTGACGGAAAACCTTTTGGAAGCAGGTTTTGGACCCAGAGCAGCCTTTAAGCTGGTAAATGCCGTGCTTTTACTGGCAGGAACGGAGCAGCATCCGGCGGCTCTGGACATGAGCTGCGTGGATCTGTACACAGGAGTGCTGGATGTTATGAAGCTGGGGGCAGCGCCTACCTTTGTGCTGGGACAGGAGGGGGCAGAGGTTTTGGAAGCAGGGCAGGTTCCGGCAGGGATTTTAAGTGAAGCGGAGCCGGTGATGCTGTCCAGAAAGCTGTGGGATGGGGATCACATTATCATGGTGACAGACGGGGTGTTAGATGCCCTTCCGGGAGAGGATAAGGAGCAGGCTATGTGCCAGTTTCTGGAAAGTCTGGACTTTATGCCGCCCCAGGAGATGGCAGAACGGATTTTGGAATTTGCCCTTTCCTTCGTGCCGGGAGCCAGAGATGATATGACCGTGCTTACAGCAGGAATCTGGAAAAAGGAGTAGAAAGAGAAGACAATGGATAAGCTGACAGAACGGGTCAGAAAGACGATAAAAGAACATCATATGGTGAAGCCGGGAGACCGGGTGATGGCGGCGCTGTCCGGCGGCGCAGATTCGGTATGCCTGCTGCGGATCCTAGTTCAGTTGAGAGATATTCTGGGAATTCGGCTGAGGGCCGTTCATGTCCATCATGGGCTGCGGGGAGAGGAGGCGGACCGGGACAGCCGGTTTGCAGAGGAACTCTGCCGGGAGCTTTCCGTGCCTTTTTCCCTTATTTATGCAGATGTAAGGGGACTGGCGGACAGAGAGGGGATTTCAGAAGAGGAGGCAGGTCGTATCCTGCGGTATGAAAGCTTTGAGTCAGAAGGAAAAAAGTGGGAATCAGAGGAGCCAGGGGCAGGCACCTCCTCAGTGAAAACAGCAGTGGCCCATCACAGCGGGGATCAGGCAGAAACCATTTTATATAACCTGTTTCGCGGCAGCGGCCTGGGAGGGTTAAAGGGGATGCCTTATGTGCGTGGAAATGTGATCCGTCCTCTTTTGGATGTAAGCGGAGAAGAAATACGGGAATACCTGAGGGAGAGAGGGTTTTCATGGAAGGAGGATTCCACCAATCATACAGACCATTATACCAGAAACCGCATCCGCAGGGAGATCCTTCCGGCGGTGGAGAAACGGATCAATCCTGGAGCCGGGGCCAATATCCTGCGCATGGGAAAGCTGGCGGCAATGGCGGACAGCTATTTAAGGCAGCAGGCAGGACGGTGGCTTGAGATATGGGCGTTGGATGAGAATAATGGAACCAGGAGCATTTTTCTGCCGGAAAAACCGTTCAAAGAGGCCGATGCCATTTTACAGCTGTACGCAGTGATGGAGGTTTTAAAGGAGCTGGCTGGTTCATCAAAGGATCTGGGACTGGTTCACGGTCAGGCTGCTGCGGAGCTGTTTGACCGGCAGCCAGGACGCCGGATCGATCTTCCGTATGGTCTTGAGGCCAGGAGAGAATATGGGGGGATACGGATTGGGGGAATAAAAGCATTTTCTGGGAAGAACAGGGAGAAAGAGGGGGCATCAGAAGGGCTGGATTTTCTTCCAAAGCCGGTTTTTACTGTATTTTCTTACAAAAAAGGCCTTTCAATTCCTAAAAATATGTATACGAAATGGTTTGACTGTGATAAAATAAAGGGTACGCCCGTTATCAGGACCAGACAGCCAGGAGATGAGCTGGCCCTTTCGCCAGGGGTTCACAAGCCTCTCAGAAGGTATATGATCGATGAAAAAATCCCTTCTGAGCTTCGTGACCGGATTCCTGTTCTGGCAGACGGAAACCGTGTGATGTGGGTTATCGGATACCGCATCAGCAGCGATTACAAGATAGACGAAGCGACAAAAAGAGTATTTCAGGCAGAACTTCCCGACAGTGAGGAAAGGAAGCTGCCTGCAAAAAGAAAAGATTAAAAACGGAGGATAAAATCATGGCAGATAAGATCCGCGTATTGCTCACAGAGAAGGAAGTAGACGAGAGAATCAATGAGGTAGCAGAGCTTATTAACAGAGATTATGAGGGAAAGCACGTCCATCTGATCTGTATTTTAAAGGGAGGCGTGTTCTTTACCTGTGAACTGGCCAAGAGACTGACCATTCCCGTATCCATGGACTTTATGTCTGTATCCAGCTACGGCTCAGGCACTGTATCCAGCGGTGTAGTGCGTATCATCAAGGATCTGGATGAGCCGCTGGAGGGGAAACATGTTCTCATTGTGGAGGATATTATTGATTCCGGCCAGACACTGGCATATCTGATCGAGGTATTAAAACAGAGAGGCCCGGCGGATATCCGTCTGTGCACCCTTCTTGACAAGCCGGAGCGACGTGTGAAGAAGCAGGTAAAGGTAGACTATACCTGTTTTACCATTCCGGATGAGTTCGTAGTGGGATACGGTCTGGATTTTGACCAGAAGTACAGAAATCTGCCCTACATCGGAGTAGTAGAGCAGGAGGACTGATGTCCTTTGGTATGTACAGAGTATTACATCATTTGATTGAAGGAGGCAGACATTGAGACAGCAGCAGACATTCAGAGGATTTGTATTTCTCATTATGATGCTGGTACTGCTGGCCTTTGCGTTTAAATTTACGTCTACGGCAGGGTCAGGAGACAGGCTTACTTATCAGGAGTTTTTACAGGTTCTCGATACGGAAAAGGTGGAGGAGGCGGTAATCAGCCAGAATCCCCAGGCACCTACGGGTACAGTAACCCTGACTCTGGAGGGAGACCGGATCGCCCGTCAGAACGTTTCGGATGTAAAGGAAGTAGAACAGCTGCTCAGGGACCGCAACATTGATTATGCAGTAGAAGGCGTACCGCAGGAAAATACCATGCTTACTGTTGTGATGCCGTTTCTCCTTTCTATTGTTGTGGTAATTGTGATTATTACGATGATGAACCGCGGGGCGGCCGGGAACGGAGCAAATGCCAGAATGATGAATTTCGGCAGAAGCCGCGCAAGGCTCAGCCGTGACAGCAAAGTGAACTTTTCACGGGTAGCAGGACTTGAGGAGGAGAAGGAAGAACTGGAAGAAGTAGTTGATTTCCTGAAGAATCCTCAGAAATATACCAGCGTGGGAGCCAGGATCCCCAAGGGACTTCTTCTTGTAGGCCCTCCGGGAACAGGAAAAACCCTTCTTGCCAAGGCAGTGGCCGGAGAAGCTGGAGTTCCGTTTTTCTCTATTTCCGGTTCTGATTTTGTGGAAATGTTTGTAGGTGTAGGTGCATCCCGTGTCCGCGACCTTTTTGAAGAAGCTAAGAAGAATGCTCCCTGTATTGTATTTATCGACGAGATCGATGCAGTAGCCCGCCGCAGAGGAACCGGTATGGGCGGAGGCCATGATGAGAGAGAGCAGACCTTAAACCAGCTTCTGGTAGAGATGGATGGTTTTGGGATCAACGAGGGAATTATTGTCATGGCGGCTACCAACCGTGTAGATATCCTGGATCCTGCGATCCTGCGTCCCGGCCGGTTTGACCGCAAGGTTGCTGTGGGACGGCCGGATGTAAAGGGAAGGGAAGAGATCTTAAAGGTTCATTCCAAGGAAAAGCCCCTGGGAGAGGACGTGGATCTGCACCGGGTAGCTCAGACGACCTCCGGCTTTACAGGCGCGGATCTGGAAAACCTGATGAATGAGGCAGCAATCCTTTCTGCAAGAGAAAACCGCCGTTTTATCCGTCAAAATGATATTGACCGGGCTTTTGTAAAGGTGGGGATCGGAGCTGAAAAAAGGAGCAAGGTTATTTCCGAAAAGGATAAAAAGATCACAGCTTACCATGAGGCAGGCCACGCGATCCTGTTCCATGTGCTTCCGGATGTGGGGCCGGTTCATACGGTTTCCATTATCCCTACCGGTATGGGGGCTGCAGGCTACACCATGCCTCTTCCGGAAAAGGATGAGATGTTCAACACCAGAGGCCGTATGCTTCAGAGCATCATGGTGGATCTGGGCGGACGCATTGCAGAGGAGCTGATCTTTAAGGATGTGACAACCGGCGCTTCTCAGGATATCAAGCAGGCCACTCAGCTGGCAAGAGCTATGGTGACCCAGTACGGTATGTCCGAACGTGTGGGAATGATCCGGTACGGCAGTGATGAGGATGAGGTATTTATCGGCCGTGATCTGGCGCATACCAAGTCTTATGGAAATGGAATTGCAGATGTCATTGACGAGGAAGTAAAGAGGATTGTAGACGAATGCTATGCAAAGGCAAAGCAGATCATCTGCGACCATGAGGATGTGCTTCATTCCTGTGCGGCTCTTCTGATCGAGAAGGAAAAGATCGGACAGGATGAGTTTGAGGGCCTTTTTGCTGAGACTGAAGTAAAGGCATAAAGGCTAGATTTCATTTGTTTGAGAAAAAACAGAAACGTTTTGAGCATAAAAACGGAGCTTGATTCGTATTTGCGAAATTCAATCGTTATTTTGACTGTAAAGGGCGGAGAAAAAAATGCATGTTTGTGCACACTTTTTTCTCCGCCTGTGCTATTATAATAGACGTAACCCCCCCAATACATTATATAGTTTTTGCTACACCCCATAAGAAACGAAATACCTTCTCCTGAAAAGCCTGGCTACCCCGCCAGGCTTTTCACTTTATAAAAACAATGAGGAAAATCCGGGCTTTGTGCGCGTGGGACATTCACCGGATTGCGGGATTTTCCTTGTATATTTAAGTAAATTCAGATACAATAGAGATGCTAATTCAAAATAGTATGAATCATTATGAAAAGGTAAGGAATTCATTGTGAAAGAAGAGGGAACAAATAAGATCAATCGGGAGGCGCTGTTTTCAGCAGAAACAGAGGATTACCGCAGCCCTATGGAGCCGAAAGAAGGGGAACGGGTACGTCTGCGGCTGCGTACCGCAAAAGCGGACGCGGATCAGGTATATTATATAGAAGGGGAGAAGGAGGCTGTTATGAAGAAGACAGCTTCTGATCCATATTTTGATTATTATGAGCACGAGATCGTAGTAGCTTCCGATCAAGTGCTTTATCATTTTAAAGTGAAAAAGAATAAGGAGATCTGCCTGTATAACCGTTTGGGTCCGGTGGATGAGGCAGATCCGGAATTTAATTTCAAAATCACACCGGGATTTTATACGCCTGACTGGGCTAAGGGAGCAGTGATGTACCAGATTTTTACAGACCGCTTCTGCAATGGAGATCCGGACAATGATGTGGAATCTATGGAATATGTATATATCGGAAAGCCTGTATACCGGGTAAAAGACTGGGGGAGAAATCCGTCTACCATGGATGTAGGCTGCTTTTACGGCGGAGATTTAAAAGGTGTCGGGGACAAGCTGGATTATATACAGAGCCTGGGAGTGGAGGCTATTTATCTGAACCCTGTTTTTGTATCGCCGTCTAACCATAAGTATGACTGCCAGGATTATGAGCACATTGATCCTCATTTTGGCCGGATTGTCAAAGACGGAGGAAAGCTGGTGGATAAAAATGGAACGGACAACCGACAGGCGGAGCGGTATGTGACCCGTGCGGCAGCCAGAGAAAATCTGGAAGCCAGCGACGCCCTGTTTGCGGAGCTGGTTGAGGAGATCCACAGACGGGGAATGAAGGTGATTCTGGATGGTGTGTTTAACCACTGCGGTTCCTTTAATAAATGGCTGGATGTGGAGGAGATTTACGAGCGTTCCGGAGATTATGAGCCGGGAGCATATCTTGCCAAGGACAGCCCGTACCACAGCTTTTTCCAGTTTCACGACGACAGTGATGAAGCATGGCCAAGAAACAGGACGTACGACGGCTGGTGGGGTCATGATACGCTGCCTAAGCTTAATTATGAGGGTTCTGAAAAGCTGGTAAAATACATTTTAAATGTGGCAAAAAAATGGATTTCCCCGCCTTACAGCGTAGACGGCTGGCGTCTGGATGTGGCGGCTGACCTGGGGCATACGGCAGAGTATAACCATACGTTCTGGCAGATGTTTCGAAAGGCTGTAAAGGAAGTAAATCCGGAGGTTCTGATCCTGGCGGAGCACTATGGCGATCCCGCCAGCTGGCTTCAGGGGGATCAGTGGGATTCCATTATGAATTATGATGCGTTTATGGAGCCCGTGACCTGGTTTTTGACAGGGATGGAGAAGCACAGCGACGGTTATAACGGCGCTCTTTACGGCGATGGAGAGGCGTTTTTCAGAGCAATGAATTACCACATGAGCCGGATGCAGACAAATACGATTTTCACGGCCATGAACCAGCTTTCCAACCACGACCATTCCCGCTTTCTTACCCGGACGAACCAGATTGTAGGACGTTTGGGGAATATGGGGCCGGAGCGTGCCTCGGAGCATGTGAAAAAGCCGGTTCTCAGGGAGGCTGTAGTCATCCAGATGACCTGGCCCGGAGCTCCGACTCTGTATTACGGTGATGAAGCGGGCGTCTGCGGATGGACAGACCCTGACAGCAGAAGAACCTATCCCTGGGGGAAGGAGGATCTGGAACTGATTGAATTTCACCGGTATATGACCGGAATCCACAAGCGGATTCCGGCGCTGCGCAAAGGCGCGCTGAAACCTCTTTTTGCAGGACGGCATCAGATCGCCTACGGAAGAATGAGCGGGGATCACCAGACCATTACCGTGATATCCAACCGCCCCGAACCGGCTGTGATGGAGATCCCTGTATGGCAGCTGGGAATTACGGACGATATGATCCTTGGCAGGCCGATCTTGACCTTTGAGGATGGGTATAACGCAGGAATCGTGTTTTACCGTGTGGAAAATGGGATGTTGAAAGTTATCATGCCGCCATATGGTGGCGCTGTCTTCGTGTCCCGGCCAGAGGCGTTTTATCCGGTGATCGAGTCGCGGTTTGTGGGTGGGGAGGAAGTGCTTTAAAGCTGGATCAGGTTGTATCTGAGGTAAAGGAATCAGAAGAATGGGAGGGCGTAAAAATGAGCATTTTATCGGTCGGAATTGAGAAGGGAAATGCAGAAGGTATGATATAGGCCCAATTTCGGAAACTTTGGAAAAGCGAATCCGCAGCGAAACGGATCTGGAGACGCTGGGGGTATGGCTTAAAAAGGCTGCCAGGGCCTCTACAGTAGAGGAGTTTGAGCAGGAAATTGCATAAAATATTTCAAAGGGTATTGCAAACGGAAACATTGAGTTTGCAGTACCCTTTTTTAAAAAATAATCGTTCGTGATGGAAGAAAAACAATATTCATATCAAAAAATTATCCTTCTAATGCCCATATCTGGATAAAAATGCCGCTTTTCCCTGATTTTTGAGAGTAAATATGTTGGCACATAACTTGCTTAAAGGCCATTCAGGCAGATGGGAATGGTGTGGATTTGGTTGGCAGCTGCGGAACCGGCCATGCGGTGATCTACAGCATTACGTTTGATGTAGAGGAAGCCCTGGTGGAGGCTGAGGTAGTGCTTGTCTCTGCTATGGCAAAACGCCACGAGGCCATTACGGACTGGATTGCACCCCATCTGAAGGATGGGCAGATCGTATGCTTCTCAGCAGGAAACTGTGCTTCCATTACTCTGAAAAAGAAGCTGGAAGACAAAAAGGTGATTGTGGGCGAGATGCAGGGAAATATCGGCTCGTGCCGTCTGGTATCCCCTACAAAGGAAATAAAGGGAAATCCCCATACCCTTCTTCCTCCGTCTTATGACTGGGATTCGGAATATCTGCGTATCACAGGAACGCCCAGAAAGGTTTCTGAATAAACGGATATAAAAAGAAAAAGCGCTGAAGGAACGAATCTGCGTTCCGGCAGCACTTTTGTTTCTGTTAAATATACAGCAAAAAACCTCTGTTTCAAAAGAAACAGAGGTTAAAATCAAATGCCGCAGACCGGAATCGAACCGTTTCAAATAATCACAAATACTGATAGAAAGGGGCTTTGAAGACTTCATCACGGTCTCGGTGTTCAAAAAGTGTTCAAAGATTTCCACCCTCAAACTGGAATTTGTCTTACAACAATTTATATATGCATAAAAAGCAATATATTTATGAAAACACCCTAAATCCAAAATCTACTCAATTCATTTTTCCTTACATAAAATGTTCTCGTATATTTCACTTCCTCACCAAGTGTTTCCCCTATCAAAACTTCAAAATCATTGATATCAAATTCTGGAAAGAATGTATCTCCATCTTCAATATTTAAATCTACTTCTGTGATATACATTTTATCTACTATTTGCAAAGCTTCCTTAAATAGTCCATATCCACCAGATATGTATACATCTCGTCCTTTAGCCAATAATAATGCATCTTCTAATGATTTAACTGAAACTAAATTATCTCCTTGATACTCTGTTGTGGTGGAAACAACAATATTCATTCTATTAGGCAACGGATGACCGATTTCTTCATAAGACTTTCGCCCCATAATAACCACATTACCCGTTGTTAACTCTCTAAATTGCTTTTGTTCTCCCTTTATTTTCCATGGTATATTACCATTCTTGCCTATAACATTATTCTTTGACCTCGCAACAATCAAACCTATCATCTATTTCATCCTCCATAATATGATGTCGTACCTGTGATTCCATCAAGTGCACCACATCTTAACAAACTCAAAATTATCTCGAACTAACCAGCTCGACAAATTCTAGTTTGTCCAGTTTCCACTACTCACAGTATAATTCTATTTTATAAAATGCACAAGCAAAAAAGGCATGAGAGACTTCCATATCTCAGCATACCCTTTTATTCACTCCATGCCATTAACAGCAACACTCCACTATTCTTTTACATAGATAATCACTTCTCCGACTTCACAGCCAAAATAATGGCACAATTTACAGATTAAATTCGCATCCAGTCTTTGAAATTCATTTCTGCAATATCTGTTAAAATTTGACCTCGGTATATCCAGTTCCTTACAAATGGTATTCTTGCTGATACCTTTTTCTTGCAACAGTTCTTCTATCCTTAATTCCAAATGTCCATAATTCATGCATATCACCCCTACACAAAGTATATTTAATAATTCTTTCACTATATAGTGAGGTACTAACAACACTTACATTGCTCTGCTTACTGGCTGGAATTTATTATTACATTAGACTCCCCGATTATCATGTCACTAACAGTATGTCCTTTAGTAATCAAGACACACGAGATACCCGATTATCTGTGACTGTTTATAAATATTGGGGAATCAACGATACCATTCAAGAAATTGAAGCAGAGCATAATCGAATCAATGGAACACCCACCACCCTTGAAATCAACCTCTACTATCCGGCTTGGTTTCCACTGGATCACAGCGAACCTTTCAAAACGGTAATGATTGAATATGGCAAAAAAGAATAGCATGACAACACTTCATTCATGGTGCTGTCTGCTATCCTTTTAAAACTTGCAATGCATATTCCTTTTTGTTCGTATTCTTTCAAAAACTAACGTTCCGCAGGATGCCCAGAGCGACGGTTCCTAACAGGGCGGCGGGTCGGCTGGGCAAGTGGACGGCTTCGGAAACGTTTATTATTCTGCAACGTATTCTATCAGTGTTTCTCTCCGCCCCTCATATTTGCTTTGGGCTAAAAGTTTATCTAAGAACTTCAGCACTTCTCCCATATCATCACTGTCTATTAAGTCCAGCTTTGTCAGTACATCAAGGTCTGTCTGACTTTTAGGTTGAATGGATACTGGCTGAGACATATCCACGACCACTCTCAACCGCTTTGTCTTGTTTGTCGTTTCAATATCTGTAGTCAATCCCATAACGTGACTTTTACTCACTCCAAATATCTGCGACAGCTTTTCCCATATGGATTCATCTCTTGGCGTTCCATTCCCGTTTTCATAATTTGTCAGCATACTTTGTGATATCCCTAATTCCTTTGCCAACTCTGCAACTGTAATATTATTTTCTTTCCGCAGTTCTTTTATTTTATTCATACTGAACCTCCTTTATAAGCACCATTATATTTCAACATTTTTTGTCTGTCAATCTTTTTATCGGATATTTAGATATTTTTCTTGACATTATATTTTTTCTGTTGTATTATATGAATATCTTAATATCTGATAATCAGATATTCCGAAGGAGGTGATATATTGATTCGAGGAAATGACTTTATTTTAAATCCTAACAAGTTGGAAGAACAGTTTCAGTTAGTAGAAGTTTCTGAATGGGTAGACTTTTCTACAAAGGAAAAATTAGGATTTTACTACACCGTTCTTCTTCCAAAGTTAAAGTTTGAAAAAGTCAAGGTCGGCGTAAGAGCTAATACCCAGCTTGTCTCCAATGAAGAACTTGAGCAGAAAGGACAAGTTCCTGTCTCATTTGAGGGGTTACATACATGGGCAAGTCTCTACAATGGACGCCTTTCTGTTAAGGCAGAGGCTGACAATATCAGAAAAGCTGGAATGAAATAATCATTCTCACGTCAGACAGTCAGTGCCGGACAACGTCATAGGTGCTGACTGGCTGACCTACATGAGAGAAGAGTTTCTTCTAACTATACTTGATATATAAAACAACATCTTCCGAAAACAATCGGAACATTCATTACAAAAATTGGGATATGAGGTGAGATTCGTGAGCAAAACAAAAGAGTGTTTTGCATACAATACGAAAATCATTGAAACTCCTACTACAAAAGAAGTATATATTTACGAAAACCCTATTTTTATTCACTCGAAAGAAAAGGCAGATTTAACAGACACAAGTAACCGAAAAAAATTTGATGAAATGTCAGCTCATAAGCAATATGACAGTTTAAAACGCAAGCAGAAACATTACGAACAGGCTCGTTGGGATATTGCCCGTATTGTTGACTGCAACTTTGATAACAAAACAAAATTTGTAACGCTGACATTTAAAGAAAACATTCAGGAAATCCTGATAACTAACCGTGAATTTAAGTATTTTATCCAGCGATTAAATTATTATTTGTACCATACCAAAACCCAGTTATTAAAATACCTTGCAACGTGGGAGAAACAGAAGCGTGGAGCAATCCATTATCATGTTATTTTCTTTGATTTTCCGTATATAGCAAAAGAAAAATTACAGAATTTATGGTCACATGGATTTATTAAAATCAATCGCATTGATGTAGACAGCAAAGAAAACAGAGGTCGTTATCTTAGCAAGTATTTTGGAAAAGACCTTGATTTGAAAGAACATAAGAAAAAAGCCTTTTTTAAATCTCAAAATCTGAAAGTTCCACACGAAACAAAAGTCATGCTGACCGAAGACATTTTACATGACTTACAAAAAGAAAATATCGTCTTTCAGAAAGAATACACAAGGCAAATTTACGATACCAACGCTTTCTTATCTACTGGTTCATGCTTAAAGGACAGCAGTGTTATCTACATCAAAATTAAAAAAGAAAATCCTTGCGTAAAGGGGGAATCTTATGGATAATCCCGTTACGTTTTCAGATATAACATTATTGAATACGTTAGCCACCTGTGCTAACATGACCACAGATGAAGTCTTCAAAGATTTTAAAATTATGGCAAATAAAAAAATCTTGAAGAATCACAAATATGAAATTTATTACTCGGAATCAGAAAAAAGCTGGCGTACTTATTTACCCGATGAAACCAAACCTAACAAACGCCGTCCTGTTAAGAGGAAGAGTAAAGAGAACCTTGAAAAAGAAATCATCAGATTTTATATCGAAAAGCAGAAAGCTGAAAACCGTCAGAATGTCACACTAGAAGAATTATATGCTGAATGGCTTTTGTATAAAAGAGATTATACTTCCGTAAAAGCAAAAACAATTCAAGAATATGTATCTGAATGGAATAGATTTTTCAAAGATACAGAACTTGTTAAAATGAAGATAGGCGAAATCAAACCAATCACGCTTATCCGCTTTTTCAGAGAAGCTACAAAAGACCGACAGTTCACGCACAAGCGAGTCAGTAATGCCCGTTCTGTTTTGAATGGAATCATGAGTTATGCGATTGAAGAAGAAATTATATCACATAATCCTGTCTCTGATGTGAATTTCAAACAGTTTACCTATAAGCCAGTAGAAGTACAAAGTGACAATGTATTTTCCCGTGATGATACGCATAAGTTATTAAATTATCTTCGGTGTATCATAGAACCATATTCTCTTGCAATACAGTTATCTTTCTATCTCTTTATCCGTGTTGGAGAAACAAAAGCTATCCGTTGGGAAGATATTGACTACAATAACAGGCTTGTATATCTTCACAGACAGGCGACCTGTGAACGTACATTGAATGATGATTTAACATTCTCAAGCCGAAAAGTAAAAGTAGTAAATCAAATGAAAGGAAATACTTCTCATGGATTCCGTAAACAGTTCCTTACAGACGAAGCACTTAAAATTCTTCACAAAGCAAAGGAATTAAATCCAAATGGAATATATGTCTTTGAACCCAACGGCGAGATTATGACAACAGACAGCTTTAATCGCCGTTTGAAGAAATATTGCAAAGAAGCCGGTGTTCCTTATCATTCCAGTCATAAAATCCGCTTTTACAATGCTTCAACAGCTTTTGACGGAAATAATCTTACAACCCTTAGTTATTTAATGGGACATAGTGAGACAGCTACAACATTGCATTACTTGCGGAATGTCAATAAGAGGAAGAATGACAGGCTTGCTTTTCAGAATCTTGGTATTTCATCATAAAGTGTTCAAAGGTGTTCAAACATTTTAAAACAAAAAAATAAGAGAAACGCTGTAAATTCAACGTTTCTCCCATTTTTAACTAATGCCGCAGACCGGAATCGAACCGGTACGGGTATCACTACCCACGGGATTTTAAGTCCCGGGCGTCTGCCAGTTCCGCCACTGCGGCATTCCATATAGGAGTATATGCATACTTGGGCTGAAAACAAGAGCCTTTACATGCAAAGCACTGATGCTCTTAAGCTTACTCTGGTATGCAACTGGGCGAAGGTGGATTCGAACCACCGAAGGCAGTGCCAGCAGATTTACAGTCTGTCCCCTTTGGCCACTCGGGAATTCGCCCATGCTTTGTTTGATAAGCAGTGATAATAATATCACATGAGCGGGGAAAAATCAAGAGGGGGAATGAAATTATTTTATAAAATTTGGCGGGGTTTCGGCCGGTAGATTACTTCGCTGACCGTGTAAACTGTGACAAAGGCGGAAGGGTCTGTTTTTAAAAGATACGACATCAAAAGGGCGTATTCATTTTTATCCACGATGGTAATGATCTCTGTTTTAGGCTGACCGTCATAGGCGCCCCGGCCTTCATAGATGGTAGCGCCGCTGTGAAGGCGGTTTAGGATAAAACTGCGTATTTCAGCTTCTTTTTCAGAGATGATGCAGACTCGTTTTTTCAGATTCAGGCCGAATATGAAGTGATCCAGTACAAGCCCGTTTAAATAGGTGCCTAAAAGGCTTAAAACGACCAGCTTTTTATCATAAAACAGGATAGAGGACAGGGCCACGCACATACCGGGAAGCGCCATGGCTTTTCCCATGTCCATGCGGAAATATTTGTTTAACAGCTTTGCCACAATATCCAGTCCCCCGGAGGAGGCATTTTCCCGGAATAAAATTGCAAGTCCGATGCTTACAACAAAGATATAGCAGACCATATCCAGAAAGGGATCGCCGTTAATGGATGAAAAATCGGGGAACCATATTTCAAATATCCTTAAAAATAATGGAAGCAGAAGAGAGGTGTAAACCGTTTTTGCGCCAAATTCCTTTCCGATCAGGAGAAAGCCGATTATCAGCAAAAGCCCGTTAAGGATAAAAGTAATGATGGAGATATGGAGAGGGATGATATTGCCGAGGATCATAGCCAGACCGGATATGCTTCCTACAGACACCTGACTGGGGATCAGAAAGAAGAACACGGCGGCTGAAACAATGAGGGTGGCAAAGGTTATTACTATAAATTCTTTCATAAAGTCTGATTTTTTCATATGAATCTCCATTCCGCCGCCTTCGGCTGGCGGCACAAATAGTAATGAAAGTGTTCCAACTCTCTACACTGTGCTGTAAAATAGTTTGCAAGAAGCTACACTACAAAGCACGGGAGGAGGAGTTGTAATAACTTCCTTCGTTTTAGACAGCATATTAATCAGTGTAAGTTCTGCCTTTTCAAGCACAAATAAGTGGCATCATGAATCCGTACACTAAGAATTGTTTAAGCCTTTCGTTTAATTGTGTGGCAGTTCAGTCAATGGCTTCTTATCATTCACGAAAGGAGTCTGACTATGAAAGTTACTTATCAAACCTGTTGTGGTGTCGATGTTCACAAATCTTTTCTCGTTGCCACAATTGTAAAAACTACCGGCGGCATTGAGCCTTCTTACCAAAAGAAGCGTTTTTCCACCTTTAACAATTCAATTCTTGAATTCAAGCAATGGCTTCTCGACAATGATTGCCATGATGTCTGCATGGAATCCACAGGTAAATACTGGGTTCCTGTCTTTAATCTTCTGGAAGATGATATCAATGTTGTCATTGCCAATCCTAAATGGGTAAAGGCGGTGAAAGGCAACAAAGATGATACAAAAGATTCTAAATGGATTGGGGATTTGTTCCGTCTTGGACTTGTCAAAGGCAGTTATATTCCCTGCAAGAAAGTCCGTATTCTCAGGGAATACACTCGCTATCGTTACAAGCTTGTTTCCTGCCGTTCAAGTGAAAAGAATAGATATCAGAATGCTCTTACTGTTTGCAATGTTGCATTAGATTCTGTTGTTTCCGATATCTTTGGGAAGTCATCCACATCCATTATCGACTATCTGCTTGAACAATCGGGTTCATCCATTAACCACGAAGAAATCGCATCAAAACTTCTTCGGAGCCTCAAATCCAAAGAAGATGCTGTTATAGAATCCGTCGAAGGATATCAGATGACTGATGCCCAAAAATACCGTATGCGCCTTGTCCGCGCACATATGGATTATATCACAGCCGAAATCAATGATGTTGATAAAATGATAGAAAATATGATTTCTTCTAACACTGATTTTGAAAATGCTGTCCAGTTCCTCTGTACCATTCCGGGTGTCAAACGTGATAGTGCAATCACTATCATCTCCGAAATTGGCACTGATATGTCTCAGTTCTCAAGTTCCAAACGTTTATGTTGCTGGGCTGGTTTAACACCTGGCAGCAATGAATCTGCTGGTAAGAAGAAATCTGTCCGGATTACACGTGCCGGAGTCTACCTCAAACCTGCATTAGTACAGTGTGCTCATGCAGCCGTAAAATCTGACAAATCTCCTTACTACAAAAAGAAATATGAATCTCTTGTTAAACGTCGTGGCAAGAAAAGAGCCATTATCGCTATTGCCCGTATGATTCTTACCGCCATCTACCAGATGCTGTCTACTGGTGAGCAGTGGAATCCGAGCGATCTTTACAAAATCGATATGCCTGTAGCTCTTGTTGAAAAACAAAAAGCGAAGGCTATCAAATAAGCCAGGAAACTATTGCAACGAGAAGGATTACTTCCTCCTGATGAACCATTCGCTTCTTGAACTAATTTCCTAACTCTATAACACTTCAAAAAGTTGCCTGCTTTAGACAGCTTATTCAAGTGCGCCAATCTATGGCTTTCCTCTACTTTCTTTCACACTAATACTCCTGTATTAAAGATATTCTCTGCTGTCATTCCTACTATATTCGATTCTTTTTTGCGTGTAAACCGTTTTTTGTGCGTATCTTTTATTTTGCCTTACGGTTTGGAAAAGGCTTATGAAAGCTCCTGCGTTTCAAAATCCGTTTTCCAATGGACGAATCCGGGCAGATATGGTATACTCTATAAGATAGGCGTATTCCATTTTCGGGTACAAATTGGAGGAAGGATATGAAAGATAAAGGAAAGATGCGGTGGACATTTCGCGTATATCTGCAGTGGCCGCTGTATTTGACAGTCTTTATGGTCCTGCTTGCGGCAGCTGTGGGGGCGGTGTCGTTTACGGCGGGAATCATTGTTTCGGCTTTTACTCTTGTCTATATTGGAATTGCGCTGTGGCTTTACTGTTCCAGAAAAAGGGGAATCCTGGCAGGACTGATCGCATTTGCGGAAGCTTACGATCAGAGCAAGCAGGATATCCTGAAAGAAATGCTGGTTCCCTATGCAGTGGCAGACCGGACGGGGCGTCTTTTGTGGATGAACCGCGAGTTTTCATTGATCTTAGGGGAAGATAAGACGGCAGCGCCTAATCTGACGGCCCTGTTTCCGGAGGTTACGAAGGAAATGCTGGCTACAGGCGGAGAGACAGTGAGCATACACAGCTCATATTTGGAGAGAAATTACCGGGTAGACCTGCGGGAGCTGGCGATTGCTTCCTTGTCTCAGGCCGTGGCTGATAATGGTCTGGAAACGGGAGAAGGCGGCATTACGGCTGTCTATCTCATGGATGAGACCCAGACGTTAAAATACAAACAGCAGGTCAATGATCAGAAACTGGTAGCAGGACTGATTTATCTGGATAATTACGAAGAAGCGCTTGAAAGCGTGGAAGAAGTGCGGCGATCCCTGCTTACGGCCCTGATCGACCGTAAGATCAGCAAGTATATTGCTTCCATGAACGGCATTGTAAAAAAGATTGAAAAGGATAAATATTTCTTTGCAATCTGCCAGCAGCACATGGCTAAGATGCAGGAGTCCCGTTTCCCCATTCTGGAAGATGTAAAGACTGTTAATATCGGAAATGAGATGGCCGTGACCTTAAGTATCGGTATCGGCATGAACGGTGAAAGTTATGCTCAGAATTATGAGTATGCCAGAACCTCGATTGATATGGCTCTGGGACGGGGCGGCGACCAGGCGGTCGTAAAGGATTCGGATAAGATCCAGTATTATGGCGGCAAGGCACAGCAGATGGAAAAGACAACCCGAGTGAAGGCCCGTGTAAAGGCCCACGCCCTGCGGGAACTGATGGAAAATAAGGATCGGCTGCTGATCATGGGCCACCGTCTGGCAGATATTGACGCCTTCGGCGCAGCCATCGGCATTTACCGGATCGCCATGTCCATGAATAAAAAGGCCAATATTGTGCTCAATGAGGTTACTTCCTCCGTCCGTCCCATGATGGAGCGCTTCCTGGACAATGCGGAATATCCGGACGATATGTTCCTAAAAGGGCCTCAGGCGGCAGAGCTGGCAGATGCAGGCACCATGCTTGTGGTGGTGGATGTAAACCGTCCCAGCATTACAGATGAGCCGTCCCTTCTGCGCCTGGTGCGGACGATCGTTGTGCTGGACCACCACAGAACCAGCAACGAGGTTATTGACAATGCGGTGCTTTCCTATGTAGAGCCCTATGCTTCTTCTACCTGTGAAATGGTGGCAGAGGTGCTGCAGTATATTGCAGACGGCATCAAGGTGCGGCCTGCAGAGGCAGACGCCATGTATGCGGGTATTGTGATTGATACCCAGAATTTTACAAATCAGACCGGCGTGCGTACCTTTGAGGCAGCGGCCTTCCTGCGAAGAAGCGGGGCGGACATTACGAGAGTGCGCAAGCTGTTCAGGGAAAATATGAAGGATTATCAGGCCAAGGCAGAGGCTGTGCGGGTGGCAGAGGTGTATATGGATGCGTTTGCCATCAGCGTGTGCCCGGCAGAGGGGCTTGACAGTCCGACGATTACCGGAGCCCAGGTGGCTAATGAACTCCTTGAGATCAAGGGAATAAAAGCTTCCGTGGTTCTCACCGATTACAATAATACCATTTATTTCAGCGCCCGTTCCATTGACGAGGTCAATGTACAGGTAATGATGGAGAAGCTGGGCGGCGGCGGCCACCGTACCATCGCCGGAGCCCAGATGCAGGGCGTTTCCATACAGGAGGCAAAAGACCGCCTGAAAGAAGTAATCCGGCAGATGCTGGAAGAGGGCGACGTATCATAGAGACAGAAAGGATGGATCAATATGGAAATTGTATTATTAGAGGATGTAAAGGCACTTGGAAAAAAAGGTCAGGTTGTAAAGGTAAATGACGGCTATGCGAGAAACTTTATCCTGCCTAAAAAGCTGGGAGTAGAGGCAACTGCCAAGAATTTAAACGACTTAAAGCTTCAGAAGGCAAATGATGCGAAAGTTGCAGCAGAGCAGCTGGCAGCGGCTAAGGAGCTGGGAGAGAAGATTGAAAAGTCCAAGGTGGTTGTTTCGATCAAGGCAGGAGAAGGCGGAAGAGCCTTTGGCGCTGTTTCTTCCAAGGAAATTGCCAAGGCAGCAGCCGATCAGCTGGGGCTGGATATTGATAAGAAGAAGATCGTTTTAAACGATCCCATCAAGGCCATCGGAAGCTTTGAGGTAGCAGTTAAGCTTCACAAGGAAGTGACTGCAAAGCTGGCTGTGAAGGTAGTAGAAGCGTAAAAAGGACGTAAAGGGGGCGGCGTATCGTATTCCGGAAGGAAGGGATGCGCCGTCCTGTTTTCGCAGGCTTCCGGACAGAAAATTCCGGAGCGCAGGTTTGGCAAATATTATAGTAGGAGGAAAGAGTCATGGAAGAAGCCCTGATTAAGCGGGTGCTTCCCCACAGTCTGGAAGCGGAGCAGTCGGTAATCGGCTCCATGCTGATGGACCGGGAGGCTGTGATCGCGGCGTCAGAGATTATAACAGGCAGTGATTTTTATCAGCAGCAGTACGGCATTATGTTTGATGCTATGGTAGAGCTTTTTAACGAGGGAAAACCGGTGGATCTGGTTACTCTGCAGGATCGTTTGAAGGAAAAGGATGTCCCCCCTGAGGTCAGCAGCCTTGACTTTGTCAGGGATATTATGACCATGGTGCCTACCTCGGCCAATATAAAATCCTATGCCAATATTGTAAGCGAAAAGGCTGTGCTGCGCCGGCTGATCAAGACCACAGAGGAGATTGCAGGGGCCTGCTATGCGGGAAAGGAACCGTTGGAAAATATTCTGGCAGATACGGAGAAATCGGTATTTGACCTTCTTCAGAATAAGGGCGGGCAGGAATTTGTACCCATCAAGCAGGTTGCCATCAATGTGCTGGAAAAGATCGAGGACGCCTACCGCAATCAGGGAACAGTTACGGGTATTCCGTCCGGCTTTATTGACCTGGACTACAAGCTGTCCGGCTTTCAGCCCTCTGATTTTATCCTGATCGCTGCCCGTCCCTCCATGGGAAAGACGGCCTTTGTGCTAAATGTGGTAGATTATGTATCCGTGCGGAAAAATCTGCCCTGTATGGTATTCAGCCTGGAGATGTCCAAGGAACAGCTGGTAAACCGTATGCTGTCTATGGAATCGAACGTAGATTCCCAGAAGCTGCGTACCGGTACTCTTACAGATGCAGACTGGGATGCAGTGGTAGAGGGAATCGGCGTGATCGGAAATTCCAAGCTGATCATTGACGATACGCCGGGCATTTCCATCACAGAGCTTCGATCCAAGTGCAGGAAAATGAAGCTGGAGCACGGTCTAAGCCTTGTGATCATTGACTACCTGCAGCTGATGAGCGGCAGCAAAAAGGGCGGAAATGACAACCGCCAGCAGGAAATTTCCGAGATTTCCCGTTCCTTAAAGGCTATTGCCAGAGAGCTTCATGCGCCTGTGATCGCTCTTTCCCAGCTGTCCCGTGCCTGCGAGACCCGTACAGACCACAGGCCCATGCTTTCGGATCTTCGAGAATCAGGAGCCATTGAGCAGGATGCGGATGTGGTAATGTTTTTATACCGCGATGATTATTACAACAAAGATACGGAGCATCCCAACGAGGCTGAAGTTATTATTGCAAAGCAGCGTAACGGCCCTATTGGAACGGTGAATCTAATCTGGAAGCCGGAGTACACGAAGTTCGTCAATGCAGCACGGCCTCAGGGCGGGAATTCAGAGGGTTAAAATTTCAGTCATAATAGCAGTTCTCAACGCATACATTAAAAGTAAGGTCAAACCGAACCGCGCAGGGCACGGCGGAGGATCGTTACATTAAGCAGTGTGAAGGAGAGAACAGTTATGGATGAAGTACATTATCTTATATCAGACGCGTCCAGAAAGGTGGATGTGGAAGCCCATGTATTAAGGTACTGGGAGGAAGAACTGGAGCTGGATATTCCCAGAAATGAGATGGGACACAGATATTATACAGATTTTCATATCCGTATGTTTAGGCAGGTAAAGAGCTTAAAGGAAAAGGGGTATCAGCTGAAAGCCATTAAGCATGCCCTAAACCAGGTTCTGCATCAGGATGGGGAAAATGGAGCGCAGCTTACGGACGAACTGCTGGAAAAGGATATGGATGCCGCTTTAAGAGGGTTTAAGGAGGAGGAACGTCTGGCGGCATTAAGGCCGGTTCAGGCAGAAACAATCCCGGCTGTTTCTATGGAGGAACGAATGGCCCAGTTCCAGCAGATTATGAACCTGATCATCGGACGGGCTCTGGAGGTTAATAATGAGAAGCTCAGTCAGGATATCAGCAGTCTTGTAAACGAAAAGCTATCCGGGGAAATGGAGCTTTTGCTTCAGTCCTCAGACCGGAAAGAAGAGGAGCGATTCCGCCAGCTGGACGAGGTGATCCGCTCCTTCCAGAAGAGCGGACAGGCTGAGGCGGCAGCTGCCAGAGTGCCGTTTTTTAAGCGGAAGCCATTTAAAAGAAGTGGAAAAAGCAGGAACGCATCAGGCCATCCTCAGCGGTCAGGGGGGCTGATCCCGTAAAAAAATCTCGCCATTTATATCGGAATATGATAATATGATACTGAAAGTGAACGAGACAGCACACCGGGATTTTACATCCGGTATCATATGGTTAAATCCGGCCATATTTCAGGCTGAGTCATACAAAGGAAGGATCAAGAGCAATTTCATGAACCAAAGATTTAGATACAGAAAATACCTTACATATGCCCTGGCCTCAGGGATACTGGCAGCCTCTCTCACACTGGGAGGTTGTGCAGACCAGACAGCAGGGGGGATAGCGGCAACTCCGGCTCAGGCCCAGGCACGGGCGGCAGCCCCTGAGGAGGAAACAGAAGCTATCGCACCTTTAAACTTAAGCGGCCAGATCCTGCCCGATCTGGATGATGTAGAGCTTCCGGAGAATGCGGAGCCGGTTCCTGAGTACTTAAGGGAAGGCGTCCGCCATGAGATCGTAAAGAAGCTCCAGCAGCGTCTCATGGATCTGGGATTTATGGATAATGATGAACCTACCGATTATTTCGGCCAGGTAACACTTCAGGCTGTAAAACATTTCCAGAGGCAGAATGAGATGCCACAGGATGGAATTGTGGGAGATGCCACCTGGGAGGCTCTGATGGCTGAGGACGCCAAGTATTATGCCGTTTCCAAGGGAACCCAGGGCGACGATATACAGCGGATCCAGCAGCGTCTTTATGAGCTGGGTTATCTGGCAAAGGCGGATCAGGTAACTGGTAATTTTGGAGATTCCACGGAAGCTGCTGTAATTAAGCTTCAGGAGGTCAATGGCCTAAGCCCGGATGGAAAGGTAGGACAGAAAACCTATAACCTTCTGTACAGCGATGAGGTCCGCCCCAACCTCCTGTCTTACGGCGAAAAGAGTGAGGTGGTTTTAGCTTGCCAGCAGCGTCTGAAGGAATTAGGATATCTTACAACCACACCGGACGGCGCTTATGGACAGGATACAGTGATTGCTGTAAAGCAGTTCCAGGCCAGAAACGATCAGGTCGTAGACGGCTACCTGGGTCCATCTACCCGTATTGCCTTAAATGATCCGTCGGCTCGTCCAAATGGATTGATGCTGGGCGAACAGGGCGAAACGGTTACCAGAGTACAGCAGCTTTTAAGCAAATATGGATATTTAAGCTCTGCCAATGTGACCGGATATTATGGAGAGGTAACAGAGCAGGCGGTTAAAAACTTCCAGAGCCGCAACGGACTGGCAGCAGATGGTCAGGTCGGCATCCAGACCATGACAAAGCTTACCAGCGACAATGTGAGACGTCCGGCAGCAAACTCCGGCGGAGGAAGCTCTGCACAGACTGGAGGAGGAAGTACGGGAGGAAGCGGCGGAAATAAGAAGCCGGCAGGAAATAACGGCAGCCAGGGCGGTTCTTCCTCTGCGCCGAAGGCACCTTCCGGTACAGGCGTATCTGCTTTGATATCTGTGGCTTCATCCAAGATCGGAAGTCCTTATGTGTGGGGAGCTAAGGGTCCCAATGCCTTCGACTGCTCCGGTTTTGTATACTGGTGTCTGAATCAGGTAGGTGTTCGTCAGAGCTACCTTACTTCTTCCGGCTGGCGCAATGTGGGACGCTATACGAAGATCACCAACTTTAATGATATTCAGGCCGGCGATATTGTGGTAGTAAACGGCCATGTAGGTATTGCGGCAGGAGGCGGGACTGTGATCGACGCATCCTCCAGTAACGGCCGCGTAGTACACAGAAGCTTAAGCCAGTGGTGGAGAAACAACTTTATCTGTGCATGGAGAATCTTCTAAAAGCTACAGAGAATCTCTGAAAGAAAGAGTCAGGCAAAGCCATAACACATCCGCGGCACATGTCCCGCGGATGTGTGCGTTTTGGAAAAAAATGGGAGGAAATACAAATGCAGACAATTTTAGTATGCGACGATGACAAGCAGATTGTGGAAGCCATTGATATTTATCTTACAGGAGAAGGCTACAAGGTAATTAAGGCGTATGACGGCTATGAGGCCCTGGAATATCTGGAAAATAACTCCGCAGACCTGCTGATCCTGGACGTAATGATGCCCGGACTGGATGGTATCCGGACGACTCTTAAGGTAAGGGAAAACAGCAGCATCCCCATTATCATCCTGTCTGCCAAATCTGAGGATACAGACAAGATCCTGGGATTGAATATCGGGGCAGATGACTATATTACAAAGCCGTTTAATCCTCTGGAGCTGGTTGCCAGAGTCAAGTCCCAGCTGCGCCGCTATACACAGCTTGGCAACTTAAACCAGCAGGAGCAGGATCAGGTTTACAAGTGCGGCGGCCTTCAGATCAATGATGATAATAAAGAGGTTACAGTAGACGGAGAACCCATTAAGCTGACTCCTATCGAGTATAATATTCTCCTGCTTTTGGTAAAGAATGCGGGCAAGGTATTTTCCATTGATGAAATATATGAACAGATATGGAATGAGGAAGCAATCGGGGCAGACAATACAGTAGCGGTCCATATCCGCCATATCAGGGAAAAAATTGAGATTAACCCAAGAGAGCCGAAGTATCTTAAAGTAGTCTGGGGCGTAGGATACAAGATTGAAAAACAGTAGGTGGACCTATGGAGCAGAACAGAAAGAAAATACGTATTCAGAAGGTGGTTTTATCCCTTCTTTCAGTGATATTCCTCGCTATGGCCCTGGCGGGCATCAGCGCCATGTATTTAAACGGAGGCTACGGAAGAGGGATCAGCTGGGTCTATGAGGAAACCTACGAGGACTCTGATACCTTCAGCATGAAGCTGGGAAAAGATATAGAAAATATTTTTACATATATCGGCTATAAGGATCTCTTTGAAACAAACGGACAGCTGGATATGAGCAAGCCCATTGTCCGGCTTACGGATGGGCCGGGGGTAGATGAGGACTGGACACTGGATCAGATCGTCCGGTATGCCAGGATCAGGGGCTACTATCTGGGAGAAAACTTTACGGTTCAGGGTTCCCCTATGTCCATGGACGATGACGACATGGAGGTTACAGTCCAGTTTTTGAATACAGGCTTTGATTTTCTGAGCATGGGTGAAATGGAAACCCGGATGACAAAGGAAGAACTGGCTCTGGATATTCTGGAATGTCTGGGACAGTATTATTCTATTTATTACAATTTCATGGAGCACCAGACCAATGTGCGCTTCCGGGTAGTTTATAAGAGCGATGAAGGAGTGGAAACGGTGTATACCAATGTACCGGAACTTTCGCTGGATGAGCTGAGAGGATTTGGAAAATACCTGTTTATTCCCGGAAATACCATTCGTATGGATACGAATCTGGCGGTCATTCCCCAGAATGCGGCTGCTCTTTTGGAAACATGGAATCCGAATAATAATGACCAGAATTATCTGGTGGTTTCGGTTGATACCACATATCCTTATGTTGACAGCTATTCCGAAGAGTCTGCCCAGTACCGCAGTGTGAGAAATGCGTTTATTATGGGAATGGGCGGAGTAATTGTCGGATTCATCGGTCTGTTTGCGGCGTTAGTATGGCTGGTGTTCCTGTCGGGACATACAGACAATCTGGACAGCGAGATACGCCTTTATCCGGTTGACCGGATTCCTACGGAGGTATGCATTCTCCTGGGGGCTGTAGCAGCAGCGGTGCTCCTTTTGTGGGGGAAACGGCTTGGAATGATGGTAATCGGTCTTTTTTTCAGTGAGGAACATCTGCCTTTCTGGAATAAGATGCTTCGATATCTGATCATTTACAGCTGTGCAGTTCCCTGCGGTTTCAGTCTTCTGCGCCGATACAAGGCCGGAACGCTTTGGACGGGGAGTCTTGGAAAAAGAGGGACTGCGGCATTTAAAGCTTATCGGGAAAAGACCAGCTATGCAGTAGGCGGAGCGCTGTGTTATCTTACTTTTTTAGGCTGCAACGGCTTTATGATGTGGCTGATTCTCTTTTTATTTACAACCAGAGGAGAACGGATCAGCTACCGGATCATGTATTATGTTGTGCTTGTGCTGTTTGTATGGCTCGACGGCTGGGTATTTCACCGGCTGTTTAGGGAAGCCTGCCAGAGAGATCTGCTGGATCAGGCCATCAGTACCATTTCTACCGGAGATACGGGCTACCGTCTGGACACTTCCATGCTCACAGGCAAGGAAAAGAAAATGGGAGAGCATATCAATAATATTACCAGCGGTCTGGACACTGCTCTTCAGGAAAAGGTAAAAAGCGAGCGGTTAAAGGCAGATTTGATCACCAATGTGTCCCATGATATCAAGACGCCTCTTACTTCTATTATTAACTATGTAGATCTCTTAAAGCGGCAGAAAATCCAGGATCCCAAAATCGCCGCTTATCTGGAGGTGCTGGATCAGAAGTCTCAGAGATTAAAGACGCTGACAGAAGATCTGGTAGAAGCCTCAAAGGCCAGTTCAGGCAATCTGAAGCTGGAGGTTTCGGATATTAACCTGGTAGAGCTGGTTCAGCAGACAAACGGTGAGTTTGAAGAGCGTTTTGCTCTGCGCCGTCTGGAGCTGATCCAGACGCTGCCGGAGGAGATCATTATGATCCGGGCAGATGGAAGGCGCCTGTGGAGAGTTCTGGAAAATCTGTATACGAACGCCTTTAAATATGCCCAGGAGGGCAGCCGCGTCTATGTAGACGTAAGAGAAGAGGGAGATAAGGCCGTATTTACGATCAAGAATATTTCTGAAAAGCCTTTGAATATCAGTCCGGATGAGCTTACAGAGCGATTTGTACGGGGCGATGTGGCAAGAACCACAGAAGGCAGCGGATTGGGACTTTCCATTGCAAGAAGCTTAACACAGCTTCAGAAGGGAGAGTTTATCATCAGTATTGACGGCGATCTGTTTAAAGCCCAGGTAGCTTTTCCTGTGGAACGGCGGGAGAGGAAGGCGGAACGAATAGCGGAGGAAATACCGTCTGATTCCAGCGAATGGGAAGATACATAAAGAAAAAGGCTCTCCGAAATCAGCTTCGGAGGGCCTTTTTGAACCCTAAATAATGTGATATGTAAGATCGGTCTACTGTTTACTGATACTCAAATACATTGATCCAGCTCTCTAAGAGCTCCTTTTCCTCAGGACGCTTATAGGCCAGCTGAGCTGCGGCTACTACAGGGAGCCAGCCCTGCACATAGCGTTTTTCTGTACCGGTTTTTTCGCAGAACAGATCCATGTACAGCTCCGCTCTTTTGCGGTCCTTTAAGCTTAACAGAAGGTAGGTTCTCGCCACATCGGCGCTGGCATTTCCCTGGGAAGCATGTACCCAGTCAATGACATACCATTTGCCATCATCACCTACGATGATGTTGGATGGATTGAAATCGCCGTGGCAGAGCTTGGTATGCTTGGGCATTCCGTCCAGTCTGGTCATCAGCTCATAGCGTGTGCTGTCGTCCAGCTGCTCCACGGATTTGAGGGCGCGGATGGTTTTTTCCTTCAGTTTGTTTAACAGAGGGCAGGCCTGCTTATGGATCAGAAGGTGGAGATCCACCATGCCTTCCATGTATTCTTCCAGCTTGTCCGGATTTTCATCCATTAACTGCTGTAAGGTCTTTCCCTCTACGTATTCCTTCAGGATGGACCATTTTCCATCAACAACAGAAACCCCCAGGATCTTAGGAACGTTGAGCGCCTCGATATCCTCCACCCGCGCGTTGCACAGGGCTTCATTCAGAACCTCGGCTTTCGGGAATCCATCACAGAATTCCTTGATGGCAGTGCTGCCGTCACGATAAACGGTTTTCTTTTCACTTGTGAAAACTAATTCTCTTGCCATAATCATACTCTCCTTCCACACATTATATACGGTACTGCGCCGGTTTCCCGCCGCACTGTACTTATTCTACTACAAGGGCGGTAAAAAGTACATACTAAATTTGATAAATTTTTAACGTACTTTTGGGAAATACACTGGTAACAATTCCCTTTTACTTAAAATCGGAAGATGGCCGTACCATAAGCGGGGAGAGGATAGGCCACAGAATAGGGCTTTCCATCGCATTCTCCCTTGACGGATGTGTAGGAAGGACACTGAGAAGCCTTGTAGGCACCGTGTTCATTGTCCAGTAGCAGCGTATATTTACATTTTTTAGGAACTCCTACCCGGTAGTCGGGACGGGCTACGGGTGTGAAATTTATAACAAACAACAGGTTCTTTTTGCCGGTTTCATCTCTGCGGATAAAGCTGAAAATACTTCGGTCCCCGTCGTTGGCATTTACCCATTCAAAACCGTTCCAGTCATTGTCCAGACGGTACAGACAGGGATATTTTTTATAAATGTGCAGCAGATCACGGACGTATTCCTGAAGCTTTCTGTGGCTGTCTTCATCTGCCAGATGCCAGTCCAGAGCCACCTTTTCATCCCATTCATGCCACTGGCCGAAATCCTGTCCCATAAAGAGCAGCTTTTTGCCCGGATGGCCCAGCATAAAGGTATATCCGGCTTTCAGGTTGGAAAACTTGTCTTCTCCCAGACCGGGCATTTTGTTGATCATGGAGCATTTTAAATGAACTACCTCGTCATGGGACAACACCAGGATATAATTTTCGCTGTTAAAATAAGTCAGGCTGAAAGTCATCCGGTTGTGGTTATATTTGCGGAAATAGGGATCCAGCTTCATGTACTCCAGAAAATCGTGCATCCAGCCCATGTTCCACTTAAAGGTAAAGCCCAGTCCGTCCTGCTCCGGATGCTTTGTCACATTGGGCCAGGCGGTAGATTCTTCCGCGATCATCAGTACGCCGAGATTGCGTCCCTGAACGACAGTATTTAAGTGCTTGAAAAACTCAATGGCCTCCAGATTCTGGTTTCCGCCGTAGATATTGGGTACCCACTGTCCGTCCTGGCGGCCATAGTCCAGATAGAGCATGGAAGCAACTGCATCCACTCTCAAACCATCCACATGGTACTGCTCTACCCAGTAAAGGGCATTGCTGATGAGGAAGTCCTTGACCTCGTTTTTTCCGTAATCAAAAACCTTTGTGCCCCAGTCCGGATGTTCGCCCTTGCGCGGATCTTCATATTCATAGAGGGGATGGCCGTCAAAATCAGCCAGTCCGTGGGCGTCCTTTGGAAAATGGGCAGGTACCCAGTCCAAAATGACGCCGATACCGTTTTTATGGAGATAATTTACAAAATACATGAAATCCTTTGGCGAGCCATATCGGGAGGTAGGCGCAAAATATCCGGTTACCTGATAGCCCCAGGAGCCGTCATAGGGATGTTCCGCAATTCCCATAAGCTCTACATGGGTGTATCCCATTTCCTTCACATAGGCAGCCAGCTCATGGGCGGCCTCGATATATGTATAGCAGCCATCTTTTTCCGGGCGGTTCTTTTTACGCCAGGAGCCCAGATGAACTTCATAGATGCTCATGGGCTGCTTTTCAGGGTCTTTCTGAGCCCGCTTGGTGATCCAGTCTGTATCTGCCCAGGAAAAGCCGGAGAGGTCGGCTGTTACAGAAGCGGTGCCGGGTCTGTATTCTGCGCTGAAAGCAAAGGGATCGGCCTTATAAAGGATTTTTCCCGTATCGGTAGTAATGGCAAATTTGTAGAGTTCACCTGTTTTCATACCTGGGTTAAAGTATTCCCAGATTCCCATATCAGAGATTTTTTTCATGGGATTGGCATCAGGGTTCCAGCCATTGAAGTCGCCTACCAGATGAACCTGCTCTGCATGCGGAGCCCAAACGGCAAAATAAATCCCTGATTTTCCTTTAAAAGTCATGGGATGAGCCCCCAGTTTCTGGTAAATATCATAATGAGTGCCGGCTCCGAAGAGATAGCAGTCCAGCTCCGAGATCATACCTGTTCCGGCAGGCGCTGAAGCTCTGGAAGAAGTTCCTGTTTTTTTTGCGGCAGCGGTTGGTTTTGCCGGTGTGCTTTTTCTTGCAGCCATATTACGGTTCCCCCTTGATCTTAAGAACTGCTCCGTCACAGCCCTTTAATGTAATCTGCAGTTTTCCGTCTCGAATGGGGAGGATCTCGCCATCCTCAAGAAGATTTACAGCCTGAGAGGCAGCCATGGGAACAGGAATATTTAATACAGCTTCGTTATCGTCATTGTTTAAAGCGGTAATGATCAGGCTGTGTTCACCGTGTCTGGCAAAGGCGTATTGACGGTTGGTTAAAAGCAGTTCCTGATAGCGTCCCATATGAAGCTCTTCATTCTCCTGATGAATGATACTCAGCTTTGAAATACGGTCTGTAAGGGTACAGCGGAGGGAATCAAACGCATCTGGTGAAATGGCAGGCCGCAGGGCGTCGTCGCAGGAGGGCGTCCGTTTCCCTTCGATTCCCCATTCGCCTCCGTAGTAGATGGATGGGATGCCCGGAAGGGTCATCAGGCAGGTGTATACGGGAAGCAGATGCTCCTTTGTACGAAGCTTACTGGCAATTCGATCCTCATCATGGTTGTCTACAAAGGTGTACAGACTGCGTCCGATAGCCTCCAGACGGCGTACATTGTGGGCGATTTCAAAGAAATTGTGGTCGTTAAAGCCGGAGTAAATGCTCTTGTGGAGTTCGTAGTTGGTTACAGAGTGGAGCATATGGTCATTGACCCAGCGGCCATAGTCTCCGTGGATGACTTCTCCCATGAGCCAGAAATCCTCTTTCATGGTTTTCGTTTCCCGGCGCATTTCTTCCATAAAATGGAAATCAAGTACGTTTGCGCAGTCCAGACGGATGCCGTCAATGTCAAAGGTGTCGACCCAGAACCAGATCACGTCAAAGAGATACCGGCAGACCTGGGGATTGGCATGGTTGAGACAGGGAAGTTCAAAATGTCCCTGCCAGGCCTCATAGCCGAAAGGGTCTCCCAGAGGGCTTGACCAGTCAAAGTTTACGCCCTTGTACCAGTCTTTATAGGGGGAATCCCATTTCTTTTCCTGAATGTCTTTGAAGGCAAAAAATTCCCGTCCCGTGTGGTTGAATACCCCGTCTACGACGACTCTGATCCCGTTTTCATGGCAGAGGGAAATGAAATGACGGAAGTCTTCGTTGGAGCCCAGACGGCGGTCGGTCTGTTTGTAATTTCTGGTATCATAGCCATGGCTGGTGGATTCAAAAAGGGGGCCTATGTAAATGGCATTGCAGCCCAGCGCTTTTATATGTGGAATCCATAATTCCAGCTCATCAAACCGGTCTGTCTGTTCTGTTCCGGTATTCTGCTTTGGGGCACCGGTCATACCAAGGGGATACATATGATAAAAAACTGCTTTTTCATACCAAGTGCTCATAGTTGTTGTCCTCGCAATTCTGCCGGGAGTCAAAGCTCCCGGCTTTTAAATTTTCTTAAAAGGAACTGGTAACGCAGCTGCGCTGCATTCCATTCATAAATACAGCAGTCGATCAGTGTAGGATCTACTTCCTGCTCAAAATGGTTTCTGGCCGTTTCAATGGCATGTCTGGTATCTTCAATCTCGGCCCTCAGGCGAAGAAGCTGCGGATCCTGTTTTTTAAGAGTGGCTGCTGCGGTCTGGCAAACGGCCTTCATCCAATCACTCATAGAATATTATCTCCCTGCGCGTCTGCCCAAAACGGCAGAGCGGATTTTGACGGATTTACCGGTAACACAGTCAGTATATCCGAAAAATACCATTATATGCAGGATTGGGGAATAGAACCGAAGTCTTTTTAAAGTATAAATTCTTCAATCCGGAAACCCAGTTCCATCAGCTGCCTGGTAGGCTCCCGGAGGGTGAGATAGTAGTAATTGGCAGTGCCGTCCTCGCGGACATCTACTAGTCCGGCGGCTTTCAATATTTTTAAATGATGGGAGATGGCCGGACGCGACAGGCTGGTGCGCCGGGTGATCTCGTTTACATTCATAGCGTGATCTGCAAAATCCACCGATACGCCTGGTGAATCCAGTGCCATGGCATTTTCCGTTAGGGCTTCTATGATGGAAAGCCGGACTTTATCACCAAGGGCAATGAATATAGGCATACAGGAATGAAACTGCTTCTGCAGTTCTGCCGCAGTGGTCATCCTTTGATCTCCTCCTTTGGTTTAAAATTTTAAACTAATGCTATTTTACCATTGTGATGAATGCGGGTCAAGATAAAATGGGTAAAATGCATAAAAAATAAAATGGAAAAAGTGATAAATTATTCATTAGAACGACACAATTTGATAAAATGAACAGATGAAGGGAAAAATATGGTGTAAAATGAAAATAGCCCTTGACTTTTGTCGGAGGGTGGGGCATAATGTAGTAACATTCATTTCAAAATTCTATTTTTAATTCTAATTTTGTAATTCTTATGAGAGTCCATCCCCTGTCGGGGAGAGAATTTCAGATTTTTAAGCAGATCACAGCAGAGGACAGACGCGCAAACAGAGGGGTTTCAGGGCAGTATGCGTCGTTTTTTCTGGAAGGAGGAATATAGTCTGTATTTTGTATGTAAATTTTTATATTGGCTTTTTATGGCAGCAGCTGCGGCAGGAGATATCAGGGAGTACAGGATTTCCAACCGATATCTGGGATTTGCGTTGATCGCCGGAATCAGCGGAGCGCTGACTTGGGGAGAGGGAAGTATGGCAGAACGCAGTTTGTTTGCGGCCGGTTTTGTGATCCGTCTGATTACAGTGGTGATATTGGGATTTCCCATATACCGAAGGGGGATGATCGGAGCTGGGGATGTAAAAATGGCAGCCTTGTTTACTGCATGGCTGGGGGTTCGGGATGGTCTAAAGGCCTTAACGATCGGATTTATGTTAGGAGCAGTTCTGGCTCTTCTTAAAATGCTGCGGCAGGGCAGCATGGTCAAACGATTTCTTTATTTATCAGCCTATATCAGGCACAGTTTTCAAAGCAGAATGATGGAAATATATTATGATCCCTCAAGGGACGGAAGAGAGGCGGTCATCCCGCTGGGAGCCTGCTTTTTTGTGGGAGCAGCCGCGGCAGAGATATGGCAGAGGCTGTGAACGGGGAGCCTGAGGCAGTGGGAGGAGGCGCATGGCAGAGGAGGCGTGGCATCCACAGGCCGGGTAAGGCAGAGAAGGGAAGAAAATCAGAAATACAGCAGGAGGAGTAAAGATGGTAAAAATAATGGCGGTGTATGATGAGGATGCGCTTTATGCCAGAAGGCTGGCAGAGTATGTAAACCGGAGGGAGACCATTCCTTTTACAGCGATGGCCTTTTCGAATCTGGAACGGTTAAAAGAGTACGGAGACAGCCATGAAATTGAAATTCTTTTAGTAGGAGAGACTGTAAAAGCGGCCGCAGATGAAGTGAAAGCAGGTTTAAAAATGGTGCTCTGCGGCGGAGAGTTTTCCATAGGGAAGGAGGAACCCTCTATTTATCGGTTTCAGTCGGGAGAAGGGATTTTGCGGGAGGTCATGACCTGCTACTGTACAGCTCCTCCGGAGCCTGCACTGGCTCTTTCGGGAATGGGTGCGCAGATTTTGGGTGTGTACTCTCCGGTGAACCGCTGCGGAAAAACAGCCCTTGCATTGACCTTGGCCCAGGTATTGTCCAGAACGGAATCGGTACTTTTTATCAGCCTGGAGGAATTTGCAGGATTTGAGGCTATTTTGGGAGGAGAAGTGAATCAGGATTTTTCGGATGTGCTTTATCTCTGCCGTCAGGGAAGCTTTAACTGGATGAAGCTCCGGGCCATGGTGTGCTCTGTGGGACAGGTTGACATGATCCCGCCGGCAGCTTATGGGGAAGATCTGGACCAGATGGAGCCCGAGGAATTAGCCCTTCTTTTAAGGCGTATTGCCAGGGAAAGCGGATACAGGCGGCTGGTAGTGGATATGGGCCACATGGGAAGGGGATCGGCGGCGCTGCTGGACTGCTGTGACGGGGTGTATCTGCCGGTTTTAGAGGATCCGGTATCCAGGGCCAAGCTGCAGGCATTTGACAGGTATCTGTCAGCTGCAGGCGCGGTTTCCCTTAAAGAAAAAATCTGCCGTCTCCGTCTTCCAAAGACACGGCCTTTGAGCAGCATGGAAAACTGCATGGATCAGCTTCTCTGGGGAGAGATGGGAGATTTTGTCCGGGCTCTTTTAGAGGGAGGAGGGGGAAATGACTGAAAGAAATCCAAGGGAGGGAATCCGCGAAGAGCTGCGCCAGAAGATTATGGAACAGCTTCAGGAATGCAGCCGCATGGAGGATGATGAGCTTTACGAACAGATTGACCGTGCGATCCGGGAAAAAGGGCAGGAACTATTTCTGCCTCTTAAAGAGCGGCTGTGGCTCAGGAGCAGCCTTTATGACAGTTTTCGGCGTCTGGACATCTTACAGGAGCTGTTAGATGACAGAAATGTAACAGAGATCATGGTAAATGGAGCCGGGAAGATTTTTATCGAAAGAAAAGACGGAACAGCTCTGTGGGAACGGAGATTTGAACGGCCGGAGCAGCTGGAGGATATTATCCAGCAGATCGTAGGGCGTGTAAACCGGGTGGTAAATGTGTCTTCGCCCATTGCAGATGCCCGTCTGGAGGATGGCTCCCGCGTTCATATCGTGCTGCCTCCGGTTGCGCTGGACGGCCCGGTGGTGACTATACGAAAGTTTCCGGAACCGATCACGATGGAAAAGCTGATTGGCGTTGGGGCTGTTACAGAGGAAGCGGCACAGTTTCTGGAAGGGCTGGTAGCTGCCCGGTACAATATTTTTGTCAGCGGG
This sequence comes from Clostridium sp. AT4, assembly GCF_001517625.2. Classification (GTDB taxonomy): domain Bacteria; phylum Bacillota; class Clostridia; order Lachnospirales; family Lachnospiraceae; genus Enterocloster. The sequence continues at coordinate 537,427 of NZ_LN999827.1, read as the reverse complement.
GGAACCAATTCAGGAAAGACGACATTTTTAAATGCCCTGTCATCCTTTATTCCCAGAACGGAGCGGGTAATTACCATTGAAGATTCGGCAGAGCTGCAGATTTCTCAGGTTCCCAATCTGGTGCGTTTAGAGACAAGGGACGCCAATACAGAGGGAAAGGGACAGATTACCATCAGCCAGTTAATCCGGGCTTCGCTGAGGATGAATCCGGATCGGATCATCGTGGGAGAGGTAAGAGGCGCCGAGGCTCTGGATATGTTGCAGGCTATGAACACAGGCCATCCGGGTTCTCTCTCAACGGGCCACAGCAATTCAGCCAGAGATATGCTGAACCGTCTGGAAACTATGGTTTTAATGGGAGCCAGACTGCCGCTGGAGGCGGTCCGAAGCCAGATCGCTTCGGCTTTGGATATTCTGGTTCATCTGGGACGGCTGGGAGACGGAAGCAGAAAGGTACTTTCCATTGTGGAGGTAAGAGGTATATCTATGGGAGAAATAGAAACAGAGGAGCTGTACAGATATGACAGAGAAACAGGGCGGCTTGAAAAGACGGGTGAACTTAAAAATAGGGAAAAGCTTGGAGATACAGGAAATTGTTAGGACAAAAGGGAAAAAATGGGAGAAAACTGCCGTGAAAACCGGGAGAAAAGGGCAGCCAGGCAGGAGGATTTCCCTGCGGGGCAGCCCGAAGCCCCGGGCTCCGGATGGAGAGGATTACCGGGTTTACCGTTTGTCTGCTAAAGAATATATGGGGCTTTCGGCAATCGGACTGGGGCTTTGCGGTCTTACTGCCTATGTGTTTTACCGGAGTTTTTTTGCCTTTATTCTCCTTATGCCTCTTGGTTTTTTGTATCCTATTTATAAAAAGAAGGATCTGAAAAAGAAAAGGCTGCGGCAGCTGACGCTGCAGTTTAAAGAGGCGATCCAGGTTTTATCTTCTTTTTTAAGCGCAGGATATTCGCTGGAAAATGGTCTTTTTATGAGCGTGCGGGAATTGGAAGCGCTGTACGGAAAAGACGCTATGATCACAGAAGAATTTGAACGTCTGGCAGCAGGGGTTCGGATGAACCGGCCGGTGGAGCAGCTTCTTGCCGAATTTGGAGAACGGAGCGGGATTCAGGATGTGGATCACTTTGCTCAGGTATTTGGAATGGCCCGCAGAAGCGGTGGGGAGCTGGTAGAGATCATCCGGCAGAGCGCGGGGGTAATCCGGGATAAGATCCAGGTTCAGGAAGAAATACAGACCATGACAGCGGCACGGATCTTTGAACAGAAAATCATGAATGGCATTCCTTTTGGAATGATTCTCTATATTGATTTCACCTCTCCGGGATTTTTTGACATTATGTATGGAACCTGGATGGGAAGACTGATTATGACCTTATGTCTGGCTTTTTATATGGGAGCAGTCATGCTGTCTGGAAAGATTCTGGATATTGAGATATAAGGGGGCAAAGAATTGAAGAAATGGAGTGGGAGAAGGGAAGGCTTCTGGAAAAGGGAAACAATGTCACGCTGGAAAAAGCAGCTGGCATGTGCGGCCGCAGGACTGTTTTTAGGTATTTTAGCCCAGTATTCAGGGGGATTTGATCCGGTTTTAAAGGACGGATACATTTTAAACAGAAATCCTTTGGGACAGGAAGAAGAGACATATCTGCTGGAAGTAAGGGGGCTGGCAGACAGCAGGGAGCCGGAGCGTCTGGAACTGATCCTTGAGGCAGAGCAATATACAGAGAAGGAGGCTGAGGCAGTTTATGAGCAGGTTATAGGGGAACTTCCGGGGTATATTTTAGGGGATAATCCTTCACTGGAAGAGGTGCGGCTGCCTTTAAAGCTTATTTCAGAGCTCCCGGAATATGGGGTAGATTTAAGCTGGCGATCCGGCTCTCCTGATCTTTTAGGATCAGACGGACAGATACATGGGGAGGGAGTGCCGGAGCAAGGGGAGCAGGCAGTGCTTTTTGTGCGGCTCACAGACGGGAACTGGCCCAGAGAATATGAAATTCCTGTAAGGATAAAACCGCCTCTTATGACGCCGGTTCAGAGGGCTGCAAAAGATCTGGAAGAGCAGATAAAAGAGATGGAGCAGGACAGTCGGTATGAAAGTGCATTTTCCCTGCCTCAGTTTCAGGAGGGGAATCGGCTGAGCTATGATATTCCGGGAGGGCTTCCGCCCATCCTTTCTCTTACGGCACTTGGTCTGGCGGGAGCGTTTTTGATAACGCTTAAGGAAACGGTGGATCTGAAAAAACAGGAGGAACGCCGCAGACAGCAGATGCTCCTTGACTATTCAGAGGTTTTATCGCGTCTTATCATTTTTCTGGGGGCAGGAATGAGTATCCGAAGTGCCTGGGAACGGATTGCTGTTGATTACCGCCGGTCGGTGGAACATGGGGTGCACCAGAAGCGGTATATATATGAAGAAATGGTTCTGACGGAGAGCCAGTTAAAAAGCGGTGTTTCTGAAAGTCAGGCATTTTATGAATTTGGAAGCCGCTGTGGCCTGCAGCCGTATATGAAGCTGGCTGCCCTTTTGGAGCAGAGCCGGAAAAACGGGGCCAGAAGCTTAAGGGAACGGCTGCGCCTGGAAATGGCAGATGCCTTTGAACAGCGCAAACATCAGGCCAGACGGCTGGGGGAGGAAGCCGGAACGAGACTTTTAATTCCCCTGTTTCTTTTGCTGGCAGTAGTAATGGTAATGATTGCCGTTCCTGCCTGGCTGGCCTTTGGATAAAGAACAGATTGATCAAATAAACGAGAAGGAGGAAAGAGCGTATGGAATTACAGAAGGACAGAGAAAATTTAAAGGACATTAGGGCGTTTGCGGCAGATGAATCCGGCGTGGGGGTGATTGAGCTGGTGCTGATACTGGTAGTCCTTATAGGCCTTGTAATCATTTTTAAGAAGCAGATCAATACATTGCTGGAAAACATTTTCAAACAGATCAACAGCAAATCCAAAGAGGTTTACTGATGAGGTACAGGGGGGAAGTGACGGTCTTTCTCACGATGATCCTGGTCAGTATCATGACGCTTCTTTTGGTAGTTGTGGAATCGGCCAGAGAGACGGGAGCCAGATTGTATCTGCAGATGGCGGCAGATTCTTCTATGGATTCGGTGATGGCGCAGTACCACAGGGGGCTGTGGGAGAATTACCGGATCCTGGGACTTGAAACAGGGGAAAAGGAAAGACTGGAACAGGAATTTGGCGATTTTTTTGCTCCTTATGCAGAGGCGGAAAACTGGTATCCGGTAACTCTTGTGGACACAGACAGGAAGGATGCAGTAATGCTTACAGAGGGACAGGGAGCCTACTTTGAGCAGGAAATCCTGGACTATATGAAGTTTGGGCTTATAGACATGATCTGGGACAGCATGGATGAAAATGGAGCCAGAGAAATGCTCAGCCAGTTTAAGGATGCAGAGGGGATAAATGTCTGTTCTGTCCGCTATGAAGGCCATACCAGAGAAGCGGTCCGTGTGGAGGCAGCGCTGGAAAAGATAAACGGGAGGCTTGAAGAACAAAGACAGAACTGGGAACAGGGAAAGCGCTGTCTGGACGATCTGGATGGAAGCGGCTTGATCCGCAGGGCAGAGAGCATGATAAAAATATTAAAAAAGCTTCCTTCTCTGGTAACGGCCTATGAAAAGAGAGCGGACCGTTTAAACGAAGCTTTGAAGGAAAGCCGGCAGGATTTTGAGTCAAGAGAGGATCTGAGCGATGGATCAAGAGAGGCTTTAAGGGAGGAATTCGCCCAGTATAAAACATATACCGAAAAGGATGGGCAGAGGCGGATGGAGATTGGGGCTTTACGGGAAAAAAGCCAGGAAAATATCCTTTTTCTGGAAAATATTATCCGGGAAGCGGAGGATGTCATGGATTATATTGACAGCTGGGAGCCGGATGATGAAGATGACGAACTGGATGAAGAAGCTCTGTGGGCCCCGGTGCGCAGTCATTTTTCACGATATCCCATGCTGAGCCTGGGAATGGAATTTGGCGTAAAGGATAAGGAAAAGGAGGGATGGCTGGAACGGATCGGCGATCTGGCGTCCAAAGGGATTTTGGAACTGGTACTTCCGGAAGGGACGGTCGTATCAGGGCGCAGTTTAAAGCTGAATGGGTTTCCTTCAAAGGAGAGAACACCAGGTAATCCAGCCGGAGAAGGGAAGCGTAACCTTGGCGTACAAACTCTTTTGGACCGCCTTCTCGTGTCTGAATACGGGATCCGTTATTTTTCTGCCTTTAAGCCAGAGCCGCCATCCTTTTACCAGCTGGAGTATATTCTGTATGGGAAGGAGAAAGACAGGGAGAATCTGGAGGCTTCTGTCCTTCGTCTGACAGCATTGCGCCAGGGGATGAATCTGGCTCATATTCTGAGGGATCCTGTTAAAAGGGAGGAAGCCCGCTCCCTTGCCATAGTGATTGCAGGAGGTACAGGGATGGCTCCGCTTGCAGCGGTATTGTCATTTTTCATTATGACGGTCTGGGCGCTGGGGGAGGCGCTGGCGGATGTGCGCTGTCTTTTGGAAGGCGGAAAGGTACCTCTTGTAAAAAGCAGTTCTCAGTGGAAGCTGGATTTACAGGGCCTTCTTGATCTGGGGGCCAAAGGCCGTCTGCCGGATGGGATAGGGAAAGGGGAGAAAGAGGAAGATGGTCTGGATCACAAAGGCTATCTTCGGCTGATGCTTTTTGGCGGATACAGTGAAGAACGGGTTTACCGTATGATGGATGTGATACAGACAGAACTCAGAACGGAACAACCGGATTTCTGCATGGCAGGTTGTACCTGCATGGTGGAAATGGAAGCGGAGTTTTGTGGAAAACCTGTGTTTTTTTCCGGCGGTCCGTGGAAAGACAGACAAAAAATACGGATGGCTGTTTCCGGCAGCTATCTGGATGATGAATAAAACAGATAATTTTTAGGAAAGGAGGCTCATGAGGATGCTCTTTTTTCGGAATCCAATACAACTTCATATAACACGCTACTCCTTACGATCAATGATCCATCAGGAACATACCTGTCAGAACCATCATTCAATGAAAATCGCACCTCTCCAAGTACGAACAGACACAGATATGCAGAACTATTTAAAAAGGATCCGAGTTTCCGAAAAGAGAGTATCCTCATGGGCCTTTCAGATGAAACGGATTCCTTGTCATATAAAGAAATATCATGCGGGCAATCGAATCCGCGGCAGTCTGACGCTGGAGGCGGCACTGGTATTTCCTTTGTTTGTGTTTCTCTGTGTCATACTTCTGATCCCTATGAGGATGATGGACCGGCAGAGACAGATTCAGGCAGCGGTAGAAACTGTGGGGGAAGAAATCAGCCAGTATGCATACAGCGCCTGGCTTTTGGGAAAGGAAAGAGAGGGGCAGATGGATGAGAGCAGGGATGAGCTGGCCCCAGATGGTATGAAAGATATTTTTGGATTTGCTGCCCAGGCAGGGATTGAAGCAATGGTTTTGGGACGGATAGATAAAAAATGGGTCAGAGATGTTTCGTTTATGAGAACAGCTATAGAAAATGACATGGTTCGTATTGTAATGACATACAGGATGCCGCTTCCATTTTCTGTATTTCGTATAGACAGCATAAAGGCAGAAGCGGTGTGTGTCAGACGTCTGTGGACCGGAGCAGAGGGAAACCGAAAGGGAAATTTGCTGCCGGGAGAGGACGAAATGGAGGAAATGGTTTATGTTGGCCGTAATTCGACACGGTATCATAGAAACAGGAACTGTCATTATCTGTTTAATGATTTAAAACAGGTGCAGGCAGGTGAGATGGATGGACTGCGTAATCAGGAGGGGAAACGGTATTATCCATGTCCATCCTGCAAAGCGGCTGATTCAAAAGGGCCTTTTTTTATCATGCCATGGGGAACAAGATATCACAGTACGGGACAGTGCGGGGCGATTCGTGCGTATGTGCAGACCGTGCCCTTAAGCGAAGTGGAGCATCTGGGGGAGTGCAGTTATTGCGGAAGGGGAAGCAAATAATGGAACAGTGGTTTGAAACAGCAATCGTAACAGCTTTCTGGACATTCACAGCTCTGGCGGCCTGGCAGGATTTAAAATGGGGTTCCATTCATATCGGAACGTTCATTGTTGGAGGAGCCACGGGGATTCTCTTGCAGGCAGGAAGATTTGCGGCTGTATCGGGTGCTTTGGGCAGCTGGAGGGCAGTTTGTACTCCGGCCTATGCTGTTTTACAGCTGCTGGGAGCGGCCTGTGTAGGGATCTTTCTTCTTTCCCTGGCCTATGTTACCCAGGAGGCCGTGGGTCTTGGGGATGGTTTTTTCTTTCTGGCTGCCGGATGTTATCTGGGGTTTATAAAGACAGTATTTCTTTTTAGTGCCAGTCTTCTGCTGTGTTTTCCTGTGAGCTCCTTTCTCATGGTTCGTCGGATATGGAAAGGAGATAAAGCAGCAGATCGGGGAAAGGAACGCCTTCCCTTTTTACCCTTTGTTCTTTTGGCAGCGGTGTTTTTACTTTTTTGGTGACAGAGGGGAGGCAGGAAAATGGAAAAGCATTTAAAGGGAAGCTTTACCGTGGAAGCAGCCGGTGTGATGGCAGTGATTTTATTTGGGATTGGTACGATCATTACAGAGGCAGGCAGAATCCATGATCAGGTATCGTGTGCAATGACCGTTCATGAGGCGGCAGAAAAGGCACGTCATGAGAAAACTGTGGATTTAGAAGAAATAGAGGCCTTTTTTCAGAAAAACAAAGGATTGAGGCTCCACATGAAGGATGACCGGCTTTCTCTGAGAGAAGAGGGGAAATGGATTCGTGCGGCAGGGCGGGCAGAAAACTGGGAAAAGGAGATCCGGCTCCGACGCTTTCGCCCGGAAACATTTCTGCGGAAGATTACATTGATAGAGAAACTGGGGGAAGAGGATGAAGATCAGCTATATCCGTGAGATGAAGCGCAGCTATCTTACCATTGAAACAGAAGATGAGGAGCAGAGGGAAAAGGGAGCCTGGGAGGCAGGAATGCTGGAACAGAACAGAATCCGGGGACTGCTTCCCATGAGAGTGCGTTATGAAGAAGGAAGGGAAATTTACTGTTACGATATCACATCCCGCCAGCCGCTGGAGCGGATATTGGAAACTCATGCAATGACAGGGGAGCAGGTCAGAAGTTTGTTCTGGCAGCTTTACCGGGCTTTGGAGGAGATGGAAAAATATCTTTTAGAGAGTGGAGGGATTCTTCTAACGCCGGAATTGATCTATGCGGAACCAGAGCGTTTTGAAATAGGGCTCTGTGCAGTTCCGGGAGGAAAGGGAGATTTTGCAGCAGAACTCAGCCATTTTCTCCAATACCTTTTAAAACATGTGGATCATAGGGACAAGGACTGTGTGGTATTGGCTTATGGTTTGTATCAGGAGAGCTTAAAGGAAAATTATGGGATTGAAGATCTGGTAAAGATTGTGGCTGAGGAGAAAACAGGCCGTCCGCCGCAGGAGGCTGGTCAAAAGGCGGAACGGATTAAGGGGATACAAAAGACCGGGGAGGATGAAGTACGGGATACTTCGGGAGCATTGCAAAAAGCAGAAGGAAGATCGAATAAAACAGCTTTGCCGCGGCAAACTTCCACGGATTTACCGCAGGAGGCTGCCGGACAGACTGAATTATGCGAAAAGAAAAGGCAGTCTGAAAAAAATATTGGAAAACAGCTTTTAAAACGTATGGCAGCCACAGCAGGCATGTTCAGCCTGATCTCTCTGGGAATCTGGTTTCTGAGAGGAATAGAAACACTTTTAAATCTCAGCTTTTATCTGGTCATAGGCGCAGCTGTGGCAGAGGTTTTTACGATTTTGGCAGTCATTTTCTGGGAAAGAAGAGAAAAGAAACCGGCGGATACAGAGAAACAGATAAAAAATACCAGGGATGAAGAGGATCCCTGGCGTATTCTGTATGAAGATGAGGAGGGGGCAGAGGAAGAAATAGAAAACAGCAGTACAGAGTCTTCTTTAAGAACAAACGCTGCTTCAATAGCTTCCCCGCCTCCGGAGGATTTCCAGACTACGGTTTTGTCCGTCCATCCGGAAGCAGAAGAGTGTCACGGCCTTACAGCCCTCCATCCGGAAATATCCTCCATAGAAATTCCCTATTATCCCTTTGTTATTGGGAAGCATAAAGAACTGGCAGATTATGTTCTCGATTATAAAACAGTCAGTCGGTTTCATCTCCGCCTTGACCGTACAGAAGACAAAATTACAGTCACTGATTTAAACTCTACGAACGGAACTACCGTAGCAGGTGTTTTGCTGGCGGCCAATGAAACCGCAGAACTGAATCCGGGAGATGAGGTACGGATTGCGGATCTGCGGTTTGTGTGGAAATAAGCCTGTTTTTACAGCTTCCAACCCTCCGGCAGGTAAGCTTTTGTATTTACAAGCATATCGTGAACCAGTTCCCGGATTTCCTGTTCGGAAGGATTTTTGCCCTTTACGATCGGATCGTTCATAAAGGCGGTTACTACCAGTTCTTCGTCACAGGTAAGGGCAGCCTTTAAGATGCGCTCATGGTTTTCTACATGAGGCATGATCAGAGCTTTCACGTCTTCAGAAAGTGCACCTGCGGCAACCGGATGAATGCTGTCTAAGTCAAAGAGCGCATTCGTTTCCACCAGGGCGTTAGCAGGCAGATTGGGGATCTGAAGGGCTGTATTGGGGATGTTTACATTGCTTACAAAACGATCCAGACCGCAAAGGGCTTTGATTAAGAGGATGCCCTCCTCACCTGTAGGCTCTAAAGTTACTTCTTCCTCAGCATTTGCCAGTCTGTGGCTTCTCTCCAGGCGCTTCTGTAAATCGTTCTTTCTCCAGTCCACGGTAGTCAGGCCGAATTTCCAGGAATGTACGGTTTCTGGATCATTCAGGTATTCGTTTCCGGGCATAAATTCAGCCAGATGGCGGTCGCCTGCGGCAGCAATGAGACCGAAACGGTTAAAGAGATCCATTTTTACCCGGTGAGCGCATTTGAAAGAAGAATTCATCCAGTTTTCACCTTCAAGTTCATAGCCATCTTCAAAGTGTTTGGAAATATAGTTTTTATATACGGGGAAAAGATCAACACCCTTATAGTTTGCTTCTGTAAACCAGGTAAAATGATTGATTCCCACTACATTTACATGAACATCGTGCCAGTCTTCAATCGTGTCACCGGTTTCTTCCTCGTAGATTCCCTTTAATACCTTCTGTGTGCCAAATACCTCATGGCAGCAGCCAAAGGCTTTGATCTCAGGGAATACATGATAAAGGGTTTTTACACACAGGGACATGGGGTTGGTGTAATTGATAACCCAGCAGTCCGGTGCGTAATCCCGGATGGCTTCTGCGATTTCTACAAACATAGGAATCGTGCGCAGAGCGCGGATCATTCCTCCGGGGCCGGCAGTATCGCCTACAGACTGATAGATGCCGAGGCGTTCGGGAAGATGAACATCGGACGCCATTTCATCAAAGGTACCTGGAAGGATGGAGATAACGGCAAAGTCACAGCCTGTCAGAACATCCTGTAAGCTGTCCTTTACTTCAAATTTCCAGTCACCCTTTGCGTCCTCCCGGCTCATAAGGTGATTTCCGATCACTGCGTTGTTTTCCGCTGCCTGACGGTCAATGTCATAAAGTCTGATGGTTCCGCTGATCTGATCGTCCAGAGCCAGATCCGTCATAAAGGTCCAGGCCCAGCCTCTGGAACCGCCTCCGATATAGGCAATTTGAATATCCGATACTTTGTTATTGCTGTAGTTCATGATCTTACCCTCCTAAAAATCTCTGTACGAATGTTTATAAGTATTTGCTGATTTATATTTTACTCAATGGATGTGGTGAATGCTAATAAAATCAGATGATTTTTTAATGTTATTATCTAATCGGCTACAAAAAGCGTAGAAAATCGGAAGAACTTGCAGTATAATAGCAGAAAAATAAAGTAGGCAGGTCAGAAGATGGGAGAAAATACAGAAAAGGATACGATCTATCTCACCTCCGAACAGTTGGGAGAGGAACCGGAAATTTTATTTCAGGAGGAGATTTCCGGTATTTTTGCAGAAGAAGCAGTGCGCAGGCACAGTTTTTCCATGGTAAGCCGTCATTTTCACCAGAGTCTGGAGCTGTATTTCCTTTTAGAAGGAGAGCGGTTTTACTTTGTAGAGCAGGATACCTATCACATGAAGGAGCAGATGGCGATTCTGGTCGATCAAAACCAGATTCATAAAACCTGTCCGGCAGGAAACGGAAAAAGTCATCACCGGTTTCTTTTGCAGCTAGAGGGAGAAGCTTTAAGCTGCCTTTTGAAACTTTGCGGTTTCCGGGGACTTTTGGAGTTTGGAGAGCAGTATCGGGGAATTACCTGTTTTTCGGACGGCGAATGGAAACAGGTGCTGGAGCAGCTGGAAAAGGTAAAAAACGAAATGAGTATGTCCCAAAGTGCACCCGGATGGTCAGATACGGAAAAGAGAACGGCGGAGGGGATGGTGCGGCTGTATACGGCTCAGCTGCTTCTGATTCTGATACGAACCAGAAGCAGGGCAGAGGCGGAAGGATGGAAGGAGCCAGGACAGACCAATATAGTTCATACGGGAATGTATCAGAAGGTTCATGAAATTGCGATTTATCTGCAGAATCATTCCGCAGGAAAACTCTGCCTAGATGATCTGGCAGCCCATTTTTTTATCAGCCGTTCCTATTTGACACGGATTTTCCGAACAGTTACAGGTTTTACAGTCAATGAATATCAAAATATCTGCCGCATTAAAAAGGCCCAGATTCTGCTCAGGGAGACGTCATTGACTATGACAGAGATAGCAATGGAAACAGGATTTGGAAGCCTTCCCTATTTTGAACGGGTATTCCGCAAGGCTACCGCTCAGACTCCTATGCAGTATAAAAAATCTCACCCTTCACCGTGAAGGCGGGCTATATAGGAACTGGGGGTCATGCCGGTTTTTTTCTTAAACAGCTGAGAAAAATACTGCGGACTGTTTCCGCAGCCCACCTGCTCTGCTATGGTCTGAATCTTATCGCTTTCGGCAGAGACAAGCAGCTGTTTGGCCCGTTCGATTCGGACATCGGTGAGATAGCTGGAAAAACGGGTGCCAGTTTCCTTTTGAAATTTTTTACTGACATAGTCTGTGTTCATAAACAGATGCTGCTCTGCAATCCGCTTTAAGGTCAGGTTGGGATCAGAGAGGTGTTCGTTTACATAGTCGCAGATCTGCTGGGTCATGGCGCTGATGGAGGAAGTCTGAGGCTTAGCCGATAAAAGCTTTCTCAGCTTTTCTGCAAGGGTAAGCTTAAGCTGCTCTAAATTCCGTTCTCTGTTTACATTTAAAAGCCATTCCGTCAGATCAATGGTGGAAAGACGGTTGTCAGAAGCTGTGATTTTCAGCAACAGGGAATTGGAAAGCTGCTTGAGAAATGACAGATCAGTTACTTCTGAAAGCAAGTTAATCAGACTGTCGGCAGACTCTGTTCGTCCAGTTTGCAAAGCCTCTGACAGCTGTTTTTCCGCTTCTTCCATAATGAAGCTGTAGTTGCAGCTGGATAGGATGCGGAAGTCATTGATATAGTAGATCATACTGAAACGTTTTACTTTATCTAAAACAGTTTCCAGAAGAGTCTGAAGATTTTTAAAGGACAAATCCTCTGTTTCAAGGGAAGGGCTGCGTCCGGGGAATTTTATGCTGGAAAAAAATTGGGACAGATCCTGATAATTTCCTGCAAATTCCTTAAAAAACAGCAGCAGCGTACAGTTGACGTAGATGCCATGTATGGTAACTTCGGGAAAATGGCTGTCAGCATAGGGTTTAAGCTGCTGTAAAAACTCCTCCAGATCCTTCTGTTCCAGAAAATAGATATAGAAAAGATGATAGGATGAAAAATAAAAATCCATATACGGATCATAGGCGCGCATAATTTCATCATAAGGACGGTTTTGGCAGATGGCATTGTTAAGGATTGTAAAAATAACATTGTGCCTTATACTGCTCATAGCGGGATAGGAGCGTTCCAGACTGCTTTTTCGGTAACAGTCCTGAGCAATTTCCTGTATGCTTTCAAGAATCTGCACTTCACTGCAGGGCTTGAGCAGATAATGGCGGACTCCATATTTCATGGCCATTTTCGCATATTCAAATTCTCCGTAACCAGAGAGGATAATGAACTGGGTGTTCAGATCTGTTTCGGAAATCCGACGAATCAGCTCTAGACCGTCCATTCCGGGCATTCTTATATCAGTCAATACAATATCCGGCGTTTCATCCAGGATTGTATCATAGGCTTCCAGACCATTTTTGCAAAGGCCTACCAGTTCAATATCATATTGCTTCCAATTGATAATTGTGGAAATGGTTTCACGTATGATGCGTTCATCATCAGTAATAATAAGTTTTAACATGAGACAGTTTCCTCCGTGCGATATGGAATAGTAATGGATGCTACGGCGCAGTCTTCCTGATTAAACAGGGACAAACCATAGTCTTCACCAAATAACAGTTTAATACGTTTGTCAATATTTAAAAGACCAATTCCGGAACGGCTGGGCTGTTTTTTATGCTGTTTAAGCAGTTCCAGGAGATCTTCATCAAAGCTTGAGCCGCTGTTCGTTACAGAGATGCGGATACAGCGCTCCCCGTTTTTTCCTGTTTTATCTGTTTCTGCAGCTAAAATGGTAATATAGCAGGTTTCAGTCATTTCTTCTAAGGCATAGTGTATGGCGTTTTCTACCAGAGGCTGCAGCGTAAGGGGAGGAATCAAGGCATTTTTCAGTCCATCGGGAACCTGTTCCCGGTAGTCCAGGCGTTCCTCAAAACGGATCTGCTGGATCGTGATATAGGACAGAATCAGATTAAGCTCATAGGACAGTGTAACAAGAGATTTTTTGTTGCTTAAAGTAGCTCTCAGAAGAGAGCCAAGGGATTCTGTCATAAGAGAAATCTCCCGATTGTTGACCGCCTTTGCCCGCCAGTTGATGGATTCCAGCGTATTGTAGAGAAAATGGGGATTGATCTGGGATTCTAAGGCTTTAATCTGTGCCTCTTTTGCAAGGATTTCATTAACATAATTTGTATTTACCAGATTTTGGATTCGTGCGGTCATACGTTCAAAACCCTGATGGAGCCGCCCGATTTCATCCTTGCGGTAGGCATATTCGGAATCGTATTTTGTACTTAAAAGCGCTGCTTCATCCCGGCTGAATTTGTCCATTTTTTTCAGCAGAATTTTAAAATGTTTTAAAATAGAGCGGATCAGGCAATAGGAAATAAAAACAATCAGGACAACGCCTGCAAACAGGATAAAAAGAATAAATGCCGCAGAGGTGTGAAGGGTATGTATGATTTCATCATAGGAAACCAGGCTGTAGTATTCCAGTCCGTAACCGGGAATCGTATTATGCACTGTAAAATAGGTATGAGAATCCAGTTTTAACGTTTGGTATTTTTCTGAAGAGGAAGAAATGATCTTGTCCGCAAGAGAATCAGAAAATTCTTCCGGCACATAGATTTTCTGGTCTTTGCTGCAAAGAATATACTGGCTGTCGGAGTATTGAGTCGCAGCAGCGTTTGCCTTGCGGATAATATTATTTAAATCTACATAAACCACCAGAGTTCCCAGATGCTTCAGAGAAAGATTATCTACCTTCCGGATTTCGCGGCTCATGAGGAGGGCATTGCTTCCGGGATCAGCGGGGATCCATACCACAGCGCCCTTTTTTTGTTCAGCCACCTCGATAGCCTCCTGAAGGCGCTCTTCGGAAAGCTTGCTTTTCCACATGGTATAAGTAGAATTATGGAAATGTTCATTTTGGATCATCAGAAAAGATGCGCCGTTGTCTTTTACAGAGGAATGATAGGTCTGAAGAGAATTGATGATGACCCGGTTGGCGTTTGTCCAGGCGGCCCGGTCATTGAGCTCTGCAATAGCAGAGAGAGAAATTTGGATTTCTGGAGCAGCAAGGATGGTAGAGGATACGTTTTCAATACTTTTCAGGCTGTCAGAAATCGTATAGGCTGAGTGGGTCAGATTGCCGGCTGTGGTCTTATAAAGAAGTTCATTGTAGGCTCCTGTGTATAGGCGTAGACCAAAGAGTGAGAGAACCATAATGAGAAATACATTATTTAACACAATAAAAAGTATCTTCTGAAATAAAGGAAGATTGTTTAATCGATACCGGATTGAACGGGCTGCAAAGGATATAAAACCGTGGGAACCATAGCTCATAAGGGATGCCTTTCCTGTAAAAGATGTGTAATTCTGTAACAGGATTTAGTATACATATAAATCAGAAGTTATGCAATCAATACAGAAAACAGGTCTGTTTTTTGAACACGAATATCGGTTTTACCTATCACGGAATCGGAAAAGGGAGGAGTATAATAAAATCAGCAGTTGAAACGAAGCTTAAAGGTGCAGACAGCGGATGCACAATAAAACAGGAGGGTATGTCTTATGAAAAAACGAAACATTGCACTGGTGATGGCAGGTCTGATGGCCGCAATGAGTCTGACTGGGTGTTCAGGAGGAGCGCAAGAAGAGGCTTCGGCTGATGGAGCAGCCAAGACAGAAGCAGCCGGTTCTGAAGCAGCGGATGGTGGTGAAAAGAGCCTGACTGTTGCATGGTGGGGCAATCAGGTCCGCAATGAAAGAACGCAGGCAGCATTAGATAAATATACAGAGCTGAATCCAGGAGTTACACTGGACGGACAGTTTTCTGAATGGGGTGATTACTGGAATAAACTGGCAACTGCATCTGCAGGAAATTCCCTTCCGGATGTAGTTCAGATGGATTATGCATATCTGGATCAGTATGCAAAGAATAACTTGCTTTTAGACCTGACTCCTTATGTGGAAGATGGTACTCTGAACCTGGATGATGCGAATGCAGATGTTTTAAATTCCGGTAAGGTAGACGGAAAGCTTTATGCCGTACCCATTGGCATTAACGCACCGGCCCTGTTGTACAACAAGGCAGTAACAGATGCAGCAGGTGTTACGATCAAGGATAATATGACTCTGGATGAGTTTATTGAGGTCTGCAAAACTGTTAAGGAAAAAACAGGCTACCGTACCAATATGGCATACGGCGTAACGCAGGAAATCGTCCAGTACATGATTCGTGCAAACGGTCATTCTATGTATGGTGAAGGCAAATTAAATGTGGAAAGCGCAGATGAATTTGTACCCATTTTTAAGGTATTTGAGGATGGCGTAAAGGAAGGCTGGCATGTAGATCCGAGCATCTACGCTGAGATTACCCCAGGCTCTGTAGAACAGGATCCTTTCGTATATGGTGCAAGTGAAGATTCCAGATCCTGGTGTGTATTCTGCTGGTCTAATCAGATTGGGGCATATGAGAACTGCAAGCCGGAGGATATGCCTGAAATCGGCATTACTACCTGGCCTTCTGCTGATCCGGCTAAATCGGATTTCCTGAAGCCTGCTCAGTTTTTCTCTGTATCTGCCAATGCAGCAAATCCGGAGGAAGCAGTAAAGATTATCGACTACTGGATCAACAGTATGGATGCAAACAATATTCTTTTGGCAGAACGCGGAGTGCCGCTGTCTGAGAAGGTAGCTGCCGAACTGTCTCCAAGCCTTGATCCTGCGATTCAGGAAAGTATTAAGTTTATCAATGAGGTTGTATCACCTGCTTCTTCACAGATTGATCCTCCAATGCCAAACGGCTCCAGCGAGGTTACAGAGCTTTTGCTGCAGTTAGAGGAGAAGGTGGCATATGGCCAGATGACATCAGAGGAGGCAGCACAGGAGCTGTTTACTAAAGGAAATGAGATTATGGCTTCCAAATAATAAATTTCATTTTCAGAAATAGAAATAAAACAGGTTTCTTAGGGTTCTGCCTGCTGCGGTTATAAACGTATGCAGGCAGAAGTTTTTAGAGGAGGAAATAGGATGAATCCATTCAAAAAAGCCTTAAGCAAAGAAAGTACGGCAGGTATTATTTTCACCCTTCCATTTACCATTGGATTTTTGCTGTTTATGATCGTACCAATGGGAATATCCCTTTACTACTCATTCTGCAAATATGATATTCTTTCTCCGCCTGTATTTACAGGACTGGATAATTTTGTGAAGATGTTTCAGGATGAGACCTTTTATAAAGCAATCGGCGTTACCTTTTATTTTGCACTGGTATCTGTGCCTTTAAGACTGGTCTTTGCGCTGATCGTAGCAATGCTGCTGTTAAAAAATTCAAAGATGAGCGGCTTTTATCGTGCAGCCTACTACCTTCCATCTATTATCGGAGGTTCCGTAGCTGTGGCGATTCTGTGGAAGAGAATGTTTGCTACGGATGGTGTAGTTAACCGTCTGCTGGGCGCTGTAGGAATTGAAACTACCTTTGCATGGCTGGGAAATACAAAAACTGCCATCTGGGTTTTGATTCTTTTGGCTGTATGGCAGTTTGGATCCTCCATGCTGATTTTTTTATCTGCGTTAAAGCAGATTTCAAAGGAGCTTTATGAGGCGGCAGAGGTAGATGGAGCCAATGGAATCCAGAAGTTTTTCAGGATTACCCTTCCTCTTCTTACTCCTACCATTTTCTTTAATCTGGTGATGCAGATGATCAATGGATTTCTGGCATTTACTCAGAGCTACATTATCACCCAGGGAAAGCCCATGAATTCCACGCTGTTTTACACCGTTTATATGTATCAGCAATCCTTTGAGTTTTACAATACCGGCTACGGTGCTGCTTTAGCCTGGGTAATGCTTGCTATTATCGGAGCTATTACACTGCTGCTGTTTGCAACCAAAAAATTCTGGGTATATGAGGAGGGTTAAGCAATGAAAGAGAAAAGAGCAGTCAAAGCGGTTATCTATCATATACTGGTATTTGCTGTTGGCCTGGTTATGATTTATCCTCTGATCTGGATGGTAATGAGCTCCTTTAAACCAACCAATACCATTTTTCAGACAGCAGGAAGCCTGATTCCGGAAACATTTACCTTTGAAAATTATATAAATGGCTGGAAAGGCTTTGCGAAGGTAACATTCGCCACATTTTTTAAAAATTCCCTGTTTATTTCAGTAGTGGCTACCATTGGAACAGTGATCTCTTCTGCCATCGTTGCTTACGGATTTGCCAGATTTAAGTTTAAGGGGAAAAAGCTTCTGTTTTCCGCCATGCTTTTATCCATGATGCTTCCGGCCCAGGTTCTTATGATCCCTCAGTATCTGTGGTATCAGAAACTTAACTGGGTGGGCAGCTATATGCCGCTGATCGTTCCTTATTTCTTTGCTATCCAGGGCTTTTTCGTATACCTGATTTCTAACTTTATTTCAGGAATCCCAAGAGATCTGGATGAGGCCGCAAAGATTGACGGCTGTTCTTATGTATCTATTTTTACAAAGATCATCCTGCCTCTGATTAAACCGGCTCTTGTTACAGCTGGGATTTTCTCCTTTATGTGGAGATGGGATGATTTCCTTTCCGCACTGCTTTATGTAAATAAGTCAGCCAAGTATCCGGTGAGTTTGGCATTAAAACTGTTCTGCGATCCCGGCTCATCCTCCGACTATGGTGCCATGTTTGCCATGGCCTCTCTTTCTATTCTTCCTTCCGTTCTGATTTTTATTTTCTTCCAGAGATATCTGGTAGAGGGAATCAGCACATCTGGACTAAAGGGATGATAAAAGAGCAATATAGTGATAGAAAAAGAGAAAATACCGTATTAAAATGGACAAAAACCGAGGTATAGACACAAAATTGCCCGGTACAGAAAGGAAAGGAAAATGAAACTGAACTATGATAAAGCTCAGCTTGAGGCGGTTGTAGACAAAGTGGCAGAGCGCACCATGAACATGGATATGACCTGGGACTGGCCCTGCGGTGTAGCTTATTACGGCATAACGGAGGCCTATGAAGCGACAGGAAATAAGAAGTACCTTGATATGGTAAAAGAGAGGGTAGATGAGCTGATCAGCCTAGGGCTTCCGGACTTTACGGTAAATACCTGCGCCATGGGTCATGTGCTTCTGACGCTCTATAAGGAAACGGGTGATGAGACTTATAAAAAGATCATAGACGATAAGCTGGATTACCTCACAAACCATGCTCTGCGCTTTGGGGATCATGTTCTTCAGCACACAGTATCTGCAAATAATGATTTTCCGGAGCAGTGCTGGGCAGATACCCTGTTTATGGCTGCATTTTTCATGCTGCGGGCAGGCGTTATGTTTGAACATCCAGAACTGGTGGAGGATGCTTTAAACCAGTGGTACTGGCATATCCAGTATCTGCAGAATGAGCGCACCGGCCTCTGGTATCATGGATATGACAATATTGCAAAGGATCACATGAGCGGATTTTACTGGGGAAGAGCCAACTGCTGGGCTGCTTTTACCATGTCTCAGGTGGCTCATATCCTTCCTCAGTGCTATCTCTATCCAAAGTATCTGGAAATAGTAGGAAGTTTAAATGAACAGCTGGCTGTTTTAAAGACGCTGCAGACGGAAAATGGCCTCTGGAGAACCATTCTGGATGATCCGGAGTCCTATGAGGAGGTTTCTGCCTCTGCCGGAATCGCAGCAGCTATGGTGTTAAAGGGAAATTCTCTTCATATTAAATATATTAACAAAGCCATCACAGGAATTTTGGAAAATATTTCTGAGGATGGAAAGGTAATGAATGTATCCGGCGGAACAGCAGTGATGAAGGACAGAGAGGGATACCGGAGCATTTCCAAACGCTGGATCCAGGGATGGGGCCAGGGAATGGCGCTGGCATTCTTCGGTACGGTCCTTAATTATGAAAAATTTACAGGCGACGGAGCGCTGTAGGAGGGAGAGTGCCAAAGGGCAGGCAGAGAAAATGGAACATACAAAATATCCGCATACAAAGGGCAGCTTTACACTTCCGGGAGAGGCAGGCTGCGAGGCTTTGACACTGGAGCTGGCAGATCAATGGGGGGCAGATGTGATCCGTGATTCAGACGGAACCAGGCTTTCAGATGAAATCGTAAATGCAGGCTATGAGATCTATTCCACGATCTGCATCATCCGGGACCACAATGAATGGGCCAGAGCCCATATGGACCGTCTGCAGCAGACATTTCTCATGTCTGCTCCCAAAACTGCAAAAGCAGATACAGTAATAATCGGCCTTCTGGACGGCTATTTTAAGGAGCAGTTTCTTGTAAATGGTTCAGAGGATTCTCTGGAATTCTGGCAGGTGTTTGACCGCACGGACAATGTAGAGGTTCCCAGAGAGCAGTGGACCTTTGATGAGGCGCAGGGCACTGTGACGGTTGCAGGAATCAGGGCATATCACGATTATACGGTGAATTTCCTAGCATATCGGATCTGGGAAGAGATCAATATGTATAATCATGTTACAAATCACTGGGATAAAGAGCATCTGATGCCCGTTGATCCCCGTTACCCGGATACGCAGGAATATCTGCTTTCCTGGCTGAAAAACTGGTGCGGGGAAAATCCGGATACCACGGTGGTACGTTTTACCTCTCTTTTCTACAACTTCGTTTGGATCTGGGGAGAGGATGAACGCCATAGAAACCATTTCACAGACTGGGGCTCCTATGACTTCACCGTAAGCCCCAGGGCTTTGAAGGAGTTTGAGAAGGAATACGGCTATGGCCTGACCTCTGAGGATTTTATCAATCAGGGACGCCTTCACGCGACTCATATGGCTCCCGGCAAAAAGCAGCTGGATTATATGAAATTCACCAACCGTTTTGTGATTTCTTTTGGAAAGCAGCTGGTAGATCTGGTTCATTCCTATGGAAAAGAGGCCTATGTGTTTTATGATGACAGCTGGGTAGGACTGGAGCCTTATTTCCCAACATTTACAGAATTTGGATTTGACGGTATCATCAAATGTATCTTTTCAGGCTATGAGGTCCGCCTGTGTGCAGGTGTGGACGCTCCGGTTCATGAGGTTCGCCTTCATCCCTATCTGTTCCCTGTGGGACTTGGAGGGGCGCCTACCTTTTCCGGAAATGGAGATCCCAAAAGAGATGCTGAAAAATACTGGATTGCGGCAAGAAGAGCCATGCTCCGGGCAAAAATTGACCGGATCGGTTTGGGAGGGTACCTGCATCTGTTAGAGGATTATCCTGATTTTGTGGAATATATCAGCCGGACTGCAGATGAATTCAGAGCCATAAAGGCTCTTCATGAGGAGGGAGAGCCCCAGCTTCTGCGCCTTCATGTGGGAGTGCTGACTGCCTGGGGAAAAACACGCTCCTGGACACTTTCCGGCCATTTCCATGAGACCTGGCAGAATGATCTGATACATATCAATGAGGCATTGTCCGGCTGGCCGGTAAAGGTGGATTACATTGATTTTGAGGATATAAGGGAGCAGGAGCTTTCTGACTATGATGTAATTATCAATGCAGGCTTTGCAGGAAGCGCATGGAGCGGCGGAGAGCAGTGGAACGACAGCCGGGTACTGGAAAAACTCAGAAGCTATGCAGAGGAGGGCGGATGTATCCTGGGAGTATGCCAGCCTTCTATGATAAAAGGATATATGACGAATTTCCGTCTTGCAGATGTGCTGGGCGTAGATCAGGATACGGGCGAACGGTGCTGTCATGGGCGGATTTCTTATAAAAAGGCAGAGAAATTCTTTGGAGATGACAGTGTATTCAGCAAAAAAGAGCTTGATTCGATTGCAGGAAGCCTGAAAGGAACGGAAGGTATTTATCTTACAGATTTTAATGTACAGGTGTTGGCGGAGGATGTGGCCTACAGCCCGATTGGAGAAGAGGTACATAGCCCTAAGCTGACCTATCACCCTTATGGAAAGGGCTGCGGCATTTACCTGTCACATTTTACATACAGCGTTGAAAACAGCCGTTTTCTTCTGGAACTGCTCTTAAAGGCAGCGGGAAAGGAAGAGGAAAAAGCGCAGCTGGGAGATAACATATATTGTGAAGCAGCCTATTTCCACTGTTCAGGAAAGGCAGTGGCAGTCAATAATTCTGATCGGCCTCAGCACTTGAAGATCACCCTGGGCGGTGCCGTAAAGGAAGTGGATCTGGAGCCCTGCGGCAGCTGTATGATAGAAATATAATCATAAAAAAGCGCAGGTAAAAGAGATGGCAGAGTACAGATTTACAGATCAATGCTTTGAAAATGCTACGGAAAAATGACCAGAAGCGCAGGAATTTAAAGGCCTATGATCAGTTTGCGTCCAATGTTCGCCGCTATGTAATGGAAACCAGGAGGCTGGGCGCTGTACTGGTGCTTGTTACCCCTATGAGCCGGATTCCGGTTCGGGACGAAAAGGGCTGGTATGATCTGCTGGAGGCTCATGCAGACAGTATCCGACGTGTGGGGCAGGAGATGAACGTTCCTGTGATTGACCTTCACAGCCTGACTTTTGAAGCATTCTGTTCCATGGGGCCGGAGACCTGCCAGAATTATTTTAATGATACCACCCATGTAAATGATTACGGCGGAGCTCTTCTGGCCGATATGATGGTAAAAGAAATACGGAGGCTGAGAATTGAGCCGCTGTGCAGTCATATGAACCATACCGTTTCTGGTGGCTGGGAACCGGATCTGTCCCTTCGTCCTCAGGGACAGGCAGAAAGCAGCAGGATCGAGGAGCGGCCTAATCTGAGCATGGATCTGCCGGAGCTCCCCTATGAGGACTGCCGCAGCCTGACCAAAAAGGATGTGGAAATGCTCAAGCAGGCGATGAAATACGGTCTTTTAGACCCCTGCGTGCGATATCTCCATCCCTTGGAGGAAATGCCACGGGCGCAGTTTGTATTTCTGTTCCTGAAAGCAGTGAAACCAACGCTCAGACGCCCCTGGCAGGGTGAGTATTGTGACTTAAGCCGTTATGAGTATGATGCGGAGCAGATTCAGGCGGCCTGGGATGAAAACCTTATTGATCCAGAGACTACACCGGATGATCGCTTCCGTCCGGATGATCCGCTGACACTGGGAGAACTCATAAGCTTTACTGTCAGGGCATTCCGCCCCAAACAGCAGAGAAGGATTGGAAGTCTGGAATGCATCCGGGAGGCAGAAAAACTGGGATGGATCAAAGATACCTGCCAGGATATGAACCGAGTTGTAACCAGAGCAGAGGCAATCCAAATGACGGTAAATTTGTACTGTGAAAAATTTACATAATTCTTCCTTAATTGGGCGATTTTTACAGGGGATGGGGAGAATTTTCCATATTGGGAATGCAACCCACTTAACAAGAGATTAAAGTTATGTTAATATTAAGCATATCTGGAAATGATTGTAAACGACATTGAAAATGGATAATCATTCCGGATATGCTTTTATCGTATGGTATGAAAAGCGGTTCGGGCCGCAGGAGGGAGGAATGTCAAAATGACAGACGATAAGTGTATTTTCTGCAAAATTGCAAACGGAGAGATACCGTCCGCAACAGTATATGAAGATGATATGTTTCGGGTTATTCTGGATCTGGGACCGGCGACCAGAGGCCATGCCCTGATTCTGCCCAAGAATCATTTTGCGGATGTATGCGCACTGGATGAGAAAACAGCTGCGAAAGTGCTTGCTATAGGAGCAAAGGTCGGCGCAGCGATGAAAGAAGGATTAGGCTGTGCAGGTTTTAACCTGGTTCAGAATAATGGAGAGGCAGCCGGACAGACCGTGATGCATTTTCATATGCATGTGATCCCCCGCTATGAGGGGGGACCCAATATAGTCAGCTGGACACCCGGAGCTGTTTCCGGAGATGATCTTACAGAGCTGGCAGAAAAAATAAAAGGCAGTTTTCGAAAGCAGGAATGATTAAGAAGATGGATGAAAAAGCCAGAAGGCGGTTTGAGCAGATGTACCAGGAGTATGAAGGTACCGTCCGCAGACTTGCCTATGGATATAATATTCCTGTAGATTATATAGACGACATCGTTCAGGATACATTTGTTTCCTATGCCCAGTATGATTATTCTCTGGAGCAGACAGAAACGGGCAAGAGGATACTTCTTGGCCGGATTGTGAAAAGCCGTTGTGTAGATTACCGCAGAAGGCTTGAAAACAGAACCTGTGAGGATGTAGATAATGATGATTTTATAATGGAAGACTTCAGGATACAGAATAGAAAGCAGAGTATTCCGGAGTATGTAGCCAGTAAAGAGCGATGTATCGCCATACTGGATGCAATTGAGAATATGCCTGATAACTGGCAGAAGGTGGCAAATTTAAAACTGATACAGGGAAGGCCCACAGAGGAGGTATGCCAGATCCTGAATATTTCAGAAAAGGCCTGTTACTCCAGAGTGAGCCGTATCAGAAAGCATATGGAAACCCTTCTCAGAAATGAAATGTGGCCGTAGAAGCGACTATTTCCCTGCGGAACATTCATTGATCAGCGTCATGATGGTTTCCACTGCATGGTTTAACTTACTTGTTTCCATAGCGCTGATATAGGAGGAACGATTGGCATAGAGCTCATTCACTGCCTCACAGAGACGGTCATCTGTGATGGCTTCCTCCTCTAAGACTTTGCTGAAGCCCTGTTTTGCAAAGGAATTCGCATTTAAGATCTGATCGCCCCGGCTGGCAGCTGCGGACAGCGGGATCAGCAGATTGGGCTTGCGGAGGGCTAAAAGCTCGCAGATGGAGTTGGCTCCGGCTCTGGAAATAACGATATCTGCCGCTGCAAAGAGGTGTTTTAACGGAGCGTCTACATACTCATACTGCACATATCCCTCGGTGCCGATGAGAGATTCATCCAGATTGCCCTTACCGCAGATATGTATGATCTGGAAAGAGGGCAGAAGACGGGGCAGTATACGGCGCACAGCGGTGTTGACAGCCACAGACCCAAGACTGCCTCCTATGATCAGCAGGACTGGTTTCTCTTCTTTTAAGTGCGCATAAGCCAGTCCGGAAGTCCGTTCTCCCTTTAAAAGCTCTGCGCGGATGGGAGAGCCGGTGAGAACTGCCTTGTCGGCGGGAAGATATTTCATAGTTTCGGGAAAATTGCAGCAAACCCTTGCGGCAGAGGGGATGCAGATTTTATTTGCCAGTCCCGGCGTCATATCAGATTCATGGATAATGGTGGGGATTTTATAGTGTTTCGCGGCCAGTACAACCGGAACGGCTACAAATCCGCCTTTTGAAAATACAACATCCGGCTTATAGCGTTTTAAGAGGCGTTTTGCCTCGGCATAGCCCTTGATCACACGGAAGGGATCTGAAAAATTTTTCAGGTCAAAATACCGGCGCAGCTTACCGGAGGAGATTCCGTCATAAGGAATGCCTGCATTTTCAATAAGTTTTCGCTCGATTCCCTGATAAGAACCGATATAGCGGATCTCGTATCCGGCTTCCTTAAGAGATGGAAGCAGGGCCAGGTTTGGAGTGACATGGCCGGCAGTGCCGCCGCCGGTCAGAATGATTTTTTTCATAATTGACCTCCTGAATGAGTATCTGTAACAGCACGGCAAAACAGAGGTGCTATAGTACTATAGTAAGCGTTAACTGCAAAAAGTCAACCCTAAAGCATCAGGGAATATAAGGAGATTTGGTAAACAGAGGTGACCCGTGGGAAAATTTAACAGCAAAAAACCAGATCAA
This sequence comes from Clostridium sp. AT4, assembly GCF_001517625.2. Lineage (GTDB taxonomy): Bacteria > Bacillota > Clostridia > Lachnospirales > Lachnospiraceae > Enterocloster. Next base: position 512,854 of record NZ_LN999827.1, on the reverse strand, counting down.
AAGGATCGTATGCAGAGAGAGCCGGGAATCATAAGCGGCTTTTCAGATGAACAGATTTTAAAGGAGTTTGAGGAGGCGATGAGAAATACAAGCCCCCTGCCCCTGCCTCCGCCCCCGGAAAATGAATTTAATCAGATCTGCCGGCGGATAGAAAGGGAAAATAGAATGGCACGGATTGACGGATCTGTATGAAATATCCGTTTAGTGTAAGAAAGGATACATTCCATGCAAAACCTAAAAGAGAAGTTTCGGCATTTTATGATCGGCCGATACGGCGCAGACCAGCTGGGAAGATTTCTGTCGCTTGTGATCGTTGTACTGGCAGCAGTAAGCTTTTTTATACGCTCCTACTGGCTCGGCTCATTGCTCCGCAGTGTGCTGATCGTCCTTTTGGCGATTCTGTATTTTCGGATTTTTTCACGGAATATTACCAGGCGCAGTCAGGAAAATAATGCCTATCTCCGTCTGCATTTTCAGGTTTCAGAGCGCTTAAAAGGCTGGCGCTTCCATCTGGAGGAGAGACGCAGATATAAGATTTTCAGCTGTCCAGGCTGTAAACAGAAGATACGTATTCCCAGAAATCATGGGAAGGTCAGCATCCGCTGTCCCAAATGCGGCCATGATTTTATAAAAAACACAGGCGCGAAAAAATAGACTGTAGTACCGGAAAAGCAAAGACTGCTTTTGCCGGTATTTTTTTGTTATTTTTCCATAAAACGCGTTAGTTTACATAGAATTTACAAAACTTATACCTTTCCTTGCTTTCTCTCAATGTAAAACTTTTGTATACTCCTCCATGTAGCGAAGAACACAACACAATGAAAATAAAGCGCAGAGCGCAACGTGGAGGAAAGAATATTATGAAAAAGAACAGCAAAATGATTCTGGCAGCAGTTGGTACAGCAGTGATGGCAGCAGGTATGCTGGCAGGCTGCGGAAGTTCTTCTAAAGAGACAACAGCGGCACAGACAACAACAGCGGCAGACAGCAAGGCTGCTGATACCACGGAAGCAAAGAAAGAGGAGAAAACAGAGGCTGCTGCTGATTTAAGCGGAACCATCAGCATGGTAGGTTCTACTTCTATGGAGAAGTTCGCAAATGCACTCAGTGAAACATTCATGGAAAAATATCCTAAGGTCACTGTGACGGCAGAGTTTGTAGGATCCGGTGCAGGCGTTGAGGCAGCTGCAAATGGAACAGCAGATATCGGAAACGCTTCCAGGAACTTAAAAGACGAGGAAAAAGCAAAGGGAATCGCTGAGAATATAGTAGCAATCGACGGTATTGCAGTGGTTGTTGATCCTTCTAATACGGTAGAAGATCTGACAAAGGATCAGCTGGCCGGCATTTATGACGGAACAGTAACCAACTGGAAGGATGTAGGCGGAAATGACGCTCCGATCGTAGTCGTAGGCCGTGAGTCTGGTTCCGGTACCAGAACCGCTTTTGAAGAACTGTTAGAGCTGGAAGATAAGTGCAAATATGCAAATGAGCTGGACAGCACAGGAGCTGTCATGGCAAAGGTTGCTTCTACTCCCGGAGCCGTAGGCTATGTGTCCTTAGACGTACTGGATGATACGGTAAAAGCAGTAAAGCTGGAGGGCGCAGAGCCTACAGAAGAAAACATTAAGGCTGGAGCCTACTTCTTAAGCCGTCCCTTCGTAATGGCTACCAAGGGTGAGATTTCTGAGCAGAATGATCTGGTAAAGGCTCTGTTTGACTTCATTTATTCTGAGGAAGGCGCTGAACTTGTAAAGTCTGTAGGACTGATTTCTGTAGAGAAATAATCCGGGCTGGAAAGGAGACGATCTGCAATGACAACGGAAACCTGTTCCATACGTTCCCATCATGGCAGCAAGTCCGGCGTAGAAAAAGCTGCACAGGTGATTTTCACCGCCTGCGGCTTTTTCGCTGTTCTGGCTGTTGCATCCATTACACTGTATATGATTATCAGCGGCACTCCCGCCCTGTTTCAGGTGGGTCTTACAGATATCCTGTTCGGTTCTGTGTGGAAGCCGGATGCCGCAGATCCCAGCTTTGGTATCTTATATGTTATCCTGACTTCTATTGTGGGAACCTTCCTTGCGATCCTCATCGGAGTTCCTATTGGAGTGATGACCGCTGTGTTTCTGGCGGAAATCGCACCGAAAAAGATTGTATCTGTAGTGCGCCCGGCAGTAGAACTTCTGGCTGGAATTCCGTCTGTTATTTATGGACTTCTTGGTATTCTGATTTTAAATCCGCTGATGTATAAGCTGGAGCTGATCATTTTTAAGGGAACAGATCATCAGTTTACCGGAGGAGCAAACCTGATTTCAGCAGTGCTGGTGCTGGCTCTGATGATTCTTCCTACAGTGATCAACATCAGCGAGTCTGCTCTGAGAGCTGTGCCTCTGCACTTCAGAAGCGCTTCTCTGGCAATGGGCGCTACCAGGATCCAGACAATTTTCCATGTGGTGCTTCCGGCGGCCAAGTCAGGTATTATCACAGCTATTGTACTGGGAACGGGCCGCGCCATTGGAGAAGCTATGGCCATCAGTCTGGTATCCGGAAGCTCGGTGAACCTTCCGTTGCCCTTTAATTCTGTCCGTTTCCTGACAACCGCTATTGTGGCTGAAATGGGATACGCTTCCGGTCTCCACAGGCAGGTGCTTTTTACTATTGGACTTGTACTTTTTGTATTTATTATGCTGATCAATATCAGCCTTACAGGAATTCTTAAGAAGGGAGATAAGAAGAATGACAGGTGAAGCAGCCGTCAGGCTTAATAAATATTCTGAAGTTAGAGAAAGCATTTACGGAAAGCATGTCCGTTCGTCAGATATGCTGCTCACAGGTCTTATTTATGGCTGTACCGCTGTTTCTCTGCTTATTCTTGTGGGCATTCTGGGATATACATTTGTAAGAGGGATTCCTCATGTGACCTGGTCTTTCTTAAGCACTGCTTCCAGTGCGGTCAAGGGAACCTTTGGTATTCTGGGAAATATTATTAATACGATCTACATAGTGGTAATTACACTGTTGATCGCTACTCCCATTGGCGTAGGTTCTGCCGTTTATTTGAATGAATATGCAAAGCCGGGGAAGATTGTCCGGATGATCGAATTTACGACAGAAACCCTTTCGGGTATTCCCTCCATTATCTTTGGACTTTTTGGAATGGTATTTTTTGGAAATACCATTGGTCTGGGTTATTCCATTCTTACCGGTTCCCTGACGCTGACATTGATGATCCTTCCCCTGATCACGAGAACGACACAGGAGGCTTTAAAGACGGTGCCGGACAGTTACCGTCATGGCGCTCTTGGGATCGGAGCTACCAAATGGTACATGATCCGTACGATTCTTCTTCCCAGTGCTATGCCGGGTATTGTTACGGGCGTGATCCTGGCTATCGGACGTATTGTAGGAGAATCTGCGGCTCTTTTATTCACTGCAGGAAGCGGTTACTATCTGCCCAAAAATATTCTTGGCAAGATTTTTGAGTCCGGAGGAACGCTGACGATTCAGCTGTATCTGTTTATGCAGAAGGCAAAATATAATGAGGCATTTGGAGTAGCTGTGGTACTTCTGGTAATCGTTCTGGGTATTAACGGTCTTGCAAAATATTTGTCCCATCGCTTTAATGTGGAAACCCGATAAGCGCCGGAGGCAGTCAAAAGGAGAAAAACTGTGGAAAACAAGGTAAAAATCTCCGCACAGAATCTAAATCTGTACTATGGAGAAAATCATGCTTTAAAAAATATTAATCTGGATTTATATGAAAATAAGATTACAGCCTTTATCGGGCCTTCCGGCTGCGGAAAATCGACCTTTTTAAAAACATTAAACAGAATGAACGATCTGGTTCCCAATGTAAAAATCGAGGGAACGGTTCTTCTGGATGATGAAAATATTTATGATCCCCAGGTAGATACGACTCTTTTGCGCAAAAAGGTGGGAATGGTTTTTCAGCAGCCCAATCCATTTCCAATGAGTATCTATGACAATATTGCTTATGGCCCCAGGATCCACGGGATTAAAAATAAGGCTCAACTGGACGAGATAGTGGAGAGAAGTCTGCGTGGGGCGGCTCTCTGGGATGAGGTTTCAGACCGTTTAAAGAAATCTGCTCTGGGACTGTCCGGTGGCCAGCAGCAGCGTCTGTGCATTGCAAGGGCATTGGCGGTAGAGCCGGAGGTTCTTCTTATGGATGAGCCTACATCTGCCCTGGACCCCATTTCCACGTTGAAGATCGAGGATCTGATGGATGATTTAAAGAGCAGATATACAGTGGCTATTGTAACTCATAATATGCAGCAGGCGGCCCGTATTGCAGATTATACAGCCTTTTTCCTTGTAGGAGAGGTGGTAGAATATGCTTGTACAAACGAATTGTTTACCATGCCAAAGGATAAGCGTACAGAGGACTATATTACAGGACGTTTCGGCTGATAGACAGTAAAACCGCGGCGGAAAGGAAAAGATATGACAGTTCGCATAACTTATGAACATGAGTTGGAAGAGTTGAATAAGGATTTAAGAGAAATGGCGTTCATGGTGGAAAAGGCCATTGAGCAGACCTTTGTGGCTTTTGAGGATCAGAATTATACACTTGCAGAAGATGTCATCAAGGGGGATCGGACGGTTAATGATATGGAGCGGGCTATAGAATCCCGCTGCCTGTCTCTGATCCTGCGCCAACAGCCCGTAGCCTGCGACCTGCGCCAGATTTCCACCGCTTTAAAGGTGGTTACGGATCTGGAGCGTATCGGAGATCATGCTTCCGATATAGCAGAGCTGATCTTGAGGATTAAAAGCGAACACGCTTATCACATTGTAAAGCATCTTCCTCTTATGGCGGAAGAAGCCAGGAAAATGGTTCACGATGCGGTAGAGGCCTTTATTTCCCAGGATCTGGAAGAAACTGAAAAAATCATCCGTATGGATGATCGAGTAGACAGCCTGTTTAATCAGGTAAAGACAGATGTGATCAGCCTGCTGAAAACATCGCCGGATCAGGCAGATCAGGGAATCGATCTTTTGATGGTCGCCAAATATCTGGAGCGCATCGGAGACCATGCCGTAAATGTGTGCGAATGGACCGAGTTTTCAAAGACAGGCGCTTTGAAGCATGTGCGGATCATGTAACAGAAACTGTTTTAATATGAAAAATGCCAGCCCCGCAAGCGAAAACGGAGCTGGCATTTTTCATATTATTATTCGCCAAACACAGCCTTATAATCTGCCTGGAATTTTGCAATTCCCTGATCGGTAAGGGGATGCTTTGTCATCTGCTCCAGCACCTTGTAGGGCACGGTAGCGATATCTGCTCCGGCTTTGGCGCAGTCGATCACATGGATTGGATTGCGCACGCTGGCTGCAATGATCTCTGTTTCGATATTGTGCATCTGGAAAATCTCCGTGATATCGTAGATCAGGTCAATGCCCGGCATGGAGATATCATCCAGACGGCCTAAGAAAGGAGATACATAAGTCGCTCCTGCTCTGGCGGCCAGCAGTGCCTGTGCAGCAGAAAATACCAGAGTAACATTTGTTTTAACGCCTTCTGCGGAAAGCACCTTTACAGCCTTTAAGCCTTCTACGGTCATGGGGATTTTTACAACCATGTTTGGATGGATGGCAGCGATCTCGCGGCCTTCTGCGATCATGCCTTCTGCGTCTGTGGTTGTAGCTTTTACCTCGCCGCTGATAGGGCCGTCTACGATGGATGTGATCTCAGAGATTACTTCCTTAAAGTCGCGGCCTTCTTTGGCGATCAGAGACGGATTGGTTGTAACTCCGCAGATGATCCCCATATCGTTTGCCTTGCGGATGTCTTCTACATTAGCAGTATCAACGAAAAATCTCATAAACAAAATCCTCCTCAAATTGCTGTATTTCATACTGGTTTATACATTTATTATAGCGCCATACAGCACAATGTCAAGCATAATATCGCAAAAAAATGCGTTAATTTGCGCAAAAATAAAATCATGTGAATACATAAATTATTAAAAACGCAAACTAACGCACGCATTAAAGAAAAACTAACGCAAACAAACGCAAAAAGAGCAAAGAGAGGCTTTGCAGGCCGTTTTTATATAAAATCCAGTCCCCGGTTCCGGTATCCCAAAGCCATCTCGCCTTCCACAGATCCGTCTGTAATAAGGGCTGTAAAGGCTTCAATCCCGCATACATGATATCGTGATACGGTATTCAGCTTCACGGGATCCACCAGAGCGATGACCCGTCTGGAGGATCGGATCAGCTGGCTCTTGATACTTACCTCTTCAGGATAGGGAATCGTCATGCCGTATTCGGGGTGTACGGCATAAACGCCCATAAAACACAGATCCGGATGGTAGGCGGCTGCCTGAGCAGCTGCCGTTTCACCTACGGTTGTCATGGAATCCTTTAACAGATCCCCGCCCAGAACGATCACCTTTACCTGCTCCTTCATGGAACACACATGGGCGATGCTGTAGCTGTTTGTTAAAATCGTAAGTTTCATATCGGGAGGGATATTCTTAGCAAACTGCAGATTGGTGCTGCTGCCGTCAATGGCTACCAGCTGGTCGGGTTCCAGAAAGCCCAGGGCTCTTTCGGCGAGCTTCTGCTTCAGCTCTACGTCTGCCTCTTCCCGGTCGAAAAAACCGATGACCGGACGTTCCAGAGGGATTGCCCCTCCAAACACCCGTTTTAGCAGTCCTTTTTGATCTAGATCCAGCAGATCTCTGCGGACTGTATCCTCGGAAACCTTAAGGTCGGCTGCCAGCTGGCTTACCACAACCTTTCCTGATGTATGAAGCTTGTTTAAGATCAGTGCCTGTCGTTCTTCTTTCAGCATAAAATCTACTCCTGTGTGCCTGCCTTTTCGCGGAGCAGGATTTCAATGTAAGCAAGGATCAGAGGGGCTACGCCTTTTGCCTCATTTTTTACAATGGGTTCTCTCATATAGTAGTCAAAGGTGCCTTCCCGCATTTCTTTATTTCCAAGTCCTGCAACCAGGCAGATGCCGCCTAACTGAAGTTCTCCGTTTTCTTCAGAGAGATATGTTTCACAGATGCCGGTAAATGCCCTTTCTCCAAAGGTAAAATAGCTTTCATCCAGATAGCCCAGACGCACGCTCTTCATGATCGCATAGGCGAAGATGGCGGAGCCGGAGGTTTCCAGATAGTTTGGCTTAATGCGGCCTCTGTTTACAACCTGATACCACATACCGGTTTCCTTGTCCTGATAGGGCAGCATGGCATCGATCAGTTCCTTATAAATAGCGCCCAGCTTTTCCTTCTCCTGGGCCATGGATCCCGGCATTACCTCCATGGTATCGATCAGGGCCATGGCATACCAGCCCAGTGCGCGCAGCCAGAAATTGTCTGACAGGCCTGTGACGGGGTCGCACCAGAAGGATTCTCTGGAATCATCATATGCGTGGTAGTACAGGCCGTTGCGTGTGTCTTTCATGAGGTCATATACATGAAGGAACTGCTCAAAGGAGTCCCGGCAGTTGGCACCATTATTATAGGTTACTTCGTACTGCATATAGAAGGGCTGGGCCATATACAGGCCATCCAGCCAGATCTGGTTTGGATAGATCATCTTGTGCCAGAAGTTGCCTGTTGTGGTTCTTGGCTGCCCTTTCAGCTGGCTGTATACCGTGTCGATGGCTTTGCGGTACTTCTCCCGTCCGGTAAGCTCATAGAGATCGAAAAGGGTTTTGCCGGCATTTACATTGTCCAGATTATATTCCTTTGGATCATAGGAAGTGATGGAGCCGTCCTCCTGTACAAAGTAGTCGATAAAGGCATCGGCAAACTCCAGGTATTTTTCATTTTTGGTAATATGGTACAGTTCAAGAATGGCCTTGATCATACAGCCGTCAATGTAGTTCCAGGTAGAAGCTCCGCCGTTTTTGATCTTTTCGATGTTCCAGACCGGAGCCTGAGGCGTACTCTTGTCTAACAGCTGGTCAATGTAATGGTCCAAAATCTTCATCATGATATAATTCTCCTTTATCCTTTAAAAATAGTAACACATATATAAGGGTTTTTAAAGACAGTATGAAAGAAAATGATATGTAAACGTTTGCAGCCCAAAAACGGGTAATAAATGCCATGACTGTCTGGATCTATTCTCCCTTAATTTGGTAAAAAATACTTGCATTACCACCAAAAATATCATTTTCTGTCTTGAAACCATCTTATCACAAAAAAACAGAGAAGAAAACTAGACATATTGCATAAAAAGAAAGTGTAAAAATATACACAATACATAATTGACAACTGATAGGGTTAATGATATTATGAAATTACCATGAGAAATAAGCACGTTTGCTTAAAAGTATACAAATTTGTAAACGCTTACCTAGCGGATGTGCACAATTTTCAGAACAATGTTGCAAACCTTTGCAAAATGTGTATGCGAAGGGGAAAAGAAAGGGAGAGAGTAAAATGAAGAGAAATTTCAAAAAAGCAGTATCTCTGGCTCTGGCATCTACCATGGCATTATCTCTGGCAGCCTGCGGCGGTACGTCCGCATCTACAGATACAACTGCAGCAGGTAAAGCTGAGGGCGGCGATGGCGCAGCAAGCAATGAGGAAGTTACCTTAAAGTTTTCATGGTGGGGCGGTGATGCCCGTCATGAGGCAACTGAGAAGGCAATCGCAGCTTTCATGGAAAAGTATCCAAACATCAAGGTTGAGGCTGAGTATGGCGCATGGACCGGCTGGGAAGAGAAGCAGGCTCTGGCAATCCAGGGCGGCAATGCAGCTGACGTAATGCAGATCAACTGGAACTGGATTACCTCCTACAGCGGAAACGGCAAGAATTTCGTAAATCTGGACGAGTACAGCGATGTGATCGATCTGACACAGTTTGACCAGGAGGTTCTGGATCAGTGTAAGGCAGACGGAAAGCTGATGGCAGTTCCGATTTCTCTGACAGGCCGTCTGTTCTACTGGAATAAGACCACATTTGATGAGATCGGATGCGAGCTTCCTACAGACGAGGCATCCTTACTGGCAGCCGGAGAGGCATTTAAGGCATACGGCGACGATTATTATCCTCTGGCACTGGGCGAGTACGACCGTGCGATCTTCCTGGTATACTACTTAGAGAGCAAGTACGGCAAGGCCTGGGTAGAGGACGGAGCTGTTCAGTATACAAAGGAAGAGATCCAGGAAGGTATGGATTTCATCACAAAGCTGGAAGAGAATCATGTAATTCCTACTCTGGCTACACTTCAGGGCGATATGGCAGACTCTCTTGACAAGAACGCTAAGTGGATCAACGGTAAGTATGCAGGTATCCTTGAGTGGGATTCTTCTGTAAGCAAGTTCCAGCAGGCGATCGCAGAGAGTACAGATAAGCCTGGACAGGAGCTGGTAATCGGCGACTTCATCAAGTTCGGCGATCACAACGGCGGATTTACCAAGGTATCCATGGCATTTGCAGTTGCAGCAAATTCTGAGCATCCGAAGGAAGCAGCCATGCTGATCAACTTCCTGTTAAATGAGGATGAAGGCATCGAAATCTCCGGTACTGAGAGAGGTATCCCTTGCTCCAAGAAGGCAATTGAGATTCTCAATGAGAAGGGAATCGGCGATGAGATGGTTAAGGAAGCAAACTCCAAGGTGACTGCATACAGCAAGTTCCCTCTGGATCCCTACTTCGAGCATAATGACTTAAAGGCTAACCCTGACGGCGTATACTACAAGGTATTCGGTAAGCTGTCCGCAGGCAACACGACATCTGCCGAGGCTGCCGAGGAACTGCTTAAGGGCATTGATGAGTGCTACAGCAACTACTAATCCGCAAGAAATAAACGGCAGCGTCCCTTTCAGACGCTGCCTCCCTTTGAGGGGAACAGTGAATATGACAGAAAAAGAAATCAGAGAAGCAGTTAAAAACAAAGAAAATTACAGCAGTATTGTTACTTATTTTAAAACACAGAAAACTCTCAGCGAGGCAGATCTGGTCCTGCTGATCGACATGATAGAGGAGATGTCTCCGGAGATCTATGAGCATTACAGAGCGCTCCAGGACATGTTCCGTGAAGGCATAAGAAAACATCTGGAAGCTTCCAAAGAGGCTTCCGGCGAGCAGCTCGCATACGCCATAAAAAAGGGCTGCGCCCTGGGCACTCTCCTGGCAGAAAAGTATGCGGACCGCGTATAAAAGTACGAAATATTATGGAGGTAACCGTATGAAAAACAAGAAAGGATTCTGGGCGCTGAATATCGGCCTTCTGTACATTCTGCCCTGGCTGGTTGGTTTTATCCTGTTTAAGGTATATCCCTTCCTCTCATCCCTTTTTTACAGCTTCACCAACTACGACCTTTTCAATGGCATTACCAAGTACGGCATGATGAATTACGAGAAGATCTTTACGGATCCCGATATCATCCGCGCCTTTGTGGTAACGTTTAAATACGCCATTTTTGACGTGCCCTTAAAGCTGATGTTCGCTCTGTTTATTGCCTACATCTTAAACTTTAAGTTAAAGGGCGTAAACTTCTTCAGAACCGCTTACTACATCCCTTCCATTCTGGGCGGCTCCATCGCGATCGCTATCCTGTGGAGAGCTGTATTTAACACAGACGGCCTGATCAACACCGTTTTAGGCGCGTTCGGTATCCCGGAGATCAACTGGATGGCCGGAGACATGAGCGCCCTGATGGTGATCGTACTTCTCCGTGTATGGCAGTTCGGTTCCGCCATGGTTATCTTCCTGGCAGCCTTAAAGGGTGTGTCTGAGGATCTTTATGAGGCGGCTTCTATCGACGGCGCCGGCAAGTGGACACAGTTCTTTAAGATTACCGTACCCCTGATCACACCGGTTATTTTCTACAACCTGGTTACCCAGTTATGCCAGGCATTCCAGGAGTTCAACGGACCGTTCCTTGTAACCAAGGGCGGACCAAACGGAGCAACCACACTGATCTCCATGCTGATCTACAACAACGCATTCCTCCGCCACAAGATGGGTATGGCAAGCGCCCAGGCGTGGATCCTGTTCTTGATTACTATGACTATGACCGTTGTTGCATTTGTCAGCCAGAAGAAGTGGGTTTACTATTCAGATGAGGATGGGAGGTAGAATCAGATGACAAGAGAGACAAGAAGAAAAATCAGTACTGTGATCCGCTACACCCTTCTGATCCTGGTAGGGATTATCATGGTGTATCCTCTGATCTGGATGGTGGGAGCAACCTTTAAGACCAACTCCGAGATCTTCACCAGCGCATGGTTTATCCCGAAGAATCCTGTATTCGACGGCTATGACAATGCATTTAAGAGTTACGGAGGAAAGATCGATCTGGTTAAATCTCTGATCAATACCTACAAGATCGTTATTCCGAAGGTTATCTTTACCGTTGTATCCGCAACGATCACAGCATATGGCTTTGGACGTTTCAACTTTAAAGGAAAGAACATCTTTTTTGCACTGCTGATGTCTACCCTGTTCCTTCCTCAGGTTGTATTAAACGCACCTCAGTACATCATGTTCAACAACTGGAAGTGGGTAAATACCTACCTGCCTCTGGTTATCCCGTCCTTATTTGCAGCTGATACCTACTTTGTATTCATGCTGATCCAGTTCTTACGAGGCGTACCAAAAGAGCTGGAGGAGGCGGCTAAGATTGACGGCTGCAACACCTTAAAAACACTGTGGTATGTAATCGTGCCTATGTTAAAGCCATCACTGGTATCCTGTGCGCTGTTCCAGTTCATGTGGACCAACAATGACTTCCAGGGCCCGTTGATCTATATCGCTGATATGGATAAATATACCAACTCCGTATATCTGCGTATGTCTATGGACGGCGACGTAGGCTTCCAGTGGAACCGGATTCTGGCAATGTCCCTGATTTCCATTATTCCTTCCCTGGTGGTATTTTTCTGCGCCCAGGATTCCTTTATTGACGGTATCGCAGCCGGCGGTGTAAAGGGTTAAATGTTGCATGGTACATTAAAAAACGGAGGATTCTCTTTCGGGGGATTCCTCTATTTTTGTTAAAGGAGACAAAAGCTATGGAATTAAAAGTAATCTACAAGAACGCAAGATGTGCGGTAATTGAAATTGAAGACGGAGGACGCTACCATACAGCCTCTTCCTGGACTATCTACTTAAATCACAAAGAGGCGGCAAAAACAGACAAGGCGGTCACCAGCCTGTATCATCTGACTCCCGATACCCAGTACGAAGTAGAGGCGGTCAATGAGGCCGGAGAGAGGATTATGTCCTACTTTGCTACAGACTATGAGTTTGTTACCTTAAATGTCCGTGACTTTGGCGCAAAGGGAGATGGGGAGAGCGATGACACGATTTTTATCCAGGCAGCGATCATGGCCTGCCCGAAAGAGAGCCGTGTGCTGATCCCGGCAGGAACCTACCGGATCTCCTCTCTGTTCCTTAAGGATGATGTTTCCATTGAGCTGGATGAGGGAGCCGTATTGTCTGCTTTTACAGACCGCAGCCGTTTTCCTGTGTTCAAAGGGATGATCCAGAGTTATAATGAAAAGGATGAGTACAATCTGGGTACCTGGGAGGGAAATCCTCTTCCTATGTTTACAGCTATTATTACAGGTGTGAACGTAAAAAATGTAACGATTTACGGACAGGGAACGATAGATGGAAATGCAGACAGAGAGAACTGGTGGAAGGATCCCAAGATCATGAACGGCGCATTCCGCCCCAGAATGGTATTTTTAGAGCGGTGTGAACATGTAGTTCTCCAGGGTATCACGGTACAGAACAGCCCAAGCTGGAATCTCCATCCTTATTTTTCCGACAACCTTCGTTTCCTGGACATGAAGGTATTAAATCCAAAGGATTCTCCCAACACTGATGGCCTGGATCCGGAGTCCTGTAAAAATGTGGAAATTACAGGTGTGTATTTCTCTCTGGGCGATGACTGTATTGCTTTAAAATCAGGAAAAATCTATATGGGATCTACCTATAAGCGTCCCTGTGAAAATGTAACCATCCGCCAGTGCTGTATGCGCGACGGCCACGGCTCCATTACCATCGGAAGCGAGATGGCCGGAGGCGTGAAGAATCTGACCGTAAGAGACTGTATGTTCCTTCATACGGACCGGGGACTGCGGATCAAGACCAGAAGAGGACGTGGAAAGGATGCGGTAGTTCAGGGTATTTTATTTGAAAATATCACAATGGATCATGTAATGACTCCCTTTGTGATCAATTGTTTCTATTTCTGCGATCCGGATGGCCATTCTGAGTATGTTCGCAGCAAGGAAGCCGGACCGGTGGATGACCGCCTGCCGGAGATCGCTACCCTTACCTTTAGAAATATTGAGGCCAGAAATTGCCATGTGGCTGCTGCCTATATGTACGGCCTGCCGGAAAAGAAGATCGGACGGGTAGAGATGGAGCATGTGCGGGTAACTTATGCAGATGAACCTATGTGCGGCCAGCCGGCCATGATGGAGGGCTGCAGTAAGACCACCTGCCGCCAGGGAATCTATGCAAATAATATCGAAGAGCTTATATTAAAGGATGTGGAGATAAGCGGCCAGGAAGGGCCTGCAGTTGTCACAGAAAATATCGGGAATATGTAAAACGGAGGGGATAAAGTGGCAGTAACGATCAAGGATATCGCTAAAAAGGCGGGGGTTTCCTATTCAACGGTTTCCAGGGCCTTAAACGGAGTGGGGGGATATTCCGAGACAAGAGACAGGATCCGCCGTCTGGCGTCTGAAATGGGATATGTACCCAATCAGGCAGCGATCCACTTGAAAAAATCACGTTCCTATGTGATCGGACTGTATTTTTCAACGATCAGCAAAATGACTTCTCCCTATGTGCTTCACGATGTACTTACAGGGGTTTACAGTATTACGGGAAGCAAGTATAATGTAGTGGTAAAGGGTATTGATATGCATGAACCGGGTACCTTAAATCCCAGCTATTTTGACGGGATCATTGTCCTGTCCCAGAAAAATGAGGATATGGAATTTATGGATGAGGTTCTGTCAAAGAAGATTCCCATGACGGTTATCTGCCGTTCCGTGGATATCGATGCGCCCAATGTGACAACAGACGAGGCCAGGGCCATGGAACGGGCCATGGATTACCTTTTGGATAATGGCCATCGGAAGCTGGCAGTCATCGAGGGAAGGCCAGAGCTGGATTCTACCCGCCTGCGCCACAGAGGCTGGCGGATCTCCATGCGAAAGCACGGGCTGGATCCCGATCAGGTGCCTATGATTAATGGAAACTATCGTTACGGAAGCGGCTACAGCGCAGCAAAACAGCTCCTTTCCTATGAGCCTACGGCAATTCTCTGTTTTAATGATGAGATGGCCTTTGGAGCAAGGACAGCGATCGATGAGGCGGGGCTGTCTGTGCCGGGAGATGTTTCTCTGATCGGCTTTGATAACTGGGATTTGTCCGGTTATTCCGATATGCATCTGACTACGGTGGAGAGAAACATGGGCGATATCGCCAGAGAGGGCGCCAGAGTGCTTCTGCGCCGTCTGGACGATGGAATTGTGGATAACAGGAGAATTTATCTGGATAATAAGCTTATCATACGGGATACGGTACGGAACCTGAAGGAAGAATAGTCCGTGAACCGATTGCAGATCAAACAAAAGGAGAAGGCAGACATGAAAAAACTGGAAGAATATGTAAGAAGCATTCCCGATTTCCCGGAGCCTGGAATCATTTTCAGGGATGTAACCTCTATTTTACAGGATGCAGACGGACTGCAGCTGGCGGTAGACAGCCTGCGCGCCATGGTGAAGGATCTGGATTATGACGTAGTCGTTGGGCCGGAGTCCAGAGGCTTTATTTTCGGCGTACCGGTGGCCTATGCAGAGCATAAGAGCTTTGTGCCTGTGCGCAAAAAGGGAAAGCTTCCCTGCGAGACCATTTCTGCAGAGTATGAACTAGAATACGGAACTGCAGAGATCGAGATCCATAAGGACGCCATCCGTCCGGGCCAGAAGGTTGTGATCGTAGACGATCTGATCGCCACCGGAGGCACTACAGAGGCGATCATAAAGCTGATCGAACAGCTGGGAGGCCAGGTGGTAAAAATCTGTTTTGTAATGGAACTGGCCGGATTAAAGGGCAGAGAGAAGTTAAAGGATTATGCAGTGGACTCTGCAATCGTTTATGAGGGAAAGTAATTTTCCGTCCAGAAGCGTTCATTCTGTTGAAAAATGGGATGGACGCTTTTTTGAACACATATTTTTCACATTTTCCCCTGTGAAACTATCTTGACATTAAATTTTTAAGTCTGTATAATACCAAAAGTTAGGACGCTAACTATCTGAAAGCAGTGCATACGAAGAGGTGAAATGATGCAGGATATGGAATGCAGAATGGAAACAATGCATATGGGAAGGATGATCCATATGCTCTCTCATCAGTTAAAGCGCAGGAACATCCAGGAGGAGCTGATGGATGAGGGATTGACCGGGTCTCAGCGGCATATTATGAAGTTTATCCTTCTGCGGACCCTTCATACGGATGTGTATCAGAAGGATATCGAGGAAGAGTTCCGTATCCGCAAATCAACGGTAACAGGGATCCTGAAACTTTTGGAAAAAAATGGATTCATCAGGAGAGAAAGCGTTCCTCAGGATGCAAGGCTCAAGCGCATTGTGCCGACAGCCAGGGCAGAGGCACTGCGTCCCCAGATTTTAGAGCAGCTGGGGAGAACGGAAGCTCTTCTTATGGAGGGAATCCCGGAAGAAGAGCTTCATATCTGGCGCAGTGTGATGTGCCGGATGTTCGGCAATCTTGTAAGAGCGGAGGAGGAAGCGTCTAAAACAAATAAAAACATAAAGGAGGAAGAGGAAAAGGATGAATAAATTACTTTTAAAATCGGTCCGGGAATACAAAAAGCAGTCTATACTGACTCCCATATTTGTATTGCTGGAGGTGCTGTTAGAAGTTATGATCCC
Organism: Clostridium sp. AT4; assembly: GCF_001517625.2. Lineage (GTDB taxonomy): Bacteria > Bacillota > Clostridia > Lachnospirales > Lachnospiraceae > Enterocloster. Next base: position 496,933 of record NZ_LN999827.1, on the reverse strand, counting down.
CATGGAAATGGCAAAGATCATTGACATTGGAATCGCAGGAGGCAATCTGCCTTACATCATCCAGAGGGGCTTCATACTGGTTGTGATGGCAATGCTTGCCCTGTATTTCGGCGTAACAGCCGGAAAGACGGCGGCAATCGCGGCGGCGGGATATGCAAAAAATCTGCGCCATGATATATTTTACAGGGTTCAGGAGTTTTCGTTTAAGAATATCGACCATTTCTCTACCTCAGGTCTTGTAACCCGTATGACTACGGATATTACCAATGTTCAGATGGCTTATATGATGAGCCTGCGCCTGTTAGCCAGAGCGCCCATCATGGTAGCTTTATCATGGGTTATGACTCTGACCATCAATCCCAGGGTTGCGCTTTTATTTTTAGTTGTGATCCCCGTTCTGGGCGGCGCCCTGATTTTTATTGCAAAGAAGGCCCATCCCCATTTCGTAAAGGTTTTTGATGAATACGATATTTTAAATAATTCTGTACAGGAAAATGTAAACGCTTCCAGAGTGGTAAAATCCTTTGTAAGAGAAGACCATGAAATCGGAAAGTTCCATGACATTTCCAAATACGTTTACAGACTTTTTACAAAGGCTGAAGGGATTGTGGCATGGAATGCTCCGGTGATGCAGACCGTAGTTTATACGGTAATCATCCTTCTGGTAGCGATCTGCGGCAAGAGTATCGTCTTTGGAACCATGGAGACCGGAGAGATGACAAGCGTAATCGTCTATGCCATGCAGATCATGATGTCTCTTATGATGGTAACCTTCGTATTTGTTATGATCATGATTGCTGAGGCATCCACAGACCGTATTACCAGCGTTCTTACGGAAGTGCCTGAGATGCAGGAAAAGGAGCAGGCGGTGAAGGAGGTTTCAGATGGAGGCATCACCTTTGAGCATGTAGATTTCAGCTATGCCGGCGAGGGCGGCCCTCTTTCCTTAAAGGATGTAAACCTTTCCATTAAGCCGGGACAGACCGTAGGCATCATCGGAGGAACCGGAAGCTCCAAATCTACTCTGGTCCAGCTGATCCCGAGACTTTATGATGTAACGAAGGGAAGCGTAAAGGTAGGAGGAATCGATGTAAGGGAGTACGATCTGGAGGTTCTGAGAGATCAGGTTTCTATGGTACTTCAGAAAAATGTGCTGTTTACAGGAAGTATTTATGAAAATATCCGATGGGGCAATGAAAAGGCCTCGAATGAAGAAGTGGAGCGGGTATGCCGTCTGGCTCAGGCAGACGGATTTGTGAAGGAGTTTCCTCACGGTTATGATACCATGATCGTTCAGGGCGGAAATAACGTATCCGGCGGTCAGAAGCAGCGTCTGTGTATTGCAAGAGCACTGTTAAAACGGCCCAAGATCCTGATCCTTGATGATTCCACCAGTGCGGTAGACACAAAGACGGATGCTCTTATCCGAAAGGCCTTCAGGGAGGAGATTCCCGATACCACAAAGATCATTATCGCCCAGCGGGTTTCCTCGATCGAGGATGCAGATCAGATCATTGTTCTGGATGAAGGACGGATCGTGGGCGTAGGTACCTCCAAGGAACTTCTGCGCACCAATGAGATCTACCGTGAAGTATATGAGTCTCAGATGAAGGGAGGCGAAGAGAATGAGCAGTAAGAAACTACAGATTTCCAAAAACACGGCTCAGACCGCAAAGCGTCTTTTAAAATATGTGACAGAAACGTATAAGCTGCGCTTTTTTCTGGTATTTATCTGTATCTTTATCAGTTCAGGAGCAAGCATTTCCGTATCTCTGTCGCTGAAATTTCTGCTGGACGACTTTATTATCCCGCTGATCGGACAGCAGACGCCGGATTTTGCCGGGCTGTACCGGGCTCTGGGAACGCTGGCCTGTATTTTCGTTGCGGGCGTACTTGCCACCTTTACCTATACAAGACTGATGGTCTATATCGGACAGGGTGTGTTAAAACGGATCCGTGACGATATGTTTGAGCACATGCAGACCCTTCCGATCCGGTATTTTGATCAGAATACAACTGGCTCTATCATGAGTCTTTACACCAACGATACAGACACGCTGCGCCAGATGATCAGCCAGTCCATCCCCCAGGCGCTGTCTTCCTTTTTTACGATCGTAGTAACTTTTATCTCCATGCTGGTGTTAAGCCCTGCTCTTACGGTGCTGGCTGTACTGGTTATTGTTGTCATGCTTTTCGTATCCAGAAAGATCGGAGGAAACAGCGGAAAATATTTTGTGCGCCAGCAGGTGGCTGTAGCGGACATAACAGGCTTTGTGGAAGAGCGGATGAACGGCCAGAGAGTGGTTAAGGTATTTAACCATGAGCGCAAATCCGAGGAGGAGTTTGACAAACTAAATGAAGCGCTTTTTGAATGTGCTTCTCAGGCCAATACCTTTGCCAACATTATGGGGCCTGTGATCGGAAACATTGGAAATATGCAGTTTGTGCTTACGGCAGTGCTGGGAGGTTTCCTGTCTGTGCTGGGAGTCGGCGGCATTACCCTGGGTGTGATGGCTTCCTACCTGCAGTTTACAAAGAGCTTTACCCAGCCCTTTATGCAGGTGGCCCAGCAGTTTAACGCCATTATCATGGCTCTGGCAGGCGCGGAACGTATTTTTGCCCTGATTGATGAGAAGCCGGAAAAGGATGAAGGCTATGTAACTCTGGTCAATGCCAGAAAGGATGCGGACGGGGTGATTTCTGAATGTAAGGAGCGTACCGGCATGTGGGCCTGGAAGCATCCCCACGGCGACGGCAGTGTGACCTATACAGAGCTTACGGGCGACGTTCGGTTTGAGAATGTGATCTTTGGTTATGATGATGAAAAGGTGATCCTCCATGATATCAGCCTGTTTGCAAAGCCTGGTCAAAAGCTGGCATTTGTAGGCTCTACAGGAGCCGGAAAGACCACCATTACCAACCTGATCAACCGTTTTTACGATATTCAGGATGGAAAGATCCGTTATGACGGCATCAATATTACGAAGATCAGGAAGGACGATTTAAGGCGTTCTCTGGGAATCGTGCTTCAGGATACCCATTTATTTACAGGAACGATCCGGGAAAATATCCGCTACGGAAAGCTGGATGCTACAGATGAAGAGGTATATGCGGCTGCAAAGCTGGCCCATGCGGATCAGTTTATCCGTATGCTGCCTCAGGGCTATGATACCATGTTAAGCGGAGACGGCGAGGAGCTGTCCCAGGGCCAGAGACAGCTCTTATCTATCGCCAGGGCTGCGGTGGCAGATCCGCCAGTATTGATCTTAGACGAGGCAACCTCCAGTATTGATACCAGAACCGAGAGTATTGTGCAGAAAGGTATGGACAATCTGATGAAGGGGCGCACCGTATTTGTGATCGCCCACCGTCTGTCCACCATCCGCAACAGCAACGCGATCATTGTGCTGGATCATGGACGGATCATCGAGCGGGGAGACCATGAGGATCTGATCCGCTTAAAGGGAACGTACTATCAGCTCTATACGGGAAAGCTGGAATTGTCATAAAGACCCGTTTGGCGCTGACAGCATGAAATAAACATATGGATTCAGGGATAACCGTACATGAAAAGGATGTATGGATATCCCTGAATTTTTATTTGTTTCGGTCATGGACGCCATATTTTCAAGGACGGCCTTGCTTTTTCACAGAAATAAAATTATAATGATAACTAATTATTTCTAAGAAAAAGGTGACCACACATATGGGAAAAGAGGGAACAAAAGAAAAACTGGATATTGAACTGGAAGCGCCGGCTGATTTTACCAGTCCGGAGGTACTGTATCAGGATCTGATCCGCGCCATCCGAAAGTACCATCCGTCGGATGATCTTACCATGATCGAAAAGGCATATAAAATCGCTGATGAGGCTCACAAGGAGCAGAAGCGCAAATCAGGAGAGCCCTATATTATCCATCCGCTCTGCGTGGCGATCATTCTGGCTGATCTGGAAATGGATAAGGAGACCATTGCAGCGGGCCTTCTCCATGATGTGGTTGAAGACACCATTATGACCCTTGAGCAGCTGACAAAGGAGTTTGGCTCTGAGGTAGCCTTTCTGGTAGACGGCGTTACCAAGCTGACCCAGTTAAACTGGGACAAGGATAAGGTGGAGATCCAGGCGGAGAACCTGCGGAAGATGTTTCTTGCCATGGCAAAGGATATCCGCGTCATCATTATCAAGCTGGCAGACCGTCTCCACAATATGCGGACTGGAAAATACTGGAAGCCGGAGAAGCAGAAGGAAAAGGCCAGAGAGACACTGGAGATCTATGCTCCCATTGCAGACCGTCTGGGTATTTCCAAGATTAAGATCGAGCTGGATGACCTGTCCTTAAAATTCCTCCATCCGGATGTGTATTACGATCTGGTAGAAAAGGTGGATCTGCGAAAGGACGCCAGAGAGGCCTTTGTCCAGTCCATTGTATCTGAGGTAAAAGAGCATATGGACGAGGCGGGCATCGAGGCTTCCGTAGGCGGCAGGGTGAAGCATTTCTTCAGCATATATAAAAAGATGGTCAAGCAGAACAAGACCCTGGATCAGATTTACGATCTTTTTGCCGTGCGCATCATGGTAGAAACGGTAAAGGACTGCTATGCGGCTCTTGGTGTCATCCACGAGATGTATAAGCCGATACCTGGTCGTTTTAAAGACTATATCGCCATGCCGAAGCCAAATATGTACCAGTCTCTCCATACTACGCTCATTGGCAGCACAGGACAGCCCTTTGAGATCCAGATCCGTACCTACGAAATGCACCGCACGGCGGAGTACGGTATTGCGGCTCACTGGAAATATAAGGAAAGCGGCAGCGGACAGGTAGCAGCAGGCAAGGAAGAAGAAAAGATGAGCTGGCTGCGCCAGATCCTGGAGTGGCAGAAGGATACGGATGATTCCAAAGAATTCTTAAATATGGTAAAGGGCGATCTGGATCTGTTTTCCGACAGTGTATACTGCTTTACGCCCTCGGGTGATGTAAAGACCCTTCCAAGCGGCTCTACGCCTATTGACTTTGCCTACTGCATCCACAGTGCGGTTGGCAACAAGATGGTAGGAGCAAGGGTAAACGGAAAGCTGGTTCCCATTGAGTATGTGATCCAGAACGGCGACCAGATCGAGATTGTCACCTCCCAGAACTGCAAGGGTCCCAGCCGCGACTGGCTGAAGGTGGTAAAGAGCACCCAGGCCAAAAACAAGATTAACCAGTGGTTTAAGACCCAGATGAAGGAGGACAATATCATCCGGGGCCGTGAGGCGGTAGAGCGCTACTGCAAGGCCAAGGGCATCAACTGGGCGGAGCTTGGAAAACCGGAGTTTATGGAAAAGGTTATGCACCGGTATGCCTTTAAGGACTGGGATTCCGTGCTGGCATCCATCGGCCACGGCGGCCTGAAGGAAGGCCAGGTCATCAATAAGATGATGGAGGAGCGGGAGAAGAAGCGCAAGCGTGAGATCACAGATGCAGACGTATTGGGCGGCATTGCCGATACAGACGGCCGCTCCGGAGAAGCGACGGTGCGCAAAAATAAGAGCGGCATTGTGGTGAAGGGACTTCATGACCTGGCAGTGCGTTTTTCACGCTGCTGCAATCCGGTTCCCGGCGATGAGATCGTAGGCTTTGTCACCAGAGGCCGCGGTGTGTCGATCCACCGTACAGATTGTATTAATGTGATCAATCTTCCTCAGGAAGAGAGAGTTCGTCTGATCGATGCAGAATGGCAGGTGGCGGAAACAGCGGGAAGTACGGAGCAGTACTCTACGGAAATTCAGATTTTCGCCAATAACCGCATTGGCATGTTTGCGGATATTTCCAAGGTATTTACAGAGAAGCAGATTGATATTACTTCTATGAATGTGAGAACCAGCAAGCAGGGCAAGGCAACCATTATCATGACCTTTGACATTCACGGCACGGAAGAACTGAACCGGATCACAGATAAGATCCGCCAGATTGAAGGCGTGCTGGATATCCAGAGAACCACGGGCTAAAGGAGGATGCGTATGAGCGATTTCAGAATCAAAACCTGCGTATTGGGGCCGGTAAGCACGAACTGTTACCTGGTTTACAACGATACAACCAAAGAGGCTGTGGCAGTAGACCCCGGAGACAACGGAGATTATATTTTAAATAAATGCAGTGAGCTTGGGATAAAGCTTCAGGCTGTGCTTCTGACCCATGGGCATTTTGACCATATCGGAGCGGCTCTTCAGATAGCAAGGGCCTTTACCATTCCCATCTATGCATCGGAAACCGAGGATGGTATGCTGGCGGATACGTCTTTGAATCTGACCGCTCATTTTACAGGCCATTCTCTGAGTTTTCATGCAGACAGGCTGGTACATGACGGGGATGAGCTGGAGCTTTTGGGATATAAGTGGAAAGTCATTGCAACTCCCGGCCATACCGCAGGCTCTGTGTGCTATTATCTGCCGGAAGAAGAGGTGCTTCTGTCTGGAGATACTCTGTTCCAGGATTCCTATGGACGGACAGATCTGCCGACAGGAAGCAGCAGAGCGCTGGTGGATTCTGTACTTAGGAAGCTGTTTATACTGCCGGGAGATACTATGGTCTATCCGGGCCATGGAGAGCCCACTACCATTGGTTATGAGGCGCAGAACAATCCTATTGCATGCTATAGATAGAAAGTAGAAAGCAGGAACAAAATGATCGGTTTACTGATACAGGATAATGCATACGAACAGGACATCAGAGAACTTCTGATGTCTTTTTATCCGGGCGAAACATATGCCCATGAAATAAAAGACGGAGTGGATTTTTATGTGCAGACCCGTCTCATACAGAAGGAAGAGGACGGCTGCACTGCCTCGGAGGAGGATGCGGCTGGACAGGAATGGAATGTAGGGATTGCCCTCTGGGAACAGATAAAAGAGGGAGAGGCCGCAGGCTGCAGTCCTTATTTTCCAGTGCCGGAAGGACTGGAGGACTTTCACCTTGCGTCATCCTCCAGAGGATATTCGGATCTTTCCGATCACAGCGAGACGAAAAATGTGGTAAAGCAGCTATTTTACTGTATGCTCACAGAACGCACCGGCCATGAGCTGCCCTGGGGGTCCCTCACGGGAATCCGGCCCACCAAGATTGCTTTAAGCCGTCTGGAGGAGGGCTGGAAGGAGGAAGAGATCCGCTCCTTTATGAAAAAAAACTATCTGGCGAGCGATGAAAAGATTGATTTGAGCATTGAAATTGCCGCAAGGGAGAAAATGCTTTTAGAGCCGTTGGATTATGACAGGGGATACAGCCTGTATGTGGGAATTCCATTCTGTCCCACCACCTGTCTTTACTGTTCCTTTACCTCTTACCCCATCAGCAAATGGAAGGGGCGCACCGGCCTTTATCTGGAAGCATTATTTAAGGAAATGGAATATGTGGCAGACAAGATGAAGGGACGCCCTCTGGATACTATCTACTTTGGAGGCGGAACCCCGACTGCTCTGCCAGCAGAGGACATTGATGCGATCCTGACAAAGCTGGATCAGCTGTTTGATACGGAGAATGCTTTGGAATTTACGGTGGAGGCAGGGCGGCCTGACAGTATCACAGAGGAAAAACTTCGGGTGCTGAGAGATCATGGCATCACCAGGATTTCCATAAATCCCCAGACTATGAACCAGAAGACTCTGGACCTCATTGGCCGCCGCCATACGGTGGAGATGGTAAAGGAAAAGTTCCTCATGGCAAGAGAGCTGGGCTTTGACAATATCAATATGGATCTGATCATGGGGCTTCCGGAGGAGGATTTAGACGATGTACGCCACACACTGGAAGAGATCGAGGCTCTCAGGCCCGATTCTCTTACGGTTCATTCCCTGGCCATCAAGCGGGCTGCCCGTTTAAATATGTTTAAGGAAGAGTACGGCGGCTTAAAGATAAACAATACACCTGAGATGATCGCCATGAGCGAGGCCTGCGCCCGTCGCCTTGGCATGGAACCCTATTATCTTTACCGCCAGAAAAACATGGCCGGAAATTTTGAAAACGTAGGCTATTCCCTTCCCGGCAAAGCCTGCATTTACAATATCCTCATCATGGAGGAGCTTCAGACCATCGCCGCCTGCGGCGCAGGCACCACCACAAAGGTTGTATTCCCTGCAGAAAACCGCAGGGAACGGTGCGAGAATGTGAAGGAAGTAGAGCAGTATATCAGCAGGATTGATGAGATGATCGGGCGGAAGGAGAGGATATTGGGGTAAACGGTATATTCCAGCCCTGATTTCCCGCGAATTTCCTCAAAACACTTGCAAAATAGAAAAAGTACACTACAATAGTAATCACGAAACAAAACGCAAATTATGGAGAAAATACTATGCCGTTAACGAAAAAACCAGTAACCGGAATGAAGGATATCACGCCTGCCGAGATGCAGATCCGTGAGTATGTTATGAACCAGATCCGTGAAACCTATAAGAGCTTTGGCTTTTCCCAGATCGAAACTCCCTGTGTAGAGCACATTGAGAACCTGACCAGCAAGCAGGGCGGAGACAATGAAAAACTGATTTTCAAGGTATTAAAAAGAGGCGACAAGTTAAATCTGGAAACCGCACAGGATGAAAATGATCTAACCGACAGCGGTCTGCGCTACGACCTGACACTGCCGCTGTCCCGCTATTATGCAAACAATGCATCCAGCCTTCCAAGCCCCTTTAAGGCGCTGCAGATGGGAAGCGTGTGGAGGGCAGACCGTCCCCAGAAGGGCCGCTTCCGCCAGTTTACCCAGTGCGATATTGACATTTTAGGCGACGCTACCAATCTGGCAGAGATCGAGCTGATCTTAGCGACCACAACCGCTCTTGGAAAGATCTGCCCGGACAATGGATTTACCGTCCGCATCAATGACCGTGGCATCCTCTTTGGCATGGCCCGCTACTGCGGTTTCTCTGAGGAGGCCATGGACAGTGTGCTCATCACCCTGGATAAGATGGACAAGATCGGTTTTGAGGGCGTGGAGAAGGAGCTTCTGGAAAATGGAAACGCAAAGGAAAGCGTAGACCGTTATCTGGAACTTCTCCGCACCGTTACGAGAGACGCAGAGGGCGTGAAGGCTCTGGGCGAGACTTTAAAGGATGTAATGGATCCGGCAGTGTGCCAGGGACTGGTACACATTATGGAGACCGTTAAGGATGTGGCTGAAACTGAGTTTGGACTTGTATTTGATCCCACTCTGGTTCGTGGTATGTCCTACTACACAGGCACTATTTTCGAGGTATCCATGGAGGGCTTCGGCGGTTCTGTTGCCGGCGGCGGACGCTACGATAAGATGATCGGAAAGTTCACCGGAATGGAAACGCCGGCCTGCGGCTTTTCCATCGGCTTTGAGCGCATTGTCACCATCCTCTTAGATAACGGCTTTACCGTTCCGGGAGCCGGAGAAAAGAAGGCATATCTCTTTGAAAAGGGCATCGATTCCGCAGCTCTGGCAGCAGTGATCCGTGAGGCCATGGAGGAGAGAAAGAACGGCGTTCAGGTGCTGGTAGCCCAGATGAATAAAAACAAGAAGTTCCAGAAGGAGCAGCTTGGCAAAGAGGGCTATGGTGAGTTTAAGGAGTTTTACAGAGAGAGCCTGAAGCATTAAGGGCGAAAATGCGCGAATGCGATAAATCTTTACGATGATAAAGGAGAATAATCATGGCAGAATCAATGGCTGGGTTGAAGCGTACCCACAGATGTACAGAGGTAACTGCAGCGCAGATCGGTGAAAATGTCACCGTTATGGGCTGGGTTCAGAAGAGCAGAAATAAAGGCGGCATTATTTTCGTAGACTTAAGAGACCGTTCCGGTATTTTACAGCTGATTTTCGAGGAAAATGACTGCGGCGCTGAGAACTTCGCAAAGGCTGAGAAGTTAAGAAGCGAGTTTGTAGTGGCAGTAGAAGGCCGCGTAGAGGCCCGTTCCGGCGCTGTAAATGAAAATCTGGCTACAGGAGCCATCGAGATCCGTGCCAATTCCCTGCGGATCCTGGCTGAGTCTGAGACACCGCCCTTCCCTATTGAGGAGAAGAGCAAGACAAAGGAAGAGCTGCGTCTGGAGTACCGTTTCCTTGATTTGAGACGGCCTGATATCCAGCACAATCTGATTACCCGCAGCCGCGTGGCAACTCTCACAAGAGCATTTCTGGCAGAAGAGGGCTTCCTTGAGATTGAGACTCCTACTCTGATTAAGAGCACCCCTGAAGGCGCAAGAGATTACCTGGTTCCCAGCCGTGTGCATCCCGGTTCCTTCTATGCTCTGCCCCAGTCTCCCCAGCTGTTTAAGCAGCTGTTAATGGTATCCGGCTATGACCGTTATTTCCAGCTGGCCCGCTGCTACCGCGACGAGGATCTGCGTGCAGACCGCCAGCCGGAATTTACACAGATCGATATGGAGCTGTCCTTTGTGGATGTAGATGATGTTCTGGATGTAAATGAGCGTCTCTTACAGAAGCTCTTTAAGGAAATCTGCGGTTATGAGCTGCAGCTTCCCATCCAGCGCATGACATGGAGAGAGGCGATGGACCGCTTCGGTTCCGACAAGCCGGATCTGCGCTTTGGAATGGAATTAAAGAACGTTTCCGAGGTTGTGAAGGACTGCGAATTTGTGGTATTTAAGGGCGCTCTGGAAAATGGCGGTTCTGTCCGCGGCATCAATGCTGAGGGCCAGGGCCATATGCCTAGAAAGAAAATCGACGCTCTGGTAGAGTATGCAAAGGGCTTTGGGGCAAAGGGTCTTGCATACATTGCCATCAATGAGGACGGCACCTTTAAGTCTTCCTTTGCAAAGTTTATGAAGGAAGAGGAAATGGCTGCCCTGATCGCTGCCATGGACGGAAAAGCGGGCGATCTCCTTCTCTTTGCAGCAGATAAGGACAAGGTTGTATTCGACGTGTTGGGCAACCTGCGTCTGGAGTTGGCAAGACAGCTGGATCTGCTGAAAAAAGATGACTTTAAGTTCCTGTGGGTAACTGAGTTCCCGCTTCTTGAGTATTCTGAGGAAGAGGACCGCTATGTGGCAATGCATCATCCATTTACCATGCCGATGGAGGAGGATCTGCAGTACCTTGACTCTGATCCAGGCCGTGTCCGTGCAAAGGCATACGATATCGTATTAAACGGCGTGGAAATGGGCGGCGGTTCTGTCCGTATCCATCAGGCCGATATCCAGTCAAAGATGTTTGAGGTTCTGGGCTTTACTCCTGAGCGTGCACAGGAACAGTTCGGCTTCCTGTTAAAGGCATTCAAGTATGGTGTTCCACCTCATGCAGGTCTGGCATATGGTCTTGACCGTATGGTTATGCTGATGGTAGGCGCAGACAGCATCCGTGATGTGATTGCCTTCCCTAAAGTGAAGGACGCATCCTGCCTGATGACGGAAGCTCCTGCTCCTGTAGATGGAAAACAGCTGGAAGAACTGGGAATCCAGGTTGCGGAAGAAGAAAAACAGTAATATTTTAAAATTTGAGGCAGTGCCTTTTGAGAAATGAGATCTCAGGGCACTGCTTTTTTATTTTTTAAATTTAACTATTGACATTCAGAAAAAAAGAACTATACTGTTTATATAAGCATATGAACATTTATTCATATGTTAAGTGGCCGAAGGAGAGGAAAGGAGGAAAAAGATGGCATTAAATGATGTAGAGTGCTGTGATTTTTATCAGGTTCATGAGGATGTGGTAAAGTCCGTGACTGATAAGATGCCGGATGAGGATCAGCTGTACGATCTGGCGGAGATTTTTAAGGTGTTTGGCGATTCCACACGGATTAAGATTTTGTATGTATTGTTTGAATCAGAGATGTGCGTGTGCGATATTGCCCAGCTTTTAAACATGAATCAGTCCGCTATTTCCCATCAGCTTAGGATTTTAAAGCAGAACCGTCTGGTGAAGAACCGGCGGGAAGGAAAGGCCGTATTTTATTCTCTGGCAGACAGCCATGTAAAGACCATACTCAGTCAGGGTATGGATCACATATCAGAGTAAGAATATAAAAATGGAGGAAAATAAGAACATGAAAAAGAAATTCAAATTAACTAATTTAGACTGTGCGAACTGTGCTGCAAAGATGGAAAACGCCATTAAAAAGATTGACGGGGTAAGGGATGCCAATGTGAGCTTTATGACTCAGAAGATGACGATTGAAGCGGATGACAGCCGTTTTGATGAGATTATGGAGGAAGTGCAGTCTGTATGCAGAAAAGTAGAGCCGGACTGTACAATTCAGATGTAGAGCCGTTGAGAATGATGCATCAGGAGGAATAACGGAACATGACAGTAAAGCAGAAGCGTATGCTTATACGTATCCTTGGAACCTTTGGAATCTATATTGCCCTCACAGTAACAGAGCATTTGGGACTTCTGCCGTTTAGGGAGAAAAGCCCGGTATGGCCGGCGCTGTATCTGATCCCCTATTTTTTCATCGGATGGGACATTATTTACCGGGCTCTGCGCAATATCAGAAACGGACAGGTGTTTGATGAAAACTTTCTGATGGCTCTGGCTACAGTAGGAGCATTTGCGGTACAACAGTACTCAGAAGCAGTTGCGGTGATGCTGTTTTATCAGGTAGGGGAGCTGTTTCAGAATTATGCCGTAAACCGTTCCCGCCAGTCAATCTCAGACCTGATGGATATTTGCCCGGAGTATGCCAATATTGAAGAAGACGGACAGCTAAAGCAGGTGGATCCGGATGATGTATCAGTGGGGGATATAATTGTCATAAAGGCCGGAGAGAGGATCCCTCTGGACGGAAGGGTTATTTCCGGAGACTCCATGATCGATACATCTGCTCTTACAGGAGAGTCCGTCCCGAGAAGAGTCAGAGCAGGAGATGAGATGATCAGTGGATGCGTCAATGGAAGCGGACTGCTGCGGGTAGAGGTTACGAAAGAATTTGACGATTCCACAGTAGCACGTATTCTGGAACTGGTAGAGAATGCCAGCAGCAAAAAGGCGCCGGTGGAGAACTTTATTACCCGGTTTGCAAGGTATTATACCCCGGTTGTGGTGATTGCGGCAGTAGTTCTTGCTATTCTTCCTCCGCTGTTTTTTGGACAGACATGGAGCGAAGGGATACGCAGAGCCTGTACTTTCCTGGTGATTTCCTGTCCCTGTGCACTGGTCATTTCCGTTCCCATGAGCTTCTTTTCCGGAATCGGAGCGGCTTCTAAAAAAGGTGTATTGGTAAAGGGAAGTAATTATCTGGAGGCTCTTGCAAATGTCCATACAGTGGTATTTGACAAGACGGGAACCCTTACTAAGGGAGAATTTAAGGTGACAGGCATTTATCCGTCCGGGGATGCGGATCAGGAAACAATAGAGAAAAGGCAGGATACAGATAAAGCTGACGGCTGGTCGGCTTCCCAGCTGGCTCTGTTAGAACTGGCAGCCCTGGCAGAAAGCTCCTCCGACCATCCTGTTTCCAGGTCTATCCGTGAAGCTTGGGGGCATTCTTTTGAGCATACGAGGATCGCAGATGCAGAGGAGATTCCCGGTCATGGAATCCGTGTAAAGGCAGACGGACGCACTGTGCTGGCAGGAAATGACCGTCTGATGAAGATGGAAAATATTGCCTATAAGCCATGTCCGGGCGTGGGAACGGTGGTTTATCTGGCAGAGGAAGGAAACTTTCTGGGTTCCATTCTTATTTCCGATGTAATAAAAGAAGGCATTCCTGAAGCAATGCGTGATCTTAAAAAGGCCGGTGCTGCAAAGACAGTGATGCTTACCGGAGACCGAAAGGAAACCGGGGAAGCAGTGGCAAAGGAAATCGGCCTGGATGAGGTTCATGCAGAACTCCTTCCCGGCGACAAGGTAGATATGGTAGAAAAACTGCTGGCAGAATGCAAGGGAAAGGAGAAGCTGGTCTTTGTAGGCGACGGCATCAATGATGCCCCGGTGCTCTCCCGTGCAGATGTGGGAATCGCTATGGGAAGCATGGGATCGGACGCAGCTATCGAGGCGGCTGATATTGTCCTTATGGATGATGATCCCAGAAAGATTGCAGCCGTTGTCCGTATTTCTCGTAAAACACTCCGAATTGTGATGCAGAATATCGTCTTTGCCCTGGGCGTGAAATTGATCGTTCTGGCGATGGGAGCCTTTGGCGCGGCTAATATGTGGGAAGCTGTGTTTGCGGATGTGGGAGTGTCCGTGATCGCGATTTTGAATGCCATGAGGGCTCTGAAGGGGTAATTATATAGACAGATTCCTTTGGTTATGAAGCTGATTGGTAGATAAAAACGATATAATGGAATGAAAAAAGGACGCATCTGCTCAGGCAGAACGGCGTCCTTTTTAGGTGTCATATGAAAATGTCAAAAGCAGAATTCATCTCTGTAAAACGGAAGAAATCAAACCAGCACATCCTCCAGACTTCTCTTGGGAACATAATGCACCTGATTTTCATCCCTGTAGTACGTTGTGCTTCCATCGTCCCCTACAGGTACAAGCCGGACCTCCTCTTTGGGTTTTCCCAGGGCCAGAACCAGGCCCACAGAATAGTTTTCCGGATTAAGCTTTAAAATGGACAGAATCTCACTGCGCCTGCAGCTTCCGATCATGCAGCCGCCATAGCCCTTTTCTGCAGCTGCCAGCATGAGCGTCTGGGCGGCGATTCCCTCATCCCACTGTTTATTTTTGGCCACAGTCAGATCACAGAGAATGACGATATAGGCAGAGGGCCGTTCTCCCTTTTCCGGTCCGTCCCAGTCTTTCAGGGCGCCTGCCCAGGAAAGACTGGGAAAAATTGCCGCGCATTCCTCCGGAGTACGGATGATGCGGTATTTTAGGGGCTGACAGTTGGCTGTGCAGCCTGTAAGGCGCACCGTATCGATCATATCTGTCAGCTCTTCCTGCGGAATGGATATATCTTCATAGAACCGCCGATAGGAGCGGCAGCTTTTTACAAGGTCTTTAAGCATGAATAGATTCCTCCTTAAGCTCCTTTGGAAGCTCATTTCCCTGGGTAATATGTTTCTTAATTGCTTCAAAGCTTTCCGGACTGATTACATGCTCCATACGGCAGGCATCCTCTGCAGCTGTCTGAGGATCCACACCCAGATAGATCAGCCAGTTGGACAAAAGAATATGGCGTTCGTACATAACGTCAGCAATGGACTGTCCAGTCTCAGTAAGTGTGATGTGACCCTGTTCATCCATGCGGATATAGCCGTTTTCCCTCAGGTTTTTCATAGCTACGCTGACACTGGGCTTTGAAAAACTCAGTTCATTTGCAATATCAATGGAGCGGACATAGGGTTTATGGCGGCTCAGCATATAGATCGTTTCCAGGTAGTTTTCAGCGGATTCCTGTATTTTCAAAACAAACATTCCCCCTTACGGTTTTCTTTCCCGTCTGCCTGAAAAACGGGAACTGCTACCTCTTCAGTGTATCATAGAAGAAAAGGATTGACAAGCAAACCATGATTCATTTTGTCCACTGATGATATGCCCGGCTCTTTCACAGACAGCTGTTTAGTTTGCTTTTACCTGCTTCCACATCTCATTGTACATATCATTTACTTCCTCGCCCAGATACTGAACGCTCTCGCTGTTTTTCAGCTGGGAAAGATCCGGGAACACAGCCTTGTTATTCTGCAGCTCCTCGTCCAGCAGCTCAAAGGCGCCCTTGTTAGGGGTAGCGTAGGTAATGTATTCAAAGTTCTTCTTTGCAATGTCAGGGCGGCACAGGAAGTTAATCCATTTCTCGGCATTTTCCTTGTGCTCTGCATTGGCAGGGATGACCCAGCAATCGATCCAGTAGGAGGTTCCCTCTTCGGGAAGCACATACTCCAGATCAAATTCAGAACCCTGCTCCTTTGCGGTATCCTGAATATAAAGGAGATCACCGGAATAAAGCATGGCAGCAGCAGCCTCGCCGTTAATCATCTTGTCCCTTACCTGGTCGATTACATAGGCCTGAACCAGGGGCTTCTGCTCAATGAGCATATCTCTGGCCTCAGCCAGCTGATCCGGGTCTGTGGTATTCAAAGAGTAGCCTTTGATCTTTAATGCGGCCATAAATGCATAGCGCAGGGTATTGTGCATCAGGATCTCGCCCTCTAACTCAGGATTCCACAGATCTGCCCATTTGGTGGGATATGGGATGCCAAGCTCATCAAAGCGCTGCTTATTGTAGAGGATTCCTTCCGTACCCCAGCAGTAGGGAACTGCGTATTTGTTCTCCGGATCAAAATCCTTTGCCATATCCATATATTCCGGGCCGATTTCTTTGATATTGGGTACATTGTCAAAATTGATTTCAGCCAGCAGGTTATTCTGGATCATACGCTGGATGGTATAGTCGGAAGGACAGATCACATCGTACTTTACCGCTCCCGCTTCTATGATGGGATACATTTCTTCATTTGTTTCAAAAAGGTCGTATACGACTTCGATTCCTGTTTCTTCCTCAAATTCGTCAATTACGCTTTCGTCAATGTATTCCCCCCAGTTGTATACATATAATTTGTTGTCTTCGCCGGAGCCTTCCTCAGCCCCGGTTTTTTGGCCGGAACCGCAGGCAGTGAGAAGACCGGCGGCAAGGGCCAGAGAGAGCATGCCCAGTGAAACAGCTGTTTTCTTTTTCATTCTTATCCTCCATTAGTAAACGCGTAGATGGGACAGCCGCAGCAGTCCGTCAGTTTGCCTTGACCTCTTTCCAGAGCTCGTTATAAAGGGCGTCGGCTTCTTCGCCGGGGTACTGTATGATTTCACAGTTGGTGAGAGCGGAGAGATCCGGGAACAGAGCTTTATTCTGTTTCAGCTCCTCATCCAGCAGCTCATAGGTACCTTTGTTGGGAGTGGCATAGGTAATGTACTCAAAATTTTTCTTTGCGATATCGGGGCGGCACAGAAAGTCAATCCATTTTTCTGCATTTTCTTTGTGCTCTGCATTGGCGGGAATGACCCAGGAGTCAACCCAGTAGTTGGTTCCGTCCTCCGGAATTACATACTCCAGAGTAAAATCAGCTTCCTGCTCCTTAACTGCATTCTGGATATAGAGCATTTCTCCGGAGTAGATGGCTCCCACGGCTGCTTCTCCGCCGATCATCTTATCTCTTACCTGATCAATTACATAAGCCTGAACCAGAGGCTTCTGGCGGATCAGCTCATCCTTTGCCTGCTGCAGTTCATCAGGATTTTGGGTATTTAAGGAATATCCAAGGCTCTTTAAAGCTACGGTAAAGGCGTCGCGGACGCTGTTCTGCATGAGAATTTCTCCCTCCAGACGTTCATCCCACAGATCGGCCCATTTGGTGGGAGCAGGAACGCCCAGCTCCTCGATCATCTGCGTATTGTAGAGGATTCCCATGGTACCCCAGCAGTAGGGAACGGAATATTTGTTTTCCGGGTCAAAACCTTTGGATATATCCAGATATTCCTGTCCGATTTCTTTGTAATTGGGGATATTGTCAAAGTTGATTTCAGCCAGAAGGTTGTTTTCGATCATCTTCTGGATCATATAGTCGGAGGGACATACCACATCATAGCTTACGCCTCCGGCTTCAATTACAGGATACATTTCTTCGTTGGTTTCAAATACGTCGTAGACCACCTGAATACCGGTTTCCTTTTCAAAGTCGTCGATGACGCTTTCGTCAATATATTCGCCCCAGTTGTATACATAAAGTTTGTTGTCATCTCCCGAAGAACCATTTTTGCCGGAACCGCCGCAGCCGGTCAGAAGACCTGCGGTCATCAGGGCAGCCAGTGCTCCTGCTGTGAGGAGGATGGGTGTTCGTTTCATGGGTCGCTCTCCTTTTTAATAGTAATGAATTATTTCAGTCCTTTTTCTTAAAGGAACGGAAATTTACGATCAGCAGAAGGATCAGTACAGTCAGGAAAATGACTGTGGAAAGGGCATACATGGATGGCTTAATGCCCCTGCGTACCTCGCTGTAAATCAGCGTAGACAAAGTATTGATGCCTGCGCCCTTTGTAAAATGGGTGATAATAAAATCATCCAGAGACATGGTAAAGGATAAAAGGAAGCCGGACAGCACTCCGGGCAGAATATCCGGGAAGACCACTTTAAAAAATGCCTGAAGGGGAGTGGCTCCCAGATCCAGAGCCGCCTCATAGGTACTCTTATCCGTCTGCTTCAGCTTGGGCATGACGCTTAAAATCACATAAGGTATATTAAAGGTGATATGAGCGATCAGCACGGTTTTAAAGCCTAATGATACGCCAAAGGCAATAAAGGACAGCATCAGTGAAATGCCTGTAACGATATCTGCATTCAGCATGGGAATGTTTGTGATTCCCATAATAATTGTCCTGGGAACCAGCCTCATAGACTGAATGGCAATAGCTGCCGCTGTTCCGATAACAGCTGCCGCAAGGGCTGAAACAAAGGCAATGATCAGGGTGGTTGACAGGGCGCTCATAATGGAGCGGCTGTCAAACATCTGCAGATACCAGTCAAGAGTAAAACCGCCCCACCGTGCTCTGGATTTGGACTGGTTAAAGGACAATATCATCATAGTGAGGATGGGTGCGTACAAAAAGATCAGGATAAGCACCATATAGAAATCGGAAATGATCTTCCGTATCATTTTTCTGCTTTTTACCATCAGAATGCGCTCCCTTCTCCATTTTTGTCATATTTGGCAATCATAGCCATGCTGATCAGAATAAAGATCATCAGCACCAGGGAAAGACCGCTTCCCTGGTTCCAGTTGCTTCCGCGTGTGAACTCCTGCTCGATTACATTTCCGATGAGAAGGATCTTGCTGCCGCCTAAGAGGTCTGAGATAACGAATGTGGTCAGAGAAGGCACAAATACCATGGTGATTCCGCTGATGACTCCCGGAAGGCTTAAAGGAAGCCAGATCTTTATAAAGGTCTGGAAGGTATTGGCTCCCAGATCCTGAGCCGCATTGATAACGCTGTCGTCAATCTTGGCAAGTACATTATAAATCGGAAGAACCATAAAGGGCAGGAAGTTGTATACCATACCCAGTACAATAGCTGCCGGAGTATTGATAATGGAGATACCGGGCAGATGGAAAAAGGAAAGGATTCCGTTGATTACGCCGTTTTTCTCCAGAAGCGTCTGCCATGCAAGGGTTCTCAGCAGAAAATTCATCCACATGGGGAGGATAAAAATAAATACGATAAAGCTGCCGGCCTTATTTCCCCGTCCTCTTAAAATCATAGCCAGAGGATATGCAAGAAAAAGGCAAAGCAGAGTGCTGATCAGGGATAAACCCAGAGACAGCACCAGAGCCTTCATATGATCCGGTTCTGCGATTGACAGGATATTTTCCAATGTAAAAGCTCCGTCACGTCCCGTCAGTCCATACCAGAGAATCATGAGCAGAGGAATAATAGTAAAACCGGTCATCCAGACCAGATAGGGGCCGGAGAGAAGGGATTTCCCCAGATCGAGATATTTCTTTTCCTTATTCATCGACTCCCAGCGCCTCCTCATCCTCAGACGCAGGCTTGTTCATGATCTGGATATCAAAGGGATCTACATGGATTCCCACCTGCTTTCCAACGGGGAACATATCAGTGGAGTGAACCAGCCACTCAAAGCCGTCCGGGGTAGTAACTTCCATCTCATAGTGAACACCCTTGAAGATCAGATGGGTCACTGTGCCGACAAGCGTGCCCTTTTCCGGTTCTACAAGGTCGATATCTTCAGGACGGATCACGACATCCACTGGCTTATTTGTGCCAAAGCCCTTATCCACACAGGCAAATTTTGCCCCAAAGATCTCAACCAGCTCGTCCTGAAGCATGATGCCGTGGACGATGTTGCTTTCGCCGATAAAGTCGGCTACAAAGGCATTTTCCGGCTCATTGTAGATCTGCTCCGGAGATCCCATCTGCTGGATATAGCCCTGGTTCATAACAACAATGGTGTCTGACATGGTAAGAGCCTCTTCCTGATCGTGGGTTACATAGATAAAAGTGATGCCAAGCTCATTTTTCAGGCGGATCAGTTCATACTGCATATCCTGGCGCAGCTTTAAATCCAGAGCGCCCAGAGGCTCGTCAAGGAGCAGCACTCTCGGTTCGTTTACAATGGCTCTTGCAATGGCAATACGCTGCTGCTGACCGCCGGAGAGAGAGGTTACATCGCGCTTTTCGTAGCCGGAGAGATTGACCAGCTTTAATGCGTAGCGGATTTTGTCATCAATATAGCTTTTGGGCTTGTTTTTTATTTTCAGGCCAAAGGCAATATTGTCCGCAATGCTCATATGAGGAAACAGGGCATATTTCTGAAAAACCGTATTTAACTGCCGCTTGTTGGGCGGAAGCTTTGTGATATCCTGACCATCAAAGAGAACCTTTCCGGTATCGGGACTGGTAAAGCCTCCCAGGATACGCAGAGTAGTGGTCTTTCCGCAGCCGCTGGGGCCAAGTAAGGTGACGAAGCTGTTTTCCTTGATGGAGAGATTCAGATCATCCAGGATCAGCTCGCCGTCAAAGCTTTTTGAGATGTGCTGTAAATCAATCAATGGCTGGCTCATTTGTCTTTTCTCCTTTATAAAGTGAAGTGGGTCATAACATTGTCTTTTTTACAACGGAGGCCGTATTAAAAACTGGGAGGTGAACTTACCCAGATGAGCATGGCGCCGTTTTTGCTTGAAAGATAGTGTTTTTTATCTGCTGTGTAATAGAAGGATTCTCCCTTTTTGGCATGGTATGTCTTTTTTCCCAGATGGATGGAAACAGAACCCTTCAGAATATAGCCGAATTCTTCTCCCTCATGAGGTGTATCCGGGTAGGTAGAACCGCCGGCTTTGAGCGTTAAGAGAATGGGTTCCATGGTGTTTTTCTGAGCATTGGGAATGATCCATTTGATTTCATTGTTGTATTCAGGATCTACTTTTTCAAAGTAGTCCTGAGTGCCGAATACGATCTGTTCCTCAGGCTCTTCCGTAAAAAACTCCCCGATAGAAGTTCCCAGACACTGGAGAATATCCATCAGAGTAGCGATAGAGGGAGAGGTCAGATTGCGTTCCAGCTGAGAGATAAACCCCTTGGAAAGCTCCGAGCGGTCGGCCAGCTCCTCCTGAGTCAGTCCCTTTAAGACACGAAGCTCCTTCAGTCTGTTTCCGATATCCATACAATTCCTCCCTGCACGGCTGCAAAATATACAAAAAGTTTAGCAATACTAACCCAATATATAAATAATCAAAAAGTTTAGTAATAATAAACAAGGCGAATTTCATTATACATGAAATAAATCAGGTGTCAATACCTTTTCTGAAAGTTAGCGGTTAACAAATAATAAAAATTATGATATGATAGGTTTTAACAAAATCGGACTTATATTCAGGAGGTAAATACAGGTATGAGCGGCAGATATATGGCATATGTGGGATCCTACTCCTATACCGGGAAAGCAAAGGGAATCACAGTATTTGACGTAGATGTGGAGAAGGGAACGTTTAAGGAGCGCTGCGAGATGGAGGTAAATAATTCTTCCTATGTAATTGCCTCCAGCGATGGAAAGACATTGTATTCCATTGCCGATGAAGGAGTGGTGTCTTTCCGGATCCTGCAGAACGGCGCCCTGGCGCGTTTAAACAGCGCGCCCATCCGCGGAATGAGGGGCTGTCATCTGTGCAGCGATCTGGAGGACAAGTTTATCTTCGTATCCGGTTATCATGACGGAAAGACCACGATCCTGAGCTTGAACAAAGACGGCTCTGTAGGGGGGATCGTGGACGGTGTATATGATAAAGGATATGGAAGCGTGGCAGAGCGTAATTTCCGCCCTCACGTGACATGCACCCGCCGGATGCCGGACAATAAATACATCCTCAGTGTGGACAACGGAGTGGATCAGGTAAAGATTTACCGCTTTAATGATAAGGAGCAGAAGATGGTTCAGGTAGACGCCATCCGCTGCGACCTGGAATCTGCGCCCAGACATTTCCGGTTCAGCAGGGACGGACGCTTCCTTTATCTGATGTACGAGCTTAAAAATGTAATTGATGTATTTACTTATGAAACAGGGGACAGAGCTCCCGTAATCGAGAAGATCCAGACGATTTCTACTACCTCGACGAAAAATCCGGGCAATCTTACGGCAGCCTGCGCGATGCGTATGTCCTGGGATGAGAAGTATGTTTACTGCACCAATGCGGGAGAGAATACGGTAAGTATCTACAGCAGGGATGAGGAAACAGGACTTCTTTCCATGATCTGCTGCCTGCCGATCAGCGGCGAATATCCTAAGGACGTGGCTGTTTTCCCGGATGGGAAGCATATTGCGTCCATTAACCATGACAGCGGCAGCATTTCCTTCTTTAAGGTAGACTATGAGAAGGGACTTCTGGTCATGAGCGGAAGAAGCATTCCGGTTAATGAACCAAACTGCTGTGCGATTGTAAAGATTGGAGATTAGTCATGGCGGGTTCAATTTACGGGACGCTTTTTCGCGTCAGCACCTGGGGAGAGTCCCATGGAAAGGGCATTGGCGTGGTCATAGACGGCTGTCCGGCAGGTCTGCCCTTAGATGAAGAAGATATTCAGAGATATTTAGACCGGAGAAAGCCGGGGCAGAGCCGCTTTACCACAGCCAGACAGGAGGGCGATCAGGTGGAAATCCTTTCTGGCGTCTTTGAAGGAAAGACAACCGGAACGCCGATTGCCCTGGAGGTGCGGAATACAGACCAGAGATCCCACGATTACAGCAATATCATGGATGTATACCGCCCCGGTCATGCAGATTTCACCTTTGATCAAAAGTATGGCTTCAGGGATTACAGAGGAGGCGGCCGTTCCTCCGGACGGGAGACCATTGGCCGGGTAGCAGCCGGAGCAGTGGCCGCAAAGCTTCTGGAGCGCCTTGGGGTAAGGGTTTTTGCTTATACCAGCGCAATCGGCCCTGTAAGCATCGACCGGTCCCGGATGGAGATTTCCAAAATGTGGGAAAACCGTCTTTATATGCCTGATGACATTGCGGCAAAGGAAGCAGAGAGTTATTTAGAGGATATGATGGCTCGAAGGGATTCCTGCGGCGGTGTGGTAGAGTGTGTGATCGAGGGGCTTCCCGCAGGCGTGGGAGAGCCGGTGTTTGACAAGCTGGATGCGGCTCTGGCAAAAGCCATGATGTCCATTGGAGCAGTGAAAGGCGTTGAGATCGGAGACGGATTTGAGGCGGCAGTATCCACCGGTTCACAGGATAACGACAGCTTCTGCATTGACAGTGCGGGCCACCCGGCCAAGCGAACCAATCACTCCGGTGGCGTCCTGGGAGGGATGAGCGATTCCAGCCCGGTTGTAATACGGGCGGCCTTTAAGCCTACTCCGTCCATTGCCCAGCCTCAGTCCACGGTGGACCGGAGCGGGAAAGAACGGGAGATCGAGATCCATGGACGTCACGATCCCATTATCGTTCCAAGGGCAGTTGTGGTGGCAGAAGCCATGGCAGCGCTTACTGCGGCAGATCTGCTGCTTATGTCCATGACCTCCCGGCTTGACCGGATGGAGGAATTTTTTGAGAGAATGAGGAGAAAATGAAAATGAAAATTGCAATGGGAAACGACCATACAGCCATTGAGCTTAAAAATATTATTAAGGAGTTTGTAGAGGGAAAAGGCTACGAGGTTATTGATTTGGGTACCAATTCTACAGAAAGCTGCGATTACCCTGTATATGGTGAAAAGGTAGGACGGGCTGTGGCTTCCAAAGAAGCAGATCTGGGTATCGTGATCTGCGGCACCGGCGTAGGCATTTCACTGGCAGCTAATAAGGTAAAGGGCGTGCGCGCCTGTGTATGCAGCGAACCCTACAGCGCAAAGCTGTCCCGTATGCACAATAACAGCAACGTCCTTGCCTTTGGCGCCAGAGTAGTGGGAAGCGAGATGGCAAAGATGATCACCGAAGCATGGCTGGACGCTGAGTTTGAAGGCGGCAGACATGAGAGACGGGTGAATATGCTGATGGAGATTGAGAATCGGTAAAATCAGAAATATACAGGCAGAGATTTTCTTCTGAGTGTTGGAAAGAACGGCTTTTCTTTTGTGAAAATGACCGTTCTTTTTTTGGAAAGAGGCAGTAAATATAGTTTGAATTTGATGCGGATTTTCAGTATTGGGCCACAATGAGGCGGGAATATTGAAAAAATAAAAATGACGATATATACTAATGGAAACAAAGAAAGGAAAGAGAAAACAGTAAAAAACTCTAAAAAATAGATGATAAACCGATATAAATTGATAAAAAAACACAACATAATATTGTACGAACCAGCATATGATTCTCCGCTTTCCGTGGGGAATGGAGAGTTCGTTTTTACAGCGGATGTAACGGGAGTTCAAACATTGTATGAAGAGTATAGAGATGCATTTCCTCTTTGTACAATGGGAAATTTTGGATGGCATACAGAGAGTGACCATGGACGTGTGTACAGTCTTAAAGATCTGGAGATGACTTCCTATAAACGCGAAGGACGTACATTTCGCTATCCGGTGAAAAAAACGGAGAAGAACGAGAAGGTTTATGACTGGCTGAGAAAAAATCCTCATAAGATAAATCTTTACCGTTTGGGGTTCCGGGTAAATGGACGAAGGATTTCCTCGGGGCAGATTACAGAGGTCCATCAGGAACTGGATTTGTATACGGGTATTTTAAATAGCTGTTTTCAGCTCAGCAGGGAAGCGGTAAAGGTACAGACTGTATGCAGCGGAAACAGCAACCGGCTTGGACTGAGGATAGAAGCAGGGGAATCGTTGAAAAAAAATATGAGCCTGGAACTGGAATTTCCCTACGGTTCTCCGGATATAACAGGTTCGGACTGGACTTCTCCATCCAGACATGGAAGCTATCTGGTTTCTCTTGGAGAAAAACGGTATCTGATAAATCGTGTTATGGATGATTTACTGTATCAGGTTATGATAGAACTGGATGGAGCGCAGATGATACAGGAGGAGGAACATCGTTTCTCAATTCGATTTGATGCAGCAAAAGCGGAGATCACTATTTTAACTGACCGCGCAGTGCCCAGGCAGTTCGCGACATTTAATAAGTGCTGTGAAGAAAGCGAAGTGTTTTGGAGGGATTACTGGGAAAATACCGGCCTGATTGATTTTGGGGAAACACAGGATACCAGAGCTCATGAACTGGAGCGCAGGGAAATTCTTTCATTGTATCTTCTTCGGCTGCAATGCACAGGAAGCCTTCCGCCGGCTGAAACGGGATTGAGCTGCAACAGCTGGTACGGTAAGTTTCATCTTGAGATGCATTTTTGGCATAGCGCTTTTCTACCGGCCTATTCTCAGGGGAGACTGCTTGAAAAATCCTTTGAATGGTACATAGAGCACCGGGATGAAGCAAAAGAAAATGCGGAGAGAAACGGATATAAGGGGATACGCTGGCCCAAGATGGTAGGCTGTGATGGAGAAGATTCGCCATCTCCGATTGCTCCGCTGTTGATCTGGCAGCAGCCCCACATTATTTTTATGCTGGAATTGCTTTATCAGTCAGAACCATCTGAAGAGCTGGTGGAAAAATATTATGGAATTGTCAGAGAAACCGCTGATTTTATGGCAGATTTTGCAGAATGGAACAGTGAGAAAAACGTATATGAGCTGCGGCCTCCGCTGATTCCGGTACAGGAAACTCACGATCCGGAAACAACTCTTAATCCGGTATTTGAATTGGAATACTGGAGAGAAGCTTTGAATATTGCTGATGAATGGGCAAAGCGTTCTGGAAGAAAGGGGAACAGCAGATGGGGGATGGTAAGCGAGGCTATGGCGCTTCCGGCATCTGCGGAGGGAGTTTATCTTGCCCATGAGAATGGTGCCGATACTTATATAAATCACGCAAAGGATCATCCGTCCATGCTGATGGCCTGTGGAATACTCAGGGGCGACCGCCTGGATCGGGAAACGGTAGAACGGACGCTTCAGAAGGTTCTCGAGGTCTGGGATTTTAACACTGCCTGGGGGTGGGATTTTGCCGTAATGGCAATGACAGCCGTTCGTCTGGATCTGGGGGATCTGGCTGTAGATATTCTTTTGAAAGATACACAGAAAAATGAATATGTATTAAACGGTCACAATAAACAGGGATACAGGAAGGATCTTCCTTTGTACCTTCCGGGTAATGGATCATTTCTCTATGCTCTGGCCATGATGGCAGCCGGTTACAGAGGCTGTGGAAAAAAAATGCCGGGTTTTCCTGAAAACTGGACAGTACGGGCAGAAGGGATTAAAGCGTTGTATTAAATGCGGAATCAGAATGTCCGCAAAGAGATAAAGCAGGAGGTTATTTCAATGAGAAAATTATTAAAGAAATCTATGGCAGCAGTATTAACTGCATCAATGGCAATGTCTATGACAGCCTGTGCCGGTAAGGCGGTAAAGCCGGGAAGCGAAGAGAGTGAGGCAAAGACCAGTGAGGCTGCGGCAGCAAATGTGGAGACGTCGGAAGCAGCAGGGGAAGAGGGACTTACCACAGAGGACATAACCCTTACTATCAGCTGGTGGGGAGGAGAAAGCCGTCATGAAGCTACGCAGAAGGCAATCGAGGCATTCATGAAAAAATATCCCAATATTAAGGTGGAATCAAGCTTTGGCGGATGGACTGGTTGGGAATCTAAAATGGGACTGGCGTTTTCTCAGGGAAAGGCAGACGATATTGTGCAGATGGGGCCGTTCTGGCATACTATGTTTGGCGGAGATGGAGAAGTTTTCTACGACTTAAATCAGCTGTCCGATTATCTGGATTTGAGCCAGTTTGAAAACCTTGAACCCTATACAGTAGACGGGGAACTGAGGGCGGTTCCGGTTTCCATGGCAGCTAGAGTGATGTTCTGGAATAAAGATACGTTTGATCAGGCAGGAGTTCCTATTCCGAAAACATGGGATGATCTTTTGGCATCCGGCTCTGCCTTTAAAGAAAAGCTGGGTGATGAATATTATCCAATGATGCTTAATACGTTGGATCGCTCTTTATTCATGGTATGGTATCTTGAGTCAAAGTATGGAAAAGAGTGGGTAACAGGCAATCAGTGCAATTATACCGAGGAGGAAATTGCAGAAGGCTTTGAGATGATTCAGTCTCTGGAGGAAGCCCATGTAATTCCCACTCTGCAGATGATTGCAGATAATGCAGCCAATCCTGTTGAGCAGTCGCCAGTATGGACAGGGGGAAAATGGGCAGGCGTATACACATGGAATACATCCTCTGCAAATCCCAAGGCTGCTCTTCCTAATCCGGAGGCTATGGTAACTTCCCATATGTTTGAAGGATTCCCGCATAAAGGCGGTATGTTCAGAGCATCTATGACATTCGGAATTACCAAAACCTGTAAATATCCCAAGGAAGCAGCCGCTCTTCTTGAGTTCATGTTAAACGATCCTGAGGGTGTAGCTCTTATGGCAAATGAAAGAGGAATCCCTTATTCGAAAGCAGGTCTGGAAGCTTTGGAAGCATCTGGAAATGTGGATGAGCTGACTAAAATGGCAACAGAGTATGCTCTTGAAGATAATACATTCCCGATGGATGAGTATTTCGAGTGCAGCGAGTACAAGGCGACAACAGAAGGCTTATACGATAAAGTATTTAATGCATTTGCATATGGAGAGACAGATGCTAAGGGGGCAGCTAAAATGCTTCTGGATGGCATGAATGCCAAAATGTCCAAATAGTACAGAATAAAACCGGGTATTATGCAGGTGTTGGTGGCACATCAATCATATGATGTGCCACCATGCATAATTAAGAGGAGGATCGGTGTGAAAATACAGAAACAGAACAAAAGTTTGTATTCTGCCAGGGAAAGAAGAAGGATGAGGATCGGATTTTTGTATGCAGTCCCCTGGCTGATTGGTTTTTTGGTGTTTAAGGGATATCCGTTTTTATCATCTTTATATTACAGTTTTACAGATATGAATTTGCAGAAAAGCTCATATTGGTACACTCTGGACAATTACAGGCAGATATTTACAGACCCTCAGATGCTGAAGGTTTTAACCATAACCTTTAAATATGCAT
The DNA here is from genome assembly GCF_001517625.2 of Clostridium sp. AT4. GTDB lineage: Bacteria > Bacillota > Clostridia > Lachnospirales > Lachnospiraceae > Enterocloster. The sequence continues at coordinate 468,973 of NZ_LN999827.1, read as the reverse complement.
TTTTGACAGTGCCATTAAAACTGACGGCAGCATTGTTTATAGCGTATATTCTTTGCTTCAATTTAAAAGGGGTAAGATTTTTTCGAACCGCTTACTATATTCCGTCTGTTTTAGGCGGTTCTATTGCAGTAGCTGTATTATGGAAAGCTCTGTTTCAGAAACAGGGCGTAATTAATAATCTGCTGATGGTTTTGGGGATTGAAGGGCCATCATGGCTGGGAGATCCGGGATATGCGTTGTTTTTAATCTGTCTTCTTAGAGTTTGGCAATTTGGTTCTTCTATGATTATTTTTCTCGCTGCCTTAAAAGGAGTGCCCAGGGATCTGTATGAAGCGGCCAGTATAGATGGAGCAAACAAATGGAAGCAGTTTTTTAAAATTACAATTCCAATGATAAGTCCGGTTATTTTTTATAACCTGATTACACAGCTTTGCGCGGCATTTCAGGAATTTAACGGTCCGTATGTTATCACAAATGGAGGACCAAACGGAGCCACTACATTGATTTCGCTTCTGATTTACAACAATGCTTTCCTTAAATTTGATATGGGAATGGCATCGGCTCAGGCTTGGGTATTATTTACAGTAGTAGGCGGACTGTCTTTGGTAGCTTTTATGAGTCAAAAGAAATGGGTATATTATTCAGATGAGGATGGTGGACGCTGATGAAGTTGAACATGAAGAAAAAGACATGGAAAAATATAGTTCAGTATGCTATTCTGATCATAGTTGGAATTATTATGGTATATCCGCTAGTGTGGATGTGCTTCGCCGTATTTAAGACAAATGCAGAAATTTTTTCGAGTGCGGCTATCTTTCCGAAAAAGTGGGTATTTGATGCCTTTGACGGATTGGGAAAACCGGTGGGTGGGCAGATTACATTGTGGAAATCTATGCTCAATACATATATGATTGTAATTCCCAAGGTGGTTTTCACACTGATTTCCTCTGTATTGACCGCATATAGTTTTTCAAGATTCAGATATCCGGGCCGTAATCTTATGTGCGGTTTAATGGTTGCTACACTGTTTTTGCCCCAGGTTGTTTTAAATGCTCCGCAGTATATTATGTTCAGCAGTTGGGGATGGACGGATTCATATGCTCCTTTGATCGTTCCTACCTTATTTGCAGTTGAGTCATACTTTGTATTTATGCTGCTCCAGTTTTTGCGTGGGGTTCCCAGAGAGTTGGAAGAGGCTGCGGAAATTGATGGATGCAATACATTTCAGACATTATGCAGGGTAATTGTGCCCATGCTGAAGCCTTCTCTTGTCTCCTGCGCTTTGTTTCAGTTTATGTGGTCCAGTAATGATTTTCAGGGGCCTCTTATCTATGTAAAGACAGTCAGCCGGTATCCGGCATCTATCTTTATGAAAATGTCTATGGATGCAGATGCAGGAACGGCCTGGAACAGGGTATTGGTAAGCTCGATAATCGCTCTTCTTCCTACGCTGATTGTATTTTTCCTGGCTCAGAATGAATTTGTGGAGGGAATATCTGCAGGGGGTGTGAAAGGATAGCTGCATGCTGGATGGTAAAAGAAAGGGTTTGCTGTGTTTCAAATCATATACAGGGAGTGCTTTTCAGGATTTGCAGTCAGCAGAGTGAAAAGAGACAGAGATTTTACAAAAAATGTAGGTTATTTCAGAAACGAGTACCAGATTCAATATATAATAGACGGAGAGAGGTATTATTTTGAATCGGGAATCCGGTGTGTAAAAATGGCGGCAGGAAGTGTTGCCTTTATAGATAAAAGGCGTATTCCAAAGCTGAATATAATCGGAGGAAGATATCATGACCGGATATTGATTGAGATAAAGGAGGCGGAATTTGCGCCAATCTGTCAGGCGGTGGGTATAGATATGGAACGGGTGTTTTCCCAGCGCTGTGGTGTTTTTCAGACAGGAAAATGTGAGGAGATTCGTGATGTTTTTGAAAAAATAGAAAAAACGATTACGGATCGGGGAACTGAACAGAGAGAATTGAGGCTGAGAATGTTGATTTTAAATCTCTTGGTGTGTAGCAGCCAGCTGGAAAAATTCAGAGAAAAGAATTTTCACTCAGCGTCAATGCAGGGGTCTTTGGAAAAGCAGAAAAGGGTATGTATGATTGCGGATTATCTTGCCGGTCATTATGAGGAGCATGAAAATGTTGATGAACTGGCTGGAAGATTTTATATGAGCCGATCCTATTTGTGCCGTATTTTTAAAGAGGTAACAAATTTTACAGTTTCCGAATATGTGAATTTATTCAGAATCGCAGCCAGCAGGGAATATCTTCTGAATCGTGAGATGACTATGACGGAAATAGCCAATCGCCTTGGATTCAACAGTCTGACTTATTTTGAACGGGTGTTTAAACAGCTTATGTCCGTTACGCCTGGAGAATATCGGAAACAGTATCTTGGCGCAAGAGGAAAAAGGAGGGATTGAGTTCTGGGAGAGTAGCGGATTAAAAAGCTGTCAGGCCAAATCTTTACAAAAGGCTTTCTAATGTTTAAAATGAAAACAAGCTATGGAGTCCATATATTGTTTTATGGTGGATTTAAAGCAATAGCTTAGAAAGAGGTGCTAGCCATGACAACTGAAAAAGAGATCAAGATCATTGAGGATTCTGTCCGCATCATCCGCGAAAAGACGGATTTTGAGCCCGAGATCGGCATGATTCTGGGAAGCGGACTGGGGGATTATGCGGATAAGATTGAAAATCCGGTAAAGATTTCCTACCATGATATCCCGGATTTCCCGGTATCCACAGTGGCAGGCCATGCAGGGCAGTTCGTGCTGGGAACCTGCATGGGAAAGAAAGTCATCGCCATGCAGGGCAGAGTTCATTATTATGAGGGCTACAGTCAGAGACTGATCACTCTTCCAATTCGGATTATGAAGTGTCTGGGCGTTAAAAAGGTTCTTCTTACCAATGCAGCCGGAGGCGTAAACCGGTCCTATGAGCCGGGAACACTGATGGTTATCAAAGACCATATCAATTATTCCGGTTCTAATCCTCTGATTGGCTCTAATTTTGAGGAGGATGGCCCCCGTTTTCCGGATATGAGCTGCGTATATGATGCAGGATTCAGAACACGTCTGAAGGAAAAAGCACAGGAAAATGGAATTCATCTGGAGGAGGGCGTATATATGATGTTCTCCGGCCCTAATTATGAGACACCGGCAGAGGTCCGCATGGCAGGGCTTCTGGGGGCGGATGCTGTAGGAATGTCTACCGTACCGGAGGCAATCGTATGCGGCCATTGCGGTATCCCGGTACTGGGGATTTCCTGCGTTACCAATCCGGGAGCAGGCATTCTGGATCAGCCACTGAATCATGCAGAGGTAGTGGAAACTGCCGCAAGGGTAAAGCAGACCTTTGAGAAGGTAGTGGATCTGGTGCTTAAAGAAGTATTCTAACGAAGCGACAGGGAGAGAAAGATGCCGGATTCGAGCGTGTTGATGAAGCCTTCATCGGGAATGTGCAATATGCATTGTGATTACTGCTTTTACTGTGATGAAATGCAGAAAAGAGAGCAGGAATCCTATGGTTTTATGTCTGAGGAAACATTAAAAAATGTGATTCGCAGGACAATGGTCCATGCCCGGAGACAGGTTAATTATGCCTATCAGGGGGGAGAGCCTGCGCTGCGGGGGCTGGACTTTTTCCGAAAAGCGGTAGAATTTCAGAACAAGTATAACCGCAGAGGAATACAGGTACATAATGCCTTCCAGACCAACGGGTATCTTCTGGATGAAGAATGGTGCCGTTTTCTGGCGGAGAATCATTTTCTGGTAGGACTTTCGGTTGACGGAACGAAGGAAACCCATGATGCCTGCCGCCATGATAAAAAGGGCAGCGGAACTTATGATGTGGTGACAAAAGCTGCAGCGCTTATGGATGCTTATGGCGTGGAGTATAATATTCTTACGGTTGTGACAGAAAAAACAGCTGCAGGGATAGATGAGATCTATAAGGCGTACAGCCGCAGAGGCTGGAACTATCAGCAGTATATTGCCTGTCTGGATCCTCTGGGCGAAGGCCATCAGAAGACAGAATATGCTATTTCGCCGGAGACCTATGGCAGATTCCTCACCCGGCTCTTTGATCTCTGGTATAAGGATTGGCAGAAAAACCGTCAGCCCTATATCCGCCAGTTTGAAAATTACATTGCCCTTTTGATGGGGTATTACCCTGAGGCCTGCGACCAGAGAGGCGAGTGCGGGATCCAGTATGTGGTAGAAGCGGACGGAAGTGTCTATCCCTGTGATTTTTATATGCTGGATGAATACCGTCTGGGGAATTTCAATGAGAATACGATGGAAGAGATGGATAAACGTCGTCAGGAGACTGGCTTTATAAAGCGCTCCCACCAGCTGGATCCCCAGTGCCGGGAATGTCCCTATTTCTTCCTCTGCCGGGGCGGATGCCAGCGCTACAGGGATCCTGTGGAGGGAAGCAATTATTATAAGAACTATTTTTGTCAGGCATATAAGAGTTTTTTTGAGCACTGTATGGACAGGATGAAAAACGTGGCAAAGACAGGGATGAAAAGATAATAGGAAATACAGAACTGGACTGGTTTAAAATAGCTAAAATGGTTATTTTAACCAGTCCATAATTCTGCTATAATACGGGAAATGATGAAAAAGCAAGGAGGAACGTATGATGCGGAATAATTCTGTAAAAAATCTGGCAGCAGCAGCCCTGTTTGCAGCGCTGAGCTGTGTTTTTACCATGGCAATCCGAATTCCTACACCAGGTACCGGAGGATATATTCATCCGGGCGATGCCGCGGTAATCCTGTCGGGGATTTTTCTGGATCCGGTGGCTGCATTTCTGGCCGCGGGAATTGGCTCCTGTATGGCTGATTTCCTGGGCGGATATTTTATTTATGTACCCATTACATTCGTGGTCAAAGGCCTTGTGGCTGCAGTCACATCTGTGGTATACTGTCATGGAGTGAGCAAAGGAAAAAGCGGGAAGCTGGCAGTGCTGTATGGTGGCATAACAGATATTTTGCTGGTGACAGGCGGATACTTTCTCTGTGAAAGCCTTCTCTATGGTCCGGCAGCCGCTTTTTTGAGTCTCCCTGCCAATGGGATCCAGGGGATCAGCGGACTGGTGATTGCGGGAGTGCTGTATCCGGGGCTGGAGAGGACGCTGGAAATCAGAGAGAAGGTACGATAGGGGACAGACAAATCAAAAGAATGATATTGGGGATTGGAGGAAAGAATATGAGTAAGGCAGCGGTTTTTGGAAGTTTTGTAGTAGATCTGATGGCAAGAAGCCCTCGTCTTCCTGTACCGGGAGAGACGGTAAAGGGTTCCGTTTTTAAAATGGGACCGGGAGGAAAGGGATTTAACCAGGGAGTTGCCGCCCATAAAGCAGGCGCCGATGTAACTATGATATCGAAAGTCGGACGGGACAGTTTTGGAGAGGTTGCTTTCAATACGATGAGAGAGCTTCAGATGGATACGTCTCATATGTTTGTAACGGATGATACAGAAACAGGATGTGCTTTGATTTTAGTAGATGAAAAGACCAGCCAGAATGAGATTATCATTGTTCCCGGAGCGTGCAGTACTATAACAGAAGAGGAAGTAAAGAACATTGAAGCGGTGCTTAAGGAAGCAGAATATGTACTGCTGCAGCTGGAGGTAAATCAAGAGGCCAATGAGCTTGTAGCTGAATTGGCATGTAAACATGGCTGTAAGGTGATTGTAAATACAGCTCCTTATGCGCCGGTTACAGATGAGTTTTTATCAAAAGCGTATATGGTAACGCCTAATGAAGTAGAGGCAGAAGAGATTACGGGAGTCCCTGTAAAAGATTTGGAGTCTGCGAAAAAGGCAGCAGCCTATTTTTATGACAGAGGTGTTAAAGAGGTTCTGATTACTCTTGGCTCAAGAGGTGTGTTTGTTTCATCCGGAGGAAGAGAGGAAATTATTCCGTGCTTTAAGGTGGAAGCAGTAGATACCACAGGAGCAGGTGACGCCTTTAACGGAGGCCTTCTGGCTGCACTTTCAGAAGGCAGGGATATATGGGAGGCAGTCCGTTTTGCAAGTGGTCTTGCTGCATTATCCGTACAGAAGATGGGGACAACACTTTCTATGCCTGTACGGGAAGAAATTGACCGCTTTTTAGAGGAACATAAAAACTCCTGAAAATAGAATCTTGACAGTTTCCCATGTCCGTGATAGCATTATTGGCAGTAAGGGAGTAGTCAGCGCAGTTGACCGGCAGTTTTCAGGCCGGGAACCGTGTAGCGAAGTCAACAGCATCGGAGCGTGTCCGTGGCTTGGTTTTAAATGACGAGACTTATCGGGAGTCTTCTCAGCAGAGGGGAGGACTTCTGGTAAGTCTCGTTTTGTTTGCACCAATGAAATGGAAATGCACAGATGCGCCTGTGAGACAGATGTATAGTGCACCTGCAGTACGGGAATGATGAGAGAGACACTTCCATATGATAATAAGGAGGAAAAAGCAATGAAAGAGTACCTGTCCAGTATTCAGGATGTGCTGAAGGAGCAGAATACTTCAGAAGAGGGACTTTCTTCTCAGGAAGCTGCCAGCCGTCTGGAAAAATTCGGGCACAATAAGCTGAAGGAAGGAAAGAAAGATTCCCTTCTTAAGAAATTTCTTGATGAACTGGCAGATCCCATGATCATTATTCTGATCGTGGCAGCTGTTATTTCAGGTATTACCGCTTACTACGAGGGTGAGTCCTTTGCAGATGTGATCATCATTATGGCGGTAGTTATTATCAATGCAGTTCTGGGCGTTGTTCAGGAAAGCAAGGCAGAGGCGGCAATCGCAGCTTTGCAGGAAATTGCGGCAGCTACCAGTAAGGTGCTGCGTGACGGAAAGCTTGTTACATTAAAGAGTGAAGAGCTGGTACCGGGTGACGTAGTGATTCTGGAAGCAGGCGATTCCGTTCCTGCGGACGGCCGTATTATTGAATGCGCCAGCATGAAGATCGAGGAGGCGGCCCTTACCGGAGAATCCGTTCCTGTAGACAAGATTATCCAAGTGTTAAATCTGGGCGGTGAAAAGGACGTACCTTTAGGCGACCGCAAAAATATGGTATACATGGGCTCCACCGTTGTATACGGCCGTGGAAAAGCTGTTATCACAGCGACCGGTATGGATACGGAAATGGGTAAGATTGCAGATGCCCTGGCTCAGGCTAAGGATGAGGAAACACCTCTCCAGATCAAGCTGAATCAGCTGAGCAAGTTCCTGACCATGCTGGTTGTGGGAATCTGTGTGGTTATCTTTGCAGTAGGCCTGTTCCGTGCACAGGGAAGCGCAGAAGGCATTACCGGCGATACGATCTTAAGTACATTTATGGTAGCTGTTTCTCTGGCAGTAGCGGCAATTCCTGAGGGTCTGGCTGCAGTTGTTACCATCGTGCTTTCCATCGGCGTTACAAATATGTCCCGCAGAAATGCCATTATCCGTAAGCTGACTGCAGTAGAGACTCTGGGATGTACACAGATTATCTGTTCGGATAAGACGGGTACGTTGACACAGAATAAGATGACTGTTGTGGAGCATGTGGCAGATGATGAGAAGCTTTTGGAAACTGCTATGGCGCTCTGTTCCGATGCTTCCTTAAGCCCTGACAGCGGCGAGGCAGTGGGAGAACCTACCGAGTGTGCTCTTGTAAATGATGCTGCAAAGAATGGACTTCCAAAGGATCAGCTGGAAAAGGAATATGTCCGTGTGGCTGAGGCTCCCTTTGATTCCATGCGTAAGATGATGACAACCATTCATCAGACTGCGGACGGACGTTTCATCCAGTTTACAAAGGGCGCTCCGGATGAAGTATTAAAACGCTGTACAAAGGCCTATGTGGGCGGACAGATCGTGGAAATGACCGACGAAATCCGCAGCAGCATTTTAAAGAATAATAAGTCCATGGCAGATAAGGCGCTCCGCGTACTCTGCGGTTCCATGAGAGAATGGAAGGCACTGCCTGAGAATACAGACGCCTCCAATCTGGAGCAGGATCTGGTATATGTAGGACTTTCCGGCATGATCGACCCGGTACGTCCTGAGGTAAAGGCGGCAATCGTTGAGTGCCGTGAGGCAGGAATCCGCCCTATTATGATTACCGGTGATCACAAGGATACAGCGGTAGCCATTGCAAAGGAGCTGGGAATCATCGAGGATGCCAGCCAGGCGATTACAGGCGCTCAGTTAAATGAGATCAGCGACGAGCAGTTTAAGACAGATATTGAAAAATACTCCGTTTATGCCCGCGTACAGCCTGAGCATAAGGTACGCATTGTAAATGCATGGAAGGCAAAGGGCCGTATTACAGCTATGACCGGTGACGGCGTAAACGATGCTCCTTCTATCAAGAGTGCGGATATCGGTGTGGGAATGGGTATTACGGGTACAGACGTAACCAAAAATGTAGCAGACATGGTTCTTGCAGATGACAACTTTGCAACAATCGTATCCGCAGTAGAAGAGGGACGCCGCATTTACGCAAATATCCGTAAGGCGATTCAGTTCCTGTTAGCCTCCAATCTGGCAGAGGTGCTGGCAATCTTCTTTGCAACGCTGATCGGCTTTACGATTCTGGAGCCGGTACATCTTTTGTGGATCAACCTGATCACAGACTGTTTCCCTGCTCTGGCTCTGGGTATGGAAAAGAGCGAGGCTGACATTATGAAGCAGTCTCCAAGAGACCCGAGAGAAGGCATTTTTGCCGGCGGTATGGGATTTGACGTATTCTTCCAGGGTTTTGTTGTAACGATCCTTGTAATGGTTTCCTATATCATAGGCCATTATATTGAAAGCGGCGTCTGGGAATTTGTAAACAGCCCTGACGGAACAACAATGGCATTCCTGACCCTGTCCATGGTTGAGATCTGCCACTCTCTGAATATGAGAAGCCGCAGAGGTTCTATCTTCACCATGAAGACCGGAAATACCTTCCTTTACGGTGCAATGATCGTATCCCTGATTCTGACAACCGCAGTAATCGAGGTTCCGTTCCTTGCAAAGGCATTTGAGTTTACTCCTATTGATTTCCATGAGTATATTATTGCTCTGGGACTGGCAGTATTGATCATTCCGATTATGGAAGTTGTAAAGTTTGTTCAGAGGAAGATGGGAGTGTAAAGACTTACAATCCCGATTATAAATATGTTTTGAAAACAGCGCTCCGGCAGAGGAAATTCTGTTGCGGGCGCTGTTTTAATTAAGGCTTTATCCAATTGAGTATGTTGGAGTTTTTCGTGTTCCGAAAAACGGAGACTTGCGAAACAAAGAACCACCCGCTATGCGGGTGTGCATCGATTTTATGGCAAAGCAAACGAATTTACTCTCACACATAAAGAGGATGTGTAAGTACCACATCGTCTTGGTATTCTCGTTTTAAAAAGATTGAGGGTGGTTTCCCCTTTGAGCGTTTCTCGTCGTGCTTTTCCCAGCGCTGTGCTCCCAAATTATAAATCCGATTCATTACTGCATACATGGTTTTAATGCCTCCCTTAGTTTCTTTCGATTCCCGGATTTGATCAGTCGAGAATGTGGGAAGATGTTACTGGCTGGTAAGAGACTTTTTATAGAGGAGAGAAAATTCTTTGTTAGATGGAAGAATAAAATTTTCTCTGATCAGTGGAATACAGTTTGGCCCACAATGATAGACATTGCGTATAATATTTAATTATCCTTGTCTTTAGCAATGATAGTTCTGAGAGCTTCTATTGCTGTCTCAATAGCGTTAGAAGTGTCGGTTTCTCGAATTAAGCCAGTGTTGTATTTATCTTCTCGTTCTCTGTTACGGCATAAAAGTAGAATGGTTGCGCAGCGAACACGTAAAACAGAAGCGACAATAAAAAGAGTAGAAGATTCCATTTCAGAACCAATTGCTCCGGCTGTTTTCCATGCCTCCCATTTTTGAAGCAATTCATATTTTGCGGGCATGCGCTCTGGGGCATGTTGCCCATAGTAAGAATCTTTGCATTCTACAACTCCCAGAGCGCTTTTCTTTTTCAGCTTTTTTGCAGCGTCTTTTAATGCAGATACCAGATCGAAATTGGGAACCGCAGGAAATTCGATGGGAACATACTCTCTTCCAGTGCCGTCTTTTCTGATGGCACCTGTAGGGATGATAAGGGTTCCTGGTTCCAATTCTGGATCAATACCGCCGCAGGTGCCAATGCGGATGAAAGTATCGGCACCGATCATCTTTAATTCTTCTAAGCCAATGGCAGCAGAAGGCCCCCCCATTCCGGTAGACATGACACTGACTTTTTTGCCGTCTAAATAGCCAGTCCATACCTCGTATTCACGATTTGTTTGAATATGAACTGCATTGTCTAAATAGGCGGCAATTTTCGCTACGCGTCCGGGATCGCCTGGTAATAAGACATAGCGGCCTACATCTCCGATTTTACATTTGATATGATGCATTAATTCGTTTTCAAGAGCCATAAAAAGTTTCCTCCTGTTTCCTTTTAATAATATGAATATATCATAATAAAAAGGAAAATGCAATAAAAAATACTACTATTTAATGATAAAAACAAACATAAAAGCACTTGACATTCTTTGAAAAATAGATATAATTTGAAATATAGATAATAAAATAAAGAAGAAGATGTGATTAAAAGTGAAAATGACTAAAAATGAAAATAAAAAATATCATATTATAATTGATGTAATAATAATATCTTTTGGCTTGTTGATATCATCTTTTGGAACAGCACTATTTTACCAAGCTGGAATGGGTTCAGGAGCGATGGCGACATTTAGTGATGGCCTCCATAAACTTTTGAATATGAGTTATGGAACAGCGAATATGACAGCAAATATAGTTTTCTTAATTTTACTTTTTATTTGTGATCGGAAAATGATCAATATCGGAACGGTTTTATGTGTATTTTTAATTGGAAGTTTTGTAGATATTGGAACATTCCTGTTTGCGCTTCTCCCCATTGCGTCTGCACCTGCATGGTTTCGGTTTATGTGTATGCTGTTAAGCTGCGTTATGATGGGCGGAGGTCTTGGATTGTATGTAGCAGTTGATAGAGGATTTGGAGCTTTGGAAGGATTGGTAAAATATGTTTGCAAAAAAGGAAATTTACGCTTTGATAAGGTTAAAATCATACAAGATTTTTTACTGATCAGCATAGGAATTGTGCTTCGTGCGGAATGGGGGATTGGAACTGTGATTTCTGCAATTTTGATTGGTCCAATCATGAGGGTGTCCATTGAGTATTTTCAGTCAATGCTTCATAAAAATCAGAACATCTTCCCGGCGAGGGGATGATATAAAAATTCAACTTGAGGAGGTTATGAAATGAAAAAAGTTTTAGCATTAGCATTGTCATGTACTATGGCTGCTTGCGGGGTGGTGGGCTGTGGTGGAAAAACAGTCGAAATTGAAAGTGCAAGTGAGACAACAGAAAAAAAGGAAGTGTCTGCAACTGTAGCGGGGACGGGAGCAGAAAACACAGGGAAAATTGATCTGTCAAAATTTGAGGATGAGGATATTGGCGTTTGTTTAGTGATCAATACTAATTTGGGTGATAAGTCTATTTGTGATCTTTCTTATGCAGGTCTTGAAGAAATTGCCATTGATTATGGCGTTAGAACAAAATGTATCGAGCTTGCAGGTGATGCAACAAAGCAGGTTCCTACCTTTATTGATCTGGCAGAGGATCCAGAATGGGATATTATCATTGCCGGTACACCTAACTTAAGAGAAAGTCTTTTAGAGGTTGCGGAGGATTATCCAGAGCAGCAGTTTATCCTTTACGATGCAGCAGTCGCAAATGCAGATGAAGGAGTTACTTCTGAGGATTTTCCTAATGTATATTCTATGGAACACGGTCAGAATGAAGGATCGTATGTGGTAGGAGCTGCAGCAGCGATGTTGACAACTTCTGGAGATGAGAAGACAAATGACGAGCATGTGATTGGATTTGTAGGTGGCGGACAGAATACAGCAATCGAAGATTTCCTTGTTGGTTATATTGAGGGGGCCAAAGCCGTTGATCCAGAAATCAAGGTTTTGATTTCTTATATCGGAAGCTTTAATGATGCTGCTAAGGGTAAAGAACTTGCTATGGCTCAGATTGATCAGGGTGCTGATGTTGTGTTTGCAGTAGCAGGTGGAGCCGGACTTGGTGTATTATCCGGATGTGCTGAAAAAAATGTTTATGCAATCGGCGTGGATGGAGACCAGTATGAAATCCTGAAAGAGGATGATCCTGAAACTGCAGCTGCAATCTGTACTTCTATGCAGAAAAAATGTGATCAGACAGTGTATGGTTGTGTAAGCCGCGCATTGGAGGGAACTCTTCCTTATGGAACATATGATAAACAGGGACTTGCTGCTGGTGTCGTAGGTGCAGCAGATAATGAGAACTTCAGAGCTATTTTTACAGAGGAGCAGATTGCTACGTTAAAAGACATGGAAGCAAAAGTAGCTTCTGGTGAAGTAAGCGTATTTTCTGCAATCGGTGCGGATGATGCTTCTATTCAGGCCTTGAAAGACAGCGTTCAGTAAGTGATTTTTAACAGCCGCAGAAGTAAAACTGCGGCTGTGTATTTTATAGGGAATGGAGGGAATTGTTTGGAAAAGAACATTTTGTCCATGGAAAATATTACAAAAGTCTATTCCAATGGATTTGTGGCAAATAAAAATGTAAACTTTTCGATACATGAAGGTGAGATTCATGCCTTAGTGGGTGAAAATGGTGCGGGTAAAAGTACTCTAATGAAGATGTTGTTTGGTTCAGAGAAACCAGATGAAGGAAGAATTTTACTTCATGGAAAGGAAATACATATTGATAATCCGACTGTGGCAATTCAGTATGGAATTGGAATGGTACATCAGCACTTTATGCTGGTTCCATCCCTGAGCGTGGCAGATAATTTGGTCATAGGAATGGAACCGAAGAAAAAAGGATTTTATGATGTGGCCAAAGCTGAGGCGATTGCTAGGGAAGCGTCAGAAAAATACAATCTCATTGTGGATCCCAAAGCAAAAGTGATTGATCTGTCAGTAGGATTAAAGCAAAAGGTGGAAATTTTAAAGGCGCTTGTACGAGGCGCCAAAATTTTAATTTTGGATGAACCGACAGCAGTTTTAACTCCCCAAGAAACAAAAGAACTGTTTATTGAATTGAAAAACCTGAAAAAACAGGGATATACTGTTGTGTTCATTTCTCATAAGCTCCATGAAGTCAAGGAGCTTTGCGATAGAGTGACAGTTTTGCGTGCCGGAAAGATGATTGGTGTGGAAGAAATTGTTAATGTTTCGGAACAGGATATTTCCCGTATGATGGTTGGTCGAGATGTACGTTTGAATATCGATAAAGAGAGGGCGGTTGCGAAGGAAACTGTGTTGAAGGTATCTCATGTCAATAAGGCAAATGCATTAGGAAAACAGGTGCTGAAGGATGTTTCTTTTCAAATTCCTAGAGGGGTAATTCTGGGAATTGCAGGAGTTGAAGGAAATGGGCAGAGCGAGATTTCTGAAATCATTTCGGGAATGGATCGAGATTTTGATGGCGAAGTGGAAGTAAATGGGAAAAGTACCAGAAACATGTCTGTTCGCGAACTTAGGGAAAATGGGGTGGCTCATATTTCTGAAGATAGAATGACTTATGGTATTGTAGGAGACGGAAGCATTGCTGAAAATATTATCTCAGACCGGTATTATAAAAAGAAATTCCAGAAAGGACTCTTGCTAGATCAGAAAAAAATTGATCATATGGTAGAGGAATTGATTGATAAATTCAATGTGAAATGTGATGGAAAGGATCAGCCAATCAGAATGCTTTCTGGTGGTAATATGCAGAAGGTGGTAGCTGCTCGTGAATTTACCAATCATGCAGATTTGATTATCGCTAATCAACCAACGCGAGGCATTGATATCGGAGCCAGTATGTTCCTTCGCAATAAATTAGTGGAACTTCGGGATGCAGGAGCATCAGTTCTTTTAATTTCAGCTGATTTAAGTGAGGTAATGGAGGTCAGCGACCGCCTGATTGTCATGTGCGGCGGAAAAATTTCAGCATATTTTGAAAATGCAGAAGATATTACAGAAGAAGAAATGGGACTGTATATGCTTGGGTTAAAACAGATGACTCCCGAAGAGATAAGGAGGGCATCCAATTGAGTACAAAGAAAATAGAACAGCAATTTCAAATATTAAGGACCCTGTTGGCAATCGGGATCGCAATGGTTATTGCTTTTGTGATTATTTGCTTTATCAGTGAAAGCCCGCTGGAAACGATTAGATCATTTGTGCTGGGGCCATTAGAATCAAAAAGAAAAATTGGAAATATCATTACCAATTTAACACCCATGTTGTTTGTGGGAACTGGCGTGTGCCTGATTTTTTCTGCTAATCAGACTAATATGGCAGTGGAAGGTGGATTTTTTGTGGGAGCCATGCTGGCAACAGTTGCAGCAACTTGCCTACATCTTCCGATAGGTCTGCATACAGCGATATGTTTGATTGTAGGTGGTCTAGCAGGAGCAGCAGCTTGTGCAATTCCGGCATTTTTATTTATTAAATATAATGCCAAACCAGTAGTAAGTTCGATTATGGTAAATAACATGTGTCTTTATGTGGGGCTTTTTGTAATTAACCATCTAGTAAGAGATCCAGGTGCAGGTTTTCTGGCATCTTATCGCTTCGATAAGACGGCAAGAATTGGGGAAATGATTCAGGGAACCGGCATTCACTATGGTATTCTGATTGGTATTGTAATATTGGTGTTGGGATATTTGTACCTAAATAAAAGCAAAGCCGGTTATGAGATTCGGACAGTGGGGCGGAATGTGGATTTTGCAAGATATTCAGGTATCAATGTAAATTATGTGATTGCAAAGGCACAGTTGATTGGCGGATTTTTAGCAGGCATGGGTGGTGCTGTGGAGGTTCTTGGAATGTATAAAAGATTCCAGTATCAGGCATTGACCAATCATGGCTTTGACGGAATAATGATCGGAATTATGGCAGCCTATAACCCGAAAATGCTTCCTCTGTCAGCTCTTTTTCTGGCGTATATTCGTGTGGGGGCAGATTGTATGCAAAGAAACAGTGATGTGCCGGTGGAGCTTGCCAATATTATGATTTCAATCATTGTAATTATGATTGTAGCAGAACGTTTTTTGTATAAGATGAAGCATAAGAGAATTGTAGCAGAAGCTAAAAAAGAATTAGTAGAAATGGCGGAGGTGTAATAGATGGATAAAATATTTGTTGCGATTTTTACACCAGAGTTTCTCTTTTCAGTCATTCGCGTATCGACTCCGCTGATTCTGGGTGCTATGGCAGCTTTAATCTGTAACAGGGGTGGAATGCTCCATATTGCATTTGAGGGAATTATGTTATCTGCGGCATTTTTGGGAATGCTTACCAGTGCATTGACACAAAATGTGCTTATTGGTGTACTGGGAGCTATTGCTGGTGGCCTGCTGATATCCATGATGCTTGGTTATTTTCATCTGGTTTTGAATTCGGACAGAACATTAACCGGTATTGCATTGAATACATTTGCTTCAGCTGGAACTGTGTTTGCATTGTATCTTCTGGTTCAGGATAAAGGAACCTCCAGTTCCCTGCCGTCTTTGGTAGTTCCTAATCTGGATATACCTATTTTGAAAGATATACCTGTCTTGGGAACTGCACTTTCTGGACATAATGCGTTGACTTATGTGGCATTTTTGACAGTTTTTCTTACTTATATTATTGTTTTTCGGACCCCGCTTGGACTTCGAATCAGAACAGTAGGTGAAAATCCCAATGCGGCAGCCTCTGTTGGAATTGATGTCATGAAGGTAAGATTTATTACATTAGCAATCAGTGCGGTGGTCGCATCTTTGGCAGGAGCTTATATGTCCATGGGATATTTAAGTTGGTTCTCTAGAGACATGGTAGCAGGCCGTGGTTTTATGGCTATTGCGGCACAAAACTTAGGTGCGGCACTTCCCTTACCAAGCTTTCTTGCAGCGTTGGCCTTTGGTGCAGTAACAGCATTGGCAAATGTTCTTCAGACTTTAAATATGCCGTCTGAGATTATTCAGGCAATGCCCTACGTGGCAACATTGGTAGGATTGGGATTTTTTGGATATGCAGCGAAGAAAGGAAATGAAAAACGGGCAAAAGCAAGTCTGGCACATGCCAAGGAGAGAGAGGCAGTATGATTTTAAACCATTGCAATTTTTATTCAAAATCATTGGAAAACCATGTGGATGTCAATGTTTTACTACCTACTTTGCCAGATAATGATTATTTTTTTCATGATTATGAGGAAATATATAAGAAAAGGGAAATTAGAGTATTGTATCTTCTCCATGGAGCATTAGATGATTATACTATGTGGCTTCGACATACAAATATAGAGCGATATGCCGAAGCGGCGGGAATTGCGGTTGTCATGCCATCGGGGCAGAATGGATTCTATAGTAATGCTTTATATGGCTTAAGGTATTTTGACTATATAACAGAAGAACTGCCCAGAATGATAGAATATACCTTTCCGGTTTCTACAGACCGCAAGGACAGATTTATTGCAGGTCCGTCTATGGGAGGATATGGGGCAAGTAAATGTGCATTGACCTATCCCGAACGTTACGGAGCATTTGGTGATTTTTCAGGAGCCGTGGATCCGGAGACCTTAGAGCCGCTGATGAATCAAATGGGATTTGGTTTTTTTCGGTATGATTTGATTTTTGGCGGAAGCGACAAGGTAACAGGTAGTAAGGATGATCCTTTGGTGCTTGCAGAAGCCTGCAGAGAGCTTCAACAGAAGCCATTTGCATTTGTGACTTGCGGTGAGGAAGATACAAATAATTATAGGATGAATCGAAAGTTTTATGAGAAACTAAAGGACTGTGGATTTGAAACACAATTTTATGGGAATCATGGACTTCACGATTGGATTTACTGGGATATCTGTATAAAACTGTTCATTGAAAAATTAAAAGAAATCTAGCAGGAGAACAAAATTGAAATAAGGAAACATCTGACGACCAAGATTTACGGAAAGAATGGTTTATTTGTATACGAAGGAGAATAAGTAGGAGGGGATATCATGTATAAAAATCAAGCTTCGGAGATTGCCTATGATTACATAGTAGATCAAATTCGTTCTGGAATATGGAAGCCAGGTGACAAAATAGCAACAGAGGTTCAACTAGTCGAGAGTATAGGGGTAAGTCGGGTTGCAGTAAGAGAGGCAATTGAACGTCTGGTAACCATGTCTGTTTTGAATAAAGTGCGAGGATCAGGAACATATGTAGAGCAAAAGGATAATATGTCCTTTATGAGTGCAGCTATTTTGGGTGCAGATGCAGATTATATGCTTAAGATTCTTGAATTTCGAAAGATGTTTGATTCTTATAATGTAGAACTGTTTCTGAAATACGCAACAGATGAAGAAATAGAACTTCTGAAGCAAAATTATCAGGAAATGGTAGATATGAAGGATAATATGCAGAAATTCCGGGCAATAGACCAGCGCTTTCATGATATCATTGCAATTGGGACAAGAAATCCAATGATTATTCAGATTTCAAAAACGTTTACGGATATTTTTGAGGCAAATCAGGATCAGATGTATCATAAAATAGGACCACAGAACGCGATTTATTATCATGGGAAAATGTTGGAGGCCATTGAGGAGCGTAATGCAGAGGTAGCTGCTATCTATGCTAGAATGTCAATTGAGGCGTCCATCAGCCGCTTGGAGTCACAAAAGAAACTTGGGAAATTCTAATAAATTTTTATGTTTGAATATGTCTGCATCAGCAGGTATATTCGTTTTTGAAGGAGGGAATGTTTTCTACAGCAGAGTAATGGGATTTTGCGAATTAAAAAGTTTTTGAAAGAAGCAGAACTCTGTAATGACATAGTTTGAGGTATATGGATGTTTAGGAAGGAGAATTTATGGATAAAGAAAGATTGGCAAAGGCTACATATGATATCTTAACATCGAAGCAGTTGACTTATCGCCAGAAACTGATTCAATTGGCTAGACAGGCTGAAGATAGTCTTGATGTGTTAGATATCCCGGAAAAGTTTGAAAAATATTTTAAAACCAGAGCTTTATGTGATATGAATGAAGGAAGTGCTCCTTACAGACCTCGTTATGTTATGGTGGATTTTGAAAGATTCATGAAACAGGGAAGTAGATTTTTAAAAATAACTCCTCCTAAGAATTTGGATGAAGCAATTTTTGCTTTGCTTACACTCTATTACCATATCCCATCTATTACCACAATGCCTGTTTATATTGGAAATGTGGATACCTTGTTAAATCCATTTCTAGACGGTTTGAGTGATGAGGAGGTAAAAAATAAGTTTAAACTGTTTTTAAATTACATTGATCGTACGATTGCAGATGGCTATTGCCATGCAAATTTGGGGCCGACAGATTTACGGGCTACGAGGCTTTTTTTGGAGTGTGAACAGGAACTTCAAAATGCAGTTCCTAATATTACCATAAAGTATGATCTGGAGAATACGCCAGATGAACTTATGGAAAAGGCGATTTTATGTGCACTGAATTGTGCTAACCCAGCTATTGCTAATCATCAGTTGCATAAAAACACATACTGGGATTATGGCGTTTCCAGTTGCTACAATATACTGCCTTTGCGGGGGGGATCCTATATTTTATCAAGAGTAGTGATTCCGCGTCTTGCTAAAATGGCTGACAGTACGGAGCAATTTCTGAATGAGATTCTTCCAGAGGCCCTTTTGGGGCTTGGTCAATATATGGATGAAAGAATTCGTTTCTTAGTAGATAAGTCAGGTTTCTTCCAAAGTTCTTTTTTGGTAAAGGAAGGATTGATTGAGAGAGAGAATTTTACAGCTATGTTTGGTGTGGCAGGTTTATGCGATGGTGTGAACTATCTGATGAGAGAGAGCGGAAAGCGTTACGGAAACGATCCAGAGGCAGATGATCTTGCAGAAAAGATTATGAAGATCATTTCAGATTTTGCCGCATCATATCCGGCGAAATATTGTGAGGTTTCTGGTGGACATTATCTACTGCATGCACAGGCGGGCCTTTCTACAGATACAGGTGTGACCTCTGGTGTTCGGATTGTGGTTGGAGACGAACCGGATAGCTTATATGCACATCTAAGACATAGTGCACGTTTTCACAAGTTTTTTCCTACAGGTTGTTCAGATATTTTTCCTTTTGAGGAAACAGCTAAAAGGAATCCGGCAGCAGTTCTGGATATAATAAAAGGTGCATTTTTAGAAGGGGATAAATATCTTGCCATTTATCAGTCTGACAGTGATCTTGTTCGTATTACTGGATATCTTGTAAAACGCAGTGATATTGAAAAATATGATCAGGGAGAGGTTGTGTTGCAGGATACGATTCAAAATGGAAGTAGTAATTATAAGCTTAATCGCTTGAATCAAAGAAAGGTTCGTACTAATGAATGAGAAGCAGTTTTGGACTAAAAAGAGTGTTCCTGTCAACAGGATTTTGGAGTATTCTTTGGTAGATGGTCCAGGGAATCGGACAGTTATCTTTCTTCAAGGGTGTAATATTGCCTGCCATTATTGCCATAATCCGGAAACGCAGAAGATTTGTCTGAATTGCGGTGTATGTATAGAAAGTTGCCCGCCAAAAGCACTTTCAATGGAGAACGAAATGGTTGTTTGGAATGAAGAAAGATGTATTGGGTGCGATGCCTGTATTTCAGTCTGCTCACATCAAAGCTCGCCTAAGGTAAAGTGGATGACAGTTTCCCAAATTATGGGTAAGGTGAGTAGTAGCATGCCTTTTATCCGGGGGATTACCGTGTCTGGCGGAGAATGCAGCTTATACATGGATTTTCTCATAAAATTATTTCAAGCATGCAAAGAAAAAAATCTGAGTTGTCTGATGGATTGTAATGGTACAATCCCAGTGTGGAATCATCAGGTGATGGATTACTGTGACGGTGTTATGCTAGATGTGAAGGCATGGTCTGGGGAATGCTTTCGTGCATTGACAGGTGGCACAAATGATGTATTGAGGGAAAATCTTCAGAGGATTGCAGCATTGGGAAAGCTGACAGAAATCCGCATTGTATGTGTGGAGGGAGAAGTGGATGCAGAAGAATGTATCTGTGGAATTGCGGATACCCTTGGTATGGATGAGATTAAAAAAACACTATTAAAACTAATTCGTTTTCGTCCGGTTGGCGTACGGGGGGGATGGGAAAGGAAACCAATTCCCACTGTATCATATATGGAAAAGCTTTCTTCTCTTGCAGAAGAACGAGGTTTTATTGATGTGAGAATTATTTAAGAAAAGACAACTAACTTACATTTTTTGTAAAATGAAATGCTCCCTTCTAGGTAGATAGGTGAAATGATAAGCTTGTTTACTTAGGAGGGGAATTTGTGTGATAGGTGCCTTTTGCAGTAGCCTGTTTTATATCATAAGAAATTGTGTCTTGTGTTATTTTTTTAAAACACTCTATTTTTTGATTGGTAACTTTTCCTTCAGAAAATCCCGCAGTACCTCATCGCTTACCATGGCCTTTGGGAAGCAAAAACGTCTGGTGGGGAGAATCAAACAGGTAGATGCAGGGTGCTGCCTTCCCTGATTGGGGTGACAATGGTAATGCCATCATCGGTATCTACCAAAGTTACGGTGAGAATAAATGAAGCACAGTTAAAAAGTACATACAAGAGCATGAGAAGGCAGATATGATGTAAAGGTCAAACCGCTCACCTTTCACTAAATCCATTATTAGTGTATACTTGAGAAAAATAATAGCTTTTTTCAAATAGGAGGACTAAACACCATGGATCAGTGCACTCATGAAGTCTATTATTACTGGCAGAGATGATTCCGGAAGCGGACTTACGATGAAATAAAGAGAAACGTCTTAGAACCTGCTGTGGTCAACATCATAAACTTAAGGGAAAATTATTCCTATATCTGTTACTTTTTCAGCTATAAAAATTATATTTGAGACTATGAGAAAATCTCTGTAAATTAGATTCTTCTATGATAATGAATGGTGAGAAGCTTACAAATCAGGCTTTTCACCCTTGTTTTATATATAACAGTTACTGCCAGGCATGTCAAGAGCAGGCGGCTGGCCGCCTGTCTTAGACTATGTTTTTACTTATTCTGGAAGTCGTCCTTCGTACATGATACTCAACTCCCCATAGACCTGGCCCCAGTCCCGGATGGTAGTTGCCCATTTCTTAGTAGCCTCGAAAGTGGCCAGATATAAGGCTTTTAACAGCGCTGTATCACTTGGAAATACGCTTCTCTGACGGTTCAGTTTCCGGTATGTGGAGTTCAGTGATTCTATCGCATTTGTTGTATAAATGACCTTCCGGACAGTGGTTGAAAACTTAAAAATCGGAGAAACAGCATCCCAGTTGTCCTTCCAGCGTTTCATGGAATTCGGATATTTCGGACTCCATTTTTCTGTCACACGGTCTAAAGCAGCCAGAGCCTTCTGCTCATCAGCAGCCTGATAGATGGTTTTTAAATCTGCAGCGAAAGCTTTCCTGTCTTTATCCGGAACGTATTTCAGCGTATTTCTTACCTGATGGACAATACACCTCTGATATTCTGTCTTTGGAAATGCCGCCGAAATCGCTTCTTTAATGCCTGTAAGGCCGTCTGCACAGATAATCAGGATATCTTTAACCCCTCGATTTTTTAGTTCATTTAAGACAGAAAGCCAGTATTTCGCACTTTCATTGTCGCCAATCGTGATGGTCAATACTTCCTTTTTGCCCTCTGTGTTAATGCCCAGAATTACATAGGCTGCAAGTTTACGTATCACTCCGTTGTCCCGCCCAGAATAGTGGATAGCATCAATGTAAACAATCGGATACACGTCGTCTAGCGGTCGCTTCTGCCAGTCTTCAATCTGCGGAAGTATCTTATCTGTTACATCAGAAATAAAACTCTCAGATGTTTCAAAGCCATAGATATCTTCAATCGTTTCCGAAATTTGGCGTGTAGTCATTCCTTTGGCATACATGGAGATAATCTTCTGGTCAATGTCAGAAATATCCTTCTGACGCTTTTTGACAACCTGTGGTTCAAAGGTGGACTTTCGATCTTGTGGTACTTCGATTTCCATAGAACCATACCGACTGTTTACCTGCTTGCGTTTATAGCCGTTTCGATAATCGTCGTTGTCAGAACGCTCGGATTTCTCATATCCGAGATGGTCATCCATTTCTGCCTCCATCATTTCCTTGATGGTGCCACCAAGGAGATCTTTAAGAGCATCCTGGATATCTTCAGCAGTCTCAATATCGTATTCTTCGAGAAGCTGACGAATGATATTTCTTTTTCCATCGGTCATTTGTACTCTGTGTACAGGTTTCTTTTGTCTTGCCATAATAAAAGGCCCTCCTAATGATATTTATTTTATCATAGAAGGACCTTGTGATGGTTATTTTACAGAAAAAGTCTCGCAGGCTCTTATATTTAAGAGGGCAAAAAAGTCCATACTTACCCCAATGAAATTGTATGGACTTTTTTAAAAATTATTTTTTTGATTGCCTGATATATATGATTATACCGAATCAGGCTCAGCCCCGTTCTTTTTCTACTCTTAAAATCTTAACTTCAGCACGTAGCTTTTCCAACTCACTCATCTCATCAGGACTTTTTCATTTGCTACGGTTATCTATTAAAGCTTCTACTCCGCTTGCTTCATATTTCACAGTATAATTGCGTGCCTGTTAATAGGACACCTGATATTGTTCTGTTGATTTAGCATAATTGTGGTCATGTGCGATACAGTATTGTACTATTTCAACCCGTTCTTCAAATATGTTTTTTTCTTTGGTCATGATTATGTTTCCTCCGGTTCCAGAAGATTTTAATTCTTCATGATCATTATACTTCTTTATTTAGATTTGCAACTTGGATTTTAAACGAATTCCGTATTTTTATAAATATCATCTTGAGAACCTAAGTCTGCTAAATAATTCAAAACTGCTTGTTGTTTCAATTTTTTAGAATATTTCTTATTCCCATTCAATGTGAATGCATTTGTTCCCATAGATCCATAATTTCAAATCCATTGTTGGATAGATGCTATACTGACACCAAACATAGACGCAATTTGATATTGGTTTTCTTTTTTTGTCCCAATATAGATTTACAACATATATCTTATCCTCAACGGATATTTTTTTAGACATAAAATATGCTCCCTCCTAAGTGACAAGTTTTTATTATTTTACTTGTCTACCTAGAAGAGAGCATATCATATTAACCGACAGCCCCTTTTTGTAAAAGGCAGATAGACTGCGGCTTTATGATTCAGCTGGGATTATCAGTGAGAGTGTGTAATGATTATGGAAGTATTAGCCAAAGTATCTCTTTAACAGACCTTCAAATGCCTTTCCGTGACGAGCCTCATCCTTAGCCATCTCATGAACAGTGTCATGGATTGCATCCAGGTTAGCAGCCTTAGCTCTCTTAGCCAGGTCGAACTTGCCGGCAGTAGCGCCGTTCTCAGCAGCAACTCTCATCTCCAGGTTCTTCTTAGTGGAGCTTGTAACAACCTCGCCTAAGAGTTCAGCAAACTTAGCAGCATGCTCAGCCTCTTCCAGAGCAGCCTTCTCCCAGTACAGGCCGATCTCAGGATAGCCCTCTCTGTGAGCGACTCTGGACATAGCCAGGTACATACCAACCTCAGAGCACTCGCCCTCAAAGTTAGCTCTTAAATCAGCCATGATATCCTCAGGGGAACCCTGAGCAACGCCAACCTCATGCTCGCAAGCCCAAGCCATCTGATCAGCAGCCTGCTCCTTGAACTTGGAAGCAGGAACGCCGCACTGAGGACATTTCTCAGGAGCCTGCTCACCCTCATAAACGTAACCGCAAACTGTACAAACCCATTTCTTCATAGTCTTGATCTCCTTTATTATATAGTGTGTGGGAACCGGAGATGCCCCGGAACCCTGTTAACATTGCGAATCAATAATAGTAATGATTACTGATATCAATATAAATGATTTATGCTGTTTTGTCAACAGCTTTTTTTAAAAAATTTAAATTTCGTTTTCATAGTCTGGCGTGGATATTGATAGTATGGTAGAATTTAAGAAGGAAAACGGTTGAAAGGGGATGCAGGCAAGTGAAAACAGAAAATACTTTAGCAAGAAATCTGGATTTTGCTGCAGATAAGGCATCTTATGACGCGGCCTGTAAACGGCTTCTGGCTAATAAAGAGATTTTAGCCTGGATTATGAAAAGCTGTATTGAGGAATATAGAGAATGCAGTGTTAAGGACATTGCAGAGTATTATATTGAAGGGGAACCGCAGATTGCCCATACAGCAGTAAATTCGGATGAACGGTCCGCGAATGGTTCCGATACGATTCGGGGAATGAGTACAGAAGATGCCAGACTGGAAGAAGGAACAATTACCTATGATATACGCTTCCTTGCAGCAGTACCCGGTACAGGAGAGCCGATCCGCTTGATTATCAATGTGGAAGCGCAGAATGATTTTTATCCGGGATATCCGATTATCAAAAGAGGAATTTATTATTGCAGCCGAATGATTTCTTCGCAGTACGGGTCAGAATTTACAGATGGACACTATGAAAAGATATGCAAGGTTTACTCGATCTGGATCTGTATGAATCCACCTAAACGGCGGAAAAATACGATTAACCGATATTCGATTACAGAAGAGTGCATGGTAGGAGAGGAAAAGGAGAAGAAGGAAAATTATGACCTGATGACGGCAGTTATAATCTGTCTGGGAGACTCAGAGAATGAACATTATTCAGGTATTATAAAGCTTTTAGATGTCCTTCTTTCTGATGAGCAGGATCCGCAGAAGAAGAAACATATTTTAGAGGAAGATTTTTCAGTTAAGATGACAAGGGATTTAGAACGGGAGGTATCGCTCATGTGTAATCTTAGTAAAGGAATTGAAGACAGGGGAATGGAAAAAGGATTGGAGCAGGGGCTGGAACAGGGCATGGAACATGGTCTTCTTTCCTCCATCCGCAATCTGATGGAGACCATGAGCTGGTCCTCCGGTCAGGCGATGGATGCCCTTAAGATTCCCAGGGAAAACCGGGAACGGTATGAACAGCTTTTAAAACAGCTATAGTCAGATAAATGTAAAATCCATACAGCCCCGGCAGATATACAATGATACTGTCGGGGCTGTGTGGATTTTATGCTTCAGACAGATGCTCCATCTGTTTCATTCGCTTTAGCTCTCTGGACACAAAGAAGACTGCCAAAACAGCGGCCATCAGATCTGCCACAGGAGCCGAGTACATAACGCCCTCAATTCCTAAGAACATAGGAAGAATGAGGATTAGAGGCAGAAGGAAGATAATCTGGCGTGTGAGGGATATAAATATACCCGTACCTGCCTTTCCAATGGAGGTAAAATAGTTGGCCGTAATGGGCTGAAGGCCATTTAAAAATGTAAAGAAAAGGAAAATACGGAAATACTGCTCTGCAAAGCGGAAATATTCCTCACTTCCTGAACCGAAAATGGAGATGATCTGTCTGGGGATCAGCTGAAAGCATAAAAAGGATACAGAGGAAATACAGGTGGCGATACATACTGCTTTCAGATAGGCGGAACGTACACGGCGGTATTTTCCTGCTCCGTAGTTAAAGCTGACAATGGGCTGCAGTCCCTGGGAAAGACCGATGACCAGGGAGAAGAAGATCATGTTTACCTTGCTGATGATCCCGGCACAGGCAAGAGGAATCTCACTGCCGTAATGAGACTGTCCGCCGTAATAGCGAAGTACATTATTCATAACAATCTGTACCACCATCATTGCAATTTGGTTAAAGAAGGGTGCCATTCCCAGGGATATGATCGCTTTAATGTGGGAAGGAATGGGACGAAGGTAGTCAAATGTCAAATGGACTGTTTTAAAGCGGGTCAGATAGATGATTACCATGATACCGGATACAATCTGGCCGATAATGGTTGCCAGAGCAGCACCGGCCATTCCCATATGAAAAGTAAAGATAAACAAAGGGTCTAAGATCGTGTTGATCAGTGCGCCTGTAAGTGTGCAGACCATGGAGAAACGGGGACTTCCGTCTGCCCGGATCAGGTTAGAGCCTCCAGTAGTAAGGATCAGGAATGGAAAACCAAGGGAAGTAATGCCTGTGTATACAAGAGAGTAATCTAAAACTTCTTCTGTGGCTCCAAAGGCTATCATGAGAGGCTTTAAAAATAAGCGTACTCCCAGGCAGAGGATCAATCCTGTAAAAAACAGCATAAAAACAGCATTTCCCGCATAACGGGCAGCATCTTCCCGTTCGCCATGGCCCATGGAAAGATTAAAGTTAGCTGCGCCGCCGATGCCAAACATCAGGGAAAGGGCGGTACAGGTGATGGTTAGAGGAAATGCAACATTGGTAGCAGCATTTCCAAGCATTCCCACACTGCGGCCGATAAAAAACTGATCTACGATATTATACAGGGCACTGACCAGCATGGCTATGATGCTGGGAATGGCAAAGCGGGCTAAAAGCTGGTTAATAGGCAGAGTGCCCAGGGGATTTGCAGGGACATTGGAAGCTGATCCCGTCTGTCCCTGTGATGGAAATTGATTCATTTTAGATACCTCTCTTTTGTATCAGCCAATGCCTCCGAAGATAATTCCCAGTATAAATACTGCGATGGTAAGTCCGCAGAAGACATAGGCGGTCATAAAGCGGAACCAGGGACCAAGGGGTTTTGGGCGGCCCTTTTCCGCTTCTTTTTTTGCAAAATCGCTGCCATATACCCAGAAAAACATGATTCCTGCCAGGCCGGCGCCCAATGGACAGATATAGATAGAAACGAAGTCCATCCAGCCGGATACGATTCCCTGGATGCAAAGGCCTACTGCGAGAGCCAGCGATGCAGCAATAGTGACAGATACACGGCGGCTCAGTTTAAAATGCTGTTCCAAAGTGGCAATAGGAGCTTCAAACAGGTTGATAATGGATGAAATACCGGCAAAAAATACGGCTGTAAAGAAAACGATTACCAGGATGCGGCTCCCGGGCATGGATTTAAACAGGTTGGGCAGATAAATAAAGATAAGTCCGGGACCGCCTTCATTTAACTGAGAACCGGTGGTAGCCATGGCGGGAATGATAACAAGGGCTGCAAGAAGAGCGGCCATAGTGTCAAAGAAGGCCACTTTGCGGGCTGCACTGGTAACATCCTCGCTGTCTTTTAAATAGGAGCCGTAGATCAGAGTGCCGTTTCCTGCCAGAGACAGGGAGAAAAATGCCTGTCCAAGGGCAAAAACCCAGGTCATGGGATCTGCCAGTCCTTCCGGTTCAATACGAAAGATGTAACGATATCCTTCTGCCGCTCCCGGCTGGAAAGCCATATATACAGCCAGCCCCAAAAACAGGAAAAAGAACAGGGGCATAATAACCTTATTGATTTTTTCAATCCCTCCTGAAATACCACAGACCATGATGATAAAGGTTATTACGATGCCTACAGTCTGCCAGAAGTTATTGCCAAAGGGAGCTGCCATCTGCCCAAAGGCTTGTCCGAAGCCTTCAATATCTGCTTGGGCCAGCACCGAGCCGGTAAGGGAACCTGCAGCGTATTTGAGGATCCAGCCAACGATGACAGAATAACCAATCGCCAGAGCCAGAGATCCGATCACGGGAAGATAGCCGATCGCCTGTCCGATCTTGGGATTTTTCCCGCGGCTTGCTATGGCCTGGCCAAAGGCTCCGATGGGGCCGGAACGGGTGGCCCGCCCGAATGCCATTTCACCGATGACGCCGGAAAGACCAATGATGATTACAAAAAGAAAATAGGGCAGCAAGAAGGTGCCGCCTCCGTACTTTGAGACCCTGGTGGGGAACATCCAGATATTGCCCATGCCTACTGCAGAGCCGATGCAGGCCAGGACGAACCCCCAGTTGGACTTCCAGGAATCCCGATGGGTTGTACTTGAGTGACTCACAAAAAACCTCCTGTAGCGCCATAAAGGAGTGATGAGGCGCTGAAAAATGATATGTTCAGTGAAAACGCATATATCACGATCCACCAATTCTATTGTAACCCCAAACAGAACGTTTGTCTATTAGGTGATGGAAGGCGAAGAGGAGGGAAATAACAGTATACAGCATGGATGCTGGAAAATGAAGAAAGAGGGAAAAGACGAATCCTTTCCCTCTCAGATATCAGGTTTATCGAATTTTAATTAGCCAAAGTATCTCTTTAACAGACCCTCAAATGCTCTGCCGTGTCTAGCCTCATCCTTAGCCATCTCATGAACAGTGTCATGGATTGCATCCAGGTTAGCAGCCTTAGCTCTCTTAGCCAGATCGAACTTGCCGGCAGTAGCGCCGTTCTCAGCAGCAACTCTCATCTCCAGGTTCTTCTTGGTGGAGCTTGTAACAACCTCGCCTAAGAGTTCAGCAAACTTAGCAGCATGCTCAGCCTCTTCCAGAGCAGCCTTCTCCCAGTACAGGCCAATCTCAGGATAGCCCTCTCTGTGAGCGACTCTGGACATAGCCAGGTACATACCAACCTCAGAGCACTCACCCTCAAAGTTAGCTCTTAAGTCAGCCATGATATCCTCAGGGGAACCCTGAGCAACGCCAACCTCATGCTCGCAAGCCCAAGCCATCTGATCAGCAGCCTGCTCCTTGAACTTGGAAGCAGGAACGCCGCACTGAGGACATTTCTCAGGAGCCTGCTCACCCTCATAAACGTAACCACAAACTGTACAAACCCATTTCTTCATAGTCTTGATCTCCTTTATTATATAGTGTGTGGGAACCGGGGATGCCCCGGAACCCTGTTAACATTGCGAATCAATAATAGTAATGATTACTGATATCAATATAAATGATTTATGCTGTTTTGTCAATAGTTTTTTGATCTTTTTTTGGATTTTCCATATCCATACAGGACTGGCACTGGCCAAAAAACAGAATGGAATGAGAATCAATATGTCCCGGCGCATGGCTCTGGACTGCTGCATTTAATTCATCCATTTCCTGAATATCCATATCATAGACATGGCCGCATTCTCTGCATACAAAATGGTAGTGGGGCGATACATCGCCGTCATAGTGGTCTGCTCCGCTTCCGCAGCTTAATTTACGGATCTCGCCCGTCTCCACCAGCAGATTTAAGTTCCGATAAACGGTTCCCAGGCTGATATTGGGAAATTCCTCCCGAATGCTGGCGTATAGGGCGTCTGCCGTTGGATGATCGCACCGGTTCATCAAGCTGGCTTTGATGGCTTCCCTCTGACGGCTATACTTTAAAACTTTCATAGGCGTCTCCTTCTAATATAATAATGATAATAATTACTGTTTATATTATAAGGAGTTCTGCTTTTGATGTCAAGGCAAAACAGATAAAAACATCAGCTTCAGTCATTCTTGTAAGGAATCCTCTCCAACGCAATCCTGATAAACTCATGGGTTGCCCTGGACATATAGTGTCCCTTGTGGTAGCCCAGCCCCAGAGTGCCGTGGGCCCGGGAGTAGTTTAATGGATAGAGATTCAGCCCCGTCTGATGGGTCAGGGGATTTTTGTTGGTATTTGCGGCATGATCCGGGGACATGAACATCCGGGGATAAAAGGTGATCCCCATTCCCTTGACGCTGAGTGCAAGTGCCGTTTCTATGTTTTCCGTCTCCAGAGCGATATGGGGAGTTACCTGAGCATCTTCAAAAATTTCATCTGCAATGGTGCGCACCCGATTTCCCTTATTTAAAAGTACAAAGGGGCAGTTTTCAAGGAGACGTACATCGGCGCCCTGCTCCATCTTTTTGCGAAGCTCATCCCACCCATCGGGATGGGCTTTTTTCAGGACTTCATCCGGAACCACCAGAAGGATCTCCTCCTGGCAGATGGGTACGGTGTCTACATTTTCTGCCGTAAAGGGAAGCAGATCGATCATCAGGTCGATGGTTCCATGGAGGAGGTCATTTGCCAGTTCGCTTGAATTGCCTTCGATCAGATGAAGTTCGATGCCCGGAAATTCAGACTGGTAGGTAGGAAGGATTTCCGGCAGGATAAAACGGCCTCTTGTGTGCGAAACGCCGATGGAAAGCTGGCCGGTGGAGAAATCCTTGATATCAGCGATTTCCCGGTAGGTTTCATCCTTTAAATCCAAAAGTTCTCTGGCCCGAACCTTTAGGGCCTGCCCCGCATAGGTCAAAGTCAGCGGGGAAGTGCGGTTAAAAAGGACAACGTCAAATTCCTTTTCCATATTGGAAATGTGATTGCTTAAGGACTGCTGGGAAATATAGAGCCGTTTGGCGGCCCGCGTAAAATTCAGCTCTTCGGCAGCTGCCAGAAAGTATTCCAGATTTAAAAAGTTGATCATGTTCGGTTGTTTCCTCCCTGAGGATGAGATAATGCGTTATAAAAAAGCTCCGGTTCTTCCTTTAAAAGCCGGTCCAGAGACGGGATAAAGGCTGCGGCTTTTGAGAGAGAGGTATTTACTACCAGTTCCTCGGGAAAATGGAGATCAGCTAAAAGCCTGTGGGCCATTTCGTGGTTTCCCACATCATTTTCACAGTGTGCGTCGCTGTCTATAATGATAGAGGTCCCATAGCGCATACAGGCAGTCAGCAGCTGTTCATAATTTTCTCTGGCACCTTTTCTGGAAGAGTTGGGAGCAAGAGAGTGGCTGTTGAGTTCCAGGAGTTTATGATGCTTTGCAGCCGCAGCAGCTACTGCGGTCCAGTCGGCAGGCAGGCGGGAATCATCGGGATGGCCGATGATGTGGATCAGAGGGTTCTCCATGACGCCCAGATAGGCATTTGTATAGTCGGATACAGTGCCGTGATTGTCGATACAGGGGGTGTGGAGGCTGGCAATCGCGTAATCTATTTTTTGCAGGTAATGATCCTCTAAGTCTACTCGTCCTGTATGATCAAGAATGTTCAGCTCGGTTCCCATTAAAACCGGGATTCCACGGATCACTCTGGGGATCACGTCAAAATTACTGAAATAGAATTTGTGGCAGCTTCCGGGCATAGCGGGAGCGTGTTCGGAACAGCCGTAAAGGGCTAGTCCTTTTTCGGCAGCGGACTGGGCCATTTCATAAAGCGTGTTGTAGGCATGGCCGCTGGCGATGGTATGTGTATGAAGATCTAAAAGATCGATCATGAAAATATCCTCCTTATGAAATAAATGCAAGTGTTCTTCCTAAAATATAGCACAGGAAACTTTCCGGTACAAAGGAAAAAACAGCAAAAATAAAAAACAGGAATAATTTTTCTGAAAAAGTATAGAAATATCAGGTGGTTTGCTGATATAATGTAAAAAGCTGAATATCCAGACAGTCTGAAAGGATCAAAACAGACTGAGACAGGGAATGAAAAGCGGAAGGTGAGGAGAAGAACATGAGCGAAGACATGAATAAGGAATTGGAGACAGAGGTTAAGGCAGAGGAGCCTGTTGAAACCATGGAGGATTATGCGGCTGAACTGGAGGCTTCCTATGCGGCTCTGGATCAGAGAAGAGATATGCCGGAAGACGACAGCGCTGAAGGACAGAAGTGGGCTGAGTTTGCTCAGATGATGGAGGATAAGACCGTTCTCAAGGTAAAGATTTCCGAGGCTGTAAAGGGCGGGGTTGTTGCCTTTGTAGATGAGGTAAGAGCATTTATCCCGGCGTCTCAGCTGTCAGCGGATTATGTAGAAAAGCTGGAGGACTGGCAGGGCAAGCATGTGGAGGCTGTGATCATTACAGTAGATCCGGAAAAGAAGAGACTGGTTCTGTCTGGCCGTCAGGTGGAACGCCAGAAGAGGGAAGAGGCCCGCAAAGAGCGTCTGGCTCAGTTTAAGCCGGGTGATGTAGTAGAGGGCACCGTAGACAGCTTAAAGGATTACGGCGCTTTTGTGAAGCTGGCAGAGGGCGTAGACGGACTTGTGCATATTTCCCAGATCAGTACCCAGCGCATCAAGCATCCGGGAGCTGTTCTCAAGGAAGGACAGACCGTAAAGGTAAAGATCCTTTCCATTGCAGACGGAAAGATCAGCCTGAGCATGAAGGTTCTGGCCGAGCAGGAGACTGCGCGTGAAGAGCATGAAACCTTCAACTATAAAGAGACCGCTTCAGCCACCACAGGCCTGGGGGATCTGTTAAAGGGACTGAAGCTGTAGGAGAGGAAGGGATAGGAATGATCAATATCCCCAAAACGAACGAACAGATCGACCAGTGGCGTTCTGTGATGTTTCTCTATGATTCAGCCTTAAAAAAGATGAATACAAAGATTGAAATCCTAAATAATGAGTTCATAAACAGGTATGATTACAATCCGATTGAGCATATTAAATCAAGGCTGAAGACAGCGGACAGTATTGTAAATAAACTGAAAAAGGACGGGCGTGAGGTAAGCATTGAAAATATGCAGGAGTATTTGAGCGATATTGCGGGTATCCGCATTATCTGCTCCTTTACATCTGATATTTATCAGATCGCTCAGATTATTTCGGGGCAGAGGGATGTTACAGTTCTTCATGTAAAGGACTATATCAAATATCCAAAGCCCAACGGATATAAGAGCTACCATATGGTGGTAACTGTGCCGGTTTACCTTTCAGACGGAGCCGTGGAAACAAAAGTGGAGATCCAGATCCGCTCCGTTGCCATGGATTTCTGGGCCAGTTTAGAGCACAAAATTGCTTACAAATTTGAAGGAAACGCTCCGGAGAACCTTCTGATGGAATTAAAAGACTGTGCGGATATGGTAGATATGCTGGATAAAAAGATGTTTTCGTTAAATGAGGCCATCATAGCCTTTGCGAAAAACCAGCAGGAAGAATAGCCCGGAGCTCCGGGAGAAAAATAAAACCTGCGCCAGCCGGCGGCCTTATGGAACCGGCTGGCTCTTTCTTTTTCCGGTGCTTTGCAAAACGCGGGAGAAGTGCAGGAGAGGATGAGAATGTATCACACACAGGAGGACGAGAGAAAATGAGAGCAGTTGTTCAGAGAGTGACCCAGGCAAGTGTTACAGTAGACGGAGAACTTTTGGGAAGAATTGGAAAAGGCCTTCTGATTCTTCTGGGCGTGGCTGATGGGGATACCAGAGAGCTGACGGAAAAGATGGCAGACAAAATCTGCCGCCTGCGTATTTTTGAGGATGAGAATGGAAAAACCAATTTAAGTCTGGCGGATGTGGGAGGAGAGCTTCTTGTAATCAGCCAGTTTACCCTTTATGCAGACTGCCGCAAGGGCAACCGCCCCAGCTTTGTAAAGGCAGGAGCACCTCAGATGGCGGAAAAGCTCTACGAGCACTTTCTGGCCCGGTGCCGGGAACAGGCGGACGTGGTGGAAAAAGGGCAGTTTGGCGCTGATATGAAGGTGGAGCTTTTAAATGACGGTCCCTTTACGCTGATGATGGACAGTGAGGAGCTGTTTAAATAAATCGAAGGTTTGAGTTTCCTCATTTTACACCGTGCTCTGGAGTCTGGTGTTCCGGGCTCCGGTTTCCGGTCATAAGAAAAACTAAGAGGCTGAAATTTTTCTAAAAACAAGAGCCATATCAAAAACTCGCTGCGCTCAAACAGGTTTGATATGACTCTTAACGAAAAATTTAATCCTCTAAGATTTTCTAATGACCTCCAAAGTCGCCCTGTACACCAACTGCCAGAGCACAGCGTAAAATGAGGAAACTCAGGAAAGGAGAAAGACAGTGGAGCTTGTATTATATTATGGGACGAATGATCCCGGAATGAAAAAGCATGAAATGATGATGAAGAGCGTTCTGGTGCGTATGGGTGTGAAAATCCGCAATGTAAAACCGGAACAGGTCATGGAAACCATAGGCTGTCTGGCCGGCATGCCGGGCTTTCAGGAGCGAAAGAACGTGGATGAGCCTCTTCCTGTGATCCCGGAACAGATGCTGGTGATGAAGGATTTTACCAGCAGCCGGATCGACACCCTGTTATACCAGTTAAGAAAAGCCGGGGTGCCTAAGATCGCTTTAAAAGCCATTGTGACGGAGCACAACTGCGGATGGAGCTTTTATAAGCTGTATGAGGAACTTAAGGAAGAGCACCGGCTGATGACAGAGCAGGCCCAGGCGTCGCAGATGGAGGCCGGAGCGTCTGATGGAGAAGGTTCTTTATGATTGATCCCGTAAGAGAGAGACAGCTTCAGGAACTGGATACGGTTGGAATCTGTACCCGGATCTTGTATCAGGCCAGAAGCGAGCTGTATGTAAATATGCACTTTCTGGATGTGTCCTTAAGCAGCTTGGGGTTTGAGGCAGATTGGGGCCGGAATGGTATATCCATAGATGGGGCGGTGATCTTTTATGATCCGGAATTTCTTTTAAACCTCTATAAAAAGGGCCGTGTATGCGTCAACCGTGCCTATCTGCATATGGTGTTTCACTGCCTGTTCTGCCATATGTATACAAGAAAGGGGCGAAAGAAGGACCTGTGGGATCTGGCCTGCGATATTGCGATGGAAGCGGTGATCGACGGCCTGTACCAGAAATGCGTCCATGTGCCTCAAAGCCCTCTTCGCCGCGAAACCTACCTGCGCCTGAAACGGCAGATGGAGGAGCCGGAGGAGAAAAACAAAATTCAGACAGAAAGGCTGGATGGCAGAGACGGTATTCCCAAACAGGGAAGAACCGGCAGCAAGGTTCTTACGGCAGAGCGCATTTACCGGGTCTTAAGCCGGATGGAGCTTTCTGAACGGAGACTGGGACAGCTTCAGGCAGAATTTAAGGTGGACGACCATGATCTCTGGGAACAGGATGAAAATTCCCGTCAGGCCATTACACGCCAGAACCAGTGGAATGATAAACGGGAAAAAATGCAGACTCAGATGGAAACTATGGGTTCTCAGGATGAATCACAGGAAAATGAAAGCCTTCAGGATATGCTTCGGGCAGAAAACAGGGAGCGGTACGATTACCGTCAGTTTCTCCGGCGTTTTTCTGTGCTTAAAGAGGAAATTGAGGTGGATCCGGACTCTTTTGATCCGGTTTTTTATTCCTATGGAATGTCCCTTTATGGAAATATGCCTTTGATCGAGCCTCTGGAAACAAAAGAGGTATTTCGGATTGAGGATTTTGTGATTGTTATTGACACCAGTATGTCCTGTTCCGGGGAACTGGTTCAGAGGTTTTTAGAGGAGACATATGATGTGCTTTCTGAGTCAGATACTTATTTCAGAAAGATACGGATTCATATTTTGCAGTGTGACGATAAGGTGCAGTCGGATGTGCTGATTGAATGTGCAGAGGATCTAAAGGCTTATATGGAGCATTTTCAGATTACTGGCTTTGGAGGAACAGATTTCCGCCCGGCCTTTGAATATGTAAATGAGCTTCGGGCTAAAAGAGAGGTAGACAGGCTTCGGGGACTGATCTACTTTACGGATGGAAAAGGAATCTATCCGGTTCAGGCTCCGGTTTATGATGCTGCCTTTGTATTTATTGAACATTTATATTCCGATGAATCAGTGCCTGACTGGGCGATGAAGGTGGTTCTGGAGGAGGAGCAGCTTATGGAGATTTCGGGGGGAGATTCGAAGAGAAAGAAGGACAGAGAGTGAATATTAAACGAGCCAAGGAAGAGATAAAGGATACCGCAGCAGCCTATCTTTTAAAGGATGACTGCGGAGAATATGTGATCCCCTCCATCCGCCAGCGGCCGGTGCTTTTGATCGGCCCGCCGGGAGTGGGAAAAACCCAGATCATGGAGCAGATTGCCAGAGAATGCGGTTTGGGTCTGGTTGCCTATACCATTACCCACCATACAAGGCAGAGCGCCGTGGGTCTTCCGTTTATTGAACATAAGGTTTACGGAGGAAAGGAATATGCGGTGACGGAGTACACAATGAGCGAAATTGTGGCTTCGGTGTATGACAGGATCCGCGATACAGGGCTTAAGGAAGGGATCCTTTTTATCGACGAGATCAACTGCGTATCGGAGACATTGGCTCCTGCCATGCTGCAGTTTCTTCAGTGCAAAACCTTCGGAACCCATAAGATACCGGAGGGATGGATCATCGTGGCAGCGGGAAACCCGCCGGAGTACAATAAATCTGTCCGGGAATTTGACGTGGTAACACTGGATCGAATCAAAAAAATTACCGTAGAGCCGGATCTGAAGGTATGGAAGGAATATGCCTATGCGCAGAATATCCATCCGGCCGTTTTATCCTATCTGGACATCCGTCCCCAGTATTTCTGCCAGGTAGAGACCACCGTGGATGGAAAGCGGTTTGTTACGCCCAGAGGCTGGGAAGATCTGTCCCAGCTCATTACAGTCTATGAAAATCTGGATAAAAGGGCAGACCGGGAAGTGGCAGGGCAGTATCTCCAGCATCCGGCGGTTGCAAAGGATTTTGCCAATTACCTGGAACTGTATTATAAATATCAGAATGAGTATCAGGTAGAGGAAATCTTAAAAGGAGTGATCCGGGAAGAGGTATGTACAAGGCTGGAGCGGGCGCCTTTTGATGAGCGCCTCAGCGTTGTGGATCTGCTCCTTGCAAAGCTGACGGACGGTTTCCGGGAGCTTTATGAAAATAAGGCGGAAATGGAACTTTTGATGGCCCGTTTAAAGGAATTTAAACGGGAGTTGGATTGTTCTCAGGATGTAGTCCCGGCTGTGCGTCTGGCCAGTGTGGCGGAAGAGACAGAGCTTACCAGAATCCACAGAAAGGACAGCGGGCTGTCAGACCGGAGAGAGGACAGGCGGTACCGCAGAGTGGCTGCCCGGTTAGAAAGCTGGGTTCAGGAGATGAAGGGAGCTTCTTTAAATGAGGCAGAAGCGGCCTGGCAGTGGACCAGAGAGCAGTTTATGGAGTGCAGCGACAGCTATGAGAATCAGAAGGAGGCCTGCGCGAAAGCATTGGAACACGCATTTGACTTTATGGAAACGGCCTTTGGAAATGGTCAGGAGATGGTTATTTTTATTACCTCATTAAATACAGGTTCTTGCAGCATAGAGTTTTTAAAGGAATATGAGTGCGAACGGTATTACCATTATAATAAAGAACTGTTGTTTGATGAACAGGAGGCAGACGTGAGACGGCTTTTGGAGAAAAAATAAAAAAGGAGGTATTCTATATGAAGGTATTGATCGTAGGAGGCGTGGCAGGAGGAGCAGGCACAGCAGCCAGACTTCGCAGAAATGATGAAAACGCACAGATTATCATGTTTGAACGGGGGCAGTATATTTCCTATGCAAACTGTGGCCTTCCTTACTATGTTGGAGGAGTGATCACAGATAAGGGGGCTTTGCAGCTGCAGACACCGGAGCGTTTTCATCAGAGATTTAATGTGGACGTGAGGACAGAGAGTGAGGTTACAGCGGTAGATACAGTAGGTAAGACGGTAACAGTACGTCATGGGGAGGAAACCTATAAGGAAAGCTATGACCGTCTGGTGCTGTCTCCCGGTGCAGCTCCCATCCGTCCTGCAATTCCCGGAATCGAGGAAAATAAGGTATTTACCCTGAGAAATATTCCCGATACCTATCGTATCTACGACCACATAAAGGAAACTGCGCCCAGAAGCTGTGCGGTGATCGGAGCAGGCTTTATCGGTCTGGAAATGGCAGAAAATCTTGCAGAACGAGGTGTGCATGTAACAGTTGTAGAGGGTGCTTCTCATGTGATGCCCCCCATTGATATGGATATGGCTCATCAGGTGCATAATTATATCCGCGCGCAGGGAATTGACCTCTATCTGGGCCAGACCTGTACTGCTATGGACAAGGATGGAGTAATCTTAAAGGACGGAAGGAAAATCCCGGCTGATATGGTTATCTTAAGTATAGGAGTACGTCCTGATACCGGATTTTTAAAGGACAGCGGAATTGAATTGGGAGCCAGAGGGGAAATCCTGGTAAATTCCTACATGGAAACCAGTGCGCCTGATGTCTATGCTCTGGGTGATGCAGCCAGTGTACGTCATATCGTAAGCGGAAAACAGGTCCTGATTCCTCTGGCTTCCCCGGCCAATAAGCAGGGGCGTATTGTTGGAGATAATCTCTGTGGAAGAAAAACGGCTTATAAGGGCAGTCAGGGTACCTCCATCATGAAATTTTTCGGTCTTACGGTGGCTGTGACAGGTGAAAAGGAAGAAAGCCTGCAGGCTCAGGGACGTGCTTTCTGTAAGGTAATCACCACCTCTGCTTCTCAGGCTGGATATTATCCCGGCGGTGAGATGATGACAGTAAAGACCTTGTTTGAGCCGGATACAGGCCGTATTCTGGGTGCACAGATTGTAGGCGGAAAGGGTGTAGACAAACGTATTGATGATATGGCAAATGCAGTTCGCTTTGGCCTTACAGGCTTTGATCTGCAGGAGATGGAGTTAGCGTATGCTCCGCCATTTTCATCAGCAAAGGATCCGGTAAATATGGCTGGATATGTAATTGGAAACGTAATAGAGAGCCTTATGAAACCGTTCTATGTGGAAGATCTGGATCGGATCCCGGAAGATGCAGTGCGCCTGGATGTGCGTACCCCGGAAGAGTGCCAGAGAGGTATGATACCAGGGTTTATCAATATTCCTCTGGATTCCTTAAGAGAACGCATGGGTGAGCTTGATCGGGAAAAGGATATATATATCACCTGCCAGATCGGCTTAAGAGGTTATCTGGCCCAGAGAATTCTGGATCAGGCTGGGTTTAAGACCTGGAATTTAAGCGGCGGTTACCGGCTTTATGAAATGGTAAAGAAGGATGAGGTAGCTATGGCGGCAGTAGCCGGCATGTGTACGGAGTGCGGAAAGGAACTGTAATAAAGTATTGACGCGGAATGTGTGTTGCGGTAGGCTTGTAATGAGACACATTCCGCGTTTTTATGTGAAATAATCCGAAAGGAGAAGGCAGAATATGAAGATTACCTATATCCACCACAGCAGTTTTCTGGTGGAAATGGAGCAGATTGCGTTGCTCTTTGATTATTTTGAGGGAGAGATCCCTGAAATCCGACAAGATCAGCTGCTGATTGTGTTTGCCAGCCATCGTCATGGAGATCATTTCTCGCCTGGAATTTTTGATCTGGCAGAGAATCATCCCAAAATCTGGTTTGTCCTTTCGGACGATATCTGGAGAAAAAGAGTTCCGGAGGAATTTTTGTGTCGGACCAGTTTTTTGGGGCCGGGAGAGGAATTTTCTTTTCAGAAGGAGACAGGAGAAAAGGTGCCTGTAACGGTCAAAGCATTTAAATCTACAGATGAGGGAGTAGCCTTTCTGATTGAAGCAGAGGGAAAGGTTCTTTATCACGCAGGAGATCTGAATAACTGGGTCTGGGAGGGTGAACCGGAGGAATATAACTTCCGAATGAGCGAAGCATTTCACAGTGAACTTCTGAAAATAGCTGGAAATCATATTGATGTGGCTTTTATGCTGCTGGATCCCCGGCAAGGAAAGGACTTTTATCTGGGAATGGATGATTTTATGCATATGGTGGGAGCTGATATTGTGTTTCCCATGCATTTCTGGGGAGATTTTGGCGTGACAGAGCGTTTTAAGACTCTGCCCTGTGCAGCTGACTATGCAGAAAAGATTATGGAAATTCGTTGTCAGGGGGAAAGCTTTCAGTTATAGTATAAATTGCGGAAAAGAAAGGAAGAAACAGTTATATGATACTTATCAAGGGAAGCCGGGTACTGGATCCGGCGGGAAAGACAGACAGCAGAGCAGATCTTGTGATTGAGGATGGAATCATCAGAGAAATCTGCCCTCCGGATACGCTGGGAGGAAGAACAGAAGCGGAATATGAACAGATAATCGATGGAACGGGTCTGGTGACGGCTCCGGGTCTGGTGGATGTTCATGTCCATTTCAGAGATCCGGGCCTGACCTATAAAGAGGATATTCATACAGGAGCGGCTGCAGCTGCCAAAGGAGGCTTTACTACTGTAGTATGTATGGCAAATACAAAGCCGTTAGTTGATAATGAGGAAACGCTGCGCTATGTTCTTGAAGAGGGGAAAAAGACAGGAATCCATGTACTCAGCTGTGCCGCTGTGTCAAAGGGATTTAAGGGCGAAGAACTGACCGATATGGAGGGCCTGCTGGCTGCAGGAGCCGCCGGCTTTACCGATGACGGAATCCCCTTAATGGACGGCCCCTTTGTGCTTAAGGCTATGGAGGAGGCCGCCAGACTGGATACAGTAATCAGCTTCCATGAGGAAGATAAATCATTTATCCGTGAAAACGGCATCAACCATGGCGCTGTATCCGATCAGCTTGGGATTTATGGTTCCCCTTCTCTGGCAGAGGATTCCCTGGTAGCAAGAGACTGTATGATCGCTCTGGAAACAGGAGCCAGGATCGATGTTCAGCATATCAGCTCTGGCTATTCCGTAGAGCTGGTGCGTCTGGCAAAGAAGCTGGGGGCAGATGTGTGGGCTGAGGTAACGCCTCATCACTTTACGCTTACCGAGGAAGCAGTGCTGGAACACGGAACTCTTGCGAAGATGAATCCTCCTCTGCGTACGGAATTGGATCGCCAGATGCTGATTGCCGGCTTAAAGGACGGAACCATTGACCTGATCGCTACAGACCATGCGCCTCACAGTAAGGAGGAGAAGGATAAGCCCCTTACAGAAGCTCCCAGCGGCATTATCGGACTGGAAACAGCCCTTTCTCTGGGAATTGAACAACTGGTGAAGCCTGGCCATTTGAGCCTGCTGGAGCTGATGGAAAAGATGAGCTTAAACCCGGCCAGATTATACAAGCTGGACTGTGGCCGGATCTGCGAGGGCGCACCTGCGGATCTTGTTATTTTTGATGAAAATGAAACATGGACGGCAGATCAGTTTGCATCAAAGGCATCCAACACCCCATTTTTGGGCCGGTCTATGACAGGAAAGGTGAAGTATACCATCTGTGAGGGAAAGGTAGTGTATCAGGATTAGCATAAATACCGCTATATAAGAAAAAGAGGATGCCGCCCGGACTTTGCGGCATCCATTTTTCTATGTATATTCCGTAGATTCTAGCAGACTGCTTTTCCCATTTCATAGGCCTTTTCAAGAGCTGGATTTCCTGCAATTTCACCAACTGCACCAACGCCGCCGCCGAATACGACTCCTGCCAGACGGGATTTGGGGAAGCAGGCAATCCAACCGGAAAGTCCGTGTACGGCTCCCTCAACTGCGGTATCCTCATCCTCCGCGGCCGCTGCCAAAAGATAAACATCCCGGAACTGATAATCAGAATCATACAGCGGATTTGCACGATCCAGCATGGTCTTCATCTGTCCGCTCATTTCATAATAGTAAACCGGAGTGGCAAATACCAGCACATCTGCTGTTTTCATTTTCTGTGCAATGATTTCTGCATCATCATGGATGATACACGTTCTGGTTTTCAGGCAGGTCAGACAGCCTTTGCAGAAGCTGATGGTTTTATCGTATAAGCATATCTTTTCTACCTGGTTTCCTGACTCCTCTGCTCCTCGGATAAATTCGTTTGCAAGAGTCTCTGAGTTGCCGCCTTTTCTTGGGCTTGTAGAGATTACTAAAATGTGTTTGGGCATGTGTTTTCCTCCTTTGATTGATTATTTGATAAGCTGGAATATGATGTCCTCTTGTATCATCTGTCCCTTATTATTTTAATCAACTATATTAAAATCTCTACGCCACATCACAGTTTCTCCAAGGTCACATACGCTTCCTGCAATGCTTCATGGAATCTCGATTCTTTTATTTCTGGAGTAAGCCCAGGCTCATCAATATAAAGCAAACAAGCGTCTGGAACTTTATCCATAAAGCACTTGTGAAACAGTGGATTTTCATAAGTATTTGCGTATTCAGTATAAAAGGGTTCTGCTTGATTGTAATATTCTTCTTTCGTGATTCTTCCATCCAGATAGTCCTTCATTTGACTTAATAAAGTCTCTCTAAACTTTATGCCACTTATTCTCATTTTGTCCACTCCCATTTTATATGTGAAAATTCCAATTTGTTGTTTTTTACTTATAAATCATACCACATAATAACATCAATAAACGCTAAGATATTACAGACTATACTGCACCCAAAAGGCAGCTTCAAAAACGGAAGCTATTTGAATGTAACTTCTTCCTGTTTGGAATGTCTGATTGAACATTCATTTAACTCAACAATATACCCTGTTGCTCTCATATCTTCGATTTTCTTTTCAAAGCCTTTCGAACAAATAATTTTTCCCAATTTTCATCATGAGCTTCATAACAATAGTCAATCGTTCCGAGGTCTACAGGGGCAAGTATCTGTTCACGTTCTATTTTATAAACGAACCACTTCACTATATCACCTATAGAAAAAGCTTTACCACAGCATTCCAGCTGCCAACTCTCATAAAATACTGTACATTTCATTTTCACTGTCACCTTACAACTTTCGACTTTCCTGTTTCTATTTCAGCTTTCAGCCCAGTCAATTCCCAATTCCGTGAACCAGAAAATTCGCTATATTTCTATATACTCTGGATATTTTTGTCTGTCTTTCTCCGTTATTCTGCGAATTACCCTGCAGGGAACGCCTGCGGCAATTACTCCATCAGGTATATCTTTATTAACAACGCTTCCAGCACCTATTATTGTATTGCTTCCGATCGAAACTCCCGGCAGCACAGATACATTTGCACCAATCCATACATTGTCACCGACAGTAATTGGAAGTGCGATTTCCAGTCCCTTTGCTCTTTGCCCTGCATCTATGGCATGACCAGCTGTTGAAAAAACAACATTAGGAGCAATAAATACGTTATCGCCAAAGGTAACCTTAGCCCCATCCAATATTGTGCAGTTGTGATTTGTGTAGAAATTATTCCCAATCGTTATATTGCTCCCATAGTCGCAGTAAAAGGGCGCTGTAATTACAAAGTCTCCTTTAATACATCCAATTATTTTCTTTATAATTTCCGCCTGTTTTTTTGTATCCGATGGTTTGCACTGATTAAATTCATAGCACAGATCAGCGCATTTCGTTCTGTTTTCCACAACTTCCCTGTCATAGTTGGCGTCATATAAATAGCCTGCCTGAGCTTTATTCCATTCGTTCATTTCATTCCCTCATCCTTAAATTTTTACCACGGTTCATACGCAGCGGATCCCCTCTAAATATCCGGTTTAGCAGCTGTCAGATTAACAATTCCATCTTCCAGGGTTACTTCAAACTCGATTAAATCTCCATAATCTATCCTTGAATAGTTATCATATTGATCAAAATCAGAAGCAGCATTAACAGCAAGATTTAATGAATACCCTGTAGACGAAGGATATCTGCATACACTGGAAACGACTCTGCTGTGATTCATAAATATCAGGCTTACCATTCCTTCACTAATGCTGTCCTCAGCCTGTAATTATTTATATAAATCATCGGATCCCCGAAAATAAAATAAAAGATCAGAAACACAGCGGCAATAAAATATATAACATTATGACAAAGATCTGAGAGCTTCCATGCCCGTTCATTATCGGCATTTAATTTTCCAGTTTCCCAACTTCCGGTTTCAACCGCTTTTTTCTTATGCTTTGAAATATACAGAGCAATCCACACTGCATAGCCCGCTGCAAAGATTAAAACAGCCGACTCCTGTGAAAATGCAACCTCCATTCCCCTTATGGTCCAATATCCCATCAGGATAATCCACAGTATGTCGGTAAAGCCATCAATGGACAACACTTTATAGAGAACAAGTATTCCAAGCAGTAATGAAACGATAAATGTTTTAGGACTTACTATTTTCATTACGTTCACTCCATTCTTCTAAAAACCATGATACCACACTTCCACCACCATGGAAAGGCTGCGGGAAAATAACTTCGGAAGTACGGAAGAGGAAATAATTTTCATTTTCCCCTTTACAAAAACACTTTAGTATGCTAATATGATAACACATTAGCAAATAAGAGCCGACACGATTTATGGAGATTCAAAGCAGGAAGCCAAAGGCTCGCCATCGAGGAGGAAACGATTATGAAAAAAAGAGTTGTATGTGCCGCACTTGTATCTATAATGACCATGTCACTGGCAGCCTGCTCCGGTGGAGCCGCATCTGCACCGGCTGAGACAAAGGCTGAATCCACAGAAGCAAAAACAGAGGCAGCAGAGACCACAGAAAAAGCCGCTGAAGCAGAAGGAGAAACAAAGGCAGAAGGCGGTACCCTGATCGTGGGATTTGATCAGGATTTC
Organism: Clostridium sp. AT4; assembly: GCF_001517625.2. Taxonomy (GTDB): domain Bacteria; phylum Bacillota; class Clostridia; order Lachnospirales; family Lachnospiraceae; genus Enterocloster. The sequence continues at coordinate 424,852 of NZ_LN999827.1, read as the reverse complement.
CCGCCGATGGGATTTATGGGAGATGATGGCGAGTATACAGGCTTTGACCTGGAGCTGGCACAGGAGGCTGCAAAGCGCCTGGGTCTGGAGTATAAGCCCCAGCCTATCGCATGGGATGCAAAGGATATGGAACTGGAGTCGGGAAATATTGACTGTATCTGGAATGGCTTTACCATGACCGGCCGGGAGGACGGATATACATGGAGCGAGCCCTACATGGAAAATTCTCAGGTGTTTGTAGTGGCAGGGGATTCCGGAATTAAAAGCCAGGCAGACCTTGCAGGAAAGGTAGTGGAGTGTCAGGTGGATTCCTCCGCGGAAGCAGCCTTAAAGGAGGTTCCTGATCTGACAGCCACCTTTGCACAGCTTCTTACTACCGCAGATTACAACACAGCCTTTATGGATCTGGAGCAGGGCGCAGTAGACGCCATTGCCATGGATGTAGTTGTGGCCGGATATCAGATCAGCCAGAGAAACGCAGATTTTGTTATACTGGAGGATTCGCTGGCGGCAGAGGAGTATGCGATCGGCTTTAAGAAGGGAAACACAGAGTTAAAGGATAAAGTCCAGGGCGCATTGGAGGAGATGGCTGCGGACGGCACCTTAAAGACCATCTCTGAAAAATGGTTTGGCAAGGACATTACGACAATTGGAAAATGAAAGCAGGTAGTTTAAAATGGGTAAAATGACACTTTCCCAGATGGTTGCACAGTTAGCAGGAGGCATGGGAACCAGCATACAGATATTTGTGGTTACGCTTGTATTTTCTCTGCCTTTGGGTCTCATAGTGGCTTTTGGCCGTATGACGAAAAACGGTTTCCTTAGAAATCTGGTTAAGGTTTACATTTCTATTATGAGGGGAACGCCCCTGATGCTGCAGCTCATGGTGGTTTATTTTGGCCCTTACTATCTTTTCGGCATCCGTGTAGGAAGCGGCTACCGTCTTTGGGCTACCTTTATCGGGTTTGTGATTAACTATGCCGCCTATTTTGCGGAAATTTACCGCAGCGGCATTCAGTCCATGCCTCAGGGACAGTATGAGGCGGCCTATATCCTGGGCTACAGCCGGTTCCAGACCTTTTTTAAGATCATTCTGCCTCAGGTGATCAAGCGGATCCTCCCCTCGATTACCAATGAGGTGATTACCCTGGTAAAAGACACGTCGCTGGCGTTTACCCTAAGCGTAGTGGAGATGTTTTCAGTTGCAAAGGCGCTGGCATCCTCTCAGACCAGTATGATTCCCTTTGTGGCAGCCGGCCTTTTCTATTACATCTTCAATCTGATTGTGGCCTGCACCATGGAATGGATGGAAAAAAAGCTGGAGTATTACCGTTAGAAACAGGAGGATGTGGAAAATGAAGCTTTTGGAATTAAATCATGTGGAAAAGTCCTTCGGCGATCTGAAGGTATTAAAGGATATATCAATGAGCGTGGAGGACGGGGAGATCGTTTCCATCATCGGCCCTTCAGGCTCCGGCAAATCAACCCTCCTGCGCTGTGCCACCATGCTGGAAACCATGGATCGGGGCGAGGTGGTTTATTTGGGAAAAAAGGCGGTATGGGGAAATGATTCCGGTTCCATTCAGTATGCATCTCCTGCAGAATTAAAGGAAATCCGCAGCCAGTATGGTCTGGTATTTCAGAATTTTAATCTGTTTCCTCATTTTTCGGTGATGAAAAATATCACAGATGCGCCGATCCATGTACAGAAGCGCAATAAGGAGGAGGTCTATTCAGAAGCCAGAGAGCTGTTAAAAAAGATGGGACTTGAAGATAAAGAAGACGCCTATCCATACCAGCTTTCCGGCGGTCAGTGCCAGAGGGTTGCTATCGCAAGAGCCCTGGCCTTAAAGCCCAGGATCCTGTTTTTTGATGAGCCTACCTCAGCTCTCGATCCGGAGCTTACGGGAGAGGTGTTGAAGGTGATCCGCTCCCTGGCAGATCTCCATATTGCCATGGTGATCGTAACACATGAGATGGCCTTTGCCAGAGATATTTCCCACAGGGTCGTCTTTATGGCCGGAGGGGTGATCGTGGAAGAGGGAACACCAGAGGAGGTATTTTCCTCAGATAATGAGCGGACGCAGAGCTTTCTGGGGAGATATGGAACGATTTGATAGAGAAAATAAATGGCAGGCAGTGCCTGAGGAGAAAAGCATCCTCCGGCGCTGTCTGTTTTTGTTGAGGAATAGGCGCGTTCCGTGCATAATATTAAGAAACTGTAAGGGAAAACTTCTTGTATTTTTCAGACAGGGATGGTAACATCTGGGTAAAAGTATGGAAATTTTGTTTTTTGACGGAAGATCGGAGGTAAAAATATGAGAAAACAGGTATATATGACAGCTGTGGCAGTGATGGCAGGAGTTCTTCTTGCTTCGGGATGCAGCAAAAATCAGGATGAGATGCCGTCTTCATCGGTTCCGCAGACAGAGACAGCCACAGAATCGGAGGCATCCTCTGAGACAGAGACAACCCCGGCACAGACAGAGGAACCAGCAGAAGCCGGGCGCTATCATATGCTTCAGGGAACAGTGATTGAGGAAAAAGAAGATGGTTCTGCCTTTACGCTTCTGGCAGATGATGGGAAAGAGTATGAGATTTCCCTAAGCGATATCCGGGATGTAGAGACGGAGATTGCAGAGGATATCCAGATTGCCATTGCCTATATTGGCGAGCCGCTTGGAAAACTGGAGGATGCGGATCTGGTAGTGGCCCTGCCGGAGCAGGAAGAGTGGACGATTTCCACAGAGGAAGGAACCACCACGGCTAATGCCATGAGTTCCTTTGCGATGAAAACAGCGGACGGAAGAGAACTGAGCTTTTTAAAGGATAACTGCCCCATAGAGGACGGTGCGCTGTCAGAGGACAGCGGAGATCCGGTCCGGGTGACGTATGTGACCTCTGAGGGGATGAATTTTCCAGTGGAGATTGTGAAGGGACAGTAGGGAGATGCAAAATGTCCTATTTTTTCCGAAAATCCCCTTGCAAAAACCCTGTTTTCCCTGTACAATCTGATATTGAGAGAAACATAAAAAGAGGGGCCAGATTCTGACCCCTCTTTTGACGAGGAACGATAAAAATAAGATTCCAAAGAAAGGTAAGAGACATGATTAGTGCAAATAATATCTCCCTTCGCGTAGGCAAGAAGGCATTGTTTGAGGAAGTGAATATCAAATTCACCGAGGGTAACTGCTATGGACTGATCGGTGCAAACGGTGCGGGAAAGTCTACATTTTTAAAGATTCTGTCCGGCCAGTTAGAGCCGACCAGCGGTGAGATTGCCATTACACCGGGACAGAGACTTTCCTTCTTACAGCAGGATCATTTCAAATATGACGAGTATACAGTGCTTGATACGGTTATCATGGGAAATGCCAGACTGTACCAGATTATGAAGGAAAAAGAAGCCATCTACATGAAGGAGGACTTCACAGACGAGGACGGCATCAAGGCGGCAGAGCTGGAAGGCGAGTTTGCCACCATGAACGGCTGGGAAGCAGAGTCTGATGCAGAGAGCCTGTTAAACGGCCTTGGCATCGGCCCTGAGCTCCACTATTCCCAGATGGGAAATCTTCTGGGCGCACAGAAGGTAAAGGTGCTTCTTGCACAGGCATTATTCGGAAATCCTGACATCCTGCTTCTGGACGAGCCTACCAACCACCTGGATCTGGACGCCATTGCATGGCTGGAAGAGTTTCTGATTAACTTTGAAAATACCGTTATCGTGGTATCCCATGACCGTTATTTCTTAAATAAGGTCTGCACACAGATTGCAGATATCGACTATGGCAAGATTCAGCTGTATGCCGGAAACTACGATTTCTGGGTAGAGTCCAGCCAGCTGATCATCAAGCAGATGAAGGAAGCCAACCGGAAGAAGGAAGAGAAAATTAAGGAGCTGCAGGAGTTCATCCAGCGTTTCTCTGCAAATGCTTCCAAGTCCAAGCAGGCAACCTCCCGTAAGCGCGCCCTGGAAAAGATCGAGCTGGACGATATTAAGCCATCCAGCAGAAAGTATCCTTACATTGACTTCCGTCCCTCCCGTGAGATCGGAAATGAGGTTCTGACCGTAGAGCATTTAAGCAAGACCATTGACGGCGAGAAGATTCTTGACGACATTTCCTTTATTCTGGGAAGAGAGGACAAGGTTGCTCTGGTAGGGCCAAACGAGCGTGCAAAGACCGTTCTCTTTAAGATTCTTGCAGGTGAGATGGAACCCGACGAGGGAAACTATAAGTGGGGTCTGACAACTACCCAGTCTTATTTTCCCAAGGACAACTCCGCTGAGTTTGCAAATGACGATACTATCGTAGAGTGGCTGACCCAGTATTCTCCTGAAAAGGATGTAACATATGTGCGTGGTTTCCTGGGCCGTATGCTTTTTGCGGGCGAGGATGGTGTAAAGAAGGTAAAGGTTCTTTCTGGAGGCGAGAAGGTTCGCTGTATGCTGTCCAAGCTGATGATTTCCGGTGCAAATGTACTGATGCTTGACGAGCCTACAGACCACCTGGATATGGAGTCTATTGATGCGTTAAACCGTGGTATGATCAAGTTCCCGGGTGTGATGATCTTCTCCTCCCGTGACCATCAGATCGTACAGACAACAGCCAACCGCATCATGGAAATCATCAATGGAAAGCTCATTGACAAGATCACCACATATGATGAGTATCTGGAAAGCGATGAGATGGCTAGAAAGAGATTTACATTTACCGTTGCTGAAAGCGACGAGCAGGATGATTGATTATAAGGTGCGTTTTGGCACAAGACGGAGGCAGGATCTGGACAAAGGGTCCTGCCTTTTCGGATGGAAGAAGAGGCGGTTTGTGGTGTGCAGTGCACACCGCAGGCAGCGAGACAATGAAGAAAAGGAGAAGATTCAAAATGGAAAAAATTGCAAGTTTTACCATCGACCATATCCGGCTTCAGCCGGGGGTATATGTTTCAAGAAAGGATCAGGTAGGGAATCAGGTGATTACGACCTTTGACCTGCGTATGACCTCTCCCAATGAGGAACCGGTGATGAATACGGCGGAGATGCATACCATTGAGCATCTGGCAGCTACCTTTTTAAGAAACCATAAGGAGTATGGAAGCCGTACCATTTACTTTGGTCCTATGGGCTGCCGTACCGGTTTTTATCTGCTTCTGGCAGGCAATCTGGCTTCAAGGGAGATTCTGCCTCTGATGGTGGAGCTATTTGCCTTTATCCGGGATTTTGAGGGTGAGGTGCCTGGGGCTTCTGCAAGGGACTGCGGCAATTATCTGGATATGAATCTGGGGATGGCAAAGTATCTGGCTGCAAGATACTTAAAGGTGCTGGAACAGATTGACAGCTATCCGGAATCCAGACTGGAGTATCCGCAGTAGGGCTTTTTGGATCAGGAAAGGAGTTCTGTATGAAAAAACTGATTTCATGGAATGTAAACGGCCTGCGGGCCTGTGTGGGAAAAGGGTTCCTGGACTTTTTTAAGGAGGCGGATGCAGATGTATTCTGTATTCAGGAGAGCAAGCTTCAGGAGGGACAGATTGACCTTGAGCTTCCGGGGTATTTTCAGTATTGGAATTATGCAGAGAAGAAGGGGTATTCCGGAACGGCTTTATTCTGTAAGGAGGAGCCGGTTTCTGTATCATACGGACTGGGGATTGAGGAGCATGACCATGAGGGCCGTGTGATCACGGCTGAATTTGGCGATTATTACGTTGTCACCTGCTATACTCCCAATTCTCAGGACGGCCTTGCAAGGCTGGATTACCGCATGGAATGGGAAGCAGCATTTTTAGCCTATCTGAAGCAGCTGGAGGAGAAAAAGCCGGTGATTTTCTGCGGGGATCTGAATGTGGCCCACAAAGAGATTGACCTGAAAAATCCCAAAACTAACCGGAAAAATGCCGGTTTTACCGATGAGGAGCGGGGAAAATTTACAGAGCTTCTGGATGCCGGCTTTATTGATACCTGGCGTTATTTTAATCCGAATACAGAGGGCGTGTATTCCTGGTGGTCCTACCGTTTTAAGGCCAGAGAGAAGAATGCCGGGTGGCGCATCGACTATTTCTGTACCAGCGAGGCCTTAAAGGACCGTCTGGTAAGCGCAGGAATCCATACAGAGGTATTTGGCTCGGACCATTGTCCGGTAGAACTGGTGATTGAATAGCAAATGAGGGAAAGGAAACGGATCCATGAATCTTCTTACCATTGAGCATTTAACGAAATCATATACCGAACGTCTGCTGTTTGACGATACGGCATTTTCCATCAATGAGGGGGAAAAGGTCGGCCTGATCGGAATCAACGGAACCGGAAAGTCCACGCTCCTTCGGATCGCGGCAGGCTTGGAGGAGCCGGATGAGGGTTCGGTGGTGAAGGGACGCAGCCTGTATATCCGGTATCTGCCCCAGATCCCGGAATTTCAGGATGGAGAAACCGTGCTGGAGGCCATTGTGCGTGAAAATGAAAATGAGCCTCATTTTTCCTCAAAGGAGGAGTTAAAGGCAGCGGCCCGCTCTATGTTAAACCGTCTGGAGGTGCCGGACTGCGAGGCAAAGATAGATACTCTTTCCGGCGGACAGAGAAAGAGGGTAGCTTTAGCCAGCGTTCTTTTAAGTACGGCAGATCTGCTGATTCTGGACGAGCCGACCAACCATCTGGACAGCGGCATGGCAGAGTGGCTGGAGGCATATTTAAAGGCCTTTAAGGGCGCTCTTTTGATGATCACCCATGACCGGTATTTTCTGGACAGTGTAACCAGCCGGATCGTGGAGCTGGACAAGGGAAAGCTCTACAGCTATCAGGGAGGATACGAAAAATACCTGGAACTTAAAGCAGAGCGGATAGAGATGGCAGAGGCCACAGAGCGCAAGCGCCAGTCCATTTTAAGGACAGAGATCGCCTGGATGCAGAGAGGGGCCAGAGCCCGTTCAACCAAGCAGAAGGCCCATATCCAGCGCTATGAGGCATTGCGTGACCAGGAGGGGCCCCAGTATGACAGAAATGTACAGTTAGAGTCCATTGCCAGCCGTCTGGGACGGACTACGGTAGAGCTGAAGGATATTTCCAAGTCCTACGGAGATAAGGTGCTCTTAAAGGATTTCACCTATATTTTCCTGAAAAATGACCGTGTGGGAATTATCGGCCCCAACGGAAGCGGAAAGTCTACTCTGATGAAGATCATTGCAGGCTGGGTACAGCCGGATTCCGGTACAACAGAAATCGGACAGACGGTAAAGCTGGGTTATTTTTCCCAGGAAAATGAAGCCATGGACGAGAGCCTGCGCGTCATTGATTATATTAAAAACGCTGCAGAATATGTGAAAACAAAAGATGGAAGCATCAGCGCCAGCCAGATGCTGGAGCGGTTTTTATTTCCGTCCAGTGTTCAGTATACGGTGATCGGAAAGCTCTCCGGAGGGGAGAAGCGCAGGCTGTATCTGCTCCGTATCCTGATGGAAGCGCCCAATGTGATCCTTCTGGATGAGCCTACCAATGACCTGGATATCCAGACGCTGGTGATCCTGGAGGATTATCTGGACACCTTCCCGGGGATTGTGATTACCGTATCCCATGACCGGTATTTCCTGGACCGCGTGGTAAACAGGATCTTTGCCTTTGAGGGCGATGGAAGGGTACAGCAGTATGAAGGCGGGTATACGGATTATCAGAATGCCTGCCTTAAAAGGGCAGAAGCAGAAGGAGGACAGCCGGGAGGCGGACAGGAAGGGAAAACCGAAGTCCGTACAAACGGAAAAACCCAGCGCACCCGCGGCCCCCAGAAGCTGAAATTCAGCTATAAGGAGCAGAGAGACTATGAAACCATCGAAGGTGAGATGGCAGACCTGGAGGAGAGGATTTCCTCTCTGGAACAGGAAATCCAGGCTTCAGCCCATGATTTTGTAAAATTGAACCAGCTCATGGCAGAGAAGGAGGAGGCGGAAGCCGCTTTAGAGGAGAAGATGGAGCGGTGGATGTATCTGGAAGAGCTGGCTGCAAAGATTGCAGAGCAGTAGAGTATGAATTCAGTGAAAGGCGGCATATAGATGAAACAGGATTATATTGCGGTGGCAGACAAAAGCCGGATCTATCCGCCTGGTGTGGCGGCGAATGGGGATGGCTTTGATGTGTGTTTTATTTCGGAGGCAGAAAGATGCGGGCTGCTTCTCTTCAAAAAAGGGAGCAGGCAGCCTGTCGCCAGAATCCCCTTCCCCCATGAGGGACGGATGGGAAATGTACACTTTATGACCGTAAAGGGAGAGTTTGAGGGTCTGGAATACGCCTTTGAGGAGGATGGAAAGGAGGCAGCAGATCCGTTTGGACGGCAGTTTGCAGGCTGCGGACGCTGGGGCCATAAAGAACGGGGAACAGGCGGGATCCATACAGTATTTCCGAAAAAAGGTGCGGATTTTGACTGGGAAGATGACCGTCTTCCGGCTGTTCCTGCTCAGGACTGCATCATTTACAAGATCCATCCCAGAGGTTTTACAAAGCATGCTTCTTCTGGTTTGAGTCCGGAAAAGAGGGGAACCTTTGAAGGAGTAATTGAAAAGATTTCCTATCTTAAAGAGCTGGGGATTACCACGTTGGAAATGATGCCTCCGGTGGAATTTAATGAGATTATCCTTCCGGAAAAGTCCGAAATTTTCGGTCTTCCCCAGGGAATGCGGAGGGAAGAACAGGAAGAAAGGCCTTCTCATACAGAGCCTGTAAAGCTCAATTACTGGGGCTACTGCAGCGGCTTTTATTTTGCTCCCAAGGCCTCCTATTGTTCATCCGGAAACCCGTCTGCAGAGTTTAAACGGATGGTAAAGGCTCTTCACCATGCAGGGATTGAACTGGTGATCGAACTGTATTTTGACGGAAGTGAAGCGCCGGGATATGTGCTGGATGTGGTGCGCTTCTGGGCGATGGAATACCATGTAGACGGCGTTCATCTGGTAGGTTTTGCACCTCTTTCCCTGTTGGCGGAAGACCCTTATTTAAAGGATTTAAAGCTGTGGGGAGAAGGCTGGAAGGAGGGGGATTCCCGCCGCATCTGTGAGTATAATTCCGGCTTTATGATGGATATGAGACGCTTTTTAAAGGGCGATGAGGGGATGTTAAGTGCGCTATCCTACCATATCCGCCACAATCCGGATCATATGGGAGTCATCAATTACATGGCAAATGTAAACGGCTTTACCATGATGGACATGGTTTCCTATAATGAAAAGCATAATGAGGACAATGGGGAAGATAATCAGGACGGCTCAGACCAGAATCAGTCCTGGAACTGCGGGGCAGAGGGGCCGGTGAGAAAGAAAAAAGTTCTCAGTCTGCGGCTTCGTCAGTTAAAGAATGCCCTGCTTCTTCTGTTTTTAAGCCAGGGAACGCCCCTTCTTCTATCTGGTGATGAGTTTGGGCAGACCAAACAGGGAAATAACAATTCCTACTGTCAGGACAATGAAATTTCCTGGCTGAACTGGGGGCTTATACGGCGTAATAAGGATCTATTTGCCTTTGTAAAACAGGTGATCTCATTCAGAAAGTCCCATGATCTGTTCCATATGGCGAAAGAACCCAGACTGATGGATTACCGGGGGCTGGGACTGCCGGATCTGTCCTATCACGGAGAGAAGGCATGGCAGCCGGAATTTGACCGGTGCAGCCGTCAGTTCGGCGCATTTTACTGCGGCGATTATTCAGAGGATACAGAAAAAACCAGCTTTTATACAGCCTATAATATGCACTGGGAGCCACATGAATTTGCGCTGCCGAATCTCCCCAAAGGAAGGGCATGGCAGATGGTTTTCAATACAGCCGAGGACAGTGTAAACGGTTTCTGGCCGGAGGGAAAAGGCCCTGTATTAAAGGATCAGAAAAAGGTTATGATCGGAGCGCGGGCAGTCTGTGTATTTATGGAGAACCCGGAGGTTCTGCCTGAAAAAACGGTTCGGGAGAAAGAAGGAAAAAAAGATGCTCAGTGAGTCAATGGAAGTGTTTATCAGAGAACATGAGGAGGAGGCCCTGGAACTTTTAAGAACTATTGCCAGGATTCCTGCGCCCTCAAACCATGAGGAAAAACGGGCGGAATTCTGTTCCCGGTGGTTAAAAGAGCAGGGGGCAGAAGGGGTATATATAGATGAGGCATTAAATGTTGTCTGGCCGGCCGTGATCCGTGAAAAAAATGGCCTGGAGGTCTATATGGCCCATACGGATGTGGTATTTCCTGATGAGGAGGAGCTGCCTTTAAAAGAGGAAGGAGACCGTATCTTCTGTCCGGGCATTGGGGATGATACAGCCTGTCTTGTCTGCCTGCTCCTTGGGGCAAAGTATCTGGCAGAGGCCATCCGGGAAGGGCGCCTTGAGGAGGTGTATCCCTCTGACCGCCCGGGGCTTTTGTTTGTATGCAATTCCGGGGAAGAAGGGCTGGGAAATCTAAAGGGCGTCCGGAACATATGCGAGGATTATGCCGGTCGGATCACAGCTTTTTGTACCTTTGACAGCCAGCTGGATAAGATCGTAGACCAGGCTGTGGGATCTAAGCGATTTAAGGTCACAGTGCGCACGAAAGGAGGACACTCCTTTAATGATTTCGGCCGGGAAAATGCCATTGAAAGGCTGGCAGGCATCATTGGAGCGCTGTACCGGATCCAGATTCCTAAGCAGGGAAAAACGACTTTTAATGTAGGCCAGATCCAGGGCGGAACATCGGTTAATACCATTGCTCAGGAGGCTCATATGCTTTATGAGTTCCGTTCAGACCGGAGGGAACATCTGGACTATATGCAGGATCAGTTTGATAAAGTGATCGAACAGGCTAGAGCGCAGGGGATGGAGATCGAAACGGAGGTTTTAGGGATTCGTCCCTGCTCCGGCAGCATTGACCCGGAGCGCCAGAGGACTCTTTTAGAGCGGGCCTGCATGGCTGCAGCGCAGGTTACAGGGCAGCGCCCCCAGACAGGCTCCGGTTCCACAGACTGCAATATCCCCATGTCGTTGGGAATCCCCAGCGTCTGCGCGGGCTGCTACCGGGGCAAAGGCGCTCATACCAGAGAGGAATACATTGAAAAATCCTCCATATCCGAGGGGATGAAGGTCGTATTTGGCATGATATTTGGCTGATGTCATAACAGACCTCCCTTTTTCATAAATTAAACAGAGTGTACAGACCGGATGCTTCCGGGGCCGCTCAAGGATGGTCCCGGGAGCATTTTTAGTTGCGGTTTTTACAGATCCAGAGTATAAAAGGGGGAGCCGGAATGACAGAATGGTACAGCAGATCAGAGGAAGAGGTTTTAAGGGAGCTTTCCTCCTGCCGCCGGGGGCTGACCGATGCAGAGGCCCATTCCAGGCTGGAAAAATATGGGGAAAATGTTCTATATGAGCGGGAGGCTGTACCCTGGTGGCAGATTTTTCTAAGTCAGTTTAAGGATCTTCTGGTAGTGATCTTAATGATCGCTGCCGGGATATCCATGGCTACAGGAGATCCGGAGAGCGCTCTGGTTATTTTTACGGTTTTGTTTTTAAATGCCCTGTTGGGAACGATCCAGCACAGGAAGGCGGAAAAATCCCTGGAAAGCCTTCAAAAGCTGTCCTCTCCTGAGGCCAGGGTAGTGAGAGAGGGACAGTCGGTTACCATTCCTTCCTCGAACGTAGTGCCGGGAGACCTGATGATTTTAGAGGCCGGAAGCCTGGTACCGGCAGATGGCCGGCTGCTGGAAGTTTATGGACTTACGGTGAATGAAAGCTCTCTTACCGGAGAATCGCTCAGCGCAGAAAAACATACCGGGTGTCTGAGAACGGAAGGAGAGCGGCTGTCTCCCGGAGATCAGGTCAATATGGTATTTTCCGGTTCTCTGGTTACCTCCGGGCGGGCTGCCGCAGTAGTTACAGCCACAGGAATGAATACGGAGATCGGTTCGATCGCTTCTTTGATGAACCGGGCAGAGGTACAGAAAACACCCCTGCAGATTAGCCTGGACCATTTTTCCGGTCATCTGGCGCTTGGCATCATGGGAATCTGTGTTTTGGTTTTTGGACTCAGTGTTTACCGGAAGGAACCTGTACTGGACGCGTTGATGTTTGCCGTGGCTCTGGCTGTGGCGGCAATCCCGGAAGCATTAAGCTCCATTGTTACCATTGTCCAGGCCATGGGAACCCAGAAAATGGCAAGGGAGCACGCGATCATCAAGGATTTAAAGGCAGTGGAAAGCCTTGGCTGCGTATCTGTGATCTGCTCTGATAAGACGGGAACACTGACTCAGAACCGTATGGAAACAGAGGCGGTCTACATCAATGGAAGAGAAATGGAGACGGATCAGCTGAAAGAGTATGCGGGATCAGGAAAAAAGGATGCGAAGCTCTTTTTAATGGCAGCCGCTTTAAATAATAATACATCTCCATCTGCCGGGGATAAGGAGGGGGATCCGGTGGAGCTGGCCCTGTTTCATATGGTTCAGGCTGCCGGAGCAGTCCCGGAACAGCTGCGTCTGTGCTGTCCAAGAAAAGGGGAGATTCCCTTTGATTCTGCAAGAAAGAGAATGACGACCATCCATGAGGTGCAGGGGGAAGAAATCATGTTTGTTAAGGGTGCTCCGGATGTGCTGCTGGAGCGTTGCACACGGATCATAAATCCTGCCGGAGCGGATCTTGTTCCGTCACGACAGCTTTCTGCTTCCGACCGGGCGGCGATTTTAAATCAGAATCAGGAATGGTCCTTACGGGGGCTCAGAATTTTGGCATTTGCCTGCCGGTCCGGAGCCAAATGGCAGGAGGATCCGGAAACAGACCTTGTGTTTCTGGGGCTTGCGGCAATGATGGATCCGCCCCGGCCGGAGTCACGCCCGGCAGTGGCTGCGGCCCGTCAGGCCGGAATACGCACGGTGATGATCACAGGAGATCACCGGACAACGGCAATGGCTGTAGCAGGCCGGATCGGCATTTTTTTGCCCGGAGATCTGGCGCTTACAGGAGCCCGGCTGGATCAGATGACAGAAGAAGAACTGGAAAAAAAGCTGCCGCAGATTTCTGTTTATGCCCGCGTATCTCCGGAGCATAAAATACGCATTGTAAAAGCATGGCAGAACCGGGGGCATATCGTAGCCATGACGGGCGACGGGGTAAATGATGCTCCCGCCCTGAAAAAAGCAGATATCGGCATTGCTATGGGTCTGGGAGGAACAGAGGTGTCAAAGGATGCCGCCTCCATGATTCTGGCGGATGACAATTTTGCTACGATTATCAAAGCTGCTGCCAATGGAAGAAACGTATACCGCAATATTAAAAATGCCATCCAGTTTCTTTTGTCCGGAAATATGGCAGGGATTTTGTGCGTCCTTTACACTTCGCTTTTGGGGCTTCCCCTTCCCTTTGCTCCGGTTCATCTGCTGTTTATCAACCTGATCACCGATTCTCTCCCGGCAATCGCCATTGGGATGGAGCCGGCAGAGGATGGACTGCTTAAGAAACCGCCCAGAGACCCGAAGGAAGGGATTTTGACTCCCAGCTTTGTCGGACAGATCTTTTTTCAGGGCGGCCTGATGGCGGGAGCAACCATGTGGGCCTGGAGCCTGGGAATGAGACAGGGGGGAGAAGCTCTGGCCTGTACTATGGCATTTTCTGCGCTTACACTGGCGCGTCTGTTTCACGGCTTTAACTGCCGCAGCAGCCATTCGATCATACAGCTTGGCCTTCTCAGCAATCCGGGCAGTCTGGCGGCATTTATGCTTGGGAGCATTCTTTTGGCAGCGGTTCTTTTTGTGCCGGGGCTGCAGATGTTTTTTGCCGCATCCGATCTCATGCCGGTTCAGGCGGCAGCTGTAGGAATGGCTGCATTTCTTCCTACAGTGGTGATACAGCTGGGAAGGATTTTCAGGGATTCGCAGCAGTAAGAGACTGAAAAAATAGAAATCAGAGCCGAAAAGTAGAAAAAATCGGAAAAATGTGGTACAGTAGACAATAAGTGAGTGCAGAATACAGGAGGCCGTCAATGAAATTTGTTACATATGAGATTGAACATAAGAGAAGACTGGGCGTTATAAACAGGGATGGAACATGGATCTATCCGTTGCGCTCTCTGGATATGGATTATAAAACCATGCAGGAGCTGATCGAGGGCATCAGTGAGTCTGAAAAACAGCTTCTGGAGTATGTGTCAGGACAGGATCCTTATAAGATCAAAGGGGCAGTTCCCGCAGAGGAGGCTATCCTTCTTGCGCCTATTCCTCATCCTGTGCAGGATGTAATTTGCCTGGGCATCAATTATATGGCCCATGCAGAGGAATCGGCCCGCTATAAGAAGGAGGCCTTTGGCGGAGAGCGCCCCTTTGCCGTATATTTCTCAAAACGGGTCAGCGAAGCTACGGGTACAGGCGCTGAAATCCCCAGTCATAAGGAGTTAGTGCAGGATTTGGATTACGAAGCTGAACTGGCGGTTATTATTGGAAAGGACGCAAAAAATGTGCCTGTCTCCGAGGTGAAAAATTATATTTTCGGTTATACGGTGATCAATGATGTGAGTGCCAGAACCCTTCAGACCCGTCATAAGCAGTGGTATTTCGGCAAAAGCCTGGATGGATTTCTTCCCATGGGGCCTTGTATTGTTACCGCGGAGGAATTTCCCTATCCGCCCAGGCTTTCCATTCAGTCCAGGGTAAACGGAGAGCTTCGCCAGGACAGCAGTACAGAGCTTATGATATTTGGCATTGACCATGTGGTAAGCGAGCTTTCTGCCGGAATGACCCTGAAGGCAGGCACCATTATTGCTACAGGAACGCCGGCCGGTGTGGGAATGGGCTTTGATCCGCCCCGTTTTTTAAAGCCCGGGGATGTGGTGGAGTGCTCCATTGAGGGAATAGGAACCCTGGTAAACCGGGTTTCAGAGTAGAAAAGAAACAGGCACAGCATAAAAGGAGGCCGGGAAAATGGATTACTTATCAATGACCATTGGAAAACAGAAAAACATTGCGTTGATTGCACACGACCAGAAAAAGCATGAACTGATGGACTGGTGTCTGGAGCATAAGGAAGCACTGTCAAAGCATTTTCTGTGCGGGACAGGCACCACAGCCAGGATGATTACAGAGTATACGGGCCTTTCGGTAAAGGGATACAACAGCGGGCCCTTAGGCGGCGACCAGCAGATCGGAGCCAAGATTGTGGAAGGAAAGATTGATTTTGTGATTTTCTTTTCCGATCCTCTCACGGCCCAGCCTCACGATCCGGATGTGAAGGCGCTTCTTCGGATCGCACAGGTTTATGACATTCCCATTGCAAACAATAAAGCAAGCGCGGATTTTATGATTGCTTCTCCTCTGATGGAAGAGGAGTATGAGCATGATGTGATCAATTTCAGGCAAAATATTTCAGAACGGGCTCAGACATTGTAGTCGGCAGAAGGGGGAAGCTGTATTTATGGAACAGGTATTATACGATTTGATGGATTGGGCGGGAATTGAGGAGCTGACTTATTCGGAGTCTGCAGATCCTCACAGACTTCTGGGATCTCACATAACAGAAAAGGGGCTTTTGATCCAGGCTCTGTTTCCTACGGCTTCGGCTGTAAAGGTAAAGCTTTCCAATACGGGAAAGACATATGATATGGAGCTGGCAGATGAAGCAGGCTTTTTTGCAGTCCTCATTCCCAGAAAGACGAAAACAGCCTATACGCTTTTAGTGACCTATGATAATGGGGCGGAGGAAGAAGTTACAGATCCTTACGCCTTTGGCCCTCAGTATACGGAGCGGGAGCTCAAGAAGTTTGAAGCGGGAATTTTCTATAACATCTATGAGAAAATGGGTGCTCATCCCATGACAATAGACGGTGTGGAGGGTGTATATTTTTCCGTATGGGCCCCTTGTGCCATGAGAGTCAGCGTGGTAGGAGATTTTAACCTCTGGGACGGCAGACGCCATCAGATGAGGAAGCTGGGGGAGGGAGATGCAAGTGTATTTGAGCTGTTCATTCCCGGCTTAAAACCAGGCTGCCTTTATAAGTATGAGGTGAAAACGCGGGCCGGGGAACCCATGTTAAAATGTGATCCCTATGCCAACTATGCAGAGCTGCGCCCCAATAATGCCTCCATTGTGTGGGATATTGGAAACTATCAGTGGAAGGATCAGGAGTGGATGAAAAAGAGGGCCGCATCTGATACAAAGGACAAGCCGTTTAATATCTACGAAGTTCATCTGGGATCCTGGATCCGCAAGGCGTTTGCAGAGGATGAAAATGGAAATGTGATTGCCGGGTCTGAGTTCTATAATTACCGGGAATTGGCTGTAAAGCTGGCTGATTATGTAAAGAATATGGGATATACCCATGTGGAACTGATGCCGGTGATGGAGCATCCCTTAGACGCTTCCTGGGGATATCAGGTGACAGGGTATTATGCGCCCACCAGCCGATACGGAACCCCGGATGATTTCATGTATTTTATGGATTATATGCATGAAAACGGCATCGGGGTGATCCTTGACTGGGTACCGGCTCATTTCCCCAGAGATGCCTATGGCATGGCCTGCTTTGACGGTACCTGTGTATATGAACACGCAGATCCCAGACAGGGTTCTCACCCCCACTGGGGAACTCTGATCTACAATTACGGCCGTCCCGGCGTATCCAATTTCCTGATCGCAAACGCCTTATTCTGGGCTGAAAAATATCACGCAGACGGTATCCGAATGGATGCAGTTGCTTCCATGCTGTATCTGGACTACGGCAAAAATGACGGCGAGTGGGTAGCCAATATGTACGGCGGAAATGAAAATCTGGAAGCCGTAGAATTCTTAAAGCATTTAAACAGCGTATTTAAGGGACGCAAAGACGGCGCTGTGCTGATCGCAGAGGAGTCCACAGCATGGCCCATGATCACCGGCAATCCAAAGGACGGCGGTCTTGGCTTTGACTACAAGTGGAATATGGGCTGGATGAATGACTTCACCAACTATATGCGCTGCGATCCCTATTTCCGGAAAAATAATTACGGCGGGCTTACCTTTTCCATGCTCTATGCCTACAGTGAAAACTTTGTCCTGGTATTTTCCCATGACGAGGTGGTTCACGGAAAAGGCTCCATGATGGGGAAAATGCCGGGAGAAACTCTGGAAAAGAAAGCAGAAAATCTGCGCGCTGCGTACGGCTTTATGATGTCCCATCCGGGCAAGAAGCTGCTCTTTATGGGACAGGACTTTGGCCAGATTGACGAGTGGAATGAAAATGCTTCTCTGGAATGGGAACTTTTGCAGTATCCTCTTCACAAAAATATGCAGAGCTATGTAAGGGCATTAAACCACATGGTTCTGGAGCATCCGGCTCTTTACGAGGAGGACTTTGACCCCAGTGGATTTGAGTGGATCAACTGTAGCTATTATGAAGAAAGCATGGTTTTATATGTACGCAGAAGCAAAGACGGAAAGGAAACGCTGCTCTTTATCTGCAACTTTGATAATGTGGAGCATGAGAAATTCCGTCTGGGAGTACCGTTTGCAGGCAAATATAAGGAAATCTTCAACAGTGAAGCCAGGGAATTCGGCGGTCAGGGCAGGATCAACGCCCGCGCAAAGAGCTCGAAGAAGATTCCATGGGATGACAGAGAGAACTCCATCGAATGCAATATCCCGCCAATGAGCTTTCTGGTATTTTCCTGTACGCCGGAAGCTGGCAAAAAGAAGGCCGGGAGGGCTGCAAAAAGCTCTGTTAAGGAGGCTGCCGCAAAGAAGGAGCCAGAGACCGGCGTAAGAAAGACAGCCGCGGTGAAGGAAGAGCCGAAGAAGCTGTCTACAGCCAGGGAAGAACCTAAAAAACTTTCTACTACAAAAGAGGAACCTAAAAAGATAATGGAGGCAAAGAGCCGGGAAAGAACCCAAAAGACGGCTCAATCTTTCAAACGCACTGAGTCGTAAAACACAGGAGGGGCCGAGGATACAGACAGAAAGGAAACGCAGATTATAATACAGATCTATGCTTCGTAATATATGGTTAACGATTTCCATTAAAAAGAAGATCGGTATTTTTGCAGCCATGGTCATTTTGATCATGGCTCTTTCGGCTACGTTCAGTATTTGTATTATGAACTTCTCGCTGGGAGGCTTCAATACCATTTTAAATGACAATTCCCGCTGCCATGATTTTCAGGAGGCACTGGATCTTGAGATTGAGTCCTTTGCGGATTATATCCGCGATGCCACACCTGATACGAGAGATCAGTATGTTCTGTCCTGCGTCCGTACAGAGCGCTGTCTCCGTTCCCTTCCCTTTGACTATGCCCGGATTGGCACAGAGCGCTACGCCCGCACCTGGAGTATTTTAAATGGTTATGAAACCTATCAGGCCTATCGGGATGAGCTTGCTGAGACACAGGTAAGGGAAAGCGATTTTGTGGAACGGCTGTACCGGGTGTACAAGATGCAGGAATATCTTCAGACCTATGCCAGACGTCTGGTGCAGGTCACTTTAAAAGAAGGAAATGACAGTTATCAGGAAAAAGTACCTGTATTTTATAACATGCCCTATCTGATTCTGGCTATTTCCGCCGTCTTTATGGGTTTTGTGATGTTTTTAACCAAAATCCTCTCCAACGCGCTGGTATCTCCGGCAGTCCTTCTGGCCCAGTGCGCCAGAAAAATCGCCAAAAATGATTTTACCGGAGAAGATCCCTCTGTAGAAAACCGGGATGAAATGGGCGAACTGGTGCGGGCATTTAACAAAATGAAACGGTCTACAAAGGGGTATATTGATACATTAAAGGAGAATCACCGTATGTCCGAACTGCTCCACAGGGAAGAGATCGAAAGGGTAGAGATGGAAAAGCAGCTTAGCGGAGCCAGGCTGGAGCTGCTGAAAAGTCAGATCAATCCCCATTTCCTCTTTAATACTCTGAATATGATCGCATGCATGGCAAAGCTGGAGGAGGCGGTTACGACAGAGCGGATGATCAGCAGCATGAGCAGCCTGTTCCGGTATAACTTAAAGACCTCAGAGCAGATCGTAACCCTTGCCAGGGAACTGAAGGTGGTGCAGGATTATATGTATATTCAGCAGATGCGTTTTGGAAGCCGTATTCTCTACAGCTGTGATCTTAAGGTTGATGCAGAGCAGGCTATGATTCCGGCCTTTACGCTGCAGCCTGTGGTGGAAAATGCCATGGTTCATGGTTTGTCAAAGAAGGAACAGGGCGGAAGAGTTCACGTAAGGATTTGGGAACAGGGAAACAGGCTTGTTATTTCTGTAGCCGATACGGGGCTCGGAATGTCTGAGGAGCGTCTGGCAGAGGTCACGGAGGCCATGAAGGAGCGCCGGACCTCCAGGATTGGAATAGGACTGGGAAATATTTACAAGCGTATCCACATGATGTATAAACAGGGAGAATTCCGGATCGCCAGCATAGAAGGACGGGGCACGGTGATTCAGATGTTCATTCCTCAGGAAAAGCATAACAGGGGGGATAAATAATGTACCGAATGCTGATAGCGGATGATGAAATGATAGAGCGGGCTGTACTGTATAAAATGCTCAGTAAAAATCTGGAAGGCCAGTGTGAGATCTATCAGGCAGAAAACGGCAGACAGGCACTGGAGCTGTATGAAAAGGAGAAGATCCAGATTGCTGTTTTAGATATAGAGATGCCGGGGATCAACGGGATCCAGGCAGCAGAGAAAATCAGGGAAAAGGATAAGGATTGTGTGATCGTTTTCCTTACAGCTTTTGATGAATTTTCCTATGCAAAGAAAGCTATTTCTGTAAGGGCCATTGATTATGTGCTTAAGCCATATGATGAAAATGAGCTTATGCTTGTGATCGAGGAGGCCATGCGCATGGTAGAAGAGCAGGGGCAGAGGAAGGAGATGGAACAGTTCTTTCAAAATGAATCGGAGGAAGCTGATTTTGAAGAAGATCCGGTTCAGCCGGAGGATGATAATGATCACATGAGCCGTGTAGGGGCCATGATCCGCTCGTTTATTGAAGAAAATTATATGTATGACATTTCCATGCAGGAGCTGGCACGGAGAATGAACTACTCAGAGCCCTATTTCTGCAAGCTTTTTAAACAGTACTTTGACCAGAATTTTACTGCTTATCTCACCGAGTACCGCATTGCTGAGGCAAAAAAGCTTTTGGAGCAGCCCACTTTTAATATCAAGGATGTGGGAAAAGCGGTAGGCTACAGTGATTCCAATTACTTTACAAAGGTATTTAAGAGGATCACCGGACAGAGTCCGACGGAGTATCGGAATGGGTGATAAGGAAAAATATAAAGAAAATATAAAGAAAGTTAAAATTATACTACGATTCGCAAAAATTTACCATGTTCATTGTGCGCTTTTCCTTATATAATGAAATCAACATAAATAAAGCGTTAAGATATATATCAAAAACGTGAATGATGTATTAAGAGGAGGATGTGTAACATGAAGAAAAGATGGTTAAGCACAGCACTTTGCGCAGCAATGGCTGCAGGTACTCTGGCAGGCTGCGGTCTGAAGACACCAGAGACTACGACAGCTGCTCCGGCTGCAACTGAGGCTGCAAAGGAGGAGACCAAGGCAGAAGAGAAGACTGAGGCGGCAGAGGGTGAGACCAAGGCAGAGGCAGCAGCTTCCGGCAAGTATGACACTGCAAATATGCCTGAGGTAACTCTGGTATACGCAGAGGTTAACCCACTGGATACGATCGTTGGCCAGATGGCTACCGATTTCAAGGAAAAGGTTGAAGAGCTTTCCGATGGAAAGATGATAATCGACGTACAGGCCAGCGGCGTTCTGGGTTCTGAGAATGACGTTCTGGATACCATGTTAGGCGGCGGCGGTACCATTGATATGTCCCGTATTTCCGCATTCGCATTAAACGGCTACGGCGCAAAGAAGTCTCTGCTTCTTTCCATTCCTTATACATTTGCTGACCGTGAGCATTTCTGGAACTTCGCAACCAGCGATCTGGCTGATGAGTTCTTAGCAGAGCCGGTTGAGCAGGGCCTGGGCGTAAGAGGTCTGTTCTACGGTGAGGAAGGCTTCCGTCACTTCTTCTTTAAGGAAGAGGCTAACACACTTGAAGACTTAAAGGGCTTAAAGATCCGTGTTTCCAATGACCCTGTTATGACAGGTATGGTAGCCGGACTGGGCGCTAACGCAACTGTTGTTTCCATGAACGAGCTGTACTCCGCACTGCAGACAGGTGTTGTTGACGCTGCTGAGCAGCCGATCGCAAACTATGCTTCCAATGCATTCCCTGAGGTTGCACCTTACCTGATGCTGGATGGACATACTCTGGGCGCTGTTCAGGTTGTTATCACAGACGAGGCATGGAACGGACTGACTGAGGATCAGCAGGCTATCTTGATGGAGGCAGGCGAGTACGCTTCTGCTAACAACCGTAAAAATTCTGAGAACAAAGAGAATGAGGTTCTGGAGCAGCTTAAGGCTGACGGCGTGACCGTTGTTGAGGTTGAGGATAAGGCTCCATGGAAAGAGGCTTGTAAGGATGTAATCGAGTCCAACACTTCCGATCAGGCTGAACTGTATCAGCAGCTCCTTGATATGGAGTAATCTTGCAGTAAATTTGTAACTGACAGGACACAGAGAGTTTTGGGTATTTTCTGTGTCCTGTTTTGGTATCAGGGAATCTGTTAAAATGTTGTTAACAGATATCCAAATACACAATAAAGAAAAGGGGGAAAATCTGAAATGCCAGAGATTTTCAACAAGATCGACAAGATCAAACCGGCATACGACCTGGTATACAAGGCTGTAATGCTGATCTGCAAGCTGCTTCTGGTTGCGGATATTGTGATCACATCCATGTCTGTTGTGGGCCGTTACGTTTCCTTTATTCCCGACCCGGCCTGGAGTGAAGAAGTAGTTCTTACCTGTATGTCCTATATGGCAGTGCTTTCTGCAGCGCTGGCCATCCGCAGAGGCGCTCATATCCGTATGACCGCATTTGACAATTACTTACCGAAAAAGGTAGTAACCTTCCTTGATATCCTTGCAGATGTTGCCGTACTGGTACTGGCTGTGATCATGATCACAGTGGGCTGGAAATATGCAACCGGCATTGGTTCCAAGGGTACTTATGTAAGTATGCCAAAGGTATCCAGATTCTGGATGTACTTCCCGGTTCCTTTAGCCGGAGTGGCTATGGTTGTGTTTGAGATTGAGGCTCTTTACAATCATGTGAAAAAGATCTTTGTAAAGGAGGAAGCAAAATAATGGATGCGAATACATTTGCAATTTTAGTTTTACTTGGAAGCTTTTTCCTGATGATCTTCCTGCGTTTCCCCATCGCTTATGCGGTTGCTCTTTCTTCCGTATTCTGTCTGGTAGCTCAGGGACATAACCTGACTACGATCTGCCAGCAGATGGTAAAGGGAATCAGTTCCTTCAGCCTGATGGCTGTTCCGTTCTTTATCACCATGGGATGCCTTATGGGCTCCGGCGGTATTTCCGAAAAGCTGATCGCTCTGGCAAATGCCTGCGTGGGCTGGATGCGCGGCGGTATGGCAATGGTAAACATCGTTGCTTCCTATTTCTTCGGCGGTATTTCCGGTTCTGCATCTGCAGATACAGCTTCCTTAGGTTCCATCCTGATCCCTATGATGGTTGACCAGGGCTATGACGGAGATTTCTCCACTGCAGTTACGATTACATCTTCCTGTGAGGGACTGTTAGTACCTCCAAGCCACAACATGGTTATCTACGCTACCACAGCCGGCGGTATTTCCGTAGGAAGCCTGTTCTTAGCAGGATATATTCCAGGCGCTCTGTTAGCTGCTTCCCTGATGATCGGCTCTTACATTATTTCTGTAAAGCGCAATTATCCAAAGGGCGACAAGTTCAGCATGAAGGTGCTGTTAAAGCAGTTCAGCGTTTCCTTCTGGGCTCTGGCAGCCGTTCTGATCGTTGTAGTAGGCGTAGTAGGCGGTGTGTTCACAGCTACTGAGTCCGCAGCGATCGCTGTTATCTATAGTCTTCTTGTAAGTGTATTTATCTACAAGGGACTTGACTGGAAGGGCGTATGGAGAGTTTTAGGCGACTGCATCGACACACTGTCTATCGTACTGATCCTGATCGCAACCTCCAGTATTTTCGGTTACTGCCTGACACAGCTCCATGTGCCGGATCTGGCAGCAACTGCTATTACAAACTTTACCAACAACCCAATCGTACTGGCACTGCTGTTAAACCTGATCCTTCTGGTTTTAGGCTGTATCATGGATATGGCTCCGATCATCCTGATCGCAACTCCTATCCTTCTGCCGATCGCAACCTCTATCGGTATCGATCCCATTCAGTTCGGTATCATGGTAGTATTAAACTGCGGTATCGGCCTTCTGACTCCTCCGGTTGGTTCCGTTCTTTTCATCGGTTCCGCCATTGCAAAGCTGCCAATGGAGAAGGTTGTAAAAGCTACCCTTCCATTCTACCTGTGTATGATCATTACGCTGCTTCTGATCACATTTGTACCGGCAATCAGCCTGTGGCTGCCTCAGGTATTGGCATAACAGCAGAAATCATTTATAATTAACAATCATGAAGCCGTTCTGATGCTTTATCAGGACGGCTTTAAAAATCACTTCGGAGGAAGGCTTATGTATCAATATACCTATCGTCTCAGCAATGGAGAATACTGGCGTCTGTCTATGTACTATACGTATGGATCTATGGTAGGCGTGTGCAATCTGATATTTACAGCGGCTTTATTTATCCTTACCTATGTAAAATGGGGAGGAGCAGGATGGGGCTACCGGGCCATGCTGATCTTAGGCTGCAGTCTGTTTACCGTGCTTCAGCCCCTGGCGATCTGGAGACGTTCCAAAAAGATTGCTTCAGCGATCAAAGAGGATACTCATATCATGATTGACGGCAAGGGGATCCATGTGACTGTGGGAACGGCTCATACGGATATTGTATGGGACAAGATCCGCCGTATTTCAAAGAAACCGGATATGCTGGTGATCTTTTCCGATACGACCCATGGATATGTGCTTACGGACCGGGTGCTGGGAGGAGACCGTGAAGCGGTCTATTCGTTTATCACTGCCCGTATGAATCATGGAAAAAAGTAAGGAGGAAGCAGTGAAAGGGAAGAGAAACATCCTGGCTGCCGGCCTGATCCTGGCGTTGTCCGCCTCGGTATGGGGGTGCCAAAGCAGAGAGAAGGGGGCTGGGGAAGAAAATGTACCAGAGTTTGTGCTGACCTATGCAGAAAATCAGGCAGAGGACTATCCTACTACTCAGGGAGCTTACAGATTTGCAGAACTGGTAAAGCAGAGAACCGGAGGAAAGGTGGAAATCCTGATCAATGCCGAGGGGATTCTGGGGGATGAGAGAACGGTGATCGAGCAGCTTCAGTTCGGCGGCGTTGATTTTGCCCGTGTGTCTCTGTCGCCTTTATCGGAATTTGTGCCGGAATTGAATGTCCTTCAGCTTCCCTATCTGTATACAGGTGCGGAGCATATGTGGAAGGTGCTGGAAGGGGAAATCGGGGACAGCTTTTTAGGTTCCTTTGAGGGCTCCAGTCTGGTAGCTCTTTCCTGGTATGACGCAGGAGCCAGAAATTTTTACAATTCGGTCCGTCCCATAGAGAAGCTGGAGGATATGAAGGGGCTTACCATCCGTGTTCAGGAGTCGGAGCTTATGAGCGACAGCATCCGCGTGCTGGGAGCTGTGCCGAAGCAGATGGCTTACGGGGAAGTTTATTCCGGTCTTCAGACCGGGGAAATCGACGGAGCGGAAAATAACTGGCCCTCTTATGAGTCCACAAGGCATTATGAGGTAGCCAGGTATTACACCATCGACGAGCATACCCGAGTGCCGGAGCTGCAGCTGGCGGCCCAGTCCACCTGGGATAAGCTGCCTGAGGAGTACAGGATCATTATTACCCAGTGTGCCAAAGAATCCGCAAGGTATGAGCGTTCTCTGTGGAAGGAGCGCGAAGCACAGTCTGAGCAGAATATCCGTGAAGCAGGCTGTATCATAACAGAGCTTTCCAAAGAAGAAAAGTCCCGCTTTCAGGCTGCGGTTATGCCTATGTACGGAAAATACTGCAGCGATTATGTGGATATGATCGACCGGATTGTGGCTGAGGGGAGATAAGGAAAAATTACGTCCGGTTCATCCTTGTGGAATGACGGTAAGGTATGCTATAATAGCCCCATAACCGGATGGCTCTTATGGATCCATACAGGCACAGACAAAGGAGAAGGGACGGTGGACGTTATGAATAAAGTAATTACAGTAAGCCGTGAATTTGGAAGCGGTGGACGCGAGCTGGGGGTAAAGCTGGCAGATGCGCTGGGGATTCCTTTTTATGATAAGGAACTGATTTCCATGGCTGCCGACGATATCAATATTGCGGAAGAAGCATTTCGCAGGTATGACGAGCATATTGTGGTGGAAGATCCCCTGGATCGGAATTTTTATCATGCATTTTCTGACATTTACCAGGTTCCCATGTCGGATCAGATTTTCGTGGCGCAGTCGAATGTGATCCGCCGTCTGGCATCCCATGGCCCCTGTATTATTGTCGGCCGGTGTGCTGATATGGTATTGGAGGACAGCATCAATATTTTTGTTTATGCAAAGATGAAAAACAGGATCCGCCGTATGATGGAGCTGGAGCCGGGATCGGATGAAAAGGAAATGGAGCGCCGGATCCGTGAGGTAGACCGGAAGCGGAAGGATTATTATCAGTATTATACTGGAAATACCTGGGGAAAGGCGCAGAATTATCATCTGTGCGTAGACAGCGGACTCGTAGGAGTGGACGGCTGTCTCAGAGCAGTGACGGCATATCTGGGAGAGTTGTGCCGGGATCTGTCTTAAAAAAAGAAAATATATGTTTTATGAATATTATTTTTCCAAAGGCTCATACTAGGAGTGTACAAAGGAAGTACAAATCAAAAAACAGGTGAGTCCATGGAAAAGCCCGGTAAAAAACTGAAGAAATTTTTAATCATAACAGGAACCACAGGATTGGTCTATGCAGGTTTAAAGTACCTGCTGCCTCTTGTGGCTCCTTTTTTCATTGGCTATACGCTGGCCTTGATCCTGCGCCCTTCGGTCCGTTTTATCCGGTATCGTTTTCAGTTTTCTGCATTTGGAAAAACATGGAAAATTCCCTCTGGATTGATCGGAGCAGCAGAAATAGGGATTATATTTGGCGGTCTGGGGATTTGGGTCTGGCAGGGAATCCTGCGCCTGTGCCGGGAACTGCAGCTTCTGGCAGTCCGTCTGCCCCTGTGGATCATGGATTTTGACAGCCGGATGGCGGAATACTGTATGAAAATGGAACGGGCAGCAGGCTTAAAGTCCGGCTGTCTGTTTGAAACAGCAGCTGAAATGACAGCCACATTGGGGGAGAAGGCGAAAGAAAGCCTGATGCCTTTTCTTATGACAAATTCCCTGCCTGCAGCGGCTTTTTTTATACGTCTGACTCTCGTTTGCCTGGTTTCCTTTCTGGCGGCCGTCTTGAGTCTTCAGGAGATGGAAGAGCTTCGGCACAGGCGGGATCAGTCCTTGTTTCGCAGAGAGTTTAATCTTATCGGGAGCCGCCTGGTACAGACCGGGAAGGCATGGTTTAAAAGCCAGGGCATCATCCTTCTTTTAACCTGTGGTTTGAGTATAGGAGCCATGATCTGGATGGGAAATCTATATGCTGTTTTGGCAGGCACAGCCATAGCTCTTCTGGACGCCCTGCCTCTTTTGGGAGCAGGGGCTGTCCTTCTGCCCTGGGCTTTTTTGTGCGTGCTGGGAGGACAGTGGAAGGATGCTTTGATCCTTTCGGCCCTCTATCTGGCCTGTTACTTTGCGCGCCAGTATCTGGAAGCGAAGTATATGGGCAGTGAGGTTGGCTTATCTCCTCTGGAAACGCTGGCGGCAGTGTATGTGGGAATGGAATTATTTGGTTTTTTGGGATTTATTTTAGGGCCTCTGGGACTGCTTTTGATCGAGGATCTGACAGAGATATGGGAAGAAGGAGCAGACAGAGGGAAACTTACTTGACAGGCAGAAGCTTTGGCTGATAGACTGGTGTTAGAAATGATGGGAGAGGACATGAAAATGTTTGATGTGGAGCAGGTAAAAGCCTTAAATGATCTGGAGAGAATGGTCTATGAATATGTTGTAAAAGATCCTGAAAAGGTGAAATATATGAGGATTCGGGAGCTGGCTGATGAGGTACATGTTTCAACGTCTACCATTCTGCGGTTTTGTAAAAAAATGGGATGCAGCGGCTATTCAGAATTTAAGCTGCAGCTTCGGGATTATCAGACCAGGAAGGATCAGGCAAACGTAAGGGATGATATTTCAGAAGTCGTTGACTTTCTAAAAAAAACCGCAGCGCAGGAGTTTGAAGATAAGCTGGAAATGCTGGCAGAGGTTATTTTTCATGCAAACCATGTTTTTCTGGTAGGCAGCGGTATGTCGGGGATCGTGGCAAAATATGGAGCGCGGTATTTTTCAAGTATGGGTAAATTCTGCCTGTATATTGATGAACCGCACTATCCTACAGAGAGCAGTTTTTTAAAGGACAGTCTTGTGATCGTATTTTCTGTATCGGGGGAATCCGGAGATACCATCCGGCATGTTATGCGGTTTAAGGAGCAGAACTGCCGGATCCTCAGCATCACGAATACGGAAAACTGCACCATAGCAAAGCTGTCTGATCATAATATTGCATATTATGTCAGCTATATGCGGCTGGGTGATTATGATGTTACAACCCAGATCCCGGCGGTGAGTATTGTGGAACGTCTGGGCAAGAAGCTGTACCGCTATACCTCTAAAGGGCCAGGAGCTATTTGATAAAACATCCTGTTACATATAAAAAACAAGTGATTAAAGGTGTCACTTGTTTTTTTAGGCCCTGAAAGCGATGACAGTAGATGATTCCCTTCGTATAATGTATCTATCAAAATCCTTAAGGGGGAAAAGAAAATGGCAAAAGATTATACGGTTATTTCCAGAAAAATCGTAGAGCAGATTGGTGGGATCGACAACATTGCAAACGTTACTCACTGTATGACCCGTCTCCGCTTTGTGTTAAAGGATGAAACACTGGCAGATGATGAGGCAGTAAAAGCAATTGACTGTGTTATGGGTCTGGTAAAACAGGGAGGACAGTACCAGATCATCATCGGCAACCATGTAGGAACCGCTTATCAGGAGGTTTTAAAACTGGGAAATTTTGGCGAGCAGAGTGAAATTGCCAAAGGTGAGAAGAAAGAACCTCTGACACTGAAAAAAGTGGGAAATAACATTCTGGATGCGATTGTGGGAACCATGTCCCCGCTGATTCCGGCTATCATCGGCGGCTCCATGGTAAAGCTTCTGGTTATGCTCCTTGGAATGGCAGGTATCCTGTCTGCTGATTCAGAAACCTATAAGCTGATCAATACCATTGGCGACGGAGCATTCTACTTCCTTCCGATGCTGGTAGCAGCGTCCGCAGCAAAGAAATTTAAGACGGATATGTTTCTGGCAATTTCCATTGCAGGAGTTCTGATCCATCCGGATTTCAGAAGCATGATGGAGGCAGTTACAGTAGGCGATACAGCGGCTCATTTTATGGGAATCCCCATTGCTTCCGTAAAGTATACCTATACCGTTATCCCGTCAATCTGTATGACATGGATTCTGTCCTATATTGAGCGGGGCGTTGATAAGATCACTCCGGCTGTGACAAAGAACTTCTTAAAGCCCATGCTGATTCTTCTGATTGCGGCTCCCATTGCTATTTTAATCATTGGGCCGGCAGGTATATATGTAGGAGAAGGCATTTCCTCATTCGTTTTCGCAGTTCAGGACAAGCTTGGCTTTGTGGCAGTAGGAATCATGGGCGCGATCTGGCCGCTCCTTGTAATTACCGGTATGCACCGTGTATTTACGCCAACTATTTTACAGACTATTTCCGAGACGGGAATGGAGGGTACAGTAATGCCCTCTGAGATCGGAGCAAATCTTTCACTGGGCGGCGTATCTCTTGCAGTTGCATTAAAAACAAAGAACAGTGAGCTTCGACAGACGGCTCTTGCGGCAGCATCTTCTGCTCTGATCGCAGGAACTACAGAGCCTGCTCTCTATGGCGTTGCAGTGCGCTTAAAGCGTCCTCTTCTGGCTTCTCTGATCACAGGCTTTGTTTGTGGCTGTCTGGCCGGAATCGGAGGGCTTGCCAGTCGTTCCATGGTATCGCCCAGCGTTCTCACCGGAGTACAGTTTATCGATCCGGCGAATCCGGGAAGAAGTATTGCGTGGATTGCAGGCATCACCATTTTATCCATTGTCCTGTCCTTTGTGCTGACACTGGTGATCGGTTTTGAGGATATTCCAGAAGAGGAGAAATAACATTGAGTGATTTCAGAGTACCGGAGAATTTTTTATGGGGAGGAGCCATTTCTGCCAATCAGGCAGAAGGAGCTTATCGGGAAGGAGGCCGTGGGATCAGCAATATCGACCTGATCCCCCACGGTTCCAGTCGTATGGATGTGAAGCTGGGAAAGGTTTCTGATCCTGAGCTGCAGACAGATGCCTTTTATCCCAGCCATGAGGCGATTGATTTTTATCATCATTATAAAGAGGATCTGGCCTTAATGGGGGAATTGGGACTTAAGGTATTCCGCACCTCTATTTCCTGGTCCAGACTGTTTCCTGAGGGAGATGAGGCATTCCCCAATCCGGAAGGAATCGCTTTTTATAAAGACCTGTTTAAGGAATGCCGCAGATATGGGATAGAGCCTCTGGTTACGCTGTGCCATTTTGATGTGCCGTATGGCCTGATCCGGAAATATGGCTCCTGGAGAAGCAGAGAGGTGATCGGCTGCTTTGTACGGTATGCAAAAACATGCTTCAGGGAATTAAAGGGACTGGTAAAATACTGGCTTACATTTAATGAAATCAATATTGTGCTGCACAGTCCGTTTTCAGGGGCAGGAATTGCCTTTGCAGAGGGAGAAAACAGAAATCAGGTTATTTATCAGGCGGCTCACCATATGCTTGTAGCAAGCGCTCTTGTCACAAAAGCAGCCCATGAAACAGATCCAGAAAATAAAGTGGGCTGTATGCTGGCCGGAGGAAGCTTTTATCCGTATTCCTGTAATCCGGAGGATGTATGGGAGTCTGTAAAAAAAGAACAGGAAAATCTGTTTTTCATTGATGTGCAGGTTCGCGGACATTATCCCAGCTATGCCAAAAAGCTTTTCAGGGAAAAGGGTATCTGTCTGAATATGGAGCCGGAAGATTCGGATATCTTAAAAAATACAGTTGATTTTATGTCCTTCAGCTATTATTCCAGCCGCTGTGTGGCTGCGGATATGGCGGATAAGATGTCAAATGAGGGAAATGTGGTGAAATCCGTGAAAAACCCCTGGCTGAAAACAAGCCAGTGGGGATGGGCCATTGACCCTCTTGGTCTTCGGATCACAATGAATCAGCTTTATGACCGCTATCAGAAACCGCTTTTTATTGTAGAAAATGGTCTTGGCGCAAGAGATGTGCTCACACCGGAAGGAACGGTTGAGGATGATTACCGGATCGACTATCTGAAAAAGCACATTGAGGCGATGAAGCTGGCAATGGAAGACGGAGTAGAGCTTATGGGCTATATTGTCTGGAGCTGTATTGACCTGGTGTCTGCATCTACAGGGGAGATGAGCAAACGATATGGGTTTGTTTATGTAGACAGAGATGATGAAGGAAAAGGAAGTCTTAAGAGACAGAAAAAGAAATCCTTTTACTGGTATCAGGATGTAATCCGAAGCAATGGGGAGTATTTATAAATACTTAGACAATACAAAAAATAAAAGGCACCACAAAAATTTTTGTATAAAGTGCCTATAAAAGAGCTTGGTTTTTCGATACTTTTTAGGATAGACAAATAAAATGGGAATGCTTATAATGAAAGTAACTTCATAAAAGCAGATTTTTTATGTATATCCTGGAGATTGGTCCAGAGTTTCTACCAACTGCCGTAAATAGTTGACTACATAGTTTCATGGGGCTGGTTTTGGGCGGCCGCCATGCAGCTGTGCGCGGTCTTTGGGGCAGATATGAGCAGATTTAGGTTCCGCGTTGGCGGAACCTTTTTTAGTTCATAGGAAAGAGCATCCTATGAAATTCAGTGGGTTACACAAGCAGAGATTATCTGTAGAGAAAGGAGGGATGAGGCAGAACGCACGCAGACTGGCTGCTGATGAAGAAAAATGTGAAAGAGAGGACATAACATTGGAAAAAAGGGAAGGTTTTTTCGAACGGTTTTTTGGGATTTCACAAAGCGGCTCTAATATGCGCACAGAGGTTTTGGCAGGGATCACCACCTTTATCACGGTGGCGTATATCCTGATCCTGAATCCTCAGATCCTGGCTGATCCATTTGTCATCGGGGGAGACATGGATATGGCCTCTAAAATCTCCAACGGCGTATTTATTGGAACCTGCATCGGCGCTTTTATTGGTACGATTCTGTGTGCGGTATATGCCAAGGTGCCTTTAGCTCAGGCTCCCGGTATGGGACTGAATGCATTTTTTGCTTATACGGTTGTGTTGGGAATGGGGTATACTTATCATCAGACATTGACAATTGTATTTATTTCAGGCGTACTGTTTATCGTAATCACAGCAGTGGGACTGCGCCAGGCGATTATCCGGGCCATACCGGAGCCGATTAAAATGGCGATCACGCCGGGAATCGGCCTGTTTATCACCATTGTGGGATTAAAGAATGCGGGGCTGGTTGTAAGCAATCCCTCTACGCTTGTAAGCATGGTTGATTTTGCCCAGTGGAGAAATGGCGTGGATACACAGCTGATCTGCGGCGCTCTGGTGGCTTTGATCGGACTGATTGTCATAGGAGTTCTTCACACAAAGAATGTAAAGGGTTCGATTCTCTGGGGAATTGTAGCAGCCACAGTGGTAGGAATCCCTCTGGGAGTGACAAAGCTGTCTGCCTTTGATCTGGATCTGGCTGCAAAATTCAGAGATTTTGGTGAGGTTTCTCTGTTTAAAATGGATGTGGCAGGCCTGTTTGAGGGAAAGAGCGTTACAGATGCCATTTTTACTATTATTATGCTGGTACTCAGCTTTTCACTGGTAAATATGTTTGACTCAATGGGAACACTTATGGGAGCAGGACGCCAGTCCGGCCTGATCGACGAGAACGGAGAAGTGATTCATATGCAGGAAGCACTGATGGCGGATGCGATTTCCACAGCAGCAGGAGCATTAGTGGGTACTTCTACCGTAACGACTGTAGTGGAATCCAGCGCAGGCATTGCAGCAGGAGGACGGACTGGAATGACCAGCCTGGTAACAGCAGCTCTTTTCCTTGGAGCCATTATTTTTGCCCCGGTTGTAAGCATTGTGCCGGCAGCGGCAACTGCACCGGCTCTGATCTTTGTGGGCGTTCTGATGCTGAGCAATATCAAGGATGTTGATTTTTCGGATATGACAAACGGACTTCCGGCTTTCTGTACCGTTGTATTTATGCCTTTTACCTATTCAATTGCAAACGGGATTGCAATGGGGCTTATTACATACTGCCTTCTGAAGATCCTTGCAAGAAGACCGAAGGAGGTAGAAGTACTGACAGGACTGATCGCTGTGGTATTTGTGTTCCGCTATGCATTTATGACCCTTGGATAAAAGGGAATTGTAAGGAGGATGGAATCTATGGAACAGAAAACATTTGCACTGAAGGGAAATATCATTTATACAAAGGAGCGAACCCGATTTGAAGTGATGGAACAGGGCTGGCTGGTATGTGAAGAAGGCCGGGTTCGGGATGTGTATTCGGTGCTTCCGGAGGAATTAAAGGGCATACCCGTGGAGGATATGGGGGATCGCCTGATTATCCCCGGACTGACGGATCTCCATATCCATGCTCCTCAGTATACATTCCGCAGCCTTGGAATGGACATGGAGCTGTTGGAGTGGCTGGAAACAAATACATTTCCGGAGGAGTCCAAATATAAGGATGCGGAGTATGCCCAAAAGGCCTATGGAATGTTTGCAGAGCAGTTGAAAAAGAGCGCTACCGTGCGGGCCTGCATTTTCGGGACCATTCACAATGAGGCCACGCTGATTCTGATGGATCTTTTAGAGGAGGCCGGGCTTCACACCATGGTTGGAAAGGTAAATATGGATCGCAACAGCCCGGATTATCTATGTGAGCCATCAGCTGAGGCTTCCGCTCAGGCTACCAGGGAGTGGCTGAAGGCCGTAGCTGACCGGAAGTATAAGCATACCAGACCGATTCTGACTCCGCGTTTTACTCCCAGCTGTACAGATGAGCTGATGGAGCTTTTAAAGGAGATTCAGACGGAAACCCATCTTCCGATGCAGTCTCATCTATCAGAAAATCCGGGGGAAATTGCCTGGGTGAAGGAGCTTTGTCCCTGGTCTGAATTTTATGGCGATGCTTATGATAAGTTCGGACTGTTCGGAGGAGACTGCCCCACTGTAATGGCTCACTGCGTTTATTCCGGAAAAGAGGAAATGGCTCTTATGAAGGAGAAAGGCGTATTTGTGGCCCATTGTCCGGAATCCAATACCAATCTCTCTTCCGGCGTCGCACCGGTGCGGCGGTATCTGGAGGAGGGCCTTCATGTGGGTCTTGGAAGCGACGTGGCAGGAGGTTCTACAGAAAATCTCTTTACCGCCATGTCTCAGGCCATCCAGGCATCCAAATTAAGATGGAGGCTGCAGGATGACTCCTTAAAGCCTCTTACCGCAGAGGAGGTCTTTTATATGGCTTCCAAGGGCGGCGGGGCATTCTTTGGAAAAACAGGAAGCTTTGAGCCGGGATATGAATTTGATGCGGTTATCATTGACGACAGCCGCCTGATCCATCCCCAACCGCTGACGGTGAAGCAGCGTCTGGAGCGAGTGATCTATCTGGGCGACGAACGGGAGGTATATGGAAAATATGCCTGCGGTGAAAAGATTCTGTAACTATTCTGAGAAAATAAAGGTGAAATGATGAGAGGAAAATGTACTCCCGGAATCCCTGTATGGGGCTTTCGGGAGCATTTTCTGTTATACAGGAGGAAGACAGGGTGAAATGGAAGGATGGAAAATGCAGGTGCTGCTGGGCCAATCCAAAGAATGAGCGGTATATCCGCTACCATGATGAGGAATGGGGACGCTCGGTTCATGATGACAGAAAGCTGTTTGAAATGCTGGTTTTGGAGTGTTTTCAGGCAGGGCTTTCCTGGGAATGCATTTTAAATAAGAGAGAGGCCTTCAAACAGGCATTTGATGAGTTTGAGCTGGAAACTGTCTGCGGGTATGGAGAGGAGAAGCTTCAGGAACTGAAAGAAAATGCGGGAATTGTGCGTAATTCTCTGAAAATAATTGCCGCTGTCACCAATGCCCGTATATTTAGAAAGATTCAGGCAGAGTACGGAAGCTTTGACTGTTATCTGTGGCACTGGACAGAGGGAAAGGTAATCTGCGAGACAGGCAAGACAAACTCTGCTTTGTCTGACCGGATTTCAGAAGATCTTAAAAAGCGCGGAATGAAGTTTGTGGGAACTACAGTTGTATATGCCTATCTGCAGGCGGTTGGCGTTGTATGGGGGCATGAAGAAAACTGCTTTCTGTCACTGCATCAGGGAAAGGACATGCAGAAAAAGTAACAGTTTCATAACGGTTTCTTACATTTTTCTGTCTTGTTTACATTTCCTATACGTTTTCTTACTTTTTTTAAAATCTATTGATTCATGGTGAAAAATTAGCTATAATCTGCTCATAAAAAACAGATAAAACAAACAATATGTATAAAAGGAGGTTTCCTATATGAGAAAACGTAATTTAACCGGTTTATTATTTGCAGCAGCATTCGTGATGGCAGGAACCCAGTTCGGCAGTGTAGAAGCTCAGGCAAGACCTCACCATGGAGAGGATTGGGAGGACAGATGGGAAGATCGTTGGGATGATGACGATGATGATGACGATCGCTGGGACGATGACGATGACGACGATGACCGTTGGGACGATGACGATGATGACGATCGTTGGGAAGGCGGACACGGTCATGGAAATGGGAATCATGGAGGTGGTAATAACAGCGAGCACCGTCCGGCAGCAGGCGGAGCAGTAAATGTAGTTTACTTCTGTGAGGAGGATAATACCGTCTGGGCCAATGGCGTTATCTGGGCAGCGGGCCTTGTAGATGGAAAGGGAAATGTAAACTCCAGCGAGCTGACCAATGTGCCGGAAGGCTATAAGTTAAAGGAAGTAGGAGACTTCTACTACGACGGCGGCGCAGAACTCCGTATTCAGATTGTGCCAGAGCATAAGTATGGCGGAATGGTAAACGTAGTGTATGTATGCGAGGAAGAGAACCATGTATGGGCGAACGGAGAGATCTGGGCAGCGGGCCTTGTAGACGGAAAGGGAAATGTAAATTCCAGCGAGCTGACCAATGTGCCGGAAGGCTATAAGTTAAAGGAAGTGGGAGATTTCTACTATGACGGCGGTTCTGAGCTTCGTATTCAGGTTGTGCCAGAGCATAAGTATGGCGGAATGGTAAACGTAGTGTATGTATGCGAGGAAGAGAACCATGTATGGGCGAACGGAGAGATCTGGGCAGCGGGCCTTGTAGATGGAAAGGGAAATGTAAATTCCAGCGAGCTGACCAATGTACCGGAAGGCTATAAGTTAAAGGAAGTAGGAGATTTCTACTATGACGGCGGCGCAGAGCTTCGTATTCAGATTGTGCCGGAGCAGAAACTTGGCGGAATGGTAAACGTAGTGTATGTATGCGAGGAAGAGAACCATGTATGGGCGAACGGAGAGATCTGGGCAGCGGGCCTTGTAGACGGAAAGGGAAATGTAAATTCCAGCGAGCTGACCAATGTACCGGAAGGCTATAAGTTAAAGGAAGTAGGAGATTTCTACTATGACGGCGGTTCCGAGCTTCGGGTTCAGGTTGTGCCGTGGTATCGTTAATAATCTGCTTTAAGAAATGTGTTGTAATATAAATGAATAACGATATGCCGCAGGAGCCGGATTCATCCGGTATCTGCGGCATTTGCAGATATTGTTATATTATTTTATAAACTCAAATTACCGTATAGGAGAATTGTTTAGAAACCATTCGGGAGTATTTATGTTCCCAGTAGTTTGATAATACATTTGTGGGGATATACCTGTGTACTTTTTAAAGACACGGCTAAAATATAAGGGATCATCAAAGCCAACCAGATGAGCAATTGAAGCAATGGTCATCGAATTTGATAAAAGGAAATCCTTGGCCTTTTCTATCCGCTGATTATTTAAATAGTGCATAGGTGAAACTCCCATACGTTTTCGGAAAGTGTGGGAAAAATAACTTTCGCTTAGTTTACAGTAATCGGCCATAGAAGCTACGGTCCATTTATTTGCATATTTTGAATTTAGTTCAATTAGTAACCGATCAAATGAAAAGTCATTTTCAAAAGGTTTGGACAGTTTATAAAAAGATCGTTGAATAGAGCACAGCAGTATGAAAAAATTGTGTAGAACAATATCATCATACTGTATTTTTTTTAGCTGAAGCTCGGTGATAATGTCCTGAAAAAGTAGTTTTAGATATAAATTTTCGCCGATATAGCAATTTTGAATGTTATATTTTTTTAAAATTTCTTCACTTTGATTGCCTGTAAAATGGATCCAATAAACCTCTGGTTTTTCATTTGCATAATAGGAATAGAATTGTGGTACTCCAGGACGATACAATACAATATTTCCGGCAGAAAGTGTGACCCATTCATTATTAAAATAAAAATGTCCATATCCACGATAGATATAAATAATCTGATAATCAAGTCTTCCATTTTTTCTATTACAGAAGTAATTCTGTGTTTGAAAAATCTGTTTTCCGCAACAATTGACCATGATGGGAACTTCATTGTTAAAAAAACCTATAGTTTTTCGTTCATCCCGTAAATGTCCGCTGATATTAATCATAATAATCTCCATTTCGCTTTCAAGCTAATAAGCTTTTTAGAGTATAGTTTTTTACAGAATACTATTATTCGTGGATATTATTCTTCGGTAATTTTCCTGTGGATTCAAATGATTATCATAGTAAGTATAACATATAAAAGCAGAAAAATCCATGTCAAAAGCAATTATTGAGATTGTGCTTAACAGCCATATAAAATACTATATACGTAGAAGAATTGGTGGAAAATATAGTGGAGGTCAAGGTGTCGTTGAAAAAGCAGATTATTCTATTAATGACAGATACAACCAGAAAGGATATGGTGGGGTGCTACGGAAATAAAAGAATGATAACCCCTAACCTGGATGCTTTAGCGCAGCAGGGAATACGTTATGAAAATGCATATTCCTGCCAGCCAGTGTGCGGACCAGCCAGAAGCGCAATTTTTACCGGAACATTTCCTCATTCAAATGGTATGGTAACAAATGGAGTTCCATTAGGAGCAAACGTTAAGACAGTTGGACAGAGATTAACGGATAATGGGATTAAATGTGGTTATATAGGTAAATGGCATTTGGATGGAGGTGATTATTTTGGACTGGGATGTTGTCCGGAAGGATGGGATGAAGATTATTGGTATGATATGAAATGTTATTTAGATGAACTCAGTGAGGAGGAACGTGTTCGCTCCAGGCAGTCAGAGGAATCCTATAAAACGTATTTTTCAGAAAAGTTTACTTTTGCGCACAGATGTTCAGATCGAGCAATCAGATTTCTTGATCAGTATAAGGATGAAGACTTTTTTTTAACGGTATCTTATGACGAGCCTCATGGACCTTCTTTATGTCCAGAGCCGTATAACACGATGTATCAGGGATTTAAGTTTCCGTCGACTAAAAAATTTACAGACTCTTTGGAAAATAAACCATTAATGCAGCGTTTGTGGGCTGGTGATAATCTTACAGCAGGAGAAGAGCAGATTAATCAGGCGACAGATTCATTAGCGTTATTTTTAGGCTGTAATTCTTTTGTAGATTATGAAATAGGTCGGGTATTGGATGTAATTGAACGGATAATTCCAGATGCTATGGTAATTTATACGTCAGATCATGGAGATATGTTGGGAGAACATAGACTTTTTTCCAAGAACGCGGCAATCTACGATGCAGTAACGAATATTCCTTTAATCATAAAAGGAGGAGAAAAAGGAAAAGTTGTTACTGCGCCTGCGTCTCATATTGATATTGCACCTACAATAATGGATTACTTTGGTTTGAATATTCCTAAATTAATGGAAGGAAAAAGTATGCTTTCACAAATCTATGATACAAATAGTAAGGTGAATTGTGAGGTATATACAGAATTTACCAGATATGAGATTGATCATGATGGATTTGGCGGCCTTCAGATGATGAGAGGAATCATTTCTGAAGAGTACAAATTAGCAATCAATCTTTTTGATAAGGATGAGTTTTATGATTTGAAGAAAGATCCAGATGAAATGGTAAATGAGATAGATAATCCGGAATATTTGGATATAATTAAGGAATATCACAAAAAAATGATCGACCATATGAATGATACCAGGGATTTGTATAGAGGTTATCAGTGGTCGTTAAGACCCTGGAATAAAGACTATATTCCAAAATGGGATAATGAAGGATTTACAAGACAGAGAGAAAATGAGGAATATGAACCTAGGCAATTAGATTATGATACAGGGCTTCCGATGAAGGAAGCGGTTAGAGGTAAGTACCTGTATGGAATGGGGGCTAAAAATGACGAAAGTAAAGAATAACATGGATTTAGAAATCAAAAAAATTCGTTTTATAAGGGAATTAAAACTAAATGCATGGTGCTGGCTATTTATGGCGCTTGCGGTAGGATTCTATATCCTCTTTCAGGGTTATCCAATTATATGCAGTATTCAGTATTCATTACTTGACTGGTCAGGAATGACCTCTAATGCGACTTATATAGGATTACAAAATTACAGGGAATTGATGCATGATGAATTATTTTGGAATGCATTTAAGAATAGCTTTAAGTATATGATAATGATTGTTCCGTTAGAACTTTCAGTATCGTTATTTCTGGCATATTTATTAAATGATGAAAAAATGAAAGGCCGGGGATTATACAGGACAATGTATTTTGTACCAGTTGTTACAACTGCATCTGTAGTTGGAATTATAATGATTTTTATTTTGGGAGTACAGGGTCCGGTAAATCATTTGCTGGTTACACTGCATATTATTAAAAACCCTATAAATTTTCTTGGAAATGCAAAGTATGCATTGCCTACATTAGTGATTATTTCATTATGGAAAGATTGTGGAACCTATATGATTTACTGGCTGGCAGGTTTACAGGGTGTTTCTAAAGATGTATATGAAGCTGCAACAATTGACGGGGCAACCAGGGGGCAGACCTTTTTCCACATTGTATTGCCTCTTATTGCACCAATAGGAGGTATTATAGCTATCTTATGTGCAATTAATTCCCTAAAAGTATTTGATATTGTAAAGACAATGACAGAAGGGGGACCCTATTATGCAACGGATGTAATTGCAACGTATGTATATAGAACTGCTTTTTCCAGTGAAATTGGAATGCCAAGACTTGGTTATGCAAGTGCAGCGGCATTATTCTTTGGCGGTGCGGTAATAGTAATTGGATTAATATTGAGTGCAATTAAAAATCATTTGCAGAGAAATGCTTAATGGAGGTGGATGAATTGAGTAAAGAAAAAAGGATTCACATACTAAAATCAGTGATAAAGCATATTCTATTGCTTTTGATTGGATTTTTTTGGATATATCCATTCTTTTGGATGATTTCCGCATCATTTAAAAGTCAAAATGAATTTTTTCAGAATCGTCTAGGGTTGATTCCACAAATGCCTACCATAGATAATTTTATTCGTATCTGGAATAAGGCTGATTTTGGAACTTATTTTATAAATACCATTATCGTTACAGTATTTTCTGTTATTATTGTATTGGTCATGACTATGATGGCTGGATATGCAATGGGCAGATACAAGTTTATTGGAAGAAATTTATGTATGGGAGTATTCCTTGGAAGTATTGCAATACCTCTTGTGAGTACTATTATTCCTACATATGAAGTGGTAAAAGAAATGCATTTGGTAGGAACCAAATTAGGATTGATTTTGTCTCAGGCTGGAGGCGCTCATGTTATCTTTCTGCTGTTGTTTACCAGCTTTTTTCAGTCCGTACCAAATGAACTGGAGGAAGCTTCCAAGATAGACGGATGCAATTATTTTCAGACATTTTACTATATAATGATGAGATTATGCAAGCCTGTAGCAACAACAGTTGTAATCATGGAAACAATATGGGCTTGGAATGCATTTATGCTCCCATTGGTATTAACATTGAATAATCCATCATCCAGAACCTTGGCAGTAGGGCTGTATGCATTTAAAGGAGAAAATACAGTAGACTGGACAGGAATCGCAGCAGGAGGAGCAATTGCAGTAATACCAGTCATTGTATTATTCATTTTTATGCAGAAGTATTTTGTGGAAGGTATTGCTGGTGCGGTTAAAAGTTGATAAGGTAACCATTCAAATAAGAAAGAGGTAAAAGGATGAAATTAAAAAAATTTGAAGCAATGTTGTTGACAGGTATCATGATGACGTCTGTATTATCAGGATGTGGAGCAATGCCATCTACAGGGAATGGTGAAGCAAATGCTGCACCAGAAAATGAAAATGTCAGTATTTCAACAGAAGAGGAGAAAACTGAG
The DNA here is from genome assembly GCF_001517625.2 of Clostridium sp. AT4. Taxonomy (GTDB): domain Bacteria; phylum Bacillota; class Clostridia; order Lachnospirales; family Lachnospiraceae; genus Enterocloster. The sequence goes on along the minus strand of NZ_LN999827.1, from coordinate 384,194 downwards.
GATGGGCAGATCACACTGCGTGTGGTCGATTGGAGCGATGGATCTGCTGAACAGAGAGAAGAATTTCATAAAAAGTTTGAAGAAACTCATCCTAATATTAAAATTGAATATACCATGCTTACGGTAGATCAATTTAAAAATACAATTGTTACTATGATTAAATCGGGAGAAGGACCAGATTTATTCCCGATACCTGTCGGATTAACCTTAAATACAGCGGTAGATGAAGGCTGGTTTCAACCGATTAATAATTATGTAACAGATGATTTTAGAGATAAGTTTGATCCAGCATCTTTTGCAGAGGGAGTTACTGATATTGGGGAAGATTGGTATACGGTTACCGAGCAGATGCCGATAATTCAGTGCCTGTTCTTTTATAATAAAGATATCCTGGATCAGGCAGGTATTACAGATATTCCAAGAACCTATTCGGAATTTAGAGATGCCTGCAAAAAAGTTACAGAGATGGGGAACGGCAATGTATATGGTTTGATCGATGGCGGAAAGCAGATGAATCGTATGGATGTTATGGCTAGATCTTTAGCTGCCGCAGCTGGAGGCAAGATTGCTGCAACACAAAAAGTATTAACAGATAATGGTGCAGCACCGTACGATAGTGAGGCCATGAGCCAGGCACTGGGGTTGATTAAAGGACTGGTAGATGATGGAAGTATTCATCCAGATACGAATAATATCAGTGCACCAGAGGCGAGGGAGTTATTTGCACAGGGCCAGGCGGCGTTCCTTTGTCAGGGGATGTGGTGCGTGTCTCAATGGGATGTAAATTATCCAGATTTGAACTATGGAGTTATGGCAGTACCTGTTCCAGATGGTGTAAGCAATACGTATGTACAGGCAGGAGAATTATCACCATGGATGGGTATTTATAAGCAGTCTAAACATCCGAAAGAAGCAGCAGAGTATCTGATGGCATTGTATGATGAAGAGTATGGTTATCAGCAGAGTAATGTAGAAAGTGGAAGCTTCGTGTCCTGTATTCCGGAAATTAATGAAAAGTATATGACGAATGAACATATGAAACAGTATTACACAATTGCCGAAGAAACATCTAAAACAGTTCCCACACTTATTAAGAGAAGTGAACTGGCAAATGCATTTTATTCAGAGGTTAAAGATGTGCAGCCCAGTCTTGGCGCTATTGTACAGGGAATTATTTCACAGAGTATTGTAGATTATGACAGCGCATTAAAGACATTGGCAGATGATACAACCACAGAGTGGAAACGTGCATGTGAGGCTGTTGGTTTAGATTACAGTTTGCTTGAATTTTCCAACTGGGATGCAACGAAAGATTATACAGATGCTGATTATGAGGCGTTGAAGTAAATATATAGCTAAAATGGATATAGGAAATGATGCGGTTATATTTATCCTGAATTATTCACGACTTTGCCACGAATGTGGCTGAAAGCCACATAGTTACTGTATTTTAACTGAATATTGCTTTTCACCTATCAAGTGAATGAAAAAAGAGCATCCATTTGTGGTAAAATTAAGGTGTCTAATCAAAATAAATACCAACAAAGGAGCCCTTTATGAGTATTGTAAACACCTTATCACTAGAAAGCAATAGACAAATTAAAATAAATTTTGATGGAGGAGATTTATCCTCCGATGCAGGATTGCTTCTCATCAAAGAATTCGTAAGCAAACTTGGTATTGATAATCTTTTAGGCAAAGTTTTCAAGACCAACGATTCTGCATTATTCAGATATCATACAGATCAGAAAAACCTGCTCCAGATGATATATATGATCATTGCAGGCTACTTTGAAGATGATACTTCCGATGAACTTACAAATGATCCTGTATTCAAGCCTGTACTTGAAAAAGACACCCTTGCATCACAGCCTACGGTATCAAGATTCTTTAACCGTATGGATGAAGATACCTTAAACCAGTTACTTATGATTGGCAGAATACTCCGAAAGAGAGTTTATCGTATTCAGATGCCACAGGCTGTTATTCTGGATCTGGATTCCACTCTTCTTGATGCATACGGCAAACAGGAAGGCAGAGCCTTTAACTTTCATTATCAAAGCAATGGATACCATCCACTTGTCTGTTAGGATGGAATGACCGGAGATCTGGTAAAAATCCAGCTTCGTGATGGAACCGAGTATTCCTCTACCGGAGTGGTTGACTTCCTGCAGCCGATACTTGATGAATACCTGAATGATTATCCGGCGATCCGTATTCTGCTTCGTGGTGACAGCGGTTTCGCTACACCTGATCTTTATAAGCAGTGTGAGGAAAACGGCACAAGCTATGTGATCCGGCTGAAGGAGAATGGCATTCTCCGTAAAAAAGCATCCTATCTTGTGGATGAGCTTGATGAGATCACCAAAAATAATAAAGTCGATTATGCAGTAGCCTATGGCGAATTCATGTATAGAGCGAGTTCATGGCCTTATGAAAGGCGTGTGGTATGCAAGGTTGAAAAGCCGGAAAACCAAATGGTTTACATGTACACATTTGTTGTCACAAACATGGATTCCTCACCAGAGTATCTCATCAAATTTTATTGCAAGCGAGGGCTGATGGAAAACTTCATTAAAGAAAGCAAATCCGGTTTTGATTTTGCGTCCGTAAGCAGTCATACCAGAATGGTAAATGCCAATAGACTGCAGGTACATGCTCTTGCGTATAACATATTTAATTGGTTTAGAAGATTGGTGCTATCAGCAAATATGAGAAAGCAACGCATTGATACCGTCCGTTTAAAATTGCTGAAGATTGCTGCAAAAGTAGTTCATTCAGCAAGATATATCACATTCAAACTGTGCAGCAGTTGCCCCTATAAGAATGAATTCTATGAGACACTTTCAAATATCGGCAAGCTGAATGTACAGCTGGAATAGCAACTATTAACGAACATTGACAGCTTAACAACTGCTCTGAACTCTGCCACAGGGATTTTATACCCTTTTGACGGGTTAATTGAGTGATGTTATGGCTGCATGGATCAATTTTCAGATTCATGGTACTGTTATCAATTCAGATACTGTTCCGTGAATAATTCAGGTTTATTATGATAAAAATCGCATCATTTTCTGCTTGTAGAAAGGAAGCAGAAATGAAAGCAGATATTAAATGGTTGGATAATCCGGAAATTTATTGTGTAAACAGATTAGATGCGCATAGTGACCATATGTATTTTGAAAGCTATGAGGAAATTGGGAAAAGCAGTAATAAGTGGGAAGTTTTATTGGATGGATTATGGAAATTCCATTACAGTAAAAATGCTGCTTCACGTCCCGCAGATTTTTACAGGGAAGATTATGATCGATCAGATTTTGATACGATTAAAGTTCCAGGGCATATTGAACTTCAGGGATATGATAAAATTCATTATATTAATACAATGTATCCATGGGAGGGACATGAATATTACAGGCCTGCATTTAGTCTTCCGAATGCAGGAAAAGGAGAGGGGGCATTCAGTGATGCTTCCTACAACCCGGTAGGTTCATATGTATGTCAGTTTGATTTACCAAATGAGTTTCATGGAAAAAGGACAATTGTCTGCTTTGAAGGAGTAGAGCAGGCAATGTATGTGTGGCTAAATGGCTATTTTCTCGGATATGCTGAAGATAGTTTTACTCCATCAGAGTTTGATTTAACCCCATACATAAAAAATACAGGAAATATTCTGGCTGTTGAGGTTTATAAACGAAGCACAGCAGCATTTTTGGAAGATCAGGATTTTTTTCGTTTCTTTGGAATTTTTCGGAGCGTAAAGTTAAAGGCAAAGCCATATGCACATGTAGAAGATATTTTTATTCATCCTATATTGCTGGACACCAATGAAAATGGAAAAATAGATATAAAAGTGAAGCTTTCTCTGGCAAGTGTCTGCGATGTTCATGCAACAGCGGTTTTGAAGGATAACGAAAATATATGCTGGAAAAGTGATGTTGCAATGACATATGGGAATAATACTTCAGATAGTTGTTTGGAAGTAAACGGTTTTGTTAGCGGATTGATTCCGCAAAAGGTTATTCCATGGGAAAACCGCAATCCATACCTGTATAATTTTTATCTGGAAGTTAAGGATAAAGATGAAAATATAATTGAGGTAGTACCGTATCGTGTAGGATTTAGGAGATTGGAGATAATCGATAAGGTTATTTGCCTAAATGGCAAACGATTAATATTGACAGGTGTAAACCGGCATGAGTGGGAGCCGCATGTAGGGAGATGTATTACAGAAAAGGAAATGAAGATAGATTTAATGCACTTTGAAAAGAATCATATTAATGCTGTTAGAACCTGCCATTATCCAAATCAAATACCATGGTATTATATGTGTGACGAAGCGGGGATCTATATGATGTCAGAAACCAATTTAGAAAGTCATGGCTCCTGGCAAAAGATGGGAGAGGTGGAACCATCGTATAATGTTCCGGGTTCATTGCCTGAGTGGAAGAATGCTGTAATTGATCGTGCAAAGAACAATTATGAAACATTTAAAAATCATACATCGGTCCTCTTTTGGTCTTTGGGAAATGAATCTTATGCAGGGGATGATATAGCAGAAATGAATAAATATTTTATGCAGCAGGAAGATGGACGATTGGTGCATTATGAAGGTGTATCAGTTAATAGAAAATATGAAGATGAGATATCTCAGATAGAAAGCAGGATGTATGCAACGCCTGATGAAGTTAGGGCATATTTGTCGTCTAATCCTAAGAAGCCATATCTTTTATGTGAATTTATGCATAGCATGGGAAATTCACTGGGGGGAATGAGTTCATATATGAGTATTTTAGATGAGTATATGATGTTTCATGGAGGTTTTATCTGGGATTATATTGATCAGGCAATATATGTAAAAGATGAGGTGACAGGAGAAGAAGTACTTCGTTATGGAGGAGATTTTGACGATAGGCCAACTGATTATAATTTTTCTGGAAATGGAATTGTATTTGCAGATAGGACAGAAAAACCAGCAATGCAGGAGGTAAATTACTATTATGGAAAATATAAATAAAAATCGTTTAAAAGTTGTATATGGAGATTGCACTTTGGGAGTATCTGGTGAGGGATTTTCATACATTTTTTCTTATGTTACGGGTGGAATGGAATCGTTGGTTAAAGAGGGGATGGAGTGGCTGTATCGTTGCCCAAAGCCTACATTTTGGAGAGCACTTACAGATAATGACAGAGGATGTGGCTTTCATCTGAAAAGTGGAAGCTGGTTGGCATCAGATATGTTTATTAGTTGTGTTGATAAGAGGGTAATTGTAGATGGAAAAGATCTGGGGATTCCCTGCGCACCTCAAAATAATTGTTTTTCATCAGCTGAATTTGTGGATAAGATACAGGTGATATTCAGATATGAAACTATTACAAATCCTAAAACGGCAGTAGACATATCATACACTGTTAATGCGGAAGGAAAAATTTTGGTTGAAAATTATTATTATGGAAAACCAGGTTTACCAGAACTTCCGGTGTTTGGTTTTCGGATGATCATGCCTACATTGGCAGAAAAATATCAATATGAAGGGCTTTCAGGAGAAACGTATCCGGATAGGAAAGCTGGAGCAAAAAAAGGAATTTATATAGAAAAACCACACATGACGCCCTATCTTACACCGCAAGATTGCGGAATGCATATGGACACGAAGTGGGTAACCATATATCGAAATACAACATTAGATAATAGTAATAAAACTTTTGGAAGAAAATCATTGCAGATATGCAGCAATCAGGAAAAATTTAATTTTTCCTGCCTGCCATATACAGCATGTGAAATTGAAAATGCTACACATTTAGAAGAACTTCCATGTGCCAGAAGAACTGTACTTTGCATTTATGGAGCAACACGCGGCGTAGGGGGGATCAATAGTTGGGGGGCTGATGTAGAAGACAGGTACCATGTGAGTGCACAGGAGGATATGTGTTTTTCGTTTATAATAAGTTAAAGTACATATGGGGAGACTGTTTCAAAGTTTCTGTGGAGATAAGATGCAAAACCTTAAGAAAAATATCCATGTTGACAAACCACACAATCCGTCGTAGAATTTACAATGACGAAAGACATACTTTCCATGATGCGACATAGATACATGAGAAAGGCTAAGAAGGGGAATAGTAAGCCCGGAGCACGTTGCAGAGAGAGGAACAAAAGGTGGAAGTTCCTTACGAAAGCCCGGACCCAACCGGCCCTGGAGCCCTGTATGATGAATACAGCGCAGATCCGGCGTTAATGGATAAAAGAGAGAGTCATAAAGACTAATCAGGGTGGTACCGCCGAGCTGTTCGGTCCCTTGCAGAGCGCATAGATGCATGGGATTGGATGGCTTTTTTGTTATATAGAAAAGAAAAGGAGAATCATCATGGCAGACAACAAAAAAATGGTAGAAGCCATCACATCCATGGACGTGGATTTCGCCCAGTGGTATACGGATGTGGTAAAGAAAGCAGAACTCTGCGATTATGCAAGCGTAAAGGGCTGTATGGTAATCAAGCCTGCGGGCTATGCGATCTGGGAGAATATCCAGAAGGAGTTGGACCGCAGATTTAAGGAAACAGGCGTGCAGAACGTATATATGCCTGTATTTATTCCGGAAAGCCTTCTTCAGAAGGAGAAGGATCATGTAGAAGGCTTTGCGCCTGAGGTTGCATGGGTGACACACGGTGGATTGGAGCCTCTTCAGGAGCGTATGTGTGTAAGACCTACCTCTGAGACGTTATTCTGTGATTTTTACGCAAAGGACATTCACTCCTACAGAGATCTTCCGAGAGTTTACAACCAGTGGTGCTCTGTTGTCCGTTGGGAGAAGACAACCCGTCCGTTCCTGCGCTCCAGAGAGTTCTTATGGCAGGAGGGCCATACGGCTCATGCCACAGCGGAAGAGGCAGAGGAGAGAACCGTACAGATGTTAAATGTGTACGCTGACTTCTGCGAGCAGGTTCTGGCGATCCCTGTTGTAAAGGGACAGAAAACAGACAAGGAGAAGTTTGCAGGCGCAGAGGCTACCTATACCATCGAGTCTCTGATGCATGACGGAAAGGCACTGCAGTCCGGTACCAGCCATAACTTTGGCGACGGTTTTGCAAAGGCCTTCGGCATCCAGTTTGCAGATAAGGACAATACCTTAAAGCACGTTTACCAGACTTCTTGGGGTATGACAACCCGTATGATCGGCGCTATTATCATGGTACATGGCGATGACAACGGCCTGGTTCTGCCTCCGAGAATTGCTCCAGTACAGATCATGGTTGTACCGATCCAGCAGAAGAAGGAAGGCGTTTTAGACAAGGCGTTTGAGCTGAGAGACCGGCTGGTGAAGTCCGGCTATGCTGTAAAGGTAGATGATACGGACAAGAGCCCCGGCTGGAAGTTTGCAGACTGCGAGATGCGAGGTATTCCTCTGCGTGTGGAGATCGGTCCTAAGGATATGGAGCAGAATCAGGCCGTTCTGGTGCGCAGAGATACCCACGAAAAGACAGTTGTCTGCCTGGACGAGCTGGAGGCAAAGGCCGGCGAACTGCTTGAAACCATTCAGAAGGATATGCTGGAAAAGGCCAGAGCTCACAGAGAGGCTCATACCTATACTGCTACAGAATGGGATGAGTTTGTGGATACCATTAACAATAAGCCAGGTTTTGTAAAGGCTATGTGGTGCGGCTGCCGTGAGTGTGAGGATAAGATTAAGGAAGAGACAGGCGCTACCTCCAGATGTATGCCCTTTGAGCAGGAGAATCTCTCCGACCACTGCGTATGCTGCGGCAAGCCGGCGAAAAAGATGGTTTACTGGGGACGGGCATATTGATGAAAATACAGATTCCCGCTGCTGCACAGGAGATTGTAGAAAAGCTTTGTGAGCATGGATATGAGGCGTATCTGGTAGGCGGCTGCGTACGGGATATGCTTCTGGGACGGGAGCCGGGAGACTGGGATATTACCACCAGTGCAAAACCGGAGGAGGTCAAGGCTGTATTCCGCAGAACCGTGGATACAGGAATCCAGCACGGCACGGTGACTGTAATGATGGGAAAGGAAGGCTACGAGGTTACTACCTTCCGGATTGACGGCGATTATACTGATGGCCGTCATCCGGACAGCGTGACCTTTACGCCGGATCTCATTGAGGACTTAAAGCGCCGGGATTTTACCATCAATGCTATGGCTTATAACCGGGATCGCGGTCTTGTGGATGCCTTTGGAGGCCGGAAGGATCTGGAGGATGGTGTGATCCGCTGTGTGGGAGCGGCAGAGGAGCGCTTTACAGAGGACGCTCTGCGCATTTTAAGAGCCATCCGTTTTTCCGCCCAGCTTGGCTTTGAAATTGAGGAGCATACGGAAAATGCCATAAAAAAAATTGCTCCCAATCTGGTCCATGTAAGCCGGGAGCGGGTTCAGGTGGAGCTTACAAAGCTTCTTATAAGCCCACTTCCCGGACGCATCCGGCAAGTTTACGAGACAGGGATCAGCCCCTGGGTATCAGAGACCTTTCACCGGATCCCGGAGATTTCCGGCGGCTCCTGCTTTCACATACCGTCCTCTGTTCCGGCGGAAAAATCACTGCGCTGGGCGGTTTTTATGCGGAAATGCGAGCCTAAAGAGGCTGTTTTGGTGCTTAAGGCGCTGAAGCTGGATAATGATACTATTTACAGGGTAAAGACTCTGGTTCAGTGGATTAAAGTTTCCCTGTGTGGGGAGCCGACAGAGGACAGTATACAGTCCGATAAAGACGGTGCAGCTATACAGGCTGGATATTTTAAAAAAGGGCTTTCCAAGCATAATGACAGGATAAAAACCGGACTGCGCCGGGCTATGAGCCGGATGGAGCCGGAGCTGTTTGACGATCTCCTTAGAGTAAAGCTGTGTCTGGCTGAGGAGTGTCCGCCTGCGGCGGAGTGCCTGAGAGCACTTTGCTGTCTCAGAGATGAGATCCGCCGGGATGGCGACTGCATAAGCCTTAAAATGCTGGCAGTTACGGGGAATGATCTTATAAAGGCGGGGATGAAGCCCGGAAAAGAGGTTGGAACCCGGCTGCAGCAGTTTCTGGAACTGGTGCTGGAGGATCCGGTGAGGAATACGAAGGAATATCTGCTGTCTCTGTTGTCCTCTGTAAGTGATGCATAAACATAGGATCTGCATTAAGAATAAAACATTGCATAATGTATAAAAGTCGGCTATAATAGGCCTTATTAAGGTATTAGGAGGTTTTCGGAATGAACGTAATTGACACAAAGAACGCACCAGGTGCAATCGGACCTTATTCTCAGGCATTTGAGGTAAATGGGGTAATCTATACTTCCGGACAGATTCCTGTAAATCCGGCAGACGGTACAGTAGCAGACGGCATTGCCGCTCAGGCAGAGCAGAGCTGTAAGAACGTAGGCGCTATCCTGGAGGCAGCAGGCAGCGGTTTCGATAAGGTATTCAAGACCACCTGCTTTTTAGCAGATATGGGCGACTTTGCAGCATTTAATGAAGTATATGCAAAGTATTTTACCTCCAAGCCGGCAAGAAGCTGCGTAGCAGTAAAGACTCTTCCAAAGGGAGTTTTATGTGAGATCGAGGCAATCGCAGTAAAGTAATCTGCCTGCAGGTGATAAGAAGGGAAGGGAGCCGCAGGGCTCCTTTTTCTTTGCCTGAAGGCGGACCGGACTCTGGGCCGGGATTGATCGGACAGATGGCGGGAGCGGCACGAAAAACGGTATGATCTGGGAGAGCAGGAGAATTTGAGCGGATGGATGACAAAGGAAGAATCATTTATCAGACAGTGTATGAGTCCCCTGTAGGTGCTTTGACTCTTACAGCTTCAGAGGATGCTTTGACGGCGCTTTCCTTTCCACAAGAGCGGTATCCCGAAGATGTAGAGCGGCTGACGAAAGAGCGTGAGGTATGTATTCCTGCTGCGGACAAAATCCCCCGGATTCTGAGAGAAACAAGGGAATGGCTGGATATTTACTTTTCAGGAAAAAGGCCGGACTTTACCCCGGCTCTGGCGCCGCAGGGAAGTGATTTCAGAAAGGTGGTCTGGGAGGAACTGTTAAAAATCCCCTATGGCTGTACAATAACTTATGGCCAGATTGCAAAGCAGGTGGCAGACCGAAAAGGCATTTTGCGGATGTCTGCCCAGGCAGTGGGAGGAGCGGTAGGACATAACCCCATAGGCATCATCATTCCCTGTCACCGGGTTGTAGGAACGGGAGGAAATCTAACCGGATTTGGAGGCGGGATTCGGACAAAGGAAGCACTGCTTAAACTGGAGGGCATGGATATGGGCCGGTTTTATATTCCGAAGAAGGGAACAGCACTGTAAAAAGGAGCCAGAAACAAATGAGAAAAAAACAGGTGGTTCTGATGAATTTCAGCGGGATCTACGAAACAGAGAGCTTTTATGAAACGGTTCCGCAGGAAAACAGAATATGGCTGGACTGCAGAACAATTCCCGGCACCAACTGCTACTGTGACGAAGAGGGGGAAAGGGAGCTGAAGGAAAGGATGGAGCCTCTTGGAGCGGAGGGGATCCATTTTCTGGATTCCGGCAATTATCATTATGTCACAAAGCTGTGGCTGGATCAGGTGAAGGAACCCTTCGATCTTTTGGTACTGGATCATCACACAGATCTGCAGCAGCCCATGTTTGGAGATATTCTCTCCTGCGGGGGATGGATTCGGGCCTCTTTGGAGGAGAATCCTTATCTGAACCGGGTTTTTCTGGCAGGCCCACCCTGTGAGGCAGTGAAAGAAGCGGAAAATGAGCTTCCGGAAGAACTGTGGAAAAAGGTGGTATGGATTCCGGAGGAGGCACTTAAGGAGAAGTGGGGAGCCGGAGCTTTAAAATATGCCAGATGCTTTGGGGATTCTGGATGCGCCGGAGATATCCGGCGATTGGAGGATTCTGAGGATCCTGTGTATCTCTCCATTGATAAGGATGTCCTTTCGCCCGATTTTGCCCGCACCAACTGGGATCAGGGACAGGCAGGCATAGCGGAAACGGCGGATTTTATCAGGACTTTTCTTAAAGGACGTACACTGATCGGAGCAGATATATGCGGTGAAAACCCGGAAGGCGCAGAGGGGCCGGAGGCAGAGGAGGAGCGGCGGATCAATGATACTGCCAATGGGCTGCTTTTAGAGACGGTTCTTGGCTGCTTTGATGAATAAATGATGGCTGCTGCGATAAGATAAACAAAAGGAAAAAATCATGGTGAATAGAAAAAAACGGCTGTTTTTTCTGACTGCTGCCGCTGTACTTTGTTTGATAGCGGCATCCTGCGGTTCTGCTTCCGATGGCTTTGACGGTCGGATGGAAGAGCCTTCGATAACGCTTCTTTTAAAGAATAATCTTCCAGATGAAAGCATTACAACAAAAGCGGTGGAATGGTTTTCGGAGCAGGTAGAGGAGCGGACGGAGGGACGGGTAAAAATAGAAGTATTGAATAATGCGGATATGGGGGACGGGCGCGCCTGTTTAGAGCAGCTTCAGTACGGAGGAACAGATATCGTAAAGGCAGATGTTTCGGCTCTGGGAAATTTTGTTGAGGAATTTAATGTACTGGGAATGCCGTATATTTATGAGGATCCGGAACATTTCTGGGCGGTTCATAATGGCCCGATCGGTGAAGAACTGCTCCGGGGAGCGCAGATGGCAGAGCTTGGGATGTACGGATTGACCTACTATGACGGAGGAAGCCGCTGCTTTTACAGTTCCAGGGGGGAAATACACAGTCCTGGAGATCTTGAGGGACTTGACGTACGGGTTCAGCAGTCGGAAACAGCGCTTTCTATGGCAAGAGCACTGGGGGCAAGGCCGGTAACTGCGGATTATTCCGAACTGTACCGTACGCTGCAGTCAAAGGAGGCAGACGCGGCGGAAAATTCCATTGTAAATTATTATGCTCAGGCATTTTATGAGGTGGCGCCTTATTTTACAGAGGACAATCACACACGGTCTGCAGATGTGCTGGTGATGAGCCTGGAAAGCCGGAAAAAGCTGTCCGAAGGAGATTTGCTGATTCTGGATAAGACGGCGGAGGAATCCTGCGAATATCAGAGGAAGCTGTGGGCTGAGGAAGAGGCGGCTGTGAGAGAAGCGCTTTTACAGAAAAATGCTGTGATCACTCAGCTGACAGACAGTGAATATGAAGCATTCCGTCAGGTTTGTGAGCAGATCTGGTACAGCTACCGGGATGGCAGGTATATTGACCTGATCGACCGGATCGTGGCAGTTGGATATCTGCAGAAGCTGCCCGAGCAGGAAGGAGAAATTTATGAATCTGGATCTGAATAAGCTGACCTGCGGTGTGTCTTTGACGGATACAGAGCAGGCGGTGCTGGAATATCTGCTGCTTCATCTTGATGAGGCTTTGAAGCTGGGGGTCCGGGGAGTTGCAAAGGCTAATTTTACTTCTACTTCTACGGTGATGCGTCTTTCCAGAAAGCTGGGCTATAACGGTTTTATTGAGATGTATTATAAGCTTTTGGGGGCTGTGGGAGAAGGAAGCCAGAGCTATGAGCTGAACGAGGGCTTTATCAGCCATTTTGCAGGAGAGGGAGCTGTTTCCATGGAAAATTACCGCAGCCTCCGTCTGGCTGCAGAAAAGATCTACCAGACAGATCAGGTGGTTTTTATCTATGGCATGGGATTTTCATCCATGATGGCAGAATATCTGGCAAAAAAGCTGCTGGTATTGGGAATCAAGTGCATTTTTTCTGATGGGGCTGATTCCATTGGAGTCTTTGAGAATAATCTGGAGGATATCGGCGTTTTTATCGTTTTTTCCAGATCGGGCCGTTCTCCCTATGTGCTCAACCGTGTGAAAATGGCAGAGGAGAACACAGTGTTTACCGTGGGCTTTACCAATGACGGGGCAAGCCCCTTAAAGGAGCACTGCGGCTGTATTATAGAGGTGCCGGATGACAATCCTTTAGATGACAGAAACATGAAGCCGACCCTGTTTTTTTCTAAGATAATGACCATGATCGAGCTTTTGGTTTATGAATATTACCAGGTTTCTCTGGGATAAGAAAACGTGTTACACATCCGGGTAACACGTTTTCTTTTGTCTGAAATCTATGTACTTTTGCCCGTTGTCTGCGTATAATCCAATCATCGACCACGCGGGGTTAAAGTTAGAAAAACGGAGAGGTATGAAATGAAAGAAAAAGTTATGAGCACAATGCAGGCATTTTCCAAAGCTATGTTCATGCCGGTGCTGATCCTTCCGATCGCCGGTCTTCTCATTGCAGTGGGAAATGTATTTACAAACGCAAGACTGATCGAGATCCTTCCATTCCTGGATAATCCGGTAACAAAGGGCTTCGGAACCATCTTATCCGGCGCTCTGGTGGCTATTTTAAATAACCTGGGACTGATCTTCTGTGCAGGAATCGCAGTTGGACTGGCAAAGAAGAAAAAGGCGGAAGCCGGATTTACTGCCATGCTGGCATTTCTGGTATTTATCAATGCCATGAACAAATTTATGGATCTTCGCGGTATTTTAGCTGATCCGGCAGCCTTAAGAGGAACCGGACAGGCGATGGTTCTGGGAATCCAGATTCTGGATATGGGCGTATTCCTGGGAATGATCCTGGGCTGCGTGACCGCGTATGTACACAACCGTTTTATTGATACAGAATTTAACAATGCGTTCCAGATTTACGGCGGAACACGTTTCGTATTTATCGTTCTGATTCCTGTGGTTATCCTGTTGGCAGTAGTGCTGACTTATGTATGGCCGGTGGTTCAGTCCGGTATTGACCAGCTGGGATATTTCATCAATCAGGCCGGAAACTTCGGAATCTTCCTTTATGGAGCATTAGAGCGTCTGTTGATCCCCACAGGACTTCACCATCTGGTATACACTCCGTTCCTGTACACCAATCTTGGCGGTACTGCTGAGGTGGCAGGACAGGTATTTGAGGGCTGCCGCAACATTTACTATGCAGAAATGGCAGATCCGAACGTAACGATGTTATCCGCTTCTGTTGTATGGGATGCAAGAGGACTTTCCAAGATGTTCGGTCTGGTGGGCGCATGTCTGGCTATGTACCATACTGCAAGACCGGAGAACCGTACAAAGATCAAGGCAATCCTGATCCCGGCGGCATTTACCTCCTTTATCGCAGGCGTAACAGAGCCCATCGAGTTCTCTTTCCTGTTTACAGCGCCTATCCTGTTTGTAGCGCACGCTGTATTAAGCGGTTTGGGTATGGTTGTATTTAACCTGCTGAACTGCCGTGCCATCGGACCGAATGGTTTTATTGACTTTATCCTTTACAACCTGCCGTTGGGGATTGAAAAGACAGCATGGCCGACGTACCTGCTGATCGGTGTAGGCGAATTTGTAGTTTACTACCTGCTGTTCCGTTTTATGATCGCCAAGTTCAACTTAAAAACTCTGGGACGTGAGTCTGAGGGCATGGAAATGAAGCTTCATACCAAGGCTGAGTACAAGGAGAAGCAGGAAGGCAAAAAGAACGCAAAGGGCGAAGAAATCAACGCAGCTCTGATCGTGGAAGCGCTGGGCGGAGCAGGCAATATCGTAAAGGTAGACAACTGCTTTACCCGTCTGCGTCTGATTGTAAAGGATAATACTCTGGTACAGGATGATGTTTTAAAGCAGAAGACAGGAGCTGCCGGAGTGATGAAAAAGGGAGAAAACGTACAGGTAATTTACGGTCTCCACATTAACCAGGTGAGACAGGCAGTGGATAGGGAACTGGGCCTGGATCAGTAAAGTTTAGAAAGGGAGTATGCAGATATGGCAAAGAAAGCATTTGATGTAGTAATCGCAGGTGGCGGAAGCACCTATACACCGGGAATCGTGAAAATGATGCTGGAGCACCAGGAGGATTTTCCGTTAAATTCCGTTACCCTTTACGACAATGACGGGGAGCGTCAGGCTGTCATCGGGGAAGCGCTGGAGATACTGATGAAGGAGGAAGCACCTCACATTCATTTCTCCTACACCACAGATCCTGCGGAAGCATTTACAGGAAAGGATTTCTGTATGGCACATATCCGTGTGGGAAAATACGCCATGCGCCAGTTAGATGAGAGAATCCCCTTAAAGTATGGTGTGGTTGGTCAGGAAACCTGCGGACCGGGCGGTATTGCCTACGGTATGAGAAGCATCACCGGTATGCTGGAGATCATTGACTATATGGTAAAATATTCTCCTGAGTGCTGGATGTTAAACTACTCCAATCCGGCTGCTATCGTGGCAGAGGCCTGCCGGGTACTGCGTCCCGATGCAAGAGTCATCAATATCTGCGATATGCCCGTAGGAACCAGAAGAAGAATGGCCTATATCGTGGGAAAAGAGTATGATGATCTGGATGTGCGCTATTTCGGCCTGAACCATTTCGGCTGGTGGACCAGCGTAAAGGATAAGACCACAGGCGAGGATTATATGCCAAAGCTCTTAGAGTATGTGTCTGAAAACGGTTACCTTACTCAGAAGGCCATTGAGACTCAGCACATGGATGAGAGCTGGCAGGCAACCCACAGAAAGGCAAAGGACCTTCTGGCACTGGATCCCCAGTTTTTACCAAATACTTATCTGAAATATTATCTTTATCCCGACTATGTGGTAGAACATTCCGACCCAAACCACACCCGCGCCGACGAGGTGATCGAAGGCCGTGAGAAAGAGGTATTCGGCGCAGCCAGAGAGATCATCCGCAAGGGTACGGCCACCGGCGGCGAGTTTACCGTGGACAATCACGCTTCCTTTATCGTGTCTCTGGCAAAGGCTATCGCCTACAACACCCATGAGATCATGCTGTGCATCGTGGAGAACAAGGGCGCGATCAGCAACTTTGACTCCGACGCCATGGTAGAGGTTCCCTGTGTAGTAGGAAGTAACGGTCCTGAGGCTATGTGCCAGGGCGAGATCCCCACCTTTGAGCGCGGGATGATGCAGGAGCAGCTGGCAGTTGAGAAGCTTGTGGTAGAGGCTTATGTAGAGAAGAGCTACTTAAAGCTGTGGCAGGCTCTTACTCTGTCCAAGACCGTGCCAAGCGCCGGTGTGGCAAAGCAGATCCTGGATGAGCTTATTGTGGCAAATAAGGAGTATTGGCCGGAGCTTAAGTAATATTTTAAAATGAAAAACAGCTCAGGGTGTGCTGCCTGAAAATGGCGGCGGCCCTTGGGCTGTTTTTTGATTTTCCATATTCTATTCCCTGCAGAAAAGCCGGTCGGAAGCCCTGTCAATGAGACTGCCCATCAGAGCTGTATAGAAGGCAGCGCCTGCATTGGTTGCAATGCGCAGGATCACAGCGCCGGCTGCACCGAAAAGTCCGGAGGCAATGGAGAGGGCGCCGAAGGTATTAAATACCGTCTGCCAGGGGTATCCGGCAGAGTATCCCACTCCGATGCCGCCTAAAAGTCCGATCATGGGATGGAGTTCTTTGGGCAGAACGGCATAGATTACAAGAAAGATCATGCATCCCAGGATGTTGTAGATCCAGCGTATGTGAGCCCGTTTTACAAGATCCTTCTGGAAGGGAAGGCACACGGACATACAGGCAATTCCGGCCCACATGGCCCGTGGGATACCGAGAAGAGATGCAATTAAAAGTACCGTAGATACACATAAGGTCAGCTTGATATACCACCGATTTCTCAGGGAGCGGGGATCAAATTCGTGGAACAGATCCTTAAATTCTCTTTTGTGAAGCCGGTGTTTCTGATTTTTATAAAATACTGCCATACATAAAAGCATACCCACAAAAAGCCCGGCCGTACGCATCATCCAGGAATAGCCGCTTACATCATAGCCCTGAAGAATCAGATAGGACAGCACAAAGGTAGAATGGTTGGACATGATTACATTGTGGCAGCCTAAAAGCATCAAAAGCAGGATGCAGATCAGATTGATAAAAAAGGCGGCAAAGGGAGATACCATATTGGACAGTCTGGGGCCGGTCATGAGAATGCCAAAGATGCCGACAATACATAAAAGCCCGTGAGAGGTATGGATTCCAAAATCGGCCTGGCGCAGCACTAAAAGAGCCAGCAGCACAACTACTCCGGCGATACTGTTTTCATTTCCAAATATCATACTGAACAGCGTGACGGCGGCAAAGCAGAAGGCGACAACCAGATAGACCTTGAAGTTGTAGATAAGAATGTGGCGCATACGTTCCTTTTTGTCCCGGGTGATCCGGATCAGGGCTTTGGAACCAGCGGAATTTAATTGCAGTTCCTGATAAAATGTCATTTGTAAAAACCTCCTTATAACTCGAAAATGGACAGTACAGAAAATTATAACTGTTTTTGAAGAGGGATACAAGAGCAAAATTGACAGGCTGTCATGTGATTATTATAATAGGGAAAGAAAATGATAATTCTGAAAAAACAGGAGGTCAGCCTATGAAGTGGGGAATTTTGGCAACAGGAAATATTGCAGGAAAGTTTGCGCAAACCGTAGGGAAAATGGAAAAGGAGGAGCAGATTGTGGCCGTAGGCTCCCGGAGTCTGGAGCGGGGAAAGGAATTTGCAGAAAAATATGGAATCAGTACCTATTATGCCTCCTATGAGGAGCTTCTGGCAGACCGGCAGGTAGAAGCAGTTTATGTGGCTACGCCCAACCGTCTGCATTTTGAGGATTGTAAGAAATGTCTGGAGGCGGGAAAGCACGTTTTGTGCGAGAAGCCTCTGACAACGAAAAGAGAAGAGTCGGAAGAGCTGTACCGGCTGGCAGAGGAAAAAGGATTATTTCTTATGGAAGCATTCTGGATTCGATTCCTGCCGCTCTATGATAAAATGAGAGAGCTTCTGGCTGAGGGTGTGATTGGAGAGCTTCAGAAGGCGGAATGCCGGTACGGCTTTGAAGCCTCGGGAATCCGCAGAACACGGAAGCTTACGCCGGAGCTGGGAGGCGGAGCCCTGATGGATATAGGTATCTACAATCTGGGCTTTATACAGATGGTTTTAAATATGGTTCCGGAACGCATTGAAACGGAAATGAAGCTGAATGAGCTGGGGACCGATGACTACAGCAGCCTGACTCTCTGGTATCCGGGAGGCGTACGGGCTGATTCGGTTCAGGCTACAGACCGTCTGATTGAGAGAAACGCAGTGATCACAGGTACAAAAGGAAGCATTTTCCTTCCCGATTTTCAGCATGCGGTGAAAATGACCGTGCAGCCTCTGGATAAAGAGGCCTGGGATGTGGAGCTTCCTGTAGAGATCAACGGCTTTGAGTATGAAATCCGCGAAGTATCCCGCTGCGTGGCAGAGGGAAAGAGCTTCAGCCGGATACACAGCCCTCAGGACAGCATAGCGCTGATCCGGCTGATGGATGAGATCCGGCAGATATGGAGAGAGCGGTACGGAGAAAATGGATATAGAGGTTAAGCATAGTATCTTTTTACTGCGTCAGTCGTTCTGTGTTTTTTGACAATTATTTGAGGGCATATTTGAATTTGTCCCCGCGAACAACCTGTTTCGAGATGTGCAAAGGGGTTCCGCTGCTGTCATACACAAGGTCTTCTACAAGCATTAATGCAGAACCTCTTGGTACATCGAGAAGTTCGGATTCTTCCTGAGATGCATAACATAGTTCGATAGTTTTACTTCCATTATAGGGAATAATATTGTAATCGTTTTGCAAAATGGAATACAGAGATCCATTTAAATCTTTATGTTCCAGAGAATCAAATTTTTGAGAAAACCAGGATGTTTCTACACAAATTGGCACATGATCTACAATTCGAAGACGTTCGATCATAATAAGCGGCTCCTGCGTAGCCATTTCAAAAAAATGCATTTGGTGTTCTGTGGGGGTAGTATGAGTAACGCGAATTGTTTTTGTTACAAGCGTTTTTCCCATAGATGTAACGTTTTCCGTAAAACTTAAAAATGTTGAATTGCTGATTTTTGATTTTGCAGCAGCAACAAATGTACCTTTTCCGTGGGCTTTCACAAGAAGTTTTTCAGAAACCAAAACAGGGCATTTATGTCCGAGTACATCCGAAGTCATGGAAGAAGTTTAAGTCGAGACTGAAAGAGTTATCTTCCCGTAGGTCATGTCAGTCAATCAAGCCGAGCCTTGGAAAAATCAAAGTGTATGCGAGGGGATGGCTCTATCACAGAATACGTATGTGTATATGGAAACAGTGGAAGAAACCTAGAACAAAATATAAGAATCTAGTCAAGCTGGGAATTCCAGAACACTATGCGGCAACAATAGCAAACAGTCGCAGAAAGTATTGGTATATCAGTAATAACAAAGCTGTGATTTGGGCGCTGAATAAAGAAAGACTGATAAACAGTGGCTATTATGATTTAGCCACAGCCTACCAGTCTGTGCACGTCAACTATTGAAAGCGCCGTATACCGAACGGTACGTACGGTGCTGTGAGAGGACGGCGGTTAATCACCGCCTCCTACTCGATTATGTAGTACACATAAGTATTTGTTTAGCTGTTCTCTTTACTGCAGATTGCCAGCCGATGCTGGTATTTTTCCTTTGTAGCCAGTCCGCCCCGGATATGCCGTTCGGATTTGTTGATGTCCAGCACTACTCTGGCCTGGGCGGCGAGGGATGGGTTGATGTGTTCCAAACGATCGGTGACATCCTTATGTACCGTAGACTTGGAAATTCCAAACCGTCTGGCTGTCTGGCGCACGGTAGCGTTGTGGTCGATAATGTAATTCGCAATAGCAATGGCCCGTTCTTCAATATATTCCTTCATGGTATTTCACCCTGAGAACGTTTTTACCATCATATTACAAGCTGTGGTATTTTATGCATTGGGGAGATAGCCAAAAGCAGAAGGTTGTCATATACTTGTTCCATGGAAATTAAAAGTATACAGAAGTATTTACTTTAACCTCAAGATGCTGAGATCAAAAATATGAATGACGGAGGGGAGCTGACGATGTTGGATGATATAAAAATAAAAAATACCGATGAACTGGAATTTGCTGTTTTCTGCATTGAAAATATTGCAATGAGTCTGAAAAAATGGTATCGAGCTTTGACAGAAAAGAGCGATATTTTAAACAGTTATGTTATACCGGAGTATGAGATGCTTCATACCCAGAGCAAAGAATATATTGTGGACGATATTATTAATCTTATAGAAGAAATGGGTATCCAATTATGATTTTATATCATGGTTCATATTTGGAAGTTCAAACTCCGGATTTAGTACATTCCAGAGAGAATCTTGATTTTGGGCGTGGTTTTTATACAACACCACTTTATGAACAGGCAATAAAGTGGTATGAAAGATTTAAGCGGCGCGGGAAAAGAGGAATTGTTTCTCACTACAGTTTTGACGAATCAGCTTATCAGAGACTTAAAATTCTGAAATGCAGAAGGGGAATGATGCAACCGATTACGATATAGTGATTGGCGGTGCTGCAAATGATAAAGTATTTAATACTGTTGAACTTTACTTTGATAATTTAATTGATAAGAAGGAAGCGATTCGCCGATTGCGTTATGAAAAACCAAACCTGCAGATGTGCCTGCGTACACAAACGGTTCTTGATGAGTATCTGCATTATGAAGGGAGTGAACAGATTTGACAGCCAATCCGATTTTGCTGCAAAAAAATATGCCCGGATCATTGAGCGATTTTCGAAAAAGAAAAATCTGTCTTTCGATGAAGCCCTGAAATTTTTCTATTGTTCTGCTCTTTATCCTTTACTCCGTGAAGGGGTATCAGATTTACATTGTATGAGCGATGAGTATTTGACAGAAGAACTGATTTTTGAGTATGAAGAAACATGATATACAAATGAACAGAGCGTCTATTTATCTTATAGAGGGTGGATAGACGCTTTGTATTTTTGGTTTAATTCCCCTACCACAGGCTGAAAACTGATCGCCAGGATATCCTTTATGCGGTTTATGCTGGCTGTCATACCGTTGGAAATCCATTTCCGGTTGTTGTACAGCATATGAGTTTTCTTTAACATAATCGTCACCTTTCCAATTTGATTTTATTTTTACTTATAGATTTTCTGGAGAGGTAAAAAGCTTCAGCAGTATACCTATAATACCATTACCAACGTCCCGGCTCCAATAAGAATACACCCTATGAGCGACTTTGCGGTAAAATCTTCATGGAGAAAGACAAAAGCAAGGATCAGCGTCATCACAACGCTGAGTTTATCCACAGGAACAACTTTTGAGGCGTCTCCCAGCTGTAATGCACGGTAGTAGCAGAGCCAGGAGGCGCCGGTGGCAAGGCCGGACAGGATGAGAAAAATCCAGCTTTTTCTTCCAATCGAAAAAATTCCGTTTTGAGCATGGGTAAGAAATACCATTCCCCAGGCCATCACTACGACTACAACGGTCCGGATGGCGGTTGCCAGATTTGAATTTACTCCATCGATTCCAAGTTTTGCCAAAATGGAAGTAAGGGCCGCAAAGAGAGCGGACAGCAGCGCGAAAAACAGCCACATATAAGTGTATCCTCCATTCCTTTTATAAATAAAAGCTCTCCGGAAATTCCCCATGCTCCATCAGATATTCATATATTTCCATCAGAGATTTCCTCAGAGAAATTCCTTGATTCAAAGCCGTTTTGTACTCCCGCACCCAGTGATTTTTAAGATCATAGAAAAACATATGGCTTAGCAGTACGTAATATAAGATCTCTTTATCCGGTTCCAGATACTTTTCCTTAAAATCCCTGATCCCCTCCTCATATTCGTACAGAGAGAAATGGATCATCAGAATCAGAGTAGTTAAGCTGTTTTTCTGTTCACGGTCGGAATAACGTATGCTGACAATTTTCTGTCTCAGTTTTTTTGCCTCTGCAATCGCAGTTTCCTTCATATCTGCAGTCTTTAAATTTGCAGCAAGGACAGAAAGAAGGGATCCAGAAAGCATATCATAGCTTAATCCGCTTAATGTGGAAATTTCTTCCATTTTGCAGATGCGTTCACTGGTGACTCCGCAGGCAAAACTTTTTTTGATCACAAGATCCAGAAGTTCATTCTGCCTCATTCCGATGGACTGGAAAGGATCGGTTGTACTGAAAATATAATAGCAGCAGCCGTAACACAGCATACGGTACAGCTTTTCCAGAAGAAGAGCCGCAGTCTCAGCCTCCTCCCCTTCTGTATAATGATCCCGAAGGGTTTTAATATAGTTTTTCACCTTAAAACGCCATTTGGGCCGCTCATGCTTTGGAACGAAGCGGTTTGGGGCAAAATAATTCTGTGCATAGGCATTTTCAAGAAAAAGTTCAATCTCTGATTCCAGGGCTCCAAGATCCGGGGCTTTTTTTACTTTAGAGGGGGAAGAGGCCTTGCCTGTTCCATTTTCTTTGAAATGCTCCGGAACAGACAGAACCAGGGGGTCAATGTCCTTTTCCTCTTTTATTTTCTTCGGGATCGCTTTGTACAGTTCTGCGGTCAGATAGCGCAGCTCTTCTATGGAATATGTTTCTATTTGTTTTCTGAACTCAGGAAGTTTCATCGATAAAGTCCTTTCTGCCGTTTCTGACTGTATCATAGAACACTGCTGGAAGGATGTCAATTCTATCCAAAGGTATTTCCGGTACGGGTTATACCTTCCATATCCGAATGATATACCCATCCTCCTGTTTTGACGTTGATTTTCTGATTTAATAAGTCTATAATGTCTGTAAAATAAATTCCAAGGACAGGAATGGAGGAAGCAGCTATGGAAAAAAAGAATCTGGACTGGGGTAATATCGGTTTCAGTTATGTGCCCACAGATATGCGATATGTAGCAGATTATAAGAATGGAGTATGGGGAGAGGGACGGCTGACGGCTGATTCAACGGTAGTGCTCAATGAATGTGCAGGCATTTTACAGTACTGCCAGGAGTGCTTTGAGGGATTAAAGGCGTATACCACAGAGGACGGCAGCATCGTTACCTTCCGTCCGGACTTAAATGCAGAGCGCATGATGGACTCTGCCAGACGTCTGGAGATGCCTGTGTTTCCTAAAGAGCGTTTTCTGGAAGCTCTGGATCAGGTGGTAAAGGCAAATGCGGCCTGGGTTCCGCCTTACGGCAGCGGAGCAACCCTGTATATACGCCCCTATATGTTTGCTTCTGGTCCTGTGATCGGCGTTAAGCCGTCTGATGAGTATCAGTTTAGAATGTTTGTGACGCCAGTGGGTCCTTATTTTAAGGGCGGAGCGAAGCCGATTACCATCTGCGTCAGTGATTTTGACCGTGCGGCTCCTCATGGAACGGGTCATGTAAAGGCTGGATTAAATTACGCCATGAGCCTTCATGCCCATGAAACGGCTCATGCCAATGGATTTGATGAAAATATGTTCCTGGATCCGGCCACCAGAACGTATGTAGAGGAAACCGGCGGAGCTAATTTCATCTTTATTACAAAGGACGGAGAGGTTGTTACGCCTAAATCCAATTCCATTCTCCCGTCTATTACGAGACGTTCTCTCATGTATGTGGCAGAACATTATCTGGGCTTAAAGGTAACACAGAGACCTGTAAAGCTGGAAGAATTAAAGGAATTTGCAGAATGCGGCCTCTGCGGAACCGCGGCTGTGATCTCCCCTGTAGGAAAGGTTAATGACCATGGCAAGGAAATCTGCTTCCCAAGTGGTATGGAGGAGATGGGTCCTGTTACAAAGAAGCTGTATGATACGCTGACCGGTATCCAGATGGGACGCATTGAGGCGCCAGAAGGATGGATCCGTAAAATAATGTAAGGGTCGCAGACAGGCCTCCCGGAATATACTGATAACAGATGGTATATTTCGGGAGGTTTTTGCAGATATGAAACGAGTTTTAAGGATTCTTTGGATGACGGGACTGATTCTTTCTCTTGCTGCAGGCTTTACAGGCTGTTCCGTTTCAAAGGAAAACAGGGATAAGGTGCGGGATCTGGAATTTCAGACTGTCCCTTCAGAGGAGCTGCCTGAAGAACTTTCAAAGCTGATTTCAGAAAAGGTGTCCCAGCCCTTTAAGCTGACTTACACGGATGATAAGAACCTGTACATAGCGGTAGGATATGGGGCCCAGCCTACAGGGGGATACAGTATCAGCATAAGAGAACTTTATCTGACGGAAAATTCGATTGTCCTTGCAACGGAGCTGATGGGGCCGGAAAAGGGGGAAGATCCGGGCACGGAGAAGTCCTTCCCCTATATTGTACTGCGGACAGAGCTTTTAGAGGAGCCGGTTATTTTTAAGTAGAAAGAAAATCCTTTTTTTCGCCGGGATCATATGCTATACTACATCAAAATGCGTTATGAATCAAAATGGATGCATTTTGGAAAGGTTGGTAGCAGAAATGATCTTAAAGGATATTTGGCTGGATATAAAGGCAGTGCAGGAGCGGGATCCGGCGGCCCGCAGTGCGCTTGAGGTTCTTTTGCTGTATCAGGGCATTCATGCTTTGATCTGGCATCGGTTTGCCCACTGGTTTTACCAGCATAAAATGTTTTTTATTGCCAGGCTTATTTCACAGATAGCCCGTTTCTTTACGCTGATCGAGATCCATCCGGGCGCTACGCTGGGACGCGGGATTCTGATCGACCACGGAAGCGGTGTGGTCATCGGAGAGACGGCAGTGGTGGGAGATAACTGCACTATTTACCAGGGAGTTACGCTGGGTGGCGTGGGAACTAAAAAGGGAAAACGTCATCCAACTCTTGGAAATAACGTTATGGTAGGCGCAGGAGCTAAGATTTTAGGCGCCTTTGAGGTGGGAGACAACTGTTCTATTGCCGCCAATGCGGTGCTTTTAAAGCCCTTGGAGGACAATGTAACAGCCGTGGGAATTCCGGCCCGTCCCATAAAAAAGGACGGCGTTACCCTGCCGAAAAAGCGGGAAACTATGACGTTAGAGGAATACGAGCAGATGAAGAACCAGATCCGGATGATGACTCAGGAGATTACGCAGCTGAAGGAAACGGTAAAGCTTCTTTCACAGAAATCCGTATCCGGAAATGAGAAAACAGAAGGAGAAAGCACACAGGGATGAAGCAGGAAGCCCCTTACGTTAATATAGAACGGAGTATTATAAAAGAATACAGAAAAACCATCTGGAGGCCCTTTGTAAAGGGGCTTCAGGAATATGAGATGATTCAGGACGGGGACCGGGTGGCTGTGTGCATTTCCGGAGGAAAGGACTCCATGCTGCTTGCCAAGTGCCTGCAGCAGTTAAAGCGCCAGAGTGATACGAAGTTTGAACTGGAATTTATTGTGATGGATCCGGGATATCAGCCGGAAAACAGGAAGCTCATTGAGGAAAATGCAGCTCTTATGAATATCCCTGTGCGGATCTTTGACTCGGATATTTTTGATATTGTGGTGGATGTGGATCAGTCCCCCTGTTACCTCTGCGCCAGAATGCGGAGGGGTTACCTCTATTCCCATGCAAAGGAGCTGGGCTGCAATAAGATCGCACTGGGACACCATTTTGATGATGTGATCGAAACCATTCTTATGGGGATCCTTTACGGCGGCCAGATCAATACCATGATGCCAAAGCTTCACAGCACCAACTTTTCAGGTATGGAGCTCATACGGCCTTTGTATTTTGTAAAGGAAGAGGATATTTTGGCCTGGAGGGACAGCAACCACCTTCATTTCCTCCAATGTGCCTGCCGGTTTACGGAGCAGATCGCAAAAGAACGGGCGGCTGCCGGGGAAGCGGTGAACGGTGGTGATATTGTCCATACTTCCAAGCGCCAGGAGATGAAGGAGCTTATCGCAAGGCTTAGGAAAAACAGCCCCTTTATTGATGCGAATATCATGAAAAGTGTGGAAAATATCAATCTGGATGCCTGTCTGGGCTATGTCCAGAAGGGTGTGCGGCACCATTTTTTGGAAACTTATTGAGAGTTATATTTAACCTGCCATTTGCATAGATTCTTTTTATAAGAGACTATGAGGGATGGCAGGTGTTTTTATGGAGCTTATAAAGAAACAGATACATATGAACCAGTGGAAAGGAAATGTGGCTACTCAGATCACCCTGGATGATGATTTTATTGTGCCTGACACCATGGACGATATGGAGCAGGTTATGCTGGATAATGGAGAGATCCAGGCGGAGCAGGTAAAGCCTATGGGGGATAAGGTAAATGTAAAGGGACGTCTGGAATTTCAGGTTCTGTACCGCAGGGAGGGGGGCGGACTGCAGACGCTGGGAGGCAGCATTCCTTTTGAGGAGATGATCAATGTTCCCCAGTTAGAGGATAAGGATACAGTGAGTCTGTCCTGGACGCTGGATGACCTGAATACCAATATGATCCATTCCCGAAAACTGGGAGTTCAGGCGATCGTTACCCTTCAAGTGCGGATTGAGGCATCAAAAGATACAGAAGCTGCCGTGGATGTAAAGCAGGGGGGGACGGATACAGAGGCCTATACAGGGGCTGCGGAGAATCATGGGGAAATGCCGGTTGAAACCCTAAAGCGCCGGAGGACGGCCGCATCTATGGCAGTATGCAGAAAGGATACCTATCGGATTCGGGAGGCAGTAGGGCTTACAGGCGGAAAGCCGGGGATCGGCCGCCTTTTATGGAAAGAAATGAAGCTGCGGGCTGTATCGGTAAAGCCTCTTGACGGCACTCTGCATCTGGAAGGGGAGCTCACGGTATTTGTGATCTATGAGGCGGAGGATGATACAATGCCTGTGCAGTGGCTGGAGGAAACGATCCCGTTTTCAGGAGAAATGGAGGCAGAGGGAGTAAAGGAGGATCAGATCCCCATGATTACGGTCCGGCTTTCCCATCGGGAGATCGAGGCAAAACCGGATTATGACGGAGAGATGCGGGAACTGGAGATTGACGGGGTTCTTGAGCTGGATATCCGTCTGTATGAGGAACTGGAAACAGAGCTTTTAAGCGATGTATATTCCAACAGCCGGGAATTGACGCCGGAGCGTAGGGAAACGGTGTTTGACCGGATCCTTACACGAAATGTATGCCGTTCCAGAATCGGAGAAAAAGTGAAGCTTCCCCAGGGAGAGCGGATTTTACAGATCTGTCATCACAGCGGAACCATAAAACTGGATGAGGTAGAACCGGGAGAGGACTGCTTAAAGATAGAGGGGGTTTTGGAGGTGACACTTCTTTATCTTACCAGTGATGACCAGGCTCCGGTTCAGCCGGCAGTAGAGCAGATTCCCTTTAAATGTACGGCAGAGGCCAGAGGGATCCGGGAAGACAGCGTATATCAGCTGGATGCGGGGCTGGAACAGCTCACAGCCGTGATGATGGGCGGAGATATGGTGGAAATTAAGGCTGTGGCAGTGCTGGACTTCCTGGTTCTGCAGCCTGTAAAGGAACAGGTGATCACAGGTATCTCTTCCGGCCCTCTGGATTTAAAGAAGCTTCAGGAGCTGCCGGGAATTGCGGGATACATTGTTCAGCCCGGTGACAGTCTCTGGATGATCGCTAAAAAATTCCATACGACCATCAGTCACATCATATCAGCCAATGAACTGGCGGACGAGGAGATTAAGGCCGGGCAGAGGCTTCTTCTGGTAAAAGAGGTGGCAAGGGGATAAAAAAGGAAACAGACTGTTCATGGAAAAGTAATTCTATGGAGGGTCTGTTTTTTATGACAGTCATATGTGTAAAAATATCAAAAAAAGTTGAAAACAAAATAAAATATTGGAAAATATTGACATTAAGCTGCAAATGCAATAGAATGAAAAAGTAGACAGTCGACAATTTAAAAAGACGGATTAAAATTCAGGGAAGGTGATGAAGTTTGAAGACTATTAAGATTCCATATTACACTTCCAGTCTAGATCTCCATGTGGATGAAAAAAATCTGGAGGCGGTGATCACGGCTCGCACAGATGAATACGAGGCAGGAAAGAGTGAGGAGGAGCTGGTAAAGGAGGCGCTGGAGCATCCCATCGGAACACCCAGGCTCAGTGAACTGGCAAAGGGAAAGAACCGGATCGTGCTTGTTACCTCAGACCACACCAGGGCCGTACCAAGTAAACTGACTCTGCCTTTGCTTCTGGCAGAGATCCGCAAAGGAAATCCGGACGCAGATATTACGATTCTGATCGCTACCGGCCTTCACCGTCCTACCACAGAGGCAGAGCAGCGCAGGATGTTTGGCGATCCGATCGTAGACCATGAGAAGATTGCGGTAAATAAGGCATTTGAGCCGGATGATTTTGCCTATGTGACCGGTCTTCCCTCCGGAGCGGAGCTGTGGGTAAACAAACTGGCCTTAGACTGCGATCTGCTGATTACGGAAGGATTTATTGAGCCGCATTTCTTTGCCGGCTTTTCAGGAGGACGAAAGAGTATCCTGCCGGGTATCTGCAATGCGGCAACCGTAAATGAAAACCATTCCTACAAGGCCATTTCCAGTCCCTATGCTGCTACAGGCGTTTTGGAGCACAATCCCATCCATGAGGATATGGTGTATGCGGCCAGAGCAGTGAATGTTCAGTTTATCTTAAATGTAGCATTAAATGGGGAGAAAAAGGTAATTGCAGCCTTTGCAGGAGATCTGGAAAAGGCTCATGAAAAAGGCGTGGAGTTTGTCCGCGGTCTGGCTCAGTGTCCGGGCATGACGGGAGATATCGTTATCACCTCAAACGGCGGTTATCCTCTGGATCAGAACCTGTATCAGAGTCCCAAGGCAGTGGCCACAGCAGAGGCCTGCTGTAAAGACGGCGGAGTTATCATCATGTGTGCCTCCTGCTTTGACGGTATGGGCGGCACTCATTTTGAAAAGTTGATCGTTCAGGGAACGGTGGATGAAATTGATGCTTATTTGTCAAAGATTCCTCCCAGAGAGACGATCCCGGAGCAGTGGTGTGCACAGATCTATTCCAGGATCTTAAAGAAGCATAAGGTGATTCTTGTGACCACCTATCTGGATCATGAGATGGTACGCAAAGCCAATATGATCCCGGCCTCTTCGCCGGATGAGGCTCTTGAAATGGCCTATGAGATGATGGGACGGGACGCAAGGGTGATTGTTATTCCCGATGGCGTGGCAGTGCTGGCAGTAAAGGAACAGGAGGACTAAGATGGAGCTTAAGCTGGCGTTAAAGGTAGACGATCTGGACAATGTAGCTACCATTTTTGCCGATGATATCACAGACGGCACGGTGGTAGAGGTCCGGGATAAAAAGGGGCAGAAGGAAGAAATCTGCGTCCATGGGGATGTTCCCTACGGTCACAAGATCGCAGTGACGGACATTCCGAAGGGAGCTCATATTATGAAATATGGAGAATCCATTGGAGCGGCGAGCACGGATATCAAAAAGGGTGATTATGTCCATGTGCATAACCTGGATGCATTAAGAGGCAGAGGCGATCTGGAGGAGGTGGAGCAATGAGCGAATATACATTTCAGGGATATCGGAGAGCCAATGGAAAGGTTGGCGCCCGCAATCTGGTAGCTGTGATCCCCAGCGTTATCTGTGCTAATGACGTAGGCCAGGCAATCTGCCGTCAGGTGCAGGGAACCATCGGATATTTTCATCATCAGGGCTGCTGCCAGCTTCCCATTGACTTAAAGAGAGTGACGGACACCCTTTCCAATCTGGGACAGAGCCCCAATGTGGGAGCGGCGCTGATCGTCAGCCTGGGCTGTGAGGGAACAGACCACGAGCGGATGGTGGAAGAAATACGGGCAGCCGGAAAACCGGTAGAGATTATCCGGATCCAGGAGCTGGGAGGAACCTCCAGGGCAATCCAGGCCGGAATTGATGCGGCTCAGAGACTGGTTCAGGAGATTTCCGGACTGCAGAGGGAAACGGTTGATATTTCTGAGGTAGTCATGGCAATTAAATGCGGTGCTTCCGATACTACCTCCGGTATGGCTTCCAACTGCGTGATTGGTTATGTGGCAGATAAGCTGGTAGACCTGGGAGCAACTGTGGTATTTGGGGAAACCACAGAATTCTTAGGCGGCGAGCACATTCTTGCTAAACGGGCAGTAGGCGGAGAAAACGGCCCCATAGGCCAGAAAATCTATG
The DNA here is from genome assembly GCF_001517625.2 of Clostridium sp. AT4. Classification (GTDB taxonomy): domain Bacteria; phylum Bacillota; class Clostridia; order Lachnospirales; family Lachnospiraceae; genus Enterocloster. The sequence goes on along the minus strand of NZ_LN999827.1, from coordinate 354,258 downwards.
AAATCGTAGATCGGATGGAAAAACGGGCTAAATCTGTAGGAGAGGATATGAGAGGCGGTCAGCCTACACCGGGCAATATTGCAGGAGGACTTTCCAGTATTGAGGAAAAGAGCCTGGGAGCGATCGTAAAATCCGGCCATCGGCCGATCCAGGGAGTTTTAGAATATTGTGACCGGGTAGACGGACAGAAGGGGCTGTGGATCAAGGATGCTCCGGGACGGGAACCGGAGATTCTGACCGGAATGGCGGCCACGGGAGCGCAGTTTATGATGTTCTCCACTGGAAGAGGAGCACCTCAGGGCTTTCCGTCCATGCCTGTAATCAAGATCTGCGGCAATCCTCATACATATGAGCGGATGCAGCACGATATGGATCTGAATGCAGGACGGATCATTCAGGGGGAAAAGACGATCGAGGAGGTAGGAGAAGAGGCCTTCCGTCTGATGCTGGATGTTCTTTCAGGAAAAATGACAAAGAACGAGGCACTGGGCTATTACGGATCCATGGATATTTTCTGCCTGGGTCCTGTAATCTGATATTTGGGGTTTAATCATGTAAGGGGGTAATTATTTATGCTGAATCCTGTATTAGCTATGGCAATCGGTATTGTCGTTATGATGGTACTGATCATTTTTACAAAAATGCATGCATTTCCGTCACTGATCATCTCGGCAATCCTGATTGCGGTTCTTGCAATGCCATTTGGTCCGGAGGGAGCCACAGTTGCGACCCTGACCGAATGTGTAAGCACCGTTACCAAGGGCTTTGGAAACACTATGGCAAGTATCGGCGTTGTAATCGGCTTTGGCTGTATCATGGGAATTTTCCTTGAGAAGAGCGGCGCTGCCAAGCGTATGGCTCTGACAATCCTTAAAATGGTCGGTGTAAAGAACTGCGATGTGGTTCTTGGATTTACAGGCTTCGTAGTTTCCATTCCCGTATTCTGCGATTCCGGTTTCGTTATCCTGTCCTCTCTGGCAAAAGAGTTTTCACGCCTTACCAAGAAATCCATGGTTTGGCTGGGCGGCATTCTTGGTATGGGACTTTACATTACCCACTTTATGGTTCCGCCTACACCGGGTCCTCTGGCAGTTGTAGGAACTTTCCAGGAAAATGGTTATAATCTGGATCTGGGAATGTATATCATTTTTGGTATCCTGATTTCTGTTCCCCTGTTTATCTTTTCTGTATTTCTTTTCCGTTATTTTGGAAAGAAATACCCGGATCTGGTTGTGCCTTATGAGATCGACCGTTCCAAGTACAGTGAGGGCCAGTTAAAGGTTCTTGACCGCATTCAGGAAAAACAGAGCCGCAATGAAGATCTTGCTACAGAGGATTTTGCAGATCTGCTGGCTGCTGAGAAGCTTCCCAGTGCATTTTTATCCTTTGCCACCTTATTAGTACCCATTGTTCTGATCTTTGCCAACACTCTGGTAGGACAGATTGGAGCGCTTCAGGGAACTGCATTTGCAGAGTGTGTGAAATTCCTCGGACAGCCGGTTATGGCGCTGTTTATTTCCCTCTGCATGGGCGCATTCCTTCTGTGTGCGGAATATGACCGCAAGACCTGTGTGGATCTGATGCAGGAAGCCTGTCGTGATGCAGGTCCTATCGTATTCATCACAGCAGCAGGCGGTGCCCTTGGCGCAGTTATCAATGCGACAGGCGCAGCAAAGATGATGGCAGACGCAATCGTTGCAGCGGGAGTTCCAGGTATTTTAGTACCGATCATCATTGGTGTCATCATGCGTTTCCCGCAGGGCTCCGGAACTACAGCTATGATTACAGGCTCCGCGATTATTGCCCCGATGATCAGCACACTGAATATCAATCCGTATCTTGCAGCACTGTCACTTTGTCTGACAACCATGTGCCCAAGCTACTTAAACGATTCCTATTTCCACGTTGTAACCAATTTCTCCGGTATGGATATCAAGACCAGCTTAAAGACATGGACGATTGGATCTATTCTGGTTCCGGCATTTGGTTCAGCTATTTTCTGCATCCTGTCTATCTTTATCCATTGATGGGAAGAATGCAGGACTGTGATATGATATGAAAAAAGAGCTGTCTCTTCTAATTTGGGAGATGGCTCTTTTTTTGCGGGTGCGCCGGCTGTCTTTGTATGGAAATACATCAATCCTGATGCATCTGGTCCAGATATACGATAATGGCATCCTTTGCAAGAAGCAGGTGTTCCCGATTGATCCGGTCTGCCTCTTTGACATTTCCGGCCAGTACATTTTGGATAATCTGTATATGCTCGGTCAGGGAATCGTCAAAACGCTTCCGGCTTTTTAAGGAATAGATGCGGAACCGCTGAACCATGGCGTAGACGCGTTCATAGGTACTGATTACCAGATTATTTCCGCTGAGCTGGATCAAAAGCTGGTGAAGCAGAGTGTCCTCTTCCACATAACGCTGTATATCGTCCTGGCTGTGATAGGTTTTTAAGCGTTCCATGCAGTCGTTTAATTCATGGTGTTTTTCTAAGGTCAGACAGTTTCCGGAACGCATAATGGCATAGCTTTCCAGCAGGATCCGCAAATCGAACACATCTTCAATATCCTTTGGAGTGTAGGTTTTTACAAATACGCCCCGGTTGGGATATTCTACGGCAAGTCCTTCGGATACCAGCTGGCGCAGGGCTTCACGGATGGGGCTGCGGGAAATCTCCAGTTTTTTTGACAGCTCTGTTTCCTGGATCTGCTGTCCTGGCGCATAGACGCCGCTGCAGATATCATCTCTTAATATCTCATATACCTGCTGTTTGATTGTAGTAATTCTTCTGATTTGGCTCATGTATGTTATCTCCGGGATCGAATGTTTAATTTCTTTTATCATATCATCAGAGGAAGTATAAGTAAACGGATGGGAGCAATTTTGTTTTTCATAGTGAATCTAAACGAAACCCGTGCTATAATAGGTTCAAAATCCGGCAAAGGAGGAAAACTCATGGATGAAAAATGGCAGCAGTTAAAGGAGTGGATTCAGGAAAGCCAATATATAGTTTTCTTTGGAGGTGCTGGTGTTTCTACTGAGAGCAAAATTCCGGACTTTCGGAGCGAGGACGGGCTGTATCGTCAGAAGTATAAGTACCCTCCGGAAACAATCATCAGCCACAGCTTTTATATGAAGAATACGGAGGAGTTCTACCGTTTTTATAAAGACAGGATGATTTATAAAGAGGCTGTACCCAATGACGCCCACAGAGCGCTTGCAAAGCTGGAGCAGGAGGGGAAGGTAAAGGCTGTTATTACCCAGAATATTGACGGGCTTCATCAGATGGCAGGAAGCAGGGAGGTGCTGGAGCTGCATGGCTCCGTACACCGAAATTACTGCACCCGCTGCGGACAGTTTTATGATCTGGATTATATAACGAACAGTGAAGGTGTTCCCAGATGCACCTGCGGCGGCACAGTCAAACCGGATGTGGTTCTGTATGAAGAGGGACTGGATGATACGGTTCTGCGCCGCTCTATCGAGCACATTTCAAAAGCAGATCTGCTGATCGTGGGCGGTACGTCTCTGGCAGTCTATCCGGCTGCCGGCCTGATTGACTATTATAGAGGAAAGAAACTTGTGCTTATCAACCGTTCTGCCACTCCCAGAGATTCCCAGGCAGATTTGATCATTAACGACAGTATCGGCCAGGTCTTAGGAGCCGTGGCCGGTATCAGATAGAGGAGGAAATAATTATGTATCAGGCAGCAGAAAACAGATATGACCATATGAAATACAGACGCAGCGGAAGAAGCGGCGTACTGCTTCCGGAGATTTCTCTGGGGCTGTGGCAGAATTTTGGACTGGAAAAGCCTCTGGAGGAGCAGAGAGAGATCCTTCTTCGGGCCTTTGATCTTGGGATTACTCATTTTGACCTTGCAAATAATTACGGCGCTCCGGCCAGAGGAAAGGCGGAGGAAAATTTTGGAGCCGTTCTGGCATCCGATCTGGCTTCCTACAGAGACCAGCTGTTTATTTCCACCAAGGCCGGTTATGACTGCTGGCCCGGTCCTTACGGTAACTGGGGATCCCGCAAATACCTGATGTCCAGTCTGGACGCCAGCTTAAAGCGCATGGGCCTTGACTACGTGGATGTATTTTACCATCACCGTCCGGATCCGTATACTCCTTTAGAGGAAACCATGGGCGCTCTTTCCGATATGGTGCGCCAGGGAAAGGCCCTTTATGTGGGAATTTCCAATTATGAGGCAGAGGAAGCAGAGCGGGCCATTGCCATTTTAAAGGAAAATAAGACCCCGTGTCTGCTTCATCAGCCCCGCTACAATATGTTCGAGCGCTGGTGCGAAGATGGGCTTTTTGAGGTTCTGGATCGGGAAGGAGTCGGATGCATCTGCTACAGCCCATTGGCTCAGGGAGCTTTGACGGGACGGTATTTAAAGGGGATTCCTGAGGGCTCCAGAGCGTCACGCAGCAACACCACAGTAGGAGGGCGCTACCTCACGCCAGAACGCCTGGAAAAAATCCGCGCGTTAAATGAGATGGCAGAAAATCGTGGTCAGAGTCTGGCTCAGATGGCTCTTTCCTGGATCCTTCGCAGAAAGGAAGTGACCAGCGTTCTCATCGGCGCCAGCAGCGTCGCCCAGCTGGAGGACAATATAAAGGCTCTGGACGGACCAGTATTTACAAAAGAGGAACAGGAGGCCATTGACCGTATTCTGGCAGATTCCTAAGAACAGGCAGAATAGGGACAAGGGCAGAGGAATAAAAAAGGGAGAGCGGATTATGACTGAAAAACCAGATTACCAGGTGGGAGACATTGTGAAGCTTAAAAAGCCTCATCCCTGCGGCAGCAGCGAATGGGAGATCCTGCGGGTGGGGGCGGATTTCCGCTTAAAATGCACTGGCTGCGGCCATCAGATCATGGTGGCCAGGAGGATGGTGGAGAAGAATACCAGAGGCCTGAAAAAGAGCGGCGGAGAAATGTCCACAAACCCATGAAAAAAGCGAAAAAAGGGCTTGCATTTAAGCAAAACCTTTGGTAGAATAACTATTCGTGACATATTAAATCCTTGCTCCTGAAACTGAAAGCAGGGGCCAGAGACCACAAGGAGGTAAAGCAAGATGAACAAGTACGAATTAACCGTTGTTCTGAATGTGAAGCTTGAAGACGAAGAGCGCGCAGCAGCACTCGAGAAGGTAAAGGGTTACATCACCCGTTTCGGCGGTACTGTAACTAACGTAGATGAGTGGGGTAAGAAGAGACTTGCATACGAGATCCAGAAGATGCATGAGGCTTACTACTACTTCATCCAGTTCGAGTCTGATTCTGTATGCCCGAACGAAGTAGAAGCTCACGTTCGTATTATGGAACCAGTGATCAGATACTTATGCGTTAAGGCTGAGGCATAAGAGATACCCAGACCGCTTAAGCGGAATTGAAAAGGAAGTGTGACCGTATGAACAGAGTTATCTTAATGGGCAGATTGACAAGAGATCCGGAAGTAAGATATTCCCAGGGAGAGCGTTCCATGGCGATTGCCAGATACACTCTCGCAGTGGACAGAAGAGGCCGCAGAAATCAGGATGGAAACTCCGAGCAGACTGCAGATTTTATCAACTGTGTGGCATTTGACCGTGCAGGCGAGTTTGCAGAGCGGTATTTCCGCCAGGGCATGCGTGTTCTTGTATCCGGACGTATCCAGACAGGAAGCTATGTAAATAAGGACGGTCAAAAGGTATACACCACCGAGGTCATCTTAGATGACCAGGAGTTCGCGGACAGTAAGGGTGCGGCTTCTGATATGGGCGGATATGGACAGTCCGGTTACGGACAGTCTGCGCCTTCTCAGAGACCGGCTCCTGCCAGCGCGATTGGTGATGGGTTTATGAATATTCCGGACGGAGTTGAGGACGAAGGACTTCCATTCAACTAGACCGGGATTCTTCACGGTGAATAATAAAGGAGGACAACACCAATGGCATTTAATAAGACTGAAAGACCAGAGGGCGCTAAGATGAGAAGACCGGGCGGTATGCGCAGAAGAAAGAAAGTCTGCGTATTCTGCGGCGACAAGAATGGCGTAATTGACTATAAGGATGTAAACAAGCTGAAGAGATACGTATCCGAGAGAGGAAAAATCCTTCCCCGTCGTATCACTGGTAACTGCGCAAAGCACCAGAGAGCTTTAACTGTAGCTATCAAGCGCGCACGCCACATCGCTTTAATGCCTTATACATGTGAATAATTTTGACATGGGAAAGTCCTGGAAACTTGGTGTTTCCGGGGCTTTTTTCGTTTTTTGTACTCAAATATTTATTAGGGCGTACACCTTTTACTCAAAAAATGCTCAAGCTTAATATCCCCCTTGGCCTGGGGGTATGAATGGGGTATAATAGGCCTGTACAGACATAAGCTTGAAATGAAGAACCGGACATACCGGAACATATTTCCTTTGTATTCGATGCACAGTATTATTCAGATAATAATCCGGATTTGAGAGAAATATACGGTGATGATCTGCCGTCCTATTATAATCATTATATGGACTGTGGCTGGGCTGAGGAACGGATTTGCCATTAAAAAATTTATAAAGAGCGGAAAAGTTGTCTGTTTTCTTATGAAAGAGCCATGTAAGAAAATGTAACATTGATAAAAAATACACAATACCGAGAAACACAACAAATTTTACAAAAATACAGCTATAATTTTCATGTTTTCTACAAAATAAAATATTTCTATTTAAAAAGGGTAAATACCTGTGGTAAAATAAAGTACAAAGATGGTTCACAAAGGAAAGGAGAGAACATTTATTATGGCACTTTTAAATTATGATGTGTTGAAGAAATCCGGCTATGACGGATATATCCTGGAGGACGCCCCTGTAAAGGTCCTTCAGTTCGGCGAGGGAAACTTCCTTCGTGCATTTGTGGATTATTGGTTTGATCTTGCAAATGAAAAGGCCGGATGGAACGGAAAGTGCTGTCTGGTACAGCCCATTGCTCCGGGTCTGGCAAAGATGATCAACGAGCAGGAGGGTCTGTACACCCTGTATCTGCGCGGAAGTGAAAATGGTCAGAAGGTAGACGACAAGCGTGTGATTTCCAGCGTTGCAAACTGCTTAAATCCATATGAGAAGGCTGACTATGACAAGATGATGGAGGTTGCCGCAAGCGACGATCTTGAGATTATCGTATCCAATACGACGGAGGCAGGTATTCAGTATGATCCTTCCTGCCAGAAGGATGACTGCCCTCCTGCAAGCTTTCCTGCAAAGCTGACACAGGTGCTCTATCATCGCTATCAGGCTGGAAAGTCCGGTATTATCATGCTGGCCTGCGAGCTGATCGACAACAACGGCAAAGAGCTGTTGAAGTGCGTAAATCAGTACATTGAGCAGTGGGGACTTGAGGACGGATTTAAGAAGTATGTCAATGAGGACTGCACCTTCTGCGGTTCCCTGGTAGACCGTATCGTTCCGGGCCGTATCCGTGATGCAGAGGAAGTAAAGGCTCTGGATGCAAAGAACGGCTACGAGGATCCGCTGACAGACGTTGGCGAGGTATTCGGCGTCTGGGTAATCGAGGGTGACGAGAAGTTAAATGATGTTCTGCCATTTAAGAAGGCCGGACTGATGGACAAGGTATTTGTAACACCTGATATGAGCCCATATAAGAAGAGAAAGGTGCGTATCTTAAACGGCGCTCATACTGGCTTTGTTCTGGGCGCATACCTGGCAGGCGAGGATATTGTCCGCGACTGCATGAACGATGAGGTGATCAAGGGCTTCATGAACAAGATGCTCTATGATGAGGTGATCCCAACCCTTCCTCTGGACAAGGATGACCTGTTAAAATTCGCAGCAGCTGTATCTGACCGTTTCAATAATCCATTTGTAAACCATGAGCTGATGAGCATTTCCTTAAATTCTACCTCCAAGTGGAAGGCAAGAAATATGCCGTCCTTCCTGGAGTACATCAAGGAAGAGGGCAGGCTGCCTGAGTGCCTGACCATGTCTCTGGCTGCATACATTGCATTTTACAGCAATGATATCCAGGCCCTTACAGATGCAGGTCTTGTATGCAAGCGTCCGGCCGGCAATGAGTATACCGTAAGCGATGACCGCTGGGTACTGGAATTCTACTACGACCATAAGGATGATTCTGAGGAGGAGCTGGTACATGCTGTTCTGACCAATGAAAAAATGTGGGATCAGGATTTGACACAGATCGAAGGTCTGGAGGCCAAGGTTACAGAAAACTTAAAGAAGATTCATACAGAAGGCGCAAAGGCTGCATACGCAAGCTGCCTGTAATCGCCGGAAAATGTGTTAAAACCGCTGAAAGCAGTGCCGCAGAAAGCCTGAAATGGGCTTCTGCGGCATTTTTCAGTTAAATGGAGAAGAATGTGGCAAAAATTAAGGGGGTGTGCCTGTGAGAAACCGAAAACGCCGAATGGAGAACTTTACATTTTACGATTACAGAGAAATCTGCACCCATCTGGAGCAGATGGTTCAAAAGGGGTGGATGCTCAAAAGGATCGGGCTGTTCTGGGAGTATGAACGGATCGAACCGGCAAGACTGCATTTTGCAGTGTCTCATTGCAGGGGGATAAAAGAGGAGATTGAGGAAAAGGACGGGGGCCGGCTGCCACAGGATGGCTGGAAGCAGGTCTGCCAGTCGGACCGTATGGGAATCTACTGCTGCAGCCGGGAGGAGGCGCCTCCTTTTGGTAGTACGGCAAAGGAGGAGCTGGAAGCGGTTCGTGGGATTGGGATAAAAAGATATCTTTTTTCAGGGCTCCTTGTTTTTGCAGCAGCCCTGCTGCAGGAGTGGACTTTTTTTCATCTCTGGGCCGGGATTTTACAGGAGTGCTGTTTGACGGGGGCCGCCTCTTGGGAGGCATTTGTTTTCTGATGGTGGTTTTTATTTGCCTGGGCGAGAAAATCGGTTATATTTTATGGTATTTACGGGCAAAGAAGGAGGTTCTAAAGGGCAGGCTCCCTTCTGCGCGGGGAATGGGGATAGTTCGGAGGATTCTGTTTGGAATGCTGTCGTTTATGATGATACTCTGGACGCTGAGAACGCTGTTTGGCGGAGGTTTGATGGAGCGCTGGCTGGTGGTTCTTGGAGTTGCCTGTTTCAGCCTTTTATTTGGCGTAGTGTATGCGGGAATGGGATGGATGAAAAAAAGGGGCCTGTCAGGGAGAGGACATCAGATCGCAGGAATGATCGCCGCATATTTTATTTCGTGTTTTATGCTGGGATTTCTTACCCTGGGAATTTTGAAGGCGTCTGACAGAGGCATGTTTATTTCAGATGAAAAGGAAACCTATGAGTATGGGGGAAGAATCTGGGAGGTGTCTCAGGATGAGCTTCCCCTTAAGCTGGAGGATCTGACGGGGGAGAGCTATGAGGAATATACCAGAGAAAATGATAAAAAGGAATCCCTGCTTCTCAGGCAGGAGAGCATTTCCCAGAGGCCTCGCCTGGATGCGGAAAATTTCAGGGAACTGCCGGAACTGGAGTATAGCCTGATAACTGTGAAGCTGCCGGTGCTTTATGACCGGTGCAGGCAGGCTCTGATCCGGGAAGGAGAGCGCCATTATCCGGAGGGAGACAGGATTTATCAGGAAGAGGATGCGAGGCCCTGGGGAGCCATAGAAGCATACCGTATCTATGATTCCAGATATGGTTTCCGAAATCAGTATCTGATATGCTGGGAAAATGTTCTTGCGGAAATCCATTTCCCATGGGAGCCGGATGAGGGGCAGAAAGGGATCGTGGAAAAAAATTTAAATAAATTAGCACTCAACTCTTGATAATGGAAGTCGATTTTTGTCCTGTCTTGTGTATCCTAGAAGCGCCTGTTTTACAGGCTTTCCGGGGCATCAGTCATTTTGTCTGGTATTGTAAAGCAGTGTCAGATTTGTCGTAAATGTCGTAAATTTGTGGTCAAAAAATGATGAGAAATGGAGAGTGCTAATAAAATGAAATTAACGTATACGAATGTAAATGGATATCTGATTCCGAATCTCACCTATAAATCCGGTGAGCAGATGGAGCAACTTGGAAAGTATGGTTTTCTTCGTAGAGATTATCTGAAAAACCATCGAAATTCAACCTATCAGGTGATGCTTCTGCAGGATACGATTGGAGAGCATCTTCTGGAAGTGGACAAGGCAGCCAGGGAACGGGAAGAAGTGATTCTGAAACAGTTGGAAGAAAAAGAACCACTGCCGGATAAGGAGAAAGATCAGATGGCATGGGTAAGAGCTGCCAATCAGCACAGAGCGATTGCAGAAGAGATTATCCTGAAAGAATTGATTTATGTATAAGGATTGCCAGTAACTAATCTGGCAGGTAACTGATAAAAATAGAATATTGTGAGCGAAGTAAGACGTGAGTCATAAGATATGGCTTGCGTCTTTTTCTTTTGAACTGGAAAGGAGGATGGGAGCATGGCACAGATTTTTCGTGTAGAGAAAACTAAGAATTTTACGGTAATGAGTAATCACCATTTCAAGAATAAGAATCTGACATTGAAAGCGAAAGGCCTATTGTCACTGATGTTAAGTTTACCAGAGGAATGGAATTACAATATGCAGGGACTGGCAACACTGAACAGAGATGGGATTGATTCTGTTCGTTCTGCAATTAAGGAATTAGAGCATCATGGATATGTGGAACGTCATAGATTGCGTAATGAATATGGCTTTTATGGAGATACCGAATATATTATCCGGGAAGTTCCATTAGGAGAAGAAAATGATTAAGCGAAGGAGAAAATGCCTAATGGTGGATAGTCCAATTTTGGATAATCAGGTCATAGGAAATTCCTATCTCCGGACATCAGAAAATAGGAAAACCAGATATGATAAATCCCATATTGGACAAACCGTCGCTATTAATAACCAATGTTATCAAATATGAATTATTAAAAAACCAGTAAATAAAATATCCATCTTATCAATTCACGTAAGTATTAATAGGATTGGATAAGAAAAGAAAGAATGAGGTATGATTATGAGAATGATGAAAAACAACAATAATGAGATAGTTACAGTGATCGGGATTGATCATGGTTATGGAAACATGAAAACTGCCACTAGATGCTTTCCATCTGGTGTAGCCAGATATGACAAGGAGCCAATCTTTCAGAACAATCTTCTTGTTTACAATGGCATGTATTACCAGATCGGAGAGGAACACAAGGAGTTCTGTGCAGAGAAAACGCAGGATGAGGACTATTATGTGCTGACACTGGCAGCTATCGCAAGGGAACTGGATGGGAAAGGTATGAACCGGGCAACGGTACATATCGCAGCCGGACTTCCCCTTACCTGGGTAGCTACACAGAAAGAAGACTTTCAGAAATATCTTCTCCAGAATGAATGTGTAGATTTTACATTCCGCAATAAAGAGTATCATGTAGAGTTCGCAGGAGCTGATATTTACCCACAGGGATTTGCAGCAGCCTTTTACCGCTTACAGGATTTTAAAGGCATCAACATGCTGGTGGATATTGGAAACGGAACTATGAACATCATGTATATCAACAATTCCCGTCCATTAGAGAAGAAATGCTTTACAGAGAAATATGGAACACATCAGTGTGTGCTTGCTGTAAGGGAATCCCTGCTGAAAGAACTGGGAACAGTGGTGGACGATCTGGTGATTGAGCAGGTAATCCGTACCAGGACAGCAGATATTGGCGAGAAATATCTGACAGTCATTCGTAAAGCTGCCGGAGATTATACGAAAGAAATCTTCCATAAGCTGAGAGAACGGGAATATAATCCAGAACTGATGCGTCTGTATGTGGTCGGCGGTGGCGGTTGTATGATCCAGAATTTTGGAGAATATGACAAGAGCCGGGTGACAATTGTACGGGACATCTGTGCCACAGCGAAAGGCTATGAAGCAATGACCGTAAGGAAAATCCAGAGAAACGGAGGGATGCTTGTATGAGAAAAGAACGGAAAATCATCAATACCAATATCCGTTTGAACCTTTGTGATGAACAGGACAGGCAGGCATGGGAATATTTGCAGACGATGGACAGGGAAAAATATAAATCGTACACCAGAGCAGTTGTAGTTGCTTTAAACGATTATTTTTCCAGAGAGTACAGGAATGAAGCAGATCCGTATCTGGAAACCAGAGAAAAGGAAGATGCTTTTCTGGAAAGAGTGGAAACAGCAGTCCGGGATGGAGTGAAAGAATCTGCCCCGATGGCTATAGCGAAGAATCTGATGGAAATGCTTGTACCGTTTGTAAAAGAATCGGTAGGAGAAATTAATCTGCTGGACAGAACACTAACAATGGAGAAAACGGATGGAGAGATTGCAGAAGATAATCTGGACTGGGAGAAAGAAGCTGATATGGATGCAGCACTGGATTTTGCAGACAGTTTTTAGATAGTTATGAAATAGCAGTAACAGGAAAACAGACTGACAGTAAGGAATAGCTTTACAAAAATAGAATAGCAGAAAAAGACAATGGCAGTGGTGACATTTCAGATATTATGAATTGGAGAAATGTTTATGACTGCTATTTTTATGTCTTTTAGCAGAAATGGAAAGAGATCCAGAAAAAGAAAGACAGAAATAACAGGAAAATATAACAGAAAAGCGTTGGCAGATGGGTGATTGAACAAGCAAGGCGAAGAAAAGAGATAGAGTGCCGGATACGGCACATGATTGTCCGATACTTCGCATCGGAGTGATGCAGGAACAGTCTGTTTCAGAAAGAGAAAATCTATGGAAATGGGAGCTTTTCTATTTCTTCCACAGTCTGTCCCTGCACCACAAAACCACTGTCATCTCCATTTAGGGTTGATAATGCAGTGTGGAAATGTTGCTTGGCTAGTATCGGTTTAGTAGTGGGAAGATGACAGGCAAGTTTCGCAAAGTGGCAAGCCACTCTGCACCGGAGCCAGCCTTTGGGCTGTTCCTAAACTTGCCAGAGGGCTCCGCCCCTTGGAACCCCGGCACGCCAATAACGTAAGTAATCCTGCTAAATGTCCACCGGACATTCCTTCGGATGACTTACTGATTGACTAGGACGCTGTCCTGCACCTGCCAAAGGGGAATATTGCATTTCCCCTTATGGAATCCCCTGCTAATCTACCAGCCGGATGCTAATCTACCAGTCGGAAAGGTTATGGCTGATTTATAAAAAAGATAGAGTGGAGAAAGGAAACGAAGATTTATGCGAAAACGAAATTATACGGTAACGATACGAATGAATAAAGCAGAGTATGATCTGTTTCAAAGCAAAGTAAAAGAATCCGGAAGAACACAGCAGGAAGTAGTAATAAAAGCAATCGCAGATTTGAAGATAGCTTCTACAGAGGAAGTGGAAGAACTAAAAAGATTGAATCAGATGTTTGCCGACATTCTCAGTCAGCTTCGTGGAGCTACTACAAATATCAATCAGATTGCAAGAAAGCTGTATACAGATGGAGAAGTTCCAAATGACAGTACGCTGTATTTCCTCAATAAAAGTATTCTTAAGTACCGGAAGGAGAGTGAAAAGATATGGCTATTAATAAGACGATTAATAAGCGGACAAATACACATGGAGCAATGAGAAACTGCATCGAATATGTATTGCGTCAGGACAAGACCAGTGAGCAGCTTACCTATGTGACTGGCCCGTACTGCCATGACGAGATCAATTATGATCTGGTGTACAGAGCATTTTTAGAGGAAAAGAAGGTGTGGGATAAAGATTCTGGAAGGATGTACGCCCACAATATTATTTCCTGGCACAAGGACGAGCAGATCACACCGGAGCAAGCATTTGAATTTGGAAAAGAGTTTGCAGAAGAATGGTTTCGGGGATTCCAGACCTTAGTGGCTGTGCATAAGGATAAAAACCATATCCACTGCCATCTGGTTACAAATTCTGTGAGTTATGAAGATGGGAGAAAACTGCATAACACCAAAAAGGATCTGGAACGTATGAAACAGCTTACTAATCAGATGTGCCGAGAACGTGGACTGACAGTTGTCGAGAAAGGAAAGCACTTTGATGGAAGCCAGATTGAAAAAGGGGAAGTTATTGCATGGAGCAAAGATAAATATAACCTGTTCTGTCAACAGGTAAAGGATAGTTTTGTAGCGGACTGTGCAATGGCGGTATTAAAGGCACTGGAAAATTGTATCAGCAAAGAAAAGTTTATAGAAAAAATGAAACAGTTTGGATGGAATGTAAACTGGACAGAAAAGCGGAAACACATCACATTTCAGAATCAGGATGGAAAGAAAGTGCGTGACAGCAATCTGTCAAAAACATTCCATCTGGACATCAGTAAGGAGGGCTTAGAGAATGAATTTAATGGAAATAGGGAAAAATCCAGAGTTGCAGCCGACAGAGACAGCAGATCAGACGAAGAACTCAGAAACTATTACAGAGAGCTTGACGCAGCCATTGCAGACACCAGAGGAATCACCAATCAAGCTCAAAGCGGAGAGGGATATTCTCGTACAGAGTTTCGAGAAAGCGAAAGAGTTCATGCGAACACAGAAAAAGCAGATACAGACACTGGAAGAAGAGAAACAGACGATCTTATCCGACAGGCAGAGATTGCGAGAAGAAGTTCGGAAATCAACCGTAGAAATTCAGCGTTTGACAACCGAACTGTCCGAAACGCAGAAGCTGAATCAATCGCTTCAGCAGAGCAACGACGACTTGAGGAACAGAAACGGATTGATGAGCAGGAGCGAGCAAGAGCGGCTCGAAGAAGAAATAAAAGACGTTCGGGACCGGAACTCTAAATTACAGATACAAGTGAACCAATCATCTGTGGAAGCGGTGGAACAGGCACAGCAGAAACAGGAAGAAGCTGAAAAGAAGGTAAGGACAATACAATGTCAATATAACAAATTACAAGAGAATGCAGAAACGATGAAAGAAAAGGCGGATCAGAAAATAAAAAGTCTGAAACAAGAAATGAAAGAAAAAACAAGTTTCTGGCAGATGGCATATATTATTTTTTTAGTATTTGAGATGATAGAAAGCACAGTAGTTCAGAATGATTTAATTGCTTGTATAAAAGTTCCGGTAAGAGTTTGGTGTAGGTATGTAGAATGGGTAATTCGTCCATCAGAATTAAATATTTGGGGTGAGAAGGAATATTTTTCAACAGAATGGTCGTGGTGTTTGCGAGTTATGGCAATTATTATCATTGTCGGAGCAGTAATTGCCGGTGAAATGTTTGTTCTGAAGAAAATAGAACAGTATCGAAGAGTGTGGGATAAATATTCCATACGGTTTATGGTGGTCAGTTTAGAGATGATTATTGTATCAGGCGATGTGTTGAGAAGATGTATGCCAATAAATCTTGTGGTATTATTTGGAATAATAAATATCGCTGTCATAGAAATAAGGATTTATTATCGTAGAGCTAATGAAATATATTAAAAATCAACAATGGTTATCAAAAACCAAATTTGATTATTGACAATCAATAATGTGGGTGCTATAGTAAAAATATGGAAATTGATTGTGAATAACCAAAGGAGGAAGTGGCATTGAAGACTTCGGTTAAAGAGCTAAAAGCAAAAGAAATCTCAAAAGTTGAAGAGATTAGCTGGAATATTTCAAACAGGATAAGAGAATTTGGAAATGCTTCTATGTACGGTGGGTTTTGTTTAGCATATGTGGCCTATGTATCCTTAAAAAATAAGATAACAGATATAAACCAGTTAAAAGAATATGTGGAGCTGACTTTTTCACCAGAAAGAGTCAGTTTCATAAAAGAAAATATTGGAAATTTATGGAATGTTGCAATAGAAATTTCAGAAGAATATTCAGAAGCTGCACTTTTAGCGACTGTTTTATGGTGGCAATTACAGGGGAATCGTTTCATGGGAGAATGTGAAACACCGCAGAGTGTCATAAAGCTGGCAAATGAGATTCTTCAGATTTCAAATGATAAGGTGGCAGATTTTTGCAGCGGAATTGGTTCGTTTCTTGTGAGTGCCATAGAAAAGAGTCCAGAATCACAATTTTATGGTACAGAGATTGTGCGAGATGTAAAAGAAGTGTCAGAAATCCGTACAGAATTGATATCTGATCGGGTAAAAATTGAGCAAAAATCAGTTTTAAATATAAAGGATAATTTGATGTTTGATAAAATATTCTGTGATTATCCATGGGGAATAAAAGCAAAAGACAGCATTGGAAGTAACGAAGCATTACAAGCAATATATGATGAGATACCAGAAGTACAGAAGGTGGCAGCAGGAGACTGGATATTTATTATAAATGTCATGAATCACCTTAATAAAAATGGTAAGGCTGTTATTTCGGTAAGTAATGGAGTTACTTGGAATGGTGGAAATAATACAATCATTCGTGAAAAATTTATAAAACGAGGATTTGTGGAAGCAGTGATTGCTCTTCCGCAAAATTTATATTTAAATACAGGAATTGCATGTTCATTACTGGTGCTAAGCAGAAATAATAAAAATATAAGAATGATAGATGCAACAGAAATGGTATCGGTCGGACGGAGACAGAACATTCTTAGTGATGAAAATATTTCTGAGATTGTTGAATTGTTGAATACCGATGACAAAAATTCAAGACAGGTTTCTATTGAAGAGGTGGCGGAAAATGAATATGTTCTTAATCCTTCAAGATATCTTCAACAAGAAACAGTTGTAAAAAATGGTGTGCTTTTTGAAACTGTAATAAAGAATATAACAAGAGGAGCACAAATTAAAGCATCTGTTTTAGATGAAATTGTATCAGATAAACCGACGAACATGCAGTACTTGATGTTGGCAAATTTACAGGATGGAATCATTAGTGACGAACTTCCATATTTAAAGGGAATAGACTCTAAATATGAAAAATATTGTATAAAAAATGGAAGTCTGGTAATTTCCAAAAATGCATCGCCGGTGAAAATGGCGATTGCGTCTGTACAAGAAGGCAATAAGATTTTGGCAAATGGAAATCTCTATGTTATTGAACTGGATGAAGATAAGATAAATCCTTATTTCTTAAAAGCGTATCTGGAAAGCGAAAATGGGAAGGCGGCTTTATCCAGAGTCGCAGTAGGTGCTACCTTGTTAAATCTACCGGTGGAAGGATTAAAAAAGGTGATAATTCCGTTGCCGGATTTAGAAAGTCAGAAAAAAATTGCAGATCAATATTATGCGAAGCTAAGTGAGATTAAAGAATTAAAATACAAACTGGAAAAGGCAACAGAAGAACTGGAACATATTTATACGGAGGAAAAATAAATGAACGAGAATAATAAATTTGATGTAGTTGGAACCAATATAGCAGAAAAAGCGACGATGATCTGGAATGTAGCAGATATGCTTAGAGGACCATTCAAACCACATGAATATGGTTTGATAATCTTACCAATGACAGTAGTAAAAAGATTTCATGACTGCCTATTGTCGACGCATAAAGCAGTACTTGAAAAGTATGAGGAAGTAAAGAAATTTGCAGTTATTGATGGATTTTTGACAACAGCCTCTCAGTATCAGTTTTATAATATCAGCAAATATACATTTGATTCATTGCTTGCTGATCCGGAAAATATCGAAGCAAATTTTAGAGATTATTTAAATGGATTTTCTGCAAATGTCCAGGATGTGTTATCGAAGTTTGATTTTGACAACATTATCCGCAGAATGGTAGAAAGCAATACATTATATCTGGTTATCAAAGAATTCAATTCCCAGAAAGGTTACCTGGGACCGGATAAAATCAGTGCTGTAGATTGTGGTTATATTTTTGAGGATCTGGTAAAGCGATTTTCAGAGTCTTTCGGTGAAGAAGCAGGAGCACATTTTACCAGTAGAGATATCATTTATTTGATGACAGACTTGCTTTTATCCGATGCGGATCTGAGTAAGGGGGGAAATGTAACTGTGTATGATATGGCAATGGGAACCTCTCAGATGCTTAGCTGTATGGAAGAAAGAATTCAGGAATTAAATACAGAGATTGGCGTTACCTGTTTTGGTCAGGAGTTCAATCCGTCCACTTTTGCGATTGCAAAAGCAGATATGATGATTCGGGGTGGTGATCCGAATAATATGAGGTTCGGTGATACTTTGTCAGAAGATCAGTTTAGTGGCTATCAGTTCCAGTATATCATTTCCAATCCGCCTTTTGGAATCGACTGGAAAAGAGAAAAGGCAGCAGTGGAAGCAGAAGCAAAGAAAGGTGATCTGGGAAGATTTGCACCGGGACTTCCGAAAATATCAGATGGTCAGCAGTTGTTTGTATTAAATGGTCTTTCCAAGCTTGCACCAAATGGGAAAATGGCAATTATTCAGAACGGTTCGCCATTGTTTTCCGGAGATGCGGGAAGTGGACCGTCAGAAATCAGAAGATATATGCTTGAAAATGACTGGCTGGATGCAATCGTGCAATTAGGAACCGATATGTTTATGAATACAGGCATCAGTACCTACATCTGGATTTGTTCCAAAGATAAACCGTTGCATAGAACTGGAAAAGTGCAGTTGATAGATGCATCACATTGTTATGAAGCAAGAAGAAAAAGTATTGGAACAAAAAGAAATGATATTACGGATCAGTGTCGTGATTTGATTGTAAAGGCTTATGGTGCATTTGAAAATGATGCTGTATATGGAGATAAGGAAGGTATTTATTGCCAGAGCAAAATATTCGATACAGAGGAATTTGGATACCAGAAGATTGTCGTAGAACAACCCCAGAGAGATGAAAATGGAGAAATTGTATTAAAGAAGGGAAAGCCTGTAGCAGATACATCTCTGCGTGATACAGAAAATGTACCTTTGACAGAAGATATCAAGGAGTATTTCAAACGAGAAGTATTACCATATGCACCGGAAGCATGGATTGACAAGAAGAAAACGAAAAAAGGATATGAGATTCCAATGACAAGATATTTCTATGAATATCAGGCACCGGAACCAGTGGAAGAAATTGCAGTGCGTCTGCATGAACTGGAACTGGAAATTCAGAGCAGTTTGGATGCTTTGTTTGGGGGTGAATGATATGAGTAGGGAGATGAAAGATTCTGGGGTTGAATGGTTGGGAGAGATACCAGAGGATTGGGAAATCACAAAATTAAAATATTTAGGAACTTATATTAATGGATATGCATTTAAACCAGATGATTGGGGGAATACAGGAATTCGAATCATCCGTATTCAAGATTTGACTGGTTCTAATGATAAACCTAATTATTATAGCGGAAATTTAGATAATAAGTATCTAATCAAAAAAGGTGATATTCTAGTATCGTGGGCGGCAACATTAGAAGCTTTTATTTGGAAAAAAGATTATGGATGGTTGAATCAGCATATATTTAAAGCACTTCCTAATGAGGAAAGTATTTCACCAGAATATTTCTTTTGGCTACTGAAAGTTGTCATGGAAAATATGAATAATGACAATAAACATGGTATTTTTATGCAACATGTAACGTTAGGAATTTTTAATAATTTTTTTGCTCCGTTGCCCAATAAATATGAGCAGAAAAAAATTGCAGATTTTTTAGATGGACAATGTGAGAAAATAAATTTAGCAATAGAAAAATCTAAAGTAGCTATCGAGGAATATCGAAATTTAAAGCAGTCATTTATTACACAAATTGTAACCAAAGGGATCAATGAAAATGATACGATGAAGGAGAGCGGAACTGAGTGGATAGGTAAAATTCCGGCTTCATGGAAAGTAACACAACTACGACATTGTGCAAGTATAAGATCTGGGATTACATTGGGAAAAACATATTCAAAATATACTGAATTAGTTGAAATGCCATATTTAAGAGTAGCAAATGTCCAGGATGGTTATGTAGATACGAATGATATTGCTGTTCTTCAAGTAAGTAAAGATGAAATAGAGAAATATAGCATATCAGCTGGAGAAGTTCTCATGACAGAAGGAGGGGACAGGGATAAGCTGGGACGCGGTTGTGTATGGGATGGACGAATCACACCATGCTTGCATCAGAATCACATTTTTGCTGTTAAAGTAAAAGAGAAACTGTTAAATCCATATTATTTAGAATATTTAACAGCTTCATCTGTTGGACGTACTTATTTTGATGTTACTGCGGTAAAAACAACGAATCTTGCATGCACAAGTTCAAGTAAGGTGTTAGCATTCACAATTCCTTTGCCAAGTATAGATGAGCAGAATGAAATTGTAGATTATTTAAAAGAAAAATGTGGTTGTATTGAAACTGTTATTTTTAAGAAAGAGCAGTTCATAAGTGAACTGGAAAATTACAAAAAATCCCTGATTTATGAGTATGTTACCGGGAAGAAGGAGGTGCCAGAATCTTGAGCATAGATGTTACTACAGAGAAACGTTTTGAATCAGATATTGAAGAATTCTTTTTATCGCCAGCAGGTGGATATACACACAACCATGATACATACGATCCGCAGTTAGGTGTATATAAAGATACTTTGCTACGTTTTGTGCAGAAAACACAACCGAAGGAATGGAAGCGTTTTTTATTACAAAACAAAGTAGATCCAGAACGGAAATTTTGTCTTGCGTTCAATAATGCCTGTGATATGGATGGTCTCATTTCTGTGTTACGTCATGGTTTTAAACACAGAGGAATTCCATTTAAAGTCTGCTATTTTAAACCGGAATCAGGTCTGAATCAGACGGCGATGTCTTTATACGAAAAGAATGAGATTACCTGTAACAGACAATGGTTTTATTCCAATGATACACACAATTCTGTGGATATGGTTCTGGCTGTGAATGGAATTCCGGTATTTGCACTGGAATTAAAGAATCAGTATACCGGACAGAACGTAGATCATGCAAAACGGCAGTGGATGTATGATCGTGATCCAAGAGAAATTTGTTTTCAGTTCAATAAAAGAATTTTAGGGTATTTCTGCATTGATCAGTTGGAAGTCTGGATGACAACAAAGCTGGAAGGAAAGAATACATATTTTCTTCCATTCAATCAAGGTTCCAATGGTGCAGGAAAGGATGGCGGAAAAGGAAATCCGGCAAATCCGAATGGCTATCCGACGGCGTACTTCTGGGAGTATGTATTTCAGAAAGACAGTATGATGGATATCATTCAGAAGTTTATCCATTTGCAAATCAAAGAAGAAAAGAAACGTTTGTCGGATGGCACAGAGCAGGTTACGAAAAAGAAAACACTGATATTTCCAAGATATCATCAGTTGGATGTGGTGCGTAAGTTAATTGCAGATGTACGGAAAGAAGGAACGGGGCACAATTATCTGATCCAGCACAGTGCCGGATCTGGAAAATCAAATTCGATTGCCTGGACAGCATATAGACTGGCATCCTTGCATGATGCCAATGATATATCTGTTTTCAGCAGTGTTATTGTAGTGACAGATCGAACTGTGCTAGATGCTCAGCTACAGGAAACGATTTCAGGATTTGACCATACGATAGGTGCAGTAGAGACGATTGATGATAAAAAGAATTCAAAAAATTTGAGAGATGCAATTAATAATGGTTCAAGAATTATTGTAACTACTTTGCAGAAATTTCCGGTGATTTATCAGGAAGTGGATAAGGTGGCCGGAAGAAACTTTGCGATCATTGTTGACGAAGCACATTCTTCACAGACTGGAAGTTCGGCAATGAAATTGAAGGCCTCATTAGCAGATACAGAGGCAGCATTACGGGAATATGCAGAAATAGAGGGGAAAGCAGAAGATGAAATTGACAGAAATGATAAACTTGTTCAGGAAATGCTGACACATGGAAAGCATCCGAACTTATCATTTTTTGCATTTACAGCGACTCCGAAACCAGCGACATTAGAGATGTTTGGTAGCCAATGGACTGATGGAAGTTTTCATCCATTTCATATTTATAGTATGAGACAGGCGATTGAAGAAGGATTTATTTTGGATGTACTGCAGAACTACATGACATACAGTACTTGTTTCAAGATAGCAAAAGATACACCGGAAAATCCAGAGCTTCCAGAGAGCAGAGCAACAAAGATTATTAAAAAGTATGAGAAATTGCATCCATATAATATCAGCCAGAAATCGCAAATTATTGTAGAAACTTTTCGGGAAACGACCAAAAATAAAATTGATGGAAAAGGGAAAATGATGCTAGTCACAGACTCCAGACTGGCTGCAGTTCGATATTTCCATGAAATTAAACGGTATATTCAAGAACGGCATTATGCAGATATGGATATTTTAGCGGCATTTTCCGGCAGCGTGCAGGATGGTGACGAAGAATATACAGAATCTGGATTAAATGTCAGAAAAGATGGAAGTCATATATCAGAAGGACAGACCAAGGAAGAGTTTCATGATAACTTTAATGTCCTGGTTGTTGCAGAAAAATATCAGACGGGATTCGATGAGCCTTTGTTACATACTATGATTGTGGACAAAAAACTGAAAAATGTAAAGGCTGTGCAGACATTATCACGTTTGAACCGTACCTGCCCTGGAAAAGTAGATACATTTGTGTTGGATTTCGCAAATAAAAAAGAGGATATTCTAGAAGCATTTCAACCATTTTATCAGGAGACAAGTCTTGAGCAGGAAGTAAATGTGGATTTGATTTACCAGACAGAAAAAGAGCTTTTGGATTATGCGATTTATAATGAGAATGATATTAATGCTTTTATAGACGTATGGAATCATCCGGGAAGACAAGATGCAACTGCTATGGGAAAAATGACGAGTGTGTTGAAACCGATAGCAGACAGATACAATTTGAAGAATCCGGAAGAACGATATCAATTCAGAAGACTGGTAAGAAAGTTGATCCGATGGTACAGCTATATTACACAGGTAGTTCGCATGTTTGATGAAGATATGCATAAAGAATATTTGTTTCTGAGTTATCTGATTGGACTGCTTCCAGAAGAAAAAGAAGAGCCAGTTGATCTGGATGGAAAATTGAAACTGGAATATTATAAGCTGCAGAAAACATTCGAAGGTGCAATAACACTGGAGAAAGTTGATGGTCAGTATGTTCCTTCCAAGAAACAGGGAGTACAGGGAAACAGACAGAAAAGCACATTGGATGAAATATTGGACAAGATTAATGAAAAGTATAAAGGGCAGTTTTCAGAAGGTGATCGGGTAATGCTGGGTGCTTTGCATGATAAATTGATTGCAGATGATAAACTGGAAAGTTCGGCTCGCACTTCTGATCCAAGAATATTTACAGAAAGTATTTTTCCATCAGCGTTTGGAAATGCAGCAATGGAAAGCTATATGGAGGCCCAGGACAGTTATGGATCACTGTTTGAGGACAAAAGCAAGTACGATGCTGTAATGAGTGCGTTAGCAGGGGTGATTTATAGGGAAATGCGTTCTAAAAAGACCGTGGACTACCGGAAAGTTGAACGAGATGAGCAGGTTCAAATGGTGGCGGAAGAACCAGCTAAATATGGAAAGTAAAAAAGAAACTATGATGGTATGAAAAGGCAAGGGAGGGTTTTTATGTGGCTAGATAATGCGTCAGATATTGATATTTTATTTTATGAGCCGTATGCAAGAATAATTGCCGATATTGCAAAAAATGAACAATATAATCCATTGACAGTCGGTGTGTTTGGATTATGGGGAGCAGGAAAATCAACCTTATTGAAGTTAATAGGTGAAAAACTTAAGAGTCAGGACGGAATTATTTGTGTAACTATTAATGCATGGATGTTTGAATCATATGACGATGCTAAAACCGCAATTATGGAGGCTTTATTACAGGAACTTAAAGAAGAAGTTCCTGTAGAAGAAACTAAAAAGAAATTGGGAAAATTAATAAAAAGAGTTGACTGGTTTAAGTTAGGAACAAAAGCAATATCCACGCTTGCACCTGTAGTTGCAAGCGTGGCCACAGGAAATCCATTGCCTATGTTGTTAAATGTAACGGGAAGTGCTGAAGAAATTGGAAATACAGTCAAAAATGCAGCAAATTCCATACAATCATTAAAAGATGAATATTGGAAAGAGGAAGATGTATCAAATGATGAAAGCACGATAAACAATATCAGAAAATTTAGAGAGGAATTTTCTGATGCATTGAAAAGTGACGATATTAAAAATGTAGTTGTAATGATAGATGATTTAGACAGATGTCGTCCAGAACGAATAATTGAAATATTGGAAGTAATTAAACTATTCTTGTCTGTTGACAGGACAACATTTATTATTGCTGCAGATGAAAATGTTATAAAGTACTCTATCCGTGAAAAGTATCCACCAATGAATGGATTTGATGTAGAACTGGACAAAGAATACATTGAAAAAATTATTCAACTGCCAATATATATTCCGGAGTTATCGGCAAAGGATATACAAAATTATCTATTATTACTGGTCACACAAAGCTATTTGGAACAAGAGAGTTTTAAGCATCTAATAGATAAGATATTTGAAGAAAAAAGAACAATTTCTGGGGATGTAATTACATTAGAAGAAATTAATAAGTTGATTGATGAGTTAGGGTTGAATTGGCAGGATGGGGGAAAAACAGCTTTTAAAGAAACGGCGAAAATTATTGATGAAATAAGGGAAATTGTTGCTTCTACATTGAAAGGCAATCCACGCCAGGCAAAACGTTTTTTGAACACATTTATTACCAAACGCCAGTTGGCAAAAATTTATTATGGTGATGAAATTGATATTTCCATTTTAGCTAAATTATTAGTGCTGCAAAAGCTGGATAATGACTTGTTTATACAATTGAATGAATGGAATAAAGAATTTGATACTGAAAATAAAGAATTTAAGGAAATTCGAACAAAAGTGAAGGAAGGAAAGGTTGATGCTCAGAATCCGTGGAACACAGCACAAATAAAAAAGTGGCTAGAATGCAAACCTGTTGAATTAGAAAAATATCGATTGGAAAAATATTTTTATTTGACAAGAGAAAATTTGAAAAGATTTAGTATTGACGAGTCTGGATTCAGTAAAAATACGAAAGAAATTTTAGAAAGAATTGGACGAGCTAAATCTGGTCAAATGGTGGCTATTATAAAAGATATGAAAAAATTGAGTGCAGAAGAAATTGCGGATACATTTAAGGTTGTTGCATCTAAAATCGAAAAAGGTGAAATGAAATTTTTTGTTGTAAGAGATTTGTTTTTGAATTTTGATGCATATAAAGGAAAAATAGTGGATGCAATTGGGAAATCAACAGCTCCTATTAAAGCAGGTGATATGGCTGCATTAAGAACAATGTATAATAGTGATATGGAAAATATGAATACTGTATTAGAAAACATGGTAAAAAGAGGAACGTTAACAGACGAGCAGATTACAGAAATAAAAGAGCAGAGGGAAAGCTAATATGGGTACATCAAAAGGATATATAGCACCAACAACACCGCATTGGTCAACCGCAAAAAGAGCAGTGACGGCCTTTATAAATAATAGAGACTTTGATTCTAAAGCAAAAGCGGCCAGTAAATATGCAACCGCAATGAAAAAAGATATGTCGACAGGTGGTAGTTTTCAATCGGCGGCAGCAGGAGTCTTAGGTTTTGCACAAAAGGTTGCCTCTGGAGGCATAGATAATGCATTACGTGAGTATCATCGTGAAGATCTTATTGGAAAATCGTCAGAAGTTGTTTGGACAGAATTACTTCATGAATTTACAAATTATGGTGCATCGGTAGAAGATAATATGGCAGCGGATGCATTGTCACAGGCTATGGAGAATTTAGAAATAGAAGATATTGCGGATATAGGGAATGTTTCAGTTGATATATTACTGAAGGAAATGTTGAAAGAATACATAAAAGAAAACTTTGATTTTCGATATGAAGAAAAAATATCCAAAGGGAAAACACCTGCACAAACATCTGCAATTTTAAATGACATGCATGAATATATAGAAAACAGTATTGACGGTGATTTGAACTTGGATAATTTGAAATCGGTTGATTTTTCTAACATGGGAACATCACAAATTGTGGAGGATGCATTAAGCGATGCCTTATCTGTATTTGAAAAGTATTATGGGGAGGATTAAGGATGCAGTTTTGGATTGATAAAGAACAAGAGAAAAAACCAGATGCTGAATGGAAAGATGCATATGTCTTTTCAATTAACCGAAAAAAATATAGTACGATTTTTACCAACATAACGGATAGCTGGTACCGAATGGATCAACTGCAGATTTCTACAATATACGAAGATTTGTTCATAATAGGTTTGAGTATTTTTGCTTTGGATAAAAGAGTGTCCAGAAGAAAATTTAAAGACTGTTGGACTAGAGAGATAAGCGTATCTATTCCAGTATTAGAATATGAGAAATGGAAGCGTACGGAATTGCAATGGGAAAACATACTGGGATTTTTGACAGGGGATCATTGGCATATTACATTTAGAAAAAGTGAGATAATATATAGTTATAGGGAACATGCAAATAGAATTCATTTGAATGTTCAAAACTGTAATTGTGTATGCTTGTTTTCTGGAGGATTGGATTCTTTTTGTGGTGCGATTAAACTGTTAGAACAAGGGGAGTCTCCTTGTCTAATCGGACACAATGAATATCCTAAACTTGCAAAAAGACAGAATTTATTTGCCAGGACTTTTCAGGATCTTTATCCAGAACAATTCGTTAAATTTATTAGTTTTACAGCAAATTCCAGAGCTCCTATAAGTGAAAAAGAAGGAATATTAAAGGGGAGTGAAAATACCTCTCGTGGCAGATCATTACTGTTTTTATGTGCAGCACTTAGTGTGGCTGGTATTTTGGGAGAAAATGTACCGGTTTATATTCCAGAAAATGGATTTATCGGACTCAATATTCCATTAACGGGAGGAAGAAAAGGGACTTGCAGCACAAGAACTACTCATCCGTACTTTTTAAGACAATTTAATGATATCTTAGAAAAGGTAGGAATAAAGAATACTATTACCAATTTTTTCGCGTACAATACAAAGAGAGAGATTGTAGGACAAGTTAAAGATACAGATGCATTTAAAAGCTGTTATGCAGATACAATTTCATGCTCACATCCTTGTTTAGCAAGATATAATAAAAAGGGCTCTAAAGAATATCCTGTAAACTGTGGATACTGTTATCCGTGTTTGATACGCAAAAGTTCACTTTTGGACATAGATGAGATAAAAAAATATTCTTATCAGGGAGAAGCTTATGATTTTTTGATAGAATATGAAGAAAGTGAGAAGAGTGCAGATTTAAGAGCGGTGCTTGGAAGTATCTATCGTTGTAAACATTCTTCGGATAAAGAATTAAAAAGATATATTAGATGCGTAGGAGAATTAACAGAAGAGGAAGTTGAAAAATTTTTATCATTATACAAGAAAAGTATAGAGGATTTAGTACAACTTTTTTCCGCAGATCAGAGAATGAAGGAGTATCTGGGATTATGATTCAACACCTTATTGATACACACTTTCATCTGGATTATTACAAAGAGCATCAGAAAATATATGACGGAATAAATGAAAGAAAACAATATACATTGTGCATGACGAATTCGCCTGGAGTATATATATCCTGTAAACGCATATATCCGGAAACAAAATATTTGAAATTTGCACTTGGATTCCATCCACAGGATGTATCACTGAAAGATGCGGATTTTTATGATTTTATGCAATTGGTAAATACAACTAATTATGTAGGAGAAATAGGACTTGATTTTTCAAGACAAAGTTATATTTCGCGTAATAAACAATGTATGTATTTTGAGCAAATTGTAAGAGTGTGTGCAGAAAAGGATAAATTAATGTCTGTGCATCTTAGAAGAGCGGAGGAAGAAGCAATATCTATTTTGAAAAAATATCGTCCTCGTAGGTGCATTATTCATTGGTTTAATGGAAACGGAGAGCAATTGCAACAATTAGTGGATATAGGATGTTATTTTTCACTTAATTCTAACATGGTAACAAATGAAAAGAATAAAGAAAAATTGTATTTGATACCAAAAACAAGAGTATTAATTGAAAGTGATGGACCGTTTACAAAAATTGATGGAAAAAAGTACACATTTAACAACTTAATAAAAATATACGAGTTAGTTGCACGATATTATAATGAACCAGACATTATTAAGATGGTTTATGCTAATTTTCGAGATATTCTTTCAAAATAGTGTTAATTGCAAAGTTAGAGGGTGATTTTATGGCAATACGATCAATAGAATATCTGCAAAGCCTTGTCCGGGAACTTGCAAAACTTCCGGATGAGACTGAGTGGGTAGAATTTAAATGTAATAATAAACAGCCACAGATGATTGGTGAATATATTTCTGCTTTGAGCAATTCAGCAGCATTATGCGAACGACCAAAAGCATATCTTGTTTGGGGTATGGATGATGCAACGCACAAAATTGTAGGCACTGAATTTCAGTATCGCAAAATGAAAAAGGGAAATGAAGAATTGGAAGCATGGCTTTCCAGGATGCTTTCACCAAGAATTAATTTCCGATTTTTTGAGGTTCCGATGGATGAAGGAATGGTTGTGCTGATGGAGATTCCTTGTGCAGAAAAACAGCCGGTACAGTTCGCTGGTGGGGAGTATATAAGAATTGGAACAAATAAAAAGAACTTAAAAGAGTATCCGGATAAAGAAAGAGAATTGTGGAGAACATTTGATTCCACACCATATGAATTGCGAATTGCGATGGGAAATCTGAATGAGGATGAAATGGTGTCATTACTGGATTATTCTAAATATTATGACAAACTTGAAATGCCGATTCCGAGAAATCGAGATAAGGTACTAGAAGACCTGCAACATGAAAAATTTATTATGAAAAATGATGCCGGGACATGGGATATCACGAATATGGGTGCTTTGATGATTGCAAAAGATTTGAAAAAATTCGAATCTTTGCATAGGAGATCGGTTCGAGTTATTTGGTACAAGGAAAATTCCAGATTGGATGCTATAAGAGAAAAGGAATTTTGTGCAGGTTATGCATTTTCACATGAAGAAATCGTGCAGTATATTATGACAATTATTCCGCAAGAAGAAGTCATTGTGGAAACTACGAGAAAATCTGTTGTCAGTTTTCCAGAAATCGCTATCCGTGAGTTGCTGGCAAATGCTATGATACATCAGGATCTTCAGCAAAGGGGAACGAATCCAATGGTGGAGGTGTTTAAAAATCGAATCGAGTTTTCAAATGCCGGAGCACCATTGGTGGCAATCGAAAGAATTGTAGATTCGGTGCCAGTATCCAGAAATGAAAACATTGCCGGATTTATGCACAAATGTGGTATTTGTGAGGAGCGTGGCAGTGGTTATGATAAGATTGTTGAAGCAACCGGTAAAAATGAGCTGCTTGCTCCGAGAATTGAAAATCAGAATAACCAATTCACAAAAGCAATATTGTTTGCAAAAGTACCATTTGAATTAACTACCAAAGAAGATCGGATGCGGACTTGCTATATGCAGGCGTGTCTAGCATATGTCAATTTTGAAGGTATTTCTAATTCAGATATTCGAAAAATATTTGGTCTGGGAGAAAAAGAGAAGGCCAAGGCATCAAGACTTCTTACCAGTGCTGTCGAAGGTGGATATATTAAAGTAATGGACCCGGATACAGCACCAAGATATAAAAAGTACATTCCATATTGGGCATAATTTAAGTTTCGCTAAGTTTCACTTATATAAGCATGTGAGAGAATCTTAATAGAAAAATATGCAAAAAAGGCACTGAAAACAATGGATTATCGGTTTTTCAGTGCCTTTTCCTTGAGTAAAAAGAAAAAAATATAATAAATTTAAGTTTTGCTAAGTTTCACTAAGCTCTACTCGCTTGATTTCAGCCACTGTTTCGACGGTTCCCGTTTACCACAATCATCACAGGTCTGTGGCCAGTTGATTTTCCATTCAAAATATTCATCTCTGGTAATCGCACCAGATGTCAGTTCTTCTTTTCTAAGTGTCCATTCTTTTAGAAAATCATTGAGAATCCCATAATTAAACCACATACCAATAGGCGGATGAGCAGGCCAACTATCAGAATCATGGTAGCGGATAGCGGTATCGCCACTGGAATTTGATTTTTCGCTTGGATAAGTCTCTAATTGAAAGAGATTAATCATGCCAGGATTAAATTCGTCAATCCAGAACAGGATTTCCATCAGTTCAGAAGCATTCATCGTAGTTGGCTCATGCAGTGTCAGTGGATTCACATCCAAAATCTTAGCCATTTCAGTAACCAGATCTTTACGGGGAACCCGGTAATTAGTTTCATATTGGGCAAGGCGGTTTGCACCTTTATCGCCCCAGCCAAGAGCTGCACCGAGTTCTGCCTGTGTCATATTCCGGAATGTCCGGATTTTTTTTATTTTATCACCAATTGTCATATCAGATTTCCTGCTTTCTATTTGATAATTCCATTTTACTATCAAAATCTCAGAATGTAAACAGAAACATTCGCAACTAAGCGAATGAAATACTTGACATTAACATTAAAGCGAATTATAATGACAGAACAATAAAGTTCGCATTAAAGCGAAAGTGAAAGCTGAAATGTAAATATTTTGTGAATTATCGCAAAAGCAGGTTGGTAAATCGCTTCTGTCGGACTTTATTAGTGAAAGGATTTTTTAAAATTCCAAAAATCGAATAACATTTTATCCTCACAGGGCTGTATAGATGAGGGGATATTTAAAATCCTTCTTGTACCTTGAAAATTGAATGAGCTGTACACCATATTTTCCTTTATAGAAAATGTAGCTAACACAGATGCCAAGATCCATAGCTTTTTATGGGGAGCGTTGAAGATACTCCGGAAACGGTCGGTATGTTTGGAAAGAAGCTGCCGACATTCAGAATAATTCTGATAGAGGTTGATTGTAACATTGACAGCAGGTGTACAAATGGAAGCCAACACGCCGAACGGAATGGAAAATCATTGTAAGAAGTCTAAACAAAAAGTAGAGTGTACTGACAACGGGCATAACCGCTGTCTGGGAGGTGATGCAGAAGAATACGGAGGAAAGGAGGTATGTGCATCATGAGAAAAACAACAGAGTATAAGATTGAGAATCGTCTGGCGGTAGATATTGAAGGATTAATGGCAATGTTATCCTGCGGAGAAGTAACTGCAAAGAAAATTGCAGATTATGCAGAAGCAAGAGTGATTGTTGGAAGACGTGTTCTCTATAACGTGGATAAGATAAAAAAATATCTTGATGCAATGGCAGTGTAATGAAAGATAAGAAGATAAAATACAACAACTTTCCTTCGGAATGAAAAGTGAAAAGTATTCCTGTAAAAAAGGCAAATAAAAATTAGCATTTTGCAGGAATCCACCCTTGGAAATCATAAAATATTATGTTAATCTGTGAGCAGATATCAGACAGTAAATGACTGATACCGACAGGACAAAAATCATTCCGAATAACGAAAAATGAAGTGAAAGGAATGATTGATATGGCAAGAAAAGATAATAAAGGAAGAAATTTAAAAACAGGTGAATACCAGCGTCCGGATGGACGTTATGAGTATCGCTACAAGGATGAAATTACCGGAAAGCGTAATTCGATTTATGCAGCTGATCTGGCGAGTCTGCGAGAAATGGAAAAGAAGATCAATAAGGATATGGATGATCTGCTTATTACAGACGCATCAGTCAAGAAGCTGACTGTAAATACGTTGTTTGAGCGATACATGGCAACAAAGAATATCAAGGAAAGAACGAAAAAGAATTATATCCGTATGTGGGACTACCGGATACGAAATACTTTGGGAAACATTCGTGTTGTAGATTTTAAGACATCTCACGTAAGGACGTTCTTTTCCGCATTGTCAGATGAAGGACTGGCACACAGTACGATCAAAGGTCTTTATGGCTTATTGAATCCTAGTTTTGAACTGGCAGTGGAAGATGGGATTATCCGCAAGAATCCGGTAACAGGAACACTTGGAGATTATGGGGCTCCGGCAAAGGAGAAAGAAGCACTGACACTGGAACAGCAGGAAAAACTTCTGAAGTTTGTTGAACAGAGTAATGTGTATAAGCCTCATCTTCCAATGATGCAGGTTATGTTTGGGGCTTGCCTGAGAGTGAGTGAAACCATTGGATTAACCTGGTCAGATGTGGATATGAAGAATCGGGAGATCCATGTAGGTGGACAGCTTGTATATTATGAAGGTGAAGAAGGATATTGTTTCCATGATTCAGAAACCAAAACGGATGCAGGAATCAGAGATATTCCTATGACACAGATGGTATATGATGCGTTCCGTAAGCAGAGAGAACTGAACCTAATGCTTGGTTTACAGAGTAATGTGGAGATTGGTGGACGCAGTGGATTCATCTTCAATACAAAGCATGGACGTCCGATCATGCCGGCGGGAGTGAACAGCTTTCTGAAAAACATTGTCAATGCCTATAATAAGAAAGAAAGCAAACTGGCAGAAGAAGAGAAGCGAGAGCCGGAGCTGATGCCGCCTATTTCATCGCATACCCTTCGTCATACGGGATGTACCAGACTGGGTGAGAACAATGTCAATCCTAAAGTTATGCAGTATGTCATGGGCCATTCGGATGCACAGATTACAATGAATGTCTACAATCATATTGCAGAAAAGTCTCATGTGGAGAACGAGATGTCTAAAATGAACCTGCCAGAAACCGTACCTGCTGTGGTATAAACCATAAGTCGTTGTCGTAAAATGTGGTAAGAAAATCAGATGAATATATTTTTCCAAGAATTTGTGGTAAAAATGTGGTCAAATCAAGAAAATCGAGTGCGAAAGTAAGTGAAAAATCCATGTGAAGCCCGTAAAATCAAGGCTTCACAAATTCTTCACAAAAAAATTAGCACTCACCTCTTGACATTGCTAATAATAAGTGTTATATTACAGCTAGAACAAAGGAAAAGAGTTCAGAAGCAGGAACTTGATTCCGGAGGTTCCCATAGTGGATCGGCAGACGGATTGGAAGATATAAGATCGCAGATCACAGATCCAAAAAGGTTTCACGAAAAGGAGAGATGATTTATGTTGATGCCTAGTATTTTTGGAGAAGATATGTTTGACGAGTTTATGAGAGATTTTCCGTTTTTTGATGAAAGAGATGAAAGAAGAGCTGAAAAAAAGCTGTACGGACGCAGAGGCAAAAATCTGATGAAGACCGATGTGAAAGAGACAGACCAGGGGTATGAGCTGGAAATGGATCTGCCCGGATTTACAAAAGATGAGGTTAAGGTTTCTCTGGAAAATGGCTATTTGACCATTCAGGCAGCCAAAGGGCTGGATCAGGATGAGCAGGAAAAGGATACTGGACGCTATATCCGCAGGGAGCGGTATGCAGGAGCCTGTGAGCGTTCCTTCTATGTAGGAGAGAACATGGTTGAGGAAGATATAAAGGGTGAGTTTAAGCACGGTATTTTAAAGCTGTTTATCCCGAAAAAGGAAGAAAAGCCTGCTATAGAGCAGAAGAAATATATTATGATTGAATAATGGTTTTCTAGTGGGAAGGCCGTCCGGAGAAGACGCCGGGCGGCCTTCCTTTTGCTGGACAAATTCCCTGTGATTTGGTATAGTGGAATAAGATTAAATGAAAAGGAGATTATGAGAATGGCAAATCCAGTTATTACTATTACCATGGAAAATGGCGATGTGATGAAGGCAGAGTTATATCCTGAGATTGCTCCCAACACAGTTAATAATTTTATCAGCCTTGTATCGAAAGGATACTATGACGGACTGATCTTTCACCGCGTGATCAGCGGATTTATGATCCAGGGCGGCTGCCCTCAGGGAACAGGCATGGGCGGCCCCGGCTACTGCATTAAGGGTGAGTTTTCCCAGAACGGCTTTAAAAATGACTTAAAGCATACAGAGGGCGTTCTGTCCATGGCAAGGGCAATGCATCCTGATTCTGCAGGCTCTCAGTTCTTTATCATGCATAAAACATCTCCTCATCTGGACGGCGCATATGCGGCATTTGGAAAGATCACAGAGGGCATGGAGGTCGTAAACCGGATTGCAGATGAGCGCACCGATTACAGCGACCGCCCGTTAAGCGAGCAGAAGATCAAGTCCATGACAGTTGATACATTTGGAGAGACATATCCGGAACCGGAGAAGTGCTGAGATGACAAAGGAGCGCAGGATCCGTATTGATGGAACGGATCACAGGCTTCTGATATCAGATGAACCACAGGCCCTTCTGGCGGCGAAAGCTGCCGGAAGGGCTGTTTTGGGTGTAGAGAATGCTGTGCAGGGCGATTGGAGTCTGAGAGGGATCCCCTATGTGGTTCCTGGCTGGGAGTATGATACAGAAGAGTTGGAGGAGCTGATCCTTCGGCGTCATCTGGGTCTTCCCTGGATGATCGATCTCACTGAACGGCTGATGATACGGGAGTTTGTAAAAGGGGATGTTAAGCAGATCCCTGAGGAGGAATACGCCGGGGAAGAGGCGGTTTTCCGGTCGGAAGAGACTATGGAGCAGTATATCCGCAGTCAGTATGCTTTTTATGAATACGGTACCTGGGCGCTTGTGCGCAGGGAAACAAATGAGCTTGTGGGGATGGCAGGAGTATCATCGCCGGGGGCGGAAATATTTGAGCAGTATGCTTTGAGGAAACTTCCCGAAAAAAGCCAGTGGCTGGAGCTGGGATATCATATTTTTGAGCCTTACCGGAAATTGGGATATGCAAGGGAGGCAGTGACAGCCATTGCAGAGTACGCCCATGAGGTACTGTCAGCAGAACTTCTGGCGGTGATCCATGAAAAAAACCAGGCCTCCCGCGCAGTGGCGGAATGCCTGGGTATGAGAGTGGTTGAAGAAAGAAAATTAAGCCATAGGGATGTTACGGCTCAAGGGAACGGAACAGATAGGAAATGGCCCCAAGGATATCTTCTTTATGCTGAGTGTTAGAGATCACAGCCAGATAGGGCGGCTCCATGATAATACCCGTATCATCCTTTAAAGAGGATTTTTCCAGAGAAACGGCAGCGGGGATTTTTTCACCGTCTGTGGTTGTCGTATAGAGAAACTGATCCTCCAGCTGGCTGCAAAGCTCCTTCGGCAAAAGCTCACTAAGATCCAGGTAAGCATCCAGAGTTTCGTAATGGCGGATGGTAGCCTCATCAGCGATCATAATATCCAGCATTCCTCCGGATACAAGAGCGGCGATTTTTGCCATGCTGGCATATGAATACTGGGACATGGTTTCCTCATTTGTATCCAGAAACAGGCCTTCATTGATCTCGATAATATCCTTTTTCCCACAGTCCAGGGCTTCCCTCAGTCCTGCCATCAAAGGCTCGGTACTGGAATTTCCGCCGGAACGGTCATTGATAACCGCCATGGAAAGCCGGGTGGTAAATGACTGCCGGTACAAAGAGGTGCCGATCACCCAGAGGATTACCATAGCAATGAATGCTAACAGCATATGGAATTTGTAGTATTCCCAGATATACCAGATCCTGTCCTTCCAGGACATATGTTTGAGTTTTTCTTTTTCTTCCTGAGCTTCTTGCCGTAAAGTCATTCGTGTCGCTTCCTCCGTTTGCAGATTTTTACTGTCAGCAGGCTGTTGCTGATGATACCATTTATTATAGGCTATTTCACATCCTCCTGCAACTATTTTGAGTTTGCGCATTTGGGGCTGATATGGTACAATATTCTGTGATATTTTTATTTTAAGAAAGAAGAGGGTATATTATGCTTCAAGGCCTGTTTAATTATGACAATCCCGTCTGGCGCTTTATCGGAAAGCTGGGAGATTTGATTCTTTTGAACATTCTGTGGATTGTGTGTTCCATTCCAATTGTCACTGCGGGAGCTGCTACAACGGCTGTGTACTATGTGACTTTGAAACTGGTCCGGGATGAAAATGACGGTACGATCAAAAACTTTTTCCATTCCTTTAAGGAGAATTTTGTGCAGTCCACGATTATATGGGTGATCCTGCTGGCTGCAGGCGCGCTTTTGGCATTTGACTTCTGGTTCTTTCTTACAGGCCAGATGAACAGTCTTACAGGTGTTCCCAAGCTTTTGATGACGGCTGTATTCGGAGGCTTTCTGATGCTGTATATCTTTATCAGCACCTATGTGTTTGCCCTTCAGTCCCGGTTTTATAATCCGGTGAAGCGGACGCTGTTTAATGCCTTCTTCATGTCCGTGCGCCATCTGCTTCAGACCATTGGTATCATTGCTTTGGATGTGCTTACAGCTGCGGCTGCTTATTTCGGTGTGTTTTTCCTGCCTCAGGTAGCCATGCTGTTAATTCTGTTTGGATTTCCCCTGATTGCCTTTATCAATTCCTATTTCTTTACGGCAATCTTCCAGAAATATATGCCAAAGAAAGAGGAGCATAAGGAAACAGACATGGTTCCTCTTATGGATGACGATAATAAAGAAGTAGAAGAAGCCATTAACAATTTAAAAGGAAATTGATTCACATGTTGTGAAAGCTGTCGGAAAATGATCCGACAGCTTTTTTTTGCTGTGAACTCTTTACAAAAAAATGATTGTGTGCTATAGTAAAAACACAAAAGGTAATACCTATTACTTAATACTTTGAAAAGGAGAGGGAACGATGTATCAGAGCCATGAATTTTATTTAAGGAGAGCGATCGAGATTTCAAAGGAGGCAAGAGCGGCCGGTAATACTCCCTTTGGAGCGCTGCTGGTAAACAAGGATGGGGAAATCATCATGGAGCAGGGGAATATTGAGATTACAGAAAAAATCTGCACCGGCCATGCAGAGGCAACCCTTGCAGCCAGGGCTTCCCATGAGTATTCCAGAGAGTTTTTATGGGACTGTACCTTATATACCACTGCGGAGCCCTGTGCGATGTGTGCGGGAGCGATTTACTGGGCTAATATCGGAAGGGTTGTTTACGGCATGACAGAAAGAAGGCTGTTGGAGCTTACGGGAAGCAATGAACAGAATCCCACCTTTGATCTTCCGTGCCGCGAGGTGTTCGCCAGAGGACAGAAGGATATAAAGGTCATCGGACCGGTAGAGGCAGTAGAGGTAGAAGCGGCAAAGGTACATGAGGGATACTGGAATTAGTATTCAGTAAGGAGTGGGTATGAAAAAGGAGAGTTTTGACGAAAAAGTGGGATGGGGCAGGATGCTGTTAGTGGGGTTTCAGCATGTGCTTACCATGTGCCCTGGAACCATTGCAGTTCCGCTGATACTGGCAGGAGCTTTGGGATTGGATGAAAAGGAAACAGCCTTTCTTGTCTCAGCCAATTTCTTTACAAGCGGCATTGCAATCCTGATCCAGGTGCTGGGGATCGGAAAGCTGGCAGGATCCAGATACCCGATTGTTCTGGGGTCGTCCTTTGCACCCTTAAGTCCCATGATCCTGATCGGTAAGGAATATGGGATGGCGGCTTTGTTTGGTTCAGTAATTGCCTCCGGTGCGGTGATTTTTCTTTTATCCTTTTTCATGGATAAGATTTTAAAGCTTTTCCCGCAGGTAGTTG
This sequence comes from Clostridium sp. AT4, assembly GCF_001517625.2. GTDB lineage: Bacteria > Bacillota > Clostridia > Lachnospirales > Lachnospiraceae > Enterocloster. The sequence continues at coordinate 316,886 of NZ_LN999827.1, read as the reverse complement.
TGGGAACCTTTGTAACACTGATTGGAATTACTTTGGCGCCTACCGCGCTGAGGGATCTGGCGGGGGGAGAGGGAAACGCAGGCTTTGGCTCCGTCGAAAATCTCATCCTGGGTCTGGCAGTGCTTATATTTATACTGATGGTGGAAAAGTATGGAAAAGGCATCTGGAAAAGTATGTCATTGCTTCTTGGTATTACCGCAGGAACGGCTGCAGGATGTTTTTTACATATGGTGGATATTGCTTCCATTGCGCAGGCAGAGATATTCCAGCCGGTTCAGCCTTTTGCTTACGGAGTGCCGGAATTTAAGCTGTGGCCTATTTTCCTTATGACGATTTTCTGCATTATCAATATGATCCAGTGCATCGGCGTATTTTCCGTGATGGATGAAATTGCAGATGTGGAAACAGAAAATGAGATTAAGGAGCGGGGGATCCGCGGGCAGGCAGTAGCTCAGATGATCACAGGAGCATTTAATTCCGTCCCATCTACCATGTTTAATGAAAATGTGAGTTTGATCGGTTTAACAAAGATAAAGAGCCGTTCGGTCATAACGACCGCAGGGATCATGATCATACTGGCAGGAATTTTCCCAAAGATTTCTGCGGTATTTACAGCGGTTCCCAAGTGTGTGCTGGGAGGAGCTACCCTGGCCTTGTTCGGAGTGATCACTTCATCGGGAATTTCCATGCTTTCCAGACTGGATTTCTCAAAGGATAATAATTTTAAAATCGTGGGAACCAGTATTGCCATCGGCGTAGGTGCAGCATTCGCATCCGATGCGTTTGTAAATATTCCCGGAACACTTCAGATGATCCTCAGCAACGGCTTATTTATGGTAAGCATCAGTGCGATTCTTTTAAATCTGCTTCTCAATGGAAAAAAAGCCTTTCGTAAATGATATACTGTATTTCTTGACAAAAAAAAGTGATTCTTCTATCATCTTAGTTAGAATGTATGTTTAAGCACATCGGAAACAGGAAAGAGAGGAATCACCTTGGCGACTCAGAAATTACGCATAAAACCATTGTCAGGGCAGGCGAAGGAGGCAATCCTTCAATATATAGAAGAAATGGATCTGAAAAGGGACAATAAGCTTCCAAGAGAGGAGGCTTTGGCAGAAATGCTGGGCGTAAGCCGGATCACCATCCGCCAGGCCTTAAATGACCTGGCCTCAGAGGGAATCATTTTCAGGCGTCAGGGGCGGGGAACCTTTGTAAATGTGGATTCTCTGGATATCAAGGTTACCTTCAGCCCCTGTATGGAGCTTACGCAGATGATCCAAAAAAGCGGATATACGCCTTCAGTCCGTCTTTTGAAGATCCGGAAAATAAAAAGAGAGGAAGAAATCTGCTCTCTTTTACAGATGCAGCCAGATGAACAGCTCGTTGTTGCTGAAAAGCTGTTTCTGGCAGATGATCAGATCTGCGCCTACTGCCGTGATTATTTTAGCATGGATCTGATCGGGGGAGAGGAATCCTTTGAGATGTTTTCACATTATGAGGATTCCATTTACAGATACATTTATGACCTTTCCGGGGAAAAGGCCCAGTGGGACAAGGTGGAGATCGATACGGCAGACCCGGCGGATATTCCGGGCCTGAAAGGATACGTTTCCGTCAAGGAGCTGGGTTCCAGACCTTATCTGTATCTTAAAACATTAAATTACAGTGATCGGGACAGGCCGCTTGTATATGCAAATGAGTATTTTAATACAGGGATTATACAGTTTAATCTGATACGGCAGAAGAATATACAGTATTAAAAATGGGAGACGTCTGGAAAATGGGCGTCTCTTTTTTCGTAAGTATTACTTTTTGTTTATTTTTTATATTGAAAATCCTTGCATTTTCATGTATACAATGTTATGTATTATAAAAACAGACATATAAACGAGAAAGAGAAAAAGGGGAGCGGGGAGAATGATTTCGCATTTACGCTTAAAAGCATTCGGAAAGATCAATCTGGCTCTGGATGTGCTGGGCAGAAAGCCGGACGGATACCATGAGGTGCGCATGATCATGCAGACAGTGGGCCTCCATGACAGGATTGACCTGTACCGGACAGCGGAGCCGGGAATCCGTTTGGAAACTAATCTTTTTTATCTGCCGTCCAATGAGCAGAATCTGGCTTACCGGGCCGCGGCTCTGCTGTTTGATGAATTTGGTATTGAGGAAGGACTTTCGATCCGCTTAAGAAAGTTTATCCCTGTATCAGCGGGGATGGCAGGAGGAAGTACTGATGCTGCATCCGTGCTTTACGGCGTAAACCGGATGTTTGGACTGGGGCTTACAACCTCACAGCTGATGGAGCGGGGGGTGAAGCTGGGAGCAGATATACCTTACTGCATCATGAGGGGAACGGCCCTTTCGGAAGGAATCGGTGAAAAACTTACCCGTCTGCCATCCATGCCTCAGTGCCAGGTGCTGATCGCAAAGCCGGGGATCAGCGTTTCCACAAAAACCGTATATGAAATGCTGGATGCCAGGACGCTGAGGCCTGAGGATCATCCTGATATTGACGGAATGGTGGAGGCAATCCGAAAAAGGGATCTCTATGAGGTGGCAGGAAGGTTTGGAAATGTTCTTGAACTGGTAACGGCGGGCCGCTATCCGGTGATCGGACAGATTGAGGAACTGATGAAGGAATATGGGGCCATCAATGCTATGATGAGCGGAAGCGGGCCTACTGTATTCGGTCTGTTTTCCAATCCGTCTTCAGCCAGAAAGGCATACGAGGCGCTTCGGTATGGGGAAGGGATAGATCTGGCAAAGCAGGTTTACCTTACCAATTTTTATAACATGAATCAAGGCGCAGCCGGCAGACTGCGGTAAAACACAGGGGAGAGTATTATGATGGACAATAATTTTAAGGTAAATATGAACGAGTATCTTCCGCTTCGGGACGTGGTGTTTAATACGCTGCGCCAGGCGATCTTAAAGGGGGAACTGGCTCCGGGAGAGAGGCTTATGGAGATCCAGCTGGCTGAGAAGCTGGGGGTGAGCCGTACTCCGATCCGTGAAGCCATCCGGAAGCTGGAGCTTGAGGGACTAGTGCTTATGATCCCGCGAAAGGGAGCGGAAGTGGCTAAAATCTCGGAAAAAAGTCTGAGGGATGTACTGGAGGTGCGCCGTTCTCTGGAGGAGCTGGCGATTGAACTGGCCTGCGAGCGTATGGAAGCGGAGGATCTGCGCAGGCTGGAGCAGTGCCAGGAGAATTTCTGCAGGGCGATCCGCAGCGGAAGTCCTATGGAGATGGCAGAGAGTGATGAAGCATTTCATGATGTGATCTACCAGAGTACGGGAAATGAAAAGCTGGTGCAGATGTTAAATAACCTGAGAGAGCAGATGTACCGCTACCGTCTGGAATATATAAAGGATGCAGATAAGCGCCAGGTGCTGATGGTGGAGCATGAGCATATTTTAAGCGCCTTAAAGGTGAGAAATCTGGCTGAGGCCAGGATGGCTGCCAGAGAGCATATTGATAATCAGGAGATTACTGTTTCGAAAAATATTAAGGAGCAGGAGGAAAATGTTCTTCCTGTCCGCGGGAGAAGGTAAAATATGGAAGAGAAGAATTTTAAGGAGCGTTATCTGGCAGGGGAAATCGAGTTTGAAGAAATCGACCGGTACATCAGCCGCTGGAACAACAGTGATGACGAGCGGACGCTGGCAAAGTATCTGGGCCTGAATGAAGAGGAAGAGGACGTCTGGATCGATGAGAGCGACGAGGCGCTCAGGGAGATGCTGGATCGTCAGAAAAAGTAGGATTTTGTATGCAGGGAGGGACTGACCGGGAGATGGTCAGTCCTTTTTTGGGGTGAGAAGTTCCAGGAGACGGAAACGGATCTCTACTTTGGGAGGCTCATTGAAAATGGTTTCGTAATCATCAGGGGCCATATGTTCTGCCAGTTCTTTTTTCGAGGATTCGGGAACAGTTTTTGCGGAAGAATCGGTAAGGCAGAGACTGGGATAGAGGACGCACCACCAGTTGCGTCCTTTTCCATTTCCTATGGTAATCCGGACGGCATCATAGACGCCGCAGGGGAAGGAGGCTTCGCCGTAGGTTTTTGTGGGGAAATAGTCTTTGGTCAGAGTAAGGGATACAGGGGCTGGGGAGCCCTGGGATGTAAGCCAGCTTTCGGCGGTCTGGGTGAGGGTGTTTTTTTGCTGGAGGATCCAGTGGGCCAGTTGGGGCTTGGTGGCGTTTTTGGGGGCGTGTGTCTGGATGTGGCTTAAAAGGATATCGCGGACGCCAAGCTTAAGGGATTGGTCTTTTGGAGAGTTGCTTTCGGCCAGAACATGGAAACGGAGGATGTCCGGGGCGATTCTGGCGGCCATGGTTTCCTGGGAGATGGTGCGGGCGGAGGCCAGGAGCAGGAAGGGGGTTAGAAGGAGGATGGGGAGGATGTGGAAGATTGGGAATGGGAAAAAATAGGAAGGGTGTTTTTTCATAGGGCGTTGGGGGCTCCTTTCTTGGATTTTTGGGTCGCGATCGCTGATTTGGGTCGCGAAAGCTGATTTGGGCCGCGAAAGCTGCGGACGGCGGGGTCTTCTTGTCCGGCTGGGCCGGACAAGAAGCATCGGAGATCCCTCCGTCCTGATTGTTTTGGGGTATTTCTATTTATCTCCACATATGCTATACTGTATACGCCCTGTGGGGCAGAAAGATGGAATAGGAGTGAAAATGACGATGGAAAAGAAAACAGCAGCGGTTATTTTCGGCGGGCAGTCTTCGGAGCACGTTGTGTCCTGTATGTCGGCTGCCAATGTGATTGACCGTATCAATACAGATAAATATAACCTGATTCTGATCGGAATTACACAGGAGGGAAAGTGGTTGAAGGTGGACTCTGTCCAGGCAATCAGGGATGAGTCCTGGAGAAAGGGAACGGTTTCTGCTGCAATCCTTCCGGATGCAGAGAAGAAGTGCGCCCTGTTTATGGAGAATGGGACAATGACAGAGGTGAAGCTGGATGTGGTATTCCCGGTTCTTCATGGCCTTTGCGGAGAGGACGGCACGATCCAGGGACTTTTGGAGCTGGCAAAGATACCGTATGTGGGCTGCGGAGTACTGGCATCCGCTGTTTCCATGGATAAGCTTTATACAAAGATCATTGTAGATGAGCTGGGGATAAGGCAGGCGGCCTATGTGCCGGTGATGAAGGAGCAGCTTGAGGATATGAACAAGGTGGTAAACCGCATTGAAGGCCGCTTCGCCTATCCTGTATTTATCAAACCCTCCAACGCAGGCTCTTCCAAGGGAGTGAGCAAGGCGGATAACCGGGAGGAGCTGGAGGCCGGACTTACAGAGGCAGCCTGCCATGACCGCAAGATCCTGGTAGAAGAGATGATCGTGGGCCGTGAAGTGGAGTGTGCTGTATTCGGAGGAGGAAGCGAGGAAGTGAAGGCTTCCGGCGTGGGTGAAATCCTGGCTGCGGCAGATTTTTATGATTTTGACGCAAAGTATTACAACGCAGAATCAAAGACAGTGACAGACCCTGAGCTTCCGGGAGACGCTGCGGAGAAGATCCGCAGGGCGGCGGCGGCCATTTTTAAGGCGGTAGACGGCTACGGCTTGTCCAGAGTGGACTTTTTCGTAAAAGAAGATGGAGAAGTGGTATTTAATGAAATCAACACCATGCCCGGATTCACTGCTATCAGTATGTACCCCATGCTGTGGGAGGCCAGAGGAATCGGCAAGGAGCAGCTGGTAGACATGCTTCTGGAGCACGGCCTGAAACGGTTTGCTTAAACGATACAGCCGGTATAAAAGAAGGAGGAGAACGGCATGACAAAAGATGTACTGATTACCATCCGTGGTGTTCATACTCTGGATCATGAGGATAACGATGTGGAAATGATCGTCCGCGGGGATTATTATCAGAAAAACGGAAAGCATTATATCCTTTATGAAGAGATACTGGAAGGAGCGGAGGAGCGGGTGAAAAATGTCATTAAAATTTCCCCTTCTTCCATGGATATTATAAAAAAGGGTGTTACGAACAGCCGTATGCTGTTTGAAAAGAATAAAAAGAACCTTTCCTGCTACAGCACTCCTGTGGGCAATCTGGTGATCGGCATTCAGGCCAATCACTTTTATGTGGAAGAGCAGGAGAACAGCATAAAGGTCAATGTAGATTATTCCCTGGACATTAACTATGAGCATATGTCGGACTGCCGTATCTGCGTGGATGTGCAGTCATGTACAGCATAGTTCTGTCTGGATAAAACAGAAACATAAAAAAGAAATATAAAAGCAGCCGGCGTCTGAAACCTTCAGATACCGGCTGCTTTTGAATTACTGCTTGTCCTTTTTAAATCTTGCAAAAAATCCCTTTTTCTTTGGAGGAGCAGGGATGGCACCTCCCCGAACGCTTTTGATCTGTGTAATGTAGATACCGCTTAAGACTACTTTTGCCTCTGTCTTTACAGGAAGAGACTCAAATACTCCTGCGTCGGCGATCAGAGTCATCACCTTGGGACCGATCTTTGCTTTTACAACGGGAACTTTGGCCCAGCGCATATACTTGGGCGTCTGGTCCACTACCATCTTGGGAAGCCCGGACTGTGTGAGCTTGAGCTTCTTTTTATCAATGACCAGGATGGATACGGTCTGTGCAGCAGCATCCAGCATCTGCTGCTGCTCTGCCTGACGCTTCTGCAGCTTGCTTCCCAGAAAATAGAGGATCACAAGTACGATTGCAGCGATCGCCAGAAGTATCAGCAATACATTTAGAATGGTTTGTACCATATCGGTATACCTCCAGACTGTAAATAATTTCCTTCTCCTTTGCAGTAAAAACCTGTCATACCTGCCAGAAGACATTCTATAACAGTATATCATTTTTGTAAGAAAAAAGCAAGAAAAAATTCTTGACACCTTGACGTCCCTATGTTATTATGGAGTGTGCACTATTGTGGCGACGTGGGCTTTTTGCGCCCATTATGCGGCGCCCGATTACCGAGAACGACAGTAATGGCCCGGAGTGCTGGAAGAGATGCGCATTCTCCAGCCGGACGGGATATTGCAACCAAATTAGAAAACAGGGGTGAAACGTCAATGGAGAAAAGCAGAATACGTCCGGTACCGGCCGGGAAAAGCGTAAGAATGAGCTATTCAAGGCAGAAGGAAGTCCTTCAGATGCCAAACCTGATCGAGATTCAGAAAGACTCCTATCAGTGGTTCTTAGACGAAGGACTGAAGGAAGCATTTGATGACATCTCTCCGATCACTGACTTCGCAGGACATCTGAGCCTGGAATTCGTTGACTTTACATTATGTAAGGATGATGTCAAGTACACCATCGAAGAGTGTAAGGAACGCGATGCCACTTACGCGGCACCACTTAAGGTAAAGGTTAGACTGTACAATAAAGATAAAGATGAGATGAACGAACATGAGATATTCATGGGAGATCTGCCTCTGATGACAGACACGGGCTCCTTCGTTATCAACGGTGCAGAACGTGTTATTGTCAGCCAGCTTGTGCGTTCCCCTGGTATCTACTATGGCATTGGTCACGATAAGGTGGGTAAGGAGTTATATACATGTACTGTGATCCCCAACCGCGGCGCATGGCTGGAGTACGAGACAGACTCCAACGATGTATTTTATGTCCGCGTGGACAGAACCCGTAAGGTTCCTGTTACCGTGCTGATCCGTGCTCTGGGCTTCGGCACTAATGCAGAGATTTTAGAACTGTTCGGCGAAGAGCCAAAGCTTCTTGCCAGCTTCGGAAAGGATACCTCCGATAACTATCAGGACGGTCTGTTAGAGCTGTACAAGAAGATCCGTCCCGGTGAGCCGTTATCCGTTGACAGCGCGGAGAGCCTGCTCAACAGTATGTTCTTTGATCCCAGAAGATATGATCTGGCAAAGGTGGGACGTTATAAATTTAATAAGAAGCTGTCCTTTAAGTTCCGCCTCAATGGCCAGGTTCTGGCTGAGGATGTGGTGAATGAGGAGACAGGTGAGATTTTAGCCGAGGCAGGCACAAAGCTTGATAAGGAGTCTGCGATGCGTCTGCAGAACTCCGGCGTTCCCTTCGTATGGGTAGAAGGATCAAACAGAAAGCAGAAGGTTCTTTCCAATATGATGGTTGAGCTTGACGCTCATGTTTCCTTCGATCCGGAGGAGGTTGGCGTTACAGAATTAGTATACTACCCTGTGCTGTCTGCTATTCTGGAAAAAGCAGGTTCGGATGAGGAGCTTTTAAAGGAAGAAATTCGAAAGAATATCCACGATCTGATTCCAAAGCATATCACAAAGGAAGATATCATTGCTTCCATCAACTACAATATGCATCTGGAAGAGGAAGTGGGAACGGCTGATGATATCGACCATCTTGGCAACCGCCGTATCCGTGCCGTAGGCGAGCTGCTCCAGAACCAGTACCGCATTGGTCTGTCACGTATGGAGCGTGTGGTAAGAGAGCGTATGACTACTCAGGACGTAGACGGCATCACACCGCAGTCCCTGATCAATATCAAGCCTGTAACGGCTGCTGTAAAGGAGTTCTTTGGAAGCTCCCAGCTGTCACAGTTTATGGATCAGAACAACCCTCTGGCTGAACTGACCCATAAGAGACGTCTTTCCGCCCTGGGTCCTGGCGGTCTGTCAAGAGACCGTGCCGGATTCGAGGTGCGAGATGTTCACTATACACACTATGGCCGTATGTGCCCCATCGAGACTCCTGAGGGCCCCAACATCGGTCTGATCAACTCTCTGGCAAGCTATGCGAGAGTAAACCAGTACGGCTTTATCGAAGCGCCTTACCGCGTAGTAGATAAGACCGCTGATCCTGCCAATCCAAGAGTCACCGATGATGTAGTATACCTGACTGCAGATGAAGAGGACAACTTTATCGTGGCACAGGCGAACGAGGCTCTGGATGAAGAGGGACATTTCGTTCACAATAACGTATCCGGACGTTTCCAGACAGAAACCTCCGAGTTCCAGAAGCGAACCATTGACCTGATGGACGTATCCCCGAAGATGGTATTCTCCGTGGCTACTGCTATGATCCCATTCCTTCAGAACGATGACGCAAACCGTGCTCTGATGGGATCCAACATGCAGCGTCAGGCCGTGCCGCTGTTGAGTACAGAGGCTCCTGTAGTAGGTACCGGTATTGAGGCAAAGGCTGCCGTTGACTCCGGTGTCTGCGTAGTGGCAAAGAATGCCGGTGTGGTAGAACGCTCCGCTTCCAACGAGATCATTATCAAGAGAGATTCCGATGGAAACAGAGATGTATACCATTTGACAAAGTTCAAGAGAAGTAACCAGAGCAACTGCTACAACCAGAAGCCGATCGTATATAAGAATGATCATGTAGAGGCCGGCGAGGTGATCGCAGATGGTCCTTCTACCTCCAACGGCGAGATTGCCCTTGGAAAGAACCCGCTGATCGGTTTTATGACCTGGGAAGGCTACAACTACGAGGATGCGGTTCTGCTTTCCGAGCGTCTGGTTCAGGATGACGTATATACCTCTATTCATATCGAAGAGTATGAGGCGGAGGCCCGTGACACCAAGCTGGGACCGGAAGAAATCACCAGAGATGTTCCCGGTGTAGGCGAGGATGCATTAAAGGATCTGGATGAACGTGGTATTATCCGTATCGGTGCTGAGGTCCGTGCCGGAGATATTCTGGTAGGAAAGGTTACTCCAAAGGGAGAAACTGAACTGACAGCAGAAGAACGTCTCCTGCGTGCGATCTTCGGTGAGAAGGCAAGAGAAGTCCGTGATACCTCCTTAAAGGTACCTCACGGAGCATATGGAATTATTGTAGATGCAAAGGTATTTACAAGAGAAAACGGCGATGAGCTTTCACCGGGAGTAAATCAGACGGTACGTATCTATATCGCTCAGAAACGTAAGATTTCTGTAGGTGATAAGATGGCTGGACGTCATGGTAATAAGGGTGTTGTTTCCCGCGTGCTTCCTGTAGAGGATATGCCTTTCCTGCCAAATGGCCGTCCTCTTGATATTGTACTGAATCCTCTGGGCGTGCCTTCCCGTATGAACATCGGACAGGTGCTTGAGATCCACTTAAGCCTTGCTGCAAGAGCACTTGGCTTTAACGTTTCCACACCGATCTTCGACGGCGCAAACGAGAATGATATACAGGATACCCTGGAGCTGGCAAACCACTATGTAAACCTGCCCTTTGACGAGGCAGAGAAAGCAGAATGGGAAAAGGACGGTGTCACAGAGACGCCTTCCGGACAGCCATGGAATGGAGAAACCTTTGAGCAGCTTTATAAAGAACAGCTTGTTCCGGAGGCAATCGGGTATCTGTCTGAGAACAGAGCGCACAGAGAGCTGTGGAAGGGCGTACCCATTGGCAGAGACGGAAAGGTCCGCTTAAGAGATGGACGTACCGGAGAGTATTTTGATGGAGCCGTTACCATTGGACACATGCATTACCTGAAGCTGCATCACCTGGTAGACGATAAGATCCATGCACGTTCTACTGGCCCATACTCCCTGGTTACACAGCAGCCTCTGGGCGGTAAAGCTCAGTTCGGCGGACAGCGTTTCGGAGAGATGGAGGTTTGGGCTCTGGAGGCATATGGTGCATCCTACACCCTGCAGGAAATCATGACTGTAAAGTCCGATGATGTAGTAGGCCGTGTGAAGACCTACGAAGCTATCATCAAGGGCGAGAATATTCCTGAGCCGGGTATCCCCGAATCCTTTAAGGTACTTCTTAAGGAAATGCAGTCTCTGGGCCTGGATGTACAGGTACAGAGAGAGGATGGAACCGAAGTTGAGATGACCGAAAATATCGACTACGGTGATACCGAGCTGCGCGCCATGTTAGAGGGCGACCGCCGCTTTAACGATCAGGAATCCCTTGCTTCCTACGGTTATCAGGAGCAGGAGATCAAGGATAATGAATTTGTAAGCGTAGAATCGGCTTCCGAGTCTGCTGGAAATGACACAGATGATCTGTATGACGCTTATACAGATGATGGTGAAGACGAATAATAGAAGGGAGTAAGAGCTCATGCCGGAAACAAATGAAACTTATCATCCAATGACATTTGATGCCATTAAGATTGGTCTGGCTTCCCCTGAAAAGATTAGATCCTGGACCCACAGGACACCTGAACCTGCTGACAAGCCCAGCAAGCAGTGGAGAGAATGGTGGGAGCAGGGTGCCATGCGCAACCGTATGCCTGAGCCTTCAGGGGCTCCCTCCAGAGAGTGGAGAGAGTGGTGGGAGCACGGCGTTGTAAAGAAGCCAGAGACCATCAACTATAGAACTTTAAAGCCGGAGAAGGACGGTCTGTTCTGCGAGAGGATTTTTGGTCCAAGCAAGGACTGGGAGTGCCACTGCGGCAAGTACAAGAAGATCCGCTATAAGGGCGTGATCTGCGACCGCTGCGGCGTTGAGGTGACAAAGGCCAGTGTAAGAAGAGAGCGTATGGGACGTATCGAGCTTGCAGCTCCTGTTTCCCATATCTGGTACTTTAAGGGAATTCCCAGCCGTATGGGACTAATTCTGGATATTTCCCCCAGAACCCTGGAGAAGGTGCTCTACTTTGCTTCCTATGTTGTACTGGATCCAGGTGTTACCAGCCTTCAGTATAAGCAGGTTTTGTCTGAGAAGGAGTACCGTGAGGAAGTAGAGAAGTACGGCGGCTCAACTGCCTTCCGTGTGGGAATGGGTGCTGAGGCGATTCAGGAGCTTCTGATGTCCATTGATCTGGAGAAGGATTCAGCTGATTTAAGAAAGCAGCTGGTAGACGCTACCGGACAGAAGCGCGCAAGAATCATTAAGCGCCTGGAAGTGGTAGAGGCATTTTTAAACTCTGGAAACCGTCCAGAGTGGATGATCATGGACGTAATCCCCGTGATCCCGCCGGATATACGTCCTATGGTACAGCTGGACGGCGGACGTTTTGCTACCTCTGACTTAAATGACCTGTACAGAAGGATCATCAACCGTAACAACCGTCTTGCCAGACTTCTGGAACTGGGCGCTCCGGACATCATCGTCCGCAATGAGAAGCGTATGCTCCAGGAGGCAGTAGACGCCTTGATCGACAATGGCCGCCGGGGCCGCCCTGTAACAGGACCTGGAAATCGTGCGCTTAAGTCCCTTTCTGATATGTTAAAGGGTAAGCAGGGACGCTTCCGTCAGAACCTGTTAGGCAAGCGAGTTGACTACTCCGGACGTTCCGTTATCGTAGTAGGACCTGAATTAAAGATTTATCAGTGCGGTCTGCCAAAGGAAATGGCTATTGAGCTGTTTAAGCCTTTCGTTATGAAGGAGCTTGTATCCAATGGCACCGCTCACAATATCAAGAACGCAAAGAAGATGGTGGAGAAGCTCCAGACTGAGGTTTGGGATGTACTGGAGGATGTAATTAAAGAGCATCCTGTTATGCTGAACCGTGCTCCTACGCTGCACAGGCTGGGTATCCAGGCTTTTGAACCGATCCTGGTAGAAGGTAAGGCCATTAAGCTTCATCCTCTTGTTTGTACCGCGTTCAACGCTGACTTCGACGGCGACCAGATGGCAGTTCATCTTCCTCTGTCTGTGGAAGCACAGGCTGAGTGCCGCTTCCTGCTTTTAAGCCCGAACAACCTGTTAAAGCCTTCTGACGGCGGTCCTGTGGCTGTTCCGTCTCAGGATATGGTTCTCGGTATTTACTACCTGACCCAGGAGCGTCCCGGTGCAAAGGGCGAGGGAATGATTTTCAAGAGTGTAAATGAGGCAATTCTGGCTTATGAAAACCATGAAGCTACTCTGCACTCCAGGGTAAAGGTAAGAGTATCAAAGACTCTGCCTGACGGCACGGTAAAAACCGGTATTATCGAGTCTACCATCGGCCGTCTGATCTTCAACGAGATCATTCCTCAGGATCTTGGCTTTGTAGACCGTTCCATTCCTGAAAATGAGTTAAAGCTGGAGGTTGACTTCCTGGTAGCTAAAAAGCAGTTAAAGCAGATCCTTGAGAAGGTTATCAACGTACACGGCGCTACCCAGACGGCCGTTACTCTGGATGACATCAAGGCAATCGGCTACAAGTTCTCTACCAGAGCAGCCATGACCGTATCCGTTTCCGATATGACCGTGCCTGCAAGCAAACCGGAACTGATCGCAAATGCACAGGCTACCGTAGACCACATTGCAAAGAACTACCGCCGCGGTCTGATCACCGAGGAGGAGCGCTATAAAGAAGTAATCGAAACCTGGAAGACCACCGATGATCAGCTGACCCACGATCTGCTGACCGGACTGGATAAGTACAACAACATTTTCATGATGGCTGACTCCGGTGCGCGAGGATCTGATAAGCAGATCAAGCAGCTGGCAGGTATGCGAGGACTGATGGCCGATACAACCGGTCACACCATCGAACTTCCTATCAAGTCTAACTTCCGTGAAGGTCTTGACGTACTGGAGTACTTCATTTCCGCTCATGGTGCACGTAAGGGTCTGTCTGATACGGCTCTTCGTACGGCTGACTCCGGTTACCTGACCAGACGTCTGGTAGATGTATCTCAGGATCTGATCATCCGTGAGGTAGACTGCTGTGAGGGCAAGGATATTCCATTTATGGAGATTAAGGCATTCACAGACGGAAATGAAGTAATCGAGGATCTGCAGGAGAGAATTACAGGCCGTTATATTGCCGAAGATATCGTTGATCCCGATACGGGAGAGCTGGTAATGAAGGCAAACCATATGTGTACGCCTAAGCGTGCTGCAGCTGTTATGAAGGTATTGGATAAGCAGGGACGCAAGTCTGTGAAGATCCGTACCGTATTAAGCTGTAAGTCCCATATCGGTGTGTGCGCCAAGTGCTACGGAGCCAACATGGCAACCGGCCAGCCGGTACAGGTTGGTGAGGCAGTCGGAATCATCGCGGCACAGTCCATCGGTGAGCCCGGTACACAGCTTACCATGCGTACTTTCCATACGGGCGGCGTTGCCGGCGGCGATATCACACAGGGTCTTCCTCGAGTTGAGGAGCTTTTTGAGGCCCGTAAGCCAAAGGGTCTTGCCATTATCACTGAGTTTGGCGGCGTTGTAACTATCAAGGATACAAAGAAGAAGCGTGAGATTACAGTTACTGATAACGAGACAGGAAATTCCAAAACCTATCTGATCCCATACGGTTCCAGAATCAAGGTTATGGACGGCCAGGTGCTTGAGGCCGGTGATGAGCTGACCGAAGGTAGCGTAAATCCTCACGATATCTTAAAGATCAAGGGCGTTCGTGCCGTACAGGATTACATGATCCAGGAAGTACAGCGTGTATACCGTCTCCAGGGTGTAGAAATCAACGATAAACACGTTGAAATGATCGTTCATCAGATGTTAAAGAAGATCCGCATCGAGGAAAGCGGCGACAGTGATGTACTGCCGGGCGTATCCATGGATGTTCTGGATTTCAATGAGATGAATGAGGCTCTGATCGCAGAGGGCAAGCGTCCCGCAGAGGGCAAGCAGGTTATGCTGGGTATTACAAAGGCATCTCTTGCTACAGATTCCTTCCTGTCAGCCGCATCCTTCCAGGAGACCACCAAGGTTCTGACCGAGGCCGCTATCAACGGTAAGGTAGATCACCTGATTGGTCTGAAGGAGAATGTTATTATCGGTAAGCCAATCCCGGCAGGTACCGGTATGAAGCGCTACAGAACTGTAAAGTTGGATACGGATGATAAGATCGCAGCGGCAGCTGAGGAAGAGATCCTTCTTTCTGAAGAGGAAGAGCTGACATCTGAGGAAAGCAGCGAGCTTACAGAAGATAATGTAGCAGAAGAGGTTCTGGATCTGGACGATACTGTAATCGAGGACGAGGATGCAGAGGAAGAAGAAAGCTCTGAGGATGCAGAAGAATAAAATACAGGTCTGAATGACAGATTGAATCATAAAAACACCGGACGGACAGGGAAAACTGGCCATCCGGTGTTTTTTATGCATTTTGTGTTCTGAGCCATTCGGCCCAGACCGTATAATACTTTCCCATAATGTGGGCATTGTCTACAGAATATTTGGAATCAAGGTTTCCCTGGCCGTCGTCAAAAAGACTGTTTACATCTATATAGCCGCAGCCTTTTTCTACAGCCATCTGGTAAATAGCTTGATTTAAAGAATCAATTTTTCCGTTTCCATAGACCGGGTCGGAATCGGACTTCTTTTTTGTTACATGGAGATTAGCCTCCAGAATGATTCTGGCCTGGGGCTGAAGCTGGTGGATCCAGTCTACGATAGAGGCGTACTTCTTTGTTACGGAGGAAGGAGGGTATCCCAGTTCATTGATGCCCAGCATGAGGTAAATCCGCTCATAGCTGTGTTGGGAGAGAAGTTCTTCCAGTGTTTTTTTGCTTCCATCCTTTACGGTAAGATTGGTTGAGAGAAGGTTAAAGCTGCTCATGCCGGAATTGGCAAAAAACTCTGCTTCTTCCAGACCTCCGTATTCCTTTAAGCCTTCTGTTCGTGAGTCTCCGATAAAAAGGGAGGTGCTTAGGTCAACGGGAACAGAGGTGTCAGCAGGCGGCAAAGTCTCCGCCGGAGGCGCTTCTGTGGAGGACTCTGTGACAGGGGGAGCTTCAGGGGCAGACCCGTCAGTGGGCGGCTCCGCAGGGGAGGACTCTGGAGAGGGGAACTTTGCTGTAGGAGTTTCGGTGCTGCCTTTGGAGGCAGCACTTTCGGAAATGGAATCAGAGGATAGGGGGATGTTAGATGGCTGTTTATCCTCAGTTTCTGCCAGCCGCTCGATTTTATGTTCACCTGAAAACGTTTCTAGTTCCCATATCCGGGGAATAAGGGAACTTCCTTTTACGGCAATCAAACTTCCAATAAGCATCATAGTATACCAGTATTTTTTCATTTTATTCACACAATTTCTCTTTCTATCTGTTTCTTAGAACTTTCCTTAGAACCGGAAGTATAAAAACGGGTCATCCATTCCCATTTTAATACAGTAAACACAGAGCCAGAACAGAACTATAAGTATAACGGCAGTCAGAAAACTGCGGCGGTGCTGGCTGTAGATCCGCCTTGGCAGATCGGTCATAAAAACCAGGCCTGCAAGAAGAGACAACCCATAGATGCGGCCGTATTTCAGATAGTCTCCCTCAAACCAGGTGTAGGTTCCGGGGGCTGTGAAAAACGGAAAGAGCCTCTGTAAATAAATAAGGATCTGTGGCGGCTGTGAAATGGCAAAGACCAGCCAGTTTAAAGGAATCACAAGAGCCATATACAGGTGCCCCGCGGTTGGAAAACGGTTTAAGATACGTCCCAGTCCCATTTTTTCAACAGAGATCAGAGCAAAAAGCAGAAGACCCCAGAGAAGAAAATTCCAGTCAGCGCCATGCCAGAAACCAGTCAGAAGCCACACGGTGAGTAGATTGCGCACCATAATGACAAAGCCTTTTCGATTGCCACCAAGAGGAATATATACATAGTCGCGGAACCATTTTCCAAGGGTTATATGCCACCGACGCCAGAACTCCGCCATTGTCAGAGACTGGTAGGGATAGGCAAAGTTTCTGGGAATCTGAAATCCCAGGATCCAGCCGATTCCCTGGGCCATGAGGGAGTAGCCGTAAAAGTCAAAGTAAAGCTGAAGGCTGAATGCAATGATTCCCATCCAGGCAAGCGGCGTGGAGATGCTTTCGTATCCAATGGCTCCGACCTGGCTCCACAGCCTGCCGAGCTGATTGGCAAGCAGCACCTTAAGGCTTAAGCCAATAGTAAACTCTCTAAGACCGGTTTCCAGACGGTTCATGGAAAAACGGCGCCGGATCAGCTGAGAGCGGATTTCCTGATAACGGGTAATGGGGCCGGAGGTTACCTGGGTAAACATGGAAAACCAGGTACAGAAGCGAAGGAGGGAATGTTCACTGCGGATTTCCTTCCTATATACATCGGCCAGATAGGCGATGGCCTGAAAGGTGTAAAAGCTGATTCCAAGGGGGAGGGACAGGCGGACGACGGGAAACTGCAGACCTGTTTTTGTATATGACAGGAGCAGGTTTAAGTTTTCCGTTATAAATGTGCTGTATTTAAAAAGGATCAGCCAGAATAGGTTATAGAAGATCCCGGCATTCAGCCAGAAGCTGCGTTCTTTTGCATCCCGTTTTCTTCCAATAAGCTGTCCGATGAAAAAGTTTACAGGTATTGAAAGGAGAAACAGGACAAAATAAAGAGGGGAGTGTCTGGCTCCATAAAAATAGAAGATCAGGCTTCCGGCAAAAAGGCACTGATTCCGCCATTTCTCCGGACATATGAAATAAAGAATCAGAAATAAAGGAAGAAAACGAAATAAAAAGTCAAAGCTGGAAAATATCATTAGTAGTCCATCCTGTCTAAATCATATTTAAGTTTAGGATGCAAATGGCTTCTGCACCTCATATAATATAAATTAGACGAACGGAAGCATATAAAAGTTTCATAGAAACAGAAAAAATTTAAGAAAGTGGGAACACATGAAAAAAGCCGCAGGCTTCTGCGTCAGCATTTGCCATGCGGCTTTGAGCCGGGGATGGTCACTGTCTTACAGAGAACGGATTAGTCGTCCCAGTGGTCATCATCATCGTCGAATCTGTCGTCATCCCAGCGGTCGTCATCATCCCAGCTGTTATCGCGGTCGTCATCCCAACGGTCATCCCGCAGATCATCCCAGTCACGGTTGTTTTCGTAATCAGCCTTGATCACTTTACCGGTATAAGCGTTTACTTCCACATCATACTCAAACTTTCCGGCAGTGAATTCCAGCTCATATACGCCATCGTCCAGTTCGCATTCCTGTTCTGTGAACACAGCATCCGCTTCTTTAATTTTCATAGCCTTTAAAGAGGCTTCCTTTGCCTGCTCAATGCCGATTATCTTTTTGGCAGTTCTGGGGGATGCTGATGCGGTAATCGTGCTGCCGATTACAGTTACAAGTGCCATTGCTGCAACAACTGCTGCCATCATAGATTTTTTTAGGTTCATCTTTCTCATTATAGTTTCCTCCTTGATCTATCACCTGTGCTTGGATTGTTTTTTCTTTACATAGACAGAATACGGAGTGCATTTGAAAAAAACGGGGTCGAAATGAAAAAAATATAATTTTTTTAAAAGTTTAATATGTCCCTGATATCAGGTCGATTTTAATCATTGCTGTCATCATCTGCTGCGTCATCCCAGTCGTCCTCCTGATTATCGTCTGAGCCATGATTGGTGGTATCATCCCAATCCTCATCCCGCTGTTCATCTGAATCCTCATTCCAATTATCATTCGGGTGGGCTGTCGGGACAGTTTGATGTGCCGCCGGGGCAGTCTGCACAGCGGCAGGCACTGTTTCGGAAACGGGGGGAGCAGCAGGAAATGCGGTTTCGGCTTCACGCGCCGTACCAGATTCCGGACTCTCATCAGGTTTGGGATCAGCACTTATATGGATATCCGATCCAAGGCGACCGTCAAGCTCCCAGGTGAGATCCCTTTTCATCTCATCCGCCCAGTCCTCATGAGCAGAGGAAACGCCTACATAGATCGTCCCGCCTGGAGCCAGATAGTCCATATCTATGGCCCGCTCGGCCAGATCTGCCGCAGCTTCTTCGACTTTCTTCCTTTTATAGTCATATCCCCGGATCAAGTCCTCTCCATCCCGGTTGATGCCGGATAATGAAAGCACATAATCCAGCCGGTTTACAGACAGCTCTACTTCCGGGTTGATGGACAGCCGTACTGTTCCGTAAGGGCTCATAATAAAATAGTGGCCTCCAGACAGCAGAAGGCAAAGGGCTGCGGCTGCGGGAAGAGCAGACTTTAACCAGCGGGAAAGGCGGCTGGTCCTTCGGACGGCAGGCTGTACTTCCACCGCTTCCTCAAATACTGTATCGTAAAAAGAATCAGACTGGCAGTCCGCTTCCGAAAAGGCGGCTCCGGGTTCTACGATTTCCATAATGGTATCTACCGTCTGTCCTACCTCATAATCCATATTGGCGGCCTTCAGGAAACGCCCGTCCTCATCCAGCACCACTGCATAAGCCATATGACATTCCATGATCAGATATTTCATTCTGCTGCGCCTCCTTTTTTCATCTGTGAGAGATGACCGCGTATGATTTCAAATCCGTTTGTAAAAGCAAGAAGAATGGCAATGAGATATTTCCGGTGACGTTCCAGCGTCTTTTTTTCTGCCCCTGAGCCCAGAGCCAGCTGGCTTAAGGGGAGTTTACGGCTGCGGATCATCTGTTCCAGAAGCTCCGGATGCTTTTTGGCGTAATCCAGAACCTTCATGCAGGCGTCCAGGGTGCGCTCCTGGCGGGGGCAGCTGTCTGCCACATCAGTGAGCGAAAGTCCAAAACCTGCAAGCTCTGCGGAAAATGTTTCGATTTCCGACTGAGCGGCAGCCAGATCCTGATAATCGGAAATATCATCAACTCCCGGATCGGTCTTTTCCAAAAGAGTGCAGCCGTCCTCCTCCGCAGGCTGGTCTAAGGAGAGCTGCCCACTGTGCTTTTGCTCCTTCCGGAAATAGTCGATCAGGCGGTTTCGGATTCCGGCTGCTGCAAGAGGCAGAAAAGGACCTCTGTCCGGATTATAAACCGTCATTGTTTCATAAAAAGCAAACATGGCCACAGACAGCTCATCATCCCGTCCCTCAACCGGAGGACGGTGGATAAAGCGTGCGGTTTCTGCTTTGATAAATGGCATATAGGATCGGATCAGCTGATCCGCTGCCTCAGGATCCTGCCTGGAGCGCATGACCTGCTGAACGATTTTATGTTCCTCGAATTTCATAGTAATCCTCCCAAAGATAGAATACGCAGACAAAGAAATGAAAAACGGGGCAGGGGCTGCGTATATTTGATTATCCATGAAAATACCAGATGATGCAATAAAAATTGCGTAAATGTTTTATAGAAAAATGTAAAAGAGCACCCTCAAAAAATACTTGACAGATTTACGCCTTATGCTATAATGAAAAAGTGTGTTCAAAACACTTATGTTTTGGTGCACAAAAGCTGAAAGACACAGCAACCAACAGTCAATATCACAGGAGGTGAAAAGGATGCCAACATTTAACCAGTTAGTTAGAAAGGGAAGACAGAGCAGCGCAAAGAAGTCTACTGCACCAGCTCTGCAGAAGGGTTACAACTCTTTACAGAAGAAGGCAACAGACGTATCTGCACCACAGAAGCGCGGCGTATGTACCGCTGTTAAGACTGCTACCCCTAAGAAGCCTAACTCTGCACTTAGAAAGATCGCCAGAGTACGTCTTTCCAATGGTATCGAAGTAACAAGCTACATCCCAGGAGAGGGACACAACCTTCAGGAGCACAGCGTTGTTCTGATCCGTGGAGGAAGAGTTAAGGACCTGCCAGGTACCAGATACCACATCGTTAGAGGTACACTGGATACAGCAGGCGTAGCAAACAGAAAGCAGGCTCGTTCCAAGTACGGCGCTAAGAGACCGAAAGACAAGAAGTAATTTCAAAGCAGTTTGGAACAAACCAGATTAGTACCACTAACAGCAGTAAAGTGACGGCGGAAGATATTTCCGCATTTGTTAGTGCCGGATCCGTGATATTGTACCTGTGGTTGCAGGAAATATATAGACCGAGCACGAACACATTTTATGGAAACATGTGAGTACCGTTGAGTTAATGGAAACTGCCTGTATCATTTCAGATAAAAGGCAGCATATTAAGGAGGGAAGTAACGTGCCACGTAAAGGACATACTCAGAAAAGAGACGTTCTGGCAGACCCGATCTACAACAATAAGGTTGTGACAAAGCTGATCAACAATATCATGTTAGACGGCAAGAAGGGTGTTGCACAGAAAATCGTATACGGCGCATTCAATCGTGTAGCTGAAAGCACCGGTAAGGATGCAATCGAAGTATTTGAAGAAGCAATGAACAACATTATGCCTGTACTTGAGGTTAAGGCAAAGCGTATCGGCGGCGCTACCTATCAGGTGCCCATCGAGGTTAAGCCTGAGAGAAGACAGGCTCTGGCTCTGCGCTGGATCACTCTGTACTCCCGTAAGAGAGGCGAGAAGACTCAGGAAGAGAGACTGGCAAATGAGATTATGGACGCAGCCAACAACACCGGCGCATCTGTAAAGAAGAAAGAGGATATGCACAAGATGGCAGAGGCAAACAAGGCGTTTGCTCACTACCGTTTCTAATTGCAGACCGGCTTTTTTTCGTTAAATTAAGGAGGAAAATCCCTTGGCTGGAAGAGAATATCCGTTGGAAAGAACCAGAAATATCGGAATCATGGCTCATATCGATGCTGGTAAGACTACCACAACCGAGCGTATTCTGTATTACACTGGTGTAAATTATAAGATCGGTGATACTCACGAAGGTACTGCTACCATGGACTGGATGGCTCAGGAGCAGGAAAGAGGTATTACCATTACTTCCGCTGCTACAACCTGCCACTGGACTCTGCAGGAAAACTGCAAGCCGAAGCCAGGCGCATTAGAGCACCGTATCAACATCATCGATACACCTGGACACGTAGACTTCACTGTTGAGGTTGAGCGTTCCCTGCGTGTATTGGATGGCGCTGTAGGTGTGTTCTGTGCAAAGGGCGGCGTTGAGCCACAGTCTGAGAACGTATGGCGTCAGGCTGACACTTACAATGTACCCCGTATGGCATTCATCAACAAGATGGATATCCTGGGTGCAAACTTCTACGGCGCTGTAGAGCAGATCAAGACCCGTCTGGGCAAGAACGCTATCTGCATTCAGCTGCCAATCGGCAAGGAAGAGGATTTCAAGGGAATCGTCGATCTGTTTGAGATGAAGGCCTACATCTATAATGATGATAAGGGCGATGACATTTCTATCGTTGACATTCCTGAAGATATGCAGGACGATGCAGAGTTATACCGTACCGAGCTGGTAGAGAAAATCTGCGAGCTGGACGATGACCTGATGATGATGTATCTTGAGGGCGAGGAGCCTTCCAATGATGAGCTGAAGAAGGTATTAAGAAAGGCTACCTGCGAGTGTACAGCAGTTCCTGTATGCTGCGGTACCGCTTACAGAAACAAGGGCGTTCAGAAGCTTCTGGATGCTATTATCGAATTCATGCCATCTCCATTAGACATCCCTGCGATCAAGGGTGTTGACCTGGACGGAAATGAGATTGTTCGTCATTCTTCTGATGAAGAGCCGTTCGCAGCGCTTGCATTCAAGATTATGACTGACCCATTCGTGGGCAAGCTTGCATTCTTCCGTGTATATTCCGGTACTCTGAACTCCGGTTCTTACGTACTGAATGCTACAAAGGGCAAGAAGGAGCGTGTAGGACGTATCCTTCAGATGCATGCTAATAAGAGAAATGAACTTGATAAGGTTTACTCCGGCGATATCGCTGCAGCAGTAGGCTTTAAGACAACCGGTACAGGCGATACCATCTGTGATGAGAAGAACCCTGTTATCCTGGAGTCTATGGAGTTCCCGGAGCCGGTTATCGATATCGCGATCGAGCCAAAGACAAAGGCAAGCCAGGACAAGATGGGCGACGCTTTAGTCAAGCTGGCAGAAGAAGATCCTACTTTCAAGGTTCGTACAGACGAAGAGACCGGCCAGACCATTATCTCCGGTATGGGCGAGCTTCATCTGGATATTATTGTAGACCGTCTGCTGCGTGAGTTCAATGTAGAGGCTAACGTAGGCGCTCCTCAGGTTGCTTACAAGGAGACCTTTACCAAGGCCGTTGACGTTGACAGCAAGTATGCAAAGCAGTCTGGTGGTCGTGGACAGTACGGTCACTGTAAGGTTCACTTCACACCAATGGAAGCAAACGCAGAAGAGACCTTCAAGTTTACTTCATCCGTTGTTGGCGGTGCTATTCCTAAGGAGTACATCCCGGCAGTCGGCGCAGGTATTGAGGAAGCAGCTAAGACTGGTGTTCTGGGCGGATTCCCTGTACTGGGCGTTTGGGCAGATGTATACGACGGTTCTTACCATGAGGTTGACTCTTCTGAAATGGCATTCCACATCGCAGGTTCCATGGCATTCAAGGATGCTATGCAGAAGGGTAATCCAATCCTGCTTGAGCCGATCATGAAGGTAGAGGTTACCATGCCTGAGGAGTACATGGGTGATGTTATCGGTGATATCAATTCACGCCGTGGACGTATCGAGGGTATGGAGGACATTGGCGGCGGTAAGATGGTTAAGGCTTACGTTCCGCTGTCTGAGATGTTCGGCTACTCTACAGACCTTCGTTCCAGAACACAGGGACGCGGCAACTACTCCATGTTCTTCGAGAAGTATGAGCCAGTTCCAAAGAACGTTCAGGAGAAGGTTCTTGCTGACCACAAAAAGTAAAAAAGGCTTGTAAATCAAAGTAAAATAGAATATAATGATTGATAGCCTGACTAACTATATCAGCCCTAAAAGGGGCGCAAATTAAGGAGGACGTTATAAAATGGCTAAAGCTAAGTTTGACAGAACTAAACCACATTGTAACATCGGTACCATTGGACACGTTGACCACGGCAAAACTACTCTGACCGCAGCTATCACAAAGGTTCTTTCAGAGAGAGTTGCAGGCAACGCAAAGGTAGATTTCGAGAACATCGATAAGGCTCCAGAGGAGAGAGAGCGTGGTATCACCATCTCTACTTCTCACGTTGAGTATCAGACAGAGAAGAGACACTATGCACACGTTGACTGCCCAGGACATGCTGACTACGTTAAGAACATGATCACTGGTGCTGCTCAGATGGACGGCGCTATCCTGGTTGTAGCTGCAACTGATGGTGTTATGGCTCAGACAAGAGAGCACATCCTTCTGTCCCGTCAGGTAGGCGTTCCTTATATCGTAGTATTCATGAACAAGTGCGATATGGTAGACGACGCTGAGCTGCTTGAGCTGGTTGACATGGAGATCCGTGAGCTGTTAAATGAGTACGAGTTCCCAGGTGATGATACACCTATCATCCAGGGTTCTGCTCTGAAGGCTCTTGAGGATCCAATGGGCCCATGGGGCGACAAGGTTATGGAGCTGATGGACGCTGTTGACAGCTACATTCCAGATCCTGTACGTGAGACAGAGAAGCCATTCCTTATGCCTGTAGAGGACGTATTCACCATTACTGGCCGTGGTACTGTTGCTACTGGTAGAGTAGAGCGTGGTACTCTGAACCTGAACGACGAAGTTGAGATCATCGGTATCCATGAGGACGTTCGTAAGACCGTTGTAACTGGTATCGAGATGTTCCGTAAGCTTCTTGACAGCGCTGAGGCTGGTGATAACATCGGTGCTCTGCTGCGTGGTGTTCAGAGAACAGAGATCGAGCGTGGACAGTGTCTGTGCAAGCCAGGTTCTGTAAAGTGCCACAACAAGTTTACCGCTCAGGTTTACGTTCTGACCAAGGACGAGGGTGGCCGTCATACACCTTTCTTCAACAACTACCGTCCACAGTTCTACTTCAGAACAACTGACGTTACCGGCGTTTGCGAGCTGCCAGCAGGTACAGAGATGTGTATGCCTGGTGATAACGTAGAGATGTCCGTAGAGCTGATTCATCCAGTAGCTATGGAGCAGGGTCTGCGTTTCGCTATCCGTGAGGGTGGACGTACAGTAGGTTCCGGTAGAGTTGTATCTATCGTAGAGTAATTAAATCGTTACAGGCCATCAGGCCGTACGAACGTGATAAATGATATATCTGAATGGATATTGTGCCCAAACGAGTTGGCCCCCGGAGTTTCCGGGGGCTTTTTATAATACAGAAAGGGAAATGCAGCTTATGTATGAACGTATGGTAGCAGTAACCAATCACAGGCTCTGCAGAGTGCCGGAGGGGGCGGATCAGACAGAAGATGGCTGTTTTGAACCGGGAACGGGACTCTGGGAGAGCTATCTGGATCAGATTCGGAAGATTGTAAGTGTCAAACCCAGAGCAGTAGTGCTCAGGGAAAAGGACTTAAGCCCTGAGATTTACAGGAAGCTGGCAGAGGAAGTGGATCAGATCTGCCGGGAACAGGATCGGATGCTGATTTTGAACACAGCTCCTGCAGCAGCCGCACAGCTGGGCATGAGGAAGCTTCATCTTCCGATGAGTATATTGAGAAGGGAAGGGAGACCGCTGGATGCAGAGTGTGTGGGAACATCCATTCACTCGTTGGAAGAGGTAAAAGAGGCTGTCCGGCTGGGCGCAGATTATCTGTTTGCAGGCAATATCTATGAGACAGATTGTAAGAAAGGGCTTCCGGGGAGAGGACTGGATTTCTTAAGCCAGGTTTGTATGGAAAGCAGTGTTCCTGTTTATGCCATTGGCGGAGTAAATGAAGAACGCCTGCCGGAGATCCTGAGTACAGGAGCGGCAGGCGGATGTATGATGTCCGGTTTTATGAAGCTGTAGAAGAAAGATCAACAGAATGCAGACGGATTTCGGATTTCAGCGTTTCATCTGTCATCAGGGAAAGCTGATCCAACAGGCTTATGTGATATGTTCCAAGTCCCTTTGAAGCATCGGCCCGTTCTCCGGCAATTCCCAGGACAGCAGCTCCGCAGACCGCTGCCTCAAGGGGGGATACTACTGCCATAAAGGTTCCCATAATGCAGGTAAGCATACAGCCGGTTCCCGTGATGCGGGCCATGGATGGAGAACCGTTTTCAAGAAAATAGGCTTTATCATCCTGAGGAGATACAATAATATCCACCTCACCGCTGGCAGCTACGACGGCCTGTGTGCGGTCTGAAATCTCTTTCATCAGCCTGGCCAGACGAAACTGTGCCATTGGGTCATCCTTAGTGACAGCGTCTTCCCGGCTTACGTCGATCCCCTGGTTGTGGAAGCCTGCGCCGGCAATGGCGCGTATCTCGGAAACATTTCCCTTGATCACAGCGGGACGGCATTCTTCCAGAAACCGTCTGGCAAGCTTCATACGGAAATCACTGCAGGTGATGCCTACCAGATCTATGACAGCCGGACGCACATTTCCTGCCAGAAAAATGGATTCGGCCCTGGCATCGGTGATATTTCCCAGGCTGACAGTAAGGGAACGGGCTATTTGGGCAATCGAGGCTGCTTCTTTGGGATGCTCCGCCATGATAGGACGTGCGCCCAGAGCCAGAACTGCATTTGCACAGTCATTGACTACAATGGGGTGGGTGATGCAGTGGATTAAAGGTGCTTCTTTATGCAAGAGGGAGATAGGATTCATGATGAGATCCTCCTTTGATGTAAGTATGGAAATGGGAAAATGCGCGTTTCAGGCTGCTTTGGGCCGTTTGATGCTCCAGTATATCAGGGCGGCTGCCAGAAAGCCGACCAGAACTATATAGCGGAGACTGTTTATCACAGAACCGCCCTGAGGTACAAGCTGATGGACAGCTACCGTCACAGCCAGATAGCCGATAAAGCCTGAAAATGCGATTCCCAGCGCATCATTTACCACGTCCTCTCCGGAATCATACGTCCGGGAACCCAGAGTTTCCTGGAACATGGATAAGAGTCTGGCTTTCTGCAGATGCTTTAAAAACAGAAATGCAATGGTTCCTCCAATGAGCGTGCCTGCAATGAAGGAAGGCACATAAAAGAACCAGGTAAGGCCGGTTTTTCCCCAGACAAAGGTCATGACAGGATAGGAGAGTATGGCTCCGATGATGCCTGTGCCGATGACCTCCCCTGCAAAGGCCCATACCAGCCTGCCACGGGACATTCGGTAGAGCATACCGGATAAAAAGGCTCCGAATATAGCTCCTGTGAGTGCTAAAGGCGGGATCCCCATACAGGTCATGCGGATGATGCCAATGGCAAGGGCGCACACAAAGGCATACCAGGGGCCAAGCATGACCGCACAGGTGACATTGATAAAATGTGCCATGGGACACATTCCCTCTACCCGGAGAATGGGGGAAATGACCACTCCCAGGGCTGTCATCATGGCAAGAAAGACCAGTTTTGCAGCGTGTTTGTTTTTGTTCATAGATTCCTTCCTCTTTTCTGCTGCGGGAAATGCCGGCAGGGAGCATTTCAGGGTACAAAAAAACGCACCTGCGTGCGTCAAGTCTATGTTCCCGGAATACAGGCATAGCGACGGCAACTTCCAGACAGCTGTAATAGGGCGCAGAATATGCGCTCTGCGGTCGATGCTCGATTGCATCCTCTCAATCCGAAACACGGACTCCCATCGCTATCCTTTTGTACGCAGCATCAGGGCGCTCCCCCTCACACCGGCTCAGCATCCGAAAAAGGAAACAGATACAAAAGTTCTAAATGTATTATAAACGCAGGAAGGAGATTGTCAAGTGCAAGTTTCTTGACAGCTCCCATGAAAAATGATACCCTCGGTGATAGGAAATAAAATAAGGGAGAATCTTGTAATGGAACAGAAGAATGACAGACAAAAATGGCTTCGTATGACCGCACGGGTGGGAGCCATTTTATTTGGAAATGCGATTTATGCCATGGCCGTAGTGTTGTTTATCATGCCGAATGGGCTTGTAACCGGAGGTACTACGGGCATGGGCCTGTTTTTTAACCGGCTCTGGGGAATCCCTGTGAGCCTTTTTGTAAGTATTTTTAATATTGCGGTCTTTGGTCTGGGGCTGTGGCAGTTAGGAAAGGAATTTGCCCTTACCACGGCCTTAAGCACCGTGTTTTATCCCGCTGCCCTGGCAGTAATGGAGCGCACGGGAATACATGGCTTTTACATGGAAGAACGGCTGGTAGCCGTAATTTATGCCGGTATTCTCATTGGAGCGGGAATCGGGATCGTCATAAAGGCAGGCGCTTCTACCGGAGGTGTGGACATCCCCTGTCTGATCCTGCGCAAGAAGTGCGGCATCAATGTATCCCTGTCTCTTTATGTACTGGACTGCGTGATCCTGGCAATGCAGCTCATTACTTCATCCGCAGAGGCAGTGCTTTACGGCATTCTTCTGATCGTGACTTATACCCTGGTGCTGGATAAGGTTCTCATGGCCGGCATGACAAAGATGCAGGTGAAGATAGTAAGCCGACGCCATGAACAGATTAATGCCCTGATCAGCCAGCGGCTGGACTGCGGAACCAGCCTTCTCCACATGGAAACCGGTTACCTTCACCGGGAACAGGATATGGTGCTGGCTGTGATTTCCAAGCGGGATCTGCCAAGGCTGAACCAGCTGGTGCTGGATGAGGATCCGGAAGCGTTTATGATCATCAATCAGATCAATGAGGTTCAGGGGCGGGGATTTACTTTAAAGAAGGTATACAAGTAAGACTTAAGATAATGTAATAAAATCGTAATTGAATTTGTAAGATAGATTATGTATCATAGAGGTTGACATCAAAACGGGTCATCCGTAAGTACACACATCAATTCTGGAGGTAATCTCAAAATGAAGCATAAACTGTTTAAAAGAAGCAGAGGCATGGCTCTGGCAGCCGCGCTGTTTTTTGGAGTGACAGCAGTAAGCCTGGGTGCTTTTTCCAGGTCTGTATCCGCGGAGGAAACACAGGCTTCAGGTGAAGCTGCACAGGAGGCAGCAAAAGAGGATATTGCGCTCACAGGCCAGATCCGTTCCTGTAAGGTGACGGCAGACAAGCAGAATGTGGAAATCGCCTTTTCCACCAGCGGCGATACAGCCGGCACCGATGGAAAGGTCTATATATTTGAACAGCAGACCTATGAGAACAGTCTGGATGGAAGAACCGATTATATTGCTTCGGCAGACGCCCTTATATCATCCTCTGCTCAGGTGCCGTTAAATTTCGGAAGCACAGCAGACCGCCTGTACAGCAAATTTGTACTAGCTGCTTATGACGGCACAGAGTATAAAGCCATCAGCGAGCCTCATTACATTACCAATCCTGAGGCAGTGGCCAAAAATACGGAAGCATTCAAGGATCCTCTGACTAAAAAGGGACTGAACATCGAAATTGATATGCTGGAGGATGCCTTTGACCTGGGCGTAAAGCATGTAACCACCAATATTGCGTTTTCACAGATCATGGGTACAGGCATTGAATATGAATATGACGGCAAGATCTATCATTTTAACAAGGCCATCATGGATGATTATGACAGGACCATCAGCGCTCTTTCCAATAAGGGAATGACCGTCACGGTGATCATTTTAAATGACTGGAACCCCAACCGTCCGGATCTGATCTATCCGGGTACGAAGAAGTCTTCCAATGCCTTTTATTATATGTTCAACGGGGCAAACGAAGCCGGTTTTGAGCAGACCAGAGCCATTGCGGCCTTTTTGGCTGACCACTACAGCGGAAAAGATTCCAACCATGGAAAGGTTTCCAACTGGATCATTGGAAATGAGATCAATAATCAGCAGTGGAACTATATGGGCTCTATGGATCTTACAAATTATGTAAAAGTATACCAGCAGGCGTTCCGTATTTTCTACACGGCCATCAAGAGTACCAATGCCAATGACCGGGTGTATTTCTCACTGGATTACAACTGGATGAATGAGATTGACGGAAAGCTGAAATACGGCGGCAAGGAGATCGTAGACAGCTTCAATTCCATTGCTAATGTTCAGGGGCAGATGGACTGGGGACTGGCCTATCATCCGTATCCCTGTCCCATGATTGAGCCGGAATTCTGGGATGATCCCAAAGCTACCGGGCTCTTTACAAATGATTTTAACTCACCAGTTATAAATTTTGCCAATCTGAACGTACTTACCAATTACTTTAACCAGGAGGCACTGAAGGCTCCTTCGGGAAATGTGCGTCATATTATTCTGACCGAGCAGGGCTTTACCTCCTATAGTCCCACCAGAGGCGATATTCCTGAGATCCAGGCAGCTGCCTATGCGTACTCCTACTACCTTGTAGACAGTAATCCATATATTGACGCATATACGGTAAGCCGCCAGGTGGATGCTCCCAGCGAGGCAAAGCAGGGACTGAAGTTCGGCCTGTGGGAGTGCGATATGAATCAGCCGGATAAGATCGTAGCAACGAAACGCAAGAAGATCTGGCAGGTATTCCGGGATATTGACAAGAAAAATTCGACTCTGGAAACCTCAGAGTTTGCCAAGTCTATTATCGGAATTGAAAAGTGGTCTGATGTGATTCCAAACTTCAAGTGGAAGAATCTGGAAAAATAAAATCAAACGATATCTGCCGCAGGCTGCGATATAAGAGAGAACAGGAGGGAATCTATGTACCGTATTTCTAATTTCACCGACAATGATGACGTAAAAGTCCTTGCAAAGCTGGGAGCCTTTGAGGTAATCGAATATCAGCGCGACTTAAGCGTGACTCCCGGATCGGCAGTAACCGCTTATTACTGCGCGCAGATGAATGTGAGAAAGCGCCAGCTGGTATGCAGTCTGGATCAGTCTAATGTGACCATTCAGGCAGGCGCCATGCAGTGGATGTTAGGAGATGTAAAGGCAACCACCGGCATTAAGGGCGTGGGAGATTTCCTCGGCAAAGCGGTCCGGGGCAAGGCAACCGGAGAATCCGCCATAAAGCCGGAGTATACGGGAAGCGGCGTTCTGGTGCTGGAACCTACCTATAAGTATCTGATCCTGATGGATGCAGCCCAGTGGGGCGGCGGAGTGGTGCTGGATGACGGTCTGTTTTTAGCCTGTGAATCTACCCTGCAGCACAAAGCGGTGATGCGTTCCAATTTCTCTTCTGCAGTGGCCGGAGGAGAGGGACTGTTTAACCTGAGCCTGAATGGGAACGGAGTGTTCTGTATCGAATCTGAATGCCCGAAAGAGGAGTTGATCGAGATTGAGCTTCAGAACGATGTGCTCAAGGTGGACGGCAATTATGCTATTGCCTGGAGCAAGAGCCTGGACTTTACGGTAGAGCGCTCCGGAAAGAGCCTGATCGGCTCCGCAGCTTCGGGCGAAGGCCTGGTAAATGTATACCGCGGCACAGGAAAGGTGCTGATGATGCCAACGGCAAAGATGCCGAATATCTGATGGAACACGTTTGAAATGGAAACAGGATTGTCTGTGAGATGCCATTCTCAGGGCAGTCCTGTTTTTAAAATGAGTAATAAAAAAATATTTCAACACATTTATAATTGAAAAAAATATTTCTTTATGATATAGTTATAAAAGAAATATTTCATGGCATCGACCTTTTGGGCAAAATGGGGAATGTCTGTAAGGGTGGTTGCAGAACAGGAGGAGATACATGAACAAGCAGGAACTATTTGAGCAGATCAAGGGGCAGATGATCATCTCATGCCAGGCTATTCCGGGAGAACCTCTGTATGTGGAGGAAAAATCTGTGATGTACCTGATGGCGAGAGCGGCAAAGATGGCGGGGACTCCGGCGATCCGCACCAGCAGCATCCGGGACGTAGCTGCGATCAAGGAGGAGACAGGACTTCCGGTTATCGGACTGGTAAAGATCCAGTATCCCGGCTTTGAAAGCTACATTACTCCTACCATGAAGGAGGTCGATGAGCTTGTCGTTGTTGGAAGCGATGTGATCGCGTTAGACTGTACGCTGCGCGCACGGGGAGACGGAAAGACCGTAAATGAGTTTATAAAAGAGGTGCGCCAGAAATATCCGGATGCCATTCTTATGGCAGATATATCAAACTATGAGGAGGGAGTCAATGCCTGGAAGCTGGGAATGGATATTGTGGGAACTACCATGAGCGGCTATACGGCAGATTCTCCTCATATGGACGGCCCGGATTATGAGCTGGTAAGCCGTTTATCAAAGACTGTGGACGTTCCGGTTATCGGAGAGGGGAAAATCCATTACCCAGATCAGGCGGTAAAAATGCTGGATGCGGGAGCGTTTGCCATTGTGGTAGGCGGAGCGATCACAAGACCGTTAGAGATTGCAAACCGTTTTATGGATGCAGTGAAGAACCGATAGGAGGAGCACGATGGGGACAGCAGCACTGGATATCGGAGGAACCGCCATTAAGTCAGGGATATGGACGGGAATAAAGGACGAAATAAAAGAAGTAAGGGAGACTCCGACCAATGCCCGGCTTGGAGGTGCCCATGTAGTGGAACAGGCTGTAAAGATTCTGGAAAGCTATCATGGTTTTGATGCCATTGGGATCAGCACCGCCGGACAGGTAGATTCCCAAAGAGGAATGATACGCTATGCCAATGAAAACATTCCCGGTTATACGGGAATGGAGATCGGCCGCATGTTGAGAGAGCGTTTTCATGTGCCTGTAGCCGTAGAAAATGATGTAAATGCAGCCGCACTGGGTGAAGGAATCTTCGGCGCAGGAAGGGGAGAGAGGGATTTTCTCTGTCTGACCTACGGCACCGGTGTGGGCGGAGCGATTGTGATGGATCAGAAGGTGTACCATGGCTGCGCCTTTTCCGCAGGAGAATTTGGCGGTCTTCTGATTCATCCTGAGGATCGGAAAGAGGGAGAGTTTTTCAGCGGCTGCTATGAGAAATACGCTTCAGCCACAGCACTTGCAGCCAGAGCCATGGTCATTGATCCAGCGCTTACAGACGGGAGGAAGATATTTGCGGCTATCGACCAGCCGGGGGTGCAGGCGGCTGTGGATGAGTGGATCGATGAGATTGTAAACGGACTGCAGACGCTGATCCATATTTTTAATCCGTCCTGTGTGATCTTAGGCGGCGGCGTCATGGCCCAGCCTTATGTAACAGAGCAGGTAAGAGTGCGTACTATGGAGCGCATTATGCCAAGCTTCAGGGATGTGAATATTCTTCCTGCCGAGTTGGGAAACAGAGCCGGTCTTTTGGGAGCTGCCTGGCTGGGGAGAGAGGAAAAAAGAAAAGAAAACGGAAAGTTACAATAAATGAAAAATCAGATAAAAGCCTGAAAAAGTATGGACAAGGCAAAAGAAACTGGATAAAATGGAAGAAATTATACAGATTGAGAGGAATGGATCGTATGCAGGGAGATTTTATAACGAGTATCAAATCCGCATATAATCAGTTTACCAAGGCAGAAAAGAAAGTGGCAGATTATATTCTGGCAAATCCAAGGGACGTTCTGTTTATGTCCATTACAGATCTGGCGGAGGCCTGTGAGGTGGGAGACACCAGTGTGTTCCGATTCTGCAAGACTATGGATTTAAAGGGATACCAGGAATTTAAGATGATGCTGTCCTTAAGCATCAGTAAGGGACAGGAGCAGGTAGACCAGTTTACAGGGAACAATATTTCTATGGAGGATTCCTTTGGGGAACTGGCCAGAAAGGTATTAAATACCAATATCAATGCCCTGAATGAAACTTTTTCCATGATAAAGGAGGAGGATATTGACCGGGCCATCACACTGATCCACCGGGCCAGAAGAGTGTTTTTCTTTGGCGTAGGAGCCAGTATGCTTACCGCCATGAAGGCAATGAATAAGTTTATGCGTATTGAAAACAAGGTATTTTGTATACAGGACAGCCATATGCAGGCCATGGCTGCGGCTACTATGGATGAGCGGGATACAGCGGTTATTTTTTCCTATTCCGGAGCAACCAAGGATACCATCCATGTGGCAGAGGTAGCGAAGCGGTCCGGCGCCAAGATTATTTGTATTACCCGTTTTGTGAAATCACCTCTGAGCGCCTATTCGGATGTCACCCTTTTATCCGGAGCCAATGAGGGGCCTCTTCAGGGCGGGTCTACCTCGGCAGAGATCAGCCAGCTGTTTCTGGTGGACCTGATCTATACGGAATATTACCGCCGTTACTTTGAACAGTGCAGTGTGAACAATGAAAAGACATCAGGGTCGGTATTGGAAAAGCTCTGCTAGTAAATGAACAAAAACGCAGCAACCTATCTGCCTTTCGCACAATATTTGTGGAGACAGGTACGTTACTGCGTTTTAATGTTTATGGAATCAGACAGGGAATCTGTTTTGCCAAAGCTTCTGCCAGTTCCCGATGCCCCTGAGCAGTGAGATGCATGAAATCGATGTGATTGTTTTCCGTCACAACCGTGTTGGCATCAAAATAGCGGCACCCTGTAAGAAGGGCAATTTTTTCATATTCTGAACCCAGTCCGGCAGATTTTTCTGCACAGCCCCGCCCCATTGTATTTCCTACACTGGAACCGGCGTATTCAGGATCGATATTTTTGGGTGTTACGATCAGAATATTGGGGCCGTTTCTCCAACAGTCAGAAATGGACCGGGCCTTTTCGATCAGACGTTTTAATCCAAGTGCGATACATGCAGAGGATGCGCCAAAGCGTTCCTTGGTATCATTGGTGCCAAGCATGATGACCAACAGATCTACAGGCTCGTGGCTCATCAGGCAGGAATAGATGGAATCAAGGCCGTTAAGCCCTTCATAGAGAGGATCGGGAAAACAGCAGGTTCTTCCGGACAGGCCTTCCTCCAGAACCAGATATTCCGTTCCTAAAAGCTCCTGCAAAAGACAAGTCCACCGTTCCTTTTCAGAGAAGCGTCCGCCGGTTTCTGCGCAGTATCCGTGGGTATTGGAGTCTCCAAAGCACACAATATGTTTTTTCATAAAGCATTTCCTCCTTTTCTTACGCCTATCATACCATTGGAACGGTTTAAACACAATGACCAAAGAAAAAATTTTTACCATTATATTTTTGTTGAAAAAAATAATTAAAGTGTTATACTGGAGATATCCGGTAGGAAAGAAAGGTGGAGCATTATGAGAGATATTACAAAGTATCAGGGGATTATTCCGGCATTTTATGCCTGCTACGAGGAGGATGGAAGCATCAGCACAGAGCGGACCAAAGCCCTGGCAGAGCATCTGTTGAAAAAAGGAGTAAAGGGCGTCTATGTGGGCGGTTCCTCCGGCGAATGTATTTACCAGAGCAAGGAGGAACGCAAGGCAGTTCTGGAAGCTGTGATGGAAACCGTAAAGGGAAAGATGACCGTTATCGCCCATGTGGCCTGCAACAATACGGAGGACAGCTGTGAGCTGGCAGCTCATGCAGAGAGCCTGGGCGTGGATGCGGTAGCGTCTATTCCGCCCATTTATTTCCATTTACCGGAGCATGCCATTGCTCAGTATTGGAATGACATTTCTGCCGCAGCTCCCAATACGGATTTTGTGATTTACAACATTCCGCAGCTGGCAGGCGTAGCTCTTACCATGCCTCTGTTCAGAGAAATGTGCAAAAATCCAAGAGTGGCTGCTGTGAAAAACAGTTCCATGCCCGTACAGGATATCCAGATGTTTAAGATGGAGGGCGGAAAGGATTTCGTTGTATTTAACGGACCGGATGAGCAGCTGGTATCCGGCCTGGCCATGGGAGCCGACGGAGGCATTGGCGGTACTTATGGGGTAATGCCTGAGCTGTATTTAAAAATATTTGAGCTGTGCAGGAAAGGAAAGTATGAGGCGGCGAGAAAGATCCAGTATGATGCGGATGCCATTATTTATGCCATGTGCGCCTGCCATGGAAATCTTTATGCAGTGATGAAGGAGATTTTAAAGCTTCGTGAGGGACTTGATCTGGGAAGCGTGAGAAAACCCATGCCCGGTTTGATCCCTGAGGATATGGAGCAGGTAAAGAAGTGCGCTACCATGATCGATGCTGCCATAGCCGCGCTGCAGGAGATTTAAAATGACGTTTCCAAAGGATGGCGGCATCAGTATTTGTATAAAATAGAACAGTACATCAGACAGGAGCTTCGTTAGATGCATAAAAATGCAAAAACGAAGCTCCTTAATTTATTTATTTTGCTGAAAAAAAACGGAATAAAAAAAGAAAAGAAATTTTTTTCGGGCAAATTGACAAAAAGAAAATACTATGCTATGATGTGTTTAACAATAAAAAATGTTTCCGCCGGGGGTAAGAGACGGAACGGGGAGAAACAAGAAGGAGGAACTTTCGTATGAAGAAAATAGTATCTTTGGGACTTGCGGCAGCTATGGCGGCATCCGTACTTACAGGCTGCGGCGGGGGAAGTGCGCAGACAGCAGATACAAAGGCAGATGCTAAGACCGAGGAAGCAAAGGGAAGCGAAGCTGCTTCTGATAAGGCAGAGGGAACTGCCACGGCAGAAGGCATGACAGAGATCACATGGTGGGCATTCCCGACCTTTACACAGGACGGTGACAATCCGGCAGGAACCTATGAGCAGGAGATCATCGATGCATTTGAGGCAAAGAACCCGGATATCAAGGTGAAGCTGGAGACCATCGATTTTACATCAGGACCGGAGAAGATCACGGCAGCCATCGAGGCAGGCACTGTATGCGATGTGCTCTTTGATGCTCCCGGACGTATCATTTCCTACGCACAGAACGGCAAGCTGGTAGCTTTGGACGATATGTTCACAGAGGAATTTGTAAAGGACGTAGACAATGAGGCTCTGATCAACTCCTGCAAGTCCGGCGACAGCTATTATATGTATCCCATCAGCAGCGCAGCATTCTGTATGGCAGTGAGCAAGAATGCATTAGAGGAAGCAGGCGCTATGGACTGCATCAACCTGGAAGGCGACCGCACCTGGACCACAGAGCAGTTTGAGGAAATGATGAAAAAGCTTTCTGAAGCAGGCTTTATGGGCGGCACCGTATACTGCTCCGGACAGGGAGGCGACCAGGGTATCCGCGCATTCGTTACAAACCTGTATGACAGTTCTGTAACAGATCCTGAGATTACTACATACACCCTCAATGACGAAGGCGGCGTAAAGGCCATGACAAAGATCAAAGAGTGGGTAGACAACGGATATATGTTAAACGGCTCCGCATATAACGGCGGTGAGGACGTAGATCAGTTTGTAGCAGGAAATACCGCATTTACAACCCTCTGGTCTCCAGGACTTGCAAGCCAGAGAGCAGAGACATTAAAGGAGAACGGAATTGAGGCAATCGCACTTCCATTCCCATCTGAGGACGGAACACCTGCATTAGAGTATCTTGTAAACGGCTTCTGCGTATTTGACAACGGAGACGAGGCAAGAGCAGAGGCATCCAAGAAGTTTATTGATTTCATCTGCAATGATGAAGAGTGGGGACCAAAGAACGTAGTAAAGACCAGCGTATTCCCGGTTCGCCAGTCCATGGGCGATCTGTATGAAGGAAATGAGGATATGTCCTTCTACGCTTCTCTTACAAAATACTATTCTCCATACTACAACACAATTCCGGGCTTTGCAGAGATGAGAACCTACTGGTTCCCGATGCTCCAGGCAGTGATCAACGGCGATTCCGAGCCAAAGGCTGCTCTGGACGACTTTGTAGCAAAGGCAAACCAGTCTATCGTAAACGCACAATAAGACAGGTATTCTCCCCATATTACAGCCTGTAGTATGGGGAGTCATTTTTAGAAGGAGAGAACTGCCATGAAGTCAAGGAAAATCAATAAGATCAGAATGAGGGAAACGCTGGTTTCCTATGCATTCCTGCTGCCGGCCATGCTGTTTTTTGTGCTGTTTGTGCTGGTTCCCATGGGAATGGGCGTAGTTACCAGTTTTTTCCGTTATAATATGAAGGGAATGACCTTTACAGGACTGTCTAATTACATGACTATGTTTGCAGATCCTGTATGGCAGAAATCCCTGGTGAACACCCTGCTTCTGGTAGTAGGCTCCGTTCCCATTACTGTACTGTTTGCGCTTTTTGTAGCAGCCATGACTTACGAGAAGAATCCATTTACAAGATCCTTCTTCCGATGTGTGTTCTTCCTGCCTGTGGTTACGGGTACTGTAGCGGTAACAGTTGTCTGGAAATGGATCTACGACCCTTTAAACGGTATTTTAAACTGGATCTTAAAATCACTGGATCTGATTGAAAAGAACATTATGTGGACGGGAGATAAAAGATATGCTCTCTGGGCCATTCTGATTATACTGATCACTACCAGCGTAGGACAGCCCATTATTCTCTATATCGCTTCTCTGGGAAATGTTCCCAAGGATTATGTAGAAGCAGCTCAGGTAGACGGCGCCAATGATTTTCAGGTATTCTGGAAGATCAAATGGCCCAGCCTTCTGCCCACCACACTGTATATCGTGGTGATCACTACCATCAACTCCTTCCAGTGCTTCTCTTTGATCCAGCTGCTTACTTCCGGCGGACCCAATTACAGAACGACTACTATCATGTACTATCTGTATGAGACAGCATTTAAGAAGTTCGAATATGGCTACGCCAATGCCATGGGCGTAATACTTGCATTGATCATTGGTTTTATCAGCTTTGTCCAGTTTAAGGCATTGGGCAGCGACGTTGAATATTAAAGGGGGATGAGAAGATGAAAAATAAAGTGAAAATTCTGGATGCCGCCTCTATGGTGCTTCTGCTCCTTCTCAGTGTGGTATTTATTTTCCCCTTCTACTGGATTTTGACGGGAGCCTTTAAATCCCAGAAGGTTACGATCAAGCTGCCTCCGGAATGGTTCCCTCTTCACCCGACCTTGGAAAACTTTGAGAAGCTGTTTCAGAACCCGGCGCTCCAGTGGCTGATCAACAGTATCTTTATCGCCGGTGTAACGCTGATCATCGTCTGTGTGGCAGCCTCTATGGCCGGTTATGTGCTGGCAAAGAAGCGCTTTTACGGCGATAAGCTGCTGTTCAGTATTTTTGTATTCGCAATGGCCCTTCCAAAGCAGGTAATCCTGGTGCCGCTGATGAAGCTGGTTTCCTTTATGGGGATCCATGATACTCCATGGGCCGTTATCCTTCCTTTGTGCGGCTGGCCCTTTGGTATCTTCCTCATGAAGCAGTTCAGTGAAAATGTTCCTACAGAGCTTTTGGAGGCTGCAAAGATCGACGGAAGCGGTGAAATCCGTACCTTTACAAGCATTGTTATGCCGATCGTAAAGCCGGGTCTGGGAGCGCTTGCGATCTTTACCTTTATTAATACATGGAATGACTATTTCATGCAGTTAGTAATGTTAAATTCCAGAACGAACCTGACGATTTCTCTGGGCGTGGCGACACTCCAGCAGGAGTTCTCCACCAACTACGGAGTCATCATGGCGGGTGCGGCTCTGGCGGCGGTTCCCATTGTTGCGGTGTTCCTGATGTTCCAGAATTACTTTACTCAGGGTATTACCATGGGAGCGGTCAAGGGGTGATGGGAGAGGGAATTGCACCCCCTACACCATCCTTCCCATGCCGGTCTTCCATGGCTCCGGTTTCCGGTCATAAGAAAGTCTAAGAGGCTGAAATTTTTCTAAAAGCAAGCTCCATATCAAAAACTCGCCGTGCTCAGACAGGTTTGATATGGAGCTTAACGAAAAATTCCAGCCTCTATGTCTTTCTAAATGGCCTCCAAAGTCGCCCTGGCAGACCGGCATGGGAAGGCTGGCACAGGGGGCGCAATCTCCGGCGGAGGTGTTCCGGGGAGGAAAACTTGAGTTTCTGTATTTTGCAGACACCAGAACACAGTGTAAAGTGCGGAAACTCAAAGAGGAAACAAGTTGACAAAAGGGTTCATATGAGTAAAATATGGTATAGGTTAGGGCGGTGGCCGTTTGGCCATGGCTCTTTATATTTACCCTGGTTTGGGGTTAAGGAAGGAAAACAGATATGAGTTTGATCGTACAGAAATTCGGCGGGACCTCTGTGGCTGACACGGAGCGGCTGCGCAATGTTGCAAGGATCATTACAGAGACATATAAGGCGGGAAATCAGGTGGTGGCAGTATTGTCTGCCCAGGGGGATACGACAGATGATCTGATTCAGAAGGCAGAGGAGATTAACCCAAAGGCTTCGGCCAGAGAGATGGATATGCTTTTGTCTACAGGAGAGCAGATTTCGGTATCGCTCTGTGCGATGGCGATTGAGGCTTTGGGATATCCGGTGATTTCTCTTACCGGCTGGCAGTCCGGCATCAGCACGAATACGGTTTCGGGAGATGCGCGTATCCGAAAGGTGGATACGGAGCGCATTGAGGCGGAGCTGAATCAGAAGAAAATAGTGATTGTTACAGGATTTCAGGGAATCGACCGGAACCAGAATATTACCACTTTGGGACGGGGCGGTTCGGATACCTCTGCGGTAGCTCTGGCTGCGGTTCTGGGGGCCGACCTGTGCCAGATTTATACGGATGTGGACGGTGTTTACACGGCAGATCCCAGAAAGGTTGCAGGAGCCAGAAAGCTGGATGAGGTGACGTATAATGAGATGCTGGAGCTGGCGACGCTGGGAGCGCAGGTGCTCCATAACCGTTCGGTGGAGCTGGCAAGAAAGTACAATGTAAAAATGGAGGTTCTGTCAAGCTTTACAGGCCATCCGGGAACAAAAGTGAAGGGAGTTGCAAAGCGTATGGAGCGTTCATATATCAGCAGCGTGGCAAAGGATAAGGATATTGCGAGGATTGCCCTTATTGGCGTGCCAAATGAGATCGGAACCTCATTTAAGGTGTTCTCTCTGTTGGCAAGAAATCATGTAAATGTGGATATTATTCTCCAGGGCATTGGCCATGAGGAAGGGAAGGATATCTGCTTTACAGTGGCAGAAAAGGATCTGAATAAAACGGCAGAGCTTTTGACGGAGCATAAAGAGGAGCTGCGCTACAGCCGTATGGAGACGAACTGCGATGTGGCTAAGGTTTCTGTTGTAGGAGCAGGCATGATCAATAATCCGGGAGTAGCTGCAAAGCTCTTTGAGGCGCTGTATGATGCGGGGATCAATATCAATATGATTTCCACCAGCGAGATCAAAATTTCTGTGCTGGTAGACCGTAGGGATGCAGATCAGGCGGTACAGGCCATTCATGACCGGTTTTTCACGGTGTAATTGTATTTTTATGGAAAATGCAGATGTGTTTTGCTGAAAAATGTCAAAATATACAGTATGAAAGATAAAAAATGGGCGCTGTTTCATGTACCTGCATAAAGCGAGAGGAACTCTCTGGATGCAGGCATGGGGACTGCGCCCGTTTTTTTGAAAAAATTTGTTAATAATTTATCGAAAACAGGCAATTTCATGGTTCTGGGGTCTTGTCATTTGACAAAAATCTTATTATAATCATATATGGCAGTATTTTTGTTTTTATGCGGAACTGTAAGGGGATTTTTTGCAGTTCCAGCCAGTATTGTAAACTTTAGAATGATGGAGGACTGGAAAATGAGTAATTCAGCACAAACTTCAGCAAGCAGCCGTATTGCATCCCTGCTTGATGAGAACAGTTTTGTTGAAGTCGGCGCGTATATCACCGCTAGAAACACGGACTTTAACATGGCTGAGCAGGAAACACCGGCTGACGGTGTGATTACAG
This sequence comes from Clostridium sp. AT4, assembly GCF_001517625.2. GTDB lineage: Bacteria > Bacillota > Clostridia > Lachnospirales > Lachnospiraceae > Enterocloster. Next base: position 275,807 of record NZ_LN999827.1, on the reverse strand, counting down.
GCTACGGCACCATCGGAGGATGCCTGGTTTATGTATACAGCCAGGATGCATCCGTACTGGGAGGCTCCATGGGTGAGATGCATGCAAAGAAGATCTGCAGCATTTATTCCATGGCTATGAAGATGGGAGCACCTGTGATCGGTCTGGTAGACTGTGCCGGACTGCGTCTGCAGGAGGCAACAGATGCGCTGGATGGCTTTGGAAAGCTGTATTTAAGCCAGGCAATGGCATCTGGTGTGATCCCTCAGATCATGGCAGTATTCGGTACCTGCGGCGGCGGAATGGCTGTGGCAGCCGGAATGGCAGATTTTACCTTTATGGAAGAGAAGTCCGCGCAGCTCTTTGTAAATGCTCCCAATGCATTAGAGGGCAATTATAAGGCAAAATGTGATACAGCGGCAGCTGCATTCCAGAGCAAGGAGTCCGGCGTTGTTGATTTTACCGGTGATGAAGCATCCATTCTGTCTCAGATCCGTACTCTGGTATCCATTCTTCCTGCTAATAACGAAGAGGATCTTTCCGAGGAGGACTGCCAGGATGATTTAAACCGTATGTGCAGCGGCATTGAAGGTCTGGCGGGAGATCCTATCCAGGTATTATCCATGATTTCTGATAATCATTTTGTAATGGAAGTAAAGAAGGATTATGAACCTTCTATGGTAACTGCATTCATCCGTTTAAATGGCGTGACTGTGGGCTGTGTGGCAAACCGCACAGAGCGTTATGAGGATGGAAAGAAGGCAGATGAGTTTGAGGCTGCTTTATCCGGCAAGGGCTGTGACAAGGCAGTGGAGCTGATCAGCTTCTGCGACGCATTCAGTATTCCTCTGCTGACCCTCACAAATGTAAACGGCTATAAGGCAAAGATGTGCAGCGAAAGACGGATCGCCAGAGCAGCAGCCCGCTTAACCTACGCTTATGCAGACGCTACTGTTCCAAAGGTGACTGTAGTAACCGGAAAGGCACTGGGAAGCGCAGGCCTTACCATGGGAAGCAAGAGCCTGGGAACCGACCTGGTATATGCATGGCCAAATGCAGTGATCGGCACTATGGAGCCTGAGGCTGCGGTTAAGATCATGTATGCAAAGGAAATCGAGGCTTCTGATGATGCAGTGGCTCTGATCAGCGAAAAGACTGCCGAGTATACAAAGACTCAGTCCGGAGCAGTGGCTGCCGCAAGAAGAGGCTATGCAGACGATATCATCAAGGCAGAGGAAACCCGCCAGAGGCTGGCAGCTGCATTTGATATGCTTTATACAAAAAGTGAGGACCGTCCTTCAAAGAAGCATGGCACGGTTTAAAGAGGGGTGACATGTATATGAGACGATTATTTAAAAGGATGGCAGCAGCAGTTTTAGTATCTGCCTGCCTGGTAAGTCTGTCTGCCTGCTCTAAAACAGAGGAGGAAACAGAAAGCTTATCCATCAGCATGGACGGTACGCCTGTGGAAGACGCCATGGGACAGTCCCTTCTTTTATCCGCAGCTCAGACTCTGGGCGCTTCCGATGAACAGCTGGTAGTCCAGGGCAAGCTGGCCCAGTCTCAGGGAGATACCGTTTCTGCAGAGCTTTATCAGGCCCAGCTTGATGTGCGGGAAGAGATGGGCGCTCTCCGCAGTGTTGATATTGAGGATGGCTCTGTGGTGCTTCTGGAGGACGGAAGCTATACGGTGATCCTTCCTGTAGAGTTTGCAGAGGGAACCAAAAAGTATGTTATGAACTTGAATATGGCAACACAGCAGATCCAGGCTCAGTTTACCGATATGTCTGCAGGCGTTGAGGAGGACAGCTCCATCGGAGGCCTGTTAAGGACGGCCAGCGTATATACGCTCATCGGTCTTGGAACCGTATTCTGTGTACTGGTATTTATCAGCCTTCTGATTTCCTGCTTTAAGTTCATCCATGCATGGGAAGAAGGACAGAAGAATAAAGCGGCTGATAAGAAGGCAGAACCTGCGAAAGCTCCTGTACCGGCTGTTTCTGCTGCACCGGCAGTTTCTGCTTTACAGACAACAGGACCGGAGCTGGCAGATGATGCAGAGCTTGTAGCAGTGATGGCAGCAGCGATTGCGGCCTATGAGGGAACTTCACCCAACGGTCTGGTGGTACGCTCCATCCGCCGCGTAAGCAGTTCCAGAAGAAGATAAAGACTCATTTCAAATCAAGGAGGAAACAGATCATGAAGACATATACCATTACAGTAAATGGAAAAGCATATGCAGTAACCGTTGAAGAAGGCGCAGCCGCACCAGCCGCTTTTGCAGCCGCACCGGCTCCCGCAGCCCCCGTACCTGCACCGGCACCAGCTCCCGCTGCCGCACCGGCACCAGCTCCTGCTGCACCTGCAGGCGCAGCAGGCTCCGTTAAGGTAACGGCTCCTATGCCTGGAAAAATCGTAGCTGTAAAGGCTGCAGCAGGCCAGGCAGTAAAGAAAGGCGAAACTGTTCTTGTTCTTGAGGCTATGAAGATGGAAAATGACATCGTTGCTCCTCAGGACGGTACCGTTGCCAGCATAAATGTATCCACAGGCGATTCCGTTGAGTCCGGCGCAGTTTTAGCCACTCTGAACTAAGCAGAAACACGGATCCGCAGTAAGTTGGATTCCATTATGGAGGTAACATTATGGATTTTGGCAATTTAGTAACAAACCTTTTGGGACAGATGGCGTTTTTCCATCTGACCATTGGGAACTATGTGATGATCGGTGTGGCGCTGGTCTTCTTATACCTGGCAATCCGCCGGGGATTTGAGCCTCTGCTGCTGATCCCCATCGCATTTGGCATGCTGCTTGTAAATATCTATCCGGAAATCATGTATTCTCCGGAAGAAACGTCCAACGGCATCGGCGGTCTTTTGTGGTATTTCTTTACTCTGGATGAGTGGAGTATCCTTCCGTCCCTGATCTTCCTTGGCGTAGGAGCCATGACAGACTTCGGTCCGCTGATCGCAAACCCCATCAGCTTCCTTATGGGTGCTGCTGCTCAGTTGGGTATCTATGCCGCATATTTCCTGGCAATTTTCCTGGGATTCTCAGGAAAGGAAGCGGCTGCTATTTCCATCATCGGCGGTGCTGACGGCCCTACCTCTCTGTTCCTTTGCAGTAAGCTGGGACAGACCCAGATCATGGGTCCAATCGCAGTTGCAGCTTATTCCTATATGGCTCTGGTTCCTATTATCCAGCCGCCGTTTATGAAGCTGCTCACTACGGATAAGGAGCGCAAGATCAAGATGGAACAGCTCCGTTCCGTATCCAAGCTGGAAAAGATTTTATTCCCGATCATTGTAACAATTGTAGTCTGCCTGATTCTGCCGTCTACTGCTCCATTAGTAGGTATGCTGATGTTAGGAAACCTGTTCCGTGAGAGCGGTGTTGTAAAACAGCTGGCAGAGACAGCATCCAATGCCCTGATGTACATTGTCGTTATCCTGCTGGGTACATCCGTAGGTGCTACTACCAGTGCAGAGGCATTCTTAAATGTAACTACCATCAAGATCGTTCTTTTAGGTCTGGTTGCATTTATTTTCGGTACCGTAGGCGGTATCCTGTTAGGAAAGCTTCTGTGCAAGCTGACCGGAGGAAAGATCAATCCTCTTATCGGTTCCGCAGGCGTGTCTGCCGTACCTATGGCAGCCCGCGTATCCCAGAAGGTTGGTTCCGAGTATGATCCTACCAACTTCCTGCTGATGCACGCAATGGGACCAAACGTTGCAGGCGTGATCGGCACGGCTGTAGCAGCCGGTACTTTTATGGCAATCTTTGGCGTATAAAAGGGAATTTTATCACAGTATTTAAGGAGGATTTTTAACTATGGCAGAGATAGAGAAGAAGCCGGTAAAGATCGTGGAAACCGTCCTGCGTGACGCCCATCAGTCTTTGCTTGCGACCAGAATGTCAACAGAGCAGATGCTTCCCATCATCGATAAGATGGACAAAGTAGGCTACCATGCAGTAGAGTGCTGGGGAGGCGCTACCTTTGATGCCTGCCTGCGTTTCTTAAAGGAAGATCCATGGGAGCGTTTAAGAAAATTAAGAGACGGCTTTAAGAATACAAAGCTGCAGATGCTGTTCCGCGGACAGAATATCCTGGGCTACAACCATTATGCAGATGATGTAGTAGAGTATTTCGTACAGAAGTCCATTGCAAATGGTATTGATATTATCCGTATTTTTGACTGTTTAAATGATATCCGCAATCTGGAGACAGCCGTAAAGGCTACCAAGAAGGAAAAGGGACATGCTCAGATTGCTCTGTGCTATACCCTGGGTGATGCTTATACTCTGGATTACTGGAGAGACATTGCAAGAAAGATCGAGGATATGGGTGCAGACTCTCTGTGTATCAAGGATATGGCAGGTCTTCTGACTCCATATCAGGCGGCAGAGCTGGTACAGGCATTAAAGGAAGGTACAAAGCTTCCGATCGACCTTCATACCCATTATACATCCGGCGTTGCTTCCATGACCTATATGAAGGCCGTAGAGGCAGGCTGTGAGATTATCGACTGCGCCATGTCACCACTGGCTCTGGGAACCAGTCAGCCGGCAACTGAGGTTATGGTTGAGACCTTCAGAGGCACTCCATATGATACAGGCTATGATCAGAATCTTCTGGCGGAAATTGCGGCATACTTCCAGCCGATTCGTGAGGAAGCTTTAAAGAGCGGCCTCTTAAATCCGAAGGTTCTGGGTGTAAATATCAAGACCTTGCAGTATCAGGTACCTGGCGGTATGCTTTCCAACCTTGTAAGCCAGTTAAAGGAAGCAGGACAGGAAGACAAGTATCAGCAGGTATTAGAGGAGATTCCAAGAGTAAGAAAAGACTTCGGAGAGCCACCTCTGGTAACTCCTTCTTCTCAGATCGTTGGTACACAGGCAGTTCTCAACGTGCTTATGGGTGAGCGCTATAAGATGGTTCCGAAGGAGTCCAAGAAGATCATGCTTGGTGAGTTCGGACAGACTGTAAAGCCATTTAATCCGGAAGTACAGAAGAAGATCATCGGTGACGAGACGCCGATCACCTGCCGTCCGGCAGATCTGATCCAGCCTCAGCTTTCTCAGTTTGAGAAGGAATGCGCTCAGTGGAAGCAGCAGGATGAGGACGTATTAAGCTACGCTCTGTTCCCGGCTGTAGCCAAGGAGTTCTTCCAGTACAGAGAAGCACAGCAGAAAAAGGTAGATGTGACTGTAGCTGATAAGGAAAATAAGGCTTACCCTGTGTAAATGACGGGATAAAACTGCATATGTAAAATAAAACAGCCTTCTGGCTGACGGTGCTTTTGATGAGTCCCGGCAGCCGGCAGGCTGTTTTTTTGGAAATAAATGATTATTTTTCCCACTTCATAGCCGCCGCCACATCCAGCATACCGCTGGAAGCGGTTTTTCCCTTTAAGGGGGCCAGCTTATGAACTGTGGAAAGAAGGGCAGTTTTTACATCTGAAAGGCTGAGATCCGGACGACCGGAGTAGAGAAGAGCCGCTGCGCCTGTGACCATGGGAGCAGCCATGGAGGTACCGGTCATATAGGCGTAGGTATCGGCTGGTACGGTGCTCAGGATATAGGTTCCGGGAGCAGCCAGATCTACGTTTATCTGTCCGTAGTTGGAGCTTTCATCCAGATGACCGTTAAACAGAAGATTTCCCGTGGTAATAATATTATCATAGGGGAAGCTGGCAGGATAAACCGGATGTCTGTCAATGTCATAGCCGATTTCATACTGGTTGCCGTTTCCGGCAGCAGCCACAAAGAGCATATGGGAATCCCGGATGGCGGCCTCAAATTCAGGGGAGGTTTGTCCGGAGCCAAAGCTTAAATTGCAGATTTGCGCTCCATTGGCTTCTGCGTAGCGGATTGCCTCGATTACGCTTTCAGGAGATCCCTTTCCTTCTTCTCCTCCCAGGGCTTTTAATACCATGATTTTTATATAATGGCTGTCTCCGATGCCGGCTATGCCGCCGTTTCCCTTTACAGCTGCGATGGTTCCTGCTCCGTGGGTGCCGTGGGTATCTTCATCGCCTGCAAAGAGCTGATTGGTATTTGAAATGAAATTCCAGCCGTTTACATCATCAACATAGCCGTTTCCGTCATTGTCAATGGAATCTCCGGGGATTTCATCCTCATTGATCCAGATGGCGTCCTTTAAATCCTTATGGGAGGTGTCGATTCCTGTGTCGATCACAGCCACAGTGACAGGGCGTTTATCGGGCTGCTGCCCATAGAGCTGCCAGGCTTCCTTAATATTGATATCAATACCCAATACGGCGTCCGTCTGAATGGCGTCGTAATTGCTGGGACCGAGAGGCGGCAGGGAAATGCCGTCAATGCCGCTTTCTCCATAGTGAACATAGATACTGTCTAATGTGCGGATATTCAGCTTTCGTTCCGTTCTCTGCAGGTTACCCATATTGCGCAGGGCCCATTGATATTCGGAATATTCGTCGCCGGAAGAAACAGCTTCTACTCCGGGTCCGCTGAAAAAAAGTGAAAAATCCCGGCTGCCGTTCTTTGCGCCTAAAGCCGTAAGCGGGGAAGATGATGCTGTCATAGAAATGGAAAGCGCCGCTGAAAGGGCTGCTGCCATAAAATGGTTCATATCTGAAAACTCCTTTCCTGAGGCTGTATTATATCATATTTTTAAAATATATGCCAATATTGGCGCAGATGAACTTTTTATGAACTTTTGAAATAATATTTGTCTGTGACAAGCTCACTTGACAAAAGGGCAGATATCAGGGTATAAAAAGAGTACATTTTAGAATTGGAGGTTATTTATGGGATTTACATTGGATGTAAGTATATCTGCAGTAACCGTATTTTTACAGGGTCTTCTAAGCTTCTTCTCCCCTTGTGTGCTGCCTTTGCTGCCCCTTTATATCGGCTATCTTTCCGGCGGAACAGCCGTAAAGGGCGAAGACGGAAAGATTCATTATAAACAAAGCAAAGTGTTGGTTCATACCCTTTTCTTTGTGGCAGGAGTCAGCTTTGCCTTTTTTCTTCTGGGGCTTGGCGTATCGGCTGTAGGAGGATTTTTTCACAGCCACCAGGCTATGTTTGCACGGGTGGGCGGTATTCTCGTGATGCTGTTTGGCCTGTATCAGCTGGGGATATTTGGAACATCCTCGGTTCTGGGAAGGGAGCACCGTCTTCCGTTTCAGCTGGACCGCCTTGCCATGTCTCCGGTTACTGCCCTGCTCATGGGCTTTACCTTCAGCTTTGCCTGGACGCCCTGTGTGGGACCGGCTCTTACAAGCGTCCTTCTGATGGCCGCTTCCGCGGCGACCAGATCACAGGGCTTTGGCCTGATTGGCGTTTATACGCTGGGCTTTGTGCTGCCGTTTCTGTTTGTGGGGCTTTTTACCACCCGGCTTCTGGAACTGTTTAGGAAATACAGGGGAGTGGTACGGTATACGGTAAAGATCGGCGGTATCCTTATGGTGCTTATGGGTATTCTGATGTTTACCGGGAAAATGAATGATGTGACCGGATATTTATCACGCATTTCCGGCACACAGGTTCCCCGGACGGAGCGTATGGAAGAAGGCACTGTGGCGGAGAAAGCAGAAGCAGATAACGAAGGAGAAAGTACAGAGTCCGGGACAGGCGGGCCTGAAAGCACAGCTGCTTCAGAGGAGGCTTCCGGTGAAACAGCGCCTGCAGAAACGGCAGCCGATGCGCGTCCCGTGATTCCGGCAGTTGATTTTGAACTGGAGGATCAGTACGGAAATATTCACAGACTGGAGGATTACAGAGGAAAGACGATTTTTCTGAACTTTTGGGCAACCTGGTGTCCGCCCTGTAAGGCTGAGATGCCGGATATTCAGAAGCTGTATGAAAAGTCTGCCACAGAGGGAGAGGATGCGGTAATTGTTCTGGGCGTTGCTGCGCCCAATATGGGACAGGAAGGCTCTGAGGAAGAAATTGCCGCATTTATGGAAGAAAAAGGGTATACTTACCCGGTACTGATGGACACAGAGGGAGAGCTGTTTAATTCCTATGGTATCATGTCCTTCCCAACCACCTTTATGATTGACCGGGATGGAAACGTATTTGGATATGTGAGCGGTATGCTGTCAGCGGATATGATGGACAGCATTGTACGTCAGACGTTGGACGGGAAGATGGAAGGAAGATAAAACAGCATAAAATAAGATTGCCGCAAAAGCAATGGAATCCTGTTTTTAAAGAGGAATTGCTTTTGCGGCAATTTTTTATATTATGTTACAACTTATATCAATCAGTTATCGGTGTTATGGTCAAGCTTGTTTGTAACACTCTTAATTTCTATCACAGGGTTTATACGACTCCGTAGCGAGTCTCATAAGGCGTTTTGTAGTCATTATAAGAATGCGGATGTACATGATTATATTGTACATATGCAAATTCTTTGATTGCTGTGTAGAGTTCTTTCTCTGTGCGATAATAATGTTGGTAAATAAGATCATTTTTCAATGTGTTGAAATCATCTGAGCCCCCAATAATTGTTGTATTTCTGAAGGAAATTGATGATCCTCTGATAGATTTCCTTCGCAAAGAATGCCGCTGCTTTTTTAGAAAATCACTTTCCTTCCGGAGTTCTGCAAGCTGCTTTTTGAACTGAATTTGATTGTTTTTCCTGTTCTGAAAATCATGTCCTACATTAGTACAGCACATAAGCAGGGATACAATGCATTCATAGCAATCAAACATGCAATATCGGGTTATCCGGAGTTCACCTTTGAATAAGGGTTGTTCTGAATAGTTAGAAATTAATAAATACAGATTGCATTTTCGATTTCCATCATCTAAACTATAGTCAAAAATATCTGTCATTTTATTTGAATCAAAAATACTGTGGCAAAAGCAAAATAATAAAACATTTGGGAGAGAAGAAATGAAAAAATACGAAGGATTACGAAAGTGGTATGAAAAAATCACCTTCCACCGGCTTCTGACATTATCCATGGTGTCTCTTGTCAGTATCGTATTTATAAGTTTCAGTATGATAGTGACAAATCTGTCGGAAGCGAAAATAAGACAGAATGTAAAGGATAATATGTCAATTGTAGTAAAACAGTTTGATGTATATCTGGATAATTATATATCTAACGTATATAAGGGCTTTCTGGCCTTGGAATCCGATCAAAACCTGCTTTGGCTGCGCAGTATGAAATCTGACAGATATCGGCTGTCCCATGCGGCAGCCAGCTATATTTATCTGAATAAGCTCCTAAATCAGTTTCTAAATGTCAATTCTGCCTGCGTCCATAATGTATATCTGAATTTCGGGGATGGAAAGGTATTGACTCAGGCATATAACAAAAATTTGTTGAAAATTCATTATACATACCAGACGTGGAAAGAACGATTTCCTGAAAATAAGTATTACTGGGTAGATGCGGATTCCTGCAGAGATCTGATACCAGATGAAGAGGTTGGCGCTGTACTGTTTCATCTATATGAAGGAAAGCAGAATGGAATCATCCTCATTGCACTGAAACAGGATTTTTTTGAAAATATACTGGATGTAACTGCACTGGATCAGGAGGCCAGCCTGAGCATACTGACTGATTACGGAAGTATGCATTTCGGACAACAGGCTGCATGGAATGTGGTGCAGGACAACAGGGATTATCTGATTGAAAATGCAGAGCGAAACGGCGGTATTCAAACAGAGCTTTTGGATAATTATTATTTTATGTATGAGAATATTGATCTGACCGGATGGAAGCTTGTTTATAATGTCAAAGAAAGCAGTATTTCCAACGCCCATTATATTATGCGCGATGTAATGATTATTACGATAACCATGATTGCAGTCATGGCAGGACTTTTGGGGCTTCTGTCTAATGCAGTCAGTTATTCGCTTCGGGCATTGACAAAAAAAGTAGAGGATACAGATATTCTGGATCATGAGATATCTCTTCATTCTTATGCAGAGATTACTACTCTGAGCAACAGTCTGGAGAAAATGCGCCAGCGTATTAACCATCTGTTAAAACAGGTGGAACTGGAACAGGAGGCTAAACGGCAGATTGAGGTTGCTTTGCTGCAGGAACAGATCCATCCACATTTTCTGTATAATACACTGTATTCTATTATCCAACTGTGCGAATTGAAAAAAACAGAGAAAGCCAGTGAGATGCTTACGGCTCTGGCTACCTTTTATCGCATTGGTCTGAACAGAGGAGAAAATATTATTACGGTAGAAGAAGAACTGAGGCATGTGAAAAATTATCTCTTTATCCAGCATTTCAGGTATTCGGATCTCTTTGATTATACCATTGACTGTGACACGGAAATTTTAAAATGCCGTATTCCGAAAATGTCCCTGCAGCCTCTGGTAGAGAATGCCATCTACCACGGGATCAAACAAAAGCATGACTTCGGAAATATATGTATTTTAGGCGGAACCTACGACGGAGAAAACGCTTATTTGGAGGTGCATGATGATGGCCCAGGTATGGATGAGGCGCATCTGAAAAAGATCCAATCCTGCCTTCGCGATGGAATTTCCGGGGAGGATACGGTAAGCTTCGGACTGAAAAATGTAGATTCCCGAATCAAATTTGAATTTGGCACACAATATGGTCTTGAAATCGAATCCCTGCCTCAGAATACCTGTGTAAGAATCTGTTTTGCCATGAAGAACATGAAAAAGGAATCTGTCCAAGTCTAAAGGAGAAGAAAAATAATGAGAAGATATAGCATCCTGTTTATTGATGATGAGGAGCTTATAAGAGAAAGTTTTTTACAGCTGGTTGACTGGGAGGCTCATCAATTTGATGTTGCAGGAACGTTTAAAAATGGAGAAACAGCCTGGGAATATCTAAAGTCCCATCCGGTAGATATTATTATTACGGATATCAATATGCCTTTTATGAATGGAATCAATCTGTTGGAACATATTCGAATGGAAAAATTAAAAACCAGAGTACTGTTTCTTACTGGATATGAATATTTTGAATATGCCCATAAGGCAGTACAGCTTCAGGCCTTTGATTTTCTTTTAAAACCGATAACAACAGAAAAGCTTTTAAGTGCAGTAGAACGTGCAGCCTTCGATATTGAAAAGGAGGAGGCAGCAGCGGAAGCTGTGGGAAAAAGCCAGGAGCTTTCCCGCAGCAATTTTATTAATCGGATGCTGTATGGAAAAATAAAAAAGGAAGATATAAATAAAGAGGCTATGGGGGTGGGAATTCCAACAGAAGTAGGATGTTATCTGGTAATGATGGCGGCTGTAGATGTATTGAAGAGCCAAAAGGTTTTGGAGGGCGAGATAGGAGAGTCAAAACGACAGCTTCAGATGAAAATTTTACAGAAAAAAGATATGTTAACGGAAGAAACAGGGGAGCATTTTGAATTATATTTTGCCAGAAATGTAAGCACACACATTCAGATGGTACTGGCAGCTCAGAAAAAAGATGTGTTTAATCCTGCTTTTATACGTATGTTTATAGACAGAATTTTGGAGCTGGAAAAAGAAGAACTGTGGTGCCGCATTACTTTGGCAGTGGGAAGAAGCCGCAGATATATAGAAGAATTACCCGAATCCTTCAAAAGAGTTCGCCATGCTGTAGATAATCGCCATATGTTAAAAGGAAAAGGCTGGAAGGTGATTTATGCCTCTGATTCCGTTCAGGAAAGAAAAGAAGAAATACAAATCGTTCTTCCAACAGATACTTTTCTGCATCACATCCGCATGGGAATGACAGAAGAGGTGGAGGCAGATATTAAAAATATTTATGAACCCTTCCGCCACAAAAAATACATATCTCTGGAATCAGCTAAAATGGTAACAACAGAACTGGCAATCACGGCCTTTAAGGGAGAAGCTTCTTCTGGAGATGAATCTGTCAGTTATCTATATTATTTAAACCATATTCAACAGCTGAATACCCTGGATGAAATGGAGGATGATATCCTGCGTTTTGCAGTCAGCATCGCAGAAAAGCGCAAAAAAGGAGGGAATCACAAAAAGAAAATTGCAGAACAGGCTCTGGAATATTTAAAACGCAATTATAATAAGGAGGATCTGAGCCTGAATGATATTGCAGCCTTTTTGAATATCAGTGTTCCGTATTTGGCTGTTCTGTTTAAACAGGAAACGAAACAGAATTTCAGCGCTCATTTGTTGGAGGTTCGAATGGAAAAGGCGAAGGAGCTTCTGCGTACAACCGGATACACAGTTAATGAAATCGCAGAGCAGGTGGGCTATAACAGTTCTCAGTATTTTGCTGTATGTTTTAAAAAATATACGGGCATTTCTCCCGGAGTCTACCGGGATCAGATATAAAAATATTCGGCAACCTTGCCTTCCGATCAGGAAGGCTCTTCTTTTTTTGCCAAATACATCCCTTTTTATTGCCTCTATTTTGTGCAAATCAACTTTATACAATATAAAAAACAATACAAAAAACACTCATACAGTATAAAAAATTAAACATTTTATATAGAAAAGAATCTGTAAACAGGATGTCCTGTTTTATATAATAAAATCATCAGAAGGGAGGAACAATCATGAGACTAAAAGTAAAGACCGGCATTGCCAAAAAGGACATGATGCCTTATTTATTTCTGATGCCGGCAATGTTTTTTATCTTGGCATTTCTTGCATATCCGCTGGTAACTGTGTTTTTCTACAGCCTGCAGAGCTATGATGTAACCAAAATTGCTGATAAAGGATTTGTGGGACTTGAAAACTTCGAAAACTTATTTGGAGACAAGATTTTTTATCGTTCTCTGGGCGTATCTGTCAAATGGGTTCTGGTAGAGGTTTGTTCCCAGCTTGTTTTTGGAATATTGCTTGCTCTGCTCCTCGATAAGAAATTTAAAGGAAGAGGCATCTATCGTTGTATCGTATTCTTTCCGTGGGCAGTATCCGGTGTTTTAACTTCTATGCTTTGGTCACTGATCTATAATGAAAATATCGGACTTTTAAATTCTATCTGCCGGGATCTGGGGTTGATCTCTAAAAATATGGCCTGGCTGGGAAATATGAAAACCGTATTTAAGGCAACAGCAGTTGCTGAGATCTGGAGGGGTATTCCTTTCTTTGCAATCACCATTCTCGCAGCACTGCAGAATATTCCATCCGATCTTCATGAGGCCTGCGTTGTAGATGGAGCAACTACCCTTCAGGAGATTTTTCTGGTTAAGCTGCCAATTTTAAAGGATACTATCATTTTGACTACCCTGCTTCGGGCAGTGTGGGAATTCAACAATGTAGACCTGATCTTTACTTTGACAGGCGGCGGTCCTTCTTACCGAACGACCACATTGACAATGTATATGACTAATATGTCTGTAAAAAATGGAAATTACGGATATGGTTCTACTTTAGCAGTGATTGCTTTCTTCATTTTGCTGATCTTTGCTGGAGTTTATCTGAAAATGTCCGGTTACGGAAAGGAGGATGCATAAAATGGGAACTCATAAAGCAAAAAAAATATGGTTCAAACTTGCATTTTCCGCAGCTCTTATTGTTATACTGCTTTTTATCCTGTTTCCAATTTACTGGTGTCTGGCCACGTCGTTTAAACCTTCTGCAGAGATTACCTCCAAGACCGTTACATACTGGCCGGCAGCATTTACCCTGAAAAATTATTCGGAAGCATGGACGAAAAGCGGATTCAGTACATATTTTAAAAACAGTTTGTTCATTTCAGCATTTGGTGTAATGTTTATTGTTGTGATCTCCGTACTGACGGGATACGCACTGTCCCGTTTTAAATTCAAAGGAAAAAATATATTTATGCTGATCCTTCTTTGTACGCAGTTCATTCCTGGGGCCATGCTGATTACACCGATTTTCATTATTTTTAAGAATCTGGGTATGTTAAACAGCCTGTTTGCACTGGTGCTTGTAAATACTACCTTCCATTTCCCATTTAATTCCATACTGATGCGGGGATTTGTAGGAGGAATTGATTATACCATTGAGGAGGCCGCACAGATTGATGGATGCAGCCGTTTGGGGGCAATCTGGCATGTACTGCTTCCGGTATTAAAACCTGGTATCGCTACCATTGCTGCATACGGATTTATTTCCTGTTGGAATGAATTTCTCTTCTCATTTATGTTTATCAGCAAGCAAAATAAGCTGACCCTTCCTGTAGGTTTAAAAAATCTGGTAGGCGAGTTCAGTATTAATTATGGACAGCTGGCGGCTGGTGCTGTAATCGCTGTTGTGCCTACTCTGATCCTTTTCAGCTATGTTCAGAAAAATCTGGTGGGCGGACTCAGTTCAGGAGCAGTTAAGGGATAATGACATCCCAGATTTATAAAAAGGAGTGTAGATGACTATGAAAAAAATGAAAAAAGTATTGGCATGCACAATGGCAGCAGCTATGGCAGCAGCGCTGACAGCCTGCGGTGGTTCCGGAGACAGTGAGACGCCTGCGGCAGCATCATCCGAATCAAAATCAGAGGCTGCTGAAGCAAAGACAGAAGAGGCAAAATCAGAAGCTTCCGGTGATAAGGTAACTGTTACCTTCTGGGACGAAAATGCAGGTGATCAGCGTACCGAGTTTTATATGGAAATTATTGAAAAATTTGAAGAAGAAAATCCGGATATCCATATCGAATATCTGGGACTTTCCTCCAGCGATGCTCTTTCCAAATACCAGACAGCAATCGCAGCCGGTGAAACACCTGACGTAGGCGGTTTAAATAACTCCTGGGCATCGACAGTAATCGGACAGGGCCACTGCGTAGCTCTGGATGATATGTTCACTTCCTGGGAAGGCTCCAAGGATATGGAAGAGGGGTATATGGAAACCTGCCGCACCTATAACAAGGACGGTAAGCTGTACATGATGCCTACATCTGCCAATTTTATTACTTTATGGACAAATGATAAGATGCTTGCAGAAGCTGGAGTAGAAGCCCCTAAGACCTGGGATGATTTCTTTGAGGCAGCCGAGAAGCTAACCGATAAGGATAATGACCAGTATGGCTATACTATCCGCGGCGGTGCGGCTTCACCTGCGGTATTAATTGACTTTATTTATTCTTATCTGGGAACAAATGAAGTATTTGACGCGAATGGAAAGACAACTATTAATTGCGATGAGGCAGTTGCTTTCCTTGAAAAATATCTTGGACTGTATGGGAAATATACGCCTGAAAGTGATATTACCGCAGGTTACAAGGAAATTTCTGCAAATTTTGACTCTGGCGTATGTGCAATGTTTACACACAACCTTGGATCTTATGGCAGCCATGTAACAGCATTCGGCGGAACCGAAGGCTTTACCGCCAATCCGCTTCCTACAGCAGACAACGGCAAATACATCAATTACGGCGGTGCTTTAACTGGTCTTTGTATGTTTGATACCTGCGAGAATCAGGAAGCGGCATGGAAATGGATTACATTTATGTGTGATCATTATGCAAACAGCTTCTGGAATCAGTCCATCGGACAGCTTCCAACCAATACTGCCTGCTATGAAGATGAATGGATGAGCGAAATGCAGCACATCCAGTGCGCCATCGAAACTACCAGTCAGGATAATTGCCTGACATATACCTCTCCGGCATATCTGCCTGAATGGGGCAACATCAATTCTACCTATATTGAGCCAGGTATCCAGTCTGTAATGTCCGGCGATATGACAGCAAAGGAACTGCTTGATTTGTGGGCAGAGCACTTAAATGAGGCTTATGCAAATTATATGGCAAACTAAAAAATTGCAGCAGATTTAAATTTTTACCCAAAATATAAAAAGCGGGCGCGCCGGCGGTTATACCGGCACGCCCGCTTTTACGCAAAAAATAAAAAGGCAAAAGGAAAAAGTAGGAGGAACAGCTATGATCGGAACAGTATACCCATCCGAAAAGAGGACTTATACAGATGAAAAAAGCGGTGCACAGATTACACAGCTTACAAATCAGGGGATAAATTATCATTTTTATTTTACGGAAAATTCTTTTGACCTAGATGGAAAAACCATATATTTTCTGTCCAACAGAGAACACGAGGGTACAGAAATATGCAATCTGTTTAAAATGGATCTGGACAGCGGGGAAATGGTACAACTGACAGATGACCCACTGGGGGTAGAGGTAGGAAGAATCACCAAGACGCCTGACGGAGAATATGTGGCTTATGTTACCGGCTCCCAACTGCGTCTTTACAATACAAAGACCGGAGAAAATAAACTTCTGTACGAAGAAAAAAATCATATGCTGCTGCAGAATCTTTCCTTCAGCTGTGACAAGCAATGGATCGGCTTCAACAGAAATGAAGATGTGGATGCACTGCCGGACGGTGGTCCTAATTATGCCGGTTTTAAAGAGAAAATGTTTGCTACAAAGGATGGACGTGTTTCTGTTATCCGTTTGGATGGAAGTGAATTTCATGATGTATTCCGGGATACGCACTGGTTAAGCCATTTTCAGTTTTCTCCAGATAATCCAGATATTGCCATGTTCTGTCACGAAGGCCCATGGAATTATGTACAGCAGAGAATCTGGATGATCAATATGAATACAGGTGATATCTGGCCTTGTTTCCGACAGACAGAGGATGACTGTGTGGGACATGAATTCTGGGCGCAAAACGGAGATGTGATCTTTGACAATCGGCGGGGCGGCCATGATGGAACTATCTCAAACTCAAAAAGCCAGGTTTATGCGTCGGAACATGTAAGCGCAGAGATACCTTATTTTGGTTTTGCCCATAAGGACGGTAAGGTATACCGGAAAATCAATATGCCCTTCTACTGCAACCATTATTTTGCCAATGGAGATTTGTCCATGTTTGCAGGGGATGCAGTGGATGACATTCTTCTGATCCAGCCAGCAGAAGATGGGACGGCAAAAATGAAGATATTGGCACATCATAATACTACTTGGCATTATCAGCGTTCACACTGTCACCCTACGTTCAGTTGGGATGGAAAGAAGCTTTTGTATGCAGCAGATACAGATGAATGGCATGACAACCTGTTTCTGGTAGATGTACCGGAATCCATTTAACTGACGGAGAAATACAATGAAACGAGATATAATACTGAGAAAGGAAGACTTTCACGATTTTCCTATTGGTGAATTTCCGTATGACAGAGATCATACTGCTGCCGGTGAATATCATTATATTGTAGAAGAGGGGTACCGAGGAGTCTGGTATGATCCGGTCTGCAATTATACCTATAATGGTACGGGCCCCACCTGGATTATTACCGAATATCAGGGGGTTCATTATATGGAATCTATGAGGATCGAAAAAAACAGGCCTCACAGAATATTTCCAACTCTGGAAACAGGAGAAAAAGAGTGGGGGGAATATACGGTATCCGTAAAATTGAGACGTCTTTCTACGAAAGGTACAGCAGGAATCGTTTTCTGTATGAGAGACAGTATCGATACACTGGCGTTCTGTCTGGAAAACAGAGACAGGGCTGTTCTTTCTTATCGTCACAAAGAAGATATAATGACTTTGGCAGAAGCAGAATTTCCTCATGGCTGCGATGAATTTTACCTTTTGGAGGCAATCTGTCATGAAGGATATGTGGATTGCCGTATCAATGGACATCTGCTGTTTTCTGTTTCTGTACAACAGGCTTTAAGAGGCGGAAGGGTAGGAATTACCGCAGATTGTCCTTCTCAATTTACTGATTTTGAAACTTTGGTATCAACGGAAGAATTTCAGGCAATCCAAGAACGTACAAGACAGGCAAAGGAATTGGAAGAAAACGAGATGTCTTCTCATCCGGCCATGAAACTGTGGAAAACCATTGACCTTCAGGATTTCGGCACCAGCCGACAGGTTCGTTTCGGCCATCTGACAGGAACAGACGAATGGTTTGTGGTATTGGCACAGATGCAGAAGCGTATCAGCCGGGATGCCTACGGTTTTATAAGCTGTCTGACAGCTATTGACTTGGAAGGCCGTGTTCTGTGGCAGCTGGGAGAGCCTTCGATTAATGCGAATATCTTGGGAAAGGTTTCTGCTGATATGCCATTTCAGATATATGATATCGACGGAGATGGAAAAGATGAGGTAATTGTAGGGAGAAATTTTGAAATTCAGATTCTGGAAGGAACCACCGGAAAAATAAAAAAATCAGTAAAAACCCCCTGTTCTGATGACAATGACAGTGAACTAATCGGAGTGCCCTATCAAATCTACGCCTTTGACAGAATCAACCCGGATGGCATTCGTATCTGCAATTTCAGAGGAAAAGACCGACCGGCAGATATTCTGATCAAGGATCGATACTGCCGTGTCTACGCTCTCGATGAAAATTTAAATCTTCTATGGAAATACCGAAGTCATAAAAACACGGGGCATTGTCCGCTGCCAGTGGATATTAACGGAGACGGACGGGATGAAGTGCTGGTGGGTTATACCATGTTGGATGCAGACGGATGTGAGCTTTGGACCTATCCCATCACAGAAGATCATACCGATGAAATAGTAGCCGGAAAATTTCGCGGAGATGGAACGGGATATTTTGCCTGTGTATCCGGAACCCAGGGTTTTTTTATTGGTGATTTTTATGGAAATATAGTAACCAGAGATCTGATTGGCCACGCCCAAAGAGTCAGCGTAGCCAATTATTGTCCGGAAAGACCTGGATTTGAGCTTGCGGTGGTAAATTTCTGGGGACATCAGGGTGTAATTTACCTTTATGATTCAGATGGGAAAGAATTATGGGAGATAGAAAATAAAATGAACGGCAATATTCTGTGTCCTGTAAATTGGGACGGCAGCGGACAGGAACTAATCCTGATCAATGCAGATCCCTTCAATGGCGGATTGATGAATGGGAAGGGTATTCGATCTGTCTCCTTCCCTGATGATGGACATCCGACTTTGTGCTGTGAAGCAATCAATCTGACCGGTGACGAACGGGATGAACTGGTAGTATGGGATTACCACAGTATGTATATCTATACACAGGAAGACAGCCCCAGGCCCCAAAGTTACCACCCTGTAAAATTCCCGATTTACAATGCGTCTAATTATCGAGGCGAATATGCTTATCCAGATAACTTCTATCTGGATTTCAGTAAAAAAGAGCGTCAAAAAGGAGAGTGAACGTATCATGAAAATTAGTACACCAGAAAAGCAGGGAATCTCTTCCCGTTCCCTGCTCCGTTTTATTGACCGATTAGAAGAACAGAAAATACCCGTTCACAGTATCCTCATTGCAAGACACGGATATTTAGTATTGGAAGCCTACTATAAGCCCTATGAAAGACATACGCTGCATCGTATGTTTTCACAGACCAAAAGCTATACCTCTCTGGCTATTGGCCTTTTGGTATCTGAGGGACGAATTTGCCTTCAGGATAAAATTTGCAATTATTTCCCGGAATATCTTCCGGGAAAGGTACATCCCTGGATGACTGAAATGACGATAGAAGATATGCTGAAAATGGAAACCTGCCATAACATGACAACCTATAATAAAACCAGCTCTACGGAAAACTGGGTCAGAAGTTTTTTCCAGACCGTTCCAACTCATCGCCCAGGAACTGTTTTTATGTACGATACATCTTCTTCCCATACGCTTTGCGCGCTGGTAGAAAAATTAACCGGTCAGAAACTGCTGGATTTTCTGAAGGACAGGCTATTGCGTCAGATCGGCTTTTCCGAAGAAAGCTATATTATGCCAGATCCATTTGGCGTTTCTATGGGTGGCACAGGACTGATGGCAAAACCAATAGATATGATGCGGGTGGGACTGATGATCCTGAATGGAGGAAAACACCCGGATGATTATGGACAGTCAAAAGGAAAACAGGTGTATCCGAAGGAATATCTGGATCAGGCTCTGGCTTTTCAGACACCTACCATTATGAGTTCCACCAGAGATTGGGGATACGGATATCAGTTCTGGAAGATGCCGGATAATGGTTTCGCCATGTTGGGAATGGGAAGCCAGAACACCTTGTGTTTCCCCAAGCAGGATATGGTTATTGTAATGACCTCTGACACCCAGGGAATTCCAAACGGTGATGATATGATTATTCATAGTATCCGCACAGAGATCTTTGAAACATTATCAGATGATATGCTTCCTGAAGATGACGGATTGCAGAAAATGATGAAAAACAGGCTGGCAAATCTGACACTGCCGGTATTGAACGTACAAAACAAAGAAAATCTTCAGGAAACTATAGATAGAAAAAATTACTTTTTTTATCCTAACAAAAACGGATTTAAGCGACTGCGGGTCATTTTTGAAAATAAGCAACAGGGAATTCTGGAATATGAAAATGAGCGTGGAACTCATCAGATTTTTTTTGGCATAGGAAAACACAGGAATTGCCTGTTTCCTGAATACAGACAGCTGTGCGTATCATCAGCCACCTGGTGTGACAGGGATACCCTTTACATCTGCTCCCAACTAACTGATGAATTAGTGGCGGCCATTCATTTTAAACTTGTATTCTCTGAAAATGGGACTCTTACCCTTATGATGAAAAAAACAGAGGAAACCCAATTTAACGAATTTCAGGGTGTGCTGACAGCATCCCTTTAACTGGAGAAATTTAATATGGAGTATAAAAGCGAAAATATAAAGCTTATTTTTTCTCAGGATATAGTGTATGAAAAAGATGGATTGAAAAGACAGCTTTCATTGGAGAAAGGGATCGGACAGAATGAAGATCTTCTTGCAGTTTGTATGACAGAACGTGAGAAGAACGGAAATATGCGGCTGCGCATGAAAGTGAAAAACACAGGAACACATCCTGTTATTCTCAGAGAGATGAATTACATTCGGGTGCAGGATCAAAAGGATTTTACACTCTTCGAACAGAACCTTGAGAATTTTCTTGTATACCGTCAGGGACGTCACAAAAATGATGTTCCCACTGTATTTTGTCCTGGAATACGGGATGGACGGCTGGCAGACGGAACAGGCGGTATGACAGAAACGGGAGACCAGAAAAATAATGCATCGCAGATCATTCATAGCGATTCTCTGACTTTATTTCATTATCAGGATACAACAATGCTCTGGGGGTTTATGACAGGAAGAAACTGTTTTGTAGATTGTTGTATTGCAGCAGAATATAAACAGCAGGCTGACGAAGGTCTTATAGTCTGCGGATGTTCTTCTATCAATATTGTGCTGGAACCAGGAAAGAATTTTGAGGGAGAGGAGCTTCTTATCGCTTCCGGAAAAGATGAAAACCGGCTCATCCGGGATTTTTCTATGGAAAAAGCAGAACGATACAATGCCAGATATCATTCAAAAGCACCTTCTGTATTTTGCACCTGGTATTACTATGGACTGACAGTGACCTATGAAGATGTGGCTCTTTCTCTTTCAGAAATAAAGAAAAAGCAGCTGCCCTTTGATGTGTTTCAGGTAGATGAAGGCTGGGAAATTACTTTGGGAGAATGGGAACCAAATGAAAAATTTCCCCGTTCCATGAAAGAAGTGGCACAGGAAATCCGTAATGCAGGCTTGACGGCGGGTATCTGGACCAGTCCTTTTATTGCACATGAAACGGCATCTGTATGGAAGAAACATCCAAAGTGGATTTTACGTGACAAAACAGGAGTTCCCTGCCTGTTCCATATGAATGATACCGTATATCAGGTCTTTGATATTACCAACCCTGAGGTTTATCCGTATTTTACAGAACTTTACAAAAAACTAACCTTTGACTGGGGTTATACCTATCATAAACTGGATTTTACCAGAGCTGCCGTTTTATATGAAGATGCAGATTTCTTTGATAAAACAGTTACACTGGTACAGGCATATTTCCGGGCGACAGAGGCTGTACGCAAAGGGATGGGCAATGATTCTTATTTTCTGATGTGCGGAGGTCTTTACGATCCTATTATTGGACTGGTTGATGGACAGAGAATGAGCGCCGATGTTCTGTCTATGTGGCAATCGAACATCAACCGGGATGGTAAGGCCCAACCCTTTACCGTGAAACAAAATATGCTCCGTTATTATATGAACAGCTGGTGGAATAATGATCCTGACGCCCTGATGGTACGCAGACAAAAGCAAATGACGCGGGGGCTGAGACTGACTCTGGGACTGCTGAATGAGGAAGAAGTAAAGACAACTGTAGTTAACCAGTACCTGGGAGGTGGTCTCATATGTTCCACAGAGCCTTTGGCATCCATTGATAATGACCGGCTTTATCAGCTGGAGCATATACTCCCTGTTATGGAACGGAAGGTAGAGGTGAGAAATCTTTTTGGCGAATGCCGTTTTCCGAATATGGCTGATATCTATTTGCCGGAAAAAAAGTGGCATAGCTTCGTACTCATAAACTGGAATGATGAAACAGAAATACCTGCCGCATTTCAGCTGACAGAAAAAACGATATCCGGTTTAAAAAAGGATCGCGTTTATCTTGTGGCAGAATTCTATTCTGGATGTTATCAGACAGATATAAAATACGGGGATACTGTATCCATGGGCGTAATACTGCCTCACGGCAGTGCTGTATTTAAAATTCAGGAATATGATCCTGCAATGCCTTTTATCGTCAAAAGTACGGCACATTACTCTATAGGCGGGGAAACAGAGGTTCTAAAGATCGAAAAGGAAACGTTGATCTTTGAGATGCAACACCTTTTTGAAACGGAAAGTATATATCATGTGCTTCTTCCTGAAGGATATGAAACAAAGGACCATAATCGTGAGGTTGAGATACATGTCCGCAAAACAGGGAGAACTCTGATAGAAATTCCAATTCAGGAAATTCACAAAAATACCTGAAACAAAAATTTAAACGAGGA
This sequence comes from Clostridium sp. AT4, assembly GCF_001517625.2. Taxonomy (GTDB): domain Bacteria; phylum Bacillota; class Clostridia; order Lachnospirales; family Lachnospiraceae; genus Enterocloster. Next base: position 253,105 of record NZ_LN999827.1, on the reverse strand, counting down.
ACAGACTATGGCTGATACGAATGAACTTTCACTTCCGGGCAGTGTCCCGGTATCAAACATTGTTTTAGGAACCATGTACTTTGGAAGCAGGATTTCTCAGACGCAAAGCGAACGTCTGCTCGATACATTTGTATCCATGGGAGGAAATCAGATTGATACTGCCAGATGTTACGCCGACTGGATTCCAGGCGGTGCCGGTGCCAGCGAAAAGGCAATTGGAAAATGGCTTTCCGGCAAGAAACGTGAGTCTGTTTTTCTGGGAACCAAGGGAGGTATCAAGCCCAGAGGATATAATGCAACAAGAGGAGATCTGAGTCAGGAGAATCTGGAGAAGGATCTGAAAGCCAGTTTGACGGCTCTTCAGACCGATTACATTGATCTTTACTGGCTTCACCGCGATGATCTTCGCTTTTCTCCGGGAGAAATCGTAGAGAGGATGAACCAGTGGATTCGTCAGGGATACATTCGCTATTTTGGTGTTTCCAACTGGACGGCGAAACGTATCATGGAAGCGAATGAATATGCGGCATCCCATGGTTTGTCAGGAGCTGTGGCATCCCAGATCCAGTATGGTCTAGGTATCTGCACTCCCTCTGATTGGGGAGATTCCACGATTGTCTGTATGGATAATAGCGAATACATGGCCTACGAAAAGCTGCAAATACCAGTTTACGGTTATTCTGCCCAGGCAGAGGGATATTTTCCTTTATATATAAGAGGCGGTTCAGGCGCGCTAGGCTCTGATACAAGAAAAAAATATGATACGCCTGTAAACAGAATTCGTGCAGATCGTCTTAAACAGCTGATGAAAAAAAAGCAGTATTCTCTTTCGTGGATTATGGCAGAATATGTTCTCCGTTCTTCTTTTCCCGCAATGTTTATCATGGGAGGAAGCAATGAATCGAGGATGAAAGAAATTATGGGACAATACAACTGTGGAAAAAAGCAACTAACAGATGAAGAGTGGGAGATAATTTTGAAAACTACTCCCTAAAGATCTGCCACATATGAAAGTTGTCCTGAAAACATAATTTAACCTGTTTTACTGGATTTATGTATACAGGAGAAATCTTGTTTCCCGTCAATAGCTTCATCGAAAAGTGAAAGAAACTGATAGTTGTCCTTGTCGAATTTATTCTGACAATTATCAAAAATCAAAAATTTATGTCCAAGTGAGTTGTTTATATGCTATCATATAGGTATATTTCCTTTAGGTGGATTGGTTGATAGTTTCTCGCAGCTCTATTTTACCATAAATCTTGAGGAGATATTTTATTTTAGAAACAAAAAATGCCGTATTTATGCAGCTTATGGTGTTTCGCAAACGCCTATTATCTATCAAGAATCAAAGGAGAAGCATTATGGTTTTAATAAAAATTTCCCCGGTTATTTTAATGGTTTTAATTGGATTTTTCTGCAGAAAAACAGAGATGATTACCACAGAGGGGATGGAGGGATTAAAGACACTGGCAACCAGCCTGATGCTGCCGGTTTTGCTGTTTCATACGCTTGCAACCACCGAATACACATCAGCTACTATTGCCGTCATAGGAATAATGCTTCTGGCGCTTTCCGCTGCTTTTATCATAGGAATGCTCATAAAAAGAGCTGTCCCGTCGGCAGGAATATTTTTCCCCTTTTTAGTCACCAGCTTTGAGGGAGGAATGTTGGGTTATCCCCTGTATGCTGTTTTATGCGGAGAAGCCCGGCTGTCTAATATTGCCACTCTGGATATTGCCAATACCATATTTGTATTTACAGTATTTCTGGCATTTCTTACCGCCTCTGTAAACGGGAAGGTACAGCCGTCAGAAATGATTTCCAATGTACTTCATTCACCGGTTTTCTGGGGCGTTTTTCTGGGAATTGCAGTGGGAGTGACGGGGGTGGCCGGTTCATTTTTAAATACCATGGCAGGAGCGCTGTATACGTCGGCTAAGGATATGATTACGTCAGCCCTTTCAGCCGTTATATTGGTTGTAGTGGGATACGGGCTCAGCTTTGACCGGGCAGTGCTTAAAAAATGCGGAAAGGCCGTGGCGGGCCGTATGGTAATTCAGGGTGCTATACTTGCGGTGATTATGATTCTGTTAAAGGATATGTTTGCCACGGCTGAAATGAAAACGGCTCTTATATTGTATCTGTTCCTTCCGCCGACCTTTGTGATTCCAGCTTATGCAAAAACGGAAGAGGATGGTATTTACCTATCTACTACCATTTCTTTGTATTCAGTATTTACGATTGCTATATTTATCCTTCTTACGATTACTATGAAAGTATAGGATGAAAAGTTTGGCAGTAATTTCAGATGAATTTTCTGTATTCGCCAGGCGTCATATTATATTTTTTCGTAAAAATCCGGTAGAAGTATCCTTTATTATGGTATCCTGTCTGTTCGGCAATTTCGGATATGGTTAAGTCTGTTTCAATCAGCATCCGTTTTGCCTGTTCCAGACGGATACTCTGAAGGTACTCCGAATAGGTCATCCCTGTTTTGCTGCGGATCAGCCGGTTGAAGTAATCTCTCTGAAAATGGAACCGTTCCATCAGCTCGCGGGTTGTGACGGATTGATAGTGGGTCTGGATATAACTGCATACTTCTTCAAAGACGGACCAGCTGATGTTTTTTTGCTGTTCTCTGGTAAGGGAAAAATCATAGTCTGTACTTAAAATTTTAAAAATACGCAGAAGAAGACCGCGGCAGATGTAGGAGGCTCCGGTTTTATTTTCATACAGCTCTGTCAGAAGAAGGGAAAGGCAGGGCTCAATCTCCTTACGGGCATTCGCAGCGGGGTGAAAATGAATATACTGCTGCAGGTCATTTTGCTTCATCAGCGCAGTTTGAAGAAAGGTGATGATTTTTTCCGTGGTAATATGCTCATTTATCACTTCCTCAAACATGCTGTTTTCAATTCCGAAAAAGAGCACAAGGGAATCCTGACAGGAGAGATAATCCTGATGGATACAGTTTTTGTCGATGAGGCAGACATCGCCCTCATGAAATACGATATCCTTTCCGGAAATATTCTGCCGGAAGTTACCTTTTACAACATATCCAAGCTCAATATAGTCATGGGTATGGCGCTGTGTTTTAGCTCCGCTTTCGAAGGCAAAGCGGCAGCAGAAGCGGTCAGGCGCAGGATACATGGCAGCGCGAAGCTGATTTCTGCCGCAGAAATCCCAGCACAGAAAGAAGATCCGCTGGGAAGAAAGCAGGGGATATGTCTTGATTTCCTTTGCAGATTTGGAATATTCGACAGAAAGCAGTCTGGTTCCCAGAGGATGACCGGGCTCTAACTGCCTTGGGGCAGAGGATATAAGCTGTCTGCATATTTCGTCCAGATTCAAAATTTTCACCTCGCAATTTGAAGGTTTTATGCTGCGGTTCTGATAAAATTATAGCGTATTTCTGGAAAATGACAATAGTAAGCAGTCGCAGCAGGTAACTTTAAAATAAGAGTGGCAAGATTATGGAATTGTGCCCTTCTGCCCTGTTTTGTAAAATAGAATCAGAGTTTTATAATAAAAAACAGATGAGGTGACAGTATGCTGAAGAGAAAAAATTATAGTTTCTGGTTTTGCGCGGGCTCTCAGGATTTGTACGGGGATGAATGCCTGGAGCATGTGGCTGCACATTCAAAGCGTATGGTTGAGGGCTTAAATGAATCGGGAGTCCTTCCGTATAAAGTGATCTGGAAGCCTACGCTGCTTACAAATGAGCAGATCAGGCGAACGCTGAACGAGGCCAATCTGGATGAGGAATGTGCAGGAGTAATTACGTGGATGCATACGTTTTCACCTGCGAAATCATGGATTTTAGGGCTTCGGGAATACAGAAAGCCGCTGCTGCATTTACATACGCAATTTAATGAAGAAATTCCCTATGATACCATTGATATGGATTTTATGAATGAAAACCAGTCTGCCCACGGTGGCAGAGAATATGGCCATATTGTAACAAGGATGGGAATAGAACGGAAAGTGATTGCAGGCTACTGGCAGGATGAAGAAGTTCAGAAACGGATTGCATCCTGGATGAGAACAGCGGTAGGAATTGTTGAAAGCAGCCGTATCCGTATTATGCGTGTAGCTGACAATATGAGAAATGTAGCGGTTACGGAAGGCGATAAGGTAGAGGCGCAGCTGAAATTCGGCTGGGAGATTGATACATATCCGGTAAATGAAATCGCAGAGTGTGTAGACAGCGTGTCTGAGGCAGATACCAGAATGCTGGTGGATGAATATTATGAAACCTATGATATTTTACTGGATGGAAGAGATCCGGAGGGATTCAGGCGTCATGCAGCCGTTCAGGCACAGATTGAGCTGGGATTTGAGCGTTTTCTGGAGGAAAAGGGCTATCAGGCCATTGTAACCCATTTTGGAGATCTGGGTTCATTAAAGCAGCTGCCGGGACTGGCGATTCAGAGACTGATGCAGAAGGGCTATGGCTTTGGAGCGGAGGGCGACTGGAAGGTGGCCGGAATGGTTCGTCTGATGAAGCTTATGACAGAGGATATGAAGGACGCAAAGGGCACGTCCATGCTGGAGGATTACACCTACAATTTCGTAAAAGGAAAGGAAGGAATTCTGCAGGCTCATATGCTGGAGGTTTGCCCCACCATGGCAGAGGGGACGGTCAGCATCCGCTGCCAGCCCCTATCTATGGGAGACAGGGAAGATCCGGCAAGACTGGTATTTACCTGTAAGGAGGGGCCCGGAATTGCGGTTTCCCTGATAGATCTTGGAAACAGATTCCGGCTGATCATAAATGACGTTAACTGCCGGAGGACGGAAAAACCCATGCCCATGCTTCCGGTGGCAGCAAATTTCTGGAGGCCGGAGCCGGATCTCTGCACAGGTGCGGAAGCATGGATTTTGGCGGGAGGCGCCCATCATACTGCGTTTTCCTATGACCTCACAGCAGAGCAGATGGGAGACTGGGCCGCTGCAATGGGAATAGAGGCAGTATATATTGATAAGGATACTACAATCAGGAATTTCAAACGGGATCTTATGCTTGGAGAATTATTTTACAGATAACCGTTAAAGGAGAGCAGAAAATTGGAAGAAATCAGGATAGAGGACATAAAAAAAAGGATTCAGTCAGGAAAAACGGTTTTGGGAATTGAACTTGGTTCCACCAGAATCAAGGGCGTTCTTCTGACAGAAGAGGGAGAATTGATAGCGGATGGCAGCCACCAGTGGGAAAACAGGCTGGAAAACGGGATATGGACCTATTCGATGGAAGCAGTCTGGAAGGGAATGCAGGAGTGCTATGGCGATCTTAAAACAAAGGTAAGAGAAGCATATGGGGCAGAGATAGAAACCATTGGCGGAATTGGAATCAGCGCCATGATGCACGGTTATCTGGCATTTGATGGAAATGATGAACTTCTGGTGCCATTCCGCACATGGAGAAATACCATAACGGAGCAGGCTTCGCGGGAATTGACGGAAGACTTCCATTATCCTATTCCCCAGCGCTGGAGTATCGCTCATCTGTATCAGGCGATCCTGAACAGGGAAGCTCATGTAAAAGATATTAAATACATCACCACGCTGGCAGGCTATGTGCACTGGATGCTTACCGGAGAACGGGTACTGGGTGTGGATGATGCGTCGGGAATGTTTCCTGTTGACGCAAAAACAGGAACCTATTATACGGATATGCTGGACTGTTTTGACCAAAAGATTTCAGACCGGTCGTTTCCATGGAAAATCAGGGAAATCCTGCCCCGGCCTCTTCTGGCAGGGGAGCAGGCAGGCGTTCTTACAGAGGAGGGTGCAGGGCTTTTAGATCCGGAAGGAACATTGAAGGCCGGAATCCCCCTGTGCCCCCCGGAAGGAGATGCGGGAACAGGGATGGTTGCAACAAACAGCGTAAAGGCGCGCACAGGCAATGTATCCGCAGGAACCTCCATATTTTCCATGATTGTACTGGAAAAAGAGCTCTCAAATGTATATTCTGAAATTGACCTTGTGGCAACGCCTCAGGGGGCTCCGGCGGCTATGGTACACTGCAACAATTGCACCTCAGACCTGAACGCCTGGGTGAATATTCTGAAGGAATTCAGCGATACCTTTGGCTTTCATATAAGCGGGGATGAGCTGTATGGAGGGCTTTTCCGAAAGGCTCTGGAGGGCGATAAGGACTGCGGAGGACTGGTGGCCTGCAATTATGTTTCAGGAGAACCGGTTGCCGGCTTTGCAGAAGGCCGTCCGTTGTTTGTGCGCCGGCAGGACGGCCGGTTTAATCTGGCAAATTTTATAAGGACCCATTTATATGCAGCCTTTGGTACTCTTAAGATCGGAAATGACCTGCTGTTTGACAAAGAGGGCGTGAAGGTAGACGTGATATGGGGCCACGGAGGCATCTTTAAAACGGAGGGAACGGCTCAGAAAATCCTTGCGGCCGCTTTGAACACTCCCGTATCTGTTATGAAATCAGCCGGAGAAGGGGGCGCTTGGGGGATTGCAGTTCTGGCACTGTATATGATAAATAAAAAAGAAGGGGAAGCTTTAGAGGATTATCTGGAAAAACGGATTTTTCAAAAGGCAGAGAGCGTAACAGCAGCTCCGGAACCAGAAGATATAGAGGGCTTTAATCAGTTTATGGAAAATTATAAAAAAGGGCTGATGATTGAAAAAGCGGCTGTAGATGCATTATAAATAATAAAAATGCCGGCACCTTAACCTGTAAAATTACAAGCTAAGGCGTCGGCATTCTTTTATGCTCTGCTCTGGCGGAAAATCGTATATTTATAACGCTCCAGTATAGCTAAGAGGCCATTTCCCAGAACCCCAACGGCCAAAATCTCGCCAATCCCTACGGTGAGCATCATAAAAGGGATCAGATCTGGGGAACCGTAGGCATACCGCAGCACCCAGGGGATGATCAGGGTATTTGCCAGGATAGGGGGGAGGCATACCAGCCTCTTGTGATGCCGAAGGGCATAGGAGCCTGCTGCACCGATCAGTGTGGCAATACTGCCACAGATCACATCCATGAGCACGGCTGTACCTAAGAGGTTAGAGATCAGGCATCCTAAAAAGAGTCCCGGAACGGCTGCCGGTGTAAAGAAGGGAAGGATGCACAGCGCTTCAGAGATGCGAAACTGCACCGGTCCGAAGCTGATGGGAGCGAACATCATAGTCAGCGCCACATACACGGCTGCGATCAATGCACCGTGTACCAGAAAATCTGTTTTTTTCCTGTTCATATTTAGTTGTCTCCTTTAGTTTTGTTTTACGAGTGGAAGGTCTCGAACACTCGATTCATTTTACGCCGGAAATCGGCGGAAAGCCCCTTTAGACCTTATTTTTGGGCTTTACAGCGTCTCCTAGTTTAGCATGAGTTGCAGAGCAGGTCAAGAGGAATGTTTTAGTAACAGTTCAGCATTACATGTTTTATGGTATTCTCACAGCAAACTATGTTTTTTAATATGTTTATGATAAAATAAGATGAACAAAGGCAGCAGTATCTTCATCCTTTGGGATTGCTGCTGTGCCGGAGCATGACATTTAAAGATCTGGCCGATAAGGCGGATCAGATGCTGTATGAAATAAAACGCGGCAGTAAAAAGGCTATCGGGTATATGGAATGCTTTTATAATTTCATATGACATTTCCGGCGGACTTTGATATAATTATAAGGAAAGCAGACAAATACATACCGTATCACAGGGAAAGGGAATAATATATGTATCAGATAGATTTTGACAAACCGGAACACATTCACTTTATTGGGATCGGAGGCATCAGTATGAGCGGGCTGGCAGAGATCCTGCTGGACGCCGGATTTACCGTATCCGGCTCTGACGCCCATGAAACGGAGCTTACCAGACATCTGACAGAGAAGGGGGCGCGGATTTATTACGGCCAGCGGGCCGCCAATATTGAACAGGAGCCGGGGATTCAGGCCGTGGTTTACACAGCGGCGATCCATGGCGACAACCCGGAGCTTATGGCAGTGCGGGCAAAGGGGCTTCCGGAGCTTACCAGAGCGGAGCTTTTAGGGGAACTGATGCGTAATTATAAGCAGTCCATAGCCATAGCCGGTACGCACGGAAAAACGACCACTACCTCTATGCTGACAGATATTCTGTTAGCCGGCGGCACAGACCCTACGATTTCTGTAGGCGGTATCCTGAAGGATATCGGCGGAAATATACGGGTAGGCGGGCCTGAATTCTTTGTCACAGAGGCCTGTGAATATACAAACAGCTTTTTATCCTTTTATCCCACCATTGAGGTGATTTTAAATATTGAAGAGGATCATCTGGATTTCTTTAAGGATATCGCGGATATCCGTCATTCCTTCCGTCTGTTTGCAGAGAAGCTTCCGGCAGGAGGCCTTCTGGTGATCAACAAAGATATTGACCGGGTGGAGGAAATTACCCGGGGACTGAACTGCCGCGTAATCACCTTCGGAAAGGATCCGTCCAGTGATTATACAGCCGGAAACATTACATATGACGAACTTGGCAGACCGTCCTATGACCTGATTGTGCAGGGAGAGGTAGTAAACCGGATTTCTCTGGGAGTAACAGGGGAGCATAACGTATACAACTCTCTGTCAGCCATTGCTGTCGCTCTGGAATTAGGTGTAGGCTTTGACGGCGTAATTGCAGGCCTCAGAAAATTTACGGGAACAGACCGGCGGTTTGAGAAAAAGGGAGAGATCGGCGGAGTAACGGTGATTGATGATTATGCCCATCATCCACAGGAGATCAGTGCTACTCTGAAGGCGGCAGAGAATTATCCCCATAAGCGCCTCTGGGTAGTATTTCAGCCCCATACCTATACCCGTACAAAGGCATTTCTGGATGAATTTGCTCAGGCTCTGTCAGGTGCTGATGAGGTGATACTGGCAGATATCTTTGCAGCCAGAGAGACGGATACACTGGGAGTCAGTTCAAGGGATATTGCAGAACGGCTGGAAAAGCTGGGTACAAGCGTCCATTATATTCCGTCCTTTGATGAGATTGAAACATTTATTCTGGAACATTGTATACACGGGGATCTGTTGATAACTATGGGCGCCGGAGATATTGTAAAAGTGGGAGAAAAGCTCCTTGGGCTGTAGTTATCCACAATATCCACATAGTTTTCAACACGAAACAGAGCTAAAAACTGTGGATGAATCATCTGATATGAAAGGATGATAGGAGATTTGGAAAACCACGGTTTTATGCGGAAAATTGACAGCTTATGGGGGAATGAGACCAGATGGGGGATGGTTTTTCCACAATATCCACATTATCCACAGAATGAGCAGTGGAAAGAAGGCCCTATTTTCTTTTAGTAGTGGATATGATATACTGTCTGCAAACATTTCCCGGACAGAAAAAGGGAAAATGCAGCAAGGAGTGGTGAAAATGAGTATGAACTGGAAGGACCGCTGGAGCATAGGGGCTACCATGGTGGCAGATGCGTTTATAGATGAATATATGGCCGGTGCCAATGGGGAATATGTAAAAGTATATCTTTATATTCTGCGTCATCAGGGCGAAGAGCTTACCGTGGAGTCTATAGCGGATGCTCTCGATCATACGGAATCCGATGTGCGGCGTGCTGTAAGTTATTGGGAAAAACTGGGGATTCTTTCCGGGGCAGAAAATGAGAAAAAGCAGGAAGGGGAGCTTCCTTGGGCTGCGGATCCGGCTGCTTCCTGCGCAGAGGCTAAGGAGGAAACGGCTGCCAGCGCAGACCGTGCTCCAGTGTATTCTGCGGCTCAGGTAAACCGGCTTTGCGGAGATGAGGAGTTTTCCCAGCTTCTTTATATTGCGCAGAAATATTTAAATAAAGTTTTTACACCAAGAGACTGTCAGGTATTTGCATGGCTCTATGAGGGCCTTGGAATGAGCAGTGAGCTCCTGGAATATCTTGTGGAATACTGTGCCCAGAACGGCCACAGTTCGGTTCGATATCTGGAGACGGTAGCAGTGAGCTGGCATGAAAAAGGGATTAAAACATCTCAGGAGGCACGGGAGCTGGGAGCAGCTTATTCGAAAGATTCCTTTGCGGTCATGCGGGCCTTTGGAATTAACAACCGCAAGGCAGCGCCTCCTGAGCAGGCCATGATCGACAAATGGTTTAAGGAGTACGGGTTTGCCAGAGAAATCGTTTTAGAGGCCTGCAGCCGGACCATTACCGCCATCCACAGCCCCAGCTTTCAGTATGCAGACCGTATTTTAAGAGACTGGAAGAAAGCCGGCGTAAAGAAAATGGAGGATGTCCGTGCTTTGGATGCCAGACGTCAGGCTCTGGTACAGGAAAATGGCGGAGATAAGGAAAAGCGGCTTCAGCGCTATAACAGCGCATCAAAGGATGGGGGAGGGAAAAAGAACTCTCAAAACCAGTTCCATAATTTTAAACAGAGGGATACAGATTACGATGCCCTGATGTTGAAACAGGTAAAGGAATGGGTGGGCGGAGGAAGACCCCGTACATAAGGAACCGCCCCGGAAGGGCGTTACAGACTGGAAGGAGAACAGGAGATGGCACTGAGTAATTCCCAGTACGACGCAATCATGCGGGAATATGGCAGGCAGCAGCTTGAAAACCAGCATCAGCTGGAAGCACGAAGAAATGAAATTTACCGGGTGATTCCGGCAGTCCGGGAACTGGAAGCGGAGATTGCCAGTCGTTCTGTGGCCGGGGCAAAGCGGCTTTTGGCCGGGGATACGGGAGCGTTAGCGGAGCTTAGAGAAGAACTGGCAGATTTAAGGGAGCAGAAGGCTATTTTAATTCGCGCCAAAGGATATCCGGAGGACTATCTTACGCTTCATTACAGGTGCCCGGACTGTGAGGATACAGGCTGGCGCCAGGGCCGCAAATGTCACTGCTTTCTCAGGGCTCAGATGAAGCTGCTCTATGCCCAGTCCAATCTGGATCATGTGCTGGATCAGGAAAATTTTTCCAGATTATCGTATGACTATTATGACAGCAGTGAAATCATTCTGGAGCTTGGGCTGACCAATGCAGATTATATGCGCAGGGTGGTGGCAGGCTGTCGGGAATTTGCTGCAGATTTTGACCGAAAAAAGGAGAATCTACTCTTTACAGGCAGTACAGGAGTGGGGAAAACCTTTCTTACAAACTGTATTGCAAAGGAGCTGATCGATTCAGGCCATTCGGTGATCTATCTGTCGGCAGGCGATCTGTTTGAGGTGTTTTCCAGAAATAAATTCGACTATGATACCCCGGAGGATATGAGAGACACATATCGCTATATTCTGGACTGCGACCTGCTGATCATTGACGATCTGGGAACGGAGCTCAATAACAGCTTTACCTCTTCGCAGCTTTTTTACTGCATCAATGAGCGTATGAATATGAGCCGTTCCACCATTATTTCCACCAATCTGTCTTTAAAGCAGCTTCGGGATTCCTACACGGATCGTGTGACCTCCCGGATCATGCGCTATCGGATCATTCCCCTTTACGGCAGGGATATCCGTGTTTTAAAGAGGGGATAGCTTGACGAAATGCATGCAAAGATGGTATAAAGATAATAATGAACGGCAGGTGCGTTTTTGGCGCGCAGTACAAACAGGAGGATAAAGAAATCATGTTATATGAAGAGAAAGTCATTGAGACCATTCCGGTGGGCCCTCTTGGGTTGATTCCCTTAAAGAGCTGTACGGAGCTGGGAAATAAGGTGGACAGGTATCTGGTAGACTGGAGAAGAGAGCGGGAGAGCGAGCATAAATCTACCATCGCTTTCACCGGTTATCAGAGAGATTCTTATATTATCAATGCATCTACCCCCCGCTTTGGTTCCGGCGAAGGAAAGGGAATTATTGAGGAATCCGTAAGAGGCGATGACCTTTATATCATGGTGGATGTATGTAATTACAGTCTGACCTATTCCCTTTTCGGAATGACAAACCATATGTCTCCGGATGATCATTTTCAGGATTTAAAGCGTATCATCGCAGCTGCAGCAGGAAAGGCACGCAGGATCAATGTGATCATGCCATTCCTCTATGAGAGCCGCCAGCACAAGCGTTCCGGCCGTGAGTCCTTAGACTGTGCTCTGGGACTGAAGGAGCTTGTAAATATGGGCGTGGAAAATATTATTACCTTTGACGCCCACGATCCCAGAGTTCAGAATGCAATCCATTTAAAGGGCTTTGAGACGGTACAGCCGATCTACCAGTTCTTAAAGCATCTGCTTAAAAATGAGCCTGATTTAAAGATCGACAGCGATCATATGATGGTAATCAGCCCAGATGAGGGCGGTACTGGCCGCGCTATTTATTTCGCAAATATGCTGGGACTGGATATGGGTATGTTCTACAAGCGCCGCGACTACACGAAGATCGTAAACGGAAGAAATCCCATCGTGGCTCATGAGTTTTTAGGCTCCAGCGTAGAGGGAAAGGATGTTCTGATCATTGACGATATGATCTCCTCCGGCGAGAGCATGCAGGATGTAGCCAAGGAATTAAAACGCAGAAAAGCCAGAAAGGTATTTATCTGCTCTACCTTTGGCCTGTTTACAAACGGACTTGCCAGATTTGACGAATATTATGAAAAGGGCTTTATTGACCGGATCCTGACAACCAATCTGGTATATCAGACGCCGGATCTTTTACAGCGTCCTTACTATATCAATGTAGATATGAGCAAGTATATTGCCCTTATCATTGACAATCTGAACCATGATGCTTCCTTAAGCGAGCTTCTCACACCTACCAGCCGTATTAACCGTCTGCTGGAGCAGTATAGAAGCTGATTTCTAAGGCGGCAATGTTTAGGGGCTGTTTCCTGCGGGAAGCGGCCCTTTTTGGTTCTGTATCTGAATTTCATCTATTTGAAGCAGATACAGGAGCTGACTTTGATCGACTTTTGTACACACCTTTAGGAGGCTGCGGGAAAATGGATGGTGGGAAAATGGAGGAACGGGTTCAAAACACAATTTCAGAAGAAGACTGGTTCAGAAATAAGGTGTATTGGCTCAGTTTTCTGTTCAGTCTTCTGGTCGTATGGGCCCACTCTTTAAATGGAGAACTTTTTGTAACGGGGGAACAGGAACTGGAAACGGTACAGCAGCTGGAACATCTGGCAGCCAGTCAGCTGGCTCAGATTGCAGTGCCGGGTTTTTTTATGATATCTGCGTATTTATTTTACAGAAATTTCCAGCTAAACAGCCTGTTTTCCAAATGGAGATCCCGGTCAAGAACAATCCTGCTTCCCTATCTTCTCTGGAATAGTTTGTACTATGGGGCTTATGCTGCGGCAACCAGGATTCCCGCCATCTGTCAGATCATTGGAAAGCCGCCGGTTCCGCTTACTGCCGGGGAGTTTCTTAAAGCTCTGCTGCACTATGGTTATAATCCTGTGTTCTGGTATCTGTTTCAGCTGATCCTGCTTATTCTCCTGGCTCCGGTTTTGTATGTTCTTTTGAAAAAAAACGTAAGAGGTCTCCTTTTTCTGCTCTTTTTGATCCTGTGTCTATGGAAGGGAGTGTCGTTTCCCTGGCTTAATCTGGATGCTCTTTTTTATTATTCTGCGGCAGCTTTTTTTGCTTTGAGAAGGGAACAGCTGGGAAATTATCTGGAGCGCCGTCCTGCGGAGTCTCTTAAGGAACGGTGGAAGCACTTATTCATCCAGATCACAATTCTGTCGTTTTTCTTTTGGCTGCTTCAGATTACAGGCCTTCCGGCTGCTCCTCTCCATGGCCATCCTCTTCACACGGTTCTTACACGCCTGTGGGGGGTATGCACGGCGGTATGCCTGATCCGCATCATTCCCCTTCCGCCTGCCGCAGACCTCATAAAAAACAGCTTCTTTCTTTATGCGGTTCATTTTCCCTGGGTCCGCCTGCTCAATAAAACGGCGGCCCTCATTCTGCCCTCCACACCTGCCAGCGCTCTTTTTATGTTCATCCTGATGCCTGTTTTTATCATTATCATCACCTGTATCATAAGCAGCTCAATGAAAAAAAATTTTCCGGGAACCTATTTTGTCCTTTCTGGAGGCAGAGGAAGATGAAAGGGAGATGAAAGGAAAACTTCCGGTCAGGAAGACCCTTGCAAAAACAGGAAATCTATGCTATTCTGAACCTGCAGCACAGGCCATCTGTCCTGTGCTGCAGCGTCATTTCACAGCTTTTCCAGTCTTTGGATGGAGAAACCATCCGTGTCAGGGTTCTTCGCCCGGATTTACCATACAGCACGCAGCCGTACATTCTGTCGTGCAGAATCAGATCACTCTCCCCGGTATTCTGCACCAGAACGTAATAATACACCCTAAAAATCCGTTGACATTTGGATGGTTCTATACTATGATTATATTAAAAGAACATTTGTTCGGAACGAAGCGCCGTCTCCGGTTTCAGACGGAAAGAGAGATTTCATTAGGAGGAAAATATGGGCAAGGAAGAAAAGATGAGCGTAAACAGAGATATGAATCAGGAAGAAAAGTTAAAGGCCCTGGATGCGGCCCTCACACAGATTGAAAAAGCCTATGGCAAGGGTTCTGTGATGAAGCTGGGGGAATCCGGTGTGAATATGAATATAGAAACGGTTCCCACAGGTTCGATCAGTCTGGATATTGCACTGGGATTGGGCGGTGTCCCCAAGGGAAGGATTATCGAGGTATACGGTCCGGAGTCTTCCGGTAAGACCACGGTTGCGCTCCATATGGTGGCAGAAGTACAGAAACGGGGCGGTATTGCGGGCTTTATTGACGCGGAGCATGCATTGGATCCGGTTTATGCCCGGAATATTGGCGTAGATATTGATAATCTTTATATTTCTCAGCCGGATAACGGCGAGCAGGCTCTGGAGATCACAGAGACCATGGTTCGTTCCGGTGCTGTGGATATCGTGATCGTGGACTCTGTTGCAGCTCTCGTTCCAAAGGCAGAGATTGACGGAGAGATGGGGGATTCCCATGTGGGACTTCAGGCCCGTCTGATGTCTCAGGCCCTTCGAAAACTTACTGCCATTATCAGCAAGTCTAACTGTGTGGTTATCTTTATCAATCAGCTTCGTGAAAAGGTCGGCGTTATGTTTGGAAATCCTGAGGTTACTACTGGTGGACGCGCTCTGAAGTTTTATGCGTCTGTCCGTATGGACGTCCGCAGGATAGAGACCTTAAAGCAGGGAGGGGAGGTTGTAGGAAACCGGGTCCGCGTAAAGGTTGTGAAGAATAAGATTGCTCCTCCTTTTAAAGAGGCAGAGTTTGATATCATGTTTGGAAAGGGGATTTCCAAAACAGGCGATATCCTGGATTTGGCCGTAAAGGAAAATATCGTGGAAAAGAGCGGTGCATGGTTTGCATATGGCGGTTCCAAAATCGGTCAGGGACGTGAAAATGCCAAGCAGTATCTGGCAGAGCATCCTGCGATCTGTGCAGAGATCGAGGCACAGGTGAGAGTGCGCTATCAGCTTCCGGGAGCAGAGGAGGCTGAGGCAGAGGCCAGAAAGGCAGCGCAGGCAGAGAATGTCCGGCCTGCATCCTCTCAAAGTGAAGCAAAAGAAGATCCTGCGGCAGAACCGGCAGCGGATGAAGAAGCATGAGGGTCACAGCGGTGACCCCTGTGAATAAGAGAAAGTGCAAAGTCTTCCTGGAAGAGGAGGACTTTGCTTTTCCTTTATACAGAGGGGAGGCAGAGCGGTTTCATATTCAGGAAGGCTCTGAACTGCCGGAAACTGTATATCTCCGGATCCTAGAAGAGATTTTGGTTCCCAGGGCAAAAGAGCGGGCTCTTTACCTTCTGCAGGCTCAGGGAAGGACTGGAGCACAGATGGAAACGAAGCTTTCAGGTGACGGATATCCGAAAGAGGTTATAAACAGAGTGATGGAATTTCTGAAGGAATACCGTCTGATTGATGACAGAGTCTATACAGAGAATTTTATCCGTATGAATCAGGAGAAAAAAAGCCGCCGCCAGATAGCGTTTGAGCTGCAGCAAAAGGGAGTGGACCGCCAGGATATTTCCAGGATTCTGGAAGGAAGCGCTCAGGATGACCTTGCGGCTGCCAGAAATCTTTTGAAAAAACGCCTTCGAACTGCAGATCTTTCTGATCTCAAAGAGAAAAATCGCTTGGGGGCGTATTTGGGAAGACGGGGCTTTTCCTATGACGTGATCCGCAGGGTGATGCAAGAGGTTCAAAGTGGGCAAGAGGAGTAGAAGAAGCCGTAATTTCAGGAAAAATGTTTTACAGGATGCACAAAAGCCGGGGAAATCAAGACTTGACACTCTTTACAAAAAAGTATAAAATTAATATGTTGTATTTTGTACAATGAAAACTAAATAAGGAGGTGCTCCTGTGTTACAGATAGTGGTCACTTTGATGATCGGTGCGGCAATCGCGGCTGTGATCACCTGGTTTATTGCCCATTCCGCCGGTCGTTCCTATGAGCGCAAGCAGTATGAATTAAAGGTAGGAAGCGCGGAAGAAAAGTCCAGAGAGATCATTGACGAAGCCTTAAAGACCGCAGAGACAAAGAAGCGAGAAGCTCTCCTGGAAGCCAAGGAAGAATCTTTAAAGACAAAGAATGAACTGGAAAAGGAAACCAAGGAAAGAAGAGCGGAACTTCAGCGTTATGAAAAGCGTGTGCTGAGCAAGGAAGAAAACGTTGAAAAGAAGGCAGATGCCATGGAAAAGAAGGAGGCAGATCTGATCAGAAGGGAGAATATACTCGGCAAAAGAACGGCTGAGGTAGAAGCCCAGTATGAGCAGGGAATACAGGAATTGGAACGGATATCCGGTCTGACCTCCGAACAGGCAAAAGATTATCTTTTAAAATCTGTTGAAGAAGACGTAAAACATGACACAGCTAAACTGATCAAGGAACTTGAAAACAAGGCAAAAGAAGAAGCTGATAAGAAAGCCAGGAATCTGGTTGTCACAGCCATCCAGCGCTGTGCGGCAGACCATGTGGCTGAAACTACAGTATCTGTGGTACAGCTTCCCAATGATGAGATGAAGGGCCGCATTATCGGCCGTGAGGGACGGAATATCCGTACTCTGGAAACACTGACAGGTGTGGAATTGATCATCGACGATACTCCCGAAGCGGTTGTTTTATCCGGGTTTGACCCCATCCGCAGGGAAGTAGCAAGAATCGCATTGGAGCGTTTGATTGTGGACGGACGGATCCATCCGGCCAGAATCGAGGAAATGGTAGAAAAAGCACGGAGAGAAGTGGAAAACAATATGCGGGAAGAGGGCGAAGCTGCCTGTCTCGAAGTTGGTATCCACGGAATTCATCCGGAACTGGTAAAGCTGCTTGGAAGGATGAAATTCAGGACAAGCTATGGACAGAATGCCTTAAAGCATTCCATCGAAGTAGCGCAGTTATCGGGGCTTTTAGCATCAGAACTTGGGGTGGATGTGCGTTTGGCAAAACGTGCTGGATTGTTACATGACATTGGTAAATCCGTTGACCATGATATGGAAGGCACCCATGTACAGCTGGGAGCAGACCTGTGCAGAAAGTACAAGGAGTCTGCAGTTGTATTGAATGCGGTAGAATCCCATCATGGCGATGTTGAACCTACCAGCCTTATCTCCTGTATCGTTCAGGCGGCAGATACGATTTCTGCTGCAAGACCCGGTGCAAGACGTGAGACGCTGGAGACATATACAAACAGATTGAAACAGTTAGAAGATATCACAAACTCCTTTAAGGGAGTAGACAAATCTTTTGCTATTCAGGCAGGCCGTGAGGTTCGTATTATGGTTGTTCCTGAGCAGATCAGCGATGACGATATGGTATTGCTGGCAAGGGAAGTATCCAAGCGCATTGAAAGCGAACTGGAATATCCGGGACAGATCAAGGTAAATGTGATCCGTGAATCCAGGGTAACCGATTACGCGAAATAGGAAGAAAGCTTCGTCAGGAGAACAGCTGGCGGAGCTTTTTTTGTGTGGGAACGCGATAAAAAGGAATGACAGGCAAATGGAATTGTAAGGAAAAATTCATTGACACTCCATGTGAAAATTTATATTCTAGTGATAGGATCGCATCTAATATATACAAGAACAGGGAGGTTTGCATATGATACATTTAAAAAAGAGGCTGGCCTTTGGACTGGCTGCAGGACTTTTGGCAGCCTGTATAACAGTTCCTGTTTATGGAGCAAGCCGTAAAAAGATCACATCTATTTCACTGACAATCAAGGCGGATATTGAGGCAGATACAGATTATGGCGATGAGACGATTGAAATTGAAAGCAGCAGCAGCCGTTACAATGTAGACGGTTATGAGGTAATGAACGAAGGGTTTGGATGGACGGAGGATACGGTTCCGGAAATCCGGATTATGCTTACTGCCAATGACGATTATTATTTTACATCTCTTGGAACGGATAAGATTACCCTGAAGGGTGGAGCTGAGTTTAAAAAGGCTACCAGACAGGACTCCAGTGAAACACTGCTTTTGGATGTTACCCTTCCTTCCATGCAGAATTCCTTAAAGGATATGGAAGGTGTAACGCTTTCTCAGGAAGGGATTGCGTCATGGCCTGTCATCGGCACAGCGGGAAGTTATGAAGTGAGAGTATACAGGGGAGATAAAATTGTAGGAGCTTCCCTGACAACGGAGACAAACAGCATCAACTGCCGGGAGCGCATGTTAAAGCCAAATGAATCTTACATGGTAAAGGTCCGTGCTGTGAATAAGTTTGATCCGACCATTAAGGGCGAGTGGGTTTCCTCCAACACCATCTATGTAAATGGTGGGCAGGCCGCTGCCTTCCGGGAGAATCCGGATGGCGCAGGAGTAGAGGGAGGATCAGGAGCAGCCGGTGAGTGGAAACAGACAGAAGACGGAAGATGGTGGTATGATCAGGGAGACGGAACGTATCCTGCCGGAGGCTGGCTGGAAATTGGACATAAGTGGTATTTCTTTGACGCAGAGGGCTATATGCAGACAGGATGGATTCCCTGGAATGAAAAGGAGTATTATTGCTCTGAAAATGGAGATATGCTCACAAACTGCATTACTCCGGATCATTATCTGGTAGGAGAGGACGGAGCCAAAATTGCTCAGTAGAAGAGAGGTGGCTGTCAACAAAAATGGAACATCAGGTGCAGCAGGAGGAAACTCCGGCCGCGCCTTTTTTCCTTAAAGCGTTTACAAAACAGGCAAGAAGCAAGTGAGGTAACAGAAAATGGATAAATGGAAGAATTGGGAACAGAAGTTGATCGAAGCAGTCGATACAGAATATTCCTACCGTCTGGAAAAGAGGATGGAGGAACCAAAAACCAATCCTGTACTGGGATACCGGACTGCCGGATCCAAAGCAGAGCTTGAGACCGGGGATATTCTGTTTGAGGAAATGAAGCGTCTGGGGCTTTCGGATGTGCATAAGGATAAGATCTGCGTGGACAGCTGGGATTTCCACCATGCAGTGCTGCGCTATAAAGACCGTGAAGGAAAGGAGCATGAATTTCAGCTGGGAGCATACCAGACAGAGTTTCATACAGAAGGCTTTCAGAAGTTTTCCATGGTATATCTGGGCCGGGGAACGGCAGAACAGTATGAAAATATAGATGTCACAGGCAAACTGGTCCTCATTGATATCAATCAGAGAGAAGAGTGGTGGATCAATTTTCCGGTCTATCAGGCTCATTTAAAGGGAGCGGCGGCTCTGATCGCAGTTCAGGATAACGGATATGGGGAAATACATAATACGGCCTTAAATGCGCAGGATATCGCAGGACCGAAGGAGGCTGCTGCTTTTTCTATTTCTCAGGCGGACGCAGCTGTGCTCAAAGCAGATCTGGCGTTGGCGGCAGCGGAAGGACACCGGGCATATGGGGAGACAACGGTGCTGTTTGACGCCTGTTCTTCGGTCATCAGAGATCAGGAAACCTTTAATATTGTAGGAAGCATCCCAGGGCGTGAGACGGATTCCATGATCCTGCTATCGGCCCATTACGATTCCTATTTTACGGGCTTTCAGGATGATAATGCGGCAGTTGCCATGATGTTTGGCATTGCAAGGGCTATTTTAAAGACAGGCTATAAGCCGAATAAGACGCTGGTGTTCTGCGCGCTGGCTGCGGAGGAGTGGGGCGTAGTGAATTCCAAATATGACTGGTCTGCCGGAGCCTATGAGCAGGTCTTCACAGCCCGGCCGGAATGGCAGGGAAAGGTGTTTGCAGACTTAAATTTCGAACTTCCGGCTCATGCTCACGGCCCGAAAGACGGAGTGAGGTGTACATATGAATATGCTTCGTTTATGGAAGAATTTGTAAAACGCATTGACAACATACCGACTGCTTATCCGGAAGGGCTGGAAGTGGTATATCCCATCCAGACCTGGTCAGATGATTTTTCCATGGCTATTGCGGGAATCCCGTCTATGGTAAATGAATTTAGTGCGGGAGAGTTTATGGAGACCCATTACCATTCCCAGTTTGACAATGAACAGTATTATCAGGAGGACGTATTCCGTTTCCACCATGAGCTCTATGGCAGACTGGTACTTGCCATTGACCGGGCGGCAGTGGTTCCGCTGGACTTTGGACGATTGTTTCAGGCAGTAAAAGCCAGTGTAGACCCGGATATGTGCGGCAGAACCGGAGCCGGTGAGGAAGAACTTTTAAAAAAGCTGAACCGGGCAGGGAAACTGGCAGAAGATTTGTACGACAGAGTAAAGGCTGTGAACCACAGATATGGTGAGCTTTTGGAAGCTGATAGGGAGAATGGACAGGGGGAAGGAACAGAGAACGATCTGCGGAAATTAGAGCGCTGCTGCCGGGAGTTTAACCGCCGCCTGCTTTATATATTCAGAAAGGAACAGGATTATTTTGTGCGTTTGAACTGGCATGACGAAGTGCTGTTTCCTCAGGAAGCAGCAGGAAGCAATCTGGAAGCTATTTACAAGGCACTGGATTGTCTGCGCCAGGGAGATGCTCAGGGCAGTCTGGATGCCGTATATGGGATTGACAATAATCGTTATGCCTTCCAATTTGACCGTGAGGTGTTCAGGTATTTTACGGAATATGTGCTTAATCAGCCGGCAGACCGGCTGAAATGGGGAGCAGGACGTATCATACGCCATGAAAATCTGTTTGAACTTGTGACTGATCTGAAGAACGCTCAGGAAACAGTTGGAGGCCATGGGGCAGATCTGAAGAATGAATATGAGAGACTTCTTAAGGTAGCAGGAAACCAGGAACAGTGCTACCGGGATGATATCCGGTATATGGAAGCTTCTGTGGAAAAGCTGATCGGACAGATGGAAGAGTGCCTGAAGGTTTTTGACAGGGAGGTGCAGTTTTCGTAATATGGAAAGTGATAAATTATACAGGGTAAAAAAAGAGGATCTGCCCAGGCTTCAGGAGCTTTTGGTGGAATGTTTTTCCGGAGATCCTCTGTACTGCCAGCTGATCCCGGATCAGGAAACAAGAAACAGGCTGCTTCCGGAGCTGTTTGAATGCGATCTCACGGAATTTTTTGAAACCTGTGAAATTTTTGCGGAAAGTCCTGATATGAATGCTCTGTTGGTCGTATCAGATGAATCGGAACCCTATAATCCTCTGACCTTTTATCTGGCAGAGGCCTGGGCCGGCCTGAGAACGGACGAGTATCTGATAAAAGAAGATCCCAGTTTAAAGACACTGTGGAATTTTGTAAAAGGGCGGGATTATTTAAATTCCCGCTGGACCGATCAGCTTCATCAGGAGGAACGCCTTCATGTGATCTATCTGGCAGTACGCCCCACTATGCAGCACCACGGGCTGGCGGCTGTTCTCATGGAAGAGGTGATCGCATACGCTCAGTCTCATCACCTGATGGTGTCTCTTGAAACACATAATCCGGCCAATGTTCCCATGTACGAGCATTTCGGCTTTAAGATCTTTGGAATTGTACAGAAAAACTTTGACCTTAAGCAGTACTGCATGATCCGGGAATTCAGGTAGAAGATAAATGCGGTATAACTTTTGATTATACAGGCAATTCCAAAATTGTATATTTGCAAGTACAAAAATTCAGACAGAACGGTTGAAATACACCCCTTTATGAGATATGATAAAAAGAAATTGTCAGCGATAGGAAAGATATAACCTGAGCGAATAGTAATAAAGGGGGAATGCTGGAATGGATTATAATGTAACTCTGATTCCCGGAGATGGGATTGGTCCTGAGATTGTAAGAGAAGCCAAAAAGGTGATGGATCGTGTGGGAGAAGTATATGGTCATTGCTTTCAATATAAAGAGATCCTGATGGGCGGCTGTTCCATTGACGCATATGGAGTGCCCCTTACAGATGAGGCGATGGAGACTGCCAGAGAGAGTGACGCAGTCCTTTTAGGAGCAGTGGGAGGAGATGTGGGAAATTCCCGCTGGTATGATGTGGCACCGGATAAGCGTCCTGAGGCAGGGCTGTTAGCCATCCGCAAGGGACTGGGACTCTTTGCCAACATCCGTCCGGCCTATCTCTACAGCCAGCTTGCAAAGGCCTGTCCCTTAAAGGAAGAAATCATCGGAGACGGCTTTGACATGGTGATCGTGAGGGAACTCACGGGAGGCCTGTATTTCGGAGCACGTCATACAGAAGAGGTGGACGGGGTTATGACAGCCGTGGATACCCTTACCTACAATGAGAAGGAAATCCGCCGTATTGCGGTAAAAGCCTTTGATATCGCCATGAAGCGGCGCAAAAAGGTTACCAGCGTGGATAAGGCCAACGTGCTGGATTCCTCCAGGCTCTGGAGAAAGGTAGTGGAGGAAGTGGCAAAGGACTACCCGGAGGTAGAGCTGTCCCATATGCTGGTGGACAACTGCGCCATGCAGCTGGTGATGAATCCGGGGCAGTTTGACGTGATCCTTACGGAAAATATGTTTGGCGATATTCTTTCCGACGAAGCCAGCATGATCACAGGCTCTATCGGTATGCTGTCCTCCGCCAGCTTAAATGAAACCCGCTTCGGCCTTTATGAGCCAAGCCACGGCTCCGCGCCGGATATTGCGGGAAAGGATCTTGCAAACCCCATTGCGACGATACTTTCTGCCGCAATGATGCTGCGGTATTCCTTTGACATGGATCAGGAGGCTGATGCAGTGGAGGAGGCAGTCCGCCAGGTGCTGGAGGACGGATACCGCACAGGCGATATTATGGCTGAAGGCTGCAAAAAGGTGGGTACCAGAGAAATGGGCGATCAGATTGCAGCGCGCATCTGCCGGACAGAGGCTTAAATACAGAAATAACCCCATAAAAGGAGATCGGACATATGAAAAGTGATGCAGTAAAGACCGGTATGCAGCAGGCGCCTCACCGCTCCCTGTTTAATGCCCTTGGAATGACGGAAGAAGAGATGAAAAAGCCCATGGTGGGTATTGTAAGCTCCTACAATGAGATCGTGCCGGGCCATATGAATCTGGATAAAATTGTGGAGGCTGTAAAACTGGGCGTAGCCATGGCAGGAGGTACTCCGGTGGTGTTTCCGGCTATTGCAGTCTGCGACGGCATTGCCATGGGTCATATCGGCATGAAATATTCTCTGGTAACAAGAGACCTGATTGCAGATTCTACAGAGTGCATGGCGCTGGCCCACCAGTTTGACGCCCTTGTTATGGTTCCCAACTGCGATAAAAATGTGCCGGGGCTTCTGATGGCTGCAGCCAGGATCAATGTGCCTACCGTATTTGTCAGCGGCGGCCCCATGCTGGCAGGCCACGTAAAGGGACACAAGACCAGTCTTTCCAGCATGTTTGAGGCAGTGGGTGCCTATACAGCCGGAACCATTACCGAGGAAGACGTAAAAGAATACGAGAGAAAAACCTGCCCTACCTGCGGCTCCTGCTCCGGCATGTATACAGCTAACAGCATGAACTGCTTAACAGAGGTTCTGGGAATGGGGCTTAAGGGCAACGGAACCATCCCGGCTGTTTACTCCGAACGTATTAAGCTGGCAAAGCACGCCGGCATGCAGGTTATGGAGATGTACCGCAGAAATATCCGACCAAGGGATATTATGACAAAAGAAGCCTTTATGAATGCTATGACTATGGACATGGCCCTGGGCTGCTCCACCAACAGTATGCTCCATCTTCCGGCCATTGCTCATGAGGCGGGCGTGGATTTAAACGTGGATATTGCCAATGAGATCAGCGCCAGAACCCCGAATCTCTGCCATCTGGCTCCTGCAGGCCCTACCTATATGGAGGACTTAAACGAGGCCGGAGGCATCTATGCGGTGATGAACGAGATCAGCAAGAAGGGACTTTTAAATCTGGACTGCATGACCGTAACGGGAAAGACCGTGGGAGAAAATATAAAGAATTGTCCAAACTTAAATCCAGAGGTGATCCGCCCGGTAGAAAATCCCTACAGCCAGACCGGCGGCATCGCCATCCTAAAGGGCAATCTGGCCCCGGATTCCGCCGTGGTAAAGCGTTCTGCCGTTGCGCCTGAGATGTTAAAGCATGAAGGTCCGGCCAGAGTCTTTGACTGTGAGGAGGATGCTATTGCAGCCATCAAGGGAGGAAAGATCGTTGCGGGAGATGTAGTTGTGATCCGCTATGAAGGCCCCAAGGGCGGCCCCGGTATGAGAGAGATGCTCAATCCTACCTCCGCTATTGCAGGAATGGGACTGGGCTCTACGGTAGCTCTGATCACGGACGGACGGTTCTCCGGCGCTTCCAGAGGCGCTTCCATCGGCCATGCATCCCCGGAGGCAGCAGTGGGCGGCCCTATTGCACTGGTGGAAGAAGGGGACCGGATTTCCATTGATATTGACAATCATTCCCTGAATGTCCTTGTATCCGGTGAGGAGCTGGAAGCAAGAAGGGCAAAATGGCAGCCCAGAGAACCGAAGGTGACCTCGGGGTATCTGGCAAGATATGCCTCCCTTGTGACCTCCGCGGACAAGGGCGCTATCCTTCAGGTAAAGCAGTAAGAAGATAAAATCAAAATCCCTTTGAGAAGGAGTAACAGGACTATGAGTAAATTGACGGGGGCAGAAATCGTTATTGAATGTTTAAAGGAACAGGGAGTGGATACGGTGTTTGGCTATCCGGGCGGAGCCATCCTGAATATATACGATGCGCTGTATCAGCATCAGCATGAGATTACCCATATTCTTACCTCTCATGAGCAGGGCGCTTCCCATGCGGCAGACGGATATGCCAGAGCCACAGGAAAAGTAGGAGTGTGTCTGGCTACTTCCGGCCCTGGTGCGACCAATCTGGTAACAGGAATCGCCACCGCCTATATGGACTCCGTTCCCGTAGTTGCCATTACCTGCAACGTAGCTAACAGCCTGCTGGGAAAGGACAGTTTCCAGGAGATTGATATTACAGGCGTTACCATGCCCATTACCAAGTACAATTTCATTGTAAAAGATATAAATAAGCTAGCAAAGGTGATTCGCCGTGCTTTCACGATAGCCCAGACCGGCCGGCCCGGCCCGGTGCTGATCGATATCACAAAAGATGTGACTGCGGCTGTATGTGAATATGAGCCTCAGGCTCCGGAGCCTATTGTGCGTCAGAGCGATTCCATTTTAGAGGAGGATGTGGAGCAGGCTATTTCCATGATCCGCAAAGCTCAGAAGCCCTTTATTTTTGTAGGAGGCGGAGCTGTGATCTCCAATGCATCGGAGGAATTGCGGGCATTTGCCAAAAAAATACAGGCTCCAGTGGCGGACAGCCTGATGGGAAAGGGTGCTTATGACGGCACCGATGAGCTTTATACAGGCATGGTAGGCATGCACGGCACAAAAACCTCCAATTTCGGTATCACAGAGGCAGATCTGCTGATCGTAGTGGGAGCACGCTTCAGCGACCGCGTGACGGGAAATGCCTCCAAATTTGCAAAAAATGCCAAAATTCTCCAGATTGATATTGACCGTGCGGAAATCAATAAAAATATCCATGTGGATGCCCGGATCATCGGAGACGCCAAGGTCATCTTGAGAAAGCTCAATGCCAGGCTGGATCCCATCAACCATGACGAATGGATCGCCCATATTGAGCGGATGAAGGATATGTATCCTCTGCGTTACGACAAGTCTGTGCTTACAGGGCCGTTTATCATACAGACCATCAATGAGATGACAAAGGGAGACGCTGTGATCGTCACTGAGGTGGGACAGCATCAGATGTGGGCGGCCCAGTATTATGAATACCGCTATCCCAGATCCCTTTTAACCTCCGGCGGTCTGGGAACCATGGGCTATGGCCTGGGAGCAGCCATTGGAGCCAAGATGGGCTGTAAGGACAAGACGGTGATCAATATTGCCGGAGACGGCTGCTTCCGCATGAATATGAACGAGATCGCTACTGCCACCCGTTACAATATCCCTGTGATTCAGGTGATATTAAATAATCATGTGCTGGGAATGGTGCGTCAGTGGCAGACGCTCTTTTACGGAAAGCGCTATTCCCAGACGGTGCTCAATGATGCAGTGGACTTTGTAAAGATTGCAGAGGCCATGGGCGCAAAGGCGTACCGTGTGACCCAGAAGGAGGAGCTGGAGCCGGTTTTAAGAGAGGCCATCAGCCTGAATATTCCCGTTGTGATCGACTGTCAGATCGGCTGTGATGATAAGGTATTTCCCATGGTATCTCCGGGAGCACCCATTGCAGATGCCTTTGATGATACAGATTTGAAAATTGGATAGTAAATATACAGCTGGCAGGAAGGTATTAAGTCGCCTTCCTGATCTGGCTGTATTTTTTTGGAAATACTAAGAGAAAAGGAAAAATATTCTGAAATTTATGCTTGAAAATTTCGTAAAAAAGGAGTATAGTGTTTTCAATGCATTATCACTACATCATGATAAAGCGAATATAGGCGGACAGTCTGCATAGTGAAAAACTGTCTGCATATATATAAATACAGATGCAGGGCAAAAAATGAAAGGCACCCAGAATAAGGAGGAGACAGGATGAGCAGAGTTTATAATTTTTCCGCAGGTCCGGCTGTGCTGCCGGAGGCTGTTCTGAAGGAAGCTGCAGCAGAGATGCTGGATTACAGAGGCACTGGAATGTCAGTGATGGAGATGAGCCACCGTTCAAAATCATACGATGACATTATCAAGGCTGCGGAATCAGATCTGCGGGACCTTTTACAGATTCCTGATAATTACCGGGTGCTTTTCATGCAGGGCGGCGCATCCCAGCAGTTCGCCATGGTTCCCATGAACCTGATGAAGAACCGGGTAGCAGATTACATTATCACCGGACAGTGGGCGAAAAAGGCCCATAAGGAAGCCGGGATGTACGGACAGGCAAATGCTGTTGCATCCAGTGCAGACAAGACATTTTCCTATATTCCTGACTGTTCCGATCTTCCCATTTCAGAAAATGCGGACTATGTGTATATCTGTGAGAACAACACCATTTACGGAACCAAGTTCTGGACCCTTCCCAATACAAAGGGCAAGGATCTGGTGGCAGACCAGTCTTCCTGCTTCTTATCTGAGCCGGTGGATGTGACGAAATACGGCCTTATTTTTGCAGGTGCCCAAAAAAATGTAGGACCTGCAGGAACGGTCATTGCCATTATCAGAGAGGATCTGATCCGAGAGGATGTACTGGATGGAACACCCACCATGCTGCGCTACAAGACCCATGCGGATGCAGGCTCCCTGTACAACACCCCCCCTACTTATGGCATTTACATCTGCGGCAAGG
Organism: Clostridium sp. AT4; assembly: GCF_001517625.2. Lineage (GTDB taxonomy): Bacteria > Bacillota > Clostridia > Lachnospirales > Lachnospiraceae > Enterocloster. Next base: position 225,487 of record NZ_LN999827.1, on the reverse strand, counting down.
TATTTAAGTGGCTAAAGGAAATGGGCGGTCTGGAGGAAATGAAAAAGCGCAACGAGAAGAAGGCAAAGCTTCTCTATGATTTCCTGGATCAGAGCCGTCTCTTTAAGGGAACAGTGGAAAAGAAGGACCGTTCCCTTATGAATGTTCCCTTTATCACGGGAAATGAGGAAATGGATGCGCTTTTTGTAAAGGAGTCTAAGGCAGCGGGTCTTGAAAACTTAAAGGGACATCGTACCGTAGGAGGCATGAGAGCCAGCATTTACAATGCAATGCCCATGGAGGGCGTGGAGAAGCTGGTAGCCTTTATGGATGAGTTTGAGAAGAAATGGGGGCAGGGGAAATGAAAAAGATTCAGTGCTTAAATCCAATTGCTGCCTGCGGAACCGAGCTGTTCCCGGCAGATTATACCTTTACCGATCAGATGGCAGAGGCAGATGCGGTTCTGGTGCGCAGCGCCTCCATGCATGAGCTGGAGCTTCCGGAAGGACTTCTGGCCGTAGGCCGTGCCGGAGCCGGTGTGAATAATATCCCTCTGGATGAATGTGCCAAGAAGGGAATCGTGGTATTTAATACTCCGGGAGCCAATGCAAACGGCGTAAAGGAGCTGGTTTTGGCAGGGCTCTTCCTGGCTTCCAGAGATATTGCAGGAGGACTTGCATGGTGTAAGGAAAATGCCGCAGATCCCCAGATTGCGAAGACAACGGAAAAGAGCAAAAAGGCCTTTGCAGGCTGTGAAATAAAGGGAAAGAAATTGGGTGTCATCGGTCTTGGAGCCATCGGCGCAGAAGTGGCAAACGCAGCTACCCATCTGGGAATGGATGTATATGGCTATGATCCCTATATCTCTGTTAATGCCGCCTGGAGGCTTTCCAGAAATGTAAAGCATATTACCAATGTGGACACCATTTTCCAGGAGTGTGATTACATAACCGTTCATGTGCCGCTTATGGAGTCTACAAAGGGCATGATCAATAAAGAAAAGCTGGACATGATGAAGGATGGCGTGGTAGTATTAAACTTTGCCAGAGACACACTGGTAAATGATGACGATATGGCAGAGGCGCTGGCATCCGGTAAGGTGGCCCGCTATGTAAGCGACTTCCCCAATCCCAAAGCAGCCAATATGGATCGTGTGATCCTGACGCCTCATCTGGGAGCATCCACAAAGGAGTCTGAGGATAACTGTGCAGTGATGGCTGTTAAAGAGCTGACGGATTATCTGGAAAATGGAAACATCCGCAATTCCGTGAATTTCCCGGCCTGCGATATGGGTGTATGCCAGGCAGAGAGCCGGATCGCGGTGCTTCATATGAATATCCCAAATATGATCGGACAGATTACGGGAATTCTGGCAGCCCAGGGCGTAAATATTACGGACATGACAAATAAGAGCCGTGATAAGTATGCTTATACGCTTCTGGATCTGGAGCATAAGCCGGAAGCGGCTACCATTGAGAAATTAAAAGCCATCGAGGGTGTGCTCAGGGTGCGCAAGGTAAAATAAGTGATAATGAAGCCTGTGATGTTAAGGCATCGGCAGTGTGAATTGTAAGAGCCTTCATGGCCGGCCGGCTGTGGAGGCTTTTTGGTCTCTGCGATCAGCCGGATGGCTGTGAGGGCTTTTTGAGTCTCTGGCCTCTGCGGACAGGGAGAATAGAAAGAGGAGAAAAATTATGGCAGCAGTAAAACCATTTATCTGTATCAGACCCAGGGGGGAGATGGCGGCCCGTACAGCGGCCCTCCCCTATGATGTATATAATCGGCAGGAGGCCTGTGAGGCCGTCAAGGGGAACCCATATTCATTTTTAAATATTGACCGTCCGGAGACACAGTTTCCGGCAGAGGTAGACACATATGATGACCGGGTATATGAAAAGGCCAGGGAGCTTCTTGACAGCCAGATCAAAGAGGGCATATATGTAACAGATTCCGATCCTGCCTATTATCTGTATGAGCTTACCATGGATGGACGCAGCCAGACCGGGATCGTGGCCTGCTGCGCAGTGGATGACTATATAAACGGGGTCATCAAAAAGCATGAGAATACCAGAGAAGACAAGGAGCAGGACCGCATCCGCCATGTGGATGCCACCAACGCCCATACAGGCCCTATTTTTCTGGCTTACCGCAGGCAGGAGGAATTAAAACGCCTGGTGGAGCAGGCAAAAAAGGAGAAGGCTCTGTATGATTTTGTATCAGAGGACGGTATCCGCCACAGGGTATGGAAAATAGGTGATCCCGGGATGGTAAAGGTAGTAGAGGAGGCCTTTGAGAAGCTTCCTGCGGCCTATATTGCAGACGGCCACCACAGAGCGGCTTCAGCCGTCAAGGCGGGACTTAAAAGACGGCAGGAAAACCCGGACTACACAGGAAAAGAGCCCTTTAACTATTTTCTGTCTGTTCTGTTCCCCGATGATGAGCTGATGATCCTGCCCTATAACCGGGTGGTAAAGGACTTAAATGGTCTGGGAAAAGAGGAATTTTTAAAGAAAGCAGAAGAAAAATTTGAGATTCATCTTTTGGGAAAGGAGGCCTTTGCCCCGGATCAGAAGGGAACCTTTGGAATGTATCTGGAGGGAGAATGGTACGGTCTGAAGATAAGGCCGGAATATGAGAGTGAAGATCCGGTCGCAGGGCTGGATGTATCCATTCTTCAGGATCAGCTTTTAGGACCTGTTCTTGGAATCGGTGATCCGAGAACAGACTGCAGAATTGATTTTATCGGAGGAATCCGGGGATTAAAGGAGTTGGAACGCAGAGCGGACAGCGATATGAAGCTTGCATTTTCCATGTATCCCACTTCCATTACAGAGCTTTTGGCGGTGGCGGATGCAGGACAGCTGATGCCGCCTAAATCCACCTGGTTTGAGCCAAAACTCAGAAGCGGGCTGTTTATCCACCGCCTGTCATAGAAGGAGCCAGAGAACTGCCTTCTTCCGGGGAACTGCCTTCTTCGGGGGGATTGCCGCCCCTTTGTGGATCCGCTTCCTTCATGCCATAGACGCGGATCCATTCCTTGGTGCCCTCTACCTTGACTGTTTCACAGCGGCTGCGTTCCAGAAACTGGATCAGCCCATAGCAGTCGATCCACACCTCCTTTCCCTCCTGGCGGCGGGCTTCGTCAAAGATCAGCTCCAGTCCGAAATGGAGGTGTGGTGTGTCGATGTTGTTGGTATTTTCCGTAGTGCTGTAGCCGGTGCGGCCCAGATAGCCGATCACGTCTCCGGCCTGGACATAGGAACCCTGAGAGAGATTGGACTGGTAGGGGTAGTTTTTGCGCAGATGGGCGTAGTAATAGTAACGTTTCTGATCCAGGCTGCGGATCCCAATCCTCCAGCCGCCATAGGGGTTCCAGCCAATGGCTTCCACATAGCCGGACTCTACGGAGATAATGGGTGTTCCTACCTGCCCCATCATGTCATGGCCCAGGTGCTGGCGCTTAAAGCCATAGCTTCTTGCTGCCCCGAAATCATCATAATCATTGTAGGGAAAGCCCTTGGCGATGGGAGAAAAGGCTTTCAGGCCGTATTTTGTGACCCAGATGGTGCCAGAGTCCTGATCCTGATTTTCAGAGACATATTCCGGCGGGGCTTCGCTTACAGGGATTTCCGCTTTAAATACTCCTACCATTCCGTCCAGGACGGCTCCGTATGCTTCTCTGTAGTAGTCAAAGTTCTTCGATTTTTCTTTCAGTGTGTCCATTGTCGTTTCACCCTTTAATACCGCTTCTGCCATGGCTTCCATATCCTTTGGCCGGTAGGAGGAAAAATCTCCGCCGTACCGGCTGCCAAGGAGAGCAAGAAGATCGACCCAGTTTAGATGAATCGGGCTTTGAACGGTATCTACATCATAGCGGAAGGCCTGATTTAAGGCTTCGGCTGTTACATTAAAATCCACCCACTTTATACTGCTTTTTGCCGGGGATTTTGAGGCATCGGAGGAAGATGCCAAAGGGCGGCCGGAAAGAACGTTTAAGGCTTTTTGGTGAAAGGCCGGAAAAAGGCCGGAGAACAGAAATACAAGTGCTGCAAGCTCTGCCCAAATGACCGCCTGGGAGTGCTTGTGGAAAAAACTGGAAATATGGGAAATAAAATGAGGGAAAAGCTTCATCAAAAGTACCTCTTTAGAATAAGGTCCTGAGAACAGTCTATGGGGCGGGATGGGAAAATATGATGGTGGGGAAGAGACGGCCAAATTAAATTGAGAAAATGATGCGTATGTGGTAAAATAAGGACAGAATGCGAGCCATGTGGGGTTGCATGAGGCGGCATAGGACAAGGAGGAGTAAACGTGGAAAATTTTGAATTTTATGCACCGACGCGGATGATTTTTGGAAAGGATACCCATCTTAAGGTGGGAAAGCTGATCCGGGAGTATGGCTTTAAGAAGGTTCTCATTCATTTTGGCGGAGGAAGCGTGAAGCGGACGGGTCTTCTTGATACGGTTTGCAGGTCATTGGAGGAAGAAGGGATCGGATATGTGCTGCTAGGAGGCGTTCAGGCCAATCCGGTTCTTTCCATGGCAAGAAAGGGTATTGAGCTGTGCCGGAGGGAACAGGTAGATTTTATCCTGGCAGTAGGCGGAGGAAGCGTGATCGATTCCTCCAAGTGCATAGCAGACGGCGTAGGGAATCCTGATGTGGATGTATGGAAATTCCATATGAAGGAAGCTGTTCCGAAGAAGGCCCTCCCTGTTGGTGTTATTCTTACATTGGCTGCCGCAGGCAGTGAGATGAGCGCCTCCTGCGTGATCACTAACGAGGAAAACGGCCTAAAGAGAGGTTTTAACAGTGTAACTCACAGGCCTTTATTTTCCATCTGTAACCCGGAGCTGACCTATACCGTAAATGCCTTCCAGACAGGCTGCGGCACAGTGGATATTATGATGCATACTCTGGAGCGGTATTTCAGTCTGGGACATGATACAAGCCTTACAGACCGTATGGCGGAGGGATTGTTAAAGGCTGTGATCGAAGCAGGAAGGATTGTCCATGAAAATCCGGAGGATTATGAGGCAAGAGCGGCACTGATGTGGGCTGGAAGCCTTTCCCACAATGACCTGACCGGAGCAGGAAGACAGGTATTTATGCCGGTTCATCAGTTAGAGCATGAACTGTCGGGAATGGACGACCGGATCGCCCATGGTGCAGGCCTGTCGGCGCTCTGGGCTTCCTGGGCCAGATATGTATATCAGAATGATGTGAACCGTTTTGCGCAGTATGCAGTGAATGTATGGAATCAGGAGATGGATTTTGAACATCCGGAGCGTACGGCGCAGGCCGGTATCCGGGAAACGGAAGATTACTTTAAATCCCTGGATATGCCGGTGAGCTTAAAGGAACTGGGCGTGGATCCTGCATACTTTAAGGTGATGGCAGAAAAATGCTCCGGAGGCGGAGCACGCAGGCTGACAGGCATCCGGGAACTGGATGAGGAAGACATGATCCGCATCTATGAGATGGCTATGGGTGAGTGAGACCGTACAGTGATATAGGAAATGCTCCGGGCAGTTTATGAGACTGCCGGAGCATTTTTTCGCTGCTGTAACTTGTATCAAGGAGATCCTGCAGCCGGATTTACAGTGCGATGATCTCACGGTCATCCGGCACATACAGTTCTCCCCGGTAATAGGTATGTCCTTCTGCCGTATAGAGCGCCTTGCGTTCAGAGATCTGTTTATCTTCGGTGTGCCACAGAAGCAGATGGGGGATTTTAAGCTCTTCGGCCAGTTCACAGGCCTCCTTTACGGTGCTGTGATGCTTTTCATATGGTTTAAAGCGGTCTCTGTCTTTGTAGAGGCAGAAGGCTTCGTGGAGCAGCCAGGAGCTTCCCTTTACAATGGATACGCATTCGCGGTTTAATGGTTCATCTCCGGCGAATGTAAGCTTTTTCCCGTTTTTTAAAACCGTGGTGAAGCCGAATTGCTTTGCCTTGGTAGAGAGAATATCAAAAAATGTCACATCATAATCCAGAATGTGTACGGTTTCTCCATCCTCTACAGGAACAAGGAAAATCCGTTCTCCGATCATGTTGTAAAATTTCCCCTGCAATGTCAGGCGGCAGAGGGTGGAAATAGTTTCGGTAAGATCCGGATGGCAGTAGATCTGAAGCTGTCCCCGATAGGCATCTTTTTTCATGGCAGCAGCAATCATGCGGATCATCCATACGATCCCCAAAATGTGATCCGTGTGCTCATGGGTCACGAAAATATGGTGGATATGAGAAAGATCCACATTCATTTCTTCCAGAATCTTAAGGATTCCGTTTCCGCCTCCGGCGTCGACCATAAAAAATTCATCCTCATCTTTTAAGGCAAAGCAGGTATTGTAGCAGTGCACTGCCTGGGCGTTTCCAGTTCCGAATACATATAATTTTTCCATAGATTTTCCTTTCCAAAAGAGTTTGTCATAAATTTTTAAATCATGTTTTATGGGAAAAACTTTAAAATATGCTACAAATATGGTACTATAATCCTAGCGAAATTGCAATAAGTGTACAGTTTTGAGTTTCCGCATTTCGCACCAGACTCCAGGGCACACTGCAAAATGCGGAAACTCAAACAATCGACGTACGGGGGGATGTATTATGAGAGACGTGGCATATCTGCAGCTTCTGGCGCGGGAATTTCCTTCTGTGAAGGAAGCGACAGGGGAAATTGTAAATCTGATGGCAATTTGCAGTCTGCCTAAGGGAACGGAGTATTTTTTCAGCGATCTTCATGGAGAATATGAAGCCTTTATTCATCTGCTTCGGTCTTCCTCCGGCATTATCAGGGAGAAGATCAAGGAAACTTTTGGATATGTGATCCCGGAGGAGGAGCAGCTGCAGCTGGCAAACCTGATCTATTATCCGGAGCGCCATCTGCCCAGGATGATGAAGCAGGGCAGATATACGGAGGACTGGCAGCGTATCACCATTTACCGGCTGGTACAGATCTGCCGGGAGGTGGCATCCAAGTATACCCGTTCCAAGGTCCGCAAAAAGATGCCGAAGGAATATGCATATACCATTGATGAACTGCTTCATGTGGATGGAAATGATGAAAATAAAAAGCTTTATTACAATGAGATTATCCATTCGATCATAGACACCAGTATTGCGGATAAGTTTATAGCAGCGCTCTGCCGGCTGATCCAGAATCTTACCATTGATAATCTCCATATTATTGGGGATATTTTTGACAGAGGCCCCAGGGCGGATATCATTATGCAGGAGCTGATGAGCTTCCATGATGTGGATATCCAGTGGGGAAATCACGATATTTCCTGGATGGGGGCTGCTGCGGGCAATCTGGCCTGTATCTGCAATGTACTGCGGATCGCTATAAGCTACAACAGCTTTGATGTGCTGGAGGATGGCTACGGTATCAATCTGCGCCCACTTTCCATGTTTGCGGCGCGGGTGTATCAGGATGATCCGTGCGAGCGTTTTATGCCCAGGATCCTGGATGAAAATCTTTACGACGCAGTGGATTCCGGACTGGCTGCCAGGATGCACAAGGCGATCGCTGTCATTCAATTCAAGGTGGAAGGAGCTATGATCATGCGCCATCCGGAGTATGGGATGGAGGACCGGCTCCTGCTTCCGGCTGTGGATTATGAAATGGGAACCGTAACGATCGGAGGAAGGGCCTATCCCATGCTGGATATCAATTTCCCGACGATCGATCCAAGAAATCCGCTGGAACTTACAAGGGGGGAGAAGGAGCTTCTGCGGGTGCTGTCCGCCTCCTTCCGCCACAGCGAGGTTCTCCATCGTCATGTGCGCTTCCTCTATTCCCACGGGAGCATTTACACCTGCTGCAATTCCAACCTTCTTTACCATGGCTGTATTCCCATGAGAAAGGATGGTACCTTTGAAGGGCTTACCTTTGGAGGAAAGGAATACAGGGGAAAAGAACTGATGGATTACCTGGGCCGTCAGATCCACAACGCCTATTTTATGCCGGACGGACAGCAGGAAAAGCAGGAAGCACTGGATCTTATGTGGTACCTCTGGTGCGGAGCCAAGTCTCCTGTGTTCGGTAAGGATAAGATGACCACATTTGAACATTATTTTGTAGAAGATAAGGCAGCGCATAAGGAAAATATGAATCCTTACTATAAGCTCAGCGAGAGCGAAGAGGTCTGCTGCCGTATTTTAGAGGAGTTCGGTCTCCCGGTGGAGGGCTCCCATATTATCAACGGCCATGTGCCTGTAAAGCTGAAGGACGGTGAAAAGCCGGTAAAAGCAGGCGGAAAGCTCTTTATCATTGACGGAGGGCTGTCAAAGGCTTATCAGAGCACCACAGGCATTGCGGGCTATACGCTGATTTATAATTCCCATCAGCTGTCGCTGGCAGAGCATATGCCCTTTGATCCTAAAAAGGACAGTACGCCCAAGGTATCTATGGTTGAGAGGATGCCTCGCCGGATTATGGTGGCAGATACGGACAAGGGACGGGAGCTCAAGGCACAGATTGCGGATTTAAAAGAACTGGTGGCAGCATACCGGGAAGGCTTAATAAAAGAAAGGGCAGAATAGATGACCAAAAATGAATTTTTACAGGGATTAAAGGAAGAGCTTGAGGGACGTGTGACCCATTCAGCCATTCAGGAAAATATCCGATACTATGATGATTATATTTCTCAGGAGGTGTTAAAGGGAAGTACGGAAGAGGAAGTGACAGAAAGCCTGGGAGGCCCCAGGATTATTGCCAGAACCATTGTGGATGCGGCATATGATACGGAGGATCGTCCGGACGGCTATGATGAATACGGCTCCGGTCCGGCAGAGGAGAGGGAAGCAGGCACCGGTTCCCGGAGTCCCTTTGGCAGTCAGGGAAACGGTCAGGAAAACTCCTATACCGGACACAGCCATATTCATTTTCTGGATTTCAGTAAGTGGTATGTGCGCCTGGGCGCAGGCCTTGTAGTATTTTGCGTGATTTTTCTTATAATGAGCGTCTTTTTCGGCATCGTAGGCCTGGCCGGCTTTATACTGGCCCACATCTGGCCGGTTCTTGTGATACTTATGATCATATGGATGTTCAGAGGGCCGAGGAGATAGATGGAAAGTAGAGGTAATTCCACCATTTTCCATTGACAAATCCTGACAGAAAGAATATACTTTATTACGTTGTGTAACAATTTTGTAACAATTACAGCCGATTCAGGTATTCTAAAAGTCAGGGGAGTTAAGATTTGAAGCTGGATGTATTTCGCAGGCTTGCAGTGAAGGCTGCAGCAGGAGTATTTATTTTCGCAGGACTTATGATGATGGATCCGCAGGAGAGCATGGCGGCGGCCAGGACAGAGGTGCAGACCCGATCCTCTTATATGGTGACCATTGAGGCTCCATCTGTGGATGTATATACATATAAAAGCAAGGATTCCAAAACCGTAGGTCAGGTAAAAAGAGGACAGACTTATGAGGTGCTTAAAAAGGAACAGGACGGCTGGGTACAGATCCGCATGGGAAACCGGGAGGGATACATTTCTGCGGCAGGAAATGCCTCTTTGGTAGAAAAAAACCGTCAGACTGTGGACAGCGGGGCCAGACAGCGGCGGGAAGTAGTGGAATTTGCTCTTCAGTTTCTGGGAGGCGAATATAAATACGGCGGAACCGATCCGAACAAGGGAGTAGACTGCTCCGGTTTTACACGATATGTCATGAAGTATGGCGCTTCTGTGGAGATTCCTCATTCTTCCACAGGACAGGCTGCCTGCGGAACGGAAGTTTCCGAAGAAGAGATGCAGCCGGGAGACCTGATCTTTTACAGTAGTCCCTTTGGCAGGATCAATCATGTGGCTATGTATGCGGGAAATGGGCAGGTTGTTCATGCCTCTACAGAAGAAACAGGCATTAAGCTGTCTCCTTATAATTACCGGGAGCCTGTGAAGATTGTAAGTGTTTTGGAGTAAATCTTAAAAAAATATAAACAGGTTGACGAAAATCTTATGTATGTTATAATAAAACCGTAATGAACGTAACAAATATGTAACAATTCAAATCAGATTTGTAATAAACGGGGATGACGAAGAACATGCATAATTTTTTCAGGAAACTGGTTGGAACAGGTGTTGTGTGCGGGATGCTGGTATTTGCGGCTCCTCTTACTTCTATGGCAGCCATTGGGCCAGGGTTTGCAGCAGGTACGTATGTGGCGACCGTGACAGCGGAAAGCGTAAATATCAATAAGAACCGCGACAGCGAGGAGGTTCTTTTTACAGCGAAGGTCGGCAGTACATATGAAGTATTAGAGGACTGCGGAGACGGCTGGATGAAGGTTCGGGTTCACGATACAGAAGGATATCTTCCAGTTTCTGAAAATGCAGTGGTGGAAGAGGCAGAGGAAGGCGAGATCGCCATGATCCAGAAGGAGGCCAGGGAGTCATCCGCTTCCTATAAGAGACAGCAGCTTGCAGACTATGCCCTGCAGTTTGTAGGAGGCCCCTATCAATACGGCGGGAGCGATCCTCATACAGGTGTGGACTGCTCTGGCTTTACCAGATATGTGTATCAGCACGGTGCAGGCATTACATTAAACCGTTCTTCCAGAGGACAGGCTCTTCAGGGAAAAGAGATCAGTGCAGATCAGATGCGTCCGGGAGATCTTTTGTTTTACGGAAGCAAAAGCAACATTGACCATGTTGCCATGTATATTGGAGAAGGAAAGATCGTCCACGCTTCTACGGAGCGCACAGGCATTACGATTTCCAACTGGAATTACAGAAATCCGGTAAAGATCAGAAGTATTATGGAGTAGATTACGGGGGAAACCCACGCACGGTTCGGATTCCGTGCAAAGGATTAGGATAAAAAGATAGAGAGAAAGGCCGGGATAGGGGAGCTATCCTGGCCTTTTCTCAAAGGGGAGTATAAATAATTAATAAGGATGAGGGTGCAGCTTAAGGGAAACTGCATTACCTCATACTCATTTATAATACAAAAATTTCAAAAAAGCAACCGCTTTGAGGAATTTGTATAAAACCACAGTTTTCCGCCATACTAGAAGGTGTATCGTAAACCATCCCGGCGGCAGAAACTGTTTCGCCTGTCAGGGAAACCATTTCAGGAGGTATTTGCAATGTCAAGCAGAAATGACAACATGAACAGCTACAGCAACAGCCAGAATAACGCACAGAACAACAGCCGTAATAACTCTTCCAACAACGCGTCTAACAATGCATCCAACAGCCGTTCTAAAAACAACATGAAGAATTCCGCTGAGAATAAGTACGAGAACTGCGGAAGAAACAACGCAAGAAACGATTCTAACGACTGATCTTTGAGATCAGAAAGATAGGCATTCGCATAAAAATGGCATCTGCAGAGAGAACTCTTTTTGCAGATGCCGTTTTTTTAGGCTTCTTCGTGAGGAACCTGTCCGGAGCAGACGCATATACTACAGTAGGACACGCCACAGACAGAAGGAAAACAGAAAGCGGGGTGGAGTGATGAATGATTTTCCGATGATCTCGTACAGACAGCTTGATCAATGGCTGGAGGAAGGAAAGATCCGCCTCCTGGCAGATGTGAGAGAACCGTGGATGTATGGTGAGAACCGCATTTTTGGCAGTGTGAATATACCATATGAAGAGGTAAGAGAACGTTTGGAAGAGTTTCCCAGACAGGGCATGATCGTATGTTACTGCGACCGCGGCGCCAAGAGCATGGTGGTCTGCAGAGACCTCTGGCGCCTGGGATATGAGGTGTCTGATCTGGCAGGAGGAATGTTGGATTACAGGGGGAAATACGTTGACAGAAGACCTCTGTGGGATTTAAAATAGAGGAAACACTTCAGGACGGCGTGAAAACAGGCGGGAGCCCGTGCGTCAAGCTCGCTTGTAAGCACGGGTTCCCGCCTGTTTTCACATCGGATGAACATTCGATGCTTCTTGTCCGGCCCACAGCCGGACAAGAAGCCCCATCCTGAAACGCCTCACCTTACTACTAAAAAAGAAAGGAACCATCATCTCATGAAATTATTGTTCGCATCTGATATTCACGGCTCTGCTTTTTACTGCAGGAGACTGTTAGATATTTATAAAGAATCCGGTGCCTCCCGGCTGGTGCTGCTGGGAGACATTCTGTATCATGGCCCAAGAAATGACCTTCCAAAGGAATATGCTCCCAAAGAAGTCATTGCCATGCTGAATCCATTAAAGAACCAGATCTATGCTGTTCGGGGAAACTGTGATACGGAGGTCGATCAGATGGTTCTGGAATTCCCCATTCTGGCAGATTATGCCCTTTTTTCTGTGGAGGGAAAGACCCTTTATGCTACCCACGGACACATTTTTAATCAGGACAATCTTCCGCCTATGCAGGAAGGTGATATTCTCATACACGGCCATACCCATCTGTTAAAGGCTGAGGAGACAGAGGGAGACTGCGGCAGGATCAGGGTGTTAAATCCCGGTTCCGTGTCCATTCCCAAGGGAGGAAATCCGCATACATATGGTATTTTGGAGGACGGCGTATTTACCATCCGTACACTGGACGGTGAAGCGGTTAAGGAAATGAAATTGTAAAAGAGAGGAGAACCAGTTGAAGCAGACCTATGAACTGATCGCCCCCTGCCATTTCGGCCTGGAGGCAGTACTAAAAAAAGAAATCCTGGATCTGGGATATGAGATCGCTTCTGTAGAAGATGGAAGAGTAACCTTTATCGGAGATGACGAGGCAATCTGCAGAGCCAATGTATTTTTAAGGACAGCAGAACGCATTTTATTGAAAGCGGGCAGCTTTAAGGCAGAAACCTTTGAAGAACTGTTTCAGGGCACCAGAGCCATTGCATGGGAGGAACTGATTCCGGAAGATGGAAAATTCTGGGTGGCAAAGGCGTCTTCCATCAAGAGCAAGCTGTTCAGCCCCTCCGATATTCAGTCTATTATGAAAAAAGCCATGGTAGAGCGGATGAAGAGCCATTATAAGGTGACTTGGTTCCCAGAAAATGGAGCCAGCTTCCCTCTGAGGGTTTTTCTGTACAAGGATATTGTAACCATTGGAATTGACACCAGCGGAGATTCCCTTCACAAAAGGGGGTATCGTACTCTTACCAGCAAGGCACCAATTACGGAAACACTGGCGTCGGCCCTGATCCTTTTAACACCCTGGAATAAGGATCGGATCCTGGTAGATCCTTTCTGCGGCAGCGGCACCTTCCCTATTGAGGCTGCTATGATCGCCGCCAATATAGCTCCGGGCATGAACCGGTCTTTCCTGGCAGAGGACTGGAAAAATATTATCGGGCGCAAATGCTGGTATGAGGCTATGGATGAGGCAAACGATCTGGTGGATGACAGCGTGCAGGTCGATATTCAGGGCTATGATATTGACGGGGATATCGTAAAGGCCGCCCGCTTAAATGCCCAGTCTGCAGGCGTGGACCATATGATCCATTTCCAGCAGCGGCCTGTAAGCGCTTTAAGCCATCCGAAAAAATATGGCTTTATTATTTCTAATCCTCCTTACGGAGAGCGGATTGAAGAGAAGAAGAATCTTCCGGTTCTCTACAGGGAAATCGGAGAGCGGTTTGCCGCTCTGGACGCCTGGTCTATGTACCTGATCACATCCTATGAGGATACGGAAAAATGCATTGGGCGCAAGGCGGATAAGAACCGAAAGATCTATAACGGCATGCTGAAAACCTATTTCTATCAGTTTATGGGGCCGAAGCCTCCCAGACGCAGTCAGGAGAAGAAAATTGATAAACAGGAATAGGAGGGCTTTGGGGGCTGTTTTGGCCGTTTGCATAGCTGTTATGACGGCAGGCTGCGCTGTTTTGGCAGATAAAAGGAGTCCAGATAGTTCGTTCGGATATGAAGATGTCCGCGAGCAGGAAACAGAACAAACGGAGCAGAGCCTTTCTGCCCTTCCGGAGGTGGGAGAGAAGGATGCTTCCTGCCAGATTTGGAACCGGGGGCTTCCTGAGGATACAATTCTGCCCCATTCCTATGATTACAGGGAGGAAGGACGTGCGCCCCAGATTGGAAATCAGGGCTCTCTTGGAACCTGCTGGGCTTTTGCCTCCCTGACGGCACTGGAATCGTCGCTTCTTCCTGAGAAGAATGAGTCATTTTCAGTGGATCATATGTCCATGCATAATAATTATACGCTGGGACAGGATGAAGGCGGAGAATATACCATGTCCATGGCATATCTTCTGGGCTGGCAGGGACCCGTGTGGGAATCCGAGGATCCTTATGGAGACGGCGTTTCCCCCTGCGGCCTGAAGCCCAGGCTTCATGTACAGGAAATCCAGATCCTTCCGTCTAAGGATTATGAGGCGATCAAGAGGGCTGTATATCTGGAGGGAGGAGTTCAAAGTTCCCTTTATACTTCCATGCAGGATTATGACAGTGAATCCGTGTATTACAACCGGGATACGAATTCCTACTGCTATGTGGGAACGAACGAGCCGAACCATGATTCTGTTATCATTGGCTGGGATGATGATTATCCAAAAGAAAATTTCAATATGGATCTGGAGGGTGACGGCGCATTTATCTGTACCAACAGCTGGGGAGAAAACTTTGGTGATGAAGGCTATTTTTATGTGTCCTATTACGATACCAATATCGGTGTTCACAACATTGTATACACCGGGGCAGAGTCCGCCGGGCTTTATGAAAAGATCTATCAGAGCGACCTGTGCGGCTGGGTAGGGCAGATCGGCTATGGTCGGGATACCGTCTGGGCGGCCAATACCTTCCGGGCAGGTGAGAAGGAAGAACTGGAAGCCGCCGGATTTTATGCGACCGGATCCGATACGGAGTATGAAATGTATCTGGCCAGATATCTGCCGGAAGTACAGGAGGGGATTTCCGGGGCTGAAAAGGAAAGCCAGAGCGCCCGTATGGATCGGGCTTTGAATGACCGAAGGCCCATAGCCAGGGGAAAACTGATGTATTCCGGCTATTATACGGTTCCTTTTGATGAAAAAATACTATTGGATGCAGGAGAAAAATTTGCTATAATAGTTAAAATAAAAACTCCGGATACCGTTCATCCGGCAGCGATCGAATATGATGCCGGAGACGGGATCGCCAGAGTCGATCTTACAGACGGAGAAGGATATCTGAGCCATGACGGCAGTCTCTGGGAGCGTGTGGAGGAAACTCAGAAATGCAACCTCTGCCTGAAGGCATATACCAATACAAAAGGATAGAGGATTATGGAACAGAAGATCATTTTTGCAACAGGGAATCAGGGAAAAATGAGGGAGATCCGGGCCATTTTGTCCGATCTGGGGCTTCCTGTGCTGTCCATGAAGGAGGCAGGAGTTTCTCTGGATATTACAGAAGATGGAACGTCTTTTGCCGAAAATGCCCGTATCAAGGCCAGAGCTGTCTGGGAGCATACAGGCGGGATCGTATTGGCAGATGATTCCGGTCTGGCAGTGGATTATATCGGCGGCGAGCCGGGCGTTTATTCTGCGCGGTATATGGGAGAGGATACCTCCTATGAGATTAAAAACAGAAATATCATAGACCGGCTTTTGGGGGCAGAGGGAAAGGAGCGGAGCGCCCGCTTTGTCTGCAATATTGCAGCTGTGCTGCCCGATGGACGAGTGATCCAGACAGAGGCATATATGGAAGGTGTGATCGCAAAGGAACCTGCCGGAACGGGCGGCTTTGGTTATGATCCTATCCTGTATCTTCCTGAATTTGGAAAAACCTCTGCGGAACTTACCATGGAGGAGAAAAACAGGATCAGCCACAGAGGAAAGGCATTAGAGGCCATGAAGAGCGCGCTGAAGCAGGAGATTGCGGTGACAGGTGGGAGAATGGCGTAAGATAAAGGAAGGAAACAGGGGATGAAAATACTGATTGTCAGTGATACGCACAGAAAAGATGGAAATCTCCAGTGGGTCATGGAAAAGGAAAAGCCCTTTGATATGCTGATCCATCTGGGAGATGCCGAAGGAAGCGAACAGTACATCGCTCATTGGGCAGAACCGGGCTGTGAACTGGAGATGGTTCTGGGAAACAATGACTTCTTTTCCCATCTGGAGCGGGAACGGGATCTTATGATCGGAAAATACAAAACGCTTTTAACCCATGGCCATTACTATCATGTGTCTTTAAGCACAGAGTATTTAAAAGAAGAGGCAAGGTCAAGAGATTTTGATATCGCTATGTTCGGTCACACCCACCGGCCTTTTTTTGAGATTGACCGGCGGGAAGGTGAAAAGGATCTGATCGTGCTCAACCCCGGAAGCCTGTCCTATCCCAGACAGGAGGGCAGGCGGCCCTCCTATATGGTTATGGAGATCGGAGAGGATGGAGAGGCGAGATTTGCGCATTATTATTTGTAGATATGAGGCGGAGAAGCTGTAATGGGACTTCTCCGCCTTCTATTATTTTTTAGAAAAATGGTATGTATACCGGTTTCCGGCATAATAGGTTTCTGTATATTCAAAGAGAGCGCCATTATCGATTACGCTTGTATGGCTAACCTTTAAAAGAGCACAGGATTCTGTTAAAAGCAGAGCCTGCTGTTTTTTTGTAGGAAGAAGGGCTTTAAAGGTATAGTCAGTTGCAGAAGGATGTATATTATATTCCTCGTCCAGATACCGGTATAGTGATTGCTCTAAAATAGTTACATCCAGAGCAGGAAGATATTTACACGGAATATAGGTATAGCTTAGTGCAACACGCATATCATCAATAGTGCGGATGCGATGGATGAAGTGAATCAGTTCGTTATCAGAAAGAAGGAGCTGCCGGGCTGCATCCGGTATTTCCTTAGCATATACAACCCTGTATTCTACGAGAATTGCTCCGGGTTTTTTGTTAATGGACAATATGTCTCTTGAAAAACTGGAGGGTACACTTTCATCGATATTTTTCAATACATTCGCTTCTAATACAAAACTTCCCTTTCCCGGAATTCTGTTGATATAATTTTGGGCAACCAGAGTGGAAAGGGCTTTGTTTACAGTCATCCTGCTGACGTTATATTTTTCGCATAATTGAGATTCAGTCATTAACTGATCGCCGGGACGAAGCGTGCCATCCTGAATCATTTCTATAATATTCTGTGCAATCTGTAAATATATAGCGGTTTTTTTCATTTTTACCCTTTCATATACAATATTTCAAATAAAAGTATATACATATATTACTGATATATTAAACAAATGTCAAGCGGGTACAGATGCTGCTTATGTAAAAAATATTTAAAAAATATACAATACACTATTGACAAACTATAAAATGTATATTATTTTATAGTTAAATGTATATACATTACAAAAGAGAGCAGGAGGTAAGTATGAATCATGTAGTTCTGCTGACGCATGGAGAATTTTCAAAGGGAATTGCACAGTCCTGTGAATTTATTTTAGGAAATGTGCCGGATTTGAAGGCATTGAGCATCACGATGGAAACGAGTATGGAACAGGCTGCCGATATGCTTAGAGAGGCAGTTGAGTCATTCGGAAACCAAAAGGTGATTGTGGTTACGGATATGGCGGCGGGAAGTACAACTCAGGCTGCGCTTAGGATTATTCCGGAATATGAAAATGTGTATCTGCTGACCGGATTGAATCTGGGGCTTCTGATTGGTCTTTTAATGACTGATTTGACCGATCAAAAAGAAGAAAATATAAAACTTCTGAAAAGCATTGCAGCACAGGCAAAGGATACGATTCTTTTTTTGAATGATATGGATGAACAAAAGTTTCCAGATCAGGATGGAGAACTTTAGGAGGGACGGGAATGATAAAGGTATTGCGAGTGGATGACAGACTTTTACATGGACAGGTAGCTGTGGCGTGGACAAATTATTATAAAGTTGACACTATTGTAATAGCGAACGATAAGGTTATTACAGATAAAACCATGCAGATTGCATTTAAGCTGGCAACACCTCCGGGAATTACCCTTTCCATGAAATCTCTGGAGGGAGCGGTAGCAGTGATCAATAATCCCAAGCACGCAGAACGGACAATCATGGTTATTACCAAGACCATGCAGGATGCAGAGTATGTGTGTGGAAAGACAGGAAGTGCTGTAAGGGATGTGCTGTTGGGCGGCCTTAGAAGTGGAGAGGGAAAAAAGCAGATAGATATGAATTCCTATATGAGTGAAGATGATATCTGCGTAATGGATCGTATGGAACAAAAGGGAATTAATATATTTATGCAGGCAGATCCAGCTTCCAGAAAATTGAACAGCGAGGAAATCAGAAGGAATTTTAACAAATAGTGTGAGGTGAGGGTATGAGTATAGTACAGGCGGTTTTGTTGGGAATACTTGGCGGATTTGGAATATGGGACAGCCGTGTCTTTGGGCTTTGGATGATTGAAAGGCCGTTAATACTGGGGCCCTTGGTAGGGATTATTTTAGGGGATTTACAGACAGGTATTATTGTTGGAGCTTCTCTTGAACTGGTTATGATGGGTGTTGTAGGAATTGGCTCTGCTACGCCTCCGGATACAGTATCAGGAAGTATTCTTGCAACGGCATTTGCTATTACATCCGGACTTGATATAAGCGCGGCGGTAGCTCTTGCTCTTCCGATTGCGACCCTTGGACAGCTGGTGGGGATTGTGGACCGTACGGCCAATGCATTTTTTGTAAGCAAAGCAGATAAGGCGGCTGAAAGAGGAGATTTTTCAGGTGTTGACCGTGCTCTTTGGGGAGGCGCCGCCCTGTTTTTTGCAAGTTATTTTGTACTCGTATTTGCAGGGGCATTACTGGGATCTGCCGTTATAGGAACATTTGTAGAAATGATTCCGGAAAGTGTCACAAATGGTTTATCAGTTGCAAGCGGTATGCTCCCGGCTCTGGGAATAGCAATACTGATGCAGCTTCTCTTTAATA
Source organism: Clostridium sp. AT4 (assembly GCF_001517625.2). Lineage (GTDB taxonomy): Bacteria > Bacillota > Clostridia > Lachnospirales > Lachnospiraceae > Enterocloster. The sequence continues at coordinate 206,673 of NZ_LN999827.1, read as the reverse complement.
CAAAGAATGCGGCGTTTTTCTTTGTAGGATGGGTTCTTACATCTTTAATAGGCGTTAATACAGTAGGAGCTGCTGTGATCGGAACGACAATAGCCTATATTATTTTCCAGTATACAAAAAATGAAAAAACGGCGTTGGCGGCAGCAGAAGGGGACGGCGGCTGTGAAATGTCAGATGATCTGGGGGGTGAATTATGATGAGTAATGTAGATCAGGAGAACGGAAGAGTACAGGAATCCGTTATGACTAAAGAGGTATTTAAAAAGACGTTCTGGCGCACATTCCCTCTTCAGGCATGTTTTTGTTATGAGCGTATGCAGAATGTTGGCTTCGCTTATCAGATGGTGCCGGCTTTAAAAAAGCTGTATCCGGATAAAGAGGAGGCTTCAAAAGCGCTGAAGCGGCATTTGGCTATTTTTAATACAACGCCCTGTGTGGTTCCGTTTATTACAGGGGCTTCCATAGCTATGGAGGAAAAGTTTAAAAAGGCCAGAGAAAACGGGGAGGAGTGTGATGAAGAATCTATTAATGCAGTTAAGACTGCTTTAATGGGGCCCTTAGCCGGAATCGGTGATTCTTTTTTCTGGGGAACACTCAGGATTATTGCAGCCGGTATCGGAGCAAGCCTTGCAGCTCAGGGGAGCATATTGGGAGCTGTATTGTTTTTCCTGATGTATAATATTCCACAGCTTTTTGTGCGCTATCAGGGCTTAAAGCTTGGATATAAGAGCGGTGTCAGTTTTCTTGAGAACATGTCTCAGGGGGGAGTAATTGCCCTTCTTACAGAAGTGGCTAAAATTCTCGGGTTGGTAGTAGTTGGCTCCATGTGTGCATCCATGGTTGCGCTTTCTACGCCTCTGGTAATCAGTATGGATGGAGCAGATGTTGTGATTCAGGATATATTTAACAGCATTCTTCCAAATATTCTTCCGTTAGGATTAACATTTGTTATTTACAAATTATTACAGAAAGGAATAAAGACGACCACTGTTCTCTGGGGAATTATTCTCTTTGGAATTGCTGGTTCTGTCGTAGGTATTTTCTAATGAGTGAGTCCAGAATGTACAGTTATATTTGCGAAACTCCGGAGGTACTTCGCAATATCATTTGCAATCGTAAAGAAATCACAGAGCAGTTTACAGCATATGCTAAGGATAAGGATATCCAGCAGATTTATGTATTGGGGTCCGGCACCAGCTATCATGCAGGATTATCTGCAAAGAATTATCTGGAAGAACTGTTGGGGATGAAGGTATTTTGTATGTATCCCACTCAGTTTGAACGTAGTGAAAAAGTATTTAATAAACACACGCTTGTGATTGGTATGTCTCAGGGAGGACAAAGCCTGTCTACGGTAGCTGGTCTGGATGCCGCAAGGAAGCAGGGGCTTTACACAGCGGCTGTTTCAGAAAATCCGTCAGCTCTTATCTTTGAACACGCAGATACCAGAACATTAATTCAGGTAGGAAATGAACAGTGCGGAGCTAAAACCAAGGGATATGCAGGTACGACGGTTACGCTGATGATGATGCTGACAGAACTGGCTTTGGAAAAAGGTATTGTATCTAAGGAGAAAGCAGAGGCTTATTTTGAGCGTATGTACCGTGTAATTGACAATCTGGGAAATGTGACAAAGGCAGCTGTGGAATGGTATGGAAGGATTAGGGATGAATTTCTTCCCGCAAAAAGGATCATTGTTGTGGGATATGACGGCATGTATGCCGACGTATTGGAGGGCGCATTAAAAATACTTGAAACCGTACGTCAGGGTGTAACGGGATATGATATTGAAGAATTTTTCCATGGTATTTATAATTCTGTAACAGAAAGCACCCATATTTTTTATCTGGCATCTAAAGGGGATTATAAGCCCAGAACACTGCGGTTGATTGAGGTTTTGAAGGAATGGACTCCTCACAATTATTTGATTGGATCTCCCGAGGGAATTGTGGAGCAGAACAGTAAAAATCTGATTTGTAATTTTGTGGAAGATCCGTTGTTTTCTTCATGGGAATATATAATTCCAATGCAGATTGTGGCCTGCCTTGCACCTCAGGACTTGGGAATTAACCCGGACATTCCCAAGGATCCTCTGTTCCACACGAAAGTGGGAAGTAAGATTTTGGATGGCGTGCGCGATCATTATAAGCTTGAAAATATCTAATGCAATATATTATTCTGCCGGAGTCATTAGGAATCCGGCAGAATGTTTTTAGATGAAAAGAACCGGGAAGCTTACAGGCATTTAAATTTGCTTCACATAGTAATCACTGCTTATGAGATACAGGATATTGCAGATGTGGTACGCAGGATGGACTCCAAGGCAATTATTAATGTTATCCCTACTGAAAACTTTTATGGGGGATTTTATTAAAAGCCGATAGATATAGAGGAAGTGAAAGATGGATAAGAAAAAAATTTTATTGCTTTGTACGGGCGGCACGATTGCCTCTACTCAGGGGAAAGAGGGGCTTGCTCCGGGATTAGAGGGAGATGATATTTTAAAGTATATACCATCAGTTAAAAGAATCTGCGATATTAAGATTATGCAGGTATGTAATATTGACAGTACGGATATGACACCGTTTTACTGGCAGATGATTCTGCAGTCAATAAAGAAGAATTACGACTCATATGACGGCTTTGTTATTCTTCATGGAACAGATACAATGGCATATACAGCTGCCGCGCTTTCCTATATGATACAGAATTCTCCCAAGCCGATTGTTCTCACAGGTTCTCAAAAGCCGATTTGTCTGGATATAACAGATGCAAAAACTAATCTGACAGACAGTATATATTATGTGTGTGATGAAAAATCCTGTGGGGTGACGGTGGTTTTTGACGGATGTGTAATTGCAGGGACAAGAGCAAAAAAAACATGCGCTCACAGTTATGATGCATTTTCCAGTGTTAATTTTCCGATAATGGCATCTATTCGGGAAGGCAGAATTATACGTTTTGTATTTCAGGAGAAGGAGAACCTGAGTGTTCATTTTTATGAAGCCATGAATGACAGCATTGCAATATTAAAGCTTCTTCCGGGGAGTCGCCCTGCACTTTTAGGATATTTATTCGAGCAGTATGATTGCCTGCTTATTGAAAGTTTTGGCGTAGGAGGAATACCAGAATCTCTCAGAGATGAATTTTACAGTCAGATGAGACATTGGAGGCAAAAAGGAAAGATCGTTGTGATTGCAACGCAGGTTGTAAACGAGGGGAGCAATATGGAGGTATATAAAGTAGGTAAAAAGGGATTTTGGATTGATTGAAACGTATGATATGACTCTGGAGTCGGCTGTAACAAAAATGATGCATCTTATGGGGGTATATGGAAAGGATTATTCGTCAATTTGTAAAGGGTTTTATCAGACAGTCAGCTATGATATTCTGTATCCAGACCGACTGATGGAATGATAATCAGTCAATCGACCGGAATGATTCGTAATAAACGGAAAATTCCGGTATTTTTAAGAGTTGACAATACAATACTTGTGTGATATGATTAAAAAAATAAAAGAAATGGAACGTGAATAGTTGAATTTTGACAAAGCTTATATATGCTCATAATTGGTTGAGCGTTTCTACCAACTACCGCAAATAGTTGTCTATAAGTTTTCACAGCGGGAGCGTCTGTGAAAGCATGAAGGCAGCGGTGGTTTTTTTGTGCGGATAGAGAGTAAAAATCTGGAAAATGGTGTTTCAGAGCGCAGAAAGGAGGCACAGAGCTTCATGGAAGGAAAGAGCAGTAGACAGGACAGCAGCTCCTTAAGAGAGCGGATTCTGGCGGCTTCGGGTGAAAAAAGGGCAGGTTTGGTGTTAAAGGGCGCCAGGGTAGTGAATGTATTTACCGGGGAGCTGGAGGAAGCCGATGTGGCAATAGAAGCTGGATACATCGCAGGAGTCGGTTCCTATGAGGGAGAAACGGAGGTGGATCTGTCAGGAAAGATTATCTGCCCGGGCTTTATAGACGGCCACATTCATTTGGAAAGTTCTATGGTAAGGCCGGCTGAGTTTGAACGGGCGGTCCTGCCCCACGGCACCACGGCAGTGATTACAGATCCCCACGAGATTGCCAATGTGGCAGGCACAGAGGGAATCGATTACATGCTTTATGAAACAGAAAATCTGATGCTGGATGTGTTTTTTATGCTTCCATCCTGCGTACCGGCAGCCGATTTAGAGGAGTCCGGGGCTGTGCTCCGTGCAGAGGATCTGAGAGCCTACTATGAAAATCCCAGGGTGCTGGGGCTGGCAGAGATGATGAATGCTCCCGGTACTGTAAGGGCAGAGAAAGGCGTTCTGGCTAAGCTTAAGGACTGTTCGGACCGGGGAAAACGGATTGACGGCCATGCTCCCGGACTTTCAGGATATCAGTTAAATGCTTACTGCGCTGCGGGAGTGGCTTCGGATCACGAATGCTCCGAAGCAGAGGAAGCGCTGGAAAAGCTGCGGCGGGGACAGTGGATCATGGTGCGTGAAGGGACAGCAGCCAGAAATCTGGAAGGACTTATTTCATTATGCAAGCAGCCTTATGTAAACCGATGTATGTTTGTTACGGATGATAAGCATCCGGGAGATCTGCAGAGAAAGGGCCATATGGATGGGATCATCCGAAAAGCAGTCCGGCTGGGAGCAGATCCGGTGACAGCGATTCAGATGGCAACGCTTCATCCGGCCCGGTATTTTGGTCTTCGTGAAAATGGGGCAGTAGCGCCGGGCTATCGGGCAGATCTGGTGGTTTTAGAGGATCTGGAGCAGATAAAAGCAGTGCAGGTCTATAAAAACGGGAAGCTGGCGGCGCAGATGGGAGAGCTGATCTCACAAGAGAAGCGCAGAGAGAAATCCGAAAGCCCGTCCTTTGACCGCGTGCATCATTCCTTCCATATGAAGGAAGTTTGTGAGCAGGATTTCAGGCTGGAGCCGGAGGGGGCCTACTGTCGGGTGATTGAGCTTACACCAGGAGAACTTTTGACAAAGGAGCGGAATGCAGCCTGGGTACAGCTTCCTGGCTTTGCTCCCGGGGTAAATCCTCAGGAGGATATTATAAAGCTGGCTGTTCTGGAACGCCATAAAGGAACCGGACATAAGGGGATTGGATTTCTGGGAGGCTATGGCTTAAAGGCCGGAGCAGTGGCGACCAGTGTAGCGCATGATTCCCATAACCTCATTGTAGCCGGCGTCAGTGACCGGGATATGGCTCTGGCCGCGGAGACGGTGAGAAAGGCGCAGGGAGGGATTGCCGTAGTAAAGGACGGAGCGGTACTGGGGCTTCTTCCTCTTCCAATCGGCGGACTTATGAACCCAATGGCAGCAGAAGCAGTAGATGAAAAGCTGGAGGAACTTAAGAGACTGGCGGCCGGTCTGGGTGTCAGAGAGGGGATCGATCCCTTTATGACTCTGGCATTTGTAAGCCTTCCCGTAATTCCAAAGCTGCGTTTAAATACCTGTGGCCTGATAGATACACAGCTGCAGGAAATCCGGGCTGTTTCTTTTTCATAAAAGAGCGGCAAAACGGAACATGGAATGAAAAAGTAGGAGGAAACTTGTATGGATCTGGAGAAAATATTTCACCTGAAGGAAAATAAGACAGATGTAAAAACAGAGGTCATCGCAGGAATTACCACTTTTATGACAATGGCCTACATTCTGGCAGTTAATCCCAGTGTACTGAGCGCCTGTGGAATGGACAGCGGCGCTGTATTTACCGCTACCGCTCTGGCGGCTCTTATCGCGACGCTCTTAATGGCGGCATTTTCCAACTATCCCTTTGTACTTGCTCCCGGTATGGGCTTAAATGCGTATTTTTCCTATACCGTTGTTTTGCAGATGGGGTATAGCTGGCAGACCGCTCTGGCAGCCGTATTTATTGAAGGTATCGTATTTATCCTTCTGTCTTTGACAAATGTACGCGAGGCGATTTTCAATGCCATCCCTATGAATTTAAAACATGCGGTATCTGTGGGTATCGGACTTTTCATTGCATTTATCGGCCTGCAGAATGCGCATATTGTAGTAGACAGCGCGACTTTGGTAGGCGTGTATTCTTTTAAAAGCTCCGTAGCAAATGGTCTGTTTAACAGTGAAGGGATCACAGTCGTTCTGGCTCTGGTGGGTATTCTGGTTACAGGTATTCTGGTTGTAAAGGGCGTAAAAGGAAACATCCTCTGGGGTATCCTGATCACATGGGGTCTTGGCATTCTCTGCCAGCTTCTTGGAATCTATCAGGTAAATCCTGAGATTGGCATGTACAGTCTGCTGCCTGATTTTTCCAATGGAATCAGCGTTCCCAGTCTGGCGCCTACCTTAATGCAGATGGACTTTTCCGGTATTTTATCCCTGGATTTCTTTGTAGTCATGTTTGCATTCCTGTTCGTAGACCTGTTTGATACCCTTGGAACCCTCATTGGCGTGGCTTCCAAGGCAGATATGCTGGATAAGGATGGAAAGCTCCCAAGGATCCGCGGCGCCCTGTTATCCGACGCCATCGGAACCTCTGTAGGCGCTATGCTTGGTACCTCCACCACTACCACATTTGTAGAGAGTGCATCCGGCGTGGCAGAGGGCGGACGTACGGGACTTACCGCAGTTGTAGCTGCAATCCTTTTTGGACTGTCCCTGTTCTTGTCCCCTATTTTCCTGGCCATCCCGTCCTTTGCAACGGCTCCGGCTCTGGTAGTAGTAGGCTTTCTGATGCTGACCTCTATTACAAAGATTAACTTTGATGACTTCACAGAAGCCATTCCCGCATACGTTGCCATCATCGCAATGCCCTTCATGTACAGCATTTCCGAAGGAATTGCAATGGGCGTTATCTCCTACGTTGTAATCAATGTAGTGACCGGAAAAATGAAGGAAAAGAAGATCAGCCCGCTGATGTATGTGCTGGCGGTGCTGTTTATCGGGAAGTACATTATGCTGTAAGATACATAAATTTATAGTTCAGTTGCAGCACTGCAAAAACAGGCAGGAAAGGAGGCCGCAGACCTTACCCGCCTGTTTTTGCGTGAATTTAGTAACAGTTCAGACTAGCCATAGATAAACGTGAGAAATTGAAAAAAGATTTTTTCTTTTTGGTTTATTTCTGGTAAAGATGAGGGAATTTTGAAAAAACAGTTGACAATTCCCTCATCCTGTTTTATAATACTTCTTGTTCGTGCAGGTGTAGTTCAATGGTAGAACACTAGCCTTCCAAGCTAGATACGTGGGTTCGATTCCCATCACCTGCTTTTTTTGCGCCTAAAAACAGCTTGACTAAATGCCCTGACGGGAGTATACTGACATCAGATACATTCTTCGGGGCAGGGTGAGATTCCCTACCGGCGGTAGAGTCCGCGACCCGCATATGCGGTTGATCCGGTGTGATTCCGGAACCGACAGTTACAGTCTGGATGAGAGAAGATGGGCAGAGCAGACCTGGATGCAGATTTGCTGTATAAAATGCGTATTTTATCCCGGAGGATCCAAGATCAGCCGGGATTTTTTTGTCAGTGGGAGAGAAAGCGGAGATGTTTTGGTTAAGCCTGCTGCTGGCATTCTTTACCCCGGCAGATTACATCAAAACAGGAGGATCTGACAATGAAGATGAAAACAAAGCAGGTAGTATTGATGGGAATGTTTGGAGCTCTGGCGGCAGTTCTGATGCTGTTTGAGGTGCCTCTTCCTTTTATAGCTCCCAGTTTTTACGGCCTTGACATTTCTGAAGTTCCGGTACTTGTGGGAACTTTTGCTATGGGACCTGTAGCAGGTGCTGTGATGGAGGGAGTGAAGATCCTGGTAAAGCTCCTTCTCAAACCGACTTCTACCGGTTTTGTGGGAGAGTTTGCTAATATTGTGATCGGCTGTTCTATGGTCGTGCCTGCAGGAATGATCTACCGTCTCCGTAAGACGAAAAAAGGAGCAATTGAGGCAATGGCAGTGGGGACTATTTTAATGGCTACAGTGGGGGCGATGATCAATGCCCTTGTAATGATTCCGTTTTATTCCCGGTTCATGCCTCTGGATAATATCCTGGAAGCGGGGGCTGCAATTAATCCGGCGGTAAGCAGTGTGTGGGGATTGGCGATTTTCTGTGTAGCTCCGTTTAATTTATTAAAAGGAGTGATCGTTTCTCTTCTGACTGCCCTGGTATATAAGAGGATCAGCTGTATGATCCATAGCGCAGACCGGGAAATATGTGGAGACATGTAAGTGAAATCCCGGTTAAAAGCGGGATAAAATTTCAGAATAAAAAAACTAAAAAAATATAAAAAAAGTGCTTGCATTTCTTGATAAAGTATGATAAAGTATAACACGTTGATGCGGCAAGCATCACGGATGAGTCTGTAGCTCAGCTGGATAGAGCAACGGCCTTCTAAGCCGTGGGTCGGGGGTTCGAATCCCTTCAGGCTCATTGAGCGTAAGCTCTAATTGAATGATATATGGTGGGTATGGCGAAGTTGGTTATCGCGCCAGATTGTGGCTCTGGAGGCCGAGGGTTCGAATCCCTCTACTCACCCTTTCCTCTTTTCGTGATGATGAGAAGAGGATTTTTTAATATAATGGGCTGTCGCCAAGCGGTAAAGGCACAGGACTTTGACTCCTGCATACGAGGGTTCGAATCCCGCCAGCCCAGTAAAAAAGCGCCGTAGTTTCCGTAGCAGATAGGAAGCGACGGCGCTTTTTGTAATTCTGGTTTCAGAACAGATTATTTCTCATCCATATAGGCAGAGGGGGCGGGTTCTACACCGCGGCTCCATTCGATGGCATTTACAAGGAAAAATACAGCTACGCTGACTGCACAGCCGAATACCACAGGAAGAATGCCAAATTTAAAGCCTCCGCCGCTGAGATACTGCCAGAAGCAGAAACCGATCGTTCCGCCGATCAAAGAGAGAATACCGGAATTTTTAGTCGCCTTTGGTACGATCAGGCCAAGTCCGTAGGCTGCAAAGGGGCCCGCGCACCGGATGCCAAAGGCAAAGGTGTTCATAGTTACGATGGGGATTCCTGCCATGGAGATGATCATGGCAATGATTGCTGCCACAACGTTGCAGGTACGGGTGTAGGCGATAACCTGCTTATCCTTAAGCTGTTTGCCGCCGTATTTCAGATACAGGTCATTCATCAGCATGGTGGACATACATAACAGATTAGAGTCCGCAGAGGACATGGTGGCGCAGATGATAGCGGCAGAGATGATGCCGACGATGGCTCCGGGAGCATGGGCGGAGGTAACGGCCATCATGGCATTTTTTCCGCCGTCGGCCAGTTCCGGCATGGTAGCCAGAGCTGCCAGGCCCAGAAGTGTCGGGAAAATGGACATGGCCGCCATCAGTACAGCAGAAAGCCAGGCGGCTTCCTTTGCGACCTTTTCACTTTTTGCAGTTTCAAAACGTGATACCATCTCAGGGCCTGCGAGGAAGGTGCAGAAATAGTTGAAGATGTATCCGATGATCGTTACCCAGCCGATTTTCGTAAAGCTTAAATGAGCAGGAGGAAGAGCCGCAGAAATGGCGTCCCATCCGCCGCATCCGTGGATTACGATGGGGGTGGCAACAGCAAGACCGATCAGTATGATGCCGAACTGGACCAAATCTGAAATCTGGTCTGCGATCATGCCGCCAAAGGTAGTATAGAGAATCACTACAGCGCCTGCGATCAGCAGAGCTACATTGGTAGGAATTCCGGTCAGGCTGGCTACTACAGTGCCGGAGGCTGCAATCTGGGATGAGGTAAGGCAGAAAAGGGACAGGATACTCAAAACCGCAGTCAGAGTACTGGATGTTTTTCCGAATCTGCGTCCTACAACCTCAGGAATGGTCACAGCCATGGTTTTGCGGATCTTCGGGGCGAAATAAGCCAATGGGATCATAGCGATGGATGCGGTCAGTACATACCAGATCGCACTCATTCCCCATTCGCCGTAGGCTTTCTGCGCCAGTCCTGTAGTAGAACCGCCGCCGATATTGTTGGCTGACAATGAGAATGCCACCATAAAAAGTCCCATACGCCGTCCGGCCAGCATATAGTCGCTGCTGTCTTTGATCTTCAGTTTCCCCACGATGAAGCCAACCAACAGCATGCCGATCAGATAGGCAGCTACGATAATAAGAGCTTGTGTTTGCAGTACCATAAGAAACCCTCCTTAAAATATTAAAAAAAATATAAATAAATTATAAATGATTCAGAAAAGAATGTAAATAAAGATTCTGTGTCAAAATAAATCAAATGAAAGAAAATATCTGCTGCAGCTGTCGGAAAACAACTTTTTATGGAGATGTAAAACTGACAAAAAACAAAAAATAAAATAAATGAAAAAAGTAGTTGACATTTTGAGTTTTATCGCATATAATAATCTACGTTGCTGAGGCAGACAAGCCAAAGTAATGAAAGATGCGTCAGTAGCTCAGCTGGATAGAGCATACGGCTACGGACCGTAGTGTCGGGAGTTCGAATCTTCTCTGGCGCATGATAAAAACCTCGTAGGTGTTTTGCTTACGAGGTTTTTTGCAATTATTCTATCTTTTTCTTTATATCACTGTAGCCTTCCAGCTGTCGTTCGATTTCTTCCAAAATATCCGCATAAATTTTAAAATCCCGGCTCAGCTGTTCCCGGCCATGAGGATTCTTTTTGTAACAGATACGGTGTTCCATACTGGCCCAGAAGTCCATGGACATAGTGCGCAGCTGAACCTCTACGGGAAAATATTCCATTGTATCAAGGCAATAAACCGGGATTCCGGCGATATCTAACAGATAATCTCTGGCATTGGCAATGCTGTTTGTTTTTCCCGAGCGCTTAAGCTTTTCCTCAATACTGTCTTTTGACTTGATCCGGCTTTGGATGGTATGGACAGGCCCGCTTTCGGTATGGTTCCCATACAGGCTGTGATCCAGTATTTCCAGTCGGGAAATCAGGATTTTTCTGGCATCCTCATAGGACTGGATCAGGCTGTAATACTGTTCATTGGTCATAATCTGGTGTTCCCTCACTTTAATGTAGTTCATATACCAGAATAGAATACGCTTAAACTGTGACAGAATTGTGTAAAAACTGTGTAGGAATTTTACCTGCAGGAATTTTGCCGCAGTTGAAACCTGCCCCGGAATATGGTATGATGATAAGAAGCTCTGCAGATATTTTTGCAGGCAGCGGCGATAAAAAATGACGCAATCGGATACAGAACAGGTGGAGATTTATGACAATACAAAAGCTTTCCATCCAGAATCTGCTTCTGGTAGGATTTACTTTATTTTCGATGTTTTTCGGTGCGGGAAATCTGATCTTTCCTCCGGATCTGGCTGCACGGGCAGGTGCTCAGGTGATTCCGGCTATGGCCGGCTTTTTGATCAGCGCAGTGGGGCTTCCGGTTCTGGGAGTGGCTGCGGTGGCTGTTTCAGGAGGACTTGAAAAGCTGGCGGGAAAAGTGGGCGGGAGATTTTCGCTTTTATTTACTTTAACCGCGTATCTGGCGATCGGCCCCTTCCTGGCGATTCCCAGAACTGCAAGCACTTCCTTTGAGATGACGCTGCTTCCCGTTCTCAGCGGTGCGGGAGTCCAGCTTGGAGATTATCTGGGCCATACGGGCATGACGGTTCAGTTTTGGGCTCAGTTGGGATATTCCTTTGTGTTTTTTGCCATTGCCCTTCTTTTGTCCGTTCATCCGGAAACCCTTTCAGAACGTTTGGGCAAGGTGACCTGTCCGGCACTGTTGATCCTGATTGCAGTATTATTTACGGGAAGGCTGATCTGGCCCATGGAGGGGGTGGGCGAGACAGCGGCAGAATTTGCGGCAGGAGCTTCGGTGAGAGGCTTTATGGAAGGGTATCAGACCATGGATACACTTGCGGCTTTAAATTTTGGCATTATCATTTCTCTTAATATAAGAAATAAGGGGATTTCCAGAGAGGATTCCGTAATCCGGGAAACGATAAAGGCCGGACTTATGGCGGGGATCCTTTTATCTCTGGTCTATGGTGCTTTGGCTTATATTGGAGGCCCTGTAGGACAGCAGGCGGGAACAGGCGCCAACGGGGCCAGAATCCTGACCTTTGTGGCCGGAGATCTTTTTGGTATTTCGGGAATGGTGATTTTGGGGATTATCTTTTTTATCGCCTGCCTGAATACCTGTGTGGGACTGATCTGCTGCTGCAGCCAGTTTTTTTCTACTCTGGCGCCAGGCGTTGGATATCGGATATGGACGGTGGTTTTTGCAGTTATCAGCCTTTTGATTTCCAGCGCGGGACTGGACCGTATTTTGAAATATTCCGTTCCTGTTTTAAATGCCGTTTATCCGATCGCGATTGTTCTCATTGCTCTAGCTTTTATGGAGCGGTTTACAGGGCGCAGGATCTGGGTGTACCGTCTGTCAATCCTGTTTACGGCGGCGGTAGGCGTTGTCTGGACCATGGATCAGGCAGCTCTTGCGATTCCGGGCATAACGGAAGGTATGAGGCATCTTCCAGGCTATGCTCCCGGTCTTGGATGGCTGCTGCCGGCTGTGATTGGCGGGCTGCTTGGAAGGATGATTCCCGGAGGAAATGAAACGGGGGATGGGCAGGGGTAAGAAAAATCCCCAGAAATGACATAAGAGAAAGGACAGCAGGATGACAGGATCAATCTGGATGCTTCATGCGAAGAAAGCAGATTTTAATGCGCTGGCAGGACGGTTTCACATCAGTCCGGTGACAGCCAGAATTATACGAAACAGGGATATTGAAAGCGAAGCGGAATTTGACCGCTATCTGAATGGAAGCCTGGAGGATCTTTATTCCCCCGGGCTTTTGCCCGATATGGAGGAGGCGGTTCAGCGGATCTGCCGGGCAGTACAGGAAAAACGGCGCCTGCGGATTGTGGGGGATTATGATATCGACGGCGTATGCTCCACTGCTATTTTATATAAGGGATTCAAACGGATTGGAGCCTGTGCGGATTATGTGATCCCGGAGCGGATCCGGGACGGCTACGGCATCAACGAGCATATCATTGAGGCTGCGGCGGCAGATGGGATACAGACCATTGTAACCTGTGACAACGGCATTGCCGCCATCAGCCAGATTGCCCTGGCAAAGGAGCTGGGGCTGGAGGTGATCATTACAGATCACCACGATATCCAGACCAATGAGGAAACAGGGGAAGACCTGATGCCTCCCGCAGATGTAATTGTAAATCCCAAGCGCAGGGACAGCCGGTATCCGTGGCCGGAGATCTGCGGAGCCATGGTGGCCTTTAAGCTTGTTGGCGCTCTCTATGAAGCATACGGCATCAGCCGTAAGGAATGGCTTGAACTTCTGGAGCTTGCTGCCATTGCTACGGTGGGAGATGTGATGAAGCTGAAGGATGAAAACAGGATTGTGGTAAAGGAGGGCTTAAAGCGTCTGGCTGTGACCGGAAATCCGGGCCTTAAAAGCCTGATTTATAAAAATGCGCTGGATCCGGCAAATATCAGTGCGTACCATATTGGTTTTGTCCTGGGGCCCTGTTTAAATGCCAGCGGACGGCTTCAGACAGCCAGACTGGCCATGGAGCTTTTGCTGTGCGAAGATACTGCAAGGGCGGATTCTATTGCAGAGGAATTAAAGGAATTAAACGACCGGAGAAAGGCTATGACGCAGGAGAATGTGGATGCGGCGGCGCTTCAGGTGGAAACAGAGCTTAAGGATGACAAGGTTTTAGTGGTCTTTCTGCCCGACTGCCATGAGTCCCTGGCTGGAATTGTAGCCGGACGGATCAGAGAGCGGTACAATAAGCCTGTTTTTGTCCTTACAAGGGCAGAAGGATGCGCCAAGGGATCCGGCCGTTCTATCGAGGCCTACCATATGTTCCATGCCCTGATAGAGGTAAAGGATCTGCTGCTGAAATTCGGAGGCCATCCCATGGCGGCCGGTTTTTCGCTGGAAGAAGCAGATGTAGGAGAATTCCGCAGACGGCTCAATGAAAATGCGGCAGATAAGCTTACGCCTGATGATTTTATCCCCAGAGTATGGATTGATGTGGCAATGCCCTTTGAATATATTTCGGAGGAGCTGATCTGCGATCTGGAACGGCTTGAGCCTTTTGGACAGGGCAATGAAAAGCCCCAGTTTGCTCAGAAGGCCATGGGGATACGAAGCGCCCGTGTAATGGGAAAAAACCGCAATGTAGTGCGTCTTTCTCTTGTAAATGAACGGGGCTTTTCCATGGATGGGATTGTGTTCGGGGATGGAGATGCCTTTATGGAGGAAATGGGTTCAAACCGTCAGATTGACATTATTTATTATCCCACTGTAAATGAATATAATGGAAACCGGAGCCTTCAGGTAGTGATAAAAGCATGGAAATTTAAGAATTGACAGTTATTTTGCAGACAAAACCGAAAATGTGTCCGTATCAGGGAGTATTGCATTTTATAATCAGATAGGTTATAATCGCAGAAAAGAGCGGAAAGGACGGTAGGCTGCAATGGTAAATACAGTTATGGATTTTATTACAGGCTATGACAAGGAAGTGGGCGAGGCGATTCAGGCGGAGTGCAGACGCCAGAGACAGAATCTGGAGCTGATCGCTTCTGAAAATATTGTTTCGGAGCCGGTAATGATGGCAATGGGAACAGTTCTTACAAATAAGTATGCGGAAGGATACTCAGGAAAGCGCTATTACGGTGGCTGCCAGTGTGTGGATGTAGTGGAGGATCTGGCAATCGAACGTGCAAAGAAGCTGTTTGGCTGTGATTACGCCAACGTACAGCCCCATTCCGGCGCACAGGCCAATATGGCGGTATTTGTAGCCATGTTAAAGCCGGGAGATACGGTTATGGGTATGAATTTGGATCACGGCGGCCATCTGACCCACGGAAGTCCTGTAAACTTTTCCGGCCTTTATTTTAATATTGTACCCTACGGCGTAGACGATCAGGGATTCATTGACTATGACGAGGTAGAGCGCAAGGCCAGGGAATCGAAGCCAAAGCTGATCGTGGCGGGAGCCAGCGCCTATGCAAGAACCATTGACTTTAAGCGCTTCCGTGAGATTGCGGACGAGGTAGGCGCCTATCTGATGGTGGATATGGCCCATATTGCAGGTTTGGTGGCAGCGGGAGAGCATCCAAGCCCCATTCCATACGCAGACGTAGTGACTACTACCACCCATAAGACGCTCAGAGGCCCCAGAGGCGGCATGATCCTGGCAAATAAGGAGGCGGCAGAGAAGTTTAACTTTAATAAGGCCATTTTCCCGGGAACCCAGGGCGGTCCCTTAGAGCATGTGATCGCAGCCAAGGCAGTGTGTCTGGGCGAAGCCTTAAAGCCTGAATTTAAGGAATATGCCCATCAGGTTGTTTTAAATGCAAAGGCCCTTGCAGAGGCTCTTAAAAAGCAGGGCTTCAAACTTTTAACCGACGGTACGGACAATCATCTGATGCTGGTTGACCTGCGCGGTCTGGATATTTCCGGAAAAGAGCTTCAGAACCGCTGTGATGATGTATGCATTACATTGAATAAAAATACCGTTCCCAATGACCCCAGAAGCCCCTTTGTTACCTCTGGCGTCCGCATCGGTACACCGGCTGTCACCACCAGAGGTTTAAAGGAAGAGGACATGGAAAAGATCGCAGAATGTATCTGGCTGACTGCAACGGATTTTGAAAATAAGAAGGAGTATATTAAGGCGGAGGTTGCAAAACTTTGCGATAAGTATCCGCTGTATGAAGGGTAAAATAAAAGATTAACATACAAAAGAAAAAGAGGATCCTGCCATATCCATCGGGTGCGGCAGATCCTCTTTAATTTTACACCTGAACCTTCGGTTCCATCTCTTTTTTCAGATTTTTATGCGCCGTTGCCAGCATAAGCTTGATGCGGTTTAACTGGTTGACCTCGCTGGCACCGGGATCGTAGTCTACGGCAATAATATTGGAGTCGGGATAATTCCTGCGAAGCTCTTTGATCACGCCCTTTCCTACGATATGGTTTGGCAGGCAGCCAAAGGGCTGGGTGCAGACGATGTTTTTCACGCCGCTGTGGATTAGCTCCAGCATTTCTCCTGTAAGGAACCATCCTTCTCCGGTCTGATTGCCCAGGGATACAAAGCCCTTTGCCATATCAGCCAGCTCATTGATGGCTGCGGGAGGTGCAAAATGTCTGCTTGCAGCCAGCTCTTTTCTGGCCGTCCGGCGGAAGTATTCCAAAAGGGCAATTCCCGCATTGCACAGCCGGGCAGTGGACTTCTTCTTGCCCAGATGCTCTGCCTTGAAATTGTTGTTGTAGAAGCAGTAAAGCAGGAAGTCCATCAGATCCGGCATCACGGCTTCCGCTCCTTCGGCTTCCAGAAGCTCTACGATATGGTTATTTGCCAGGGGAGAGAATTTGACAAGGATTTCTCCTACGATTCCTACCTTTGGCTTTTTGATATCCCTTCGCTCCAGACGGTCAAAATCGTGGATGATTCCCTTGATGTTCCGGCCAAACTCCATCATAGCTGCAGAGCGCTTGGACAGGGAGGCGATACAGCGTTTCTTCCATTTTTCATGGAGCGCATCTGCGCTTCCCGGAACTGCTTCATAAGGTCGGGTCGCGTAGAGAACCCGCATAAAGATATCGCCGTATACCACCGCCTGCATAGCCTTTGTAAGCAGAGGAAGGGTGATGGAAAAGCCCGGATTGGTTTCCATGCCGTTTGCATTGATGGAAACCACAGGAATCTGGCTCATGCCGGCTTTTTCAAGGGCACGGCGGATAAAGCCTATGTAGTTGGAGGCGCGGCATCCGCCTCCGGTCTGGGTCATAAAGATGGCTGTACGGTTTAAATCGTATTTTCCGGACAGAAGTGCATCCATGATCTGCCCAATGACGATGAGAGAGGGATAGCAGGCGTCGTTATTCACATAGCGAAGCCCCACATCTACTGCATTTTTATTGTGGTTCTGAAGGATTTCGATATTGTAGCCAAAGGCCCGGATCGCGGGCTCTACCAGATCAAAGTGGATGGGCGACATCTGGGGGCAGAGAAGGGTGTAGTCCTTCTTCATTTCCTTTGTAAATACCACGCGGTTATAGGCGCTGGAAATGATTTTGCGCTCATAATGGCGCTGGTCTCTCACACGGATGGCCGCAATGAGGGAGCGGATCCGGATACGGGCAGAGCCAAGGTTATTCACCTCGTCGATTTTAAGCACAGTGTAAAGTTTCCCGGATCGTGTGAGGATGTCGGAAACCTGGTCTGTGGTAACGGCATCCAGACCGCAGCCAAAGGAATTGAGCTGGATCAGATCCAGATTGTCCTGGGTTTTTACAAAGCTGGCTGCCGCATAGAGGCGGGAATGGTACATCCACTGGTCTGTTACCACTAAAGGCCGTTCTACCTTTCCTAGATGGGAAACAGAATCTTCCGTGAGCACCGCAAAGCCGTAGGAGGTGATCACATCCGGGATTCCGTGGTGGATTTCCGGGTCCACATGGTAGGGACGTCCTGCCAGAACAATGCCGCGTCTGCCGTGTTCCTTCATCCATTTCAGGGTTTCTTCGCCCTTTCTCTTGATATCCTCTCTGGAGGTGGTTAATTCCTGCCAGGCAGCATGGGCTGCCATACGGATTTCAGCCGCAGGGATCTGGAAAGAACTGGAAAATTCCTTTACCAGCGCATCTGTAAGGATTTTTTCGTTTGTAAATGCCATAAAGGGGTTCATAAAGCGAACCTGTTCCTCTTCCAGGGCTTCTACGTTATTTTTAATGTTTTCCGCATAGGAGGTGACCATGGGGCAGTTATAATGGTTTCCGGCCTCCGGGCTTTCGTTGCGCTCATAGGGGATGCAGGGATAGAAGATAAACTTCACACCCTGGCGGATGAGCCATGATACATGGCCGTGGACCAGCTTGGCAGGATAACACTCCGATTCGCTGGGAATGGATTCAATACCCAGCTCATAAATCTGCTTTGTGGACTGGGGAGAGAGGATCACATGGTAGCGCAGCTTACGGAAAAATACAGCCCAGAAGGGGAAATTTTCATACATATTTAAAACTCTGGGGATCCCTACGCAGCCCCGGTCTGCCTCATCCATGGGAAGGGGCTCATAGTCAAACATCCGGCGGTATTTATAGTCAAAAAGGTTCGGAATTTCCTTTTTGGCTTTTTCTATTCCAAGGCCACGTTCACAGCGGTTTCCGGAAATATACCGGCGGCTGCTTCCAAACTGGTTCACAGTCAGGACACAGTGGTTATTGCATCCCTTGCACCGGGCCATGGAGGTGGTATATTTTAAGGAAATGATCTTGTCTAAAGCCATAGTAGAGGTTTCTTTTTCACCGCCCAGGTGGTAGCGCTCTCTGGCGATCAGGGCTGCTCCGAAGGCGCCCATGATGCCTGCGATATCAGGACGGACAGCCCGGCAGCCGGAGATCCGCTCAAAGCTGCGGAGCACGGCGTCATTGTAGAAGGTTCCGCCCTGCACCACTACATGGCTTCCAAGATCAGAGGCATTTGTGATTTTGATTACCTTAAATAAAGCGTTTTTAATCACAGAGTAGGCCAGTCCGGCAGAGATATCTGCTACGGTCGCTCCCTCCTTCTGGGCCTGCTTTACATTGGAATTCATAAATACGGTGCAGCGTGTGCCAAGATCGATGGGATTTTTGGCAAAAAGTGCTTCCTTTGCAAAATCCGCTACACTGTAATTTAAGCTTTTGGCAAAGGTTTCGATGAAGGAACCGCAGCCGGAGGAGCAGGCCTCGTTTAGCTGTACGCTGTCTACGGTGCCGTCCTTGATGCGGATACACTTCATATCCTGGCCTCCGATATCCAGGATGCAGTCTACCTCAGGATCAAAGAAGGCGGCCGCATAGTAATGGGAAATGGTTTCCACTTCTCCCTCGTCCAGCAAAAAAGCGGCTTTTAACAGGGCTTCTCCATATCCCGTGGAGCAGGACCATGCGATTTTTGCCTTGTCTGTCATCTGCTCGTTTATCTCTCTGGCCGCCTGGATGGCTGCTGCAAGAGGGCTTCCGTTGTTATTTTCATAAAAACGGTATAAAAGGGAGCCGTCCTCGCCTACAAGGGCCACTTTTGTAGTGGTAGAGCCGGCATCAATACCCAGATAACAAAGCCCTTCATAGGAAGAAAGATCCGAGGATCTTACATGATTGTGAGCATGGTCTGCAAGAAAAGCATCATACTCTTCCTGGTTTTTAAAAAGAGGTTCCATGCGCTTTACCTCAAAATCCATCTGCACCCCGGAGGAAAGGGTTTTGATCAGATCCGCTATGGAAAGGGGCGTCTGATCTTCTTTAGGGTTCATAGCGGCGCCCACCGCAGCAAACAGGTGGGAGTGCTCCGGGGCAATGGTCTGCTCCGGCGTCAGGTGAAGGGTACGGACAAATGCCTTTCTCAGCTCCGGAAGGAAGTGGAGGGGACCGCCTAAAAATGCCACGTTTCCCCGGATAGGCTTGCCACAGGCCAGGCCGCTGATGGTCTGGTTTACCACTGCCTGGAAAATAGAAGCTGCCAGATCCTCATGGGTAGCGCCGTCATTGATCAGGGGCTGGATATCCGATTTGGCAAATACACCGCAGCGGGCTGCAATGGGGTAGATCGCCTGATAATTTTTGGCATATTCATTTAAGCCGGAGGCGTCCGTCTGAAGCAGGGAGGCCATCTGGTCGATGAAGGAGCCGGTGCCTCCCGCACAGATGCCATTCATGCGCTGATCGATTCCGCCGGTAAAATAAATGATCTTTGCGTCCTCACCGCCCAGCTCAATGGCTACGTCAGTCTGGGGCGCATAATCCTGAAGAGAGGAGGCAACGGCTACGACCTCCTGTACAAAGGGGATATGAAGATGGGAGGAGAGTGTCAGGCCGCCGGAGCCGGTGATCACAGGAATAACAAGAATATCTCCGGTCTGTGATACCGCTTTTTTTAAAAGCTTTGCCAGAGTTTCCTGAATATTGGCATAATGGCGTTCATAGTCGGAAAAAAGGATACGGTTTTCCTGATCCAGCACAGCCACCTTTACGGTGGTGGAGCCGATATCGACACCTAAACGGTAAGTTGTACTCATCTGATTCATAGATACGGGTTTTGACCCTGCCCTCCTTTGTAGTCTGATCCAGGACTCTTCTGTATGAAAGAGGCAGCCCCAAATAACATGGGCTGCACTGGTTCGGCGTATATTTTATAATAAAATTCGTATAAAAACTGTGACAAAAGCAACAGACAAAAATGTTCACGCTAAAGTGTAGCACAAATCCAAGGCAAATACAATCAGGGAAGAACGTTAAAAAAACGTTAATAAATTGTAGGATGTTTGTAAAAATTGCGTTTTATGTAAAATGGAGTTCTAATCCATTTGACAAAATCGTAGGCAGTCACTATAATTAGGGGGGTAAAATTTCAGAATGGGGGAGAGTTCGCATGATACGGATTTTTAAAACCGAAGATGGTACGATTCATGAAAAGCAAGAGATGCAGCCCGGAAGCTGGATCGCTCTTACGAACCCTACCGCTTCTGAAATCATAGATGTAGCGGATGCCTGCCGCATTGATCCGGATCATTTAAAAGCGCCTCTGGATGAAGAAGAGCGTTCACGTATTGAGGCAGAGGATGAATACACTCTGATCCTGGTGGATATACCATCTATAGAGGAGCGAAACGGGAAAGACTGGTTTGTTACGATCCCTATGGCGATCATTACTACCAGGGATGTGCTGATCACGGTCTGCCTGGAGGAAACGCCCATTTTAAGCGCTTTTATGGACGGCAGGGTGAGGGATTTCCATACATTTATGAAAACCAGATTTATCCTGCAGATTCTTTATAAAAATGCCACTCAGTATCTGCAGTATTTGAGGATCATTGACAAGAAGAGCGAAGTGATCGAAAACAAACTTCATCAGGCTCAGAAAAATGAAGAGCTGATCGAGCTTTTGGAGCTGCAGAAATCACTGGTATACTTTACCACGTCTCTCCGTTCCAATGAAGTGGTGCTGGAGCGTCTGTTAAAGCTTGACAAGATCAAGAAATATCCGGAGGATACAGATCTTTTGGAGGACGTTATCATTGAGAACAAGCAGGCCATGGAGATGACGAGTATTTATAATGGAATTTTAAGCGGTACTATGGATACCTTTGCTTCCGTTATTTCCAATAACCTGAATATTGTTATGAAGTTTTTGGCCACAGTGACCATTGTCCTGTCCATCCCGACTATGGTAGCGAGCTTTTACGGCATGAATGTGCTGCCAAAGGGGATGCCCTTTGCAGACAGCCCCTATGGATTCTGGATCGTCCTGGGATTTGCAGTGGCCCTGTCCTTAATTGTGGCGTATATTTTTAATAAGAAGGATCTGTTTTGAAATGAGGGGATTTTAAATGAATCATTTTGTAAATAATGCAAAGCGCAGTCTGAGGCGTATGATGGGAGGCAGTATCATTGACATCGTATGCGGCCTGCAGATCCTGGGCGTTGTGACATATCTGCTTTCTCCGGAGTTTTTTGGCTATCTGATCCTGAATCCTGCGCTGGTTGTCCGGGGGCAGATCTGGAGAATTGTAACGTTTCTTGCATATCCGCCGGCAGTTACGGGTGGAGATGCGATCAGCTTTGTTATTTTTAATGCCATTGGCATTTACTGTGTCCGGCTTTTTGGATTGCTGGTAGAGCAGGTTTGGGGACGGTTTAAGTTTAACTGTTATATTATATCCGGCGTACTGCTTCATGCGGCTGTTTCCGTGCTGATCTACCTGATCACAGGTATGCCTCTGCCGCTGTTCCCCAATTATCTGGTGTACTCATTCTTCTTTGTGTTCGCACTGATGTTTCCGGATATGCAGGTGCTTTTTATGATGCTTATTCCCTTAAAGTCCAGCTGGATTGCCGTATTTGAAGGGGTAATGTATATCTATTCTTTTGTGAGAGGCAGCCTGATCGACCGGATAGAGATTCTGTTAAGCATCGCTCTTATGGGTATCTTTTTTGGATGGCTTACCTTTGGAAAAAAAGGCCCGGTTTATCAGAAAAAGCGTTCCAGAGAGTTCCAGAAAAAGACGGAGAAGATCCGGGTGGTGAAAAATCCCCACCGCTGTGCAGTCTGCGGACGCACCTCAGAGGACAGCCCTGGGATGGAATTCCGCTACTGTTCCAAATGCGAAGGCAGTTATGAGTACTGCATGGATCATTTATACACGCACAAACATGTCAAAAAAGGAGAAAAACCTGAGGAATAGTCCGGGTTTTGCTTCTTTCCATAAATTCCCGGAAGCAGCTTCCCCACATATTAAAGCCTGCGCCGGATCGCTTTACACAACTTACGTTTAATAATGGAGGATTAAAATGAAAAAGACAAAGATCATCTGTACCATGGGTCCCAATACCAATGACAAGAATGTTATGCTGGGGCTGGCAAAGAATGGCATGGACGTTGCCCGCTTTAACTTTTCTCATGGTGATTATGCAGAGCATCTGGGACGTCTGGAAATCTTAAAGGAAGTGCGCAAGGAACTGGATATTCCGGTTGCAGCCCTTCTGGATACAAAGGGACCGGAGATCCGTACCGGCATTTTAAAGGACGGAAAGAAGGTCACTTTAAAAGAGGGACAGATCTATACGCTGACTACCAGAGAAATCGTTGGCGATGATACCATCGGCCATATCAATTACAGCGGCTTAAATGAGGACGTTTCTGCAGGAAACACCATTCTGATCGATGACGGCCTGATCGAGTTAAAGGTAAATGAGGTAAATGATACAGATATCGTATGTACCGTTGTAAACGGCGGCGAGCTTGGCGAGAGAAAGGGCGTAAATGTTCCTAACGTAAGCATCAAGCTTCCGGCTCTGACTGAGAAGGATAAGGAAGATATCCGTTTCGGCATCAAGCAGGGCTTTGATTTTATTGCAGCTTCCTTTGTCCGCACGGCAGACTGCATCCGGGAGATCAAGGCTATGCTGGATGAGGCAGGCTCTTCCATAAAGGTAATTGCAAAGATTGAGAATGCAGAGGGAATTGAGAATCTGGATGAGATTATCGCTGAGGCTGACGGCATCATGGTTGCCCGTGGCGACATGGGTGTTGAGATCCCGGCTCAGAAGGTTCCAAATATTCAGAAGATGATCATCCGCAAGTGTAATGTGGCCTGCAAGACTGTTATTACTGCAACCCAGATGCTGGATTCCATGATCCGTAACCCAAGACCGACCCGTGCAGAGGTAACAGACGTTGCAAACGCTGTGTATGACGGTACAGACGCCGTGATGCTTTCCGGCGAGACTGCCATGGGTAAGTATCCGGTTGAGGCGTTAAAGATGATGAGTTCCATTGTTGAGGAGACAGAAAGCTATCTGGATTACACTGCATACCGCCAGCGTAAGGTAAGCGCAGAGAACATGAAGAACGTTTCTAACGCTGTATGCTGCGCTTCTGTTTCCACTGCCCATGATATCGGCGCTGATTATATCATTGTTCCAAGTATTACAGGCTTTACCTCTATGATGCTGTCCAAGTGGAAGCCGGCTGCCCGTATCCTGGGAATGTCCCCAAGTATGTCTACGGTACGTCAGATGCAGCTTCAGTGGGGCGTAACTCCCGTATGGTCCCGCCGCGCAGATTCTACCGATGAGCTGATCGAAAATTCCATTGAGGAGCTTAAGGAAAAGAATTTCGTGGAAAGCGGAAAGCTGGCTGTACTGACTGCCGGTGTGGTAAGCTATGCGAGACGCCATGAGGAGGCTGCCCAGACCAACATCATGCGTGTGGTAGAAATTAACTAAAAATTGAACTGGACAAAGAAGTCTGCCCGGGAGTACAATGTTTGGCAAGGACATTGTGCTTTCAGACAGACTTTTTACAGTTTTGGAGCAAAGCGGACGAAGGAGGAAATTTGCTGTGGAGAAGAAACCATTTGTTACAAAAGAGCAGTTGGAGGAGATTACAAAGACGTATCCAACGCCGTTTCACCTGTATGATGAAAAAGGGATCAGGGAAAATGCCAGACAGTTAAAGGAGGCATTTTCATGGAATAAGGGATATAAGGAATACTTTGCGGTAAAGGCTACGCCTAATCCCTTTATTTTAAATATTTTAAAGGAGTATGGCTGCGGTACGGACTGCTCCTCCATGACAGAGCTTATGATGTCAAAGGCCTGCGGTTTTTCCGGAAACGACATCATGTTTTCTTCCAATGATACGCCTCTGGAGGAATTTGCCTATGCTGCAAAGCTGGGGGCGATCATCAATCTGGATGATATTACCCATATTGAGTGTGTGGAGCAGACGCTGGGGTATATTCCTGAGACCATCAGCTGCCGCTTTAATCCCGGCGGTGTTTTTAAGATCAGCAATGATATTATGGATAATCCCGGCGATTCCAAGTACGGTATGACAACGGAACAGATATTTGAGGCATTTAAGATCTTAAAGGCCAAGGGAGCAAAGAATTTCGGCATTCATGCCTTTTTGGCAAGCAACACGGTGACAAATGAGTATTACCCCATGCTGGCAAAGATCCTGTTTGAGCTGGCAGTCCGCCTCCATGAGGAAACGGGGGCTCATATTTCCTTTATCAATCTTTCCGGAGGTATCGGCATTCCTTACCGTCCGGATCAGGAGCCTAATGATATCCGCGCCATCGGCGAAGGGGTGCGGCAGGTCTATGAGGAGGTTTTGGTGCCTGCGGGTATGGGTGATGTAGCGCTGTGCACAGAGCTGGGCCGTTTTATGCTGGGCCCCTATGGCTGTCTGGTTACAAAGGCCATCCATGAGAAGCATACCCATAAAGAGTATGTGGGTGTAGACGCCTGTGCGGTAAACCTGATGCGTCCCGCCATGTACGGCGCCTACCATCATATTACGGTGATGGGAAAGGAAAATGCACCCTGTGACCATATGTATGATATAGTGGGTTCCCTGTGCGAAAATAATGATAAATTTGCCATTGACCGGATGCTGCCTGAGATTGAAAAGGGTGATCTGCTGGTGATCCATGATACTGGAGCCCACGGTTTTGCCATGGGATATAATTACAATGGAAAATTAAGATCAGCAGAGCTTCTTTTAAAAGAAGACGGCTCGGCAGAAATGATCCGGAGGGCAGAGACGCCAAAGGATTACTTCGCTACCTTTGATTTTTGTAACATACTAAAGGATGCAGAATAAGGAGGTCTTAAAATGGCTGAGATCGGTTTTATCGGAATGGGAAATATGGGCCTGGCGATCCTGCACGGTCTTTTAAAGACCTGTGAGCCGGGAAGATTTATTTTTACGGCAGCTCATGCAGAAAAGATGGCTGCGGTTACAGAAGCTACCGGCGTGCCTCATGCAGAGTCCAACCGGGCCTGCGCGCAGAGCTGCAAATATCTGATCCTTGCGGTTAAGCCCCAGTATTTTGATGTAGTATTTGATGAGATCCGCGAGGTATTAGAGGAGGATCAGGTGGTGATCTCCTTGGCTCCGGGACAGACCATTTCCAGTTTAAAGGAGCGGCTGGGAGATGAGATCCGTGTGGTGCGGGCCATGCCAAATACTCCGGCTATGCTGGGAGCGGGAATGACGGGGATCGCCTTTGGCACTGATCCATTTACAGAGGAGGAAAAGGAGCAGATCTGCGCGGTCTTTAAAAGCTGTGGCGGCGTGGAGCTGATAGAGGAGAGCCAGATGGAGGCTGTGGGCTGCGTCAGCGGCTGCTCTCCGGCCTTTGTATACATGTTTATCGAGGCACTGGCAGACAGCGGTGTGAAATATGGGCTTCCCCGTAAAACAGCCTGTGAAATGGCAGCCCAGACCGTTCTTGGAAGCGCGAAAATGGTACTGGAAACGGGAAAGCATCCGGGGCAGTTAAAGGATGAGGTCTGCTCTCCGGGCGGAACCACCATTGCGGGAGTATCTGCTCTGGAAGAATTTGGATTTCGCAATGCAGTGATCAAAGCGGCAGACGCCTGCTATGAAAAATGCCAGAAAATGAAATAGGGGAGGAAAAAACATGGCACAGAAACCAGAAAATGAAGGAATGCCGGTGATTCGTCTGGACCGGCAGCTAAAATATCAGGGAAATATTTTAAAGATTTACGAGGATACGGTTCTTGCCAACGGCCATGAGGCCCATTGGGACTATATCCACCATGACGGAGCTGCGGCAGTGCTGCCGGTAACGGATGAAGGAAAAATCCTCATGGTGCGCCAGTACAGAAACGCACTGGATCGTTTTACTCTGGAGATCCCGGCAGGAAAGCTGGATGATCCCAAAGAACCCAAAATTGAGTGTGCGTACCGGGAACTGGAGGAGGAAACGGGCTTTAAGACAGAAAAACTGGAATATCTGATCAGTGTTAATACTACGGTAGCCTTCTGCGATGAGGCCATTGATATTTTTGTTGCCCACAATCTGGTGCCAAGCCATCAGCATCTGGATGAGGATGAGGTCATAGAAGTAGAGGCCTGGGAGCTTAAGGATTTAGAGGAGCTGATCTTTACGGGAAAAATCACAGACGGAAAGACCATTGCCGCCATTATGGCTTACGGACGTAAGTACCGGAGTGTGGATAAGAAGGACGAGTTTGTATAAAACAGAAGGGTGAGCAGGATGGAAGAACGTGCGCCGGGAATTTATGAAGTGAAACTGTACAGCACGGGAGCCGGTGTGGATGAAATTCGTATTTTCCTGTCTGGAATACCTCTATGATGAGGACTTTGCCTTAAGAGAGAACCGAAACGGAATCCTGTACTGGGAGACTCCCTGATACATACGGATCCCTCCGGCCGCATACACCTGTTTTAAGGGGAAACAGGGAGAAACGGGAATGAAGATCAGAGGGAAAAAAATGGCGCTGGCAGCCAGAACGGTGACAGCTTTCAGACAGCGGCGTTTTTCCTATGAGGACTGGCTTATATTCTGCTTTGGAGCCGGGATCATAGGGGGAACAGCCGTTGTGCTTTTATTTGGAGAAGGAGCACTGGGAAGGGGCTTGCTTGCAGGAGAAGGCAGGGAGGACCTCTGGGGGAAGGGGATGATTTCCTGCCTGACAGAGACATTGAAAGATGGGGGGCTGGAACAGGCAATGAAGGAAGCCGGCGTTGTGAGTCTGCTGGCAAAGCGGCTGCTTCAGATGACTGCAGGATGGGTGGCAGGTCTAACGATCTGCAGCCCCTTCTTTTTTGGCTGCATTACCTGCTGGGGCGGAATGTGCCTTTCCGGGGCCTTGGCTTTTCTCACATTGGAAAAGGGCGTCTGGGGACTTCCAGTGTTTCTCTGGCTTTTGTTTCCACAGGGGGTGATTTATGGGATTACCTGGGCAGTCCTTGCAGGCTGGGCCGGAGGACGGGAACACCGTCTTCATCTGGCAGCTTTTTTTCTTCTGCTTCTTTTTACCGCAGCCGGAGCTCTGTTAGAGGGGATTTTTCATCACCCGTAATGTTTTCAGCCCTACTGTTCCAAAAGCCAGCAAAAGAGCTGACTGAAGTAGGTATCTGCGGCCTGGGGCTGTGAAAACAGCGAGTCATCATAAAGCACATAGGTGAGAGGGGACTTGTAATCCTCCCGGAAGGAAGGTTCCTTAAAGGGGCCAAACTGAGGGAGGAACAGGCCCTCTTTTTTTGTGTAGCAGGTTCGGGCAGTGGCCTTTTTCCGGGCAGACCGATCTACATACTCCCCTACGCTTTTATGGACGGCTGTGTCTTCAAAGGGGAGATAGTAGTAATCCTTATAATCGGGATAAAAATATTTAAGGCAGCCGCGGCAGAGGCGGATGGTGCAGACGGCTTTATTTTCATATAGCTCCAGACTCACCGGACCGGAAGAATATTCCAGCGGAACGGGAACAGAAACAGAGCCGGTACCCATAAGATGCAGAAGGGGCGTGTCCGTGGGCTCTGTACAGTCACCCTCCCATAATTCAGGAGCCTGAGGGAAAAGAGGGGATGAAAAGAAATCTGCATAGCTTAAAATGGGAAGGATAGCGGGCATTCCCTTTAAATCATCCTCATTGTGAAGGATCAGCAGATCATAGAGCGATTTTTCATGGGTGTGCAGATAATCGCGGTAGACCTCAATTAACTGTCCTCCAGTGTACTTATCCTCACGGGAAATGCCTAAAAACTGCTCAATGGCCTTCTGCTTCATGCTTTCTAATCCCAGAAGCTTCCGGTAAGGACGGATTTTTTTGTAGATATCCATACTTTCCATGCCTTCAAAGCTGTGGGAAAGACCCAGCCTGCAGCAGCATTTTTCCAGATAGGGAATGTCAAACCGGTCGCCGTTAAAGTGGATCAGGGTTTTAAAACGTTTCATAAAGGCAAAAAATGCATCTAAAAGTTCTGATTCCGCCTGTCTGGTATCTGCAAACCACTGGATCAGCTTCCAGCCAAAGCCGTCATGGTACACGCAGCCGATCAGGTAGAGCTGGGAAGTGTCTCCGGAAAATCCGGTTGTTTCAATATCGAAGAAAAGCAGCTGTTCTTTTGGCCCGATCCGGTCCAGGGGATAGGTTTCCGGAAAATCAATGGGATGCTTAATGGTGATCATGGTGTTCCTTTCTGATATAGTTACTGAGGACAGTTTAGCGGAAAATAGGGAAATATGCAAGCATCTGTCAAAGGTGTATTTTAAAAACAGAAAATACGTTCGATACACCACTTGCATTGCGTGTGGCGGTATGTTATGATGAAGGTCAGAAATAAAAGCTGCCGGAAGCGGCAGAACGCACAGAGAAAAGGAACTGGATCGATGATATCATATATAAAAGGAACCCTGGAAGCAGTGGAAGAGGACATGATCATAGTGGAAACAGGAGGCATTGGCTATGGGATCCGTGTGCCTTTGTCCCTCTTAGAAGAGCTTCCGTCTCTGGGCTCTCCGGTGATCGTTCATACGTATTTTCAGGTCCGTGAGGATTCCATGACACTTTATGGCTTTCTTAACCGGCAGGACAGAGAGATGTTTAAGCAGCTTATCAGCGTAAACGGCATCGGCCCCAGAGGCGCTCTGGGGATTTTGTCTGTTATGCGGCCCGACGACCTGCGGACGGCTATTGTAAGCGGCGACGCCAAGGCCATTTCCAGGGCACCCGGTATCGGCCCCAAAACGGCCCAGAGGCTGATTTTGGATTTAAAGGATAAGGTGGATCTGGAAGAGGTGATTTCCGGCTTTGGGGGCGGAAACGGCAGTGCAGTCCGGACCGAGGAACTTTCCGGGCTGGCATCAGCTGCAAAAGAAGCTGTGGAGGCCCTTACGGCCCTTGGCTATACGGGGGCAGAGGCTTCCAGGGCGGTAAAGCGCGTGGAAATGACAGAGGGAATGAATTCAGAGGATGTGCTTAAGGCTTCTTTAAAATTTCTGACCTTTCTGTAAGGGAAGAACTTAAAGGAAATAATTGGAAAATGATGAGGGACTTATGGAACGCAGGATCATAACAACAGAGGCAACAGAGGAGGATGTGCGTATTGAGACTACGCTGCGTCCTCAGTGCCTTGAGGACTATATTGGGCAGGAGAAGATCAAATCCACTCTGAAAATCTATATTGAGGCAGCCAAATCCAGAGGGGAAGCGCTGGATCATGTGCTGTTTTACGGCCCCCCTGGCCTTGGAAAGACCACCCTTTCTGGGATTATTGCAAATGAGATGGGAACGAAGATGAAGGTAACCAGCGGTCCGGCCATTGAAAAGCCTGGGGAGATGGCTGCGATCTTAAATAACCTTCAGGAGGGGGATGTGCTCTTTGTGGATGAGATCCACCGTTTAAACCGTCAGGTGGAGGAGGTACTTTATCCGGCCATGGAGGACTTTGCCATAGATATTATGCTGGGAAAGGATTCTTCGGCCCGCTCCATCCGTCTGGAGCTGCCCCATTTTACTCTGGTGGGCGCTACTACCAGAGCCGGCCTTCTTACGGCTCCTTTAAGAGACCGGTTCGGAGTGGTTCAGCGTCTGGAATTTTATACGCCCCAGGAGCTTAAGACCATTATCATGCATTCCGCAGGGGTGCTGGGAGTGAAGATCGATCCGGAAGGGGCATTAGAGCTTGCCAGACGGTCCAGAGGTACGCCCAGACTGGCAAACCGCCTTTTAAAAAGGGTAAGAGACTTCGCTCAGGTAAAATATGACGGAGCGATCACGAAAGAAGTGACGGATTTTGCTCTGGATATCATGGATGTGGACAAGCTGGGACTGGATCAGAATGACAGAAATATCCTGCTTATGATCATTGAGAAGTTTTCCGGCGGCCCTGTAGGGCTTGATACGCTGGCTGCGGCTCTGGGGGAAGACGCCGGAACCTTAGAGGATGTGTACGAACCCTATCTTCTGATGAACGGCCTGATCAACCGCACGCCCAGAGGAAGGATGGCCACAGAGAGCGCTTATCGTCATTTGGGCTTGGAAATGGGATGAAAATGTGGTAAGCTTCTGTTAGAGGGAAAGAACGTTTCCCCGGATCAGACAGGAGAATGAGTGAAGTATGGAAACAAAGAATTATACACAGGTTTTAATCGACGGAAAAATATATACTCTGGGCGGAAGCGAGGACGAGGCTTATCTTCAGCGGACGGCCAGCTATGTAAATGAAAAGAATATGCAGCTGCGCGGGATTCCGGGTTTCTCCAAGCAGAGTGCGGATTATCAGCAGGTTATGATCCAGTTAAATATTGCAGACGATTATTTTAAGGCGCTGGATCATTCGGAACAGATGGAAGAGGAACGCAACCGGATGGAAAAGGAGAGCTACAGCTTAAAGCATGAGCTGGTAAGCACTCAGATGAAGCTGGAAGCTGTGCTTAAGGATCTGGAGGAGCGCCAGGTGCAGCTGGAGGAGACGGCTTCACATTTAGCGAAGCTGGAACGGGAAAACAGAAATCTTACCCGCCAGAATGAAAGGCTGTCTCAGGAGCGGGCTGAGGCAGTGACAGAGGCGGAGCAGATGAAAGCCCTTATGCTTCATCAGGAGAACGAACTCCGGGCAGTGGGAGAAGCGGCTGCTTCTGAGGAAGAGCCTGTTGTTGAGGAAGAGCCTGAGGTTGGGGAAGAGCCTGTTGTTGGGGAAAAGCCTGTTTTGGAGGAAGAACCTGAGGTTGGAAAAGAGACAGGAGAAGAGGAAGCGGCAGAGGTTTCGAATGAAGAAGCGGAGGTTTCTGAACCGGCGGCTGCTCCTGAAGAAGATGTTCGGCCTGTTTCCGATGAAGAGCTGGCAAGAAGAGCGCTTCAGGCAGCCAGAAAGGCAGGCTTTCACAGAGGCCGCAGATAGAAGGATACAAAAAAGACAGCATCGGGGGGATGTCTCATGGATTCGTATGGGGCATCCTTTCGTTATCCCTGAAGAGAACGGGGGAGAAATGTGGTTTTGGATCCGTTAAAAGACCAGGAAAGGCGGAAATAACATGAAAGAGAAAAAAAGAGCAGAGCTGCTTGCTCCGGCAGGCTCCTTTGCAAGCTTAAAGGCAGCAGTGGCAGCGGGCGCTGACGCTGTATATATGGGAGGAGCGCGGTTTGGAGCCAGAGCCTATGCTCAAAATGCAGATCAGGATGAGATGATCGCAGCCATTGAATACGCCCATCTCCATGGCTGCCGCCTTTATATGACCGTAAATACGCTCTTTAAGGAGAATGAGCTGGGAGAATTATATGAGTATCTGCTTCCCTATTATAAAGCCGGACTGGACGGTGTGATCGTTCAGGACCTGGGAGCCCTGTCCTTTATTCGGGAGCATTTTCCGGGAATAGAACTTCACGCCAGCACCCAGATGACCATTACCAGTGTTTACGGGGCAAAGGAGCTGAAGCGTCTGGGCTGCTGCCGGGTAGTGCCGGCCAGAGAGGTATCCTTAGAGGAGATCCGCCGGATCTATGATGAGACGGGAATGGATATTGAAACCTTTGTCCACGGGGCGCTGTGCTACTGCTATTCCGGACAGTGCCTTATGAGCAGCCTGATCGGGGGCAGAAGCGGAAACAGGGGCCGGTGTGCCCAGCCCTGCCGTCTTCCCTACCGGGTATATGGGCAGGAAAACGGAACAGCTGTTAATAAAGAGGATCAGAAATGTGTCCTCAGCATGAAGGATCTGTGCACGCTGGATATTTTGCCCCAGATTCTGGAAGCAGGTGTATTTTCACTGAAGATTGAAGGAAGGATGAAGAGCCCCAGATATACGGCCGGGGTAGTGCGGATTTACCGGAAGTATCTGGACCGGTATCTGGAATACGGTTCAGAAGGGTATTATGTGGAGCCGGAGGATAAGAAAGAGCTTCTGGATCTGTTTGACCGGGGAGGCTTTACCTCCGGCTACTACACCAGACATAATGGCCGCGACATGATCGCTTTAAAGGAAAAGCCGGAATTTCGGGAAACGAACAAAGAACTCTTTGACTTTCTGGACCGGGAATATGTGGAAACAGAGAAGAAAGAGCCTGTGGAGGGGTATGCATATCTGGCGGAGGGACTTCCGTCCGTGCTTACGCTGACCTGCGGGGATATTTCTGTGACGGTTTCCGGACAGGAGCCTCAGGCTGCGAAAAACCAGCCAATGACCAGAGAAAAGGTGATCCGCCAGCTGGGGAAAACAGGGGCTACGGCTTTTGAATTTACAGAGCTTGAGGCAGAGGTATGCGGAGCGCTGTTTCTTCCCGTTCAGGCATTAAATGAACTGCGCAGAGAGGGCTTTGAGGCGCTTACAGAGGCGATCCAGAATCAGTGGAGAAGAAAGGCGCCGGAGGCGGGAGAAGTTCAGAACGGTGCAGATTCCGGTGAGAAAAGCAGCCGGGCGGCTGGATGCGCCGGTCCTGTCCCGGATGAGAGTGCAGGTAAAAGACCGATGTATCTTACGGTATCCGCAGAAACCGGGGATCAGCTGTCTGCAGCGCTTGCCGTGCCGGAGGTCAGGAGGATCTGTCTGGATGCTTCATCCTTTCAGCCGGAGCGCTGGGCAGAACTTGTGCAGCTGATCCATCAGGCCGGAAAGGAGTGCTATCTTACCCTCCCGCACATTTTCAGGACCCATGCCATAGGATTTTTCCGAACATACCGTTCCTGTCTGGAGCAGGCAGGTTTTGACGGCCTTTTAATCCGTGCCTTTGAAGAAATACAGTGGATGAGAGAGGAGCAGATTTCCTTTTCTGCTTCCTTTGACGCCTCCGTCTATGCATGGAATCATGGGGCAGTACACACATTGAAGGAGGAGCAGGCTGCTTTTATCACTGCGCCATGGGAACTGAATAGCAGAGAGCTGGAGCCTGTTTTTGAGGCCTGCCGCAGAGAGGGGCTTCCGGCAGAGCTGATCGTTTATGGCCGAGCGCCCATGATGGTATCGGCCCAGTGCATTACAAAGACCGTAAAAGGCTGCAGTAAATGTCCCTCTCTTTTGTGGATGAAGGACAGAACCGGAGCACGGCTGCCGGTTCAGAATCACTGTGCGTTCTGTTATAATACGATTTTAAATCCTCTTCCCGTGTCCCTTCACGGCTGCGCAGATTCTGTAAAGCGTCTGGCTCCTGAGGGACTGCGCCTGTGCTTTACAATAGAAACAGGGGAGGAGACAAAGGCAGTATTAAATGCCTTTGCAGCAGAGTTTATCAGAGGAGAAAACGCAGAGCCTCCATTTACAGAATTTACCAGAGGCCATTTCAGGCGGGGAGTAGAATAGGGTATGGTTAATCTGATCCTGGAACTGTCCAAATATGTGATGATTTTTCTCATGGCTGTCTACACCTGGGCGAATTTCCGCTATTTTTCCTTCCCGGACCGGGAACGGAAGCTAAGGCTCTGCGCCAGACAGAACCATGTAATGTTTTTTATGCATTTTCTGGCCTATATGATATTGTTTTTAAAGGCAGAGGATGAAAAGACGTCGGGGCTTTTAGCCGCCTTTTATGCAGCCCAGGCTGTGTTTTTCCTGGTTTATATTTTCCTTACGCGGCGTTTTTACCGGAATGTTTCACGGATTCTGGTAAATAACACCTGTATGCTTCTGGCCGTAGGCCTGATTATGCTGAGCCGTTTGTCCATGTTTCGTGCAGATCCCTTAGATAAGGCTCTAAAGCAGTTTGTAATTATCTGCGGGGCAGCCGTTGTTTCCTGGCTGATCCCGTGGATCATGGAGCGGTTCTGGCAGATTTATAAATTCCAGTGGATTTACGCCGCGGTGGGGATCCTGGCTCTTCTTGCGGTCTGGATCGGAGGGGATGAGAGCTTTGGAGCGCAGCTTTCCTTTACCATTGGAGGAATTTCCATCCAGCCCTCGGAATTTGTAAAGCTGACCTTTGTGCTCTTTACGGCTTCCATGTTTTACCAGTCCACGGAATTGAAACAAGTCTGTATTACAACTGCCGCCGCAGCGGCCCATGTGCTGATCCTGGTTCTGTCAAAGGATCTGGGAGGAGCATTGATCCTGTTTGTAAGCTATGTGCTTATGCTTTTTATCGCCACGGGAAAGAAGCTGTATCTGTTTGGCGGGATTGGACTTGGCTGCGGAGCGGCCGCTGCTGCCTTTGGCCTGTTTGACCATGTAAAGCGCAGAGTGGCTGCCTGGAAAAATCCCTGGGCGGATATTGACAATACGGGTTATCAGATCACCCAGTCGCTGTTTGCCATCGGTACAGGAGGGTGGTTTGGCATGGGGCTGTGCCAGGGAATGCCGGGAAAAATCCCAGTGGTGGAAAAGGATTTTATCTTTGCGGCCATAGGAGAGGAGTTTGGAGGCATCTTTGCCGTCTGCCTGCTTTTAATCTGTCTGGGCTGTTTTATCCAGTTTATGATGATCGCTTCCCGGATGCAGGCCATGTTTTACAAGCTGATTGCCTTTGGGCTGGGAATCCAGTATGTGACGCAGGTATTTTTAACTGTAGGCGGCGTGACGAAGTTTATCCCGTCTACCGGCGTGACTCTTCCCTTTGTAAGCTATGGCGGCAGTTCCATTGTGAGCACCTTTATGCTCTTTGCCATGATCCAGGGACTGTATATTATTAAACGAAATGACGAAGAAGAGATGGGGGTGGCTGAGGACTGATGGCAAAAAAAGGAAAAAAACAGACAGGGGAATCTCCTGCAAACCGCAGTATCCTCAGGATTACCTATGGAATTGCCCTGCTGTTTCTGGCACTTATTTTATATGTAGGGTATTTTATACAGATACAGGGACCGGAGGTGATCAATAATTCCTACAATGCCCGTCTGGACCGTTTTTCCGACCGGGTTCACAGGGGGAAGATCCTGGCGTCTGACGGTACGGTTCTGGCTCACAATGAGGAGGATGAGGATGGAAATGAGCTGCGGGTTTACGACCATGGGGATGTATTTGCACATGTAGTAGGGTATTCCACCAAGGGAAAGACAGGAATTGAGTCTTTGGCAAATTTTTATCTCCTTACATCCCATGTAAATCTCATCGAGCAGGCGGTAAATGAATTAAGCGGAAGGAAAAATCTGGGAGATGATGTGGTAACCACTCTGGACATCAATCTTCAGCAGACCGCCTATTCCGCTTTGGGAGACCGAAGAGGAGCGGTGATCGCCATGGAGCCGGACACGGGAAAGATTTTAGCGATGGTGTCAAAGCCGGACTATGATCCCAATACGCTGCTTACGGACTGGGCTGCTCTCACAGACAGCGCCAATACCCAAAGCCAGCTTTTAAACCGCGCGGCCCAGGGGCTGTATGCTCCCGGTTCTACCTTTAAGATCCTGACTGCCCTGGAATATATCAGGGAGCATCCGGACAATTACAAAGACTTTCATTTTGACTGCAATGGCGTATATCACAATGGAGAGTATTCCATCAAATGCTTTCACAGCGAGGCTCATGGCAGCCAGGATTTTGTAAAGGCCTTTGCCAATTCCTGCAACGGAGCATTTTCAAGCATGGGGCTGGAGCTGGATTTAAACCGGTTTGCAGCTACGGCAGAGGAACTTTTATATAACCGGCCGCTGCCATTTTCCGGCTTTCCTTATAAAGAGAGCAGCTTCAATATGAAAGCCGGAGCCGATATCTGGGAGATTTTGCAGACCTCCATCGGACAGGGAACTACCCTGATCACGCCCCTGCACAGTGTCCTGATCACCTCGGCTGTGGCTAATGGGGGAACGCTGATGAAGCCTTATCTGTTAGACCGGGTAGTAAGTGCAGGCGGGGAAGAGGTTAAGAAGTTTCTTCCGGAGGCCTATGGTTCCATGATGACGGCAGATGAGGCGGGAAAGCTCACAGAGCTTATGAAGGCTGTGACGGATGTGGGCACAGGCTCTGCGGTCCGTACAGAGGATTACACCGCTGCAGTTAAAACAGGAACTGCGGAATTTGAAACCGGAAAGGAAACGCATGCCTGGTTTACGGGCTTTGCCCCGGCAGAAGCTCCAAAGATTGCAATTACGGTGCTGGTGGAGGAGTCGGGAAGCGGAGGAAAGATAGCAGGGCCTGTTGCCAGGGCCATGTTTGACGCATATCTTTTGAAAAAATAGCGAACTATGTAGAAAACAGCGGTATTTCGTGCTATAATGCCTCTGTTTGTCTGATACAAAAGGAAACGTTGCAAATGACGAAAGGAGCGATCAGGTGTTTCGAGCAGATGATTATGTTAAGGTAACCAGCCTGGCTGAGGCATACGAGCTGTGCCAGAAACGCAGCAGCCTGGTAGTAGGAGGCATGGTGTGGCTGAAAATGACAAACGTGACAAAGCGTATGGTCATCGACTTATCCGGTCTTGGGCTGGACCAGATTGAAGAAAATGAAGAGGAATTTTCCATAGGAGCCATGTGCAGCCTGAGACAGTTGGAAATTCATGAAGGACTGAATACATATTTCGGAGGCATTTTTAAGGAGTGCACCAGACATATCGTAGGAGTTCAGATGCGCAACTGCGCAACTGTAGGCGGAAGCGTATATGCCCGTTTCGGATTTTCCGATATCATTACCTGCCTGCTGGCTCTTGACGCCTATGTAGAGCTGTACCACGGCGGCATGGTGCCGATCAAAGAGTTCGCAGCCCGTCCGGTTCACAGGGATGACAGAGATATCCTTGTCCGTGTGGTGATCAAAAAGGACGGAAGAAAGGCTGCCTATATCAGCCAGAGAAATTCCAGTACGGATTTCCCGCTGCTTGCAGTCTGCGCTGCAAATCTGGGCAACCAGTGGTTCGTATCCATCGGAGCCAGACCGGCAAAGGCAGCGTTAGTAGAATTTACAGAAGATAATTTTGACACCATAAAGGAAATGGCAAAGCAGGCAGCAGACGCAGTTTCCTATGGAGATAATACAAGAGGCAGCGGACAGTACCGCCATAGCCTGGCAGTTGTGTATGTAAGACGCCTCATGGAGCGCTTAAAGGGAAGGAGTGTGAGCCGGTAATGGAGATTCGCTTTCGTTTAAATGGAAAACAGGTTCAGGCAGAGGTGCGTCCGGATACGGTGCTTCTTGATCTGGTGCGTGAACTGGGCTGCTACAGCGTAAAAAGAGGCTGTGAAACAGCAAACTGTGGCCTGTGTACTGTCTGGCTGGACGGAAAGCCCGTATTGTCATGTTCCACTCTGGCTCTCAGAGCGGATGGACGTCATGTAACTACTCTGGAGGGACTTCAGAAGGAGGCAGAGGAATTTGGCATGTTCTTAGCCGCTGAGGGCGGAGAGCAGTGCGGCTTCTGCAGCCCGGGCTTTATTATGAACGTACTGGCCATGGAGCGGGAGTTAAAGGATCCTACAGAGGAGGAGATCAAGGAGTATTTAGCCGGAAATCTCTGCCGCTGCAGCGGATATATGTCCCAGCTTCGTGCAGTTAAAAAGTATCTGGATGCAAAGCAGAAAGGAGGCAGGGACTGATGGCATATTCACAGAAGCGGCCCGCTGAGGCCAAAAAACTGCGTGTAGTAGGCGCACCCCTGATCAAGAGAGATGCGAAAGCTCTTGTGACGGGAAAGCCGGTGTATACGGATGACCTTGCCATGAAGGACTGCCTGATCGTAAAGGTTCTGCGCAGCCCCTATGCCCATGCGCTGATCCGCGAGATCGACTGCGGCGTAGCCTCCAAGGTACAGGGAATCGAATGTATCCTCACTTGGAAGGATGTGCCGAAGAAGCGCTTTACCATGGCAGGACAGACCTATCCTGAGCCCAGTCCCTATGACCGTCTGATCCTGGATCAGAGAGTGCGGTTCGTTGGCGATGCAGTAGCTATTATAGCAGGTGAGGATGAGGCCTGCGTAGACCGGGCCATGCGTTTAATCAAGGTAAAATATGAGGTATTAGAGCCTGTTCTTGATATGCATGATGCAAAGGACGGAGATATTTTAGTTCATCCTGAGGAGGACTGGAAGGCCCTCTGTCCCGTTGGCGCTGACAATATGCGCAATCTCTGTGCCTGTGGTAAGGATGAGGCCGGAGACCTGGAAGCCGCATTTGCAGGCAGCAGCCATGTAATTGAACGTGTTTACCATACAAAGGCAAATCAGCAGGCCATGATGGAGA
This sequence comes from Clostridium sp. AT4, assembly GCF_001517625.2. Classification (GTDB taxonomy): domain Bacteria; phylum Bacillota; class Clostridia; order Lachnospirales; family Lachnospiraceae; genus Enterocloster. The sequence continues at coordinate 168,297 of NZ_LN999827.1, read as the reverse complement.
CCTTCCGGGCCTTCACCTATATGGATATCTACGGAAGACTGGTTGTAACCGCATCTACCCAGGTTACCTTCCATGTGCGCCGGATCCTGGCTCATGCGCTGGATGTGCCAAAGTCAAAGATCCGTGTGATCAAGCCCAGGATCGGCGGCGGCTTCGGAGCCAAGCAGACTGTAATCGCAGAGGTTTACCCTGCCATCGTTACCATGAAGACAGGAAAGCCCGCAAAGATCGTTTACAGCCGCTACGAGTCCCAGATTGCTTCCTCTCCCCGCCATGAGATGGAAGTAAAGGTAAAATTAGGCTGCGACGACGAAGGTATTTTACAGGCAATCGACGTTTACACCCTGTCCAACACAGGCGCTTACGGCGAGCACGGGCCGACGACCGTAGGACTTTCCGGACACAAATCTATTCCTCTGTACGGAACTCCAAAGGCCTTCCGCTTTGCCTATGATGTAGTCTACACCAACCGTATGTCTGCAGGCGCATACCGCGGCTATGGTGCGACCCAGGGTATTTTTGCCGTAGAGTCTGCCATTGACGAGCTGGCTGCAGAGCTTCATATGGATCCGGTTAAGCTGCGTGAAAAAAATATGATCCGTGAAGGACAGGTAATGCCTGCATATTACGGAGAAACGGCAGAAAGCTGCACGCTGGACCGCTGTGTGGATCGTGTAAAGGAAATGATCGGCTGGGATGAGAAGTATCCCAGAAAGGATATGGGAAATGGAAAGGTCCGCGGCGTAGGAATTGCCATGGCTATGCAGGGTTCATCTATTTCAAAGGTAGATGTGGCTTCTGTAACCATCAAGGTAAATGATGACGGTTTTTATTCCATGACCATCGGTGCATCCGATATGGGAACGGGCTGCGATACCACCCTGGCGCAGGTAGCGGCAGAGTGTCTGAACTGTGAGATGGATGATATCGTTGTCTACGGCGTAGATACGGATATTTCTCCCTATGACTCCGGTTCCTATGCTTCCAGTACGGCCTACCTGACCGGAAACGCAGTGGTTAAGACCTGCGAGACCTTAAAGAAAAAGATTATAAAGAAGGCCGCAGAATACTTAAGCTGCGGCGAGGATGAACTGGAATTTACCGGAAAATCCGTAAAGCGTCTCACTCCGGTGCCCGAAGGCTCAGGATTTGAAAATGAGATTTCTCTTCTGGATATCGGAAACAGAGCTATGTGCTTTAATAACGAGGCACTTCAGGCAACCGAATCCTGTACATCTCCCGTATCTCCGCCTCCGTTCATGGCAGGTGCGGCAGAAGTAGAGGTAGATATGGAAACCGGACAGATCGATCTGATCCAGTTTGTATCAGCCGTTGACTGCGGTACGCCGTTAAATGAAAATCTGGCAAGAGTACAGACAGAGGGCGGACTGGTACAGGGCATCGGAATGGCTCTTTACGAGGATGTAACCTATCTGAAAAACGGCCATGTCTGCGAGAATTCCCTGATGCAGTACAAGCTTCCCACCCGTCTGGACATTGGCAGGGTGCAGGTAGAGCTGGAATGCAGCTATGAGCCGACAGGCCCCTTTGGCGCCAAGTCCATTGGTGAGATCGTAATCAATACTCCGTCCCCGGCCATTGCCAATGCAGTATACAATGCAGTCGGCGTCCGGATCAGAGAGCTTCCGATTACGGCTGAAAAGATATTTAATGGTTTAAATCAGTAATTAAATTAAGCAAACTGACTGTTATACAGTTCCGCATAAGCGCCTCCTGATTCCAGGAGGCGTTTGTGATTCCCCTGCTCGATAATCGTACCATTCTGCATTACCAGGATCAGATCCGCATCCACAATGGTAGACAGACGGTGGGCGATCACAAAAGAAGTACGGCCCTTCATCAGTGTGTTCATGGCAAGGCTGATCTCCATTTCCGTCCGGGTATCCACAGAAGAGGTAGCCTCATCCAGGATCAGGATGGCAGGATCGCAGAGCATGACCCTGGCGATGGTAAGGAGCTGGCGCTGTCCTGCGGAAATAGTTTCCGCATCGCTTCCAAGAACCGTATCATATCCCTTAGGCAGCGTACGGATAAAAAAGTCGGCTCTGGCTGCCTTTGCAGCAGCAATAATCTCTTCTCTGGAAGCATCCGGCTTTCCATAGGCAATATTTTCCGCAATGGTCCCCTCAAAAAGCCAGGTGTCCTGCAGTACCATGCCGAAGGCCTGGCGAAGGCCGGCCCGGCTTAAAGAGCGGGTGTCTACGCCGTCCAGTAAAATGGTTCCGCCGCCGATTTCATAGAAACGCATCAGCAGATTGATCAGCGTGGTTTTTCCCGCACCCGTAGCGCCTACGATAGCGATTTTCTGCCCTTCTTTTACGGAAAAGCTGATATCAGACATGAGGGTGCGCTCCGGAGTGTAGCCGAAACGGATATGAGAGAAGTCCACATGACCCTTTGGGGCGGGAAGACAGGCCGGATGCTCAGGATCCGGTAGGATTTCTTCTTCGTCCAGCAGCTCATAGACCCGTTCCACCGATGCAAGGGCAGACTGGAGGGAATTGATCATATAGGACAGCTCGGTAATGGGTTCTCCGGCCTGATTGGCATACTGGAAGAACGCCTGGAACCGTCCCGGGGTCAGGTGGCCCTTTAAGAGCATAACACCTCCTAAAACAGCCACAGCAACCTGTCCGAACCGGTTGATAACGCGGATTCCGGGGTTAATGGCATTGATGATCCAATCTGTTTTTTCGGAAGCGTCTGCCAGCTCCACAGCGGCCTGGTGGATCTGGGCCAGACTTTCCTCTTCCCGGTTAAAGGCTTTGATCAGCATACGGCCGCTGTATGATTCTTCGATAAGGCTGTTGAGTTTTCCCGTGCAGTCCTGGCGTCTGGCCGCATAGCGCAGGGTCTTTTGTGAAGCGGCTTTGGCTGCCAGCAGGGAAATTGCGGTGAAGAACAAAAAGATCGCAGTGAGGAATCCGTCAAAGTAAGCCATGATAGAAAGAGAACCCAGGATGGTTCCAACAGCCATAAACAGGCGCAGAAGTCCCGTTTGAAGAGCCTCGGACATTTTTTCGAGGTCATTGGTGGCCCGGCTCATGATGGCTCCCGGCTGCTGGCGGTCAAAGTAGGACAAGGGAAGACGGTTTAACTTCTCACTGATCTCCCCCCGCAGCTGCAGATTCAATTTTTCTGCAAAGTTTGCCATAAGAAAGCTTTGGAGGGAATAGAAGATACCGCAGGCTAAAAACATGAGAAGAAGGGAGAAAAGCTGCCTTCCGCCAAACTCCCAGGTGATCTGAAAATGCTGTCCGGTCTGCATTGCCTCCTTCATCTGGTTCCAGATCAGGTCTACCACATCTGCACTGTATAAGGGCGCCATGACCGTAAAATAGGTATAAAAGGCAATACAGATAAATACAACGGTCAGTCTCCATTTCTGCTTCCCCATAGAGCGGATAAAGCGCAGAATGGTCTTTTTCATATGCTTTGCTTCAAATACTTCTGTATCAAAATAATTCTGGTCATTTTCCATAAAATCAATGAACCTCCCTTAAAATATGACAAAATCAGGCGTCACGAAGCTGGGAACGCACAATATCCTTATATACCGGACAGTGCTCCAAAAGCCAGGAATGAGTGCCCAGTCCTGCGATTTTCCCGTCATCCAGCACCAGGATCTGGTCCGCGTGAAGAATGGTGCTTACACGCTGGGCGATGATGATGACAGCCGCATCTTTCGTGGCATCCTTTAAAGCATGGCGGAGAGCTGCATCTGTCTTTGCGTCCAGAGCGGAAAAACTGTCGTCAAAGATATAAACAGCGGCTTTTTTTGCCAGTGCCCTGGCGATGGAAAGGCGCTGCTTCTGTCCGCCTGAAAAATTCGTGCCCCCCTGAGCTGTATGGGAAGCCAGGCCATCCGGCAGGTCATATACAAAGCCCGCCTGAGCTGTATCCAGAGCTGTCCGCAGCTCCGCCTCCGAGGCGTTGGGATTTCCATACCGCAGGTTTTCTTCAATGGTGCCGGAAAAGAGCCAGGCTTTCTGGGGTACATAAGATACTGCGTCACGAAGCTTTTTCTGGGGAAGTTCCCGGATATCGGTTCCATCCAGACAAATCCGTCCGGAGGTAACATCGTGAAAGCGCAGAATCAACTTTGCAATGGTGGATTTTCCGCTTCCCGTACCGCCGATAATGGCAGTTGTAGTGCCTTTCTCACATTGAAAGGCCAGATGACTTAAGGTATTCTCATCCGCATCTGGGAAGCGGAAGGTAACGTCGTCAAAGGACAGGAGAGCGTGGGAGGAGGCAGCGCCCCCAAAATCAAGTGCCTCAGATGTATGGGGATCAGGTTTCACGATTTCAGTTTCAGCCGGAACCGGAAGCTTATCCTGTATCTCCGGTTCCAGTGACAGGATCTCAGCCATTCGCTCAATACACACCAGGGCTCTGGGTACCATAATGATAACCATCTGGGCCATCATGATATAGAACAGGATCCAGATCGCATATTCGGTCACAGCCGTAATGCCGCCGATTTCCATGGCCCCGGCTCCGGTTAGATTGCCGCCTATATACAGGATTGCAACGACCGTCAGGTTGATGGATACATTGGCAATGCTGTCCAGTGCTGCAAAGAGCCGGTTGGCCCGGATGGCAGAATCAGCATAATCAGAAAAGGTACGGTTTAACCGTCCCGCTTCATGGTGTTCCTTTCCAAAGGCCCGGATCACGCGCACACCGGTGATTGTTTCTCTGAGAACCGTATTCACCCGGTCTAAAAACCGCTGAAGCCGTTCAAAGATAGGGGCCGCCCTGCGGATAATAAAGAAGCCTGCTGTCAGCAGAAAAATTACTACGGCTGTAACCAGATATCCCATAGAAGGATGGATCCGAAAAGCAAAAATGATGCCCAGGATACACATGATCGGAACCGGAAGAACCATCTGGATACACATGACAAAGGCAGTCTGGATAGAGTTAATGTCATTTAAAGTTCTGGTTACCATAGAAGCTGTTCCGAACCGCTCAAAATCCGCTGCGGAAAAACTCAGGCTTTTTTCATAGACAGCCACACGCATGTCCCGGCCCAGCCTGGCAGACAGGCGCGCACAGAGAAAGCTTCCCCACAAAGCGCCGAAACCGGCCATCAGGGAGATAGCCAGCATGATAAGACCCTCGTGAAGGATCGGCATAAGCCCTGCGCCTGCTGCGGCAAGATTTAACATTTTGGCGGTTACCGTAGGCACCAGAAGGGCTCCGGCCACATCTAAAAGCACGGTAAAGAATATCAGGACACAGGTCATTCGGTAAGGTTTCAGAAATCGTATAAAATATTGCATGATGTCAAATTCTCCTTTATTCCCCGGAGGGGTGTTCCTTTTTCGGAAGGATTAAAGCCAGCTCCTCCTCAAACAAGTCTAACTGGCGGACAGACAGCTTCAGGCACAGCTCTACCTCTTCTGCGGTCATCTGTGCCAGAGAATGCTGCTCCGCCTCAATCAGGGGGATTACAATCTGCCGGCAGAGCTGAGTCCCTTTTTCTGTCAGGTATACTGCCTTGGTATTGCCGGCTCCGGCTAACTGCTCCAGACTTACATATCCATTTTTTACCAGACCACTGATGGCAGAGTTCACTGTCTGGCGGGGCAGGCTGCAAAGTTCAGCCAGCTCGTGCTGAGTAAATGGTGTGGTATGTTCATCTGCTTCTGTTTCACAGAGGCAGTAAAGAATGGAAAATGCAGTATCAGAAAGATGACAGGCCGCTGCATAGGTGTGGTAGAGATTGCACTGACGGCGGTATAACTGGTTAAATTTAAGATTTAATTCTTTTGCGGTATGGCTGCTGCACATGGCTGAGTCTCCTTTACAAATTGATAATCCGATTTCGGTTTTTGTATAGGAGAGTATAAATCCGAAAGCGGATTTTGTCAAGAGGGAACTAGCCGGGGATGTATTGCTCCTTCAGATACTATTGACAGATAATAGGACAGCTGTTACATTATGAAAAAATGAGATAAAAAGGAGCACAACAATGAAAGTAATCATGTACGGAACCCATCTCTGCAAAGACACACTGTATGCAATTTACAAGCTGGAGGATAAGGGAGCAGACCTGGAATTTAGAAATATCTCAGCCAGCCTGACGGAAATGAAGGCATTTTTAAAGATCAGGGATGAGGAGGCTCTGTTTGACGGGCCAAAGAAAGAGGGAAAAATCGGAGTGCCCTATTTTGAACTTGAAAATGGAATGAAGACGCTGGACCTGCAGGAGGTATTAGAACAGATATAACAGGGAAAGTGAAAATTCTTGCATATCCCTTCCAAACGTTGTATACTAAAACCAGTCACGGCTGCGCAGGGCAGCCAGGTTCACACCAAAACCAGGAGGGATTGCAATGATTGAAGCAACGAGCTGCGGCGGTGTGGTTATATTTCGAGGAAAGATCCTGGTGCTGTACAAGAATTACAAAAACAAGTACGAGGGCTGGGTTCTTCCCAAAGGAACCGTAGAAGCTGGAGAGGAATATAAGGAAACGGCGCTGCGAGAGGTCAAGGAAGAAACCGGGGTCAGCGCCTCCATCATCAAATATATCGGAAAAAGCCAGTATACCTTCAATACCCCACAGGATGTTGTGGAAAAGGATGTACATTGGTATCTGATGATGGCCGACAGCTATTACAGCAAACCACAGCGGGAAGAGTACTTTCTGGATTCCGGATATTACAAATTTTATGAAGCCTACCATCTGCTGAAATTCTCCAATGAAAAGCAGATCCTTGAAAAGGCCTATAATGAATATCTGGATCTGAAGAAGAGTAATCTTTGGGGAAGCAAGAAGTATTTTTAGAGAATAAGGACCTGTTGGGAAATGCATAGGTAAAGGCATTTGTCGGCAGGTTTTTATTTATAGGGAGATAGAAAGGGGGATCGAAAGTATGGCCTGGCCTAAAATTTCAGTAGGAAGCTCCGACTTTGCAGAATACCGCAAAGGGAATTACTATTATGTTGATAAGACAGGATTGATCGAGGAATTATTAAAAACACCGGGAATCAAGGTTACATTGATTACCCGGCCCCGGCGGTTTGGAAAAACTATGAATATGAGTATGCTGGCAGAATTTTTTGATATCAGAAAGGACAGCCGCCCCATATTCAGTGGGCTGAAAATAGCAGATAATAAGGAACTTTGCGAGGCGTGGATGAACCAATGGCCGGTCATCCATGTGACATTCAGATCTGTATTCGGAAGCTGTTTTAAGGATGCCTATTCCATGATAGAGGCTGTGATCGCAGAGCTTTATAAGCAGCATATCTACTTACTGGAAAACCCTGAAATGATGGTATATGATCGAGAAATATTTGATCGTATTGCAGGAAAAAAGGCTTCTGGGGAAGAAATTAAAAACAGTCTTCTATTTCTTACAAGGCTGTTGGGACAATATTATGGAAAAACGGTGATTCTGCTGATAGATGAGTATGATGTGCCTCTTGCTAAGGCCAGTGATAAGGGATATTATGAGGAAATGCTGTATGTGATCCGCGGTATTCTTCAGGCTCTGAAGGATAATTCCTTCCTGCATCTGGCGGTTGTGACAGGCTGTCTTCGGATTGCCAAGGAAAGCATTTTTACGGGAACAAATAACTTTATTACAGATACAATATCGGATAATCGTCTGGATGAATTTTTTGGCTTTACGCAGGAAGAAGTAGACAGGATTCTTGCAGATACTCAAAATACTTCTCATAGTCAGGAAATCAAAAACTGGTATGATGGATATCGTTTTGGAAGCATAGATGTGTACTCGCCCTGGGATGTGATGAACCATATAAATGCATTATGCCTGGATCCTCAGGCTATGCCCAGGAGCTATTGGCGCAATACAAGCGACAATGCTATTATCCGTTCTTTTATTGATCAGGCAGAAAATGATACTATAAAACAATTTGAAATCTTGCTTTCAGGAGACAAAATTTCTCAGAAAATAGAGGAAGATCTTACTTATGATTATCTTCATGCATCTGCAGAAAATCTTTGGAGTATTCTGTATTTAACGGGATATCTTACAGGAACTGAAAAAGAGGAGGGACGCCAGGAATGGAATTTATGGATTCCCAATCTGGAGATTCGTGAAATTTTTGAAGATACTGTGATAAAATGGTTCCATGACAGTGCCCGTTTATGGGAAAGAAAGGCTCTTTTTCATGCAGTATGGGAGCGTGATGAAGAGAAGCTGACAGAGGAGATGACAAAGCTTCTTAGAAAAACAATCAGCTACCATGACTACAAAGAAGATTTTTACCATGTTTTTCTGGCGGGGATTTTTGCCGGTGCCGGATATATCGTAAAATCAAACAGAGAGCATGGAGACGGCCGCAGTGATGTTGTAGTTCAGGACTACGATGGAAACAGGATTGCAGTATTTGAGGTAAAATATTCCCGCCGCCTGGAGGATCTGCCCTATGACTGTGAAAGAGCCATAAAGCAGATTGATGTCAGACGGTATGGGGAAGAATTTGCTGAGGATTACAGTACCGTGATCTGTTATGGGATCGCATTTTATCGGAAGCGGTGTATGGTGAAGGTAAAGCCTACCTCTCCCTGATCACCCCGCACCCAATCACAACCCCAGGATTCCCGGACGGCTGGCTGGTAAAGTCATCCAGTCCGCTGTGGAGGACCACAGACCGTCCCATGATTTCCTTTACTGTAAAACGCTTGTCATAGAAAGCAAGCCATCCATACCCGCTGTTTCCCATAACAGGCAGAAGATCGCCGGAATGCCAGGGGTGTGATGTGCCTGTGGGATTATAGTGGCCGCCTGTTCGTGTGAATCCCGCGGAACAGTCTCCATTTTCATGGATATGCAGGGCGTAGAAGTCGGTGGAGCTGGAAATTCCCTTATTGGGGAGCCGGAAAAATTCCCCTTCGATCAAAACACCGCCGTAAGGCGTATCATAAAAACGCACCATACCGCTTAAGCCGGGAGCATAGGGCGTGTTTCCGCGGATCCAGGCCAGAGCCGCAGGTGTCTGAAACTGCAGGATCTGGGCGAAGCGGTCGCCGGGGGTGGAGGATTCAGATTGATTCATAAAAATCTCCTGAAAGTGCCATTTACAACAGCATATGATCGGAAGCATCCGTATGTGCCGGGGAAAGGCCGGAAAAATATTCGATCACCGTCTGCATGGCCGGAGATACCCATTTGTCTTTGTGGTAGAGAAGCTGCCTCCAAAGCTCCGGCTTAAATTCCGGCACAGAAAGCCGTACCAGCCGCCCGCTTTTTAGGGCGGCTTCTGTTACATAATCAGGCAAAAATGACACTCCGGCGCCCTGAGTCACAAGGGTACATAAAAGATCTGCACTGCCAAATTCCAGAACCGGGCGTACCTCCAGGGAGAACCGGGCCAGATGCTCGTCCATCAGACGGCGGTAGCTCATCCCCTTTTCTGTCAGGAGAAATGGAAAGGTGATCAGTTCTCGGACCGGTACAGTCAGAGAGGAAAAGGGAAGAAAGCCGGGAGATGCCACGAAATGAGCCTGGATCCGTTCTTCCGCACCGATGATATAGTCGCTGTTGTAAACATGATGATCCAGCGTATAGACCAGGTCTGTTTCATTTTGATTCAGCATCCGGAACAGCTCCTCCGTGCTTGCAGTTGCCATTTTCAGAGTAATTCCCGGATAGGCAGCACGGAAATTTTCATAGTGCTCTCGCAGGATCCAGCAGGCAAGGGAATCTGCCAGAGCCATGCGCACATGGCCGCTTACAGAGGGCTGCGGCCTTAATTCTTTTTCCATGTCCACTGTCAGCTGTTCCAGACGATGGGCATAATTGAGCACCTTCCGGCCGGCCTCTGTCAGTGCGACCGTATGATTGATCCGCTCCAAAAGCCGCACATTCAGCATTTCTTCCAGCTGGCGGATCTGGAATGACACGGTAGACTGGGAGTAGCCCAGCTTTTTGGCAGCTTTTGTAAAGCTGCACAGTTCCGCTACCTGAATAAAGGTTTCCATATTTTTCGTATCTATGTTCATTTCTTTCGCTCCTGTACTTTATCCTGCTAACAATCGAAAATGTAGATAGTTGAGATTTAAACTATCAATTTTACAAATGATAATAACTATTATATACTGGAACACAGAAAAAATCTATGTTCTATATAGAAGGAGTGTCTAAAACTATGGTTACGTTAATTCAAACGGTGTATCAGTTTCTGTGGGGAGATCTGATCACCCTGCCTCTGCCTGGGGGCGCAGGCATAAGCTTTTCTCTTTTGGTGCTTTTGCTGATCCCTACAGGTGTTTATTTTACTCTGCGGACCCGTTTCCTTTCCCTGCGTTTATTTAAGGATATGCTGAGGGTTACTCTGGAGCGGAAGGATGGAGAAACAACTGCGCTTTCTGCCTGTCAGACGCTGGTAGTTTCCACTGCCACTCGTGTAGGAATGGGAAATCTGGTAGGCGTTGTGGCTGCGATTTCCGCAGGCGGAGCCGGAGCCGTATTCTGGATGTGGGTCACAGCCCTTCTGGGTTCCACTACCGCCTTTATTGAGGCTACGCTGGCTCAGCTTTATAAGGAAGAGGATCCTCTTTACGGCGGTTACCGGGGAGGTCCTGCCTACTATATGCATAAATTTTTCCAGAAAAATAAGAAGCAGACCCGCTGGTTCCCTCTTTCTGTGCTCTTTGCAATATCAGGCCTGATCTGCTGGTGCGGCATCAGCCAGGTAATCAGCAATTCAGTGGCCTCCTCCTTTGAAAATGCATTTAACATTCCGCCTCTTTACAGCACCATTGTACTGGTGATCCTGGGCGCTGTGATCGTTCTTCGTAAAAATGCCACGGTAAAAGCCCTGGATGCCATTGTGCCTGTAATGGCCGGTCTGTATCTGCTGATCACAGTGGGAGTGATTCTGTTAAATATCGGCCAGATTCCGGCTGTGCTTGAGCGCATCTTTTCAGAGGCCTTTGGACTGCGCCAGGCAGTGGCCGGCGGAATCGGCGCAGTGATCATGAATGGTGTAAAGCGCGGCCTCTTTTCCAATGAGGCCGGTTCCGGCTCTGCTCCCTGCGCCGCAGCTACCGCAAAGACCGATCATCCTGCCAAGGTGGGACTGGTTCAGGCTTTGGGCGTATTTATTGATACCATTGTAATCTGCAGCTGTACCGCATTCTTAATGCTCTTAGCTCCGGATGAGATTACCGGCTCTCTGGCAGGAATGGATCTTTTACAGGCTGCTATGGGATATCATCTTGGCAAGTTCGGTGTGATCTTTATCGCAGTGATCCTGTGGCTGTTCAGTTTTTCCACCTTCCTTGGAATCCTGTACTATGCCCGCAGCAATGTTTCCTATCTGTTCGGAGACAGCTGGGCCGCCCAGACCGCCTATAAGGTTCTGGCGCTGGTGATGCTCTTTATCGGCGGACTGGCTGCTTACACCATCGTATGGGATTTGGGCGACGTAGGTGTTGGCCTGATGACGATCTTCAATCTGATCGCTCTGTATCCTATGGCAGGAGAAGCGCTGGCTTCTCTGAAGGATTATGAGGAAAAGAGGGCAAAGGGAGTGCTTTGAAATAGCATCGAGGTCTGGAGTCTGGTGTCCAGAGCTCCGGTTTCCGGCCATAAGAAAAACTAAGGGGCTGAAATTTTTCTAAAAGCAAAAGCCATATCAAAAACTCGCTGCGCTCAGACAGGTTTGATATGGCTTTTAACGAAAAATTTAATCCCCTAAGGTTTTCTAATGGCCTTCAAAGTCGCTCTGGACACCAGACTCCAGAAGCCAGGCATATCGAAAAATACATAATAAAATCTCTCAGGATGATGATTCTGGGAGATTTTTGTTATGTATTTTTTAGGCAAATGTGATAGAATGGATACATTACGGCAGATTGGAGATATGTGCATGAATTTGATAGCAGCAGCAGATGAAAACTGGGCCATTGGAAGGGATGGGGGGCTTTTGGCTCATCTTCCGGGGGATATGAAATTTTTCAGGGAAACCACGAAGGAAAAGGTGGTAGTCATGGGGCGTAAGACCCTGGAGAGCTTTCCGGGCAAAAAGCCCTTAAAAAACAGGGTTAATATTGTGCTCACCCGAAATACGGACTATGCTCCTGAGGGCGTAACTCTGTGCGGCAGTGTGGAGGAAGCGCTGGAGCTTTTAAAGCAGTATAACAGCGAGGATGTTTTTATCATTGGAGGCGGAACGGTCTACAGAGCATTTCTTCCTTATTGTAAAAAAGCCTATATTACCCACATTTTCCATACCTTTCCTGCGGATACGGTATTTCCGGATCTGGATCGGGAGCCGGGATGGAAGCAGACAAAAGTGCTGGGAACGGGAGAGGACAATGGGATTCGCTACGAATTCCGCCTGTATGAGCAGCAGCCGGTATCGGACGGGAAAGGGGGGATTTAGCAGATGAACCTTATTGTATCAGCGGATAAACACTGGTCGATCGGGAAAAATGGCCGCCCACTGGTAAATATTCCGGCGGAGCGCCAGCTTTTATTAAAGGAAACCGCCGGGAAGGTGGTTGTGATGGGAAGGAAAACTCTGGAAACACTGCCTGGAGGCCAGCCTCTGGGAGGGCGTACCAATGTGGTTCTTTCCGCAGATCCGTCCTTCAAGGCCAGAGGCGCTGTGGTCTGCCGCAGTATGGAAGAGACCCTTGCATATTTAGAGGAGTTTGATCCAAAGGATATTTATATCCTGGGCGGAGAAAGCATTTACCGGCAGTTCCTGCCTTACTGCGATACCATTCATCTCACTGCCATTGATTATGTTTATGATGCAGATCTGCGTTTCCCTGTGGATCTGGATCAGGCTTCGGACTGGAAACTGGCAGAGGAGGGGGAAGAACAGACTTATTTTGACCTCTGCTATACCTTTTGCCGCTATGTGAGAACCGGGATGTGACAAAATCCTTAAAAACAGTTGTAACATTCATTGGAAAATGATAATATGAAGTCTGTGCAGCAATACATTTTCACGACAGATTCAATGATGCAGACATCAGAAAGGGGGGATGACTTATGAAGAATGATGGAACCGTATTTACACTTGAAAATGAGGAACTGCTGATCACCGTGGATCGTCACGGGGCAGAGCTTACAAGGATTTATGACAAAAAGGCCGGCAGAGAGCTTCTCTGGGGAGCAGATCCGGCAGTCTGGAACCGCCATGCGCCTGTACTTTTCCCGTTTGTAGGAAAGAGCTTTGAGGGAAAATATACCCATGAGGGGAAAGAGTATGGTATTACGCCCCACGGCTTTGCCAGAGATATGGAATTTGAACCTCTGCTCTGCGATATGGATGAATGCTGGTTCCGGTTAAAGGATACTCCGGATACCTATGGGGTTTACCCCTTCCATTTTGAGCTGGAGATAGGGCATCGGCTTACGGGGCGGACCATTGAAGTGATGTGGAGAGTAAAAAATCCCGATTCCGGGGAGCTTCTTTTTATGATCGGCGGCCATCCGGCCTTTCAGGTACCTGAGGGAAAGACCATTTACGATTATACGCTGGTATTTAATAAAGAAGGAAAAGAAGCGGGAAATCATCAGGAGGAGCTTCACTATCTGGCGCCCAATGACCAGGGATATCAGGTGGAGGAAAAGACCGGCAACTTAAAGCTTAAGGACGGTCAGGTTCCGGTGACAAAGGGATTCTTTGACCAGATCCTTACCTATATGTTTGACGGGGCGCAGATTTCAAGCGTGGGTCTTCTGGTTGACGAAACGCCCTATGTGACCATAGACTGCGGCGATTTTCCATACCTGGGCGTATGGACCATCGAGGCAACCCATCCATTTGTATGCCTGGAGCCATGGTACGGCCTGTGCGCTCCCGACGGATATAAGGGAGAATTAAAAGACCGGCCGGGCATCCAGAAGCTGGAAGCCTGGGGAACCTGGGAGAAGAGCTACAGCATCCGGATCGAATAGAACCGAGGAGCTGAGTCTTATAAATACACATGCCATTAGAAGCGCATCTGCGGTTTTGGGGTATGAGTGAAAAAGAGGAGGAAAATCATGTACAAGATCGTTAAGGCAGAATGTCTGGCGGACAAGATCTATCTCATGGACGTAGAGGCGCCCAGAGTAGCCAGAGCCTGCCAGCCGGGAGAATTTGTTATCGTAAAGATTGACGAGGTGGGAGAGCGTATTCCTCTGACCATCTGCGACTTTGACAGAGAAAAGGGACTGGTGACCATCGTATTCCAGACCGTAGGCGCATCTACCCAGCGCATGGCGGAATTAAAAGCCGGAGATTATTTCCAGGATTTCGTAGGCCCCTTAGGACAGCCATCTGAGTTTGTAAAGGAAGACATCGAAGAAGTAAAGAAGAGAAAGTATCTCTTTGTGGCAGGAGGCGTAGGCTCTGCTCCCGTATACCCTCAGGTAAAATGGATGCATGAGCACGGCATTGAGGCGGATGTGATCGAGGGCTCCAAGACAAAGGATCTGCTGATCCTGGAGGATGAATTAAAGGCAGTAGCCGGAAATCTCTATGTGACCACAGACGACGGCTCCTATGAGCGCAAGGGCATGGTAACAGACGTGATCAAGGATCTGGTGGAGAATCAGGGCAAGAAGTATGACGTCTGCGTAGCCATCGGCCCCATGATCATGATGAAATTCGTATGCAAGCTTACAAAGGAGCTGGGAATTCCGACCATTGTAAGTTTAAATCCAATCATGGTAGACGGAACCGGCATGTGCGGCGCCTGCCGTGTAACCGTTGGCGGAGAGGTGAAATTTGCCTGTGTAGACGGACCGGAGTTTGACGGCCATCTGGTAGATTTCGACCAGGCCATGAAGCGCCAGCAGATGTACAAGACAGAGGAAGGCAGAGCCATCCTTAAGGCTCAGGAAGGAGCCACCCATCACGGCGGCTGCGGAAACTGCGGAGGTGACGAATAATGGACGTTTTAAAGAGAGTACCTATCAGAGAACAGGAGCCAAAGGTAAGAGCAGCTAACTTTGAAGAGGTCTGCCTTGGCTATACACAGGAAGAAGCACAGGAGGAGGCGTCCCGCTGCTTAAACTGCAAGAACGCACAGTGCGTAAAGGGCTGTCCCGTATCCATCAATATCCCTAAATTTATTTCAGAGGTAAAAGAGGGCAAATTTGCGGATGCAGCAGCTACCATCGCTGAGTCCAGCGCCCTTCCCGCTGTCTGCGGCCGTGTATGTCCTCAGGAGAGCCAGTGCGAGGGAAAATGTATCCGCGGCATCAAGGGCGAGCCGGTTTCCATCGGAAAGCTGGAGCGTTTTGTAGCGGACTGGTCCAGAGAAAACGGCGTCGTTCCCGCAAAGCCTGAGACCACCAACGGCATCAAGGTAGCTGTCATCGGTTCCGGCCCTTCCGGTCTGACCTGTGCAGGCGATCTGGCAAAGATGGGCTATGAGGTAACGATTTTTGAGGCACTTCACGAGCCGGGCGGCGTATTAACCTACGGTATCCCGGAATTCCGTCTGCCAAAGACCAGAGTCGTTCGTCCTGAGATTGAAAATGTAAAGAAGCTGGGCGTTAAGATCGAGACAGACGTGATCATCGGAAAGTCCGTAACCATTGACGAGCTGATGGACGAAGAGGGCTTTAAGGCCGTATTTATCGGCTCCGGCGCAGGACTTCCCAAGTTCATGGGAATCCCCGGTGAAAATGCCAACGGCGTATTCTCCGCAAATGAGTACCTGACCAGAAGCAACCTGATGAAGGCATTCAGAGACGATTATGACACACCGATCTTCCTGGGCAAAAAGGTAGCCGTAGTAGGCGGCGGAAACGTAGCCATGGACGCTGCCAGAACCGCACTTCGTCTGGGCGCAGAGGTACATGTTGTATACAGAAGAAGCGAGGCAGAGCTTCCGGCCCGTGTGGAGGAGGTTCACCATGCAAAGGAAGAGGGCGTACAGTTTGACCTTCTTACCAATCCGGTAGAGATCCTGACCGACGAAAATGACTGGGTAACCGGCATGGTAGTTCGGAAAATGGAGCTTGGCGAGCCGGATGCATCCGGACGCCGCAGACCAGTAGAGGTAGAAGGTTCCGACTACACCATCGAGGTAGATACGGTGATCATGTCTCTGGGAACTTCACCAAACCCGCTGATTTCTTCTACCACAGAAGGACTGGAGACCAACAAGTGGAAATGCATCATTGCAGATGAAAGCAATGGAAAGACCACCAAGGAAGGCGTATACGCCGGCGGCGATGCCGTAACAGGCGCAGCTACCGTGATCCTGGCTATGGAGGCAGGTAAGGCAGGTGCGAAGGGGATTGATGAATATCTGAAGGGAAAAGAGGCCTGAAGAATATAAATAAAGCAGTAAAGGATGTCAGATCAGGGAAGCATTGACTGGCATCCTTTTTGCATTCTCAATAAAAACTCATTATAAAACACAAGACGCTCTATACATGAATTCGCCATAGGCTACTGCATAATCGACTTTATTATTTTTGGTGATCTCATCAAGCTCATCCACAAGATAGGATGCTTTTTTACGGAGAATGCCATTCTCCTTCAGCCGGATCACATAGCTTGTGCCGTTTTCCTCACACTGCTTATAAAGATCAGGTGTAGCGAAACCGCTGTCACCACGAAGCAGAATACGGATCGCCGGATAATCATTCAGGTATTCATCAAGTATCGGCTGCAGGAAGTCAACCACTCCGGTAGAGGAATACTCGGTTCCATCACGAAGCTGGATTTTTACCAGATCTCCGGTCATTCCATCATAACAGACAAGTGGATGGTATCCATTGCTTTGATAATGAAAGTGAAAGGCTCTGCCTTCCTGTTTGCCGTATGTATCAAGAAGAGTGGAATCCAGATCCAGAATAACAGCCTGTGGCATCTGAATACGATAAACTCTCTTTCGGAGTATTCTGCCAATCATAAGTAACTGGTTTAAGGTATCTTCATCCATACGGTTAAAGAATCTTGATACCGTAGGCTGTGATGCAAGGGTGTCTTTTTCAAGTACAGACTTGAATACAGGATCATTTGTAAGTTCATCGGAAGTATCATCTTCAAAGTAGCCTGCAATGATCATATATATCATCTGGAGCAGGTTTTTCTGATCTGTATGATATCTGAATAATGCAGAATCGTTGGTCTTGAAAACTTTGCCTAAAAGATTATCAATACCAAGTTTTCTTACGAATTCTTTGATGAGAAGCAATCCTGCATCGGAGGATAAATCTCCTCCATCAAAATTTATTTTAATTTGTCTATTGCTTTCTAGTGATAAGGTGTTTACAATACTCATAAAGGGCTCCTTTGTTGGTATTTATTTTGATTAGACACCTTAATTTTACCACAAATGGATGCTCTTTTTTCATTCACTTGATAGGTGAAAAGCAATATTCAGTTAAAATACAGTAACTATGTGGCTTTCAGCCACATTCGTGGCAAAGTCGTGAATAATTCAGGTTCAAGATCTTCCGATCTTAGGTAGAACCACGTATTTAATCGTAAATGCTTACGAGTATCAGTGCGATAATTCTTCCTGTGATGTTACAACCTTTGTTGAGAATGTAGATGGTTTTTTGAATTATTACAGCCGTATGACAGAGCGTTGTGAAGATTTTATATGTACTTTGGCATTGGAAACAAGCTGTGAAGGTAGTGCCCGTATCTGCCGTTCTATGAATCTGAAAACCAGTGGTGACAGCATTATCCGATTGTTAACGAAACGATATGTAGCACAACCGGAAGTTCCATGTGGAAGCATTATTGGAGTGGATGATTTTGCATTTAAGAAACGGCATACTTATGGGACAATTATTGTAGATGAGGCAACACATAAACCAGTGGCAATTTTAGATGGACGTGATGGTAAAACACTAAAAGAATGGTTAAGTAAAAATAAACATGTAAAAGCGGTGACACGAGACCGGGCAAGTGCTTATTCAGCAGCCATAAAGGAAATATTGCCCGATGCTATGCAGATTGCTGACAGATTTCATCTTCATCAAAATTTATTAGAAGCCATAAGAAATACTATAAGTTCTGTATTGCCCGTTGATATCAGAATTCCATCTGATTCTAACAGCATTGCAGAACCATCAGTTGAAAACGATAGTAAAAAAAATGCCATACAATGTGGATAACCTTAACGAATATAATCAAAAAAGGGTACAACTGTACACTGCGATAAAGGAACATAATTCTGCTGGATACAGTAAACGCCAAATTTCTAAAGTATTACATTGCAGCAGAAATACCGTAACAAAATATCTCAATGGAGAATATGAAGCACTTTGTAAAAAAGATTTTCGTAGCAGAATGGATCAGTTTTATGATTATATTGTCAAAGCTTTAACTTCTGGCATCAGTCGAAAAGATGTATATTGCAATGTTATTGAAAAAGGATATAAAGGCGGTCAATCTGCAGCATATGACTATATGAATAAAATCATAGAACGATTCCAAATTGATGTTGCAATTTACAAAAGTTCTTCACCTGAAGCAATCCAAAACAAAAAGGCATTACAAAAATATGACCACCTTTCACGAAACAGCATATTCCGTTATCTTTGGATGGGGGTGGAACTTAGCGAAAACCATAAGGCATATATTTTACAGAAATATCCCAAACTCAGAGAATTGATGCATTGTGTTCGAGAATTCCGTGAAATATACGAAAAGAAAAGTATGCCTCTATTGTATTTGTTTATCGAACGGTACAAAAACTCTGATTTAAAAGAGATATCCCGGTTTGCAAATGGATTAGAAAAGGATATAGAAGCTGTGGAAAATTCTGTTGCCAGTGAACTTTCAAATGGTTTTGTTGAGGGAACAAATAGTAAATTAAAAATGGTAAAACGTACTATGTATGGGAGATGCAGCAAAGCACTTTTAGCAGCAAAACTAATGTATGCGAAGGGTGAATGATACGGATAATTGCGGAAGAACCCAGATGAGCCGGAATTTGCAGTTAAAATAGCAAAATTAAAAAAACTTAATAAAATATATTTATTGACAAAAATATAACGTCTAAAATGCGCAAAATAGGGGGGGGGGGCATTCAAAATCGCAATTGTATAGGAAAAATAAAAAAATAAATAGATATAATAATAAAAAACAATGCAAATTGCTATAAAAACTTTGTAACAAATTACCAATACAAGTAAGGCGGCAGCTAAAAGCATAAGACTTGAAAAAAAAAAAAAAATTATATATTATACAGAATGTGTCGATAATAGTTAAAAATACGGAAATTATAACCCTTTCCATCAGGGGATATTAACGGCATGTATTTTTTGAAGAAAATTATATCAGCCACACAGGAGGATGAACATTTATGATGGACTTGTATGGAAATGGATTATTACTTGGAGAAAAAACCCTGGACAGCTTATGGATGAGACAGAACCTGACTATGAACAACATTGCAAATGTTGATACGCCAGGTTTTAAGTCACAATATATGACCTTTGAGAATGAACTGGCACGGAAGATCCAATCAGCTCTGTCTGTGAAGAAGACTTCTATGAAAAATGTGGCAAGAGGGATTGAAAATATGAGACCGTCTGTCCATACCACCTTAAATGAATCAACCAGGCTGGATGAGAATAATGTGGATATGGATCAGGAACAGGTTGAATTGGCAAGAACAGCTTACGAATACCAGTTTATGATCAGCTCTGTGAGCAGCGATCTTTCACGTCTGCGTAGCGCAGCTAAAAATTTTTAAATCATATAAATTGTACGGCTAAGGAGAAAATATAAAATGATTGAACAGGTGAATGGGTTTATTACCCCCATGAAAGAATGGGATGCTGTTGGAAAGAATGATGGAAAGATAACCGGAACAGAAAATGGCACAAAATCTGTGTTCCAGTCAGTGCTTGAAGATACAATACAAAATGTTTACGACACACAGAAGGATGTAGAACAGAAACAGTATCTTCTGGCAACAGGACAGTTAGAAGATGCACATAGTCTTCCAATCGCCCAGGCGAAAGCAGAACTGAGCCTGGAAGTTATGATCTCTCTTAGAAATAAAGCAATAGAAGCATATAACGAAATTCTGAAGATGAGTGTGTAATGCTGCTGGTCATGGAAATGAGCAGCTAATGTTTAATATTTGCTATATATGGAAATGCAAAGGATGAATGGAACAGTGCAGAATTTAAAAGAAGCATGGCAGAAGATGCCAGGGAAAACAAAGAAAATGATCGCAGTCATTGCAGCCGGGACGATTATCCTGGCGGCAGCTGGACTTCTGGTCCTGAATATGGGTACGAAAAAAGGATATAGTACCTTGTTTACAGGGATGAATTCAGAAGATGCGCAGGCTGTTGTAAGCCTTCTTCAGGATGAAGGTGTTGCCTACAGATATAACGATAAAAATGGCTCTGTCCAGGTAATGTCAGATACAGTGGATAAGACCAGGGCGGAATTGCTAAGCAAAGGGTATCCTAAAAGTGGTTTTACCTATGATATGTACCGTAATAATGCGGGAATCATGAGCACTGAAAAGGATAAGGAAAAATATACATTGTATGAGCTTCAGGATCGTCTGGGTGCCCAGATCGGATTGTTTGACGGGGTACGAGATGCCAAGGTGACTATAGCAGAGGGCGGAACCCAGAAATATGCACTGGATGATGCACAGCAGACAGATGCATCAGCTTCTGTTGTGGTGACAATGGATCCTGGACAGGAACTGACAGATACGAAGGCGGCTGCTATCAAGAACCTGATCGCAAGAGCTGTAAAGGGAATGAATTTTACCAATGTTTCTGTATTTGATGCTGCCACCATGACGGAGGTTGGCGGTGAAGATGAAGCAGATAGTACTACGGGAACAGGTAAAGATGTAGCAGAGCTTACCAGTCAGGTAGAAAAAAATATAGCAGGAAATGTGCGCCGGGTCCTGGAATTAATGTATGGACAGGGAAAAGTTGCAGTTTCTGTAAAAGGCACCCTGAATATGCAAAAACTGATCCAGGAAACAGTACAGTATAACACACCGGATAAAATCGACCAGAATGATAAGACAGGACTGCTGGAAAAAGAAGAAACAGCAGGGGAAAATACAGGAAGTGCATCTTCAGGAAATGGAGGTACTGCAGGTGCAGATGCCAATGCAGATACGCCCCGTTATACGAACCAGACAGGTACACAGGCAGGTTCAGATACATATTCCAACAACAGCGCAGTAAGAGAGTGGCTGTATAATTCCACAAAAGAGCAGCGCCAGATCGATCCGGGTGTTCTGGAAAACACAACAGTAGGCGTTACCATTGATACAGATGATACATCTATTGCAGACGCAGATCTGGTCAGTCTTGTAGCTAATTCAGCAGGTATTACCCAGGAAGACGCTTCTTCAAAGATCACGGTTATAAGAGCTCTTTCAGCAGCCAGTAAAAACACAGACACAGCGCCGGTAACAGCACCGGCACAGAAAGCAAAGCTTCCATTGCCTCTTTTGATCGCCATAGGGGCAGGTGGGGTGCTTCTGGTATTGCTGATTGCTTTGCTGATACTTAGCAGGCAGCATTTGAAAGCGTCAGAAGAAGAAAGACAGGCGCTTCTGGAACAGATGCCAGATGGAGGCACGGTCAATGATAGTTCAAAAAATACTATTTCCGCCGACAATAAAAAAGATAATCTGAATACGTCCCTGCTAACTGCAGAAGAACAGTCGGTACTTCAGGGGCAAGATGATGAATTGAAGAAAAATGAAGAAATTTTAAATCTGAAAATGCAGCACAGCCTGAAATTAAAACAGGAGATCGGCTCCTTTGTGGATGAAAATCCACAGATCGCAGCAAAACTGATCCAGAACTGGCTGCTTACTGGTGGAGGAAACGATGGCAGAAATAGAGGAAAGTAAGATAACAGATATTACCGGGGGATCCGAACGGGATAAAATGGATGCGCGGGCGAAAGCAGCAGTGGTAGTTGTGTCTTTGGGAGCAGACCGTGCTTCCCAGATTTATAAATATCTCAGTGAACAGGAGATTGAAGACCTGACTTATGAGGTAGCAAAGCTGGGAAAAACAAATAATGCCCAGGTGGAGAACGCATTAGATGAGTTTTATAAAATGTGCCTTACCCACAAGATGATGACAGATGGAGGCCTGGATTATGCCAGAAGCGTACTGGAAAAAGCATTTGGAGAAACCACAGCCAGAAATCTCCTGGAAAAAGTATCCAAGACTCTCCAGTCCAAGCCATTTAACTTTTTTACAAAGGGAGATCCAAAATCTCTTCTTGCCCTGCTCCAGCATGAGCGGCCCCAGGTGATCGCTTTGATCATGTCTTATATGGACCCTCAGCAGGCTGCACAGATACTGGAACAGCTTCCAAATGAAAAAAGGATACCGGTGCTTGAAGGCATGGCAAATATGAGCCGTGTATCTCCTGAGGCAATAGCTATTGTGGAAGAGGAAATGAAGCGGAAATTCGCTACGATCATTACCAGTGAGGATAATATGAACCTGGGCGGTATTGATTATGTGGCAGATGTAATGAACCATGTAGACCGAGGTAACGAGAAACAGATATTTGATGAAATGGATAAAGATAATCCGGAACTGTCAAAGAGCATCAGGGACAAGATGTTCATGTTCGAGAATATCATCGATATGGATCCAAGATCTGTACAGCGTTTTATCAGGGATTGCGATTCCAAGGATATCGTATATGCATTAAAGACTGCATCAGAGGATATGAAGAACGTATTCTTTGCAAATATGTCCAAACGTATGGCAGAAACAGTCAAGGGAGACCTGGAGATCACTACCAATGTAAGGCTTAAGGAAGTGGAAGAGGCACAGCAGCGTATTGTTAATCTGATCCGTAAATTGGAAGATGCAGGAGAAGTAATAATCAATAAGGGAGGAGATGACGATAACATTGTTGTCTGATCAGGATACAGGCTTTGAAAATAAAGCCAGAGTCCGGGAGCTTCCCTTACAGGTATTTACAGCACCGGATGCACAGGAACTAGAAACAGAAAGGCAGAATAAAAGAGAAACGGAAGCTTCTTTAAACGCAGGCAATGATACATACAATGGTCAGGAATGCAGTCAGGAACAAATAGAGCTGGTGCTCAGGGAAAAAGAAAAAATATTAGAAGAAGCCCGAAAAGAAGCGGCAGCCATTGAACAGGAAGCAAACGAAAAGGCAGAACAGATCTTTAAGGAAGCCCAGATGAACGGCTTTGAAGAAGGCAGACAAAAAGGCTATGAAGAGGGACTGATCCGGGCAGAAGAGGAAAATGAGGCGAAACATCATGAAAATCAGCGGTTTTTCAAAGAAAGCTTGGAAAAAGCCTTAACAGAGATCAGCAAAGAAAAAGAAAAATGCCTCAGGGAATATCTGGAAGAATTAAAAGATATTGCTGTGGCAGTGGCTGAAAAAGTGGTCCATATCAGCCTGAGATCCAGCGGTTCTGTTATAAGCAGGATGATAGAAGCTGAAACAGAAAAACTGCAGAAAACGGACTGGGTCAAGATCTATATGGAAAAAGAAGACTATGAGACCATGGTTCAGGCAGATGGACATCTGGCAGAGAAACTGTCACGGCTCTCTGACAACGTCAAATTTATAGTAATGGAGGACGGAAAATGCGGAAGCTGTATCATCGAAATGCCGGACGGGATCATAGATATGAGTGTAGATACCCAGCTTGAAAATATACACAGACTTGTAGAAAACACCAATACATAAAGATTTTATGGATACATAAAGTACACAGAGGTGAAAACCATGTATGAAAATCTCCTGAAGTTAATACAGCAGGCAGAAACAGCAGACCGCATTGGAAAAATTGAAAACGTAGTGGGAATGTCAATGGAAGCTTCCGGAGGCAGATCTGGTGTTGGTGATATTGTTATGATCTACAACGAAGCTGAGAACTGTCAGGTTCCTGCGGAAGTGGTAGGATTCAAAAATGGCAAAATACAGCTAATGACCTATGAAAATATCAGCGGCATCACAGCAGGAAGCTTTGTCCGCAATACAGGAAGCCGTCTTCAGATACCAGTAGGAGATTTTTTGAAAGGGCGCATCATCAACGCGCTGGGACATCCTATTGACGGAAAAGGAGAGTTTCCGCCGGGGAAGCTTTATACAGTAGACAGTGCCTATATCAACCCTCTTAACCGTCCTCCTATCAGGGAACATCTGGAATTTGGGATTAAGGCCATTGATGGTTTAAATACCATTGGAAAAGGTCAGAGAATGGGGATTTTTGCAGGCTCCGGTGTTGGAAAAAGTACATTGATGGGAATGATCGCCCGGAATGTAAAAACAGATATCAATGTGATCGCTCTGGTAGGAGAGCGAGGCAGGGAGGTTCTGGAATTTGTTAAAAAGGACCTGGGAGAAGAGGGCATGAAACGTTCTGTCCTTATTGTAGCCACATCAGACCAGCCGGCAATGCTGCGTATGAAATGTCCCTTGGTTGCAACAACGATCGCTGAATATTTCAGGGATCAGGGAGCAGATGTGCTGCTGATGATGGATTCTCTTACCAGATATGCCATGGCACAGAGGGAGATCGGTCTTGCTATTGGAGAACCGCCTATAGCCAGAGGTTATACACCTTCTATTTATGCAGAATTTCCAAGGCTTCTGGAAAGAAGCGGGAATTTTGCAAAAGGTTCCATTACCGGGATTTATACGGTACTGGTGGAGGGAGACGATACCAATGAGCCGGTGGCTGATACAGTCAGAGGTATTTTGGATGGTCATATTGTTTTAAGCAGGCAGCTGGCTAATGCAAACCATTTTCCGGCTATTGATATCAGTGCAAGTATTTCACGTCTTATGAATGATATAGCCGGGGAAGAACACAAGAAAGCAGCTTCAAGGTTCAGGAACATGTTAAGTCTTTATCAGAAAAATGCAGACCTGATCTCCATTGGCGCTTACAAAAAAGGTGCAAACAGTGCTCTGGATGAAGCAGTTGACCGTATAGGGGATATGAATAAATTTCTGGAACAGGAAACAAATGAAAATATCCCTTATGAGGAAAGCATAAGGAGAATGGAAAAAATCGTGGGTTAGCAGTTATAGGAGATGATACTTAAGATGAAGAGATTTAAATACAGTCTTGAAAATGTACTTCATTATAAGGAACAGATTCTGGACAGCATTAAGGCAGAACATGGAACACTTCTGGCACAGATCCGGAAAAAAGAAAGAGAGATACAGAATCTGGAGGAAAAACTGGTATCTGCCCAGGATAAGATAGATGATCTGAAAAAACAGGATGTACAGATAAAGGATATCTGCCTTTATGGTATGTATATCAGCGAAATGGAAGATCAGATCCAGAAAAAACAGGAACAGTTACAATTTTTGCAGCAGCAGGAAGAGAAAAAGAAAGAGCAGGTGATCGCTGCAAAGATAGATACGTCCCGTTATGAAAAGTTAAAGGACAGGCGACAGAATGAATATGAAAAAGCTGCTAAAAAGGCACAGGAGCTGTTTATAGAAGAATATGCTTCAAGAACAGCCAGATATTCTCAAAACAGGGAGGTAATCTAGGTTGAACAGGATTGAAAATACTGGTCAGATAAAAACAGGATATTCTGTAAAGTCAGGTATGAACCCAGAAGAAAAAGTGGAGAATGGGTCAGATTTTGCATCGATGCTGACAAAATACAAGAAAAAGGCAGCCCAGGATGACGAAACAAAAAGAGCAGAAACAGGGGAAACTAAAAATAAAGAAACACAGCCAGAAGAAACCAAAAGTGGGGAAAATGGAAAACAGGTTAATGGCAGTCAGTCCGGAAAGAATAAAAAAACAGCTGAAATAAAAGCAGAAATAAAAGTAACGGATATACAGGACGGAAAGAACAGTCAGGATGGAGAAATAGAGCAGGATCAGGAATTGACAGCTGCCTATGCTTCTGAAACCTGCTACAGAACCTTTGTACAGATAACAGCAGAAAATAGTAAAGCGCCTGCTGTTTACAACAATGAAATAAATGAAATACAAGATCTGGCTGTACAGACAACGGTGGAAACAGGAATGGAGGACCAGACGGCAGCTGTCAGTACCATACAGCAGACAGAATCCCCCCACACAGAAACAGCTGTCCATGCAGATGACTTAAAGCTCCGGAATAGATTGGACCAGACTGGAGAGAAAGAAAAATCAGGAGAGGCAGAAGAAGCCGGGCAGTCAAAGCAAACTGCCAAAATGAACCGGGAAGAAGAAACACCAGGCCGAAAGGAACATATTTCCGGAAAGGAAATGACAGCCCTGGCATCGTCCGGTTATAGAGGAACTGTTGAAAGTTCAACTGGCACAGCAGAAAAACCAGCCGCTGCTGATACAGGACCGGCAGACCGGCTGGCAACAGCCCAGGACACATTGACAGAGGATCTGGGAAACTACCTGGATACAAAGATCAGTGAAAAAAAAGGAAAGCTGGAGCTTTCCCTGGAGCCGGAAAGGCTTGGAAAGCTGACTATCCGGCTGCAGTATGAAAAAGGAAAAACAGAGGTCACTATTTTTTCAACCAGTGCAAAAACACTGGAGATATTAAGCAAAGAAGCTGGTCATCTGGCACAGATCCTGGAAGAAAAAACAGGAACCCCTACCGTTATTTATACACCGGAACAGACTGAAAACAGGCAAAATATGGATCAGGATCCCGGTCATGGCAGAAACGGCAGGCAGGACCCAAAAGAGCAGCGCCAGAAGCAGGATGACAGCTTTGCCCAACAGCTAAGGCTGGGACTGGCCTAGAAGGAGGATTAAAGTGATATGGCAGATAATATAACAGTCAGCAGCACTGCAAACCCGTATCAGGCAGGTGTTTACAGTGCCGGATCCAACAGCAAGAACACGATGGATGTAAACAGCTTTATCAAGCTGTTAGCAGCACAGCTTTCCAATCAGGATATGACAAGCCCTATGGATAACAGCGAAATGATGTCCCAGATGACAAATATGGCAATGGTCCAGTCACTTACTGCCATGACAGAGTCATTAAATACATCAGCTGCTGTTACAACACAGACGTATGCAGGCAGCCTGATCGGTCAGGAGGTAACTGTGGCAGTTACAGATCCTGATACCGGGACAGCAAATGGCGTGAAATACGGAAAGGTAGTTTCTGTTGATTTTACCAAGGGAGATCCGGTAGTACGTCTGGAAGGTGATGATACTGGTTATAAGATGTCCAGTGTCCTGGGAGTAGGAAAGCTTCAGGACACACAGGATAAAACAGATAAGTCAGAGGCAGCAGGTGAAAAAGATCCTGACAGGGGATCTGAAAAAACAGATAAGATCACAGGACAGTTAGCAAATGCAGATCTGAAAGACACAGGATCTGAAGATACAGAAACAGAAGAAATGTAAAAAGGAGCAAAAGAATATGTTAAGAGCAATGGATTCAGCAGTATCAGGTCTTAGGGCACATCAGAACAAACTGGATGTCATCGGCAACAATATTGCAAACGTAAATACATTTGGTTTTAAGTCCCAGAGTTACAGCTTTAAAGAGGCAATGTACCAGACTTCAACCACTTCCACAAAGGGAAGCGAGAATGCCGGTGGTGTAAATGCAGCCCAGTATGGATATGGTTCCATGATGGGTTCCATCAGTACGGATATGAGTGCATCTACACCAACCTATGTAGGTGGCCTTAATGCAAGTGTAGACGGAGAGGGCTTCTTTATTACATTTCCAAAGAGCACAGGAGATGTTGCAGTAGCGGATATGAAGAAAACGGATTTTGATTATACCAGAGTTGGTCAGTTCAATATTGACGGAAATGGATATCTTACAGATGCCAACGGAAATTTTGTTTATGGTTTCCGTCCGGATGCGGTAGATAATCCAACGAGATTTGATGGAGACCTTGTAGCTATCAAGGTTCCTTCTGATGTAACAGGCGCAAACTTTGGTAATGATTCGCTGCAGCTGACAAATGTAAAGATCAACAGTCTGGGAGAGATTTCTGGTACAGTAAAGTCAACGGACAAGGCTAAGGATGGAAAAACCGTCAGCATCGGTAAGGTTGCCATTGCTACCTTCCAGAATCCGGAGGGCTTAAGCAAAAAGGGGTCTTTTTACTATGGGGCAGCAGAAAGCGATAACAGTGGTAGTGCTTCCGCTACGATCCCAGGAGGAAGCACCTCTTCTTTAATGACCGGATATCTGGAGGCTTCCAATGTGGATCTTGCAAAGGAATTTTCCGATATGATCACAACACAGAGAGGTTTTCAGGCCAATTCAAAGATCATAACAGTCAGTGATGAGATCCTTTCTGACCTGATCAACATGAAGCGGTAAGTAATATGATCTGTGTAGAACGGCTTAACGGAGAGATTTTATATCTGAACTGGCTTCAGGTTGAATTGATCGAACAGATCCCGGAAACAAAGATCCGTATGATGAATGGAGATTACTATCTGGTAAAAGACAGTGTAGAAAGTATCAAAGATCAGGTGACCGGGTTCTTTCAAAGGTGTGTCAGCATAAAAAAAGAGAAGCAGATTTAGGAGGAAAAGCAGGTGGATCCTACAACATTACTAGGTATAATCCTGGGTTTTGCTTTAATTGTAAACGGAATCGGTTTTGATAAGATTGGCAATTTTATTGATATCCCAAGTATGGTCATTGTGATCGGTGGGGCGCTGGCAGCAACATTGTCCAGCTATCCATTAGGGATATTAAAGGATATCCCGAAACATTTTGCAGTACTCATAAGAGGAAACCGCTATAATGTTCCCAAATTGATCGAACAGCTTGTAGATCTGGGAACGATAGCAAGGCAGAGCGGTCTTCTGGCGCTGGAGGATAAGGCGGAGGAGATCAAGGATCCTTTCTTTAAGCAGAGTGTCCTGATGATCGTAGATGCAAACGATCCGGACAAGGTAAGGCTGGTTCTGGAAAGAGAACTGGATAATATGATGGTCCGCCACGACCAGGCAGCAGGTCTTTATGAAAAAGCAGCATCTTATGCACCATCCTTTGGCATGATAGGTACTCTGATCGGTCTGATCAACATGTTAAAAGGAATGAATATGGATGCAGGCGGTTCATCTAGTATCGGAAGCGACATGTCAGTAGCATTGATCACAACCTTTTACGGATGTATTCTTGCAAATGTTATTTTTAATCCGATTGCAAAGAAACTGAGGATCCGTCAGGATGAGGAAGAACTGTATTGTTCTACTATCATTGAAGGGATCATTGCCATACAGGCAGGAGAAAATCCAAAATACCTGAGAGAACATCTTCTTGCATCGATTAAACAGTCACAGCAGCAGAAGATTCTTGCAAAAGCAGGAGATGGAGGTTCCCAGGGAAAGGAACAGGAAGATAAATGAGTAAGAAAAATCGTCCCGCAGACAGCGGCGGCAGCTGGATGGATACTTATGGAGACATGGTAACATTACTGCTTACATTTTTTATCATGTTGTATTCCATGTCTAACCTGGATGCACAAAAATGGAGTGTTTTTGTGAAAAGCATTCCAAGCATACAGAATCAGGGATCAGAGAATATTACCATCAATTCCCAGATGTCAGATACACCAGAGGCGGATAGCACAGGTCAGGAGAACGGTCAGGAGGGTGCCCAGGAAGATCTGCAGACAGAAGATATAAATAAGCTGTATCTTACGATCGCTGAAAGCCTGAATCAGGCGGGTGTAAAGGATGCTACGGTCATCAGGGGAGATGATTATACTTATGTTTCTTTTGCAAATAATGTGTTTTTCGGTGCAAACAGCTCCGTGCTTACACGGGAAGGACAGGCAGTCCTCTATACATTTGCAAAAGCCATAGCTCCTGCAGCAGGTGGGATTGAACAGGTTAATATCATGTCCCACACTGCGAAAGTAACAGATAATTCACAGATCAATCCACAGACTATACGAAAAGACCGTATCCTTTCGGCGATGAGATCTGCAGAAGTATGTATTTATCTTCAGCAGCAGAATGTAATAAAGCCGGAGAAGCTGGTGGATATAAGTTATGGTGAATATCGCCCTATAGCAGATAATTCCACAGAAGAAGGAAGGATAAAAAATCGCAGGATCGAATTTTTGCTTTTAGATAATGGGGCAAAAGAAAAAGACCTGGATGAGTATTATAAAGAGTTTAAGAGCGGTGAATATACGAATACTACAGTGGTAACAGTAGGGGAGTCACAAAGCTCTTCCCAGGGTGGTGAAACCGTACCGGCAGATACAGAGACACCGGCAGATACCGGTGCAGCAGATGCAGGAACTGTAGATACAGGTGCAGCAGATGCAGGAACAGCAGCAGAAACAGGGCCTGTGGAGGAAATGCAAAATACCAGTGAATAAGAGAGGTCAGGAAGAATGGCAGATGTTTTATCACAAAGCCAGATAGATGCACTTTTAAAATCCATGAGTGCAGATGCACCAGCACAGGAAACGAAAACCGAATCTGTACAGCCTCTGTCACCAGAAGAAAAGAACTATATTAAATACGACTTTTTCAGCCCGAGGAAATTCACAAAAGAAAAAATGAAGATCCTCAGGAGTGTATTTGAGAATTATGCACGTATTCTTACTTCTCAGATCAACGGTATTTTCCGCGTGATGACGGACATAACGGTGCTGGATGTACAGGAAAGAAGGTATTACGAATACGTAAATGCCCTTCACGAAAACGACTGCATGACAATGATAGACGCATCAATAGCAGGAGAAGAAAAAATGAGTGTTCCACTGATGCTGTTTGTAACTCCGGGTATGGTGATCACACTGATCAACCATATGCTGGGGGGCGAAGATGTTGTAGCAGTAGAGGATGATTACCGGTATTCCGACGTGGAACGTGCTTTGTACAAGCGGATTGTAGAATATATGACAGGTGCCTTAAAGGATGGATTTTCAAATTATGTGAGCATTGATTTTTCCGTAGAACATGTAGAAGAAAATCCAACCATGGTCCAGGATGTAGGTCTGGATGAAACAGTAGCCATTATCATTTTAAATGTTGACATATCTGGACAGGCACAGGAAAAATTAAAGATCTGCCTCCCGGGCAATCTTCTTACGGTGATCTTTCACAGTATTGACAACCGTAAGCACCTGGCAAGAGGATTTTCTTATCAGGATAATAAAGAGAAGATCATGGATAATATCCGTTACTCCAAACTGCCTATTACAGGACAGCTTGGCACGGTACAGCTGGATCTGAAAGGACTTTATCAGATCCAGGTAGGAGATGTGATCGATCTTGGAAAGCCAAAAGACAGTCCGGTCAGACTTTTTGTAGGACGTCAGCCTTGGTTTACAGGACAAATGGGATGTTATAAGAAAAATGTGGCTGTGAAGATTGAAAAATGCATTGCGTCACAAATAGAAGAAAAGAAAACGGATATAATGCCGCAGAAGGAAGAAGATCCTGATAACAGTGACGGATCTGTAAAAGAACAAGGATAAATACGCTCCGGAATACGGGAGTATAAATAAGAATGAAAGAAGAAGAGGAATAAGAAATGGCTAAGATAATGCTGGTAGATGATGCTGCTTTTATGAGGATGATGATCAAGAAAGCTCTTAGTGCAAGTGGATATAACGATTTTATCGAGGCACAGGATGGGGCAGAAGCAGTAAAAAAATACAGTGAAGAAAAACCGGACATGGTAATTATGGATATCACCATGCCAAATATGGATGGGCTTCAGGCTTTGAAAAAAATTCGTGAAGGTGATCCAAATGCCAAAGTTGTTATGTGTACAGCAATGGGACAGGAAAGCATGGTTGTTGATGCGATCAAATCAGGTGCCCGTGATTTTGTGGTGAAGCCTTTTGATGCACAGAGGATCGTAAAAACTGTAAATGATATTTTAGGAAAGTGATCCGTAAGGAGGGAACTGTTATGGCGTTTTTAGGTTCATTTGATATAAGCGCCTCTGGAATGAGCGCACAGCGTGTCAGGATGGATATTGCAGCAGAAAATATAGCAAATATGGATACAACGCGGACGGAGTCAGGCGGTCCATACCGAAGGAAAAATGTACTTCTTGAAAGCTATTCAGATACGTCTTTTGCCCAGGCAATGGAAAATGCAGCACGAGGAAAAGGAATAACCAGCCGTCATGCAGGAGTAAGAGTTTCTGGCATTGTGGAAGATGACAGAGAAGCTAAGAAAGTTTATGATCCGGATCATCCGGATGCGGATGCAGACGGCTATGTGACTATGCCAAATGTGGATGTGCTGAAAGAAACGGTAGACAGTATGTCAGCGACCCGGTCTTATGAAGCAAATGTAACAGCATTGAACGCAATTAAGCTGATGGCTCAGAAAGCACTGGAAATCGGTAAGTAGAAAACAGGAGGAAAATAAGAATGGGTGCACTCAGCTTTAATGAGATGGAAATAGATGCTCTTGGGGAGATGATGAATATCAGCCTTGGAGCATCAGCGACAGCAATGTCTACACTTTTAGGATCTACCGTTCACATTACGACTCCAAAGGTAAAGATCCTTACAAGGGATCAGTTTGAATTTAAAAAGCTGGAACCGGCAGTAGGAGTAGAGATCGCTTATGTAGAAGGACTGGAAGGAAGCAATATTATGATGTTCAGCAGAAATGACGTGCGCATCATAGTAGGAACCCTTCTGGGAGAAGAGATACCAGATGATAAATTTGAACTGGATGAGATCAACAGAAGTGCTATTTGTGAGGTAATGAACCAGATGATGGGTGCATCAGCGACGGCACTTTCAGAGTTTCTGAAATTTACAGTTAATATATCCACACCGGTTTCTTTTGAGATCACAGACGCAGAAAGCTTTAAAAACAAGTATTTCCCGGAAGCAACTCCTATGGTAGTCATTTCCTTTATCCTTGAGATCGAAGGAAAACTGAAAAGTGAGTTTTTAAATATCATGCCGGAAAAGCTTGCAAAAAGGTTACTGGAACCATTTGAGATATCCCTGGAAGAAGCCGCAGAGATCCCGGCAGAAAATAAGGAGTCAGGATCAAAGGCAGCAGAAGAAGCTGCAGAGAAGGTGATAGAAGAGGCAGCAGAGAAAGAAAAACCGCGGCCTGAGCCAGAACCAGCACCGACCCCGCAACCAGCACCGACCCCGCAACCAGCACCGGCACCGCAGCCAGCACCTACATCGCAGCCTGTATATTCCCAGATTCCAGCTGGTATTTCCGCAGATATGAACCCGGCTATTTTACAGCTTTTGTATCAGATGCAGCAGTCACAGGTGCAGATGATGCAGCTGATGCAGGATATGGAAAAAAGGGAACAGGAAGAGAAAAAGGAATCCAGGGAACCTGCCCTGATCCGGCCGGCCAATGCACCTGGTCTTGAATCTTCTGGAAGTGAAAATGGAGAAGAAAATGCCAACCAGGAAATGCTCATGAAGGTGCCGTTGGAGATATCAGTGGAAATAGGACGCACTAAGAAATTGGTAAAGGATATTCTGGAATTTACCCAGGGATCTCTTGTAGTCCTGGATAAAATGGCAGGAGAACAGGCAGACCTGTATGTAAATGGACAGTGTGTTGCTAGGGGAGATATTGTAGTAGTAGAGGATAATTTTGGTATCCGTATTACCGATATTGTAACCAGGGATATCAATCCGGAGAGCCTTTAATATGATAACAGATATTGTTTCTACAACAGGTATGCTGCTTGCTTTTGTGGTCATTTTGTTTCTGGCATGGCAGGCAAGCCGCTACCTGGGAAAAAATGCCTCCTATGGAAAAAAAGGGGGAAGAATGCAGATACTGGAACAGCTGAAAGTAGGGAACGATCAGTACGTTATCCTTCTTAAGCTGGATGAAACCCAATATCTGCTTGGAACCAGTCAGACAGGGATACAGGTTCTGGAACGGCTTAAGGAGGAGAATGATCATGAATGAACTGATTACAGGCTTAAATGGAGGAAATGTTCCAGCACTGGACATTATCATGCTGCTCACCTTTGCAGCACTGCTTCCTTCCATTGTGGTTATGATGAGTTCCTTTATGCGTATCATAATCATACTTTCCTTTACGCGAAATGCAATGGGAGTCCAACAGACGCCGCCGAATATTGTCCTGACAGGAATGGCACTTTTTTTGACACTGTATATTATGAGTCCGGTTATAGGCCAGATCAATACGGTTGCCTACGAGCCCTATAAAAATGGGGAGATCACGCAGCAAGAGGCAGTAAGCCGTATGGCAGATCCACTGAAGCAATTCATGCTTCGCAATACAGAGAAGGATACGCTGGATCATTTTGTACAGATGTCAAAACAGGAAGTTAAGAAAGATGTGAAAGAATATCCGCTTACAGTTGTTGTACCAGCTTTTATGACCAGCGAATTAAAAAAAGGGTTTCTGGCAGGATTTCTGATCTATCTTCCATTCCTGCTTATAGATATAGTGGTGTCTACCACCCTTATGTCCATGGGTATGGTAATGCTTCCGCCAACTATGGTCTCTCTTCCCTTTAAGTTACTTTTATTTATTACAGTAAATGGCTGGGAACTTTTATTTTCCAGTCTGGTACAAAGCTTCCGGTAGGAAAGAGGTAAAAATATGACAGAAGTACAGATCCTGGATATCATGTATGAAGCATTTCAGCTGGCAATGAAGCTGTCGCTTCCGTTTCTTCTGCTCAGTATGATCGTAGGTGTGGTTATTGCTGTATTTCAGGCAGCTACACAGATTAATGAACAGACGATGACATTTGTACCCAAACTGCTGGCTATTATGGTGCTTTTAGGTTTTTTAGGAAGTTCTATGCTGGTTATGCTTCAGGAATTTTTTCAATACATAGTGGAATTGATCGCAAAGGGGTAAAAAAGATCTATGTTTATCACATTTTCAATGGCAGTGATGCGTATGAGCGGAGCCATCGGATTCAATCCACTTTTTGGAAAAAGTAATTTTCCTGTAAAAATAAGGGCATATTTTGTTTTTGCCCTGGCCCTGCTCCTGTATCTGTGTACAGACCAGACCAAGATAGCATATCCGGAGTCAATGGCAGAATACATCCTGATGCTTGCAGGAGAGCTTTTTCTTGGGGCAGTGTTAGCCTTTGCAATGGAACTGGCGTTCCTTACGATCCGGTTTGCTTCTTCCATTATGGATTATTCAATGGGACTTAGCATGGCCCAGGTTTATGATCCCCAGTATGGAACCCAGTCAACGGTCAGTTCCGGTATTTATTATGGATTTATGGTACTGCTCTTTTTTGCCAGCAACAGTCATTTACGGCTGTTAGCATTGTTTTACCAGTCAGTACAGCTGATCCCTTTTGGAAAAGTGACATTTAATCCCATGCTGGTCTATGTGATCACAGATGGATTTTGCCAGGGGATCCTTACTGGTATGCAGTTTGCATTTCCAATGATAGCAATTGAGCTTGTGACAGAACTGGCAATGGGGATCCTGATGCGTATCATTCCCCAGATCAATGTTTTTACAGTAAATTTCCAGGTAAAGATCATAATGGGGCTTTTGATGATGCTTCTGTTGTTTTCGCCAATGGCAGATTATATAGATACCATCTTTACATATATGTATCAGATGATGTGGAAGCTTTTAAGCAATATGAAACCAGTCTGAAGGGAGTGTAACAGAAGATGGGACAGAGTGGTCAGGAGAAAACAGAACAGCCTACCGCCAAAAAACGGCGGGATGCCAGAAAAGAAGGAAATATCTTTCAAAGCAGGGATATAGCTACGGTATTGATCCTGGCAGGCGTATTTTCCGGGATCCGCATATGGATTCCCTTTATATACGGACAGCTGAAAACTTATATGACCTGGGTCATAGATGGTGCGACCAGATCCTCAGAAGATATGCTGTCAGCCAGCCTTGTTTTTGTTACACTGTCTGTGTTTTTAAAATGTGCGCTTCCTCTGTTGGTTTTAGCCCTTTTACTTGGAATTGTGGCGCATGGAGTACAAACACGTTTTAATGTATCCTTTAAATCCATCCGGCCGAAATGGAACCGGCTTAACCCTCTTTCAGGTATAAAACGGCTGTTCTCCATGAAAAACATAGTGGAACTGGTAAAAAACTCCATCAAGATAACACTGCTTCTGGTACTGCTTTATAACATCCTGAAACGGGATCTGCAGCCTATGGCATCAATGATCGATATGAATCCTGCAGCATCTGCAGCCTATATGATGAAAATGCTATTTGATCTGCTGGTACGTGTATGTATTGCCTTTACGGTCATTGCTTTTGGCGATTATCTGTATCAGCGCTGGGAATACGAAAAAGAGCTTCGTATGACAAAGCAGGAAGTAAAAGATGAGTATAAACAGACAGAAGGTAATCCTGAGATTAAAAACAGGATCAAAAGCCTGCAGCGTCAGATGGCATCCAGCAGGATGATGCAGAAGGTTCCCCAGGCAGATGTGATCATACGAAATCCTACCCATGTGGCCATTGCTTTAAAATATGATCCGGATCATGACAATGCTCCGGTAGTACTTGCCAAGGGATTAGATGAACTGGCGTTAAGAATCGTAAAGGTGGGGGAGGAAAACAATGTTTATACCATTGAAAATAAACCACTTGCACGGGCTATGTACAATTCCTGTGAACTGGACAGGCCGATCCCATCAGAATTTTATACAGCAGTAGCAGAAATCCTTGTATATCTGTATAAACAGGATAACGGGAAAAATAAAGATAGAAAATAATAGTTGGAGATTAATGGACGAATGAAACGGTTATTGAGTTACTCAGTGGTTATGTTTGTGATCACGATCATATTGCTTTTGATCATTCCTCTTCCGGCGGGACTGGTGGATGTGGCGATCATATTGAATATGTCACTCTCCATGATGATCCTGGTAATAACCATGACCATTCGGGAGCCACTGGAATTCTCCATATTCCCCTCTCTTTTACTTATTACCACGCTGTTCCGTCTGGGCATCAATGTTTCAACCACGAGAAATATCCTTTCTAAGGGAGGTTCATCAGGCCGTGTCATTGCAGCCTTTGGTGATTTCGTTTTAAGAGGGAATGTAGTAGTAGGTCTGATCATCTTCCTGATCATCGTGCTGATGCAGTTTATCGTTATCACCAAAGGTGCAGAACGAGTTGCCGAGGTAGCAGCCAGATTTAATCTGGATGCCATGCCGGGAAAACAGATGGCTATTGATGCAGACCTTAGTTCTGGCCTGATCAATGAAACACAGGCAAAGGAACGGCGTGCCAAGGTTCAGAGAGAAGCAGATTTTTATGGTGCAATGGATGGTGCGACTAAGATCGTAAAGGGCGATGCAGTTATGTCACTTATCACAACTGCCATTAATCTGATCGGCGGCAGTATCATCGGTATTGTACAGTCCGGCAGCAGCATCTCAGCTGTGCTGAGTACCTATTCCATTGCGACAGTAGGTGATGGTCTGGTATCCCAGATACCGGCTCTTCTTATTTCTACTGCAACAGGAATGATCGTTACAAGAGCTGTTTCAGAAGGCAGCTTAAATGAAGATGTATCAAAGCAGTTTCTGGCCCAGCCTCATGCTATGATCGTTAGTGGTGCAGCAGTGGCGGTTATGGCTGTGATACCTGGAATGCCGGCAGTAAGGACTCTGGTTGTGGCTGCATGTCTTATGGGAAGCGGATTTTATCTTTCCGGAAAGATAAAAAAAGAGCCACAGGCATTGTCACAAATGGCAATGGATCCTTCTACCCAGCTTCAGGATTCCCCACAGGCCCAGGCAGCTGCTGCAAAAGAGGAGGTAAGTGAGGAAGAATATTTTAAAGATGTAAATAATGTATACAGCCTTCTTACACTGGAGCCAGTGGAGATCGAGTTTGGTTATAGTCTGATCCCTCTGGCAGATGAGTCAGTAGGCGGAAGGCTGATCAGCAGGATCGTTATATTCCGCCGCCAATATGCCCAGGATATGGGATTTGTGATCCCATCCATCCGGCTCCGGGACAGTTCTTCCCTGGGACCAAGTCAGTATAGTATCCGCATAAAAGGAGAAGAAATTGCAGGAGGAGAGATCCTGATTGATTATTTCCTTGCTCTGGAACCAGAGGAGGTGGAAGAAGAAATTGAAGGTATTGAGGCCATTGAACCGGCATACGGTATACCCAGCAGGTGGATCAAGCCTGAAAACAGAGATCGGGCTGAATTATATGGTTATACGGTCATTGATCCTCTGTCTGTATTGCTCATGCATCTTTCAGAAGTGATCCGGCAGCATTCATACGAACTGCTTACAAGACAGGAAGTGGTAAGGCTTACGGAAAATCTGAAAAAAACAGCTCCTGAGCTGGTGGAAGAGGCAATACCACAGATGATCAGCTACAGTTATTTCCAGAGAGTCCTTACAAATCTTCTAAAAGAAGGGATCCCGATCCGTGACCTGGAGACCATTGTAGAGAATCTGATGCAGACAGCCTCAGAAACAGGTCTTCCTCCAAGAGAGCTGGACCAGACAGTAGAAAAGATCAGGACAGCTCTTAAACGTACCATTACCCGCATGTACTGTACAGATGGATGCATGAAAGTGATCACACTGGATGCCCAGCTGGAACGGGAAATGGTCGCATCCTTGTCAAAAGGGGAAAATGGCTTATATCTGGCATTAAACCCGGAAATGCTCCAGCATGTGATCCGGCAGCTGGCAGAGCAGATAAAAAAGTTCAGTGGTTTATCACAGAACCCGGTGATCCTGACTTCACAGGTTATGAGGATCCATTTTTACCATCTGGTAGAACCCTTTTATCCTAATATCAGGGTGCTTTCATTTAATGAGATCGCAAATAATGTGCAGATCCAGTCAATTGGAAATATAAGTACAATGAAAAAGGGATCATAAGTGCACGAGCAAATGATATAAACAGCAGATAACAGGAGTGAGTAAAGTTATGGAAGATAAGCAGGAAAAGACAGAGAAGGAGTTATTTGCGCTTTATAAAAAAACGAAAGATCCGGAAATAAAGAAAGAGATTACCATGAGGTATCTGTACATAGCAAGAACCATGGCAACGAAACTATATGATCTTTATTCTACCACCATGCAGATGGAAGATGCAGTGAACGAAGGTGTGGTGGCAATCATAAAAGGGATCGATATGTATGATTCGGATAAGAATATTAAGTTTTCCACATACATCACAACGCGGGTAAGAGGAGCAATGCTGGATTATGTAAGGAAACAGGAGTGGATGCCCCGGGGATTTTACAAGCAGTTGGGTATTATAGAATCTGCATGCGAGGACATGAAGCTGGAATTAGGAAGAACACCAACAGTTGATGAGCTGGCAAAGCATCTTGGAATAGAAAAAAAACGCTGCCAGAGAATCATTTCTATGAAAAACAGGGGAAATATCCAGTCTCTTGATCTTCTGCTGGAAAACCATAATACAACTAAGGGAGTCCAGATCATAAACAATGTAAACAATGAAACCCAGACACAGCCTGAGGATGCATGCTTGTGGGAAGAGGATATGCGGGTGCTTGCAGAAGGCATAGCCCAGTTAAATGAGAAAGAGCAGAAAACATTGGCACTACATTATATGGAGGGACTGAAAATGGAACAGGTAGGCCGGGTCATAGGTGTCAGCCAGCCCAGGGCATCCCAGATCCACACGATCGCCTTGCGTAAGCTGCGC
Source organism: Clostridium sp. AT4 (assembly GCF_001517625.2). Lineage (GTDB taxonomy): Bacteria > Bacillota > Clostridia > Lachnospirales > Lachnospiraceae > Enterocloster. The sequence goes on along the minus strand of NZ_LN999827.1, from coordinate 128,736 downwards.
CAGTTTATAGAAAAGAAAAACGGAAAGGGGATAAAGTCAGATGTATCAGGGATTTTATAATCTGGCGTCAGGCATGCTGACCCAGAGCAGGAACTTAAATACCATCAGCAATAATATGGTGAATATTCAGACTCCTGGATATAAGAACGAGACAATGGTAAGCAGTACTTTTAAAGAGGAAATGCTTTACCGTACAGGACAATATAACAAAGAAAATCCAACCCAGCTAGCCTCTGTTTCAAAAATAAAGACAGCAAAGCAGGTTTATACCAATTATGACCAGGGCGGTCTGGAACAGACAGATGGAATTTATGATTTTGCCTTAAATGGAAATGGCTTTTTTTGCATCCAGACATCACAGGGCATCCGGTATACAAGAAATGGTTCATTTTCAGTAGATAAAGATGGATATCTGGTTTTAAACCAGGCAGGCAGAGTCTTAAACAAAGAAGGACAGCCTGTCCAGATCAAAAATGAGAACTTTACAGTAGATTCCAGAGGACATATTACTGCTGCTATTACAAATCAGTCTGATGGTGAAGAAAGCGGCAGCCAGGAAGTTACCATAGAGGATTATGGAACTTTGAAAGTAGTGGATTTTCCAGATCAGAGGCAGCTTCATGCAGAGGATAATGGACTTTTCTCTACTGCGCAGGCAGAAACAACACCTGCAGATACAACTGTTCAGTGGAAAATGCTGGAAAAATCCAATGTAGACATGGTGGAGCAGATGACGGCTATGATGTCATCTCAGAGAGCGCTTCAAAGCGCAGCCCAGTCACTGAAAATGTATGATCAGATCATGAGTAAGTCTGTGTCAGATGTCGGTAAGCTGTAAGGAGGATAAGGAAATGAATATGTCATTTTATACAGGAGCAGCAGGAGCCGGACAGTTTACAAAAAAATTGTCAGTTGTATCCAATAATCTGGCCAATATCAACAATACAGGCTTTAAACCTAAAACAGCGGCTTTTTCTGAACTGATCCACTATAATCTCAATGATTCTGAAAATGCCCAGACAGAGCTGCAGACAGGTGCAGGAGCCAGGGTAGAACGCACATGGACGGATTTTAGTACAGCCGGTGCTACTCAGACCGGAAAAGAATATGATTATGCAATTATGGAGCCTAATGCATTTTTTATGATACAGGATCCTACATCAGGTGAGATCACCTATACAAGAAACGGTCATTTTCACAGGGGAGAACGTGAAGATGGATTTTATCTTACAACAGAAGATGGCAAGCTGGTGCTGGACCAGAACCAGCAGCCTCTTAAACTGGAGGTAACAGATGTAGAGAAGCTGCAGGAGGAATCAGAGTCAGAAGACAATGACTACGATACTGATGATACAGATGACACAGAGAATGATACTGACCTTCCTAAGGTAAGTGTATACACATTTTCAAATCCCAGCCGTCTCTTAAGCGTAGGAGATAATGAATACAAAACACAGGATGGAATGGAAGCGTCCCTAAAATCAGATGCAGCCCTGCAAAAAGGTGCACTGGAGAATTCAGGCACAGATATGGCAAAAGAAATGGTTCATGTGATCGAATGTCAGAGAGCCTTTTCTTATGCTGTAAAAATGATCACTACATCAGATGATATAGAAGGAACGATCAATTCACTGAGAGGATAAGGTAAAAAATGGAAATAAAGCGATATGAAGATATGGACCTGCAGGCACTGGATGTAATGCGGGAGATCGGCAGTATCGGTACCAGTCATGCAGCAACTGCTCTTTCAAAGCTCCTTCAGAAAGAAGTCCGGATCTCGATCCCATCTGTGAATATCCTGGGATACAATGATGCCATGAACCGGATCGGTGATGCGGAGGAGCTCGTTGCTGCAGCTCTTGTAAAAATGTCAGGGGACATTGAAGGGTTGATGCTGTTCCTTTTTGATCTGGATTTTGCTAACGAAGTGCTGGAAAAATTGCTTGGAAGCCGTTATAAGTCCTTTCTGGATATGGACGAAATGGTCAGATCCGCGCTGGTAGAAGTGGGAAACATCATCATCTGTTCTTATATCAATGCTTTTTCACAGCTGGTAAATGTAGATGTGGAACTGTCTGTTCCAAGTGCTACCATCAATATGCTGGGTGGGATCTTAATGGTACCTATTGCTGAGTATGGATATGAAACAGATAAACTGATGTATTGCAATGCAGATTTTGTGATCGGCGGAAAAGCACTTTCTGACTGGCTGCTCATGCTGCCGGATATTCGTTCTCTAAACGATATTTTAGAGAGGTTGGGAGTTTCATAATGATCGGAGGCACAGAATTAAAAGTGGGAATCGGTGATATGAAGTTTTCAAGAGGGGAAGGAAGGATCATAACCTATGCTTTGGGCTCCTGCATCGGGATAACCTTTTATGATCCAGTCACCCGCCTGGGAGCACTTCTGCACATCATGCTTCCGGCCCAGTTTGAAAGAAGGGATTCCAATCCATTTAAATTTGCAGACAGCGGCATCAGGGAAACTCTCAGAAAGCTGAAAATATTCGGTATGGTAAAAAGCCGGATGGTAGTCAAGATAGCAGGGGGAGCCAAGATGTTTGAGATCAGCGGAAACAGCAGCTTTGGAAACATTGGGCAGAGAAATGCGGAAAGTGTGAAAAAAGTCATGGCCCAGGAAGGAATCTGTATCTCGGCAGAGGATACAGGAGGAAATTATGCCCGTACCATGCTTTTAGATCTTGCAACAGGTGATGTGATCGTGCGTACAGTGGGACGACCGGAACGCCATCTATAGCCAGGGCTTTCATTTATGGTGGTGTCACCATCAGGTGACATGCCTGTTTACAGAAAAAAGGAGAGAAGATCATGGTCAAAAATGAAAAAGAAGGGATTCTTTTAGAATCAGGAACAAACGAGATCGAAGTAATGAAATTCACAGTTATGGGTGAATTTTATGGCATTAATGTGGCAAAAGTCCAGGAGATCATCATGAGTGAAAAGGTAAAACCGATGCCTCATGCAAACCCGGCAGTAGAAGGCATCTTTAAACCAAGGGATGAGCTGATCACAGTGATCAACCTGGCAAAATATCTTACAGGAAATGACCGGGAAAATGGGCCAAGAGATTTGTTTATCGTAACAAATTTTAATAAAATGACGGTCGCTTTCAGGGTAGACAGTATCGAAGGTATCAGCAGGATTTCATGGAAAGATATACAGAAGCCAGATAAGACCATTGCAAATGGAGCTGACAGTGTTGCTACCGGTATTGCCCAGTGCGGAAAAGAACTGGTGATCATCTTGGATTTTGAAAAGATCGTGGCAGAGATTGCACCGGAAACAACTATACAGGTGACAGATGTAGATAAGATGGGAGACCGCCCTATCTGCAACAGTCCTATTGTGATCGCGGAAGATTCCATTCTTTTAAGTAAAATGATCGATGATTCCCTGGAAAGGGCCGGATTTACCAATATAAAGAATTTTTCCAATGGCCAGGAGGCATGGGATTATCTTTCACAAATACATAATGATTCTGATCTGTATGATAAGGTCAATCTGGTCATTACAGATATCGAAATGCCGGAAATGGATGGTCACAGGCTAACAAAGCTGATCAAAGATGACGAACATTTAAAGAAAATCCCGGTTATCATCTTCTCTTCCCTGATCAATGATCAGATGAGGCAGAAGGGAAAAGAATTAGGGGCAGATGAGCAGCTTTCAAAGCCGGAGATCGGGCATCTGATCGCAGTAATGGATGAACTGCTTGCCCGTTTCAAAGAACAGCACAGTCAGCAGTAAGGAGGACTCTAAGGATGGAAAAATATGTATTAACACAGGATCTTTTAACAGGAAATGAACTGATCGACAGTGAGCACAGGAAGATTTTTGACGAAGTCAATACCCTTCTGGATGCATGCTCAAAAGGAAATGGAAGAGAAAAGATCTCAAGTCTGGGAGAATTTCTTGTTGAATATGTAACGAAACACTTTTCAGATGAGGAGGATCTCCAGAAGCAGTCAAAATATCCGGAATATACCGAACATCATAAATTTCATGAATGGTATAAACAGAAACTGGGTGATGCCATTATAAAGCTGGAGCAGGAAGGCCCGACGATCAATTCTCTGGGCGAGATCAACTATATGGTAAGCGTGCTGGTTAAGCATATCCGGGAAACAGACCGCAAGCTGGCCCAGTGGATCCAGAATGGAGCCAAAAATGAAGTTACAGCTTCTAAAGAGGCAACAGGATCAGCTGTATCAGGGAAAACTTCCTATATGGATACCGTTACAAAAGATGAAAGTACAGAAAATCTGGATATCCGTCAGATCCTGGATATGAAAGAGCTTCAGAGGATCCAGGATTTGTTTTTAACGGCTACAGGCATGACAGCAGCAGTAGTGGATATGAAGGGAAAATATATTATAAGAGGAAGCTCCTTTACCAGTTTTTACAGCCGTTATACCAGTGGAAAACACAATGAACTGCGTGAGTTTACCCAGGATCTTACAGTAGGAGGATTCCGTGCAGGTACAGTGATCGGAGGTATCGTCCTTGGAGATTACCCGGGTGATTCAGCCCCGAGCCAGGAAGTAGTAAGTGCCAGTGGACAGCTTTTAGCTGAGATGCTGAATCTGTGGGCTAATGCCCTTTATTACCGGAAGAGCAATGCAGACAGCGTAGAAGCATTTGCAAAAGAGGAAAAGAAAGTACGGGATGCAGTAGGACAGATCAAGTATAAGGCAAAGGGATTGGAGCAGACGGCTACGATGGAAAAAATGCTTTCCCTGAATGCAGCCATTGAAGCAGGCCGTGCCGGAAAAGCAGGTGTAGGCTTTGGTGTTGTAGCAGATGAGATCGGACGTATGGCAAATGAGTCAGCCGCTGTGTATCAGGAGATCCAGGAACTGGTAAAACAGGTAGAGGAATCTATGGAGCGCCTTGGTAAATAATACAGGGAGATCTTTCAGAAAATATTGTATGCAGAAGAGAGGATAAAAGGAGATACATAAATGGTCATTACGGTTTCAAATCAAAAAGGCGGTGTGGGAAAGACCACAACATCAGCAGCGCTGGCGGCAGGATTTTCGATGGCAGGTAAAAAAGTTCTGTGCATAGACCTGGATCCACAGGGAAATCTTGGATTCTGCCTTGGTCTGGATACCGAAGGAGGATCTACTATATTGGATGTATTAAAAAGAGATGTATCCATACAAAAGGCTATCAGCCGCACAGACGGGATCGATATCCTTCCTTCCGATATTACTTTAAGCAGCAGCGGCCTGGAATATAAGCAGGGAGAAGAAAAAGAATCCATTTTGAAAGATGTTTTAAAGCCGGTAATTGATTTTTATGATTATATTGTGATCGATACTCCGCCTGCATTAAATCTTCTTACAGTTAATGCATATGCAGTTTCTGATTATCTCATTATACCAATGGCATCGGATATCCTCAGTCTGGTTGGTCTGTCACAGTTAAAGGAAACCGTAGAATCTGTCCGCATACAGATCAATCCCGGCCTTAAGATCATGGGTATTCTGCTAAACCGCTTTAATCCAAGAACATGTCTTTGCAGGGATGTATTGGAAATGGCCGGGCAGCTGGCCGGGCAGCTGGAAACCCGGGTATTTGACACAAAAATAAGGTCCGGAGTGGCTATTGCAGAAGCACCGGCCCATGGAGAAAGTATTTTTGAGTACAGTCCAAGATCATCAGCTGTAAAGGATTATGTAAAGTTTTTAGATGAGGTAGAAAAGATCATAGGTTTCAGGGAGAAATAATATGGCAAAAAAAACAAATAAAACCTCACATGTTCTGAGCCTGATCACAGGTTCACAGCCGCCAGTTGCGCCTTCTGGCGAAACACAGCAGGAAGGCTCAGCTGCTGAAGAACCGGTAAGAGTACCTTCCGCTAATGTAACTGTAGTTGATCCAAGAGAAGAAGGAAAGCTGGCAGAAGAGATCCAGAAGAATCTGATCCGGGAGCTGGAAAAAGAACAGACAGAAGAGCAGGCAGAACAGCCCAGGGAGCAGGAAGAACAGTCAGAAGAACAGACAGAACGATCAGAAGAACAGACAGAGCAGCCAAATGAGCAGGCAGAACAGACACAAGAGCAGACAGAGCAGCCCCAAACAAACGCAGGGACACCTGTACAGAAAGAACCAGAACAACAGGAAGAGCAGAAGCAGGAAGATCGTCCAAGTTACCGGGTCGTAAATATCATGGAGGAGATCCTTACTCCGGAACTGATCCTTGACGCACTGAAAAGTAATGATACCTGTACCTGTAGCCGCTGTCAGGCAGATGTGAAGGCACTGATGCTTACCAGGCTACCACCTAAATATATTGTAGCAGATAATACGGCAGTCCCGATGCTGTTAACCTATTACCACAATAAATTCCGTGTGGCTGTTTTAAGTCAGTCCATAAGAGCTTGTATGGATGTAAAAGAACGTCCACGCCATATCTTATAAATTTTCATGCTGCGCCGAAATATGTATATAGAATCTATAGGATCACAGGGATAAAATATATAGAAGCGGCGCATTTTATGTACACCGCGACATCACATGACTGAAAGGAGCGGCAGATATGTCAAGTGTATCAAGTACAAGCAGCAGTCTTGGAAATACAGCTTTAAGAGGATATGGTGGTTTAGCTTCCGGTATTGACAGGGATGCACTGATCGAACAGATGACAGCAAGAACAACATCCAAGATCACAGCCAAGAAGAAGGCTATGACCAAACTGGAATGGAAAAGGGATGCATATCGTTCTGTCAGCAATAAGATCATAGATCTTCAGGACAATTACCTTAGCTATTCAGCAACAAAGAGTTTAAAAAACAGTGATTTCTTTGCAAAAAACCAGGTCAGTGTACAGGGGGATCCTGATTATACAAAATATATATCAGCGACAGGAAATGCAGACACTGCATCCAGAGTATCAGTTCTGGGAGTAAACAAATTAGCAACATCTGCCACATTGATCTCCGGCGAAAAGAAAACAGATTCAGCTATTACCTTAGGCGGCATCAGTGAATCTGATTTTAGCAATAAAGAAATAAAGACCTCCAATCTTTCCGGAACGAAGCTGACATTTGGAACCTACAGTATTACAGATAAGAAATTCACAGAGGAAGCAACCTTTACGTTCCCCACCAGTTATGAAAAAAAGGTGGACGGTGGAAAAACAGAGACAGTCACCATTGATTATACAGCTGCTAGTTCTAAAGATATAGTAGACCAGCTGAATGAAGCCCTTGATTCCCAGGAATTTCTCGGAAAAGATGGAAAGAGCGGCATTAAATTTACATTGAATGGTGATAAGATCCAGATCAGCCAGACAGACAGTATTACCGATAAAGGAAAAAGCTGTGTGATCAGGGAAACATCATCTGCTTTAAAGAGTCTTGGCTTTAATTCCGGCAACATGAATAAGGATGATATAGATAACGGCATTTCACTTGATGAATTTAACCGCCATACATCTTCATTCGAGGCTGCAGCTATAACAAAGCAGCCCCTTTCCGGCTATCTTAAGGGAAAATCAATTTCTGTTTCTTATGGCGGACAGATAAAGAATATTGAACTGATCGGCGATAAGGAAGAGATAAAAGATTTTTCAGCTTTTCAGTCCAGCTTACAGGCAAAAATGGATAAAGCCTTCGGTTCAGGAAAGGTTACTGTAGGTAAGGATTCAAAGGATTCAAAGGGCAGACTGACGTTTACTGCAACAGACAGCAGACAGACATTACAGATATCCGCAGACTCAAAGGAACTCCAGAATGCCCTGGGTATCACATCTACCCAGTCAAACAAGATCAGTACAGGAAGCAGCCTGTGGGAGAACAGGGCCAAACTGGGACTGGAAAAGTACGATACAGAAGAAAAGTTAAACAAAGCATTAGAGAACTTTACAGTCAATGGTACAAAAATAGATAATATTACTGCAGATACCACAGTAGACGGACTGCTTACTGCGATCAATAATAATAAAGATGCAGGAGTAACTGCCACCTATCTGGGAAGTGCAAACAAATTTGTTCTTTCTTCCAATGAAAAAGGTAAGGGCCGTGAAATCAGTCTTGGTGCAGATCCAAAAGATACTACTGATGCAGCAAATATCATTTTCGGCGGTGATAAGAAGGAAAGCCATGATGGTACAGATGGTGAGATGAGTATTCTCTATAATGGTGTAAAGACCACCATTACCAGCAGCAGCAATACCTTCTCCATTGACGGTCTGGATATTAAAGCCACCAATACATTTGATACAGGCTCTGCAACAGCAGAAGGCGGTGTTAGCTTTACTGCTTCAGCAGATACAGAAAAGGTGACAGAGACTGTAAAGAAATTCATTGAAGCTTATAATGCCATGATCGATGAGGTCCGCACCCAGGTAACCACCAAGCCGGACAGCAATTATGGGCCTCTGACAGAAGACCAGAAAAATGAAATGAATGAAACCTCCATTAAAAACTGGGAGGATAAGGCAAAAGAGGGTATTCTGTACAACAGCAGCGCTTTAAAAGATCTGGACAATGCTACCCAGGGCATTTTCTCTTCAATGATGATGAATGGTGTTTCTTATGACGATCTTGAAAAGATCGGAATTTCCTTCTCAGATGATTACACAGCAGGTGGAAAGATCGTATTTGATGAAGAAAAGTTTAAAACTGCCATGGACAGTGATCCGGAAAAGGTATCAGACCTGTTCACAGGCACGCATGGTATTGTAAACACCATAGACAGTACTCTTTCTACTTATGCCACCAGATATGCAAGCAAGAATGGAAATTCCTATGGTGTGCTTATTGAAGAGGCAGGATCTGAAAAACTAAGCCTGACCCTGACTAACAACAGTATTTATAAAGAATTAAAGGATATGCAGGAAACCATCACAAACCTGCAGTCCCAGCTGTCAACTGAGCAGGATCGTTATATCAGCCAGTTTACGCAGATGGAAACGCTGATCAATCAGATGAATTCACAGTCCAGCTACCTGTCACAGTTAGGTGGCTGATGGGGGTAAGGAAACATGTATGAAAAGTTTAAGCAGTACAAGGAAAGTACGATCTATTCTATGAGCAATCTGGAGTTGTTGCTTTTATTGTATGATGAAGCAGTGAAGCGCCTGAAAATGGCACAGATTGCACTTGAGGACAAAAAATATGAGACTTTTGAAGAATATCTTGAAAAAACAGGACGGATCGTCCGGTATTTAATACAGATACTGGATATGCAGTATCCCATCAGCAAGGATCTGAAACGTATCTATGAGTACCTGATCTATGATATCAGCCGTGTTAAAGCAGGAAGGGAACGCAGGGCAGAAGAGATCCCAAGGATCAGCCACATACTTTCTGAATTAAGAGATGCATTTAACCAGGCGGGAAAGATTTCCGGTGATCAGCACATTGTGAGAGAACGAAGTGTTTTCGGTTAAAGGAGAATACATGAGTACAGACTTGGAAACAATTGTGATATATCTTCAAAGGAGATATAATATATTAAGAGAAGTTTGTAGTCTGACGGAAGAACTGGCGGAGGCAGTGGAGCGCGGCGACACAGTCTCCGCTTCTCTTCTTTTAGATATGAGGGGAGAACAGCTGCAGCGCCATGCAGACTGTGAAGAACAGATCATTTTGCAGACTGTGGGAAATAGCCTTCAGGCCCGGTATTTGCGCAATCTGGCAAAAGGTCCATTAAAGAATATAAAAAGCTGTTTTAAAGGAAAGACAGAGAGCGAAAGAATGCTGGAGAAGCGTATTGAGGATCTGCGTTGCCGCACAGAAAAGCTTTTAGATAAGATACGCAGGATCGATGGGGGACTTAACAGAAGAATATCAAAAAACAGGTGAAGTTAAATGGAAAATCAAAACTTTTATGAAGGCCGCATGCTGGTAAATATGGCTGCATCTGTTATGCGCCAGGATGATTTTAAGCCGCTTCATGGAAATCTGGACTGGGAAAAGCTGTTCCGGGTTGCAGATTATAACAAAATTTCAAACCTGATCTATCTTGCAATCCTGGGAAATAATGAAAAAATGCCTGAACGGTGGAAAACACGCTTTTATGAGCGCTACAGTGATATTCTGAAATTCAACGAAAGCTGCACAGAAGGAGAACGGGAGATACTGGTCCTTCTGGAATTAAAAAAAATCCCGGTACTCGTCCTTTCCTCCAGCAGCCGCAGACAGCTGTATCCAAGAGAGGAAATGGCGGGGGAAAGCTCTCTGAAGCTTTTTTTTCTTGACCCGGAAGATTATCTTTTTGCAAAAGGGTATCTGGTCAATATAGGCTACGAAACGGATACTCTCTATCCGGGAGTGGGTGAAAAGATGCGTATACCAGGCCGTTTTTCTGTGGAGATCTATGATAGCTTTCCTTTTAAAACCCAGGTATACCAGAGGGGGATGGAAAAGCTGCTCCAGCGTACTTTCCTGAAAGAAAATGATAACTACATTTATGAATGGAATGCCATAGACCAGCTAGTCTATCTTATGATCCAGTCTGCTTACCTATATGTAACAGGACATCTGCAGATACGCCATCTGGCAGACTTATATGTATTTTACAGAAAAGCAGCAGCAGAAGACCAGCTTCAGGAGCTTGAGAACCGGTTAAAGGAATTTAAAGTAAATATACTGGCGCAGAAGCTTCTGCATTTAAGCTATATGTGGTTTGGAACACGGGAAGAATGTGTCAGCATGGAGACAGAGGAAGAAGAACTGCAGGTATTTGATATACTGGAGAAAAATGTATTCTACGGCATGACAGGGAAATTTGGGCCGGAAGCAGATGAACAGGCGCTGGATCTTAGATCAGACATATTAAAAGAAGAAGAGCGGGAAGACCGCATGGAAAAAAGAGCATTATTCTACCGGCGTCTGAGAGAGTTTTTTTCTCTCGTACACCGGCAACTGAAAGAGCTATATGATATTTTGTTTAGCCGATAAGAGTCATTTTATCAGTATTCACCCGTTTGCTGGTCATTAAGCTTATGGTCTATTTTTTTATATAAGAATTCAGTTCTTTTTCTATAGAGTGCAGTGAATCTGTATCAGATAATAGGGCATCCAGGTTGCTGCGCTCTGCTTCTGTCAGTTCTTCCCGCAAAATAGAAATATGCTTCGGGGCATTTATAGCCAGGCTGACAGATCCATTGTCGCAGTCAAGTACAGTGATGCGTATGTCATTCCCGATCAGGATGCTGTCATTTTTTTTCCGTTTCAGTATCAGCATGGCTATTTACCTCCTTTTTAGCGTCCTGTTCCTTTATCTCTTTACCAAGAAGAGAACGTAAGGTATGGCGGTAATCATAGTCAGCGTTGGACAAGATCACCTGGATCCCTTTGCGGGTATCCGGATTAATAGCAAGAGGACATTTCAGGTTGACGGTTCCATCCAGATAATCCTTCTTTACAGTGCATATGACATAATAGGATAATTTATCACTGGAATCTACTTCCAGAAAGGATAATTCTTCCGGTAGAAGAACCGGTGAATAAGAAGGAAAGAGCGTGGCTGCATCAATGAGGAAAAATGCCACATACGGTTCGTCTACAGACTGGAGTATCAGCATGGAGCTGTCATCTTCCTCCATAGCGAGGGGAAGATAGTCATGGTACTGGGAAAAACCAAATAAACCATCTGGAAATACAACCAGCTCGTCTTTCGTATAATCCATCTCGCCGTAATATTTTGTATCAATCTTCATGCTTGTATAAGCCTCCGGGGTCAGTTTTTATATGGTAACATTAAGAGCAGGGGAATCCGGCTCTTTTTTTGGTGGAACATAATTGGGGGTGCCGGTATATATAAATTCTACTTCAGGGTAAGAGGTTATGATGGTCATTTCCAGGGCTGGTATGTATTCCAGATCGCCAGATGCCACACGAAATTCAAATTCACCTCTCTGAAGGGTATACAACCCATTATTGTCAGGGCTGCCAGAAAATGGATCACCAAAGCTGTTTCCTGATCCAGAAACGTTTGCTGTGCCATGTACTCTTTGGACAGTATCCTGGAGATCAAAAGCTTGTCTGATATTCTGGATACAGGTCATGCTTTCCAGAGAACTGATCCCGTAATTTTGAGCCTGACGTGCTTTCAGGCGGTATTGGGAAATAGCCTGATGCTGTCTTGCTGCCAGCTGGTCCTTTGAAACCAGCCTGGCATTTTGACGGAAACGGACAGATTCAAAAGGTTTAAAATTTGCTTCAATCACAGGTTTCATATATCTTCACCTTCTTCAGACCTGAAAATGGAAAGTTATTTTTTTGCTTGTTTTTTGTAAACAATGTACCGGTATCATTTTATAAAATCAAAAAGAGATGACTGCATCAGGTTTGACCCCATTTTTAAAGCAGCAGAATAAGAATACTGGTAAGAGTACATTTCTGTGATGGCTTCATAAGGATCAGCTCCGAGAATGTCTTTGTATTCCTCTGTCAGGTTGTCGCTTAAAGTATCAAGACGGGTTTTTGTAGTTTCTACCAGGGAATATTTATTGCCAAGGTCGCTGTAAATGGTGCTGATGGTATGCTCTGTATTAGCTGCATCTTTAAGTACACTGCCCATAGTATCTGTAAATTGATCAACGGTCGTAGTATCATTGATATAATTATCACAGGCCATAACCGAACGGCTGAGAAGTGCCACAGGAGTTGTTTCCAGGGCAGCTTTGACCGCATCCCTTGCATCCGCATCAGACATGGCATTTAAGGAATCTGAAGTAAGTCCCGTAAGCATATTCAGTCCTCCTGTATAGGTATCTAAAAGAGACTGGCGGTTGGAAATATCGCCATAACCGATATCTACCCGGCCTTGTTCTCTCATAGCTGTCACAAGGTTGTTCAGGTCATCATCGCTTAAATGATAACTGTAAGTATTTTTATCTTTATCATAAGCCATGGTCATATTGACCGTCTTTGTGGTACCGTCTGAATACTTATGGGTATAAGTAAGGGTTTTTCCATCTCCGCTTAAAGAAAACGGAGCTGTTGTAATATCATTTCCGCCGTAAATATAAAAATCCTGATACTGACTGTTCAGATTACTGACCATGCTCTGCACATCCTGAAGAAGAGCATCTCTTTTTGTCTGGACAGAAGTTTTTGAGCTGTTGTGGGAGGAATCCAGCACATACTGCATGGAAGTCTTACTGTTGCTTAAAGTCTTCTGGATATCCCTTGCGCCCTGCTCCTGTTGGTACAGACGGTTTTTAATATCACCTAAAATAGAACTTTTACTCTTTGCATCCTGATATAAATGATCCATTTTCTTTCCCTGGTAATAAGCAAGAGGATTATCAGCAGCTGTTTCATAAGCAGCGCCGGTAGAAACCTTGTTCATGCTTTTGTTCAGATTGCTTTGAAGATCATTTAAAGAAGAAGTATATCTGCGGTAAACAGATGAACGTACAACTCTCATAATTTATTAATCCTCCTTATATTTATGCACCAGTATTACTGATCAGGGTATTCAACACTTCATCAAGGGCAGTCATCAGCCGGGAAGCAGCATTATAGGCTGAAACGTAGGCCATCATATTGGTTGCTTCTTCATCTAAGCTGACACCGGAAAGAGAATCCCTGGAGTCCAGGATACTGTTTAAAACAGTTGTGCCTGTTTTTAATACGGTCTGGTTGGAACTGGAATCAGAGGCCAGCTGGGTGGAAAGGTTATTCATATAATCAGCAAATGTTTTCCCATTCAATTTCGTGGTATCCTTCATAGCTGCGATCATATCAAGGATTGTATCTGTGCGGTTGGTGCCGTCTGTAGAAATATGGATCGTTCCACTGGTCCAGCCTTTGCTGATACCAATATTTCCGGCTGTTATACCAGTTGTTGAGTCATTGGTGGAATTAGATAAAAGATTCTGATCCGTGTGGTTTTTGCCATTGTTGATGTCATTCATGGATTTTGCGAAAGTTGAAGCTAACTGATCCAGTTTTTCTGAGTAATACTGGTATCCACGGACATCATCCACAGCAGTAGATCCATTTATCACCTTGCCGGTACCTGTTTTCTGGAGCATATCCAGGCTTGCCTGAAGAGAGCCGCCTTCAAAACGGATCCCTTTTAACTCTGCGTATACATCATTGGTAGCTGCCGGTCCGTTTCCTTTATAGCTGGGGGCTTTTTCAAACTTGATGGAAATGTCTGCAGGATCAGAAACAGAAGCAGCTGTCTGGTGATCGCCTTTTAACACACTTAACTGACCGTAGTTTTTTGTGAGACCGTTAGCACCAAGGTCAGATCCGTTTACCAGGATCAGCTTCTGGCTCTTTCCCTGGGCATCAATGTAATCCATGCTCACTTCCAGGTCATCAGGCCAATCCTTCTTGCCGATCACAGCACCATTTGCATCATAGTCATAGGCGTTATTCCCGGAATGGGCATCATCCTTGTAATATCTGGTTTCAATAGGAATATAACCGGAAAGCTCATCCAGGAGAAGATTACGTTCATCCTGCAGTTCCAGAGAAGGATGACCGGCAACCTGGTTACGTTTGATCTGCACGTTCAGGTCGCCGATCTGACGGAGGATGTCATTGATCTTCTGCACATCGCCCTGTTCACTGCTGCCTTCCCCTGTGAGCCTTTGAAATTCATTCTGTTCGGCCTGTGTGATCTGTCTGGATGCCTGGTTAAAAAGATTACATACAGACTGCATTTTAGTTCGCAGCTCACTTTCATAGATGGGATCGGATACCTTTGCAGGATCCTGCATGCTTGTAAGGGTAGACTGGACATCATCAAATGCCTTACGGATGCCGGAAATGGTTGTTTCGTCCAGTACCTTTGACAGGGAATTAAGGGCAGTCTGTAAACGATTGGTATAGCTGCAGTCAGCAGACTGGTTGCGGTACTGGATATCCAGATAAGGATCTCTGATCTGTGAGACCCGGTCCATGCTTACCCCAAAGCCTACTGCAGTTTCATTCCCATTAGAATAATGGGAAACAGGATTCGTATAATTAAGGCTGGATGCCTCTAACTGCTGCCTGGTATATCCGGCAGTATTCATATTTGACAAATTCTGTCCTGTAATATCCAGACGTTTCTGGTTGGCCTGGAGAGCGGACAGAGCGGTATTAAAACCGGAAAAAGTTGCTCTTACCATAAAGTGTTATTACCTCCGAAATATAAATATCCTGCAGTCCCCACAGTTTTATCAGACATATTTGTCATAAACATGAGGATCGCTCTGCTTCGCACCGGCAAGGCGCTGTTCTAACTGCTTCATGCGGATCCGGATCAGACGGTCTGTGCCACCTTTTACTTTTTTCAGCTTTTCAGCCTGGCTGGATAACCGTTCCAAGATCGGAGAGAGAAGTGCCACAGCCTCCTCGCTGTCCTCCTGCATCAAAATCTGGCGGAAAGTAAGCCCCTCAAGACCCGACCTGCGAAGAAGATCACTTCGTTTTTTATCTAGTCCGCGCAGCTGCAGTAAAAGCATGTTTTCATCATTTAAAAGAGATTCCAGCTGGTCGGGATGATCAGCTGAAATAATAGTTAGTTTATCAGCCTCAACCTGGCATAGCTGTTCTAATACAGTACACAGCTGTTCTAATACCGGGATCAGGCTTTCAGGCGCCCTCATAGATCATACATGGCCCTTGCAATGGCCATGGGATCCGGTTCGTAGGTTCCTTCCTCAACCTGTTTTTTCAGCTGGGCAACCTTTTCAACAGAAACGCCCCTATCGCGGCAGACATCTTCTGTAATGCTGTGGGCCAGAGAGCGTGCGAAAAGTGTTTCATCCGCCGAAATACCTTCGGTGTATTCAAAACTGGCCCGGTCAAGATCAGCCGGTTTTGCAGAAATATTATCAGACAAAGCAATATTGCTTTGTCTCATTGATACATGTTCCATATATATTTGCTCCTGGATAAAATTTTGAATTTTCATATAATTACTCCTCCCCTTAAAATAAAACGGCAGGACCACAAAAGTATCCTGTGATTTTCACATGCTTACTGAATCTATGTAAATTATCGTCTTTTTTCTTGAAAATATAAGAAAAATAATAATTATAAAAAACGGGAAAACGCCGATTAAATATACATATGGAGGTATGCAGGATAAACCTATATTAATATTATAGAATCAAAAAGAAAAGGAATAAATCATGTCTAATATATTACAGGTAACAGATCCTTCTAGATATATAGATAATAATAGAAATGTCCATACAGGCGAGGAGCAGCAAAGCGCCCTGAACAGTTCCCAGATCCAGAATCCTTCTGACCCATCTCGTGTAGTGCGGGCAGATGGACAGAAAAGCGGCACCGCTGGTGACCAGGAAAGTGAAAGTGGCTTCGGCATCCGCAATTATAATGGAAATTATACTGACTTTCTTCAGAAGCTGGGGCAGGAAAATGAAATAAAGGATTCCCTGGGCCGGATCCTGTTCTGGGATGGAGCCTTTATCGCTAAAGGCGATGAAGATCTGGGTAAAATGGTGCAGCAGCTGCTGGATTCTGCCAGGTTTGAAGATCCTGGCCAGCTGCTGGATTTTTTAAAAATGCAGGGACAGACAAAATTTTCCGGTACTTTCTTTGAAAACCTGAGAACTCTTTTACAGCAGGAAGGAAACAGAGGCCTGCAGGAAACAGCCCTTAAATTCCTTCAGGTATTCAACAATTATTCCAGCGGTGAGCATCTTTTAGGGCAGATGCAGGAACTGACAGATGAAATAAAAGGAATGCTTTACACCTCTGTAAGACAGGAATACGCATCGATTCTGGATCAGCTGGACTGGAAGGCAGAAAATGGGGAAACGAAGGAAAATTCCCAGGTTCTGTTTCAGAAGCTGGTCCCCTTTCTTTCAAGATATATTTCCCGTACCCATGATTATGGCAATGTAAGAAGCAGCGTGATCCAGCTGATCCTTTATGGGGCGCGTTATGAAAACGGAAGCAGTGCCCTTCTAAGGAGTCTTTTTGAACAAATGGCAGTTAATAGGGATTTTAAACGTTTTTTTGAAACAGAGCCTGAAGAACTGTATGCTGTACTTACCGGCCAGGAAGGAAAAAAAAGAAATATTTATGGAGATCTTTTTGGCTCACTTGTGGAAAGAGGGGCCAAAGGAGAAGCCGGGCTGGAACATGTACAGGATTTTTACCAGCTGATGCGTGGGATGCTGGTAAACGAAAGCGTATATATGCCTGTAAATCATTTTATCCTTCCTTTCCAATATCAGGGAAAAGAGGCTGTATCTGAATTTTGGATTGATCCGGATGCAGAGAAAAAAGAAGAAGAAAAAGATGGAGGCAGGAAAATACGCCTTCTGGTGGACTTTGAGATCAGGGGATTGGGAGATTTCCAGCTTCTGGCAGATCTCCAGGATCATAAAATATCCATAGAGCTGGGAGTTCCGAAAAATCTTTCTGCCGGCGCCGGAGAGATACAGGCAAAGCTTCAGGAAATATGTACCAGAAACGGGATGCGCGTGAAAATGATGCAGGTGCAGGAAAGGAAAGCTCATTACCGTCTGCTGGATGTTTTCCCAAAGATAAGAAAAAAGGAGAATGGTATTAATGTCAGCGTTTGAGCGGTTATTAGAACAAAAAGCAGTTGCACTTCAATATTCACCGGAAAAGGACAGCGCCCCGGTGATCGTTGCTTCCGGAATGGGATATATGGCAGAAAAGATCACGGAAGCAGCCAGAAAGTCTGGGGTTCCGGTTTATGAGGATGATTCCCTTGCAACCCTTTTAAGCAGGTTACAGCTGGGAGCGGCTGTGCCGGAAGAATTATATCAGGCGATCATAGAGATCTATATTTACTTTTTAGGATATGTGCCGTCACCGGAGGAAAAAGAGAATGAAACAAAATCCGAAAATACCTGACAGAAAGTTCAGACACAGACATAAAATGCTTCTGCTCCTCCTTTCAGGAGCCCTGCTGTTTCAGTGGGGAAAGATAGATGCTTTTGCAGCAGCAAAAGAGATTAAAACAGTAAATATCCGTGTTACATCCAAGCTGGAAGCAGGCAGCAAGCTTCCGGATATAAAACTGGAAACGACCACAGTTTCAGATGGAGAAGTGGCAGTAGATGCAGGGGGAAGTAAATACAGCGTTTCTGAGGCTGAATGGACGGATAAAAGCTCCAATGAACTGAAGGCTTCTGAAGAACCTCAGATGAAAGTCACCCTGGAACCGGAAGATGTCAGCGAAGATTATTTTGTTTCCAGCTACAAAAAAGCCAATGTAAAGATCAGCGGGGGAACCTTTGTGTCTGCCAGGAGAGACGGGGATGATCTTGTAGTTACCCTGCGGGTAAACGGGATCAAAGGAGACTATGCTGCTCCGGAAGATGCCTGGTGGAATGAAAAAAGCCTGGGACAGGCTAAATGGGAAAAACCGGATAACACCTCCGGTTATTACGAGGTACAGCTTTACAGAGGAAAATCAAAAGTTTACAGCGTCTCCCAGACCAGTGCGGTCCAGTATAATTTTTATCCATATATGACAAAAACAGGAGAGTATACCTTTAAGGTGCGCACAGTACCGGGAACAGATTCCCAGAAAAAATATGGTGGAAAAAGTGAATGGGCAGAATCCGGGGAGCTTTCCATTACAGACCGGTATGTATCAGATGGTAAAGGACAGCAGTCAAAAAATCCTTCGGCAAAGTCCGGAACCACAGATACAGTAGGCTGGGTAAAAAAAGACAATGTATGGAATTACAGATTTCCGGATGGCTCTATATGTCGGGGGGCATGGCAGTTGGTCAACGGATACTGGTATTATTTTGATGTTAATGGCACGATGCTTACCGGCTGGCAGAAGGTAGCAAATGACTGGTATTACCTGTATGATACCGGGGAAATGGCGGTCGGATGGGCAAAGATCAATGGACAGTGGTATTATTTCTGGCCATTAACGGAAAATGGGCATACACAGGGAACCATGGCTTATGGAGGCTGGAAGATCATAGGGGCGGATTATTACTTTTTCAGAGAAGACGGATCCTTATATACCGGCTGGCTGGAACAGAATGGTTCCTGGTATTACTTAAACACACTTGACAACAGCCTTCAGGGAGCCATGTTTACCGGCTGGCTGATCCGGGAAGGGAAAACTTATTTCCTGGATGCTGACGGAGTTATGGTTACCGGCTGGTATCAGGTTGACGGCAATTGGTATTATTTCTGGCCGGATTCAGGTGAAATGGCAAAAAACCAGTATATCAATGGATTCTATGTTAATGAGGACGGGATCTGGTACAGGTAAAGATATGTGAGGAATGGATATGAAAATGATCAGAAAAATACTCCTTTGTGCCGGAACAGGACTGCTGCTTGGAACAGGAAGTTTACAGTCTGTACCAGGGGGAATCTTTCATATGTACACAGTGTATACAGCTTATGGGGCAGACAGCAGCATCATCGAGACCATGAGTATTACATTTAACACCACTTTTGGAGATCCGGAGGAAATACCACAGCCCCAGATCACCATCAGCGGATCAGGGGTATCCATTGGGGATATTTATTACAAAACAGAGTATGAAAACTGGAAACCTGGTAAAAAGGTACGGATGGAGATCACTGTGGATGCTGCACAGGGAAAGTATTTCCCTGTGTCCCTTGGACGATCCAAATGCCGTGTGACCGGGGCGGATCTTGTATCGGCGAAAGCCCTGGATAATACCACCATGCAGGTAAAGGTGGACTATACGCCGGTCACTGTTCTGGGTGACACAGCTTTAGCAGGCTGGAGTTCACTTGACTCAGAAAAGGCAGTGTGGAAGAAGGTAGACTATGCTCCGGGCTATACCCTGACTTTATATGGAAATGATAAAGTGGTGAAACGGATGACAGTTACAGGTAACTCTGTCAGCTTAAAGGAGTACATGACAGATCCGGACAAGATCTACTATTATCAGGTAAAAGCGGTCCCGGTTACGGCAGAACAGAAAAAATACTTAAAAGAAGGGGAATTTGTTACATCACAGGAACAGGATATAGATGACAGTGAGGAAGAGGAGAAAGAAAAAAAACATGCAGCAACTTCCCAGAGCTGCAGTACTGGTCCAGGCGCAGCAGGTTCTCTAAAGGGAGACAACTTTGTTATGCCGGATGGTACTCTGGCAGTCAATACCTGGAAGCTGGTGGGAGGTATATGGTATTACTTTAATGCTGAAGGAAACCGAACCAGGGGCTGGTTCCTGTATGGTGGAAAATGGTATTATTTTGATGGAAATGGATGTATGAAGACCGGATGGGTGAACACAGGAAACGGAAAATGGTATTACTTAAACCCGGATGGGGATATGAAGACCGGTTGGCTGTATGATAAAAATATCTGGTATTATTTAAATAACGATGGATCTATGGCAGTAAACTGTTCTCAGGATGGCTGGTACCTGGGAGCAGACGGCGCAGGCCGAAAGGAGTAAGAAATATGAGTTTAGCACCGATAACAGGAGATGGGGGAAAGTTAGCTGCACAGGCAGCGGATCAGACACAGAAGACAACACCGGTCCAGGAATTTCAGGGGATACTGAAAAATGGGCTGAATACCATAAAAGAAGATATGGATTCTATTTTTGAAGAAGCTTCTGCTTTATATCAGATCCCTTCTAAACTTCTCAGGGCGGTGGCAAAGGCGGAGTCAGGGTTTAATCCAAAGGCTGTATCCAAAGCAGGGGCTATGGGCGTGATGCAGCTGATGCCGGGAACAGCCCGTTCTCTTGGAGTAAGCGATCCTTACAATGCCAGACAAAATATCCTTGGAGGGGCAAAATACTTAAAACAAAATCTGAACCGGTTCGGAGGAGACGTAAGCCTTGCATTGGCAGCCTATAACGCTGGACCGGGCAGTGTGACCAAATACGGAGGCATCCCACCATATAAAGAAACCCAGAATTATGTAAAAAAGATCATGGCAGATTATACGGGAAACAATACGATCCTGGCAGGACGTACGGTGAGTACCGGGACATATGGGAAAACATCCGGCAGTACAGCAGTGAGCAGCCTTATAGGAAGTGGCCTTACAGGAAGCAGCCTTGGTACACTTCTGGCAGCAGGAAAGGGAGAGAACCTTTCCGGGGAAGACTGGTCTAATATGGTGCAGATCCTCCGTCTTCAGATGATGATGAATATGGGTAAGGATACGGGTACGCTGATCTGACAGACAGATACCGGATTGCTGCGTGCTTTGCACTCTCGCAATTTCGGCCTTTTGACCCTGGTATCAATAAAATAAGGCATTTTGCCGATAATAAAAACAAATGGTTATTTAAGGAAGGTGAAACATCATGCAGGTGCAGAATAACATAGCATCCATAAATGCTGCCAGAAATCAGGGGATCGAAACAGGAAAGCTGAAAAAGTCCCTTGAAAAGCTGTCTTCCGGCTTTAGGATCGTCCGTGCAGGAGATGATGCAGCTGGCCTGACGATCTCGGAAGGTATGCGCAGCAGGATAAACAGCCTGAACCAGGCAATGAGAAACATTGATGACGGCATCGGACTTACCAATGTAGGAGATGGCGCTTTGACAGAGGTTCATTCCATGCTCCAGAGACTGAAGACTCTGGCTTTAAAATCTGCAAATGGAACTTACGATCAATCCAACAGGGAAACCTTGAACATGGAAAAAGACCAGATCCTTGAGGAGATTGACAGGATTGGTTCTACCACTAAATTTGGAGAGATCTCCCTGTTTTCCAGGGCAGATGCCAATGCAAATACACAGCTCTGGCAGCCGCCAGAGCTGGACGATACGATCCCGCTCCAGATCGGCGGTTCTACTCAGGCTGGAGAGGTTCTGGATGTAGAACGCTATTATATAGGAAGCAGGGAACTACAGCTGGATCAGACAGATTTTTCCACTGTAGAAAAGGGACAAAAATCTGTAGGATACATTGAAGATGCAATAGAGGCTGTTTCTAAAGTCAGGGCATCCTTTGGAGCTGCTTATATGCATCTGGATCACACCCACAATAATTTAAGCGTTACAAGTGAAAACATGCAGGCGGCAGAAAGCCAGATCCGTGATACCAATATGGCAGAAGAGATCACAAAATATACCAGCAGTAACATCGTCCTCCAGTCCTCTAATATGATGCTTACAAATGCAAATAATCTCCCTCAGACCATACTTGAACTTTTAAAATAAAAATGAAAGAAATAATGAAAAACAGGCTTATGTTTTTTTAACATAAGACGATATATATACATAGAAAGAAAATTCTGCTGTTCCAGAAAGGGCCCTTGGGACAATAGAAGACAGAGGAAAGGAGTCCACTGCCATATTTTCTTTTATATAAGGAGGAATTCATTATGGTAATCCAGCATAATATTGCAGCGATCAATTCTTACAGAAACTTAAGCACCAACCAGAGCGCACTGAGCAAAAACTTAGAGAAGCTGTCTTCCGGTTATAGGATCAACCGTGCAGGCGATGACGCAGCAGGTCTGGCTATTTCCGAGACCATGCGTTCCCAGATCAATGGTTTAAACCAGGCTGTAAACAACGCAAACGATGCGATCGGTCTGATCCAGACAGCAGAAGGTGCTATGACAGAGACCCACTCCATGCTTCAGCGTATGAAGACTCTGACTACCCAGGCAGCAAATGGTACTTATACCACAACTGCAAGAGGTAACATTCAGGCTGAGATTGATGCACTGAATAAAGAAATTACCCGTATCGCTACTACTACAGAGTTCAACGGTGAGAAACCTTTAAATCCTGCGAAGAAAGGGCAGAACCTGACTTTCTTCATCGGTGCTACTGCAGATAAGACCAACGCAATGACCGTTGGACAGCTGACTATGACAGCGGCAGCATTAACTATTGATAAGATCAAAGTTGATTCTACAACGAATGCATTCAAGGCAATGGCATCTGTAGATGCTGCAATTGAGAGAGTATCTACTTACCGTGCGAACCTTGGTGCTGCCCAGAACCGTCTGGAGCATACGGTAAACAACCTGAAGGTAACTTCTGAAAATATTACATCAGCGGAAAGCCGTATCCGTGATACTGATATGGCAGATGAGATCACAGCTTATACAAAGAACAATATTCTTTTACAGGCTGCTCAGTCTATGCTTTCCCAGTCCAACGCTATGCCTCAGGGTGTATTAAGCATGCTGCAGTAATCTTGAAATTGATTCTGCATCTTTTAGGGGATCTGCTTTATGCAGATTCCCCTTTTTTTGTCATAGGAAACTTCGTCCTATGACAAAAAAACGCTCCGCTAAGGATCGCACTGCGGCGGAGTGGAAGAGTGTCGCTAAAGCGACCCGCCGCAGGCGGAGAATCCTGCAAGCAGGATTCTTTTTTATAATATATTTTGGAACATAAAAAGAAGGTAACAGATGATGAAAAAAAACATATCACAATGTATGATCGTGAAAAATGAAGAAAAAAATATCCGACGCGCTCTTTCATGGGGGAAGGATATTATGTGTGAACAGATCGTGGTAGATACAGGAAGCAGTGACCGTACCGTGGAGATTGCCAGGGAAATGGGGGCAAAGATATTTTTTTTCCCATGGATCAATGATTTTGCTGCTGCCAAAAATTTTGCCATTGACCAGGCAAAAGGAGACTGGATCGCCTTTCTTGATGCGGATGAAAGCTTTACACCGGAGGATACAAAGAAGATTCCGGAGATATTGGAATATGTTGGAGACGATGTAGATGGTCTTCTTACAGGGATCGTAGATCTGGATGAAAATAACAATATCACAAGCGGCGGTACTATGATCCGCTTTTTTGTAAACCGGCCGGACCTGCGCTATGTAGGAAAAATACATGAACACCTGGTCAGAAAAGGAAGATCCGGATTGCATCTGACAGATGCTACAAAGCAGCTGGCTTTCCTCCATACCGGTTACCAGGAACAGGAGAAGAAGGATAAGTCCAAATTTGAAAGGAATCTGAACATTATCCTGGAGATCCTGAAGCAGGATCCTGAAAATTGTGATTATCTTGGATATCTGGGAGATACCTATTCTTCAGATGGAAAAAATGAAGAAGCAAGAGATGCATACAAAAAGGCGGTGGCAGCCATGCCGGAAAAACTGGAGGTATATGATCAGCGAAGTTCTTATACCTATACAAACCTGTTAAGGGTCTCCCAGTGCCTGAACGCACCGGAAGCTGAGGTGGAAGCTATTTATAAAGAAGCAGTGGAAAAGCTTCCGAAAGAGCCTGATTTTGACTGTGTTATGGGGGACTGGTACTGGAGAAAGGGGCGATATGAAAAAGCGGTACAGATGTATGAACTGGCTATAGCAAAGCTGGAAACCTATGGAACAGTGAACAGGGGGATCATTACCACCTCTATGCTGATCCAGATGTATGAGTGTCTGGGAGAAGGCTGCAGAAGGCTGGGAGATTACCAGAAAGCGGTCCGTTATTGCGTGATCGTACTGAATACTGACCACAAAGATATGAATGCGCTGCTGACTCTGATCAACTGTTTTACAGAGAGCAATGTCAGCGCAGAAGAGGTAGTCCAGTTTTTAGGGAAGATTTATGATTATTCTGATATAAAAGACAAGGTGATCCTTCTGCGGGTGGCTATGGCAATGGGCAGAAAGGATCTGGAGCGGATGTTCAGGGGAATCCTCCTTCCTCAGGAGAGGGAAGAGTTTGATGCAGCCATGGAAACGGCCCAGAGCGGGGCACCGCTGTCATAGACTTTTTTCAACTCTCCCATAAGAAGAGGAAGCTCCCATTCGCAGGTGCTGTTATCAAAGCTGTTAGGATCTGCGATAGAAACATTTCCGTCAGGAAGGAGCTTTGTGATCAGGACAAAGTGACCGTTTTGCGTCAGGCTTCCCTTACCCATAAGGGCGACCAGGATATGACCGGAAGAAAGAAGGGAAGCTGCATTCTGGGGAGAATGGTCTGTTACAGATTCCACCTGGAAGCCATAGGCTGCAAGGACAGAAGGAATCAGGCTGTGATAGGAACCTCCCTGGGGGGCATAATAGCCATTGGCAGCAGACCAGTCTGCGATAGTTACCGGGGTAATGGCTTCTCCGTCATTTGTGAAGCTGGAGATGAGCATGGCTGCAGCAGTAGGACCACATCCATACTGGAGCATGGGATCTGAACCGCCGTAGAGATAACTGCTCCAGCGGGTATCCCCCTGATTATAGTAGTACATCGGGCCCATACTGGTATCCAGGATGGCAGCATCATAAGAATTGCCATCTGATCCCGGTTTTGCTTCCATATCCAGGTTTTCTGCTTTACCAAGGATTACCAGAGAGGTCTTTGAGGTGACAGAAGATGTATCTGGGATCCCCTGTGTCCCGGAAGTATCCTCTGAAAGCTCTGTTTGTTTCTGGATTTCTGGTTTTGGCTGGGTCTGCTTTTTAAGAAAGTCTTCCAGCTCCTGAAATTTACGGTGGCTGGCAGTCTGTACAAAGTAAATGCCAGATCTGGCCTTATCTACGACCTGGGAAGAAAAGCCTGGGCAAAAATAAAAGCTCAGGCTGGCAGTGATCACCGAAACTGTACCGGTAATGGAAAGTTGGATCATCGTTTTCGCAAGCCGGAACTGTTTCAAGGTTTTATTTATATGTTTTTTTTGATTCTTTAAAGTTCTATCTTTCATTTTTTATCCATTCATTTCTTATCCGTTAACGAAGGGATACACGGGCCAGGACAGTCTGACCAATTGTATTTAAAGGACACTGCTGGCATACAGCGCCAATCTTATATGCTTCCATAGGCATGCCGTAGACAACACAGCTGTTCTTGTCCTGTCCGATGGTATAGGCGCCGTTTTTGCGCATACGCAAAAGACCGGCAGCTCCATCTGCTCCCATTCCTGTGAGAAGAACGCCGATGGCGTGTTCCCGCACATGTAATGCAACTGAGTCAAAAAGCACATCCACAGAAGGTCTGTGTCCGTTTACTTTTTCTCCTTCCTGTACACTGACTGCATAGGAGTTTCCAAGAGGTACCACACGCATCTGCAGACCTCCGGGAGCTAAAAGCATAAGACCTTTGCGGATCCGGTCCCCATTTTTCGCCTCCCGTACTTCCATTTTGCAGATCCTGTTTAAGCGCTCTGCATACATAGCTGTAAAACCTGCAGGCATATGCTGGGTGATCACAACACCTGGGGTGTTTTCTGGAAAATTCTTTACTACTTCAAGAATGGCCTCTGTACCTCCGGTAGATGCCCCGATGGCGATCACGGTTTCCTGGGAAGCTGCCGCAGAAGTCTTTGGTCTGTTAAGAAAAGGATTACCTGCCGCAGTTAAAGGAGAGACTATCCGTTTTTTTGCTGCCTGTGGACTGGCAGGAACGGATGGGAGATGTACATGGGAAGCAGCAGCCACCAGAAGCTTGGAACGGAGCATAGAAAGAAAGATCTCTTTAGACAGTCCATTGGCTTCATCCGGTTTCCGCACAAAATCCACAGCTCCGGCTTCCAAGGCATCAAAAACCCTCAGGTTCAGGGAAGATACCAGGATTACCGGTATAGGGTGGACCGGAAGAAGCTGCTTTAAAAAATCAATGCCGGACATTCCCGGCATTTCAATATCCAGGGTAAGCATATCCGGCTGCAGTAGCGGGATCTTTTCCTGGGCGTCAAGGGCATTTACTGCATATCCTACAATCTGGAAACGGTCATCCGCAGAGAGAGAACGGATCAGCCAGGTGCGGAACAAGGGTGAATCATCCACCACCATTAATTTTAATTTATGATCCATGATCATAATGCCTCCTTAATAAGATAACTGTAACAACGTATGAGATAACCTACGGGATCAGATCTTTCGGTAAATAGCCGGTTCAATATAGGAAAACGGGCAGCTTTCCTTATCCAGGCTTTCAGAATGTCCGATAAATAAGTAGCCTCCCGGAGCGGTAGCATCATAAAAGCGCCTTACCAGTGCCGCCTTCGTAGGATGGTCAAAATAGATCATCACGTTTCTGCAGAAGATCAGGTCAAACTTTTTGCGGAAATGGATGGGATCCATCAGGTTAAAGGAACGAAAGATCACATTTTTCCTTAAAGCATCTGAAACAGTATAGGTTTTATCTCCTATGGGAACAAAATAGCGTTCCTGCCAGGAAGGCGGAAGTTCTTTTAAGCTTTCAAGGGAATATCTGGGCTCCATGGCAGAATCCAGAACACGCTGGGAAATGTCCGTAGCAAGGATACGGGTATCCCAGCTTCCGGGAATAGCGGAAAAATATTCTTTCAGATACATAGAAATGTTATAAGGTTCTTCACCGGAGGAGCAGCCCGCACTCCAGATAGCAATAGAACGATCCATAGAATGCTTGTTTGCAAGCTCGGGAAGAATATGCTTCTGGAGAAAATCAAAATGCTCCTTTTCCCGCATAAAGTAGGTATAATTGGTAGTCAGCTTGTTCAACATAACAGAGACCATCTCCGGATCTTTGCCGGAGATGATCTCATCTACGTATTCTGTAAAACTATGGAATCCTTTCTGCTGCAGCATATTAGTAAGACGGCTGGTGATCAGCTGTTTTTTGTGGCTCAGGTTGATACCATAGCGCTGCTGGATATAGGTATAAAGGCGGTTAAAATCCCCGTCACTTAATGTAAGCATTGTATGACCTCCTTAGGAATTGGATCTACTCCAGAAGTCTTTCCAGCACCAGCTTTTGTGGTTGACGAAAAATTTTATCACAAAATCAGGTACAGAAAGATTGTGGGAGAACATTAAGGACTGACCAGGGACTTGCAGTCAAAAGACATGAGCACAGTACCATTTTCAAGTGTGATCATACCATCTAACAGCTTCTGTCTGCGTTTGATAGGGATTGGACGTACATCCTGCAGGTCAATGTCGATCACCTGCTGTACGGAATCTACAACAATACATACAGGAAGATCGTCTACATTTAAAACGATAAAGCAGGTCTTACTGTTGTATTCCAAAGCAGGCTTGCCCATATAGAGCCGTATATCTACTACCGGAAGGATCTGACCACGCAGATTGATGATTCCTTTAATATAATCAGGTACCAGTGGAATATGAGTGATCGCACAGTCATTGATGATCTCCGTTACGTTATTGATACTCAAAAACAGAGTCATATCTCCCGACTCAAAAGTAAGACAGCGTTCAACGGACTGGTTTTCAGCCAGTACGTCTGTCTGGATATTTGTTTCTGTTACTTCAGCCATTTTAAAACCTCCTGTTTACGCATTCTCTACAGCTATGGAATATAAGCTGAGGATATCAAGAATGATGCTGATATTGCCATCACCCATAATAGTACAGCCGGTGATGCCGTGGTCTTTCAGGTTAAATTCACTGAGAAAAGCAGGAAGAGGCTTTACGACAACTTGTTGTTCACCGATCAGATCATCTACAAACAGGCAATAAGAACGATCATTTGCTTCCACCCACAAAAGAATACCATCTTCCATCTGGGTAACTTCAGTAGGAAGGTGATAGAAGGAATGAAGCCGGACGATTGGATAAAAGCGGTCCACACGTTCCACCATTTCATTGCCATATTCATCCTTTATCACCTGATCTGCTTTTACTTTAAAGGACTGACGGATATTGGCGATAGGTATAGTAAAAATAGAATCACCTACTGTTACCTTCATGCCGTCAACAATAGCCAGAGTCAGCGGGATCTTCATGGAAATGGTAGTTCCTTCACCGTAGGTACTGGATACAGAAACGATACCGCCTAAGGATTCTACATTTTTCTTTACAACATCCATTCCCACGCCGCGACCGGAATATTCAGTTACAGCTGTATTGGTGGAAAATCCGGGAAGCATGATCAGCCCAAGGATTTCCTTCTGGCTGTATTCAGAAGCAGGCTTGGTAAGCATATTCTTTGCCTGGGCTTTTTCAAGGATCTTCTGGGGATCCATGCCATATCCGTCATCCTTTACAGAGATGACAACCTCACTGCTGGTATGGGAAGCAGAAAGAACGATCTCACCCTGGGGATCCTTACCGGCATCAATACGTTCCTGGGCCGTTTCTTCAATACCATGATCCATGCTGTTGCGTACAATATGCATGATCGGGTCCTGAATGTTATCTACAATCGTCTTATCTACCTCAGTATCTTCGCCCACAATGGTCAGACGGACGTCTTTTCCTAGGCTTTGCTTCATATCGCGTACAATACGGTTCATTTTCTGGAATACACCGGAAATAGGGACCATACGTAAAGACATGGCAATATCCTGAAGATCATTAGTAAGTTTACGCAGCTGACGGGCTGATTTCATAAAATTATCCCGGTTGTCCCTTGGCAGCAGGTTTAATTCAGGGGAAGATGTGACCATAGATTCTGTGATCACGATCTCACCTACGATATCCATCAGGCTGTCCAGCTTCATCAGGTTGACACTGATCAGATTCTGCTTGACCGGGGTATGAGTAAGCTGCGGAGCCGCTTTTTTTGCAGCTGTATCCGGGGATGAAGCTGTTGATGCAGGTGATTTGGAAGGGGAAACTTTTTTTGTTTCGACTGTCGGAGCCGGAGCTGCTTTTGTGGCATCTACAAGCTCGTAAGAACGGATATGGTTCTGTGTCTTTAAGATCCCTTCAGCTTTGGAAGCATCTTCCCTGGAGTTAAAGGCAAGGAAAAAGCCATTTTCTGCGATCGTCTGGGAAGTATCCTGATCTGTTTCCATATCACTGGGGTAAAAACGGAAGTTTACATCACATTCCTTTACTGCATTTACGATCATATAAGCGCGCAGATTCTCCATTCCCACGCCTTCTTCCAGAAAAACATGGAAAAAGCAGGCTGCATCCTTATCATCAGGAAGAGAAGAAGGAGCAGCAGCACCAGAAGCTGCAGGAGCAGCCTGTGAAGCTTCCGGTGCTGCAGGAGCAGCACCACTGATCTTCTTCAAAAAAGAATTGATCTCATTGGAGAACGCATCTATATCAGTAGAAAGAGGTACGCCCTGTTCTACTTTCTCAATCTCGCTCCTTAAGTAATCTTCCGAACGGAACATCAGGTTGAAAAGCTCTTTCTTATGCTCAGGATCCAGAGTTTCGATCCCTTTATCACGGATATAAAAAAATACATCTTCAATACGATGGGCGATCGTGGAAATCGAATTAAATTCCATCATTGCAGAAGAGCCTTTGATCGTATGCATGATACGGAAGATCTCATTTACGTCATCGGTGGAAAAATCACCGTTTTTCTCATCAGCAACCAGCATTTCGTCCAACTGGTCTAAAAGATTGTTTTCTTCATAAAGGTATGCATCCAGAATACTGCTGTCCATACCACTGCTCATATTGTACACCGCCTTTTTTCATAATAATCAGAATAGTATTTCTTTTAACTTTATCGGCAGTGGTTGAAAATGGATAAGGGGATTTCAAAAAAAGAAACAGTGAGTTGATAAAGCAGTTATTAAAAACAATAAAAAGCCGATAATCTGTGTGAAACAAACTATATGATCATTTTCGGAGGAAACCGTAAAAATGGCGATTAAAAGAAAAGAAAAAAGAAGGCTTTTGCAGACAGCGGCTCTCTTAATGCGGGCAAATGAAAGAGTGTTCATGGGATTCGGTCAGAATACAGAAGAAGTGATGATCGATGCTCTTTCACAATCTCAGGAAACAGCCCTTTTGTTGGGAACAGAGCTGGAAAATACAGGAAAGGCAGACCTGGTCCCGCTTCTGGAAACGTACTGTGAAGATCTCTATGTCATGAGCCAGAACCTTCACAGTAAAAAACAGATGGCGAAGCTGTACAAAAAAATAAAGAAAGAATTGAAACTCTTATATGATCATATAGAGAACGAGATCGAAACAGACCGTCTCTGTTTTGTCTTTCTTCCATATAAAATGTCTATGTGGGATTCTATGGAAACCGTCTGGAAAGCGGCAGATAAGGATCCGGATTGTGATGCCTATGTTGTACCGATCCCATATTTTGATAAAGACCAGGAAGGGAATCTGGCAGTAGAGCACTACGAGGGAGATCAATATCCACCAGATGTTCCGGTCACAGATTACCGCACATTCCGCCTGGAAGATAAAAAACCGGATGCGGTGTTTATCCACAATCCCTATGACCAGAACAATAGATTGACCAGTGTCCACCCGGATTTTTACAGCAGCAGGCTGAAAAAGTATGCAGACCAGCTGATATATCTTCCTTATTATACTACAGCAAGTACTGGAAACGTAGAATCTGCGAAACGCCAGGCGGGAAGTGCTGGCTTTGTCATTGAGCCGGGAGCTGTTAATGCAGACTGCATTGTTACAGCAACAGAGCAGGAAAGAGAACTGTTTATCAATATTTTGTGTTCCGGACTTAAAGGAGTTCCAACAGAGCAATGGGAAGAGAAAGTGCAGAACTTTGGATCACCAAAGATTGAACGTGCCCGAAGTACGAAAAGACAGGACAGTTCTCTTCCAGAGAAATGGAGGGAATGTCTTTACAGGCCTGACGGAGCCAGGAAAAAGACCGTATTTTACAGCCTGTCTGTAGGGGCACTTCTGAACCAGCCGGATATGATGCAGAAGATAGAAGAGGTACTTCAATATTTTAGAAACAGAAAAGATCTAGCTTTGTGGTTCCGACCTCATCCTCTGTATGAACAGACACTGAAGGTGATGCGGCCCCAGCTTTTACAGAAATATAGAGAACTTCTGGCTTCTTATGAAGAAGAAGGCTGGGGAATCCTGGACCGCGGATACGATCTTGATCTTGCCATTGCTTCCTGCGACTGCTATTACGGGGATTACAGCTCTGTAGCCCAGTTGTTCTGGGAAACAGGAAAACCGGTTTTATATCAGGATTCCCTGGTAAGAGAAAAAGAATATAAGATCCCATGCTGGCCGGGAGCTTTTTGGGAAGATGAAAAAGAAGTGTGGTTTGTTCACGGAAAAGTAAACCTGCTGTTTCATTATGATAAACAAATGGACAGACTTTCCTGCATAGGAAAGATTCCGGGAGAATTGGCATTTAAGGGAGATCTGTTCCGTTCTGTTGTACGGGTAGAAGACAGACTGTATCTTATCCCATATTTTGCCAGAAACTTGGCCATATACCATATAGATAGGGATCAGTTTGAATCCATACAGATCCGTGATGCAGAGCATTTTATAGAACAGCCGTTATTCCTGAAAGGCTTTCAGCGAGGTAATGTACTATATTGTATGCCAGCATGGTATAACAGCATCCTTTGCATAGATCTTACTTCCGGACATGTGACCTATACAATGGCGGATAAGAATAGGGTACGTGGTATTCCGGGGGTATTTGGTGGGGCTGTTTCCATAGGCAGAAACATTTTATGTCCGCAGACTTACAAAATGAGGTGGCTGATCCTGAACACGGATACAGGAAAAGTATCCTGGTGCAGTTTTGCAGACCAGGAGAGGGAAATCACTTCAGTTACAGTCTGTGGTGATACGCTGGTATTTTTCGATGCCAGAACAGGATGTATCCTGAAAGAAACCAGAGAAGAGGGAAAAATAGAAGAGCTTTTATATATTGACAGCAACGAAATACAGCTATATGCAGTATCCGAAAATGAAGTGATCGCAGATGATCTGGGATCAGGAACTTATTTAAAGCTTTGTCTGGATGGAACAGTGGTTTGGAGAAAGGAACGGAAAGAAGAAAAGACCGTATTAGGCAGCAGATTTAGGAAAGTTACAGAAGGAGAAAAAAACTGTGATATCCGTTTTACAGAGCAGGAATATCAGGAATGGAATTCTCCGTCAGTAGCAGTTTGTAAGGATATCCTTCCTACAGATCTGTATTATGTAGAGGGGGAAAATGAAGTCCTTACGCTGGACAAATGGCTTTCTCTCTGTGACCGGATCCATATGCCAGTACCAGATGATAGACACAGCGGTGAAATGATCAAGGACTATGTAAAAAGCAAGCTTGCAAATGGATGAAGAGAGAAGAATCATGAAAAGCTATTTTGAAAATGCATTGCCTTATCTTAAGGTTTTTTATCAGCCGATCTACGATTTAAATAAAAAAAAGTTGAATGTTGCAGAAGCACTTTTACGGTATGATGACGGACACCATCAGAATATTGAACAGGTGATCCGCAAAGCAGAGGAAATGGGCTGTGTCAGCTGTTTTGATCTGTGGGTTTTAAATAAAGTGTTAGAACAGCTGCCAGAGCTGAAAAAAAGAAACATTGAAAGAATAAATGTAAATCTGTCCTCGGTCACATGCTCCAGCGTGGAAGCAGAAAGGGGTCTCTTTGCCATACTAGATGAATGTACATCAGATAAATCTGCTATATGTTTTGAAATCACAGAAAGTAATCAAATACAGGATATGCAGCAGGTCATTAAGCTGGCAGAAAAACTGATGAAAAGAGGATGCCACGTAGCTATTGATGATTTTGGAAAAGAAGAGTCAAATCTCCTGCGGCTTATGCAGATGCCGTTTTCTGTGTTGAAAATAGACAAGGCAGTTGTCTGGGCTATAGATACAACGAGTTTTTCAAAAGATCTTATTTCGGAGATCATATATTTTTTGCACAAATATGGGATCCAGATCACGGCCGAGGGGATAGAAAACCAGCTCCAGGCGAAAGAACTTTCGGATATGGGCTGTGATTTTCTTCAGGGTTATCTGATCTCAAAGCCTGTGTCATTTAAAGAGTTTTGTGCATTTATAGATGCGCATAATAAAAAAGGATCTGCAGAAATGAAAGAAACACCGGAAGAAAAAGGGAAAAATGAACCGCAGAAAAGAAAAATGAAAAAATCAAACATCCCTTATGATTTTCCTGTACTTGCCGAATAATAAAAATAGGGATTAAATTCCACAATATTCCACGAAAGAAATAACAAAGAGAGGGAAGGAACATGAAAAACCGTACGATGAAGCAAAAGATCACGATTGCTTTTGGAGTAGTAGTTGTCTGCTTTTTTATAACAGTTGGCGCACTGTTTTATGGAATGTTCAACATCAGTGTACATTATAACCAGTTCTATAAAAACAGCCATGAAGCGATCGTACATGTAAACCAGGTAAAGATCAATATGGAAACAGCGATCCAGAATATGCTGATGGCTACCATCGACAACGATGCCACAAATACAAAACAATATCTTGCAAGTGCAGATGAGTATGCTTCTAAGCTTCAGGATGACACAGATTGGTTTACCGAACATTATAAGGGAGATATGACACTGGTAAATCAGTTCCAGTCACAGCTTCAGGATGCTTTAACTATTCAGAATAAGATAGAGGATCAGCTGAAAATCGGGGCAGATTATGCACGAACACAGGCACAGACAACACTTATCAATGAGTACAAGCCGGCAGTGGATACCCTGACACAGACGCTGGATCAGTTTAGTAGCCAGGTAAATGCCGATTCTGAACAGGAATTCAATTCTTCCATGCAGACCAGAAGCACCCTGTTTATTGTAGGGATCATAATTGTTATCGCTGCCCTGATCCTTACAATTATTATGGCAACGATCCTGATACGTTCCGTAGTAGAGCCGGTAAAACAGTTACAGGAAGCTATGGAAAAAATGAGACGCGGTAATATGGATATTGATATCGAGTACAAGGCAGAAGATGAACTTGGAAATCTTTCCGATGATTTGCGGTCTGTAGTAGCGTTCCTGAAAGCGGTAGTGGCAGATGAGACAAATATCCTTACAGAGATGAGTCGCGGAAACTTTAATGTTTATTCTTCTATGTCAAAGGATTATGTAGGAAGCTATGTTGAGATTTATAACGCTATGGTTCTTCTGAGAGATAATTTAAGCAGTACGCTTTCGAGTGTTACTCAGTCAGCTGATCAGGTGGCAGCAGGTTCCGATCAGGTATCCTCCGGAGCACAGGCATTATCCCAGGGTGCTACCGAGCAGGCTTCTTCCGTAGAAGAACTGGCGGCGACCATTAATGAAATTTCCAATAATGTTGAAAAGAATGCCGAGAATGCAAAGTCAGCCAGTGATATGGCTGATAATGTAAGAGAGCAGGCTGGGGAAAGCAGCCAGCGTATGCAGGAAATGCTTTCAGCAATGACTGATATCAGCAATAGCTCCAGTGAGATCGGCAAGATCATTAAGACAATTGAAGATATTGCATTTCAGACAAATATACTTGCTTTGAATGCGGCAGTAGAGGCAGCTCGTGCAGGCGCAGCAGGAAAAGGCTTTGCAGTAGTAGCTGACGAGGTCCGCAACCTGGCAGGAAAATCAGCAGAGGCATCAAAGAACACTTCTGCCCTTATTGAAGGATCTCTCCATGCAGTTGGCCGTGGTACTAAGATCGCAAATGAAACAGCCCAGGCATTGCAGCAACTGACAGAAGGCGTTCAGGGGGTTGCACAGACCATTGAGGAGATATCTTCTGCCAGCGAGTCACAGGCAGTTTCAGTAAAACAGGTAAATGAAGGAATCAGCCAGATTTCCAGCGTTGTACAGAGCAACTCTGCAACTGCAGAAGAAAGTGCTGCAGCCAGTGAGGAACTTTCCAGCCAGGCACAGCTTTTAAAGGAATTGGTAGGCAAATTCACATTAAAGGATGGTTCTGCAGATCCTGTATCACAGACAGCACAGCCAGCCAGGAAAAACATGGATGTATCAGAACAGCCATCCATGATTTCTTACAATGATAATGATAAATATTAAGACTGTAGTTTAAAAAGAATAAATAATAGATTGAGCCTGCAGCAGATGATATTATATTATCTATTGCGGGCTTAATTACATAAGATAGGGGAAAAAATGAGTAAAGCGAGAAAACTTTCTCAAGAAGAATTCAGGACCATACAGCTGTTAGAATTAGATATGCTGGAAGAAATGGACCGGGTATGCAGAAAGCATGATATCAAATATTGCATTTCTTATGGAACACTTCTGGGAGCTGTCAGACATAAGGGATATATCCCCTGGGATGACGATGCTGATATTGCCATGCTCAGGGAGGAATATGAAAAATTCCGTAAGGTAGCAGATGAACTTGATCCTTCTATCTGTTATTTTCAGGATCATTTTAATGACCCAGAGTATCTATGGCAACATGGGAAGCTGCGGCGTACAGGAACAACCTTTGTCCGTGCTGGTCAGGAGCATATGAAAGGAAAGACAGGTGTATTTGTAGATATTTTTATAATGGATGACTGCCCGGAAAGCTTATCCGGAATGATACTTCAGAATATCTGGTGCTTCTTTCTGCGAAAGATCCTCTATGCCCGGGTAGGAAAAGTAAATGCCAAAGGCCTGTCAAAACTCTGTTATAAGTGTCTTGATCTGATCTCGGTAGACTGGGTATATAAACAGGTTGATAAGATGTCAAAAAAGAGCAGTAACAGTACTCCAAACAGGGTGAGGTCTTTATTATATCCGCTTTTTGATACAATGAAGAATTATCATCATGGGAAAGATCATTTTGGAATACCCAAAAGCTGGTTTTTAGAGCGTGCGGAATATGATTTTGAAGGATATAAATTTTATGGGACAAAGGATTATGATGCTTTTTTAACATTCTTTTATTATGACTATATGACACCTCCTCCGGTGGAAAAACGGTATCCCCATGCCACTGTATCCAGCTTTAATTTTAATGTGGATAGTAAAAATGTAAGAGAAAAGTTACATGCCGGTCGGATAATATGATCGTAAAAGTATATTAATTATTTGGGTGGTATATTGATGAAAATAGGTGAGAAAATGATCAATTTTACTGTTGGCCCGGTACAGTCCACAGAAAAAGTGAAACTGATCGGGGCTGAAAATGTTCCTTATTTTAGAACGCCAGAGTTTTCGGCTGTTATGCTGGAGAATGAAAGACTTGTGCGGCAGTTTGCCGGTGCTGATGAAGCAGCAAGAGTAGTTTTTATAACTGGGTCAGGAACAGCTTCTATGGAAGCTTCAGTTATAAATGCTTTTGATGAGAATGATAAGGTTCTTGTGGTAAATGGGGGAAGCTTTGGACAGCGTTTTGCAGAAATCTGTGCGATTCATGGAATACCATATACAGAGATTAAAGTAGAAATGGGAAAAACACTTACAGAAGATATGCTAGGAGAATATTCTGGACGAGGATATACGGGATTTCTTGTTAACATTCATGAGACTTCAACGGGGGTATATTATGATCCATGGATGATCAGCAATTTCTGTAAGAAAAATAATATGTTTCTGGTAGTGGATGCTATCAGTTCTTTTTTAGCTGATGAATTCCAGATGGATGAGCTTGGTGTGGATATTATGCTCACTGGCTCACAAAAAGCACTTGCGTGTCCTCCCGGAATTTCGCTGATCGTTCTCTCACCAAGAGCTGTAGAACGGGTAAATAACAGAAATGTAAGATCCATGTATTTTGACCTTAAAAATGCCCTTAAAAATGGAGAAAGGGGTCAGACGCCGTTTACACCAGCTGTTGGTATCCTGCTCCAGATAAATGCAAGATTAAAAGAGATTGAACAGGAAGGCGGAGTGAAAGAGGAACTAAAGAGGATTGCTGCGTTAGCAGCAGATTTTCGCAATAAGATCAAAGATCTTCCAGTGGATATATGCTCTGAATCACTATCTAATGCAGTTACACCTTTGGCAACAAGAAATTGTTCGGCATACGATATTTTCACTGTATTGAAAGACGAATATGGTATCTGGGTTTGCCCAAATGGAGGAGAACTGGCTGATAAAGTTTTCCGTGTAGGTCACATTGGCTGTCTTACTTTTGAAGACAACCAGAAACTGATACAGGCGCTTCATGACCTGCAAAAGCGTGGGATTTTAAAGTGAAGACGGATGAAGCGTGTCGCAGACTATGGAA
Source organism: Clostridium sp. AT4 (assembly GCF_001517625.2). Classification (GTDB taxonomy): domain Bacteria; phylum Bacillota; class Clostridia; order Lachnospirales; family Lachnospiraceae; genus Enterocloster. The sequence continues at coordinate 90,996 of NZ_LN999827.1, read as the reverse complement.
ATTTTCTGATATAAGGATAAGAAAGGAAAAAGAATGAATGTAACAATAATTGGCGGGGGAAATATTGGAATGTGCCTTGCTGGGGAAATTTCACGTATAAAATGGTATCATGTGAAAATTTATACATCAAAGTCAGAGTTGTTTGGAGAACGGATCACAGTGGCAGATGATGAGAAAGGAATTACGTTTTCGTCGGGAGAAATTATAGCCACATATGATATAAAATATGCGATTTCTGATGCAGATATAATTTTATGTACATTACCGTCTAATTTAAGAAAGACATTCATTCAGAAAATGATGCCGTTTGTTAAGAAAAAAGCAGCACTTGGTTTTTTCCCAGGCTATGGTGGGGCAGAACTTTATTGTAGCGAACTTATACAAAAAGGCATGACTGTATTTGGACTTCAGAAAGTGCCTTACGTTGCAAGAACAAAAGAACCGGGAAAAATTGCCGGTCTGATGTCAAAAAAAAATAAAATACTAGTGGCAGCTCTACCCCATGATAGAACAGATGAAGTAGCAGATATGCTGGAGGATATGCTCTTAATGAAGTGTGTCCGTCTTAAAAATTACATGGCTGCAACACTTCTTCCAGGAAATCCTCTTCTTCATACAAGTGGTTCTGTTGTATATTTAGATAATTATAAGAAAGGGCAGATGTTTCCAGAACAGATTTATTATTACCAGTCATGGACCGATGAATGTTCAGAATTTCTTTGCAGATTCAGCGATGAGATGATGGAAGTATGTGAAAAGCTTCCTATCGATCTTACTGAGGTAGAGTCTATTCAAAAGTATTATGAATCACCAACACCAAAGGATCTGACACGAAAGTTCCATGAGATTCCATCATATAATGCGTTGCTTCTTCCTATGAAAAAGGTACGAGGGGGGGGGGGGACATGGTTTTATTCCTGATTTCTCTTCGCGTTTTTATACAGAGGATATTCCCAATGGAGTGTGTATTATCAAAGCACTCTCACAGTTTGTGGGGGTAGAGACTCCGACCATAGACTATGTGCTGGATTGGTATTTCCGTATGACTGGCAAAGAATATTTTCAGAAAGACGGGTCTTTTGGTAAAGACATAATGGAAACAGCTATTCCACAGATCAATGGAATTCAAACAGTAGAAGCTCTGGTGGATTTTTATACAACATAAATATATTTTGGAATGGAAGATATTTATCATAGAAACTACAGGCCAAAAATGCATGATTTAATACATCTGAAATCAATCACTATTGAGGTTGACAAATGAAAAAAGTAATAACATACGGCACCTATGATTTGTTTCATGAAGGCCATTACAGATTGTTAAAAAGAGCAAAAGAGCTGGGAGACTATTTAATAGTCGGGGTGACAACGGAGCATTTTGATGAATGCCGTGGAAAGCTGAATGTTGTAGATCCGATTTTGAAGCGGATTGAGAATGTAAAAAATACGGGCTTTGCTGACATGATAATCGTGGAAGATCATGAGGGCCAGAAAATTGAGGATATTCAAAAATATGGTATAGATATTTTTACAGTTGGCTCAGACTGGATCGGAACCTTTGATTATCTGAATGCATTTTGCAAGGTTGTATATCTGGAAAGAACTCCTAATATATCATCTACCATGCTTCGTGGAAATGCCTATAAACTCATAAAAACAGGTATTGTGGGTACGGGGCGTATTGCAGGCAGGTTTATTTCCGAAGCCAGATATGCAAGTGGTATTGAGGTCTCTGATGCATATAATCCTGAAACAGAAAGTGTCAGTCAGTTTAAAAAAAATTTTTCAGAATATGATATTACTATAGAAACAGAGGATTACGAAAGGTTTTTAAGTAAGGTAGATGCAATATATATCGCATCTACCAATGAAACACATTACGAATATGCAAAACAGGCATTGACTCATGGAAAAAGTGTTTTATGTGAAAAGCCTTTAGCATTTACAAAGAAAGAAAGCATGGAATTGTATGATCTGGCTCTGCGAAAACATGTGGTTTTGATGGAAGCAATAAAAGCAGCATATTGTCCGGGTTTTCAACAGTTGTTAAACGTAGTTCAGAGTGGCAGAATAGGACAAGTAAAAGATGTGGAGGCCAGCTTTACCAGAATTGCAAATATTCATTCGCGAGAAAGAACAGACCCGATGTATGGAGGTGCTTTTCTTGAATATGGTGGAAATGTTCTAATGCCGATTATAAAAATACTTGGAACAGACTATCGGTCGGTCACATTTGACAGTCTTGATAATGAACTTGGAACAGATGATTATACCAAAATTCAGATCAGATATAAAGATGCTATGGCTACAGCCAAAGTGGGAATGGCGGTGAAGTCAGAAGGACAGCTTGTTGTTGCAGGAACAGAGGGATATGTGATAGCTCAGTCACCCTGGTGGTTGACTGAAAAATTTGATGTAAGATACGAAAATGAAACCATTGTTGAACACTATGAGCCCAGGTTTGTGGGGGATGGACTAAGATATGAAATCAGTGAATTTATAGCTAAAATCAGGGGATTTGGCGAAAAGTCATATAAGCTGACGGCAGAAGAGTCTATTTCAATAACAGGAATCGTGGAGAAATTTGTTAAAAGCAGGAAAATTATCAAATGAATTGTGAGAGTGCAAAGCACGTAGTAATCCGGTATCATATATAATTATAGGAATTTACAATACAGTCAGCAATGGAGAACAGAACACTATGGATCGTATAGATTATATTTTTGATATTACCAGAAAATTTGCAAACGGACGAAAGATACTCCTTTATGGCTACAATGAAAAAACCCGGGGGATCAAGAATAGACTTGCTGGTAAAGGGATGAAAATAGATTTTTTTGTAGATCACTCTCTTTACCAAAATAAAAAGCCTGGGGTTTATGATAGCAGGATTTTAGATGGAAGATCGGATGAATTTTATGTGATCGTCGGAATGCCTAATCGTTTAGATATTATCTGTAAACTACATTCTTTTGGATATTTCAGTCAAAATGACTATGTGTATCTGGGAGATATTGAATATTGTGTTTTACGGGATGAGGACGGTTATTTTGAAGATAATTACGGAAATCAACTGATAATGAACAGAAAATTGCGGTCACAGATCACCTTGAATGGATTTAATTCCCGTGTAGTGATTTCCGATGACTGTGTAGTTAGTCCGGATTTCCATTTGCTGATAACAGATGAATGCACAGTTGAAATAGGAAATGGAACATGGCTGAATGGAAACTTTAGTATTTTTGACCAAAGCCACTTTCAATGTGGGGAAAGATGTATATTTGCAAAAGGATTGCTGGAAATTGAAGCAGCTGATATCAGGATCGGAAATGATCTTACAACAGAGAGCGGCTATGTGATACGTGCATCCAGAAAATCTTCTATTATCATTGGCAATGATTGTATGTTTTCTTACAATTTAAATATGAGAACCAATGATGGACATGTGATCTTTGATGTGAAGACGGGAAAAAATATAAATTCAACAGATGAATTATGTGAAAGCAGGAATATCAGAATTGGGGATCATGTATGGGTCGGAATGAATGCCTGTATTTTGTATAATACGGATATTTCAAATGGAAGTATTATTGGAGCAATGAGTCTGGTAAAAGCAAAAATACCTAATAACTGCATTGCTGCAGGAAATCCGGCACGCGTGATCCGGACAGATATTGCTTGGAGCAGAAGCAACAATAATTCTGTAGACATTGATGAATGTGGTGATGGATTTGTGAAATGTACGGAAAACAAATATTCTTTTTAAGAGAGGAAGTACTATGAATAATAGAGTATACAATGACAAAGTAAACGTAGACGATGAAAATATAAAAGCCTTTTTTAACAATAGGGCAAAAAGATTTGCAGCAGGAGAGGTAGATCAATATACATCTGTACTACTTGGTGATAATAAACCGGATTATGGAGCAGAATGGCATGAATTTGAAAAGAAGCAGGTTGTACAGCATTTAAATGTTGGTTCGGATAAAAAAGTCTTGGATATTGGCTGTGGGATAGGAAGATGGGCAGAGAATATCATAGATCATTGCGGAGAATACATAGGAACGGATTTTTCAGATGAAATGATAAAGCAGGCTGGAGAACGTTTTAAATCATATTCAAATGCAGTATTTATTAATTCTTCGTTTCAGGACATATTTAAAAACAAGAAAATAATCGGCAGGAAATTTGATACAGTGATCATTGCAGGGATTTCTATGTATATTAATGATGCGGATCTAAGAAAATGTTATGACAGTTTGACAGATATACTAAATGAGGGAGCGATCGTATATATAGAAGAAAGTATAGGGGTCAATGAGAGATTGACTCTGGATCATATTTGGTCTGATAGCTTAAAGGATAATTATGATGCAATATATAGAACCCGGAAAGAATATCTTGAATTAATGAGTGGATTAATGAACAGAGTCCAAATATTAAAAGAAGGATATTTTGAACAGCTTGATAAAAAAGAATTGTCTGAGACCAGTCACTGGTACATTTTTTTGAAAAAATGCTAAAGTCTGCATTCGCTTGATGAAAATATGAAACTGCTTATATTGGTCACATGGATATGCGCGAATTTGTAGAACGGAGGTCGGCAGCGAAAGCCTCCTACTCGATCAAATAGATATTGATTGGTTTATATTTTTGTTTTGAGATTTTTTTATGTGTTTCATTTATAATGGTGCAAATGAAGTTGTTGATATTGTTTTTTTGGCGTGGGGGGGGGCATAGAGAGGAGAACGTGATGGCTGTTGCTAAGAAACTTACACCACAAGAATTTAGAACAATGCAGTTGTTAGAATTAGATTTGCTAATTGAGTTCGATCGTGTTTGTAGAAAGCATGGTATTAAATATTGCATTACTTGCGGAACATTACTAGGTGCTGTTAGGCACAAAGGTTATATTCCATGGGATGACGATGCAGATATTGCAATGCTTCGGGAAGAGTATGAGAAATTCAGGGCAGTTGCGGATGAAATGGATGCTTCTGTTTGCTACTTTCAAGATCACTATAATGATCCAGAATATCTTTGGCAATATGGAAAATTGCGTAGGACCGGAACTTCATTTGTCCGAGCAGGACAGGAACACATGAAAGGAAAAACCGGCGTCTTTATAGACATTGTTGTTCTTGATGATTGCCCCAAAAGTGTGCTCGGAATGGAACTACAAGATTTATGGTGCTTCTTTCTAAGGAAAATATTGTATTCTCGTGTAGGAAAAGTTAATGAGACAGGCATGAAAAAAGCAATTTATAGCTTTCTCTCGGTGATTCCGGTCAAGTGGATATATGGAAGAGTTGAAAGGATGGCGAGCAGAAGCAATAATAGTACACCAAACAGGGTGAGAACCTTGTTGTTTCCCAATGTCATTAACTTAAAAGCAGAAGATATTTATTCCTAAAAGGATTAGATATCTCCTGCTTTTTTTGATATGCTTATATTGTAAAAAGAAGCCATGAACCTGCTCAAAAAAGGATGTGATTATACATGAAACATTCTCAGAAACGTACATTCATGGATATAGAAAAAATGAGTTCTGATGAATTTAAGGCATTTTGCCGATCAGGTAATAAAAATCATTTTATCAGAATTCGAAAAATGCCTCTTCAGGATCTTCTTTTCACAATGATAAACAGAAAGGGGATGACGTTGGCATGGAACTGAGAAATTATATGAAACTTGCTCATCCTAGTGTGTCTATTTCAAAACCAGGATATCTGAAACAGCGTATGAAACTTAATCCAGATGCTTTTTTAGAATTATATAAATATCATAACCGTAACTTTTATGCAGATTCCATCTTTTCAACTTACAAAGATCATTTAATATTAGCCGCTGACGGCTCAGATATTAATATTCCTACCACTGCTGAAACACTGAAACTGTATGGTTCTGCAAGCCGAAAAAATACAAATCCCCAAGCTCAAATAGGATTAGGCTGTATTTATGATGTAATGAATCGTATGATACTGGAGAGTGACTGTAATAAGGTGAAATTTGATGAAATGCGCCTGGCCGAAAAACAGATGGAGCGAATACCGGAAACAATAGGCAATATTCCTTACATTATTATCATGGACAGAGGCTATCCTTCTACGCCAGCGTTTATACATATGATGGATAAGGATATTAAATTTATCGTACGTTTAAAAAGCAGTGATTACAAAAAAGAGCAAAGCAGTTTAGCAGAAAATGACCAGCTAGTTAAAATAAAATTTGATAAGTCAAGGATCAGACACTACGAGGGGACACCGGATGGAGAACGTATGAAAGAACTCGGTGAAATTTCATTGCGTATGGTAAAAATCCTATTAGAAAACGGAAGTTTAGAAGTTTTAGCTACAAATCTTCCACAAACTGAATTTCATACAGAAGAAATCAAAGAATTATATCATATGAGGTGGGGAATAGAGACTGCGTATGAAACACTAAAGAGTCGGTTGCAGTTAGAAAATTTTACAGGTACAAAACCCATTCTGTTATTACAAGATATATACAGCACTATATATCTGAGCAATTTAGCCGAAGATATCATATTAGACACAGAGCGTGAATATTACGGTTCAAATGTACCCCTGTTCCGAAGGAACGGGGTTCTTCTGCAATTATCCGTATCATTCACCCTTCGCATACATTAGTTTTGCTGCTAAAAGTGCTTTGCTGCATCTCCCATACATAGTACGTTTTACCATTTTTAATTTACTATTTGTTCCCTCAACAAAACCATTTGAAAGTTCACTGGCAACAGAATTTTCCACAGCTTCTATATCCTTTTCTAATCCATTTGCAAACCGGGATATCTCTTTTAAATCAGAGTTTTTGTACCGTTCGATAAACAAATACAATAGAGGCATACTTTTCTTTTCGTATATTTCACGGAATTCTCGAACACAATGCATCAATTCTCTGAGTTTGGGATATTTCTGTAAAATATATGCCTTATGGTTTTCGCTAAGTTCCACCCCCATCCAAAGATAACGGAATATGCTGTTTCGTGAAAGGTGGTCATATTTTTGTAATGCCTTTTTGTTTTGGATTGCTTCAGGTGAAGAACTTTTGTAAATTGCAACATCAATTTGGAATCGTTCTATGATTTTATTCATATAGTCATATGCTGCAGATTGACCGCCTTTATATCCTTTTTCAATAACATTGCGATATACATCTTTTCGACTGATGCCAGAAGTTAAAGCTTTGACAATATAATCATAAAACTGATCCATTCTGCTACGAAAATCTTTTTTACAAAGTGCTTCATATTCTCCATTGAGATATTTTGTTACGGTATTTCTGCTGCAATGTAATACTTTAGAAATTTGGCGTTTACTGTATCCAGCAGAATTATATTCCTTTATCGCAGTGTACAGTTGTACCCTTTTTTGATTATATTCGTTAAGGTTATCCACATTGTATGGCATTTTTTTTACTATCGTTTTCAACTGATGGTTCTGCAATGCTGTTAGAATCAGATGGAATTCTGATATCAACGGGCAATACAGAACTTATAGTATTTCTTATGGCCTCTAATAAATTTTGATGAAGATGAAATCTGTCAGCAATCTGCATAGCATCGGGCAATATTTCCTTTATGGCTGCTGAATAAGCACTTGCCCGGTCTCGTGTCACCGCTTTTACATGTTTATTTTTACTTAACCATTCTTTTAGTGTTTTACCATCACGTCCATCTAAAATTGCCACTGGTTTATGTGTTGCCTCATCTACAATAATTGTCCCATAAGTATGCCGTTTCTTAAATGCAAAATCATCCACTCCAATAATGCTTCCACATGGAACTTCCGGTTGTGCTACATATCGTTTCGTTAACAATCGGATAATGCTGTCACCACTGGTTTTCAGATTCATAGAACGGCAGATACGGGCACTACCTTCACAGCTTGTTTCCAATGCCAAAGTACATATAAAATCTTCACAACGCTCTGTCATACGGCTGTAATAATTCAAAAAACCATCTACATTCTCAACAAAGGTTGTAACATCACAGGAAGAATTGTCGCACTGATACTCGTAAGCATTTACGATTAAATACGTGGTTCTACCTAAGATCGGAAGATCTTGAAGTTTTCTTTTATAAGTACCATGTTTATGTTCTGAAGTCACTCCACACTTGGGACATGTACAATTTTTTGATTGCACAGAAACATGGATATAAATTTCTTTTTCGTTTTGAGTTACTTCTGTGATGCCTATTTCTTCCGGGTAAAATTTTTGTAATTCAAGAGTATCTTTCATCTGTTTCAATTCCTTCCATAATGACAAAATTCCTAAGACAATTTTATCATTTTAGCACTTTTGTTTCAATTCCATTTACGGATAATTGCGGAAGAACCAGAGAGCTCCGGAATAATCACTTTAAGTTAATGACATTGCATATTTATGCGGGTTCTGGCGTTTCGCAAATGCCTATTACCTATTTTTGCAGAAGGGAGGGGAAGCCAATGGCTACCAGAGGCAGAAAACCAAAGCCGACCGCCATGAAGGAACTGGAAGGCTATCCGGGCAAGCATCCGCTGAATACCAGCGAACCGAAGCCCAATAAGAAAGCACCGGCCTGTCCGAAGTGGCTGGAGCCGGAAGCAAAGAAAGAGTGGCGCAGACTGGCCAAACAGATGGAAGCCATCGGCATCCTGACCGAAGTGGATATGGCTGCCTTTGCCGGTTACTGTCAGGCCTATGCCCGATGGAAGGAGGCTGAGGAGTTTATCACCCAGCATGGCACCATCGTCAAGACTCCGTCCGGCTACTGGCAGCAGGTACCGCAGGTGTCCATCGCACAAACCTATCTGAAGATCATGAACAAGTTTGCAGAGCAGTTCGGTCTGACCCCGTCCTCCCGAAGCCGGATCATTGCTTCGGACGGTGGTTCTGCGGATGCAGCCGATGAGATGGAGAATCTGCTGGGAGGAGGTGGAAGCTGATGGCAGAGTGCAGACCGAAAAAATATCCGAAACTGAAGGACTATAAGCCCAGCCGATTCATGCTTCCGACCTGCCACTACGATGCGGCCAAGGCTGACCGGGCAGTGACTTTTATCGAAAACCTGCGCCATACCAAATCGATATTGTCAATATTGGTTTACACTTTTTTCTCAAGAATGTTCGACCTTATGCTGCCTCCTGTAGCGAAGCATAGTATTGTTGTCGCTTAACCATTGGAGGTAGTCCACCATTAGCAGAGCAGATCCTCCGATTATTCCAGTAGCTGATGAAGTATCTCCAGATGAGCGTCTTTAACTGCTCTACGGTCATTGAGGTAGGATCGTAACGACCATAAAGTAATTCCTCTTTGAAGCGTGCCCACATGCTTTCGCATCTGGCATTATCATGGCATCTGCCACCGGCACTGTTCATGCTTTGAACAATGCCATATCTGTTGATAGCTTTACGATATAGCTCACTGGTATACTGGGTTCCCCTGTCACTGTGAAGAATAGCTCCACGGAGCATCGGGTAAGCTTTGCAAGCATTCTCTAAGGTTTGTTCGCATAGGGTAGCTCTCATATTTGTATCCATAGCAAGTCTCAATACTGCTAAATCATAGCAGTCAAAGATAGCTGAAACATAGAGCTTCCCGTCAGAAGCCTTTATTTCAGTCATATCGGTCATGCACTTTTCAAGAGNGCTTTTCAGCAGCGAAGTCACGCTTGATTAAATCGTCGGATTTACTGGCTTCTCTATCAGCTTTGGTAATACCATTCGGCTTACGTTTTGGTTTATGATTAAGACCAATTTCTGCCATGACACGATAAACAGTTCTCTCACCGGGAATATGTACTCCCTCAGGCTGTTTGAGCTGTAAGGCCTGATACATACGGATTCTTCCATAAGTGTCATTGCATTCATCTTCGCTGCAAATATCAAGCATTGCATCTGCCAGTGCCTGATATTTCCAAGGGGTATCTTTTGCTTTTAGGAATTTGTTGAATGCCTGCCTTGAAACATGAAGCACTTTGCAATAAAAAGAAATTTTACCCTTAATCCGGCCGTCATCCGTTTTGATTGCAATAAACATTAATCTCTGTTTTTTGCTGACTTCCGACGGCTGGCTGCGAAAAAAGCACTTGCTTGCTCAAGGAATTCGTTTTCTTCTTTTAAGCGACGAATTTCCTTATCCTGCTCTTTTACACGCTTTCTGAGTTCAATAAGCTCATCGTTGAGGGATAAAGCATTCTTGGGCGTATGAACTGCTTCATTTGCACTGAGACGCCCCTCTTTGAAGGCTTTTATTCAAGTGTACATAGTACCCTTTGGAATCCCTAATTCCTGAGCAGCTTTATGACCGCCGATTTCCTGGGCAAGCTTTACCGCCTGTGCTTTAAATTCATTGTCATAAGATTTTTGATTCTGTGCCATAGGTTTTTCTCCTGTTCTCGTATTGATTATGATTATATATCAAAATCCTTGAGAATAGGGGGTCAACTTTATTTATACACCATCATAATATGGCTATATTACAGGTGTTGACACTCTACCGTAACGCATGTGCTCATGACGAACGTCTCTACAATGTGTGGTCTTAGCCCATTTTGCTGCCTGCTATGTAGCAAAACATGAAATGTGCTACATGATAAGTAGCAGTCAAATCGTCACGCATACTCTGTAATATAAATGTAGAAAAGACTGCACATGGAAAGGAACGATGATGACGAGCAAAGGAGAAAAAAGTTAGAAAAAGGAGTGTACAGGGCTGATTTATTTTCCGACTTGTGATATATTGAATCTGTTCTGCGTATATTTTATGAGAAAAAGAAGAAATTCAGCAGAAATATTTTTACAAGGGAGCATACATGGATCAACTATACTGTATTTACCGAAGCATTGAAAAAAGTATTTGCTCAACAATTTCTGCATCCTTTCCATCGGCATGTATTGTTTCTTTTCTGGCATTTATAAGCTATATGGTGCTCCGGCTGTTTTTTAGTCTGCATAAAAACAGGTCAAAAAATTTTTCGGGTGTTTCCGGTATGGTTTATCAGGGCGTTTGGACTGCGATATTTATCTTTTACACATATATGGTATTGTTTCGTACCTGGATTGCAAGGAAACGTTGGGAAGATCCGTTAGACAAGATATTTGGAGGCTGGGGCTTATATACCGAAAAAGGAAACCTTACCACAGAGGCGATTGAAAATGTGATGCTTCTTTTCCCGTTTACGTTTCTTTTGGGGATACTTTTGAGAAAACGGTGGAAAAAGTATTCGCCGGGATCATCTTTCCGGTATTTGGCACTCAGCGGTTTCTTCATGTCTTTGACCATTGAAACAGTGCAGCTGTTACTGAAACGCGGAACATTCCAGTTTTCAGATCTTTTCTATAATACGACAGGTGGAATATTAGGAGGAGCTTTCTATTTGACAATACGAAGGCTGAGGTTTAAAATATGCGCATGCAAATGGCAGTCAAAACATAAAAAATGAAAGCTCAGGATGCTTTTCAGTGTCAATTAAGGAGAAAGAAATATGTGTGGAATCGTTGGATTTATAGGAAATCATCAGGCGGCCCCGATCCTTCTGGACGGATTATCAAAACTGGAATACAGAGGCTATGATTCGGCAGGTCTGGCTGTCCGGGATGGAGACGCCCCGGTTCAGATCGTAAAAGCAAAAGGGCGTCTGAAGGCGCTGGCAGAGAAGACGAATGACGGAGAGGCCTTAAAGGGCACCTGCGGTATCGGACACACCAGATGGGCGACTCATGGAGAGCCTTCGGAAACCAACGCTCATCCTCACTGCTCGGATGATGGAAATGTAGTAGGCGTCCACAACGGAATTATTGAGAATTATCAGGAGCTGCGTGATAAGCTGGTAAAAAAAGGATATACCTTTTATTCTTCAACCGATACGGAGGTCGCTGTAAAGCTGATTGACTATTACTATAAAAAGTATGAGGGAACTCCCGTTGATGCGATCAATCATTCTATGGTGCGGATTCGGGGATCCTATGCTCTGGCAGTGATGTTTAAGGAGTATCCGGGAGAAATTTATGTGGCCAGAAAGGACAGCCCCATGATCCTGGGAGTCACGGACGGCGAGTGCTATGTGGCTTCTGATGTGCCTGCGATTTTAAAATATACGAGAAATGTATATTATATCGGAAATATGGAGATGGCCCGCCTGAAGGAAGGGCAGATTACCTTTTATAACCTGGATGGGGATGAGATAACCAGGGAGATGACGCAGATCGAATGGAATGCAGAAGCGGCTGAAAAGGGCGGTTTTGAGCATTTCATGATGAAGGAGATCCATGAGCAGCCGAAAGCAGTTTCAGATACCCTGAATTCTGTTTTGAAAAACGGCCGTCTGGATCTGACGGAGATGGGGCTGACAGAAGAAGAGATCTGCGCCATATCCCAGATTTATATTGTGGCCTGCGGCTCTGCGTATCATGTGGGGGTGGTGGCTCAGTATGTGATGGAGGATCTGGCAGAGATCCCGGTCCGTGTGGATGTGGCTTCCGAATTCCGTTACAGAAAACCTCTTCTGGATAAAAATGGGCTGGTGATCGTAGTGAGCCAGTCCGGAGAGACGGCGGACAGTCTGGCCGCTCTCAGGGAAGCGAAGGAATATGGGGTAAAGACCCTTGCGATTGTAAATGTGATCGGTTCTTCCATTGCCAGAGAGGCAGACCATGTGTTTTACACCATGGCGGGGCCGGAGATTGCCGTTGCAACGACAAAGGCCTACAGCACCCAGCTGATCGCCGTTTACTGTCTGGCTCTCCAGTTTGCCCTGGTGAGGAAAAAGCTTTCAGAGGAAAAGTGTGCAGCGCTGATCGCAGAGCTGCAGTCTCTGCCTGGGAAGATGGAAAAAATCCTGGAGGATAAGGAACGGATCCAGTGGTTTGCATCGAAATACGCAATGGCAAAGGATGCGTTCTTTATTGGAAGAGGGATTGATTACGCAGTTTCCCTGGAGGGAAGCCTGAAGCTGAAGGAGATTTCCTATATTCATTCGGAGGCTTATGCGGCAGGGGAGTTAAAGCACGGAACCATAAGCCTGATCGAGGACGGTACGCTGGTGATCGGAGTGCTCACACAGAGCCAGCTTTATGAAAAGACGCTGTCCAATATGGCCGAGTGCAAAAGCCGGGGGGCCTATCTGATGGGCTTGACTTCTTATGGAAAATATGATATAGAGGATGCGGTAAATTTTGCGGTATATGTGCCCAGAACCGATGAACATTTTTTTGCCAGTCTGGCAGTGATCCCTCTTCAGCTGCTTGGATATTACGTCAGTGTGGCAAAAGGACTGGATGTAGATAAGCCGAGAAATCTGGCAAAATCTGTTACGGTAGAGTAAAGGGCGCAGATCCGATTACAAAGAAGATTGAGAGAAGCTGGGAGTGATTGCGGCTGCCATGGAATTTGTTTGTAAAATACAACCGATGCCAGAATGACGATTATCCGTAGAAAGAGCCGCATTGTCATACCGCTGTGCGTCTTTAACAGATGTATATTGGGTCAGATATAAGGGCGAGAGGGTTAAATTTGATGAGATCAATTTATATGATAATCATCTCAGCAATACCTTTATGGATATTGCATTGAGAGGAAGACAATATACTGTGCAGAATGAATATCTGGCAAGAGATCTTTCTACCAATGGTTGTTTTCCTAAGGCATGGCAGCGGTCTGACCATAGGTTCAGGTTGCTGAAAGACGGAGGAGAGGATGCGGTAAACAGGGAAATTCTTGCCAGCAGTATCAGCGACAATATTACATCAAAGGCATTTTCTATTGCATCGGCAGAGGCATTTAATATATATGTCTTAAATCATGATCGTGATTTAAAGAAATGTATTTTGTCATTAGACTCCCACAATTATTACATGATGAATATAATGGATTATTTGACAGGGAATACGTCCTGTGAAGCTTCACAAGCTGATGGATTTTAACCGTGCATTTTATTCATATGATACTTTGGATGGAGCAAACTGTCAGACTGTATTTGGGGAAAAAATGACGCAGAAAGAGGCTGCAGTTCAGGCAGTAAAGAAGATTGGGCTGAATCAGATCAGCGAAATCCCGAAAGGTATTTTTGGGCTGCTGCCGGAGTATAAAGGTATGTTTGAAAGGCGGTATGGGCTTCTGCGGGAATTATGAGGTGTATGGAGATTAGTTTTGCCCCCTCCCAACCGGCTCCGAACGAATCGGAACCCCGGCTGTGAGGGGGCGTTTTTATTTACAGCTTCCAGATATCCCTGTTATACTCCTCAATGGTCCGGTCTGAGGAGAAGTATCCGGCCCGGCTGATATTTACCAGCATTTTCTTCGCCCAGGAGGCCCGGTCCTCATAGTCCGAGAAGGCCTTTTCCTTGGTACGGCAGTAGGCAGCAAAATCAGGGAAGGTCATGAACCAGTCCTTATTTAAAAGCTCATTGTAAAGGCGTTCCAGATTTTCCTTATCGCCCACAGCAAGCATTTTCTTACTGATGATAAAGTCTACGGCCTCCTTTAAGGCAGGGGAGTTTTCGTAGTAGGATCTGGAATGGTAGTCCCCTCTCTTATAGCGGCGGATGACCGTATCGCTGGAGTCGCCGAAGATATAGATGTTGGAGTCGCCTACCAGCTCGTGGATCTCCACATTGGCTCCGTCGTCCGTTCCCAGGGTGACGGCTCCGTTCAGCATGAATTTCATATTTCCCGTGCCGCTGGCTTCCTTGGAGGCCAGGGAGATCTGTTCGGAGATATCGCAGGCCGGGATCAGCTTTTCTGCCAGAGTCACGTTGTAATTATTTACCATCACTACATTTAAGCAGGGGCTTACCTCAGGATCCTCCTTTATGATCTGCTGCAGGCAGAGGATCAGATGGATAATGTCTTTGGCGATCACATAGGCAGGCGCAGCCTTTGCACCGAAGATGGCCGTGATGGGAGTAGTGGGCTTATGGCCTTTTTTGATCTCCAGATATTTGTGGATCAGGTACAGGGCGTTTAACTGCTGGCGCTTGTACTCGTGAAGGCGCTTGATCTGGATGTCAAAGATGGAATTGGGATTGATTTCCAGTCCCTGTGTTTCCTTTAAATACTGTGCCAGCTCTGCTTTTTTCTGATCCTTAATGGAAAGCAGGCGGTACAGGTGCTTTAAATTGCAGGAAATGGCAGGCTGATCCAGTTTTTTCAGTTCATCTGCATCCCTTTTATAGCCTTCCCCGATAAAGCTGGTGATAAAATCAGAGAGCTGTGGATTGCAGTGGAGGAGCCAGCGGCGGAAGGTGATCCCATTGGTTTTGTTATTAAATTTTTCAGGATAGATTTTGTAAAAATGGTTCAGCTCCGTTTCCTTTAAAATATCGGTGTGCAGAGCGGCAACTCCGTTTACGCTGAAGCCGTAGTGGATATCAATGTGGGCCATGTGAACCTGGTCGTCCTTATCAATGATATAGACGGAAGGATCGTCAAATTTACGGCGTACCTTGTCATCCAGCACCTCCATAATGGGGATCAGCTGGGGCACCGCCTCCTTGAAAAATTCCATGGGCCAGGTTTCCAGGGCCTCAGCAAGGATAGTGTGGTTGGTGTAGGCGCAGGTGCGGCTGACGATTTCAATGGCGTCGTCCATTTCCATGCCATGCTCTGTGGTCAGCAGGCGGATCAGCTCAGGGATTACCATAGTAGGATGGGTGTCATTGATCTGGATGACAGCATAGTCGGGCAGATCATAGAGATTGGAGCCTTTTGCAGCAGCCTCTTCCAGGATCAGCCTTGCGGCGTTGCTTACCATGAAATACTGCTGGTAGATGCGAAGGATCCGTCCCTCCCTGTCGCTGTCATCCGGGTAGAGGAATAGAGTCAGGTTTTTGGCTACATCCGTTTTGTCAAAGGAAATACCGTCCTCTACAATGGATTCGTCCACGGATTCCACATCAAATAAATGGAGATGATTGGTACGGCCGTGATAGCCTGTTACCGCGATATCGTACATGCGGGAGGTAAGGGTGAAATTTTTATAGGGAACCTGATAGGTCACACCGGTTTTTGTAAGCCAGGAGGTGTTTTCAATCCAGGGATTGGGAGCCTCCTCCTGTTTATTATTCTTAAAGAGCTGCTTAAAAAGGCCGAAGTGATAGTTCAGCCCGATGCCGTCACCGTTTAAGCCAAGAGTGGCAATGGAGTCCAGAAAGCAGGCTGCCAGACGTCCCAGGCCGCCGTTTCCTAAGGATGGCTCCGGTTCTGCTTCCTCGACTGTTGCCAGAGATTTGCCATTTTCTTCCAGAATCGTCTTTACGTCATCATAAAGGCCCAGATTGATCAGGTTGTTGGAAAGAAGCTTTCCGATGAGAAATTCAGCAGAGATATAGTACAGCTTTTTCTTTCCGGCGTTTTCTTCCTTTTTTGCAGCGGCCTGCTGGGAAATGGCAAGAAGGGCTGTATAGAGTTCTTTATCCGTACAGTCGGCGATCGCCTTGGGACAGGCGGTGCACAGTGCTGTTTCAAGTTCTTTTTTTGTCATATCAGATCCATCCTTTCTGCTCGGTGCAGGAGTTATTTATATTACAGTTATTCTATCAGGTGGCTTGGAAAAAATCTTGCAGAATGATGGGAGAATATAGTACAATACGATCAAAAGGAGGTGGAAGGCAGCATGGAAAAAGGCGATATGATAAGGCAGGAAAAGTACCATGAAACCAAGAAGCACGGACTGCGCGAATTCCCTTTTAATATCTATCCCTGTTCCATTCCGGGGGATTTTCAGAATGTGGCTCTCCACTGGCATGAGGAAATGGAGATCATTTCCATAAAAAAGGGTCGGGGCAACGTGGTTGTAGACCGGGTGGTTTATGAGGTGGAGGAAGGGGATGTGATGGCTGTCTTTCCCGGCCAGCTTCATGCAATTTACGGATTTGAGGATCAGAGAATGGATTACGAAAATATCATTTTCAGCCTGTCACTTCTCATGGGGGCAGAGGAGGACCTCTGTACGGAACGGTTCCTTTTTCCTCTTGCCAGAGAGCAGGTGAGGGAGCCGCTTTTTAAACGGAGAGGAATGGAGGGATATGAGGCGTTTGCAGGATGCATTCAGGCGCTGGACTGTGTATCGGAGGAGAGGGGAACCGGGTATCAGCTGGCAGTGAAGGGGCAGCTTTATACCTTCCTTTATCTGGCCTTTCAGTCCGGCCTGACGCTGTGGGAAAAACGGCCCGGACGGGCCAGGGAGCGGATTAAGCAGGTGCTGGGATACATTGAGGAGCATTACGGAGAGGAGTTTGATATCAGCCAGGCCGCCGGGATGTGCTTTTACAGCCAGTCTCATTTTATGAAATATTTTAAGCAGTATACGGGACAGCCCTTTGTGAGCTATCTGAACGATTACCGTCTTTCCCGTGCAGGCGGATTTTTAAGAACCACGGGAGACACGGTGACGGAGATTGCAGTCCGGTGCGGTTTTGATAATCTGTCCTATTTTAACCGTCTGTTCCGCAGAAAGTACGGTATGACCCCGAAGGAGTATCGGGAGTCTTAAGGCCGGCAGTCCAAAGCGATTGATTTTGTCTCCGTTTTTCCGTATAATGATGTGGATTGAAAAAAGGGGGTTATTTTATGCGCGAATGTGGAATTTTGCTTCCTGTGGCAAGCCTGCCCTCACGGTATGGCATCGGAGCCTTTTCAAAGGAAGCCTATGAATGGATTGACCGTTTAAAGCAGGCGGGACAGGGCTTTTGGCAGGTGCTTCCCTTTGGCCCTACGGGCTATGGGGATTCGCCCTACCAGTCCTTTTCCGCTTTTGCAGGAAATCCGTATTTTATCGACCTGGAGCAACTGATCCGGGAGGGCCTTTTGACAAAGGAAGAGTGTGATAAGGCTGATTTTGGGGATTCCAGGCGGTATATTTCCTATGACCGGATCTACAGGGAGCGGTTTCCGCTGCTTAGAAAGGCCTATGATCGGTGGAAGGATGGGCTGGCTCGGAAGGGGACTGCGGGGAAAGAATCTGCAGAGAATACGTGCGGCGTTCTGGAGCAGGTTCACGGTCTGGCCCTTGAAACTCTTGGGCCGGAAACAAGGGAATACTGCTTTTATATGGCTTTGAAGGATCATTTCCAGTCAAAAAGCTGGAATCTCTGGGAGCGCGGGATCCGTCTTAGGGAGCCGGAGGCGCTGAAAGCCTACGGCAGCCTTCTCACCGATGAGATCGGGTTTTATGAGTTTCAGCAGATGAAATTTGAAGAGCAGTGGACAGCGTTAAAAAATTATGCCAATAAACAGGGGATCCGGATCATCGGAGATATTCCCATCTATGTAGCTTTTGACGGCGCGGACAGCTGGTGCCATCCGGAGCTGTTTCAGTTTGATGAGGAAAATCTGCCAAAGGCAGTAGCGGGCTGTCCGCCGGATGCCTTTGCAGAGACGGGGCAGCTTTGGGGAAATCCTCTTTATGATTGGGGATATCATGAGAAAACCGGCTATGAATGGTGGATCCGGCGGATGGAATACAGCCTTCGGATGTATGACGTAGTGCGGGTCGACCATTTCAGAGGCTTTGAAGCCTATTATTCCATTCCCTACGGCGATGCGACAGCAGAGTTCGGACACTGGGAAAAGGGGCCGGGAATGGCGCTGTTTCAGGCGCTGGAGGCGCACTTTGGGGATGAGCTTCCGGTGATCGCAGAGGATCTGGGATTTCTTACCCCTGAGGTCTATGAACTTTTGGAGAAAACAGGATTTCCGGGGATGAAGGTTTTGGAGTTTGCCTTTGACGATTCAGAGGAAAGCAGCTATCTTCCTCATAATTATACGGAAAACTGTGTAGTTTATACGGGAACCCACGACAATGATACGCTTGCAGGCTGGTTTGACTCCATGAGCAAAAAGAACCGGAGCTTTGCCAGAGAGTACATGGGAAGTCGCCGGGTTCCAAAGAAGGAGCTTCACTGGCAGTTTATCCGTCTGGCTCTGGAAAGCCCTGCTAGACTGGCTGTGATCCCCATTCAGGATTATCTGGGCCTCGGCACAGAAGCCCGGATCAATGAGCCTTCCACATTAGGGAAAAACTGGAAATGGAGGCTGCTTCCGGGAGAAGTGGATCAGACCTTGGTTGAAAAATGCCGCAGGTTGGCAAAGATTTACGGAAGACTGGCAAAAAACAGTTGAATTAATAAAATCTTCTGATTATAATCGGTAAAAATTCATGGATTTTGTGTCATTTTCTGATAAAATAAAGATAAGAATAATCAGGAGGTGGCGGCTATGAAGAAGGAAACGAATGTAAAAAGAACAGGATGCTATATCAGACGGAATCGCTTTATTTTAGGAGCAGCAGCGGGCCTTCTTCTGGCAGCTGCCCTCCCCTTTGGAGCGTTGGGAGCAGAAAAAGGCTGGCAGATGGTGGACGGAGCAGAGCGCTATGTGGATGAGACTGGCAGCATCGTTACGGAGCAGTGGAAACACCGGGACGGAAACTCTTATTACCTGGATGAAAACGGTGAGATCGCAGCAGACGCCTGGATCCAGGGAACCTGGCACGTAGATGAAACAGGAGCCATGGAAAAGGAAACATGGATCTATGAGGATGGTTCCTCCCAGATGGCGAAAGGCTGGTACTATCTGGGCCCCAGTGGAAAAGCAGAAAAGAATGACTGGAAAAAACTGGGAGATGTCCGGTACAGCTTTGACAGCCAGGGACGGATGCGCACAGGCTGGCATTATGAAAATGGGGATATCTATTATCTGGGAGATGAAAACCAGGGATATACCCAGATCGGCTGGCGTTATCTGGAAAGCGACGGGAAGAAGGGGCCGGCAGAAGGCTCTGTTTCCAAAGCGCTGGCTCCCGGAGAACCCGGAGGACAGTGGTATTATTTTAACTCTTCGGGAAAGGCCAGACGGGCAGAGGTGGGCTCCTATAAGGAAAGCGAGATTGACGGCCATCGTTACTATTTTGATGCCAACGGCGTGATGGCGACCGGATGGCGCTGCGTAAGGGAACAGGCAAAGCCTGGAGACGGCACAGGGATCAGCCGTTTTGTGTATCTGGGCGGAAAAGACGAAGGGATGCTTAAGAGCCAGTGGCTTGAAACAGAGGAACGGCCCTGGGACAGCCCGGAATGGGAGCAGGCCTTATCAAAAGAAGCCCGCCGTACTAAAAATGCTTCCGAGACGGCACAGACAAAGGAAGATATGACACGCCGTTTCTATCTGCAGCATGACGGTACTCCTGCTTTTTTATCAGCAGATGCCGTGCAGATCTGGGATGCAGTGACAAAGCTGGATGGAGCCTATTATTTCTTTGATTCCTACGGGGTACAGCAGAGCGGGCTGATCCGCATGACCTCAGGAGGGAAAACCGAGACGGCCTGGTTTGATCCGGATAAGGACGGCGTCCTTTTGACAGGAAAAGCAGAAGCCGTAAAGGATAAAAACGGCAAAACATTTGCCTTCTGTGCAGAAACCTCAGGCTCCTTAAAGGGAACCGGGGTAAACGGAGAAAAGGACGGCTTTCTTTATTATAACGGCCTTCTGGCGGCTGCCCCGAAAGGAACCGGCTATGCGTCCTTTAAGATCGGAGACAGGATCTGGACGGCGGATGAAAAGGGGCGGATCCAGACAGAGGATAAGATGAGAAAGGCAGAGACGGCGGCGCTTCCGGCAGCAGGCTGGGAGATATCGTATGTGAGATAAAGAGGTTGCCAAACATATCCTCATCTGCTATACTTGATACACAAAAAATATAAATAAATCCGGAAAGAGCCGCCCGCTGCGGCGGCTCTTTCCGGATTTAAATTGCTCTAAAAATGAGGAGACCCCGGCTGTTTTAAGCCGGGGCAATTATGAAAAATCTATGTGCAAATATACCAGTAAGCAATGCAAAAAACATGATTTGTTTATATAAAAAGTATAAGAAAAAGATATGAACGGATTGTGAACTAAATGTAAATAGATTATGAATCAAAGGGGATTTTTTAAAGGAAATCCCTGGGGTAAAGAGGGAGAGAAGATGGATCAGGAATTAAAGAGAAAGACGCTGGTGATCGGCCACAGAAACCCGGATACGGATTCGATCTGCTCGGCTGTATGCTATGCCAATCTGAAACGGGCAGTAACAGGAGAGGAGTACATTCCTGCCAGGGCGGGCCATGTGAATGGGGAAACAAGGTTCGTGCTGGATTATTTCGGCATGGAGGAGCCTGCTCTGGTGGAGGACGTACGGACGCAGGTAAGAGACATTGAAATCCGAAAGACAAAGGGCGTTGCGGACAATATTTCCTTAAAGCGGGCCTGGAATATCATGCAGGAAAATAATGTAGTCACCATTCCGGCGGTGCGGGAGGACGGCACTCTGGAGGGACTGATTACGGTAGGCGATATTACAAAGACCTACATGAATATTTATGATAGCAGCATTCTGTCTAAGGCCAATACCCAGTATTCCAATATTATTGAGACACTGGAGGCAGATCTGGTGATCGGTACGGCCGATGCCTATTTCAGCCAGGGAAAGGTGTTGATCGCGGCGGCAAATCCCGATCTGATGGAGTTTTACATCGAGCCCCATGATCTGGTGATTCTGGGAAACCGGTATGAATCCCAGCTTTGCGCCATTGAAATGGGCGCGGACTGCATCATTGTCTGCGAAGGCGCGGGAGTGTCCATGACCATCAAAAAGATTGCTCAGGAGCGGGGCTGTACAATTATTGCCACAACCTATGATACCTACACGGCAGCCCGTCTCATTAACCAGAGTATGCCCATCAGCTACTTTATGACGCGAGAGCACCTGATTACCTTTGAGAGCGATGATTATATTGATGAGATCCGTGACGTCATGGCGAATAAGCGTCACCGGGATTTCCCGATCCTGGATAAGGATGGCCGTTATCTGGGTATGATTTCCCGAAGAAACCTGCTGGGAGCCAAGGGAAAGCGGGTTGTGCTGGTGGATCACAATGAAAAGAACCAGGCAGTGGCCGGAATTGAAAATGCAGAGATTATGGAGATCATTGACCACCACAGGCTGGGAACCATTCAGACCATGTCTCCTGTATTTTTCCGCAATCAGCCTTTAGGCTGTACGGCTACCATTATTTATCAGATGTATCAGGAAGCCGGAGTAAAGGTGGAGCCAAAGATCGCAGGACTTCTCTGCAGCGCCATTGTGTCCGATACCCTGCTGTTCCGTTCTCCTACCTGTACGCCTATGGATGAGATGGCTGCCAGATCGCTGGCAGAGATTGCGGGAATTGAGATAGAAAAATACGCCATGGAAATGTTTGGTGCGGGAAGCAATCTGAAGGGAAAGAGCGACGAGGAGATCTTTTATCAGGACTTTAAGCGCTTTACTTCAGGAAAGATTGCTATCGGCGTTGGACAGATCACCTCTTTAAATGGAGATGAGCTGGAAAGCATCCGCCCAAGGGTTATCCATTATATGGAAAATGCCAGACAGGAAAACAGTCTGGATCTTGTATTTTTCATGCTGACAAATATTTTAACCGAATCGACAGACCTGATCTGCGAAGGAAACGGAGCGCTGCAGCTGGCGGAAAAGGCCTTTCATACAGAGCCGGATGAGTCCGGAGAACAGACAGAGCCTCTGGTACGTCTGCCGGGAGTGGTATCCAGAAAGAAGCAGCTGATCCCGGCGCTGATGCTGGCAGAGCAGGAGTAAAGGAAAGGACGGTATTTTTATGAGCAAAGAATACTGGAAGCCGGGCAATATGCTTTATCCGGTGCCCGCAGTGATGGTGAGCTGCGCCAGGGAGGGAGAAACTCCCAATATTATCACCGTAGCCTGGGCAGGCACGGTCTGTTCTGATCCTGCCATGGTATCGATTTCTGTGCGAAAGGAACGTTTTTCTCATAGGATCATTAAGGATACAGGGGAGTTTGTGATCAACCTGGTAAACCGCCCTCTGGTGCGGGCGACGGATTACTGCGGCGTAAAGTCCGGCCGGGATGTGGATAAGTTTAAGGAAATGCGTCTGACGCCTCAGCCCTCCCGATATATCAAGGCTCCGGGGATCGCAGAAAGTCCGGTAAATATTGAGTGTAAGGTAACTGAGGTAAAGGAACTGGGAAGCCATGACCTGTTTCTGGCTCAGGTAGTGGGAGTAACCATTGACAATCAGTACATGGATGCAAAGGGGAAATTTAACTTAAATTCCTCCGGTCTGGTATCCTATTCCCACGGTGAATATTTTGAACTGGGAAAGAAGCTGGGAAGCTTCGGATATTCTGTAAAAAAACCGGTGAAAAAGAAGAAGCGCTGAAGAACAGGAGGATGTGCAGGATGAAACCCAATATTACTATGATCGGAATGCCGTCATCGGGTAAAAGTACTGTAGGCGTGCTGCTTGCCAAGCGTCTGGGCTTTTCCTTTGTGGATGTAGATATCGTGATCCAGGAAAAGGAAGGACGCCTTTTAAAGGAAATCATCGCAGATGAAGGAATGGACGGCTTTTTAGAGGTAGAAAACCGGATCAATGCGGGGCTGGATGTACGGCTTTCCGTGATCGCTCCCGGAGGCAGCGTGATCTACGGGGAAGAAGCCATGAAGCATTTAAAGGAGATCAGCGAGGTGGTCTACTTAAAGATGAGCTACGAGGAAATGGAACGGCGCATCGGAAATGTAGTGGACAGGGGCGTTGCCTTAAAGCCGGGATTTACGCTCAGAGATCTCTATAATGAGCGGGTGCCTTTGTATGAAAAATATGCGGATATTGTTATCGACGAGGCGGGAAAGACGCCGGGAGATACAGTGGATGAACTTCGCCGGGTCATTGAGGGAATGATGGATCAGGATAAGCTGCAGGCTGCTTTGGAGAAATGATTTTATAGTATATACATACAGGCGGCAGACGCCGGGCCTTTTAGAAGAGGGCTCCGGCAGTCTGCCGCCTGTTTTTGTGCTACAGCATTTCCATATATCGGATCAGCAGATGCAGCCCGGCAAAGCCTATTACAGCAAGCAGGGCTGCGATTGCCAGAGAAATCCTGAGAAATACCCGTTTATAGTACAGATACGCTCTGGCAAACTGGCTTTTGGGGCTGTCATTGGGCTCCTGATAAACAAGCTGCTTTAGGTACCGCCATCCGTAGAAGGGGATGTTCATGCACATAAAGGTATAGAACCAGTCCTCAGCCCCGTCCGGTTTTTCCGGTAAAATGGAAAATGAGGGCCTTTTTTTGCCGTTTTGCATGGAAGCTGTGTTATGTTTATTCATCGCCCCGTCCTCCTGGTCCATAGTATTCCATATTGTTCCACTTAAAGCGTTCCCGGCTTAAGGAGGAACGGAGACGGGCCTGGCTGGACTGGATTTCCAGCTGGGTCTCCTGTTCCTTTTTCGCCTCCTGTTCGGCTTCCTGTGCCTGAAGCTTTTCCCATTCTTCTGCGGTGGGAAGCGTGGAAATGCGGCTGATGGCTGTCTGAAGCCGGTCGGAGAGAGCATCTGCTTCCGGATCTCCTGCAATGAGGGAAAGCTTGTCAATGGCATCGTTTACCAGGCGTTCCGCGTCCTCTCTCTGGTATTCCAGCTCCTCTACCGTTTCAAGGGCCAGAAGGAAGCTGTTCTTTTTGGTGGCCTTGTCTTCTTCCAGACGCTGCTTCTCTGCCTCTTTGGCAGCTTCTTCTCTGGCTTTTTTCTCTTCGGCCGCTTTCTGCTCTTCATAGCGCCGGATTTCATCACCCATCTGGCTGATGATGGAGACAAAGTAATCATACCGCTGTTCCGTCTGCTCTAAGAGCAGTGCCCGCTGCTCTCCGTCGTCCAACAGGGGGAGACGGGAAGTGATAGAAGCATATTCATCCTTTACCGTATAGGTATCTTCCACAGAACGGATTTCTCTGGCACAGAACGCCTCTGCTTCCTGGGTCAGCTCTTCTAAAAGCGCAGCCTGTTCCTTTTCATGAAGGCTTTGCTGAGCCCGGAACTGAGCCGTGGTGCTGAAATAATCTTCGATCCCATTGGTTTCATCTGAACGCCGCTCTACGGTATCGGGCTGTTCCCAGTCAAGAGGGGGGAGCCCCTGGTGGATTTCGTCCATTACATTTTTCCAGATTTTTCCTGCGTAGGTGGCTCCGTAGATTCCCGGCATATTACGGGGGATATCGTAACCCACCCAGACGGCGGCTGTGTAGTAAGGGGTGTAGCCGCAGAACCAGGTATCCTTGCTGCTGTTTGTGGTTCCCGTTTTTCCGGCAGCGGGCATATCATTTTCCAGGCCAAGTCCCCGTCCGGTGCCGTAGGGGGAGGTAAATGTGCCTTTTAAGACGTCTGTGAGCATAAAGGCAGAATCGCTGCGGTAAACCTGCTTTGCAAAAGGCGTCATATCCTTTGTGAGCTCGCTCTCTTTTTCATGAAGGATTTTCACGATGCAGGTGCGGTCATTGTATACTCCGCCGTTTGCCAGTGTGCTGTAGCCCTTTGCCATATCAACTACCCGGACGCCGTTGGTAAAGCCTCCGATGCTTAAGGAGGGCACCTGATTGTCCACATAGCTCAGCTTCTGAAATTCCATTTCTCCCAGATAGCTCAGACCGAAATCAATGCCGATATCCTCTAAGATCTGCCAGGCCACAGTGTTTAAGCTGCGGTTTAAGGCTTCTCTTACGGTAACATTGCCAAAGTAGCGCCTGCCGCTGTTGGAAGGACCCTTCTCCCATTTGTGGTCATTGACCATGCGCGTGGGATAGTATTCCCCGGTGTCAAAGGCGGGTCCGTAGTCAATGAGGGGCTTAATGGTGCTTCCGGGCTGTCTGGCGCTTAAATAGGCCCGGTTAAAGGGATCATCCGCCCCGCGTCCTCCTACAATGGCCGTTACATAGTTGGTCTTGTTGTCTACGATCACACCGGCTCCCTGAAGGGCAAATTTTCCGTTTTCCTGAAGCTCTGTAAAGCCCGAAAGACTGGCGTCGATCTGCGTCTGGAGCACAGCCTGCAGTCCGCTGTCTAAGGAGGTGTAGATCTGAAATCCGCCTGCCCGTATCCGGTCTGACTGCTCGGAGTAGGCTGCAGTATAGCGTTCGGAGTAAAGGGTGTAATCTTCTTTGTTATCAAAGGTATACTGAAATTCAAAACCGTCCATTTTCATCAGCTCCAGGGCAGCGCAGTGAATGGCATAGCTGCTCTGATAATTTTCATCCGTGCCCTCTGTTTCCTTCTGTACGATTTTTAAAGGAGAGGAGACGGCTTTTTCATAGTCTTCATTTGACAGATACCCTACCTCGTTCATGCTTTTTAAGACATCATCCCGTTTGTTTTTGGAAGCGTCCGGATGGGAAACCGGGTCATAGGCAGAGGGGCTGTTGCTGATGCCGATCAGCACAGCCGCTTCCTCAGGTGCCAGATCTTCGGCGTGTTTTCCAAAGTAATACAGACTGGCAGCTTCAACACCGTAGCAGCGGTGCCCGTAGAAATTCGTGTTGCAGTAAAACTCCATGATATCGGCTTTGGAGTATTTCTTTTCCAGTTCGGGAGCCAGCAGGATTTCCACAATCTTGCGGGTAAAGGTGCGCTCTTGGGTCAGATATGTATTTTTGATCACCTGCTGGGTAATGGTACTGCCGCCCTGAGTCACTTCCCCGCCATGCTTGATCAGGGCAAGACCGGCCCGGAAGGTGGCGATCCAGTCTACGCCGTTATGGTTTTTAAATCTCCGGTCCTCCTGGGCGATATAACCGTTCTGCAGGTTCATGCTGATGTGGTTAATATCCATATACTGATAGTGACCCGCGTTGATCAGACCGATCTGTTTTCCGTCCTTATCGTAGATTACTGTATCGGACAGCATGGAAAAATCGGAACGGTCCATCTGAGCAAGCTTGTCATAGGCAATCTCCCGGCATTTGTCAAGCTCCGGTTTGACTGCTGCGTAGAGGATCAGTCCTGCTGCCGTCATGATAAGAAAGGCAGTGGTAAAGACAGAAAGAACTCCTTTAAAAAGCCAGCCGGTGATTCCCAGAGCCGTAACCAGACGGCGGCGTGAGCCGGGAGTCTGGAGTTTTTGCTTCTTATTAATATTCATGGCGCTATACCTCCCGGATCAGAAAATGCAGAACCTCCGGCGGAATATTGAGCCCCTGGCCCTGCATCTGGGTAAATGCAGTGAGAATCCGGCTTACGTCGCTTTCCTTCATGGGTACCAGACGGTTGTCCAGAGTGGCGGTTAATACCAGAAGGATGATATAGGCTGTTTCCTCCGGATATTCGCAGACCGCACCGTTTTCTGCCACAGCCTGCCGGAGGATATCTGCAAGAATAGGTCTTAAATGGGTGATAATGGCTTTGGCAAATTTCAGATGGATGAAGGCCCGCTCCTGGCCGTCGGGGGCGGCGTTAAAGGACTCCTGACGGCGCAGCTCCTTAGAGGCTTCCAGACAGGCGTGATAGATGATCTCCATTTTACAGAAGGCATCTATGTCTGAGGCAGCGGCCAGAGCCTTTCCCTTTTCCAGAACGCGGGAATAGGCCCGCTCAATGACTCCGTCCAGAATATCATTTTTAGAGGGAAAATAATAATAGATGCTTCCTTTTCCAATGCCGGCTTTCTGAGCGATCTCACTGACCGTAATGGAACGGGTATCA
Organism: Clostridium sp. AT4; assembly: GCF_001517625.2. Taxonomy (GTDB): domain Bacteria; phylum Bacillota; class Clostridia; order Lachnospirales; family Lachnospiraceae; genus Enterocloster. Next base: position 63,445 of record NZ_LN999827.1, on the reverse strand, counting down.
GCGGTTGTCATCAGCTGCTGCATGGCATCCAGGATTTTTTCGCGTTTATTCAGATACTGCATGATGTTCCTGCTTTCTTTTAGTGTCATATGGATGGTTTTCAGAATGGTTCGAGTATAGCATATGTGATATAAAAAATCCACACTTGACCGCTGGTCGAAAATATGATATTGTAAGGCAGAAACGATTCGACTAGCGGTCGAAAACACGGAAAAACCAGGGAAAACCATGGGAACGCAGCAGGAGGGGGAGTATGATCTACGCAGCCGCATACCGGCCGGAGGGCAGGAAATGCGACCGGTCCAGAGAACATATCCTGGGAAGAAGGCTTCTTGAGCGGGGGCTTTTGCAGGAATATGGGAGAACCTGGGAGGTGATAGCTCCGGAAAATGGAAAACCCTTTCTAAAAGACAATCCAGGAGTTTTTTTTAGTATCAGCCATACAGAGGGAATAGCCGTCTGTGCGGTCTGCAGCCATCCAGTAGGGATTGATATCCAGGTCCGAAAGCCCTGCAGCAAAGGGCTGGTCAGGAGGATATGTTCTCCGGAAGAATATAGATGGATTTGTGAAAAGAAGGAGAAAGAGGCAGAGAAAACTGCGCTCCGTTTGTGGACGTTAAAGGAAAGCTATGCAAAGGCAGACGGCAGGGGACTTGCCTTTCCCTTTCGGCAGATTTCATTTGCAAACAGGCTGGAAAGAGAGCCGGAGTGTATTTTTTATGGGACAGCTTCCTTTGAACTTCCTCTGGATCTGGGAGATCGCCACGGTTTTACAGCAGATATCCCCGGCTGGCGCTTTTTTGAGGCCCAGCTGGGAGATGCGTATCATATAGGGGTCTGTATGAGGGATACGGATCCGGATAAAAAAGGAGCGGCAGGATGAAAATAAAGTGGATGTTGGGAATGGGAGCCGGAGCGGCAGCTTTGCTTGCTGCGGGAGAGTATGCGCTGGCGCGCTATTTTCTGCGCCGGACGCTGATGCGGGGAAAGGCGGATAATAAGCGGACCCAGAAAATGGCAGGTACGGACTGGAGCGTCTATCTGCCCTTTATGGAGGAAAACCGCCAGTGGTTTTTAAGCCAGCCCCATGAGAATGTATACATACAGTCTGAGGATGGCTTAAAGCTTCATGGAACATACTTTCCGGGAAAGGATCCCAAACGGGCCGTGATCTGCTTTCATGGCTATACCAGCCGGGGACTGAATGATTACCCGTCCCTGGCCCGGTTTTATATGGGCTGCGGGCTGGGCGTCCTGACGGTGGATGAGAGAGCCCATGGAGACAGCGAGGGTACCTATATCGGTTTTGGCTGTCTGGATCGTCTGGACGCAAAAAAATGGATGGAATACATGGCAGGGCGTCTGGGAGAGGACTGTGAGCTTCTGCTTCAGGGCATTTCCATGGGAGCCGCTACGGTGGATATGGCAGTAGGACTTGAGCTTCCGCCGCAGGTAAAGGGGGCTGTTTCCGACTGCGCCTTTACCTCTGCCAAAGAGGTATTTACCTCTGTTCTTAAGACAACCTATCATATGCCGGCATTTCCCTTAATGGATCTGTCCGACCGGATGGCAAAAAAGGAAGCCGGATATGGCTTGGATGAGTGCAATGCCAGAGATGAGGTAAAAAAGTCTAAGATCCCCATGCTGTTTATCCACGGATCAAAGGATACCTTTGTGCCCTGCTCTATGGTGCATGAGCTCTACGAAGCCTGCGCTGCTCCAAAGGATCTTCTGATTATAGAGGGAGCTTCCCATGCAGAGGCATATTATAAGGATCGTCCGGCTTATGAGGCGGCTGTAAGGAAACTGATGGAACGTGCATTTACGAAAGGGGTATGTGAGGAATGAAAACGAGAAGGGGCTGTAAGGTATATCCGCTGACCGAGGCGCAGAAGCTGCATTTTTACTGTCTGAAATACTGTCCCAAAAAGCAGGTATTAAATATCGGCTCCAGCCTGACTATTGAGATCGATCTGGACTGGGAGGTGCTGCGGGAGAGCATTAAGGAAGCGATTTCCCGCTGCGAGGGAATGCGGATCCGTTTTGCCCATGACAAAAAAGAGGGAAAAGAGTACCAGTATGTGGTAAAGGAGGATCACTCTGAGATCGGACACTTTGACTTTTGCGGATGGAAAATGGAGGACGCAGAGGCGAAGATGAGGGAGTGGACCGAGCTTCCCTTTGAGCGTTACGATTCTCCCATGCACCGCATTGTGATGATCCGCCTTCCAAACGGCTTTCAGGGAACCTATGTGTGCGTAGACCACATGACCATGGACGCCCAGTCCCTGATCCTGTTTTACAGGGATATCATTGAAATCTACAGCCATAAGATGTTTGGAGACGAGGTGATTGCTTATCCAAAGGCCATGACCTCTTACATAAAGCAGCTGGAAAAGGATCTGGCTTATGAGGCGGGAAGTACATCCAGCCAGAGAGACCGGGAATTTTTTGAAAAGCTGATCGGCACATCGGAGCCGATCTTTAACAGCATCTACGGTCCAGGGCTTCTTGAACAGCAGAGAAAGGCTTCCGGCAACCCGGATCAGAGGGCGGCCCGCACCATTCCGGAGGATGTATCAGCCAATATTACCACTTTCCGGCTGGAACCGGAGCCGTCGGAACGGCTTTTAACGTTCTGTGAGGAACACAGGATCTCCATGACCTGCCTTCTGCTCATGGGCCTTAGGACCTATCTTCAGAAGCAGAACGGAAATGAGGATGTTTCTCTTACGACCACTATTGCAAGAAGGGCCACTCTGACCGAGAAGCGATGCGGCGGTACCAGGATCCACTGCTTCCCCTTTAGAACCATTATTTCACGGGACAAGACCTTCTTAGAGGGAATGGAGATCATCCGGGATACACAGAATCAGTATTTCCGGCACGCAAGCTACAGCCCTACGGAGTATTTTAATTACAGAAAGAAATTTTATAACCTGGAAGACGGCCTGACCTATGAGCCCCTGGCTCTGACCTATCAGCCTCTGGCTATGAAATATGAGGGGCCGGGCCTTGATAAGATGGGCGGGATCCGCTATGATACAGCCCGTTACTCCAATGGTGTGGCAGGACAGCCGCTGTATCTGACTGTGAGCCACCGCGCTCTGGACGATGGTTTGGATTTCTGCTTTGAGTACCAGACCGGTATTGTGACGCCCCAGAAACTGGAAGAGGTATACTACTATCTGTGCAGGATCATTTTCAGAGGTGTGGAGGACTGCAGCAGGACGGTAGGAGAGATTATTGACATGGTATAAAAAGAGGGAGAAAAAGGATATGTTTGAAGAGTTAAAAGAGATGATCTGTGAGTATGTAGATGTAGAACCGGGAGAAATCCGGGAGGATTCTCGTTTTGTGGAGGACTTGGGCTTTAATTCCTATGATTTTATGAGTATGGTCGGAGAGATCGAGGAGCACTGGGACGTTGAAGTGGACGAGCGGGAAGTGGTCAATGTAAAGACAGTAAAGGACGCCATGGAGTATATCCAGTCCCTGCAGTAGGCTGTCTGAGGCGGGAAAGAGGAAGGAGAAGGAATGGAAGCAAATACATTACAGGAGATCATAAGCCGGGCGGCTGATTCTTACGGCAGCCAGACCGCGTTCCGCTATAAAGTAAAGCGGGAGCTTGAGGAAAAGACCTATGAAGATCTGCCCAGGGATACCATGGCCTTTGGCCGTATGCTGGAAGAAAAGGGGATGAGAGGAAAGCATATTGCTGTCATCGGCCCTACCAGCTATGGATGGATCACTTCATATTTTGGCGCAGCAAATAGTAAAAGTGTGGCAGTTCCCATTGATGTACAGCTTCCTGCAGAGGCAGTCTGTGAGCTCCTAAACCGGGCAGATGTGGAAATGCTGGTGTTTGATGAGGTGAGGATGGATGTGGCAGAGGCGGCCGCTTCTTCCTGTCCAAAGATCCGTGAGTTTCTTTCCATCCAGTCTCTGCCCGAGCTTTTAGAGGCATACCGGGGAGAATTTCACTGTGAGGTAAAACCGGAGGATCTGTGTACCATTCTTTTTACCTCAGGAACCACAGGAAAGAGCAAGGGCGTTATGCTGACCCACCGGAATCTGGCGGACAATGCCCTGTGTCTGGATATGAAGATCCCTCAGGGAACCGTATCCCTGACCGTTCTTCCCATTAACCATGTGTACTGTCTGACCATGGACATTATAAAGGGCATTTCCATTGGAATGATCATCTGCATCAATGATTCGATCATGCGGTTCCAGAGAAATTTAAAGCTGTTCCAGCCGGAAATCGTGCTTTTGGTGCCTATGATCATCGAATCGCTGGCAGGAAAATTAAAGGAGATCGATCCGTCTGTTCCAAAGGAACAGGCTGCAGCGGCCATATTCGGCGGAAAGCTTAAGACCATCTGCAGCGGAGGCGCTTACCTCGATCCGGACTGTATCCGTCTTTTTAAGGAGTTTGGCATCACCATTCTTCAGGGATACGGCATGACGGAGTGTTCTCCTGTGATTAGCACCAATCTGGAGTGGGAAAATAAGATCGGATCCGTAGGAAAACTTCTGCCAAACTGCGAGGCAAAGACCGTGGATTACGAGCTCTGGGTACGGGGAAGCAGCGTGATGCAGGGATATTACAAGATGCCTGAGGAAACGGCTGCCGCTCTGGAGGACGGCTGGTTAAAGACAGGAGACTTAGGCTATGTGGACGAGGATCGTTTTGTATTCCTTACCGGCCGCAGAAAGAACCTGATCATCCTTGCAAATGGAGAAAATGTATCTCCTGAGGAGCTGGAAAATGAGCTGGGACGCAATGATCTGGTAAAAGAGATTCTGGTGCGCGAGCATGAGAAGGTCATCGAGGCAGAGATCTTCCCGGATCCGGAATATATGGAAAAGCATACGATTACAGAGCCAGAGCTGCTTCTTCAGGAGCTGGTTGACCGCCTGAATGGGTCTATGCCTGTCTATAAGCGCATTGCCAGGCTGATCGTGAGAGGAGTGCCTTTTGAACGGACAGCCGCAGGAAAAATCAAGCGGTTTTAAAGCAAAACAGAATAAAGGAAAATGAATGGCCCTGTCCTCTGAGGATGGGGCTTTTTCATGTTTTTTTCAGGAAATGTTTGAAATCTCCGGAATTGGGAATCCTATGAGTGTATGAATGAAGTGATGAAACTCAAAATAAGGAGACAAGCCATGGAACGAAATTCAGACTGGAATGGAAATAGACAGACGTACCGCCCGGTGATCCGGGGAGACCTCTTTTATGCAGACCTTTCACCGGTCAAGGGATCGGAGCAGGGAGGGATCCGGCCTGTTTTAGTCATCCAGAATGACACGGGAAACCGCCACAGCCCGACGGTGATCGTAGCTGCCATTACCAGCCGGACCACCAAGGCGGTGATTCCTACCCATGTAAGCCTGGATAAGACATTGTGCGGATTAAAACAGGATTCTACGGTGCTTACAGAGCAGATCCGCACCATTGACCGCAGCCGCTTAAAGGAATACATAGGGCACCTGGACCGGCGGCAGATGGGCGGTGTGGACCGCGCCATGGCAGCCAGCCTGGGGCTGGAATGGTATTTCCGGTCTGGCGGAAATATGTCTGGCAGTTATGAGATTATGGCACAAACATAACCTGAAAGAATAAAAAATATGAAAATACGGTATGTTCTATCTGATTGACTTCCGAATAAAAGGGATTATAATGACAGTTATTCCAGAAGGAAGGAGATAAGAGTATGAACACACTTGTAATTGTAATGATTGCAGCGGTATGTCTTTTGGCGGGATATACCCTGTATGGCCGGTGGCTGGCAGAAAAATGGGGCATAGATCCCAAGGCCAAAACGCCTGCCTGTGCACTGGAAGACGGACAGGATTATGTGCCTACAGACGGATGGACGGTATTCGCCCACCAGTTTTCATCCATTGCGGGGGCCGGCCCTGTGACCGGAGCGATCCAGGCCGCTGCTTTTGGATGGCTGCCCGTGCTTTTGTGGGTGATCCTGGGAGGCATTTTCTTTGGAGCAGTTACGGATTTCGGAGCACTGTATGCCAGTGTAAAGAATGAAGGAAAGTCCATGGGGCTTCTGATCGAGCGGTATATTGGAAAGACAGGGAGAAAACTGTTTCTTTTATTTTGCTGGCTCTTTACCCTGATCGTAATCGCAGCTTTTGCAGATATGGTGGCAGGTACGTTTAACGCATATACCATGGCTGACGGAGCGGCAGTTCTTTCTCCGGCCGCACAGACCAATGGAGCGGCAGGAAGTATTTCCCTTCTGTTTATTGTATTTGCGATGATATTTGGAGTGATCCAGAAAAAACTACAGTTAAAGGGCTGGAAGAAAACGGCAGCGGGACTGGCCTGTACGGCGGCTGCTCTTGGGATTGGAATGGCATTTCCGCTGGCAGCAGGAAAGGATACCTGGTCCTATCTGACCTTTGCATATATCTTCATGGCAGCCGTGCTTCCTATGTGGCTTCTGATGCAGCCCAGGGATTATATGACAACCTTTATGTTTGCCGGCATGATCATTGGTGCTGCGGCGGGTCTGGCAGTGGCGCATCCGTCCATGAACCTCCCTGTATACACAGGCTTTAAAAATGCATCCATGGGAGATATGTTTCCTATTCTGTTTGTTACGGTAGCCTGCGGAGCTGTATCCGGATTTCACAGCCTGGTATCATCAGGAACTTCATCCAAGACCATTTCCAATGAAAAGGATATGCTGAAAGTGGGATATGGAGCAATGGTTCTGGAAAGTCTTCTGGCAGTTTTGGCCCTGTGTGTGGCAGGCGCTGCTGCAGGAGCAGACGGAACGCCTGCTGTGGGTACTCCCTTCCAGATCTTTTCAGCCGGTGTGGCAGGATTTCTGGAAATGTTTGGAATTCCTATGTATGCAGCCCAGTGCTTTATGACCATGTGTGTATCAGCTCTGGCTCTTACAAGCCTTGATTCCGTTGCAAGAATCGGCCGTATGTCCTTTCAGGAGCTGTTCAGTACAGATGATATGGAACAGGCGGAGCACTGGAGGCAGGTGGTATGCAATAAATATTTTGCAACTATGATCACATTAGCCTGCGGCTTTATCCTGACAAAAATCGGATATTCCAATATCTGGCCTCTTTTTGGAAGCGCCAATCAGCTTTTGAGTGCTCTGGTTCTCATTACTCTGTGCGTCTTTTTAAAGGTTACGGGCAGAGAAAACAGAACGCTGTTCCCTCCGCTTATTATCATGCTCTGCGTTACCTTTACCGCTTTAATTGAGCGTTCCATTGCACTTGTTCATGCTTTTGGCGCAGGAAGCGCCGTATTTATGGTAGAGGGACTGCAGCTGATCATTGCCGCTCTTTTAATGGTTCTCGGTGTGATCATCGTGTATACCTCCGGTCGTGAGCTGTTTCGGAAAAAGGAGGTTCGGGAAAAGAGCGTGGGAAAGACCGGTATTCAGGCAGGCGCATAAATGATCCAGGGGAAAAATGAGTATTTAAGAAAATAAGAAAAACGGACGGAATCCCGTTGAGGGCCGTCCGTTTTTATGGATTTGAGCTGTTCGAACGCTGGGGTCGATTCTGTTTTTCCGGCGGTGAGGATGGAAAAACAGGAAAAAATGTGCTATAGTAAGGGATGGCATCCAGAGGGTGCCGGAGAGGAGAATGTACTGTGAAAAAACAAATTTCTGTATTGACTGCACTCTTAACTGCAGCAGCCTTCGCTGTAACCGGCTGCGGCGCATCCGGCGATAACGCGGCTCCTTCCGCTTCTTCCAAGGCAGCTTCTCAGGAGGTTCCAGAGGAAACGGAACATTCAGAGGCAGAATCCACTGAGGCAGAAAGTACCGGGGCAGAGACCGGATCTGAGGCGGTTTCAGAAGAGGAGAAGGAAGGTTCCGGCGCAGCCGCTGTCCGTGTGGGCTCCTTAAAGGGACCTACCTCTATGGGACTGGCCTATCTGATGGAAACTGCCAAAAACGGAGAAACTGCCAATACATATGAATTTACCATGGCAGGGAAGGCAGATGAGCTGGTAGGAAATATTGCAAACGGAAGCCTGGATATTGCGCTGGTGCCTGCCAATGTAGCCAGCGTGCTTTACAATAAGACGCAGGGGCAGGTAAAGGTCATTGATATCAATACACTGGGAGTTTTGTATGTAGTGGCTTCGGATGATTCCATTTCCACAATGGAAGATTTGAAGGGTAAAACCGTATATATGACAGGAAAAGGAACCACGCCGGAATTTGCCATGAATTATCTTCTGGCTGAAAACGGCCTTGGCTCCGGGGATGTAACCATGGAGTTTAAATCCGAGGCTGCAGAGGTTGCTTCTATATTAAAGGAAGATCCGTCTGCCATCGGCGTGCTCCCTCAGCCCTTTGCTTCAGCGGCCTGTATGCAGAATCCGGAGCTGAAAACAGTGATGGATCTGACCGAGCAGTGGGATCTTTTAAATAAGGAAGGAAAGAGCCGCATGGTTACGGGAGTTACCATTGTCCGCACCGGATTTTTAGAGGAGCATGAGGCTGCTGTGGAGCAGTTTTTAAAGGATCATGCAGAATCTGCGGAGTATACATCTGCTGAGCCTGAAAAGGCCGCACAGCTGGTAGCTGATATTGGGATCGTAGAAAAGGCTGCTATGGCCCAGAAAGCGATGCCTCTCTGCAATATTGTATGCATTACCGGTGAAGAAATGAAACAGGCCCTTTCCGGCTATCTGGAGGTGCTTTCCGGACAGGATGCCAAGTCCATCGGCGGAACGCTTCCCGGAGATGACTTCTACTATCTGCCATAATGAAAAACATGAAAATATCTTCGCGTTTAAAAACATATATGATATGGCTTTTCTGGGCGGTTCTCTGGCAGGCCGCCCACTTAGCCATCCAGAATGATGTGATTTTTGTGGGGCCCTTCGATATGCTTGGGGCCCTTTGGCAGCTTTTACCGGAAGTTTCCTTCTGGCAGACGCTGCTTCATTCGTTTTTTAAGATCAGCGCCGGCTTTCTCATGGCTTTTGTTCTGGGGATTCTCCTGGGGTGGGCCAGTTACGCCTGTTCCTTTGTAAAGGATCCTCTGGAACCTCCCATGCTGCTGATCCGTTCCGTTCCCGTGGCCTCCTTTGTGATCCTGGCACTGATCTGGATCGGCTCTGACGGCCTGTCCGTGTTTATTTCATTTCTGGTTGTGATCCCTATGATCTATACGGGAACGCTGACCGGTCTGGAACATACGGACAGGGAGCTTTTGGAAATGAGCCGAGTTTTTTCGTTTTCCTTTTTCAAACGCCTTCGATATATATATATTCCGGCCGTTCACCCCTATCTTTTAAGCAGCTGCCGTACGGCTCTTGGGATGAGCTGGAAATCAGGAGTTGCGGCAGAGGTGATCGGCATACCTCAGGCGTCGATCGGAGAGCAGCTCTACTATTCCAAGCTCTATCTGGATACAGCGGGCCTGTTTGCCTGGACCTTTGCCATTATTGTGATCAGCGCTGTCTTTGAGCGCTTTTTTCTGAGCCTGCTTATGCGGGTACGCCACTGATGAGGAGGTTGTATGAAGCTTTGCATCGAGCATCTTTCTAAAAAATACGGAGAACTGCAGGTCCTTCGGGATCTGAGCCTGACGCTGGAGCAGGATGCCTGTTATTGCCTGATGTCGCCCTCAGGCTCAGGAAAAACAACCTTTCTTCGGATCCTCATGGGGCTTGAAACGGCTGACAGCGGAAGGATTTTTACTCAGGATGGGCCTAGGTGGCCTTTGAGGATTTCTGCAGTTTTTCAGGAGGATCGTCTCTGTCCTTCCTTTTCCCCTATGGAAAATGTGCAGATGGCATTAAAAGAAAAATGGAAGGAAGAAAAACTGGCCCAGGCCATGACCTGCTTACTTCCTAAAGAATGCCTTACCCGCCCCGTGTCCACCTTGAGCGGAGGGATGAAGCGGCGCACCGCCATCCTGCGGGCCGTTCTTGCGCCTTCCCATATGCTTGTAATGGACGAACCCTTTACCGGGCTTGATGAGGCCCTTAAACTGGAGGTGATCCGCTATATTCTGGAAAACCGCCGGAACCGCTTCCTCCTGATCACAACCCATCAGGAGGAAGACGTAAAGCTCCTTGGCGGAGTCCGGATACAGCTGGATTAAGGGCTGTTTATCGGGGCTGGGGCGCCTGATCCGGATCAAAGGCCGGATTAAAGGCATAGAAATTGCGGCTGTCCAGTTTTTCCTGGGTGATTCGGAGGGTTTCACCGAACCGCTGGTAATGGACGATCTCACGTTCTCTCAGGAACTTGATAGGTTCGCATACGTCATAGTCTGTTACTACCCGGAGGATGTTGTCATAGGTACTCCGGGCTTTTTGTTCTGCTGCCATATCTTCATGAAGGTCTGTGATCACATCGCCCTTGGACTGGAATTCGCAGGCATTAAAGGGAATGCCGCCTGCGGCCTGAGGCCAGATTCCGGTGGCATGGTCAATATAATAGGGTCCGAAGCCCTGTTCTACCAGCTGCTCGGCTGTGAGGTTCCGGGTCAGCTGATGGACAATGGCGGCGATCATTTCCAGATGTGCCAATTCCTCTGTGCCGATATCGGTCAAAACAGCCTTGCCTTCTTTATAAGGCATGGCGTAGCGCTGGGACAGATAGCGCATGGATGCGCCCATCTCGCCGTCGGGGCCGCCGTACTGACTCATAATAAACTGCGCCAGTTTGGCATTCGGCTCCTTAATATTTACCGGAAACTGGAGACGTTTTTCATAAATCCACATTATAAATTCCCTCCTTCCCATGGCCAGGGATCACTGACCCAGGTCCAGTAGGCATTTTCAGTCACATTGCCCGCATTTAAGGGGCCAAACTGGGCCTCATAGGCGGCTTTTGCGTTTTTGTAGGCTTCCATCATCTGATTGAGATAGGAGAGAGCTTCCATATCACAGGGATGAGTGTCCAGATAGAGATTGGCCTCCACCACGGCAAAGCTGGTCTGGTTTACTGCCTGGAGCATGGCTCCTCTTGATGGGTTCTGAAGATGTTCTGTCATCGTCCGCACCTCCCGTAATTAAATGGAAGATCCAGGTCAGGGAAGATGGTTCCCTGCATGAGGCCGCGTTCAGGTGCATAGGCAGTCTGCCACTGCTGCCACGGTACATAGGCCATAGCTACGGGGTGATGCTGCTCCAGATAACCGGCTGTGGTATCCGGGCAGTTCACGATGGGCCATACGGTACTTCCCTGATTCATATTTGTTCCTATCTGAGGATATCCTGTCTGGGGATATCCGGCTTCCCCATAAGGAAGGGACTGATTCATATCCCATCCGGGCCACATCTGGGGGGATGGTCCGGAATATTCCGGCTGTGCGGCCGGTCTGTCTGATACGCCGGGAACGACACGGCTTCTGCATCCGCATCCGCAGCTGCAGGTTGAAGCTTTTGCATCCATATATGCTTCCATTGTTTGAAATCTCCTTTTTATTCTTTCTTTATTATTTTATGAAGAGATACATAACAGGTGACGGTTTTTGCGCAGGAACACTTTGTCTCACTGTCCCATATGATATGGTACAACCAATTAAAAAAGGAGAGTAGAGATTATGTGTTGTCTTTTATGCTGTTGTAATAATGGATGCAGAAATGCAGAACAGAATGGAAATGGCTCTGGCTGTGGATGTCAAAACAGATGTGGCTGCGGATGCCAAAACAGATGCGGCTGCGGATGCAGAATTTCCGGCTGCTGCTGCGGCTGCCGAAACTGCAATACGGGGTCTGGCGGTACCGGAACGACCGATTCCTGCGGCTGCGGCGGAACACAGGAAGCGGACAGGGAACGCCGGGCATACCGTCAGGGATACCGCGACGGCTGGAACTGGGGGTACTGGCAGGGCTGGAATGATGCTGTCTGGGGCCGGAATGGCAGAGAGGGGAGCACCTGTGAAAGAGAAGGAAGCTGCTGCGGAAGAGACAGCGGCGGCTGCAATTAGAATTTGCAGCAGGTAAACTTCTGAATGGAAACAGGGACCGGTCATCTGGCCGGTCCCTGTTTCCAGGATAAAAGGTCTAAAAGGCATCTGGCTGCGTCCTGATACCCAAGCTCGTAAACAAGCTGAAGCTTTTGCGGATCCTTTTCCATTCGTCCGATGGTAAGAGGCCTGCTGGGGCGGATCACAAAGGCCTGGCCGCTGTTTTCCAGAGACTCGATCTCATCCAGCGTCCGGTTGTACACGGATGGCCGGTTTTTAATGGTTTTTACAAAGGCTGGATAATGGCGGTAGCACAGTTCGGTAAGCCGGGTTCCCTCTGCTTTTTTCCGGTAACCCCTGTGGCGGGTAAGGACAACAACATTCCTTGGGTATCCAAGCTCCATAAAGGCTTTTACCGGGATGCTGTCCGTACAGCCGCCGTCTAACAGCTTTTTCCCTCCGGTATGTACGATTTTTGATACCAGAGGCAGTGATGCAGAGGCCCGCAGATAGTCGATCTGCTGTTTCATGTCGGTCAGATGCAGATACTCCGGTTTTCCTGTTTCTACATTGCTGCAGCCTACATAAAATTCGGCCGGATTATTGTTAAAGGCTGTATAGTCATAAGGATCCAGCTTTTCCGGCAGCGTGTGGTAGCAGAACCGTTCTCCTGCGATGTCTCCGGTGAGGATAAGGTTTCTAACGCTCATAAAGCGAGGATCCTGACAGTATTTTTTATAATATCGGATGTTCCGCCCGCGCTGTCCGGAAAGAAAGCTGCAGCCGTGGATGGCTCCTGCGGATACTCCGATCACTCCGTCAAAGGTTACTCCCTGATCCATAAAGAGATCCAGCACGCCGGCTGTATAGATCCCGCGCATTCCGCCGCCTTCCAGCACAAGTCCTGTCTTTTGTTCCATTTTCTGATTCCTCCATTTGGCTTTGCCGGGCGGTTCTGTCCGGCAGGCATATCGTTTGAAATATATCCAGTATACCACACTTTTCCATCGGAAAACCTTTGTTTTTGCAGAAATATTATTGATAAAAATATGACAATATGAGATAATGGCATTACATGTGGGGAGACCCCTGTATAAAGGATAAAGAACATACAGACAGAGTGAAACGAATAACGGAGGGTGAAGTGAAAATGAAAGTAACAATATGTATTGGAAGCGCCTGCCATTTAAAGGGTTCCAGAGAGATTATTGAAAAGCTTCAGAAGCTTGTAAATGAAAACGGCCTGTCGGAACAGGTTGACTTAAACGGAGCTTTCTGCTCCGGAAACTGCGACCACGGCGTATGTGTGACTGTGGACGGAGAGTTATATTCATTGAAGCCGGAGGACACAGAAGCGTTTTTTGAAAACGAGATCAAAGGGAGACTGTGATTATGGGCATGGAAATCATTGATTTCAAGGCCACAAAATGTAAGCACTGCTATAAATGCGTCCGCTACTGCGAGGTAAAGGCCATCCAGGTCAAGGATGGACGAGCCGTGATCATGCCTGATAAATGTATTCTCTGCGGCCACTGCCTGAAGATATGTCCGCAGTCTGCAAAGACGCTCAGAAGCGATCTGGAGCTGGTGAAGGGCTGGATCGCAGCCGGCGAGAGGGTAGTGGTTTCCATTGCACCCTCTTATATGGGTCTGTTAAAATATAAGACCATCGGCCAGGTCCGTGGGGCACTGATCCGTCTGGGGTTTGAGGATGTGAGGGAAACATCCGAGGGCGCTGCCTATGTGACGGCAGAGTATGCCAGACTGCTTAAGGAGCATCAGATGGAAAATATCATTACCACCTGCTGCCCCAGTGTCAATGACCTGATCGAGATTTACTATCCGGAGCTGGTAAAATACCTTGCGCCGGTGGTATCTCCCATGATCGCCCACGGACGCATTTTAAAGGAAGAACTGGGGCGTGAGGTGAAGATAGTATTTTTAGGCCCCTGTATTGCAAAAAAGAAGGAGGCAAACGATCCTCGCCATGATAACTGCATTGATGCGGTCTTGAATTTCCGGGATATGAAAAAATGGCTGGATCAGGAGGAAATTTCCATTGAGGATTGTGAGGATATGCCCTTTACGGCCTTTGATCCCAAGGTAAACCGCCTGTATCCTGTTACAAACGGAGTGGTAAATTCGGTACTGGCTGAGGAAGAAAGCAGGGGAGACGGCTACCGCAAGTTCTATGTCCATGGGGAGACAAACTGTATTGACCTGTGCAGGAGCATGGCCAGGGGAGAGATCAAAGGGTGCTTTATTGAAATGAATATGTGCGCCGGCGGCTGTATTAAGGGGCCGACGGTGGATGATGAGGAGTTTATTTCACGCTTTAAAGTAAAGCTGGATATGGAGGAACGGATCTGCAGGGAGCCGGCCGACCGTTCCCAGATGGAGCATGCGGTTGAGGCAGTTTCTTTCAGAAAAGAGTTTTTAGACCGTTCGCCCAAAGATCCTATGCCGACGGAGGAGCAGATCCGCCAGATCCTGCGCATGACGAATAAATTTAAGCCGGAGGATGAGTTAAACTGCGGGGCCTGCGGTTATCCTACCTGTCGGGAAAAGGCAATCGCCGTATTCCAGCACAAGGCAGAGGTTTCCATGTGCATTCCCTATATGCATGAAAAGGCAGAATCCATGTCTAATCTGGTAATGGAAACTTCTCCCAATATTGTGCTCATTGTAGGGCCGGATATGCGGATTTTAGAGTATTCCGATGTGGGAGAGAAATACTTTGGAAAGACACGCTCAGAGGCTCTTGAGATGTATCTGTATGAATTTATTGATCCGGTGGATTTCCAGTGGGTATTCGATACCCATCAGAATATCCATGGAAAGCGGGTCAGCTATCCGGAGTACCATTTGTCCACACTCCAGAACATTGTATACATAGAAAAGGAAAATGCAGTGCTTGCTACCTTTATTGATATCACCCGTGAGGAGGAACTGGCTCAGGAGGATTATGAGAAGAAGCTGGAAACCATTGATCTGGCTCAGAAGGTAATCCACAAGCAGATGATGGTGGCTCAGGAGATTGCAGGCCTTCTGGGAGAAACAACGGCGGAAACAAAAACCACCTTAAGCAAACTGTGCCGTTCTCTGTTAGACGATTCCTCTCTCCATGAGGAGGATGAAATGGAATCGCCTGTGGGAAATGTCCATATGGGAAGCGGGGCAGTTCCCCTAAGCGGTGTGATGACAAGGGATTCCCTGGGAGGCGGTGCTCCAAGGCAGGCAGGAGCACAGGCTGTCATTTCAGGAGCGACGGGTATACGGCCGGGAGCATCGGGAGCATCCGCCTCCAAGGCGGACAGCTCTGAAACGGCAGAGAAGCCGGCGGGCTATGTCCATCTGGGGAGCATCCGGCCTAAGCCTCCGGGCTTTGGGAGGTAGCGCATGGAGATAACGGTAGATGTTGCTTACAAAAGCCTGAACAAGTACAGTGAGATCCTCTGCGGCGACAAGGTGGAAATTCTTCAGACAGAGGATTCCAATATTATGATTCTGGCCGACGGTATGGGAAGCGGGGTCAAAGCCAATATTTTATCCACGCTTACCTCAAAAATCCTGGGAACCATGTTTTTAAACGGGGCTACTCTGGAGGAATGTGTGGATACCATCAGTGAGACCCTTCCGATCTGCCAGGTGCGCCAGGTGGCCTACTCTACCTTCAGTATTTTGCAGGTTTTCCATAATGGAGATGCCTATCTGGTGGAGTATGACAATCCGGGCTGCATCTTTATCCGGGACGGAAAGCTGATGGAAATTCCTCAGAATATCCGGGAACTTCAGGGAAAACGGATCAATGAATACCGCTTTAAGGTGCAGAAGGGAGACGCTCTGATCCTTATGAGCGACGGCACCATTCATGCGGGAGTTGGCGATCTTTTAAACTTTGGCTGGCTGTGGAAGGATATAGCGGACTATGCGGTGCGCCAGTATCAGATCACCGTTTCCGCCATGCGTCTGGCTGCATCCATCAGCCGTGCCTGTGATGAGCTGTACCAGTTTCATCCGGGAGACGATACCACAGTGGCCTGTATGCGCATCATAAACAGCAAGCCGGTTCATCTGATGACTGGTCCGGCCCGAAATCCAGAGGATGATACAGCCATGGTAGAGGATTTTATGTCCGATCCCAATGCCACGACCATTGTATGCGGCGGCACCAGCGCTACCATTGTGTCACGGGTTCTGAACCGGAAGCTGGATGTATCGCTGGACTATGTGGATCCGGAGATTCCGCCCATTGCCTATATGGACGGGGTAGATCTGGTGACAGAAGGCGTCCTTACGCTGAACCGCGTGCTGCAGCTTTTGCGGCGGTATGTAAAGAATGAAACCGTATCGGAGGATTTTTTTGAGGAACTGGATAAGCCCAATGGCGGCTCCATGGTGGCAAAGATCCTGATCGAGGACTGTACGGAGGTTCATCTGTATGTGGGAAAGGCCGTCAACAGTGCCTATCAGAATCCGGGCCTTCCGTTCGATCTGGGAATCCGTCAGAATCTGGTGGAGCAGCTGCGCCATCTGATCGAGGATATGGGAAAAAAGGTGGTTATCACCTATTATTAAGTTGGCAATGGGCCCTTTGGGCCTTCCAAGATATATATTTGCTGTCCGGGCGCTTAAAACAGGCGTCCGGGATTATGAATGGAGGAAATGAAAAATGGTAACAAATGATGCAACGATCCTGCGCCTGAAACATGACGTGCTCTATGAGGTCGCGAAAGCCGCATGGGAGGGAAATCTGGAGGAAAAAAGGGATGAGATCCCCTATGATATGATCCCCGGCCCTCAGGCCAGCTACCGCTGCTGTATCTACAAAGAGCGTGAGATCATTAAGCAGAGAGTCCGTCTGGCAGAGGGCAAGTGCCCTACAGGCAGAGACAGTGCCAATGTGGTTCAGGTCATTAATGCAGCCTGTGAGGAGTGTCCCATTGCGTCCTACATTGTTACGGATAACTGCCGTAAGTGTATGGGAAAGGCCTGCCAGAATTCCTGTAATTTTGGAGCCATCACCATGGGTCACGACCATGCCTATATTGATCCAAATAAGTGCAAGGAGTGCGGAAAGTGCGCCCAGGCCTGTCCGTATAATGCGATCGCTCATCTGGAGCGCCCCTGCAAAAAGGTCTGTCCGGTCGATGCGATTACATATGACGAGCACGGTATCTGTGTGATCGATGAAAAGAAGTGCATCCAGTGTGGCGCCTGCATTCACAGCTGTCCGTTCGGAGCCATTGGTTCCAAGACCTTTATGGTAGACGTGATCCGTCTGATCAAGGCAGGAAAGAAGGTAGTCGCCATGGTGGCGCCTGCGACAGAAGGACAGTTCGGCTCGGATATCACTATGGAGAGCTGGCGCGTGGCTTTAAAGCAGCTGGGCTTTGCAGACATGGTTGAAGTGGCTCTGGGCGGCGATATGACGGCAGCTTATGAGGCAGAGGAGTGGGCAGAGGCCTACAAAGAGGGAAAGAAGATGACGACCTCCTGCTGTCCTGCCTTTGTAAATATGATCAAGCAGCATTTTCCGATGCTTCTTGACAATATGTCTACGACCGTATCTCCCATGTGCGCCGTATCCAGAATGTTAAAGAGCCAGGACCATGACGTAGTGACAGTATTTGTCGGCCCGTGTATTGCGAAAAAGAGCGAGAGCCTGGATCTGAATATCGAGGGAAATGCAGACTATGTTATGACCTTTGGAGAGATCCGCGCCATGATGCGCGCCAAGGGCGTAGAACTGCAGCCTGCAACGAACGAGTATCAGGAAGGCTCTGTATTCGGAAAGCGTTTTGGAAACGGCGGAGGCGTAACGGCGGCTGTTTTAGAGTGCATGAAGGAGAGAGAAGAAAACTTTGACGCAAAGGTACTTCGCTGCAACGGAGGAGCCGAGTGTAAAAAGGCGCTTCTTCTCATGAAGGTAGGCCGTCTGCCTGAGGACTTTGTCGAGGGCATGGTCTGCGCAGGGGGCTGTGTCGGTGGCCCCAGCAAGCATAAGGGTGAGACAGAGGCAAAGAAGGCCAGAGACCAG
This sequence comes from Clostridium sp. AT4, assembly GCF_001517625.2. Lineage (GTDB taxonomy): Bacteria > Bacillota > Clostridia > Lachnospirales > Lachnospiraceae > Enterocloster. The sequence continues at coordinate 45,471 of NZ_LN999827.1, read as the reverse complement.
CTGATCGGAGAGGCAGATGACAGAAGAATTCTGGAAAATCTGAAGAAATATCCCATGGATCAGTTCTCTATGCACAGACATTAAAAAGAAATCCGGGAGGCGGATATGCTTCCCGGATTTTGATTTTTTAAAAGAATAAAAACAAGAGAAAGGAAGAATGATTATTTATGCATGGAATTTTATACGGCGTAGGCGTAGGACCGGGAGATCCAAGGCTTATGACCTTTCTTGCGGCAGACACTATAAAAAAATGTGAGGTTCTGGCTGTCCCTGCCCGGACAAGAGAGCAGGCAGTGAGTTACCAGATTGCCAGAGGGCTTCTGCCTGAGCTGGATCAAAAGGAGTGTATTGCCCTTGCAGTTCCCATGACAAAGGACAGGAGCGTTTTAGATGCAGCTTATGAGCAGGCCGCGGATCTGGCAGAGGAGCAGTTAAAAGCCGGAAGGGATGTAGCTTTCCTGACTCTGGGCGATCCTACGGTATACAGTACCTATATTTATCTTCACCGTATCATAAAGGCCAGGGGCTACGAAACGCAGATCATAAGCGGCGTTCCTTCCTTCTGCGCGGTCAGCGCCCGTCTTGGGGACAGCCTTGCGGACCGCTCCGAGCAGCTCCATATCATCCCCTCCGCCTATGGCGTGGAAGAGGCTCTTGCTCTTCCCGGTACAAAGGTGCTTATGAAGGCAGCCTCTAAAATGGACGTGGTGAAAAAAACGCTGCTGGAACAGAAAGCAGGGGCAGTTATGGTGGAAAACTGCGGATTGGAAAATGAAACGATTTACAGGGGAACGGAGCAAATTCCGGACCAGGCAGGGTATTATTCGCTTATTGTGGTAAAAGAACAACAAAAATGGTAAAAAAAGGCCGGTTTTCGTGAATATGTCTGTGATGGTAAATAGTACGCGGTCAAATGTACGCCGGTGCTTGACACAAGACGGTGTTTAATGATAAAATACTTCACTAGATGGCAGAGGGTCACACTGTTTTGGACAGTTTTTGAACACGGCTCCTTGTCTTTTATCTATGAAAGGAGAATATGCACTATGAGAAAAAATGCAGCAAAAATTGCAGCTCTTATGCTGGGCGCAGCGATGGCTCTTACAGCCTGCGGCGGCGGACAGAGCACTGGAAATGGTGGGGGAAACACCAGTGCCGGAGGTAATGCAGGTTCTGGAAGCAGTACTCAGGCAGAGGAAAGTGATAAGAATGCAATTAAGGATCTGGTAACCTATGAAGCTCCAAATAGAGAGCAGGAAGGATTTTTTATTCTGAATACAGAGAAGGCAGCTGACTTAAATATACTCTGTAATCTCTATGCACCACTTATCGAGGTAGATGAAAACGGTAAATTAAGACCGGCAGTTGCCAAGGAATGGGGAACGGAGGACGGCGGCCTTACCTGGACCTTTAAGCTGAGAGACGATGTTAAGTGGGTTGATATCAACGGCAATGTAAAGGCTGACTGTACAGCTCAGGACTGGATTACCGCAATGGAGTGGGTATTAAACTTCCACAAGAACGGATCCAACAACACATCGATGCCTTTGGCTCTGATTAAGGGGGCTGAGGATTATTACAATTATACCAAGGAGCTTTCCGCAGAAGAGGCCAAGGCTCTTGATACATCCAAGATGCTGGAGATGGTAGGCATTGAGGCTCCGGATGATTATACCCTGATCTATCACTGTGCGCTCAACGCTCCTTACTTTGATACCGTATGTACATCAGCCTGCATGTATCCTATCTCCCAGGCTCTGATTGATGAGCTGGGCGTTGATAACATGGTCGGCATGACAAACGAAACCATGTGGTATACAGGTCCCTATTTTGAGACAACCTTTACCATGAACAACGAAAAGATCCTTACAAAGAATGAAAATTATTTTGATAAGGATGCAAAGCTGTTTGATACAGTTACCGTCCGTATGGTAGACGGCACTCAGTTATATCAGCTGTGGCAGAACGGCGAGCTGGACAACATCGCTCTGGCAGAGGCTGACTTAAGAACGATTTACAATGATGACAGCAATGAATGGAAGCCCTATCTGAGCGAGACAAGACCGAAAAAGTATTCCTACCAGATGCACTTTAATTTTGACAAGTTCAAGGATGACGGTTCAGCAGATGAAAACTGGAACAAGGCAGTTGCAAACGAAGCCTTCCGCCTTTCTTTATACTACGGACTGGATCTGAGAAACTACTGGTCAAGAACCAACTTTATCGAGCCTCTTCACTGCGAGAATGTGGGCTACACTATGAAGGGTCTCCTGTATTACTCTGACGGCACCGATTATGCTGCAAAGGTAGAGGAGAAGATGGGATTTGCCCCTTCTGACGGCGAGAACCCAAGACGTTTCGATGCTGCAAAGGCAGAAGCGTATAAGAAGCAGGCGATGGAAGAACTGGCTGCTAAGGGCGTTTCCTTCCCGGTAGAGATGGATTACTACATCATCGCAGGCAATCAGGATGCTCTTGATAAGGCAACCGTATTAAAGCAGACCTTCGCTGAGTGCCTGGGAGCAGAGTATGTGAACTTAAACATCAAAACCTTTGTTTCCAGTCAGACCAAGGAGGTCGTACAGCCTGGTCTGGGCTCCTTCTATATCAGCGGCTGGGGAGCTGACTACGGTGATCCTGCAAACTTCATTGACCAGGAACGTTACGGCTATGACGGCGCTTACTACTCCAACAACTATTCCAGAATTAATAATGCAACGGATGAAGACCTGATTGCAACCTACAAGGAGTTCTCCGCTCTGGCAGAGGCAGCAGGTGCTATCTATGATGAACCTGACAAGCGTTATGATGCATATGTAGACGCTGAGGTTTATCTCTTACAGCATGCGCTTACGATTCCTATGGAGTATGAGATTCAGTGGCAGCTGACCAAGATCAACGATTACTCCAAGATGAACGCCATGTACGGTATTCAGAACTACACGTATAAGAACTGGAAGACTTCTGTAGACGCCTATACTACAGAACAGTACAAGGAATTCCAGGCAGCATCTGAGGCGAAATAATATATGGTAAAATATACCGCCAAACGACTGCTTCAGTCCCTGATTACAGTGCTGGTTGTCGCCACCATCGTGTTCCTGCTTATGCGTATGCTTCCCACAGATTACTACTTTACAGAGGATCAGGTAATGAAGCTTACGGAAGAGCAGAAGAACGCGCAGCTGGAGGCAGCCGGCCTGTTAGATCCGATGGAACAGCAGCTGGGCCGTTTTTATGGGCAGCTTCTGCGGTTGGACTTCGGTACATCCCGCAGAATTCAGAACGGCGCTCCTGTTCTTAAGGTAATCGGAACTAAATTTTCCGTATCTATGCGTCTGGGGTGTATTGCCCTGGTGATTGCTCTTTTAATCGGCGTAACCATGGGTATTATCCAGTCCAGAAATAAGGACCGGATGCTGGATCATGTGGGAACGGCGTACACGGTTTTTGTAAATGCTGTTCCGCCGCTGGTATCCTACTCGCTGGTGCTGGCCTTTGGCGCCAATTTGCTGAACCTTCCGGCGCTGTATTCCACCAGAAATGCCACCCGCTCCAGCATCCTTCCGATCGTATGCCTTGCGTTAACCTCCATTGCCCACTATGCGCTGTGGACCAGACGATATATGGTAGACGAGCTGAATAAGGATTATATTAAGCTTGCCAGGATCAAGGGTATGTCCTCTAAGAATATTATGGTAAAACATGTTCTGAAAAATGCCTTTGTCCCTCTGGTACAGTATATTCCGGCGTCTTTCCTTTTGACCATCAGCGGTTCTCTCCTGGTAGAGCGTTTCTTCTCTGTTCCGGGTATGGGTCCCCTGCTGACAGACGCCATTACACGCTACGACTTAAATGTAGTTCAGACTCTGGTTATTATTTATGCCGCTCTGGGAATTATCGGTGTATTCCTGGGCGATATTCTGATGATGACCCTGGACCCGAGAATTAAACTGACAGACAAAGGAGGCAGCCGTTGATGAACAACGATACACAAAAGGATAAATTCCGGTTTGTGGAATATTCCGCAGATGCGGCAGAGCGAATCGGCTATTCCGATTACTCCTACTGGAAGTCTGTTTTTCAGAACTTTTTCAAGAAGAAATCCGCCGTTGTTATGGCGGGTGTCTTCTTTGCACTGGTAATCTTTTCCTTTATTGCGCTGAGCATTGGAAAGTATAACTACTCTGAGGCTCAGATCATGGCAAATTCGTCTCTGGCATTTACAAAGCCAAACAGCGAATTCTGGTTTGGAACAGATAATCTGGGCCGTGATTACTGGTGTCAGGTATGGTATGCGGCTCAGGTTTCCATTAAGCTGGCTCTGATCGTTGCAGCAGGAGAGTGCGTCATCGGCGTAATCATCGGCTGTATCTGGGGCTATGTGCGCAGCCTGGATCGCATCTTTACCGAGATTTACAATGTAATTAACAATATTCCGATTATTATTTACATGACTCTGGCAGCCCTTGTCTTTGGACAGAGCTTCCGCAATATGGCTCTTGCCATGATTGCCTTCGGCTGGCTGGTAATGGCAAGAAACGTGCGGAACCTGGTGCTCATGTACCGTGACCGGGAATATAATCTGGCTTCCAGATGTCTTGGCACTCCCGTATGGAGAATTCTGCTTAAGAACATTTTCCCATATCTGATCAGTGTGGTAATTCTTCGTCTGGCCCTGTCCATTCCACAGACCATTGCTCTTGAGTCCACACTGTCCTATCTGGGCCTGGGACTGGATGTAAATACGCCTTCTTTAGGTATTCTTTTAAGAAATGCCAGAAACTATTTCCTTCAGTATCCATACCTTCTTGTGTTCCCGGCGGTGATCGTATCTCTTATTACAATCACCTTCTATCTGGTGGGCAACGCCTTCTCAGATGCGGCAGATCCAAGAAATCATGTATAGAACGGAGGAAATGTTCATGGCAAATATGGAAAGAGAACCGATCTTATCTGCCAGAGACGTAGAGATCTCCTTCAGCCTGCGGGGCAAAAAGTTAAATGCTATCCGCAGATGCTCCCTGGATTTATACCAGGGGGAGACGCTTGCCATTGTAGGTGAGTCCGGCTCCGGCAAATCGGTATTTACCAAATCCTTCCTGGGAATGCTGGATGCCAACGGTTCCATTACCGGCGGCTCCATCCTGTTTGAAGGAAAGGATCTGGCAAAATATAAGACAGAAAAGGACTGGATGACCATTCGGGGAAAGAAAATCTCCATGGTTATGCAGGATCCTATGACCTCACTGAACCCTCTTAAAAAGATCGGCCGTCAGATTGAGGAAAGTATAGAATTAAATCAGGGCATCAAGGGGCCGGAAGCAAAGAAGATGGCTCTGGAGATGCTGAAGAAAGTAGGGATCCCGGATCCGGAGCGCCGGTATCAGCAGTATCCCCACGAATTTTCCGGCGGTATGAGACAGCGCGTGGTGATCGCCATAGCCGCTGCCTGCCGCCCTCAGATCCTGATCTGCGACGAGCCGACGACGGCTCTTGATGTTACCATTCAGGCACAGATCTTAAACCTGATCCGCGATCTGCAGAAGGAACTGAACATGACGGTTATCTACATTACCCATGACCTGGGCGTAGTTGCCAATGTGGCCGACCGTGTGGCTGTTATGTACGCAGGACAGATCGTAGAGTATGGTAAGGTGGATGAGATATTTTATGATGCATGGCATCCATATACCTGGGCGCTTCTTTCCGCCCTGCCTCAGCTGGGTATCAAGGGAGAGGAGCTTCCAACCATTGAGGGAACGCCGCCAAACCTGTTTAATGAGATCAAGGGAGACGCCTTTGCTCCCAGAAACCGTATGGCGCTTGCCATTGATTTTGAGGAGGAGCCTCCATTTTTCGATGTGAGTCCTACCCACAAGGCAAAGACCTGGTATCTGGATCCAAGGGCTCCGAAGATCGAACAGCCGAATTCCATCCGCAAACTCCGTGAAAAAATGAAAGGAAGAGGGTAAGACGCAATGGCAGAGAAAGAAAAACTGATAGAAATCAAAGACCTGCAGATTACCTTCGGAAGCGGCAAAAGGAAGTTTGTAGCTGTTGACCATGTAAACTTTGACATTTATAAGGGAGAGACCTTTTCGCTGGTAGGCGAGTCCGGATCTGGAAAGACTACCATCGGACGAGCTATTACCCGGATCAATCCTGTATCCGGCGGAGAAATCCTTTACCGGGGAGAGCGCATCAGCGGAAAAATTTCAAAGGAACTGGACCGCAAGGTGGTTAAGTCCTGCCAGATGATCTTCCAGGATCCTATGGCTTCCTTAAATGAACGGGCCAAGGTAGACTACATTGTTTCAGAGGGACTGATCAATTTCCATCTTTACAAGGATGAAACTGACAGAAAGAGAAAGGTAGAGCATGCGCTCCGTGAGGTAGGACTTCTGCCGGAGTTTGCTTCCCGCTTCCCCCATGAATTCTCCGGCGGCCAGCGCCAGCGTATCGGTATTGCCAGGGCGTTGATCATGGAACCGGAATTTGTGGTGGCGGATGAGCCGATTTCCGCTCTGGACGTATCCATCCGTGCTCAGGTATTAAACCTGTTAAATCATTTAAAGCAGACCAGAGGCCTGACCTATCTGTTCATTGCCCATGATCTTTCCGTGGTACGGTTTATTTCCGACCGGATTGCGGTTATCCACAAAGGAAGGATCGTGGAGCTGGCAGAGGCAGAAGAACTGTTCCTTCATCCGTTCCATCCTTATACCAAGGCGCTGCTGTCGGCGGTGCCGATCCCGGATCCGGAACTGGAAAAGAAAAAGAAGCTTCTGGTTTATGATCCGTCCATCCATGATTACAGCACAGATAAGCCTGTCTGGGAAGAAATTCTGCCTGGCCATTTTGTCTGGGGCAATCAGAGAGAACTGGAAGGATATCGGAAAGAGATCGAAGGATAAAATGCAATGAATAAAAAAGGTTCGTTATTTAAAACTTATATGATACGGCCCGTTTTATACAAATGCGTAACAAGAGCCGCCCTTGCTGTAACTGCCCTTCTTCTGTGGGACAGATTTATAAATACAGCGGGGCGGTTCTCGCTGCTTAGAGACGGCTGTCTCACGGCAGGGCTTTTATTTTTCTGTATGGCCTGGTTTTCCTATCTCCATCTGGACGGGGTAACAATCCACTATATGCTGGAGGAGCGGAAGAAAAAGAAGCTGGTGAGAAAAAGCTATACGGACATTGTGGATTTTGCAGATGAGCATATTGTGTCCTATGAGGAATTATCAGAAGAGGAGCGGACTGTATGCAGTCTGGCAGCCAGCCTGATCTGCGGCGCCCTTTTTATGCTTCCCTGGCTGGTGAAGTTCCTGGGAGATTTTTTGTGAGAAATGGAAATTTTTAATAAAAAGAATTGTCGCTGTTTCTGCAACATATGTCCTTGACAAACGGTCAGTGAAATATTATACTAAAAAAAGTGTAAAATCGAATGTTTATACAAAAGCACAGGAGGATGTAATTATGAAAAAGAGATTTGCGGCAGCCGTATGTTTAATTGCAACTGCACTTTCTTTGTCAGCCTGCGGCGGTTCCGGTCAGACGGAAACAACGGCAGCAGCAGAAAGCACTACTGCGGCACCAGCAGCAGGAGTACCGGCCGGCGGCAAGGTTGTAAGAGTCGCTGCAGTTGACCCACAGGTAGCGCTGGATCCCCAGCAGTATACCTATAGTATTGTTATGAAGATCACAGACAATGTAACAGAGTCTCTGATTACTACGATGGAAGACGGAAGTCTGGAGCCTAATCTTCTTACCGCTCTTCCGGAGGTATCCGAGGACGGCATGACCTACAGCTTCGAGCTGCTTCCCGATGTGAAGTTCCACAATGGGGAGACTTTAAAGGCCTCTGATGTAAAGTATTCCTTTGAGCGTCTGGTAAAGCTTACAAAGATGGCAACTCTGATGGAGAATGTAGAGGGCTATAAAGAACTGGCTGACGGCGCAGCTGAGGAGATGTCCGGTATTCAGGTACAGGATGATACTCATTTTACCATCAAGCTGGTTAAGCCATACGCGCCATTCGCTTCCGTTCTTTCTACCGGATACTGTGCGATTTATCCTGAGGCAGCCTGCGAGGAAGCAGGAGATACCTGGGGTATGCAGGTATTATACGGAACCGGTCCTTTCAAGATGGACAGCTATCAGAGCGGCGTAGGCGTTGTACTGTCAAGATTTGATGATTACCACGGCGGCGCTGTGAAGTTAGACGGACTGGACTACAAATTTATCGAAGATGTAAATACACAGGTACTGGAATACCAGAAGGGCAATGTAGATTATGTAGATGTGGATCCTTCCATTTACCCCGTATACTCCAGTAATCCCCAGATCAAGGATCAGATGCACGGCTTCCAGCCTACCGGAAACTATACTCTGACCTTAAATGCAAAGACCTTCCCGGATCCAAAGGTAAGACAGGCAATCGCTCTTTCTATCGACCGCAAGTCGATCTGTGAGAGCATCCTTCACGGAACAGCAACCGTTCCTACTTCCTACATTCCGGCAGGCATCATCGGACATGACGAGACTCTTCCTGAGTTCGAGTATAATCCGGAGCAGGCAAAGGCTCTTTTAGCGGAAGCCGGCTATCCGGACGGAATTGATCTGCGTGTGACTGTAAATACCAAGTATCAGGGTAACGTTGCAATCGTTACTGCATTCCAGCAGCAGGCAAAGGCAGCCGGCATCCGGGTTGAGGTTGAGCAGGTTGACTCTGCTGCATGGTCTGATATGAAGAAGAACGGCGGTGTTGACTGCGGTATTGCCAACTGGTATGTAGATTACTCCGATCCTGAGAGTATGCTTTATCCGATGACTAAGACAGATTCCAACTCCAGCTTCTGGCACAATGCAGAATTTGATCAGCTTCTGGAAGATGGAATCGCAACTACAGATCCGGCCGAGCGTCAGGAGATTTACGCAAAGGCAGAACACATCATGACAAGAGAGGACTGGGCAACCACACCTCTGTACAATGAAACAAAGTTCTATCTTTTAAATCCGAAGATCACTGGCTTTAAGATGGATGCTACCTTCCGTATGTTCTGGAAGAATGCGGATATTCAGCAGTAATCCATGTGAAACAGGGGGGCAAAAGGAGCGCGTAATATGCTCCCGCCCCCTATTTTTTATATCAGGAGGAAATTATGCTTTCGTATACGGCAAAACGTCTGGCCCAGACCATTTTCGTACTTCTGGGTATCAGTCTTATTACCTTTATCCTGCTGCAGGTTGTTCCGGGAGATCCGGTTGCCATGATGCTGGAGAAACGTGCGGATCCCGAGACTATCGCCAAGGTTCGCCACGAACTGGGACTGGATCTTCCTTACCATGTCCAGTACCTTAATTTCTTAAAGGGAGCGGTCCGCTTTGATTTCGGAACTTCCTATTTTACAAAAGAAGTCGTTTCAGACGCTTTATTTCGCTGCTTTAAAGTGACAGTGAAGCTGGCCTGCATGTCTTTTGCATTTGCAGCAGTGATCGGTATTCCCTGCGGAATTTTCTCCGCAGTACAGAGAGGAAAGGGCATTGATACGGCAGTGATGATCCTCTCCATCGTAGGAGTTTCTGCTCCGGCCTTCTGGGTAGCGATCATTCTTCAGATCGTGTTTGGCTTAAAGTTGAACATCCTTCCTATTTCCGGCTTTGATTCTGCTGCTTCCTATATCCTTCCCAGCGTGGCTTTAGGCGCCAGATATGCGGGAAGTATGGCCAGGATCACAAGAACCAGTATGCTGGAGGTATTAAATCAGGATTACATCCGTACCGCCAGGGCAAAGGGCGCAAAGCGCTGGTCTGTTATCCTCAAGCATGCATTAAAGAATGCAATGATCCCCATTGTTACCCTGGTGGGAACGGATTTCGGCTATATGCTGACAGGATCCATGCTGATTGAAAAGGTATTCTCAATTCCGGGTATCGGAAAGCTGGCAGTTGACGCTATGTCAAACCGCGATCTTCCTCTTCTTGAGGGAACGGTTATGTATATTGCGTTCGTATTCGTAATCGTGAATCTGCTGGTAGATATTTCCTATGCATTCCTGGATCCAAGAATTCGATATGGGAAAGGAGCAGCGTAAGTAAGCGATGATACGTTTTTTTAATAAACAGAAACAGTTTGAACAGGATATGATGGAGCAGGGGATGCAGTATTCCTCCGGTTTTTACGGAGACAGCCTCCGCCGCTTAAAGAAGAATAAAATGGCTATGTTCTGTGCAGGAATACTGGTGCTTTTAGTGCTGGTTGCTATTTTTGCACCTGTCATTGCTCCCTATGACCCAACCTATCAGGACTATTCTGCCGTACTGGCAGAGCCCAGCATGGCTCATCCCTTTGGAACCGACGAATACGGCCGTGATATTCTTTCCAGAATTATTTACGGTTCCCGTGTTTCATTAAGTATCGGTATTGTAGCTCAGATCGTGGCTTCCATTGTAGGAGTTACCCTGGGTGCTGTTGCAGGCTACTACGGCGGCCGTATTGACAGTGTGATTTCCCGTATTATGGAAATTTTCCAGGCATTCCCGGATCTGATCTTTGCTATGGCGATTATGACTTTCCTTGGAAAGGGTGTTTTAAACCTGTTTATCGCACTGGGACTTTTAACCTGGGTGCGCACAGCCCGCATGATCCGCGGCTCTGTGATGCAGTTAAAGGAAAAGGAGTACATAGAGGCCAGCCGCGCCTGCGGAGCATCTACCTTCTGGATCATCACCAAGGGACTGGTTCCCAACTGCCTCTCTACCATCATTGTTTTAGTTACTCTGGGTATCCCCAATGCGATCATGTATGAGGCATCCTTAAGTTTCCTTGGTATTGGTATCCAGCCACCTACACCTTCATGGGGAAATATGATTTCTGCAGCTCAGACCTTTATCAGCTACCGTCCGGTCTACAGCATTATGCCTGGTGTGGCAATCATGATCACGGTAATCGCATTTAACATTTTCGGTGACGGCTTAAGAGATGCATTAGATCCCAAGCTGAAAAACTGATGAAGGAGGACCCAATGGCAGATAAAATACTGGAAGTTAAAAATTTAAAGACATATTTTCGTACCGATGCCGGACTGGTAAAGGCGGTCAATGACGTAACCTTTTCCGTTGAGAGGGGAAAAACCCTGGGGATCGTAGGAGAATCCGGCTGCGGTAAAAGTATCACTTCTCTTTCCATTATGGGACTGGTGGAGACGCCTCCCGGAATCCATGCAGGAGGAGAGATCCTGTTTGAGGGAGAGGATCTGTTAAAGAAGAATGAGGATCAGATGCGTCAGATCCGAGGCAATAAGGTGGCTATGATCTTCCAGGAGCCCATGACCTCCTTAAACCCTGTATTCACCATCGGCCAGCAGCTGATGGAGGCCATTCTGCTCCATGAAAATGTTACAAAGCAGCAGGCAAGAGAAAAGGGGATTGAGATGCTTAAAAAGGTTAAGATCCCTCTGGCAGAGAAGCGCTTTGACGAGTATCCCCATCAGCTTTCCGGCGGTATGCGCCAGAGAGTGATGATCGCCATGGCTTTATGTTGCAATCCCCAGCTTCTGATCTGCGATGAGCCTACTACGGCTCTGGATGTTACCATCCAGGCTCAGATTCTGGATCTGATCAATGAGCTGAAGGAAGAGACAGGCACCTCTGTTATGATGATTACCCACGATCTGGGCGTAATTGCCGAGGTTGCGGATGATGTAATGGTAATGTATGCGGGAAAGGTAGTAGAGCATGCTACCTGCGATCAGATCTTTGATGAACCGCTGCATCCCTACACCGCAGGCCTTATGAGCTGTATCCCCAGACTGGACGGCGATGACACAAAGGAATTAAGTGTGATCGAGGGCATGGTGCCAAGCTTTGACGATATGCCTGAGGGCTGTGCCTTCTGTCCAAGATGTCCTTATGCAAAGGAAATCTGCCGAAAGCAGATGCCGGAGTTAGAGGAAGTAAATGGACGCAGGGTGCGTTGCTTTAAATATATGAAAGGATGGGAGGAAAGCGCCAAATGAGCGAACATATAAATGAAACGCCCCTTTTGGAGGTAAAGCATTTAAGAAAGCTTTTCCCGGTGAAACAGACATTCCGGTCCGGAGAAAAGACATTTATCAAGGCTGTGGATGATGTTTCCTTTACCTTAAACCCAAAAGAAACCCTTGGTGTGGTAGGAGAGTCCGGATGCGGAAAATCTACCATGGGACGTTCCGTACTGCGTCTGATCGAGCCTACAGATGGTGAGATCATCTATAAGGGGCAGGATTTTAAAAAGGCGTCCGGTCAGGAGCTTCGGAAAATGCGTGCAGAAATGCAGATTATTTTCCAGGATCCATACGCATCCTTAAATCCCCGTATGACCATCGGTGAAATTATCGAGGAGCCCTTAAAGATCCAGAAGCGTTTCGCTTCAAAGGAAGAGATGAGAGCCCATGTTTTAGAGGTGATGGAGGTCGTAGGTTTAAACCCGAAATATTACAACCGTTATCCTCATGAGTTCTCCGGCGGCCAGCGCCAGAGAATCGGTATCGCAAGAGCCATTGTACTAGGGCCGTCCTTAGTTGTCTGTGACGAGCCGGTTTCCGCTCTGGACGTATCCATTCAGTCACAGGTATTAAATCTTCTGCGCCATCTGCAGGAGTCCATGGGAATGGCATATATTTTTATTTCCCATAACTTAAGCGTTATCCGCCACATTTCCGACCGTGTGATGGTAATGTATCTGGGTCATGTGGTGGAGCTGGCTGATAAACACCAGTTATATGACAATCCCTCCCATCCATATACCCAGGCTCTGCTGTCAGCAATTCCTATGCCGGAGCGCCACAGCACCAGAAAGAAGATCCTGCTTCAGGGCGATCTTCCAAGTCCCGCAGATCCGCCTTCCGGCTGTGTGTTCCATACAAGATGCTTTATGGCTCAGGAAATCTGCTCTGTGCAGAAGCCGGAGCTTAAAGATATCGGCGGCGGCCATATGTGCGCCTGTCATTTCTGCGGGGGATGCCAGAAATAAAATGGATTTAAGCTGTAAATGATGTAAATTACCGACCCGAAGCAGGAAGCACGGGCCGGATCAAAGAAGGAGGCAACAGTTATGAAGATTACGGACATGAAGGTTCACATGATGCAGGTTCCCCTGGTTCGTCCCTTCCGCATTTCTCTGGGTGTAATTACCCATGCGGTGAGCTGCCTGGTGGAGATTGAGACCGACGCAGGGATCACCGGATACGGCGAAGGTTCTCCAGGCCCTCTGATCACAGGCGAAAACCTGCCGGGGACGGTAGAGACCCTGCGTGTGTTCCGTGAAAAGCTCATCGGAATGGATCCAAGAGACATTGAGGGAATCAATGCTGTGATGAACCGTGCGGTTGCTTATGCGGGAACTGCAAAGGCGGCAGTGGATATTGCCTGCCACGATATTCTGGGAAAAGCAGCTGGTCTTCCTCTTTACAAGCTTCTTGGAGGACTTTCCAATACCATTGAAACGGATATGACCGTGGGAATTGATACTCCGGAGCTTATGGCTGCTGCCGCAAAGGAGCATGTGGCTGCAGGCTTCCGTGTGATAAAGACCAAGGTTGGAACGAATATCGCAGACGATATTGCCAGAGTAAAGGCCATCCGTGAGGCAGTAGGCGATGATGTGAAAATCCGTCTGGATGCAAACCAGGGATGGCATGCACGGGAGGCTGTAGAACTTTTAAAACGCCTTAACGAATACGATATTGAGCTGGTAGAGCAGCCGGTACGCCGCTTTGATTTTGAAGGCTTAAAGTATGTAACTGCCAACAGCCCTGTGCCTGTTATGGCAGATGAGAGCTGCTGGGACTCTAAGGACGCCCTCCGTCTTGTCTCTGAGAGAGCAGTGGATTTCATCAATATCAAGCTGATGAAGTGCGGCGGCCTGTGGGAAGCAAAGAAGATCGTAAATATTGCTGAAGCAGCAGGCGTAGAAATCATGCTTGGCTGTATGGCAGAGGAGAGCGGAATCGCCATCAATGCAGCAGCGGCATTGGGCGCAGCTCTCGGCAACATCACAAGAGCAGACCTGGATGCAAGCTTCTCTTTAAAGGCGCTTCCTTATGAGGGTGGATTTACCATTGAAAATACAAAAGATCTGGTTCTGTCCGAGAATCCAGGACTGGGACTTGTCCGCTTAAAGGAGGAAATGTTCCAATGAGCAGGGCAGTGACAGAGGAAGAAATGACACAGGGGATCAGCCGTCTGGAAGCCCATACCGCCCAGATCATGGAGGAGGCAAAGGCCAGAGGCATTGCCGTAGGCGTGGTAGACCGGACGGGAAGGATCCTTTATGAGAAATACTTTGGTTACCGGGATGAGGAAAAGAAGCTTCCCATTAACCGGGATACTATTTTCGGAATGGCATCTGTGACAAAGTCTTTTACTGCTCTTTCCATCATGCAGATGCAAAAAGACGGGATTCTGTCCGTGGATGACGCAGTATTTGCTTATATTCCAGAATTTACCAATAAAAACCAGAAGGAGCCAGTGCGATTAAGCCATCTGATGAGCCACAGTGGCGGCTACTTCCCCCTTCCAAGAATCGTTGTGGATAAAACTGCTCAGGAAATGGGGATAAAAGACAGTCTGGAAGAGGAACTGGTGGACAGAGAAGACTTTGCGGAGGAAGGAATCCGCAGGGTGGCAGGCCGTCTGGACAGCCAGACCCATTTTACCGGCCGTCCCGGACAGCGCATGAGCTACTGCAACGATGGCTTCGGCCTTCTGTCCGATATTGTACGCCGCCATTCCGGATACGGTTCCTTCAGCGCATATCTGAAGGAGCGTATCTTTAAGCCCCTTGGCATGGAGCGGAGCAATATCAGCTTTCTGCGCAATTCTCTGGATGAAAATGCGGCCACGCTTTACACTCTGGAGGATGGAACATGGCGGGCAGACCATGATTATGAAAACGATGCCTTTGTGCTCCACGGAGGCGGCGCCTTAAAGTCCGCTCTGGGCGATATGCTTAAGTATGTTTCCATGTACTTAAACGAGGGAAAGAGCCAGGACGGAACCCAGGTCATTGACCGTGATTCCATTGAGGAAATGTGCCGTCCCAGACAGATCGTAAAGCCGGGCGTTTACTACGGATACGGTCTGGAAATGAGCCAGATGGAGGACATGGTTTTAGTAGAGCACGGCGGAAGCCTTCCGGGCGTATCCTCAAACCTGTGCTTCTGTCCCCAGAAGGGCATCGGAGTGATCGTACTGTGCAATACTATGGATGTGCCGGTGTACTCCATCGGAACTATGGCTCTCCGCCTGTACTGCGGCCTACCTTTAGAGGCAGAGCGGACAGAGCATATGCCACGGTTCTGGAGTGAAGAGGAGAAACGTGAGCTTGCAGGCGATTACATTTCCGGAGAAGGCGACCGTTTCAGCATCAAAGAGCTGGAAAACGGTGAGCTCTCCATGGAAGTAAACGGCACGCCCATTGAGATGAAGTCCGTTTATCCATGGCAGGGAATGGTAAGAAAGAAATACAGCGACGTATATCTGACCGCGTTCAGAGATGAAAACGGAACGGTATTTGCCGCCAGATACGGAAGCCGTATCTTCCCCAAGGCCTGACATTTACAGGCTGAACGAAGGACGTAAACTTAGAAAGCATATTTAACTGATAAAAGACAAAAAAGATAAAAAGACAGCAAAAGGAGCTTCTTTTCCCGGCCGAAAGACAGGAAAGAGGGGCTCTTTTTGTTTGTCCGGGCTTCTTGACAATGGTTTGAGTCATTGTATAATGGGGAAAAAGGAGAATGATAATGGAAAAGATCTACGATTTATTTTTGTTTATGGGACAGTCTAATATGGCGGGCCGGGGCATTACGTCGCCTCAGTGGCCGGAGCCTGCGCCGAAGGCTGCTTCAGGAGCCGGATATGAATACCGGGCAATTTCCGATCCGGAGCAGCTGCATGAAATAGAAGAGCCCTTTGGGGCGGCGGAGAATCATCCAGGGGGGATTTTTGAGCCGGGGATGAAAACGGGTTCCATGGTAACATCGTTTGTTAATGCGTATTATGCGGCTTCCGGGCGCAGTGTGATCGGAGTTTCCGCCAGCAAGGGCGGTTCATCCATCGGCCAGTGGCAGGGGAATGAGGATTATCTTACAGATGCCCTGATGCGCCTTAAACGGGCTCAGGAATATCTGAAACGAAGGCAGATGGTTCCTGCGCATCCGTTTGTGCTGTGGTGTCAGGGAGAAACGGACGGCGATCTGGGAACATCCGGGGAAGAATACAAGACCTGTTTTACCCATATGCTGGATATTTTGGGAGAGAATGGAATTAAAACCTGTTTTCTGATTACGATTGGTGAGTATAATGGAGAAAAGGGATATGACTACAGCCGGATCCGTCAGGCGCAGCTGGAACTGGCACAGCAGGATCCGCGAGTGAAGCTGGTCTGCGATGCGTTTCACACCATGAAGGAGCGTGGGCTGATGAAGGACGAATTTCATTACTATCAGAAGGCCTACAATGAAGTGGGACAGGCTGCGGGAAAGGCAGCAGGAGAGTTTGTAAACGGAGAACCGATATGAAATACCAGATAATAGACGGGACGGCTGCCCCGGGTGGGGAAACTGTGCTTTCCCATATTGATTTTGAGATACAGGGCGCGCAGAAAGTTGCGGTCGTAGGACGGAATGGAGCCGGAAAAACCACTCTTCTGCGCCTGATTGCAGGAGAGCTGGAGCTGGAACGGGATGACAGGCGCCAGGGGCCGGGAATCTGCTGCTCCAGAACGCTGACCATAGGAATGCTTCATCAGCAGGCGCTGCTCCATGAGGAGCGCACCGTGGAGGAATACCTGATGAGCCGCTGTCCGGCAAAAGGGCTTTTTGACAGGGAGCGGTTCGAATACGAACGGGAATATGACTGCCTGTTTACAGGACTTGGTTTTAAAAAAGAAGATAAAAAGCGGCCTTTAAGCACATTTTCAGGAGGAGAACGGACAAAGGCTGCATTGGCCGGACTGCTTCTTGAGAAACCGGATATCCTTCTTTTGGATGAGCCAACCAACCATCTGGATATGGAAACAGTTCAGTGGTTGGAAGGGTATTTAAGAAATTATGATCGGGCGGTGGTTATGGTAAGCCATGACCGCTTCTTTTTAGACCGTACGGCACAGATCGTATACGAGCTGGAGGACAGGAAGCTTACAAAATATCCGGGAAATTATACAGCCTACCGAGAGAAGAAACGAAAGGATTACGAGCTTCAGAAAAAGGCCTATATCCGCCAGCAGGAGGAGATTGCCCGGCAGGAGGAGCTGATCCGCCGGTTTAAGAATAAACCGGCCAAGGCCTCCTTTGCCAGATCCAGAAAAAAGATGTTAGAGCGCATGGAACGGGTGGAAGCGCCCAGAGAGGATACGGCACACATTTTTACCGGAGAGATCCTTCCTGCGGTGCCCGGAAGCAAATGGGTTCTTGAGGCGGAGCATTTAAAGATCGGTTATGAAGGCCATCCGCTTTTGGAACTGAGCCTACGGATGAGAAAGGGGCAGAAGATCGCTCTTTTAGGGGAAAATGGAGCGGGAAAGACTACATTTTTAAAGACAGCCGCCGGATTCCTTCCTCCGGTGGATGGAGTCTGCTCCCTTGGAAATAATATTACCATCGGTTATTTTGATCAGTATTCCTCAGCCATTGAGTCGGAACAAACGGTAGCGGAGCATTTTTCAGAGCTTTTCCCGTCCCTGAACCAGAAGGAAGTGCGGACGATCCTGGGCTCCTATCTCTTTCCGGGAAAGGAGGCATCCAGAAAAGTAAGCTCCCTGTCCGGCGGGGAAAAGGCCAGACTGGTGCTGGCAGAGCTTTTGCAGAGCCGCCCCAATTTCCTGATTCTGGATGAGCCCACCAACCATATGGATATACAGGCAAGAGAAACTCTGGAATCTGCCTTTCAGGCTTATCAGGGAACCATTCTTTTTGTAAGCCATGACCGGTATTTTATCCGGCAGGTGGCAAAGTCGGTGCTTATATTTGAGGGCGCAAGGGCTATGTATTACCCCTTTGGGTATGAGCACTATCTGGAACGGCTGGAAAAGGAAAAAGAAGGACTTTCACCGGCAGCACGGATTCAGGCGGAGGAGCAGGCTCTGATCGCCGGCTTAAAGGCGGTTCCCAGGGCGGAACGCCACAGACTGAGAGAGATTCCCACCGAAGAAGCCTATGACCAGTGGAGGCTTAAAATGGCAGAGGATGCCATGAAAGAGGCGGCAGGGCAGGCAGAGGAGCAGATCAAGGTATGGGAGGAGAACCGTCTGAAACGTCTGTGGGAGCAGGCCGAGGAGCAGCCAGCTTCCGCTTTGGAAGCCCAGCCGTTGGAGGATATAGCGCCTCTGTGGGAGAAGTGGCATCAGGCCTGCATGGACTGGTATGAGATATGGAGTGAGCTGCACCCGGAGCCGGAGGCGCCTGAACCGGAAAAGTTCGCTGATTTGGAATCAAAGGAGGATGCAGAATGATACTGATAAAAAATGCAGACGTATATGCACCGGAGCATCTGGGGATTAAGGATGTGCTGATATGCGGAGCACAGATTGAGGCGGTGGGAGAAGGTCTGGAAGGAGGAAGCGGCTGCCGGATCATAGATGCAGAGGGAAAAAAGCTGACGCCGGGACTGATTGACCGCCATGTCCATGTGACCGGAGGAGGCGGAGAGGGAAGTTTTCATACCCGTACGCCCCAGATACAGCTTTCATCTGTTATAAGAGCTGGGATCACGACTCTGGTGGGCCTTCTGGGAACAGATGATGTAAGCCGTACGCCGGAGGATCTGATCGCCAAGGTAAAGGCCTTAAAGGAGGAAGGAATTTCAGCGTATGCCCTCTGCGGCGCTTATGGTGTGCCTTCCCCTGCCATTACAGGAAGCATAAAGAAGGATATTGCCTTTATTGATGAGATTTTGGGTTTAAAGCTGGCAGTCTCCGACCACAGAGCACCCAATATTTCCACAGAGGAGCTGATCCGTCTGGCAAGCGATGTGCGGACTGCAGGCATGATCAGCGGAAAGTGCGGCTGTGTGGTGCTTCATATGGGGGATGGAAAAAAGATGCTGAGTCAGGTTTTTGAGGCACTGGAGGAGACGGAGATTCCCGTGAAAACCTTTCAGCCCACCCATGTAAACCGCAATCATGAGCTGTTTCTGGACAGCCTTAAGCTGGCGAAGCTTGGGGGAACCATTGATCTGACCTGTGAGGATTTCCCTCATGGTTTGATCGAAGACGGAAAGGATCCTGTGATCGGCCTTTTGGAGGAAGCCCGCCGGGCCGGTGTTCCCATGGAGCGGATGACTTTAAGCTCAGACGGACAGGGAAGTTGGTCCAATTATGACGAATATGGAAACCTGGTGGAAATGGGGGTTACGGATGTGGGAAATATGTATGCCCAGCTTCGTTCGCTGGTGTTAAACGGAGGGTTTGTACTTTCAGAGGCTCTCTCCTTTTTCACTTCCAATCCTGCAAAGGCCCTGGAGCTGTTCCCGAAAAAAGGCTGTATCGCGCCGGGAGCGGACGCAGATCTGCTTTTAATGGGAGAAGCCCTTGCTCTGGATACGGTGATTGCCAGAGGGCGGGTGATGATGGAGGCAGGAGAACTGCTTGTAAAGGGAACGTATGAAACATTTTAATCTCTAAAGTCAAGTCTTTTCTTACCGGCAAAATACTCAAAAAACAGAACATATCTTTGTGCAGGATACCAGTTTCCTTTTTATGTAAAAAAATATAAGATAGTTCAGGTAAGCGCTTACAATACAGAATATTTAGAAAACACTGAATCCATACACAGGAGGTACACCCATGAACATGTGGACAGAGGATCTGGTACTGCCGGAAGAACTGCGGAAGGAACGTCTGCAGAAGGAACCGGCCAGCTACACAGCCTGGATTCTGGGAAAATCCGGAAAAACACAGGAAAAGAAGAGAAAAGCAGTGATAATCTGTCCGGGAGGCGGATATGAGCATCTTTCTCCCAGAGAGGGAGAACCCATTGCCATGAAATATCTGGCCATGGGCTATCATGTGTTTGTGCTTCACTATAGTCTGGCTCCGGAGCGATTCCCCACAGCCTTAAGGGAGCTGGCTCTGCTTACGGCAAAGATACGGGAGCATGCAGACGAATGGAGGATTGATTCAGAGGGAATCATCGTATCTGGCTTTTCTGCCGGAGGCCATCTGGCTTTGAGCCTGGGGGTTCACTGGGATAAGGAATGGCTGTCAGGGCCTCTGGGATTAACGCCTGAGCAGATCCGCCCTAATGGGCTTATCCTCTGCTATCCGGTAGTGACGGCAGGAGAAGGCTGCCACAGAGGCTCGGTGGAACGTCTCTTGTGGGGACAGATGCTTACGGAAGAGGAGCAGATGATCCCGGAGCGCGGGACGGAAGAAAAGGAAATGCTGAGAGAGTTGATTTCTCTTGAAAAGCAGGTCGGTTCCCATACGCCTCCTGTGTTTTTATGGCATACCGTAACAGACCAGACGGTTCCGGTGAGAAACGCTCTGATTTTGGCAGAGGCCCTGATAAAGAGCGGCGTTTCTTTGGAGCTTCACCTTTATCCCGTTGGACGCCACGGACTTGCCCTGGCGACGGAGGAAACGGCAGACGGGCAGGAGAGCAATATAGAGCCACAGTGCCAGAGCTGGATCGTTCTGGCGGAAAAATGGCTGGAGCATTTTTAGAACAGGATAAATAAAACAGGACATCAGGGTACGAGGAAAACAGGACATGAAAAGACGAGACATAGGAAAGCTTCTACTCATAGGTCTGGCAGCTGCGGGCCTTCAGGGCTGCAGCCAGACGGCGGAAACAACAGCGGCAGACGTAGAGAAACCACAGGTACAGACAGAGGCAGAAACGGACGCAGCTTCTGAAACGAAAACAGCAGAAGAGCACACCTGGCAGTTTACATATTTCGGCACATCTACCAACGAAAAGTCAAATACCATGGCAGAGGGAGGAAGCCTGAAAAATGGGATTTCTCTTACCTCCTGTACGGTAAAGGAAGACGGAAGCATTGACAAAAAAGGCGGAAAATTTGCAGCAGGAGAAGGCTATGACGGCATTTCCTTTTATTATACAGTCATTGACCCTGAAACAGAGAATTTCCGTTTAAAGGCAGACGTAACCATTGACTATATCAATCCCAAGCCGGACGGCCAGGAGGGAGTAGCCATTATTGCCAGAGACAGTATTGGTGAGGATACAGTGGCAGACTGCTCCTTTTTTACAAATTCCGCGGCAGTCATCGGAAGCAGTTTAAGCTATTATGATGAGGACGGCACAAAGACCTCCATGAAGGACGGCATCGGATACCGGATGATCACAGGAGTAGAATCGGACACTACGCCGCCGGAGGCAGGAAAGCTGACTCTGGATTCAGAGGCATTTGACAAGGAAACACTGCTGACAGCGGGAGAAACCTACACCATGGAGCTGCGAAAGACCAATACAGGCTATGAGGCAGCTTATTATGACAAAGAGGGAAATGAATATTCCCGCACCCTGTATGGTGCTGAGAACCTGAATGTAATTGATAATTCAGTTTATGCAGGATTTGCTGTAGCCAGAGGCTGCAATGCCACTTTTAACAACATTGAATTTGAGGTAACAGACCCGGCAAAAGATGCGCCTGCAGAGGAACGTCCTGTAGAAAAGGAAAATGTAAGCTTTACCTTCCTTTCCTCCAATACGTCCGGTTCCAGCGAGTATCCCCTTTCCTTTAAGACGAATGCAGACGGTACGGCTGTGATCTCCGATAAAGAAGGAAATGCTTTGGATACTCTGGAAGTAAAGGCAGAGGTTCCGGTAAAGGCTTCCTATCCGGTAAAAGAGGGAGAAAATCATTTTATCATCGCATTTACTCCCAAAGAGGGATATAAGATCAATGAATATACAGAGCTTGCAAATTACGGAACTGTTTCTTTTGATGAGACAGTAAGCTGCCGTATCTTATCCGGTGATACCATCTTTATTTCCAAAGACGGCACACCCGATGGGACGGGAACAAAGGAAGCTCCCATTGATCTGGCAACGGCGTTCCGGTATGGGGCTCCCGGACAGAGCTTTGTAATGGAAGGAGGTACCTATACCTTTAAGGAAGGGCTGACCGTTCTGCGCGGCGTAGACGGAACAGAGGATGCGCCCATTGTTCTGGCTCCGGCAGAGGGAGAAAGGGCAGTTCTGGACTTTGCAAAGGAAGGCACAGGCCTTCAGCTTTGGGGGGATTACTGGCATATTAAAAATATTGACGTATGCAATGCCTCCGACGGAAATTGTGGAATCCGCCTTTCAGGCCATCACAATATTTTAGAGGGAATTAAGACCTATAATAACGGAAACACCGGCCTTCAGGTCAGCGGAACATCCGAGGAGACCATTGATATGTGGCCTTCGGACAACCTGATCTTAAACTGTACCTCCTATAATAACTGCGATGAAGCCATGGAGGATGCAGATGGCTTTGCAGCCAAGCTGACCTGCGGAGAAGGAAATGTGTTCCGAGGCTGCATTGCTGCCTATAATGCAGATGACGGCTGGGATCTCTTTGCCAAGATCGCCACAGGAAAAATCGGAGCAGTGACCATTGAGGACTGCGTGGCATTTAAAAACGGTTATGTGTATGATGAATCCGGCAGCGTGATCGATGCAGGAAACGGAAACGGATTTAAAATGGGAGGCAGCGGCATCAGCGGCCATCATGTGTTAAAAAACAGCATTACCTACGAAAACAAAGCAAAGGGCATTGATTCCAACAGCTGTCCGGATATTGAAATCTACAATAATGTTTCTTTCAACAATGAAGGCCCTAATATTGCCATCTATACCGCCAACCGGGCAGATACGGCCTATGTGGCAGAGGGGAATATTTCCTATGGCACAGGGGAAGGCCACAGTGAGGACATTCAGCTGAAGGGTCAGGATGCAAGCAGCATTTACAGCGAAACCAATTATTTCTATCATGAGGACACGAAGGCCTACGAAAACAGCAAGGGAGAGAAGGTAACGGACGACTGGTTCGTATCCCTGGATACTACTGTGATGCCGAAACGGGCAGAGGATGGTTCCCTCCTGTTAAACGGACTTCTGGAGAGAAAATAAACCATAAAAAGAGGACAGAGAATCCCTGTTTAGGGGGTGACTCTGTCCTTTTAAAATGCTACAATCAATCTTTAGAAAGTCTTTTATATTTTATACACCTTATTTTTGTTTTTATATTTTATCATATGGATGTAAGGAGGAAACAGATATGAGTGGGGATCGGATCCTGTTAGTGGAGGATGATAAAGAGATACGGGAAGGTGTGGAAATCTTTTTAAAAAGCCAGGGATATGAGGTTTTTCAGGCAGCCGACGGCCTTGAGGGCCTGGAAATCCTTAAAAATCAGCCCATCGATCTTGCAATTGTAGATGTGATGATGCCGCGGATGGACGGTATTACCATGGTAGCAAGACTGCGGGAAAGTTTCGACTTTCCAGTACTTTTCCTATCTGCAAAATCAGAGGAAGTAGATAAGATACTGGGGCTGAACATGGGGGCGGATGATTACATTACAAAGCCCTTTACGCCAATGGAGCTTTTAGCCAGAGTGAATTCCCATCTGAGACGTTATCACCGCTTTATGGACCGTTTACATTCAAGGGCAGAAGAAAGCGCACGGATTTACCGGGCCGGAGGCCTGGAGGTAAATGAGGATACGGTAGGCGTTACCATTGATGACCGGCCGGTAAAGGTAACGCCCATCGAATTTAAGATCCTTCTGCTTTTGATACGCAATCCGGGCCGGGTATTCCCGGCAGATGAGATTTATGAACGGGTGTGGAACGAACGGGCCATCAATACGGATACGGTTATGGTTCATATCCGCAATCTCCGGGAAAAGATAGAAGTAAATCCGAAAGAACCAAAATATTTAAAGGTGGTGTGGGGAGTTGGATACAAGATTGAAAAACAGCCGTAGCAGGCACTGGATCGGCGTACTGCTGATCGTGATACTGGTAATCGTATCTGCGGCAGCAACTGTGGGATTTTATCCCTATATGAAACAAAAAGCTGTAAACCAGAGCAGCCTAAGCCGGCAGGAATGGAAAAATGACACCGGACGCTTTGACAATCTGGCAACACAGGTTATGAATTTCAGCTATGTGATCTGGCATCAGCAAAAGCAGGAGGAAAAGGGCGGGATTTTGACCTATTCCCAGACCTTTTTGCCGGGACTGGATGAAAAGATAGCCAAAGCAGAGAAAGACGCATACATGGAAGAAGACATCACTTATGAGGGTGAGTATGAGCTCCCGGAGCAGACGGATCAGTTGGAAATGATGCATGAAGCCCAGTCTCAGATCGAAGAACTGGGACGGCGCTGGGAAGAGATGTATGAACGCTACAATGGAACTCTGATCCGTTACATGGTCACAGGCCCTGACGGACAGTGTCTGCGCAGCAATGTAATTGATGCAGAAAGTGTGTTTTCAAGGGGAATCGGGGCGAATGAAATCCGGTTTACGGCGGAATTTGCTTCCGGAGGCAGATTAAGTATTTCCGATATAGCGGGAGATGGGGACAGCTGCAGCCGTATGTTCCAGTCAATGACCTCCTATGAGTTTTATGATCCTATTGAGACCCGTCTGGGAAGCCAGTACCGCAGCAGCGGAGTGGAGTTTCAGGGGCCAAAGGATATGAAGATTCATTTTATCTGTGATCTATCCAATGCGGGCAGCAGTTTTTATGGCAGTGATATAGAGGAAACAGGGGTTAGAAGCTGGGATTACCAGAGCGGAGGCGGATATTTTTCCGTTGTATGTGCGATCGCGGCAGTGATTACGCTCACAGCTCTTGCACTTCCGGGAATCCGTTCCCTGGAGATAGGACGCAGCGCACTGTGCCGTTTGTCCTTTGAACCCCTATGTGCCAGTGGAACGCTGTGGTTCGCTACTGTGATCAGCAGTATTCCGGTAGATCTGATCCATGCAACCATGGAAGGCCGTTTATCCAGAGAGTGGCTGCAGGCCGGATTTACAGATGGAGCGGCGCATATGATGACGCTGCTGATCAATGTCATGTTCTGGATCATCATTTACGGTATTCTTTACTGGGGAATTACCTGTATACGGGCCGTATTTACTCTGGGACTGTGGCGCTATTTTAAGGAACGCACCTGGCTTGGACGATTTTTGCGCTTTTGCAAGCGCTGGACTCTGAAGGGTCTGGATCTCTTTTCCAATACAGACTGGGAAGGAAAGTCCACGCGGATCATTGGAAAGGCTGTGATTGCCAATTTTATTATTCTGGCTCTCATTTCCTGCCTGTGGTTCTGGGGGATTGGGGCGTTAGTAATCTACTCTCTGGTACTGTTTTTCCTTTTTAAGAAATACTGGGGAAAAATGGAAGAAAAATATCAGCTTCTCTTAAAGGGCATTAATGCCATGGCAGAGGGAAATCTGGATGTGGAGTTTGATGAAGATCTGGGGATTTTTGAGCCTCTCAAGGAACAGCTTTCCCATATCCGGGACGGATTTAAAAAAGCAGTGGCCCAGGAGGTAAAAAGCGAGCATACCAAATCGGAGCTGATCACCAATGTGTCCCATGATCTAAAGACGCCTTTGACGGCGATTATCACTTATATCAATCTCTTAAAGCAGGAAAATCTGTCAGAAGAGGAGCGCAGTTCCTATATCCAGGTACTGGACCGCAAAGCCATGCGCTTGAAGGAGCTGATCGAAGATCTTTTTGAGGTCAGTAAGGCAAACAGCGGTACCGTGACCCTCCACCTGGAAGAGGTGGAGATTGTCAGCCTGTTAAAGCAGGTGCGCTGCGAGCTGGCCGACAAGATTGAAAAGAGCGGTGTGGACTTCCGTTTCCAGCTGCCGGAGGAAAAAATATACCTTCATCTGGACGGCCAGAAAACTTGCCGTATCTTTGAAAACCTCATGGTAAATATTACAAAGTATGCCATGAAGGGAACCAGAGCCTATATCCAGATCAGGCGGGAGGAAAACGGCTATGTGGCTGTTTCTATGCGAAATATTTCAGAACATGAATTAACGGTATCCCCGGATGAGCTCACAGAGCGCTTTGTACGGGGGGATGAATCCCGCAATACGGAAGGCTCCGGCCTGGGGCTTGCCATTGCAAGAAGCTTTACTGAGGCCCAGGGCGGTACGATGAAGCTGGAAGCAGAGGATGACCTCTTTAAGGTTACCGTCCGCTGGAAGGAGGAAAAGATGGAAAAACCTCCCGTCCATAGGGAACCGGTGGAGGAAGCCGATCCCCTAAAATCTGCCGATTTGCAGCCTGTCGATCCACAGGTTTCAGATTTGCAGCCTGTTGATCCACAGGTTTCAGATTTGCAGCCTGTTGATCCACAGGTTTCGGATGTACAGCCCGTCAGTTCGCAGCCCTCTGGTTTGCAGCCTTCCGGTTCACGTCCGCCGGTTCCGGCCTCATTTACCTGGTGGGATCCTGAAAAAAATGAGATGTTAGAGGAACAGGAAGAAGAGAAGGAAACGGATGAACCATAAATAAAAGCTTCCCCGCAGACGATCAGATGGTTCGTCCTGCGGGGAAGCTTTTTATTTAAGGGGATGCCGGAGTGACGCCGGCATCTCTGTTTTTAGTTCCGATCAGTGCTGATTAATACTTCTCTTTACATAGCTGGTATGGAGCAGATGGTGCGCCTTTTCGCTTCCGGGCTCGCCCAGATAGGTGGCATATAACTCCTTAATCGCCGTATTTTCATGGGATTTGCGGATGGTATTTGCCTCATCGCTGTCATAGAGAACCTTAGCTCTTAAGCCGCAGATATCCACCGTGTTGCGGATATAACCCGGCTGCTGAGGCTGGCCGCCGCCGTTGACACAGCCGCCGGGACAGCCCATGATCTCGATGAAGTGGTAATCTGCCTCTCCTGACTTTACCTTTTTAAGCAGCTCTCTGGCATTTCCAAGGCCGGAGGCGACCGCTACCTTTACATCCATATCTGCCACATGATAGGTGGCTTCCTTGATGCCTGCAGTGCCGCGGACCTCGTGAAATTCAAGCTTTGGAAGCTCTTCGCCGGTAAGTGTCTCAACTGCAGTTCTTAATGCAGCCTCCATAACGCCTCCCGTAGCGCCGAAGATCACGCCTGCACCGGAGCCAAGGCCTAAAGGCTCGTCAAAGCTCTCATCCGGCAGATCCAGGAAGCGGATCCTTGCCTTGCGGATCATCCGGGCCAGCTCTCTGGTGGTGATGGAGATATCCACATCCGGAACGCCGTTTGCCGCCTCGTCCTCTCTTCCGATCTCGAACTTCTTTGCCGTACAGGGCATAACGCTGACAGATACGATATCCTTTGGATCAATGCCCATCTTCTCAGCATAGTAGGATTTGGCAATGGCTCCGAACATCTGCTGAGGGGATTTGCAGGTGGAAAGATTTTCCGTCATATCCGGGAAATAGTGCTCACAGTATTTAACCCAGCCGGGAGAACAGGAGGTGATCATAGGCAGGACACCGCCGTTTTTCACGCGGTCTAAAAATTCATGTGCCTCCTCCATGATGGTCAAGTCAGCGGAAAAGTCTGTATCAAATACGCGATCAAATCCCAGACGGCGCAGGGCGGCAGCCATCTTTCCTTCCACATTGGTGCCGATGGGAAGGCCGAATTCTTCGCCTAAAGCGGCACGGACAGCAGGAGCAGTCTGTACGATCACATGCTTGGAAGGATCTGCAATGGCTGCAAATACCTCGGACGTGCAGTCCTTTTCCTGAAGGGCTCCCGTAGGACAGACGGCAATACACTGGCCGCAGGATACACAGGAGGTCTCGCCAAGGCCCATACCGAAGGCAGAGCCGATTTCAGTTGCAAAGCCCCGGTTGTTGGCGCCGATGACGCCAATCCCCTGTACCTCGCTGCAGACTGCCACGCAGCGGCGGCAGAGAATACATTTGCTGTTGTCACGGATCATATGGGCGGCAGAGGTATCGATCTCAGAGGGTGTGGTCTCGCCGTCATAATAGCCCTCATCCTCTACGCCAAGCTCTCGTGCCAGCTCCTGAAGCTCGCAGTGTCCGCTGCGTACGCAGGACAGGCAGGAGCGGTTATGGTTGGATAATAAAAGCTGGATGGTCTTTTTTCTGGAATCCATGACCTTTGGAGTATTGGTAAATACTTCCATTCCGTCTTCCGCAGGATATACGCAGGAAGTAACCAGCTTTCCATTTTTTAATTCGACAATACATACGCGGCAGGCGCCGATTTCGTTGATCTCTTTTAAGAAGCATAAGGTAGGGATCTCGATATGCGCCAGTCTTGCTGCCTCCAGGATGGTTGAGCCCTTGGGAGCAGTGATTTCAATGCCGTTGATTTTCAGTTTGATCGTTTCCATCGTCTATTCCCTCCCTTTTATTTTTTGTAGATTGCGCCGAACTTACATTTCTCCATGCAGGCACCGCACTTGATGCACTTGTTCTGATCAATAATGTGCGGATTCTTTACAGAGCCGATGATTGCTCCGGCAGGACAGGTGCGGGCGCACAGAGTACAGCCGCGGCACTTGTCACGGTCAATGTTGTAGGATAAGAGCGCCTTGCAGACGCCGGCAGGACAGCGCTTCTCCTTGATATGGGCCTCGTACTCGTCGCGGAAATAGCGCAGGGTGGACAGCACCGGATTGGGGGCTGTCTGTCCCAGGCCGCAGAGGGAATTGTTCTTTACATAGTAGCAGAGTTCTTCCAGCTTATCCAGGTCAGCCATATCGGCCTGTCCCTTGGTGATCTTTGTGAGGATTTCAAGCATACGTTTGGTGCCGATACGGCAGGCAGTACACTTGCCGCAGGATTCCTCCACAGTAAATTCAAGGAAGAATTTGGCAATGTCTACCATACAGTCATCCTCATCCATAACGATCAGACCGCCGGAGCCCATCATGGAACCTATGGCAATCAGGTTGTTATAGTCAATGGGGATATCAAAGTGTTCAGCCGGGATACAGCCGCCGGAAGGTCCTCCGGTCTGTGCGGCCTTGAACTTCTTTCCGCCGGGGATGCCGCCGCCGATTTCCTCGATTACGGTCCTTAGGGTGGTTCCCATGGGAACCTCTACCAGACCGGTGTTGTTGATCTTGCCTCCCAGGGCAAATACCTTGGTGCCCTTGGACTTTTCCGTACCCATGGAAGCAAACCATTCTGGACCGTTTAAGATGATCTGAGGGATATTGGCGTAGGTTTCTACGTTATTTAAGATGCTTGGCTTTCCGAATAAGCCCTTCTGCGCCGGGAATGGAGGACGGGGCCTTGGCTCACCGCGTTTTCCCTCAATGGAGGTCATAAGAGCCGTTTCCTCGCCGCAGACGAAAGCGCCTGCGCCCAGACGGAGGTCAATATCAAAATCAAAGCCGGTTCCGAAAATGTTTTTGCCTAAAAGTTCCATGTCGCGGGCCTGCTTGATGGCAATCTGCAGGCGTTCTACTGCGATGGGGTATTCGGCACGGACGTAGATATAGCCCTGGTTTGCACCGATGGCATAGCCGGCGATGGCCATGGCCTCCAGCACTGCATGGGGATCGCCCTCCAGCACGGAACGGTCCATAAATGCGCCGGGATCGCCCTCGTCTGCATTACAGCAGACATACTTCTGGTCTGCGTCGTTCTGACGGCAGAGCTTCCATTTTAAGCCGGTGGGGAAGCCTGCGCCTCCGCGGCCTCTCAGGCCTGCGTCTAAAAGGGTCTGGATCACATCCTCCGGGGTCATTTCCGTAAGAACCTTTCCCAGAGCCTGATAGCCGCCGGTTCCGATGTATTCTTCGATATTTTCAGGGTCAATAACACCGCAGTTGCGAAGGGCGATACGGTGCTGCTTCTTATAAAAGTCTGTGTCGCTTAAGGCCTTGATGCCTCCAGTGGGGCTTACGGTCTCCTGATAGAGAAGACGGGTTACTACACGACCCTTTAAGAGATGTTCGGATACGATCTCAGGGATGTCTCCGGGCTGTACCATTGAATAAAAGGTAGCATCCGGGTAAACGATCATAATCGGGCCCAGGGCACAGAGGCCGTGGCAGCCGGTTTCTACAACCGCTACTTCCTCCTCCAGTCCCTGGCGTTTTAATTCATTTTTTAATATATCCATGATCTGGGGGCTTCCGGAAGAGGTACATCCGGTACCGCCGCAGACAAGCACATGTGAACGATACATAGATAGTCCCTCCTTTATTTTAATCCTGCAGCGCCCATGGTATATTTCTCAACCGGGTGTCCGCCGACCAGATGGCGCTCGATCACCTCTAAGGCCTTGTCAGGGTTCATTTTTACATATGTAATTTTGTCCTTGCCGGGTTCCATGATCTCAACAATGGGTTCATACTGGCACAGCCCGATGCAGCCGGTCTGAGTTACGCTGATGCGGTCTGTAAGGCCTCTGGACTGGATCTCCTGGGCAAAGGTATTGAGAACAGGTCTGGCACCTGCGGCGATTCCGCAGGTGGCCATGCCTACTACTACGCGGGTATGGTTATGGTCTTCCGCGCGCAGGTTTACCTGGCTCTGCATCCGTTCGCGGATGGCCTGTAATTCAGCAAGAGTTTTCATGGGTTATAAACCTCCTTCTGTCTAAGGGGCAGCGGTCACAGCGATGCGCCGCCGTCGGTTTCCTTCTGATTTTCATTCAGAAATTCCAAAATATAGGCGGATACTTCCGGCGTATTTAATGGAATACCGCCAAGGATCTCCTTCATCTGCCTGGTATCAAGGGTAAAGGAAGCTCCGTTGTATGTATATGTATAGCAAAAATCCGTGTCCGGATGATACACGATCAGGTTGTGGATGGTGCTGTTTATATCCCCCAGAGGCATACGGTCAATGTGGGATAAGCCAAATTCGGCAGTCACCTCTGTGCCTTCTCCAATCTGGGAATGGATGGAAAAGCTCCCTCCGGCGCTTTCGGCAGCCATTTTAAAAAAAGGAACGCCCAGTCCTACCTTCCGCGTTGTGCGGGTGGTGTAAAAGGGGTCTGTTACATGGGAAAGCTGTTCTTCGCTCATGCCGCAGCCATTATCCCCGATCTGTATGGTCAGACGGTCGGCGTCTGTATCTGCTGTGACGTTTATAGTCACAAGAGAGGCGCCTGCCCGTGTGGAATTTTCTGCTACATCCAGTATATTTAAGGAAATTTCCGGCATCATAGGCTAGTTATACTTGGCTAAAATGCCCGGAATGTCGTCGGGGGTAAGACGGCCGTAAACTTCTCCGTTGATCATCATAACAGGAGCCAGTCCGCAGGCGCCTACACAGCGGCAGGAATCCAGTGAGAATTTGCCGTCCGGTGTACACTCACCGTTGGTAATCCCTAAAATTTCCTCCAGCTTGTGAAAGATTTCCCCGGAACCCTTCACATAGCAGGCTGTTCCCAGACAGACAGAAATTTTATACTGTCCCTTGGGCTGTAAGGCAAACTGTGCATAAAAGGTCGCTACGCCGTAAACCTTTTCTAACGGAACCTCCATCTCGTCTGAGATGATGGTCTGCACTTCAATGGGAAGATATCCATAAATTTCCTGAGCCTTCTGCATCACCGGCATCAGAGCGCCCGGCTGGCTTTTAAGATCAGCAATTACCGCTTTCAGCGCGGCCTCCTGCTCAGGTGTTCCCCGAAAGGGAACCGTCTGTTTTTTGCACGCCATCGTTTTTACCTCCTCGTCGTTGTACATTATGCAATGTGTTAATATTCTAACACATATAGTCAAAAAAATCTACATTTCTGGGAAAATGTGTCAAAAACTTTGTGTGGAATTGCGGATAAAATGTGCAAAAACAGAGACATATTTATTGAAAGAATTGGGGATAAATGATATGCTGACAGTAGCCGGAAACACAGAACCAAACAGGTAGGAGAGAACGCGTATGACAGTGAGAGATGTAAGAGAGGTATTAGGCGCCAGGGTGCTGGCCGGAGAGGAGCATCTGGACAGGGAGGTAAGGTCTGCCTGCGGCTCTGATATGATGAGCGATGTGCTGGCATTTTCAAAGGATCATTCCGTACTGCTGACAGGATTGTGCAATCCCCAGGTGATCCGTACAGCAGAGATGCTTGATATTGTGTGCATTATATTTGTGAGAGGAAAAAAGCCGGATGAAAGTATGCTTGAGATGGCAAGGGAGAGGGATCTTGTGGTTCTTGCCACCGGACACAGGATGTTTTCTTCCTGCGGAATGCTTTATCAGGCAGGGCTTAACAGCGGGGCAATCTAGAGAGTGCTGCGCTGATACGACGATATATGGAAATTCAGGAAGGAAAGATTTTCTATGGAAGAAGCAATTATTTTAAAATATCCCATATCCGGAGAGGATTTTACACGGGCAGGGGAAGCCAGCAGCGATGTAAAGCGCAAGCTCAAGCAGATGGGGGTGAATCCGGAGGCCATCCGGAAGGTGGCCATCGCCATGTATGAGGGGGAGATCAATATGGTAATCCATGCAGACGGAGGGGAGATTACAGTAGAGATTACTCCGGAAAAGATCGATATGATCCTGGATGACAAAGGGCCGGGGATTAAGGATGTGGAGCTGGCGATGCAGGCCGGATATTCCACGGCTCCGGATGAGATCCGTTCTCTGGGCTTTGGAGCGGGGATGGGGCTTCCCAATATGAAAAAATATTCAGACCAGATGGAGATCGATACCCGGATCGGAGAGGGAACAAAGATCACCATGACAGTATATATCTGAGGGGGTGGAGGAATGGATAAATTCTATCATTCCGTGCGGCTTGACCCTTCTCTGTGCAAAGGCTGCATTAACTGCATTAAGCGCTGTCCTACAGAGGCCATCCGCGTCCGAGGGGGAAAGGCAAGCATCAATAAAAAGTTCTGCATAGACTGCGGAGAGTGCATCCGCGTCTGCCCTCATCATGCAAAACACGCAACCTACGATAAGCTGGATACGATGAATCAGTACGAATATACGGTGGCGCTTCCGGCGCCGTCTCTGTACAGCCAGTTCAACAATCTGGATGACTCTAATATTGTGTTAAAGGCCCTTCTTCGTATGGGCTTTGATGATGTATTCGAGGTCAGCGCGGCGGCAGAGCTGGTCAGTGAAGCCACCAGACAGTACATATCCGATCATGAGGAACAGCTTCCTTTGATCAGTACCGCCTGTCCTTCTGTGGTGCGGCTGATCCGGGTGCGTTTTCCATCCCTGATTCCTCACCTGCTTCCTTTAAATCCCCCGGTAGAGGTAGCGGCTATTCTGGCGGCCAGAAGGGCCATGGAGAAAACGGGGCTTCCCAGAGAGAAGATAGGAATTATGTTTATTTCTCCCTGCCCCTCCAAGGTAACCTATGTGAGAGCGCCTCTTGGTACGGAAAAGAGCCAGGTGGACAAGGTGCTTGCTATCAAGGATGTGTATCCCAGACTGTTAGCAGCCATGAAGTCGGTAGCGGGAGAGGATTATCCAGCTATTGGAACTTCCGGAAAAATCGGCATCAGCTGGGGGCACAGCGGCGGGGAAGCCAGCGGGCTGTTTACGGAAAATTATCTGGCAGCGGACGGTATTGAAAATGTGATCCGTGTGTTAGAGGATATGGAAGATCAGAAGTTTACCAATCTGAAATTTGTGGAGCTGAACGCCTGCAACGGAGGCTGTGTGGGCGGTGTGCTTACGGTGGAAAATCCCTATGTGGCAGAGGTGAAGCTAAAGCGCCTGCGCAAATATATGCCTGTTGCCAGAAACCATATGGAGGATGGTGAGCTGGATGCGGTAAAATGGACAACGCAGATCCAGTTTGAACCCGTATTTAATCTGGGAAATAATATGATGGAAAGCTTTCTGCGTTTAAATCAGGCGGAGCGGCTTGTGAAGAAATTTCCGGGACTGGACTGCGGTTCCTGCGGAGCTCCTACCTGTAAAGCCCTGGCGGAGGACATTGTCCGGGGAGAGGCCAGTGAGACCGACTGCGTGTATTATCTGAGAGAAAATCTCCACAGGCTTTCTGAGGAGGTAGCCATACTGGCAGACGATCTTCACAGCAAGGATAAAAGCAGCCAGGATACCTTAAATACATTAAAAGAGTGCATACGGCGGATTTCGGATGAGATGTCTTCTCTGGACAGCCGGGAAGAGGGGGAGGAAGAATGACCGTACAGGAACTGATTGATAAAAATGTTTTTCAGGAGATTAATATAGGGGACGATACAGACCGGAGCATCACAAAGCCCTTTTGCTGCGATCTTTTAAGCATTGCCATGGGACGGGCTCCGGCAGGCTGTGCCTGGGTTACGGTAATGGGAAACTTAAATACGCTGGCAGTGGCAGCTCTTGCGGATGCGGCCTGTGTGATTCTGGCAGAGGGCGCCATGCTGGATGAGGCTGCTGTGAAGAAGGCTGCTCTTCAGGGGATCACGGTGCTGCGGACAGAGGAACCGGTATTTGAGACGGCCCTGGCTGTAAAGGAGCTGTTAAAATGACAGAGCTGGCATATGATCTTCATATCCATTCCTGCTTATCGCCCTGTGGGGATGATGATATGACGCCGGCCAATATTGCGGGAATGGCAGCGTTAAAAGGGCTGGATGCAGTGGCTCTCACAGACCACAACAGCTGTAAAAACTGCCCTGCGTTCCTGGCTGCGGCGAAGGAATACGGGATCATCGGGATTCCGGGGATGGAACTGACAACTTCAGAGGAAGTCCACGCAGTCTGTCTGTTTCCGGAGCTTTATCAGGCGATGGAATTTGACCGCTTTGTGTACAGCCGTCTCATTAAGGTAAAAAATCGCCCGGAAATTTTTGGAAAACAGCAGATTTATGATGAAAATGATTCTGTCTACAGGGAAGAATCCTGTCTGCTTATCAATGCCGTTAATTTGTCTTTTGAGGGGGTGTGGGAAAAGGCGGCTTCCTACGGGGGTGTCATGTTTCCGGCCCATATTGATAAAAATTCCAACAGCCTCATTGCCAATCTGGGCTTTATTCCTCCGGACAGCTCCTTTCAGACTGTGGAACTGAAGGATATGAAGAAGCTTCATTCTCTGAAACGGGAACACCCTTATCTGGAGCACTGCCGCATCATCAGTAATTCAGACGCACATTATCTGGAGCATATCAACGAACGGGGATTCACGCTGCCGGCTGCAGAGCGGTCTGCCAAGGCTGTTGTGGATACACTGCGCAGAGGGCTTTTTTAAGGAAATCTCTTTTATAAAAGCTTGAGTTTCCACACTTTACACCGCACTCCGGCGTCTGGTGTTCAGGGCTCCGGTTTTCTTATGGCCTTCAAAGTCGTCCTGAACACCAGATGCCAGAGCGCACTGCAAAATGCGGAAACTCAAGTATAAAAGTCCTTGTGGCACAGAGGCAGGTCGTGGTATGATGGGGGACAGGATTAAGGCATTAAAGTACAGTAGAAAGGATGCATATGATCATGACAGCAGAAGCACAGATTAAAGATTATCTGGAATTATTATCATCTAAAGCCCCCGTACCGGGCGGCGGAGGAGCCTCTGCTCTTGCAGGCGCACTGGGAGACAGCCTGGGACAGATGGTGGTACACCTGACCCTGGGAAAGAAGAGGTATGCGCAGGCAGAGCAGGATATGCTGAACTATGAAAGAGAGCTGAAACGTCTTCAGCAGGAATTTCTGATGCTGGCAGATAAGGATGCAGAGGTGTTTGCCCCTCTGGCAGAATGTTACCGCCTCCCCTCATCAACGGAGGAAGAAAAGGCATATAAGGAAAAGGTAATGGAGGAACGGCTTGTACAGGCCAGCTATGTTCCTCTGGAAATCATGGAAAAGGCAGCAGAAATGCTGGGGATTTTAAAGGAGCTGGCAGAGAAGGGAAGCGTTATGGCGGTCAGTGATGTGGGAGTAGGCGTTCAGTTTGTCCGTACTGCCATTTTGGGGGCTGTGATGAACGTGTATATCAATACCCGATCCATGAAGGATCGCAAAAGGGCAGAAGAACTGAACCGTGAAGCGAAGCGTCTTACAAAAGAAGGGACAGACGCTGCGGATCGGATCTATGAAAAAATAGTAAAGCAGCTTCAGGGCTGATGACACAGAACCATTAAACATGAGGAGGAAATGAAAATGGAATTTTTAAAGGGCGCTCCTGTTTCTGCTGCCATCAGAGAGTGGGCTGCGGAGGAAATAAAACAGCTTCAGGGATCGGTTCCCAAGCTTGCCATTATCCGGGTAGGAGAAAAACCGGACGATATGTCCTATGAAAGAAGTGCTGTAAAAAAGATGGAAGCCTTTGGGCTGAGGGTGCAGACCTTTGTATTTCCGAAGGATATTTCAGACGAAGAGTTTAAAGAAGCCTTTCAGAAGATCAATAAGGATCCGGATGTTACGGGCATTTTGCTTCTGCGCCCGCTTCCGGGGCAGATAAAGGAGAAGGAGATTGAAGCCATGATCGATCCTGGAAAGGATCTGGATGGTATTTCACCGGTAAACATTGCAAAGGTGTTTTCAGGAGATCCTTCCGGCTTTGCACCCTGTACTGCAGAGGCGGTGATCGAGATACTGAAAGCAAATAACATTTCTATAGAAGGAAAGCGTGCGGCAGTGATCGGACGGAGCATGGTAATAGGAAAACCGCTGTCCATGCTGCTCCTTAAGGAAAACGCTACCGTGACGATCTGCCATACGCGCACCAAAGAGCTTCCTGAAATCTGCCGGCAGGCTGAGATCTTAGTAGCTGCGGCAGGAAAGGCGGGAATGGTGGAAGAAAGCTGGGTATCAGATGGCGCGGTGGTGATCGATGTGGGCATTAATGTGGACGAAAACGGAAAACTCTGCGGTGATGTGGATCAGGCATCCATGGAGAGCCGGAACCTTCTCCTTACACCAGTGCCGGGAGGCGTAGGAGCCGTAACCACTGCAGTACTGGCAAAGCATCTGATTCAGGCAGCCCGAAGCAATGTTTTACAGTAAAAACCGGACAAAATGAGGTGAATCAAAAATTACCTCTTGCGAAAATGAAAAAAGTGTCTATAATATAAAACGTTACTGAATTTATATTTATGCATACATATGCATGATTAAGCAAAACGGAAAGAGGAGAGAGCATTATGAAAAAATATGTACTTGCATTTACAGCAGCTTTAATGGCAGCATCGTTAACTGCCTGCGGCGGTTCTGCTGCAGAGACCACAGCAGCTAAGACAGAGGCAAAAGCAGAGGATACCAAGGCAGAGGACCCAAAGGCAGAAGAGACCACAGCGGCTAAGGAAGAGACCGAAGCAGCAGGCGGTGTTCTGGTAATGGCAACCAACGCAGAGTTCCCGCCTTATGAGTACCATGACGGCGGCGAGATCGTTGGCATTGACGTAGAGATCGCAAAAGCCATTGCAGATAAGATGGGCATGGAATTAGAGATCGAGGATGTAGCATTTGATTCCGTTATTCCTGAAATTACTTCCGGAAAGGCCGATATGGGTCTGGCTGGCATGACCGTAACTGAGGACAGAAAAGTGTCTGTAGATTTTTCTGATACTTACGCAAAGGCATCCCAGATGATCATCGTAAAAGAAGACAGCGCGATTGCAGGCCCGGATGACTTAAAGGGTGTTGTAGTAGGCGTTCAGCTGGGAACCACCGGCGATATCTATGTTTCCGATTTGGAGGCAGAGGGAACGACCGTAGAGCGTTACAACAAGGGTTTTGAGGCTGTTCAGGCATTAAGCCAGGGCAAGATCGATGCAGTTGTGATCGATGGCGAGCCGGCAAAGACGTTCGTAGCTGAGACTGAGGGCATCAAAATGTTAGATGAGGCCTTTACAGAGGAGGAATATGCGATTGCTGTTAAGAAGGGAAATACAGAACTCCTTGACAAGATCAACGGCGCACTTTCTGAGTTAGAGTCCGAGGGGACTCTGGATGAGATCGTAGCAAAATACATCACAGCAGAATAAGAATCAGCCAATATCCGGTCCGCCAGGTGCGGGCCGGGTCTTTTCCGGAGCCTGTCTGAAATCTGCTGCGGGCGGCTGTCTGTCTGCGTCCCGTCACAGAGCAGCAAGCAGAGGTGAGACAGATTCCGGAACGAAGGAACTGTTCTGGCTTACACATTCATAAAAGAAAGGGAAAAGTGGAATGTGGGAAAATTTTACAAATGCATTTTATTTAAATTTTATATCTGAGGATCGGTGGCGTTATATTACAGATGGTCTGCAGACAACTCTGATCATCACCTGCTTTGCCTGCCTTATGGGTATTGTGCTGGGCTTTATTGTGGGAATGATCCGCTCCACCCATGATAAAACGGGAAAACTTAAATTCCTCAATGTGATCTGTCAGATTTATCTGACCGTAATCCGCGGAACGCCGGTTGTAGTACAGCTGCTGATCATCTATTTTGTTGTATTCGGCAGCGCACGCATCGACAAGGTGATCGTGGCGATTATGGCTTTTGGAATCAATTCCGGCGCTTATGTAGCTGAAATCTTCCGAAGCGGTATCATGTCGATCGATCCGGGACAGATGGAAGCAGGACGAAGCCTTGGCTTTAACTATTTTCAGACCATGCGCTACATCATTATGCCTCAGGCATTTAAGGTTGTGCTTCCTACCCTGTGTAATGAGTTTATTTCTCTTTTAAAGGAAACCTCTGTTTCGGGTTATATTGCCATTCAGGATCTTACCAAGGGCGGCGATATTATACGAAGCAGGACCTACAGCGCATTTATGCCCTTGATCGCAGTGGCGCTGGTATATCTTACGATTGTATTGATCTTTACAAAACTGATCCAGATTCTGGAAAGGAGGCTGCGTCAGAATGAGCGGTAATAAGAAAGAAGAAGCGCTGATCCATGTTCAGGGTCTTGGGAAAAGCTTTGGAGCCGTAGATGTATTAAAGGATATCAGTGTAGATATCAATAAAGGCGATGTGGTTTTCGTGATCGGACCTTCCGGCTCCGGAAAGAGTACTTTCCTTCGGTGCTTAAACCGTCTGGAGGAGCCCACCAGAGGCCATATTTTCTTTGAGGGAACCGATATCACAGATCCAAAGACAAACATTGATAAGCATCGCCAGAAGATGGGAATGGTATTCCAGCAGTTTAATCTGTTCCCTCATATGGACATTATGAAAAATCTTACCATCGGCCCTGTAAAGCTTCAGGGAATCAGCCAGGAGGAGGCAGAAAAAGAGGCCATGCGGCTGTTAGAGCGCGTGGGGCTGGCAGACCGTGCCCATGCTTATCCCAGCCAGCTTTCCGGAGGACAGAAGCAGCGAATCGCTATTGTGAGAGCTCTCTGCATGAAGCCGGATGTGATGCTCTTTGATGAGCCTACCTCAGCCCTTGATCCGGAGATGGTAGGAGAAGTATTAAACGTTATGCGCGATCTGGCAGAAGAGAAGATGACGATGGTGGTCGTTACCCATGAGATGGGCTTTGCCAGAGAGGTAGCTACCCGCGTTCTGTTTATGGACGGCGGTTATATTATGGAGGAGGCAGCTCCTGAGGAATTTTTCACAAATCCTAAAAATGAGCGTTTAAAGAGTTTTTTAAGCAAGGTATTATAAAACAGGGAATCCTGCGGCTTCGGCGCTGTATGTGCCAGCTGCGGGATTTTTTGATTAAATTCCAATAAATTATGAGAATATTTGATAAAGTCTATTGATAAAAGGTAAAATTGGTATTATCTTAGCTATATACAGCGGCGGTGGTAAAATATGCGCAGCCGGTCTGGGAAAGGAAGAAACTGTATGGGTATAAAAAACAGCGATGACGGAAATAAAAAGCCGTTTCTCTATTATTACATCATCGTCCTTCTGGTCGTGATGGTTTTAAATGCACTTGTATTCCCGTCTATGATGGAACGCTCCATGGAGGTGCCGTTCAGTGAGTTTACGGCTCAGCTGGATGCGGGAAATATCAAAGAGGCATATGTAAGCAGTGACAATACAGAGATTGTTTATTCGTTAAAGCCGGAGGAGGGAGCCAGACCCCAGTGGTCTGCCATAACCTACAAGACAGGAAATATGGTTACGGAAGATGAACTGGAGGCCAAGCTTTCAGCGGCAGGGGTGGAGGTTTATACCAAACAGATCCCGCACAAGGAATCCCCCCTGGTTAATTTTCTGATGACATGGATTTTCCCAATCCTGATGTTTGTAGTCATCGGACAGATTATGGCGCGGATGATGGCAAAGCGCATGGGCGGCGGAAACGCCATGACCTTTGGCAAGTCCAATGCAAAGATTTACGGGGAAAATGAAACCGGCGTTACGTTTCGTGACGTGGCTGGAGAGGAAGAGGCCAAGGACGCTTTAAAGGAGATTGTAGATTTCCTTCACAATCCGGAAAAATATGCGGATATCGGAGCCAATCTGCCAAAGGGCGCTCTTTTGGTAGGCCCTCCCGGAACGGGAAAAACCCTTCTTGCAAAGGCTGTGGCAGGCGAAGCCCATGTTCCGTTTTTTTCCATTTCCGGTTCAGAATTTGTAGAGATGTTTGTGGGTATGGGCGCTGCCAAGGTGAGAGATCTCTTTAAGCAGGCCAATGAAAAGGCTCCCTGTATTGTGTTTATTGATGAGATCGATACCATCGGAAAGAAGCGCGACGGCGGCGGTATGAGCGGAAATGATGAGAGAGAGCAGACCTTAAATCAGCTTCTGACAGAGATGGACGGCTTTGACGGAAAGAAGGGCGTGGTAATCCTCGCGGCAACCAACCGTCCGGAATCCCTGGATCCGGCCCTGCTGCGTCCGGGACGGTTTGACCGCCGGGTACCGGTAGAGCTGCCTGATTTAAAGGGAAGAGAGGCAATTTTAAAGGTACACGGACAGAAGGTTAAGATGTCCGATGATGTAGATTATAATGCCATTGCCAGGGCTACGGCAGGAGCCAGCGGCGCAGAACTTGCAAATATTGTCAATGAGGCTGCGCTGCGGGCGGTGCGCTTTGGAAGAAAGGCGGTGTGCCAGGAGGATCTTCAGGAAAGTGTGGAAACCGTCATTGCAGGCTACCAGAAGAAAAACGCGGTGATTCCGCCGGATGAGCGCCGGATCGTGGCGTACCATGAGGTGGGACACGCTCTGGTAGCGGCCTGTCAGACCCACAGCGCTCCCGTTCAGAAGATTACCATAATTCCAAGAACTTCAGGAGCCCTTGGATATACCATGCAGGTTGATCAGGGCGAACGGTATCTGATGAGCCGGGATGAGGCGTTAAATAAGATTGCCACCTTTACAGGCGGACGGGCGGCAGAGGAAGTTATTTTCCATTCTATTACCACAGGAGCCTCCAATGATATCGAGCAGGCAACCAAGATCGCAAGAGCCATGGTAACGCGATATGGCATGACGGATGAATTTGACATGGTTGCCATGGAAACGGTGAATAATCAGTATCTGGGAGGAGATACCTCTCTGATGTGCTCTCCGGAAACAGCCAAACGGATTGATGAAAAGGTAGTTCAGATCGTCCGGGAGCAGCATGAAAAGGCAATTCACATTTTAAAGGAAAACGAGACAAAGCTCCATGAGATTGCGGCTTATCTTCTGGATAAGGAGACGATCACCGGGGAAGAGTTTATGGAGATTTTTGAAAAACAGAGCGCAGATGGGGAAAATACCTTGAAAGAGGAAGAATAAAAGAAAGATTACAGCCCCGGACGGGTGCAATCGTAAGGTTTTGTTCGATTGCATTTGCTCCGGGGCTGTGTTATGATGAAATACCCGAACATATGTACTAAATTAAGAAAGGCAGGTAAGACAGATGAGCAGTATTTTGGAGCAGCTGTATGCGGGAGATTTAACTCCGGCAGAAAACGTGATTCAGGGAAATGAGGAGTATGACCGGCTGTGCAGACAGTCAGTTCAGGAAATCGAGGAATTTTCAAAAAAGCTGGACGATGAAAGCCGAAAGAGTTTTGATGCGCTGTTAGAGCATTATCTGGAGCTGACTTATATAGAAAAAAGCCAGACCTTCTGTGACGGATTTCGTCTGGGAGCCGGAATTATGTGCGAGGTTTTTAAAGGAAGGGAATGTCTGTGCAGATAGGAATTTCCTTTTTTGTAATATCGAACAAATGTTTGAAAAACAGGCTTTGATGTGATATACTGATTGCATCAAATGATTTTAGGAGTTTACGCCATGGCAAAGCAATACATTAAGATCCGGGGAGCCAGCGAACATAATCTGAAGCATGTTTCCGTGGATATTCCCAGAGATGAGCTGGTGGTTTTGACGGGCCTTTCGGGCTCTGGAAAATCTTCACTGGCGTTTGACACGATTTATGCAGAGGGACAGAGACGCTATATGGAATCCCTGTCCTCCTATGCCCGTCAGTTTTTAGGACAGATGGAAAAGCCGGATGTAGAAAGCATTGAAGGCCTGTCTCCGGCCATTTCCATTGATCAGAAATCCACGAACCGTAATCCGCGCTCCACGGTGGGTACGGTGACAGAGATTTATGATTATATGAGGCTTCTTTATGCCAGAGTGGGAATCCCCCATTGTCCGAAGTGCGGAAGGGAGATTCACAAGCAGACCATTGATCAGATGGTAGACCAGATTATGGCTATGCCGGAGCGTACAAGGCTGCAGCTGTTAGCGCCTGTGGTCCGGGGACGGAAGGGAGAGCATGTAAAGGTTCTGGAGCAGGCCAGAAAAAGCGGTTATATGCGTGTACGGATTGATGGAAATCTCTATGAGCTTTCTGAGGAGATTCATCTTGAAAAGAATATCAAACACAATATAGAGATCGTGGTAGACCGTCTGGTAGTGAAAGAAGGGATTGAAAATCGTCTGACAGACTCCATTGAGACGGTTATGGCCTTAAGCGGCGGCCTGATGACGGTAGATGTGATCGGAGGGGAGCCAGTTAATTTCAGCCAGAGCTTTTCCTGTCCGGACTGCAATATCAGTATCGATGAGGTAGAACCGAGAAGCTTTTCCTTTAACAATCCCTTTGGCGCCTGTCCGGAGTGCTTTGGCTTGGGGTATAAGATGGAATTTGATGAAAGCCTGATGATTCCGGATCCGTCCCTGTCCATTAACCAGGGGGCCATCGTGGTTTTAGGCTGGCAGTCCTGCACGGATAAGGGAAGCTTTACCAGGGCGATCCTTGATGCTCTGGCGAAAGAGTACCACTTTGATCTGGATACGCCCTTTGAGGCATATCCGAAGGAAATCCATGATATCCTGCTGTACGGTACCGGAGGACATGAGGTAAAGGTACGCTATAAGAGCCAGAGAGGCGAAGGCGTCTATGATGTGGCCTTTGAGGGGCTGATTGAAAATGTCAGCCGCCGTTACAAGGAAACCTTTTCTGAGGCGTCCAAGGCGGAATATGAGACATATATGCGTATTACGCCCTGTCCGGTGTGCCGCGGACAGAGACTGAAAAAGGAATCTCTGGCAGTAACGGTAGGAGGCAGGAATATCTATGAAGCCACCAATATGTCCATTGTGAAGTTTAAGGAGTTTATGGATGAGCTGAAGCTGACTCCTATGCAGCAGACCATTGGAGAATCTATTTTAAAGGAGATCCGGGCCAGGATCAGCTTTCTTATTGATGTGGGACTGGATTATCTGTCTCTTTCGCGGGCTACAGGCACTTTATCGGGCGGAGAGGCCCAGCGCATCCGTCTGGCAACGCAGATTGGTTCCGGACTGGTAGGCGTGGCCTATATTCTGGATGAGCCAAGTATCGGCCTTCACCAGAGG
Organism: Clostridium sp. AT4; assembly: GCF_001517625.2. Taxonomy (GTDB): domain Bacteria; phylum Bacillota; class Clostridia; order Lachnospirales; family Lachnospiraceae; genus Enterocloster. The sequence continues at coordinate 1,790 of NZ_LN999827.1, read as the reverse complement.
GACAATGACAAGCTTTTAAAGACGCTGCTGCATTTGAGGGATCTGGGCAACAGTGTTCTGGTGGTGGAGCATGATGAGGATACCATGCGGGCAGCGGACTGTATTGTGGATATCGGTCCCAGGGCCGGTGAACATGGTGGGAAGATCGTAGCGGTAGGTACGGCAGAGGAGATCATGGCAAATCCGGATTCGATTACCGGGGCTTACTTAAGCGGCCGCATCCGTATTCCCATACCGGACAAGCGCCGGACGCCAGCAGGCTGGATCACAGTGCGAAAGGCGGCGGAAAATAATCTGAAAAATATTGATGTATCCTTCCCTTTGGGAGTGATGACCTGCGTTACTGGTGTATCCGGCTCCGGAAAGAGCTCCCTTGTGAATGAGATTCTGTATAAAGCTCTGGCGAAGAAGCTGAACCGCGCCAGAACCATACCGGGAAAGCATAAGTGTATTGAGGGGGCAGAGCAGCTGGATAAGATTATTGCCATTGACCAGTCTCCCATTGGCCGTACTCCAAGATCGAATCCTGCCACCTACACGGGAGTATTTGACCTGATCCGCGATCTGTTTGCATCCACCAGTGATGCAAAAGCCAGGGGATACAGCAAAGGGCGTTTCAGCTTTAATGTGAAGGGCGGACGCTGCGAGGCCTGCTCCGGCGATGGGATCATCAAGATTGAGATGCATTTTCTTCCGGATGTATATGTGCCATGTGAGGTTTGCGGAGGAAAGCGGTATAACAGAGAAACGCTGGAGGTAAAGTATAAGGGAAAGACGATCTATGATGTATTAAATATGACAGTGGAGGATGCCCTGACGTTTTTTGAAAATGTACCTTCCATTACCAGAAAGATCCAGACCCTTTATGATGTAGGGCTTGGATATATCCGTCTGGGACAGCCCTCCACAGAACTTTCCGGCGGTGAGGCGCAGAGGATCAAGCTGGCGACAGAGCTTTCCAAGCGAGGAACCGGAAAGACCATCTATATTTTGGACGAGCCTACCACAGGACTTCATTTTGCTGACGTTCATAAACTGATCGAGATTCTGCGCCGCCTTTCTGACGGAGGGAATACGGTAGTTGTAATCGAACACAATCTGGATGTGATCAAGACGGCAGATTATATTATTGATATCGGCCCTGAGGGCGGAGACAAGGGCGGTACGGTGATCGCAAAGGGAACGCCGGAAGAAGTATCGGAAAGCCCGGTATCCTATACAGGGAGATATATAAAGAAATATCTTCTGTAAACGCCTTTGGCGCAGATGGGTTTCAGGCTTCTTCGGAAGCCTGAAATTGTCTAAATATTCGCTTTTGATCACACAAATCAGGGAAACGCCTGGTTGAGAAAAAATAAAATAAAAAATCTTAAAAAAGTTGTTGACATATGAAGATATGTTTGATATTATATATCTCGCGCCTGAGAGAGCGCAGGGGCGTTTGAAAAAAAGAAAAAATAAATTTAAAAAAGTTGTTGACAAATGAAAAACGATCGGTTATAATAAATAACCGTTGCGGACGAAAAGTCAAACAACAAAGAAGTTCCTTGAAAATTGAAGATTAAACAGTATGTAAAACCCTGAAAATTCTAACAATTCAAAAGGTTTGGTTTAGACCTTAGGATTTGAGAAAATTCAGAACAAAAACCAAGTAAAACGGTTTAAGATAACATTAGCCAAGCTAAGTAATCTTGAATAAGAATCAACTTTAAACATGAGAGTTTGATCCTGGCTCAGGATGAACGCTGGCGGCGTGCCTAACACATGCAAGTCGAGCGAAGCGGTTTTAA
>NZ_LN999826.1 GCF_001517625.2 Clostridium sp. AT4 | reverse complement strand
TTGCATGTGTTAGGCACGCCGCCAGCGTTCATCCTGAGCCAGGATCAAACTCTCATGTTTAAAGTTGATTCTTATTCAAGATTACTTAGCTTGGCTAATGTTATCTTTTACTTGGTTTTTGTTCTGAATTTTCTCAAATCCTAAGGTCTAAACCAAACCTTTTGAATTGTTAGAATTTTCAGGGTTTTACATACTGTTTAATCTTCAATTTTCAAGGAACTTCTTTGTTGTTTGACTTTTCGTCCGCAACGGTTATTAATTATAACCGATTGTTTTTCGTTTGTCAACAGCTTTTCAAAAGTTTTTTTAACATTTTTCAATGTCGTTTCTTTTGTGTTTCTGTCGTTCCCGACAGCGAAGATTATCTTACCAGATGTATCGCCAAATGTCAACAGTTTTTTTAAGTTTTTTCAAAATTCTTGTAACAGTTCAGCCATGCGAAGCTTCAGGCAGAAAAAAGCGTTGAAAGCTTGCTTTCATAAGAATTTTTCTGCCTGAAGCTTCATAGGGCGGACACCCGACGCTTCTTGTCCGCTGTAAGTGGGCAAGAAGATGCAATGCTGAACTGTTACAAAATTCTTTATCTTCAGATTATCATCCGGATATCCGGATATAAAACCTGCCGTTCCATTATAAATCAGTACAGATATCCTGCATAATCTGCAATGTTTTCGACATATATTTATTTTTATGTCTAATAAAATGAAAATCTCTGATTATATGAATGTCCTCTACAGGCACTATAATCAAACTTCCCTCTACTGCTTCTTTTTCAATCATTCGTTTTGAAAATATTGCGATTCCTCTGCCATGTACTACTGCATTTTTTATTGCCTCCGTATTTGTACTGCAGAAAATTCGTTTCAGCCTAATTCCTTTTTGTTCTAAGAACTGCTCATACTGATTCCGCTCTGTACTTCCGCTTTCTCTGCTGACGTAGTTTTGTCCCTCTAATGCCTTTAGAGAAATACTTTCTTTCTTTGCAAACGGATGTGCTTTTCCGCACACAATGACAAGTTCATCTTTACACATGGGAGCCGCTATTAAATTTTCATCTGAAACAACTCCCTCAATCATACCAATATCAATCTGATTCGTTAATAATGCCTGCTCAATTTCCGATGAATTTGTAACCTTCACTTGAAATTCACATTTCGGAAGAACCCTTTCAGCCTTATCTAAAATACGGTTAATAAGACACGTCCCCACAGAAACACTGCAGCCTATTTGTATCTGTGTTTTTTCCACCGCCTGATTCATCACTTCTTCCATTTGTTTATAGGAATCTAAAATATGGCGTGAAAAGGAAAGCAACAGCTCTCCTTCTTTTGTCAGATATAATCTTTGCGAAAGACGTTCAAACAATTTCACGCCATAATGCTGCTCCAGCTCTGCGATAGCCTGACTGATATTCGGCTGAGAAAGATGCAGTGTTTTTGCGGCCTTATTCATCCCGCCTTCATCTACAACTGCAGTGAAAATCATTAAGTGTCGTAAGGTCATAAAAATCCTTTCCTTTTAAACAGCGCCTAATAATACATATATCAACGTACCTATCATACCACTTCCCAGAATAATTGCAATGGCGCTTGTTTTATACCTTCGCAGTATAAATAAGGAACCGGCGAAAATCGCAAATTCTATAAAACGAAAATTATTGAACTCAACATTATAAAGTTCTGCCTGAAAAAGCCCCAGCATTAATATTGAAGCTCCAGCAGAAGCAATCAGCGCAACTACTGCCGGCCGCATGGAGCCCAACACAACCTGTACCCCGTCTACATTTCTATATTTATAATAAAAATGGGCTAATAGTAAGCAAATACAAAATGATGGAATGATACATCCAATCGTACACAGCAGCACACCCGGAATTCCTGCAATCCGCATACCTACAAAAGTTGCGGAATTGATGGAAATCGGACCCGGAGTCATTTCTGCAACTGTAATAAGATCTGAAAACTCACTTAAGGTCATCAATCCATAAATATTTACAATCTGCTCCTGAATCAACGGAATTGCAGCATAACCGCCTCCCACACTGAATAAACCAACCTGAATAAACGCAATAAACAGTTTAGCCAATAACATTTCTCATTTCTCCCTTTTTGTTTTTTGTTGTTTGAATCATCAGATCAATCAGTCCGATTCCAAGACATGTAAGAATGATAATCATAGCGCTGACATCCAATACATATGTTGCAATAAACGCAATCATCATCATGCCTATATACAGGCTGCGTCTTGTATGGACAACATTTGCCGCTAAGTTGATCACAACATCAAATATGACAGCTGCAACTCCGGCCCTCATGACCTGTAATGCAGTATTGATATATGGATTCGTACGAAATTGCTCATAGAATAAAGAAATAACAGAAATGATGATCATAGGCGGAAGGATGGTTCCTAAAATCGCTGTCAAAGAACCTATAATGCCTGCAATCCGATATCCGATTATGACAGATGCATTTACCGGCAAAGGACCGGGAGCGGATTGTGTAATTGCAGTTACATCTAACATCTCATCTTCTTCTAACCATTTTAATTCTTCAACATATCTTTTCTTCATTAAAGAAACAATAACAAATCCTCCGCCAAAGGTACATGCACTCAATGCAAACATTGACTTAAATAAAACCCACAGCTTACTGTAATCTTTTTTCATTATATTTCCTCCTTTTGTTTGACACTTGGATTGTATCATCGAATTAATTATATGTAAAATACATAGTTTTTATAAAACTTATATATAAAATATATAACTAGGAAATATGCTGTGTTTTTCTGTTCCATTTTAGTTCCGCCCACAAAAAAAGGAGCCGTGAAACCTTTGATTTTTCAGGTTTCACGGCTCCTTTTTATTTTATTCCCACTCGAGCGCCAGACCTTAATTTCTCGTGATAATATGCAGTGATAGTGCGCTTTTCGTCCACATATTCCACACATTTCAAGCTATCCGTAGCGTCTACAAGAATTCTGTAGCCATTTTGTAGCCACTGGCTACAATGCAACCTCCGCTGGCTGATTCACCTCAAAGCCACTCGGTACTACTGTAAATAAATTATACATGGAGGTTTGCAATATGGAAAAATACATTTACGATAACAGCAACGGTCTTTGGTATGAGCTGCATGGAGAATACTATCTGCCGTGTCTGGTCATCCCAGAGGAAGAAGTACACACCATCGGTATCTGGGGCAGAAAGCACCAGCAGTACCTCAGAGAATACCGTCCTATTATCTACTCTGATCTGGTTCTCAGCGGCAAGCTGTACGGCTATCTCTCTGACATTGATACTCAGGCTCGAAATAAGCTCGACTTGCTTGTAACGCAGCTGGCAGAGAAAGAGGGAATCAACGAGTCTCTGAAAGCACAGAATCAACTTGCATGGATCGGAGCCATGAACAACATCCGCAACCGTGCGGAGGAATTCATCAACGCAGAATTGATTTTCGCATAATTTAGCATCAGCCGGGCAGTGGTTAGCTGCTCGGCTGATATTTTGTTTCTACTTAACGATCTGCGCATACAATGCGTCGGTAATTTGACGCATTATTTCACTATTGATATCACGCATATTAGAATAGCGTGAAACATCAATATCTATTATATCTGAAGCCTGTAACGTGCTGTCAAGCCCAGGACACTCATGTTTAATTTTTTCTAAATAGTGCTCGCTCTTAAAAGCTACATATTGTTCTTTTTCTTGTGTGGAAAGCGGCCAAAATGCACATTTATAACTAAATCTTGAACGCAGTTCCGGTGGCAAAAATTCACCTATTCGTTCTTTAGGCATATTGGAAGTAAAAATTATGATGTATTTATCTAAGTCATATTCACGTCCCAAAGAATCTGTGAATTTTCCTTCTTCAAGCAACTGTAAGAAAAAGTTATAAACAGCCTTACTTGCTTTTTCAAACTCATCTATAAGAATTACCTTGCTTCGGCTACGCATAAGCTTGTCGGGCAATTCACCTTTATTACTGCCTATATAACCTCGTGGGCTACCAATCAAACTGTTAAGAGCATCTTGAGCACTGTAATTGCCGAAATTGATTTTTATCATAGGTTCATCTACGGCTAACTTTTGATGAATCAATCTTGCGACTTCTGTTTTACCGATACCGGAAGCACCACATATCAATACGGAAAAAATCGGCTGTTGCCCAATCCGGTTAAACAGTCTATATTTCGTCAATTCCTCTTTCAGACGTTTTTTGAAAAGCTCATTTCCAAAAAGATTTTGATTTAGATAGGCCAAAACATTTTCAAAATCAGATTGATCAATATCAACGATATTTTGAATTGGGTCTTTTTCAATTTCAAGAAAATCCTCAAGGTCAAGAACTTCATCAATCTTATAATACAGTAAATCTCGTACTTGTTTGCTGTATTGGCGTTCAATGATAACATACAGTGCAACGGATTGCTCTTGTTGAATTATATTCAACAAGAGCTCAGCTGGAGCGATGAGAGCGTCTGCACGATCTTCATTATAAAACAAAGAAGATATGTCAATAAAGACTGAAAGAGTACCTGGTGGAAGTTCAAATTTCGATTGATCCTTAGCAAAAAAAGACCAACTTAATATTTGTCCACCTGCTTCCTCAATCGCTTTAACTACACGCTCTCTGTTCTTTCTGTCGTATTCGTAAATGCTTACTCTGTCCATGATATCACCTAAATATTGATGTCTTGAATAATGGCAATGACATCAATGTAATGAACTTTTCCTTGCGCAAGAGAAATATTCCGAATACCCTTTTTATCTTCTTCTCGAACGCCATCCTCAATATCCATACCGCTATCTTGAATATCGTTTGTCTCCTGCTGGCTCTTCTTTCCACCATCATTCAGTGCCATCATACGATTGATTTTTCGTTCAACATCACGACGATCAAATTCTCCACGATAAATACCGAGCACTGTGACTTTACCAATCTCAATATCTGAAATACTGTACTGGCTTTCCATCTCATTTTCAGCGCTCATAGGGATTTTGAGCATCATATGCTCATTAGTGCCGAATCTATGTGGAAGTTCACCACAAAGAACATATGCAGATCCCTTAAACATAACTTCCATAAGAGATGTGAAGTTCATATTACCAATTCCCTCAACAGGAACCTGATTTACCAAGCCACTCATCAGTGCTTTGGTAGCCATCACATCATCGGAATTTACAACGGTAAGGTAAACGTCCTTAATTTTCACCAAGTTACCAACCTTGCTATCATCTAAACGACGTACCTCTTTAGCTTTCTCATAAATGGGCTTAAGAATTGTCGATTTAGAACTTACCACTTTTACAGTATCTTCCACTCGATTGGACCTGTTATGAGATAAATTTCCATTCAGATCTATGCTTGGTAAATACTGTCCGATAACAGGAATTTTGGAAGCAGCACTCGTGGTAACATCGCCATCGCCAGCCATTGCTAATTCTGTATTCTTGATTCGAGTGATTTTTTCTACTATTTGATTATCAAATAACAATGAAATTTCTGATGCTTTCTCGTTATTGATATAGTAGATATTAAACATATTCTTCAATTAGTTCCTCCTCGTAAGTGCTATATTTTTCCAAATACCTATTGGTATCTATTCCTGCGCACCTTTTTTCAGATTACAGTCACGACAAAGCATCTGGCAGTTTTCCGGTGTAGTTTTACCACCCTTAGACCATGGTGTGATATGGTCTGCGTGCATCTGCTCAAACTCGAATGTTTCACCGCAGATAGGACACTTATGCCCCTGTTTCTCATAAGCCGCCAGTGCATCACGGCGGTCAAATGTACGAATGGACAATTTCTTTTCTTCGCCTGTCAGCAAATACTCATATATACCGGATTTCTTTGTAACATCTTCGTCACCCATAAGGCGTTGAATTTCCAATTCCAGCTTTTTAGGATCGAGGTCAGTTCTCTTGCCATGTACATTGTAGAACAATCCCCAAGGCAGCCCTTTCATTTCTTTACGTTTCTTAGGGAAGATAGCCTGAACCCAATCAATCACAGAACGGAAATAGTTCCAGAGGATAACTGCACTTGGGTCATTCTGGTGCTGAGCCATATAGGCTTCAATCGTTTTTCCTTCAGCACTGGCAGCCCATAGAATTGCCGTTTCCAGATATTCCTGACGGATAGAAGCTCCCTTTAGGTAGTCTCCAGCAAGTGTGTCTGCAGCACATCCGGTCTTTGAAAAATATCTCTTCGCATCAGAAACCCATGAACCGGCATACACCGCATTTCGCAGTTCCTGATCTGTGAGCTGTTCGCCAGCAATATTGATGATTCTGAACCAATCCAGTTTCTCAGAATCAGTTCCATCGCACACATAAACGAATAGAGGATAATCCAAAATCTGCTTTTTCTTATCCGTAGGCAGATTATAGAAATACTTATCATCAACAGAGAAAGAGCCATCCACATATTCGCATACGGAAATGGTACGCTGCTGACCATCAAGCACTTCAAATCCATCTGTTCCGTCCTCTTTCTTGACCTTGCACCAATAAATGACATTCAGCGGCAAGCCTTTCATTACGGTGCGGATTACTTCATCACGCTGCTTGTCTTTATAAACAAATTCCCTCTGATATTTAGGACGAATATCAAGGAGTTCATCGTAACCTACAACACCTTCTTCGGCATCGTTAAAGTACCCCTCATATACTTCGCCTATTGTAACCTTTAATTCTTTTATATCCATTAGCTTTGTCCTCCTTTAGGTTGTTCGGGGTGCTTATTACGAATAATCACACGAGCATATGTCTTGATAAAAAGTTCTCCTTCAACCTCATAGTAGGTCTTATTGACTGGCGGTTGCTCAACCTTAATTGCCGCACCATCATTCAACTTAGTAACCTGAGAACGCTTTCCATTTTTATCTATCTGGATTTGTCTTGGATAAATTTTGCTTGCAATTCCACACCACGACTGGGTAACACCTATAATTTCGAACTGGTCTGGACTATACTTATCAAGGAATGTTATAGGTACTCCCATTAAGCCAGCATAATCGCAAGGGATATCTGTTGTTACATCAACATTTATTGCATCATAGTTATCAAAGTGTTCATATACTTCAGGGGCATATTTTTTTACAAGAATCATTTCCTCGTGGCGCTGTCTAATGTCCAAGTTCGTATACCATCTTACGCCCTTAACTCGAATAAATCGACGTCCGTCCTCGTCCACACCACAACCAGAAGCATTTAGCGGATAATCATCTGGAACATAGAATTTTCTGTCGCCAGAGTGTATACTTGCTCCAATCCATACCTTGTTGCCTCTAATCAACGGAAAAAACTCTTTGTAGGTAATTGCATTTACATTACCAAGGATTATAAAATGTTTCTCTCTCTGAATTAAGACATTAACAAATTCTCTAAACAAAGAAAATGGAGGATTTGTCACAACAATATCAGATTCATCAAGTAATGCCAAACATTCCGCACTTCTAAAATCGCCGTCTCCTTCTAATTCTGTTAGCTGATTTTCCCCAGATACAAATAGTTCAGCAACATCCACCATATCTACACCACCGTCACCAGTTTTATCATACACTTGTGTGACTATGGCTTTATACGGGCGTTTAGCTCCGTCTGTAACCTCGGTTTCGTACCCGAAGGAAAATGACATCTGACCATTTTTATCACAATGATACTGTAATTGTTGTCCGACTATCGGAGAAGAAAAATAGCATGTAGCAATTAACTTTTTTAGTCCAAGACGATTAAAATTAAGGACAAAATATTTGAAGAAATTTGATTCAAATGGGTCGTCGCAATTACAAAAAACCGTTTTTCCGTTGAAATGTTTTTTATAATAGCGCATTTCTTTTTCAATGTCAGTAAGCTGAGTATAGAATTCATCTTTCTTAGCTTTAACAGCCGCTGACAAATTGCTGTTTCCTGCCATTACTACTTCACCTCACTTTCCTGTTGTTCCTGCAACCATAAACGGATTAACGCAGAAACTGTCATGTCTTTATCAAGCGCAAGCTGCTTTAGAGCCTTGCGTTCTTCTTTCGTCATTGTAATCGTAAGATTTACCATATTTCTTTCAGCCATAATCTTATACCTCATAACACATTTACTTGTGTATCTGTGTAACAGTGTAACATAAGAATTCCTAAAAATCAATCTATCCTCTGTGTTAAAAAAATCATTTCGCATAGGTTAATATTTTCTCGTTTTACAAATTGGCAAGCAGTGTAAACCTGTACAGGTTCACTCATTTTCTCGATTTTCCCATCTGAGTCAATCTTCGCAAATTGCTTGTTGGGGAAGCATCCCCAATCCCCTTTGAACGGTATCTGCGATACCGGCTGCACGATTTTCAATCGTTTTGTAAGAAGCAAAATTTTTCATTTTTATCTTTACAGAAAAAAGTGATGAACGCAGCAACATCAAGTGTGGCGCACCCACTTTCAGTGAAATCGCTGCAATCATCACTCTCTTGTCTGCAACTCACAGGAGCGTGGCACGCTCCTGTCATCTCTCCCAAGGAGAAGTTGTCCATCGGAAGCTCTGCGGAACTCCACGCTCATCCAGATAACGCTGGCGAGCTTCTTCTCGTTCTTCCGGGGTAAGGGCAGTCTTGTACTTGGCATACAATTCGTGCCTTACCATGGCTTCCAGCTTCTGCTCCAAGCCATGTCGGATTTCATCCTTATAATCGTCATCCATCATCAGATGGTACTGAAGCAAAGCCAGAAATAAATCGTAGGGGATTTGTACGTTCTTCATTTCCGTTTCCTTCCTTTCCGTGTCGGTGGTGACGATGGTGACGGTGTTTTAGACACCGCCAAACATAGTAATTTTTTCTGGATTCACTGGAATATGCGTGACATTAATTACGGATTTAAGGCTATTGAACATAGGTACTCTGTTTTAGGCGGTATCCCTTATAACATTCCTGACGAAAAAAAGATTGACCTTGCTCGTCAGCTAATAAACTGTTACGGTGTTGGTTATGCAGGACACCCCCGTATGGAGAAACTTTTGGAACAAAATGATATTAAAGCCAAAGACTATCTTAATGGTTCGCAAGAAGCTGCTGCTTTCGCAAATAAAGAATATGTCAAGCTACATATGTCCACGCTACGTAAAGTTGATGTCTTTTCAAATATCCTCAACAGAGCAATTAATAACACACTGAAAGTTAATTCAAAATGGACAGAAATATATGGAATATCCATTCAAGGAATCCTAAATTATTGTAAAGATACATGGTGGATACAAATCCTTTGGACACTTGTTTCTATGGTTATTGGTGCTGTAATTGGAGAATTGATTGGAAAAATTATCTAAACATTACTTATTCTACCTAATTCAACACAAATAACGACAAAAAGCCCTTAGCCATGAGTTTCATACCCACAGCTAAGGGCTTAGTTTATAATATGGATTTATTTGTTACACAACCGCCTGTTAATCATTCTCTAACCATAAAACCACCGGATTACAAGAATAATGGCTCTTATGCAACTGTTATCAATTTGTTATCAAAAGACTTCTTGAAGTGCCGCAAGCCCGCATAAATACTGGATTTCTTCGATACCCCAACTTATTCCCACTCAATCGTAGCCGTAGGCTTCGGGCTCAAATCATAGCAGACACGGTTTACATTTTTCACTTCTTTCAAAATGCGGTCTGTAATCTTTAAGAGCACCGGCCACTCCAGCTGCTCGATGGTGGCGCTCATGGCGTCTATGGTGTTGACAGCACGGATGATCACAGGATACTCGAAGCTTCTTGCATTGTCGCGGACTCCGACAGACTTGAAATCCGGCACTACGGTAAAGTACTGCCATACCTTCTTGTCCAGTCCGGCATTGTGGAATTCTTCACGTAAAATAGCGTCGGATTCTCGGACAGCCTCCAGACGTTCTCTTGTAATTGCTCCCAGACAGCGTACACCCAGACCAGGACCCGGGAATGGCTGACGGAACACCATCTCATCAGGAAGTCCCAGCTCCAGACCACACTGACGAACCTCGTCCTTAAAAAGCTGGCGCAGAGGCTCAACCAGCTTAAACTGCAGATCCTCCGGGAGTCCTCCTACGTTGTGGTGGGACTTTACAACCTTGGCAGTCTTGGTTCCGCTCTCTACGATATCCGGGTAAATGGTTCCCTGACCCAGAAATTCGATTCCCTCCAACTTTCTTGCTTCTTCCTCAAAAATACGGATAAACTCGGCGCCGATGATCTTTCTCTTCTGTTCCGGATCGGCTACGCCCTCCAGCTTTGTGAGATAACGCTCTGTCGCATCTACATAGATCAGGTTTGCATCCATCTGATTTTTAAATACCTCGATCACACTCTCTGACTCGCCTTTTCTCATCAGGCCGTGATTTACATGCACGCAGACAAGCTGCTTGCCGATAGCTCTGATCAAAAGAGCTGCCACAACAGAACTGTCAACACCGCCTGAAAGAGCTAAAAGAACCTTCTTGTCACCTACCTGACGGCGGATCAATTCAATCTGATCCTCTACGAAGTTCTTCATATTCCAATTTGCCTCTGCATGACAGGTATCAAACACAAAGGCCCTCAGGTGAGGAAGAGCTTCTTCCCAGGTGCCATAAGCTTCCTGACACTTTGCAGGCTCATGGTCAATGGACATAATCGGATAACCGGCGCTGTAGATTTCCTCATTTACATCAATGCGTACGCCGTCTACGATATGGTTTGGTCCTCCGTAGATCACAACACCCTTTACATTTGGAAGTGCCTTTAACTCTTCTGCCGTAATGTCATGGGGATAAATCTCGCTGTATACACCCATGGCACGAATTTCTCTGGCAAGCACAGTATTCTCTGTACTTCCCAGATCCAAAATGACAATCATGTCCTGTTTCATAAATCTTCCTCCTGTGTCATCACATGATTTAAAATTTCTATAACTACAGCATACAGGATTCCATGCTGTTATACAAGTAAAACTTTGACGAAATACGCAAATAATGCTTCTCTGTTTTTCACACGATGCCTGCTACAGGCTGCAGTCTAAGGTAAACCAGAACTCTACGCCTTCCTCTGCATTTCTGACCCCGCAGGCCTTATGGTGGGAATCCATAATGGCTTTCACAATGGAAAGGCCAATGCCGCTCCCTCCATATTCTCTGGTATGGGCTTTATCAACCTTATAAAATTTCGTCCAGAGCTTATCCAGATCCTCCTCTGGAATGTGGTTTCCTGTATTAAAGACAAAGACAGTCACTTCATTTTCATGCTTTTCCAAACGGATTTTTATCTTTCGTTTTCCATTCAAATGATTCATGGCATTATTCAGATAATTGGTTATGACTTCTTCAATCTTAAATTCATCCGCCCATACCATCACCGGCCCTGAAGGCTCAAACTCCACCTCTGCCTCTTTTTGCTGAAGCAGAATGGATGCGGAGGAAAGCACTCCATGAATCAGCCCTGTAAGGTCAAACTGCTCGATGACGGGCTTGTCATTTCCAAACTCCAGGGCGGTCAGGGTAAGAAGCTGCTTTACCATCTTGTTCATTTTCCCGGCCTCATCCATGATCACCTCGCAGTAATAATCACGACTCTCCGGGTCCTCTGCCATGCCTTCTGTAAGGCCCTCCGCATATCCCTGAATCAATGCAATAGGCGTCTTAAGCTCATGGGATACATTGGCAATAAAATCCCTGCGTGCCTCGTCAATCCGTATCTTTTCCTCAATGTCCTGCTGAAGCTCATTATTGGCTGTTTTTAAAGCCCCTATGGTTTCCTTCAGCTTTTCCGAAAGGGTATTCATACTCCGGCCCAGCACACCGATCTCATCCTGAGAATCCGCCGTATATCTGGCATCAAAATCCAGCTCGGACATCCGTTCAGATAAGGCTGCAAGGGACAAAATAGGCGAAGTAATCCTTTTTCCCGCAAAATACATAAATACGGCTCCCAGCACAAGGGCTGCGCTTCCCACATAGATCATAAAACGATTCGACAGGGCCACACTCTCATGGATACTGGCAATAGGCATGGACATAATAAAAATGGTTCTGTTGTCATCAAAAAAGCCCCAGTTCTGCAGATAATATCCATTGTTATGTTTATCATATCTTTTTTCTATTTTATAATTTTCCTCAGAAATAATGGCTTCTGTATCCGGCATTGATCTGCCTAAAATATACTGACGGACCAGATCGGATAAAAGCCTGTTATCCCAGAATGTGGGAAAGGTACGGTCATTTAAGCTGTCAATCAGCACCACCGTTGTATTGTACTGTTCATTCATAACACGCAGCATCCGGCTTACCTCGGTCTGTTCTCCGTCCTTGGAATAGAAACTTGGCAGGTCATCAATAATATTTCTCCCTTCCAGCGCCTGCTCTACCGCACAGTCATTGAGCTGTTCATAGGCATCCTGAAGGATTTTCACCTTATCATTGATATAGTACTGCTCCAGAAAAAAGCTGTTGATCACCCAGATTGCAAGCAGGACGGCTGCCAGCATCCCGATAAACAGCGTCGTAAAACGAAAACGGATGGAACGCTTCATTGTCCGCTCACCTCAAATTTATATCCCATTCCCCAGATGGTCTTGATATAATCGCCTTTATCGCCCATCTTGCTGCGAAGCTTTTTCACATGGGTATCAATGGTTCTGGCATCACCAAAATAGTCATAATTCCACACATTATTTAAAATCTTCTCTCTGGAAAGAGCAATTCCCTGATTTTCTACAAAATAGGAAAGAAGCTCAAATTCCTTAAAGCTTAACTCCACCTCTTTGCCGTCTATCGTTACTTGATGGGCCGCCTTATCAATCAGAATACCTCCAACGCTTAAAGCATCTCCTCCGGAGGCATTGGATCTGCGCAGAATCGCCTCCACGCGGGCCACCAGGATTTTAGGACTGAATGGCTTTGAAATATATTCGTCCACGCCCAGAGAAAAGCCCTGAAGCTCGTCCCGTTCCTCGCTTCTGGCTGTGAGCATGATAACCGGAACCTGGGAATATTTGCGTATGGTCTTTAATACCTCCCAGCCGTCCATTTTCGGCATCATTACATCTAAAAGCACCAAAGCAATATCCTTCTGGGCAAAAAATTTATCAACGGCTTCTTCCCCGTCTCCTGCTTCTTCCACATAAAACCCCTTGTTCGCAAGAAAGTCTTTTACAAGCTTGCGCATTCTGGCCTCGTCATCTACTACCAGTATTTTTAATCCGTTCATGGCCGGCTCCTCCTGTTTCCATATCTGATGATGATACCATTTTAGCAGAAAAAACAGGGCATTTCTACGTTTTCACATAAGTTTCACAGGTTCAGACAGCCATTTTCCTCATCACCATAACAAAAAAGACTGTCCGGCCGTTTTGTTCAGCCAGGACAGTCTTTTAAATCCGTTGCTATGAAACTTTAACTTCAGGAAAGGAGCCTATTCTACCTCGTCCTCTCCTACCAGCTCATCGTACTCCTGATCGTCTAACATCTCGTCAAAAGCATCTGCTACGATCTCGTACTCATCATCGTCCTCGATGTTGTCCAGAACGGGAGTTCCGTCCTCTGTCTCGCTGTAGCGGTACAGGTATACTTCGCCTTCCTCAGAGTCCTCTCCCTCCATAGGAAGAAGAGCAATATAATCCCTCTCGCCTGCTGTAAAAATTGTAAGAACGACACATTCCACTTCGGTGTCATCATCCAGAGTAAGGGTAACTGTCATTTCCTCTTCTTCATTTAAATTCTTCTCGTCTGCCATATTGGTTTTCCTTTCTCAGATATGATCTGTTTACCACTTACAATGTATCAGAGTCTGGAAAAAATTGCAAGAGGTTCTTAACCGGAGAGCGCGCATTTTACAGCGCTCTACGGTTCCTAATATTCTATCCCCTCCCGCGCCCCGATTCCTCTTTCATAGGGGTGGCGACGCAGGGCCATTTCTGTTACATAGTCGGCTGCATTTAAAAGTGCTTCTGAGGGGCCGCGTCCTGTGAGGATGACCTCCAAAGAGGCTGGACGGGTTCTTAAAAGCTCCAAGAGGCGTTCTTCGCAGATAAAGCCCTGGCGGCAGGCGCCGATGGCTTCGTCCATTACCAGAAGGTCAAAGGCAGGTGTTCCGTTTTCATCCGTTTCCAGGGCCATTTTCCAGGCATTTTCCATCTGTTCGGAATAATAGACAGCCGCTTTCTCTTTCTGCTCCGGCGTCATGTTCCATGAAAAGCCGAAGGAGCGCACACAGGGAAGCACATGGATTTCGGGAATGTTCTGAAGGGCATTTACCTCCCCGGAATCATTTGTCTTTAACAGGCGCAGCACCAGTACGCGAAAGCCTCTGCCCGCAGCCCGGATGGCGGCTCCTATGGCGGCTGTGGTCTTTCCTTTTCCATCGCCGCAGTAAATATGGATCAAACCGGTTCTCTCATTTTTATTTTCCATTCAAATCCTCGTTTCTGGTTTCTTTCCTTCTCCGCTTCCCGTCTCGTCTCAGAATGTGTATCCAGAAGCCCTGTTTCCTCCACAAACCGCGATACAGTCTGCTTTTTATGAAACCTCTCGTTTACATAAAAGATATGAAGCCGGTCCTTTGCACGGGTCATAGCTACATAGAACATTCTCCGTTCTTCTTCCAGATCCGCATCCAGCACTGCCTTGTGATGGGGCGTAACGCCTTCATTTGCGTCCAGAATATACACAACCTTAAATTCCAGTCCCTTAGAGCTGTGCATAGTCATTAGGCTGACTCCCTCGCCCCTGGCTTCTCGGTCTGCTGCCTGACGGAGCAGTTCTTCTTTATATTCTTCCATGTGAGCAGACCAGGCGTCCCATGTCTTAAAGCCTCCGGCGCTTTCCTGAAGGGCGTCCAGCACTTCAAAGAATTCCTCTGGTTTTAACCGCCGCTCCTGAGCGTATTCACGGATATAATCATCGTATCCAATGGCCTTGCGTATATAGTTTACCGCACCGGCCGGCGCCATATCCGCAAGCATGGAAAGATCGTATTCCAGCTGTTCAATCCGGTCCAGCATCCAGTTTTTATCCTGATAAAAAGATTTTACCTGCTCCCAGCTGATCCTGCTGCCTTCCAGCGCATCCCTGCTGATATACCGGGCCGGGCGGTTGATAAAGGTCATCACGTTGGCACGGCTCAAATCGCCCCTGGCTGCTTTTATGTAGGAAAACAGGTTCTTTGCAATCCAGTGTTCGTAGAGATTGGGGACTGTATCCCGCATATGAAAAGGGATATTGTACTCCATGAGCTTTTCGATCAGAAGTCTTGGCCCCAGGTTGGTGCGGTACAAAACGGCAATCTCTTCGTATGGAATCCCCATTTGGGCATAGTCCCGCAGCTGGGACACGATTGCCAGCGTTTCATTTACCGGATCCGGCCACAGACAGATGTCCACCGGCCGCCCTGTTCCTCTGAGCGCGCAGATTTCCTTTGGAAAACGGGTCTTATTATTGCTGATAACCTTTCCGGCGCTTTCCGTAATCGTGCTGACTGAGCGGTAATTGATATCTAAAAGGATCCGCTCCGCTTCGGGATAATCCTTCTCAAAGCCCAGCATCAGCTCCGGCCTTGCACCCCTGAAGCGGTAGATCGACTGATCGTCATCTCCTACAATAAAGAGGTTATTCTGAGGAAGAGCCAGCATTTTTACGATTTCGTACTGAACGCGGTTGATGTCCTGAAACTCATCAATGAGAATATACTGATACTTCTTCTGCCAGGCAGTAAGGATATCCGGCCGGGCCTTAAAAAGCTCATAGCACATGGACAGCATATCGTCAAAATCCAGGAGCTTTTCCCGCCGCATCTGATCCTCATAGCCCTCATACAGTGCCTTAAAAACCTCTTCGGAACAGCTTTTGGGATAATAATGCGCAAGAGGCATCATTTCCCCCTTTACCATACTGATCTCGCTTAAAACGGATGCCGTAAATTCTGCCGGATCCTCCAGATCCAGCTGCATACGCTCTGCCTGCTCTCTAATAAAACGGATCCTCTGCTCTTCCCTTACGATATTTGAAGCCTGATACCCGTAAGCCAGCTTTAAAATCAGGAAAAACACGGAATGAAAGGTGCCAAAGGCCACTCTGGAACCCTGGCCCGTCATTTTCTCATACCGTTCCTTCATTTCTCTGGCGGCTGCCCTGGTAAAGGTAATCACCAGAATGCTCCCAGCCTGGACGCCGTATTTTTCCGTTAAATAACGGACCCGGTTGGTGATGACCGTAGTCTTCCCCGAACCGGGTCCTGCAAGTACAAGAGCCGGTCCGTCTTTGTGGCGGATGGCCCTTTTCTGTGCTTCGCTGAATGACATTTTATGCCTCCAGCAGTTCAATGCCCCTGCGGATGCGGGCTAATGACTCCTCTTTGCCAAGAACCTCCATAATCTCGGTGGCTCCTGCAGGCGTCATCTGCTTTCCGGATACAGCAGTGCGGATAGGCCACATAACAAAACCTGTCTTTACGCCTGCATCGCTGACATATTTGGACAAAAGCTCGTAAAGCCCGTCATTGGAGTAATCCTCCTGTGCCTCTAAAAGGGGAAGAACATCCTTTAATACCTGAAGGGATGTTTCGCTGTTTGTCTTCATCTTCTTATGAGTATACATAGCTGTGTCATACTCAGGAAGAGTTTCAAAGAAATCAATATGGCCTTCGATATCGGGGAATACCTCGATTCTTGTCTTTACCATGGCAGCGATCTTTTTCAGATCCAGATCCTTTTTGATCACTCTGCGGATATAGGGCTCTGCCATCTCATAGAAACGGTCAAAGTCCATGGACTTAATGTATTCGCCGTTCATCCAGCGCAGCTTTGTCATATCAAATACAGCCGGTGACTTGCTCATACGGCGGTAATCGAACTCCCGGATCATATCCTCCAGGGAGAAAATCTCCTGATTTCCCTCAGGGGACCAGCCAAGCAGAGCTACATAGTTTACCACAGCCTCTGATACAAAGCCCTGATCGATGAGATCCTCAAAGGAGGAATGGCCGCTGCGCTTGCTGAGTTTATGATGGTTCTCATCCGTGATCAACGGACAGTGAACGTATACCGGAACCTCCCAGCCAAAAGCGTCATAGAGACGGTTGTACTTTGGTGAGGAGGAAAGGTACTCATTTCCGCGGACTACATGGGTAATTCCCATCAGATGATCGTCTACTACATTGGCAAAATTGTAGGTGGGATAGCCGTCGGACTTGATCAAAACCATATCATCCAGCTCTGAGTTATCTACAGTAATATCTCCGTAAATCTCATCATGGAAGGTGGTTGTTCCTGTGGTAGGATTGTTCTGGCGGATTACAAATGGCTTTCCGGCTGCCAGATTGGCCTCGATCTCCTCTTTGGACAGGTGAAGGCAATGCTTGTCATAAGACATGATCTCCTCGCCGTTTACATTCGTTCTCAGAGATTCCAGACGCTCCGGAGTACAGAAGCAGTAATAAGCCTCTCCCTTTTCAACCAGCTTCTTTGCATACTCCATATAGATGCCGGAGGCCTGGCGCTCACTCTGTACATAAGGGCCGCAGCCGCCGTCCTTGTCGGGACCTTCATCGTGGATCAGGCCGGTTTCTGCCATGGTGCGGTAGATAATGTCTACAGCTCCTTCTACATAGCGTTCCTGGTCTGTATCTTCAATTCTTAAAAGAAAATCTCCGCCCTCATGCTTTGCGATCAGATAGGCGTAAAGCGCTGTTCTCAAATTTCCTACATGCATACGGCCTGTAGGGCTGGGTGCATACCTTGTTCTTACTTTCATGGTCTGTTCCTCCCGTTCTTTTATTAGCAATCATTCATTTTTCTGCAAAAGGCAATGCCTCCGGGAAGCACTGCCTTTTTACGGTCCATCTTTATTCTGCCAGATCGCTTGGTCTCATGGTCAGGTTAATACGGCCCATTTTATCTACTTCTGTTACCTTTACAGTAACCTCGTCTCCGATATTTACCACATCTTCAACCTTGCCCACTCTCTTATCGGACAGCTTGGAAATGTGCACCATACCGTCCTTATTGGGAGCCAGCTGTACAAAGGCGCCGAAGTTCATGATGCGTACAACCTTGCCTGTAAATACCATACCGGCCTCAATGTCCGTTACAATGCTGGTGATGATAGCAATGGCACGGTCGATCATAGCCTCATCCGTACCGCATACATTTACAGAACCCTCATCGGAAATGTCAATCTTAACGCCGGTTTCCTCGATGATCTTGTTGATTACCTTGCCCTGCTTTCCTACCACATCACCGATCTTCTGAGGATCAATGGTGATCTGCTTGATCTTTGGAGCATATGGGCTTAAATGCTTTCTCGGCTCAGAAATCACAGGCTTCATCACTTCCTCCAGAATGTACATTCTGGCCTGTCTTGTTCTGGCAATGGCCTCCTCGATAATGGGGCGTGTAAGGCCGTGGATCTTAATATCCATCTGGATGGCTGTGATACCGTTCTTTGTACCGCCTACCTTAAAGTCCATATCGCCAAAGAAGTCCTCCAGACCCTGGATATCGGTGAGAACGATATAATCATCATCGGTCTCGCCTGTTACCAGACCGCAGGAAATACCCGCTACCATCTCCTTAATCGGTACGCCTGCTGCCATTAAGGACAGAGTAGACGCACAGATACTTGCCTGAGAGGTGGAACCGTTGGACTCCATGGTCTCAGATACGGTACGGATCGCATATGGGAACTCTTCCTCGCTTGGAAGCACAGGAACCAGTGCCTTCTCAGCCAGAGCGCCGTGTCCGATTTCCCTTCTGCCCGGTCCTCTGCTTGGCTTTGTCTCACCTACAGAAAAGGAGGGGAAGTTATAATGATGCATATAACGCTTGCTTGTCTCATTTACATCCATGCCGTCAATCTTCTGAGCCTCAGATAAAGGCGCCAGGGTGCAGGCATTTAAGATCTGAGTCTGACCGCGGGTGAACATACCGGAACCATGTACTCTGGGCAGAAGATCGATCTCAGCTGCCAGAGGACGGATCTGATCGATGGCACGGCCGTCGGGACGCTTGTGATCCTTTAAGATCATCTTGCGGACGGTCTTTTTCTCATACTGGTAAATGGCGTCTCCTACTAAAGGCAGCCACTCTTCATTTTCTGCAAATGCCTCTTCCAGACGGGCTGTGATGGCATCCATGTTCTTGTCACGGGTCTGCTTGTCATCCGTAAATACAGCCTCTTCCATCTCCTGAGGCGGAACCAGCTCGCGGATGGCAGCAAAAAGCTCCTCCGGTACGGCACAGCTCTCGTATGTGTGCTTTTCCTTTCCGCACTCTGCCACAATGGTATCAATAAAGCGGATAATCTCCTGATTTACCTCATGGGCCTTGAAAATAGCGTCGATCACTGTCTGCTCGGGAACCTCATTGGCGCCGGCCTCGATCATGATCACCTTTTCTCTGGTAGATGCTACGGTCAGAGCCAGGTCGGATACGCGCTTCTGGTCAGCAGTTGGGTTAATGATAAATTCGCCGTCGATCAAGCCTACCTGAGTCGTTGCGCAGGGGCCGTCAAAGGGAATATCGGAAATGCTGGTTGCAATGGCAGAACCCAGCATGGCAGTCAGCTCAGGGCTGCACTCCGGATCTACAGACATAACTACGTTGTCCAGAGTTACGTCATTGCGGTAGTCCTTCGGAAACAGAGGACGCATGGGGCGGTCGATCACACGGGAGGTCAGAATGGCATTTTCAGAAGCCTTTCCCTCTCTCTTATTAAATCCACCCGGAATTTTGCCTACTGCGTAAAGCTTCTCCTCATATTCTACGCTTAAAGGGAAGAAATCAATGCCCTCTCTGGGCTTTGAGGATGCCGTTGCGGTAGAAAGAACAACGGTATCGCCGTAATGCATAAATGCAGCGCCGTTTGCCTGAGCTGCTACTCTGCCGATCTCTACGGTCAGCTTACGGCCGGCCAGGTCCATACTGAAACTTTTAAACATGGTTTGTCTCCTTTTCTTTTTTAATGCCAACGCCAGGTCTTATCACAGGTGCAGAAAGACGCCGAAACTACTGATCTGGGCCAAAGAATCCTTTGGAACACATCAGCAATCCCGGAGTGAACCTTCTGCGTCCAATCCTGTTTTCTGGTGTAAAACAGGGTGGAACTTGCGCTCCACCCTGATGTTTCATGAATTACTTTCTGATGCCCAGCTTCTCGATCAGTGCACGATAGCCTTCCAGATCTGTCTTCTTTAAGTAGTCCAGAAGACCTCTTCTCTGACCAACCATCATCAGCAGACCGCGTCTGGAATGATGATCCTTTGGATTCTGCTGCAGATGTGCTGTCAGCTCTGTGATTCTCTCTGTGAGGATAGCGATCTGAACCTCTGGTGAACCTGTGTCTCCAGCCTTACGGCCGTACTCTGCGATAATCTGTGCCTTCTTTTCCTTAGAAATCATGGTAATTTCCTCCTGTTAAAATAATTTTACTGAATCTAACCGTAAACCAGGCTGCCGGCTGGAGTCACCGGACAACGGGGCATCGGCGTCTGTTCATACCGATTTAGTATAGCATAGGGTGCGGGGATTGTAAACTCTTTTTATTTGAATTTTTTCTCAAAAAATCCCGCCGCAGCCTCCTTATCCCGGCTGATCTGCCCCTTTAGTTCTTCCAGAGAATCAAATTTTCGTTCTCCTCTGATAAAATCCAAAAGCTGCACTTCTATGGTGCTTCCGTAAATATCCCGGTCCAGACCCATGATATATGTCTCGGCTCCGGGGGGATTGTCGCCCTCTACCGTGGGCTTTTTCCCAATATTTGTAACTCCCTGATAATAGACACCATCAACCAGAACTCTCGAAACGTAAACGCCGTACCTGGGAAGGCGCTTAATGGCGGGAGGGATCAGATTGGCGGTTGGAAATCCCAGGACCGCGCCTCCGATATGATTCCCGTGAACCACCTTCCCATGGATGGCATAGGGTTCTCCCAAAAGCTCATTGGCCTTGGCTACGTTTCCGCAGGCCAGCTCCTCCCGGATGTAGGTGCTGCTTATATCCCTGTGCCGGTCTTCATCCTGCTCTTTTTCAATGACATAAAGACTGTAGCCGCAGGAGGCTGCCAGCTTTCTTAAAAGCTCTGCATTCCCTGCTCCCTGATAGCCGAAGCTGCAGTCCGGACCTACTACAATGGCAGCCGCCTTCATCCGGCCGGACAGGATCTGAACAACAAAATCCTCCGGGGCCATTCGCCGCACCTGATCGTCAAATGGATATTCCACCAGATAGTCAATATCCATCTTTTCCATGTTCCGGCGGCGTTCCAGGCTGGTAGTGATCACCGTTTCCGGCTCTCCCTTCATCACCGCTGCAGGTGCAATGGAAAAAGTGAAAATGGCTGTAGCCCAGCCTGTTTTGCCTTTTAAATCCTTCATGGCACGCAGAAGCTTCTGATGGCCCCGGTGCCTGCCGTCAAATTTCCCCAGTGTTACGATGGTAGGTTCTGTGATCTGAAATTCTGTGGTATCTGCGATATATTTCATGGTCTGGCTGCCCCCTTAAAGGTATCCGGATCCAGGTCAAACATTTTCCAGGGCTTCCACCAATGTTTTTCTTCCTGATACTGATAAACTCCCTTGAATCTGCCTTCGCTGTTGTAAAACCGGAACCGATCCCCATCTTCCCATATTTCCGGCGCGCCGTCTCTTAAAAGATCCAGCTGCTGCCTAAAGCAGGGATTTCCGTTTTTGAGATTTTTATCTCCTTCCGGCAGAGTGTAGACCGCCGGATAAGCCTCCAGCGCCTCCTCCACCGTGTAAATTTTCTCCTCAAGGCCATCCATGTCTCTCAGCTGTTCGATCTCATCCAGCTTCAGACTGTCCTCCACTAAAAAACGATCCACTCTTGTCCTGAGAAGATGCTCCATACATCCCCCTGTGCCCAGTTCTCTTCCGATATCGTCGCACAAGGTCCGTATGTAGGTGCCTTTGGAGCAGGTAACCCGGATGGATACTCTGGGAAGCTCCATATTTAAGATG
The DNA here is from genome assembly GCF_001517625.2 of Clostridium sp. AT4. GTDB lineage: Bacteria > Bacillota > Clostridia > Lachnospirales > Lachnospiraceae > Enterocloster. The sequence continues at coordinate 245,056 of NZ_LN999826.1, read as the reverse complement.
GAAATCTCCAGAATCTGTACTCTTCTGGCCTTCCGCTCCACTTCCTTTCCTGCACGGGCCAGGTCGCAGAGCTTTTTCCCGTCCACCTTTAAGGCGGAATACATGGGGGGGATCTGGTCATAATCTCCCTTAAATCCCAGAATCACTTTCTCTGCCGTCTCCGGATCCAGAGCCAGGGCTTTTTCCCGGTTCTCTGTAAGGATCGTTCCTGTAGTATCCTGCGTATCTGTGGAGCAGCCTAAAAGAAGCACTGCCTCGTAGGTCTTTGTCCGGTCTGCCAGCATATCGCACAGTCTTGTGCCCATTCCTAAACATACCGGAAGCACACCTTCTGCCGCCGGATCCAGCGTTCCGGTGTGGCCGATTTTTTTCTGCTTTAAAATCCCTCTGAGCCGGGCCACCACATCGTGGGATGTGTAGCCCGGCTCCTTATATACATTGATAATCCCGTGGTACATTTATTCCTCCTGAGGGCCGGCTGCATCTAACTGCTTGGCGATGTGGAGCGACAGATTATTGACTACGTCATGGATTCTTCCAGACATGGTACAGCCCGCTGCACGCACATGGCCGCCGCCGCCGAAGTAGGATGCGATCCTGCTTACATCTACCGCATTCTGGGAACGGAGGCTTACCTTAAATTCCTGAGGGCCGGTCTGGTACATGAAAATGGCTACCTCCACGCCTTCGGTAAGACGCAGCTGGTCAATAATGCCGTCCATATCCTTTCCATTTACCCCATAAAACTCCATTTCCGACTGACGCAGAGCACTGAAAATGCATTTTCCGTCCAAAAAGGTAATGCTTTCCAGAAGAGCACGGCCCAGAATCTGGTTCTGGACATAGGTCTTTTTATAAAAGCTGTTATCGATAATAGAGCCGAAGTCAATCCCTTTTGCCATCAGCTTTCCCGCGATTTCCATGGTACGGGCGCTGGTACAGGAGTATTTAAATACTCCTGTATCATGGATCAGGCCTGTATACAGGCACTCGGCCGCAGCTTTATCAATCTTTTCCTCATCCAGCTGTTCAAACAGGACCTCGCAGGTAGAGCTTGCATTTTCAGATACCAGATTTACCTCGCAGAAGCGGGTATTGGTAATATGGTGATCCAGACACAGACTCTTTGACGCATTGGCAAGAAAAACGCCAAAGGATCCCAGCCGTTCTTCATCTCCACAGTCCAGACAGATGCAAAGCTCATAGCGTTCCTCATCTGTTTCATGGAGGATCGCATCATAGCCTGCGAGATATCCAAACTTCGGTGAGCTTTCTTCCAGATATACCGCTGCCCGGATGGCCGGATAATTGGTCTGAATGTAGTGATAAAGTCCCAGAGTCGAACCCAGACAGTCGCCGTCCGGCCTTACATGGCCTAAAATAACGACCGATCCGGTTTGCTCCAGCATCTGTTCCAGAACCGTCATTTACAGTCCCTCCTCATCCTCGTCATGGAGATCCTTTGTCACTTCATCAATCAGTTTTGACATATTTACGCCATATTCAATGGACTGGTCCAGAATAAATTTGATTTCCGGCGTATTGCGCAGGTTCACTCTTCTTGCAAGCTCTCTGCGCACATAGGAAGAGGCGCTGCGAAGGCCCTCAACGGTCGCCTTCGCTGCTTCCTCGTCGCCCAGAACACTGATATATGCCTTGCAGTATTTTAAATCAGGGGTCACTTCCACGGCAACCACACTGGTCATGGGATGGATGCGCGGATCCTTAATTCCAGAGCGGATGATCTCGCTTAATTCCCTCTGAACCTCCATATTAATCCTTGTGTTCTTGATGCTGTTTTTACGCATTTATATTTCCTTTCCGGTATGCATTACCCGAAACGGCTCTTACCTTGGCACCTCTACCATGGTGTAAGCCTCGATTACGTCATCTTCCTTAAGGTCGTTGAATTTCTCAAATACAAGACCGCACTCATAGCCTGCCGCTACTTCCTTAACGTCATCCTTGAAACGCTTTAAGGATGCTAACGGTCCTTCGTAAATCTGCTCTCCCTCGCGGGTAATACGGCAGCTGCAGCCTCTCTGGAACTTTCCGTCCAGCACATAGGAGCCCGCGATGGTTCCCACGCCGGAAGCCTTGAACAGCTGGCGGATGACCGCATGGCCGATGACCTTTTCTTCAAATACAGGGTCTAACATACCCTTCATAGCTGCCTCTACGTCCTCAATGGCCTGGTAGATAACCCTGTAGAGACGAAGATCTACCTTTTCACGCTCTGCAATGGATTTAGCTGTGGCATCAGGCCGCACATTGAAGCCAATGATGATCGCATTGGAAGCAGATGCCAGAGTTACGTCGGACTCGTTGATCGCACCTACGCCGCCATGGATTACCTTTACCACTACCTCTTCGTTTGAGAGTCTTGTAAGGCTCTGCTTTACAGCTTCTACGGAACCCTGTACGTCTGCCTTGATGATCAGAGGCAGTTCCTTTACGTTTCCTGCCTTGATCTGGCTGAACAGATCGTCCAGAGACAGCTTCGCCTTCGTATCCTCGATGAGCTTGTTCTTGCCCTCGGAAATGAAGGTCTCTGCAAAGCTTCTTGCCTCTTTTTCATTTTCAGTTGCAACAAATACTTCTCCGGCCTGAGGAACGTCATTTAAACCGAGGATCTCAACCGGTGTGGAAGGCCCTGCTTCCTTTACACGGCGTCCTCTGTCGTCCATCATGGCACGGATCTTTCCGTAACAGGAACCGGCGGCAATGGTCTCGCCTACACGAAGGGTTCCCTTCTGTACCAGCACCGTAGCAACAGGACCCTTGCCCTTATCCAGCTCCGCCTCGATCACAAGGCCTCTTCCCTTACGGTTTGGATTTGCCTTTAACTCCAGAACGTCTGCTGTCAGAAGCACCATTTCCAGAAGATCCGTTACGCCCTCTCTGGTATGCGCGGAAACCGGCACGAAAATCGTGCTGCCGCCCCAGTCCTCAGGGATCAGCTCATATTCAGACAGCTCCTGCTTTACTTTATCAATATTGGCGCTTGGCTTATCGATCTTGTTGATGGCAACAATGATCTCAACTCCTGCCGCCTTTGCATGGTTAATGGCCTCTACGGTCTGTGGCATCACGCCGTCGTCTGCCGCTACAACCAGGATAGCGATATCCGTAGACTGAGCGCCTCTCATACGCATGGCGGTAAACGCCTCATGTCCCGGTGTATCAAGGAAGGTGATCTTTCTGTCATTGATCTCGATCACGGAAGCACCGATATGCTGGGTGATGCCGCCTGCCTCTCTTGCAGTTACATTTGTCTTGCGGATTGCATCCAGAAGAGAGGTTTTACCATGGTCAACATGGCCCATAACGCAGACTACCGGAGGTCTGGGAACCATATCTTCCGCCTTCTCCTCGTCTTCCTTTAAGAGTTCTGCGATCACATCTACCTTTTCTTCCTGCTCACAGAGTACATCAAACTCCATTGCAATCTCTTCAGCCTGCTCATAGTCAATTTCCTGGTTTAAGGTAACCATCTGGCCCTTTAAGAACAGCTTCTTTACGATAACAGACGGCTGAAGCTTCATCTTATCTGCCAGCTCCTTGATAGTTAAGCGCTCAGGCAGAGTGATCGTCTTAATATCCTCCACCTTGGCCTCTTCCTTCTTAGGCTGCGGCATAATGAAAGCTCCCTTTCCTGTCTTTGGTGCCTTCTTGCCGTCCTCTTCCCGGTCTCTCTTGTCGAAACGGTCATTCTTATGAGCGTTCTTATTGGTCTGACGGGTACTGCTTGGCTTTGTCTGGATCGGGCTGTCAAAGGAAGAAGAACGTCCTGCGTCTCTTCCGTTTCCTCTGCGGCTGTCACGGTTTCCCGTACTTCTGGAATCTCTGTCCTTATCCTGACCAAAACCGCCGCTTCTTCCGTCACGGTTTCCAAAACCGCCCTGACGGCCGTCTCTGTTTCCTCCGAAACCGCCGTTTCTTCCGTCACGGTTTCCTTCTCTGTTTCCGAAACCGCCGCTTCTTCCATCGCGGTTCCCTTCTCTGTTTCCGAAGCTGCCGCTTCTTCCATCACGGTTTCCTTCTCTGTTTCCGAAGCTGCCGTTTCTTCCGTCACGGTTTCCTTCTCTGTTTCCGAAGCTGCCGCTTCTTCCGTCACGGTTTCCTTCTCTGTTTCCGAAGCCGCCGCTTCTTCCATCGCGGTTCCCTTCTCTGTTTCCGAAGCCGCTGCTTCTTCCATCACGGCTTCCTTCTCTGTTTCCTCCAAAACCGCCCTGACGGCCGTCTCTTGTATCGCGGACTCTTCCTTCGCCTCTGCCGGCTCCAGTGCGTCCGTCACGGTTCTGGCTGCGCATCTCGCCTCTTGTATCACGGCTGCGGTTCTCTCTTGTCCCGGTTCTCTCCTCAGGCTGAGCCTCTGGTCTCGCTGCTGCAGGAGCCTTTGCTTCGGAAGCTGCTGAGACAGGAGCTTCCTTTTTCGGAGCCTGCTTTGGAACAGGACGCTTTATCTGCTGCTGTGCGTTCTGTGGACGGAATACAGCGGTCAGCTTCTTCTTTGCAGGTTCTGCCTTTGCACCGTTTTCAGAAGCCTTTGGAGCTTCCTTTTTCTGGCTCACTGCCGCCCGCACCATGGCTTCCTGGTCGCCGGATAAGCTGGATGCAGCAAACAGAGCGGCAGACTGATCCTTCTGCTTTACTATATCTAATACCTCTTTACTGGTTTTGCCCAGTTCATTTGCCAGTTCACTTACTTTCATTCAAACTACCTCCATTTACATTCATCAGTGCTGCCATTGACTTTGCGAACCCTGCATCCTCCACAGAGAGAGAAGCGCGAAACTCCTGCCCCATGGCATGACCGAGTTCATCCTTTGTACCAAACAGATAGATCGGGACTTTATAGTGAGCACACATATTTGTGAACATTTTCTTTGTGTTGTCCGAAGCTTCCTCTGATACGATCACCATGCGGGATCTGCCGCTTTTAACGGACTTTTCCGTTGAAAACTCTCCGCTGACCACCTTTCTGGCCCTGGTTGCAAGGCCGATCAGGCTCAGCAGCTTTTTACTGTTTACCAAGTTCTTCCATCTCCTTTTCCAGAGCTTCATATACCTCTTTGGGGATCGCCATTTTAAAGGAGCGTTCCAGCCCGCGGCTCTTTACGGCCTTCTTCAGACATTCCATGGATGGACACAGGTAAGCGCCCCGGCCGTTTTTGCGGCCTGTAGCATCCAACAGGATCTGGTCCTCAGCGGTTTTTATCACTCTTATCATTTCTTTCTTGCTCTTCATCTCACCGCAGCCGATACACTGCCTCAGAGGGATCTTCTTTCCACTCACTCTCTATCACTCCAATCCTACTGTTCGCTGCTCTCTTCCTGGTAGTCATCCTGAGCGGCGTCTTCCCCGGAAGCTTCGTACTCCTCTTCGTTTCCGCAGCCTTCTTCCTCATAAACAGGAGCCGGACCGTCGCCGTACTGTAAGCCCATCTGCTCGAAGAGTCCCATTTCCTTTGCCTGAGTCTCGCTCTTGATATCAATCTTAAAGCCTGTCAGTCTGGCTGCCAGTCTGGCGTTCTGTCCCTCTTTACCGATCGCTAAGGACAGCTGATAGTCAGGCACGATCACCTGAGCCTCTCTTGCCTCTTCATCTGCCACTACGCAGATAACCTTTGCAGGGCTTAAGGCATTTTCGATCAGATAGGCCGGATTTTCGTCCCAGTTGATAATGTCGATCTTTTCGCCCCTCAGCTCATTTACAATGGCATTGACTCTGGCTCCGTTTACACCTACGCATGCGCCTACAGGATCGACCCCGGCCTCGTTGGACTTAACGGCGATTTTTGTACGGGAGCCTGCCTCGCGGGCGATTGCCTTGATCTCTACAGTACCGTCATGAACCTCGGATACTTCCTCCTCAAACAGACGCTTTACCAGATCCGGATGGGTTCTGGATACAGAGATCCTGGGGCCCTTGGTGGTGTCCTTCACCTCAAGGATATATACCTTGATACGCTCTGTGGGACGGAAGGTTTCTCCCTTTACCTGCTCGCTCTCATTTAAAATCGCATCTACTTTGCCCAGATTGATGCTGATGTTTCTGCCCAGGTAACGCTGTACAATACCCGTAGCAACATCCTTTTCCATGCTGTAATAGTCATTGTAAAGAGCCTTGCGCTCCTCCTCGCGGATCTTCTGTAAGATTACATTCTTTGCATTCTGTGTGGCAATACGGCCAAACTTCTTGGAATCAAGCGGTACCTGTACCGTATCCCCGATCACATACTTGGGGCTGATCATACGGGCATCTGCCAGACTGATCTCCATAATGGAATCCTCTACCTCTTCCACAACTTCCTTCTCCGCATATACGGCAAAGTCTCCTGTGGTCCGGTTCATCGCCACTCTTACGTTGTCAGCTTTTCCGAAATGATTCTTACAGGCGGTAATAAGGGAATTCTCGATCGCCTCGATCATGGTATCCTTAGAGATATTTTTCTCTTTCTCCAATATCTCCATCGCCTCTAACAGTTCCTTGTTCATGATTATCCTCCTATCTATGCCTTAGAAATCAAACGCCAGCCGGATCAGCGCGATCCCCGCCTTTTCAAATGTCTGGGTACTTCCGTCCTCCATGGACAGAGTCACCGTCTTATCATCATATGCGCTTAAAATACCGGTAAATTCCTTCTGCCGGTCGATGGCCTTGTAAAGACGAACCTCTACTTCCTTGCCCATACTGCGCACATAGTCCTTTTCCTTTTTTAAAGGACGTCCCAGTCCGGGAGAACTTACTTCCAGAATGTAGCTTTCGGAAATAAAATCCTCTTTGTCCAGCCAGTCCCCCAGCTGTCTGCTGATGACCTCACAGTCATCTACGGCAATGCCGCCTTCCTTGTCAATGTACGCCCGCAGATACCAGGTTCCCGCTTCCTTTACATATTCCACGTCTACCAGCTCAAAATGATTCTCTTCCATCAGCGGAAGGAGGAATGCTTCCACTCTGCTCTCATAGCTTTCCTTCTTTGCCATCATTCCACCACCTTTCTTTTCCCTTACAATACGAAAGAGTGGACCGTCGCCCACTCTTATTATCAGTAAAACTATCTGTTATCATTTACACTATACCATCAGACCAGAGGAAATGCAAGCCTTTTTTTGCGAAAACAGCCGTAACTTCCGGTATTTTCTCAGCCTACAGCATCTTCTTTCCCCGGCACCAGGTCTGGATCACATTGTAATCCCCATCAAGTACCGCCAGGTCTGCATCACAGCCTGCTGCGATCCGTCCCTTGGTGCGGTCAGCGCCCAGACAGCGGGCCGGATTTAAGGTGCAGGAATTGATGGCTGCATCCACCGGAACCATGGCATCTTCGATCAGGATCTTAAGCCCCTTATTCATGCTCAGGGTGCTTCCCGCAATAGTAGAAGTACCCTTCAACCGGGCCAGTCCGTCCTCACCGATTTCAATGTCATGGCCTCCTAACTGGTAATTGCCTCCCGGAGGACAATGCTTGGCCCGGAGAGAGTCGCTGACCATAATGGCATAATCGCGCCCTTTAGCCGTAAAGAAATTGTTTAACGCAGCCAGATGGGAATGACAGCCGTCACAGATCACCTCGCCGTAAATATCACGAACCCGAAGCGCCGTTCCCACCAGTCCCGGATTACGGTGATGGTAGGGCGTCATACCGTTGTATACATGAGTCATGGAGGTGGCTCCGTTGGCAATTCCCAAAAGGGCCTTCTCATAGGAAGCAGAGGAATGGCCCATACTTACTGCCACGCCGTTTGAAGCACAGTACCGGGTCAGTCTGTGATCCGGATCATGCTCCGGCGCAAGGGTAATATAGCGTATCAGGCCCTTAGCCGCCTCCTGATACATCTGAAACTGCTCTACAGAAGGCACGGCAATGGCTTCCGGAGGCTGGGCGCCCTTGTAATCCATGTCCAGATAGGGGCCTTCAAAATGGATCCCCAAAATCTGCGCACCCTCGTATCCCTCTTCCACTACCTTTGCCACACTGGCTACCGCAGCCGTAAGAACATCTGGCATCTGGGTCACTGTCGTTGGGAGAATCGAGGTTACGCCCTCCTCCGGGATCCTCCTCATCCACTCTCTAAGCCCCTCCGGTCTGGCGTCGTTTGTATCATATCCGTAAGCACCGTGGGTGTGAATATCAATAAAGCCAGGAAGCACGCGGTTATCCCCGTAATCCTCATCCGCCTCTTTCGCCCCGTAAGGAAGAACCTGGCGGATCACTCCTTCCTCAATCAAAAGCTGTGCTGCCATAAACTGACCTGCAATCCACATCTTTTTTCCCTGAATACGCATCGTTATCTCCTTTCCGATTGTCTGCCTCAAAATAAGGCGTAAATCTTTCCTGTTATATCAACCGTTAAATGATACCATCAGTATACCACATGAGAATTATTTTTCAAGTTTGTGATATAAGCGAAATATTTTTCTTTTGCCGTTTTTATCCATAATGCAGTCACAAAACGGAAGCCATGATCCACAAAGCAGCCAGAAAGATCACATTCCAGAATGTAAACGTCCTCAGATACGCCGTTTTCTTTTCCGGATATCGGGCAGCAATCTGCTTATAGGAGATCAGACTTGCCATAGAAGCGATCAGCGTTCCCAAGCCGCCCAGATTCGTCCCCACAATTAAAAGCTCCCATTGCTGCGTAAAATTGGACAAAAGCAGAGCTGCCGGCACATTGCTGATTACCTGGCTCATTATGACAGAGGCTGCCAGCTCATGACCTGAGATCACTCTTACCGCCAGTTCGCGAAAAGGGCCAAACCGGTTTATATTTCCAATAAACACAAAGAAGCATAAAAAGGTCAGCAAAAGGGAATAGTCCACCTTTGCAAACAACCGTTTATCGCCTGCCGCCACAGCTGCCAGTATAAGGATCAGAAGTATCTCTGCCGGAAGTGTTCCGTTTACCGTCTGAAGGCAGAGCAGGAATAAAAACACATAAAAAGCCGTCCGCACCAGATCCGGCCTTTCCGTCTTTTCTTCCATCTGAAGCTTAATTTTCCCTTTCTTTGAATAAAATACCACACTGAGAGCCAAAAGAAGAGCCGCAGCCGCCGTAAGCGGAAGCATCAGGAAAAGAAATTCCAGCAGCTTCATGCCGGATAAGCCATACAGGTAAAGATTCTGCGGATTTCCCATAGGGGTAAACATACTGCCCAGATTGGCTCCGATTGTCATCAGCGTAACCGTACAGCAGATTTTTTCTCTCATGGCCGCCATTTCAAGGATCATGATCCCAAAGGGAACAAAGGTGATCAGCGCCACATCATTGGTAATAAGCATACTGCCAAAAAAACACAAAAACACCAGAAGAAGCATGATCCCTCCCTGAGACCGGATCCGTTCCAAAAGCCGCTCTCCCAGATACCGGAACACGCCCAGGCTTCCAAGACCCGCTACCACTGCCATCAGGCAGAACAGAATGATCATCGTTCCCATATTAGAAGTAAAATACCCCAGATACTCCCTGTCCGGCTTTACCAGAAAACAGGATAAGAGGGCAAGGAAAAAGGAAACGGTCAGGATCGTTTCCCTTTTGATAAATGATATTACACGCAGCTTCATAATTTTATTTTTCATTCCTTTCTGTTCTGTACAAATAACCAGAACCGCGCTATAATACGTTTTATCACAAACCGGAGGTATTTTTCAATGACATTTACATATCCTGCTGTTTTTACCCCTCACAAAGAGGATAAAGGCTTTCACGCATATTTCCCAGATCTGGAATGCTGCGAAGCCGACGGACCCGATCTGGAGGACGCAGTAGAAAATGCAAGAGATGCGGCCAGAGACTGGATCACCGTAGAGCTGGAGGACACCTGCGACATCCCGCCCTGCAGCCATGCAGATGATATTGAATTAAAAGAAGGAGAATTTGTCAAATTTATCATGGTAACGATCAAGCTTCTGCCGGATAATGACTGATTGTTTCCGCAAAAAAGCTCTGCCTTACGCTGTGATCTGCTTTCACAGCGTATGCAGAGCCTTTTTTATTTCCTGATTTTATTCTCCGATCATGATCCGGATGATTTCTTCATTCGTAGCCTTCATTCCTTCTTTTCCCAGGCGGCCCACATTTTTAAGCGTTTCCTCTACTCCCTTTGTGACAATGCCGTCACCGCCGTAAAACTGCTGGCCGCGGATATACATCTGATATCCCAAAATGCCTGCATCTACCGCAGAAGCAATCTTTGCCGCGCAGGAAGCCTTCGCTCCGTCGCAGACAATTCCGGACACAATGGCAAGGGCATTTACCACCGTATGTACGATTTCTTTGTAATCTCCGCCATGGAGATAAGCGATTCCTGCCCCTGCTCCCGCTCCCGCACTGACAGCACCGCAGTAGGCAGAAAGCCTTCCGATGGCTGTTTTCTGGTGGATGGCCGTCAGGTTGGAAAGGGTCAGCGCCCGCAGCAGGGTTTCATGGCTTACCTTCATATCTTTCGCATATACAATTACGGGAACGGATGCCGTAATCCCCTGATTGCCGCTGCCGGAATTGATGATCACAGGCAGCTCACAGCCATTCATTCTGGCGTCAGACCCCGCCGCCGCCATAGCCTTTGCCCGGACACGGACGCTTTCTCCTTCCATATCCAAAAGAACGCTTCCGATATTGGCTCCGTAATTTCCCCGGATCCCCTCTTCTGCGATGGCCCAGTTATAATCAATCTGGCGCTCCAGCACCTCTCTTACATCCTCGATGTCCACAGTCCGGGCAAAATCCAGAATGTCCTTCATATTCAAAAGGCTCCGGTCCGTAAGCCCCTCCTCAGATTCTCCGGCTACCGGCTTCTTTTCCAGAATCTCTCCGTTTTTCTCTACCAGAACAATATTGGTATGGTAATTGGCGATCCGCACTCTGGCATAGGAAACGCCCTTATAAAGGGTAATCACAATATCAAAGGTGATCCCATTGTCAATATGCTCTACTGTAATGGGAACCTGCTCCATAAATTCCTTCATCTGCGCAGTCTGCTCGCTGCTTACACTGGCAATTACCTCTAACTCCTTATCTGCATCTCCTGCCACAATCCCTGCCGCCGCAGCTGCCGGAATGCCCTTTAAATGGTCTGTATTCGGCACAATTACAGATTTCACATTTTTAATAATGCTGCCGCTGGCTCCTACAACCACCCGGTCCGGCATTTCCCCCAGCACCACTCTGGCCCTGGCAGCTCCATAAGCAAGGGCAATCGGCTCCGTGCATCCCATTGCCGGAACCAATTCCTCCTTTAATGTCTGAACATACGCTGCATATTTTGCATCCCTCTTCTCCATGTGCCCCTTCCTCCTGAAGTTAAACCGTTCTGAGTTTCCACATTTTACAGCCATACTGCCAAATGGGAAATCTAACCTCTTGCATTCTCTTTAATTTTACTGTATCATATCCATATATTTTTGTAAATTTTAACATTTTAAATATATGATTAAAATATTTTTAATTAAAGAAGGAATCGGTATGGAATTTCGGGAAATCGTCACATTTTTACAGGCAGCCAAACTTCAGAGTTTTTCAAAAGCCGCCAGGCAGCTGGGATACTCTCAGGCAGCTGTCACCATTCAGATCAAGCAGCTGGAACAGGAGCTGGGAGTCCATCTCTTTGACCGCATTGGAAAGCAGACCACCCTGACCCATCAGGGACAGGTTTTCTATGAATACGCCTCTGCCATCATGCGGGATCTGGCTCAGGCCAAAGACGCTATGGCAAATCCCACGGAGCTCACCGGGCAGCTGTGCCTTGGAACCATTGAATCCATCTGCAGCTCCATTTTCCCGGATCTTCTGACCGAATACCACAGACTGCACCCGAAGGTAAACGTAAATATTATCACAGACTCCCCGGACCGCCTGTTAGAGCAGATGAATGCCAATGTAATTGACATTGTCTATTTTCTGGATAAACGGATCTACGATCCCAAATGGGAAAAGGTCATGGAGCAGCCGGAGCAGATCCTTTTTGCCGCCTCTGCAGACCACCCCTTAAGTGCAAAAAAAGGAGAGCTTTCCTTAGATGAAATTCTCTCCTACCCCTTTGTCCTTACAGAAAAAAATGCCAGCTACCGGTTCATACTGGACCAGTATCTGGCATCTGAATACAAACGGCTGCATCCCTTTCTGGAAACAGGAAACACAGACTTTATCCTTAAATTTTTACAGCAGAATCAGGGAATCTCCTTTCTCCCGGAATTTACCATCCGGCAGGCGGTAAAGGAAGGCCGCCTCTGTATCCTTACTGCCAGGGACTTTCACATCCAGATCTGGCGCCAGATCGTCTATCACCGGGATAAATGGGTCACCCGGGAAATGGCGGAATTTTTAAGGCTTGCAAAAGAAATGGCTACTTTGCGTTAATATACGCAACCAGTCCGCCTGCCTGTATGATATCCTGCATAAAGGGCGGGAAAGACTGGCCTTTATAGACCTCGCCTCTGGTGATATTGGTGATCACGCCACTGTCAAAATCCACCTCTACCTTATCTCCTGCACTGATGGCCTTTGCCGCCTGAGGACACTCGATAATGGGCAGGCCGATATTGATGGAATTGCGGTAAAAAATCCTGGCAAAGGTCTCTGCGATCACACAGCTGACCCCGGCACATTTGATGGCCAGGGGTGCGTGCTCCCTGGATGATCCGCAGCCAAAGTTCTTCTCTGCCACAATAATATCCCCCGGCTGCACCTTATTTACAAATTCACGGTCAATATCCTCCATACAGTGCTTCGCCAGCTCCTCGCCCTTTGTGGCATTTAAGTAACGAGCCGGAATAATTACATCCGTATCTACATTATCGCCGTATTTAAAAACATGTCCGCATACTTTCATGGTAATCTCCCTTCTTTTTTAGGACTGTAAAACCAGATCGTCCCGGCAGCCTTACATCACTGCTTCGGGAGCCGTAATCTTTCCTGCCACGGCGCTGGCTGCGGCTACCGCCGGGCTTGCCAGATATACTTCTGAATCCACATGGCCCATACGGCCAACGAAATTGCGGTTTGTAGTGGAAATACATCTTTCACCGGCCGCCAGAATGCCCATATAACCGCCCAGGCAGGGGCCGCAGGTGGGAGTGCTTACCACTGCCCCGGCCTCAATAAATATTTCAAGCAGCCCTTCTCTCATGGCCTGCAGATAGATGGCCTGCGTCGCAGGGATCACAATACAGCGCACACCCTTTGCAACCTTCTTTCCCTTTAAGATCTCAGCTGCCGCCCGGATATCATCAATCCGTCCATTGGTACAGGAGCCGATCACTGCCTGATCGATCTTCACCTCGCCTACCTGATCGATGGTTCTGGTATTGGAGGGAAGGTGGGGAAATGATACCGTTGGCTTTAACCGGGATAGATCGATCACATAGGTCTCATCATACTCCGCATCCTCATCCGCCTCATATACCGTAAATTCCCGTTTGGAATGCTCCTTCATATACTGGAGAGCAGTCTCATCCACAGGGAAAATACCGTTCTTTCCACCGGCCTCAATGGCCATATTGCAGATGGTAAAGCGGTCATCCATGGACAGATTCTTAATGCCCTCTCCCGTAAATTCCATGGAGCGGTACAGGGCACCGTCCACACCGATCATGCCGATGATATGTAAGATCACATCCTTGCCTGATACCCATTTGGAGGGCTTTCCAACCAGCTCAAAGCGGATGGCAGAAGGCACCTTAAACCAGGCCTTTCCCGTTACCATTCCTGCCGCCATATCCGTGCTCCCCACTCCCGTAGAAAAAGCTCCCAACGCTCCGTAGGTGCAGGTATGGGAGTCCGCTCCGATCACCGCATCACCAGCCACAACCAGACCTTTTTCCGGCAAAAGTGCGTGTTCGATTCCCATATCACCCACATCAAAATAGTTGCTGATCTCATGGCGGCAGGCAAACTCTCTGCAGCATTTGCAGTTTTCTGCTGATTTAATATCCTTGTTCGGAATAAAGTGATCCATTACAAGGGCAATTTTATCTTTATCAAAAACCGTCTGACAGTTCATCTTTTTCATCTCATTGATGGCAACCGGAGAGGTGATGTCATTTCCAAGCACCAAATCCAGCTCCGCTTCGATCAGCTGTCCCGCTTTCACCTCTGCAAGTCCCGCATGAGCGGCTAATATCTTCTGGGTCATGGTCATTCCCATTGCTTCATCCTCCTCACCAGGGGGCTTTTCATTTAGCCCCATCTGTTTTTAATCTGTGCTTTACATTCTATCATATCTGTTGCTATAATAAAAATACATAATATGAATGGTGTATATGAAAAAATGTTATACAGGAGTATTTACCATGGAACAGAACCTTTCACAGTATAAAATCTTTTACGAGGTAGCCAAAGCAGGAAACATTTCAAAAGCTGCCAAGGAACTCTATATCAGCCAGCCTGCCATCAGCAAAGCCATCAGCAAGCTGGAAGACAGCATCGGTATCTCGCTTTTCACCCGCAGCTCCAGAGGCGTGCAGCTGACAGCAGAAGGGCAGGTCCTTTTTGAATATGCAAAGGAAGCCTTTGAGGCCCTGACCAGAGGAGAACAGGAATTAAAGCGGATCCAGGAGTTTGACATCGGCCATCTCCGCATCGGCGTCAGCAATACCCTTTGTAAATATGTGCTCCTTCCTTATCTGAAGACCTTTATCGACCAATACCCACACATGAGGATTTCCATTGAAGGCCAGTCTACTGCTCAGACCATCGCCGGTCTGGAACAGCACAAGCTGGATCTGGGCCTGATCGCAGAACCGGCTTCTCACAGGGATCTGACCTTTATTCCCGTTATGGATATTCAGGATACCTTTGTCACTACGCCTTCTTACCTGGAAAATCTCTATCTGCGGGAAGGAAAGGATGCGGATATCTTTGAAACGGGAAATATCATGCTTTTGGATCAGAGCAACATGACCCGGATCCATGTGGATCAGTATCTGGAAGAATATTCCATTATTCCCCATCAGATTCTGGAGGTTACAACTATGGATCTGCTGATCGAATTTGCAAAGATCGGTCTGGGTGTAGCCTGTGTCATACGGGAACTGGTACAAAAGGAGCTTGACAACGGAACTTTAGTGGAAGTTCCTCTGAAAAATGCCATCCATCGAAGAACCATCGGCTTTGCCTACCATTCCAATAATCAGGCCATGGCTTTAAAAATATTTCTGGAATTTCTTTATTAAGCATAACAGCTGCCGGAGAAATGTACGTTTTCCGACAGCTGTATTTTGGGCTATTTGATCACAAATTCCACTCCTGTTTCCTGCTCTTTCTGCGTGATCTGAGCAATGACTGCCTCATTTACAATCCTCTCATACTCTGCTCCCAACACATTCTTCCTCTGTTCCTCCGGTTGCCAGAAAGGCTTCAAAGGCGGATGAACTCTTTAAATTCCAAAAAATCCCAAAAGAGGCCGTCTGTTTGACGGTTCCCTCTTTTGGGATGTCTGCTCCGTTTTCTAATTGATGTGTTATTAGTTGTTGATCAGCTTATCTTCTTCATTGTTCCAGCTGTAAAGCTTTCTGATCTCTTCGCCAACTTTCTCAGACGGATGCTCGGAAGCCAGTTTTCTCATTGCCTTAAAGTGTACCTGACGGCCTGCGGGAGACATATCAAGCAGGAAGTCCTTTGCGAAGGTTCCGTCCTGGATATCTGTGAGGATCTTCTTCATAGCCTTCTTTGTATCTTCTGTAATGATCTTCGGTCCAGTGATGTAGTCGCCATACTCTGCCGTATTGGAAATGGAATAGCGCATTCCTGCAAAGCCGGACTGATAGATCAGATCTACGATCAGCTTCATCTCATGGATACACTCAAAATATGCGTTCTTGGGATCATATCCTGCCTCTACCAGAGTTTCAAAGCCTGCCTGCATCAGAGCGCATACGCCGCCGCAGAGGACTGCCTGTTCTCCGAAAAGGTCTGTCTCTGTCTCTGTGCGGAAGGTAGTCTCTAAAAGTCCTGCTCTGGCACCGCCAATGGCAAGGCCGTATGCAAGAGCGCGGTCTAAAGCTTTTCCTGTGTAGTCCTGCTCTACTGCCACCAGACAGGGAGTTCCCTTTCCTGCCTGATACTCACTGCGCACGGTATGACCCGGAGCCTTGGGAGCGATCATGGTAACGTCTACATTCTTAGGCGGCTTAATGCAACCAAAGTGGATATTAAAGCCGTGGGCAAACATCAGCATAGCGCCGTCCTTTAAGTTTGGCTCAATGTCCTTCTTATACATGTCCGCCTGAAGCTCATCATTGATCAGGATCATGATCACATCTGCCCTTTTTGCAGCCTCTGCCGCTGTATAAACCTCAAAGCCCTGCTCCTGGGCTCTCTTCCAGGAACGGCTTCCCTCATACAGGCCTACGATCACATTGCACCCGGATTCCTTTAAGTTCAGCGCATGGGCATGACCCTGGCTGCCGTAACCGATGATGGCAATGGTCTGTCCATCCAGCATGGATAAATTACAATCTTCCTGATAATAGATCTTTGACATATAAATATCCTCCTTGAGACGTTGTATTTTATGGCAGGTATCGGATATCTTCGCTTCCCCGCTCCAGTCCGGTCAGTCCGGTACGGGCCAGCTCCAGAATCTCGTAATCCTCTAACAGATTGATAAGGGCATCCAGCTTTGACTGGTCTCCTGTCAGCATGACCGTCAGGGAATCCCTTCCCACATCTACGATGGTTGCACGGAAAATATTGGAAATCGCACTGATGGCCTGGCGATCCTGAGCGCTTGCCCTTACCTTAACCATCATCAGTTCTCTGTATACGGAACGATCCGGCTTTAATTCCTTAATGTCTCTTACGTCCTCCAGCTTGTCCAGCTGGTTCTTGATCTGCTCAAGAACCGTCTGGTCTCCCAGAGAAACAACGGTCATCCTGGAATATCTCGGATCTGCAGTGACGCCTACGGTCAGGCTCTCAATGTTGTAGCCCCGGCGGCTGAACAGGCCTGCTACACGGGCCAGAACGCCGGCCGTATTGTCTACCAGAAGCGACAACACGATTCTGTCATCCATCATATCTTATTCCTCCATATCAGCCGGTCATTTCCCATCCCTGCCAGAAGCAGGATTTGTCTGAAAATTCCCTGTGCCATATATTAGTTTTTATCATAGCAACCATTATTTTATTTGTCAAATGTATAATAGGAATGGCAATTATGAACAGAAGTTATAACATTTCACCAAGGAGAATTGCCCTCAGCGCTTCTACCGACTCTGCAATCCGTGCCGCCTCACTCTCTTCCAGTTCCCTGCGGCTTCCGTAACCATAGAGCACGCCAATGCTCTCCAGCCCCTGCTCCCCAGCTCCTATGATGTCATGCTCCCTGTCTCCCACCATCACGATATCTGGCGCCAGATCACGGCCTGTTTCATCCCTTAAAAGACCAAAGCGCTCTCTTACATAAGAAATCACATCACCTTTTCTCACGCGGGTTTCCTCCAGATCAGCACCGCCGATGCCGTCAAAAAATCCAGCCAGCCCAAAATGCTCTAAGATCTGAACTGCAAAGGGCTCCGGCTTGGAGGTCGCCACATACAGCTTCTTTCCCGCATTTTTCAATGCTCCCAAAAGCTCTGGTATTCCCGGATACACCTTATTCTGCGCCCAACCCTCCCGGCAGAAATACTCACGATACACGGAAATAGCCTCTGTGGCCTTTTCCTGGGAAAAACCGTAAAAATTGATGTAACTATCCCTTAAAGGCGGACCTATAAAGGGACAGAGCATATCCAGATTTGTTTCTTCTATGCCATAATGTGCCAGAGAATACTGGACAGCCTTTGTAATTCCTTCCTTCGGATCGGTCAGAGTGCCATCCAGATCAAATAATATGTACTTTTTTTCTTTCATTAGATTTTTCCATCCTTAAATGCTTTCATCATCTCATGGCCTACGCTGATATAGGGCGGATACTCTATGATCTCCTCCCTTGTAAACCAGCCGGCCTCCGACAGTTCCTCTTCCTGGAGCCGTATGGTATCGTCTCCGTCCAGATCTGCCACAAAGCCGATCATCACCGTATCGGAAAAAGCCCATGGCTGACTCTTATAGTAACGGATATTTTTGACTTTCAGTCCCACCTCTTCCATTACTTCCCGCTTCACACAGTCCTCAAAGGTCTCTCCGATTTCCAGATAGCCTGCGATCAGAGCATAATGACGGTAAGCTCCCCTGGCATACCTGGACATAAGCAGCCGATCCCCATTCCGGATCGCCACGATCACTGCCGGACTGATCTTGGGATATTCTGTATGGCCGCACGCAGAGCATACCATGGAACGCTCTTTCTCTCCCGGAGCCATTTTTCCCCCGCAGCAGCCGCAAAACCTGCGGCTCTCTCTCCAACGGTAAATCTGGCTCCCCGTAATTCCCGCAAAGCCGTCCTCCATGGGTTCAAAGGAGCGGAAGATCTGCAGTCCCTCCATAACAAAGCCGCCAAATTCCGGCATTTGAAACGTATCTGCCAGATAATACCCTCTGGAATCAATAGAAAAGAGGTATGAAACGCTTTCCACAGCATCTTCCTCTCCCTTTAAATCCCTAAAAGCAGGGAGACGGTATCCGTCCCCCTCCTTGATAAGCATTACCTTATTGTATTCATAATGAAGCAGGATATCATCCTCCTGCGGATTTTTTCTCATATAGGCAGGATTAAACCTGCCTTCACCGATTTCCTGTATCATTGGCACTGCTTCCCTTTCTTCTTTAGTTGTGGATCACTATCTTAAGTTTTTTGCCTGTACCGAAGCTCATAACCCCCAAAAGGGATTTTCCATCCACAATACAGCTTCCCAGACAGACATCCACATCCCAGCGGATCTTTTCCGCCTGATTCACAAAGTGCACAATTTCCTCCACATTATTGAAAATAACCTCTCCTGACGTCATAAGCCAACCTCCTGCTTTTGCTTTTTTACTGATACAGGAAGTTTTTCCGCCATTTTCCTATTTATACTGATGCTTTAAAAAAATTTTCTTTAAGTTTACCCTCTTTAGGCTGCTGAAAAAGTAATAATACACCGCAAAGGCCGCTGAGGTTAAAGCCCAGGTCATAGGATAACAAAAGGCAGCTGCCAGAATGGTATTGAAATGCGGCAGTGCAAAAATAATCCAGATCACACGCACCAGACACACGCCTACACCGGTAATAATGAGAGGCATCCAGGCATCACCCACGCCTCTTAAGGTACCGGAAAGGATCTCAATGGTGATATAGGTAATAAAGGTGGGAACCATAAAATGGATCAGGCTCTGGCTGATGAGCTGTACCTGAGGATCCGAGGTGAAAAGCTCGATAAACAGATACCCCCAGAAATACAGCGCTGTCGAGACAATGGCCGTAAGCACCACGCCGATCACCATACAGGCGCCGGCTCCCTTTCTCACCCGGTCCATCCGCCTTGCTCCGTAGTTCTGTCCAACAAAGGTAGTAACGGATATTCCCAGAGCATTGATCATCATCCAGTACAGGCCGTCCACCTTTCCGTAGGTTGCCCAGGCAGTCACATTGTCTGTTCCCAGATTATTTACACCGGCCTGGATAATAATGTTGGAAATGTTATACATCACAGACTGCATTCCTGCTGGGATACCGATGCGTATGATCCTCTGGAGCATCCGGCCGTCAATACGGATCTTTCTCCACTCTACCTTATACATATCCTGTGTGCGGGTCAGGCAGAGAATTACCAGGATCGCTGAAAAAAGCTGGGAAGAAATAGTTGCCAGAGCAGCACCGGCCACTCCCATCCGGAGCACTGCCACTAAAACCACATCCAGGATAATGTTTACAAAACAGCTCCCAATGAGGAAATACAGCGGCCGTCTGGAATCTCCCACTGCACGGAGAATGCCGGCTCCCATATTGTACAGAAGATTAGGAACCATCCCCAGAAAATAGATCCTGATATAGGTTACTGCATGATCCATTACATCCTCAGGCGTATGCATGGCTGTGAGCGCCCATCTGGCTCCCACAAGTCCCACTGCCATAAAAAGGACGCCTCCTATGACCGAAAAAGCAACTGAGGTATGTACGGCCCAGTGAACCTTATCGGCCTTTTTTGCACCGTAATACTGCGAGATGACCACAGTAGCGCCGCTGGACAGACCCACAAAGAAGCCCACCATCAGATTGATCAGCGTACTGGTGGTTCCTCCTACTGCTGCCAGAGCCTGTTTTCCCACAAAGCGGCCTACTACCACGGCATCTGCCGTATTATAAAGCTGCTGAAAAAAGGTTCCGAATAAAATAGGGAAGAAAAACAGCAGCAGCTGTCCGAAAATACTTCCCTCTGTAATTCCATTTGCTTTTATCTTTTGGACTTTTTGCTCCGCGCTCATTTGTTTATCTCCTCGTTGACGGGTACTTTATCTCTTTATCTGCTTACTTCTCAGCAGCTCCGTCTCCTGCTACCTCTGCAATAGACTTTACAAGGCCTGCAATTCCCTGGATTTCAGAAGGAATGATGATCTTGGTGGCTCTGCCGTTGGCAGCCGCCGCAAAGGCCTCCAGACTCTTAAGCTGCAGCACGGTCTGATCAGCTCCTGCTTCCCGGATGTAGCGGATTCCTTCTGCTGTAGCCTTCTGTACGGTGCGGATGGCCTCCGCCTGTCCCTGAGCCTCTTTGATCTTCTTTTCCTTCTCTGCTTCAGCACGAAGGATGGCCGCCTCTTTTTCAGCCTCTGCATTTAAAACGGCAGACTCCTTATTTCCCTCTGCTACCAGGATCATGGACTTCTTCTCGCCCTCTGCCTTTAAGATAGCCTCGCGGCGCTCACGCTCTGCCTTCATCTGCTTCTCCATGGCCTCCTGAATGGCTGCCGGGGGAATGATGTTCTTAAGCTCCACACGGGTAACCTTGATACCCCAGGGATCCGTCGCCAGATCCAGGGATTCCTGCATCTTGGCATTGATGGTCTCTCTGGAAGTCAGTGTTTCATCTAACTCCAGATCACCGATAATATTTCTTAAAGTAGTGGCTGTCAGATTCTCAATCGCAAGGATCGGACGCTCCACACCATACGCATACATTTTCGGATCGGTAATGTAGAAGAATACCACTGTATCGATCTGCATGGTAACATTGTCCTTTGTGATCACCGGCTGCGGCGGGAAGTCCTCCACCTGCTCCTTTAAGTTTACCTTCTTTGCCACCCGGTCAATAAAGGGGATCAGAAAATGGACGCCTACCCCGTAGGTCCCCAGATAGCCGCCCAGACGTTCCACTACCAGCGCCTGTGCCTGAGGAACAATTCGGATACAGGACGAAAGAATCACCAGAATTACAACTGCAACAATAATAAACGCCATAAAACCTCCTATCATACCTAACATAAAATCCCTCCTTATTCATTTTCCTGTTCTACAAATAGTTTTGCGCCCCGGATCTCCCGGATCACAGCGGCTGTGCCGGGCGTAAGGATCCGATCCTCATGGAGCGAACGGGCCAGCCAGGTTTCTCCGGCCAGAGACACGCTTCCTGTTCCCCGGACGTTGTCGATGGTCTCCTTAACCACCACTTTTCTGCCGATGAGCCCGTCTGTGTTGGTCCGTGTCTCCTTCGGCTTTAGGATTCCTGCCGTCAGAGGCCGCACCAGAAGGAGCAGCGCAAAGGAAACGGCTGCAAACAAAGCCAGCTGCAGCTTCACACTGCCTCCCAGGACCTGAACCAAAAGCCCCGCAAGCGCTCCTCCTGCAAACCAGATACAGGTAAGGGAAACGGTAAGCGCCTCTGCCGCTGTAAGCACGATAAATGCCGCGATCCAAAATAAGGTCATCTGCTTTTCCTCCTTTCTGCAGCCGTGCCGGAAAGCTGTCTGTACACTCCGCACGGATATGATTCCCCATTATAGCCGGCTGTACCCGCTTTTGAGGAAAGATATCTTTATTGTATCATATTTACTGTCATATTCAAATAAGGGAATGAAAAAATTGACAAATCGTAAGAGAATCGTTAGAATACAGACAGACTCTCCGGTTTGGGCTTTAAAGGCCGGCCGGTTATTGATAAGGAGATTTATATTTTATGAAACGCATCCTGCTTCTTGGCACTGGAGGCACCATTGCCTGCAAACGTACGTCCCAGGGGTTAATGCCCCTTCTTTCCTCGGAAGAAATCCTTTCCTTTGTCCCGGACAGCCGGACGTTCTGCAGCATTGATTCGATCCAGGTATTAAATATTGACAGCACCAACATACAGCCTTCCCACTGGCTTACCATTGAAAAGGCTATTGAGGAACATTATAAAGATTATGACGGCTTTGTGATCACCCACGGTACAGACACCATGGCTTACACGGCCGCTGCCCTTTCCTATCTGATCCGCAATTCTGCAAAGCCCATTGTGATCACCGGAGCCCAAAAGCCTATCGATATGGAAAACACAGACGCCAGAACCAATCTTGCGGACAGCCTTCGCTTCGCCTCTCACCCAAACGCACATGGGGTCAATATCGTATTCGACGGCAAGGTGATCGCAGGCACCCGCGGAAAAAAGGAGCGCACCAAGAGCTACAACGCCTTTTCCAGTATCAATTTTCCCTATATTGCCACGATCCAGGAGGAGCATATCCTTTTTTATCTGGATGACAAGGAGCTTTTAAAAGAGCCGGTGCAGTTTTTTTGCCATTTAAATCCCAATGTGGGGCTTTTAAAGCTGATTCCTTCCATGGACGCCTCCCTTCTTGACTATATGGCAGAACACTATGACGCTGTTATCATTGAATCCTTCGGCGTAGGCGGCCTTCCCTCCTATGACGGAGGAGATTACCATCGGGCCGTGGGACGCTGGACCAGCCTGGGAAAAACGGTAATCATGACCACACAGGTCACAAATGAGGGCAGCAATATGTCTGTATATGAGGTAGGCAAAAATATCAAGCAGGAATTTGGCCTGCTGGAAGCCTATGACATGACGCTGGAGGCAGCAGTGACAAAGACCATGTGGATTCTGGGACAAACAAAGGACCCGAAGGAAATCCGGCGCCTGTTTTATCAGACCGTCAACCGGGATATCCTCTGGAAATCGGTATAAGGGAGGGAAACACGAGTATGAATCAGCAGAAACGTCCGTTTTATTCCGGATTGATCCACGGCATCCCCATCGGCCTCGGCTATCTGGCTGTATCCTTTACCTTCGGCATCATGGCGGTAAGCTCCGGCCTCTCTGTTTTCCAGTCCGTGCTTATCTCCCTTACCAATCTTACAAGCGCCGGCCAGTTTGCCGGCCTTGGCATCATAACCGCCGGCTCCTCTTATCTGGAAATGGCCGCGGTGCAGCTTGTGATCAACCTGCGCTACTGCCTTATGTCCTGCTCCCTTTCCCAGAAGCTGGATCATAAGATGCCTTTATTCCATCGTTTTCTCATGGCCTATGGGGTGACGGATGAAATTTTCGGCGTGTCGGTCTGTCATCCTGGAACCTTAAGCCCCTTTTACAGCTACGGGCTGATGAGCGCCGCTGTGCCGGGCTGGACTTTGGGAACGCTTTTAGGCGCGCTCTCCGGCAGTCTGCTTCCGGAACGGCTTTTAAATGCCCTGGGCGTGGCCCTCTATGGAATGTTTCTGGCGATCATCGTACCTCCGGCAAGAGAAAACAGGGTCCTTCGGGCTGTGGTCCTGCTCTCCATGACAGCCAGCTTTGTATTTACCCTGATCCCGGTATTAAATACCATTTCATCCGGATTTAAGATCATCCTTTTGACCTTTGTTATCGCCGGAGGAGCCGCCCTGATCTGCCCTGTAAAGGAGGAAGCTTAAATGAATCGGAATATTTATGTCTATATAGCAGTAATGGCAGCAGTGACCTATCTGATCCGACTGCTGCCGCTCACACTGATACGAAAAGAAATCAAAAATACCTTTCTTCGTTCTTTTTTATATTATGTTCCCTATGTGACGCTCTCCGTCATGACCTTTCCGGCCATCCTCTATGCCACCCGCTCTGCAGCAGGCGGAGCCACAGCTCTGGCCGTGGCCGTCCTGCTGGCCTGGAAGGGAAAAAGTCTTTTTCATGTATCCCTTGCAGCCTGCACAGCTGTATTTTTACTGGAATTTTTTATCTGAACTTCTTAAATCCCGTCTTTTGCCCAGCCATAGGAACAGCGTACCGCCTTCTGCCAGCCCTTAAGCATCCTGCACCGGACTTCCTCTTCAATCTTTGGGAAGAAGCTGCGGTTCGCTTTCCATCCTCTGGCGATCTCTTCCTTATTTTTCCAGAATCCCACTGCAAGACCTGCCAGATAGGCAGCTCCCATGGCGGTTGTTTCCACACAGGCCGGGCGGTCTACCTGGACGCCGGTTAAATCTGCCTGAGTCTGCAGCAGATAGTTGTTGGCGCTGGCCCCTCCGTCTGCCTTCAGCCGTTTCACCTCCTGTCCCAGATCCATCTTCATGGCTTCCAGCACATCATTGGTCTGGTAACAAAGGGAATCCAGAGTCGCGCGGATAATATGATACCGATTCACCCCGCGGGTAAGGCCCAGAATGGCGCCTCTGGCATAGGCATCCCAATGCGGTGCTCCCAGACCTGTAAAAGCCGGCACCACATAACAGCCATTGGTATCCTTTACCTTTTCGGCCATATATTCTGAATCTGCCGCTGATCCGATCAGCCTCAGCTCATCCCTCAGCCACTGGATCGCTGCTCCAGCAGCAAAAATAGACCCCTCCAACGCATAGGTTACATTTCCCTCCAGCCCCCACGCGATCGTTGTCACAAGGCCGCTCTTTGAAAATACCGGCCGGTCTCCTGTATTCATAAGGAGAAAGCAGCCTGTGCCGTATGTATTTTTCGCATCGCCCGGCTCAAAACAGGTCTGGCCGAAAAGAGCGGCCTGCTGATCTCCCGCCGCGCCTCCTATCGGAATCGGATCTCCAAAAAACTGCCGGTCTGTCATGCCGTAAATACAGCTGGAGGGCTTTGGCTTTGGGAGCATCTGTTCCGGTATGTCAAAAAGCTCCAGGATTTCTTTATCCCAGGTAAGCGTATTGATATTAAACAGCATGGTCCTGGAAGCGTTGGAGTAATCGGTCACATGAACGGCTCCCTTTGTAAGCTTCCAGATAAGCCAGGTTTCCACGGTTCCAAAAAGCAGTTCTCCCCGCCCGGCCCTCTCTCTGGCTCCGGGCACATGATCCAGGATCCATTTCAGCTTGGTAGCAGAGAAATAGGCATCAATGACCAGACCGGTCTTTTGGCGTATCAGTTCTGTCAGTCCCTTTGCCTTTAATTCGTCGCAATAAGCCGCAGTCCGACGGCACTGCCACACGATTGCCGGACCAATGGGCTCTCCGGTAGCCTTATCCCATACAATGGCTGTCTCCCTCTGGTTGGTGATGCCAATAGCAGCAATATCGCCAGCCGAGGCGCCAATCTTTGACATAGCTTCCACTGCCACTCCCAGCTGAGTCGACCAGATTTCATTGGCGTCATGCTCCACCCAGCCGGGTTTTGGAAAATACTGGGTAAATTCCTTCTGAGCAAGGCTGCAGACCTCCCCGTTCTGATCAAACAGGATACAGCGGCTGCTGGTAGTCCCCGCATCCAGAGCCATGATATATTTCCCCATACATATGCTCCCTTCTCTAAGACAACAAAAATTCGCTGAGTACGAAATTGCTCACATCCATGCCCCATTCTGTAAGTGACAGCCATACTCCTTCTTTTTTCAGCAGACCATTGG
This sequence comes from Clostridium sp. AT4, assembly GCF_001517625.2. GTDB lineage: Bacteria > Bacillota > Clostridia > Lachnospirales > Lachnospiraceae > Enterocloster. Next base: position 219,361 of record NZ_LN999826.1, on the reverse strand, counting down.
CCATAAGCCGTTCGATCACCGCTCCATAGACCGTTTCCATTTTCACTCCGAACAGTCTTACGAAATCCATTTCCGATACCCCTCTCGTCATCCGAAGGCCCAGAAACATAAATTCTTCCATACGGGCCTCTCTTGAAAGCTGCTCCACCGGCCCAGCCAGCTCTCTCAGACCTTCCCCACAGTCATGCTCCAGATCCAGGGCCAGATAACGCCTCAGATCCTTTTCATTGGAAAAGCGGCAGCCGTCCATATAAGAAGATGCCCCCAGGCCCAGTCCCAGATAGGACACCTCTGTCCAGTAGCCTATATTGTGGCGGCATTCCTTTCCAGGCTTTGCATAGTTTGAAATCTCATAGCGCTGATAGCCCATCTCTCCCAGAAAATCCCTTGTAAGATGGTAAATCCTGTTTTCCGTATCTTCATCCGGAAGAGGAAGGACATTTTCTCTCCGGCAGCCGCCCATTCCCGGCCCATACTGTTCCCAGAAGGGCGTTCCCTGCTCTATGATCAGGCTGTATGCGGAAATATGCTCCGGTTTGAGCATCGTTACCTTTTTTAAGGTATTTTTCCACGATTCAAGCGTCTGGCCAGGGATCCCGCTCATAAGATCCACGCTTATATTGGTAAAGCCAGACATTCTTGCGCTCTGATAGCTCTTTAAAAACTCCTCAAAAGAATGAACCCGGCCCAGGTTTTTAAGCTCCTGATTATCTGCCGACTGAAGGCCGATGCTTACGCGGTTGATGCCACAGTCATGGTACACAGGAAGCTTGTTGTATAAAAGAGTACCCGGATTGGCCTCGATCGTAATCTCCGCATCCGGCTCCAATGTAAAGTTTTCCTTTACGGCCTCCATGATCCGCCGGATCAGTTCCGGTTCCATAACCGTAGGGGTACCGCCGCCGATAAAAACCGTGGATACCGTAAGCTCACTGCAGAAGGCTCCTCTGGCCCGGATTTCTCTTACCAGCTGATCCACATAAGCCTCATGGTCTGCAGCCAGAGCCCGAAAGGAGAGAAAATCGCAGTAAAAACACTTTTTCACGCAAAACGGGATATGGATATACAGCTCAATGGTATTTTTATTTGCATTTATCATAGGGTGACTGTCTCGCTTTTTCTCTTACTCTTCATCCAGCTTCAGAACGCTCATAAACGCCTTCTGCGGAATCTCTACATTTCCGATCTGGCGCATCCGCTTTTTGCCTTCCTTCTGCTTTTCAAGAAGCTTTCTCTTTCGTGAAATATCGCCGCCGTAGCACTTTGCAAGCACGTCCTTACGGACTGCCTTTACCGTCTCTCTGGCAATTATCTTTCCACCGATGGCTGCCTGAATGGGGATTTCAAACAAGTGGCGCGGAATCTCCTCCTTTAATTTTTCGCACATCCTGCGTCCCTTTTCATAGGCCGAGGCAGAATGTACAATAAAGGAAAGAGCGTCCACTTCCTCTCTGTTTACCAGAATATCCAGCTTCACAAGCTCAGACCGCTCATAGCCCTTTAACTCATAATCAAAGGAGGCATATCCTCTGGACCGTGACTTTAAGGCGTCGAAGAAGTCATAGATGATCTCATTTAAGGGAAGCTCGTATTTTAAAAGGGCACGGGTGGTTTCAATGTATTCCATTCCCAGATATACGCCCCGGCGCTCCTGGCACAAAGTCATAATGGAGCCCACATATTCGGTCGTTACCATGATCTCCGCGCTTACAATAGGCTCCTCCATGTATTCAATTTCACTGGGATCCGGCAGATTGGATGGATTGGTAAGCTCGATCATCTCACCATTCGTCTTATATACCCGGTATACTACGCCCGGAGCCGTTGTCACAAGATCCAGGTTATATTCCCTCTCTAAGCGCTCCTGAATGATTTCCAGATGAAGCAGGCCTAAAAAACCGCAGCGGAAGCCAAAGCCAAGAGCCACAGAGGTCTCCGGTTCATAGAAAAGCGAAGCATCATTTAGCTGAAGCTTTTCAAGGGCGTCTCTTAAGTCATTGTATTTGGCACCGTCTGCAGGATAAAGTCCGCAGTAAACCATAGGCGTTACCTTTTTATAGCCCGGAAGGGGGCTTTCACAGGGACGGACGGCATCTGTAACCGTATCGCCCACACGGGTATCGCGGACATTTTTGATACTGGCGGTAATATAGCCTACCATTCCCGCGCTGAGCTCGTCGCAGGTAATAAACTGGCCTGCGCCGAAGTATCCGACCTCTACTACCTCTTCCTCTGCCCCCGTGGCCATCATCCGCACACGGGTTCCCTTCTTTACCGTGCCTTCCATCACACGGCAGAAAATAATTACACCTTTGTAAGAATCATAAATAGAATCAAAGATCAGCGCCTGAAGGGGAGCATCGGGATCTCCCTTGGGAGACGGGATCTTGTGCACAATGGCCTCCAGAACATCTTCGATATTCAGTCCTGTTTTCGCGGAAATACGGGGCGCATCGTGAGCCTCCAGACCAATCACATCCTCTATCTCCGCCTCCACATGATCCGGGTCGGCGCTTGGAAGATCGATTTTATTGATAACCGGAAATACGTCCAGATCATGATCCAGAGCCAGATAGACATTTGCCAGCGTCTGAGCCTCAATGCCCTGGGACGCATCCACTACCAGGATGGCTCCGTCGCAGGCTGCCAGACTGCGGGAAACCTCATAATTAAAGTCTACATGTCCGGGAGTGTCGATCAGGTTAAAAATATATTCCTCCCCGTCCTTTGCCTTATATACGGTACGCACTGCCTGAGATTTGATGGTAATGCCTCTCTCCCGCTCCAGGTCCATGTTGTCCAGGATCTGCTCCTGCATCTCTCTGCTTGTTAAAAGCCCTGTTTTTTCAATAATACGGTCAGCCAGGGTGGACTTGCCGTGATCAATATGGGCGATGATACAAAAATTTCGTATTTTACTCTGGTCAATCGTTGCCATTCTTTATCCTCGTCTTCTTTCAAATTAAAATATATCTGCCATTATACCTTTTTTTCACTCCCCTTGCAACACCATATCCAAAAGTTGTGCCAGGGGCTCCATGGCGTTTTTTACCTCTTCAAATGTATTCGTCTGAGCCCCCGCTTCAATAAGAGCAGACTTAGGCCGCAGGTGGAGATTATAGCGCAGTCCCTTTAAATAGATCTTTCTGGCAAATCCTGGAAAATACGCCTGTGCTCCCAGCTGCATTTTCAGGCTGAATGCAAGGTTTTCTGCCAGATAAGGATTGGGAAGATAGGCAATTTTCCCCTCCGGCGTACGGCTGAGGCCGTTAAAAAACATGATCTGCGCTGTGGGCTTTCCATTGATGTCGGAAACCATGTGGAGATTTTCCGAAACGCCATCCCTGTGAAGATCCAGAACTACCTGAATGGAAGGATTCTGCTGCAGGATACGGTTTACGCCTTCCAGTGCATAATTATAGGCCTTACTCCGATCCAGAACGCCACTTTGCAGATCATAAACCGACGTGTCATGGTAAACCCGGTAGCCCTTCTGCGTCAAAAGTTCTGCCAGATAATCTCCCACCTCCACAATGGTCTGCCCCTGAGGGCCGGAATCCTTAAAGGCCTCCTGAGAATGGGTATGGTAAATGAGGATCTGCGGCCCTTCCCCTTCATTATCTAATGTCACATCATGGCTTAAAAGTGCCGGACCGTTAAACAGATCACGGCCTGCTGTAGTAGAGGTATGTACACTGTAAAAATGCTTCATGAGAAAGTCAAAATCCTCCAGCTGCTGAAGCTGATAGAGTGTTCCGGTTACTGGCAGAGGAAGGCTTCCTGCCAGAGAAAGGGCAGAGCCTGAAACACTGGCTGCGGTTTCCTCTAACGCTTCCCCGGAACTTTCTCCGGGGCTTTCCTCTAAGCCGTGAGCCACGCTCCCCTGCGAGGCCTTTTTTCTTTCTTCATGCTGCTTCTCCCCTGTTGTTTCATCTCCGTACCGGTCAAGATACTGGTGCTCCCTGTAAAATAAACGTGCCTGCATATGATTCCTGAAAGCAGGGTCTGCATCTTCCCAGGCGATCTTTACAGCCTGATCCGTATTACTGCCGTCCTGCTCCGTTATGTTCCTGGAATTTTTCCCCGTCATCTCATAAGGCGCAGCCTGATGCCATAGAAGCTCTGCCAGTTCTTCCCCGGCCATCCGAACCTGCTGCTCCCAGGGAACTGCCGTAAGGACGGCTCTGCTGTTTTTTATCATATAGACGGCTCCCCATACGGTCCCCGCAGCCGCAAGGCCCATGAGACATATCCTCACCGGCCCTCTCCTTCCGTTCCTTTTCATCCCCATACCCGGTCCCGCCTGTCCTTTTTACACCTTGCCAAAGTGCTGTATCCTATGGTATGCCAAAACAAAGAAAAAAATGACAGCATCTGCCGCCGGAATCACAGCTCAAACACAGCCCGGTGAATACCTTCCGAAATGGTAAAACTTAGCTGCTGAACAGACTGGTCAATATCCGGCGGCGTCACATACATAGGCCCAAATTCCGGCTCCAGAAGCTCCCGGATCAGTTCATACTGCCCCTCTGTGTCCATCTGGCGTATCCACGATCCCGTGCCTTTTGCGCATTCATTTTCCTCCAAAACCGCAAGAAGGGCTGAAATCGTATCCTGCACAATGGCAGCCGCCCCCACCACCGTCGGCACTCCAATAGCGATCACCGGTACTCCCAGGCTCTCTTTTGTGAGACTGTGACGATGATTGCCTACTCCGGAGCCCGGATGGATTCCCGTATCTGTAAGCTGTATGGTTGTGCACAGGCGGCGGACGCTGCGTGCTGCCAATGCGTCAATGGCAATCACCAGATCAGGCGATGTCTCTCCTATGATCCCATGCAGAATCTGAGCCGTTTCCATCCCCGTCTGGGCCATAACGCCTGGAGCAATGGCGCAAAGGCATGGATAGGGCTGTTTCTTCTCTGTCCTGTCCGCAAGAAGATGGCCGGTCACTCTGAGATTTCCCACAGTCCGGGGTCCTAAAGAATCCGGTGTTACGGATTGGTTTCCAAGGCCGACCACCAGCAGGGACGGATTTTCCTTTTTCTCCCATCCTGCCCGTTTCATCAGCTCATTCAACTGCATGGCCAGTTCATCCGCCACTCTGCTGTGACAATCCTCATCCGGCGTCTGCAGCTCATCTGCTTCCAGCGTTAGATACGTTCCTTCTGGCTTTCCCATCGCTCTGGCTCCCTGAGCATTCAGTATCTTCACTTCTGTCATTCTGACCGCACCTTCTTTTCTGGTTCTTTCCTTTAATACAACCCCTGGGATCTCACCCCCATCACCTTCAAAACTTTCTTTATCTTCCAGAGCCAGATCTGTGCGTATCTGAAAGGAAAATGTGGCTGCAGCCTGCTTATTTTCGGAACTTCCCATTCCTATGCCTCCTGTCTTTTTCTTCGATCCATTTGAATTTCCACATTTTGCAGTATTTCCAAAGGCCATCCACCCTCAGCTGCGGGGACGGCGCAAAAAGAGAAACTGCGATCCATCTTATTTTCCACTCATTTCAAAAAAATATTCCCTAAAACTTCAAAAAAACACCAAATTCCGCTTGACATTCCCAAAATCATTCGCTAAAATGTAATAGTATGTTTACATTGAACTGTCCGTGTCCAGGCTTTGATGGAAAACACAACGATTAAGAAGAGAAAACCGAACGGAGGTGTATTTCATTGGCTAACATTAAATCTGCAAAGAAGAGAATCTTAGTAAACGAGACTAAGGCTGCAAGAAACAAGGCAATCAGATCCAAGGTTAAGACTGCGATCAAGAAGGTAGAGGCTGCTGTTGCTGCTGGAGATAAGGCTGCTGCTCAGACTGCATTACAGGCTGCTATCACAGAGATCGACAAGGCCTGCACTAAGGGCGTATATCACAAGAACAATGCTGCCCGCAAGGTGTCCCGCGTGACCAAGGCTGTTAACACTCTGGCTTAATTTTATAGAGATATTTAAAATCCCTCCGGATTAACCCACCGGAGGGATTTTTTTGCTTACAGCTTCCTTTCATCATAACGTGCTCTTTCTCCGCCGATAAACTTAGGGCGTGTTCTGGCACAAACTACATGGGCGCCTCCAATTTCTCTGTTTAAAATCCGCACTGGAACTGCCACATCCTTTAAATGCATCCCGATCAGGGTATCTCCGATATCGATTCCCGCATGAGCTCGGATATGCTCCACTGCCGCCGGATGCTCCAGGGTATGATAAGCCGCCGTAGCAAAGGAGCCTCCTGCTTTTAGCTGAGGAACCACATTGACAGGCTCATATCCGTATTTTAACGCGGCCTCCTCCTCTAATATAAGCGCCCGGTTTAAATGCTCACAGCACTGGGCGGCCAGATAAATGCCCGCAGGTTTTAGCTCCTCATAAAGAGCTTCATAAACCGCCTGTCCGATTTCTCCGCTGGAATGAGAGCCAATCTTAAAGCTCCCGATTTCACTGGAGGAACAGCCCACAACCAGAATCTGCCCCTGCTTCAGATCTGCCGTTTCCATAAGCTCCCTCAAAACATCTTTTGTCTGTTTTCTAATCGCATCTAACTGAAGTTCTTCCATTCCATTTTCCTCCTTTAATACGTTTTTGCAATCAAAAGTTCTACTGCCAGACGGTCTGTCAGGCGGCCTGTCTTTACGCTTTCCTCTGCATCCACACAAAGATTTACATAGGAAAGGATCTGTTCCCTTGAAAATGTCTTTGCCTGCAGCATGATTTTCCCTGCCACAAAGGGCTGAAGCTTCATCCTGGAAGCAATGGTACTCTTATCCATGCCCTGCCCCATCAGCTCCTTCACCTGCAGGATCTGGTTAAACTGCCTTGCGATCAGAAATAAAATCCGCATAGGCGGCTCCTTTAAGGTAAGCAGATCCTCATAAAGATCCATAGCCTTTCGCGTCTGACGGTTGGCAATAGCCGTAATCATGTCAAAAATCTTGTTGCTCACCTGAGTGGTACAGATAGCCTCCACATCCTCCTCAGTGATCACATCACGGCCCAGGGTATAGCTGATCAGCTTTTCCAGCTCTGAGCTGATATTTTCCATATCATCCCCTGTTTTGCTTAAAAAAAACTCCATGGTGCGCCCGGTGATCTTTTTCCCATTTTTTGACAGGATGCCGGCAGCCCAACGGCCAAGCTGCGACGCATCCTGACGGCCAAGCTCCGCTGTATAACCGTATTTTTTCACGGCTTTAAAAAGCTTGCTGCGCTTATCCACCTCTGTTTCCACAAACACAAGACAGGTGGTATCGGGAATATGCTCCATATAAGCGCTCATTTCCTCTCCTCCTGCTCCGCCCTTAAACCAGCCGCTGTCCTCTATTAGCACCAGCCTGCGCTCTGCAAAAAAAGGCATGGTATCTGCAATGCCGATAATCTCATTTATATCCATTCCCTTTCCCTCGTAATGGTTAAAGTTCATGGTATCTCCAGCTGTCACTGCATCCTTTAAACGGTTCTTATAGCTCATTTTCAAAAATGCCTCTTCACCAAACAGAAGGTAGGCCTTTTTAAATGAACCGTCCTTTATATCCTGGTTTAATATCTGCATACGCTGTCTGTCACTCCCTGCCCTGGCGTTTTGCTCTATTATACCATGTCTTCCCCCTCTTGACAAATAGACTGTAGAGTGTATAATTATTTTTCTGAACAGTTCTTTTTAAAACCTTTTTATTTAGAACCTTTTATTATGTAAAAGGAGGATCCAATGACCTCAAACACTGATTTTCTTTTAGGTATCCGGGCTGCCATGAAGTTTCAGGACAGCCTGCTAAAACAGCTCTCTGAAACCTATGGACTGACTCTGATCGAGGCAAATGTCATCACATTTCTCCACAATAATCCGGGGAAAGATACTGCGGCCGACATCACGGAGCTTCGGATGCTCTCAAAAGGAAATGTCTCCCAGGCTGTGGAAAGCCTGATACAGAAAGGGCTCTTAAAGAGAATCCCGGATCTCCATGACAGACGCCGGATCCACCTGGCTCTGCTGCCCGCCTCACACTCCATTACTGCTGATGTAGATACGCTTATGGATGAATACAGAGGATATCTGTTTCAGGGATTTTCCAAAGAAGAGTTTGCCTGCTACCAGATTCTTTCAAAACGGCTCATGGAAAACGCAAAAAATGCTATGAAAGGCAGGAGTACACATGAATGACAACAAAGATTTTCTGGCAAAAGAGCCTGTGGGAAAGCTTCTTTTAAAGCTGGCTCTTCCTACTGTTACTGCTCAGATCATCAACATGCTTTACAACATCATAGACCGCATTTACATAGGACACATTCCTGAAAACGGCGCTCTGGCCCTTACAGGAGTAGGTGTCTGCATGCCCCTTATTATGATCGTGTCCGCATTCGCTGCTCTGGTTGGAAACGGCGGCGCTCCCAGAGCCTCGATCTTTATGGGACAGGGCGATAAACAGGCGGCTGAAAAAACACTGGGCAACTGCTTTACCGTTCAGCTGATTATCTCCGCTGTTCTTACCGCTGTTCTTTTAATGTGGAACCGTGAATTTCTTCTGGCTTTCGGCGCCAGTGAAAATACCGTAGAATACGGCGTAGCCTATATGAATATCTACGCTCTGGGAACTATTTTCGTACAGCTCACACTGGGTATGAATGCATTTATCACAGCCCAGGGCTTTGCAAAAACAGGCATGCTCTCCGTTATGATCGGTGCGGCAGCAAATATTATCCTGGATCCGATTTTCATTTTTGTATTTGGAATGGGAGTACGCGGCGCGGCTCTGGCAACTATCTTATCACAGGCATTATCCTGTACCTGGGTGCTGGCCTTCCTCTTCGGAAAAAAGACCTTCTTAAAGATCAAAGCTTCCAATTTAAAGCTTACCCGTTCCATTATCATGCCAAGCCTTGCGCTGGGACTGTCCACCTTTATCATGCAGTCCAGTGAAAGCGTAATCTCCGTATGCTTTAACTCCTCCCTGTTAAAGTACGGCGGCGACATCGCAGTCGGCGCTATGACCATCTTAACCAGCGTCATGCAGTTTGCCATGCTGCCCTTACAGGGCCTGGGCCAGGGCGCACAGCCCATCATCAGCTACAACTACGGCGCAAATCTCACTGGGCGCGTACGCTCAGCCTATAAGCTGCTTCTCGCCTTGAGCTTATCCTATGCATCCCTGCTGTGGCTGGGCGTCATGCTTGCTCCTCAGGCATTTGCCGCCATGTTCACCTCAGACCCGGCTCTGATCGACTTTACCAAGCATGCACTGCGGATCTATATGGCCTGTATGTTCCTCTTCGGCATCCAGATGGCCTGCCAGATGACCTTCACTGCTATCGGCAATGCAAAGGCTTCCATCCTGGTCGCTGTTATGCGTAAGTTCATCCTGCTGCTGCCTCTGATCTATCTGGTTCCTAAGTTTATGCCTTCCGATCCGACTACTGCCGTATATCTGGCAGAGCCGATCGCTGATTTCTTTGCAGTCAGCTTCACTGCTGTGCTGTTCTTCTTCCAGTTTAAGAAGGCGCTCAGAGCATTGGAAGAGTAATCACTGCGGAATGTTTGGTATTTTCTCTATCTGAATTTTATAAAAGAGAGCACTGCTCAATCACCTGAATCTGATGATTTTGCAGTGCTCTCTTCGTCTTTCAATTTCTCCTGGGTTTCCGCATTTTGCAGTATGCTGCCATCAGCAGATAAGGGATACACGTTTTCCCTTATCCACTGATTGATGGAAGCCAAGGTGCAGGATACAATACAGCGTAAAAAACTCAAACAATTTCTCTGTTGTCTTTCAGATATTTCAGAAATCCCTTGCAGCCTTCCATTATATCTAAATACGTTTCATCAAAATTACCCGTATACCACGGATCTGCAATATCTCTTCCTGAACCTGCAAAGGAAAGAAGCTTGTATATCTTTCCCTTTGGATCTCCTTTTAACATCCGGTTGAGATTGCGTATATTTGCTGTGTCCATACCTATGATATAGTCAAATTTATCATAATCTGCTGTTTGGATCTGCTTTGCCCTGTGGGGGACTAACGGAATCCCAACCTCTTTTAGTTTGTTTACCGTTCCCCAATGAACCGGATTTCCTATTTCCTCTGTGCTGGTCGCAGCTGAGTCGATCAGAAATCGATCTGCCAAACCGGCTTCCTTAACCATGTGGGTGAATACGCTCTCACACATGGGGGAGCGGCAGATGTTGCCGTGGCAAATAAATAACACTCTGACATATCGTTTCATATCCTGGTATAACCTCGTTTTTCCTTGTATTCTCTACATTTCAAAGCATTTGCCCTAATACTATATGTAGGCATAGTATAGCATATCTTCGCATATCTAGGCCAGCAAAAAAAGTAAATTCACAGGTAAATTCTCTGTCCATATGGATTTCAGGCAAAAAAAGATTCCGGACTATGCCATCCGGAACCATTTTCCTGTCTGTTCTTTTTCGTTGATCTCCTTCATTGCCTCCAGACGGTCTACTTCTCTTTTGGCGTCCACCAGACCCAGATGAGTATACACATTCATCGTTACTTCAATCGAACTATGCCCCATCAGATATTGCAGCGTTTTCGGACTAATACCGCTCTTCGCCATATTCGTACAGTAGGTATGGCGGCAGATATGAGGGGTAATCTTTGGCAGCTTCCTTTTATTCTCTTTGTTGTGCTTCTCAACTGCACGCTGGAAACGCTTTTCCCACTGATACGATACCATTGCCTTTCCCCGTCTGTCCAGAAACAAAAATCCACTGTATCCGTCTATGATCTGCTCCACCTTTGGGGATTTCCGGTTCTCAAGCACTCTCTGAAATGCTTCATAAACCTCTTCCGTCATCGGCAAGATTCTTGTTCCTGCATTGGTCTTGGTTTCCTCGATGTACTTTCCTTTATGACCTGTGGTTTGCAGCTGATGGTTGATATTGATTGTACGCTCTTTCATATCAATGTCTCTCAATGTCAGTCCGCTCAGCTCTGAAACTCGAAGTCCGGTTTTAAACAGGATAAACATCCCGTCATAGCACTCACGATAAGTCTCGTCATTCTTCACAAAGTCCAGAAATCTCTTCTCCACGCTTGGCTCCACCGCATCCCGTTTACTGGAATCATTGATTAAGACCTCCTTTAACTCAAAGTCAAATGGATTCTTTCTGATGAAATCGCTCTCTGCTGCCAGTGCAAATGCCGGACGAAGCACACCACGAATCGAATGAATGCTGCTGTATCCTTTTCCTTTTTTCTGTAAGCCTACAATCCATTCTTTGGCATCTAATACCCGAACCGTGTCAATCCGTTTTTCTCCAAACGGGTCTTTTTTCAGAAAGTTCACTACGGTACGGTAGCCGTTCTGGGTAGTTGGGCGCACCCCGTTTTTCGTATTCAGGTATTTTTCTACCAGCTCCAGAACGCTCAGATCGCCACCACGGTACAGAATCCCGTTCCTCTCGTTTTCCTTAAGCTCTCTGATTTTTTCCCTGAGGGAGAGATCCGTTCTCTTGCCGGACGGAACCCTGTCGTGGGGTTCCAGCTTCCAGCTGTATATATAACTCACTTTTCTGGTCAACGGATCCTTATATGTATACATATAACGCCCGTCTGCTCTCTGCTGTTCTCCGTCACGCAGAATCCGTCCTCTATTATCTTTTCGTTTCTCACTTACTGCCATTGCTCTGTCCCCTTTCGTAATCCCTTATACACAGCTTGCAGCATCCATAAACTGCTCAAACTTCACTCTCTTAATCAGTACCTTTGTCCCATTATTCAGTATAAAATCCTCCTGTGGCTGCTCCTGTATAATCTGACGGAGCTTCTTTTCTCCCAGATTGAAATACTCACTCGCCTCTCGGATCGTCAAGCTATATTTATGCCACAGCGGCACTCTTTTTTCGTTATCCATACACATTTCCTTTCTGTCTGGGAGGGTAACGCTGACCCTCCCCGTCTGTCTATTGCCATTCTTCACAAATCTTTCTGCTAGTTTTTATTCGCTTTGCTGACTTCCGTACTCATTCGGATATAAAATCTTGCCTGAGGAGGAAGCTCATAGTTGACCCAGATAAACTCCTCGCCAATGCCTTTTTTCTTTTGATTGGAACAGGATTGTACCAGATCCGCCAGTTTATAACGCTTCCATCCATATTCCAAGAGCCTGTCATACAAATCTCCGCCCTTTTTTTCACTGTCATAGTAGCCGCAGAGCATAATCTTGCACTTCGCTTCCTGCATGTACTCTAACATCTGGATATGTTCCTTCTCTCCCATTTCATTGTCATAAATCTTTTTGTTGCCTCGCAGGTTCAGAAGATAGGGTGGGTCTGCAAACACAAATGCATCCTCCTTGTCTTTTGCCTCTCGTATCAGCTCCACGCCGTCCTGACAACGAATGTCTACTCCCTGATACCGCTCGGTCACAGCGGGAAACTTCTGCTCTATCATACTGGTAAAATGTCTCCCCAGATAAGGCTGATAAAACTCTCCCATTCCGTTGTAGGATAATACGATCCTGAGATACTTACACATCGCCCATTCGATATCATCCTGCGCCTTTCCTTCATTCAGGATTCTTTTCGCCTTCAGAAATGCTTCCTCGTTCAGTTCCTGATGTCTCAACCGCCTTCTCAGTTCTCGGCTTTTTTCCGGATCGGACAACACCTTATGTAACATATACAGGTCTCTACTGTACTCGCTCACAGTCTCATGCCGGCATCTCTTTTTATTGATCAGCACCGCCCCTGAGCCGAAAAACGGTTCATAATAAGAAGTATGCTTTGGGAATAAATGATACAGCGTATCCACCACACGGAATTTTCCACCTGTCCACGGTACTAAGCTAATCTTCATCTTATGCCGCCTCCCCCTCTGTACCAGTGCTGTCCTCTGCGGGTTTCTGCTTCTCACAGGAAACTTCTTCAGCCAGTAAACAGATTCCTCTGACTCCGTTCGACTCATTCTTATAATCATTCCGTCCACTATTGCATTTTAAATATCCACGCATCTTAAACTCCTGCACGATTTGCCGATAACTCAAGAAGTCAAACTCCTGCTTGCACAATTCCTTAAACTTTCCAGTCGGTATGTTATAGTATATTTTTTCGCCACACAAAATCTTCCAGCTCTCATGCTCTTTATTATGTTCTGCCAACTCAATCAGACGGTCTTTTATCTCCTCGATGCTTAACTCCGTCTCCTGAGTCTCCTCATATTCCATAGTAACCATCCGTTCCACTGCGTTCTCCTTGATACACGCCACGCCTTCCCTGTCAAATCCGTAGTCGTAGAACTCATCAAACACGCTTCCTTTGCAAATGAGCTCCTTCATACTAGAAGAAATGCCCGTATACATTCGTCCGCTTTTCACATCCTGAACGGCAAACCAAATTTTTTTGCGTCCGTTTACCTGATGCCGAATGCCATACATAAACACTCTCATTTCTGTATTCTCATAAATAAGGTTCTTATCTTTTCTATCTAATGTAATCATCTTGTCACTCATGTTCATTTTCTCCTTTGATGTATAATAATTTTCTATATTAAAGCGCAAAAGCATTTAGCGTCTAATCATCCATATTCAGTTGTCAAGGTGCAGTTTTTTGCTGCTATCCCCTCCATTTCTGTTTGAATATTCTGTCTATTTATGATATTTTTATGTTATTCTGCATAAACAAGCCACTTTTACACCGTTTTTTCCCACTTGAACACACCACTCCCCAAAATAAGTACTCTGCAATCGCCAAACAGGCGCACTTCTTCTAGGTTATGGGGGCGATTTCTAAGCTCTAGGGACTGTTTTGTGTCCCTCTCGCTTACAAGTATATACTAACATGTTGGTAGTATTTCTTGAATATCAAGCACTTTTCTACCAATAGTCCACGCTTAATCAGTATGCATATCGGTAATGTATTAGTAGTCTTTGCTTTTTATTGGAAAGCACCATGAAAAAAAGACGTCAGGTAAACCTTGCCTAACGCCTTTTTTCTCATATTTTTTTTCAAATTTTTCTATTTTTTTCTCTTATCCGGCAAGAGCAACAACGCCTGAACAAATGTTTGCTGTCTCCTTAACTCTGTCAGGTAGTTTCTCAAAGGTTCCCCGTCTACTTCCTTCAATGCCTCATAATCCCATTTGCTCATTCTCACGGTCTCTTCCCGTACCCATTGCTGCATCGAACTTTTTCCGTCCCCAAACTTGAAGTAGTTCAAAACCCGATTGTATTCCCGTTCTCCCTCTCTGTCTATTCCAGCGGTATGCTCATAGTCCTCTCGCAGCTGCTCTATCAGAGTTCCCTCGATTTCTTTCAGCTTCTTAAGGAACGCCCGTTCTGCTTCATCTGCATCCGCTTTTCTTTTATTTGCCCGTTTTCTCGCCTGAATGGACTTACTTCCTTTTAACAGAAGATCGTACTCCTTCCCAACGAATAAACCGGACAGATAATCTTCTGATATCCAAGTCGATTTCGACAACTGATATAAGCATAGCAGCCTCCGGTACTGAATCATAAGCTTCTCGGATCCATCCCTGCACCATATCTCATTTCCGTTCTGCAGGTCTGAGACCGCAATACGAAACTTTTTTCCAATCCGGTTAAATGTCTCCTTATCCAGAACGGTGCTGCTTCCACTGGTATCCACGCCATTCCTAAGGCTCTGTAAGCGTTTCTCGCTCATTTGAAGATCTCTTGCCAGCTTACTATAGTTCTCCTTCTGAATGTATTTACAAATCAACCCAAGCATCATCATATTGACGATGATCACTTCATTTTTCGATACCTCTTTTCTGGCTCTCCCGTTGCTTAACTCCAGCTTATCATTCAGTTCATAGATTGTCATACAACCACCTCCGGCTACTCGATAGTTCAATTTTAACATACACTTGTTAATTTTTCTATCTCTCTATGCCTATGATCGGAATCTGCCTGTCTCCTGTTTTTCTTACTTTTTTATCTCAATCGGATTTTCTATCAGCAGTTCCAAATGCTTATGATTGATTCTGCCTGCCTCCTGTTTTTCTTACTTTTTTATCTCAATCGGATTTTCTACCAGCACCCTCAAAAATGCTTATGGTCTGGCTTTGGCTGTCTACCATTTTTCACATTTTTTTATCTCTAACTGTTTTCTATCAACCATACCAAACAGCATGAAAAAAGCCGGACACAGGATTGACCCTGTCCAGCCTTTTTCTTACGCTCTCCTACCTCCTGTTATTCGGATACAGATCCACATACACCTCTTTGCAGTACTTCAACAGACGCTTTGCAAGATCCATATAGAATCTATGCGTGATTGCCATATCTCCCTGCGGATAAATCACAACCTGAAGCACCACTCGGTTACTGGGACGATGAACAATGCTCAAAACATTTCCCCTCACGACCTCTGCATACACTTTACGGATCTCTTCCTCGGTTACTTTTGTATCAATCGCCATAGCCATAACCGTCCTTTCTCAAAAATTTATAAATAAAAACACCCATTCCACAATCGAAAGCTGATTTTCAGGCTTACAATGAGAAATCCAGATGTTGGACTCGGACATCTTCCAATGTCCATCCCCTCATACCAATCTGCCGCCATTTTTTCTGACTTTTTATCCCTTATCTCCTGAATCTCTGGCTGCCATGTCATTTTGATTCCATTTCCAGCTAAACAGGAAAACAAAGCCTGTCCTCCCATAGATACCTATTCCGTCAGAGAATGTTGTTTTCTTGACATAACCTGTCTCTAGCATTTTTTCTATTATTTCTGATATTCCGTTTTTTCCAGTTCCAATGCATACACCCACTCTGCACTCGGTTCTAATCCTTATGAATGTCAGCCGGATAAACTCCAAACCGTTCCGGCACGCTGTTCTTATATTGCAGCCTGTCAACCGGATTTCTTATTTTCTATCCGCATTTTCATTATTGCATTTCACAATCATGCTCCACTCCATTTTGAAAGCTATTGTTCACAAAATTTACAGGCAGATGATGGAGCAAGGACACCCAACAGAAACCGGACTGCTAAGCCGCTTTTCTCCATTATTCAATCCAACACAAGCTATCTATGGAACATTCATACCCTTTCAGATCCTTAAAGCTTCCACGATTTACTCTTTGCGTCATTGGATTCAAAAGCCAACATAGAGCCAATGCTACCCAGACAACATTGCAACACGCATCCACTCCACTTTGAACCATGCCGGACACAGCGTTTTTTCCGTATTTTCTTACTTCAACCCTCTTGAAATAAGAAAGATTTCAAACCATTTTCATACAAAGGCTTTTTCGCCCCGGAAAATCCCTCGTTTTCGCCTGATTTTCTCAAAAAAAATCGCCATAACACCTTATTCAAATAATTTGTAAGATTTTTTATATTTCAATAAGATTTTTCAGACCTTGACGGTTCCTCAAAAATCAAAACAAGCCAGACCTTGATTCTCCTCCAAGCCTGACCCGTTTTGATTTCATCCGTCCAGATAAACCGTTCTATCTTTACTCCATGCGTTCCTTTTCACAAATGTTCTCTTTCTCCAACAGCTCCCGTTTATATTTATAAAAGGTATTCCGACTGACTCCGGCTAATTTCATGCACTCTTTATCATTTAGATTGCCGTCAAAGCTGCGGGAATGCTTTTTAATCAGCTCTTTGGCTTCTACGCTCTTCTTCGTCTCAAGCTTCGCACCCTTGACCTGTCCAATCTGTTTTCCATTCAGTCTTGCCGTTTCGATTCCCTCTTTCGTTCTTTGCCGTAAATCCATAACCTCTTTTTCTGACTGCTCAAACGCAATCCGGATCTGATCCTTCGCTACTTCCAGCAGATACCGTTTCACAGCCTCCAGAAGAATATCTGCTTTCTCTCCGGTCATTTGAATGTCAGGATTCATATTTCTACGATAAACATCTGTATTGATATGCGGCTCTTTTAAGAATACCAGATGAATCCCACGATTAAACAGCTCTTCATACAGTTCAAAGCCTTCCTTCGCATTTCTGCTCATTCGGGAAACACTGTCAAACACAATCGTATCGTCAGCCTTTACACGCCGGACAATTCCCTTCAGACGCTTCCGGTCTTTATAGTTTGTACCAGTAAACACTTCCTGTATCACAACTGCCTCTGGGTATGCACCCTTAATATTTCGGATCTGTCTCTCAATGTTCTGCCTCGGCGATGAAATACGAGCATATCCATAAATCATATGTATCAACCCCTTTTTATAAATGAAATAAAATATACCCATTTATAAAAAGAAGCCGGAAAATCAGTTCCAGCGGATTGCAGCAATGTTTCTTCCTTTTACCGACTTGCTTGCATTTTCTCTCAAACTGCTACAACTGTCGCAGATCTGGAGACCGCCTGACTTACTACTTATTTTTCCCTCTATAAAACCAACTTTCGCACCTCGAACCTCATACCATCAGAATCGCTACTTTTTCATACTTTTTCAAACTTCGTCCCGTCTCTCAACCTATCTCCCACCACATACCTATCCGTTTTTTTCTCTCTCTTTTATTTTGACAAGCCGGAAGCGCAACGCACCCTAAATTTTCCGGTACTGCCAACCTTTTAGAAATTTCCACGCCATACTCCGATTTCCAAGCAGAATCCGACTTGTTTTTTAGTTCGGGATTTTATTTGTCTCCTTCTTATATTTTCCAACAACTGCTCCTATTTGTTTTACAGCCTGTCCGGTTCTCATACGCACCCATAAATCCACTCATATGCTGGCTGCATTTTCATTTTCCACGCTCCAACTCGATTTCTTAGAAGCTGCCACCAGCACACCGAAACGCTGCATCCCCATAAACCAAAAGACAGGCGAGACTTTATGTCCCACCTGACTTCCTTTCGGTACAACTCTTGATTAAAGCCTTAACCGCTTTTATCGCTAAGACTTTTCGCCAACCCAGATCACCTCTCTCATAATGCTCTTATAAACACTATCCAGATTTTTTCCCACTCCTATGCTGATCAACAGGTCATCCAATGCCGTATCTTCTTGTTTAAGCAAATCTGTAATCAGCACATCTGCTTTCATCGGAACAAAAGCATTTTTCAATTTTTCTATTGTAGGAATATCAAGCTCCTTTGTATCCACTACAATATCTATGTCACTATCCTTATCATTTGTTCCTCTGGCATAAGAACCAGCTAAACCTAATATCAACCCTGTATTTCTGCTTATCTCTGAAAGTTTGTTCAGTATGCTTTCTTTGCTTATTGTCTCCACAAAAGCACCACCTGACTATTTATGCTTCATTTTCTTTTTGTTTCTGTCTCTCTGGATATCCTGTCCTGTTCTCTCTGAATCAGCTTTCTTTCAAGCTCTTCTGGAACTTTCTGTCCCCTCGTAATAAACAGATATGCTTCTTCTTTATCTTTGTCATAACCGGATTCTGTATCATCCGTCATATAAAGGTTAATCCCCAACCGCAAAGCATACTGCTTCATTTGCTCATGCCTTTCAATCTCTTTCGGGTTTCTAATCTGAGAATGGTCAACCGCCCTCTTAGGGGACAACTGAATCAACCTGTCTATTTCCTTTAAATGTTCGTCTATTCCCTTTAATTCTCTTACGCTAATCATTTTTCCGAATGTTCTCTTCTCGCATTTGAAGCATTGCACGCTTAATATTGGTATCCGTTATCATCTGTCCCAGTTTATTTCCCGCTTTCCTTAACTCCTCGCCTATATCAGACAAGTTCGCCTGAGGACTGTCATGCAGCGTCTTATAAACTTGCTCTTGCATAAGATGGTATGTGTCTGAACCTACAATAATGTAGTAGGCATCTGAATAGGAACAACCTAAAATATGCGTCATAATCTCTACCATGATTGCTACCTTTGCTCCTATTACATCTTTTAAAGAATCTATTTTTTCCATTTTACAGACCTCCTGTCTCCTCTTGGAAAGCCATCTACTTTTTCTGTGATTCCTTTCCATTTGATCTGCATTTGATCCAAAATCCACTGTTCTTTTATACACAGCTGATCCTTTGATTCAAATACTCGAATGCTATTTCTAACCTCTGCTTCAGTTGCTTTCCCAATTACATAGTCATTGGTACTCTTAACAATAGCAGCTCTGTCATTATCAATCATATAGCCATATATAGCATTGTATCCTTTAATTGCATTTGCATCCGGCTCAAATCCAGCTCTACATAAACAGAATGTATTGATAAACTCGTTGTCGTACCTTAAAAACTGCTTTAAATCAACCTGATCCAAGTCAATTTCCACCTCATACACTGCCCCAAATCTACTTTTCGTAATTGACCATAGCATCGCCTGCTCTCTATTAGTCGTAAAGTACATACCTACCCCAAAGTCCAAATAGTCTCTGGAATACTGTATATCAAATTTCTCTATGTCCATACAGGATGAGCCATGATACAAAACTACAGTTCCCCTAGAGGTTTTTCTTGTCCGTAAATCCACTAATGACATTTAATTTTCCCCCAGCTGTTTATCATACTGTTCATTTGTTAAATCCGGTTTTTCCATGTATAAATCCTTAAATCTCTGTTCTGTACCATCCTGACGGAAAGTATCCACTACACTCTTTTCACTTTTCTTATATTTATCTGATATATAAATAATGTATCTTGTATAAGCTTCCGCATAACTATACTCTGCCATCTGTATCCACCTTCCTTTTCTTTGATTATAACGCACCCATTATGAAAATACCATAGATTTTCTGTGAACTTTCAGAGCCAGAGGAAATCAGACCTGTCTCCCCCTGAATCCATGTAAACTATC
The DNA here is from genome assembly GCF_001517625.2 of Clostridium sp. AT4. Lineage (GTDB taxonomy): Bacteria > Bacillota > Clostridia > Lachnospirales > Lachnospiraceae > Enterocloster. Next base: position 199,638 of record NZ_LN999826.1, on the reverse strand, counting down.
TCCATCTTGATTGCCAACAAGGAAATATATGCTATTATGTAATAGCTCTGGCTCTGTAAACTTTGTTCTATTGTCCTCTAATGCTTGACGAGGTATCAAATAAGCCACTAATCTCCTTCTCTCGATGCCTTAATCTTTACATATCCTCGCTCATTCCAATTCCTTTTGCCGCACTCTTTACTACAGTATATTTGATTAGGTCTGCTTGCCTCAAACTCTTTTCCACAGTACTCGCATATCTTATATGTCATGATAAACTTTACTCCTTTGTTAATAAAAATAAAAATTTATCACTACATATAAACAAGCTTATTTGTAAGTAGCGAGATCTTTTAAAAAGCTCTTAAAATGCAGTTAAGGAGCTGACCTTCCAGATCAACTCCTTACAATGCCAAATATTTAGTTTTATAGGCTATATTTTAGTAGAAGTCCCAATGTCCCCCAGGAGTTAAATCTCCAGCATAGTCTCCTTGCACAGCATCCTTAGACCAGTACGGAGCTTCATAAGAGTATCCGTTCCAGTGTAATGTATATCCATCCCTCTTCGTGCCGATCGGAGATTTATCTGTCGGAGCTAACGGGATTCGCTCTGCTCCACTACTTAAATCTGTTAAACCACTATTATCTGCTGGCTGATTCTGTGACTGAGGTGCTGTATTATCAACACTCTGCCCAGATCCACCAGTATTTGCTCCTGTGCTCTCTGTTGGAAGTCCAGCTACATCTTGAGAAGCTACTCCAGTTGACTGTAAACTAGATAAACCAGAAGTAATTGCTCCAAATGTACCGTCATGGTTCTGATTGAATGTTAAATGTACTTGCTGATTGTTTACCATATAAACACCATCTGTATGAGCCATTCTTCCATAATAGCCATCGTGTTCTGTCTGACAGTAATACCACTTATCTATTAATGTATCGTGAATCAATCCTGCATACATATGTCCATCATTGGGAGCCAGGAGGTACCAAGAGCCGTCTAAATCTTGAAACCAACTGTTCACTACATTTCCAGTACCAGACTCATTCTTTAAATACCAGACACCATTGGAATCTGCATGCCAACGAGGAGATTGATTAAGCTCTGCTGCTTGAGCTGTAATGATATTTAAGTACTGCCCTAATGGGTTTGCTTGACTAATCGGAGCCATTGTCATCATCAATAATGCTCCTGTTGTAATAATGACTTTTTTAAGTCTGTTCTTCATAATAGTTGTCTCCTGACTTATGTAGGAGGGTGTTAGTCTCGTAAACTAACACCCTCATTGTCTATAAAATTTATTACTGCATCAATAATATCTCTAGGAAGCTCCATTTCTGTTTTTAATGTAATCTAATGTCAGATCCTGTACCACCTTTGTCTAAAAGATTTGTTTCTCCATTATTGCTCTCAAATAAGCTGCTTCCACTAGTATTACTTGTCTGATTCTGTGCTGCTGGATCTGGATTTAATGTTACTACACCATCTGATACATGCTGACTGCCAGAGATGTCTTTTACATTGTCTACATTCACACCAGCATCCCTTAGAGCATTTATAGTAGCCTCGGTTAACGCTCCTTCATCATCTTTATTTGTACTAGCAGAAATAGTGACACCCTGATAAACTTCCCCGTTCTTTACTAGATGACCGTAGTGCCCGTCATGAATTTCAGACAGCAAATAATACTTATTGTAAGACTTATAAACACCAGACTGCATTGTACAAGAGCTATCCATGTAATACCAGTTCTTGTCTACTTCATCTTGAATCCATCCAGAAGCATAACCTCCAGCATCTAACTTGTACTTCCAACTTCCATCTGCTTGAGTCTCCCAACGAGTAGAGTAGGAAAGCTGGTTTTGCTCTGCTGCTTGAACCTCCATCGTACAAGTTACTTTGTTTAAAAACTGACCCAGAGGATTTGTCTGGGCTATGGGTGCTGCTGTTAAACACAACAAAGCTCCTGTTGTTAGGATAATTTTCTTAAGTCTATTCTTCATAATAGTTGTCTCCAAATTGTTATATGTAGATATATAAGTAAGCACCCTTATGAGGGGTCTGCTCTTCTATCTTAGTAGTGCTTCTTCTGTGGTTCTTAAAGTAATCATATGTCACACAGCACACAAACATGGTTGATGATACAAGTAAACTAATACCAGTTGTGAAGAATAAGCTAATGCTATCTGCATAAATTACAGTCGCTACAAAAGCTAAGCCAAATAAAATGTTTAATGCTATTATGATTTTTGAAAATTTGTTCATATGTTTATATCCTTTCTTGTATTATATGTTTTATGAGAATATGTAAGGAAGCTTATTAGCCTCCTTACATATGAGAATGATTAGTTGTATAGATGGCCCTTTGCGCCTGTTCCACCCTTATCCAGAGGACCATTAGGTCCACCAAACCATTTGTCCATAAAGGCATCTGCATGAGCTTGAGCACTATGAGATGACTGATCTGGCTGGGATGGTTGAGGAGCTGGTGAAGGTGATGTTATCTCACCATCTTTTACATGCTGACTGCCGGATATGTCGGGAACATTGTCTACATTGACTCCGGCATTTCTTAATGCTGATAAGGTGGAATCGGTTAATGCTCCTTCATCATCTGCATTGGTGCTGGCTGATATGGTTATGCCTTGATAAACCTCTCCATTTTTAACCATATGACCATAATGCCCATCATGTAACTCTGATAAGAGATAATACTTACCATTGGACTTGTAAACTCCAGACTGCATTGTAGCGGATTCATCCATGTAATACCAGTTCTTGTCTACTTCATCTTGAATCCACCCAGAAGCATATCCACCTGTATTAAGCTTGTATTTCCAATTACCATCTGCCTGCGTCTCCCAATAAATAGAGTAAGGAAGTTCTGCTGCTTGAACCTCCATCGTACCCAGAGGATTTGTCTGAGCTATGGGTGCTGCTGTTAAACACAACAAAGCTCCTGTTGTTAGGATAAGTCTGTTAAGTCTGATTCTCATTGCTTACCTCCTATTGTAATCTCACTGTATCAATACACTTAAAAATAAATTTAATACCACCTATAAACAAGCTCGATTCTAAGTAGTAACTATCATAAAGAAGCAGGAGGGGTAGGAGGAGTTAAACCAATCCGGAACCCTGCTTACCTCATTTTAACAGTACACTTTTAATTGTTCAATGTTTGGTAATTTGGTAACTGCTAGGTTGATAACGCTAACTTGAAATATACACTGAGGGCATCAGTCCTGTAAACTAATACCCTCTATGCTGTCTATATCCTCTATGCTGTCTATTCATAGTCAAAGCTGACCTCTTTGATAGGAAAACCAAAAAAGCAAGGTGTAAGCCTCCAACCTCACGCCTCGCTGTCTTTTTGAGTACAACAAATAAACTCCTAGCCATTTTCCATCTTGTCTAAAGCCTAAACTTAGATTATAATGTAATGGCATAGTAGTGGTAGCAACCATTGCGAAAGGTGTTCTGCAAAACACGTTTCACACCTGGGAGAGTGTTCCAGCACTCTTCTAGGTGCTATGCTTTTTTAGTTTTCAAGCTTATTCTAACACAGACAGCCTTTTTATTCAATTAGATTAGTTCAAATTCTTATCTATGCAATCATATTTCTAACCACGCCTCCAGTTCTTTTGTATGCTCCTATTGTAACGCTAACGAACTTATTTGACAGTAGACAATCTGCCGGATTTTACGCTATCCATTTATGGACTATGCCAGTTCTTTGCTCAGAATAGTCAGAATCATTTTAGATACGCTCATATGTTTGTATTTATGTTGGAACTATTTTGCTTTCCAAGCTATTGCATTTTATTATGTCAACCATTTTTAGACTTGCTATACAGGGACTTGATATGTATAAATCCACACTGAGGAATGCTTTCCTGCACCAGCCTCATGCTTAACAGGATTTGACACAGCTATAAATCTGGTAATTTGGTAATCAACTCGTCTATGGAATGTCAGCCTGAAACAGGAATGCTCTACTGCCATTAAACTTAAAGCATCACAGCAGTTCACATAGTATCAAGTCTCAATGCCCAATCTACAAGAAAAAGATCTCATAGCTCAAGCAGAGAGGAGATATATCTCAGATTTTTCTAGCACCTATTAGTCACTTAAAAGCTTGGAGAATGGTATTAAATTTTTTTCCTACTGCTCCCAGATTTTAAGGGAGTCTAAAGTAGCAGGGGGTAAGCCAGAGCGTAGCGGTAAGCCAAAGGAATCTCTTCTGAAATGTCAGTAGAAAGAGGTAGAAAGCTATAAGCGTCTATCCGAAGATAAACCAAATATCTCACTCAGCTCCCATACCACGATATGTTATACCGGATAAACTGAAAAAGCTGCCGAATCCACAGGAACGCTTGTTACCAGCTCTCAGAAGCCATACCTGTTACAGCCTTATGCTATCCTGAACGATTATGCCATACTATATCAACCCAGAATGCCACTGAATCCACAGGAACGCTTGTTACCAGCTCTCAGAAGCCATACCTATTATAGCCTTATGCTATCCTGAACGATTATGCCATACTATATCAACCCAGAATGCCACTGAACCCACAGGAACGCTTACTACTATCTCACTGAAGCTATACCCTTAGTTCTTATGCCATGCTACTCCGATATGTTATAGCAGATAAATCAGAACTGTCAAATAATTCAGTCCGAAGATTAGCTCACATACAAATGCTTACACCTCGGAAAAATACATTTTTCCATATGCCATACTCACAGTTTTTATTGCTATACTGAGCAGATACGCTATACTAGGTAAACCAGAACTGTCAAATAATTCAGTCCGAAGATTAGCTCACATACAAATGCTTACACCTCGGAAAAATACATTTTTCCATATGCCATACTCACAGTTTTTATTGCTATACTGAGCAGATACGCTATACTGAGTAAACCTGACCTGTCAGAAAATTCAATCCAAAGATTAGCTCACATACAAATGCTTACACCTCGGAAAAATACATTTTTCCATATGCTTATGATAACATATCTATATGCTATACTGAGCAGATACGCTATACTAGGTAAACCAGAACTGTCAAATAATTCAGTCCAAAGATTCACTCACATACGAATGCTTACACCTTGGAAAAATACATTTTTCCATATGCTTATGATAACATATCTATATGCTATACTGAGCAGATACGCTATACTACGTAAACCAGAACTGTCAAATAATTCAGTCCGAAGATTAACATCTGCTAACAGAAGCCATATTGCTTATTTTCTATGCTGTACTTATTATTTCTTGCCTCCTGCCCCTTTCAGCTGATTTAAACGATTCCTGATTGTCCGATCCGTCACACCAAAGTACTCCGCCAGACGCTTATTGCTCCATCCACATTTATATTTAAAGGTTTTTAACAGATCCATGTCTATATCCTTCATTGCAGGCTTAATCTCTCCGCTCCGTATCTTTTCCTGATATTCACGCATACTCGTAAATTTCAGCTTGCTCAGCTCGTCACAGCAGTCAAGTAAATAGCAAATAATGTCTATATTGCTAATATTATCACGCCTTGCTCTAAAAAGAAGAGCGTTCACTTGCTCTATCTGCTCTTTACTAGAAAAAACGCCTTTTATTTTTTTCCTCTTGATCTCTTCTGTTATTGCCATCAGATCCATGTCACTTAAATTGTCCCAATGATATTCCATATAGCTCAACATGCTTATCTCTCCTTTTCTTTTTTCTCTTACTTATCGGAATGCTTACTTCAGCAGTCGATTCAAAATCGGGATTTTTTGGAACAGACTGTATATGTAGTCCAAGTCTCCATCCTGTTTCCGTTTCTGCTCGATATATTGCTCCTTGTCAGTCATATAGCAGCAACAGCTCATAATATACAATAGAAGCTGCGTTTCAGTGATTCCCTGTCTCTCTGCCCGTTTTATCAAGTCCCAGATTCCACTCTTACGGGATAAACAATTCATATAGCTGAGCATTTCTCTATCTTTCTGCTTAATATCAGAAAGGATCTGCTCCTTCTCCTCTTCTGAAAGTTCTCGCCAGTTATATCTTGTTCGGATACTCACGCTCTCATCTCCTAACCTGCTATTTTTGGTAATTTGGTAACCAATCCATTAACGATGCACCGTTAACTGATAAATGCTTGATAAGCCAGAGGCAATGCCCCTGACTTATAAACCATGGTCTCTATTTAATTTTTCTTGCTCCTGCGTCCTCTCCGCTTGCCGGAAGGTTCAGATACCAAAGAGGTCTCTGACGGCTCTAAGTGATCTGTCTCAGGTTCTGGCTGCTCTTCAGTACTCTCAAACGGTTCATCTCCCATTACAGGCTGTTCCTCAGTTGGTTCAGATGGGGATTCCTCAATACCAGAAGATTCGCTATCCACGTTCTCAGGTTCACCCAGCTGTCTATCTTCATCCGGTTCTGGTAAACCAATCTCTGGCAAGACAGCTTGTCCCTCAGCTACGCCAGCATCCTCACATTCTGTCGGGTTCGGCTCCAACTGTACTGCCGGGACATCAACAGAAGGGTTCTGTTCCCGTTCCCGAAGCATCTCTACCAACGCCTCAAGTGCATAAGTAGAAGTCCTGACTTCATCTCTCAGTTGCTCACTCAACTCCTGCACCTGAGGATAGATACTCTTCTCTGCATCTGTCAACTCCAGCATATTGAATGTACACGCCCGGTCAAGGTCAAGCTGAAATCTACGGCACACGTTATAGATTTTCTCAAATGTTGTGGATTTTGCTTTCCCAACGCCCTTCACATAGCACCCACGCCGAACCGGATAAATCTCTCCGTCTGCGGTCATCATTTTAATTGCTCCGGCGATTACTCCATCTGTCACACCATTTTCTATATGGGTCTGAACATACTCTACGATGTCCTTACGCTCTGCTTCTTCCTGTACCTGACCCATAAACGCTGCGATTAAGCTCTTCACTTCTGCTGTCTTTGATGTAAACATTTTCTCACTCATATCTTGATTGCTCCTTTATTTTTTCTTTTTTTGATACTACTACTCTAACGCTGATTTCACACGGTGTCTGCTGACATAATGCAAGAACATCGGCTCTCTGTTTTAGGGACAATCCACAGGAAACTGCCATTACGGCACTTTTATCATCTGAACATTGCAATCCATACACAGGATATTCACGTCTTTTGTTGCTCTTACACTATTCCCACAGACAGGACATAGATATTTTCTGGTGCTGCTCGGTCTTTTCTTAGGGGATTCATCCCCATCTGTCCCCGGTTCATTGCCCGATCCACTCGGTCCGATACTGCCGCTATCCGGTTCTCCACCCAGACGATAATTCTCACAGGCAGCATCCAATCCCCAGTCCTGAATGTTCTGAATAAACTCCTCAGTCGGTTCTGTCACGCTCCATCCGATATAACCAGCTTTACTGATTTTAAGACCACGCCTCTCTGCCTCCGCTTTAAAGCTCTTGTTATGATACCTGCCAGCATTGGACGTATCCTTGATTCCGTTCTCCATACAGTAAATATGAACCATCTCATGCATCAAGGTAGCAAGTACATATTCAATCGGGCGGGACAGATACTCGGCTCCCAGATTTAACTCGTAATAACGCCCCTCTCCGGAAGCCCAGACTTTCTGCGTTGTACAATGTCCATACGCCCCCCGGCTGGATTGAATGGTAATCATTGCAACCGGAAGACCATTATCAAAATATTCCTGATTAAATACCGCATAAGCATTCTCCAGCTTTTTTGTATCGGCACTCAGCAAACGGAATCACCTCTCTCATAAATAAAATAAATATAAATATACCCTTCAACACTGCACAGTCAAAAAAAATGATTCTCCGTTCTTCAAGAATGCCCCTAAACGAGAGAACAGCCGTGAGCTTACGGCTCACGACTGTCATCCTCGTTCTCGATACTTTCAACTATTTTCAAGCAGACCTTTTTCATCATACGATATCCGGCTAACACAACCACCGCATCCAGCATCACAATCATCACGATTGCGATTACCGCAACAACCTGTACCATCATCTCAGCACCTCCTAATTTTTAATGGTGCCATTCTAACGCCGCATAATGCTTCCGGCAATGGTGATGACGCACAAACTTACCCTTATGATTTTAGGGATATCCACGGATTTCCGCCTCCATATCCTTCGATTTTCCATCTTTACTTTTCTTCGGAACCAAACTCCCAGACCCCTCTGTGGCTTGCCAGAATCCCCGTATTCCGGTTTTTATTCTCTTACCCTACTCTCTAACCATACCACATCTATACCCCCTTAGAGCTTGCAGCAAATCTGCATGATTTTTCTATTTTTTCCTTTTCAAACATTTCTCTTTTTAAGACAAAAAATGAACCAGCGGCTTTTAAAAATCGCCTCTGGCTCTCAATCTATGATCCTAACACCAAAAGAAGTAAATTCCAAGTAAACATTAGGCTCTATCCTTGATTTTCCCCATGTTTCCAACATTCTTCACTTCAAAAACCCGTATTGCCGTGGCAAATGAATAATACTTTAATCATCTTTTCATATCTCCATTTAAGTCTTGTATTTCTTCTCAAACGCTTGATATTTCAGGGTTTTCCGACTTTTTAGTTTTCCTTTCTTTTCAAGGTATCTTCTCAAATCTTCTCATGTTTTCTTATGTTTTTCCCTGCAATCTTGGTAAATCCGTTGGTAAAGCAAGCGTCCTTACCAACGGGCTTTTTTAACTATTCGCTATCCGATATACTTCTTCCTTTGCATCATCAAAATTTACATGGGTGTAAGTGTTCAAGGTTACACTGATGTCTGCGTGACCCATGATATACTGCAAGGTTTTCGGATTCATCCCGGATTTTGCCATATTAGAGCAAAAGGTGTGCCTGCATACATGAGGGGTAACTTTCGGCATCTGGATACGGTAAATCCTGTTGTATTTCTGAATAATATGCTCCATGTACTTCTCCCAGTGAAGGGCAACCATCGGCATATCGTTTTTATCCAGAAACAAAAATCCTGCATATCCTTCCACCATCGGTTCAACTTTTGGTGTCTTGCGGTTGGAAATAATTCTGCGAAAACACGCTGCGACGTCTTCCGTCATCGGCACATAACGGATGCCTTTGTCAGTTTTTGGTTCTTCAATTACATACTGCATCTGTGCAGTACGCTGTAACTGATGATCTACCTTAATACGCATTTCTCCAAACTCAATCTCTGAAACCGTCAGCCCACAGAACTCTGAAATACGAAGCCCTGTGTGAAAAAGAATATAAATCGCATCATAGTATCTGCTGAAATGCTTATCTTCCTGAATAAACTTTAGCAAATCTCTCTGCTGCTTTCGGGTAATCGCTTCTCTGGTAACAGAGTCATTGACAATGACAGATGCAAGCTCAAATTCAAATGGATTTTTACGAAGCAAATCATCGTCTACCGCCATCTGAAATGCTTGTCTGAGGACTCCCCGGATAGAATGAATGGAACTGTATCCCCGCCCATCAATTTGTTGGAGCTTAATCAACCATGCCTTTGCGTCTGACAAACGCACCTTATCAATTCGCAGATTCCCAAAACTCTCTTTTTTCAGCATATTGATGACCGTTTTATATCCGGCAACCGTATTGTGACGAACTCCTGTTTTCAATGAAACATACTTTTCTACCAGTTCCAAAACAGTATAGTTGCCACCGTTTGTTACGATACGGTCAAACAAATCCGCTTCAATCTGTTTTTCTTTCTCACGCAGGGAAGGCTCCCGCTTCTTCCCCTTTGGCATTGGGTCATTCTTGTCCAAACGCCAACTGTATACATTTTTCTCTTTTCCGTCCTCATCAATATAGCGGAACCGATACCTCCCATCTTTACGCTGGTACTCGCCCTCTCGCAAAATCCGATTACGGTTATCTCGTCTTTTCTCACTCATCGTGAACTCTCCTTTCAAAAAAAGAGAGCCAGACTTGCACTCTTATCATAGCACAAATCCGGCTCTCCGCATAGTTATATCATGTGAAATTGGTAAATCTGTCAGCTCTGTTTACACAGCCGTAGCCTGATCCAGATACCTCTCAAATTTCTCACGCTTAATGAGGGCACGATTGCCGTTCATCACATAAAAATCCTCATTGGGATGTGTGTCAATAAGCGTTCTCAATTTTCCTTCGCCGATATGATAATATCTGGCTGCTTCCTCAATGGTAAGCGTATATCTACGCCACACCGGAATATCCGAGTAATTTTTTCCTTCTATATTCATCTTATTATTTGCCATAGGCAGTTATCCTCCATACATGAAAATAGCCAGACAGAGGGTGTCGGCAACGAAGTCCGGCAACGGGCTTCAAAAGACCTTGCAAACAATCTCAATCTGGCGATGGTTACTATTTATACTTTTCTTTTATTTTTCTGTTGTTTTGGTTGTTATAAGGGAGAAAAGCCGATAGTTTCGGGATTTTCCCCGGCAACCGGCTCGGCAACGGGATAGCAACAGGGGGTGCAACGGGCTGTCATTTTCAGAATGGAAGCTCCATCTGTTCTGTGACCTCCACAAAACCGTCCACCGTTTTTTCAGACAGGTTGCTGGAGTCCGTTGCCGGGTTTTCACGCTCCCAGCCCTTTTGTCTGCCATATTCTGAAAACATTCTTGGGTTCGGGAAGTACCGCCAGCGGTCAATGCTCTGGTTCATAATCTCGTTGATTTCCCGGATTTCCCATTGCTTCGGTTCGTCAAAGGCATGGTTCAAGGCTTCCTTGTAGAGCTGCTTGGAACAGACCATGCTCCCGGTGTACTTATCAAGATACGCCTGTATCATTCCGGCCTTGGTGTCCTCCGGCATAAAATCCCGCTGGTGTTCTTTGAGATACCGCTGCATGGCGGGGCTGAAAGCCAGCTTGAACCTGCCGCTTCGGTAAATCTCCATCGCTTCCGCCCACATCTGCCCGATATAGGCTCTGGAAGCAGCTTCATCCTCCAAAATGTGAACCTCCGCTTGCTCCGGGTACACCATGACGGGGATAAAGCGGCGGTTGCCGGAACGGTCAAGGGGCAGGAAGTCAAGGGCATTGGAAGTGCCGCCAAACACGCACTGACGGGGGCGGTCTGCCGGGTGGGTTTCATAGGGGATCTTGTAAACCTCTTTCTGCCGGCTTAAAAATGACTTGATTTCCTCAATGCTCTTGGCGTTGGCGGTTGCAATCATTTCCGACATTTCGATAATCCAGTGACCTTGCAGCTTGCGGTACACATTGTCATCGTCCAGCTTCCGCAAATCATCGGAGAACCACTCATCCCGGACTGCCAGCAGACGGAAGAAGGTTGACTTGCCAGCCCCCTGACCGCCTACCAGACAGAGCATGATTTCAAACTTGCACCCCGGCTGAAAGGCTCGTGAGATTGCACCCAGCAGGAACAGCTTCAACGCTTCATAGGTGTAATCGTCTGCGTCAGCCCCCAGAAAGTGCCGCAGGCAGAAACGGATTCGTTCTGTACCGTCCCACACAAGGGTATTGAGATAGTCCCGGATGGGATGGTACTTGTTTTCATTCGCCACAATCCCGATGGCATTATCAATCTTTTTCTCATTGGTAAGCCCGTAGGTTTCTTCCAGATAAAGAAGCAGATACTTCATGTCCGTATCGTTCAGGGCGGTGCTTTCTCTGTGAAAACCAATAGGCTTTATGATATCCTTGCGGTCGGTCAGGATGTTGTATGCGATAGCCCCGGAAAGCAGCGGGTCACGCTGGAATACGGTCAGGCAGTTCCGTATGCTCTGACGGACACCGCCTTTCTCGGTAGTTTCCAGCCCCGCCTTGATTTCCTCAACGCTCTGGGGCGGCTGCATGGCGTTCATGGTGTTTTTTAGTTCTTGCTGCGTCTGTGGCTGCAAGCTCTGCCATTCGCTGTTCAAGCTGTATCACATCCTTTCCGTAGTCCGTAATCAAAGCCGCTTTTTCCTCCGTCTCCCCAAACAGCAGCACATCCAGCAGATATTCCACATGGGCTTGCTTCTGTAAGGCTTCCACAAACCGGGGATGAAAGGCTTCCTCCGGGGAGTGCGGGGCGTAGTCCATTCTCCATGCCATCAGCAAGTGAAGATAATCGGTAAGGGTACGGAAGCAGCGGTTTTTTGCTTCCTGAAACTGTTCCTCCGGGGATTTCTGCCGGGGCTTGGGCTTTTTTGCCTTTCCCGGCGGTTTCCAGTCCTCATAGGAAAGCCCGAAGTCCTGTGCCAGTTGTACGGCGGCTTCTTTCTTTCCCAGCCCATACAGGGCGGCGGCAAAATCAATCACATCCCCATCCGCACCGCAGCCGAAGCAGTGGTAACGCCGATCCAGCTTCATGCTTGGGGTTTTATCGTGATGGAACGGGCAGCAAGCCATCCCGTTCCGACCTATATGGATTCCATAATGCTCCGCAGCCTGTCTGGTTGTAACGGACTGCTTCACAGCTTCAAATACATTCAAATCTATCCCTCCTTGAAAATAAGAAAAGCACCTGACATTCTCTGATTGAAAATGGCAAGTGCCTGTTAAAGTTCCATATCCTGTTGTTTGTGTTTCGTCTGTGCCGGGACAGTTCTTTGTGCTTTTTTCTCGTCAGCCTTATCCTGCAAGACTTCTTTGATAGGCTGTTTCTTGGGCGGCTCTTTGCTTTCCTCTGTGCCGGGGGTGGCTTTCCGTGCCCAGTAGCGGATGTCCCGCAGTTTCTTCAAATCAGCCTGTACCTCGGTCAGCGGTGTTTTCAGCTCTGCGATTTCGCTGAGAAGTTTTTCCTGCTCCTCTTGCAGCTCATTTTGGGTACTGTCCTTATCGTCCGGGTGCTTGGCAAGGTAGGCGGCGGCTTTCGCATACCGGGCAACCTCCGGGTGTTCCTGTTTGAATTTCTCCTTTGTTTTCTTAAAAAATATCTTCTGGTACTTCTCATAGACAGGCTTACATTCCTTGCAGTCTGTCCGGCTGGCAAGAATCCCGTCAATCACTTTGCTGCGGGCTTCCTTTGGCTTCATCTGATTGCGGTAATCTGCGGCTGATTTCCCGGAAGATTCCAGAAATGCTTCTAAGTCCTTCACAGTGGAAAGCCCCTTTTGCCGGAGATAGGACAGGGCTTCGCTGACTGCCTTTAAGTCCTGTGAAGTCCCCCGGTTCTGTCCAGCCCTTGTCCAGTCCTTCCGTTCTTCCTTTCGTATCTCCATATACTTCATCAGCAGATTGGGAAGAAGTGTTGCTTCCTCCGCCGCCTTTTGTGCAAGCAGCTCTTTCCGTTTTTCGCCCAGCTCGGTAATCCAGCCTTTAAGGTTTTGGATAAGCTGCCGGATGGACTTCATCAGATTGTTGGCAGCTCTGATTTCCCGGTTCAGGTTGCCGATATTCGTCTGGATACCTCGCTTTTCCATCTGCCGGACAGCAACTCCCTCATGGACAGTGGGGACTATATCAAGCCCCTGTCTGGCATAGGAACGCAAGTCCACACGCTCCGGGCGGTCATTGGCTTCCAGATAGCGGTTCTGGATGACCTCCCATTCATGCCGCCAGATTTCACAATACTTCTGGTCGTTCCAGTCAACCGTATCCTCCTTGTGGCTTTTCCACCTGCCGGATGGCAGCTTTATCCGTTCCCCATTCTCGTCAAGGTCATAAACCTTGCGGCTCTTGGGAAGCCATTTCCCATGCTCATCCATTGCCCGCATAGTCAGCAGGACATGGGCGTGGGGATTGTGTCCCGGCGGATTGGGGTCATGAATTGCAAAATCAGCAATCATGCCTTTGGAAACAAACTGCTGTTCACAAAACTCCCGGACAAGGACAGCATACAGGTCGGGTGGTATCTCTCTGGGAATGGCAAGCACCCACCGCCTTGCAAGCTGGGAATTCCATTGTTTTTCCACCGCTTCGGCGGCGTTCCATAAGGTATTGCGGTCTGCATACTCCGGCGGGGCATTTGCCGGGAGCAGGATTTCATTGTGGACGATACCACGCTTTTCTGGGTAGTGCTTCACTTGCTGGTCGTATTCACAGAACAGCTTTTCGCCACTCTGGTAAGCAGCGGCGGCAACCGCAGACTGCCGCTGGCTGCGCTGAACAATCGTGATTTCGTTGTGTGGACAGGGCATTTCGTGTCCCTCCTTTCGGTAATTGGTGGATGGGGTGGCGTTTTACCACCTCATTTGGGGCAGAAAAAAAGCAGGAGACCTTTTCAGATTTCCTGCTCGGTGTGCCGCTGTGTGGGCGGCGGGTATTTAGTTGTAAAAGTTCGGGGCAAGTTGACCCGATGTGTTAATGACAATCTTAAGTTTATTATAATTTTTCTTTTATAATAGGTTTTCTTGCGATTGACTTTACCAACAACATCATAGGACGGCGTAATTCATCTTGAAAGCCTGGAATATCCATCATTTCTTGCGGCGGTTCTGCTTCTTCTACCACTTTAAGTTCAAAACTGTTATTCAATAACCCCATCATAATTTGCGTAAGTGTGTGATGTTGCTTTACTACATCACATCCTAAAAAATGTGTTTTTCGCTCCCCTGAGAAAAAGTAATTGTCAATGGGCCAGTGCTTTGGAGTTCCTACATCTGTATAAATCCAGTCTTGTCCAACTCCGGCAGTAAAAACGGGATGTTCAATATTAAAGAGAAATATTCCATCTGGTTTCAATGTTCTATGAATTTTTTGGAAGATAAGTTCTATATCTTCAATATAGTGCAATGCCAGATTTGAGATAACACAATCCCATGTATTCTCTGGGTATTCGTATTCATCTATTCCACAAACACGATACTCTATTTGTTCTCCTGCATTACGCTTTTTTGCTTCTTCAATCATCTTACTGCTTAAATCTATTCCCAATACATGCGCAGCTCCCTGTTCAGCCGCAAATTTGCAATGCCATCCATAACCACAACCTAAATCAAGAATCTTTTTTCCTTTGACCGAAGGAAATAACGGTTTCAATTGGTGCCATTCTCCCGCAGCACTTAGCCCTTCTCGACTACGGGGCATTTTTGCATATTCGTCGAAAAAGTTCTGATTGTCATATTCATTATTCATATCTAATATCCTCCGAAACTGAACTTGTTTTTATCTGTCAACCATTGTAATTTCTCCATAAGATTCCCTCTACCAGTTCATCTTTATTACTGCTTTCATTATACTTCATTACCTCCTGAAAAGATAGCATATTTTATGAAACTTGTCGGCTGGGAACAGCTTGCAACGCAAGGTATCCCCAGATGGCAAGTCCACAAAAGGGTAGCTGGCGGCAGCCAGCGCAGGGGTGCAAAACGTCCGGTGGACGTTTGCCCTGCACCGACCGAAGCGGAGCGGAGACGGCGTAGCGTCCCCTGTTTGATTTGGAGCAGACCATGACTGCGGAAGCCAACATTCTGTCGGCTGCTGCGGCATTCGCCGAGTGAATATGCAAGCATATTCGTTCGGCTCATTGCTCGCACAAATCACAGCCCTCCGGCGAGGAGCCTTCGGAGAACGCAATGCACCAACCTTTGGGTGGTGTATAATTGCGCCCTTAGTAAACTAAGGGGTTTCCGGCTTCTCCCGTTCCAGCAGTTTTTTCAATAGTTCCTGCGTGTCCTGTCTGTGAAAAATGAGTTTCAACAACAGCATGACATCATCATCGGTCAGGTGTTCCGGCTCTTGCAGAAAACTTTCCAGCATACCGCCACGAGTGCAGAGCCGGTGCGTCCGTTCCTTTCGGGTAAGCTGCTTCAACTGGTGCTGCAATGCCTTTTCATCATTGATAGCTTTCCGCAGTTTCTTTTCGCTTTTCTCCAGCTCCCGGTTGAGCTTTTCCAGCTTTGAGGCATCAGGCAAGGGCAGCGTCCTCCTTTCCCGGTATCAGCACATAAATCCAGTTTGGTTCTCCAACACCCTGACGCACCCGCATGATAAGTCCGGCGGTTTCCAGTTCATTCAGAGAACGCTTGACCGTCATGGGGCTGCGGGAGAGGACTGCGGCAATGGCTGTGACAGGGAAGCAGATAAACAGGATTCCGTTCTCGTCCTCCTGCCCTTTGGATAGCATAGCGTCCAGCATCCGGCAGTACATGACCTTTGCGGTGCTGCTGACCGGAAATCCTGTCAATGCTCTGGGAAATGGCATACAGGGCGGCAAGGGTGTGTCTATCGTCATAAATTCAAAATTCATTCGGTGTGTTCCTCCTTTTTCTTTGCTCGTTTGGATAAATAACGGGGACAGTCAACCACAACCGCCCGGAAGCTCTGCTTGCACCCATGCTGGCATTTCCGGCATAATTCGTTGTAAGTGACACGCCCCCGGTCATTGAGGTAAAAGGAAAGCTCATGCTTCCTCTTTTTGCTCATTCTCGGCATATTGCGCTTCCTCCCGTTTTAGTGTATGGTTTCGGGGCGATTTTCGGCAAAATTACAGTCATAGAACCGCCTAAAATCTCCTAAAGTATCAGCGATAGGGTAGACTATCCCCCTATCAGATTGTCGTGTTTCGGTATCATTTCGGTGTCAGTTCGCCAGTTCTCCCCGGTGCCGTTCCTCCCCTGAATCTCACAGCGGCGTATCGCTCCCTTTGGTACGCTCGTTTTGGTCAGGGTTCCTCCACATCCCTGCCAAAAGTCATGGCACTACATCGCCGGGGAAGCATATCCCACACAGGCTGGTCATTCGATTGGAATAATCCATCGATGAACTACCTGTATCATAGAACATTTTTGTGCCCTGTGCCGTATGTCCACAAAGTAGGAATTAGGGGTAAAAAGCGGAAATTTCCACGATTGCGGAAAGTGTGATATAATCCAGATAAGCGGCAACAATCAAACCGCCGGAAAGGAGCGTGCGCCCATGAAAGGAGCAACAAGCATACAGGAACGCCTTTGGGAACTCCGCAAGGACAAAGGCTTAAATCTGGAAGAATTATCAAAGCTGACGGGCATTTCCAAATCAGCTCTTGGAAATTATGAAAAAGAAGATTATAAGGAAATCAATCATGGCAACCTTATCACGCTGGCAGACTTCTATGGGGTTTCCGTTGATTATCTACTGTGCCGGACAGAGAACCGGGAGCAGATCAACACGCCACTAACGGAGCTGCATTTGAATGATGAAATGGTGGCACTTCTGAAAAGCGGTCGGATTAACAACCGCCTGCTCTGCGAACTTGCCACCCATAAGGACTTTATCAAGTTTCTTGCGGACATTGAGATTTATGTGGATGGGATTGCCACCATGCAGATTCAAAATCTCAACGCTCTTGTCGATACCGTCCGGCATGAAATCATTGAACGGTATCGCCCCGGCGAAGATGACCCGCATTTGAAAGTGCTGCAAGCCGCCCATATCAGCGATGATGAATATTTCAGTCACATGGTTCTGGATGACCTCAACCTCATTATCCGGGATATTCGGGAAGCTCACAAAAAAGACAGCGAAAGTGCTCCCCAGACCACCGTTGCCGATGAACTGAAAGAAAATCTGGAAGCGGTCGAAAATTTCAAGGGCAGCCGGGATGAAAAGCTGGTTGTTCTTTACTGCAAGCAACTCGGTATCAACTACAAAAATTTATCGGAAGAAGAATTTCGCTGGCTGATTCGGATTCTCCAAAAATCAAAGAAAATGGGAACACCTATCAGCCAGAGGAAAAAACGGTAAAGAAAAACCGCTGTTGCATGGTTGTGTTGGCTTCCATGTAGCAGCGGTTTGTGCTGTGGTTATTCAGTTGAAAATCAGAACGGCAGTCGAGTAGACTAAGACCTCTCAATCTTAGCCCCTCACAGATCCGTACGTGCGGCTTTCCCGCATACGGCTCCTCATAGTAACATTCGCTTCAATATAAACAATAGTACGTTTTAGGTTTTGCTAACGGGTAATACTTGAGCATTTCCACAAATCCATTCCATGTGTATGCCCGTCTACAACCTCTCCGATTCATGGCTTTGAATAGAAACTGTTGTACTCTATGCAGGAATGTTGTTATCTTCCGAAAATTCCATGTAACACCATAATACCGATAGTGTCCAATTAGTTTTACATTCAACTCTTTAATTATTTCTCGCATTGGTCGATTTCGATTATCGTAAATCCAGTTCTTGTATGCTCTAACCTTTTGCTCAAACTTCTTTCTTGAAGTCTGTACCTTTGGCACGAAACCTCCCTTTCGAGTTTTGCTACAGTAGAAGGTAAATCCCAGAAAATCAAATGTTTCAGGCTTACATTCTCCTCTTGCTCTACGATTCTGCTCTGCAAATCTCCCAAATTCAATCAGTCTGCTTTTACTACTTTCCAGCTCCAGTCCAAACTTTTCCATTCGTTCCTTTAATTCTTTATAGTATCTTTCAGCTTCTGACTTATATTGAAATCCTGCAACAAAATCATCCGCAAAGTTGACGAGAAAACACTCTCCCTGCATTTCCCTTTGCACCACCAGCTTAAACCACAGCGTCAGCACATGATGCATGTATATATTTGCAAGCATCGGACTCATTACTGAGCCTTGTGCCGAACCTTCCTCTGTTGGCTCGAATTTTCCTTGCTCCATTATTCCTGCTTTAAGGTATTTACGTATTAGCCACAATAAGTTCCTATCCTGTATATTCCATTCAAGGAACTTCATCATCCAATCATGGTCGATATGGTCAAAGAAACCTTTGATATCGGCATCTACGATATAGCTGATTTTTCCATAGCTTATCCGTTGATATACTTCTTTTATTGCTTCGTGACACCCCCTATTCGGTCTGAATCCATACATGCAGTTTAGGAATCTCGGTTCATAAATAGCTCCCAGTATTTTCTTCACTGCCATTTATACAATCTTATCTTCATAGGAAGCAATCCCTAATGGTCGTTTCTTTCCATTTCCTTTAGGTATATATACCCTCAGTGACGGAAGTGGCTTAAAGGATTTGTTTTTCAACCTCTGTACCAGTTCCTTGATATTTCTATCAAGTGATATTGTCAATATTGGTTTACACTTTTTTCTCAAGAATGTTCGACCTTATGCTGCCTCCTGTAGCGAAGCATAGTATTGTTGTCGCTTAACCATTGGAGGTAGTCCACCATTAGCAGAGCAGATCCTCCGATTATTCCAGTAGCTGATGAAGTATCTCCAGATGAGCGTCTTTAACTGCTCTACGGTCATTGAGGTAGGATCGTAACGACCATAAAGTAATTCCTCTTTGAAGCGTGCCCACATGCTTTCGCATCTGGCATTATCATGGCATCTGCCACCGGCACTGTTCATGCTTTGAACAATGCCATATCTGTTGATAGCTTTACGATATAGCTCACTGGTATACTGGGTTCCCCTGTCACTGTGAAGAATAGCTCCACGGAGCATCGGGTAAGCTTTGCAAGCATTCTCTAAGGTTTGTTCGCATCGGGTAGCTCTCATATTTGTATCCATAGCAAGTCCCAATACTGCTAAATCATAGCAGTCAAAGATAGCTGAAACATAGAGCTTCCCGTCAGAAGCCTTTATTTCAGTCATATCGGTCATGCACTTTTCAAGAGGCTTTTCAGCAGCGAAGTCACGCTTGATTAAATCGTCGGATTTACTGGCTTCTCTATCAGCTTTGGTAATAGCATTCGGCTTACGTTTTGGTTTATGATTAAGACCAATTTCTGCCATGACACGATAAACAGTTCTCTCACCGGGAATATGTACTCCCTCAGGCTGTTTGAGCTGTAAGGCCTGATACATACGGATTCTTCCATAAGTGTCATTGCATTCATCTTCGCTGCAAATATCAAGCATTGCATCTGCCAGTGCCTGATATTTCCAAGGGGTATCTTTTGCTTTTAGGAATTTGTTGAATGCCTGCCTTGAAACATGAAGCACTTTGCAATAAAAAGAAATTTTACCCTTAATCCGGCCGTCATCCGTTTTGATTGCAATAAACATTAATCTCTGTTTTTTGCTGACTTCCGACGGCTGGCTGCGAAAAAAGCACTTGCTTCCTCAAGGAATTCGTTTTCTTCTTTTAAGCGACGAATTTCCTTATCCTGCTCTTTTACACGCTTTCTGAGTTCAATAAGCTCATCGTTGAGGGATAAAGCATTCTTGGGCGTATGAACTGCTTCATTTGCACTGAGACGCCCCTCTTTGAAGGCTTTTATCCAAGTGTACATAGTACCCTTTGGAATCCCTAATTCCTGAGCAGCTTTATGACCGCCGATTTCCTGGGCAAGCTTTACCGCCTGTGCTTTAAATTCATTGTCATAAGATTTTTGATTCTGTGCCATAGGTTTTTCTCCCGTTCTCGTATTGATTATGATTATATATCAAAATCCTTGAGAATAGGGTGTCAACTTTTATGATACAACACCATTTCTCATTGTTCCATTCTTTCAATCCACGATAATAGAACATTTTCAGATTATCTTCGATAATGAACGGAACGATATTATATTTCAGGCATTCCTTAAACATAATCAATCTGCCCACACGGCCATTGCCATCCTGGAACGGATGGATTCGTTCAAACTTCACATGAAAATCCAGAATATCCTCAAATGTCTTTTCTTCTTTTCCGTTGTACTCAGTCAACAGAGCTTTCATTTTATCGGCAACTTCTTCCGGAAGTGCTGTTTCCATTCCGCCAACTTCGTTCGGCATCTTTTTATAATCGCCTACAGCAAACCAATCTTTTCTGGAATCACTTGTGCCTGTTTTAAGTGTGTTGTGCAATTCTTTAATAAACTTTTCGGTAAGTGCACCTTTTGCATTATCAATAATCATATCAATGCAACGGAAGTGATTTGCTGTTTCAATCACATCATCCACATTCAGCACTTCTTTTTCTACACCGATGGTGTTGGTTTCAAAGATATATCTGGTCTGGTCATGGGTCAGACTGCTGCCTTCGATATGATTGGAATTATATGTTAAATCAATCTGTGTTTTATGGTAAATGCCTCCGGAATACTTGCTTACCTTCTGCTCCTTCAGAATATCCAGTAAGGTAATCGGCTGCTCTTTCTTTTTATTGGAACGCTCCGGCTTTTCTGCATTTTCAGGAATATTCCAGGTCTTGCCGGTAAGAAACGCACCGTCTACTCGCCCATGAGCGCAGTAATTTCGAACGCTTCGTTCCGACACATTCCATTTTTTCGCTATTTCATTAACTGAACGATATTGCATCCATATTCCTCCACTTTTCTAACGCTTAATCAAGTTAATCCTTTATGTCCGTCAAATTTTCCATCTTAAACACATAATACCCTTCATAGTAATAACTGTGATCGATGCCCTTCATATAAATTTCTCGATCATTTACATTATTCGTAAGTGCATTTTTCAGAAGAAACTTTATTTCAATATCTTTGATAGGACTTCGCTCCATGGCAAGCAGATAATCCACTTTATCCACCTTGCTCCAGTCAACCACATAGCCGATTTTTTTTTTCAACATCAGGTCAAGCCATATTCTCGTACTTCTCCCATTTCCCTCTCGGAACGGATGAGCCACGTTCATTTCAACATATTTTTCGACAATTAAACATTTCAAGCGCTTTTTGCTTACTGATTTTTTCTTCCATTCTTGCTAATTCTGTAGAATCTGTAATACCTAATTTATTTTCAAGCATAGTTTACCTCACATTCTTCATGCGATCACTTTTCCAGTCACGAATCTATCTTTATAAGTATACCATAATATCGGCAATAAATCTATTTTATTATAAAATATCTTACTTTTATTTTGCCGCATTTAATAGTTCTTTTTCCTCTTAACGCAAAAATGGCAAAGTTCTTATCGACAACACTTCACCATCAGATGTTGGTAAATAAAATATCCTATAAATAGGAAAGACCCACCGGGTTGCGCATGAAAATCAGAGGCGTGGTGGGTTCTGTTAAGTTTAACATACAGTTTTTGAAGTTACTGTCAATATTTCTTTTCAAAAAAAACGATAACTCTCCATCCGCACCGAATATCTACACAAAAAAAGCCCAACAGAAATTCCTTTCCGTCAGGCTGTCTTTCCTATACACATCTATTTGATCATACTGCTGTCAACCTCTTTTTCTCCTACTCCTCCATATTCAAAAGCGTAATAATGATCTGGTCGGCTCCCACCTCTGTTTTCCGTTTCACAATATCCTCAATCTGAGCCCTCTGCGGATCTGTGATCGAGGGGGCATTGATCACTACATCTACTTTTTCATCTGCAATGCTTACTACCGGATCGGAGAAGCCTTTTGCCATGAGAAGGGTCTCCGCAGCATTTTCCTTTTCTGAAATCTCTGTCAGGCGGATCATATCCTGAATGGCCTGCTGCTTGGCTGCTTCATCAATGGAGGTACTGTTGATCAGGCTCATCAGGGTTTCCTTATTTCTGGCTCGAACCTGCTCCCTGCTTAACTGAACTCCTGCTATGTAATCCGCCACGCTCATGCCGCTGGTAAGCACTGCCTCTCCGGGATTTTCAATCCCTGCGGGGGCATCCTGTGCATCTCCGGCTTCTGAAACAGCATCCTGTCCGCCTTTCTCTGCCAGAGCCAGCTGCTCTGTCTCCGCTTCCATGTTCTCTCCGGCCTCGGCCAGCTGCTCTGCCGCTTCTGCCCCGACTTCTTCTTTCTGAGCCAGGCCTTCACTGGGGAGTGCTTCCTCCACCTGATCCGGGTCCTGGTCCAGACTTCCGATCTCCAAAAGATCATCACCGGCGGCCTTATTTTCCGCCAGCAGATCTTCATCGGAAATATCCATCATCCCGGCTTCATAGATATTGCCTGCTGCGGCAAGATCGCGTTTTCCTGCATAATTGAGATATCCTGCCGCAGCAATCATTACAGCCAGTGTGGTGATAATAATCTGGTTTCTGCGGAACAGCCGTTTCATTTTTACATCCTTCATATGTGCTGTGACCTGTTTTACCTGTTTCATGTTCCTGATCTTCATGTCCTGCACTCCTTTTTTATTCCACCCTCTTTAATACTTTAATCTTATGTGCCGGAAGCCCCAATAATGCTTCCATTGCCTGGGAAATTTCCGAACAGACCTCCGGACTCCCTCCTCCGTCGGCGCTGATGACGATTCCTGAAATTTCAGGACATAATTCCTTTTCCACCACTGGTCCGTTTGACCCGCCTCCGGACTGAGGCAGGACTGTGCTTTCCTCCGACTGGCTCTCTGTAATTTCACGGCTTCCGCCTGCAGAGTCCGTTTCCTTTGTCACCGTGCTGCTGCCGGAACGATCCACCCTGAGTACCTTCTGGCCTGTGGATTTTAACACTACCATTACATCCACCTGTCCAACCCCCTCTACAGACCGTAACAGTTCCCGTATCCGCTTTTCCAAACGTTCTTCATAAGAGCGTGAAGAAAAAGAGCTGCTGATATCCCATGAAACCAAACTGTGTTCTTCCGTCCCCGCTGCCTGTTCTCCGCTCTTCGGCCGATCTTCTTTTACAGTCTTTTTCTCTCCTCCCGGAACGGATAAAAGCATGAGAAATACACCTGCAAGCAGAAACAGCAGCCATTTTTCCCTAGTCATTTTTCCATTTAATTTTAACAGCTTCTCCTTCCAGCCCATAATACGTTTCTACCTTTCCTTTTAGCGTCTCTGCCGCCTGCTTCTCCCTTTCTGAAAGCTCCTGCTTCACACCCTCCTTATCCTCTCTTTTCTCCCCCGCCCCGATTTCAATGCGGCCGATACTCACCGGACGTTCTTCTGATATAGGGGATAAAAGCATCTGCCCGGCTGCCCGGATATTTTCCCGTCCAGAACCTTCCTGTCCGGCCCCCTCTTGTGCGAAACCTTCCTGTTCAAAAAAATCTTCCCCCGATACTTCAATCTCAATTGCCAAAATCTTCCCGTAGGAGGAACTTTCCTTATTTTCCTCCATCTGTACGCTTACCTGAGAGCAGACAATTCCCTGTGCCTTGACCAATGCTGTTATCTCCTTTTCCACATTTTCCCTGTACTGCCCCGTTATGCCCGCCAGACGCTTTTCTTCCATTCCAAAAATTTCTTTTTTAAGCTCCCGTGACTCCTGTCTGAACGTAAACTGATCAAACAGACTGCTTACCTGTTTTTCCCAATCCCCCAATGAGCCAAAAGGCCCCAATACAACAAGCACAAGAACCAGCCCTCCAAATAAACGCAGATATCGTCCATAGGAGCTTCCGGCCAAAAGGTGCTCTGCCAGTGAAAGAAAGACCATATAGTAAATAATATTTCTGGCCCAGCCTAAAAGAGCCTCCGCCATAACCCCTCCCTTTTATCTCTGCTTCCCCTCCTTCTATGCCGTCCTGTCAGGCAGACAGATAGGCCACATCCGCTGCCTTGCAGGTAACAGCAATGGCGATCACAAACAGAAGCAGAGAATATAAAACAATCTTCAGCAGCAGCCTGTGTCCCCTGGAAACACCGATCACACAGGAAACCATTCTCTTATCACACACCGGCTGCATGATGGCTCCTGCCGCCTGATAGAACAGTGCAAGTGTAAGAAGCTTTGCCGCCGGAAGAAAAGCAATGAGTGCCAAAACTGTCACACCTGCGGCTCCCATGGTATTTTTGATCAATACACCTGAACCTAATACCATCCGGGCCGCCGCTCCTGCACCGGCTCCCAGCCCCGGAACGGCCTCTGCCAGCTTTAAAAGGCCGGAACGTCCTACACTGTCTGCATAGGGCAGAACCATGGCTTCCAGCACATGGAGGCCCAAGATCAGACCAAACATGGTTTTTATGCCCCATTCCACTGCCTGCTCTGTCAAAGAGGTCATTTTCGACAGCAGCGGCTCCTTCATCACATGGCTTCCCAAAACCAGAAGCACATAAACTCTGACTCCGGTAAGAAATACGCTCTTTGACAGCCACTGAACACAAAAGACAGCCGCCATCATAGCCTCATACATACAGATTCCCGTTATGCTCCCCCCTGAAAATGACACTGCCATAAAGTAAGCCGGTATCAGCACACCCATAAACTCCAGAATCCGGTCCAAAACCTCTGCCGCAATGGAAAGACTTGTCAGAAAACTGCCTGCCAGACAGGCAAACAGCAAAAGGTATGCCACATAAAATCCGGTATCTGAGATCTGCCCGTTTTTAAAAACAGAAGCCGCCCCGGAAAACATGGCTCCAAGAAGACCAATAGCCGCTGCCTGAGTCAAAAGCCCGGCTCCTTCCCTTACCTGTGAAAATAAAAGCTGTCCGAATCCCTCTTTTATGGCTGTTCCCAGCGCTCCCAGATTCCCTGACGCAAAAGCCTTCATCAGATCCGTAAATAAAAGATCCACTGTTCCGCTTTTTCCTCCCAACGATCGATCAAGATACTTCTGCAGCTGCTCCAGCTCCTCTGAAATCCCCATATCATGAGCAGCCTGTCCAATCTCCATTTCTTCACTTGTCTCTTTATTATTTTCAAAATTTTCCTTTTCATAAAAAGCGCTCGCCGTTATCGTGCTCCCTCTGCCGCTTATCCACAGAGCCATCAAAAAAACTATCAGTTTTATACCGATTCGTCCATATTTTACTGCCTTTCTTCCCTGTGCCATAGCAGCTCTCCCTCCCCGATCCAGCAAAATCACAGTATTCTGCCATACTATCCCATAAACTGATCCAGTATTTCAAAGAGAGCCAAAAAAACAGGCATACTTACCCCAAGAATAGACAGCTTTCCGAAAATCTCGATCTGATTTCCCAAAGCGCTGTAGCCCGCATCCTTACAGATTCCGGAGGCAAACTCAGCCACATATGTGATCCCAACCATTTTCAGAAGAGCACCCAGATAGGCCGGATCAATTTTGATATATCCTTCCAGACGTCTCATGGCATCTAAAATCACCTCCAGACGTCCGGTACCGCAGATCATAAAGAGTATCTGTGCTCCCAGCACCATATAAAGGGCATACTCTGCCCGGACTCCCTTCAGCCATACGGCAAGAAGGACTGCCGTTATACCGGCGGCCCCTATGGTAAGAATACTCATGGCTCCTCCTACAGCAAAAACAAACGTTTCATGGTTTCAAACAGATCATATATGTAGGGAACCATCCAGAACAGTACCAGAACCAGACCTGCCAGACTGGTGAGAAATGCCTGCTCATCCCGGCCGCTGTGCTTTAGTACCTGGCAGATTACAGACACCAGGATTCCCACAGCCGCAATGCGGAAAATCAGATTTACATCCATCGTTTCTCCCCTTTCCTCCGTCGCAGCTAATACATCAGAATCACTAAAAGCAGGCTTCCCATCATTCCCAGAGCTGTGCTCAGACGGCATCTTTCCCTCATCTCCCCCCGCAGACGGCTGATAGAAAGCTCCAGCTGCTCCAGATAAAGAAGCAGCGTCCGTTCCTGCATGTCCACATCCAAGTATCCCAAACGTCCACCCAGACCGGCAAGCTGCTTTATATCTTTTTCGTCCAGAATTTCCCCTTGAGGCCCCTTTTTTATAAGCTCCACCTGTTTCTCCCATATTTTAGAAAATGTTTCCTCCCGGCTTGCGGCAATCTCCCTGGCCGCTCCTGTAAATAAACGGCCCAAGAATCCATTTTCCCGCCGTCCTACCCGCTCCAGAGCCTCCCCCAGCGGAGCTCTGCTGTATGTGATCTCACCCTTTAAGCCAAAAATCATCTGTCTAAGCGTTTCCAGAGCCTCCAGTCTGGCCCTCCATCTCCAGGCCATCCACATTCCCCAGCCAGTACCGGAAAACAGTACCAGCCCAATTCCGGCCCATTTTATAACCATGCTCCCTCCTCCTTTACAGGAGCCTTCCTGCCCCATCGTACACAGCACAGATATGACCTGCTCCCCCGGCCTGATCCAGAAAAATCAGGCGTTTAAAGGTTCCTTCCTTAAACAGTTCCCCTACCCCCGGCCGTTTTTCTACTTCTTTCAGGGATACACCGTGAACCGCAGCTGCTAACCCGCAGCCGCAGCTTCGGATATATTCCACAGCCCGTATATCCTCTTTTCCGCCAATCTCATCCACTGCTATTACTGCCGGAGCCATGGAGCGGATCAGCATCATCATCCCCTGGCTCTTGGGACAGCCATCCAGAATGTCCGTTCTCATTCCAAGATCATTTTGGGGGACTCCCTGAAAGCAGGCCCCCAGTTCCGAGCGCTCATCCACCACGCCGACTGTGATTCCAAAGAGACGCCTTCCCGTGCTTTTCTCCCGACAGCCGTTGGACAGCTGACGGATGATGTCCCGAAGAAGGGTCGTTTTTCCGCATCCCGGCGGCGATACGATTACCGTATTTAAAAAAAGCCCATTTTCACATAAAAGAGGCATGATCTGATCCGCGCATCCCTTTACCTCATGAGCGACGCGGACATTTAAAGAGGAGATAGATTTTAAGACTCCCACCTCTCTCTGGTTCAGCACCGTTCTTCCTGCCACACCGATCCGGTGTCCGCCACGGACGGTAAAAAATCCCTGGCGCAGCTCCTCCTGAGCCGCATACAGGGAAAAACCTCCCATGATCTCTGCAGTCTCCCGGATCTGTCGCTCTGTAAGCGTAAAAAGGCCCTTCTGATTGTCCGGCTCCAGTTCCACCGGCTCTCCTTTTTCTGTAAATCCATATTCCCTGTTTCCATACATCAAAAGCACCGGACGGCCCGCCCGCAGCCGTATCTCCCTCATGGATTCAAAATCCAGAGAACAGCTCTCAATAAACTCCCGCAAGGTTCCCGGAAATAAAACCGCGATTTCTTCTCTCTTTCCCATACCATCTCTCCCTTTATCTCAAATATATGAAACAGGCCTGTTTTTATGACAGAATCACTCTGCCGTAAAAACAGGCCTGCAGACAAATCTTTATTTGTGATAAGGCTCCCCCGCGTTGATCCGAAAGCTTCTGTAAATCTGCTCCAACAAGATCACCCGCATCAGCTGGTGAGGAAATGTCATGGGCGAAAAGCTCAAATGATAGTCTGAGCGTTTCATCACAGCCTCTGAAAGCCCCAGAGAACCGCCGATGATAAACACCAGCTGTCCTTTTCCCTCCACTGCCAGCCTGGCAATCTTTGCAGCCAGCTCCTCACTGGAAAGCTCCTTTCCCCGGATGGCAAGAGCTATAACGTATGCCCCATCCCGGATATGAGAAAGGATCCTCTCTCCTTCCTTTTCCCGGATCTGCCGCTCTAAAGCTTCACTGGCGCCGTCCGGCGTCTTTTCATCTGCCACCTGGATGATTTCCAGCTTGCAGTAACGGCTTAAGCGCTTGCTGTATTCCTCAATAGCAGCTTCAAAAAAGCGTTCCTTTATCTTTCCTACCGTAATCAGTGTTATCTTCATCGGCTAAACTCCAATATCATATCGTACCACACGGCTCCGCCATGGACCGATTTCGACACGCCCATGCTGCAGTATCCAAACTGTTCATAAAAACCGATCAAATGCTCCTTACAGGTAAGGATCAGGCCTTTTCTGCCCTCACTCTCCGCCTTTTCGATCAAAGCCTTCATCAAACGGCCTGCCAGTCCCTGATGGCGGAAATCTTCATCCACATCCAGACCAAAGATACTCTGGTATGCTCCCCTGGGATCATGAAGAGATACATCCTCAAACATTTCATCCGCAATGGTTCTTTCATTTGTTGCCGCCCCATTAATAAACCCTGCGATCCTTCCCTCACACTCTGCCACTAAAAAACTGCCGGGAAATGCTTCAAGCCTCTCCTTCAGACTTTTTTCATCCGCTGCCTCTGCTGCCGGAAAACAGCGCGCCTCTACTGCTGCCACCTGCTCTAAATCCTCTATCACTGCCTGTCTGATCTGTATCTCTTTCATCCCTCTTATCCTTCCTTTTCCTGTAACTGTTTCCATTCCTCTATGGTCTTTGGATGCCCCGGCAGCTGATATAAAACAGGCTGCCTGAGAGAAGCCCTTTTAAGCAGCTCCTCATCCCCAAATATATGCTCCGGACGATCATCTACCAAAAGTTCTCCCTCTGAAAACACCAGAACACGGTCTGCCCATTCCCACACAAAATCCATGTCATGGGTGGAAATGACCTGTGTGATCTGCTCCTGCTCCAGTTTCTTAAGCTGTTCCTTAAAAAGCTGCGTATTTTTCCAGTCAAGACTGGCAGTAGGTTCATCAAACAGCAGGATTTCTGGCTTCATTACCACAACACCGGAAATACTGACCTGTTTCTTTTCCCCTCCGCTTAAAAAATGAGGCGGACGATGGGCAAGGTGAGTAAGCCCCATCCGCTGGATGATCTGTTCAGTCAGATAGCGGATTTTATCCTCTGAATAGCCCAGATTAAAGAGTCCAAAGGAAATTTCCCCCTCTACGGTCGAAGCGATGATCTGCCGGTCCGGATCCTGAAATACGATTCCCACACACTTTCTCAGCTCCAAAATATCCTTCCTGCTGCCTGTACAGAGCCTTCCGTGACAGTAAAGCTCTCCCTCATCCAGAGGTACAAGCCGGTTAAGAGTCTGGAAAAACGTAGATTTTCCTGCTCCGTTATTCCCGATCACAGCCGTTTTTTCTCCCGGATAGAAGGCCGCACTGACCTGTTTTAATGCCTGCTTTCCCCCGGGATAATACACACTGCCCCCGCGAAGCTCCAAAATCGGATCCAGCATCCGTGCTGTGCCGCTTATCGATGTCTGCCTCATATGCTCCACATCCTCTCTGCCAAAAGCCCTGCTGCCAGAAGCACTCCATACAGAACAATACCCAGCCTCTGCCTTCCTGTCACCAGCTTTTTCTCTTCCAGAAAACGCAGTTCTCCGTCATAGCTTCTTGCCTCCATGGCATTAAAGCTGTCCGATGCCCGCCGAAAGGCCAGAACCAGAAGATTGGCACATATTCCAAAAAATGAACGGTATCCCTGTCTTATCCCGATATCCCCCAGCCTGGCCTGAGCACTCTGCTTCATCTGTTCATAAAGCTCTAAAAGGCCAAACAAAAAGCGGTACATTAAGATCATCAGTTCCAGCATCACTTCCGGCAGATGCCATCTTCTCAAAGTTCCAACCACTTCATATACAGGCGTTGTCAGACTTATCATATACAAACAGGCCGTTCCCGTCAATACTTTCACCGTCACAAAAACAGCTTCCATCACGGCTTCCTTTGTAAAATCCAGTGCAATTACAGCTCCGCTGAGGATAACGAAGAAAAGAGGAATGGTCAGCATTCTCCCGTAAACCGGCCACTCCACTCCTCCCCATTTATGGGTAAGCACTGCCATGCACAGCCCCACTGCCACTGAAATCAGGCCCGTTTTGGATCCAATACACCCCAACAGCGAAATAAGTCCCAGCATGATCTTCCAGTCCGGGTTCCATGACGCCATTTGGGAGCACACGGCATATTGATCCATCAAAAGAATCTGATTTCCATGACAATGATTTCTGTGATGCAGCGCCATAATTAGTTCTCCTGTCTTTCCTCTGTATCGTTTGTACTGTATTTCTTTCTTGCCACCAGATATCCAAATCCATAGCAGATCACGCCAGATCCCAAAGCTGCCTGAAGACAGAACAGCAGGCTTTCCGTTTCTCCCGGAAGTTCTCCTCCTAAAATCCGTTCCAGAACAGGCTCTGCCCATGGCTCATATTCGGGATCGATCTCACCTACCAGTTCGCCGGCTGCATCATCGGCTCCTCCAAATCCCGCATCCTTGGGAGCAGCTATAAACGGGACAATTGTCAATATTACGCAAGCCACCAAAAGACCTGCGATCCACATTGGTTTCTTCATTATCGATTCTCCTCCCCAAATCCAAGCTCTCGAAGTTCCGGACCTGCATAAGTCTGCAGACCGATCAATATCACAACCGTCAGAAGTCCTTCAATCACTGCCAGCGGAATCTGTGTCAATGCAAAAATTCCCAAAAACCGTACAACAGCGCTCCATACGCCGTCTGCCGCAGGATGGGCCAGTCCCAGCTGCACACTGGTCACACAATATGTAAACAGATTTCCAAGGGCTGCTGCCAGAAAAACAGCCACCTTCTGATTCAGCTTTATTTTTCTGCCCAGCTTATAAACGCCCCAGCTGACAACAGGACCTGCAATCGCCATACTGAAGGTATTGGCTCCCAGCGTTGTCAAACCTCCATGTGCAAGCAAAAGCGCCTGAAAAATCAGCACCAGAAAGCCGATCACTGCCATGGGAGTCGGGCCAAAGAGAATGGCTCCCAGACCGGTTCCCGTTGGGTGGCTGGAGGATCCGGTCACACTTGGAAATTTCAGGGCAGACAGCACAAAGGCATAGGCGCCTGCCATTGCAAAGATCAAAAGCAGCTTTCTGTGCTCTTTTATCAGACGGTTGATCCGCTTCACTCCCAATACCACAAAGGGAATGCAGACTACCCCCCAGGCAATACAGTACCCCATCGGAAGATATCCCTCCATAATGTGCATGGCATATGCCGGTGACGCCGCTGCAAAACTGAAGAGGATTCCCCAGGCCAGCATGGCAGTTCCTTTTTTTCTTACATTCATTGATGTATGCTCCCTTCTTAAAAGTAAAAAAGCCTGTTTGCCACATAGTTTCTACGTGATCCAAACAGACATGATAAGAAAGCGGATGCTCCGCCTTCCTCCCTTTTCAGGGTATCTATTATAAAAAGCTGTGCTCCGCAGCCTTTATAATCACGCCGAAAAAGGCAGGTCTTCTGGCTCAGGCATCCTCATCACCGGCTCCTTCCCACATAGATTCATGCAGTGGCGTTTCGCAAAAGCCTGTTCCTATTTTAACAGCTTTCTGCATCCGGTAACTCTTCCTTTACAGCGGCGGGACCGCATGGGCTTTCCACCCATTTCCCTATTATCCCGGACTTCCCATGGAATCCGGGCACCTTTTTCTGTTCTGTTTTCCATTTTCCCTCAGCAGGCAGGGATCGAGGCTTTACCCCCTGTTTGATACTCCGAAATAATATCCCACGCCCCATTTTGTATGTACATATCTGGGGTCACTTGGACTTGGCTCGATCTTTTCTCTCAGACGGCGCACATGAACGTCTACCGTACGCACATCCCCGCTGTCCATGGCTCTGTTTCCCCATACATAATTCAAAAGCGCCTCACGGCTGTATACCTTGTTGGGATTGCGTACCAGAAGCTCTAAGAGATCAAACTCCTTTGCAGTAAGGTTGATCTCCTTTTCACCGATAAATACTCTGCGCCCCTCTGTGTCCATCTTTAAATCTCCAGAACCGATCATAGAAGAGGGTTCCTCCCGCTTCTGGCGCTTTGCCTTCAGGCTTCGCCGGATAATGGCCTTGATCCTGGCCTTTACCTCCAGAATGTTAAAGGGCTTGCTGATGTAGTCGTCCGCCCCGTACTCCAATCCCAGGATCTTATCCATATCGCCGCCCTTGGCCGTCAGCATGATCACGGGCATGTCGGAAAATTCCCGAATCGCCTGACATACTTCAAAACCGTCATGCTTTGGGAGCATCACATCTAACAGCACAATATCATACTCTGTCTTTTTTGCCAGTTCTATGGCTTCCTCTCCGTCATAGGCACAGTCCACCTCAAAACCGTCCTGCTCCAGACTGAACCGGATTCCCTTTACGATCAGTTTTTCATCATCTACTACCAATACCCGAGCCATGTTTCATTTCCCTTCCTGTCTGTCTATTTAAAAATGCCCTGACGGGCGCAGTTTTCTTTTAAACGGTTATATCATCCCGTATCTTTTCAAATGCACTTTCCTTGATCCCGGATACATTCATAATATCCTCGATCGAGCGAAAAGCCCCCACTTCCTGACGGTACTGGATAATCGCCTCCGCCCTGGATTTTCCAATGCCTGTCAGCGTCATCAGCTCCTCTGCACCGGCCTTATTCAGATTCACTTTTCTGCCCGTTGAAGCGCTTTTCCCAGGGCTTCCGCTAAAATCGTCACCGGGATCCGTCACAAAGGCCTGATCTGAAAGAATCCCCTGAGTCTTCAGGCGCTCTGCCTCTGTCCGGTCCGGAACTTCGATCCGCATCCCGTCCTCTAAGACCATGGCCAGATTGAGAATACTGCCATCTCCCTGCTCAAGGATTCCTCCAGCTGCTTCCAAAGCCTGAAATACACGGCTTCCTGCATTCAGGGAATACACTCCCGGAGCCGCCACCTGACCACAGACATGAACCCAGATCTGCTCTTCTTCCGAATTTTCTGCCTCCGAAGCAACTTTTGCCTCTGAAAAAGCAGTTTCTTTCCCCGGACAATCGGCAGTCTCATCCGAAAAAGCAGCTTCTGGCTCCGAAAAAACCTTCTCCCTGCGTTCCCCGTCTTCTAAGTATTCGAGGCTTACCTCTGTCCCCGGCGATGGCTGGGAGCAGCTGTATAAAATCCCTGCCAAAAACATTCCCAATAAAAGTAAAAAAATCCTTCCCTGCTTGTGCTTTTTTAATTCCTTCAACGATATCTCCTCCTTTTAGAGATACCGTCCCGGCCTGCTGTATCTATTCTATCGGAAAGCCGGTTTAAATACAAGCGTTATTTCTTATCCTATCGCTGAAAAATGATAATCCCCCCTACAGCGATCGCGGCCCCCAAAAGCTTATTCCATGCAAATGGAGCCTTTTCCACGCCAAACAGGCCAAACAGCTCGATCAGATAAGCCACGATGATCTGAGCCACCACGATAAGAAGAGAAGTTCGGGCCGGCCCCAGAGCCGCCATGCTGCGGATCACCGTGTAGGTGATCAAGGCCCCGATCACGCCGCCTGCCAGAACATACTTTGGCGTCACCCCCATGAGACAGGATACCGGCTGGCGTCCGGTAAACAGCCAGATCACCACACAGGTCAGCAGAGCCGTAGCCTGTACCCATCCTGCTGCCACCCATACACTGGTCTGCTTTGTTACTTCTGTGTTAAATACACCCTGCACACTCATAAGAGCTCCCGATAAAAGAGCAATGATCCATCCTGTCATCCGTTTTTCCTCCTGATTGTTTTATACACCACTGTTTCCAACGGTTCTAACAGTCATTTTTCCCATCCTCTCTTTCCCTATACACAGATTATTTGTATACGGACTTTATTTTTTGTATACAAATCCGATTGTTTTCTCTGTATCTCTGGGTTATAATCCATAGGAATCCCCTGTTTCCGACAGAATCTGTCCGGAGTTTTCCGAACCCGACATAAAAAATGGGAAGAAACGGAGAACATGATCATGACAGCAAACAATGAACCAGCCGCGGACCTCACAGAAAAGGACCGGGCCTTCAGAGCCTTTGTACGGGAAGAAAATATGTGGAAGGTGGTCTTCTATGTATGTACGCCCCTGGCCCTTTACCAGAGCTTAAATCAGATTTTTAAAATCTTTGATTCCATGATGGCGTCCCACATCGGCGCTTCCTCTGTGTCTGCCGTAGCCTATCTATCCCAGCTTAACCTCATGCTTTCCGCTCTGGGCGGCGGACTGGCTGTAGGCGCCAGCATCAAGGTCAGCGAAGCCTACGGAGCCGGAGATTTCAAACTGGTAAAACGGAGAGTCAGCACTCTTTTTTCCCTCTGCGGAATCCTGGGAGCCAGCATTTTGCTGATCCTTGTCCCCTTTGCGCCCCAATTTCTGCGCCTTGCAAGAACGCCGGAGGAATTTATCACAGAAGGCACCACCTATTTTATCCTGGATCTTTTTGGAATTGTACTGAATTTTTTTAACAGTGTCTACATTGCAATCGAACGGGCCAGAGGAAACTCCCAGCGGATCCTTCATCTGAATATGGGCGTTATTGTGGTAAAGCTGGCCCTTACCGCTCTCTTTGTATATGTATTCCACAGCGGGATCAATATGATCGCCGTTGCCACCATCATTTCCCAGCTTCTGATGTTTTCTGCCGCCATCTACCACTTAAGCCGTAAAGGAAACGCATTTTCCTTCTCTTTAAGGAGCATTTCCTTAAAACGGCGTGTGGTTCGGCCCATGGTGCTCTTATCCGTACCTGTAATCATCGAAAAAATGGCATTTTCCTTTGGAAAAGTAGTGGTAAATTCCATGTGCACCATCTACAGCCCTCTTACCGTAGGAGCACTGGGTATTTCCAATAATCTGGGCGGCATTACCACCAATCCCCAGAACGGCTTTCAGGAGGGCGGCTCTGCCATTATCAGCCAAAGCCTGGGAGCAGGACTTCCCAAACGTGCCTTAGAGGCCTTCCGGTGCATCCTCATCATCAATATGGCAATCGGGGCCGTTCTTATGAGCCTGACCCTGATCTTTTTAGGGTCCATCAGCCGTCTCTTTTCCGGCGGTGATCCTCAGTTCCAGCAGATGATCTGTTCCATCTACCAGATGGAAGCTTTAGGATCCATTCCCCTTGGTATCAATGCGGCTGTTATGGCTCTGCTTTACGGATTTGGCAAGACAAGGATTTCCCTTATCATCAATTTCAGCCGTGTATTTATCTTCCGTGTACCTGTACTGTGGGGTCTGCAGCAGTTCACGGACCTTGGAGATATCAGCGCCGGAATCGTCATGGCCGTGAGCAATATTGCCACCGGCGTTCTGGCCGTCATCGTAGGCTGGATCACCATCCGGCAGATTAAAAAGCAGTACGGGATTTAATAATCCCCCTGCTTTAAAAGTTCCCTCAGATACCGGAAGGTTTCCTTTTCTCCCCGATCCTTCAGCATAATCAAAAGCCTTTCAAGCAGCGCCCTGGTTTCCGGATGAATGGTTATGTATTTTTTCGTAAATTCATAGTATTCCAGAGGCGCTGCGCTGGTATAAGCCTTTCCCTTATACACCTCACAGGCCGCAATCCGGTCACAGATCATCTCTGCCACATACCGCAGCGGCATCTTATTTCCCACTAATCCCTCTTCCTTACGGACAGAAATATCGATCCAGTATTCATAATGATGCTTATTGCGGCCCTTGTGGTGAAGCCAGGCCTTTGAATAGCCCAGATCTTCTCTTTCCGCCGCATTGGGACTGCGCGTTCCCTGATAATAGCGTACACCGGTAAAAAACTCCTCAGGGCTGTATTTTGACAGATCATGGGTCAGCCCCTGGCGGTAAAGCCCGATCTGAAAGCAGTGCCTGCATACCAGCATCCGATGTTTTGTAATGGTTTTAAAATGATTCCATATATTGATCAGTTTCATTACGCTCTCCTTTAAAAGTTACTTAAAAACAGCCCTGTATAGACCCCGGTTTATGCACAAAATGTTTGACACCCGGTAAGATCTGTGATATTCTAATGGAAGCTGTGAAATTACTTGCAGCTTAACATTTTTTTTATTTTTTTGGAGGTATCACAATGAAAGGTACAGTTAAGTGGTTCAACAACCAGAAGGGTTACGGCTTCATCTCCGACGAGCAGGGCAACGATGTATTCGTTCACTACTCTGGTCTGAACATGGAAGGCTTCAAGTCCTTAGACGAGGGCGCAGAGGTTGAGTTCGACGTAGTAAACGGAGCTAAGGGTCCTCAGGCTACCAACGTAACCAAATTATAATCAATGAACAAACAGTGTACCTTTTTCAAACATATATCGGTTCGATAGAAAGTTGAAGTAAGTTATATCTGAATTTCAAATGATTACCGACAAGAGCCAGTCGAAAGACCGGCTCTTGTTGTTTTTAATTCACAGGACTATGATCTGGCCAGCTCCAGGAGCTCCTTTAATTCTTCCACATCAAACACATAGTTCTTATTGCAGAAGTGGCAGTTCACCTCAATGGGCTTGCCGTCGTCGATCATTTCCTGAATATCCTTCTTTCCCACGCTGATCAGTGCCTTTGCCACCCGGTCTTTGGTACAGTTGCAGTAGAAACGGGCCGGAAGCTTATCATTGATCTCCAGGCCAAATTCTCCTAAAATGTACTCCAAGATCATCTCCGGCGTATTTCCCACATCCAAAAGCGTGGTAATAGAGTGAATCTCCTTAATCTTATTCTCTAAGGCGTCAATTACTGCATCAGACGCCCCCGGCATGAGCTGGATGATAAAACCGCCGGCCTGACGGACCGTATTGTTCTTATTCATCAAAACGCCTAATGCCACAGAAGAGGGCGTCTGCTCAGAGGTTGCGTAATAATAGGTAAGATCCTCCGCAATCTCTCCTGTCACAAGGATAGTCTGGCCCACATAGGGATCCTTTAAGCCGATATCCTTGATCACGCTTAACACGCCCAGTCCCAGCGCTCCGCCTACATCCAGCTTTCCCTTGTCATTGGGAGGAAGCATTACCTCCGGATGGAACGCATAGCCCTTTACTCCGCCGTGGGCGTCTGCCGTCACCACAAGACCGCCGATGGGGCCGTCT
The DNA here is from genome assembly GCF_001517625.2 of Clostridium sp. AT4. Lineage (GTDB taxonomy): Bacteria > Bacillota > Clostridia > Lachnospirales > Lachnospiraceae > Enterocloster. Next base: position 162,488 of record NZ_LN999826.1, on the reverse strand, counting down.
CCCTGGATCTTCAGTGTGAGAAGGTCTGCGTCTCCCTTCATGTCATATCCCATCATAACAGCCGCTGTCATCAGCCGTCCCAGAGCAGCCGTAGCCACAGGACTTGTATTGTGAGCCTGTCTGGCTGCCTCGGTCAGATCTCTGGTCGTAGCCGCAAAGGCCCGGATCTGTCCCTCAGCCGCCGTGGCCCGGATTACATAATCTGCCATTTTTATCTTCCTTTCTCTGTCTTTCCCTTTTCTCTCAGGATCACATAGATCCGTTCGCTGTCCTCTTTTACCGGATCCTTTGTAAATGCGTCGTAGGCTGTGACAAATTCCATTCCGGCTGCCTCAGCCGCCGCCTTCACCTCATCCAAAGAATAACATCTCTGAAAATGAGTTTCCTCAAACTTCCGGTACAGCTCCCCCTCCCGGATAAAAAGAGTCAGATCGTACTCATTGATCCGCTCCTTCTCATCATAATAATTCTGCCAGATAAAGCTGCTCTCTGTGCGGTCCTCCGCAAAGGTATTTTCCCCCATAAGCTCTTTATATTTGTATTCTGTATTCAGATCAAAGATAAATACGCCACCGGGATCCAGATAATTATTCGCCAGGCGGAACACCTGCGTCAGCTCCTCCGGCTCCATAATGTAATTCATGGAATCGCAGATACTCACCACCGCCCGGACGGTGCCGTAAAGCTCAAATTCCCGCATATCCTGCAAAAGATAAAGGATATCCAGGCCGGCCGCAGCCCGCTTTTCCATGGCGATCTCCAGCATCTCCTCCGAATTGTCAGCGCCGATCATATCGTATCCTGCCTCTGCCAGAAGCTGCGTCATGCTTCCGGTGCCACATCCTAAATCCAGCACCAGGCCATCCTCTGCGCCGTACTCCTTTAACAGCTCCTTCAGATAAGCGGCCCATTCCTCATAGGGAACATTGTCCTGAAACAGGTCATAGACCTGTGCAAAGCTCGTATATGCTTCCATCTGCCTGCCTCCATCTTTCCCCTGTAACGCCAACTGCCTGTCCGGAAATACCGGGCAGGCAGTCTGTGCAGCTTATTTACGCGTTCTTACCGCAGCACTTCTTATACTTCTTGCCGCTTCCGCAGGGACAGGGATCATTTGGGAAGATCTTCTTTTCCTTGCGGATGGTGCCTGAAGCCTTCTGTGCCTTATACAGCTCCTTGCGCTTCTCCTCAGACAAAATGCTGTCCCACTGTGGCAGCTCATAGAGCCAGTTTGCCTTTGCCTCTACCATGTTGTAGTACAGCTTCTCAGGATCGATCTCGATCTTTACCTCTGTATCCTCCTCCATGGTATCGATCGGGTTCTCATAACCCTTTAAGCTCTCATTGATGCCGTCTAAAAAGCCGGTCATGATCAGAAGCTCTGTGTTGTACTTCTCAGCCAGCTCCTTTACAGTACCTGTGATCACCTCTGTAGGTGCGGAAAGGATCTGCTCGTAGATACCCTTCTCAATCTGGAAATATCCTGCCCACAGTTCTTCTTTCTTTTTATCATCCAGGCCGTCACCATATGCCAGATTTCTCCATGTTTCTAATAATGCCATAGTTAAACCATCCTTTTTGTATATTTATAGAAGCCTATAGTATTCTATAGTATATAACAAAACATGAGATTTTTCAAATGGTTTTGTTGGAGTTTGTAATGAAATTCCCCATAAAACGGGGGAAGGCCCGGGGTACTCTGCTTTCGCAGGCACTGCCGGGCCGCGTCATCTCTGACTGTCCTCACTATACCATGGACTGGACGAAAAATCAATGGCTGTCAGGGAAACTTAAAAAAACGTAATATTTTCGTAACAGATGACGCCATTTTACTGCATCTTATTTACAAAAGATTCGCAGTCCGTACATTCCTTCTTGGTAGGATTCATCTCGTGGGTACCGATCTTAATCGTATCAAGAGTACAGTAATCGGTGGTATCTGCATGATACGCACAATTCTTGATGGTACACTGGATACATTCGTTCGTTCCGTTTACTTTCATGGTAGTTCCTCCTTTAATGAATGGGTGTCTGTAAGCTGCCTTATAAAGTATCCTCAGGATTCTGTGAAATATACAGTTCCTCAAAAAATACAATATTTTCTGCCTTTTTGCTGGACATACCATCCTGCGCCTGTATAATAAGGTAGGGCAGGGAGCATTTTCCTGCCTATCAATATGAAAAAGGGGAACTGATTATGGAAAAAATGTATCCCATGCTGTTTACAACATGGAAAACCTACAGCAAAGAACAATTTTTAAAAGACCTCATCGCAGGCATCGTAGTTGCCATCATTGCCCTTCCGCTGTCCATCGCCCTGGCGCTCGCCTCCGGCGTAGGCCCGGAACAGGGTATCTACACTGCCATTGTAGCCGGCTTTATCATCTCATTCCTGGGCGGAAGCCAGGTTCAGATCGCCGGCCCCACAGCAGCCTTCGCCACCATCGTAGCGGGCATTGTAGCCCGAAACGGCATGGACGGACTGGCAGCCGCTACCATCCTTGCGGGCATCATTTTAATCATCATGGGACTCTGCCGGTTCGGCGGGCTGATTAAGTACATCCCATTTACCATCACAACCGGCTTTACCTCCGGTATTGCCGTAACCATCGTCATCGGACAGCTCAAGGACTTTTTCGGCGTAACCTATCCGGAAGGAATGCCCACCATTGAAACCATGGAAAAGCTGAAAGCCTTCTTAGCAGGCATCCATACATTCAATACAGACTCGCTGATCGTGGGCCTCGTATGCCTGGCTATTCTTATCATCGCACCCCGGTTTACGGAAAAAATCCCCGGCTCTCTTCTTGCCGTCATCGGAGGCATTCTCATGGTGCAGCTTCTCCCCCTTCAGGTCAATACCATCGGAGATCTCTACACCATAAGCAATAAGCTTCCTTCCTTCCATATGCCTCAGTTAAGCTTTGAAATGATCCAGACTGCCCTTCCTGACGCTTTTACCATCGCTATCCTGGCGGCCATTGAGTCTCTGCTCTCCTGTGTGGTAGCAGACGGCATGATCAATGGAAAACACCGTTCTAATATGGAACTGGCGGCCCAGGGCGCCGGAAATATCGCTTCCGCCCTTTTTGGCGGCATCCCGGCTACAGGCGCCATCGCCCGTACCGCGGCCAATGTAAAAAACGGAGGCCGTACTCCCGTTGCAGGCATGATCCACGCTGTGGTTCTTGTTCTTATCCTGATTATACTCATGCCATATGCAGCCATGATCCCCATGCCCGCCATTGCCGCTATCCTCTTTATGGTCGCCTACAATATGTGCCAGTGGAGAACCTTCACAGAGCTGGTAAAAACCGCTCCCAAAAGCGATATCGCCGTTCTGATCCTTACCTTCCTCTTAACCATTGTCTTTGACCTGGTAATCGCTATCGAAATCGGCCTCTTAGTGGCTGTACTTCTGTTTATGAAGCGCATGAGCGATGTAACGGAGGTCCACAGCTGGAAATATGCAGAGGATGAAGAGGAGGCAGAACGCGAAAAACTTAGAAAGCTGTCCCCTCACATCAATGTATATGAAATCAGCGGCCCCCTGTTCTTCGGAGCCGCCGATGTGATTGGACGTATTGCCGTAAAAGATCATGCAAAATGCCTGATCCTGCGTATGAGAAGCGTTCCGGCTCTGGACAGCACTGCATTAAACGCCATGACCGATCTGTACAAAAACTGTGAGAAACGGGGAATCACCCTTATTCTCTCCCATGTAAACCAGCAGCCCATGAAGGTAATGGAAAAAGCAGGCTTTGCTCAGAAGGTAGGCCAGGAAAACTTCTGTGAAAATATTGACAGGGCGATCAAACGGGCTGAGGAGCTTGTGCATTAAGCGATAAGCGCTTTCCCATCCAGCACAGCCTCAATAAGCCGGTCGCCTTCGTAGGTCAGCTTCAGTGAAAAGAAGGGGGCATTTTCATTTAAAAGGCGGAAAAATATCTTATCTCCCTCCCAGATATTCAGTCCGTACACTGCCTCCTTCTTTACCCATTCCAGAGTACCCTCATTGCAGTCAGCCATCTCACCCTCAAAACCGTCTGCCGTGTACAGACACATATACTCCATATCCTCCACCGGACCTCCGGTAGAACGGAATGTAACAAGCCCCCGGAACCGCCAGGAAGTAAGTGTCAGGCCCGTTTCCTCCTTTACCTCCCTCAACAGGCATTCCTCAGGGCTTTCATTTTCTTCAAAATGGCCTCCAATGCCGATCCATTTGTCTTTATTTACATCATTCTTCTTGCTCACTCTGTGAAGCATCAGCCATTCTCCCTCCCGCTCCATGTAGCAGAGAGTCGTCAGCTTTGAGCGTTCCATGTGTTTGTCCTCCTGTTGAACAGTAACTTGCGTATTATCCTGCGTACTATCTTCCTAATATTATACAGATACCGAAGCAATTTTCAATGGCAATTCCGGCGAATATCATGTCTGCCTTTCACACAATTTTATTTTGTATTGCATTTACTTGCTATTTGCATACAATAGTGTTATAATTATAACAAATAGAACACAGAAAGGAGTTATATCTATGGCACAGGCAACTTTAACCGCGCGGGTAGATGAAAAAGATAAAATCAATTTCGATGCCTTTTGTTCCAACGTAGGTTTAAACACCTCAACTGCCATCAATCTTTTTGTGAAAGCAGTTTTACGTGAAAACCGAATCCCATTTGAAATCGCTCAAAGTTCGGATCCATTCTTCTCCCAGTCTAATCTGGAATATGTAAAAAAATCCATTCAGGAACTACGCACAGGAAAAGGTACTGCCCACGAACTGATCGAGGTAGATGAATGAGTGAAAAAATCTGGTCTGATGATGCCTGGGAAGATTACCTTTACTGGCAATCTCAGGACAAAAAAAACCATCCGGCGCATCAATCAGCTTATTAAAGATATTGAACGAAATGGTTGTATGGAGGGAATCGGTAAACCCGAACCGCTGACAGGCGACTTACAGGGTGAATTCAGCCGCAGAATTAATGATAAGGATCGCCTTGTAAATGATACCTATTCCTCTTGCATCTTCCCCTGATCTATGATATACATAAATCTATACCAGAACAGAAAGAGGTGAAAGGATGAGAATCGACGCTTGCAGATAACTATAAAATGACGCCAGAATACCGTATTTTATTTACGGTATCCGTGCGTCCGCTGCAAGAAAGTCGTATATCTGTCCACTCACTAAAATATACGCCTCTGTCTTTCAGGGGTAATTTTATGATGAGCCGCAGGATCTGCTTTCCTGCGGCTCTCATTTTTTTACCGGAGGTGCACATTATGTCAATGATAAAAGCGGAACATCTTACCTTTTCCTACCCATCCAGCTCCGACCCCATTTTTGAAGATGTGAATTTTCAGATCGATACCGACTGGAAGCTGGGCTTTGTAGGCAGAAACGGCAGGGGGAAAACCACATTTTTAAATCTGCTCATGGGAAAATATGAATACCGGGGAACCATCCATTCTTCTGTCTCCTTTGACTATTTCCCCTATGAGGTTTCAGATCCCTCTAAAATGACACTGGAAATCATGTATGAAATCTGTCCCGATGCTCAGGACTGGGAATTTATGAAGGAACTCTCCTGTCTGCAGACGGACTGCGAACTGCTCTGGAGGCCATTTTCCACTCTGTCCAAAGGCGAACAGACAAAAGCGCTCCTCGCTGCACTTTTCTTAAATCAGGGCCATTTTCTTCTGATCGACGAGCCTACCAACCACCTGGATGCAGCTGCCAGAGAAACCGTCGCAGCTTACCTCAAGAAGAAAAAGGGCTTTATCCTGGTTTCCCATGACCGCTTCTTTTTGGACAGCTGCGTGGATCACATTCTTTCGTTAAACCGGGCTGATATCGAGGTACAGAGCGGCAATTTTTCCTCCTGGATGACTAATTTTACATACAGGCAAGCCTGTGAGCTGGCCCAGAATGAACAGCTCAAAAAGGAAATCGGCCGTCTAAAGCAGGCATCTGCCCGTACTGCCGGCTGGTCCGACCGAATCGAAGCCTCCAAAATCGGAAGCGGCTGCGCAGACCGGGGATTTGTAGGCCACAAATCTGCGAAAATGATGCAGCGCGCCAAATCCATTCAGTCCAGGCAGCAAAAAGCCATTGAGAAAAAATCCGGTCTTCTGAAAAACACTGAAACAGCAGAAGCCCTTAAGCTTCTGCCCCTGCGTTACCGAAGCCAGACCCTGATTTCCTGCCGTGACCTCTCCATCCGATACGGGGACCGTGCCGTCTGCGGGCCGTTTTCCTTTACTCTGGAACAGGGAGAGCGCCTTGCCTTAAACGGAAAAAACGGAAGCGGCAAGAGCAGTCTCTTAAAGCTGATCCTTGGAGAAGATATAAAGAAAACCGGAACCATTTCTATAGGCTCCGGCCTTATTATCTCCTATGTTTCCCAGGACACCTCCCATTTAAGCGGAACTCTGTCCGACTATACCGTTCAGTGCGGGATTGATGAAAGTCTCTTTAAATCGATTCTCCGAAAGCTGGACTTTGAACGGATCCAGTTTACAAAGGATATGGCGCAATTTTCGGGCGGACAGAAAAAGAAGGTACTGATCGCAAAAAGCCTCTGTGAACAGGCCCATCTGTATCTGTGGGATGAACCCTTAAACTTTATTGATATCTATTCCAGAATGCAGATCGAACAGCTGATTTTGGATTTTTGCCCTACTATGATCTTTGTAGAGCACGACCGGGCCTTTCGTGAAACAATCGCCACCAAAACCCTGGAACTGTAGCTGTTTTGGGCCAGGCTGTCACAAATTTTCTCCTTGTCCATATATTATAGTATCCCGATCCATCTTCGGGAAGAAGGGAGATAATCACTATGAATGAAACAACTTCTCTGACCTGCCAGACCCAATGCCCTACTGCCTGCCCCTGCCCCATCCTTTTAAGCATCGCATCCTCCATTGCCCATGAGGAAGACGCTCTGGCCTGCATTTTAAATGCAGAATGTGCAAAAATCAACCGGGTAATTGCCGCTTCCAGCGACTACGAAGTACTCATTGCCATCGACACTTCTGTTCAGGCTACCCTTGAACGGGTAATCGAGCTGGAAGGCGTATTAAAAGCAAAGCTGGATTCCATCCTTCCGTTTTTAAATGAGTGTATCTGATAATTGACTGTACTGCCTATGAGCCTATCGTAAACACCCAAAGAGCGGCGTGACACTCCCATAGGGGACTAAAATCAGCTTTATAATCCTGCCTCAGGCTTCAAAAAAGAATGCCTGAGGCTTTTTATTCAATTTATTTTAATTGGCAAATATTCTATAGTCTCTCAAAGAATATTATGTTACAATAAAGGTAATTACGGGAGGTGACAGCATGAATACTGACACGACTATAGCAAAAAATATCCGTGTAACTGATGAAAAGGCAAGTTATGATGCAGCCTGTAAGCGCCTTTTGTCAGAAAAAATTATTCTGGCATGGATTATGAAGAACTGCGTAGAAGAATACAGAACTTGTGATGTCAATGAGATAGCAGAAAACTATATCGAAGGACAGCCGCAAGTGGGTGAAGCAGCCGTATGATTTCTGCACAGTACGGAACAGAGTTTACAGAAGTACATTATGAAAAAATTAAAAAAGTATACAGCATTTGGATCTGTATGAATCCTCCAAAGAATCGTGAAAACAGTATTACCAGTTATCTGATTTCAGAAAAAAATCTGATAGGGGATGTAAAAGAAACGAAGTCTAATTATGACTTAATGACAGCAGTTATGATTTGTCTTGGAAAAAACGAATCCACAGATACAAATGTATTAAAGCTGTTAAATGTTCTTCTTTCGACAGAAACCGACTCAGAGGACAAGTGCCAGATATTGGAAGACGACTTCAAAATTAAAATGACACAGACATTAGAAAGTGAGGTGTCGCTTATGTGTAATTTAAGCAAAGGTGTAGAGGAACAGGGCATCCAGAAAGGGCTGGAACAGGGCATCCAGGCAATGATAGCTACTTTAAAAAAACTTCAAATACCTACAGAAACTATCTTAATGGAAATATGTGAAAAATTTAGTTTGACGAGAGAAGACGCAGAAAAGTATTTAAAATAACAGGCATATTTTCCCTTTATAAATCCCATTCTACCGTATCATACTATCTCCGGAGGTGATTCAATGCATAAAAACAGTCAAAATCCATATGGAGACGGAGATACCCCGGAAGTAGATTATGAGCCATACCGCAATGGAAGCGAGGTCATCACTCCCGTAGACCCGCTGCCCGAATCCACCAGAGAGCGACGCGACGGCCCCGGAGGGGAATAACGAATAACATGTGCTCAGGCTCCTGCCACAGTCTCCAGAAAGAATGACTGGGGCAGGAACACTGAATACCGGAACATCAATTACGCTTTCATGTCTTCAAAATAACGTTCTTTACAGACTACAAAAGCCCCGGCCTTTTTAGAGCCGGGGCTTTGTGGTTTAATGCTTTACAGCTGATTTCTCAACATCAGTTTTCTTCGTCCTTGCGTCTTTTACTTAAACCAGTAATTGCAAGAAGGATTCCTGAGAACGCCATCAGTAATGTAGATTTCATTGTGGTCTGGCCTGTCTTTGGCAGAGGAGCCATTGGAACCATACCATCATTGATGGAGATTACATCACCTGTGCCTGTTCCCGGTACGGAAGCTAATGGAACCTCTGGGTTATCAATCGTAACTGTCACGCCAGGGCCTCCGGTAGAATCACCGCCGCTGCCGCTTGGGCCGCCGCCGTTTCCACCGCCTCCGCCGCCACCGCTGCTTCCGCCGCCATTGTAATCAAAGTACGCGGTAAACGTGGTGTCCGCATCAAAGCTTGCTGCAGAGATTTCATCTGTGTTTGCAAAATTAGTTGTTCCGTCAGACCAGCGTTCAAAGCTGTATCTGCCGTTTGCGGATACGGTTACATCTGCAAATGGATTTACAGATTTGGTTTCAAGAACCTGGTATCCGTTTTCGCCTTCTGTCACCGTTACGATCGTACGAACTTCCACTACAGCTCCGTTTACAGTTCCATAGCTTGGATTCTCAGATATATAACGGAATGTGATCTGGCGGTAATCTGGGATATTATCCGGATGGTTTGGATCTGGATTTTCAGGATCTGTCTCACCGATCTTATCTTCTGCGAAGTAGGCGGTGAAGGTGGTATCCTGTAAGTATGTCTGAGATTTCATAATCTGCATATCCGCAGTGTAATCTCTTCCCTCAGTATCTACCCAGTAATCAAAGGCAAATCCTCCAAGGGCCTGTGCGGTTGCACCCTCTGGGCTGATCGGATACTTATCAATGTAATTTCCGGCTTCATCCGTAAAGGTATGAACTTCTTCTTCTACACTAACAGTTCCCATTGTTTCATCCGCACTTACATAGCGGAAAATGGTCTGATACTTGTCCGGATGTCCGTCTGGGTTAGTTGGGTCTGTTGGATCTGTTCCACCCTTCTCATCCAAAGTATAGTAAATATCTACACGGTTCTGGGTTTCATCGTTAGTAACCAGTTTATCCGCTCCATCCACCTTTACCAGCACATATGTATGATCCTTGTATGTCTCATGTTGTAAAACATCCACATTTGACATTTCCAGAATTCCTGTTCCATATGGTGCTGTACCCTTTGTAGATTCAACTGCAGTTTCATTTAAACCTTCATAGTGTTTCACTACTTCATAGTTATAATTCTTCTGCTGATAAATGATTTCTACACGGTTTGCATTCGGGTCATTGGTAATCAGGCGATCGGCTCCCTCTACCTTCACTAACTCGTAAAGATTTTCCTTGTAAAGCTCTTCCTGCAGTACTGTCACACCAGATGCTTCCAGGATGTTCTGGCCGTATAATGCGGTTCCGCTCTTAAATACCGCGTCTACCTCATTTCCGTTTGCATCCAGGTATCTCTTTACTACGTCGTATACATATGCGTTCTGCTGGTAGATAATCTCTACATGGTTTGCATTCGGGTCATTGGTAATCAGACGATCGGCTCCCTCTACCTTCACTAACTCGTAAAGATTTTCCTTGTAAAGCTCTTCCTGCAGTACTGTCACACCAGATGCTTCCAGGATGTTCTGGCCGTATAATGCGGTTCCGCTCTTAAATACTGCGTCTACCTCATTTCCGTTTGCATCCAGGTATCTCTTTACTACGTCGTATACATATCCATTCTTTCCGAAGCTAACTTCATATGCGGTATTTTCTGTAATCTGTGTCTCTATGGTTGGTTTTTCTGCCGGTTCTCCATTTGCCTTCCACTGCTCTGTAGATGGATCATATCCCTCAATTGGAGCTGCGTCAGCAATCTGGTCTTTACTTAGAGTTCCATATGCACCTTCAGTTCCAGGTTCAGCGTATTCCAACTCTTTTTCATTTGAAGACGTATGCTTATAAATTGTTACATAAACAGGTTCTGTAATGCTTACAGTTCCATTTACTGCTTCATAGCGAACGATTACCTGATACTTATCCGGAATTTCATCTGGGCCAATTACATCAACATCATAATATACTGTGATCGTTTCACCATTCTGAATTGTTTTTCCACCGTTAAGCAGTGTATTTTCAGAACGCTCCAGATCCATACTATTTCCGTCATAGGTATAACCATCTTTTGACCTTAATGTAATATCCTTAACGTCTAGTGTAGTATCTGCGCTATTTATCCATACCTCTTCTGTAACCGTTTCAATTTCACCAATCAATTCATTTGTGTCTCTGCAAATATGCTCTACTGTATAGCTGAGCTTTTTTGTTACAGATTGATCTTCTGTATAGGTATAAGTAAATGTACGCTCCTCTGCACTGGTTGTTTTTGTAATAACAGCATCAAACGGAGTCCTATCCCAATCTCCAGCTTTATAACCTTTATTGGCCTTGTCTCCTACACCTGGAACAATATCCCCGGTAACTGTATAGCTGCCATTATCATCCCACGTTCCACCTGTCATTAAAGTAACAACCTGAACCTTTTGGGTGTTAGTTTCATCATTCCAGCTTCCGTTTACTACCTTAAAGTATACTTCTGTCTGATACTTATCCGGTACATGATCCCCATTTTCATCTTTGGAATATACTACCTGAATCTTTCCATCGTTTTCAATGGTTCCGCTGCCTGTCAATCCAGTAACAATACTCGGATCAGCTGGGTCAGTTATCACTGCAAAAGCATGACTGTTGCTGTCATAGATATATTCGGCATCCTCGGCCTGAACCGTAATGTCTTTCACCTGAAGAACCTGAGGATCATTTACCCATACATCCTGTGTAACAGTCTCTGTCCTAAATACTTCAGCAGTATCATCATAAATATGCTCTACCGTATAGCTTAACTGATTAACTGCCGCATCATCTTTTACAAAGTTAACTGTTACAGTAATGTTTGTAACATTGCTCAGTTCCTCTCCAATGTTCTTTGCCATGATGCTTGTGACTGCAGATCCATCTTTTGGCTCATACTCCACAAACTTTCCGCCTTCTTCCGGATTCCAGCTGACGGTCATACCGCCAAACTTATATCCGTTTTCAGCAGTTATAATGGCTGCACCATCAAACATTACAGACTTTCCATCTTCAGATACAGTTGGAAGTGATGTTACCTGGAGATCAGGCATCTGGTTTTCTGCTACAACTGTTTCAGTACCAGTTCCATGCTCACCTGCCGCATATGTAATGCTGTATGGTGTTTCATTTTTATCCGGAATCGTATTTCCATTATCATCCAGAGTATAAACAGCTGTAATTGAAATATCGCCTTCTACGATTCCCTGTGTCTCTCCATCCGTTCTTAACCAAGTATAATTGTGACCCTCGTACTCTATGCTTGAATCAATAAAATCGTTCACATCATAGGAATCGCCAATAGTCACTGTCTCGTTATGTGCGTCCTTTAAGGTCTTTGGCTCTGCACTGTCATCTACATACTCAATCGTCAATGCAGCCTCATTACGTTCCCAGTTCGCCTTAAATGTAAGATTTCCATAACTGCCTGGCAAAATAACGGTGTTTAATGGATCATGCTCACCATTGATTGCTTCTCCTACCACAAGCTCCCAACCAGTAAACTTATATCCATCCCTTACCGGATTATTAAGCTTTAATCCACTTTCTGGAATCTCAATAGGCTTATAAGTTAAAGGATTCGTTGTTTCTGTTCCGCCATCGAGCTCATATGTAATCTTATACTCTGCGGGAACCAGATTAAATACTACAATGTTCTCTCCAGCAGTAAGCTCTACATTCTGGAATATCTGATCGTTCTCAATCTTATATCCCAGCGGAAGAATCCGCTTAATATTGGCATTTACCTTAATCGTATGCGCTTCACTTGTAAAAGGTCCGTCTTCTGCAATAACTTTATCTTTATACTTATAGTGAACTTTATAGTTGAGTTCTCCTTCTTTTGTATAAGTAAATACAATTACATTTTCAGAAGAATCTGCTTTCAGTGTATGTGTTTTACTGATAGCATCCGGCACATATCCGGCATATGTTCCTGTAGGCGTGATCGCTTCTGCAATTACAGTTACTCCTACCTTTCCGCTTCTTGGTGCCTCTTCCTCAATCACGGTTCCATCTGATGTCTGATGTTTGACGGTGTAGGTAGTTGTCGTGGACTGCTGCCATTTTGCGTAAATAGTACGATTCTCTGTAATCTGAGCTGCATAGTCAAATGCACTCTGGCATTCCTGATCGGTATACCATCCCTTGAAGATATAACCTGGTTTTTCAGGAATAAATGCTTTAACCTTGCCATTACGTACAACATTCTGAGTCCCATATACCGTATTTACATCTTCAGAGTCAACAAACTTTACTTCATAGGAAACTGGATTCCATTTTGCATAGAGAACCAGTCCCTTCGGCATTGTGTAATCGCCGTCATAGGCTTCTGTGAACTCCGGATCAAGATACCAACCTTCAAAGGTTCCGTCACCATATGGATTATATTCCGGTTCTTCTAAATACTGGGTGATGTCGTTCTTGTATGGAACGGTATGCGTATTTGTTTGATCTCCGTTAACCAGTTCCAGCTGATAATCAGCCTTAGTATAGTAGAATTCATTGTCTCCTTTTGCCCAATGTCCTCTGTCAGATCCATTTTTATCACCATCTTCCCACGGAGAAACATTACTGCCGAATCTCTCATAACCGTCAATTACGAAAAATTCTTCCTCATAGGTAGGATAAGCTCCACTTGACAGCTTTAAAACAACCGTGGTCATTTCTGAAAATGTCTTGCCTTTATATTTGACAGTTCCGCCGAGATCTTCCAGGTAATACTTTAATACCATTTTGGTATATCCACCTATATTACCTGTAGAAATTGGCATATTCTGTCCTGGCATTGTCGACTGATAACCAGTATAATGACCATTCAGCCACTCCCAGTTAGAACCCTCCCACTCTGTTCCAGGACCAACCAAAGCATTCCACTGATCTCCAATAAACTGCTCATACTTGGCTGTAATTGTGAGATCGCCGTGTCCGCCATTCCACTCATAGCAGTTATTTGTGTGGGTATGTTCTACCTTACCACAAACAGGTTCTGCGCTGAAGCATTGTCTGGTATGAGAGTGCCACTTATTTGTACAGGTTAATTTATAGCATCCTTCATCCCAGTTAAAAAATCCCTGTGATGGTTCCTCATGTGTATGTTCACGCAATTCACATACCAGTTCTTTTCTTCCAGTAGCCGTTCCTAAAAACGTAATTGTATACTGCTTTCTGGTATACTTTACAACAATCACCGTACTTCCGTCTGCGGCAACAACCTCACTGGTAGACTCTTTAAAGCTAAAATGTTCTGTATCAAATCCCTGTGGTTTTTTGGTTTCACCATCTGCCTGTACTGTTGTACCTGAAATGGCCCGTAAATCAACCGTTCCTGCATATGAATAATTATCATCATCTGCATTTTCTGTCAGATATACAGCCTTATAACCGACCAATGTACCTTTCCATTTGGCATATACGGTCTGGTCTTCTGTCAGGCGAAGAGTCGAATCTGCCTTTTCCTTCAGGTCTGCATCCAGATACCAGCCGTCAAAGGTATATCCCTCTCTCTTTGGCACATCATTTCCATCAGCCAGAGTTATCTCTGCCTCATACTTTGCTGTTACAGATGGAACATAAGAGCCTCCTGTCGTATCGTATAACAGGGTATATTCGTTTCTATCATACTTAACCTCAACTACAACACCTTCTGCAACCTTCTGCTGGCTGATCTCCTGAGGAGTAAATCCATCGATTGAAAGAGGCTGTGCACCGGTTAAGCCATTCACCTTACCGGTTAATGTCTGGGTTTCTTTAAGATCATATTTCTCGGGATCATTCAAATTCTGTACCATATGTCTTACTGTATACTCAACATCTCCTGCCTCATACAGTACATCTACAATGATCTTTCCTGCCTCTGTAATATCATTTACATTTTTAAGAATATTATCCTCAATCACAAAATCAGAATCAGGAGCAACCCATGGTGTATAGCCATCAATTACAGGCAGTTCATATTCAACCGGGAATTTATTTTCCTCATCTGCTGTTACTTCAAATGCATGAGACTGCATCAGAGGTGTACCGCTGGCTTTATCCAGGAAATTCACCTTAACGATCAGTTTATTTTCATCGGGCACGATATCAATATCATCCAGATCGCCTACGTATACTGCAGAAAATGTATCTATATTCTGTGATTCAGAATCTCCCTCCATGCGCTCTACTATATGATATCCTTCCGATACCTGATAGTATACTTCAAGTGCGCATTCGTAGCACCCTTCTGTCTCCTGAAAATCATCCGCAGTGAGAACCGGCATAGCTGCTTCCTGAAGCTCCATGCCTTCTTTTTCATACTCATACGCTTCAAGATTTAAAAGACCATCTGTAAAATCATCTTCTCTGAATGTGAGAAGCTTTGTTTTTCCATATGTACGTTCGCCGTCTTCAAGAATATGAAAAACCTCAACTCTATATGTACCCTTGGTAAACATATCCGGAGTGAGCTTCAGCGCTTTTACTGTTGTCGTATACGCCTTCGCCGTACTGCACCATCCCATACCAACCAGGTCGGTATCTGTGGCTGCGGGCTTGTTTCCCTCTTCCGGTTCAGCTGGAGTTGCAGGCTGAACGGGTGCCTGAGTCTCAGTCTCGGCAGGCGCTGTGGTCTCTGTTTCAGCAGGTGCTGTGGTCTCAGCTTCTGTGGTTTCCTCTGTCTCCTGCGTTTCAGGAGCCGTTGTGGTTTCCTCAGACTCTGTGGTCTCTTCACTGCTTTCTGCCTCTGTGGAGGTTTCCTCTGTTGCTTCTGTACTTTCCTCCGGCGCTGCGGTTGTTTCTTTGGAAGTGGTTTCCTCAGCGGCCGTTGTCTCTTTTTCAGGAGCAGCTGTGGTTTCCTTCTCAGTTTCTTCAGCCTCGGTTTCCTTTTCCTCGGTCTCAGCCTCAGTTTCCTTTTCAGCTTCTGTTTCGGAAACTTCCTCTTTTTCGGTCAGAGCTGTCTCTTCCTTCACAGCTACTACCGGTACCTGATGACGGGAAATAGAGGAAAGTGTTACTTCGGAATCATCCTGAGACTTTTCCTCATCAGCTTCTATCTCTGGTGCCTCGGTTTCCTCAGGAGCCTCTGTCTCCTCTTTCTCTGCCTCTGTAGCTTCTGTTTCAGCCTCAGTGGTCTCTTCTTTTGTTTCTTCGGAGGTTTCTGTTTCCTGAGCCTCTGTACTCTCCGGCGCCTCGGTTGTTTCTTCTGTCTCAGAAGATTCTTCCGTTGCATCGGGAGCTTCCGTTTCCTCAGGAGCTGTAGTCTCGGCTGGGATCAGCGTTTCGGCTGGGGTCTCCTCAGGCTGACTTTCCGGAGCACTTGTTTCAGGCACAGCCGGTAATGTTTCTTCCGACTTTGAAATGATATTGCTCTCTTCTTCACCAAATTTGTCTTCATAGCTCTTGACTGTGATCCGCTTGGTGCTCTTGACCTTTTCTTCCCCATCTACCGTGCGGATGATCTTTGTGGAACAGCTAATGGTGTCTTCTCCGTTATTTATGTATAAGAAGATGACTTCCTCATCGCCTGTGACCATATACATATCATCGGCATCCTCAGGAAGACGAACGAACACTCTTACTTCTGCGTCCATATCTCCGCCTTCCACCGGGGGAAATACTTCGTAGACCTTGCCCTCGCCAAAGAACAGGGCATCGAACTTTTCAATGGCTCCATTGGTAAAGTTCAGATCATCCGCTGTCACCGGGCTTTGGGTTTCTACTGCATCATTGATGGCTTCCACCAGATCTGCTCCGTAGATCTCGAAGTCGACTCTGTTTCCTTCTGCCGCATAGGCCACGTTCAGATCTGTACCCACACTGGTAAAGATCATCGCGAACGCCAGCATCAGCGCCAGGAAACGCTTTTGGGTGTTATAACGCTTCTGCAGAAACACCCTTGGTCTTTTCTGTCCTTCCATACTTTTTCTCCTCTCTCTTAAGATTTTTACGGCCTCCCCGGTCCGTATAAGCAAATCATACCATACAGGAGTTACAATCTGGTTACAAATTAAGGTTTCATTAAAAAAAGATTAATTTATTTCCATTTTCCTTCTAAAATTTGCTTAACCCTATCATAACAGATACCGCGTTATACCAGGCGTTATATTTCTATTTTTTACCATTGAATTTTTTCTCATTATATTTTCTCTATCTTATCTTATATTCAACGCTGCAGATAGGAATAACCCATTCGTTTCATTCCCTCCCTGGCGGAATTTTTGTGAGTTTTTTTCTCATTTATTGCATTTGTTTTTCTGCTGTGTTAATATAAAATCAGCTGTATTTTATGAGTTTTTTTCTCATGTTTTTGGAGGGTTACTGCTATGCTGAATCAGTTTATTTTTCAAAATTACCGTATTTTTCAAAATGAAACGCTTCTTGATTTTTTCCCTGCCCCCATCAATGAACACAAACGCTCTCTTCTGACCGCTCCGGGGGATCAGGAAACCTTCCTTCCCGTGATCGCCCTGTACGGGCCCAATGGCTGTGGGAAGTCCTCTGTCCTGGACGCGCTGTGGGGCCTGTGCCGCTTTATGGATAAGGACTTCTCTCTCATTCTCTCCGGCTCCCGCAGCAGCTGCCGTCTGGATCCGGAAGCGGCCAAAAAGCCGGTTTCCTTTGACCTGCTTTTCAGAAACGGAAGTTTCCTGTTTCGCTACCAGCTTCAGATTTTAAAAGGCGCGATCAAAGAGGAGCATCTGTTTTACGGAAAACCGGGTACGGAGGATGCCGGAGTCCTTTTTAGCCGTACCGGAAACGATATCCATCTGGGAGCCGCGGCCGAAGGACTTGTCCTTACGGGAATCCCCTCTTCTGCTCCTCTTCTTCCGCTTTTATCCGGACGTTCCGGTTCTCCCTGCATCCAGGCGGCCGAAGGCTGGTTCTCTCAGGCAGACTTTTTCCGTTCAGACAGGATCCGGATGCTTCCTCAGCTGCCGGAAACAGACGAAAAAAAAGAACGGCTGTGCCGTCTTCTGCAAACAATGGATCTTGATATACTGGACTACTCCTATCGTAAGGAACCGGGCTTTTCTCAGGCTTCCCTCTTTCTCACCCACGGCCGTCCCGGACATCCCGCTTTTGCAGTATCTTACGAAGAGGAATCGGAAGGGACCAGAAAGCTTCTCTGTCTCCTTCCCCTGGTTCTGAAAAGCCTGGACTGCGGAGGACTTTTGCTGGCGGACGATCTGGATCAGGCGCTTCATCCCCATCTGCTGCGTTATCTTATTTCTCTGTATAAAAATCGCGAGAAAAATCCTCATAATGCGCAGCTTGTTTTCACGGCTCACAATACGGCGATCCTCACTCCCGGGGTCATGCGCAGGGATGAGATCTGTCTTTGCTGCCGTCCGGAAGGAAAAGACGCGGTCCTCTACCCTCTTTCTTCTTATAAAAAAGAAAACGGCCTCATCCCGAGAAATGACGAGGCCTATGGAAAACAGTATCTGGAAGGCCGCTACGGCGCAGCTCCCAGACTCACCGGGGCAGACGCCGAACTTCAGGCCTGACTTAAAATTTCATATTTCAGGCGGATTCTGCGCCATCCTTCCCAGGGGCGCAGATTCTGCTCGATCCGCTCAAAAATATTCTGACATTCTTCCTGATCGGCCCCGTTTAGCAGGATCAGGTACTGGCTGGGGCTGTAGCAGGTAAACAGATCGCCCTTTCGCAGAGAGATGCCTACGGCCTTTTTCAGCTGGTCGGACGCTTCTTTCTGGAGATCATTTCCATCATCCAATACCTTTCCCCGCTTATCCACAAAAAATATGCAGACAAGCACCTTTTCAAACGGAACCCGCTCAAAAAACCGGGTTAAGAGCCGGTAGCAGTCAATAAAGGAGGGATAGGAGCAGTAGTAAGGGCCGTTGACCGCATCCCGTTCCTTTAAGCTTTCCCGCACATCCTTCAGCATATCCGCCGTGTAACGGATCTGGCTGCTCATAATGCGGAAGCGTTCCAGCATCTTTTCTGAAGGGGGCAGTCCCTGTTCTTCAAAATACTGCCGCACCACCCATTTATACACCTGCATCGCCTCCCTGAAACGCTTCATGGCGATCAGGCAGTCCATTTTCATGATCTGACATTCTTCATAGGGATAAAGCTCACAGGCATCATTGACAAGATTCAAAAGGGACTGGTATTCTCTGCTCTCCTGCATCTGGCGGCTGAGGCTGCGCAGACAGCGGAAATAAAGTTCCTGACACCGGACGCTGACAATTGTGACCCACTTTTCTCCGGCCAGCTGTGACAGAAATTCTCCCTGATAAAGCGCACAGGCACGGTACAGCTCTTCTTCATTTTCCTCTTCCAGCGCTTTCTCGGCTGTCGCCTGAAAATCCCTGGCGTCTACATAGACCTTCACGCGTTTGCTGCTCCAGCGGTAAATTCCTCCCTCTGTCTGAATGTGCTCTCCGGGCGGAAGACATTCCCCCATAATGCGGCGGAGGCGGAATACCACCGCTCTGAGACTCCCTGCCGGATTGGCATACTCTCCGCTCCCGTACATCATATCAAGAAGCTCCTCCCGGCTGATGCCGCTGTCGTGATAATACAGCAGAATCAAAAACAGCTGCAGAACGCGCCCTGAAAGAGCAGTTCCTACCGGAAGCGGCTTTCCCTGATACTCTGCGGAAATTTTTCCCATCATATGTATCTTTAACTGTGCTTCTTCACTCATTTCTCATTTTCCCCTCTGTAAATCCGGCCGTCTTTCGTTTAAAAGCTTCGGAGCGTATCCTCCTCATCCTCTGCCGACTTATCGATCGCCCGTATCTCAGCTTCATATCCAAAATCCGCATTTACCTTTATATAAACCCGCTCCCCCACTCTGTGGCCGCGGATGGCCTTTCCCAGCGGAGAATCAATGCTGATCAGTCCCTTTAGGGAATTTCCCCGAACCGTTGTAACCAGCTTGTAGGTTTCTGTTTCATCATCCTCCGGGATGTACAGCTCCACCCGGTCTCCCAGTCCTACCTCGTCCTCCTTTGATTCATCGGAAATGATCCTGGCCGTCTTTATCATCTTTTCCAGATAACGGATACGGCTTTCATTGCGGTTCTTATCCTGCTTTGCTGCTTTGTATTCAAAATTTTCACTCAGATCCCCGTGTGCTCTCGCTTCCTTTACCGCCTCTAAGGCCTCCTTGCGGACAACCAGCTTACGGTACTCGATTTCCTCCTGCATCTTTTCTATATCGCTTTTTGTAAGATTATCAAACATGGTATTTACTCCTTTTATATGTCCTTTGGCTGACATATCTATTCTACCACAAAATTGCTTAAGATTCTCTTCATTTTCCCTTTAATAATTTTATGATTTATTTAGCCTCTGATCAAACTTTGTCCACATTTATCCTGTATATTATGATTGTAAGGTTGATGAGACCTTTTACCATACAGGAAGACACTTTTTCATACCTAAGCCGGCAGATTCCCCCCTTTTTCTGCCGGCTCCCTCCATTTTATAGGAAAGCCTAAAGTGCTGCTTTCCTTTCTCTGAACATCTGACCGGTTATGATCTTATACTCTCCCAGACGCTGTGCCTTGCGGATTTTCTTTATATAAGGCTCCCATTCCGGATCAAAATGGATCAAATGAGCCCACAGTTCCTTCATTTTAAAGAGTACATTCTTATCCCCTGACATCGTTTGGCAGTATCCTTCCAAAATCTGCTGATGGAATGCACTCAGACGTTCTATCTGCGTTCTCCTGCTCTCTGTGCCTGCCTGCCCCGACAGTGTTTCGATGAGAAATGGATCTGCTAAAAGGCCTCTGCCGATCATTACTGCATCCAGCGCAGGATACGCGGCTGTAAGTCGTTCATAGGACTCCCGGTCAACAATATCGCCATTATAACACACTGGAGCCGCACTGTTTGCAAAGGCATTTCTAAACGCCTCCATTCTGGGCGTATATTTATAAAAATCCTTCAAAACCCTTGGATGGATGATCAGCTCTTTTAAGGGGAACCGATTATAAATAGAAAGAAGTCTGTCAAATTCCTCCGGTTCTTCGATTCCCAGTCTTGTTTTCACCGAAAGCTCCAGCCCCAGACGCTCCATCCCCTCGCAGATCTGCTCTAAAAACAGCTCCAGTCCCTCAGGGTCTCTTAAAAATCCTGCTCCCTTTCCCTTGGCAGCTACCGTACCGGAGGGACAGCCCAGATTTAAATTCACTTCCTTATAGCCGTATTCCTTCAATTCCCGCGCTGCCCGCAGAAAATCCTCACTGTTTCCAGTCAGAAGCTGAGGCACCGTATCCATTCCCTCATTATGCTCCGGCAAAATATCATTTATCTCTCTATGGCTGAACCCTCCATTGTGTTTGGGTGCCAGAAAGGGGGTAAAGTATTTATCCATGAGACGGAAATGGGCATGGTAAGCATTTCTGTATATATATCCCGTCACGCCTTCCATAGGAGCAAGGTAAAATTTCATACTGTGTTCTCCTTCTCTTTTTATGCTCTCAGTATCTTAAATCACGCCAGATAAAAAGTCAAGAATATCCAGGCCTGTCCGCTGTGCAGGATAGACAGACACAGAAAATGCCGCCAGCCAAAACAGCAGAAGCCAGTTTCAGCAGACGGCATAACGTTATGGTTTATTTCCGGAAATTTTTCCGGAATGCACTGGGCATCCAGGGATATTTTTCCTCGTTAGAATGATTATAAGTTTCCAGAGAACGCATCTGCTCTGCAATGTGAGGCAGATCCATACGGTTTACCAGGGTCTCGATCAACTCCTGGCCTTCGTCGGCAAGACGTTTGCGGGTTTCCTTATCTGGAATGGCAGTGGTGCTCATGTGGTCTTCCGGAGTTCCAAAGCAGTAGCCGATGGCAGCGCTCTGATAAGCCAGTCCGAAAATATCATCAAAAGGCTTGCAGGTCTGAGGATTCTGATGGTAATATCCGGTGGTCAGCGGCACATCTTCCAGACGGTTCATAATCTGGTAGGCGCCTACAGTAATGGCGTGGAAGCTGTCCATGCTTTTAAATAAATCTTTCGCGTTCTTTAACATCTGCATGGTCAGATCCATGTAAAGAATGGGGACTCCGGTTTCATCAAAGAAATCTCTTACCATAGGACTGCAGGTCATATGGGCAGGGCCATGAAAGCTGATGTAAATCTGGCGTTTAAAGCCCTGACGCAGCAGGCTGTGGGCAATTGCGCTTAAATAATCGATACCCTGACGGATAGACACCTGTACCGTGCCGCGGCCGGAAGCAGTTGCGCCGGCATAGAAATAAGGCAGTCCAGTCAGAACTAATCCGTTGCAGGCTTCCGCCATTTTTAAGGCATAAGCCTCGCTGATTACAGTTTCACTGTCTAAAGGCATTCCACCGTGCATTTCAACAGTGCCTACAGGGACGATAATAATGTCGTTTTCTTTTAAATACGCTTCTACTTCACTGTTTAACATACGTGGAAGAATCCGTGTGCGAAGTTCCATATGTTTCTCCTTTCATTTAACAACAGGTTTTCTTACAGTCCAAAGACTGTCTGGGCATTTTTAAAGCAGATTTTTTCATAGGCCCGGCGGCTTAAGGCGCCGTTTGCTGCCTGTTCGTCCAGCCATTGTCCCAGGGGAAAGACCATTTCGGTATTTACCATATCTGTGGCAAAGAACAGCCGGTCTGCATAAGTTTCTAAGAATTCCAGGCCAAAGGCAGGATCCCGCATAATGGCGCATCCGGCGCTGTTGGCGCTTAGGTCTCCGTATAGGTTGGGATATTTTTTAAATAGTTCCGGAACCCGTCCGCCTGGGATAACGGGGCCTTTTCCCCACTGATTCCGGCTTTCTTTGTCCGTAGGTGCATCTGCGCTCATTTCAATCCAGAAAGTCTGGCTGTGACCAAGAAATTGCGTGTGAGGGTGGCGTTTCAGGCAGGCTTCCAAAAGAGGAAGACCAGGGTCGTCTACAACGCCGTAGCTGTAGCCAGTTTCCGGACTCATATGAAAAGTAACCGGAAGATTTAATTTTCCAGCCGCTTCAAATACGGCGTTTAAAAAGGGATCATCCAGCCTTCGGTTTATCATCAGTTCCCCGATGCCGACAGCGCCTTTTTCTTTGCAGACAGACAGCCGGTCATAAACAGTTTTGGGATCTCCGTCATAATCCAGATTGCACATCCAGGCATAATGCTCCGGATCCGCTGCAGCAATCCGGCAGTTTTCTTCATTGGACCCCATAGGCATGGAGAAATTCCGTTCTCCGCTGGACATGAGCACGCCTTTTCCGATCCCCAGTTCTTCTAAATGAGGCAGCATTTCTTTGTAGGTACTTACTAGAAGAGTATCGCTTTTGGGAACAGGATCAAAGCTTAAATGCAGATGCAGATCAATTTTTTTCATAGATTTTATTCCTCCGGTTTCGGGTACGCACAAATGGTTCTTGATCAGTTCTGGGAATTCCGGCGTTCCGCCAGGGCTGCATACATTTCAGCGGTCTTTTTCTGATTCAGGTTGAAGATCAGACCGATTCCGATGAGTTCTAAGATACAGGTAATAACCGGAACTGCATTTACCAGGTAGTAAATGTTATTGATCGTTGCCGCGCTCTGTACAGCGCCTACGCCGGAAACGTAGCCGATCGCAGCCAGTGCGGATGCAGCGCCGGTAGAAGCGATGGTAGAACCAATCTTACGGCTGAACGTATAGAGGCTGTACATGCTTCCGTCTGCGCGGAAATTCATTTTCCATTCGCTGTAGTCCAGACAGTCGGTAACCAGAGCCCAGATCAAAATGGTAAAAGCGGTCTGTCCGATCGTAGCTAACAGGTTTAAAATTGTGTAAAGCAGCGCGCTCTGAATCGGGAACAGTAAAATATAAGTGGAAAGCAGCAGGTTATAGGTACTCATAACCAGGATTACATTTCTCTTTCCAAATTTCTGCACAATCTTAGGGACCAGGATAAAGCAGATAATCATAACCGGAAGGGTTCCGATACTTGCCAGGGTCATCAGGCTGGTATCCTGATAGAATTCTTTGTAAATATAACTTTTTAACTGTCCGCTTCCAGTAATGTAAAGCATGCTTCCGATGGTTGCAACCATAACGCCGATTAACGGACGGTTCTTGACAGCTGCTTTTAATACATTTCCATAGTTGAATTTTTCCCCTTTCTGTTTTGGCTGGCGGACACGCTCTATGGTCAGGTTACATAACAGAAGGTAAGAAATAACACACAGAATGCCGAATATTACTGCGATCAGGCCAAAACGCTCCGGAATAATATTGGAATCCTTGTCAAAACATAAAATCGGAACAACGGAAAGCGCGCCGATCCCGACTACCGTACCGCCGATACTTCTGGCTCTGGAAAGCTTGGAACGGTCAATGGGATCCGTAGAAACAACGCTTGCCATAGCGCCGAAGGGCATACTGGTTCCGGTATAGGACATTCCATAGAATACATAAGCAAACGCCACCCATGCATGAAGGGCAATTCCTTCAAATGGAACGTTGGCAAAACATAAAATACCGGAAAGGGCCAGAGGAATCATAAACAGTTTTATCCATGGTTTGAACTTGTCGCCGCTTTTGCCAAGTCTCCAGCGGTCTGGGAAAGAACCCATGATCGGGTCGTTGATGGCGTCCCAGAGTCGGGCGGCTAAAAACAGTCCCGCCATCCATCCTGGCGAAATTCCCAGAACATAGGTACAGAATGTAAGAAAATAGGCATCTACGAACAAGTTTACAAAGCTTCCGGCCATATCCCCGAAGACATAACCGATCTGATCCTTTACTCCAAAGGGGCGTAAAGATTTGTCATTCATATCATGTTCCTCCTTGTCTTTGCTGCGGCAGATAACCGCAGACCATTAACTTATTGTGTTTTAAGAATACTATACTGCTATTGCAATTACTATTGCAAATATCGCATAATATATTGCAAATTAAGCCAAATTAGATTATGATAAGAAGGAGGAAGGAACAGGAAAAGCAATGAAATTATCAGAAATGCAAAAATATAAAGAACTGGTTTCTGCGCATAAAAGATCGGAAATCAGCAATGAAGAACTTCAGAAAACGTTTATTACCGACGGGGCAATTTTATCCAATCTTTATCAGGAAATGGAAATGGATTCAGATTCTGTAGACTGCCATGATGATGTTAATTATACGAAAGACAGCATCCAGCTTCACAGTCATACGTTTTATGAGATGTTATATTGCCGCAGCGGAAATGTACAATATCT
This sequence comes from Clostridium sp. AT4, assembly GCF_001517625.2. GTDB lineage: Bacteria > Bacillota > Clostridia > Lachnospirales > Lachnospiraceae > Enterocloster. The sequence continues at coordinate 137,746 of NZ_LN999826.1, read as the reverse complement.
TCTGGGAGCAGAACGGTATCGGGTCCGCAGGGGAGATATTATTTTCATACCGCCCGGGATCAGCCACAGGCCCCTGTACTTAGATCAGCTTGCAGAACCCTATTCCCGCTATGTGATATGGATCCACCCGGAATTTATGAAGAATATCCAGCAGTTTTTAGGTTTTATGCCATTATCGGATCCGGTTCTGTTAAGAACCCAGGACAGCGGGTGGGAGTACATGGAAAGATATTTTCAATCTGCCTGCAGGGAGGCTAAAATCAGACAGGAAGGATATGAAGCCTGTATTTCTTCCATAACGGTGCAGCTTTTAATCCACCTGACCAGGGCGTGTACCCACAGCAAGGCTACGGAACCGCTAACTGAGAAAAAAGAGCTGCTGGATGAGCTGATCCGCTATATAGAAGACCACCTGGCTGAAAAAATAACCTTAAAATCAGCGGCTACTGATTTTTACATCAGTGAACGGGCCATATCGCGCCTGTTCAGCGAAAAAATGGACGTCAGCTTTTACCGGTACGTAACCCAGCGCCGGCTGATTGCCGCAAAAACCAGGATTATCAATGGAGATTCCCTGGAAACCATAGGAGAACAGGTAGGGTTTTCCGACTACTCCACCTTTTACAGGGCGTTTAAACAGGCCTTTTCTATATCGCCCCAGCAGTTTAAGAAATTGCAGAAGGCATAAAAAATACCCCGTCTACTGCACAAGGCCAATAAACGAGGTATTAAAAAGGGGAGGATAAGTATTTATTTTCTCTTTTGTGATAATCTCATTATCCCCGCTTCTGTCAAAGTTATACACTCCGTATCAAAGAATTATCAGGAGAGTTGCCGTGATCAGTACAATACTGATTACAATGGAAATGGAATTGACTGCACTGGCAAGTCCAAAGTCGCCCTTTAAATCTGCCGTAAAGGCCGGCGCTGCAGACGCAATAGGGCTCAAGGGCAGGATTGCCAGAGCCTGACGGTATTCCAGAGGAAGAGGCATAAAAAAATAGAGGGCCGCCGCCACTGCGATCGAGACGCCGTAACGCACTGCCAGGATCTTTACGATTTTTCCCTTCTGGCTGGTATCTCCGGAAATTTTAAAGCCTACTCCCATCATCAGCATGGCGATAAAGGCATTCGCCCCTGAAACCACCTCTGAAAATGTGATCACCGCAGCCGGAAGGCTGATGTGGAGCAGGGACAGCGCTGTCATGGTTATATAAGCGTCAAAGGGTATGGAACGCACCAGGGTTTTTATAATAGGGATCAGTGATATCTTTCCCTCTCCCTCCTTTACCATCTTTGCCGCACTAAAGGCTCCGCCCAGACAGATAAAGGAATTTCCCGTATCAAAAAGGCTGGTTGTGATTACCCCGGCTGGCCCTAGAAAGCTCTGGGCAAAGGGCATAGTGAAGTTTCCTATATTATAGCCCGAGGTGTTCAACATGAAAAATGCTTTTTCCTCACGGTTCTTTCCCGCTGCCAGATAGGCTGAGGTTATAAGCATCAGGCCTCCCCCCAGACCAAGCACCGACAGGATCAAAAGAGACGCCTGAAGATCAACCCCTGAAAAATTGGCTACGATCGCAGCCGGAAGAGTTATCTTCAAAACGATCTTTGAAAGCACATGAAAATCCTCTTCTTTAAAAAATCCTTTTTTTCTCAGCAGATATCCCATAAAAATGATCGCAACGAAGGCAGCCGCCTTCATCAGTATTTCAGCCATGATGATTCTCCTTACACTTTTTCATTCCATTGTGTACTATAGCAGAAACCAGCGCTGTCTTCAATACCGTTTCCGAAAAAATACGCCCCGCCAGCCCGGCGGAGCGCACATTTCATTTATACATATCCCAAAAGTCCCGGCAGCCACATGGACAAGGCGGGAATATAGGATACCAGCATCAGCACAATGAAGATTGCCGCAAAGTAAGCTAAAAGCGGCTTTATCACCTGCTCAATCTTAGTCTGTCCCACTTTTACACCCACAAACAGAGTGGTTCCCACAGGCGGGGTGATGGTTCCGATACACAGGTTAAAGATCATCATAATACCAAAGTGAATGGTATTCATACCCAGAGTCTGGCAGATGGGCAGGAAAATAGGAGTGAAGATCAGGCAGGCCGGCGTCATATCCATAAAGGTTCCCACGATCAGAAGGAGGATATTGATGATAAAGAGGATCACATACCGGTTGTCGCTGATTCCCAGCATTGCCTCGGATACAGCAGTGGGAATGCCTGTAAATGCCATAACCCAGCTCATGATGCTTGACACGCCGATAAGAAAAATGATAATACCGGTCATCTCCGCGCTGTCAAGGAAGATTTTCGGCAGCTCAGAGGGTTTGATGGACTTATAGAAGAATACAGACAACACCATGCTGTACACAACTGCCACCACGCTTCCCTCTGTAGCGGTAAAGATACCGGAAATGATCCCGCCGATTACCACAACGATCATAAACAGACAAGGGATGGCCTGTAAAAATACCTTAAGCTTCTCGCTGTTTGTAAACTTCTTTGTACTGCGGTAGCCCTTCTTTTTAGCAAAAATATAGATTACGATCATACATGCCAGTCCCCAGAGGATCCCGGGAATATAGCCCGCCATGAAAAGAGCCGCTACGGAGGTTCCTCCGCTGACAAGTGAATAGGTGATCATAACGTTGCTCGGAGGGATTAAAAGACCGGTAGGAGCGGTAGCGATATTAGCCGCTGCTGAGAAATCCCTGTCATAGCCTTCTTCCTCTTCGATAGGGCCGATGATCGAACCCATGGCGGAAGCTGCCGCCGTACCGGAACCTGAGATGGCACCGAAAAGCATATTGGCAACGGCGTTGGTGTGTGCCAGAGCTCCCGGAATACTTCCTGTAAATAATTTTGCAAAATTGATCAGACGGATAGCAATACCGCCCTTATTCATCAAGTTTCCTGCCAGGATAAAAAACGGAATGGCAAGAAGGCTGAATACGGAAATACCGGAAAAAATCCTCTGTGCTCCCGTAAGCACGGATGCGCCGGTATCAAGCACCGGAAGGATCGCTCCGATGGAAGAAACAGCCAGAGCTACTGCGATTGGTACTCCAGCTAAGAGCATAATCACAAGAAGCACTAAAATAATCAGCCCGCAGGCAACTGCGATCGTCATAACCGAACCTCTCCCTTCTCCTTAAATTCCATATGAGCCACGTCTATGGCATTCATAAGGCTGAAAATCATGATCAGCACTCCCGTAACAGGCACGATCACATAAACATAGGCCATAGGCACCTGCAAAGAAGCAGTTTTTTGGATCATGGTCAGCTTTGTAATGGAAATACCGCCGTATACCATCACAACCGCTGCTAACAAAAAAGTAAGAAGGTCAATGGTAATCTCCAGATATTTTCTGGGCGCTCCGATGAGCTTGTCTGCCAGAAAGCCCATACGCATATGGTCTCTCTTTCCGAACACATAGGCGGAAGCCAGAAGGGCCATCCAGGTAAAAGCGTAGGTTAAAAGCTCCTCTGATACCGTACTTGGACGGTTAAAGAAATAACGGGTTACGATCTGATACGTTCCGATCAGGGTCATAAAGGCGAACAGAGCGATGATTACAAATCCCAGAACCTGCATGATCCCTGCTTTTACTTTGTGCATGGTCTCCATCCTACTGTCCTCCTTTTGCTTTTTCATTGGCAGCCTGAATATGGTCATAGAGATCGCGGATCTTCTCATTTTCCTGAAGCATAGACTCATGGAGAGGAAGAACCTTTTCTTTAAACGCTTCCACATCCACGTCAATAAACTCTACGCCCATTTCATCTGTGGCGATTTTTTTAGCCTCTTCTATACTCTTGTCCCACTCTTCCATCTCTACTTCCGTGGAAAGAGCCGCCGCCTCTTTAAATACCTGATAATCCTCAGGGCTTAAGCTGTTTAAGAACTTCAGATTGGCTACCAGCATATCCGGCACCATCTGATGCTTGTTATAAGAATAATATTTTGCAACTTCGCCGTGCTTGTTGTTGGTAAGAGCCAGTTCGTTATTCTCTGCACCGTCGATGACGCCCTGCTGGATAGCCGTATATACCTCGCCAAATCCCATTGGCGCCGCTGCCGCTCCAAATGCCTTTACCATCTCTACGCTGGCAGGACTCTGCTGTACGCGGATCTTTTTGCCCTTTAAATCCTCCGGCGTCCGTATCGGGGATTTTCCGTAGAAATTACGGGTACCTGCATTGTACCAGGTTACTACGCGGAAACCGGCTTCATCCGTCGATGCATAGACATTTTCCATGTATTCCGTATCCTGCATCACGGATTTGTATACCTCCTCTGAGTCAAACAGATACGGCATACTGAAAATCTCATATACGTCAGCAAAGGTCTCCAGATTCGCTGTGCCGGCTACTACAAAGTCAATGGCTCCCGTCTGTGTCAGCTCAATGGCCTTCTGGGCTGAGCCTAAAAGTTCATTTGGAAATATCTGGACCTCATATTTGTCTCCCAGCTTCTCTTCCACATACTCTTTAAATGCCAGAAGCCCCAGATGCTCCGGATGCGTCTCTGACTGTGCATGGGAAACGCGGATAATACGCTTGCCGCCGGTTAAAGAACCGCAGCCTGTCAGACTGACTGCCACTGCTATCCCAAAAGCAAGCGCTGTCAGCTTTTTCATCATCTTCCTCACTTTACTGCTTCCTTTCTTTATACACATTTTATTAAATAATTATAAAAAAAGGATTTTCTGTTTTGTACCGTAAATCTTTGACATTGAGGGAGAAAATTTTGTCATACGCTGTCTGTATGAAAGCTGTCTCTGTATTCAGAAGGGTTCATACCTGCAATCCTTTTAAATACCTTTGCAAAGTAATTGGCGTCATAATACCCTACCAGCATGCTGACCTCTCTTACACTGGCATTTTTATCCTGTAAAAGCCGTCTGGCCTCATTGATCCTGAAGCGGGCCAGATAGGCGGTAAAATTCTGGTCAAAGCACTGTTTAAACAGCTTGCAGAAATAGGCGTCGGAGTAGTTCATCATCCGGGCCGCATCCTGCATGGAAATATCCTTCATATAATTTTTCCGTATATACCGGCGTATCTTTTCAGCCGCCTGTCCAAGCCGGTCAGGCTCCTCCTCTAAGTCCGGCTCCGGCATCTCTGCCCCGGTCTCTTCCGGCATCTCCTGTTCCATATGCAGCTTTTCAAACTGCTCCCTCTTTTGGATCCGCCCCACGGCTTCCTCCATCACCGCAGTAAGCTCCTCTTCCTCACAGGGCTTTAAAAGATAGTCCAGCGCATGAATGGCAATGGCTCTCTTTGCATAGGAAAATTCGTCATATGCGGTAAGGAAAATGATCTCGCAGTCCTCATCCAGCCTTCGGATCTGTTCTGCCGCCTCCACACCGTTTAATTCCGGCATGGAAATATCCATGATCACGATCTGGCACCGTTCTTTAAAACACAGGCGGACCGCCTCATTTCCGTCTGCTGCCTGCCAGATGACCAGGCTGTCTCCAAAATGCTTATGCAGCCGTTTGGCAAGAGCCATACGTTCAATCTGCTCATCATCTGCCAAAAGCACCTTGTACGTCTCGTTCTTATCCTCATTCTGTATCACGGTTCATCCTCCTTACAGTTTTCCGGTGTAAACGCCAGCTGTACCACCGTCGCGCAGCCCTTTCGGCTCTCGATCCTCACTTCTCCGTCCTCATACATTGCCTTCAGCCGGCGGGCAATGTTTCCCAGACCAATCCCAACGCCGGATCCATCTCCTTCCTTTAAAGCTCTTTTTATCTTTTCCAGTTTGTCCTCATCAATCCCTTCTCCCGTATCCGCCACCGAAATCCACAGCCTCTGCCCCTGTTTCCAGGTCCGCACCACAATCCTTCCGCCTTTGCTTCTTGCAGAAATCCCATGCTTTACTGCGTTTTCCACCAAAGGCTGGAGCATAAAGGAAGGAACCAGTATCTCCATTGTTTCCGGGTCACAGCCTGTCTCATACTGCACTCTCTTTCCAAACCGCATCTGCTGCAGATACATATAATCCTGAACAACCTTAAGCTCACGTTCCAGAGGCATCACAGATGCAGTTGATTTTAAATTGTAGCGGAACAGGCGGCTTAATGCCTGTATCATCTTTTCCGTGGCAGCCGCATCTTCGATCTGAGCCGTTCCGGCGATCATATTTAAGGTATTGAAAAGAAAATGGGGATTGATCTGATTTTTTAAAAGCTGCAGCCGGACCGCCTCCAGCTGCCGTTCTGTTTCGTTTTTTTCTTTTAAAGCCTCAATATATCCTCTTGTCGCCTGCTTCATTTTATTAAAGGAACGGATAAGACGGCTGATCTCATCTTCTCCCTCAGCTGTAAGTTCAGGCCCTGAAAAATCATTTTTCCGGATACGGTCTGCCTGCCTGGCCAGCATTACCACTGGCTCTACGATGTTACGGCGTACGGAGCCATTCAGCCGCTTAACCATCCACAGCGCAGCGATTCCCCACAGGATACTGGCAGCCGGAAGGACTGAAAAAAGGAAACGATGCTTCTCGTAGCGTTCGCTTCCGTCCTCCATTGTCATCTGTTCCAGCTGTCCGGCCTTATCCTTGAGATAATTTTGAACCCGGTAGATCCGATACAGCCGGTTCACATATTCCGGATCCTCCCGGTCTGTTTCTTCAAGGACTTCCAGCTCTGTCTCGTAATTTTCATACATATTCCGGATGGACCAGGTACGGGCATACCGCTCAGAGCCCGTTTCTCTGTAATCAACGGGAAGCTCTTCCAGCCGCCGGCGCGTTTCCATTCTGGACTGCTCAAACCGCTCCCGCTCTTCCGGAAGGGCAGTTCCCACATAACGCGCAAAGGCCAGGCGCTCCTCCTCCATCGCAGACCAGAAGGCCAGACTGCCGGCGTTCTGTTCCAGGATGCTTCCGAAGCTCCCAAGGCCGAACCAGCTTACTGCCAGATTGGCTCCAATCGAAAAAAAGACCACTGCCCCGGCACAGACAGCGATCCGTTTTACTTTTTCTTCCAGCGAAACTCCACTTTTTTCCATATATTTCCTCCGGATCCGTTCCTTTTATGTCTTTTTAACATTCCTAAAGAATCTGATCCTCCTCTGAGGGCACATACCTGGCGATATCCTCAATGCGGCAGTTTAAAATCCTGCAGAGATCATTGATCGTTTTCATGGTCACATCTTTATTATGCTTAAGCCGGTGCAGAGTACTGTCAGAAATTTTATGCTTCTTCGTCAGTGTGTACCAGCTTTCCTCCGACGCCTCCAGAGTTTCCCAGAAAGGCGAATAGTCGATCATATTTTTATTGCTCCTATGCTTATTTTACCTGAAATAAGCATAAGTTAGAATTTGCATATTGAATATCTTCGGAATAGCGAATATACTATAGGTAAACAGATGCATATTCTGAAATTATCAGACTATTCTAACCGTTTTGCGTCAAAATAAGAGACGGGAAAGGAAGGGATTGGATATGGGAATTTATACACAGAAGGAAAAGGAATTGCTGGCAGATGATCCGGAAGTAAGAAAGCGGCTCCTAAGCTTTGCCTCCATGAGCGGAAAAGAATTTTTCAGAGAGGTTCAGTCCCGCCTGTCACCGGAGGAACTGGAAGAATATCTGGAAGAAAATCCGGAAGAGCGGATCTATCTTATGACTCCCCCCCACAAATAAAACAAAAAACGGCCTGCCATTAAATGACAAACCGATTCTCTTCTGGTTCTTCTTCAAAATAGTCCTTATAATCCACCTCTATAGAATGACGCATCCGCTTCATACTGTAGTAGAGGTGATCTTTTAATACCTGTTCCAGGCCGGAAAGATCTTTTTTGCAGATCAGCTCAAACAGCTGCTCATGCTCTCCGATAATCCTTGGAAAATCTGTTTCTGTAATAAAATCCAGCATACGAAACCGGGTATAATGAAGCTGCTGGGCCTGGAGCATATCCCAGAGCTTCTGTCGCTTTACAGCTGTGAACCAGAGAGAGTGCATCTGGGCGTCCATGCGGTAAAACTGTTCCGGTTCAAACCCCGGCGTCTGGATCAAGGCCTTCTGAACGGCAATGGCATGACGGATTTCCTCCATCACCATGGGCGTCTGGATTTCCATAAAATCCCTTAAAACCATGGTTTCCACCGCTACCCTCATATAGATCATCTGCTTGATATTATCCAGGCTCAAAAGAGTCACATACGTTCCCCGATAGGGAATCGTCTCCGCAAATCCCTGTTCCTGCAAAAGACGCAGGGCGTCCCGCACCGGAGTCCGCGACACGCCAAACCGCTCACAGATATCACTTTCGCTGATCAGGCAGCCTGGTTTCAGCTTCAGATCCAGTATCTCCCGCTTTAAGGTTTCAAAAACCAGTTCCCCTCTGTTTTTAAAATTCACTTCTCCCATGCAGCACCCCTGTTCCTTTTCTCAGATGAATCAGGACCCGCCATGCGGTCATGGCATGACGGGCCCTGATTGGTTTTATTGGTTTAATTGCGTAATCGATTACTTAGGCTGCTTGCCGATGTAAGCCAGGATACCGCCGTCTACATACAGTACCAGACCATTTACAAAATTGGAAGCATCAGATGCCAGGAATACTGCAGGTCCGCCCAGATCCTCAGCCTCACCCCATCGTCCTGCAGGAGTCTTGGAAACGATGAACTGGTCAAATGGATGTCTGGAGCCGTCTGGCTGGATCTCACGCAGAGGAGCTGTCTGGGGAGTAGCGATATAGCCAGGTCCGATACCGTTACACTGGATATTGTACTCACCGTACTCAGAAGCAATGTTCTTTGTCAGCATCTTTAAGCCGCCCTTAGCTGCTGCATAAGCAGATACGGTCTCACGGCCCAGCTCACTCATCATGGAGCAGATGTTGATGATCTTTCCGTGGCCCTTCTTGATCATGCTTGGGATAACAGCCTTGGAAACAATAAACGGAGCGTTTAAGTCAACATCGATTACCTGGCGGAACTCAGCTGCACTCATCTCGCACATTGGGATTCTCTTGATGATTCCTGCGTTATTTACCAGGATATCAACTACGCCTACCTCTGCCTCGATCTGAGCAACCATCGCGTTTACTGCGTCCTCATTGGTTACGTCGCATACATAGCCGTGAGCCTCGATGCCCTCTTCCTTGTACGCTGCGATTCCCTTATCTACCAGTTCCTGCTTGATATCGTTGAAAACGATGGTAGCGCCTGCGCCTGCCATTGCCTTTGCGATTGCAAAGCCGATGCCGTAGGAAGCGCCTGTTACCAGGGCTACCTTGCCTTCAAGTGAAAAGTTGTTTAAATAATCAGCCATTTCTTTATCCTCCATATATTTTTAACAGAATCGTTCGGATGAACTTACATCATCTCGTTTGGCATCATGGTATCCATATCGTCGAACTCCATGTTCTCTCCACCCATAGCCCAGATAAAGGTATAGTTGGAAGTGCCGGCGCCGCTGTGGATGCTCCAGGACGGGCTGATCACAGCCTCCTCATTCTTCATGACAATATGTCTTGTCTCAGTGGGTTCTCCCATCATATGGAATACTACGTTGTCGCCCGGAACCTCAAAGTACATATAAATCTCCATACGGCGCTCATGTGTATGAGACGGCATGGTGTTCCATACGCTGCCTGGCTCTAATACGGTCATGCCCATGGACAGCTGGCAGGTCTTAAGTACATCCGGATGGATGAACTGATTGATGGTACGCTTATTGGAGGTCTCTGCCTCGCCGCAGGGTCTCTTTGCAGCCTTCTCAATCGGAATAAAGGTAGTTGTGTAGGAAGTATGAGCCGGTGCGCTGACCATGTAGAACTTTGCAGGCTTCTCAGCGTCGGTGCTCTCAAAATAAACTTCCTTTGTGCCCTTTGTAATGTACAGGCAGTCCTTGTATCCCATCTTAAAGGTCTGGCCGTCTGCTGTGATGGTTCCCTCGCCGCCGATATTAAAAATACCGATCTCACGGCGCTCTAAAAAGTAATGGGTGCCGAAGTTCTTCCAGCAGTCGATTCCCTTATCAATAGAAACCTTCTCTGTAGTAGGCATACATCCCAGAGTAACCATACGGTCTACATGAGAGTATACGGCAACTACCTCATTAGCCTTGTACAGATCTGTGATGAGGAATTCGTTTCTTAATTCCTCTGTTGTGTAGCGCTTTACATCCCTCTGGTTGGCAGAATAGCGAATATCCATTCTCCGATTCCTCCTTTAAAATATTTGTATTTAACTTTTTGAGTTTGTATACAACTTTTTTATCTGTATACAGACTATCATTTTTTTACCTAAAATGCAATAGGAAATATGTTACAAAAAAATACGGGTTTTATATGCAATATCACAAACGGATTGCATTTCCCATTTTTATCAGATATACTTACAAAAGAATCTGGACTTCTTCTGCAGCTGTCCAGACGATCACTGTATACATGAGAGGAGGATTTTCCCTTGAAGAAAAATATACTTGTAGGCCAGTCCGGCGGTCCCACAGCTGTGATCAACGCCAGCTTATACGGCGTGATCCAGGAAGGACTTTCCCATCCGGATGAGATTGGAGCTGTCTATGGCATGATAAACGGCATCGAAGGCTTTCTGTCCGGCCATACCATAAATCTCTCCGCAGAGCTTTCCAAAGAGGATTTGGAACTTCTGCGCCTGACGCCCGCCGCATATCTGGGCTCCTGCCGCTATAAGCTTCCTGAAAATATGGATGCTTCCGTATACCCCTTGTTATTTGAAAAATTTAAAGCCATGAATATCGGAGCTGTATTCTACATCGGTGGAAATGATTCCATGGACACCGCAGACAAATTGTCCAGATATGCTGCCATGGCAAAAGAGGATATCGTTTTTATCGGCGTTCCAAAAACCATTGACAACGATCTTCCTGTAACCGACCACACCCCCGGCTACGGCAGCGCTGCCCGATATGTAGCGTCTACTGTCCGTGAAATCGTTCTGGATGCTTCTGTCTATCAGCAGCCGGCTGTCACCATTATTGAACTCATGGGCCGCCATGCAGGCTGGGTCACTGCTGCCAGCGCCCTGGCAAGAAAGTTTCCCGGCGACAATCCCCTGCTCATCTATCTGCCGGAATCTGATTTTGATATGGAAGCGTTTTTAAATGATATCGAAGGCGCTTTAAAGAAAAGCACCGCTGTGGTTGTCTGTGTTTCTGAAGGCATCCACGATGCTTCCGGCCGTCTGGTATGTGAATACTCTACTGAAGCTCAGGTCGATACCTTTGGCCACAAGATGCTTACAGGCTGCGGAAAGCTGCTCGAAAGCTATGTCAGAGGCCGTTTCGGAGTCAAGGTTCGCTCTGTAGAATTAAATGTAAACCAGCGCTGCAGCAGCCTTATCTCCTCTCTTACGGACATTAACGAAGCCAGCGAGGCCGGACGCTTTGCAGTCCGTGCCGCACTTGAGGGCGTGACCGCAAAGATGATCACCTTTGAACGCGAAGAAGGAGCGGATTATTCCATCCGTTTCGGCCTTACAGATGTTTCCAATGTCTGCAATAAGGAAAAGACCTTCCCGCCTCACTGGATCACCGGCAATCACAACGATATCGGCCCGGAATTTACCGCCTATGCTCTTCCGCTCATCCAAGGGCAGCCACAGCATATTCTGGAGGACGGACTTCCAAGATATCTGTACCGCAAAGAGCAGGGGCTTTTGCCATGATCCGTTTTCCCACTTATGAATCCTGTACCCTCTGCCCCAGAATGTGCCGCATTGACCGCAGCCGCAAAACCGGCTACTGCGGATGTACCGTTCAGTTAAAGGCTGCCAGGGCAGCACTCCACAAATGGGAAGAACCCTGTCTGAGCGGGCCGGAGTGGGCCAGAGGCGGAAGCGGAACCGTCTTTTTTTCCGGATGTACCCTTAAATGCTGCTTCTGCCAGAATTATCCCATCAGCAGCGAACAATTCGGAAAGGAGCTGACTTCTAATGAGTTGGCTGATATCTTTCTCCGTCTGGAAGATCAGGGGGCCTATAATATCAATCTTGTCACCCCCACTCAGTTTCTCCCCTCAATCCTTCCTGCTCTGGATCAGGTTCGCTCCCGCCTTTCGATCCCGATCGTATATAACTGCGGCGGCTATGAACGTCCTGAGATCGTAGAATATTTAAAGGATTATGTAGATATCTGGCTTCCTGATTTAAAGTACCATGACAGCGCTCTTTCTGCCCGTCTGTCAAACTGCGGGAACTACTTTGAAGCCGCTTCCCGTGCTATCTATCAGATGATCCTTCAGACAGGCGCTCCGGTATTTGAGGAACACGCCCCTGAGGAGCCCTCCCAGCCTTCCTTCCTGCTTATGAAAAAAGGCGTAATCCTGCGCCATATGGTTCTCCCCGGACACAGGGATGATTCCATCGCCCTGATGGAATGGGTCAGCAGAGAGCTTCCAAAAGGCCAGTACCTGTTAAGCCTTTTAAGCCAGTACACCCCCTTCTACCATAGCTGCGACCATCCGGATATCAATCGTCGGATCACCTCCTATGAATACCAGAAGGTAGTGGATGCAGCGCTCTCTCTGGGACTTACTGAGGGATTTATACAGGAAAAAAGCAGCGCAAAAGAAGAATATACGCCGCCCTTTGATCTAAAAGGTCTGTGATCCCCTATATTAAATACAACAAAAGACGGATATCGAATCTTTGACTAACCACGTTCTCGATTACGATATCCGTCTTTTAACTATCTCGTCCATTGGACCAAGCCTCTCTTTCGAAACAATTGTTTCTTTTGTGACTCTATATTTAATTGTATCCACTCTGGTTTTCTTCTGCTCTCTTTTGTATATTCACTTGCTTCGGATCTATTTTCCACCTTGCTTTTCTTTCTTTGATCCGGTATCTCTCTCCGTCCTGATGATACTTTCTCGTCATATCACCAGACCGGGCATTTATTGCCTTTGATACGCTTATGGATCACTTTGAAAATACGATCATCTGCTTGTTCCCATCTTTTATTACAGACATTCTCTTTCGTTTCTTTAAGACTGCAGTTCTTTTACCAATCGATTGGACTTTCTTTTGTTTCTTAAATCAATTTCCGTTTCATCTGTCTGTACTATGTATGAGCAGTTACTCTCACAGAGTGCTTTTCCTGTTTCATCTATAACTAAATCACTTTAGCTTATAAATGAAACGAACGTTCTCTTTCTGGTGGTCCGTACCTCCTTTGCTTAGATTTTATTACATTGAGTTGACTGTCTACAACTCCTTATTCTCTTTTGTATCTCGTGTTCTCTTCTCTTTTGTTGACTTTATTATACAAAAAGAGCCCTGATTTGTCAAGACTCTTTTTGTAATTTTTAATTATTTTTTGTCTTTTTATAAATTGTGTATATTTATTGTGATTGTTTATATTTTTATATAATATTCACCTGTTATATTTGGGTATTTGCTTCTAATTTTCAGAATATTTATTATTTTATATCTTCTTTGGGGAATTTCCTGCGGATCAGTTTAAAGGTAACCATGTGAGCCGCTACCGTAATGAGCCAAGATACCGGATATGACAGATAAAGAACTGCCAGTGAACGGTAAACGGCAAATACTGTAAAAATCCAGAGAATACGAAAACCACATGCTCCGGTAAGAGAGACGATCATGGGAATCACCGAGTATCCCAATCCTCTCAAGCTTCCTACCATACAGTCCATCAGCCCGCAGATAAAATAGGTCCCACAGATAATCTCCAGACGGAGCATCCCGTATTTAAGCACCTCAGAGTCTGAAGAATAAATTCCCAGAAGATGAGTGCCCGCGCCTACTGCTGCCAGGCCAAGAACCAGCCCCACTGCCGTAACAACAGCCAGACAGATATTTTTTACCTTATTAATACGGCTGTACTTTCCTCCGCCAAGATTCTGGCTGGTAAAGCTTAAGCTGGTCTGATAAACCGCATTCATAGCCGTATAGACAAAGCCCTCGATATTTGCAGAAGCCGTATTGCCTGCCATGGCCACAGAACCAAAGGAATTGACAGAGGACTGGATCAGCACATTGGATACAGAGAAGATCGCGCCCTGCATACCGGCCGGAAGACCGATCTTCACAATCCGCTTCAGCTTATCCATATGAATGGTAAGTTTCTTTAGATGGAGCTTCATCATTCCCTCTTCCGCCATCAGGCTCTTAAAGACAAGAAATGCGGAAATGTGCTCAGAAATCACAGTAGCCCAGGCTACTCCGTCCACTCCCATTCCAAGGCCTATTACAAAGAACAGATTCAAAACCACATTGACCGCTCCGGCGGCAAAGAGGAAATAAAGAGGCCGCCTGGTATCTCCTACTGCTCTGAGGATCGCAGCGCCGAAGTTATAAAGCATTAAAACAGGCATTCCAAGGAAATAAATCCGCATATAGAGCACAGATTGATCCAGCACATCCTCCGGGGTTCCCATGATCCGAAGCATGGGGCCTGCGGCAAGCTCTCCCACCGCAACCAGAAACAGGCCGCTTAAAATGGCCGTCAAAACCGCCGTATGTATGGTTTCCTGAACATCTCTTTCCTTCTGTCCGCCATAATATCTGGCTACCAGCACATTTACACCTACAGACAAGCCTACAAAAATGTTGATCAGAAGATTGATCAGGGATGAGGTAGAGCCCACAGCCGCCAGCGCCGTACTTCCGGAAAACCTTCCTACTACAATAATATCAGCCGCATTAAACAAAAGCTGTAAAATACCGGAAAGCATCAGCGGAATGGAAAACAGCAGGATCTTGCCTAAAAGCGGGCCATTGCACATATCAATTTCATATGATTTTTTCATAATCCTATTTACCTCCGTTTCAGCTATACTTTAGCACAGGCAAATTCGTTTTACAAGCTCCTATATTTTTCTTGACATTTTTCGGTTCCTCTCCTACACTGTTTCATAAACTGTGCCATTTGGGAGGAAATGATCATGTCATTAACGGAATTGTTTATTATTGCAGTTGGGCTGTCTATGGACGCCTTTGCCGTAGCGGTCTGTAAGGGGCTTGCCATGCCGGAAATGAGCTGGAAAAACGCCGGAATCGTAGGACTTTATTTTGGCGGCTTTCAGGGCCTTATGCCCTTTCTGGGATATCTGCTGGGTTCCAAGTTCAGCGGAACCATCGAGTCCTATGACCACTGGATCGCCTTTGTGCTTCTGGCTCTTATCGGAGGAAATATGATAAAGGAAGCCTTTGAAAACGGCGAAGAAGCAGCAGATCCCTCTCTGGATATAAAAACCATGACCCTGATGGCTGTGGCAACCAGCATTGATGCCCTGGCCGTAGGCGTAACCTTTGCCTTCCTTCAGGTCCGGATTCTGCCTGCCGTACTCTTTATCGGAAGCATTACCTTCCTTCTGTCTGCCGCAGGTGTTAAGATTGGAAATGTATTTGGCTGCCGTTATCAGAAAAAAGCCGAATTTGCCGGCGGCCTGATCCTGATCCTCATGGGGCTTAAAATCCTTTTGGAGCATCTGGGCTTTCTGGGATAAAACAGAGATTTAAAAAAGCATCCGGACATTCCGGAACGATACCGTTCCCGGACTGCCCGGATGCTTTTTTAATGTAACTGGTCAGATTCTCACACCGCTTCCATCCACCTGATATCCATCTATAGTACAGTTCGTCATCATAACGCCATTATCAGGATTCAGATAATACCAATTTTCTTTGTACTCCTGCCAGCCGGTTTTCATATAGCCGTCCATACCGAAAAAATACCAGCTGTCATTGATCAAGGCCCAGGAGGTAAGATAATTTTCCTGATAAAGATATCTCCAGCCCTTTTTATCCTTTTCCCAGCTTCCTAGATGGATATTCCGATAGGAAGGCATCTCTGCCTCGGGAAGAAGCATAAAATAATAGGATCTTCGCTCATCTCCTCTGGCAAATTCAAGAACATAGCACCGCTCCAGAGAATCATAGAGCCGGCTTTCGCTTTCCTTTGCCAGTGTTTCCGGGCGTACGACCGGATAATTCTCTCCCTCCTCCAATCCGTACACCCGGCACTCCAGGCTCTTTTGAGTATCTCCCTCGTAGGTGATGAGATAATAATTTAAAACAATCTCATCCAGATTTACATCATTTCTGTCCTTTGTAATGGTAAAGGTATCCTTATCCGATACGCGGTTTCCCATTACATAGGACGTATAGCCGTCATAGATGGCCGTCTGCCGGTTATTTACATCCAGATGGAGCGTTACCGGAACCGGCGTTTTTCCGGCAGAACCCGCCAGGGCGGTAAAGGCGCCCACGATGGTTAAGGTTGCTGCCGCAGCCAGCGCTTTCATGCAACGCAGAATCCCTGCCTTTTTCATCCGGCCACCTCCTCCCACTGCTTCATTACTTTAATATCACTTTTCTGAAATTCTTTTTGCCTCTCTTTACTACAAGGCCCTCTCCGGCAAAACGGTCCTTTTCAAAGGCAGCGTGAATATCCTTTACAGTCTCTCCGTCTACAGATACGCCGCCCTGCTCTACATTTCGTCTTGCCTCAGAACGTGAAGAAGCCAGTCCTGATTTCGTCAGGATCGTCAGGATATCCATGGCATTTTCTTTAAAATCCTCTTCCGTCAGCTCGCTGGTAGGCATATTGATGGTGCTTCCTCCAGCTGAAAACAGCGCTCTTGCGCCCTCCTGTGCCTTTGCAGCCTCTTCCTCGCCGTGCACCAGCTTGGTAAGCTCAAATGCCAGGATTTCCTTTGCCTGATTTAACTGGCTGCCTTCCCATTTGTCCATCTCGTCAATCTGCTCTAATGGAAGGAATGTAAGCATACGCAGGCACTTAAGCACATCGGCATCTGCCACATTTCTCCAGTACTGATAGAAATCGAATGGGGAAGTCTTGTTTGGATCCAGCCATACGGCGCCGGACTGGGTCTTCCCCATCTTTTTTCCCTCTGAGTTTAACAGAAGGGTAATGGTCATAGCGTGGGCGTCTTTTCCCAGCTTGCGGCGGATAAGCTCTGTACCTCCCAGCATATTGCTCCACTGATCGTCGCCGCCGAACTGCATATTGCAGCCGTAGCGCTGGAACAGCTCATAGAAGTCATAACTCTGCATGAGCATGTAGTTGAACTCAAGGAAGCTTAAACCCTTTTCCATCCGCTGCTTATAGCACTCAGCCCTTAACATATTATTTACAGAGAAATGAGGACCGATCTCCCGTAAAAACTCAATGTAATTTAAATCCATCAGCCATTCAGCATTGTTTACCATCATGGCCTTTCCTTCGGAAAAGTCGATGAAACGGCTCATCTGCTTTTTAAAGCAGTCGCAGTTGTGCTGGATGATCTCTGGTGTCATCATAGTACGCATATCCGTACGGCCGGAAGGATCTCCTACCATACCGGTGCCGCCTCCGATCAGGGCAATAGGCTTATTTCCTGCCATCTGAAGGCGCTTCATCAGACAAAGAGCCATAAAGTGGCCTACATGAAGGCTGTCTGCGGTCGGGTCAAATCCAATATAGAATACGGCCTTTCCCTCATTCACCATTTTTTTGATTTCTTCTTCGTTTGTTACCTGGGCAATTAAGCCTCTGGCAATCAGTTCTTCGTAGATCTGCATTGTCTTCTCTCCTTTACTGTTTTTATTTTACCATATTTCTATTTTCATGCAAAGGCCTGATTTCTTACAGTTTCGGCGGCTTCAGGCTGGGAAGCGTTTTTATTTCATAAGCCTCGCTTCTCTATGGAACTAAAAAAGCTCCGTCCCCTGTTCAAAAGGACGGAGCAGAAAGCCCGTGTTACCACCTGATGTTTACAGCCAGCTCGCACTGACTGCCTCCTTAAGTACATGCCGTAAAATAAATAAACCGCCTTCCAGCCGGCAGATACTCAGGCACGATAACGTGTGCCGGATCCGTCGCAGCCTACTGAGCCGGAAAAACCTGTGCAGATTCCGTCCGTTTGGTGCGAAGCTCAGAGATGTATTCATATCCTGCTTTCCATGCGCCTCTCATCCCCCGGCTGCTTTCTGTATGCTTGTGCAGAATACTACTTTTTCCCGTCATAGCCATTTCATGAAATTATCACTATTATAGGCAGGTAAAATAGATTTGTCAAGACAGTACACTTTTGCTTTACGAATCTGTTTTTGTATATTATAATGTTGCATTATCGAATTTACACACAAAGGGAGGAATATGAGATGGGATTTACACTTGTAAATGAACTGCCAACTCCCGCAGAGATTCTTGAACAGTTTCCTCTTGCGGATCATCTGGCAGCTTTAAAAAAAGAAAGAGATGAGGAAATTAAAAAGGTCATTACCGGCCAGAGTAATAAATTCCTGGTGATCATCGGTCCCTGCTCCGCTGATAATGAGGATGCGGTCTGCGACTATGCGAACCGCCTTGCAAAGGTTCAGGAGGCTACAAAGGATCAGCTGATCATCATCCCCAGAGTCTATACGAATAAGCCGCGGACCACTGGAGAAGGTTATATGGGTATGCTCCATCAACCGGATCCCGAAAAAAAGCCGGATATGCTTCAGGGGATCCTTGCCATCCGCCATATGCATATGCGTGTGCTCCGGGAAACCGGTATGTCTACAGCCGATGAGATGCTTTATCCGGACAACCTGCAGTATCTGTCCGATATCATGTCCTATATTGCCGTCGGCGCCCGCTCGGTTGAAAACCAATACCATCGGCTGGTAGCCAGCGGCTGCGACGTACCTGTTGGTATGAAAAACCCTACCAGCGGCGACATGACTGTTATGTTAAACTCTGTTGTTGCAGCCCAGCTTCCCCATGACTTTATCTTCCGAGGAGATGAGGTAAGCTGCCCCGGCAATCCTCTCACCCATGTGATCCTGCGCGGCGCAGTTAATAAGCGCGGTCAGTGCAGCCCCAACTATCACTATGAGGATTTAAGGCTGCTCTATGATCTCTATTCCCAGAGAGAGCTTAAAAATCCGGCCTGCATCGTGGACACCAATCATTCCAACTCCAACAAACAGTACAAAGAGCAGGTGCGCATTGCAAAAGAGGTACTTCACAGCCGCCGCTACTCCAACGATATCCGCCATCTGGTAAAGGGCCTGATGATTGAAAGCTACATCGAGCCCGGCAGCCATAAGATCGGACAGCACTGCTACGGACAGTCCATCACCGATCCCTGTCTTGGCTGGGAGGAAAGCGAACGCCTGATCTATGAGATTGCCGATATGGTTGAATAATAAATAAAAAATGCTCCGTTTCTGTTCCATCCGTCTGTTCCGGCAGATGTTCAGAAACGGAGCATTCCTTTTATACGGCGAGAGCCGTAATACCAAAGTATGCCAGCACGATAGCTCCCAGAATAATTCTGTAATATCCGAAAAATTTGAAATTATGTCTGCGGACATAGCTCATCAGGAACTGGATCGAGTAAACCGAAACTCCAAATGCCACAGCCATTCCTAAAAGCGTGTAGAAAATCTGAGATCCTGTAAAGGAATTTCCATCCAGGAAAAATTTTACAATTTTCAAAAAGCTGGCTCCAAACATCACCGGGATTCCCAGGAAAAAGGAAAACTCAGCGGCAGCGCTTCTTGAACAGCCCAGGATCATAGCGCCTAAAATCGTAGAGCCTGAGCGGGAGGTACCGGGAATCAACGAAAGCAGCTGAAATACGCCGATCAGGAAGCCTGTTTTCACAGAAATCTGTCCCACCTTCTGGATTGATGGACTGGAAGTGATGGGACTGTTTTCCAGTACAATGAACAAAATACCATAGAGGATCAGCATTGCCGCTACCACATAGGCATTATACAGATGGGCCTCCATCCAGTCATCCAGCAAAAGCCCCAGAACAGCCGCCGGAATGCAGGCAATGATGATCTTGATCCACAGAGCCCAGGTTGCTTCCCTCTGCCTGCGGTTTTTTGAAGGGCTGAATGGATTGAGCCTGTGAAAATACATCACTGCCACTGCCAGGATTGCCCCCAGCTGGATCACTACCAGAAACATTTCCTTAAATGCCTCCGGCTGGTCCAGACGGATGATCTCATCCACCAGGATCATATGGCCGGTGCTGCTGATAGGCAGCCACTCTGTAAATCCCTCCACAATTCCCAGTACGATGATTTTTAATGTTTCTACCAAACTCATAGTTTCTCCTTTTTACACCGTATGTTTTAGAACCGTCTTCCGACGGTATATCGTATGCGTTTCCTCACTCTCCCATGCCTTCTGCAGACGGTCAGATATTTTCAATCTGCCAGTCAATGGGATCCAGACCGTTCTGCGTGAGAAAATAATTGGTCTGGCTGAAGGGACGGCTTCCGAAAAATCCCCGATAGGCAGACAGCGGGCTTGGATGAGGCGCTTTTAAAATAAGGTGTTTTTTATTATCCAGCATAGCGGCTTTGGCCTGGGCCGGCCTTCCCCACAGGATAAATACCATCGGGCGGTCCTGCTCGTTGAGTACCCGTATGGCTGCATCCGTAAACTGTTCCCAGCCGATATCATGGTGGGAGTTAGCCTGATGGGCCCGGACCGTAAGCACCGTATTCAAAAGCATCACTCCCTGATCCGCCCATTTTTTCAGATAGCCGTTATTGGGAATATAGCAGCCCAGATCGTCGTGAAGCTCCTGGTAAATATTTACAAGAGACGGCGGCACATCTACATCCGGTTTTACGGAGAAGCAAAGGCCATGGGCCTGACCGTCATTGTGATAGGGATCCTGTCCCAGGATCACTACCTTTACCTTTTCCAGAGGTGTAAAGGCGAAGGCGTTGAAGATATCGTCCGGATCGGGAAATATCTTTCTGGTCTCATATTCATGTTTTACTGTTTCATACAGCTTTTTATAATAAGGCTTTTTAAATTCCCCGCTTAAAGGGCCCAGCCAGTCATTGGATATTGCCGCCATCACACTCACTCTCTTCCTTTGTTTTTTCATTCAAAATCCATTCCAGAGAATTTCCATGCACCGGAATGCTGCGTTCCTGTACCTCCCTGGGTATCTGATAAAATTCTTCATTGACCCGGTACAAAAGAGCCTTTCTGTTAAAGAAAATGATCTTTTCAAAAGGCCAGCGCATAACCGTAGGAGAAGCAAAGCCCTCTCCCAGCTCTAATATAGTCAGTGTACGGTTCACAGTCCCGGCCTGCCAGGAAAGATACCTCTTCCACCCGGGAAGATAGCCTTCCTCAATATAGTTTTCTTCCTTTATGGTATTTCCCGCAAGAGGAGCGCCGCAGTGGGGGCAGAACTCATCTGGAAGTTCTCCCTCCTCCCAGATATCCTTTGTACAGGCCCTGCTGCACTGACGCCAGTGAATATTCCCGCAGGGAGCCGTGATGCGCTCTCTGTCAAAGGGCGTATCATAAACCGCTCCGTCCGTAAGAGTCGTGACCAGATAGTAATCCTTATCCTTCACCATCTCGTACAGCGCTTCATAGGCGGCCTTTATCTCTGCCTGCTCCGGGTCTGAAAGCCTGCAATCCCGGATTTTCTTTTTTTCAGACTTTAGCCCCCACTCTGGCCCGATCCCGATGAGGATCCGCTCCGAAGCAGCCAGTCTGGCTGACAGGGTCTGGTCTGTATGTGTTATATATTCCATATTGTGTACGTTCCTCTGCCGCTGCAGCCTGGTAAAAATCCGGCAGAAATCCCCTTGCGAGAACCTCTGCCGGATTTTGCCCCACATAAGCATCAGGCTGCTGCATCACTCTGAAAAAAGCCTGCTTTAATTGGTATAGTTATCAAAATATCCCTGAACCAGAATAATAGGAGTTCCCTTATCGCCGGAACCGCTGGTCAGGTCGCACAGAGATCCGATCAGATCTGTAAGTTTTCTCGGAGTTGTTCCCTGAGAAGCCATATCCCCTACCAGGTCGGACTTCTTCTCTCTGATCCTCTGAGAGATCGCATCCTTTAATGCTGCGCCGGACAGATCCTTAAAATCGTTGTCCGCCAGATATTTTAACTTGATTTCGTTTGGAGTTCCTTCCAGACCCTCGGTATTTGCAACCGCAACAACCGGGTCAGCCAGCTCCCAGATTTTTCCTACCGGATCTTTAAATGCACCGTCACCGTATACCATAACCTCAACGTGCTTTCCGGTACGATCCAGGATCTGCTTCTGGATCTCATATACCAGATCGCTGCACTCTCTTGGGAACAGCTTGATGGTATCCTCGGTAGACTTGTTGGAGCCTAAAAGTCCGTACTTCTCGTTGCAGCCGCTGCCGTTAACAGGAGCTGTCAGGATATCGTCCATACCGCAGACTCTCTCTGCTCCTGCTTCTTTTAAGATGCGCTTGGTGCGCATACGGGAATGGATATCGCAGGTAAGAACGTTCTTGGTGTGCTTTACGATTTCTCTTGGATTATTTGCAAAGATAACTTCTGCCTCTGCGCCCTGCTCTCTTATCAGCTCACAGTAGTAATCTACATAGTCTACGCCTGTAAATGGATGCTTATTTTCTCCAAAAAGCTCCCTGTAACGCTTCAGATCCAGAACATCGCTGTAAGGATTGATTCCAGCCTCATCTACCTGATCCAGAGACACCAGGGCGTTTCCTACCTCATCGCTTGGATAACTGAGCATCAGAATAATCTTCTTTGCGCCTCTGGCAATTCCCTTTAAGCAGATGGAAAAACGGTTTCTGGATAAAATTGGGAAAATAACGCCGATGGTCTCTCCGCCCAGCTTTGCTTTTACATCCTCGGCAATGGCATCGATGGAAGCGTAGTTTCCCTGAGCTCTGGCTACTACAGACTCAGTAACAGAGATTACGTCCCTGTCACGCAGTTCAAAGCCCTCGCTGGAAGCTGCGTCCAGTACGCTGTCTACCACGATCGCAGCAAGATCGTCGCCTTCACGGATGATCGGGCAGCGGATCCCTCTTGAGATTGTTCCTACTTTTCTTTCCATATGTATTGTCTCCTAGTCTATAAATTTCTTTTGTGGAGTAAAAAGCCACACAAAACGACTCTATTTTATTATAACTCAAATTATTGGTTTTGGGAATATTTTTTTGCAGGGCTCCCTGAAATCTGGTGTGCAGGATGCCTTTGAAGGTCAGCAGAAAACCTTAGGAACGTTTGCAGGCGTTGCATTTTTCTGTGTGTTCGCTTAAAATGATACTTGAAAGTCCGGGAAAAATTCCGGATGCGAAAGGTGTATGGAAGCATGAAATCATCAAACGAGCTTAAACGTCTGTTAGAATCCATTGACCGGAAAAGCTATCCGGCCTATAAATCCGCCCAGGGCATCTATGACTTTGGCGATTACCAGTTATGTATTGACCATGTGCAGGGAGACCCCTTTGCTTCTCCCTCCAAGCTGAGTATTTTTATTACCCACCAAAAAGCCGGATATCCAAAAACACTTTTTGATGCTCCCCATAAAAAAAGAGCCTTTGAGGACGATCTTGTGCGCCGGTTTTATAAGGAGACCGCCCGGTACAATTTTAAAGCAAAGGGATCTGGAAAAAGCGGCCTTATTTCCATCAGCTGTCCGGGACCGGAAATTTTGGAACGGACTGCCTGCGAATGCTGCTCAGATGGAATCTGGATCCGGCTGGAAGCCGGTTTTCCCGCAAACGGCCGCACCATCAACAGCGGTGAACTGATACGGATCCTCTTTGATTTTCTGCCCCAGTGTGTAAAACAGGTGCTTTTTTATAAAAACAGACCGGTCCATGAACCAGAGGCCGTGGCAGAGCTTGCAGAGGATCAGTATTTTATCCGTCAGGAATTAAAACGTCTGGAGCTTGTCTCCTTTGTGGCAGACGGCGCCATTCTTCCAAGGGAAAGCGGCATATCCAGCCGGCCCATGAAAAACAGCACTCCCTTTTCTTCCCCTGAATCCATGCGGATCACACTTACTCTTCCTCATCACGGAAACTGCTCCGGCATGGCAGTCCGCCGCGGGATCACCCTGATCGTGGGCGGAGGGTATCACGGAAAATCCACCCTGTTAAAGGCGCTGGAGGCCGGAGTATACGACCATATCGCCGGAGACGGGCGTGAATTTGTGATCACCGATGACACAGCCTTAAAGCTTCGGGCTGAGGACGGAAGAAGCATCCGGAATGTTGACATTTCCATGTTCATCAATGATCTTCCAAACAAAAAGGATACCAGATGCTTTTCCACAGAGGATGCCAGCGGCAGTACCTCCCAGGCAGCCGCTGTCATCGAGGGAATCGAAAGCGGAAGCAGGGTGTTTCTCATTGATGAGGACACTTCCGCCACCAATTTCATGGTACGGGACGATCTGATGCAGAAGGTCATAAACCGCAGCCAGGAACCGATCACTCCATTTACCAACCGGGCGGAAGATCTGTTTCATAAGGCAGGCATTTCTACCGTTTTAGTAGCCGGAAGCTCAGGAGCCTATTTTTATATTGCAGATACCATTATCCAGATGGACTCCTATGTCCCCCTGGATATTACAAAAAAGGTAAAGGAAATCTGCGCCGGAGACAACCGGCCATCCATTGAGCCGGCTCCCGGCTTTACACTTCCGAAAGCAGGAAGAAAATTCCAGATAAAAGCGGAAAAAGATCATCGGAAACAGGATATGAACGTAAAAGAGGGCCGCCGCGGCAGAGAACAGGGCGGACGGGATGACCGGATCAAGGTAAAGGTATATGGAAAAGATTCTATAGAAGTAGGACGCCGCCCGTCAGAACTGAGGTTTGTAGAACAGCTTATTGACAGTGAGCAGACCCAGGCGCTGGCGCAGATCCTGCGGTTCTGTATGGAAAAGCAGCTTCTGGAACGGTATACGGTTGCCGAAACAGTTGCCTATATCCAAAAAGAGACGGCAAAGGGCGGCCTCACTGCTGTGAGCGGCTGCTCCTATGCCGCCATGGGACTGTGTATGCCCAGACCTCAGGAAATTTTCGCCTGCATTAACCGGTTCAGAGGCTGAGCAGTCAGATTCCGGCTGCCTGTGTTTCCCTTGAAGACAGAAGCTCCTTTAAATCGCAGAGCGTCATTCCGCGCTGCTTTAAAAGCTCGCTGACTTCCTTAAAACGCTCGATCTCGATCTGGGAATTGATTTCCTTTTCCCGGGAACGCAGCTCATCCAGGCTGTCCTCATACTGGGAAATCGCAGCCCGAACCTCAGAAAGCTCAGACTGAAGTTTTTCTGTGTGGGTTCTTCTTACTCCTCTTGCCATAGGTATTAACTCCTTTATAATTTAGTGTGTTTCGTTTTCTTCGGGGAATCGTCCCTCATAATAGTTATATATGGGACAGAATGGGAAAATATAACAGAAAGGCTGATAAGACATGACAAAACAGACATATCGTTTCATAGGGACTATTTTACTGACCGCTTCTCTTCTCTCTCTTGGCGGCTGCTCAAAGGAGGAAGCCTCCAAATACCTTGAATCCGCAGCCGATCAGGCAGTTTCGGCTGCCTGGGATTATGCAAAGGAAGCGGTAAAAGGGCAGTTAAATGATAAAACGAACCCTGAAATACAAAGCAGTAGCGGCACCTTAAATGTACATTTTATTGATGTGGGCCAGGGAGACAGCATCCTGATCCAGGACGGAACTCATTTTATGCTGGTCGATGCAGGGGAAAATGATCAGGGCGATACGGTTGTAAACTACCTGAAAGAGCAGGGCGTCACCTCTCTGGACTATGTGATCGGTACCCATCCCCACTCGGATCATATCGGCGGGCTGGACGACGTACTGGAAACATTTCCGGCCAAAACCGTTATTATGCCGCCGGTTGAACATACGACTGCAACCTTTGAAGATGTTCTGGATGCAGTGGCCGGCCAGGGGCTTAAGATCACAAAGCCCGTTCCCGGTGATACCTATGATCTGGGACAGTCCCAGTTTACCGTCTTAGGTCCTGTGGGCGATTACGCAGATGAGCTGAATGACTGGTCTGTGGGCATCCGCCTCACAGATGGAAATCATTCCTTTGTCATGTGCGGCGATGCGGAAACAGAGGCTGAGGAAGATATGGCACGCAGCGGCCTGAATCTTTCGGCTGATGTATTAAAATCAGGCCATCATGGCAGCCGCACCTCCAGCAGCCCTGAATTTTTAGAAGCTGTATCTCCATCCTGGGCCGTGATTTCCTGCGGCAAGGGCAATTCCTACGGCCATCCCCATGAGGAAACCTTAAAAAAATACGCTGAACACCGCATTCAGGTACTGCGTACGGATGAAAAGGGTACCATCATCGCATCCAGTTCTCCGGAAGGACTTACCTGGACTTATACCAAAAAATAAAACATTATAGAAACGCTATAGGAGGGATATTTTATGATCTGCATTGTTGACCGAATCGAAGAAACCACAGCTGTATGCCAGAGAGAGGACCGCTCTGTCTTTACTCTCCCGCTGTCCTGTCTGCCTCAGGGCGTAAAGGAGGGAGATGTCCTCCGGGAAGAAAACGGAGTTTTCAAAACTGACCCGGACGAAACCAGTGAACGAAGAAAACGCATCCGGCAAAAAATGAAAAATCTTTTTTCTCTTGCACCTTTTTTCCTTTAATGATACCATAGGAGTAATTTTATCACGCCTGTATCCCACAGCATACAGAGCTTTTTTATGGAGGATGGATCAATGGAACTGATATTACCCAAGAAATATGACCCCAGGCTTACGATCCGTGAAACACAGGATGCCATCAAGTACATACGCGATACCTTTCAGAAGGAAATGGGGCGTGAGCTTCATCTGGAGCGTATCTCCGCTCCCTTGTTTGTAGAACAAAGCAGCGGTTTAAACGACAACTTAAACGGCGTAGAGCGTCCGGTCCAGTTTGATATGGCCGGCCTTCCCGGTGAAACTCTGGAGGTTGTCCATTCACTGGCCAAATGGAAGCGCATTGCCTTAAAGGAATACGGCTTTCAGCCGGGAGAAGGTCTCTATACCAATATGAACGCCATCCGCAGGGATGAAGAGCTGGATAATCTCCACTCCTGCTATGTAGACCAGTGGGACTGGGAAAAGGTGATCACCAAAGAAGAGCGCACCATGGAAACCCTGATGGCTACGGTACGGGAAATCTTCAAGATCATCAAGCATATGCAGCATGAGGTCTGGTACAAGTATCCCCAGGCCGTAAAAGAGCTTCCGGATGACATCTTTTTTATTACTACAGGCGAGCTGGCACAGATGTATCCCGACAAAACGCCAAAGGAGAGAGAAAACCTGATCACCAAAGAGCATGGCTGCGTATTCTTAATGCAGATCGGCGATAAGCTGGCAGATGGAAAGCCCCATGACGGACGCGCACCGGACTATGATGACTGGAAATTAAACGGCGATATCCTGTTCTGGTTTGATACCTTAAACTGTGCCCTGGAAATCTCCAGCATGGGCATCCGCGTGGATGAAGCTTCTCTTAAAGAGCAGTTAAAAAAAGCCGGCTGCGAAGACCGCATGAACCTTCCTTACCACAGGATGCTGTTAAACGGAGAACTTCCCTACACCATCGGAGGCGGTATCGGACAGTCCCGTCTGTGTATGCTTCTGCTTGACCGTGCCCACATCGGAGAAGTACAGGCCAGTATCTGGCCTGCTGATATGCGGGCTGTATGCAGCCAGCATAAGATCTATCTTCTGTAAAGAGAAACGAGGGCGCCGCCATGGAAACTATTTCTCTTTTCTTTCTCATTGAGGCTATCGGCACTATTGCCTTTGCCTCCTCCGGTGCTATGACTGCGATCCGAAAGCGTCTGGATCTTCTGGGAGTGATCATCCTGGGGGAAACAACCGCCGTCGGCGGCGGTATGCTCAGAGACATTCTTCTTGGAAGGGTGCCTCCCAGCCTGTTCATCAACCCGATCTATGTGATCATGGCCTTTGTTACCGTGCTGGTTCTTTTTCTTATCATCCGTTTTAACCAGCATATTCTTACCGGCCCTTACATTGTAATCTACGAACGGATCATGAATATTTTTGACGCCGTCGGGCTGGCTGCCTTTACGGTCACAGGCATCGACACTGCCATGATGGCAGGCTATGGCGATTATCGTTTCCTGTCTATCTTTCTGGGAGTTCTTACCGGAGTAGGCGGCGGCGTTCTCAGAGATATCATGGCCGGACAGACGCCCTATATCCTGAAAAAGCATGTGTATGCCTGCGCATCTTTAGCCGGGGCTCTGTTTTATGTATATCTGTCCGACTTCCTGGGAGAAAGTATCTCCATGGTAGCAGCTGCATTCCTGGTGGTTCTGATCCGCCTGTTAGCTACCCGCTACTGCTGGGATCTCCCCAAGGCTACAACAGATGAGATCGGATAGATGCATTAAAAACGCATATCTGTCAAATGCATCAATCAAAAATGCGTTTCCCTCAGGAAGAAACTCCTCCCACGGGAAACGCATTTTTATATTTCAGTATTTACATTTCAGGCATTGGCCGGCTGTGTGTCGGAAATCCCTTCGTCATTTTTGTTGATCACATCATAAGCCTCTGCAATATTTAACATATGATCGCCGATACGCTCATAATCTGTAAGCATCTCAGAATAAAGAATCGACGCCTCAACATTACAGCTTCCCGCTCTCATGCGGTCAATCTGATTCTGGCGGAATTTACGGGTAATATCATCAATCTTCTGTTCGATTTCCTGTACCTTCGCCAATTCAAACTTCTTCTCTCCTGCAGCCGCCTGCTCCAGAAGCTTCATTCCCTTGGAGCAACTGTCCGCCATAACGGAAAACTCGCTCTGGGCATACTCGGAAAAGGACAGATCCTTTTCTAAAATGGTCTGGGCATACTCAGCCAGGTTCATGGCGTGATCGCCGATACGCTCAATATTTCCCAGAATAGAATACATCTTATTCAGTGTTTCAATATCCTTTGGCGTCTGGTCCAAAACAAGAACACGGGATATCTTTTTGGAAAGACGGACATTTGCAAGATCAATCTCCTCTTCTCTGTTTTCAATCTCTCCGATCCCGTCTTCGCCGGGTCCCTGCTCTACTGCCAGGAAGCTGGCGTCTACGTTTTTAGAAGCCGCAGACAGCATATCACGGATTTCTTCATGGATCTGGCTGATGGCAATGGTGGATACTCCAAGGTGATGCTTAGAAACCATAAGTCCCTGAAGCCAGTGATCTTCGTCCATAACCTTAACCTCGGTATCAGGAAGAATCCGCTCTACGATCTTAACCAGCACACTGCCGAAGGGAAGCAAAAGCAGGGACGTTCCCAGATTGAATACCGTATGGACATTTGCAATCTGCGCCATGGGATTTCCCGGAGCCAGGCTGATCATCACATCTGTAAATGGAGTTACAAGGCTTAATACAACAAATACCACTGTACCGATCAGGTTAAACAGCAGATGGATCGCTGTAGCGCGCTTTGCGTTGCGGGTCGTTCCAATGGAAGCCAGAACTGCCGTAATACAGGTACCGATGTTCTGTCCGAACAGAACGAATACCGCGCTGTGCAGATCAATGACGCCGCTCATGGCCAGAGCCTGTAAGATACCGACAGACGCGGAGGAGGACTGGATCAGCGCCGTGAAGCCCGCGCCTACCAGAATGCCCAGAAGCGGATTGCTGAATTTCGTCATCATTTCCACAAACTGCGGTTCTTCTCTTAAAGGAGACATTGCAGAGCTCATCATATCCATACCAATAAAGAGTACGCCGATGCCTGCAACAATACCGGCAATATGCTGGATCTTCTTATTCTTTACAAATACAAGGATGGCTACTCCGACAAAGGCGATCAGAGGAGCCAGAGCTCCAACATCCAGAGCGATCAGCTGACCTGTGATGGTCGTACCGATATTGGCGCCCATGATAACCCATACAGCCTGATTTAAAGTCATCAGACCGGAGTTAACAAAGCCCACTACCATAACCGTGGTAGCGGATGAGGACTGGATCAGCGCCGTGATCACAGCTCCCACTAAAACGCCCAGAAAACGGTTGGAGGTCAGACGCTCCAAGATCTGCTTCATCTTGTTTCCGGCTGCCGCTTCCAGATTGGTACTCATCATCTGCATTCCGTAAAGGAACAGTGCCAGGCCGCCTAAAAGTCCTAAAAGCAATTCAAATCCCATGATTTCTCCTTTTTGGTTCAGATTCAGAGACATTTGATATCGTTTTTCGGATAATATCCATTTATCCATCAAAACAGGCACAAAATATAAGACATAGCCTGTATACCGCAGCAGATACGCTCCACCATGTCTCTGTCCTCTTTTCCCTTTTTTTACATTTTCTTTACCTTTTGTTTACGTATTCTCATTATACGGGATATTTCATTTCTAGTCAATATAGTTTCCCTGAGGTAATGTAAAGTCTGTGTAAATTATATGTAAAAAGGCTCCGGTTTCCTTCTGAAAACCAGAGCCCCTTTCTGTGATATGATCGTTACATCAGTGACTGATACAGCGCCTTGATATCCTCAAAGGTCGGATCCTTTGGATTGCCGGGACGGCAGGCATCATCCATTGCAGACTGCGCCAGGAAATCTACATCCTCAGGCTTAACGATTTCCTTTAAGTCAGCGGGAATACCTACATCTGCAGACAGCTTCTTTACAGCCTCTACGGCAGCCTTCCGGTATTCCTCCTGGCTCATGTTCTCTGCTCCTTCTACGCCCATGGCAATAGCGATGTCCCTGTACTTGGTTCCCGTACAGGGGGCGTTATACTCCATAACAGTCGGCAGAAGGATGGCATTTGCAACGCCGTGAGGTGTATCATATACAGCGCCCAGAGCATGCGCCATAGAGTGGACAATACCAAGTCCTACATTGGAAAAGCCCATTCCGGCGATGTACTGGCCCAGAGCCATACCCTCGCGGCCTTCCTTTGTATTTTCGCAGGCGCCTCTTAAATATTTTGAGATCAGCTCGATTGCCTTTAAGTGGAACATATCGGTCATCTCCCATGCGCCCTTTGTTGTGTATCCCTCAATGGCGTGGGTTAAAGCGTCCATACCGGTAGATGCCGTCAGACCCTTTGGCATGGAAGCCATCATATCCGGGTCAATTACTGCTACTACAGGGATATCATGTGTATCTACGCATACGAATTTGCGCTTTTTCTCCACATCTGTAATAACATAGTTGATCGTAACCTCTGCTGCGGTTCCTGCTGTAGTGGGAACTGCAATGATCGGAACAGACGGGTTCTTGGTAGGAGCAACACCCTCTAAGCTTCTTACGTCCTCAAACTCAGGATTTGCAATGATGATTCCAATGGCCTTGGCCGTATCCATGGAGGATCCTCCGCCGATGGCGATCAGATAATCAGCGCCGGATGCCTTAAAAGCGGCTACGCCGGTCTGTACATTTTCAATCGTAGGATTCGGCTTTATATTGGAGTAAATCTCATAGGACAGGCCTGCTTCATCCAGAACATCTGTCACTTTTTTTGTCACGTTAAAACGGATCAAATCAGGATCCGAGCATACGAATGCTTTCTTAAAGGCTCTTGCCTTTGCTTCATTTGCAATCTCTGCAATTGCACCTGCACCGTGATAAGAAGTTTCATTTAATACAATTCTGTTTGCCATGGTTCCTCTTCTCCTTTTCTTTCTCAGGATCTTCCCTGTTTGTTAATATTATAACAGTGCCTGAAAAAAATAAAAGTGACAAACAGGGTAGTCTGTCACTTTCTATGTCTTTTTTGTGAATTGTCACAAAATGGTTTATGCAGATGTTACAAAAGCTGCAATTCGTCAAATACTCTGGCAAGCTTGGGGGGCAGGGCTTCTACCAGCTTTTTAGCCATTTCCTCAGGCGAGTCCTTCATGCCCCCTAAAACCCATTTTACAGTCATATAGACGGAACCGCGGCAGTACATCTCAAGAAGGAACTGTATTTCTTCACTTAAGGGACGGCTGGTTCTGCGGTTGATCAGATCCCTGTAAAACTGAAGGATCAGCTCAAAATCATGTTCCTTTACGGAATTGCGGTCATCGCTTCGAAATGCTTCCGTAAAGAAGACCTTTTCTGCACGGATAAACGCAAACTTCTGTGTCAGGCTTTCTCCCACAGTATGCCCCATGCCGATCTGCTCAAAGGACTGAAGAACCAGCTTGTCAAAATACCAGTTAATTAAGTCGTATTTATCCAGAAAATTCCGGTAAAATGTCTGGCGGGTAAGGCCGCAGCCTTCCACAATATTTTTTACGGTTATCTTATCTACCGAAGCAGTCTTCATACACTCCTTCACCGAAGCTGCCAGCCGGTATTTTGTTTTCTCCTGTTTTGTAAGTTCCATGAAGCTCATCCTTTCCGGCACTGCTGTGCAAAGAGAGTACCGCCTGCTCTTTCTTAAGCATACCAGAAAATCAGCTGCTTTTCTATCTGTTTTTAAAGATGTCCACCAGAGAACGCCACATTTTTACCAGTACGTTCCACATCCGTTTCAGAGGACTTACCTCCGGCTCCTCTGTTTCTGCGTCCAGCGTCTTGTGTTCCTCATTCTCCAAACTGATCTCATCTGTGCGGAGCACAACCTGCAGGGTTCTGGGTTCCGGATTTTTAGAAGATGTAAAGGATACCTTTTCCGCGTCCGGATCCATAAACAGGAATCTGTTTTCCGTATCGAATTTATCAAGCTGGCTGTCGATCACATCCTTCATGGTACGGCCGGCCCGACGGATCCCGGCTGTACTGTCAAGCACATTCAGACTTTTATTTAAAAGCTCCATACTTGCCATAAGGCTGTCTTTTGCTGCCACATCCATCTCGTCGCTGGAGGCTTTAAGCGTATTCTGAACCAGTGTCAGGGTATCTGTAGTGCTGTTTAAAGCCTCCGTGGTTCTTTCCGTAAGTGCACTCATATCGTCCAATGCGCTCTGAAGATCCGGATAGTATGTATCCAACGAATCATGGAGCGCCGTAAGATCCTCAATAAGAAAGTCCATATTGTCCACCAGATCCGCACTGTACTGGGCAGAATCGGAAATATCCTCCATCAAGTTTCCTGCTGTCTGGGTAAATTTCCGGCTGTCTTTGTCGATTTTTCGGAGCATCTGCATCAGCTGCTGCAGCTGGGAGCCTGAAGAAGCCACAAAAGGCACCTCTCGTTTTTCAATCTGTGCCTTTGGAACAACCGCACGGCTGATGGTCTGGCTGCCGGTATTCTCGTTCTCAGGCTCATTGATTTCCAAGTTTTCGTCTTTCTCTGGTTCCGAAGCGTCCGGTGCCTCCGGTTCTTCTGAGCCCTCCGGCTTCTCCTGCTCCTCCGACTCCTCTGGTTTCTCTGAGCCCTCCGGTTCCGAAGCTTCCGGTTCCTCTAACTCTTCCTCTCCCTGAGCCTCTGGAATTTCAATCTCTGGCACTTCTATTTCCAAGGCCTCATCATCATATTCCTCCAGCTCCCCAATCAGCTGTCCCAGAGCCTCCAAAGCCTCTGTGGTCTGCACCTGAAAAGATGCGTTCGTTTCTATCAGATAACCCAGATCGTCTCTCAGATCCGGCAGCTGTTCTCCCATCGAAGCCGTACTGCTCTTAATATTTCTCAGTCTTGTATACAGCTTTCCCAGAGGCTCCTGCATCTCTCCCAGTGTTCCCACAATGTCGCCCATACTTTTATGTACGATCTCTGCCTCTTCCTTTGCCGTCTGCAGATGAGGCACCAGGGTTTCCAGCTGGCCGGACATAGCCCTGAGGGATTCCAGTGACCGATCGTTTCCTGCCAGTATGGCGTCCTTTGAGCTGCTCCATTTCTGCCTTGCATTCTCTGCTGCATTCAGGCCGGACTGCATCTGATCAACTCCGCCCCTCATATCCTCTATGGACTGAGCCATCTGCTCTAAGCTATCATACAGTTCATCTCCCGCATCCTGCCAGGTATCCTTTGCCTCTTTTAAATCCTTAATATGCTCCAGATCCTCCACCGTTCCCGGCGTCATTGCCATGATGACTCCCGTTGTCTCAAAGGAATCCGAACCGATGCGCACCGTATAATCCCCCTCTTCCCCCGGAAGAGCTGTAAATACAACCGCTGTAAGCTCCCCCATATTCTGGGTCTGAGATCCCTCTGCCTCCACGCTGAAGCACTTGGACATGTCCACGGGAACTGCCACCAGCAAAAGCATATTATTACGGTAATACAGATCTGCCTGTTCATTAGGCTCAGCCTTTATGTGAATTTCCACCAGCCCGGAAGCTCCGGCCAGCTTTTCCCCGTCTGTGGGAACCCCGTTGAGCTTATAGGACACATCAAAATTCCACGGAAGCGCTGTCTGCTCCTGATCCAGCGTACATTTATAGTAAAAGCGTTCCCTGCGATCCGGCGGAAGCTTCCAGACCACTTCCCCCTCTCCCAGCTGCGGTTCATCCTGAGTTGACATATTTTCCACTGCCAGATAATTTCCATAATCTGTAAAATCTGTGACGCCGTTTAAACTGCAGCTCTTTACTACATTTACCTTTTGAGCCTTTCCGTAAACATCCAGATTCACATACATGGTCTCATCCGTTTCCACTGCAGCCGGAGCGCCATAGGACAGGGGCGCATTTCCGGCTGTAACCACAGCTGCAAGAACAGCTGCCATCATCTGTCTTTTTCTAATTTTCATTGCTCTTCGCCTCCATTCCTTCCATTTTGCTGTCTGTCAAAGAACGCCGCTTTCCCATAAACTTCTTTCGTATCCGTTCCCATTCATTTCTTGTAATGATCGAATCAAAGAGAACAAGAAGGGAAGGAAGCACTGTCAGCACCAGGATCACACTGAAAAGAGCTCCACGGCCGATCAGATGCCCCAGATCTCCGATGGCAGCCGTATTCGATATAAAATGAATAATATAACCGGCCAGAATCATAATAGTTCCTGAGGTAAAAATGGAAGTACACGACATTTTCACTGCCTGAATGCAGGCTTTTTTCTTCTCCATCTCTTTTCGGCATGCCATATAGCTGTTCGTCAGCAGGATAGAATAATCCACAGTGGCTCCCAGCTGAATACTGCTCACAATGATATATCCCATATATACCATGGTATCTCCGGCCAGATACGGCATTGCCATATTCAGGAAAATAGCCGCCTCAATGGGGATCATAACGATCACCGGCACCAAAAGAGAACGGAAACTGAACATGACGACTAAAAATACGCCCAGCAGGGACAGGATATTTACGCGTGTATTATCGGCTGTAATAAAGGTTTTAATATCCATGGTAGAGGGAGTTTCTCCCAGCACAAAAGAATCCTCCGGATAATATTTCTTTACAATTTCTTCAATCTTCCCTGTATCCTGAAATGCTTCCCTGCTCTCTGTCTTTGTACGGATGTACACCAGCATCCTGCCTTTATCTCCCCTGTGAAGCTCACTGGTAAGAGAATATGGAAGAAATTCCTCAGGGATACCCTCCGGAAGCGTATTGGCCATGGAAGTGACGCTTTTTACATAGGGAAGATCCTCAAGCTCCCCGGACAGTGCTTTTTCCGTCACCATGGAGGTGTTTGGATACATCACCAGGAGCATATTGCTCCGCCCGAAAATGGCTGCTATCTCCTTCTCATCCTCATAAACCCTTGTTCCCTCACTGGCACCCACTGCACTGTTTCCGTAAAGATAATCATTCATCCCCTGGGCCACATAAGCCGGAGGCACCAAAAGAGCCATAATGATCAAGGCCGCATAGCGAAACCGGTAAATTCCCCGGCTTAAACGGTTAAACGCCGGAAGAAAGGGACGGTGAGCCGTCTTTTCATTCCAGTCTGCAAACTTCAAGATCATGGCCGGCATAAAAAATACCACAGTAAGAAGACTGAATACAATCCCTTTTGCAAGCACCAGTCCCATATCAAAACCAATGCTGAACTTCATGGATATGAGAGCCAGAAAGCCTACTACGGTAGTAAGGCTGCTGGCAAAAATAGAGTTGATGGCAGCGTCAATGGCATTTGTCATGGCCTCTTTGTTTCCCAGCCCCTTTTTCCTCTCCCTTTCAAATGCATCCAACAGGAAAATGGAATAATCCATGGACGTTGCAAGCTGCAGCACCATAGCCACATTGTTGGTAAGAAAGGATACAGTTCCTAGAAAAATATTGGTTCCCTGATTTAAAAGAATGGCAACGCCCATAACGATCAAAAACAGGAACGGTTCGGACCAGGCGGCCGTGGTAATACATAGGATCGTAAAAATCATGATCACCGCTACCAGCATGATCAGCTGCATTTCGCTTTCTATATTTTCCTTTAAGGATTTGTTCTGCACGGCCATCCCGGTATAGCAGCCCTTTTCCCCTAAAAGATCCCGGATCTCATCCACAGCACGGGAAGTTCTCTTGGCCGTATCTCCTTCATCAAAAGTAATATCCATTACTGCACAGCGATCCTTATAGTAATCCTCTATGTCATCCATGGAGATAAAGTCCTCTCCTGCATAAATATTAACGGCAGCATCACACCAGAGTACCTGATCCACTCCGTCCACAGCCTCTATCTGATCCTTATACTGCTTCGCCTCATAAAGACTTACATCCTTTACCATCACCCGTGCGGTTCCCGGATATCCGAACGTCTCCTCCATACGGTCCAATCCAATACGGGATGCCGCCTCCCTTGGCAGATATTCGGTCAGATCGTAATTCACATTTACAAACAGCATTGCAATAAAGGAAAAAACACATCCTGCCACAAATATGCTTTCAATCCATTTCTGCCTTCTTAAAATAAAGCGGGCAAGGCGGACAGACAACCGTTCCGTCAAGCCATTCTCTGTCTGCTTCTCTTTCTTTTTATGTACGAATTTCAATTTCTCCTTCATTTGATCCTGCTCCTAACATCCCGGGGTTCATTTCATTCAGCGCTTCAGTACCACCATAAACCAGTGACGTCCGTCCGCCTCATAATGGGCCATACCCAAATACCGATAATAATCCAGCGTATCCTGATAAGCTTCTCCTCTGCTGTACTGTTTTTCCAGCACATCCATGATTTTATCAAAAGCAGCTTCCCCATCCTCACAATTTCGTATATAAAGCTCCTTATAAGTGCTGTTTTTCCCATCTGCATACCCATTTTCCATGGCCTCCTTAAGGCGGGCAGCCGCAATCCGGTTCAGCTTTACATCCATTTTTAAGCCCGCATACCGGTCATAGGACGTATGCATATCCCCGTCATACTCATGTTCCCGGTCCGGTCTGGCGTCAAAATACTGATCCCGCTTTTCATCGCATAAATACTCAAACAAAATCTGCCCCTGCGTATCATAGCAGCCTGCAAAATAGGCTCCTCCTCCCGTATTTTCCTTCCATGAGGCTCCGGTAAGAGCACCTTCTGCCGAAAAGGTATATACCGCATTATCAAGCTCCAGATCTCCCAGATTCATTCCACCGTCCTCATGGAAATAATACCACTCATTTCCTACCTTTTGAAATCCGGTCGCCATGACCCCGTCCTCCCTCAGATAGTAAGTTCTTCCTCCAGCTGAAAGCCAGCCTGTGGCTGCTGTCATATCCGCTTTCTGCCAATACCAATTTCCATCCAGACAGATCCATCCCGGATCAGAACCTCCCGGCTCTGCCGCCAGCGCATCCATATTTTCCATTTGAAGCAGAACCGCCCCGATCAGGCACATCAACCTGATACTCTTCCATTTTTTCATACAACCGATCTCCTGATTCTTTGCTGGTCATGTTTATTTTCTCAACTCTGTGAACGATAATTGACATATGTTCATTACTTAACTATAATAGATTATACTAATGAATGTTTAAAATAACAATGATTGATTTCACATTCAATGTACGTTAATCAACATATTCGTTTTTTTATGTTCATTATTATACAAAATCCCATACATAAGGAGGTTATGAAAATGGGAACAGAACTGATCGACCGAAGAATCCGCAAAACGCGGAAACAATTAAAAGACTGTCTTATTTCTCTGTTAAAAACAAAGCGTATACAGGATATCACCGTCCGGGAGCTGACGGAAATGGCAGACTTAAACCGCGGAACCTTTTATCTTCATTATAAAGATGTGTTTGATCTTCTGGAACAGACAGAAACTGAGCTCCTTGGAAAATTAAACTCTGTGATCCAAAAGCACCGGGCTGAAGAGCTTTTAGACCGCCCCTTTAATATTTTCCATGAGGTGTATACGCTGGTATATGAAAATGCGTCTCTGGTAGAAATTCTCCTGGGAGAAAATGGAGATTTGAACTTTCTCAACCGGATGAAACAGATCATGCGTGATAAATGTCTTCACGACTGGATGGAAGTGGTTCGTACCGAAAGTACCGCAGTATTTGACGCCTACTTCGCCTTCATCGTTTCCGGCTGCCTGGGGCTGGTGCAGCACTGGCTGAAGACCGGTCTTAAGGAAACGCCGGTTCAGATGGCGCGGCTGACCGAAAAAATCATTACTGACCAGCTTCATGTGCTTTCCCAGAATCCTCTGGAATAAAGCATCCCCATTAAAATCCGCAGTTTCAGTCAAAATCTCTGTAGCGCCTCTGAGTAATCTGTGGTATAAAAGAAGATATTCCTATGGAAGAAAGCTAAAGGAGAGTCCTATATGACAAAAGATGAATTATACAGAGAAACCGCCTGCGTACGGATCAAAAAGGGAGCCGGGCGTTCCTTAAAGGCTGGCGGAGCATGGATCTATGACAATGAGATCGACACCATTTCCGGTGAATATAAGGACGGAGATCTGGTAACAGCCGAGGACTTTGACGGCTATCCTCTGGGCCATGGCTTTATCAACACACATTCCAAACTGACCGTTCGGATGTTATCCAGAAAAAGGGATGCTGTCATTAATGATGAATTTATCGAAATGCGGGTAAGAAATGCCTGGGAATACAGGAAGGCCACCGTAGATACCTCCAGCTGCCGTGTCATCTTTGGAGAAGCCGATTTCCTGCCGGGTATTGTGATCGATAAATTTTCCGATGTTCTGGTAGTAGAATCCCTGGCTCTGGGAATTGACCGTTTAAAGCCGGTAATCCTGGAAAAGCTGCTTAAGGTACTCAAAGAGGAGGATATCCATATTCGGGGTATCTACGAGCGCAGCGACGCCAAGGTACGTCTGCAGGAGGGGATGGATCGCTATAAGGGCTTTATCGGCGAAGCCTTTGATACCAAGGTGGAAATTCTGGAAAACGGGGTCCGCTATCTGGTGGATGTAGAGGATGGACAGAAAACCGGCTTTTTCCTGGATCAGAAATACAACCGGCTGGCTGTACAGAATCTGTGTAAAAAAACGCAGCCGGAACGGGTGCTGGACTGCTTTACCCATACCGGCTCCTTTGCCTTAAATGCGGGAATCGCCGGTTCCGGCCATGTTCTGGGAGTAGACGCCTCGGAGCTTGCAGTGGAACAGGCCCGTGAGAATGCCCGCCTTAACGGCTTAGAGGATCGGGTTCATTTCCAGTGCGCCGATGTATTTGACCTTCTCCCGCAGTTAGAGCAAAGAGGAGAACGCTTTGATGTGGTAGTTCTGGATCCTCCCGCCTTTACCAAATCCAGAAGTTCCATCAAAAATGCAGTAAAGGGCTATCGTGAAATCAATATCCGAGGCATGAAGCTGGTAAAAGACGGAGGATACCTTGCCACCTGCTCCTGCTCCCATTTTATGGATCCGGAGCTTTTCACAAAAACCATCCGTGAAGCAGCTGCCAATGTCCACAAACGGCTGCGCCAGATCGAATACAGAACCCAGGCCGCCGATCATCCGATCCTGTGGGCGGCAGACGAATCCTATTATCTCAAGTTCATCATCTTCCAGGTCTGTGATGAAAAATAATTTTGGAAACTATTGTAATTTCTGATTTTTTATTCTATAATACAGCCATAGAAAAAATTCATTTGATAGGAACAAGTAGTCCTCAGCGGATTTTTCAGAGAGACAGCGGCTGGTGTGAGCTGTCATTGAACCTGACGGATGAAATCATCCTGGAGAAGCAAACTGAAGTTTAGTAGGAGCGCCGGAGCAGAGCCACGTTACAGGTGATACGCATTAGAGGATGCGGAGATGAGCTGGATTTCATTCAGGAATTAAGGTGGTACCACGGTTTTTAATCGTCCTTTTTATAAGGGCGATTTTTTTATTTTAAAGGAGGCTTTTTATTATGAAACTACACAAGAAACAAATCCTGCTGGTGAGCTTTATGCTCTTTTCCCTGTTTTTCGGGGCAGGCAACCTGATATTCCCGCCATTTTTAGGACAGAATGCAGGCAGCCAGACCCCATTTGCCATTGCAGCCTTTCTGATCACAGCTGTAGCCCTTCCCGTTTTGGGCGTGATCGTTGTGGCGAAGTTTGACGGCCTGGAAAAGCTTGCTAGAAGGGTTAATCCGAAATTTGCCATCGTATTTACCATTCTTATCTACCTTTCCATCGGCCCCGGACTTGGTATCCCCAGAGCAGCCTCCCTTCCCTTTGAAATGGCAGTGGCTCCCTATCTTCCTGAGGAAGCGAATTTGTCCTTATTCATGCTTGGATTTTCCCTTGTGTTTTTCCTCATTGCAGGATGGCTGGCTCTTACCCCAAACAAGCTGGTAGAGAGGATCGGAAAATTTTTAACACCAAGCCTGTTATTTTTACTGCTTTTTGTATTTTTTAACTTTCTTTTAAAGGGAAATGTCCATGTGGCAGAGCCGCAGGAAAGCTATGCTTCCAATCCTCTTGTGAAGGGATTTCTGGAAGGCTATCTGACTATGGACACGATTGCAGCCTTAAATTTCGGCCTTGTAATTGCTACCACCATCACAGGACTGGGGATCAGCCGTAAATCGGACGTGATGAAATATACGGTTATGACCGGTATTTTCGCGGGGCTTATCCTAGCCGGCGTTTATCTGATCCTGGCTTATATGGGCATGAGTTCTTCCGGTGTATTCCCGATTCAGGAAAACGGCGCATGGACTCTGCGCTGCATCGTGCATCAGCTCTTCGGGGATACGGGCGCCATCCTTCTGGCAGCTATCTTTACGCTGGCCTGCCTGACAACCTGCGTGGGACTGATCACCTCTATTTCCCAGTATTTTTCAACCCTGACTTCCCGGCTGTCCTACCGCCAGCTGGTTCTTCTGATCGCAGGTTTTTCCTTTGTGGTCTGCAATCAGGGGCTCAATGTGATCTTAAGCATTTCCGTACCTGTACTGGATGCTATTTATCCCATTTCCATCATGCTGATCGTGCTCGGACTGTGTGATACAAAACTGGGACATATTCCCTTTATCTATCCCTGCACCATCGGCTCTGTAGGATTCATAAGCGTTATCTATGCAGCTGAAAACATCGGCCTGGATCTTGGAGTTTTAAGCCCTATCTTCCACTCCCTTCCGCTGTATTCCGCCGGCCTGGGATGGACCGTCATCGCTGTCCTTGTCATGGTTGTGTGTATTCTCACCTTCCGCTTTTTGCCGGCCCGCTCTGAAATCCAGTCATAATAAAACGAAGCTCCCTGTATACTGAACTAACCGTATACAGGGAGCTGTTTGTTATTATGAAAAATGATGGATCCTGGGATTTTTCATTCTGGGGAATCATACTCACAGGAGTATTGTTTTTGATGGCCTACGGAGCCGGCCAGTGGACTGCCAGACAGGCAGAAGCGGGATTTTTCGGCCCTTCGGATCATCTGGAAGCGTCTGCAGACGGAAACTGGGGTCTGGGTTTTCCTGAAAAAGGAAAAACACCCGTTGGGAATGCCTCTGCCGAATATTTAAAACAGTATCATGCCTGGTATGCCGGAAATCCGGATGAAAAGGTAATCTATCTCACCTTTGATGCAGGCTATGAAAACGGAAACACCGAACCAATCCTGGATGCACTGAAAAAGCATCATGCACCGGCGGCCTTCTTTTTAGTAGGAAACTATCTGGAAACAAGCCCCGAACTGGTAAAACGGATGGTATCGGAAGGCCACATTGTAGGGAATCACACCTATCACCATCCCGATATGTCAAAAATTTCCAGCAAAGAAGCCTTCCAGAAGGAGCTGTCCGATCTGGAAACCCTCTATGAACAGACCACTGGACAGAAAATGAAGCGATACTACCGCCCCCCTCAGGGAAAATACAGTGAAAGCAATCTGCAGATGGCAAAGGATATGGGATATCAGACCTTTTTCTGGAGCCTGGCCTATGTGGACTGGTATGAAAACAAACAGCCCTCGAAGGAAGAGGCCTTTGAAAAGCTTTTAGGCCGCATCCATCCGGGGGCTGTGGTTCTCCTTCACAGTACATCAAAAACCAATGGACAGATTCTGGATGAACTGCTGACAAAATGGGAAGAAATGGGATATCGTTTTGAATCCCTGGATCATCTTACAGCTCAGTCTGCCAGATGATCCTCCCACTCCTTTTCCCGAAAACCCGGGAAGGCCCACTGGTCTGTAACTGCCAGAGGGCGTTTTACAAGCATACCATCGGATGCAAGAAGCTCCAGCTGCTCCTCCTCTGTCATCTGGGGCAGCTTGTCCTTAAGGCCCAGCTCCTTATACAGATTCCCGCTGGTATTGAAAAAGCGCTTTAAGGGAAGGCCGCTTTTCTTATGCCAGACGGCCAGTTCCTCCTTTGAGGGATTCTGTTCCTTAATGGGTCTTTTTTCATAGGAAATCCCCTTTTCATCCAGCCAGTTTAAGGCTTTTTTACAGGTACTGCATTTGTCATAGCACAATATCGTCAGCTTCATTCTTCTGATTCCTCCATTTCCAAACTTCCTGAAAAGTGACGGTCGTCCAATGTATGGGCCCTGATCCCTGTTCCCTTTCCATTCAGACACTGAATCTGTATCTCCCCGCCTGCAAGCTCTACGGTATCCTCATAAAGAGCCGTTTCCTCTCCGGTAAATACCAGTTTCCCCCCTTCGATCCGCAGGGCAGAGGGTTCATCCTGATTAAGCGTTTCCTCCTTCCACTCCCCCTCCAGGGCCGTTTCTCCCTGAAGCCTTAAGCTTCCTTCTCCGCGTATGGTAAGAGTACCTGCCCCCTTTTTCAGGGCGGCGTCTGCACTTAAAAGTTCGCTCTCTGTCCCCTTTTTCAAAACCAGGGTAAGATCTCCCTGGATTTCAAGAGCCGGAGTCTTTCTTTCCAGGCTGCCTGCCTTTAGTCCGTCCAG
Organism: Clostridium sp. AT4; assembly: GCF_001517625.2. Lineage (GTDB taxonomy): Bacteria > Bacillota > Clostridia > Lachnospirales > Lachnospiraceae > Enterocloster. Next base: position 94,759 of record NZ_LN999826.1, on the reverse strand, counting down.
AGTCAGTGTGTATTGGCCTTTGGAATTTCTCAGCACCCATCCTTTTCCCTCCGTAACCTTTCCCTGCAGGGGAATGGGTATTTCTTCTCCGTCAATCGCCACATGGCTTAAAGGAACCTGAACCCTGGAGGTGGTAAGCCCCAGCTTTGACGCTGCAAAAAGCCCCAGAAATACAACGGCCGGACAGAAGAACATCACAAGGCCGATAAACAGAAGGGTCTTCACAATTCCCCCTGTAAATTCCTTCATATTTTCTCTCATCCCTGTTTTATCCTTTCCTGCACGTACATGGTGTTTTTAAGTTCCAAATCCTTTTTTGCCTGTTCTAACCGCCTGTAAAATTCCTCATAAAACCCTTTTGTTTCTCCATACGGCTCCATGTAAAACCGGTTCAGCACATAAAGACAGATTTTTTTTGATTTCTCCTGCCCTTCTGCTCCCAAAGAACGGATCCTTTCTCCCAATTCCTTTGTCATGTAGTGCCAGTCACTGATAAACTGCTCATAGGCCGCAAAATCAGGCGTATCCAGCCATTTGCGTACCCGTACCTTTGTCCGATTTTCCTTCCTGCACTCATGGATCTGGAGAAAATACCGGAAGCTTCCGTTTTCATAAAGACGGCCCAGAGGAAAGAGACGGCAGAAGCCTGGCCGGAATGTATGAATGGAACACCGGCCTTCTGAGTTTAAAAAGGAACAGGCCTCTTTCTCCCCCGTCATCTTTAAATACGGAAGGATCAGTCCGTCTGCCATTTTAAGACCCACAGCCTCCTTCATCAGCTCCTCAAAGCTTTTTCCAAGCCCCTCTGACAGGCGGCAGATATCATAAGGATCCAGCAGAATGGAATCCCCCATGCCCTGACAGCAGGCAGAGCAGCCCTCACAGTCTCCGCAGTCCGCCTTTACCATATCCTCTGCCCCGTAAAGCTTTCCATCGGAAATTTCCGCCAGATCAATCCTTCGTTCCATATTGTTCCCTCTTTCTTTTCCTTCCGGACATGTTACGGATCCACCTTAAGCCCTGCAAGCGCCGCGGCAAACGCATTGTTTAATGGTTCCGTTTCTTCTTTTTTCTGCTGGTTTAAGTAGCGGGCCACATCCTTTTTGGATACGCCGGCTCCTTCCTTCTTTCTCCGGTCCTTAAAAGCAAACAGCTTCTCCTTGTGACCGCAGCTGCATACGAAAATCTGTCCCTCTCCCTTTCCCCGCAGCTCCATTTTTTTATGGCATACAGGGCAGCGGGCATTGGAGGTTCGGGAGACAGTCTCTCTGTGACCGCAGGCCCGGTCCTGGCAAACCAGCATCTGGCTGTTTTTTCCCTTTACAGAAAGCATCCGTTTTCCGCAGACCGGACATTTGGTATTGGTCAGGTTATCATGGCGAAACTGCCCTTCTCCTGTTTTAATCTGCCCCAGAAGTTCCTTACAGTAGTCACGGATTTCTTCCATAAATGCATCCCGCTTTAAGTCTCCCTTTGAAATGGCTGAAAGCTTCATCTCCCACTGGGCGGTAAGCTCCGGTTTTTTTAAGTCCTCCGGCACCAGCTCTAAGAGCTGTTTTGCCTTGGAGGTGAGGAAAATATCCTTTCCCCGCTTTTCAAGTAAAAAACTGGAAAAAAGCTTTTCGATGATATCTGCACGGGTCGCTACCGTGCCAAGTCCCCCTGTCTCTCCCAGCGTTTTTGCCATAGCCTTATCCTTTGACTCCATATAAGCAGCCGGATTTTCCATGGCAGACAGAAGGCTGGCCTCATTAAAGGGCGCAGGGGGCTTTGTCTTCCCCTCCGTCATGGCAAGAACTACTCCCTTCAGGACATCTCCTTCCTTCAGGCTCAAAAGTTTCTGGCTGTCTGCGCTGCTTTCTGCTGCCTCCGTGCTCTCATCTTCCTCCCATGAGCCGCTCTGTCCCTCATACGCTGTCTTCCAGCCCGTCTGGGTAACCACATTGGCCCTGGCTGTAAAGCGCTCGCTGCCGATCCGTACCGTTACCTCTGTCTGCTCATACTCGCAGGGCGGATACAGCACCGCCAGAAAGCGGCGGACAACCAGATCGTAGATCCGTCGCTCATCTACGGTCATGTGATCCAGCTGGACAAACTGTTCTGTGGGAATGATGGCATGGTGATCTGAAACCTTTGAGTTATCCACAAAAGCCATCTTCTGGGCAAGAGGACGGTTGATTAGAGTCCCTGCGATCTTTCGGTATGGCCCTACAGAGCAGGCTTTTAAGCGCTCCTTTATCGTTGGGACAATGTCCTGGCTCAAATATCTGGAATCCGTTCTGGGGTACGTCAGTACCTTATGATTCTCATACAGCCGCTGCATGATGTTTAATGTTTCCTTGGCTGTATAATTATACTGTTTATTGGCGTCTCTCTGAAGCTCTGTCAGATCATATAAAAGCGGCGGCTGCTTCTTTTTGGGCGTTCTTTTGATCTGCTCTGCCTGGGCAGGCTCATTTTTAAGAGAGGACAAAAGTCCCTCTATCCGCGCCCGGTCAAAGGAACTGCTGCTGGATGCAGCCTTATCCTGCCAGGTAAAGGAAATCCCCTGAACCCTGGCTTTCATTCCATAATAAGGTTTCGGCACAAAGGCTCTGATCCGCTCCTCTCTGGCTGCAATCATGGCTAATGTAGGCGTCTGCACCCGTCCGCAGGATAACTGAGCATTATATTTGCAGGTCAATGCCCTGGTGCTGTTGATCCCAACCAGCCAGTCTGCCTCGGCCCTGCACAATGCGGCGTCCCGGAGGGATTCATACTCTTTTCCGTCTTTTAAGGAGGCAAATCCCTCTTTAATCGCCTTATCCGTAACGGATGAGATCCAAAGCCGCTTAATCGGCAGACGGCTTCCCGCCTTTTTAAGAATCAGCCTCGCTACCAGCTCTCCTTCCCGTCCCGCATCTGTGGCAATGATCACCTGGGAAATATCCTTCCGGTGAAGCTGGGATTTTACTGCCTGATACTGCTTTCCGGTCTGTTTGATCACTTCCAGCTTAAAAGGATCGGGAATCATGGGAAGATCCTCCATCCTCCACTCCTTATAGCGGGCGTCGTAGCTCTCCGGATCCGCCAGTTCCACCAGATGGCCCAGCCCCCAGGTTACTACGTAGCGTTCTCCCTCAATGGCTCCATTTATATTTTTTCCGCATTTCAGCACGCGGGCAATGTCACGGGCCACAGAAGGCTTTTCAGCAATTACCAGCGCTTTCATTCTTCCATTCCTCTTAAACAGGTTTCAATATTATCCAGTACCTTTTTGCTTAAAAGGCCAAAGGCCTGTCTGGTTCTTCCAGCAGAAACCCCTGCGCAGATAACGTTTGGATGATCCTTTAAAATGCCTTCTGTATCTCCAAGGGCTCCTGCGGTGTCGCAGATAAAATAACCACCCTCATGATCCAGCCATTCTGCCAGCGCCTCCACCTCATGAGCCGGCCCAATGGATGTGTTAAAAAGAAGCTTTCCCTTTCCCAAAGCGTCAAATTCCTCTTTGTGAAGCAGGATCACATTTTTATTCAGACAGGCAAATACCACCTGACTTTCTGCCAAAAGCTCCTTTAACGGACGGTAGGCAAAGCCTGCTGCCTCCTTTTCCGGCTTGCGGGTACGGCTGAAATAGGAAACCTCCGCTCCCATAAACTGCAGCGCCTCTGCAATCATGGTTCCGGAAACACCAAGGCCGATGATACCAGCCTTTAAACCGATAATCTCCGTAGGGATGTCATAGAGCATGGGGCGGTCAAACCCGTGAAGGAACCGCACCAGCTCGCTTAAAACAAATTCTACCACACCCCGGTCTCCGTAATCCCGGATGCCCAGTACACGGATTCCTCTCTCTCTGGCGCAGGCAATATCTACATTGGCGCTCTCCTCTGAATAAAGGCTGCAGCACATACCGATATAACGGATCTGTGGACATGCCTCAATCACATTCCGTCCAATCCTTGTGGTATAGCTTACTAAAACCGCATCTGAATCACCGATGCGCCGGATGATCTCCTCATCATTTTCAGGGATATCTCTGTATAATACAACTTCTTCTGCATAGGTATGAAGCTTTTCCTCCGCCCAGTCCTCCAGGCTGACCGGTTCAATGGCAGTCAGTTTACGAAACATTTCTATCTCCTTTCTTATAATCTATTTTCGGATATTATCATTTTAAATATAAAGTCGGTTAAAATACAACAGGTGACAGGATATTTCTCAGCACGGCTACGGTGCTCCATCCTGCAATGGCGCTGGTACGGGAATAGATATCTACTACTGCCTCTACCTCATCCGGACCGCCGATCTTTGCCGTAATTTTGTGGTCGTCTCCTGCCATACCGGGAACACTGGTGATATCCACTGTAGTTTCATCCGGGCCTGCTGTAGCAAGAGAGGAAGCGACCGCCACATTTACCTTGGTCGGCAGAAGACCGATAGCCTCCTTCGCGCTGCCGGAAAAAGCAGCCGCTTCTTCTGGATCTGTCATGAAATAATCTTTAAAGACCGGTGTTCCCATCAGGGATGCCGGCCCTTTTCTGGTAGAAATTCCGGCTGTAAGATAACCGTCCAGACTTCCGGCCTCAGAAGCAGACAGCCCCTCTGCCTTCATCTTCTGTGCCAGGGCCATCAAAGATGTGGTGCGAAGCACATCAAAGCCGCCTACCGCTCCGGATGCCAGATAAATCCTGGTGCCGTGCTCCATAGCACAGTTTTTTGCCTGCTCATAAAATTCCTGGTCTGCAAATGCTCCGATGGAAAGAACGACCAGGCTGGCTCCCTGACAGAGAATGGTTTTGGCATAGTCTTTAATGGATTTTACAGACGCAGCTTCTGCCACATAATCCGGCTTGTCCTCCATCAGCTCTTCAATGGTGCTGCAGGCTCTGCAGCCTGCCTTTGCAGCCAGCGCCTCTGTTTTCTCCTTTGTCCGTCCCAGGATGCCGGTAAGTTTATAGTCCTCAAGCAGTCCCATATTATACGCCTCGACTACAATCCCGGACAGATATCCATTTCCCAGTAACGCCAGTTTCTTCTTTGTTTGATCCATCTTAAATTACCCCTTTTTCTTTTATGATTCTCCGCTCACCTGGACTGTGCTTCCCACACCGCCTGTTTTGCGGTTTTTAGTTACAGTAATCCTTCGGCTGATCCTCTCTTTTAATTCAGATACATGGGAAATAATCCCCACCATCCGCTGCCCTTCTGCCAGACTGTAGAGAGCCTTCATAGCCTGGTTTAGAGCTTCCTCATCCAGAGAGCCAAAGCCCTCATCCACGAACATAGCGTCCAGGCGGATTCCTCCGGCATTTGACTGTATCTCATCTGCCAGCCCCAAAGCCAGGGACAAAGATGCCTGGAAAGTTTCTCCGCCGGAGAGTGTTTTCACACTGCGTTCACTTCCATTATAATGGTCAATGACATTTAATTCCAGTCCTGCCTTCTCTTTTTTATTTTCTCCTGCCGCCTGACGCTTTAATTCATACTGACCGCTGCTCATAGTCATCAGGCGGAGATTCGCCCTTCGCAGGATACGGTCAAAAAACGCGGTCTGGACATAGGTTTCAAATTCGATTTTCGGCTTTCCGCTTAATGTTCCTCCCGCTGTATCGGCCAGAGCCTTCATCCACACATACTCCTGTTCCGCAGCTGCCATCTTCGCTTCCTTCCCCTGAACTGCATTAAAAATACGGCGGTTATTCTCCATTTCCGCATACAGCTGGCTTCGCTGTGCGGCTTTTTTCTCTTTTTTTTCAGAAAGTATGGCTTTACAGGCCAGAATTTCCGGCTCAGAAAGCAGCTCTGCTTCCTTATTTTGCTCTCTCAGCGTGGAAACGGCAGACTGTAAGGCTGTAAACCTGGTATTACATTTCCGAAATGCTTCGGCTGCCTGCTCATAGGACTTTTCCAGTCCGGACTTTTCCCTGCGCCAGCTTTCAATCTGTACAGAGAGCGTCTCTTCTTTCCAGTCTTCCAGATGCTCGTTCTTCTCTTTTTCCTGCTCCCTCAGAGAATCCATTTTGGCTTTCAGGGAGGCTTCTTCCGCTCTCAGCCGGCTGATCCTTTCCCTGCAGGCTGAAAGCGCCTGTTCCTTCTGCAAAAGGATCTGCCTGAGAGAAATAAATTCCTGAACAAGCGCCTGATTGGAGGCTGTTTTCTCTTTCAGTCCTTTGAGTTCTGCTTCCAGGCTCTGGACAGCCTGTTTCAAAGCCGTAAGAATATAAGCCTCCTCTTCTTCCCGTCCCAGAGCTGTTTGGATATCCTGTAAGGCCTGTTCCTTCTGCGTCCGTATTACCTCCATTCGGCGCAGACGGTTCTGATACTGTTCCTGGCTTTCCTTCCACCTTCTTTGTTCCTGTTCCTGCAGCCTCCCAAGTTTTTTTCGCAGGACAATTTCCTCTGAAATCTGAGCGATCTGTCCGGAAAGCGCTGCGATACGAAGTTTCAAGATCTGCCCCGCCTGCTCCGGTCTTATATCCGTCTCCTCCGTTCCCAGACCAGACCGGATGCTCTTGCCAAGCTCTGCACATTCCCGGTTCCCATGCTCTGCCTCTGCGCAAAGCGCCCGAACCCGATCCTCAGCCTGGCTCAGCCTGGCTTTTTTCTGCTCCAATTCTGTCTTTTCCGGAACCCGTTCAGGCCTTATGGCAGGCGCCGGATGATGAAGAGAGCCGCAGACCGGACATCTTTCCCCTTCTTTTAAATGATCTGCCAAAATCCCCGCCTGTGCATCCAAAAAGAGCTGCTCAAACTGGTCATACTCCTGTCTGAGACGGGATTTTTCCACACTTGCCAGACGGTACTGCTCCTGAATCTTTAAAAGCGTTTCCTCTTTTTCCTTCCAGCGGCCACAGACCTGATCTAACTGCTTTAATCCTCTTGCTTCCTCTGTTTTTTTCACTAAAAGCACATCCCGGTCCATCAGGCTGTCGATTTTTTCCTGTCCCTTTGCAAGAGCTGCTTCCTGTTCCTTTAATGCCTCCTCATCCAGACGGATTGCCTCCCGCTCCTGCTTCCCGGCCTCCAACAGCTGGAAATACCGCTTCCCGCAGCTTACCAGTTCTGTTTTTCTGGCCGTCGTTCGCTCTGTTTCGTAGGCTAACTGCTCCCGCCTTGCTTCTGCTCCTGCAAGCGCTTCCTGCCTGTTTTTCCCTTTTTGGATTTCTTCTTCCAAAAGCTCTTCCTGCTTCCTGCAAAGCCCATACTCTTCCTGGATCTTTTGCAGACTGCTTTCCTTATCCTTAAGTTCCTTCTTCAGACCAGAAAGCGCCGTAAACTGCTCTAACTGCCCCATTCCCTTCCGTATCTTTTCATCAAGCGCTTTGCAGTAAACTGTCCTTTCTTCTGCTTCCTTAAGCTGCACGGCACGTTCCTCCAGAACCGGAGCCAGTTCCCTTTCTTCTGTTTCCCTAAGCTTTAACTCCTGTACCAGCCTGCGCCTCTGTTCTGCTTTTCCCAGAAGTTGATCCTGTTCCTGGATTTCTTCCTCCAGTCCTCTGATCTCCTTATCCAGCTGAAACAGGCTGTTCTTATCCATCTCCAGAAGCCGGCTCAAAAGTTCCATGCCGCGGACGGCTTTTCCGTCAAAATGTTCTTTTTTCAGAGTCTTAAATTCTGCGTCAATTTCCGGCGCACATCCGCACTGTACTCCGTCCAGATACTGACTGATACTGCGCCGCATCTCATCATAGTCCTTCCAGCGTTCTTTTACTGCATATTTCAAACGATTTTGAAGTTCCTGACAAGGCTCTGTATGAAAAATACGCCTGAAAATCTCTGACCGCTCTGCGGTTCCGGCTAAGAGAAGCTTTTGAAAATCTCCCTGGGCGATCATAGCAATCTGAGTGAACTGGCGGTAGTCCAGCCCCAAAAGTTCTGTAACAGCCTTTGTGACCTCCTTATTCTTTACGATTGGCGGACGGCCGTCAAAAAAGATCAGTTCCGCATCACTTTTCTGAACAGTAAAGCCGGTTCCTCTCCCTTTTGGACGCAGATACTCCGGATTACGTCGGACACGGTATCTCTTTTCCTGAATAGAAAAAGTCAGCTCTGCAAATGTGGGCGTCTGCTCTGATGCATATTTGCTTCGAAACATTCCCGCTTCTCTGATCTCTCCGCTGGCTTCTCCGTACAAGGCAAAGGAAATGGCATCGAAAATCGTCGTTTTCCCGGCCCCCGTATCTCCTGTGATCAAAAACAGGCCCCTGTCTCCCAGCTTTTCAAAATCAATTTCAATTTCCTCCGCATAAGGCCCAAAGGCGCTTATGATCAGCTTTTCCGGTTTCATCCTCTATTCCTTTATCTCTTCCATAATATGTTTGACAAACGCTTCCTGCTCTGGGCTCATGGGCTGATTGTTCTGCTGCTCATAAAACCGCGAAAACAACTCCAGCTCCGAAAGCTCTTCCTGCTTTTCCCATTCTCTTATCTCTGCGTCTTTTCTGGTACGGCGGTTATCGTATTCCAGGCGCATAATATTAGGGTAAATGGTACGCAGCTTCTGGAGACCATCCGGTATATCCTCCTCATCTGTAAGAGTCACCTGGATATAATCCTGCTGATCGGTTCCCTCATAAAAAGCCCGATCCGTTACCTCCATATACGTACCGCGTATCTTTCTCATATCACGCAGCGGTATGAGAGGAAGAGTTTTTATCTGCACATTTCCTTTTTCTTCCAATTCAACCACGGTAATGGATTTCTCCTGGGATACTTCAGAAAAGGAATACTTAAGAGGCGTACCGCAGTAGCGCACCTCTTTGCGCCCCACACTCTGAGGGCTGTGGATATGGCCTAAGGCCACATAGTCAAACGCATCAAAGAGGGAGGCGTCCCCATTGTCCAGCCCCCCTACAGTCACTTCTTCTGATTCACAGCTCATAGCCCCTGTGATAAACTGATGAGCTGCAAGCACATTCCGTTCTCCTTCTAGCAGCTCCATATGCTCCACTGCAGTCCTTAAAGCTGTCTGATAATCAACGATCCCTTCCGCCTCCTTGGGAAATGCATGGCGTACCGATAAAGGACGCACAAAAGGCATAAGGTGGATCCGGATCCTTCCAAAGGAATCCTTAAAGTCAACCGTCTCCACCTTCCCCTCATAAACCGGGGACAGAAAAATATTTCTGGCATTCATAAGCCTGGCGCCGAATGCCAGCCGCTCTGCCGAATCGTGGTTTCCGCTTACAATACACACCGGACACGCTCTGTCTGCAAGCTCTGTAAGAAACCAGTCAAACAGGCTGACCGCCTCTGCAGACGGTACTGCTTTGTCGTAGATATCACCCGCCAGGATCAGTACATCCGGCTTCTCCTTATGAACCCATTCCAGAATACGGCTCAAAATATACTGCTGATCCTCCAGCATGGAAAACTCATTTACCCGTTTTCCAAGATGAAGATCCGAAAGATGAAACAGTTTCATTCTTCTCTGCTCCTTCTGCCTTTACGTTTCTTTTTCTCTTCATACATCCGTTCATCCGAAATATGCATCAGCACATGGTAATCCGTTCCGTCCTCCGGATAAAACGCATATCCAACGGAAAATTCCACAGTTCCCAAAATATGTTTCATCTCAGGATCCATAAAAACCTCGCCGCGATGAGCCTCAAAGTCCCGGAGAACCTTCTCTGCCTCCTCCTTTGAAGCGTAACCATAAAGAAATGCCGAAAATTCATCGCCTCCCATTCTGGCGCTGATAAAACGTTTCTCTCCCGAAAATTCAATCTGACGGCCAATTTGACGTAAATAAACATCTCCCATGTGATGTCCGTACATGTCATTGATCCCCTTTAGTCCATCTGCATCCAGCATGATCATCACTCCGCTTCCAATAGCTCCGGGATCGGCAAACAGAGCCTCCAGCCGTTCCGTAAAGCCCCGGCGGTTATAAAGCAGCGTCAGGCTGTCTCTGCTGCTCTGTTCTCTTAAGCGATTGATCTCATTCCACCACTGGGAAACGTCCGTAACGCACCAGGTCGTACTCTGTTCATCTGTAAATTTTTCAATTCTGGCAAAAACCGTTTCCCCGTTTCTGTCATATTCATAAAGAGATTTTCCTGCATCCACAGGATGGTTCTCCGCTTCTTCCAGCTTTTTCCTTATCCTGCTGCTCAAAGCATCATTATTTTCATCTGCATCAGAAATCCCAAGAATTTTCAGAATACGGTTGTTCATAAAGGTTTTTTTATAAAAATGGTTATATTCAAATACTCCCACCGGAACACGGCTGTTTTCAATCACATGATCCATCTTATCCCAGTTTAAACGGATACTCTTTAAAAGAGCATTGATATACTGAACCAGCTCGTCAAATTCTAAAATTCCCGTGTGGATGGTAAGATTGGTCAGATCTCCCCCTTCTATTTTTTTCAATTCACCTACAATCGCAGTCAGATTCCCTGCAAGTTTTACTTTCATGTACCACATGATAATCCACAGAACGGCCACAGACGCCCCCAGTATATAGAGAAATACAAGCAAAGTAGACTGCACCGCGCTGCGCAGCGGATAAGCTGACACAAAAGAACGCACCAGGAGATATTGACCGTAATATTTTGTATAAACACAGAATTTCCGGCCGTTATACCGATAGTGGCCGGAAGCAGGAGCTTTTATTTTATCTTCCGTTTTAAGTTCTTCATGAATATCCAGCCCGTTCATTCCAGGGACAGTCGAAGCTTCGATCTTTCCTGTGTTTGTATTGATTATATGCAGATATCCCATAAGACCGGAAGGTATCTCAGAAACCACCTTTTTCAGGCTTTTTTCCTCCATCTGCTTTAAAAGGCGTTTGGGTTCCATCCCAATCTGGACAATTCCGCTTTTATCTTCCATCCATACTGCCGCATACTCCATCATCTTTCCTTCTGCAGTATTGGGAGTGATCTCCTGACACAACTCCAGAGAAGTATCTTCCAGCATGGAAAGAAAAAACTGCATCTGTTCTCCATCCCGGAATGTAAAACCATAATACCTGGGATGGGTACCCGCATAAATCTCCCCCTGAGGATCAATAAAATGGATCTCATCTACATCCAGCTTTTCAGCCAGCTCCTTCGTATGCTCCAGATCTGTAATATACCCCGGATTATGTTCCACAAAATAGGCAGCCATTTTAGCTGACTGAATACATTTTTGAGAAAAGTCCCTTTTCTCCCGCTCCAGATCATATATATTGTTCCGTATAAGCTGTTCCAGCTGCCAGAATATCTCTTCTGAATTCTGGTTCTGATGCTGTATATATAACTGTAATGCCACATTCGTCGGAAGGATCAAAATAATTAAAATCAGTATCATAAACCTTGCCATTCCGGGCAAAGTCTTTTTTATACTGTTACCTGTCATACTCCTCTCTCCACTGATCAAATTCCCCAACAGGCAGAGGCTTAGAATAGACATAACCCTGAATCAGGTCGCAGCCCATCTTCCTCAGCATTTCCACCTGTTCCTTTGCTTCAATTCCTTCAGCTACCACATCCATATCCAGGCTGTGTGCCAGCTGAATAATGCTTCCTACAATTTTTCTTGATTTGTCATTTTCGTTGACAAAAAAACTGCGATCCATCTTTAGTGTATCAACTGCAAACTCTTTTAACATGGAAAGGGATGAATAAGCAAAGCCAAAATCATCCAATGCAACACGAAGTCCGCAGGACCGGAAACCGTTTAAGACGGCTTTTACAAAAGGAATCTGATTTTCCTCCAAAAGAATGGTTTCCGTAAGCTCCATTTCTATCACGCCTTCAGGAATATCATATCGGTCAAGGATCCGTTTATACTCCTTCCATATCTCGCTGCCAGCCTCTCTTAGGTGGAATCGCGACACATTGACCGATATGGAAACCAGTGTCTTTTTCTCCTTGATCCAGCGATCGATCAGGCGGCAGACCTCTTCAAACATATAAAGATCCAGGGAGCAGATTTTCCCGTTTTTCTCAAAAATCGGAATAAATTCAGAGGGATAGATCACCCCTTCCTGGGGATGAAACCATCTTACAAGGGCCTCTGCCTGACAGGCTCTGGCTTCTGAAGGAGACACTTTCGGCTGAAGATAAACCTTGAAATCCCTGTTTTTTACAGAATCCTCAAAAAGAGTATTCAGCCGCTCCTCCCTTTCAAGCATATTTGCAATACCTGCATTGTAAAAGCTGCATACATTGTCTGTATCCGACAGCTTGCTGGCATAAATTGCCTTATTCATCGCTGTAGGAACTCCTCCTGCAATATCCAGACGGCAGGCGCCAACCGCAAAATCAATGCTGTACTCGCTGAATTTACAACGGATCCGCTCGTTTACTGCTTCTTTCATTTTGAGGATTCGACGGTTGACCTCCCGATCGTCCTCTTCCTTTAATAACAGGAAGAAATGATCCATGCTGCTCCTGCTCACCAGTTCCTCTTCATTTATAAGTCCGGAAAGCATACGGTAGATAAACTGAAGCATCAGATTCCCATCTTCTTCGCCCCAGCTTTCGTTAATATATCGGAAATCTTTAATATTCAGATACACAACGATCCATTCGTGAAGCCTGTGTCCTTCCGTATTTTGCGTACCCAGCTTTATAAAGCCTTCGCGGCTCCAGCCTCCGGTAAGAGGCTCTGTAACAGAAAGCCTCTCCCACCTCTGGTTTTCCTTCATCAGATGTCCGATCAATACGCCCAGCAAAACCATGACAGCCACTACTACCGCGGCATAAACATCCATATGACGTTCGATCTGGGCCATCAGAAAATCGGACGGGATCACGGCTGCCTGTACCCAGTCCGTATCCCTTACCTCATACAGGGAAACAAAAACCTCCTGTCCGTTCGGCATCACCGCTTCATAGACCTGCCCGTCTCCTTCCAGCTCCCTTCCTGTCTCTAGAAGAGCATAGAGCTGCTGATCTGTAACTGATAAAGCTGACTTTTCATCTGCGATCAGGATCTCTCCATCTTTTCTGTCAATGAGAAAGCTGGCTCCCTGCTCCTGATAATCTGCCCGGAAGACCAGAGCCTTGATGCTCCAGTAGTTCTGAAGTCCTACTACAACCGCTTCTGTTCCATCCCCATAATGTACAGGAGCAGTAAAGATAAGATTCTGATCTGCTACATAGGAGGTTACCTGTTTTTCCCATATGTCCGGATTTTTCTCAAACCACTGGCTCAGATAATCCGGACAGGCAGATTCGGGAAACACACTGCCGTCTTCAAAAAGAACCATAAGTCCTTCCAGCTCCACGGCGGCTGTCTTTCTGGATATAAAATCCTCTGTGAGAAGAAATTGGGGCATTCGGCTCAGGGTATCGGCAAAGTCCGATACAAACTCTCTTCCCATTTTCAGACGGTATGAAATCTGGCTTGCAACCTGCTGATTGTTTTCTGACACATACCGCTCTACCACCTGGTTCATCATCCGTTCAAAGGATACGGTATTTCCAGCACCTACTGCCAGACAGAACATAGCAACCAGCACCGCGCAGATGGTAAAAATACGGCTTCTCTTTCTAGTGGTTTCCATGTTACAAGCGCCCCCCATTTTTTTCATATATTTCATCCTCTGTATGCAATCAATTACCTGCCGTTACTGCAGCTGCTTTTTATAAACAGCAATTACCTGCTTCATTGCCTCAGGCCCGGGAGCACCAATGGTCATGCGCTTCTCGACACAGGCCTTCATGCTGATTGCTTCATAGATATCTTCCTTAAATACGGGACTGATCTCCTTATATTCCTCCAGGGAAAGATCATCCAGCGCAATGCCTTTTTCAATACATAAAAGCACCAGCTGTCCTACAATACCATGGGCATCTCGGAAGGGAACGCCGTGATTTACCAGATAATCAGCCGCATCCGTTGCATTGGTAAAGCCTCTCTTTGCACTGGCTTCCATTACATCTTTTCTGAAGGTCATAGAGGAGATCATCCCTGTAAACAGGGCAAGACAGCCTTTTACCGTATCAATAGCATCAAAGGTAAGCTCCTTATCCTCCTGCATATCTTTATTATAAGCCAGAGGAATTCCCTTCATAGTTGTCAGCATGGACATCAGGGCGCCATAGACACGGCCGCTCTTTCCGCGGATCAGCTCAGCAATATCCGGGTTCTTCTTCTGGGGCATAATGCTGCTTCCGGTGCTGTAGGAATCGTCAATCTCCACAAACCGGTACTCATTTGTATTCCAGATAATAATCTCCTCACAGAACCGGCTTAAATGCATGGAAATAACAGACAGGGCACTTAAAAGCTCGATGAGATAATCTCTGTCTGATACGGAATCCATGGAGTTTAAGGTAGGGCCTGCAAAGTCCAGAAGCTCTGCAGTATAGGCACGGTCCAACGGATAGGTGGTTCCTGCCAGTGCGCCGGAGCCTAATGGGCAGTAGTTCATCCTTTTCCGAATATCAGCCAGACGTGAACGGTCTCTTGAAAACATCTCAAAATAGGCTCCCATGTGATGGGCCAGCGTAATAGGCTGCGCCTTCTGCAGATGGGTAAAACCCGGCATAAAGGTTTCCGTATTGGCTTCCATGATCACAAGAAGCTCCTCCAGCAGCTTCTTTACCAGGCTGTCAATCTCGTCAATTTCATCTCTGGTATAGAGCTTCATATCAAGAGCCACCTGATCGTTGCGGCTACGGCCTGTGTGAAGACGCTTTCCAGCCTCTCCAATGCGCTCCGTAAGAGTTCCCTCCACAAAAGAATGGATGTCTTCATAACCGGAATCCGCAGAAATGGCCAGTGTTCCCTCATCCAGATCCCTGCGGATGCCCTCCAGCCCTTCGATGATATCATCTCTGTCCTTTTCAGAAAGAATTCCCTGCTTTGCCAGCATCTTTACATGGGCAATGCTGCCTCTGATATCCTGACGGTAAAATTTCTGGTCAAATGAAAGGGATTCGTTAAAATTCTGTACCAGCTGATCTGTCTCCTTGGTAAAACGTCCGCCCCAAAGCTTCATAATAGTAGTCTCCTTTATATATGATTTATTTTAGAAATTTCTTTTTATTTTTCATCCAGCCACAGACAGCCAGTGCTGCCACAGCGGCCACACTTACGCCTGTAATAACGGCACCTGTCTTTAGCCCCTGAGGCTCATAGGACAGCCGGATCTTATGCTCGCCGGGTTCCAGATCCACGCCCAGAAATGCATCAAACACCGGACGCCCTGAAACAGCCGTCCCGTCTACCCAGATTTTCCATCCCTTATCATAGGGAATGCTGGTAAACATGGTTCCTCCCTCCGGCGTATTTATGCTTCCTGCAAGGCCGGTATCCGTCCAGCTGGAAAGTTCAAGAGGCGATTGGCTCAGACACTGATAAATCTCCTCCATGGCCTCCGGATCAAAACGCCAGATTTCCGCCTGCATGGCAGGATTTCCATCTGTTTTGGACTGAAGGATTACCTCCTGTCCCTTTGGCAGATAGCCCAGCTCCAGAAAATAGCCCCTGTCAACATTATCAAAGGAAAGACTTCTCTCCCCTATTTCGGCGGAAACCTCTTCTACCTTTTTATTGGTCACATAGACATAATAATCGCCGGAGGCATCTGCTGTAAAGGTAAACTTCTTTCCTTCCGATACTCCCTCTGCCGGCACAAGCAGATTGCTTACTCCCAGTACGGAAGAAAGATCATTCTGCACATTTGCCGGATTTCCCGAATCAAGAACCCAGTTGGTTTCCATATCCTGAGGCATCACAAACCCCACCGGAAGGGTATGTTTATTTTCATAAAGCCACATGGAACCCTGACGGCCAATCTGCTCCTTTAAGCTGTCCGCAGGCTGCTGATCCGGATAAATGCCGTAACGGGCAGCAAAAAGAGCGTCAATAAAGGGCGTACTTCCTTTTACACTGTACGCATTGGTGGAGCTCTCACAGCCTACGCTTTTAAAAAAGTCCGACATAGCAGCGCTGGCTACGGAAGAAAACAGGGAGGCAGAAGGGAAATTCATCCATGCCCCATCATTTTTGGTTCGGCTTTCACCCTTTTCAATCCGGTAAAATACCGAGGAGCGGATGCTGTCTGCCAAAAGCATGGTATCTTCATTATCTTTTACATAGGCTGTGCGGCTGGTTGTGGGAATACTCGTTACCGCCATATTGACTGCCGACTCACAAAATACCAGTCCCAGCACTGCTAAAAGAACCCCATCCCGACACCATTTCCGGCTGTGATACAGATAAATACAGCCCGTATACAGAGCCAGAAACAGGATAGCTGCATAAAATACGGCAAAATGGAACTGTTCCTCATTATCTACCAGCTTTTCAGCCAGGATCACAAAGGCTGCAGCTCCCCAAAAGGCCATAACAATATGCTTCCAGGGTGTATTTTTAAGCTCCAAATACGCCTTATAGCACATCACCAGCACCAGCGCGATATAGATGAAGGACTGACGGCAGGGAAGGCTGTTGGGATAATGAAAGCCATGCCAGATAAAATTCAGTACATTAACAGAAAAACTTGCGTAGAAAAAGAGCAGAAGACTGAAATATACTGCTTTTTCCTTTATTTTAATGTTCTTATTCCCAAGATACAGGAGCAGGAGCATCAAAACAGCTACCCCACAGTAAATATTGGGCCAATGATCCAGTCCGATCTCTGTCTGTACGTTCCCCATATGGCGGGCGATCATGTCAAATATGGAAAAATAGGAACTGACTGTCTTTGGAAAGTCAAAATTTCCTGAAGCGGTGGCCTGAAGGGCATAAATTTCCGGCAGCAGGACCACTGCCGCCAGTCCGCCGGCCAAAAGGGAATACAGCGTAAATCTGCCGGCTGTGGCTGCGAACTCCTTTCCCTTCTTCGGAGGATATAAAATCACCAGAACCGCTGCATAGATCACCATAAAAATACAGATCATGATGGAGATATAATAGTTTGACAGGATGGAAAGCCCCAGGGCAATACAGTAAACCATCCCCTTTTTTTCCTTTACCAGCCGTTCCAGCCCGAAAAGAATGACCGGAAATAAAAGGATACAGTCCAGCCACATGATATTCCAGCTGTAGGCTGCCATATAGCCACTTAATGCATAAAAAATGCCGAAAAAGCAGGAACCAAACTCCCTGGTTCCCGTATGTTTTCTAAGGTACCAGGTAAAAGACAAGCCGGACAATCCTGTTTTTATGACAATCAAAACCGTCATGAACTCAATCAAAAACTGCCTGGGACAAAGAGCCACAAGCCAGTTCATGGGACTTGCCAGATAATAGGCATACAATGCTGAGAAATTTACCCCCATACCGATATCCCAGCTGTAAAGCAGACTTCCTCCGTGAGTCAGCTTATACTGAAATTCAGAGAAAAACGGCGCATACTGATGGTACATATCCGTACGCAGAAAACATTCTTCCCCAAAAGGGAAAATACCTCTCTGTGCAAAGATAACCACCAAAACAAGCACCGGAACAAAAAAAGCAGCCAGAAGGCTATCACCCGGACGCAGGATATGAACGTCCCGGCAGCGTTTTAATTCCCGGCACGCTTCATACTGCAGCATATCTGCTGTGTCTTCCATATTAATACGGGTCAGGCTTTCTTCTGCCTCTGCTTCCTGAATCCGATTTCTTTCTTTCATACGCTCCTCTTTTATGTCATCCCTTCCTGAAATCTCCTCCGACTCCTGGATCAGCTCCAATACCGCATCCAGTTCCCGTTCTGCCTGAACGATCTCTTCTCGTTTCACTGCTGTTTCCCCTTGCTCTCTGACCTTTTTTAAAAATCCACAGCTTGCTGAAAATATAATTTGCCACCAGGTTCACCGCAGAAGATACCATCTTGCAGAACATCTCATATAAAAAGCCTCTTCCCTCTCCAAGCGCTACCATAACAACCATCAGCAGCCAGACAGCCACGCCTGAAATTCCTCTTGTCATCAAAAAAGCGCCTGCCTCCTTCACAAGATAGGATGGCCTGAGATCATAATTTTTAAATACGATCAGCTTATTCACCACATAGGCAAACAGCACAGCTGCCCCCCAGGAAAAAGCCTGTGCCATTCCCACTCCCATATCCATACGGCGAAACATGGCATAGCACACAAAATCTACTGCCGTAGTCAGGATCCCGCAGATCAGATAACTGATCGTTTCATAATTTACACATTTTTTCCATATTGCTTCAAACATTTTATTCCTCGTATTTCTGTATGTAAACACGTTCTCATTATATGGCAGCCTGCAAAAAATGTAAAGTTAAGTTTCTATATTTATGGGCTGCTGATAAAGGCCTCTGCTCCCTTAGAATAATGAAGCGTCCCATCCTCTGTAACAAATACCGCATACACGCCCTCTAAGGACTGTGCAAGCTCCATTCCTTCTTTCAATCCCAGCGCAAAACAGGCCGTGCTCAGTCCATCACCATCTACGGACTGCTCAGACAGGATCGTGACCTGAGTAAGGCCATTTTCATAGGGCCATCCGGTAGATGGATTCAAAATATGATGGTAATTGACTCCATTTTCCTCAAAATGGCGCTCATATACCCCGGAAGAAACTACAGACATATCACGGATATCCAAAGCCGCCACTGTCTCGGACCGCTCTGCAAAGGGCTTTTGAAGACCGATTTTAAATGGCTTATTTCCGGGCCGTTCCCCCAGACAAAGGACATTGCCTCCCAGATTGATAATGGCGCTCTCTACACCCTGCTCTTTAAGATATTCTTTCATGCGGTCTGCAATATACCCTTTGGCGATCGCTCCCAGATCAATAGATACCAGATCATCTGCAAAAACCACTGTATTGCCGTTTACCGCAACTCTTTCATACCCTACCTTTAAAAGTTCTTTCCGGATTGCTTCCTCTGACGGTACATGAGGATCTGAGCCCGAAAAATCCCACAGACGGCTTAAGGGTTCTATGGTGATATCAAAGGCCCCATCTGACAGCCGGCTGTACTCCAGTCCTTTTTCTATCAGCTCCGCCGTATCCTGTGACACAGTAAACTCCCGTTCTCCCTGCTTTCTGTGGTTCATTGCATAAATTTCACTGGTTTCTATGGTGGTGCTGAACTTCTTTTCATATTCTGAGCAAAGCTCCGTCACCCCATCCAGGATCTCTTCCTCTCTGGAATCGTAAAGCGTTACCGTAATAAATGTGTTGAGCAAAAAAGAAGACCTGCTGACAGGTTCCCTATGCTTTTGGCACCCCGTCAGACAGGCCGCTATGATCAAAATTCCTGTAATACAAACTGCTATTCTCTTCTTATCCATGGTATTTATTCTAGCATTGGGGGGCGGGAAAGTCAAGAATACACCTGAATGCTTCTTTTCACCGATCCCATCTTTTATTTCATAAATAAAACCCGAAGAAAGATATCGCGCTTTCTCCGGGCTTTCTTTTCTCCCCCTCTTACTCGTCAATCGAGTAGTTGGGAGCTTCTTTTGTGATGTGAATATCGTGAGGATGGCTTTCCTTTAAGGAAGCGGCAGAGATCTTCACGAATCTTGCCGTATTCTGCAGAGTGGGTATATCCTTGGCTCCGCAGTAGCCCATACCGGCTCTTAAACCGCCTAACAGCTGGAATACGGTATCCTCTACCATACCCTTGTATGCCACACGGCCTTCTACACCCTCCGGCACCAGCTTCTTGGCGTCGGTCTGGAAATAGCGGTCCTTGCTTCCGTTCTCCATGGCAGCGATGGATCCCATGCCGCGGTATACCTTGTACTTACGTCCCTGGTACAGTTCAAAGGTACCCGGACTCTCATCGCAGCCTGCAAACATGCTTCCCATCATGCACACGCTGCCGCCTGCTGCGATCGCCTTTGTAACATCACCCGAATACTTGATGCCGCCGTCAGCGATAATCGGGATGCCGTATTCCTTTGCCACATTGTAACAGTCCATAACGGCTGTGATCTGAGGTACGCCGATACCTGCCACCACACGGGTCGTACAAATGGAACCGGGGCCGATACCTACCTTTACACAGTCCGCACCTGCCTCGATCAAAGCTCTGGTCGCCTCACCGGTAGCCACATTTCCTGCCACTACCTGAAGATCCGGAAATGCATCCTTGATCATCTTCACACAGCGGATCACGTTGGCAGAATGACCATGGGCAGAGTCAAGAACAATTACATCTACCTTTGCTTCTACCAGAGCAGCTACACGCTCTAATACATTAGCAGTAATGCCTACGCCGGCTCCGCAGAGCAGACGGCCCTGCTCGTCTTTTGCAGACAGAGGGTACTTGATCTGCTTTTCAATATCCTTAATCGTGATAAGACCCTTTAAATTGAAATTGTCATCTACGATAGGAAGCTTTTCCACTCTGGCTTTAGCAAGGATCGCCTTTGCCTCCTTGAGCGTTACTCCTTCCTTTGCAGTGACAAGATTCTCGGAAGTCATACATTCCTTGATCGGACGGCTGAAATCCTCCTCAAACTTCAGGTCACGGTTGGTAATGATACCCACCAGCTTCTTTCCCTCCGTAATAGGAACACCGGAAATACGGAATTTTGCCATAAGGTCATTGGCATCCTTTAAAGTATGTTCGGGGGAAAGATAGAAGGGATCTGTGATAACACCGTTTTCGGAACGCTTTACACGGTCTACTTCTTCTGCCTGTTCCTGAATAGACATATTTTTGTGGATAATACCGATACCGCCCTGGCGCGCCATGGCAATGGCCATACGGTGCTCGGTCACGGTGTCCATGCCTGCACTCATCAGGGGAATGTTAAGTTTGATCTTCTTTGTAAGATAGGTGGTTAAATCTACCTGATTCGGAATCACTTCTGAATAAGACGGAACCAGAAGTACATCATCAAAGGTAATGCCTTCGCCGATAATTGTACCCATTAAAACTTCCTCGCTTTCTGTGTGGTATACTGCCCTCAGCATCTTATTAGTATCTAATCCTAGCAAATTTTATTAGGATTGTCAAACCCATTTTCCCGTTATGATTCATTGAATTTACTAATAGGATTCCATCAGTGACCCTAATATTTTGTTTCTCTTACTTCACGAATTTACGCGGAAATGTATGGCGCATGGCTGCCAGCATCTTTTCATTGGGCTCAATAAGAACTTTCATGGTGTCGGCTCCCTTCTGATACATCAGCGCATAAACTTCAGCACCCTGCTTTCCGGAGGTACAGTCCATAACCTTCATCCCCTGCTTGGCATAATCCTTCAGCATATAGGAATCCACCGGAGCGATCAGCTGTACATCATCCTTTTCACAGTCAAAGGCCTTTTTCCGTCTGGCCTTTCCCAGAATCCGGTCAATCCGCAGACCGCCCTCAGCAAACAGATACTCATATTCCACACTTAAATTCAGGAAAATAAAATAGGTACCGATACCTGCTGCTGTCATGATCACAACTCCGATCACCGTCTGCAGCGCCAGCAGTACGGAAAAGGCGCAGACAAGCACCATAATGATCTTTACCGGAAGGGCATAGATAGGATCCTTGCGCTTTACCAGCCATTCAATGTAACTTTCTTCCATAGCAAAACTCTCCTGTTGTCATTTTTTCTTCTTATTATACACCACTTCACCGGTTATTTCCAGTCACATTTTCCCGCCTGAACCATACTGTAATAATAAGAACAAACACGGGCAGGTATACGGATCGTGAATCCTTTCCTTTCCTTAAATGATATACAACCAGGGCAGACCGCCCGGGTAACGGAACTTCTTGTTTCCGGAGCCATGCGCAGGAGGCTTATGGATCTGGGGCTGACTGCAGACACACAGGTAGAATGCCTGGGCGTAAGTCCTTTAGGTGACCCGGTCTCCTACCGGATCCGGGGTGCAGTCATTGCCATACGGCGTGAATACAGCCGCCAGATCCGGGTGGATGGAAACGAAAATAAGAACCAATTTTCAGTGGCTCTGTCCGGCAACCCCAATGTAGGAAAAAGCACCCTTTTCAACAGCCTTACCGGCAGCTCCCAACACACGGGCAACTGGGCCGGGGTTACAGTTTCCTGTTTTAAAGGAAGCTGCTCCTCAAAAAAATACAACTATGTTTTCGCAGACCTTCCGGGAACGTATTCTCTTATGGCTCACTCTGCTGAAGAAGCGCTTGCACGGGACGGCATCTGTTTTGGGAACTGTGATGCCGCTGTGGTTATCTGTGACTCTACCTGTCTGGAACGGAACTTAAACCTTGTCCTGCAGATTCTGGAAACCGGAATTCCCGCCATGGTCTGCGTCAATTTCATGGACGAAGCAGCGAAAAAAAACATACGCATTGATCTGCCGGCTCTCAGCCGGGAACTTTCTGCTCCTGTCGCTGGAACAACTGCAAGAAAAAAGCGCTCTCTGGAACATTTTTTAGATCGGCTGGATGAAACGGTCGATCATCCAGACACAGAGCCATTTCATATTTCCTATGACGCAGCTGTAGAACAGGCCATTTCCATGCTTCTGCCCTTTACAGAACCACTCAGCAGCCGCCTTTCTCCCCGCTGGCTGGCCTTAAGACTCCTTGAAAATGATCCCGGCCTGCTTCGCTCTTTAAATACCTTTTTAGGCAGAGATCTGTCCGAGGATGATGCGTTATGTCAGGCTGTCCGCCAGGCCCGGTCACACCTGGATCAGGCTGGGATCTTTGAGGATGATTTAAAGGACCGAATCGTATCCGGCATCGTAAATACTGCGGAGTCCATTGCTTCCCGCACGGTCTCCCTTCCTGAAAAACCCTACGGCAAAAGGGATGCTTTTTGGGATCGCATCCTGACCGGGCGGCTGGCCGGATATCCGGCTATGATTGGTCTTTTGGCGCTCATTTTCTGGCTGACGATCACAGGAGCCAACTACCCTTCCGCCCTGCTTTCCTCCCTCTTTTTCTCCTTTCAGGAAAAACTTACCGCTGCTTTTATGGCAGTCAATGCGCCCCAATGGCTCCACGGGATTCTGGTTCTGGGTGTATACCGGGTACTGGCCTGGGTTATCTCTGTCATGCTTCCGCCCATGGCCATTTTCTTCCCTCTCTTTACCCTTTTGGAAGATTTTGGTTATCTGCCCCGGATCGCATATAATCTGGACCGTCCCTTCCAATGCTGCAAAGCCTGCGGAAAACAGGCCCTTACCATGGCTATGGGCTTTGGCTGCAATGCAGCCGGAGTAACGGGCTGCCGGATCATCGACTCGCCCAGAGAACGGCTCATCGCCATTCTTACCAACAGCTTCGTCCCCTGCAACGGCCGTCTTCCGGCCCTCGTAACTCTGATCACGCTGTTTTTTACAGGAGCTTCGTCCGCAGGTCCTATTTCCTCTCTCCGTCCTGCCCTGATCCTTACTTTTTTTATCCTTACCGGTGTTGCCGCCACCTTTTTTGTATCCCGCCTTCTGTCTGCCACGGTCCTTAAAGGTGTGCCTTCCTCTTTTACTCTGGAGCTTCCGCCCTACCGCCGACCTCAGATTGGAAGGGTAATCTGGCGCTCCATTTTGGACCGCACCCTTTTTATTCTGGGCCGTGCCGCCGCGGTAGCGGCTCCTGCCGGGCTTGTGATCTGGATTTTAGCCAATGTTTCCATTGGAGATATCAGCCTTTTGGCACGCTTTAGCGGATATCTGGATCCGATCGGGCGCCTGATGGGGATGGATGGGGTAATCCTTATGGCATTTATCCTTGGGCTTCCGGCCAATGAAATCGTGATCCCCATCATTATCATGGCCTATACCTCTCAGGGAACCCTGATCGAACCAGGAAATCTTTCCGACCTTCATACGCTCCTTATCTCTCAGGGCTGGACCTGGGTCACTGCCCTTTGCACCATGGTATTTTTCCTGTTTCACTGGCCCTGTTCTACTACCCTTATGACGATAAAAAAGGAAACCGGAAGCTTAAAATGGACCTGTCTGGCCGTTCTTCTTCCCACAGCCTGCGGCGTTATACTGTGCATGGCAATTACTGCCTTCTCCCGGCTCTTGACTTTCCTTTAAGGTACCTATATAATAATTCCCAGTATTCACATATGAATAATATGATACCAAACTGCCAGGCAACCCGGTATCAAAACTATGTATATCCGGAGTTTAGAATGACAAACCATTACGATCACAGACAAAACAGAACCTCCCGCTCCTCCTACCGCGGCCCCAGAAAAAGCCGCCGGCCTGCATCTGAAACGGAGAAGGGAAACTCCCTTCTTCCCCTTGCTGCCGCCGGAGCGGGAATCTTTCTTTTAGCCGCTGTCTCAGCCGTCACTATTTCCCATTTTAAAGGGAAACCGGCTGCGGGCAGCCATGAAACCTCGCTTTCTGAAACAGATGCCTCGCTTACCGCGCCTGCGGTAACGGTCAACGGCATTTCTCTGAACGGCTTAAGCCCGGATGAGAGCTTTGAAGCCTTAAACCAGCTTTTTCCTTGGGACATGAAAGCAGAATATGGAGAAGAACAGCTGGCTGTGGAAAATCCTTTATCGTCCCGGCTGAAGGAATGGATTAGAACACTCTGCCGTTCCTCCCAGTCCGGAGATCTGACCCTTACCCCTGCAGACCTGATAAACGAAGAATTAAAAAAGGAAATTTTAATCCAGGCAGAAACCTTTGCAAAAAAGTGGGAAACTGCACCTAAAAACAGCGGTCTGGATTATTTTGATCCACAAAAAGGAAGCTTTATATTTACCGAAGGCTGCTCCGGCATTGAAATTGATGAACGCCGGCTGGCTGAGGATATTCTTTCCGCTATCCGTGAAAACCGGCTGGATGCAGTAATCCCCGTTCATTCCGCAGACGCTGCCCCGCCTCTCTCCAAGGCCATGGCAAAAGAGCAGTACACAACCATCGCTGCCTTTACTACGGAAACCACCAGCAATCAAAAACGCAACACAAACGTACGGCTGGCAGCAGAGGCCTTAAACGGCACCATTGTACAGCCCGGCGAGGAATTTTCCTTTAATCAGGCAGTGGGCCAGCGCACGGCTGAAAAAGGCTATCAGGAAGCAGCTGCATACAGCAGTGGCGCTGTGGTACAGGAAATCGGAGGCGGTGTCTGCCAGATTTCCAGTACCCTGTACCGGGCAGCGTTTAATGCGGGAATGGAAATTACCTTCCGCCGTTCTCACACCTTTGAACCAAACTATGTGACTCCTGGACAGGATGCGGCCATCAGCTGGGAACAGCCGGATTTCCGTTTTGTAAACACCTCCAGTGCCCCCATTGGCATCCGGGCCAGCTATGCGGACCGCAAAGCCACTGTATCCATCTATGGGCTCCCTGTTTTGGAAGAAGGCGTTTCCTGGGATCTTTATTCTGAAAAGGTGGAGGAACTGCCTCCTCCGGAACCGGAATATGCGGAGGATCCTTCACTTGAACCCGGAACAGAAAAGGTGGTAAAGGCAGCGGTTCCCGGCAGCCGCTGGGACACCTATAAGGTAATATCAAAAGACGGGGAAGAAAGGGAACGCATACTGGATCATTCCAAAACCTATAAAGGCCATGCTGCGGTTATCCACAGAAATACTGCTTCTTCAGAAACTTCAAAGGCGGAGCAAACGCCTTCGGCTGCTCCCTATGAGACCAAAACAGGCCCTGAGCATCCGGCTTCTTCCGATCCTGCTCCAGCCGAAACGCTTCCCTCCGATGCTCCGTTCGTAGACGGAATGCCGGACAGCTATACTCCAAAAACAAACCCTATCATCCCTTTTCAGCCAACGACTTCCTCTTAAAAGAAGGCAGGTGACTCATGAATCTTTCCTATTTAAAATACGCAGTAGAGGTAGAAAAAACCGGCTCTATCACCAAAGCCGCCCAGAACTTTTATATGAATCAGCCCCACTTAAGCAAAATCATACGGGAACTGGAGCGGGAGCTGGGAGAAGATATTTTTGACCGGACCAGCAGGGGCATGATTCCCACTAAAAAGGGCGAAGAATTTCTCCGGTACGCCAAAACCATCATGGCTCAGGAGGAACAGATCGAAGCCCTCTGCGCCCGAAACCGCAAACAGGCTCTGGAGCTTAAGTTCTGCGGCCCCAGAGCCACATATATCACCTGTGCATTTACGGATTTTCTCTGTGAAGCCAATACCAAATCCCCGGTAAATATCCACTATATGGAAACGAACTCCAGACAGGTCATTGAGCTGGTATCTTCCAAGGAATTTGATCTGGGGATCGCACGCTGTCCTGCTTTATATGAACCTTACTATAAAAAGCTGCTCCAGGATGAAAATCTGGACTCCTGCCTTTTATGGGAATTTTCATCCCTGGTTTTAATGGCTCCGGATCATCCTCTGGCAGGCAGATCCGGCCTGACCTATCTGGATCTGGGAAGCTCTCTTGAAATCATCCAGGGCGATTCCTCCAATCCCTCTTTTTCCTTTGAAATCCAGGAAACTTCAGCCACAGGAGGCGATTCCAGCCGTTCTGTGTCCGTTTATGACCGCGGAAGCCAGTTTGCCCTGCTGCGCCGTCTGCCCGGAGCCTATATGTGGACCTCTCCCATTCCCTACAGCGAACTGTCTGCCGAAGGCCTGATCCAGCGTCCCTGCGCTTATCCCGGAAATCTGCACAGGGATCTTCTGATCTTTCGAAAGGGCAGCCGCCGCTCTTCGGCGGAAACCGAACTGATCCATAGTCTGAACCGCATCGTAAGCCGGCTTTCGGACTGATTTAAGCGCTCCCTTCTCCCTCACAGTCTCCGTTCTGATAAGGACAAACTGATAAAGGATATCCATTCCGGCATACCTGTATTCCATTTTCATATCTACCCGAACCTCTTTTCCCGTGATATTCTATATTTGTTAAATAAATATCATTCTTCACAGGAGGTTTTACTCATGAGGTTTACATTACCAAGAGATCTGTATCACGGAAAGGATGCTCTGGAGGCATTAAAGACATTAACAGGAAAGAAAGCGATCGTTGTAGTAGGCGGCGGCTCCATGAAGCGTTTCGGTTTTCTGGATAAGGTAGTTGCTTACTTACAGGAAGCAGGCATGGAGGTTCAGCTGTTTGAGGGAGTTGAGCCGGATCCTTCTGTAGAAACCGTTATGAAGGGCGCAAAGGCTATGGAAGAATTCCAGCCTGACTGGATCGTAGCTGTAGGCGGCGGTTCTCCAATCGATGCTGCAAAGGCTATGTGGGCCTTCTATGAATACCCTGAAACAAGCTTTGAGGATCTGATCACACCATTCAGCTTCCCAACCCTGCGCACAAAGGCAAAGTTCTGCGCTATTTCCTCTACCTCCGGCACCGCTACCGAGGTAACTGCATTCTCCGTTATCACGGATTATGCAAAGGGGATCAAATATCCTCTGGCTGACTTTAACATCACACCGGATGTAGCAATCGTAGATCCCGCTCTGGCAGCTACCATGCCAAAGAAATTGACTGCTCATACAGGTATGGACGCTATGACTCATGCGATCGAAGCGTACGTTTCTACCCTTCACTGCGAATATACCGATCCGCTGGCACTTCATGCCATTGAGATGATCAACGAGTATCTGGTTCCATCTTACAACGGAGATATGGATGCCCGTGCCAAGATGCATGACGCACAGTGTCTGGCCGGAATGGCATTTTCCAATGCTCTTTTGGGAATCGTTCACTCCATGGCTCATAAGACAGGCGCCGCATACTCCGGCGGCCACATCGTTCATGGCTGTGCAAACGCAATGTATCTGCCAAAGGTAATCAAATTCAATTCCAAAAATCCTGAGGCTGCCGAAAGATATGCAAAAATTGCAAAATTCATCGGACTGGCCGGCAGCACCGATCTGGAGCTTACAGACGCTCTGATCGCCCGCCTGCGCGAAATGAATGAGCAGTTAGACATTCCAGCCTGCATTAAGGATTACGAAGGCGGAATCATCGACGAAGCTGAATTTATGGAAAAACTTCCAAAAGTAGCTGAACTGGCAGTAGGCGATGCCTGCACCGGCTCCAACCCAAGATCCATCGATCCGGAGCAGATGGCAAAACTGTTAAAGTGCTGCTTCTATGATGAGGAAGTAACCTTCTAATCTCCCCTGTTTTCAGGGAATGATCTTTGGTTATGCACCAGGATCCGCTCAACCAAACCCAGATATCCACAAAAGGCAGTGGTTACATACACTTCCAAAAGGCCTGTGATAAAGCCGGAGGCATACCACAGTACAAGAGCCGCTGCCGCAAGCTCTGCAAACAGCCAGAGTATCGGAAGAAACGGGTTGGGATCTGAGCGGATCTTTTCTTTTAAAAAGGAAAGCAGGGACAGGGCTAAAAGAACAGGAAAAGAAAAGGAAAAAATCACATGGAGTAAAGAGGCCTTTGGAAAATGCTCCGGATCATAGGGGATCCATACGGATATAGCCAGAAGGATACAGGCTGTATACAAAAATCCCCTTCCTTTAATGCCCTCATATCCGCCCAGAGAAAACAGATATCTTATATAGAAAAAACTGTAGCTGCTGACAAACATCCCCCAGGCATACAGCCAGAGTTCCATACCGGGACTATTCCCGATGACCGAGATATTACTGTCCAGCCAATCCTCCCGGCAAGCCAGCCACAATGTAGCTCCCGGAACCACAAAAAAGGTAACAAAATCCCATTTTCCAGTATAAATTCCCGCTTCTTCCATCAATCGGCTCCTTTCTGAGTCATTCCTGCAGCTTTTCTCTGCCCGGAAAACCATCCGTGAACCAGTCATTCACGCACACAGGGAGTTCCCCGCCGAAACGGTGAACTCCCTGTTAGTATCTGAAGCTGTTTTATTTTTACTCTGGCAGTTGCTGGTCTGCCTCTTTTTTCTTTACAGGCTGTGGATTCTGCTCCATTTCCTTTAAAAGCTTCTCTGCGCTGGTAAGCTTAACACACAGGGCAAAGAGCTCGGTAGCCACGATTAGATCTCCCAGAGGCGGATAAGTTGGTGCAATACGGATATTGCTGTCATGGGGATCCTTTCCATATGGATAAGTAGCACCTGCGCCTGTCATCACCACGCCTGCCTTCTTGCACCGTGCCACAATATCCTTAGCACAGCCATCCAGAGAATCAAAGGAAATGAAATATCCTCCCTTGGGCTTAGTCCATTCTCCGATCCCAAGACCGCCTAACTCTCTTTCCAGAATTTCTTCTACTGCCTCAAACTTTGGACGGATAATATCCGCATGCTTTCTCATATGCTCCACCATACCATGGATATCCTTAAAGAAACGCACATGACGCAGCTGGTTTACCTTATCATGTCCAATGGTCTGATTCTTTAACTGGGCCTTGATATCCTCAAGATTATTATGAGAGGTAGCGATTGCTGCAATACCAGAGCCTGGGAAACTGATCTTGGAAGTGGAAGCAAATTTATATACCAGATCGGGATTTCCTGCCCTCTTGCACTCTGCCAGGATCTCAATCAGGTGATCCTGATCGTGGTCATATAAATGATGAACGCCATAAGCATTATCCCAGAAAATACGGAAATCAGGCGCTGCGGGCTCCAGTCTGGCAAAACGGCGCACTGTCTCATCTGAATAGGAGTATCCCTGAGGATTGGAATACTTTGGCACACACCAGATGCCCTTGATCGCCGGATCAGAAGCTACAAGACGCTCTACCATATCCATATCCGGACCCTCAGAAGTCATAGGAACATTGATCATCTCAATACCGAAATATTCTGTAATAGCAAAATGACGGTCATATCCGGGAACGGGGCAGAGGAATTTCACCTTATCCTGCCTGCACCAGGGAGTATTTCCCATAATACCGTGGGTCATGGCCCGGGAAACGGTATCGTACATTACATTTAAGCTGGAGTTTCCATAAATGATAATCGTCGAAGGATTTACCTCCATCATGTCTGCCAGGAGTTCCTTGGCCTCATCAATACCTGTCAGAACACCATAGTTGCGGCAGTCCGTTCCATCCTCACAAGTCAGATCATCGTCGCTGCTGAGCACATCCATCATACCCATGGAAAGATCCAGCTGGTCAACGCTTGGCTTTCCTCTGGACATATCCAGCTTTAAATCCCTGGTCTGAAACTCATGGTACTTTGCTTTCAGCTCTCTGCGAAAAGCCGTCAGTTCCTCTTTGCTCATCTCTGCATATGGCTTCATAATTTCCTCCTCATATTCCTCTCAGGGCATCGCAGATTCAGCTGAGCCGAACAAACTCTCATCTGAAACCGGCAGATACGCCTTGGAGTGTATTTATTAGACATACATCTGTCAGCCACTCTCTTACATTTTGCTGCATTGTAATAAAATATACACCAAAGGCTTCATTCCGTCAATACAAAATTTTCAGATATTTAATAGCGGAATAACCGCTCATTTCAGGACAGCGAAAAGACCGGTCGGGGAACCGGTCTTTTCAGGAGAAGGTATTTCGTTTCTTATGGGGTGTAGCAAAACTATATAATGTATTGGGGGGGTTACGTCTATTATAATAGCATATCCGCCCCTAAAAGTGTGCACAAACTTTAAAAAATGTCTTTTTTGTTTTTATGCATTTTCACATCATTTTTTCGTTCGCTCGTTCTTTCTCTGATTGAAATGCAACAGCAGAAGCCACATCCCGCTTCTTGTTCTCTGCATAGCCCGATCCGCAGCATGCCTTTACATCTTCCTGGGCCTGCTGGGTCTTCTTATAAAAATACTGGATAATGTCCTTCCGGGTAATAATGCCGATAAAACACTTCTGATCATCTAACACCGGAACAAAATTCTGATTCAGTGCCTTTCCCATCAGATCCTCCATATCAGCGCCTGCCTTTACAGGACGGTTGTCCAGACGCCGGTGGATCGCTGTGATCGGGATCTTTTCAGCCCCCTTCAAGTCCAGATGATACTGATTTTTAATTCCCCAGAGCAGATCCCCTTCTGTAAGCGTTCCTATGTAGCGGCCCGTACGACTGATAATAGGGATGGCAGAATATCTGTGGTGCTCCATCTTTTCCAGGGCCTGGCGCAGTGTGTCATCCTCATTGATATAAGCCACCTCACTCTTGGGAGTAAGGAAAAATAATATGTTCATTGTTTCACTCCTCTTTTCGTTGTTATATTTATTATACAATAATGACATGAAAGTGCTATGAACAAATTCTTAAATTTTATAAAATTCATTCCAAACTTTCCCATTTTCTCAGCTTCAAACGAAAAGAGCCCGCCCGGTTTTATGTCTCCGGACAGGCTGGGCTTCACTCCATGTGGTTTAGAGGATCCACCGTTTCCCCCTTGTGCTTTAATTCAAAGAATACATTTACTCCCTCTACGGAATAATACTTGGTAGGTTCGGCTACATATCCTAAAGTCTGGCCTGCTTCCAGATATTCTCCCTCTGCGGCAGAAATCTCCTTTAACTGTCCGCAGACAGCGGTGTACTCATTTCCCAGATCCAGGACCACATAATTTCCGATTTCATCGCTGACTCCCACTTCCGTTACCCTGGCATTGGCAGGAGCAGCTACCGGAGCGCTCACATCCGACTGTATTACAATGCCGGGATTACATTTGTACTGATCCAAAGTGGGAAAATAGATTGTCTGATCCATGCTGTAATCCAACAGCACGTTTCCCCGGACCGGCCATACCATGGAGCTGGATTCCGTAAAGTTTAAGGCCAATGCATGAGCCGCTTCCTTTCCGGCTCCTGCCTCTGCTGCCCCATCCTGTTCTTTCGCCTCTGCAAGCAGATCATTCCCTTCATTGGGATTTTCCCCTGCGTCGGCTCCAACCGTTTCTTCCCTGTCTTCTTCCTGTGTTTTTTCTCTGGCGTCATTGGCGCCCGCCATCTGCAGCGCTTCCTCTGTAGGCGTATTTTCCTCCTCTGCCATATGGAGCATGGGGTCATTGGCACTGTTTTTCCCTTTTTGTACGGTCATAATTCCTGCTGCGGCTACCATAGTCAGCAGTCCTAATACCAGCATCACGAGAAACAGCTTATCCTTGAGCATCTGATTGACTTTCTCTTTCATCTTTTTATCACCTCGGTAGTATTCTTACCGGATTTAGGTGACTTATTCAGAAGAAAATGAAATGCCTGTATAAAAATATTCCAAAATTGCCTCTGCGCTCCATCCATCCTCTGCCAGAGCCTGAGCCTCCGTCTGGCTTAAGCCCCAGCCATGCCCCCTTCCCCTGACCGTAAAACGAACATCACTGCCATGACGGTTCAGTTCAAAGCAGGCAGACGGAAGGCCCAGAGCCAGGCGGACTTCTTCCCCGTTAAAGGGAAAGCCCCCGATCTGAAGCTGCAGTGCATACCCGGCTTCGTCTCTTGAAATAATCTGCACCTGTTCGGGAAATGCTTCCGGCGGTATGGTACGAAACGATCCATCCCCAGCCGGAATTGCGGACACACGCTTTGCGGCCTCTTCCGGCTGCATGATCATTTCCTGCACAAATCCCTCCTCCTCAGGATCATGGACACAGGATACGGAAGCCAGATAGGGATGTTCCTCATCTCCCGGACGGGTAAAACCGGTCGTCGTGTGCGTAAATAAAGGGTCAATAAAATGGCCCTCCCAGGTAAGCGTAACCCCTCCTGTCTCTCTGGCTGCCTTCTCAAACCGGCTGTAATATTCAGGAAAAATTTCTGTCCCCCAAAGCGGCTCCATCTGATTATTTCTATTTTTTTCCAGTCCAAGGGAAGATTCCGGTATTTCCTCCTCAAGACCCATCTGTTCCATCTGGCGGCAGATATAGGTCCTTGCCAAAATGGTCTGGGCTTTTATCGCCTCCGGATGAGACTCTGCCGAAATCTGTCCTGCCACCACAATGGGAAGATACGTTTCCAGATCTACCGTTTTTTCCGGTGGATCTTCCATGTCCATGCGGATTCTGCGAAAAGACCGTTTTTCCCGGGAATCAGAAGCCCAAGCAGCCGAAAGAGCCTCCTGTTCCTTAAGCCCGCCGGGCTTTGCCAAAGAAGTGCCTAAAAGAGCCATAGAACAGCCATAGGGAACAGACAGCGACATGATCAAAATAAACAGGATGCGCCTGTCCATAAAAAAAGAAGCTCCTTTTTTATCCTCTGGATATTATATGGAGCCTCCCTTTTTCATATTCCCTATCCCAGATATGCCTGGATCAGACGGAATGTATTGCAGACGCCGTCCTTATGGCTGCGCTCATAACCATGGGACGCGTAAACGCCGGGACCGATCAACGCATGGCGGATGTCATGACCAGAGCGGAGCGTGGTTTCCACATCGGAGCCATAATGAGGATATACATCCACAGCATAGCCGATCTCATGCTCCTTCGCCAGCTCCACCAGCCGGCAGACAACCTCATAATTGTAGGGGCCCCCGCTGTCCTTTGCACAGATCGAAACCTCATGCTCCGTACAGGTAAGTCCGTCTCCCACACAGCCCATATCCACCGACCAGGCCTCTATAACGCCTTCAGGCACAGAAGCAGAGCCTCCGTGTCCCACTTCCTCATAAATGGTAAAATGCGCATATACATGGCGCTCAGGAACCACCTTTTCCTCCTTTAAATACCGTCCGTATACCAGCAGGATCGCTGCAGACAGCTTATCATCCAGAAAACGGCTCTTGATATAGCCTGAAGCTGTAACCCTGGTCCTCGGCTCAAAGCATACATAATCACCTGCCATGATCCCCAGCTTCACGGTATCCTCTTTTGTTTTTACACATTCATCCACTAAAACCTCTACTGTATCCCAGCTGCGCTCCGTTGTTTCGTAGTTTCCGTTCACATGGACAGACGCATTGACAAGCTGGCAGACGCCCTCATAGACGTTCCCTCCCTTTGTAATGATGCGCACGTTTTCAGCCTCTGCATTGGCAGGCTTCATGCCGCCGATATTGGTCAATTTAAGGCGGCCGTTTTCCTTGATCTGGGAAACCATACCTCCAAGGGTGTCGCAGTGGGCTTCCAGAAGGATGCCGTTCTCATCCTCTTTTCCTCCAAAGTCAGCAATCACTCCGCCTTTTATGGTCCGGCGGGCCGGAATCCCCAAAGCGGCAAACTCCTTTAATAAATACTCCGTCACATAATAGCCATATCCGGAAGGACTGTCGATGGCTAAAAGCTTCTTTGCCTGTTCTACGGCATATTCTGTATATTTCTCAAACTGCATCATTTTTTCTCCTTTTTTTCTTATTTTTCTTTGGACGGGCCTGACCAGGCATAATCCAGAATTTCATGGCAGGATAACTGATCGCCACCTGAGCCAGGATATTAAGCCCGTTGGCACAGGTAGGAGCAAATGCTTCAGGGACTCCCAAACCTGTAAAAAGCTTCTGGCTCCAGGCCGGCAGGGCAGCCGAAAGGATCACAAGAAACACTGCCAGAAGGATATATCGGGGCGCTGCCCTGCTAAATGCGGCATCGGATCGGAAAACCCAGTTTTTCTGAACAAAGAAATTTACCATCTGGGCCAGAGCTGTGGCTGTAAGAAAGCTTAGAAAACCGCAAAGCCCCAATGCATCTTCCCCATAATCAAATATGAAAAACCGGAAGGGAATGTCTGCCAGCCCCTTAAAAACCCAGCCTGTACACAGCCACATTACCACAAAATTAGTAATGGTAGCACAGTTGGAAAGAAGATTAAACAACATAAATTCCCACAGCTGCGGATGGGCTTTGCTCCATGGGTTTCCCACATTCGGTTCCGTCTTATCCTCCGGCGCCGTCTTACCTTTCAGCGCCTGCTCATACCGCCTCTCCAGACGCCTGTTTTTTAAAAATCCCCTTATAAAGCCAGTGATACCGTAAAAATGGCGGCCGTTTGCCGCATAGGTTAACGATTCGGCCATTTCCATGGAAATCCAGCCTCCTGTCATCTTCGCCATGGCCCGGAACGGCATATTATACTGAAAAAGGGTATTTAAATCAGGAATGCCTTTCTTCTGCGCGTTCTCAAGGCGGTGCTTTAAAATCCGGCATATCAGCCTTGCCAGCGGACTTTTGGCATAATACATCTGGCAGAGAGCATCGTTGATCCCCAGTTCCCCCTTCCAGCTTCCGGCCGGAATGGGACAGCCTAACAGGCGCTCGTACTCCTCATCCGGCACAGACCGGATCCGGCCGGAAGCATAAGAGGGAAGCTCGTTCACCTCCCATGGAAGGCTGTCTGTGGTTCCCTCCTGAAAAACTTCCCCTTCCAGACGGATATCCGTAAGCCCGGAACCAATGCTGATGCGGTAAAAACCTCCTTCCCTCTCCCACTGTCCGGTTCTTCCGTTCCAATACCGGAAGGTCATAGAATCAAAGGGAAGAAACACCTCTTTTTTCTCCCCAACCTTTAAAAACACCTTGCAAAAGCCCTTTAATTCCCGTTTGGGCCGAAAAACACGGGCTCCGGGAAGGCCTGTATAGAGCTGAATGATCTCTGCGCCGTCCCTGCTGCCTGTATTTTCAAGCACAAAGGACACCCCCTCAGGTGTGATCTTTAAACCGCTGTAGTCAAATTTTGTATAGGACAGTCCAAAGCCAAAGGGAAAACGGATTGGAACGCCTGCTGTGTCATAATAGCGGTATCCCACATAAATCCCCTCCCGGTACTCAGAATTTCTCTCTTTGGAAGGATAGTACTGAAAGGACGGGGTGTCTTCGTATTTCACCGGCCAGCTTTCTGCCAGCTTTCCGCATGGGTTTAATTTTCCTGAAAGAAGGTCTAAAACGGCGCCGGCTCCCGCCTGGCCCCAGAATCCTCCGTAAAGAAGCGCCTTTAGATGGCCCTCCCAGGGCATTTCCACCACACTTCCTGTACACAGAATCCCTACAACCGGAAGCTCCAGGCGGGAAAGCCGCTCTAAAAGGTGAATCTGATTTTCCGGTATCCTAAGATGGCTGCGATCCATTCCTTCCGTCTCCCAGGCTTCATTGAGCCCAAAGAAAAACAGGATCTGATCTGCCGTTTTTGCCAGGTCAACAGCCTCTTTTTCCAGCGCTGCATCCTGCCTTCCATCCCGGAGATATCCTCTTGAAAAACCGGAAACAGTGATTCCCATTTTTTTCCATTCAAGCCCCGTCTCCCCCTCCAGACATTCCTTTACAGAATCCACCTTCCAGGCATTTACCATGGAAGAACCGGCCCCCTGATACCGGGATTCATAGGCAAAATCGCCGATTACGGCAATCCGGGTACCGGATTTAAGAGGCAGGGTATCCGTTTCATTTTTTAAAAGCACCACACTCTCTGCACAGGCTCTGTGCGCCAGATGGTGATGGGCTTCATAAAGCGGTTCCCTCTCCGGAGAATTCTCTGGCATTTTATTTTGTTTGAACATTTTCTTCTGTCCAGGGAGCAGGTTCAGGATCTCTTCCACCCGTTCATCCAGATCCTGTTCCGTAATCCTGCCTTCCTCTACTCCCTTTAAAAGCGCTGCGGCAGAGCTTAAGCCGGGAGCCGGCATTTCCAGAGAAGAACCGTTTTTCACTCCGGCACAGTGATCGTTCGAGCCGCCCCAGTCTGTAATGACGGCTCCGCAAAAGCCCCACTCTTTTCGCAGGATTTCCTTTAAAAGATGGGGATGTTCATTGGCATAGATGCCGTTTACCTGATTATAGGAAGTCATGAGCGCCCTGCATTTTCCCTCTTTTATTGCGGTCTCAAAGCCGGTGAGATAGATTTCCCGCAGAGTTCTCTCATCTACCACCGCGTTCATCGCCATCCGCCGCAGCTCCTGGCTGTTTACTGCAAAGTGCTTGGGGCAGGCAGCGATTCCCTGGCTCTCCACTCCGCGGATAAAGGCAGCCGCCATTTTTCCGGAAAAATAGGGATCCTCGGAAAAATATTCAAAATTCCGGCCGCAGAGCGGATTTCTCTTGATATTTAATCCCGGCCCCAGAAGAATATCCACACCCTGATCTGCGGCTTCTTCCCCCAGGGCAGCTCCGATCGCTTCCTCCAGCTCCTGATCCCAGCTGCAGGCCATAAGGGAAGGGCACGGAAAACAGGTGGCCGGAAGGGATGGATTCAGGCCTAAATGGTCTCCCGTTCCGGCCTGGCGGCGCAGACCGCTGGGGCCGTCGGAACACACCATAGAAGGAATCCCCAGTCTGGGAATATCCCTGGTTTCCCACTCTCCCTTGCCACCTAAAAGCGCCGCCTTTTCCTGTAAAGTCATACGCGGGATCAACGTCTTATAGGAATTCAATGAATTTCTCCCTCCTGGGACAGAATGTCACTCAGGCTGCGGTAGTATTCCCCCTTCAGCCCCCTCGTTTCCCCTGCCGCTGCCATGGAATTGAGAATCGCTTCCTCTTCTGCCTCTGCTGCTGCCAGAAATGCACGGTTGATGGTCTCCTCAGGGATGGCAGTCAGGGTACGAAGCTCTTCCTCTTCTCTTCGGAGCCCTTTCGTTGGAACACGGTTCGCTGTAGTAAAGCCGATCATCACTTCCCCGCTTCCGTGGCCTGTGTAGGCGCCTGTACGGGCAATCCCCACTCCCAGACGGCGGATGATACGGGTAAGCTGCCTGTCTGTCACCGGAAGATCCGTTGCCAGAATACTCATAATGGATCCCTTATCCTGTTCAGAAAAAGCCGTCTTTTTCACCGGATCCTCTGCTTCATTTCCATACTTTTCCAGAATTTCCCGTCCAAGGGGTCTGCCGTCAACCATCAGATCTTCCGTTGCCCCGAAATTGGACTGAACCAGCACGCCGATGGTATACTCCTTCTCTCCCACCTTTATGACTCTGGAAGATGTGCCGATCCCGCCTTTTAAGCCATAACAGATTGTTCCGGCTCCGGCTCCCACATCCCCTTCCTCCGGATCTTCCCCGGCAGCGTCAAAGGCTTTCTTTACCTGCCCTGCCCCAATGGCCCTGAGGGAAATCCGGTTAATGCGGCTGTCATTGCATTCTCCTACCACGGGATTGATGCTTAAAGCCTCTGCACCGTCATTTTCACACTGCCTAAGCACATATTCTGCCACAGCGTCCCATACTTTCCCCACATTCAGCGTATTTGTAAGGGCAATGGGAGTTTCCAGCGTACCAAGTTCCTGAATCTGTATCAGTCCGCAGCTTTTTCCAAAACCGTTGTGCACATAGGCGGCCGCTGTATAAGGATTTAAAAAGGCATTATCCGGCCCCGGAAGGATCACTGTAACGCCTGTATGAACCTCTCCTTCTTTTACGGTACAGTGTCCTACCCGCACTCCAGGAACATCCGTTATCTTATTCCTCTTTCCCGTCTTTATCCGCCCCGGCATGATACCATAATCCCGAATCCGTTTCTGTGTCATCACTCTTTCCTGCCTTTCCTTCTGCTCATAATATGCTGTCCCCAGTATACCGTTTTCCCTGTGTTTTGTAAATGTTTTGAGATATCTCCCTTGAGTTTCCGCATTTTGCAGTGCGCCCTGGAGCCTGCTGTGCCGGGTGACTTTGGAGGTCATTAGAAAACCTTAGAGGATCAATTTTTTCGTTAAAAGCCATATCAAACCTGTATGAGCGCAGCGAGTTTTTGATATGGTTTTTGCTTTTAGAAAAAATTCAGCCTCTTAGATTTTCTTATGACTGGAAACCGGAACCCGGCACAGCAGACTCCAGGGTGCGGTGCAGAATGCGGAAACTCAAATATCTCCATATTGTCACCCGGCCCCATATCTGCTATACTCAGAACTGCAACATACTATCACTGCCATCAGGAGGATACAATCTATGAGCTATGCAGACCAGCTTTTTATACAAAACTGTAAAGATATTTTAGAAAACGGCGTCTGGGACACAGACCATGAGGTACGCCCGGTATGGGAGGATGGGACTCCGGCCCACACCGTCAAGCGCTTCGGCATCGTAAACCGTTACGATCTTACAAAGGAATTTCCCGTTATCACCCTGCGCAGAACCGCGTTTAAATCGGCTGTAGACGAGCTTTTATGGATCTGGCAGAAAAAGTCCAACAATATCCATGACTTAAAAAGCCACATATGGGATTCCTGGGCGGATGAAACGGGAAGCATCGGAAAGGCCTACGGCTACCAGCTGGGCGTAAAGCACCATTACAAAGAAGGGGAGTTCGATCAGGTAGACCGGATCCTCTATGACTTAAAGCACAATCCATTAAGCCGCCGGATCATGTCCAACATCTACAATCACCATGATCTCTCTGAGATGAACCTCTATCCCTGTGCCTACAGCATGACCTTTAATGTATCAGGGAACACCTTAAACGGCATCTTAAACCAGCGTTCTCAGGATATGCTCACTGCCAACAGCTGGAATGTCTGCCAGTACGCAGTGCTTCTTCATATGTTTGCACAGGTAAGCGGCTTGAAGGCCGGGGAACTGGTTCATGTGATCGCAGACGCCCATATCTATGACCGCCATATCCCCATGGTAGAAGAACTGATTAAAAAACAGCCCTTTGAAGGCCCCACGCTTTGGGTGGACCCTGAAGTGAAGGATTTCTATCAGTTTACCACGGACAGTTTCCGACTGGAAAACTACCAGTTCCATCCCTTTGAGCACAAAATCCCGGTTGCAGTCTGATGCAGCCGGGACCGTTTCGGGTTAAATCTCTATCTCTTCTCTTAATGCAAAGGAGTAGATACACCTTCGCGCTACCGTTTTCCCTGTGATCTGGCACAATGCCCGTTCGTAGCAGTCAATCTGAGTCCGGTAGCGCTCCTTTAAACGCTCTTTCCCCATTTCTTTATCCTTTCCGGATATCCTGTCTGTCTTGTAATCGATTAACAGAAGTCCCTCCGGCTCTTCGATAAAAGCGTCAATGACTCCCTGAACCAGCACCAGCTCTTCAGAGTCCTCATGGCCCATTTCGGAAGCGGGAACACCAATCATAAACTGCTGTTCCTTAAAAAGCCGCCCCTCTGCCTGCGCCTTTGCCATGGATTTCCCCAGCGGGCTTTCCACAAATTTCCAAATATCCCAGGGGTTGATCCACTCATAAGACTCCTGATCCAGATATCCCTGCTCATAGAGCGAAAGCAGGGCCTTTTTTGTATCTGAAAGGCTGTGCAGTTCATGGAAGGAAAGACATTCCAGCGCCCGGTGGTATGCAGTACCTCTCTTAGAACCGCCTGACCGGCCATAAACCTTCTTCCCTTCTTTCGCTCCTGCTTCAGAGGCTTCTGCTTCCTGAACCGTCCCCCCTGCTTCTGTCTCTTTGACCAAGCCTTCTTCTGCCTCGTCCAGCTCCCTGATCCAGCCGTCCTCTTCCCGGCCGGTTCCCATCGCCTCCTCTTCCCGGCCGATCTGGCTCTGCTTTTTAAGCTCAGACACGGAAACCAGCGTGTAAAGCCTTGTATCGCTTTCATAAGGATAACCATAGGAAAATGCCTGTTCCAGTTCCTTTTTCATCTCTTCATCATAGGTATAACCTGCATCCAGTTCCAACAGATCCTCCTTTGCCATTTTCCGTTCCATCTGTCTTGTTACTTCTTCTCCCACCAGTGTTTCGGGCTGTACCTTGAGCATTTCAAAATGTTCCTGCGGCACTGCCCCGGCTGCCATAAGAATCCAGTCCAGATAGGAACCTGCTCCGGATAAAAGAGTGAATGGAAGCTGTTTTCCCTCCGTCCTTCCGGTTCTCCAGCGCTCCAGCTTACTTGAAAGGCTGCGGTCCGTTCCTGTCATGATCAGCGCCTCTTTTGCACGGGTCATGGCTACATAGAGAATCCTGAGCTCCTCTCCCATGGTTTCCAGTTCCAGCCGCCGTTTTAAAACCTGTTTTTTGAGCGTAGGAGTCTTTGTGCGCAGCTTAAGATCCAGCCAATCGGCTGCCGCCCCCATGTCTGCATCTAAAAGAAGAGTGCCGTAAGCATCCCGCTGATTAAACTTTTTTCCCATTCCTGCCAGAAATACCACCGGAAATTCCAGTCCCTTGCTTTTGTGGATACTCATAATGCGGACCATGTTTTTTTCCTCGCCGGCCACGGCGGCTTCTCCGAAATCCGTATCGTATTTTTTCAGCCGTTCAATATACCTTACAAAATGGAATAGACCCTTGTAGCTGGTCGCCTCATAAGCCGCTGCCTTTTCCACCAGCATATCCAGATTGCCCCGGCGGATCTCTCCTGCAGGCATGGCAGATACATAATCATAATATCCGCTGCGCCTGTATACATAATACAGCAGTTCGTGGATAGGGCGATATCTGGCCTCTGTGCGCAGCTCCTTTAAAAGCACTCCGAAATCCTCCAGTTTTTTCCATATAAGTGCAGCCTGCTCCACTGGGACAACGGCGACGCCTATCCGGACTGCATCCTCTGGGTCTCCGGTTTCATTCTCAAATGCTCCACCCGGATGCTCCAAAGCTTCTCTCAGGCCTGGATGCTCCCGTTCTTCCTCCCACAGTTTCCATGCTCCGTATACGCCCCTGTCCTGGCCTTTCTTTGTGTTTTTCTTATAGGATGCCATCATCCAGGCCATCTCATCATCACTCATTCCCACTACAGGGGAGCGCAAAACTGCTGCAAGGGGAATGTCCTGCATGGGATTGTCAATCACGGACAGCAGGCTTAAAACCGTTTCAACCTCTGTGGTGGAAAAATACCCGGTGCGTGTCTGGGCTCTGGCGGGGATTCCCTCATTCATCAGCACGCTGACTAAAGTCTCGGACCAGCCGGTCATGCTCCGAAGAAGGATCACCATATCTCCCAGACAGGCCCTTCTGTATTTCTCCTGCTCCTTATCCCACACAAGAAGGCCGTCCGTTTCATCGGTCAGCCGTCGTATTTCCCCTGCGATCATCTTTGCTTCCATTTCTCTTGCCGTATAGCCCATGGAATCCTCATCCAGCTGTTTATAGGCATCTGATCCCGTATCCGCTATCAAAAGCCTGGACGGAACTCCGGCCATTCCCTCTGCCGGTGCAAAAACAGCTCCCGGATACAGGGCGGTTTCCTCGGTGTACCGGATACCGCCCAGCCCCGGCGTCATGATCTGGTAAAAAATGTCATTGATAAAGGCTAACACCGTGTCCCGGCTTCGGAAATTCTGCCTGAGTTCAATCATCTGGTGAGGGCTTTTTTCTCTGGTATAGGATGCATACTTCTCCATAAAAAGCTCCGGTCTCGCCAGACGGAAGCGGTAAATGCTCTGCTTTACATCTCCTACCATAAACACGTTGGGATGGCCCGTTTCTTCTCTTGAAATGCTCCCGATCAGTGTTTCCTGAACCAGGTTGCTGTCCTGATATTCATCCACCAGGATCTCCTCATACTGCCTCTGAAGCTCTTTTGCCACTGCCGAAGGCTGTCTGGGAGAATCTCCCTCAAGAAGCACCTCTAAGGCCAGATGCTCCAGATCGTTAAAATCAAGTACATTCCGCTCCCGCTTTGCCTTCCGGTAAAAATCGTCAAATTTCTGTACCATATCAAGAAGCGTTTCGATCACAGGAGCAGCCCCTGCCATCGCCTCTGCCGCTTCTTTTGGACTCTGAAAGCCAAAGCTTTCCCGGCATTTTTCAACCAGCTTTTTCACCTGGGTCCGGCATTCCTTTACATACTCCTTTTTATCCTCGTCAATGGCCTTATTTCTGGCCGCTGCCAGACGGACAAACTCCATTGCCTGAAGGGCTTCATAAAGATTCTCAAAGGTTCCTCTTTCCGCCGCTTTCTTAATTCCCAAAAGCTCTGCAAGGTCATTTTCCAGCATGGGCTCATAAACGGCAGGTCCCCCTTCCTCCCTGCACACCTCCAAGGCCGCCTGAAGCTGATGTGTAAGCTCCTCCATCTGCAGCGCCGTGTCCTTTAAAAGAAATTTCATCCACGGGCTTTCATCCAGATTTCCCTCTGCCTCCTGTTTCAGCTGCCGTCTGCATTCGTCCAGCCATTCGCCGGGCCATGGATGGCTCTGGGAAAACTGCCAGGCCTGTACGATCACATCCTCCATGGCCTTATCCGACTTTCCGGCCCCAAACTGCTCTGCAAACCGGATAAAATCTTCATTTTCCTCCTGATAACACGCCTCTAAGAGCTCCTCCATCACATCGCCCCTTAATAGGGTCAGCTCCCCCTCATCCCCGATCCGAAAAGACGGGTCAATGTCAAGGCTGTTGTAATGGTTTCGTATGAGATTCAGGCAGAAGCTGTCAATGGTCATGATCTGGGCCTGGGGAATTAAGGCAGCCTGAAGCCACAGGTGCTCATCTAGGGGATGCTCCCGCAGCTTTTTTTCTACTGCCGCGCCAATCCTCTCACGCATCTCAGCCGCCGCCGCATTGGTAAAGGTCATTACCAGAAGCTGGTCAATATTTAACGGATGATCCCCCTCGCTGATCATGGAAATGATCCTTTCTACCAGTACGGCCGTCTTTCCGCTGCCTGCTGCAGCAGAGACTAAAAGACTGCTGTTCCGGCTGTTAATGACCTGTTTTTGTTCATCAGTCCAGTTCACTGCCATTTTCTTCCTCCTCTCTCTCGATGGCCTCCCATACTGCGTTCGGGCTCATGGAACAAAGCTGCCTGAAGCCATAGCCTGCTGTCTTGGTATCAAAGCCGCAGACTGCATGATACGGACAGTAATCACAGGCAGTACGGCTTCCCTGCTTATAAGGACGAAGCGCCGTATCGCCGTTAAGGATCTGTTTTCCCGAAGCTTTCAGTTTCCGTCCCACAAAGGCGCGAAGGGTTTCAAACTGCACCGCCTTTGCCACGCTGGAACGTGATTCCTGCACGCCTCCGTCCTTTCCGAATACAACCGGGATCACATCCGAATCCTTCACCATCTCACGATCCAGATGATGGATCACATCCAGGTCGCTGTTTACCAGCCCATTCATCCGAAGCTGCTTTAAAATCTGCTTCTCAATAAACTCCGGGCTCATTTCCCCATCCTTGTCCACTACCGGATCCTTAATGTTGTAATAGAAAATCCCCGCAGGTACGGCCTCCTTTCCCGGATTCTTCCGCTCCTGCATCTCTAATGCAGCATCCATGTACACCACCAGCTGAAGCTGAAGGCCGTAATAAAGGGCCGCCAGGTCAAAGGAGGTGCTCCCTGATTTGTAGTCAATGATTTTCACATAGATATGCTCCTCATCCTCGCACAGGTCCAGCCGGTCAATCCGCCCCTTCAGCTGG
This sequence comes from Clostridium sp. AT4, assembly GCF_001517625.2. Lineage (GTDB taxonomy): Bacteria > Bacillota > Clostridia > Lachnospirales > Lachnospiraceae > Enterocloster. The sequence continues at coordinate 50,872 of NZ_LN999826.1, read as the reverse complement.
AGCTTTTCGTCCTCGGACAGCCGGATCCGCATGGCCTTCAGATCATCAATGGCGGAAAAGGACACCTCGAAACCTGCCGGTACAAAATCTCCCTTTTTCACCTGCTCTGCCAGAGCCCAGATGGTACGGTCTGTGATCCGCTCCACCCGGCGGGCCAGATAGGCATTGCGGGCAGAGCTTTCCATAATGGTATTCCCATACTGGCCTGTCACCTGCTCCACACATTCCCTTACCAGAGCCTTTCTCTCAGCCTCCGTAATCCCTTTCCAGTCCAGCTTCCTGCTCTGGATCGCCTGAAAGCACAGGTCAATGGACTGGTGGAACAGATTTCCCATATCCACTGCCTCCAGCCGGTATTCCTGCCGCTCCATGAGCTCCAGGCCGAATTTCAGAAAATGGGCATAGGCACAGGAAGCGAACTGCTCCAGCCGGGTAACGCTTCCCTCCAGAGTCCTTCCGTAAAGCGCTCTGGCTGCAGCCCGTCCGATCCCGCGGTCCTCATAGGTAAAAAAGGCCGCATTCACCAGCTGTTTTACCTGTTCCCTGTACGCCTCCTCACTGTAAAAATAGCGGTACAGCTCTAAAAATGCCGGCTTCTTTTCCTGACTTTCCCTGGCCTCACGCAGCATCCCTATAAGCCGTTGTCTTCCGTCCCAGATCGTCTGGATGGGATATCCCTCTTCAAAGCAGATTTCCTCCCGAAGCTCCCCAAACAGCTTTTTTACCTCTCCGATCAGGCTGGAGGGGCGCATACTCTTTCCGTCTCCCGAAGAGGCAGCCCAGGTAAGGATCAATTTGCGTGAGGGCTTGCACAGCATTAAATACAGATAAAATTTCTGAATACAGCTGTCCTCTCTGGCCGTAGGCGCCAGCTCCATATCAAAGGAACGGAAGATTTCCCGGTCTGTATCTGTCAAAAGACTTCCTCCTGATTTTCTCTGAGGTACAAGGCCTTCGTTTAATCCGGCAAAAAATAAGACCTTCACCGATTCCAGACGGCTTCGGGTCAGATCTCCGATCATCACCTGATCTGCCGTAGCAGGGATCACGCCCACCCGGATTTCCTCAAATCCAGCTTCCAGTATCTGGATATAATTTTTCCGGTCTGCCTTTTCCTCGCCCAACAGCCCCTCCAGACGCAAAAGCAGCTCCTCCACACGTTCATAGACCTGACCATACTCCTTTGCCAGATTCTCATCTCCCCGGCAATGCCTCATTTCAAAAAACTCTGCATATTCCTCCAGCTTTTCCTTAAGTTCCATCTTCTCTAAAAAGCTTCTTACGGCGGATGTCACTGTAGAAATAGAGGCTCCTTCCTGTGAAAATGCTTCCCGCAGCTCCTTAAGAGGGGCTAAAACCCACTGGCGGTACTGATTTAATTCCTTTAAATTGAGCCGTTCTCCGCCCCGAGAAGGCCTGGTCCACTCCTGATCCCATTTCTTCCATCCCCGGATTCCCAGAGCTCTTACATAATTTTCCAGTCGATCGGTAAGAACAGACACATTTTCCCTGGAAAATACAGGAGTATCTTCATTTTCCTCTGAATTCCCCGTTTCTCTGTCATATACCAGTCCTGTTTTCAGATAACGGAACACGCTCTCATAGGAGCAGTCCCGGACCGTTTCCAGTGCTGCCCGTATAAGCTCTACCATAGGATTTTCCAGAATGCTTTTCTTCTGATCCATAAAATAGGGAATCCCTGCTTCCTCAAAGGGATGTATAAGCTCTCTGCCATAGGAAACAGGATCTCCCGTAATCACAGCAATCTCCCTGTATCGAAGGCCGTCTTCCCGCACCAGCCGGTTTACCATGGTGCAGATATAAGCAGCCTCCTCTGCCGGAGTCTTTCCCTGGCACAGCCGGATATCAGGCTTTTTCCCTGCCCATACCTTTCCCGTATACCGGTACAGATTCTGTTCCAGAAAATCCAGGCTTTCGCTGTCTTTAAACCGCCAGCTCGGACGCCTGTCACAGCGGATTTCCTGTTTTATTTCCACATGATGGCGGTCTGCCAGCTCCTTTAACCGGCATACGGTATGACGTCCCATGTAAAACAAATGCTGGATCCCGCATTTCTCATAGGGATTTTCCCGCAGATCCACGGTCACCGTACATACTACCTCTCTGGCATGGAGCATAAACAGCTCCGCCAGCCGGTACTGTACCGGAGTAAAGCCTGTATAGCCGTCCAGATAGATCACGCTGTTTTTCAGCTTTTCCCATCTTGGAAGTTCCCTGCAAAGGATATCCAGAATTTCCTCTGCCGTAATATAGTGATCCTCAATATAGTCCCGAAAGCTCTTATAGATCACTCCCAGATCCTTAAGCTTGTCCTTTAAAAGAGGATGATCTGTTTCTGCCTCTACCTGTTTTAAATCCTCCGGGCGGATGCCGTACTGGCCCAGCTCTGAAATCTGTGATTTCAGCTGACTGATAAAGCCTGGCTGCTCTAAATGGCTGCTGTAAAGCCCCAGATCCCGCCTTACCATTCCGGCTACCTTTCTGAGTACCATGGATTTTCCCATATCATCCAGCACAGCCGGAACCTGCACTCCCAGATCCTCAAATACCCGGTAGGCCAGACGCTTAAAGCTTAAAACGTCCATGTTCATCAGGCCCTTTCTGGGGTGAAGGCGCACCAATTCCTTTTGTGTCTGCATGGTATACTGCTCCGGTACAACAAACAGGAACAGCCGGTCCGGCTGCTCCACGGCCTGTTTTATGGCTGTTTCATACAGATACCGTGTTTTTCCCGAACCTGCGCCTCCCATAACAAACTGCAATGACATATTTTATCCTCCCATCTCATATGCTGTAACAAATTCTCTCAGAGGTCCTGACACTATGAGTTCCAAAACCAAAATCGTGGTGCTGCGGATGAAGGAGATCATCTACACAGCCATTTTCGCCGGACTGGCCATTCTCCTTATCACCCTCTGTTTCATCATGTTCCGCCATGGAGATGAAAATACTTCCGAAACAGATGCCGCAAAGGCACAGCAGACCGCCTATGTTCCCGGCGTCTACAGCACCTCCCTGACCCTTGGAAACGAACAGGTAAATGTAGAGGTAACGGTTGATAAGGATCAGATCCGTGCCGTGACCCTGGTGCCCCTAAGCGAAGCTGTCGCCACCATGTATCCCCTGATGCAGCCCACCATGGAAGGCCTGGCAGAGCAAATCGTGAACACCCAGTCAACGGAGAATCTTACATACCCTGACTCCTCCCGCTACACCTCCCTGGCTCTTTTACAGGCCGTAAATACGGCTCTTGGCAAAGCAAAGCCCTGACTCTTACTCATTATCACCCAAAAACCCCCGGGCCGCAAGTCTTTTCGACCGCAGTCCGGGGGACGTTTTAAACCCTGTGTATCATAAGTTTTACACTTTGCCGTATGCCCGGTCTGGCATGCAATGTTCGCTGCCCGGCTTCAGGCTTTTACTTCTTCCGCAAATCTGCGGATATTGGACGCATTGGCAAATTTCTGCACCATACCGTCCCGCACCAGAACAAGAGTAGGGGCCTGCATGATCCCAAACTTCTCTGCCAGCTCCGGATGCTCCTCGGCGTCAATGATCTGATAATCCACGCCCTTTAAAAATTCTTTGGCTGTGCGGCAGTTTGGACAGGTTCTGGTTGTAAACAGATACAGCTGGGGCTTCTTTTTTAAACCCTCCCCGCTCTCATTCTGAGATTCCGCTTCCACACGTTCCACCGGCCTCATGGAAACCGGCTCTTTTTTCAGGACGGATTTTCCTGTATCATATGTTACACGATCCTTATATTCCTGAAGTTTTCCCTCATTCCAGTTCTGTACAGGACGGTAATACCCTGTGATGCGGCTGTAAACCTCTGCCTTCTGCTTACAGATCGGACAGGTAAAGTGCTCTCCTGCCAGATAGCCGTGACTTTTACAGATGGAATAGGTGGGAGACAGGGTATAATATGGAAGCTTATAATTCTGCGCGATCGTACGCACCAGACTGGCCGCTGCCTTCCAGTCCGGCAGCTTTTCTCCCAGAAAGGCATGGAACACCGTACCTGAGGTATAGCGGGTCTGAAGCTCGTCCTGGATATCCAGCGCATCGAAAATATCCTCTGTATAGCCTACAGGAAGGTGAGAGCTGTTGGTATAATAGGGCGTTTCCCCTTCCTTTCCCGCGGTGATAATATCGGGATAGCGCTCCTTATCATGCTTTGCCAGACGGTAAGTGGTAGACTCTGCAGGAGTAGCCTCCAGATTGTAGAGGTCGCCATACTCCTCCTGATAGTCCGACAGCCGCTCTCTCATATGATCCAGAACCTCTCTGGTAAACCTCTGGCACTCCGGCTGGGTCATATCCTTCCGGATCCAGCGTGCATTCAGCCCTGCTTCATTCATGCCGATGAGGCCGATGGTGGAAAAATGATTTTCAAAAGTGCCAAGATACCGTTTCGTATAGGGGTACAATCCCTGCTCCAGAAGCTTTGTGATCACTTCCCGCTTGGTCTTTAAGGATCTTGCGCTGATATCCATCATCCGGTCCAGACGGCGGTAAAAATCCGCCTCATCTTCTGCCAGATACGCAATTCTCGGAATATTGATCGTCACCACACCCACAGAACCTGTGCTTTCTCCTGAGCCGAAAAATCCTCCCGTCTTGCGCCGCAGCTCCCTCAGATCCAGACGCAGACGGCAGCACATACTGCGCACATCGCTCGGCTGCATATCACTGTTAATGTAATTGGAAAAATATGGAGTTCCGTATTTGGAAGTCATCTCAAAAAGCAGGCGGTTGTTCTCCGTATCAGACCAGTCAAAATCCTTTGTAATGGAATAGGTGGGAATAGGATACTGGAAGCCCCGTCCATTGGCATCTCCCTCAATCATGGTTTCAATAAAGGCCCGGTTTACCATGTCCATCTCTGCCTTACAGTCCTTATATTTAAAATCCATCTCCCGGCCGCCTACAATGGCATTCATCTCTGCCATATCATCGGGAACGGTCCAGTCCAGAGTGATGTTGGAAAAAGGCGCCTGCGTTCCCCAGCGGCTGGGGGTATTTACTCCGTAAATAAAGGATTCAATACACTTTTTTACCTCCCCGTAGGACAGATGGTCTGCTTTTACAAAGGGAGCCAGATAGGTATCAAAGGAGGAAAACGCCTGAGCGCCTGCCCACTCGTTCTGCATGATTCCCAAAAAATTTACCATCTGGTTGCACAGAACGGACAAATGCTTTGCAGGAGCCGAGGTGATCTTTCCCGGAATCCCTCCCAGTCCCTCCATCAGAAGCTGCTTTAAAGACCAGCCGGCACAGTAGCCTGTGAGCATGGAAAGATCATGGATATGGATATCCGCATTTCTGTGGGCATCTGCAATCTCCTGATCATAGATCTCGCTGAGCCAGTAGTTTGCCGTCACCGCGCCGGAATTACTCAGGATCAGGCCGCCTACGGAATAGGTCACTGTGGAATTTTCCTTTACACGCCAGTCCTCCACCTTTACATAGCTGTTTACCACGTCCTTATAGTTCAGCAGAGCGCTGTTCATGCTGCGGATCTTCTCCCGCTGCTTCCTGTAAAGAATATAAGCCTTTGCTACATCCGTGTAGCCGGTCTGCTCCAGCACATGCTCCACGCTGTCCTGGATCTCCTCCACAGAAATGCTTCCATCCTTCATCCTGGGCTGAAAATCAGCCGTCACGCGCAGGGAAAGCAGTTCTAAAATCTCATCATTAAACTCATTCCCCGTTGCTCTAAATGCCTTTTTAATTGCCTCCGTTATCTTTTTCAGACAAAACTCAGCGGTTTCCCCATCCCTCTTTACCACCTGGATCATACCTCAAAACTCCTTTCAACATTCCAAATACAAGCTACCACACTTAAACCGAAATGTATTTTTCATTATAGCAGAGGAACGCAAAAAACACAACATCTATGCCATATGTTATATATTAAACAAGATGTTGTGTTTTATTATATTTTCTAATACTGCCACTGATGGTATGTTTAATCCCGGTACAGCCCTTCAAAAAGCTCTGCGGGCACATAGGCCTTTACTGCAATGCCCTGCTCCGTATACTCCTCGGACAAAAGCTGTCCGTAGGCGCGTATGGTCTGGATCTTTCCCGCACCGCTGTAGGGATATACCTTTTCCAGATAAACCCGGCTGCTGCGGATAATGCCCCCAAGAATCTGCTCCAGATCCTTTAACCCGTCTCCTGTCTTAGCGGAAATCCTCACCTGATAGTCTGAGGAAAAATCTCTGGGAAGCAGCTCCGTCTCCTTTCCCTCCAAACGGTCAATCTTATTAAACACCGTCACCACGGTCTTATCCACAATCTCAAGTTCTCTTAAGGTTTCCTTTACCACATGCATCTGCATATCCATCTGGGGATTGGAGCAGTCCACCACATGGAGGATCACATCGCTGTAGCGGGCCTCCTCCAGGGTACTCTTAAAGGCATCGATCAGATGATGGGGCAACTTACGGATAAATCCTACCGTATCCGTCAAAAGGATCTGCTGTCCATCTGCCATTACAAAGGCCCTTGTAGTGGGATCCAGAGTAGCAAAAAGCTTGTTTTCCGCCAGGATCCCTGCTCCTGTCAGCCGGTTTAACAGAGTGGATTTTCCCGCATTGGTATATCCCACAATGGCTGCTGTCAGGCTGTAATTTTTCTCCCTGTGCTGCCTTGTGACCTCTCTATGGCGCTTTACATCCTCCAGCTCCCGCTTTAACTGGCCGATCCGCTGGTGGATCAGACGGCGGTCTGTCTCCAGCTTTTTCTCTCCCGGTCCCCTGGTTCCGATACCGCCGCCCAGACGTGAAAGAGAATTTCTCATGCCTACCAGACGGATGGCCCGGTAACGCAGCTGCGCCAGTTCCACCTGGATCTTTCCTTCTCTTGTATGAGCCCTGGAAGCAAAAATATCCAGGATTACCATGGTGCGGTCCATGACCTTTGTATCCAGCGCATCTTCCAGATTGCGCAGCTGGGCCGGGGAAAGCTCATCATCACAGATGACACCCGTTGCCCCCGTGTCAGCCAGGAGCTCTCGAACCTCTAAAATCTTCCCTTTTCCCAGATAGGTCCCAGGATGAACAGCTTCACGGTTCTGAACGATCCTTGCAATGGGGACTGCTCCCGCAGTCTGAGCCAGTTCTTCCAGTTCATCCAGAGAAGATGACGTCTCCCTCTCATCGCCCACATTTACAGCGACCAGGATCACTCGCTCCTCCAGTTCCTTTAAATCAATCAGTTCTGCCATATATCTCCCTACCGTATCCTGGTATTTAAAAAGTCAATCTCATGCTGCGCCGCCTCATCCGACCCAAATACCTGGATATATGTTTCAAAACGGCTTTTGGCCTCTTCATAGTTCTGCATATACTCACAGACAGCCGCCTGGTAAAACGCCAGCTTCTTAAGAAGCTGCCAGTCTGCCTGATTTTCCTCTGTAATTGCTGCCGATGCCTGATCCAGGCTGGCTCCCGTACCTGCTTTATAACTGGTGATCAGCCGGTCATATCCCTGATAAAACGAATCAGCAGCTCCTTCGTAGTCCTCTTCAGCCATCTGGTATAAGCCCATCTGGCAGCGAACCCTGCTTTCAAATCTCCCATCTCCTCCTGTCGTTCTTAAGGCCTCTTCATATAATACCTTGGCGCCCTCATGGTCTCCTGCCTCCATACAGGCTTCTCCTGCTGCCAAAAGAGCCTGTTCATAACCAGGGGATATTTTTCCTTTTTCTTCCATCCCCAGAGCCTCTCTGTATAAAGCCACTGCCTGGTCCTTATTCCCCAGACGGCTCTCGCAAAAGCTCTTCATATACCGCCCGGAAATGGGATCTCCTCCCTGTTCCAGGATCAGATCCCAGCTGTGTTTTGCTGCCTCAAAATCATCCAGCATCATCTCTGCCTCGGCCCGATAAGAAAGAACGTCGATATTAAAGGTTTTGCTTTTATCTCCCGCCGCTGCTAAGGCCTCATCAAACGCAGAAACGGCGCCGCCTGCATCTCCTCCCCTTAAAAGCTCAATACCCTGAGCTCTGAGCTTCTTTTTCTTTGAAAAATGAAAGGAGCCTGCCAGACGGCTTACGCCAAAGGCGATTCCTCCTGTGAGAATAAGGCAGAGCGCTGCTGTGAGAATCCGTTTCATCAGGCGCTTTCTCCTTCTCCGCCTGCAGTTTCCCCCATTTCTCCGGCCGGATGAAGAGCCGGCCCTTACCGGCCGCCGGCCTGCATCACCGGGACGGCCTGCTCCCAGCGGACGGCTCCCCCCTGGATAGGAGCTTCTTCTCCTGCTGCCTTCCATGATCAGTTCCTTCCTTTATCTGTGCTTCCAAAGCCGCCATTTCTCTGTCCGCTGCTGGCGTCATCTAAGGTGATGCCGAAAGGCAGGAAAATCCCCTGGACAACGCCTGCGCCCTTTGGCAGTTCCAGCGTTTTATCTTCATTGGAATCATTCGTTATCTTAATAAACATATGGCCTTCATTATCTGAGTAAAAATAATCGCTGTCAATAATACCTACCGTATTATTAAGCTGCAGGCGGTACTTAAATCCCAGGCTGCTTCTTGGAAATAAAGCCAGCACCCAGCCCTCATCAATTTCTGCCCGGATGCCTGTAGGGATCTTTACCGTTTCCCCCGGCTGAATGACAAATGCTTTTGGAGCAAAAAAATCGTATCCTGCAGAGCCTGAAGTAGCACGCTCTGGAAGACGGATATCCTCATAAATACTGCGTATATCCTCCTGCTTTCCAAAGGTATCCTCCCAATCTCCTTTAAATTGTTCAAAGCTTACTTTATGAAATTTTGCAATACGGCTGATCATCGTTTTTCTGTTCTCCTGTATTTTGTTCTCAATCTCTTATTTTATCCCTTTTCGCCGGTTTTCTGCCAAAGGGCTCTGCCTCATGTGTCCGGCTCCTCATACAGAACCGCTTCCCCCATAAGAAGGGATCTCTGCACATCGATCACTCTCTGATTGGAGCTTCCCTTCCAGTGAAGGCTGCCGTCCTTATATGCTTCTATGAATTCTCCATCCACCACTACATCTATATTTTTAAGCAGCGCAAATTCACAGATCTGCTCCCAGTCATAGCCTGTATACAGCCATATGGTCTTATTGGGATAACGCCCGCGGATCTCCTCTGCCAGACGGGCTATGTCCTCTCTGTTGGCCGGATGAAGGGGATCTCCTCCGCTGAAGGTCACACCTGAAATATAATCCTTCTCCAGTTCAGCAAACAGCTCCTCTTTTGCCGCCTCATCAAACGGCAGTCCGCCCCTCACATCCCAGGTCACGGGATTGTGGCAGCCGGGACAGTTATGGCTGCATCCTGCCACCCACAGCACAGTCCGCAGCCCTTCTCCGTTCAGCATATCATCCTTTGTAATATTGTGATACCGCATCTTATTTATTCTCCTGCTTTATTTTTCCTGTTCATCCAGATTAGAGGTGCAGTGAGGGCACCGCACAGCACTCAACGGGATCATGGTGCTGCAGTAGGGGCATTTTTTCTCCGTAGGAGCTTTAGGCGCTTCCGGCTGTTTTCCTATTTTTTCCAGACGACTGATGGCCTTTACTGCCAGAAATACCACCAGAGCCATTAACAGAAAATTGATGGTCTGAGTAATAAAAGAACCATAGTTAATGGTAGCCGTCACTTCTTTAGCCGCCTCCAAGGTAGGATATTTATTCCCATCCAGAGCAATAAACATATTGGAAAAATCGATTTTTCCCGTAAAAATACTCAGCACAGGCATAAAAATATCATTCACCAGCGAATTAACAATACTGGTAAACGCACTGCCGATAATCATACCAACTGCCAGATCGACCATATTGCCCTTCAGTGCAAATGCCTTAAACTCTTCAATAAACTTTTTCATATACGCCAGCCTTTCTTTTGTACTACCTACCAGTCTAACATAAACCCGCTTTTTTTTCCACCTGATTTTCCCTCATGGAAATTCATGGAAGTGCATACTTCCTTCCTCACAGTATCCCAAGCCCCCTCCTCCACAAAATTTATTTTCCCAAATTTCATTATTGGAACCTTTTTTTCGATTTTCTTCATTACAATCAGTTAGTACATAACCATTATTTTACAGGTGTGCCTTGTGTACACCATTAATTCAGGAGTTTTTATGCGAAAGATAACCACCAGTGAGCAGAAAAATATCATTGGCAGCCGGATCCGCCAGCTGCGGATGGCTCGAAAGCTGACTCAGGATGAACTGGCCGCCAGACTGCAGGTCAATGGCTACAATTTTTCCAAGCTGACCATTCTGCGGATCGAGCTCGGCAAACGTCTGGTGACTGACATTGAACTGAAAGGCCTGTGTGAATTCTTTGAAACAGACCCAAACAGCCTCCTTGGCTACCGCCCCGACTCTCCCAAAGAAGAAGCGCTTAAAGATCCTTTCATCCACAGATTCTAACTGTATATTTCTGCGCATAAGGTAATTTTTATTCATTTGTACACTATTTCGTGCATAAATCATGCACTCTATTTCAGCCTGATGTTTTTTATAACTGTGGGATACAATAATACAAAGCACGAAAATGACAGCACGACAGGAGGCAGAAGCAGATGATCCTCTAAGGATGTCTCTTCTGATAGGACTACAATGAGTTTTGAGCTGGAACGTATTGAAGAACTCTGCCGCATCAGAGGCTGGAGCCATTACCGCCTTGCAAAGGAAATGGACGTTTCCCCAAACAGCATAGGAAATCTTTTCCGCCGCACTTCCATCCCCAGTGTCCCCACCATACGCCATATCTGCGAGGCCATGGGCATTACCATTTCCCAGTTTTACAGTACGGACGGCTCCGCCGCTACAATCACAGAGCAGCAAAAGGCCTTTCTGGAACTGTTTGACCGGTTAAGTCCGGGAGATAAGAAAAAGGCAGAAGGATATATAGAAGGATTACTGGCTAAATCCCAGTCTGAGCCATAAAAGGCCGCCGGTCTGATGAACGCATCAGATACCGACGGCCTTTTTGCTCATTTCTCTTACATGCTCTTTCTCTCTGCTATTTCAGCCATCTTGGCTTCATTCAAACGGGTATCTCCCTTTACTCTCGAATAACTCAGGTAACCGTTCATACGGTCAATCTTTGTCAGGTTGCGGCTGCCGCAGACAGGACACACATCCATCTCCAGTTCCTCATGGCCGCAGTCGTCACAGTAAGCCAGCGACAGATTTACTCCCTCATAAAAGCCCATCTTCATCGCCCGGCGCACCAGAGTACGGATGGCTTCTTTATTGTAGCTGATGGGGTATTTCACATACTGGATCTTTCCTCCGTTGCTCAGTTCCCAGAAACGGTACTCCAGATCCTGCTTTTCAATCGGCGTAATGTCCTCTGTCACATGACAATGGAAGCCGTTGCTCACATACTCCCTGTCCGACACATTTTCAATGATGCCGTACTTTTCACGGAACTGCTTTACCTGAAGGCCGCAGAGATTTTCCGCCGGAGTCGCATAAATGGCATACAGATTGCCATCCTCTTCCTTAAATTCCTCAATCTTTTTATTGATATGCTCCAGAACCTCCAGCGCAAACTGTCCATCTTCTACCAGAGACTTTTTGTTATACAGCTGCTGAAGCTCATTAAAGGCTGTGATGCCAAAGGATGCTGTGGCAGTTTTAAGAAGGGGCTTGATCTTATCATGCAGGCCCAGATGACCGCCGTAAAAACCGCCTTCACAGTAGGCCAGCGGATTGGTAGATGCCTTCAGCTCGCCCAGGTAAGCGTAGGTGCGGATATGGATCTTGCGGATCAGCTCCAGATAGTAGTCCAGCACCTCGTAGAAATCCCGGCTCTCCTGTCTTGCCTTTGCAAGGATCATAGGAAGGTGAAGGCTGACTACGCCGATATTAAACCGTCCCACAAATACGGGAGAGTCCTTATCATCTGCCGGATACATTCCGCCCCGCTCATACCAGGGGGATAAAAAGGCACGGCAGCCCATAGGGGAAATGATTTTGCCATAGCGCTTATACATACTGGCGATATACCCCTTTCCCGTCAGGGACAGCCAGTCGGGATACATGGTCTTGCTGGAGCAGTCGATCCCTGCCTCAAACACATCCTCCAGCTCGCCTCCCGGCCCGTGAAGAGCCTCATCATAAAGGAATACGATCTTCGGGAAAAGCACAGGCTTTTTATGATCCTTCTTTCCCTGTCCGCCCTTGCGCACATTGAGCATGGTCATAGTCGCCATCTTGGCAAAACGGCTCGTTCCCGTGCCTGCTGTCATGGTGATAAAGGGGTAATCTCCCCGGCTGGAAGAAACGGAGTTAAACTTGTACTCCCATCCCTGAAAGCCCTGCTCCATATCCCTCTGTACATCCTTCCAGGCCACCTCTTTGGCCTTGTCCGCTGCAAGACCCAGATCCAGATATTTTTCAATGTACTTTTCATAAGATTTTTCCGCATAGGGCGCCAGGATCTCCTCCACGCTGGGAACCGTAAAACCTCCGTACTGCTGGCTGGCCGCACTTAAGACAATATCCCCGATCACATCAAAGGCCACATCCAACGTTTTCGGCTCGTTATACCAGAGATTTCCCATCTCAAAGCCCCCGGTCAGAACCGCCTTTACATCAAACAGACAGCAGTTCATGGTGTCGCGTCTGGCAGACATATCATGGATGTAAATATACCCCTCTCGGCAGGCCTGAAGCTCCTCCACGGTCATAAAAAACTTCTGATACAGGGATTTATTTAATTCATTAAAAATCAGGCTGCGCTTCGTAGATACCAGGGCGCTGTCCGTATTGCTGTTCTCCTTATCACCGATGTACATAATAGACTGGCTCTTCTTATACACATCATCCAGCATCCGGACAAAATCCTGCTTATAGTTTCTGTAATCCCGATAGCTCTTTGCCACCAGAGGATTTACCTTTTCAAGAGCGCCTTCTACAATATTGTGCATCTGGGGAATTGGGATCAGCTCCTGATCCAGCTCCTGAACCTTCTCTTCTACAAATTCGCAGATAAAATTCAGTTCTGCCTTTGAAAATGTGATCATGGCCCTCTCAGCGGACTTGCTGATGGCGGAAATCACCTTCTGAACGTTAAAATCCTCTTTTGTTCCGTCTTTTTTTACTACCTTTACTCTGGTTAGATCCATACGTCACCTCTCAATAGAACGATTACATTATATACTATATATTGTGTTTTATCTTTTTTGTCAGCACACTATGTATTGTGTCTTAATTGGTGATGCTATCTTACCATGGATACAAGGCTCCGTCAATAGGCGTATTAAAATCAGACTTCTATCTTATTTTTTCATTCGTTTCCAGTAATCTCCCGTTTCTGCTGCAACAACTCCGCTGAGGGCAAGTACCGCAATCAGATTGGGAATTGCCATCAGCGCATTAAAGATATCGGCAATCGTCCAGACCGCCTCAACCGTCATAAACGGCCCGATAAAAATAGCAAGGATATATAAGAAACGATACGTCATTACTGCACGTCTGCTTCCTCCTGACAAATACTCCAGACAGCGTTCCCCATAATAATTCCATCCTATAATAGTTGTAAATGCAAAGAAAATCAGGCACGCCATCAGAAGAAAGGAACTGGCCCAGGCGGGCAGAGGAAGCCCGTGATTAAAGGCATAAGTGGTTACTGCAACCCCCTCCAGACCTGTCTCATAGGCTCCGGTCAGCACAATTGAAAGACCTGTCATGGTACAGATTATAATCGTATCTATAAAGGTTCCCGTCATCGAAACCAGTCCCTGACGAACCGGTTCTCTGGTACGGGCTGCTGCAGCAGCAATGGGAGCGCTTCCCAATCCTGCCTCATTTGAAAAAATGCCTCTTGCGATTCCCTTCTGCATTGCAAGAAGAATGCTTCCCAAAGCGCCTCCTGCTGCCGGCCGAAGTCCAAAGGCGCTTTCCAGTATCATCTTAAATGCCATAGGAACCTTTTGTGCATTTACACATAAAATCGTGATGCATGCAGCCACATAAAAGACAGCCATAAACGGCACGATAATCTGGGAAACGGTAGCAATACGCTCCAATCCCCCCAAAACCACCAGTGCAACACAAATTGTCAAAATCAGTCCGGCGATCAGCACGGCCACCGTATACTCTCTTCCAAACAGCGCCACCGTACAGGCTTTCTGACTATCAAAAAAATCTCCTACTGCAGAAGTAATGCCATTAACCTGAGTAAAGGTTCCGATTCCCAGAAGACCGACACCGGCGCCAAAAAAAGCAAATATTTTTCCCAGCCATCTCCATTTCTTTCCCATTCCGTTTTCGATATAGTAAAAGGGACCTCCCAAAACATGACCGGTTTCTTTGTCTACACTTCGATAGCAGATTGCCAGAACACCCTCTGCATATTTGGTTGCCATTCCAAATAAAGCGGCAATCCACATCCAGAATAAAGCGCCCGGTCCACCAGCCACAATGGCGGTCGCTACACCTACAATATTTCCCGTTCCGATCGTTGCTGACATGGCAGTACAAAGAGCTCCAAAGCTGGTAACCTCTCCGCTTCCCTCTTCTTCATTCTGAACCATGTAGCGCAGAGCAGCGGGAAGTTTTCGGATCTGCATCCCCTTCAGACGTACCGTCAGATAAATCCCTGTTGCCAAAATCAGCACAATCAGCGGAACTCCCCATACAAGATCATCAATGGCCTTTAACGCAGTATTCAAAAATTGCAGCATCTTCCTGTCCTCCCTTTGCATTGTAAATACACTTTTTTCGCTTTACCAGAGTAAAGTATCATACAATCAAAGGGGTTGCAAGTTTTTTTATGTGTACATTTTTACCAAGAGCTTCCGCCCCCCTACAGCTTCCCAATCCCCACCGCTATCAAAAGCAGACCGCTGAGCCATCCCAGGTCTCTCTTCCCTTTCTCAGCGGCAAAGCGGCCGGCCATAAGCCCGGCTTCTGTGACCGCAGTTCCCACCAAAAGAGACAAAAGCACTGTAAGAGCAATTCTTCCCTCTGAAAGGGCTGCTGCAGCTCCGGCAGCCAGACTGTCTAAGGACATTGCAAGGCTTAAAATAAATGTTTCCTTCCATTCCAGACTGTGAGAGCCATCTGCATCTGCTTCCATGGGATCACTCCAGATCCGTATAAGCACATGAATACCGGAACGAGAAAAGCAGAAACTGCGTCCATTATCCCAATGCATCCGGATCCATCTTCGCAGGGAAAAGTCCGTGAGACGAAACAATCCCATAAAAATAAGGCTTCCTCCGCAGAGAGTGCGAAGATTGATCCCCGAAAGCCTCTCTGCGGCAAAAAAGCCTGCTGTCATAGCCAGTCCCAGGCAGACGCTGCAGATTCCATTTAAAAACAGCACCTTTCCAAAACCGACCCGTATTCGATTTGTCCCATAGGCAAGACCTGCCCCAAAGGTGTCGGCACACAGCGCCAGCACCAGAATAAAACTCTGAAACACAAAACCGCTCCTCTTCAAACGGGTTACCCTAGCATATTCCCATTTGTCCCCTGAGGTGACGGACTGCGGCATCAGTTTCCGGCACCTGATTCTTTTCTCCGGCTATTCCTCCATATCTTTCTGAAGCTCCTCCACGCTCAGCTGCAGCTCCTCCTCTACCTCTGCCCGGATGAGAGCCTCCTGTTCCGGATCCACATCCGGAAGCTCTCCCAGAGAATCCACACCGAACCGGCGCATAAATTCCTCTGTAGTGGCAAACAGGGCGGGACGGCCCGGTGCATCCAGACGGCCCGCCTCATAGACCAGATCATACTCCACCAGACGGTTTACCGCATGATCCGACTTTACCCCGCGGATCTTCTCAATCTCCATCTTTGTCACCGGCTGCCGGTAAGCAATAATAGACAGTGTTTCCAGAACCACATCGGACAGCACCTGCTTTTTAGGCGCTGCCGCCACGCGGATGAGGTTTTCATAATATTCAGAGCGGGTACACATCTGATAGCTGTCCTCTAACTGTTTAATCTCCATTCCCCTTGTTTCTTCCCGGTAACGCTTTGCCAGCCGCTCTACCGCCCTTTTGGCCGTTTCCTTATCCTGTCCAATGGCCGCTGCCAGCTGGCGCAGCTCCACGGCCCCGCCTATGGTAAAAAGCACTGCCTCAATAACGGCCTCCTGATCCTTTTCATTTTCCACAGGCTCAAAATTTACATTGATACTGCTGTTTTCCATTTCCTATTCCTCAAAATCACTCAGTTCTGCAAGATCCGGCTCTTCATCCATGCCCTCCGGTTCCAGAGCTTCAATATCCATATCTCCAAAGGTTTCCTCCTGGGTCAGATGGATCTTTCCAATTTTCATCAGCTCCAGCACTGCCAGAAAGGTTACTACGATCTCCAGCTTATCGGACTGGCGCTCTAAAAGCTGGCGAAAACTGAAACGCCGTTTTTTTCTCGCATAAGCCAGTACAGAACCTATCTTTGTTTCAAGACTTACCGGCTCTCTCCGGATCGTTCCAAATTTACTGCGGATAGGATCCACCTTATTTTCCTGGCGTTTCATCACCTGCTCAAAAATCCGTTTCAGCTTTGCAAGCGTCATTCCATCCAAAAGCTCATCCAGATCTACCGGCGGCTGGTATTTTGCAACCTCAGGCGGAAGGGTAGACGCCTTATAAAAATGCATCAGCGCTCCCTCCTCCCGCTCTGCCAGTTCTTCTGCCAAAAGTTTATAACGCTTGTATTCCAGCAGACGGCTCACAAGCTCTGCCCTGGGGTCTATTTCCTCCCCTTCCTCATTTACTTCCTTCGGAAGAAGCATCTTGGCCTTGATATCCAGAAGGGTTGCAGCCATGACAAGAAAGTCGCTGACTATATTTAAGTCTTCCCGTTCCATCTGGCGCACATAGGCCAGATATTGGGCCGTAATTTCCACAATGGGAATATCATAGATATCAATCTTGTTCTTTTCGATCAGATGGAGCAGAAGATCCAGAGGGCCTTCAAAATGCTCCAGTTTATAGGTAATTGTTTCCATAATTACGTTATTTTCCTCTTTAACCGGACGACTAAGAGCTGAGGTCGATTATTTAACCGGATATTGATGGAATGAGTTCCAAGGCCTCTGCTCACCGCCATATATTTCCCGCCCTTTTCATGGGTTCCGGCACATTCCGGCAGAAAAAACTGATACTGGGGCGTCATCACGCCTCCCAAAACCGGAAGCCGTATGGTGCCTCCATGAAAATGGCCGGACAGCGTCAAATCGGCTCCCCACTTCCTGTATGCCTCAAAAAAGAGCGGCGAATGGGCCAGAAGGATCTGAAAATGATCCCTGCTGGCAGGCCCCAGCTTTTTCTCTATATAAGCTTGATCCATCAATGCCAGTTTTTTGGAATATGCCTTTTTATAAAAACAGGGATCCAGTTCCAGCCCGGAAACCCGTATCTCGTCTCCGACCAGTACAGACTGATCTTCTAAAAGACAGATTCCCAGCTTCTTAAGATATGCTCTGTATTGTTCATAGCCATCTTTGTATTCTTCCTTCCGCCATCTCATGCGGCTTTCGTGATTGCCGTTTCCGCAGTATATGGGATAACGGGAAGCCAGCGCGGCCAGAAGGGGCTCCGATACTCTTGTTCTTGCCTGTCCCTTTTTCGTGACGATCAGATCGCCTCCGATTAAAATCCCATCCGGCTTTATGCGGTCAATGGCTGCTATCAGCTGTTCATTTTCCGGCCCAAATTCATTTTCATGGAGATCGGAAAGAAATACAAAGATCCAGTCTCTGGTAAGACGATCCGAAAACACCTCTGTTTCCTCCACAGACAGCGATTTTCTCTCATATTTTGAACGGGCTGCCAGAGCAGCCCCCAGGGCAGCTCCGCAGACTGCCGCTATCCTGTAATCCAGCATACAATCTCCTCATACTATACGATGCTCAGTAAATTATATCATTGTGCTGTAGGTTTGTCATTCGTTATTTTTTCAGTCCCTCTTGTATCCATATCCATCTTATGATATAATCCGTTTACTGATAATATATTATTTAGGAGGAATGGTCAATGATTCGATATGACCGTTTATGGGATACCATGACAAACCGCGGTATGACCCAGTATAAACTAATCAAATTTCATGGCTTCAGCGCCGGACAGATCGGACGCCTGAAAAAAAATATGCACGTTTCTACTCACACGCTTGAAACACTCTGCCGCCTTTTAGACTGCCGTATTGAGGATATCGTGGAATATAGGGCAGATGAACAGATACCATCTGATCCGCCAGCTTCCAGCCCTCAATCTCTCGCCCCGGACACTGTACCTCCGATCACAGATACCACTCCAGAGCTTCAGGATTCTGATTTTCTGTCCGTTGGCCGCTCCGACAAACCGGAAAAAACAAAAAAAGGCTCCAAGGCTAAAAAAGCCTCAAAAAAGAGCCTTAAAAATGCTAAAAAATCAAGGAAAAAGTGATTTTACCATTTATTTGATTGACATTGTAAACCAAATTACATATAATATACCTGAAAGGCGGTGATTATATGGCAACAGCACCTACCCAGATCAGAATTGATGCAGACATCAAAAAACAGGCCACTGATTTGTTTAATACCCTTGGACTCGATATGTCTGGTGCAGTAAATTTGTTTCTTCATCAATGTGTGCTTAGAGGCGGACTTCCATTTAATATTGAAATGCCCCATTACAATCAGCGCACACTTGATGCCATGGATGAAGCCAAACGCATCTCCCGTGATCCTGACGTCAAGGGATATAATAGTATGTATGAACTGCGAAGGACACTTGAAGAATAAATGTACACAGTAAAATTCACAACCGCTTACAAAAAAAGCTACAAACTCATGAAAAAAAGGGGACTGGATCTTGCCCTTTTGGATTATGTTGTTGACACACTTCGTCAGGGTAAACAACTGGAACCAAAATATCATGATCACGAATTAAGCGGCTAGTTAAAAGGCTTCCATGAATGTCATATTAAACCAGATTGGCTTTTAGTTTATCTTATCGAAAATGACATCCTGACCCTCACTCTGGTGGACACAGGAACACATGCGGATATTTTCAATCTTTAGCAATCAGAGGGATAAATCAATCATCTGGCATTGATGATTGATTTATCCCCCTATTTTTATACAACTCTGTCTTTTCGCTTATATACGAATCTTTTACACACCTTATAAATTTTTCAGCACCCGTTCCAGCCGCGCCGCCATTTCATCCACATCCGACTTCTGAATAATAAGCGGCGGCACAAACCGGATAATATGGCTGCCTGCACTGATCAAAACCAGCTTCTCCTCTAAAAGAGCTTTTGATACAATAGGGCCTGCAGGAACGGTAAACTCCAGCCCCTGGATCAGTCCCCGACCTCTGTGGCCGCAGATGATATCGTATTTTTGGGTAAGCTCCTCCAGTTTTTCATAAAGGTAAGCTCCTACCTCTTTGACATGGTCTGTGATCTGTCTCTTTTCAAAAATATCAAGAACTGCTCCCGCTGCCGCTGTCACCAGGGGATTTCCGCCGTAGGTGGTGCCGTGGTCTCCCGGAACCATAGCTGTGGCTGCCTTTCCGCAGGCCAGGAAGGCTCCGATAGGAACGCCGTTTCCAAGGGCCTTTGCCACGGTCATCACATCCGGCTTTACGCCGTAATGCTGCCAGGCGAACATCTCTCCGGTGCGTCCCATTCCGCACTGGATCTCATCCAGGATCAGCAGGATATCGTGCTCATCGCACAGCGCCCGGACGCCCTTTAAAAAGGCTTCCTCTGCCGGGTAAATTCCTCCCTCTCCCTGAATGGTTTCCATGATAATGGCGCAGGTCTTGTCTGTAATCTGTGATTTCACACTGTCCAGATCGTTAAAATCCGCAAAACGGATTCCCGGGATCAGCGGAGCAAAGGGCGCCTGATAGTGGGCATTTCCAGTTACGGACAAAGCGCCCAGGCTGCGGCCGTGAAAGGAATGGTTCATGGCAATGATCTCTCCTGTCATGTCGATTTCCTTTTCCTCGCAGCCGTCAAAGCCGTCCCCCATTGTTTCATGAAGCTTATTATAATGATATCTCTTTGCGATCTTTAACGCTCCTTCAACCGCCTCGGTGCCGCTGTTGGTAAAAAACACCTTGTCCATGCCGGAGACTTTTAACAGCTTCTCTCCTGCTGTAATTGAAGGTTCATTGTAAAACAGGTTGGAAATATGGGTCAATTTATCCAGCTGAGCCTTTACCGCCTGGGTGTATTCCTCATCTGCGTATCCCAGACCCATAACCGCAATTCCTGCGCCGAAGTCCAGATATTCCTGCCCCTCGCTGTCCCAGAGAGTTACTCCTTTTCCGTGGTCAAACACCACCGGGAAGCGATTGTATGTTTTATACAGAACCTGTTCAGCCCGATTGATCATTTTTTCATCAGCCATGGTAATACCTCTCATCCTCTTTTGAATTATAGATGGCAGTTCCGATACCCTTATCTGTAAAGATTTCAAGCAGCAGGCAGTGTGGAATCCGTCCATCCAGAATATGAACTCTGGAAACGCCGTTTTTAATGGCGTCAATGCAGTTTTGAAGCTTTGGAAGCATACCGCCTCCCAGGCTTCCGCTGTCTACAAAGGCCTGTGCCTCATCCACTTCCATTTCAGAAATCAGGGAATCCTTATCTTCAAAATCTTTATATACGCCTTCTACATCTGTAAGAAAGGCCAGCTTTTCCGCCTGAACCGCCCTTGCGATGGCGCAGGCTGCATCATCTGCATTGATATTGTAGCTCTGGAAGTGCTCGTCATAGCCAATGGGGCAGATAATCGGCAGGAAATCCTTTTCCAAAAGGTCATGGATAATTTCCGGATCTACGGAATCGATTTCTCCCACATAGCCGATATCCTGACCGCCGGAAAGCTTTTTATGGCATTTTAACATCATGCCGTCTTTTCCACTGATTCCCACTGCCTTGATGCCAAGCTCATTTACCAGCTGTACCAGGCTCTTATTTACTTTATTTAATACCATTTCCGCAATCTCCATGGTAGGCTCGTCGGTAACGCGCAGGCCGTTGATAAAATGGGGTTCCATGCCTACCTTTCCGACCCAGCGGCTGATCTCCTTTCCTCCGCCGTGGACAATTATGGGCTTAAAGCCTACCAGTTTTAAAAGAACTACGTCCTGAATGACCTTTTTCTTTAACTCTTCATCTACCATGGCGCTGCCGCCGTATTTTACCACTACAATTTTGCGGTTAAAACGCTGAATATATGGAAGGGCCTCAATTAAAACAGCTGCCTTCTGCATTGGTTCCAGATTCATTTCTCATTTCCTCCCTGAATTCATATTCTGTATTCCCTGTTTTCTGCCGCCATTTTATGACCGGTAGTCTGCGTTGATCTTTACATAATCAAAGGTCAGGTCACAACCCCAGGCTGCCGCCTCCTCGGTTCCCATCTTAATATCCGCAATGGCTGTAACCTCCGGCTCGGAAAGGATCTTTGTAGCCTGCTCCTCACTGTAGTCTACAGCCACGCCATCCTTTATGATCTGCATGCTGCCTGCGGCGCTCTCAAAATACAGATCCACCTGCTCCGGATCAAACTCTGCGCCGGAATAGCCCATGGCGCAGAGGATGCGGCCCCAGTTGGCGTCATGACCGAAAATCGCCGCCTTTGTAAGGCTGGAAGTGATCACGGATTTTGCCAGAATCTTTGCCTGCTCCTTTGTCTGCGCTCCCTTGATCTTTACCTCAAAAAGAGCCGTACAGCCTTCTCCGTCTCCTGCCATCTTCTTTGCAAGTGTTTCATTGATATAATTTAATGCCTCGCAGAAGGCTTTGTAATCCTCATTTTTCTCTGTGATCTCAGGATTTCCTGCAAGGCCGTTTGCCAGAAGAAGCACCGTATCATTGGTAGAAGTGTCCCCGTCTACGGAAATCATGTTGTAGGTATCCTTGATATCCTCGCTTAATGCCTCCTGCAGAAGTTCCTTGGAAATGGCTGCGTCTGTTGTGACAAAGCTTAACATGGTGCACATATTGGGGTGGATCATGCCGGATCCCTTACACATGCCGCCGATGGTAACAGGTACGCCCCCAAGAACTACTTTGACAGCCACTTCCTTATTCTTCGTATCCGTTGTCATAATAGCCTTTGAGGCCTCAGTTCCGCTCTCTAAGCTATCCCCCAATTCAGGGGCCATGGCCCGGATCCCTGCTTCAATGCGTTCCATGGGGAGCTGCATTCCGATCACTCCGGTGGAGGCCACAAGAACGCTGTCTTCCTTAATATTTAATGCTTCTGCTGCAGCCTTGGCAGTCTGAGCGCAGTAGTCCATTCCCTCTTTTCCCGTACAGGCATTGGCGATTCCTGCATTTACGATCACTGCCTGGGCTTTCGCGCCGCTTGTCACCTGGGCCTTATCCCATTTGACAGGAGCCGCCTTTACAAGATTGGTGGTAAAGGTTCCTGCGGACTCACAGGGAACCTGGCTGTAGATCATAGCCATATCGGGACGGTTCTTATATTTAATTCCTGCTGCCGTAAATGCTGCCATAAATCCCTTTGCGGCTGTAACGCCGCCCTGAATCACTTCATACATAATACATTTCCTCCTATTTTACAAACCGTGTGATATTTTCCTCATTCAATATAAATTCATAGCTGTTGATATCTTCCCGTTCCGTCCAGCCAATGCCCTGCCAGAAGGCATTTCCAATCTCATTGCTCTTAAAGGCAATGAGGCTGATCTTGCTGACACCCTCTTTCTGCAGGGCGTGAATGGCGGCTCTTACCATCCGGTAACCAATCCCGTGCTTGCGGTAATCCGGATCTACACAGACATGATAGAAGCAGCCCGTGCGCCCGTCATGGCCGCAGAGAATATTTCCCACAATCCGTCCATTCTGAACTGCCACTACGCTGGTGGTGGGATTGCGTTTCAGAAATCGCTCCACTCCCTCTTTTGAATCATCTATACTCCGGATTCCAAAGCCCCGGATCTCTGTCCACAGATGATATACCGCTTCATAATCCTCTATGGCCATTTCACGGATCAGAATCTCCATTGTTCCTGACATTGGTACTGCTCCCTCCTGTCTCTTTTGAAAAATGATGTGTCAAACGGCTTTCAGCCCCTGTATCACGGGAATAACGGCACCTGCTTTAAGCCTGTGTTTTCCGGAAGGCCAAACATCAGGTTCATATTCTGGACTGCCTGTCCGGCTGCGCCCTTTACCATATTGTCAATGGCTCCCATCATCACGACCCTCTTAGTTCTGGGATCAAGCTTGAAGTTTACGTCTGCAAAATTGCTTCCCTCAACCCATCTTGTCTGGGGAACCACTCCCGGTTCTAAGAGGCGGACAAAATATTCATTCTTATAATATTTCTCATAGGCGGCTCTGATCTCTTTTTCTGTCACATCCGCTGCAAGGGAGGCATAGGCTGTCACCAGGATCCCCCGGTTCATGGGAACCAGATGAGGGGTAAAGCTGATGGTAACGGGCTTTCCTGCCGCATAGGACAGCTGCTCCTCAATCTCAGGCGTATGGCGGTGGACGCCTACCCCGTATGCCTTGATATTTTCATTTACCTCACAGTACAGGCTGTCTACTTTCGCGCCTCTTCCTGCCCCGGAGGTGCCGGACTTGGCGTCAATGATCAGTGTATTGGGATCAATGATCCCTTCTTTCACTAAAGGATACGTGGATAAAAAGGAACAGGTAGGAAAGCAGCCCGGATTGGCAATCAGCCTTGCATCCTTAATTTTGTCCCGGTTAATCTCCGGCAGTCCGTAAACAGCTTCCTTAATATATTCCGGTGAACCATGCTCCAGCTTATACCACTGTTTATAAATTTCCACATCCTTAATACGGAAATCTGCGCTGAGGTCAATGATCTTTACTTTGGAAAGAACATCCTCATTTACCAGAGTGGAGCATAAGCCCTGGGGAGTAGCGGTAAATACCACATCCACCTGCTCTGCCAGTTCCTTCATATTGTCATCCATACACTCTGCATCCACCAGTTTAAACATATTCTGATAAACAGATGCATATTTCTGGTCAATGTAGCTTCTGGAACCGTACCATTTGATCTCCACATCTTCTCTCTGAAGCAAAAGCCTTGCCAGCTCTCCTCCCGCATATCCTGTGGATCCGATAATTCCTGCCTTAATCATCATTCATACTCTCCTTTATATAAGAAACCATTCATATTTAAACATCCCGCTAATTGAGATTTTTTGAGGGAAAATAAGCCGTTCTTTTTCCCTGAATCTCTCCCTCTGGAGTTTTGATTTCATAATTATACATCCAAGATGCATAATATGCAACATTTTTTTATTTTTTTATTTTATACTTGCATTTTCCCGAATTGTGGTGTATATTTATGAAAGATTGTTGAATATAATTTTTGGAGGATATAACGATGAAAGAAAAAGTTGTTTTAGCTTATTCCGGCGGTCTGGACACCACTGCTGTTATTCCGTGGTTAAAGGAAAATTTTGGATATGATGTAATCTGCTGCTGCATCGACTGCGGACAGGGCAAAGAGTTGGAAGGTCTGGAAGAGAGAGCAAAGCTTTCCGGCGCTTCCAAATTATATATTGAAGACCTGGTAGATGATTTCTGTGATAACTACATTATGCCCTGCGTAAAGGCAGATGCTGTTTATGAGAATAAATACCTGTTAGGTACCTCTATGGCCCGTCCTGCCATCGCAAAACGCCTGGTTGACATCGCCCGCAAGGAAGGTGCAGTTGCCATCTGCCACGGTGCTACCGGCAAGGGAAATGACCAGATCCGTTTTGAATTATCCATCAAGGCTCTGGCTCCCGACATCAAGATCATCGCTCCCTGGCGTATGACCGATGTATGGAAAATGCAGTCCCGTGAGGATGAGATTGAATACTGCAAGCAGCACGGCATCGATCTTCCCTTCGATCACAGCCACAGCTACAGCCGCGACTGCAATATCTGGCACATCAGTCATGAGGGACTGGAGCTTGAGGATCCTTCCTTAGAGCCAAACTTTGCAAATATGCTGGTACTTGGCGTTACTCCTGAGGAAGCTCCCGATCAAGGCGAATATGTAACCATGACCTTTGAAAAGGGCGTTCCCACCAGCGTAAACGGCGTACAGATGAAGGTTTCCGATGTGATCCGCAAGTTAAATGAGCTGGGCGGAAAGCATGGTATCGGTATTGTAGATATTGTAGAAAACCGTGTAGTAGGAATGAAGTCCAGAGGCGTTTATGAGACTCCCGGTGGAACCATCCTGATGGAGGCTCACAAGCAGTTAGAGGAGCTGGTTCTGGACCGCGCTACTATGGATGTAAAGAAGGATATGAGCAACCGTATGGCTCAGATCGTATATGAAGGAAAATGGTTTACTCCTCTGCGCGAGGCTGTTCAGGCATTCGTAGAGTCCACTCAGGAATATGTAACCGGCGAGGTTAAGTTCAAGCTCTACAAAGGCAACATCATCAAGGCCGGAACCACCTCTCCTTACTCCTTATACAGCGAGTCCCTGGCTTCCTTCACCACCGGCGACCTCTATGACCACCATGATGCAGACGGATTTATCACCCTGTTCGGCCTGCCATTGAAGGTTCGTGCAATGAAGATGGCTGAGATGAAGGCGGAGAAGAATAGTAACTAAATATTTTATAAAACAAAGAGAAGGGCATTGTAAAACGAAGTTCCTATGGAAGCTTTCCGTTTTGCAATGCCCCTGTTTCATTGAATTCCTCATATTAGAAAGATTTTAACAGAATGTTTGAAACAATTAAGTTACAATTAATTACAGTTACAGTTTGCGGAAACTCAAAAAGAAAATGAATCTTGACAGCCGCAATAAACGTTGTATAATGATAGCAACAGAACCCACCACGCCTCTGATTTTTCATGCGCAACCCGGCGAGACTTTCGACGGAGTGTTACGATAAGCACTCCGCCATTTTTATTTCATATTTTGTTAGGCCGCTTATCCGCTGTATCAAAAAAGGAGATGAACGCCATACATATGAAACGTTTCATCTCCTTTTTAGAAAAACAACAGCTTAAAGCCCGGCTCTACAATACCTCCAGTTCTTCAACATACCTGACCTCCTGAAAACTGGAAAAATCTGCAATGACCTGAACATGATCGGCAGGAGCATTTAAATCCACCCAGAATACAGCTCCCACCAGATCTCCCACTGTATCCTTGCTCCGATTGATCTCTACATCATAAATCTTGTAATTTTTATCCCTCATCATATGGATAAATTCTCCCAGAGCTTTCATGGACTTAAATTCTGCAAAAAAACTGATTTGCTTTGCATTTTTGCGAAGACGGGTATCCAGCTTTGACATACACGAAAATACTAAAAGCAAAAAAATTCCGCATGTGATAGCTCCGGCATAAAAACCGGCTCCCACTGCCAGCCCCAGACAGGCAGAAGCCCACAGACCGGCAGCCGTTGTAAGTCCCTTCACCTGTTTGGAAGTGATAATGATGGTTCCAGCTCCGAGAAAACCGATGCCGCTTATGACCTGGGCTCCCAGTCGGGAAGGATCTCCTGTATGAAATGTTTCAAACAGAAACTGACCGGTAAGCATCACCAATGCACTGGCCATACACACGATCATGTATGTGCGCAGACCGGCAGGACGTCTCCTTCTCCCGCGTTCAATGCCTAAAACTCCCCCCAGAAGAAGAGCCAGCCCAAGGCGCATGACCGTTGAAAACAGATTCACATCGGAAAGCATGGCGATCATATCCCTCACCATCTCAATCTTCTCCTCCTTCTCCCTTTCCCGCAGCTTCAAAACCGCTATCTCAACACAAATAATCCCCCGGATTCTTTAATATTCTTCCTGTGCTTTCGTTCCTTCCATAATAGACACACCGTTGCTCGTTCCAAGACGGCTACACCCTGATTCCACGTATCGTTTCGCATCTTCCGTAGTACGGATACCGCCGGAGGCCTTCATCTTTGCCGGTATCTTCAAGTATTTCTTAAACAGCTCAATATCTTCAAAATTTGCACCTCTGGAACCATAGCCTGTGGATGTTTTAATAAAATCCGCATGGGTACTTTCCACAATGCTGCACATGGCTTTAATCTGCTCCTCATTGAGATAGCAGGTTTCAATAATAACCTTGAGAATTTTTCCTCTCTCATGGCACAGCTGTACCAAAGCGGCTACCTCCTGTTCCACGTACGCCTCATCTCCCTGGATCAGACGTCCTACATTGATTACCATATCGATTTCATCTGCTCCATTGTCCAGAGCTTCTCTGGTCTCAAACAGCTTCGTCTTAGTAGTATGAGTACCAAAAGGGAAGCCTACTACGCTGCAGACAGCCACATCGCTTCCTGCCAGCTCCTTTGCTACCAGCGGAACATTACAGGGGTTCACGCACACCGACGCGAAATGATATTTCTTTGCTTCGTCACAGATTCTGATAATATCCGATTCCATTGCAAAAGGCTTTAAATATGTATGGTCAATATACTTGTTCAATTCCATTTTTTCCTCCATGTTTATGCATTTTCCCTTTGATGCAGGAAGCACAGGTTTGATTCCTGTGCTTCCATACGTTATAATACTTGCTTTGTTTATTTAGCTAAAAGAGCTTTCGTCTGCTCGGAGATTGCTGTTACAGCCTGCTCCGGTGTATAAGAAGGCTCCTCAATGCAGCGCTGAATCTCTGTCATCATGATCTCAGAGTGGATCTGTGGATAATCCTCATTGATGGGTCTTGGAATATCCGTGTACTGCATCTGCTCCAGGGCAGTCTTGGCATTGCCATTAGCGCTGATATACTCCTGATATACATCTGTATCTGCTGCAGCCTGGCTGGAAGGTACATAACCAGTCTTTGTAGCCCAATATGCTGCAACCTCAGGGCTGGTTAAGTATTTCAGGAAATCCATGGTAGCTGCCGAATCTTCTTCCAAACCAGCCATCATTACCACATTCGCTCCTCCGGTAGGAACACCAAACCGGGTATTTTTAGGAAGGAATGCAGTCCCTACTTCAAAATCACAGGAGCTGTTCAGAGTACCCAGATCACCGGAAGATGTCACAATCATGCCAGTGATACCTGCGGAGAAATCTGAGCGGGCTGCTTCATAGGAATTGTACTCTTTTCCTGGAGGCGCCTTCATGATGCCTTCACTGATCATGCTCTTCCACATAGCCAGAGGTTCTGTTCCCGTCTCGTTGTTAAAGCCTATGTCTGTCTCATCCTCATTCAAAATCCGTCCATCCGACTGCATAATAAATGCTTCGTAGAACCAGGCGTCAATGGGCATCTCAAATCCCCATCGCTCGTCGGGAATAGAAAGCTTTGCAGCATATTCTTTCAGTTCATCCCAGGTCTGAGGCGGAGCTTCCGGATCCAATCCCACTTCTTCAAACATATCTTTATTGTAGTAGAACATAGGAGTGCTGCGGTTAAAGGGAAGCGCATATAATCCCTCTCCCCAGTCACAGCTGCTCATAAGGCCTTCAAAAAACATACTGGTATCCAGCCCTGCCTCCTGAGCCAGTTCTGTCATATCCTGAAGAACGCCATAATCTGCAAACATTTTTGTACGGCCCATTTCCAGCTGTGCTACATGAGGCATCTCGCCGGAAGTAACTGCTGTCTGCAGCTTGGCTGCCATATCATAATAGTTTCCCTGGAATTCTACCGTCACATGAACCTTGTCCTGGCTGGCATTATAATTATTTACAATCTCTTCAATCGTCTCACCCATACCGCCGCTTAAACTGATCCAGAACAGAACTTCCGTAGCATCGGGATTCACAGCAGATGTCTCCCCAGCCTCTGCCTGAGACTGGTTTTCTCCCTGAGCTTGCGTCTGCGCCGCCTCCTGAGTCTTTTCAGCGTCCGCCTGGCCGCCTCCGCATCCGGACAGCAGCGAGGTCATCAGCAATGCGCTCATTACCAAAGCTCCTCTTCTTTTCATAAAACGTACCTTCCTTTCTCCTCCTTGTAGGAATTTATTTTAAAATTTCTTTTAAAACCGTACCTTTTGCATCTGGCAGATCGAACCCGAAAATCTTTGCAAACGTAGGTGCCTCGTCGATGATCCGCTGTCTGGGGATCACTGCCCCTTTCTTCACGTCCGGTCCGGCTATCATAAATACAGGCTGTGGGCCCTTGTGGGGCAGATGGCCGTGAGACGCTACCGAGAATTTATAATCGGAATTATCCGGCTTCACTAAAACTTCCCCGGTGCAGGCAGCTCCAAAGCTTGTCCCTGCCATTCCTTCCAGCACATACTCAAAATCTCCGGTAAGATGCTGCTCTTTCTCCACCTCTTCCTTATTATATACACATTCCACACCATAGGCAGGATTCTTCCTCATCTGGTACAGCAGCGCTTCCAGCTTATCCCTCACCTCTTTGTCTGCCGGATCTTTTAACACCACCTGACAGGACAGCGAGGTTGAATTACAATAAGCATCCCAGCTGGCAATCCTTCCATTTTCATCCAACCGGATGAAGCCTTCTTCTGCTAAAAGAACATTGGGATTGAACATCTGCTTCACTGGCAAATGGCCATGATCGCTGATCACTGCAAAATTTGTATCTTCATAAACCCCTGCATCCATAGCAGCCTCCATCAGGCGGCCAAGCCAGTCATCATTGGCAATGATCGCCTGGTTCACAGCCGGCCCATGAATCCCATTGGCATGTCGGGTATGATCCAGATGGGACAGATGAATAAACAGTATATCCGGCTGATAACGGCGTATGATATCGCAGGATGCACCTACCATCATGTGATCCATAAAGGGCTGGGTGGTTTTTCTCAGCTTGTGCCAATGGCGCTCCATAACTCCCCCCGCCTCAAACATGTTTTCACTGCATCCTGTCTTTAAAATAGGTCTGGGATCCACTTTATCATTCTCAGGCCAAATCTCTGCCACCAGCCAGTCCACATTGGGATCTGCTCCCATACAGGGCCAGCCCACGCACGCAGTCGTAAGCCCCTGCCGGTGAGCCACATCCAAAATGGTATCCACCTTTAGATCCTTATGGTACCAATACCAATCCGGCGAAGGATTTCCCACATCTAACTTCTCATTATGGTAAATTCCATGGAACTCCGGCCAGGTTCCCGTGATAATGGATGCATGGGCGGGATATGTGAAAGAAGGATAGACACTCCTCATCCCGCCTTCCGCGTAACAGCCTTGATCCAGTATCTTCTTAAAATTAGGAAGAGTTTTTAAAAATTCCATGTCCTCGTCAAACAGCGAGTCCACCGACAGTACAACTAATTTCTTTTTCATGTGCAGCCTCCGTTTTTATTTAATTCCAGAATAAGCAAATGCCTTGCGAATCTGTTTATTTGCAAACAGATAAACGATCAGGATCGGAACCACCAGAAACATATTTCCAGCCATCAGGACATTCCAGAGCCTTCCGCCCTCCTGGCTGTTCAACATAGCCACACCGATCGGCAGTGTGCGGTAAGCATCCTTAGTCGTCATGATAAGCGGCCAGAAATAGGAATTCCAGCTGGAAATAAAGCTGAGAAGTCCAATCGTAAAAATAGCCGGCCTTGCCATGGGGATCATAATCCTCAAAATGATTTTTAACTCTCCCGCATCATCCAGTCTGGCCGCCTCAATAATCTCCTCCGGGATCTGCATAAAATACTGCCGGAGCAGGAAGATTCCAAACGCGTTGGAGATAAACGGAAGAATTTGGGGAATCAGGCTCTGGAGCAGCCCTGCCTTGCTGAACATCAGATAAATAGGAATAAAGGTAACCTGCTGAGGAATCATAAAACCAAGCAGTACGATACCAAAGAAAAATCCCTTAAAACGGAATTTACATCTGGCAAAGGCATAAGCCGCCGGTACAATCACCAGATACTGAAGTACCAGAACAGTCAGGCTTACAATCAGGGAATTCTTAAGAAACGTTGCCACATCCACCATTTCCAACGCCTTTACATACCCTTCTGTTGTCCAGTTGGTAGGGAGCAGGGTAGGCGGATAAATCGTTGTCTCCTTATACGGTTTAAAAGATGTAAATACCATCCAGATAAAAGGATACGCGATCAGAAAGATTAAAAGAAGCTTTAATGCCGCATTCAACGCTCCTCCCAGAATGCGTCCCTTTTTTTTCATAACTGTCTTTTTCACGTCGCAGCCTCCTTTTTATTGATAATGTACCTTCTTGCCCAGGAAGAAGAAATACAGGAAGGTTAAAATTCCTACCATAGTCAAAAGCACTACTGCCTCTGCCGTCGCCGGTCCCAGCTTTAAGTACTTAAAAGCATCCGAATAGATCTGGTATACCAACGTGTTGGTGGAGTTCACCGGGCCTCCCTGAGTCATCAGATTTACCGTCTCAAACACCTGAAAGGAACTGATGGTAGCCACAATCGTAGTGAAAAACAGAGTAGGACTGATCATAGGCAGGGTAATCCGAAAGAATGTACGGATTTTGGGTGTATCATCAATCTCGGCAGCCTCATAAATGTCCTTTGGTACTCCCTGCAGAGCCGCCAGAATTAAGAGTGAATAATATCCCAGGCTTTTCCACACCATCATGCCTACCAGAGATGCCAATGCAGTTTTACTGCTGGCTAAAAATGGGAAGGGCTTTAAGCCCAATGTGCGCAACACATAATTGATTGCTCCAATCTGGGGATCCATGATCCATAAAAATACCGTAGATACAGAAACCAGAGAAATAATATGAGGGGTAAACACTGCTGCTAATGTCACACTGTTTAAACGCTTCTGAGCTTTTCCATTCACCCATACAGCAAGCAAAGTAGCCAGTACCATAAGGATTGCCACCAGACCAACGGAATAAATAAACGTATTTTTCAGAGTCGTGTGAAAATCCACACTTTTGAACAGAGTGATAAAGTTTTCCAGGCCTACAAACTCCCTCTTTTTACTTAAAAGGCTTCCATCCCGAAGGCTGGAGTCCAGCAGGTAAAAAATAGGGTAAATCGTAAAAATCCCCAGAAGCAGAATGGATGGAAAAATCAGAAGATAGCCTTTTAAGGCATCCTTGCGGTCATGATTCCAAAAGTTCCCCTTCTGTTTTACAGAACCTTTTTTATCCTCCATACTCTACACCCCTTTCTCCACCTGTTCCAAAGCCTTTTTAATCTCCTCTGTCACAGGAATGCGGTTTCCGTCCTCCCCAAAGGCAAAGACATTCTTTTCCCGGATGTACAGACGGCATTCTTGCCCTTCAATATCATCCTCCGTCTTTACCATCACCTTTCCAAAGGCCGTTTCAATCGAATAGTTCATCTCAGCTCCCAGCTGTTCCTTGGTAATGATCCGTCCCTGAATGGAAAGGACAGCGTCTCCCGGATCAATGAGGGAAGTCTTTTCCGGCCTGAATCCCACCCGGATCCCTTTCACCATATTGCTCACAATATTCATGGGCGGCGTACCAATAAACTGGGCTGTGTAGACATTCTGGGGATTGTGATACATTTCCTTAGGCGTAGAGCGCTGCATAATAATGCCCTTATCCATAAGGATAATATTATCTCCCATACTCATAGCCTCAACCTGATCATGGGTCACATAAATGAATGTAGTTCCCAAACGCTTGTGCAGTTCAATCAGCTCCACACGCATCTGCTGACGCAGCTTGGCATCCAGGTTGGACAGAGGCTCGTCCATCAAAAATACCTTGGGATTTTTTACCATGGCTCTGGCCAATGCCACACGCTGTCTCTGTCCGCCGGACAGTTCAGATGGCTTTCTGCTCAGATACGGCGTCAGGCCAACAACCTCGCTCACATCGGCAATCAGTTTATTTCTCTCTTCCTTCGGCACTTTTTTATTCTTCAATCCAAATTCGATGTTGTCCCGCACGGACATGGTGGGGTATAATGCATAATTTTGGAATACCATAGCGATGCCCCGCTTGCCCGGATCTACATCCACTACGTTTTCATCATCAATAAAAATTTCTCCTGATGTGGGTTTTTCCAGTCCCGCGATCATCCGTAAGGTGGTTGATTTTCCGCAGCCGGAAGGTCCTACCAATACAGTAAAGGAACCGTCTTCAATGGTAAAATTAAGATCCGGAATGATCACGTCCTTTCCGTAAGCCTTATGAATGTTCTTCAATGTGATTGAACTCATGCTCTATTCCCCTCCTTAAAATTTAATCTGTTCTTTTTCAATAAAAACGTCTATTTCTTGCTTTGTTGGCATAGCAGGGGCCGTTCCCAGCTTCGTCACCGCAAGATTCGATACCACGTTTCCATATCGAGCTGCAGAAAGAAGCTCCATTCCCTGACTGAGCCCTGCTAAAAGTCCTCCGTTAAACGCATCTCCTGCTCCGGTGGTATCAAGCACTTTCACATTATAATTTCCAATGATTTCCTCGGTCTCTCCGTCATAATAATACACGCCCCGCTTGCCGATGGTGATGATCACCCGCTCCACGCCTTTTTCCATAAATGCCCTGGCCGCCTGCCTGCACCCTTCTATGTCATCGCAGGCAATTTCTGTAAGGATTCTGGCTTCCACCTCATTAGGCGTTACCAGATACAGCTTAGAATATAACTCTTCTGAAAGCTGCTGTACCGGCGCCGGATTTAAAATCACACGAATCCCCATATCGTAGGCCATGGAAATCAATCTTTCTGTAGCCTCCCGATTGATCTCCATCTGAAGAAGCAGGTATTCACAGCCTGAAAGTGCCTCCTTAAGCTTTTCCAGATCCTCCTCCTCATAAGTGGCGCTGGCTCCTAAAATCACGATAATTTCATTCTGGGAGGTAACTTCATCCACAGAAATCAGTGCCGCTCCTGTGGCAGCCTTCTCCGTCTCAAACACATAATCCATGGAAATCCCGTTTTCCGCAAAGGAGGCCCTGGCAATCTCTGCAAAGCTGTCCTTACCAATCTTTGTGGAGTATACCAGATTGCTTCCTGCCCGCTTGGCAGCCACTGCCTGATTCCCTCCTTTACCTCCCGGTCCAGCCTTAAAAAAGCTTCCCATCACCGTTTCTCCCGGCTCTGGAAGATGAGGCGTCCTGGCCATAAGATCCACAATAAAGCTTCCAATCACCGCCACTTTTTTCATAACCTGTCATTCTCCTTTTCCTGTTTAATCTGCCGGCCTGCACAGCCGTTCCGAACCGCGGATAATTAGCTTGGGAATCAGAATGATTCTCCGCGTCATATCAGTGCGTTTTCCATTCATCATTTTAGCCAGAATTTTAACAGCCTGATGTCCCATCTCTTTGGTGGGCCTGCCTACCACCGTAATTTCATAGCCAAGCTGATTCAGGATCGGAATGTCATCGAATCCTATCACCGCCATATCCTCCGGTATTTTAAGCCCTTCCTCAAAAAGGCGGGAAAGACAGCCGATCGTCATATGGTTGTTAGAAGAAAAAATAGCCGTTACCTCCGGATGTTCCCTTAATATCATTTCCGTGGCCTCTCTGCCTCCCTGAATACTAAAATGCCCCTCATAGATCAATTCCTCCCTTAAGGGTACATTCATAAATTCAAATGCATTGCGGTAGCCTTCTTCTCTTCCACGCCCCGGCACCGTATTTAAAGGGCCAGAAATCATGGCAATATTGCGATGCCCGTTTTCTAAAAGAAGCTTCACTGCATTAAAGGCCCCATTTTCATTATCAATAAATACACCGTCCAGCTGAGAGTATTTCACATCCCTGTCCAGTAAAACTACCGGAATTTTCATGTCGATCAAAAGATTTAAATACTCATTGTTCATATAGTCATTATCATCGGATGTGGGAGTCATAATGATCCCGCATACATGCATTTCCTTTAACATCCGAAGATACCTCACTTCTTCCTGGTCGGACTCCTTCGTATGGCAAATAATGGTGGTCAGTCCCGCTTCCCTGGCATATTCTTCGATTCCCAAAATGCACTCTGAAAAAAAGGAATTGGACAGATCTGGCACCAGAATTCCCACAATTCTGGTATCCATCCTGGCACTGCGTACCAGTTCCCCTGCTGTTACCTGAAGCTGTCTCATCGCTTCTTCCACTTTTTTTCTGGTTTCCGGCTTTACCTGCTCCGATTGATGTAACACTCTTGAAACAGTTGCAGCAGAAACATTGGCTTTTTTTGCAATTTCTCTTACGTTTACGGCCATCCGCTTCCCTTTCTGCGGGTTCTGTTTCATCCGCCTATTTTTGGTCATTTCGTTCCATTTCTTCTTTATATTTCTATATAATCACACATTTTGCACAAAGTAAATGTACACTTTTCACATTCTTTTATCTGTCTTGTTGGATATTGTGTCGAAAATCAGCTGTTTTTTCATTCCGTTTCATTCTGTTTCATAAATTCCTTTGCCTTTTATCATTTGACTGCCGCTTGCAAACCATGCCGGCTGTTAAAATAAACATTACAAAGATATACCCTTTTTTAGATTTCAGCCCACCGGATCGGATGAATATAAGTATAAAAAAAGAAATGTAAAATTTACTATCAGATTTTGGAAAAACTATTGTAAAAAAATCATAACGTCATGATACTAAAATGTACACTTTTCACATTCTTTTATCTATCTTGTTGGATATTGTGTTGAAAATCAGCCGTTTTTCCATTCCGTTTCATTCTGTTTCATAATTTGTTTTTGCTTTTTTTTAACGGCTGTGCTATTTTGTAGTCAGAGACAGAAATAACCACTTTTATCATCAAACTGCTGCCTGCAAATGATACCGGCAGTTAAAATAACGATTACGGAGGTACACATTATGTTAAGAGGAATTCCAAACTGTCTTTCCCCTGATCTTTTAAAAGTCCTTGCAGAAATGGGTCATGGAGATACTCTGGTCATTGGAGACGCGTTTTATCCCTCCGCCTCCAGCGCCCGCCACAGTATGCTGGTGAGAGCTGATGGAGTACGGGCTACAGAACTTTTAGACGCGATTCTGCATTTTTTCCCTCTGGACGCTTCTGTAAAAGCTCCAGTTCTGATCATGGACAAACAGGAATGTGACAAAGACATACCCACCCCCATTTGGGAAGAATACCGCCAGATCGTCCGGCGCCATGACCCCCGTGGTGATGACTGTATCGGTATGATTGAACGTTTTGATTTCTATAAGGCTGCAGAACATGCTTATGCTGTAGTAGCTACTGGTGAAACTGCACTCTACGGATGTATCATCCTTCAGAAAGGTACTCTGTAATTCCCTGCAGGATAAACTGGCTGCCAACAGAGTTTCTCTGAATTTTTTCATGTATAAATGTATAAAACGAGGGTACCGCCCAATCATCTGATTTGATAATGATTGGGCGATACCCTCATTTTTATGGCGCTCAGACCGTAGTCCCTCTCCATTTCACAATATTCTTAAACACAACCTCTGTATCCTTCTTTTTTCCGTCCAGCAGCTCTAAAAGCTCTGTCATGGCACGTTTTCCCTCTTCCTGCGCCGGGGGGATAATAGCGGAAACCGGCGGGCTGGTCATCCGCGTCCAGCCTTCGGGGTCAAAGCCAATGAGCCCCAGATGCTCAGGAAAAAGGCGTTCATAATCCGGAAGGGAACGCAGCGCCTGAAAAACAGCCTTTAAAAGTTCTGGAGCCGCTACATAGATCAGGGTATGGAGACTTAAATCCAGTTCATCCTTTAAGGCCTCAAAAATCTGAGCCGACCGTGCGCCGGACTGAACGTACAGGGTTCTCCCCTCCAGTCCTGCATCCTGTAAGGCATCTCTGTAACCGGCTGTATTCTCGAAGGCAGTTCCCATAGAACTCTCACCATCAGAAATCATCAGAAAGTCTCCATATCCCTTTTTGATACATTCTGTAATCACCTGATAGACGCAGTCATAATTATTTCCCTTCACATACCTGCCTTTAAAATCATAGGGCTTGGCCTCCAGATAGATAATGGGCTTGCGCTTTTTTTCCAGTTCGCCAGCCAGCATTCCAAACCGGTAGGTGGCCTGAATGATAAATCCCTCTGCCCCTGCTTTTAACATCCGTTCCACATGCTCCCGCTCGTTTTTAAAGGTATAGCCGCTGCTTCCAATAAGAATCTGATACTCCGTCTCACCGGCTGCCTCTCCCATTCCCTTTAAGGCTCTGGCACAGTAGGGATCTGCCGCATCCTTTAAGATCACGCCAATGAGACCGCTGCTTTTGGCCTTCATGGCTCTGGCCGCCGCGCTGGGCTCATACCCGGTTTCATCAATAATCTGCTGAATCCGCTGCTGGGTTTCCTCAGACATCTTATTGGCTTTTCCATTGAGGTAAAAAGACACGGTTGTCTTGGACACGCCTGCTTTTTCCGCAATTTCATTTATCGTCAGTTTTTTCATGCTCTGTTCTTCCAATCTTCTACCAAACTTATACTTTACTATACCACAAAAAAACGGGTTGGGAAATGCTTTCCCGGCGCTCTTTTTAATTTCTGAGCCGAATCCAGGTCTGTTCTCCTCCAAGTCTGTGGACAGCTCCCGCCTTTCCATAAACAGGGACTCCGCTGCACTCATACATCTTTCCCCCCCGGAAGGTCTCACGGTTCCATACTAAAAAGGTCCAGGATTCTTCCTCTGACAGATGGAAAGTTTTGGCAGTGACACGGCCGTCTGATACCGGCTCCCCAGCCCCAAATTGATATACTTCAGAAGCCGAAACCTGTACTCCGGCCCCACAGAAAGCACTGCTGCTTACAAAAGAGTCTGAAAAGCTTCCTTCTTTTACCAGACACATACTATCCGAAAGTCGGTTGTACTCCAGTGAAACCTTACAGCTTTCCAGCTGAAATGGAATCGGAACCGGCTGGGTCCATGGCCCATGCTCCTGCTGCTCTCCCAGCGCCTTTAACTGTACAGATCCGTTTGTAAGGAGAATCTCATCTTCTGCCGCCCTTGCTTCTGCATCTGGATCAAGATGGTAATATTCTCTTACCGTATGCTTTCCCTCACACCAGATATCATTGACAATCAGCCACAGCCCCTCTCTTGCTGTCATAACCTTCCTCGTAACCAGACAGCCTTCTCCGTTTGCAAGCCTTCCGCGGTAAGCCATCTCGCAGTAGGAGATTCCTTCCTTTTCCCGGTAATATGTCTTAAAACAATCCCCGTAGGAATGAAAGCTCCATGAACCGTCCGGACGGATCAAAGAACCGTCGTCAACCACACAGACATTGTGGGCCTGAAGCATTTTAAACTCCATCCTCAGCGGTTCATCCTCCCGGTAGGAATACCGGCCGCTGTCAATCAAAAATGGTTTTCCCTGATAGTACAGGGAAATGTGCGTCAGATCCCCATGACCATGACCGCTTCCCTGAGGGCCGCAGGAAAGGTATGTGTAGTTTGCGTCCTCTTTCCAGCTGCTCCGTATATAGATATTACCTGTATCCTGGGCATGATAGTCCAGGCGCTCCGGCTCCCGGGATACAGCTGCTTCATACCGCTCCGCTCCCTTTCGTCCAAAAAGCCACAGGCTTTCCAGATCCAGAGCCTCATATCCGCCAAACCGGAATACGCTATTTCCAGTAAGAACAGACGCCTTTACCATAATGTCCCTTACATCAGTCCGGTCACTGTCACACTGGGCCGGCTGCCTGTGATCTGGACCGGCACAATAAAGCACATAGAGGCTCATTTTCTCTATAAGGGCTTTCAGCCAATCCCATTCCTCCGGAAAATCGCTTCTGTATCTCTCTGGACACAGATTATTTTCTTCCAGTTCTTTCCATTTCATCAGCCGCATGGAGGCCAAAAGTACCTCCATATGGTACATGACAGACTGCTCCCAGTGGGAACCGTCATCCATAACCTGCAAATCAAGCTGGCGCTTTAACTCCTGCCAGGCCCATTTTCCCGTATCAGGATGACAAAGACTGTCTCCGAACAGCAGATAACCCTCGCAGATCGCTGTTGTCTGAAGAAGCCCCCAGTTGCTTAAGGTATATTTCCCGATGTAACGCTGTCTTAAATTTTCAAACTGCTCATCCAGCTTTAAGAGAAGCTCATCCAGCTCCTCCTGCGTGAGCATCCCGTTTCCTGCCAGATGGAGGATCAGATCTTCCCAGTTCATACAGCGGATTCCCGTATCTATGGTACGGGTGCTGTCAGAGCCTTCAGGCAGTATGGGATTATGACACATCCAGTGAAACAGATACCATTTCAGCTTATCTGTATAAGCCTCGTTTCCTGTCAGGTAATAGGCCATCATAAGCTTATGAAGGTAATCATGGCGGTTTAACATAAATATCCACTCCGGATCCCCGTTTGGCGTCCTCTGCCACTCCATCTCTGTCAGGGTATAGGGCTCTCTGCATGGCTCCATATCCCATTTATCTGCAAACACAAAGGTCTGATCCATCAGCTCCCCGGCCCGTATAAGAAGCTCTTCCGCCTCTGCTTCCTCCCGTTTTTTCATATAACCAGCTGCAAACTCCGGATCAAATCCTTTTACAAAATTCTCTGCCCGTTCTGTCACGGCGGCGAGAATCTTCTTTCTTTCCTCTGTCATTTTTTCTCCTTTTAATGCACCAACAGGGGAGCCGCCGAAATGCGTCTCCCCTGGGTAAATCTCCCCTTTTGGAATCCTTTTTTATGCGATCACATGAAGGCAGGACAGTACCACGCCGATGATGATCGTTAAAACAACTAACTTGTAAGTGGTCCACTTCTTTACCTTGATCAGGTAGAAGATCAGACCTGTAAATAATACAGGCAGCAGATTTGGCGCAATAGCGTCAATCATGTCCTGAATTGCAACGATCTTCTGCTGGTTATCAGGCATCTGCGCCACATACTGGATTGGCGTTGTAATCTTTACAAAGTTTACAGCCAGTCCGGAAATAACGGTTACGCCGATCATGCTTGCCACGCTGGAAATCTGCTCCATACGGGTGCTCAGGCTTTCGATAATGCTGGTTCCTACCTTATATCCCCACATACCGGTCGCGATCTTTAAGGCTAACAGCACCAGGTTCATTCCCAGGAAGAACAGGATCGGTCCCATGATCAGGCCTTCCTGTGCCAGGGATGCGCCGATGGTTGCAAAGAGAGGCGCCAGACAGAACTGAGCCAGGGAATCGCCGATACCGGCCAGAGGGCCCATGAGGGCCATCTTGATATTGCGGATTTCCTTGGAAGGAGTCTTATTTTCCAGCATAACCAGATGAAGGCTGGTAATAAATGGAAGGAAATGGATATTTGTGTTGAAGAACTCGATATTTTCCCTTAATGCTTCCTGAAGCTTATCGTCATCATCTTTGTACAGCTTGCGAAGAGCCGGATACATTACATTGGCATAGCCAAGGCCCTGATAGTTTCCATAGTTAAATCCGTTCTGCAGGAAAAAGGCGCGCAGAGACGTTTTTAAATAATCTTTCTTTTCCAAACGATTAGATGCCATCTTCAAACTCAACCTCCACTTCTTCTACTGAATCTTCACCCTTTCTGCCGGCATTGAAAAATACCAGCAGCGCGATTGCTGTTCCCAGGATTGCCACGCCCATTACAGGAAGCTTCATATACGCAATTGCAATGTAGCCTAAAAGCACGAACGGGATCAGCTCCTTCTTTGCCATTACGTTTAAGATCATGGCAAAACCGATGGCAGGAAGCATCTTTCCAGCCATTCCCAGGCCGGTGCTCAGCCATGCAGGAATCAGGGAGATAACCTTCTGAAGTCCCTCTGCACTGAATGCTCCTCCAAAGCCGATGATAAAGCCTACCAGAGCGAAAATACATACGGTAGCGTTGGCTGCCAGACGAAAGCCTCTGAAATCCTTGCGGTCTAATGCCTTGTATGCAAGACCGGTCAGAGTCGTTGCAAATGTATAAGTAGCTGTGATCACGAACTGGAATGCGACTGCAAACGGGAAGGATAATGCCAGGGCAGAGCCTGTATCAATGCCGGAATCCTTCATGGTAATTGCCATAATGGTTCCTACGATACCAGGTCCCATTGGGTTTGGCGGAACGGATCCGCCCTGAGATACGCCAAATCCCATAAATGCAAGCTCACCGACAGCTCCCATTGCAAGTCCTGTAGGAAGATCTCCCAGGATCAGACCTACGCCTGCAGACATAATCAGACACCGGTTCGTATAAATACCGAACAGCATACCTGCCAGACAGAATGCGGTCCACAGACCGATCAAAACACACTGCGTAATTGAAATAGTCACTTTTTTTCCCTCCTGTATCCTTTATAAATACTTATTCAGATCGACCTTTCCGGAACCGTCGTCACCGGATGCTGTTGCTCTTGTATTGAATGTAATTCCATAGGAATCGCGAAGCTCTCTTAAAGCAGCCTTATCTTCCTCGCCCAGAGCGATATATTTGCTGATCTCCTCTTTCCCTGGAGCTCTGTGGATATTTCCCACATTGATCTCCTTCACCGGAACGCCGCCCTTTACCAGACGCAGCGCATCTGCCGGAGTCTTGCAGACAATGAAAATGGTCTGCTTGGGAGAAGCCTTCATGATCACGTCACAGGTATGCTGAACAGAGAAGAAACGCATGGCAATGGTCTTTGGAACAACTGCCTTCATTAACATCTGCTGCATAGGATCCTCGCTTGCGCCGTCATCTGCAACGATTACTGTATTTGCACCTAAAGCCTTGATCCAGAGCTGTCCCTGTCCGTGGATCAGACGCTCATCAATACGAAATGCTACAATATTTGGTTCTGCCATTTTTAAATCCTCCATTTTTTACCAGTATAACTGCCAATCTTTATAAAACCGCAGTAAAGCTTCCATATAGAAATAATCTCCCCAGATATTTCCCTCATCCACACCTTTACCGGAATGCCAGGAGTAAACGCCATGAAGCAGGATAGGTGCTCCCGGATGCATATCCGGATTTACATATCCCTGAATCAGAGAACGCAGGATGCCGTGCATGGCTCTCCGGTAGGTTTCCTTCTCTTCATCCGTCTCAGGCAGATACTTCATCATCTCATGCATACCGCACACAGCCACAGCCGCTGCTGAGGAATCTCTGGACTGTCCGGAGCCGTCTCCGAAGATCAGATCCCAGTAGCACACATCATCAGCCGGAAGACGGTTTAAGAAATAATTCGTCATGCCCTCAAACAAGTTAAATGCGCTTTCGTCCTTTGTGTAGCGGTAATTAAATGGAATACCGCTGATACCCCAGGCCTGTCCTCTTGCCCATGCAGAATCATCACTGTAGCCCTGACGTGTTACACCCTTTAAAGGAGCCCCTGTCTCCGGGTCAAAGTAAAATGTATGATAAGCGGAAGCATCGTCTCTGATTACATAGTTGCAGGCTGTTTCATAGTGGCGCTTTGCCGCGTCTGCATACTTCTTATCTCCTGTTGTCTCCGTTGCCCAGTAAAGCAGAGGGATATTCAAAAGACAGTCAATAATGAGACGGTAATTATCTCTGGCTCCCAGTGCTCCCCACGCCTGAATGAAGCCTCCCTTTTCCTGAAAACGCTCCATCAGCTTGTCTGCCGCCAGAATTCCAGCCCGCTTTCCTGTCTCAGAACCGGTCAGTTTATATCCTGCCACACAGGAAGGAATGTAAAGAAATCCCAGATCATGGTGATCCAGTTCAATACGCTTCTCCACTCGATTTAAGAAAGAAGCCATATTTTCCTCAGCACGTTTCCTGAACTTCTCATCCTTGGTGTACTCGTAGCAGAGCCATAAAAGACCGGTCCAGAAGCCGTCTGTCCATTCGATGTTGTCAATGATCTCATATGTACCCTGTTTTGCAGCTGGCCATGGGAAGCGTGTGCCGAAATACTCCATATTCAGCTCTGTCTGCTTCACTACCCGGTCCATGGCTGTTTTTACCTCTTCCTTTGTAAGGAAGGGCATATTCAAAAAATGCTCCCGATTCTTAATCGGTTCAACCTGAATCGTCTTTATCACTTCGTCCTCCTCCTTATCTTCCGGCTTTTGCCCCGGTATCTTACAGGCCGTCCTCAA
This sequence comes from Clostridium sp. AT4, assembly GCF_001517625.2. Classification (GTDB taxonomy): domain Bacteria; phylum Bacillota; class Clostridia; order Lachnospirales; family Lachnospiraceae; genus Enterocloster. The sequence goes on along the minus strand of NZ_LN999826.1, from coordinate 7,994 downwards.
ACTCAGGCGCTTCCTCTTCTTCCTCGTCTGCCAGAGCTTCCAGACTGCAAAGTCCCTCTTTTCCCGCCTTCATCACACCTGCTGCCAGCTCTTCTAAAGAACCGTACATCACTCTTGAAAATACACCTTCCACAAGCGCAGGCATATTGACACCAGAAACTACTGCAAAATGCTTCTCTGTCTCTTCCATCTTAACAGCGGCTGCCATATTGAAAGGCGTTCCTCCGGTAAGATCTGCTAAAATCAGAATCTCCTGTTCCTCCAGACGGTCTGCTGCCTCCTTTAACTGCCCTTTCAGTTCTTCGGAGCTCATCCCCTCTGTAAAATCAACGGCTTCTACCTTTTCAGGCTTACCTGCCACCAGACTTACCGCGCTTAAAAGCCCGGTTGGAAAATGGCCATGTCCTGTTATGATAATCCCTGTCATTTTTCCCTCATCCTTTCTGAATCTGTCACAGATCTGTCAATCCTTAATCTGCGAACAGTCACCCTGTCCTCCCCGAACAGGTTTACTTTTGTTTACCATTCGTATTTCTTTTTTACTTTGTGATATCCCGTACAGCTGTATCTGTTGTCTTTGGTAAATTGGTTTACCTATGGCTTGAGTATAGTGTTTTTGATAATTCCTGTCAATACTTTTTTATTTATTTTCTTATATTCTAATATTTTACACAATTTATATATAATGTTTTTGTACACATTGTACGAATCACCGTATTTATGCAACTCTCATTTCTCTTACACGCGTCTCTATTGTTTACCTAATTTCTCCCTATTGGTTTACCATTCATCTTCCAGGTTTTGTGTTTACCTTCTTTTGTTATCCCCGCGGTCATTTCAAAAATCCGACTATTTTCTACGCTTTTCCAATATATAGCAGCAAAAAACGGATCTGACCGGCAGGCATTTTTTCCTCCGTTCAAATCCGTTTACCAAATATTTCTCTCTCTTAAGTAAATTTTACCAAACTTCCGCTTCTGCTCTTTCTGCCGTGTATCAGGTGTTCTTCAGTATGACACGTTCTGCCGCATTTGCCGTATGTTCACAGGCATCACAGCATTTTTCCAGATAAATATAGATTTCTCTCCAGACAATTACCTCCAGAGGATCCGAACCCTCTGTATGCAGCCTGCGCATAGCCTGTATAAAAAGGCGGTCTCCCTCTCCTTCCAGTGTATGGAGTTCCACCATAAGTCCATAAAGCTTTTTTGACTTTTTAAAGTTTTTAAATTCCTCCATAAGCCTGCTTAAGGTTTTGCAGCAGCGTGTGATCAAATGGGCAAATGCTTCCGCATCCGGACGGATCATACGGATATTGTTGATATAAAGCCGGATCATCACATCCTCAATCGTATCGGTCACCTCATCGATTGCCTCACTGAGCAGGATAATATCCTCCCGTTCGATCGGTGTGATAAATTCCTTTACCAGGGCCGCCAGCATCTCACGCTTTTTCTGATCTGCGGCATGTTCGATTCCATGGATTTCATCCAGCCTTTCTGATAAATGGGTCACGTCAAACTCTTTTAAATTCCGTTCCAGCATACGGGCAGCCTCCTCCCCGTACTCTGCACAGATCACGAAATTCTTAAAATAATAATTGTCGCTTTTTTTTGACATTTTCCCTCCCAAGCATTCTGCTTTTCCTAAAACAATACCATAAAAAGCTTCGCCATCAGAAACCCGATCACTCCGCAGCCTGGAAAGGTCAGTACCCACGTCAGCATCATTTCCCTTACGACCTGAAAATTGACAGCCGACAGCCGCTTTACCGCTCCCACGCCCATTACAGCCGTTGTCTTTGTATGAGTGGTACTCACAGGAATCCCAAACACAGAGGATAAAAGCAGGCACAGCGCTCCAGCCAGATCAGCAGAAAATCCCTGATATTTTTCCAGCTTTACCATATCCATCCCTACTGATTTAATAATCTTTTTTCCCCCAATCGAGGTTCCTGTCCCCATGATCAGAGAACAGAGGAGCATCATCCATACAGGAAGCCGGATCCCTGCTGCATTGTCATTTCCTTCGGACAGACAGATTCCAAGAAGCAGTACCCCCAGAAACTTCTGCCCATCTTGAGCGCCATGCATAAAAGCCATAGCTGCCGCTCCTCCGATCTGAGCTCCCTTAAAAAAACCGTCTGTCCTTCTCCGGTCGAATCTCCCGCACAAAACGGATACCAGCTTGCAGACAAAAAAGCCCAGAACAAACCCCAAAACCGTCGAAAGTCCCAGTCCGTAGATGACCTTGATCCATTCACTGCCATTGATGCCCCAAATGCCACCCTGCATTGCAATGGCAGCGCCTGAGAGCCCTGCGATCAAAGCGTGGCTCTCACTGGTAGGAATGCCGAAATACCAGGCCAACACCGCCCATGCCACAATGGCAAACAGAGCCGCGCAGAGAGCTATGAGAGCCCGATGATTATCTCCCCCAAAATTTACCATATTTGTAATGGTCATGGCCACGGTAGAATTTACCATAGTCATCACCATTACTCCGGCAAAATTGCAGACAGCTGCCATGATGATCGCCAGCTCCACATCCATAGACCGTGTAGAAACACAGGTCGCAATGGCATTGGGGGCATCCGTCCACCCATTTACGAAGATCACACACAGGGTCAGAAAAACAGTGATCATTAAAGCCGGACTTCCAAGAACCTGTTTCCAGAAAAAGGCGAATGAAAGATCCATGTAAGTTCCATCCTTTTACACATTTCAGTTTCATCTTATCACGACCTGCATATGATGTAAAGGCACGGAGATTAAAACTTCTGCATCCGGTCAATATCTATAAAAAATACGGTAGCTCCGCCCACCTTTACTCCTTTTGTCACATCCACCATTGTCATACCGTTAAATTCACTGACCAGGCGCTCCTCTTCCCGCTCGGTACAGCTGCTGCGGATATAGCCCAGTATTTCCTCTTCTCTTTCTTTTGGAATACATACCATCAAAGTAATATTTCGTTTATTCAGATACAGTCCTTCTGTACAGAATTTAGTTGCCAGTACATGATTGTGGATAAATGCACTGGACAGCCTGGGAAAATCCAATTCCTGAACAATAATGATCAAAAGCTCCATACCCGCTCTCCTTTCCCTGTCTTATGACAGACCTGTAAGCACACCAAGAATCACAGCTGCAGAACCGCAGGCTGCAAGCAACGCCTGAAAACGGATCTGAAATTTCGCCCACTGGCCCCATTCCAGCCTGGCTGCGGCAAGGGCTCCCAACAGACAGCCCGATGTCGGAACAATAAAATTCGTAAAGGCATCGCCCAGCTGGAAAGCAACGACTGCCACCTGACGCTCCACGCCTACCAGATCTGCTAATGGCGCCATGATCGGCATAGTGAGCGCTGCCTGCCCGGAACCGGAAACAACAAAGAAGTTGAACACCGACTGGAACAGATACATAAACCAGGCAGAAATCACTGGCGGGAAATTCTTCATCCCATCACTGAGCGTATGAAGAATAGTATTGAGAACGGTTCCCTGAGACGGATCTGTACCACCCAGAATGATAATGATCCCCTGCGCCATACCTACACAGAGAGCCGCTCCCAGAAGATCTGCCGCTCCATGGTCAAAGGCTCTTGGAATATCATTCAGCCTCATATCATTTAAGTGAAATGCAACGCCAATGATGCCTGCCGCAAGGCCCATTACAAAAAACTGGGAGGCTATCTCCGGAATATAATACCCCTTTTCCACTACGCCCCAGATGGTCCAGATGATACACAAAAATACATCCAGGATGACCAGCTTGTGCCCCAAAGTAAAGGGAAGCTCATCTCTGCCCCGTTTTGCAAATTCCTCGCGATACTCCTGATCGGACTCATAGGCTGCAGATAATTTCGGATTTTTCTTTATCCTTGCCGCGTACCGCATGGTAAATACAATTGTAAGGACTGTAAAAAAGATCCACAGCGGGATACGAAACCATGCGCCGGACATAACCGGAACTCCGGCAATTCCCTGTGCCACAGCCAGACCAAATGGATTCTGCCAGGAGCTACCAAAGCCAATCTGAGTTGCCACATAGCTGCACATGATGCCTACGATCGCATCATATCCCATAGCAATAAACATGGGAACCAGGATCATTACAAAGGGAATTGCCTCTTCTCCCATTCCAAAAACTGCTCCTCCCAGTGAAAACAGGGTAATCAGAATCGGAATCAGAAGAATTTCTTTTCCATTCGTCAGATCGATCACACGCATAATGCCGCTTTCAATGGCACCCGTCCGCAGAACAACGCCAAAGGCTCCTCCTACCACCAGGATAAATGCGATGATTCCCACAGCGCCGGAACTCTTATCTCCTGTGGTAAGACCTTCAAAAACATAGTTCAGGATACCTCCCCGGTCTCCTACACTCTCTGTGCCAAAAAGAGGTGCTGCCTGGGTGACTTTATCTCCGTTTTCATCCAGTACATAACGGAAGCTGTCCGGATCCACTACTGTTCGGGTCTTTTCCTCCCCATTCACAGTGTAGGTAATCGCCTTTGTGTCATACTGTCCCAAAGGGATAAAAAGCGTCAAAATTGCCGCCACAAGAATCACCCCAAAAATAATAATATAGGTGTGTGGCATCTGAAAAGATCGTTTCTTTTTCTCCATTTATTTCCTCCATAAATTTCATTTTCAGCAGTAACAATTATATCACTCAACGCCTTATTTCATCAAGGAGCATTTTCTGTTTATATGTTTTTACACACGAAAAAACCGCCCTTTCAGGCGGTCTCACACTCATTCATACATACCTTCAAAACCACATACTGAACAACCAAGCCACAACCGTTTTCCCTAAACCTTCTGGTCAAGCCCTCGACCGATTAGTATCAGTCAGCTCCATGCATTGCTGCACTTCCACCTCTGACCTATCTACCTCGTCGTCTTCAAGGGGTCTTACTCTTGCGATGGGATATCTCATCTTGAGGGGGGCTTCACGCTTAGATGCCTTCAGCGTTTATCCCGTCCAGACTTGGCTACCCTGCCATGGCCTTGGTAGGCCAACAGGTACACCAGCGGTCTGTCCATCCCGGTCCTCTCGTACTAAGGACAGCTCCTCTCAAATATCCTACGCCCGCGCCGGATAGGGACCGAACTGTCTCACGACGTTCTGAACCCAGCTCGCGTACCGCTTTAATGGGCGAACAGCCCAACCCTTGGGACCTGCTACAGCCCCAGGATGCGATGAGCCGACATCGAGGTGCCAAACCACTCCGTCGATGTGAACTCTTGGGAGTGATAAGCCTGTTATCCCCAGGGTAGCTTTTATCCGTTGAGCGATGGCAATCCCACTTTCATACCACCGGATCACTAAGTCCTACTTTCGTACCTGCTCCACCCGTCGGTGTCGCAGTCAAGCTCCCTTATGCCTTTGCACTCTTCTAATGGTTTCCAACCATTATGAGGGAACCTTTGAGCGCCTCCGATACCCTTTCGGAGGCGACCGCCCCAGTCAAACTCCCCGCCTGACATTGTCCCCCAGCCAGGTCATGGCTGCAGGTTAGAAATCCAATACCGCAAGGGTGGTATCCCAACAGCGGCTCCTCACAGACTGGCGTCCATGATTCAAAGCCTCCCACCTATCCTGTACATGCAGTACCGAATCCCAGTATCAAGCTGGAGTAAAGCTCCATGGGGTCTTTCCGTCCTGGCGCGGGTAACCAGCATCTTCACTGGTATTTCAATTTCACCGGGTGCATTGTTGAGACAGCGCTCAAATCATTACGCCTTTCGTGCGGGTCGGAACTTACCCGACAAGGAATTTCGCTACCTTAGGACCGTTATAGTTACGGCCGCCGTTTACTGGGGCTTCAATTCAAAGCTTCGATTGCTCTAACCTCTCCTCTTAACCTTCCAGCACCGGGCAGGCGTCAGCCCATATACCTCACCTTACGGTTTTGCATAGACCTGTGTTTTTGCTAAACAGTTGCTTGAGCCTATTCTCTGCGGCCTGGTTTCCCAGGCACCCTTTCTCCCGAAGTTACAGGGTCATTTTGCCGAGTTCCTTAACAATGCTTCTCCCGCCGGCCTTAGGATTCTCTCCTCATCTACCTGTGTCGGTTTACGGTACGGGCACGTATCACACAATAGCGGCTTTTCTTGACAGCCGGAATCGCACACTTCGCTACTTCTGTTCGCTCCGCATCACAGCTTCGGATTGCCAGACGGATTTGCCTGCCTGACTCCTACCCTGCTTGCCCCGGTCTTCCCATTCCCGGGATGTGCTGTCCTTCTGTGTCCCCACAGTTCTGATGATACGCGGTACAGGAATCTCAACCTGTTGTCCATCGGCTACGCTTTTCAGCCTCGCCTTAGGCCCCGACTTACCCAGAGCAGATCAGCTTTACTCTGGAAACCTTGGATATTCGGCCTGGAGGATTCCCACCTCCATCTCGCTACTCATTCCGGCATTCTCTCTTCTTAAAAGTCCACAGCTCCTTGCCGGTACTGCTTCGCCCCTTTAAGAATGCTCCTCTACCAACGATCTCTCGTTCCTAAGCTTCGGTGTTGTGTTTCAGCCCCGGACATTTTCGGCGCAGGACCTCTCGACCAGTGAGCTATTACGCACTCTTTGAATGTGTGGCTGCTTCTAAGCCAACATCCTGGTTGTCTCTGAAATCCCACATCCTTTTCCACTTAACACACACTTTGGGACCTTAGCTGTAGGTCTGGGCTCTTTCCCTTTCGACTGCCCAACTTATCTCGTGCAGTCTGACTCCCGTACATCATTTATGCGGCATTCGGAGTTTGATATCCCTTGGTAAGCTTTGACGCCCCCTTAGGAATTCAGTGCTCTACCTCCGCTAAACTAATACGAGGCTAGCCCTAAAGCTATTTCGAGGAGAACCAGCTATCTCCGGGTTCGATTGGAATTTCTCCCCTATCCACACCTCATTCCCACCCTTTTCAACGGATGTGGATCCGGTCCTCCACGGAATTTTACTTCCGCTTCAACCTGGACATGGATAGGTCACCCGGTTTCGGGTCTGCCTGCGCTGACTTTACGCCCATTTGAGACTTGGTTTCCCTTCGGCTCCACGGCTTTACCGCTTAACCTTGCCAGCGCCGGCAACTCGCCGGACCGTTCTACAAAAAGTACGCGGTCGCACCTTAACGTGCTCCCACAGCTTGTAAACACAGGGTTTCAGGTTCTCTTTCACTCCCCTCCCGGGGTCCTTTTCACCTTTCCTTCACAGTACTATGCGCTATCGGTCACTAAGGAGTATTTAGCCTTGGAGGGTGGTCCCTCCGACTTCCCGCAGGGTTTCTCGTGTCCCGCGGTACTCTGGATCCTGCCGCTGCCTATCGCTTTCATGTACGAGGCTCTCACTCTCTCTGGCCGGGCTTCCCAGCCCGTTCCATTAACGAATCAGCTCACTTATGCAGTCCGTAACCCCAGCATGCACGCACGCTGGTTTAGGCTCCTCCGGTTTCGCTCGCCGCTACTCCCGGAATCGATGTTTCTTTCTTTTCCTCCGGCTACTTAGATGTTTCAGTTCACCGGGTTCCCTCCGCACAGCTATGGATTCACTGTACGGTGACTGAGGGTTGCTCAGCCGGGTTTCCCCATTCAGATATCTCCGGATCAATGGATATTTGCTCCTCCCCGAAGCTTTTCGCAGCTTATCACGTCTTTCATCGGCTCTTAGTGCCAAGGCATCCACCCTGCGCTCTTTATAGCTTGACCAAACGATGTTCGCCTGCGGGTGCGGGCTACTTATCTTTAGATGCATAGCGTTGCATCCTTTGGTTCTAGGTTTACAAATTTGTTGTTTGTTTCCATACACTCTCATGTATGGCCTCGGATGTCTTGATATTCGATTGAATATTCAATTCTTTTTGTTCAATATGCGGTTTTCAAGGTACATGTGCGCCTCGCATTCTCATGCTTGGCGAGTGGAGATGGAGAGATTCGAACTCTTGACCCCCTGCTTGCAAGGCAGGTGCTCTCCCAACTGAGCTACACCCCCAC
>NZ_LN999825.1 GCF_001517625.2 Clostridium sp. AT4 | reverse complement strand
ACTAAACAGTATATAAAACCCTTACTTCATTCTTTCCTTAGAAAGGAGGTGATCCAGCCGCACCTTCCGATACGGCTACCTTGTTACGACTTCACCCCAGTTACCTGCCCCGCCTTCGGCAGCTCTCTCCTTGCGGTTGAGTCACTGACTTCGGGCGTTGCTGACTCCCATGGTGTGACGGGCGGTGTGTACAAGACCCGGGAACGTATTCACCGCGGCATTCTGATCCGCGATTACTAGCGATTCCAGCTTCGTGTAGTCGGGTTGCAGACTACAGTCCGAACTGGGACGTTATTTTTGAGATTCGCTCCCCCTCGCAGGCTCGCTTCTCTTTGTTTACGCCATTGTAGCACGTGTGTAGCCCAAATCATAAGGGGCATGATGATTTGACGTCATCCCCACCTTCCTCCAGGTTATCCCTGGCAGTCTCCCTAGAGTGCCCATCTTACTGCTGGCTACTAAGGATAAGGGTTGCGCTCGTTGCGGGACTTAACCCAACATCTCACGACACGAGCTGACGACAACCATGCACCACCTGTCTCCCCTGTCCCGAAGGAAAGGACACATTACTGTCCGGTCAGGGGGATGTCAAGACTTGGTAAGGTTCTTCGCGTTGCTTCGAATTAAACCACATGCTCCACCGCTTGTGCGGGTCCCCGTCAATTCCTTTGAGTTTCATTCTTGCGAACGTACTCCCCAGGTGGAATGCTTATTGCGTTTGCGGCGGCACCGAAGGGCTTTGCCCTCCAACACCTAGCATTCATCGTTTACGGCGTGGACTACCAGGGTATCTAATCCTGTTTGCTCCCCACGCTTTCGAGCCTCAACGTCAGTTACTGTCCAGTAAGCCGCCTTCGCCACTGGTGTTCCTCCTAATATCTACGCATTTCACCGCTACACTAGGAATTCCACTTACCTCTCCAGCACTCTAGCAGAACAGTTTCCAAAGCAGTCCCGGGGTTGAGCCCCGGGCTTTCACTTCAGACTTGCTCCGCCGTCTACGCTCCCTTTACACCCAGTAAATCCGGATAACGCTTGCCCCCTACGTATTACCGCGGCTGCTGGCACGTAGTTAGCCGGGGCTTCTTAGTCAGGTACCGTCATTTTCTTCCCTGCTGATAGAGCTTTACATACCGAGATACTTCTTCACTCACGCGGCGTCGCTGCATCAGGGTTTCCCCCATTGTGCAATATTCCCCACTGCTGCCTCCCGTAGGAGTTTGGGCCGTGTCTCAGTCCCAATGTGGCCGGTCACCCTCTCAGGTCGGCTACTGATCGTCGCCTTGGTAAGCCGTTACCTTACCAACTAGCTAATCAGACGCGGGTCCATCTCATACCACCGGAGTTTTTCACACTGCTCCATGCGAAGCTGTGTGCTTATGCGGTATTAGCAGCCATTTCTAACTGTTATCCCCCTGTATGAGGCAGGTTACCCACGCGTTACTCACCCGTCCGCCGCTCAGTCAGTTTTAATTCCATCCGAAAACTTCCTTAAAACCGCTTCGCTCGACTTGCATGTGTTAGGCACGCCGCCAGCGTTCATCCTGAGCCAGGATCAAACTCTCATGTTTAAAGTTGATTCTTATTCAAGATTACTTAGCTTGGCTAATGTTATCTTTTACTTGGTTTTTGTTCTGATTTTTCTCAAATCCTAAGGTCTAAACCAAACCTTTTGAATTGTTAGAATTTTCAGGGTTTTACATACTGTTTAATCTTCAATTTTCAAGGATCTTTGCTGTTGTTTCCTCAGCAGCAACTTTTATATCTTATCACAGTCGCTCGCGTTTGTCAACAACTTTTTTTATTTTTATTTTTTCGTTTTTGCCGATTGCCTCAGCGAGTATCAATGATATCACACTTAAGCGCTCATGTCAACCACTTTTTTAACAATTTTCAAAAACTTTTTTTAGGAAAATGGAGCGGAGAAAGAGGGATTTGAACCCTCGCGCCGGTTTCCCGACCTACACCCTTAGCAGGGGCGCCTCTTCGGCCTCTTGAGTATTTCTCCGAATTCAAATTTCCATATAATTGCTCCTGACAGGTATATCTGCCCGCCAGACGCATAGGGTATTATACTAAAGGGTTCTTATTATGTCAAGAGCTATTTTTCAATTTTTTTACATAATTTTTTATAAACGAAAAACCTAAACGAAAAACCGGCTCAGTCGAAACTCTGACTGAACCGGTTTTTCTTATTGGAATTTATTCGGACTCATTTTCCGTATCTTCTTCATAATACTCTTCATCATAAACATTGCTGTCCTTGGCTTCGCTTTCGCGTACCTTGGCAATGCTTGCTACCTTAATATCTGAATTTTGATCAATAGACATAAGTTTTACACCAGAAGTATTTCTTCCGATTACTGAAATATCATCTACAGACATACGGATAATAATGCCTTCTGTGGTAATCAGCATGATTTCCCTTCCGTCATTTACCAGCTTGGCGCCTACCAGGTTCCCTGTCTTTTCCGTTATCTTATAGCAGAGCACACCCTTTCCGCCTCTGAACTGAGGCTTAAACTCCTCAATCGGCGTACGCTTGCCCATACCGTTTTCAGATACTACAAGAAGCTCCTCTCCCTGGCTTTCCATCTGCATGCCAATAACCTCGTCATCCTCATCAAAGCGCATACCGATCACGCCCATGGATACACGGCCAGTGGTTCTTACATCCTTTTCCTTAAAGCGGATGCACATTCCCTTCTTGGTTACCAGGAAAATATCCTGCTTATCGTCTGTAGCCTTTACTTCAATGAGTTCGTCTCCCTCTTTCAGTACAATAGCCTGAAGTCCGTTTTTGCGTACATTGCCGTACTCTACCATAGGGGTTTTCTTTACCATACCCTCTTTGGTTGCCATAAAGAGATACTGATCCTCATTAAACTCCCTCATGGGAATAATGGCAGTAATCTTTTCTCCCGGCTGAAGCTGCAGAAGGTTTACAATAGCGGTTCCTCGAGCAGTGCGGCCTGCCTCCGGAATCTCATATGCCTTTAAGCGGTATACGCGGCCTGTATTTGTAAAGAACATCATGTGATGGTGGTTGGTTGTCATAAGAAGGTCTTCAATATAGTCCTCCTCAATGGTCTGCATTCCCTTAATACCTTTTCCGCCCCGGTTCTGGCTCTTGAAATTATCTGCATCCATGCGTTTAATATAGCCTAAATGAGTCATGGCTACCACTGTATCCTCATCCGGGATCAGATCTTCCATAGACATATCATCATCAAAGCCAATAGCAGTACGGCGGTCATCCCCGTATTTGGCCGCAATGATATTGATTTCCTCTCTGATTACCATAAGAAGCTTCTTTTCATCTGCCAGAATTGCCTTTAACTGGGCAATTTTAGCCTGCAGCTCCTTAAATTCATTTTCCAGCTTTTCCCGTTCCAGACCGGTAAGAGCACGCAGTCTCATATCTACAATTGCCTGAGCCTGGGCATCCGAAAGCCCGAACCGCTCCATCAACTGTGTCTTGGCCTCTGCCACGTTGGCAGAACCGCGGATAATACGGATGACTTCATCAATATGATCCAATGCGATCAGCAGACCCTGCAAAATATGAGCCCGCTCCTCTGCCTTATTCAAATCATACTGAGTTCTTCTTCTTACTACCTCTTCCTGATGGGAAATATAAACCTCCAGCATCTGATGAAGGTTCAGGATCTTTGGCTGATTATTCACTAATGCCAGCATAATGACACCAAAGGTATCCTGAAGCTGGGTATGCTTAAGAAGCTGGTTTAAAATTACGTTCGCATTCACATCACGGCGCAGTTCGATATTGATGCGCATACCTTCACGGTTGGACTCATCTCCAATATAAGTGATTCCGTCAATCTTCTTTTCTTTCACAAGATCCGCAATCTTCTCAATGAGACGGGCCTTATTTACCATATAAGGCAGCTCGGTGACAATAATCCGGGATTTACCGTTTGCCATAGTCTCGATATTGGTAACAGCTCTCACCTTGATCTTGGCACGGCCTGTACGGTAAGCCTCCTCAATGCCTCTGCGGCCTAAAATAGTAGCTCCTGTAGGGAAATCCGGCCCCTTGATGACTTCCATAAGCTCCTCTATGGAGGTATCACGATCCTCATTGACCCGATTGTCAATCATCAGGGAAACAGCCCCTATGACCTCTCTGAGATTGTGAGGCGGAATGTTAGTTGCCATACCTACGGCGATACCGGAGGTACCGTTTACCAGAAGATTTGGGAAACGTGCCGGAAGAACCATTGGCTCCTTCTCCGTCTCGTCAAAGTTGGGAGCAAAGTCTACGGTGTCCTTATTGATATCAGCCAGCATTTCCATGGAAATACGGCTTAAACGGGCCTCTGTATATCGCATGGCTGCTGCTCCGTCTCCGTCCACGGAACCAAAGTTTCCATGGCCGTCTACCAGCGGATAACGGGTGGACCAGTCCTGGGCCATATTTACCAAAGCTCCGTAGATGGAGCTGTCGCCGTGAGGATGGTATTTACCCATGGTATCACCTACGATACGGGCACATTTTCTGTGTGGCTTATCCGGTCCGTTGTTTAACTCTATCATGGAAAAAAGCACACGGCGCTGAACGGGTTTTAAACCGTCTCTGGCGTCCGGAAGAGCCCGGGCACTGATAACGCTCATGGCATAGTCAATATAGGACTGTTCCATGGTCTTTTTCAGGTCTACGTCATGGACCTTGTCAAATACATTTGGTTCCATACTATATCTCCTTTATGTTCAATCTCATCTGCTGCTTAAATATCCAGATTTTTCACCTTTTTGGCATTATTTTCAATAAATTCCCTTCTCGGCTCTACCTGGTCGCCCATGAGAGTGGTAAAGGTCAGATCCACTTCTGAGGTGGTTTCCTCATCCATGGTTACACGCAGAAGGATACGGCGTTCCGGATCCATGGTTGTCTCCCAGAGCTGCTCTGCATCCATCTCTCCAAGTCCCTTGTAACGCTGGATCTTATTGCTGTTGTCGCGGCCAATGTCCATAAGAATGGAATTCAGCTCCTCATCGCTGTACGCATACCATACACGCTTATTTTTTTCGATTTTATACAGAGGCGGCTGTGCCAGATACACATATCCCTGCTTGATCAGCTCAGGCATAAACCGGTAAATAAAAGTTAAAAGGAGGGTGCTGATATGGGCGCCGTCCACGTCCGCATCAGTCATGATGATGATCTTGTGGTAACGCAGCTTGCTGATATCAAAGTCATCGTGAATACCCGTACCAAAGGCTGTGATCATGGCCTTAATCTCTGCATTGGCATAAACCTTATCCATCCTGGCCTTTTCAACATTTAAGATTTTTCCTCGCAGGGGTAGAATGGCCTGGGTGGCTCTGGAACGGGCCGTCTTTGCAGAACCGCCTGCGGAATCTCCCTCTACGATATAAATTTCACAATTTTCAGGATTCTTATCGGAACAATCTGCCAGCTTTCCCGGAAGAGCCATCCCCTCCAGGGCAGATTTGCGGCGGGTTAAATCTCTGGCCTTTCTGGCTGCCGCACGGGCTCTCTGAGCCATAATGGACTTCTCGCACATGGCTTTTGCTGCTGTGGGGTTCTGTTCTAAATAATAAGTCAGCTGCTCGCTCACAATATTGTCAACCGCACCTCTGGCCTCACTGTTTCCCAGCTTTTGCTTGGTCTGTCCCTCAAACTGAGGCTCCTCTACTTTTACGCTTACGATCGCCGTAAGCCCCTCTCGGATATCCTCACCGGAAAGACTGTCCTCATTTTCCTTTAAAAGCTTATTCTTTCTTGCATAATCATTAAAGGTCTTTGTAAGGGCATTTTTAAATCCTGTCAGATGAGTACCGCCCTCAGGAGTATTGATGTTATTTACAAAGGTGTAAATATTTTCTGTATAGGAGTCATTATGCTGCATGGACACTTCCACATATACGCCGTCCTTTGTACCTTCGCAGTAAAGGACATTTTCATACAGCGGCGTTTTGCCTTTATTCAGATAGGATACAAACTCCTTGATACCGCCCTCATAGTGGAAGGTATGCTCATGCTTCTCCTCCCTCTCATCATGGAGAACGATTTTCAGATTTTTTGTAAGGAATGCAGTCTCCCGCAGGCGCATTTTTAATGTATCATAGTCAAATACGGTTTCCTCAAAAATCTCCTTATCAGGAAGGAAGGAAACACGGGTTCCATGCTGATCAGGACTGCATGTTCCCACAATCTTTAAGGGATACATGGTTCTGCCCCGTTCGTAACGCTGCTGGTATACGTTTCCATCTCTGTATACCTGTACCTCCAGCCATTCAGAAAGCGCATTTACAACGGATGCACCCACTCCGTGAAGGCCGCCGGATACCTTATAACCGCCGTTTCCAAATTTTCCCCCTGCATGAAGGATGGTAAATACAACCTCTACCGCAGGAATCCCTGCTTTTTTCTGTATATCTACGGGAATACCGCGGCCGTCATCAACCACGGTAATGGAGTTGTCCTCATTGATAAAAACCTCGATGGAATCACAATATCCCGCCAATGCCTCATCTACCGCATTGTCTACAATCTCATAAACCAGATGGTGAAGGCCCCTGGCAGAGGTGCTGCCGATATACATACCGGGACGCTTTCTTACTGCCTCAAGTCCTTCCAGGATCTGGATCTGATCTGCTCCGTATTGCTGCTCTGCCATGTTCTATATCTTCCTTTCTTTTCAGGTGTTCGTCTAATTCTGGCTGTATACCTTTCCGTCCACTACTTTGAAGATTTTGTCAATGGGGAACCTGTGATTAACAAAATCTTCCAGCCCTGTACAGGTGATCATGGTCTGAATATCCTGTATTGCGGACAGAAGCTGGGTTTGCCGGCTGCCATCAAGCTCTGAGAGAACGTCATCCAGCAAAAGAACCGGTGCATCCCTGCTCACAAGCTTTACCAGCTCAAGCTCTGAAAGCTTTAAAGACAGGGCTGCCGTACGCTGCTGGCCCTGAGAGCCGAACCGGCGGATATCGATTCCATTTACAATAAAATTAATATCATCCCTGTGGGGACCTGCAAGCGTGGTCTTCTGACGGATATCCTGAGAACGGTTCTTTTCCAGTGCGGCTTTAAAATCCTCCTCCCGGATATCCGGATCATAGAGAACCGATATTTCTTCCTTTCCCCCTGATAAACGGGCGTGGATACCGCTTATGATCCCTCCCAGCTGCTCAATAAACAAACGGCGGGAAGTAATCACCTCTACCCCGTATTTTACCAGCTGTTCATCCCAAATGTCCAGCGTTGTTTCATATTCCGGTTTAAAGGCCAGTTCTTTTAAGAGGCGGTTTCTCTGCAGCAGCACCCGGTTATACTGAACCAGGGAATGGACATACAGCTTATCCAGCTGGCAAAGCTCCATATCAATAAACCGCCTCCGTTCTGCCGGACCGTTTTTGATAATATTTAAGTCCTCCGGGGAAAAGAATACCATATTCGCCAATCCAAACAGCTCGCTGGCCCGCCGGATGGGAATCCCGTTGATGGCTATGCCCTTTGGTTTATTTTTCTTTAAATGCATATCAATGCGCCAGGGAACGTCATTTTTCCGGATCTGCAGCTTTATATGGGATTCATCCTGTCCAAAACGGATGATATCCCTGTCTTTTGCCCCCCGGTGGGACTTGGATGTGCAGCAGACATAGGCAGATTCCAGAATATTTGTCTTTCCCTGGGCATTGTCACCATAGAGAATGTTGGTTCCCTGATTCAGTTCCATATGCAGTTCTTCATAATTACGGTAATTCTTAAGCTCTATGGACTCAATGACCATGGATGTTCTCTCTTCATGATTATTTTATGATCTTTATGGTCTGGCCCTGATAGGCAACCACATCTCCGTCTACCAGTTTCTTTCCCCTCTGATAAGCAGTTTCACCGTTTACAGATACCAAACCATCCTCAATCGCATATTTGGCATCTACACCGGATTCTACAAAGCCCGCTGCCTTTAAGGCCTGTCCCAGCTTGATATAATCTTCTCTTAATTTAATTGTTTCCATTGTTTTCCTTTCCAAGCACAGGAGCACCAGAGAAATGTCTTTCACCGGCGCACATACTGATGTATATTTATGCATTTAAACAGAAGCTGCGTTAAAGTTTACAGGAAGGATCAGATAAATATATGTCTCTTCCTCATCCTTGATAAAGCAGGGGGACTTGGGATTCATCATATAAATATTGATTTCCTCATCCTCAATGGCGCGGAGAGCGTCAATAAGGAACTTGGGATTAAAGCCGATCATAATATCCTTTCCAGTCTTGTGGATCAAAAGCTCCGCATTCATGGAGCCAAAGCTGGAATTTAACTTTAATTCCATGGTATTGTCATTTACCTGAAGGATCAGGGGCTTTTTATCATTTTCACGGATCAGGATCGTTGCCCGCTCAATACAATCCAAAAATTCTCTCCGGTTTACAGAAAATTTCGTCTCGTAATCACTGGAAAGCATCTGATTAATACGGAAATACTCGCCTTCAATGAGGCGGGAAACCACGATCGTATCGTCGAATTCAAATAAAATATGGTTGGAGCTGAAGAAAATCCGAACCTCTTTTTCATTGTCTCCCCCAAGGATCTTGCTGATCTCGCTTAAGGTTTTTCCGGGAACGATGACCTTAGTGGGTTCATAGTGATCCTTTAAGGTAACATTTCGGATGGAAATACGGTGGCCGTCCAGTGAAACCACTTTCAGTTGGTTTTCATTTACCTCAAAAAGCTCTCCTCCCATCATTTTATTGCTGTCATTGGGAGAAATGGAGAAAATAGTCTGCTGGATCACTTCCTTTAAGGTGAATTGAGAAAGGGTGATATATTTATCACGTTCAATATAGGGAATATAGGTAAATTCCTCCCCGTCCCGTCCCTGAATATTAAAAACAGAATTTTCACATCGGATAGTGGTATTCAGCTTTTGATCGGATTCAATGGTAATGGTTGAATTCTGGCTGGATAAACGACGGGTGATTTCAGAAAAAAGCTTGGCATCCAAAGCAATTTTACCGTGTTCCAGGATCTGGCCTTCTACCTTTGTTTCGATACCTAGTTCCATATCGTTTCCTGTCAGACGGATTTCGTTGGAAGAAGCGTCGATCAGGATACACTCTAAAATAGACATGGTTGTCTTGGATGGAACGGCTTTCATAACGATGTTGATGCCATTTACAATGGCGTCCTTCTGGAATTGCAGCTTCATGATTGTTGATAACTTCCTTTCTGAATGAAGTAAAAAAGGCGGAACCTAAATAGATAAAGATATAGTTAATTTCCGCCGTAATCGTAGTAGGGGCTGTGGGTTTGTGTAAAAGTGTGTAAATCCCGTAAAAATGGGGATAAATCACTGTGGAAGAGACTGTGGAAAGAATCCACAAAACCTGGGAGTAAGTTAAGATTTATCCACAGGCGGTTAAAAATGAATTTGAGCCTCAAAAATACCCAAAGGTTATCAACCATTTATCCACAGTGATTCCACGTCTTATTGTGGATTGATCTTCTTCTTTAATATATCGATCGTATTTCGTAAGGTCTCATCCTTCTGCATGTCGCTGGTAATCTTATCAGCACCATGGAGAACAGTGGTATGATCCCTTTTTCCAAGGCTGCGGCCGATGATCTGTAAGGAGGTTTCCGTCATGGTCCGGCAGAGGTACATGATGATCTGTCTTGGATATACGATATCCTTGGTCCGCTTCTGGGAAATAACATCAGCGGGAGTGATGCCGAAATGATCGGATACTACCTGAATGATCAGCTCCGGAGTCACTTCTCTCTGGGCATTGGGAGAAATGATATCCTTTAATGCTTCCTCTGCCAGTTCCAGAGTAATATCACATTTATTTAAGCGGGAAAGCGCTACGATTTTTGTAAGAGCGCCTTCCAGTTCACGGATATTGGATTTGATATTAGTTGCAATGTATTTGATGACTTCATTATCAATATTGTAGCCTTCCATCTCTTCTTTTTTTCGGAGAATGGCCATTCGGGTTTCGTAGTCCGGGGACTGGATGTCCACGGTCAGGCCCCATTCAAAACGGGAACGCAGCCGTTCCTCCAGAGTTTCGATCTCCTTGGGCGGTTTATCAGAGGAGATGATGATCTGTTTTTTCGATTCGTACAGGGTGTTGAAGGTATGGAAAAATTCCTCCTGGGTACTCTCCTTTCCTATAATAAACTGGATATCATCGATCAGGAGAACGTCGTTGTTGCGGTATTTTTCCCGAAACTCTGTGGTGGTAATATTATTTTTGTTTCGGATTGCGTCGATCAGCTCATTGGTAAAGGTCTCGGAACTGACGTAAAGAATCTTGGATTTCGGGTTGTTTTTCAGTATAAAATGAGCGATTGCATGCATCAAATGGGTTTTTCCAAGTCCTACGCCTCCGTAGATAAACAGCGGATTGTAGATTTCGCCTGGAGATTCCGCTACCGCAAGGGCTGCCGCGTGGGCCAGATTGTTGTTGGAGCCGACTACAAAGGTATCAAAGGTATACTTTGGGTTTAAATTGGCGCTCTGGATCACATCCGGGCTTACGGGAGCTTTGGCTTTTGGGATAAGGGAGGGGGCTGCAGGCGTTTCCTGAACCTCTATCTGCTCCTTTACCTTAAAATCCACCTCACATTCCTGACCAAGAAATTCAGAGATGGTAACTTTAAAAAGGAGGCCGTATTTTTTCTTTACATAAGCTAAAAATGTCTGTTCTGGAACAATAATCGTAATGGTATTTCCCTTAAAAGAATAGGGGCTTAAAGGTTCCAGCCATGTCTGGTATGAAATATTTGAAATTTCATGCTCTTCCTTTAAAATAAGCAGAATTTTTTCCCAGTTTTCTTTTATTTTCTCTATCATTTTCTGTCTCCTGAAACTGTATTGCAGAATTGCCCAATCTAAATACATTGTATACTAACGGTGTGAATTTTTCAATCAAAAGTGTAAATATCTGTGGATAACTTTGTAGGAAACCTGTGGATGAAGGGAATCGAAGGCGTGGATAGAGAGGTTTTCCACAGAATAGGGAAAAAAATAACTGCAGGTTGTACACAAGGGGGAAACTTACAGAAAATAAGGGGATTTTGTCCACGAATGAGGAAAAAGGTCGAAATATCCCATACTTATCCACAAGTTATCAACAAATTGTGGATAAGGTGAAAAAAGGAACCGTGGATTTAGAGGAAAAATATTGACGGGTGAAAAAAATGTCGCTATAATGCCTGTGTAATGCGTTGTATCTTAACATTAAGAACAGCAGCAAGGAGGAAAAAAATGAATAAGAGAAAAAAAGACACCCGTTGGCTTGCAAGTGTTGCACTTATGATGGCGGTGGTGATCCTTCTGGCAAGTACGCCGTTAGGAATGATCCAGCTGCCGGTGGTGAAGGCGACAACTGTGCATATCCCTGTGATTTTGGGAGCCATTCTTCTGGGGCCCCTGGCAGGTTCCATCCTGGGAGGAGTGTTCGGTATCTGTTCTATGGTGAGCAACACGATGGCGCCTACCCTGCTATCCTTTGCGTTTTCACCGTTTATGAGCATGACCGGGATTTCAGGAGCCGTAAAGGCAGTGTGGATTTCCGTTGGATGCCGGATCTTAATCGGTTTTTTTGCAGGATGGCTCTGGATTTTACTGTCAAAATGTAAGATGAACCGCATGGCGGCGCTGGCTGTAACCGGTTTTATGGGATCTATGGTAAATACGGTGGCTGTGATGGGAAGTATTTATAAGCTTTTGGCGCTTCCGTATGCCCAGGTAAAGAATGTGGCTGTTGACGCAGTGTGGGGACTGATCATGGCTACTGTTACCGCATCAGGGATTCCGGAGGCGGTCGTAGCTGCAGTTTTGGTGGCTATAATTGGAAAGATTATGCTGAAATTCATAAAGTAAGCGGTTTCAGGGCGTAAAAGCCTGTATTTTAATAAAAAATTGCTTGACGGAGGCGGATTTCTTCTATATAATTGAGAAGATGTTTAATTATACTAGTCAAATGTGTGTTATACCACATTACCAGATAATATTTGATAGGAGGTGCCCGGATTATGAAGATGACATTTCAGCCTAAGAAAAGACAGAGAGCAAAAGTTCATGGCTTCAGAGCAAGAATGAAGACAGCAGGCGGTAGAAAAGTTATTGCTGCCAGAAGAGCAAAAGGTAGAGCAAAGTTAACCGCTTAAGAATTGCAAGGCCACATTTTCATGTGGCCTTTTTCTTACGTCTACAATAAACAAGTCGGAACCCAGTACATAAACCTGTTCCGGCAAATTTCCAGGAGGATCGAATGAAGCGATTTCCTTCCATTAAAAAAAACAGTGACTTTCAGTATATATATAGAAATGGAAAGTCCTATGCCAACCGTCTTTTAGTCATGTATGTGGTAAGAAGCGGGGGAGAAGCGAACAGCATCGGGATATCGGTGAGTAAAAAAGTAGGCAACAGCGTGGTACGCCATCATGTGACCAGGCTGCTGCGGGAGATATTCCGGTTGAATGATAATAAAATTGAGACTGGGTTAAACATCATTCTGGTAGCCCGTGTGGCTGCCGCAAGATCTGATTACAGACATTTGGAGGGTGCCTATATGCACCTGTGCGGACTGCATCACATTTTAAAGGAATCGAAGTGAGAGTTATGATAAAAAAAGGAATGATCCTGCTTATCAGGATCTACCAGAAATATCTGTCGCCCTTAAAGGTAAGGACTCACTGTATTTACACGCCAACGTGCTCTCAATACGCCATTGAGGCACTTCAAAAGTATGGCGCGTTAAAAGGTACATGGTTAGCCTGCAAGAGGATCCTTCGTTGCCATCCCTTTGCAGAAGGCGGTTATGATCCAGTTCCGTAGAAAGTTCCATAAGGAGGTAGCGTTTTGAACGGTTTAGTCGGCGCAGTAGTATTGACAAAGGACAGCGGTTTTCTGGGGCCGATCGCAAGTATCCTTGGCTGGATCATGGACCTGCTTTTTGAGTTCACCAGCATATTCGGCATTGAAAATATCGGCCTTTGCATTATCCTGTTTACACTGGTTACAAAGGTTCTTATGATTCCCTTGACCATAAAGCAGCAGAAATCATCCAAGCTGATGACGGTTATGCAGCCGGAAATTGCAGCAATTCAGAAGAAATACAAAGGAAAAGAAAATGATCAGAAAGCCGCGATGATGATGCAGGCTGAGATCAAGGCAGTATATGAGAAATACGGCACATCCATGACGGGCGGCTGTCTTCCTCTTCTGATCCAGATGCCGATCATTTTTGCACTGTACAGAGTTATTTACAATATTCCGGCTTATGTACAGTCTGTCAGAGGCTATTATGAGACGGTAATTTCCCATCTTCCCAGCGGATACCAGACCCAGCAGGCGTTTACCCAGCTGGCAGAGGCCCATAAGATGGTGGGTGAGAAATTTGATTATAACAATGTAAACACGGTAATTGACCTTTTATATACCTTTACAGCCCAGCAGTGGGACAGCTTTGTTGCCGCATTCCCGGCAGTGGGACAGGCAGTGACAGATGCAGGCGTAAATGCAGTGGAAGCCATTGAAAATATGCAGAGCTTCTTTGGCCTGAATATTGCGTATACTCCATTTCAGGTGATCGTGAATTTCTTTGAGCAGCAGGGCGGCGTAACTCTGGGTATGGCAGCTGCAGCTCTGGCAATTCCGATCCTTGCAGGCTTAAGCCAGTGGTACAGTACAAAGCTTATGACTGCCAATCAGTCTCAGCCGGCTGATGACGATAATCCGGCTGCCAGCATGATGAAATCCATGAATATCACCATGCCTCTGATGTCCGTATTCTTCTGCTTCTCCTTTGCTTCCGGTATCGGTCTTTACTGGGTGGCTCAGAGTGTGTTCACTATCATCCAGCAGGTATGGATCAATTCCTACCTGAACAAGGTAGATATGGATGACCTGGTACAGAAGAATATTGAAAAGACCAATAAAAAGCGTGCCAAGAAGGGCCTTTCTCCTGTCAAAGTCGGAAATGTAGATGAGATGTTAAAGAGGATGGAAGAGAAGGAATCCAGAGAAGAGTCTGCTCGTATGGAAAAAATTGCCAAGACAAAGGTTCAGGTAGAGGAATCCAATAAGTACTATAATCAGGATGCCAAACCGGGAAGTCTGGCAGCCAAGGCGAATATGGTAGCCAAATACAATGAGCGTCAGGAGAAGGGAAAGAAAAAGTAGGAGGGTTTCGTATGGATATGATTACGGTTTCTGCAAAAACAGTGGATGAAGCGGTTACGAAAGCTCTGATCGAACTTAAGACAACCAGCGATAAACTGGAGTATGAGGTTGTGGAGGAAGGAAGCAAAGGTTTTCTGGGGCTGGGCGCAAAGCCGGCTGTGATCCGCGCAAAGAAGAAGGAAACAGTGGCGGACAGGGCCATTGAGTTTCTGACCCAGATATTTGACGCTATGGGTATGGACGTATCCATTAAGTCGGAATATAATGAAGGGGAGCAGGAGCTGTCCTTGGAATTAGAGGGCGGAGATATGGGAATCCTGATCGGCAAGAGAGGTCAGACCCTGGATTCTCTTCAGTATCTTGTAAGCCTTATTGTAAACAAGGAAACAGACGGTTATCTGAGAGTCAAACTGGATACGGAAAATTACCGTGAGCGCAGAAAAGAGACTCTGGAGACCCTGGCAAAGAACATTGCCTACAAGGTTAAGAGAACCAAACGTCCCGTTTCTCTGGAGCCCATGAATCCCTATGAGAGAAGGATCATCCATGCGGCGATCCAGAATGATAAGTATGTGACTACCCGCAGTGAGGGGGAAGAGCCTTTCCGCCATGTGGTAATCGCTCTTAGGAAGGAAACAGGCGCCGGTGAGCGCAGGGGACGTTATGACCGCAGCCGCGGCGGGCGCTATGAGCGTACCGGCGGCTACCGGGGAAATACCCGCAGGAATGACTCCTATCAGGCGGCTTCCCTGTCAGAGCATAATGCTGAGACAGCCGGCGGCAGCGGACAGGAAACAGAGGAGTAATCCGGTAAATGAACATGGGGAGGCTGTTGCAGAGTGATTTGCGGCGGCCTCTTTTTGCGCTGAAAGCCAGAAAGGCGAGGAGTGAAAATGAAAACAGAAACCATTGCTGCCATTGCCACAGGCATGAGCAATTCGGGAATCGGCATTGTAAGGATCAGCGGAGATCAGGCCTTTGAGGTCATTGACCGAATCTATCGGAATAAAAAGGGGCAGGCAGGAACATTATGGGACGCAAAGTCCCACACAGCCCATTATGGATATATTTATGATGGTGATGAAAGAATCGATGAGGTTCTGGTGCTTATTATGCGGGGGCCAAACAGCTATACAGCAGAGGATACCGTTGAGATTGATTGTCATGGCGGCATTCGCATGGTTCAGCGGATTCTGGAAACGGTCCTTCATAACGGGGCAAGAACCGCCCAGCCGGGAGAGTTTACCAAGCGCGCCTTTTTAAACGGAAGGCTGGATCTGGCCCAGGCAGAGGCAGTGGCAGAACTGATCCATGCATCCAATGACTATGCCTTAAAGAGCTCTGTGAGCCAGCTGGGAGGATCGGTATCGGGAAAGATACGGGCTCTCAGGGAAACCATTCTTTATGAGACTGCCTTTATTGAGTCGGCTCTGGATGATCCGGAGCACATTTCACTGGAGGGGTACGGGGACAGGCTTTTAAAGGTGCTGGAGCCGGTGACAGAAGAGATTGAAAAGCTGATCGCCTCGGCAGATGACGGAAGAGTGATGACAGAGGGCGTTCGGACGGTGATCCTTGGAAAACCTAACGCAGGAAAATCTTCCCTGATGAATGTGCTTTTAGGGGAAGAGAGGGCTATTGTAACGGATATTGCAGGTACTACCAGAGATACCTTAGAGGAGCATATTAACCTTCAGGGGATCAGCCTGCATGTAGTGGATACGGCGGGAATCCGGGACACGGAAGATGTAGTGGAAAAGATCGGCGTAAACCGTGCCATGAAGGCAGCAAAAGGAGCGGATCTGATCATTTATGTGGCAGACGGCTCCCGCCCGCTGGATGAGAGCGACCGGGAGATCATGGAGCTGATCCATGATAAGAAGGCCATTGTGCTTTTAAATAAGACGGATCTGGAGCTTACTGTAGATAAGGAGGCTTTAGAGGAGCAGTGCGGCCACCGTGTAATCCCTATTTCCGCCAAGGAGGAGCATGGGATCGGAGATCTGGAAAAGGAGATCCAGTCCATGTTTTATCATGGAGAGATTGCCTTTAATGACCAGGTATATATTACAAATGCCCGTCATAAGGAGGCTTTGGAAGCTGCCTTAAGGAGCCTTCGGATGGTGCGTTCAAGTGTGCTTGATGGGATGCCGGAGGATTTTTATTCCATAGATCTTGCAGACGCCTATGAACAGCTGGGACTGATCTTAGGAGAAGCAGTGGATGATGATGTGGTAAATGAGATCTTCTCAAAGTTCTGTATGGGAAAATGAGAGGACAGGAAGGAAGGAAAAAGATGCCGTATTTGGAAGAAAGTTATGATATCGTGGTGGTGGGAGCAGGCCATGCGGGCTGCGAGGCGGCGTTAGCCTGCGCGCGGCTTGGGCTTGAAACCATCATGTTTACGGTCAGTGTGGACAGCATTGCCCTGATGCCCTGCAATCCCAATATAGGAGGCAGCTCCAAGGGCCATCTGGTCCGTGAACTGGATGCGCTTGGGGGAGAAATGGGCAAAAATATTGATAAGACCTTTATCCAGTCCAAGATGTTAAATGAATCCAAGGGGCCGGCGGTTCACTCCCTCAGGGCCCAGGCGGATAAGCAGGCCTATACTCAGGCCATGAGGCAAACCCTGGAACAGACCGAACACCTGACCATACGCCAGGCAGAGGTATCGGAGCTGATTGTAAAAGAGGGCGCTGTAAGAGGCGTAAAGACATTTTCCGGCGCTGTATACCACGCAAAGGCGGTCGTTTTGTGTACAGGCACCTATCTGCGGGCCAGATGCATTTACGGGGATGTAAGCAATCCTACAGGGCCTAATGGCCTTCAGGCGGCCAACCACCTGACACAGTCTCTGATTGATAATGGGATCGAGATGTTCCGGTTTAAGACGGGAACTCCGGCCAGAGTGGATAAGAGAAGCATTGATTTTGCAAAGATGGAGGAGCAGTTTGGAGATGAGCGGATTGTGCCGTTTTCATTTTCAACCGATCCGGACAGCATACAGAAGGAGCAGGTTTCCTGCTGGCTGACCTATACCAATGGGGAGACCCATCAGATCATCCGGGATAATCTGGACCGTTCGCCGCTGTTTTCAGGAGCCATTGAGGGAACAGGCCCTCGATATTGTCCGTCTATCGAGGACAAGGTAGTGCGTTTTCCTGATAAGGAGCGCCATCAGGTGTTTGTGGAGCCGGAGGGACTTTATACCAATGAAATGTATCTGGGTGGAATGAGCAGCTCTCTGCCGGAAGACGTGCAGTATGCCATGTACCGCACCGTACCGGGGTTAGAGAATGTAACGATCGTGCGCAATGCCTATGCGATCGAGTATGACTGCATCAATGCCCTGCAGTTAAAGTCTACCCTGGAGTTTAAACGCATCAGAGGCCTGTTTGCGGGCGGTCAGTTTAACGGAAGCTCCGGATATGAGGAGGCAGCAGTTCAGGGCTTTATGGCGGGCGTAAACGCGTCTATGGAGGTGCTGGGAAGAGAGCAGGTAGTGTTAGACCGGTCACAGGCCTATATCGGCGTTCTGATTGACGATCTGGTGACCAAGGAAAACCATGAGCCATACCGGATGATGACTTCAAGGGCAGAGTACCGGCTTTTGCTGCGCCAGGATAATGCCGATTTACGGCTTCGGGAAATCGGTCATAAAATCGGACTGGTAAGCGATGAGGAGTATGAAAAGATGCTCTCTAAACGTCAGGCCATCGAAGAAGAAATACGCCGTTTAGAAAATACTGCCATCGGCGGAACGCCGGCAGTCCAGGCAGTTCTGGAGCAGTACGGAAGTACGCCTCTTAAATCAGGAAGTACGCTGGCAGATCTGGTGCGCCGGCCGGAGCTGGATTATGAAAAGATCAGGGAAATTGATAAAAAAAGGCCGGATCTTCCATTTGATGTGCGGGAGCAGGTAAATATTGAAATCAAGTATGAGGGCTACATAAAGAGGCAGAGACAGCAGGTAGCCCAGTTTAAGAAGCTGGAAGGCAGGCATCTGCCGGAAAACTTTGATTACAGCCAGGTAAAGAGCCTGCGTCGGGAAGCTGTTCAGAAGCTGAATCAGATACAGCCGTCTACCGTGGGACAGGCATCACGGATTTCCGGGGTATCTCCAGCGGATATATCAGTGCTTTTAGTGTATCTGGGAAGAGAGTAAAAGATGGTTTTTACATATAAAAGAGAGGACGGGATCAATGACAGAATCATTTGCTGAGAAAATGAAGGCCGGGACAAGGGAGCTGAATATAACCCTGAGCCAGAGGCAGTTGGAACAGTTTTTTAAATATTATGAAATGCTGGTGGAGACAAATAAAGTGATGAATCTGACAGCCATTACAGAGGAAGGGGACGTGGTGGCAAAGCATTTCTGTGACAGTCTTTGCCTGGTAAAGGCGTATCATGAGCTTCTGGATCGGGAGTCTGAAGGTGAAGCTAAAGATATGAAAACGGTTTCTGTGATTGATGTGGGAACCGGAGCCGGGTTCCCTGGAATCCCGCTTAAGATTGCATTTCCTCAGATTAAACTCACGCTGCTGGATTCGCTGAATAAAAGAGTAAAATTTTTAGAGCAGGTATGCAGAGAGCTGGAACTGGAGAATGTACAGTGCATCCATGGAAGGGCAGAGGATGCAGGACGGATGAAAGAGCACAGGGAGCAGTATGATCTGGCAGTGTCCAGAGCAGTAGCAAATCTGGCATCGCTGTCAGAATATTGTATTCCTTTTGTAAAAAAAGGGGGATTCTTTATTCCTTATAAATCAGGAGAAATTGAGGAAGAGCTGAATCAGGGAAAGAAAGCAGCAGCAATTCTGGGAGGAGAAATAAACGAAGTGGTGCGCTTTTCTTTACCGGAAGGAGATGGAGCCAGAAGTCTGATCCGTATTCGTAAAGTAAAGCCGGTATCTTCCAGATATCCAAGAAAAGCGGGAATGCCGGGGAAAGAACCTCTGGGAAAATAGGCGCGAAGGCAGAGCATATGTGGGTGAGATCAGTGCCGCAGAAGAGATGGAAAACGGTTACACATACCTTATGACGCATGATGCAAAAACAGGGGATACACTATGAAAACGATTACAGAAAATACAGTACAGGCAGGACAAGGTCGCATGAATATTAAAGAAATTGCCCGGGTGGCAGGAGTATCTCCGGCTACCATATCCCGTGTACTAAATGGTTCGGGATATGTGAAAGAAGAGACAAAGAAAAAGGTAATGGCGGCAGTTGAGAAAAATAACTATACGCCCAGTCTGATTGCAAGGAGTCTGAGCGGAAGAGACAGCTTCAGTATTGGAGTGATTCTCCCTTCCGCAAGTCAGAGAGTTTACAGTGGGATTCTGGAAGGGATCTGCCGTCTGGCTCAGCCTTTCGGCTACAATATTGTTCTTATGAACACAGGAGGGGATATAAAGAAGCAGCATGAGTTTCTGGAGGCTGCTGAAAACCAGAGAATGAAAGGGCTTATCGTTGCTCCCGCAGCTTCTGATGACAGAGGGACGAGAGATAAACTTCTCCATCTGGAAGAGCAGGGAATGCCAGTGATCTTGACAGAAGGGAATATAAAAGGAGCACCGTTTGACTGTGTGTTTGGAGATAACTGGAGGGGGGCTTATGAAGGCGCTGAGTCCCTTATGGATGCAGGCCATAAAAAGATTGCAGTCATTCGTGAAAAAGGCAATTTCAGAGAGGACAGGGAGCGTTTTCGGGGCTTTATGCAGGCAATGGAGGATCATGGCCTGGAGGTTTCCGATGAATATGTAATATACAACGGAGAAAGCGGAGCAGAAACAGCAGATGCAATTGCGCGGCTTTTAGAAGAAAATACACCGCCTACGGCCCTGTTTGCACTGAGCGGGGCAGGAACATGCAGCTGTATGAAATGTCTGGAAAGGAAGGGGCTGACGGCAGGAGAAGATTTGGGCTTTATGGGCTTTGATGATCAGCCGGTTTTATATGAGCTGGGATATCGTCTTTCTGTTGTGGAGCGGGATGCAGTGGAACAGGGAAGGGAAGCGATGAGACTGCTTCAGGAACGATTTGATGAAAAAGAACAGGAACGCAGAATCGGAAAGCGTGTAATGGTTCCATGCAGGCTGATTCTGCGCGGATCCGGGAATATGAAAACGGTTACAGAAAGCGCCAGAAAAAAGAAATTGGCAGGAAAAAAGGAAAAAGAAAGCCCGGAGCGTTAACTCCAGGCTTCGCGCATCATGGCAATCTCACGGGCATAGCCATCCAGATCATTCGGTGTTTCCAAATAGAAGGGAAGATGGCGTAAGGCGGGATGATTGATAATGGCTTTTAAGGACGGAAGGCCAATCTGGCCTTCGCCCAACCGGGCATGGCGGTCTTTGTGAGAACCAAGGGGATTCATGCTGTCATTGAGATGGATGGCTTTCAGACGATTTAAACCAATGATGTGATCAAATTCTGCGAGAACATCATCCAGATGGTTTGCGATATCATAGCCGGCATCCCATACATGACAGGTATCCATACAGATCCCCATATGGTCGGACAGATCTATCCGGTCAAGAATCTGGCGAAGTTCTTCAAAGCTGCGGCCGATTTCGCTTCCTTTTCCAGCCATGGTTTCTAGGAGAACAGTGGTGGTTTGTTCCGGTTTTAATATGGCATTTAACATATCTGCGATGTAGGAAATTCCCACATCAACACCCTGTTTCACATGACTTCCCGGATGGAAGTTATAAAGATTTCCGGGAGTATATTCCATCCGTGCCAGATCATCTGCCATAGTTTTTCTGGCAAAATCCCTGAGATGAGGATCGGCAGAGCAGGCATTCAGAGTATAGGGGGCATGACAGAGAATGGGAATCAGATTCTGTTCCTGCACCTTTTTAAGAAATAGAGCTACATCTTCAGGATTGATTTCTTTGGCATTTCCTCCGCGGGGGTTGCGTGAGAAAAACTGAAAGGTGTTTGCATGTATTTTGGCAGCATCCTTTGCCATGGAACAGTAGCCTTTGGCAGAGGAAAGATGACAGCCGATTCGTAACATATAGGAGCCTCCTTTAACATTGTTTTTATGTAAAATTGATCGGCAGTTTCTGCAGAAATGTTTCACGTGAAACATTTATAGTAGAAACTGCCGGTATTTTAATTTTCCAGATAAGGGCGGAATAATTCATAAAATCGAGTAGGGGATTCCAGATGGGGCAAATGTTTCGCCTTAGGAACTGGCACTGTTTCGATTGCAGGATTGTAATTCTGATAATCTTCCATGGTTTCGGACATACCATCCAACTCTGCTCCGCCAAAAAGACAGATGCTGTTATCAATCCGGCGCAGAGCGGTTGTAATATTGCATTTCGTGTAGTTACATTTTACACTGGCATAAATGGATTTTGGAGAAGCTCCCAGATGGGCTGCTTCATAGTAAGCATCAACCAGCCGGGAATTAACAGAGTAGGGATTACAGAAGCAGCGGCTCATAAAATCCTGAGTAAGATTTTTTCGGCTGCAGGCTATATTGTAAATCAGAGTTCCTGCAATGGGAAGATCCAAAATCAACTTATAAAGCCGGGCATTTTTTCCCGGAACCAGACTGCTGGAGAGCAGAGATTCGGGATTGATCAGAAGAAGCCGGTCAAAGAGCTCCGGACTATTGCTGCAGGCCATGACAGCAATCGAAGAGGAGTCTCCAGTTGCCGCCACATCGGTGCGGTGACCGATTTCTGATTTAATAAAATCTGAAATCAGCTGGACGTAAAGATAGTTTGTGTAGGTGAGATTCGGCTTTTCTGAACGGCCAAATCCCAACAGGTCAATGGTATAGACGGTTCGATCCTTTGCAAGACGTCGGGCAAATTCTTTCCATTCATAACCGCTGGAAGCGGGGGAGAGATCATGGATCAGAAGAATCGGTTTACCACTGCCTTCTTTTGTATAGTGAATGTTTCCAAAGCGCCAGTGATAGCATAGAGAGGCGCTGCTTTCATTTTCAAGAATGTGTCTGGAAATCGCAGACAGTTTAATGGCCTTGTTGATACAGGCAGTGGCGGCAGCATCACCTGCAGCCAGTATGAGCAGAGTCAATAATTTATTTCTTGTTTTCATTCGTTTTATCTCCTGAAAAAGTAATGATAGGTGTCGTGTGCTGGTTCGTAAACCGGGCAGTTTTTGTCCACTGATGGTAAGATTATTATAGTACAAGTGGATAGTGATTACAATGAAAACTGTTTTTTGAGTTTCCGCACTTTACTGTGTTCTGGCGTCCTAAACACCAGAACACAGTGCTTCCTTGTCTACAGATGGTAATGTTTCACGTGAAACATTACTCATGTAATATTTTGTATAAAATAGAAAAATAAGTACAAATGCAGAGTTTTTCATAGGAAAAGCAGAAAAGTTGTGTTATAATCGTCTGGTACATCGAAAACGAACGTGAGGAAACGGATATGGGACGGATTATTACAATAGCAAATCAGAAGGGCGGAGTAGGAAAAACAACCACGGCGATCAATCTGGCAGCCTGCCTTGCAGAAGCAGGACAGCATGTAATGCTGGTGGATTTTGACCCACAGGGAAATGCCAGCAGCGGCCTGGGCCTGGAAGAAAAGGATTTTGAACAGACCGTTTATGATATGATGGCTGGAGAGGCTTCTATAAAGGAGTGCATCACAAAAGAGGTTCAGGAAAATCTGGATGTACTTCCTTCGGATATGAATCTGGCGGGTGCGGAGATTGAATTTCAGGAATTGGACGAGAAAGAGATTCTGCTTAAGAAATCGTTAGACATGGTACGGGATGAGTATGATTTCATTTTAATTGATTGTCCGCCTTCATTAAATGTACTTACGATTAATGCTTTGACAGCAGCTGATACCGTGCTGGTGCCAATCCAGTGTGAGTATTACGCATTGGAGGGATTGAATCAGATGTTAAAGACGGTAGATTTGGTGAAGAGAAAGCTGAACCCGTCATTGGAACTGGAAGGCGTAGTATTTACTATGTATGATGCCAGAACCAATCTGTCTCTTCAGGTAGTGGAGAGTGTGAAGAGTAATCTGAATCAGACAATCTATAAAACAATCATTCCAAGAAATGTGCGGCTTGCAGAAGCTCCAAGTCATGGAATGTCCATCAATCACTATTCGTCCCGTTCTACGGGTGCGGAGAGCTATCGTATGCTGGCAGCAGAAGTGATTAGCAGAGGAGAGGTATAATGGCGGCTAAAAGAGGTTTGGGAAAAGGTTTGGGCGCAATCTTTGGGGAAGAAGTGATTAAGGAACAGAAAGAAAAGATTGCGATGGAAGATGGAAAAGGAAAGGAACTGATGGTAAAGCTTTCTCTGATTCAGCCTAATAAGGAGCAGCCAAGAAAGACATTTGATCAGGAAAAGCTTAAGGAGTTATCTGCCTCAATCAAACGGTACGGGATTCTTCAGCCGCTTCTTGTAAAGAAGAATGGGAACTTTTACGAGATTATTGCCGGAGAAAGAAGATGGAGAGCTGCCCAGATGGCGGGACTCAAGGAAGCGCCGGTGGTTTTAAAGGAGTACAGCCGACAGGAAGCAATGGAGATTTCTCTGATTGAAAATGTTCAGCGGGCAGATCTGAATCCTATTGAAGAGGCGAAGGCGTATCAGCAGCTGATTCGTGAGTTTAATCTCACGCAGGAGGAAATTGCAGAGCGTGTAGCAAAAAACAGAGCGACCATTACGAATACCATGCGTCTTTTAAAGCTGGATGAGCAGATTCAGGAAATGCTCATCCAGGGTATTATTAGCAGCGGTCATGCCAGAGCGCTTCTTTCTCTGGACGGTGGGGGACTGCAGTTAAAGGCAGCAAAGGAAATTATAGAAAAAAGCTTAAGTGTTCGGGAAACAGAACGGTTGGTAAAACGGATGGCCAAGGAAGCTGCTGGAGAAGAAAAGAAGGAAAAGAAAGCGGATGATGCCCTGATGCTGATTTATCAAAATCTGGAAGACAGAATGAAAACCATTATGGGAACAAAGGTCAGCATACATAATAAAGATAAGAACAAAGGCCGTATAGAAATCGAATACTATTCAGAGGCAGAGTTGGAACGAATTGTGGAATTGATTGAGTCCATCCACTAGAAATAAAGATTCTGTATCTAACATTCGGATAAGAGTAAGGAGAGATTAGATAAGAATGGAAAACAGTATGCTATTTGAACTTCCATTTGATCCGGCATATATTATTGTAATATTGTCAGGCTTGGTAGTGATTCTATTGATTCTTGTAATTGCTGCTATGGCAAAGCTGAAAAAATTGAGTCGGAAATATGATTATTTTATGCGGGGAAAGGATGCGGAAACACTGGAGGATGTGATACTGGATCAGCTGGAGGAAATTCGTATTTTGAAGGCAGAGGATCGGGCAGCCAAGGACTCGATTCGAACGTTGAATCGAAACTTCCGTTCTTCCTTTCAAAAATTTGGAATGGTTCGATATAATGCATTTCCTGGAATGGGAGGAACACTGAGCTTTGTAATTGCAGTTTTGGATTATACGAACAGTGGCTTTATTTTGAATTGTATTCACAGTAAGGAGGGCTGCTATTTATATATGAAGGAAGTAGATGCAGGCAAGACTGAAAAGGTGCTGGGAAATGAGGAGCAGGAAGCTCTGGAGCAGGCATTGGGATATGTAAAGAAAAATTGATGATGCAGGGATATCTGGGAATATAAACTCAGATATCCTTTTTTATGTTTCACGTGAAACATTTTTTATGGTTTCTGCATATGATAAAAGTGAAAGATATGGGTAAGGACAGATGAATGGAAAATTTTAAAAGTATGTATCCCAGAGAAATCCGGATGATACAGAGCTATGTATCGGAAGCATGTGACAGAATGGATTATCAAAACAGCCCTATGTATGATGAGTGGCCAGAACAGAGAATGGTAGATCAAATGTGCAATTCCGTTTGTGAGGCTGTGAGTACATCCGGAGACATGGGGATTTTAAGAGAGGCGTGGGAGATGCAGGAGAAAAAGACGATTGAAAGAATGAGCGTGGAAGAAGAACAGGAAGAGGAAGTAGTGGATCAGGAAAAAAAAGGGGTGGAAAAAGGTACAGATCGGGAAAAAGAAAAGGTTGAAACAGAGGAGTTAAATGATGAAGAAAACAAGAAAAATGATGGTAAAAAAAAGACTGTGGATGAGAGGGGAGAGGAGAATATAAAAGAAGGGGCAGAAGAAAATAAGAATCCCATGGAAAGTGACATGGAAGAAAATATCTATCAGGTAACAGCAGAGGCGGATTTAAGAGAACATAACAGAATAATTGAAAGCCAGGAAATGAGACCTCCATTGAGGAATTGGTGGAACGGCTGGGGGATCAATGGGATTAGGCCGGATGTGCAGGGAATGGCTTGGGGGATGGGATCCATGTATGCCCCGGTTGTTCCTGTGGAAACTGAAAATGGCCCGGTGCTACTGGGACAGGAACTCAGACGTCCGCCCCATATTCCGGGATCAGCCCGGCCGCAGAATCCTGGCCCGGTGCGTCCACCGTATCCGCCGCAGGGTCCCGGCCCGGTGCGTCCACCGTATCCGCCGCAGGGTCCCGGCCCGGTGCGTCCACCGTATCCGCCGCAGGGTCCCGGCCCGGTGCGTCCACCCCGCCCGCCGCAGGGTCCCGGCCCAGTGCGTCCACCGTATCCACCGCAGGGTCCCGGTCCGGTACGTCCACCCAGACCTGGTATTTATCCAGCCTGGTTTCGCGATATTGTAAAGACCTTGATTTTAGATGAGATGCAGAACCGGCGGTGCCGCAGAGGAATGTGTATTGGATAGAATTACAGCATAAAAGTTATCACAGGAAATATTCAAAAAAGATTAAGTTGTAGTTTTAACGGTTATTATATAAAATAGAGGTAACGATTCAGGACGGAGGGAGAACTGGCAGAAAAATATGTGTCAAGCTTGCTTGTAAGCGGATTTTTCTTCCAGTTCTCACACCGGAGATGGAAAGGTAAAATTGAGCAGATAAAATTCTGAAAAGGAATGAACAGATGAAAAAAATAATACAGAGAGCAGGAATCCTGTTTGTGGTTTTTCTGGCTGCATTGGTGGTATACTTTATCGGTGCACACAGGACATCAGAGCAGGAGGGCGCCGTATATTCATCCATGGATGAATCAAGATTGCCGGTGGTATATACGGAGTTTGAAGGAAAGGAGATTAACGGTCTGCACGGATATGTTCAGGATATGGGAAATCGTGCGGCCGGAGAAGCGATTTCTGTTTTGTCTTCAGACAGAAGACTGAATCTTCGCATCCATGAGTTTGGAAATACAATTACAGAAATCAGTTATGAGATAAGGAATCTTTCCATGGATCGCCTGATTGAACGGACAGAGCTTTCGGACTGGTCCAGCAAGGAGGGCATAACCACAGTGAGCCTTCCTATCCAGAATCTGATTTCTAAGGATAAAGCGTATCTCTTAATTTTAAATGTAAAGACAGCAGAACAGCAGATCCAGTATTATACCCGTATCATGTGGACGGATGCTCCAAGGGCTTTGGATATGCTGCAGCTGGCAGAGGAATTTACAAGAAAGAGTTTGGATTATGAGCAGGCAAAGGAATTGATATCGTATCTGGAAACCAGTCCGGAGGAGGATAACAGTTCTCTGGGCCATGTGACGATCCGGGCCAGTTTTGATCATTTGACCTGGGATGGACTCCATGCGGAGATGGAAGGAGAACCCAGGATTACCCTTCAGGAATTTGACGGAATTATGGGACAGGTTCAGGTTCAATATTATGTCCGGCTTACAGATTCGCAGGGAAAGGAGAGTCTGGCAGAGGCAGAAGATAATTTTGCCATGAAATGGAATGAGCAGCGGATCTACTTAATGAATTATGAGCGCAATGCCAACCATATTTTTACAGGAAGTGAAGGGGCATTTTCTGGAAAGAGGATTGTTTTGGGAATTTCCGATGAAGCCGGTATTGGTACGGTAAAGAGCCAGGATTCCCGGTATATTCTTTTTAAAGTAAATGGCAATCTGTGGCGTTATGATCAATCAGACCACAGGATCATGTGTGTGTTTACATTTTCAAATGGAGAAACAGACGATGTGCGCAGCAGCTATGGAGATCATGATGTACAGATTTTGAGAGCAGGAGATGACGGCTCGGCAGATTTTCTGGTTTACGGCTATATGAACCGTGGACCGTATGAGGGTCAAACCGGAGTGATATTTTATCGCTATGATGCGGGAAGCAATACAGTCCAGGAGAAATTCTTCATTCCGGTTGTTCTGGAATTTGAAAAATTAAAAAAGGATATAGAGCAGCTGGCCTATGTAAGTCCCGGAGAAATGGTATATCTGATGCTGAATGGAAATGTATTTGGAATTGATTTAAGCAGTAACGAATCCATTTCTGTAGCTCAGGGACTTACGGAGGGAACCTTTGCGGTAAGCCATGACGGAAGCCGGATGGCATGGCAGGAAAAGAGAGAGGATACACGGGATGAGAGGATTCATGTGATGGATTTTAATACATCCCAAAAACAGGAAATTCCTGTTTCAGAAGGTGATTATGCCAGGGTGCTGGGCTTTGTAGGAAGTGATCTGATCTATGGTTTTGCCCGGCAGGAGGATGTCTGGAGTGTAAACGGAAGGGTACAGGAAATCCCCATGTATGTGATGTATATCGCGGACAGTGACATGAACATTGAAAGCGAATACAGAAAGGACGGAATCTACATTTCAGATGTGGTGACGGAGGATGGACGGATTCATTTAAAGAGGCTGGTAAAGCTGGGGGACAATCAGTATTCCTATCAGGATGAGGATACCATTGTCTGCAATGAAAAGGTGGAAACAGATCCACTGGAGGGAATTGGCTGGTATGCTTCTTCCGAGATGGGACGAATGTATTTTGTACAGATGGATTCAGACCAGAAGGCTTCGTCTGTAAAATCCGAACGGCCAAAGGCATTTTCGTATGAAAATACAGGTACTCTGGAGCTGGCAGGAAAAGCGGCTTCGGGAGAAAAAGGTGAAGTGATTTTTTACGCTTACGGAGGCGGCCATTTTCTGGGAGCATCCAGACAGTTTGCAGAAGCTGTGAACCTTGCCTATGATAAAATGGGATTTGTGACAGATGAAAGAGGACACCTTGTCTGGGATCGCATTAACCGTCAGCCGATCCGAAATCTGAAAGATCCATCCGGTGCAGCCGGTGCAGTGATGAGCCATCTGGATGGATTTACCAGAAGTACGCTGTATGAGGACGGGATCATGGTGATTGACGCTACGGGCTGTACACTGAATCAGGTATTGTATTTTATTGATAAAGGGATTCCGGCAGCCGCTTACAGAGAGGATGGAAGTTATGTTCTTCTGTCCGGTTATGATACCTATAATGTAACCATTTATGATCCTGCTGTCCAGGAAAACGTAAAAATGGGGCTGGGGGACGCAGCCGCGCACTTTGGAAGCCAGCATAACCGTTTCCTGTGCGGGTTAAAAATTGAATAAAAATAATTTTGAAACACGCCTGTCCGGTGAAACGTTTTTTTCGCCCGGCAGGCGAGTTTGCTTTACAAATCCTGTTCTTATGGTATAATCTAAGAGATGTAAATAAAATGTGAACAAAGACAGAAAGAAAAATTAAGGTCTGTTCGATCAGTAATTGAGGTATAAAATGGAACATTATATTATAAAAGGCGGCAATCCGCTGGTGGGCGATGTGACCATAGGCGGAGCCAAAAATGCCGCACTTGGTATTCTGGCAGCATCCATTATGACCGATGAGGATGTTCTTATCGACAATCTGCCGGATGTGCGGGATATCAATGTTATGCTGGAAGCAATCCAGGAGATCGGTGCCAGCGTACACCGCATTGACCGCCATACAGTAAAGATCAACGCAGGAAATATCAGAGAAGTATCCGTGGATGACGAATATATCCGCCGGATCCGTGCGTCCTATTATTTTATCGGTGCTCTTTTAGGAAAATACAAGAGCGCTCAGGTTCCTCTTCCCGGAGGCTGCAATATCGGAAGCCGCCCCATTGACCAGCATATTAAGGGCTTCCGGGCGCTGGGAGCAGATGTACAGATTGAGGGCGGAGCAGTGATCGCCCATGCCATTGATTTGGTGGCAAGTCATATTTATCTGGATGTGGTTTCTGTGGGAGCGACCATCAATATCATGATGGCTGCTGCTATGGCAGAGGGACAGACGATTCTTGAGAATGCTGCCAAGGAGCCCCATATCGTAGATGTGGCAAACTTCCTTAACAGTATGGGAGCCAATATTAAGGGTGCAGGAACAGACACAATCCGTATCAGGGGCGTAGAGCGGCTTCACGGCACAGAATATTCTATTATTCCGGATCAGATCGAGGCTGGTACCTTTATGTGTGCAGCAGCAGCAACCAGAGGCGATGTGATGGTAAAAAATGTAATTCCAAAGCATCTGGAGGCGATTTCCGCCAAGCTTACAGAGATTGGCTGTGAGGTGATCGAGTTTGATGACGCAGTCCGTGTTGTGGGTAAGCCGAACCAGCGTCATACAGATATTAAGACACTGCCATATCCCGGCTTTCCTACCGATATGCAGCCTCAGATGGCTGTTACACTGGCTCTTACCAAAGGAACCAGTATGGTTACAGAAAGCATTTTTGAGAATCGTTTTAAATACGTGGACGAGCTGGCACGCATGGGAAGCTCTATCAAGGTAGAGGGAAATGTAGCTGTGATTAACGGCGTAGAAGGCTTTACTGGCGCTCAGGTAAATGCGCCGGATCTTCGGGCAGGTGCAGCTCTGGTAATCGCAGGGCTGGCGGCAGAAGGATATACCATTGTAGATGAGATCGGATATATTCAGAGGGGATACGAAAGCTTTGAGGAAAAGCTCCAGGGGCTGGGAGCCATGATCGAGCTGGTGGATTCTGAAAGGGAGATGCAGAAATTTAAACTTAGGGTAGGATGATGACCGTATATCCATCGTACGGTTTCATATAAGAATAGCCTCTGTCAGGAGCAATCCGGGCAGAGGCAAAATTATCTCATAAGGAGGGTTATGAAATGACCGGGAGAACAGGAAAAAGAAGGTTCCTGGGTCTGCTTTGGTCCCTGATTCTTACCTGCAGCCTTATCACAGGTATGTCCATGTCCGCATGGGCACAGGAGGCTGGAACAGTCAAAGGAGCGGATCAGGACATTGTGGTTCTATATACCAATGATGTTCACTGCGCAATTGATGAAAACATCGGTTACGGCGGATTGGCGCTGTACAAAAAGCAAATGATGAACCAGACACCGTATGTTACTCTGGTGGATGCAGGTGATGCCATCCAGGGTGCTCCGGTAGGAACTCTGTCCGAGGGCGGTTATATCATTGATATCATGAATCAGACAGGATATGATGTGGCAGTTCCGGGAAATCATGAGTTTGACTACGGTATGCCCAGATTTCTGGAATTGGCAGAAAAATTAAACTGCGGATATTATTCCTGCAACTTTATCAGCACTGCTTCCGGACAGTCTGTATTTGCACCCTATAAGATGATTTCTTACGGTGATACACAGGTGGCTTATGTGGGCGTTTCCACACCGGAAAGCTTTACAAAATCTACGCCTGCTTATTTCCAGGATGCGAATGGAAATTATATCTATTCCTTCTGTGAGGATGCAGACGGAACTGCATTTTACAATCAGGTGCAGTCGGCAGTGGACAGTGCCAGGGCTGAAGGAGCGGAATTTGTGATTTTAGTTGGACATCTGGGAGAAAATGGAATCACAGAGCGCTGGAGTGCCGGAAGCCTGATCGGTCATATCCGGGGCGTGGATGCCTGCATTGACGGACATTCCCATGAAACTACACTTTCCATGATAGTAAAGGATGCAGACGGGAAGGATGTTATCGTTACCCAGACAGGCACTAAGCTGGCAAATATTGGAAAGATGACCATTCATACAGATGGAACGATTTCCACAGAGCTGATCTCAGAGGTTGTGCCTTCAGAAGTAAATCGTACCTATACGGTTCAGAAGAATGATTCCTTAAGCAGGATCGCCAAGAGAGAGCTGGGAAGCTATGACCGCTGGAGAGAGATTTATGACAGCAATCGGGATAAGATTTCTGATCCGGGTACCATTTATCCCGGAATGGTTCTTACCATCCGCCAGGGCAGTGTTGTAAATGAAAATGGCCGTGCAGTGGATCCGGATACCCACAGCCTGATCGAGCAGATCAAGGGGCAGTTTAACGAAACCTTAAAGACCCCATTGGGAAGTACAGCGTACAAGCTGACGATCAAGGATGAGGCCACCGGAGAACGCCGGATAAGAAATGGCGAAACTAATCTTGGTGATTTGGCGGCAGATGCTTACAGAGTTCAGCTGGGAGCAGACATCGGACTTTGCAATGGCGGAGGCGTCCGCACAGATATTGAGTCCGGAACCATTACATATGAGGATACACTGGCTGTATTCCCATTTGGAAACATGGGATGTGTGGCAGAGGTGACAGGACAGCAGATCAAGGATGCCCTGGAAATGGGCGTTAAGAATTATCCTGAGGAGTCCGGAGGCTTCATGCATGTATCCGGTCTGACCTATACCATTGACAGCTCTGTAAAATCCAGTATAAAGGTGGATGATAAGGGTAATTTTGTCAGTGTAGACGGGCCGTACAGAGTTACGGATATTCAGGTTGGCGGACAGCCCATTGATCTGAATAAGACTTACACAGTGGCTTCCCATAATTATATGTTAAAGTCCGGTGGGGACGGCATGACCATGTTTAATGGCTGCAATATTATAAAGGATGAGGTTATGGTGGATGTAGATGTATTATCCACCTATATTCAGGGCCTGGGCGGTTCTGTATCCTCTGAATATGAGAATTCCGAAGGACAGGGACGGATTGTGATCCAGTAAAAAGATTGTTTTAATGAAAATTCCGGCAGAGGAGATGGAACTTTGCCGGGATTTTTTGCGCGGAAAAATGTATATTGACAGGAAAGAAAAAATGATTTAATATATGCTGGTAGTCATTTCACAATAGAAAACGTTCGTAAATATCCCTTATTCAGAGTGATGGAGGTATAAAGGACCTGTGAAGTCACGGCAACCCCGGTTGAGTATCCCGTAAGCAGTGCTTATGCGGTGTGCGAAAGGGCCGGAAGGTGCCAGCCTGAGCGAGGAGTGCAGCTTATAAAGTTTTAAAAAGAGCTTTTTGATGTGCTTGATCGAGCAATAAGAGGATTTGAAGATCTAATATTTTCAAGTCCGCCGTTGCTGCGGACTTTTCTTTTTGCCAGAGGGCAGAGGATTACACCTGCTTAAATGACACGAAACACAGTACAGTATGTATTTATTTTACAGCAAAGAAAAGGAGAATGATTGATGGAGAGAAGATTATTTACATCTGAATCTGTAACTGAAGGCCATCCGGACAAAATGTGCGACGCGATTTCTGATGCGATTTTAGACGCTTTAATGGAGCAGGATCCCATGAGCCGTGTTGCCTGCGAGACAGCGACCACCACAGGACTGGTGCTGGTTATGGGCGAGATCACCACAAAGGCATATGTAGATATCCAGAAGATCGTAAGAGAGACGGTTCGCGAGATTGGCTATGACCGTGCAAAATATGGTTTTGACTGTGATACCTGCGGCGTGATTACCGCCATTGACGAGCAGTCCTCCGACATTGCTATGGGTGTTGACAAGGCTCTTGAGGCAAAGGAAAACCGTATGTCCGAGGAAGAGCTGGACGCCATTGGTGCAGGCGACCAGGGTATGATGTTCGGCTATGCAAGCAACGAGACAGAGGAGTATATGCCATATCCTATTTCCATGGCTCACAAGCTGGCTAGAAGACTGACTGAGGTAAGAAAGAACGGTACCTTAAAGTATCTTCGTCCGGACGGAAAGACTCAGGTTACAGTAGAGTATGACGAGAATGGAAAGCCGGTTCGTCTGGATGCAGTGGTTCTGTCCACTCAGCATGATGAGAATGTAACTCAGGAGCAGATCCATGCAGATATCAAGAAGTATGTATTTGATGAGATTATTCCTGCAGATATGGTAGATGAGAATACAAAGTTCTTTATCAATCCTACAGGACGCTTTGTAATCGGCGGACCTCACGGAGACAGCGGTCTGACCGGACGCAAGATTATTGTAGATTCCTACGGCGGAACGGCACGTCACGGCGGCGGCGCATTTTCCGGTAAGGACTGCACCAAGGTAGACCGTTCTGCAGCTTATGCGGCCCGCTATGTGGCTAAGAATATCGTAGCTGCCGGTCTGGCTGATAAGTGCGAGATCCAGCTGTCCTATGCAATCGGCGTGGCTCACCCAACCTCTATTATGGTAGAGACCTTCGGAACAGGAAAGCTCAGTGAGGAGAAGCTGGTAGAGATCATCCGCGAGAACTTTGACCTTCGTCCGGCTGGAATCATCCGTATGCTGGATCTGCGTCGTCCGATCTATAAGCAGACTGCTGCTTACGGACATTTTGGCCGCAATGACCTTGACCTTCCTTGGGAGAAGTTAGATAAGGTGGATACCCTTAAAAAATATCTGTAATAAGAATACAAAAAGGCATTTGCACAATGGTATGTATCGGCGTGCAGATGCCTTTTTTCAGCTCCAGCTGCTGTCCGTAACGTGGCATTGGCCGAAACATAGAAAAGCTCTCCTTATGTTACAGTTTTATTTTTATAGTTGCCAGGTATATTTTACCATAATTTATAAAATAGCAGTGGATAGGTTTTAAAATTATACAAAATATCCAAAGTGGTGTTATATATTTAACAATCTTTTTGCCATTGGTGAATCGATAGAGTATGCTCTGAGACTAAAAATTTGCGCAAAACCTGAAAAAAGAAAAAATATGGTTGACATTTTTTTAACGATGTTATATAATGCGGATAGTTAAATTGTTAATAAATTGACAAACATTCCGAATACAAACACAAACACAAGGAAAATGGAGGAAATGGAAATGGCAAAGAAGACCGAGCAGGTAGTTCCGGAGATCATTGACAGCGTAGAGGGACTGAACGCCAAGATGGCAGCAATGCGCGAGGCTCAGAAGGTATTTGCAACCTACACACAGGAGCAGGTAGATAAGATCTTTTTCGCGGCAGCAAGCGCAGCGAATAAAATGCGTATTCCGCTGGCAAAGATGGCGGTAGAAGAGACCGGAATGGGCGTGGTTGAGGATAAAGTAATCAAGAACAACTACGCAGCTGAGTATATCTACAATGCATACAAGAATACAAAGACCGTTGGTGTGGTTGAGGAGGATAAGGAGTACGGTATAAAGAAGATTGCAGAGCCAATCGGCCTGATCGCAGCTGTTA
This sequence comes from Clostridium sp. AT4, assembly GCF_001517625.2. GTDB lineage: Bacteria > Bacillota > Clostridia > Lachnospirales > Lachnospiraceae > Enterocloster. Next base: position 165,178 of record NZ_LN999825.1, on the reverse strand, counting down.
TCCCTACTACAAATCCAACCTCCACTGCAATCTTTAAGACACTGATTTCCTTAAAGACACGCAATGCCATCATCATTTCCCCACATCCAAGAGCAAAGAAGAGTACCATTGAGGCTGCCAAGGTTGTGCTGGAGGCTGCTGTTAAGGCAGGCGCTCCTGAGGGGATCATTGGATGGATCGACGTTCCTTCCCTGGAGCTGACCAATGAGGTAATGAGAGACGCTGATATCATCCTGGCAACTGGTGGCCCGGGCATGGTTAAGGCTGCATATTCTTCCGGTAAGCCTGCGCTGGGCGTTGGCGCTGGAAATACGCCAGTTATCATTGACGATACGGCTGATATCCGTATGGCAGTTAACTCCATTATCCATTCCAAGACCTTTGATAATGGTATGATCTGTGCTTCTGAGCAGTCTGTAACTGTTCTGGAGCCTGTATATGAGGCTGTTAAGAAGGAATTTGAATACAGAGGCTGCTATTTCTTAAAGCAGGGTGAGATTGAAAAGGTAAGAAAGACCATCCTGATCAACGGGGCATTAAATGCAAAGATCGTAGGACAGTCTGCATACACCATCGCAAAGCTGGCAGGTGTGGATGTTCCGGTTGATACAAAGATTATCATCGGCGAGGTTGAGTCTGTAGATATCAGCGAGGAGTTTGCTCACGAAAAGCTGTCTCCTGTACTGGCTATGTACAAGGCTAAGACCTTTGACGAGGCTCTGGATAAGGCAGAGCGTCTGGTAGCAGACGGCGGCTACGGCCATACCTCTTCTCTGTACATCAATGTAAATGAAAAAGAAAAGATGATGAAGCATGCAGAGAGAATGAAGACCTGCCGTATTCTTGTAAATACACCTTCCTCCCACGGCGGTATCGGCGATCTGTACAACTTTAAGCTAGCTCCGTCTCTTACACTGGGCTGCGGTTCCTGGGGCGGAAACTCCGTATCTGAGAACGTTGGCGTTAAGCATCTGCTGAACATTAAGACTGTTGCTGAGAGGAGAGAAAATATGCTGTGGTTCCGTACACCTGAGAAGGTTTACTTTAAGAAGGGCTGTCTGCCTGTAGCATTAAACGAATTAAAGGATGTAATGGGCAAGAAGAGAGCCTTTATCGTAACAGACTCCTTCCTGTACAAGAACGGCTACACAAATGTAATTACAGACCGTTTAAATGAAATGGGAATCACATATACCGTATTCTCTGACGTTCAGCCTGATCCTACTCTGGCAAATGCACAGGCAGGCGCCAAACTGATGAAAGAATTTGAGCCGGATGTAATTATCGCAATGGGCGGCGGCTCCGCAATGGATGCAGGAAAGATCATGTGGGTACTGTACGAGCATCCGGAAGCAGATTTCATGGATATGGCAATGCGCTTTATCGATATCCGCAAGAGAGTTTACACTTTCCCGAAGATGGGTGAGAAGGCTTACTTTGTAGCTGTTCCTACCTCCTCCGGTACAGGTTCTGAGGTTACTCCATTTGCCGTTATCACCGATCAGGAGACAGGCATCAAGTATCCTCTGGCTGATTACCAGCTGCTTCCAAATATGGCGATTGTTGATACTGACAACATGATGAGCCAGCCAAGAGGCTTAACCAGCGCTTCCGGCGTTGATGTTTTAACCCATGCATTAGAGGCATATGCTTCTGTTATGGCAACGGATTATACAGACGGACTTGCATTAAAGGCAATGAAGAACGTATTTGACTACCTGCCGATCGCTTACAATGAGCCAAACAATGTTGAGGCACGCCAGAAGATGGCAGACGCATCCTGTATGGCAGGTATGGCATTTGCGAACGCATTCCTGGGCGTATGCCATTCTATGGCACATAAGCTGGGCGCATTCCATCATCTGCCCCACGGTATTGCAAATGCGCTGATGATCTCTCTGGTAGTTGAGTTCAACGCTGCTGAGAATCCACGCAAGATGGGAACTTTCTCCCAGTACCAGTATCCGCATACCATGGCAAGATACGCTGAGTGTGCAAGATTCTGCGGAATCAATGCAGGCAGCGATGAAGAGGCTGTGAAGAAGCTGATCGAGAAGATCGAGGAGTTAAAGAAGGCTGTTGGCGTGAAGTCCTGCATCAAGGATTACGGCATTGACGAGAAAGACTTCTTAGACAGACTGGATGATATGACGGAGCAGGCCTTCGACGACCAGTGTACCGGCGCCAACCCAAGATATCCTCTCATGAGCGAGATCAAGGATATGTATTTAAGAGCTTATTACGGAAAATAATCGAACCCATTGAGGGTGAACCTTTATCCTTTGTGTTTGGAACAGGCCGTCTGTCCGGTTAGGGCAGGCGGCCTGTTCGCGTAGAAATATTTACTCCACCGTTCCATACAAAAGCTCATGCTGCCGTTTCACCCGGTTTTTCACCATACTGCGGAAATGGCCTGGCCCCAGAACCTCTATTACGGGGCCGAAGGAAAGGATATCGATGAGAAGCTCCGTTTCATCTGCGGTATCATAGTAAATGGAGCACAGCCAGTATTTGCCTTCTTCATGGTATTCCGTATGCTTTTCATAGCTGGCAAAGTGAAGCATACAGCGTTCAAGAGAGTTCCGTTCTCCGGTTATTTTTAAGAGAACGGGCTCTTTTGCTTTGCGGACCGGGAGAAAGCGGTGGCAGGAGAGAGTCTGTATATCGCTGTCCGAAAGGAGGTCAGGGGAAACGCGGCAGTCACGAATCCGTTCCAGGTTGAGAATGGTATTTAGGCCGCAGCGTCCCCGTCGGTACTGCAGACAGCAGAGACGGAATTTGTCATCCTTGGAGGAGTACTGGAGCTGATAGGGGATGACTTCAAAGGAATGGCAGATTCCTTTTTTGCCTTCATATCCAATAAAAAGGATATGATGCTCCCTCAGGGCTTTTAAAATTGCCTGAAAATGCTCCCGGTAGGAAGGTGAAGCATAGGAATCACCGTCGCAAAACTGGTCGTAATAGTAAAAATTTTCTTGCTGATACAGCGGTTCAAATCCCTTTAGGGATTCTGAAAGATTTTTTAATTCTTCATCCGTAAAAAAGAGCCGGAAGCGCGGGTCATGGATCAGAGCTGCCAGCCAGGACATCTGAAGTGCAGTCAGCGGCAGTTCGGGAGGAGAAAAATGCAGGGCACTTTCATAGCAGCCAGGATGCTCCTTTGGGGGGAAAAGAAGGGGCCACTCTCCCTTTGTAAGTTTCGGGAGTACAGCCAGGGCTGTTTCCTGAAAGGCCTGATTTTTGCAGATCTGCTCCATTTCTTTCATGTTCACTGAATGGCCGGCAGCTTCCTCCAAAATATGGCGGACCGTGTGGTAGTAACAGCTATATATCTCATTAAACAGTTCCATTTGTTTCTTCCTTTTCTTCGCTGCAGTACATCTGATACATCCGTTCCCAGTCTCTTGTGACCTTAAGGATGGCAGGTTCACAGGTTCCCTGAATATCCAGAATGCGCCCGGTAAAGGACTTTACCCAGGACAGAAGTTCATTGGTATCGAAAAATGCTCCCGTATACAGATATTCATGCTCCCGTATTTTTAGGATTTCTCCGCCCTTCCCCTCCCGGTAAAGGCGTTTTAAAACATAGGGTTCTTTTTCTTCATCAATAGAAAGGCGCAGGCAGATGGTTTCCAGGCGGCTTCTTCCGCTTCCGAAGGAAACGCCCCAGCAGCGTTTTATATTCGCCAGCAGCGCCTCATAGGTTCGTTCATAGTCTTCCCAGGGCTCCTTAATGGTAATGGAGAGAATGGAGTCCAGACGGGCATTGTGGAACCTCCGCAGAGATGGAAGGTACAGACAGAGGTAGCGCCTTCCGGTACGGGTGCTTACAAAGATTTTTAAGGGAACGCCGGACTGGGAGGAAATGCTCCCGGAACGGAAACTCTTATTTTCATAGTCGATCAAACGGTGCTCCCGGATGGCTGTAAGGCTTTGCAGGAGCACCTGATCTTCCAGGGTATGTACGATAAAATGATGCTTGAACTGAAAAAAGGTATTTTTCCGGTCGTGCCAGTCCAGAATGGTGCTCCCGATAAACCCGAAAGGGGCGGTTCCCTGAAAAAAGGAAACAGCGGTTAAAAGAGTATCATTTAAGGGAGAGTCATGGGGAAACTGGGGCGGGAGCATCTGATAGATAAGGTTTTTTCCTTCTTTATGAGAGCACAGCAGTCCCAGAGATTCGTATTCCTTCAGCTTCAGCCGCACGGTCTGGGGGTCAAAGGCAACGCCGTAGGTAAGGGAGATCGCATCGCTCAGGGCAGAGGCATTCATTCCCCGAGGATGATCGGTGAGCTGATCCAGAATGAAAAAGTGCAGAAGGATATCATTATCCGTAAAGCTTTTCGATTTCCAGGCCGCATAGAGGGGATTTTCGGGCACTGTCTTGCTGTCGATATTGATATAGACCTGTTTTCCCTTGGTCGTATAGGAAGAGCAGGTGTAATCGCCCAGCCAGCTCTCGATCCGCCTCCGTTCATTGTCATAGGTCCGGGCGCTGCGGGAGTCAAAATCATTTCTCACCTTAAATCCATAAATATAAAACTGGCGCATATAATCCCGGATCCGGTCAAAGTTTTTGATAAGCTCCTGAAATTCTGCCATATAGATCCCTCCATAGGGTGATATAGCTCCATTATAGCGGGTTCGCACCTTTTTTTAAATGATAAAAATGGAAAATCAGGCTAAGATAAAGCCATGATAAGAAATGAAAGGATGTGCAGGATATGTTCGTAATGTATGAAAAGGATGCCATGAGATTGCCGGTAAAGGTATGGCTTGAGGATAAAAAGGATTTGGAAGAGACCTGCAGGGAACAGGCATACCACCTGGCACAGCTTCCATTTCTCCATAAATGGGTCAATCTGATGCCGGATACCCATGCAGGAATGGGAATGCCCATCGGCGGTGTGATCGCTGCAGAGGGAGTGATCATCCCTAATGCAGTGGGTGTGGATATTGGCTGCGGGATGGCATATACGGAAACCAATATTCCGTTAGAGGCCATTCGGGAGATCCAGACCGGGAACGGAACGCTGATCCAGGCGGTGATCGGTGATATTATGAGAAATGTTCCCGTGGGCTTTGCCCATCATAAGTTGGGGATGCCCTCTTATACCATGGACCGGGCACTGGAAGAGCTGAACCTGTATGAGGAGGATGCAGAGCTTTTGGGACAGTTGGAGGCCGGATATTTTCAGATCGGAACTCTGGGCGGAGGAAATCATTTTATTGAGCTTCAGGAGGATGATCAGGGGATGCTGGCAGTGATGATTCACTCCGGCAGCCGTCATTTTGGAAAATCCGTCTGCGACTATTTTCATTATAAGGCCCGTCAGCTGAACCAGAAATGGTACAGCCAGGTGCCGGATGAATACAGGCTGGCTTTTCTGCCCGTGGACAGCCCGGAGGGCCGCCAGTATCTGCGCTGGATGCAGCTTTCCATGGATTTTGCAAAGGAAAACCGGGAAAAGATGATGCTGGCAGTAAAGGCGATTCTGGAAAAGTATATTGGAAAATATACGGAGCTGGATTTGAAGTTTTCCGGCGATATTAACTGTCATCATAATTATGCATCCCTCGAAACACGCTATGGAAAAGAGGTATGGGTGCACAGAAAAGGTGCGGTAAGGGCAGAAAACGGCGAACTGGCAGTTATCCCCGGCGCCATGGGTTCTTACAGCTATGTGGTGATGGGAAAGGGGAATCAGGAGAGTTTTTGTTCCTGTTCTCACGGAGCAGGGCGGAAATATTCCAGAAAAGGCGCTATGGAAGCCTTTTCCTGTGAGGATGTAATCCTGGATCTGAGAAAACAGGGCGTGGTTCTGGGAAAGAAGGGAAAGGCAGATGTGGCAGAGGAAAGCCGGTTTGCCTATAAAGATATCGATCAGGTAATGAACGCCCAAACGGATCTTGTAACCCCGGTCAAACGGCTGAAGACCGTAGGGGTGGTAAAGGGATAATGATGGAAAAGTCCGGCACCTGCAGGGCAGGAGGGCCGGTGTCAGATACAGGCAGTTCTGCCCATGGGAGGAGTATTTCCTGGCTCCCCGGTGCCGTCGCCTATGGCGTTTTGGTATTCCGGCAGGACAGCATATAGTCAGCACGATGGGCCGCAGGTTCAAATCCTGCCATGATGGCAAGTCATGTAGCTAAGCGGGTATAGCAATCGTTAAGAGACATCTTAAAAATGTCACAGGAGCACGGCTTTGCAGTCAAAAGGCTGCAGGGCCACAGAAAGAATGCGCTTTTTGCTTCGGCTGCAGGCAGCATCGCGGCAGTCTCCGGCAAGGCCTGTGCAGTTTCGGATACCGCCCAAAGGAGCCGGGATAAGGAAGTTTTGGAGTCCTTTGCCCTTTGGGCTTAAGAAACAGCCCCCTGGGCCGGGGATGAAGCATGGCGCAGGATTTTCTGTATGAAACAGGGAAATTGTTTGTGAAACAGGGAGGTACCTATGATAAAGAAATATAAGATCAATGAAAATGAGTGCGGCTATCTGATCCGCAGGGGCCGCTTTGAGAAGCTGTTGACTGTGGGAACCTACTATTTTCTCAGCCTGTCCGGCTGTGAGGTAAAAATTGTTCCCATGACCGGGGCTGTAAATACCTGTGGGATTCCGGAGGAAATCCTGATGAAGAATCCGGAATTTGCTTCCCGTGTGGTAAAAAATGTGCTTCCGGATACATCCATTGCCATCCGGTTTGTAAATGGAGCGTTCAGAGAGGTGGTCTGTAAGCCGGAGACATTGTTCTGGAATGTATTTGAGAAAAATGAATTTCAGGTGATTGATATCACAAAGCCATGGATGGAAGAAACCCTTCCCAGGATGTATATGGAGCTGATGCCTGCCAAATACTATAAGAAAATTGTGATTAAGGACGGAGAGACCGGGCTTTTGTACTTTGACAATCAGTTTGAGCGGCAGCTGGAAACGGGAACTTACTTTTTCTGGAATTACGGAAGGGAAACTACCTGCAAAGTATTTAACCTGAAGCTTCAGCAGCTGGAAATTTCCGGTCAGGAGATACTGACAGCAGATAAGGTGGGGGTGCGGCTGAATGTGATCTGCACTTACAGGATCACAGATCCCCGCAGGCTGGTAATGCTGGTGGAAAATGTGGGAACACAGCTCTATACCCATGCGCAGCTGATCCTCAGGGAATATGTAGGACGGTTCCGTCTGGATGAGCTTTTGGAGCAGAAGGAGGAGATCAGCCAGTATGTGCTGGAGGAGATGAAAAAGAAGCAGGAGGATTACTGCGTGGAAATCGTCTCTGCGGGAATCAAGGATATTATCCTTCCGGGGGAGATACGGGAGATCATGAATACTGTGCTTCTGGCGGAAAAACGCGCCCAGGCCAATGTTATCACCCGAAGGGAGGAGGTAGCTTCTACCAGAAGCCTCTTAAATACCGCAAGGCTGATGGATGAAAACCAGACCCTCTTTAAGCTTAAGGAGATGGAGTATCTGGAGCGGATCTGCGATAAGGTGGGGACGATTTCTCTAAATGGCGGAAAAGGAGTCATGGAGCAGCTGGCGGAGCTGGTGGGGATGGAACGAAAGGAAGCCGGGAGATAGATTCCCGGCCTTGTCTTATTTCTTTAAAATAATTACATTCCAGCTCTTGGAAGGAAGATGAGAGGACAGAATACCATTTTCCAGAGAGGAGATGCCGGTATCTGCTGGAATGACCTCATTGGGATTTTTTTTTGTATTAACTGCCTTTAGATCAGAATGGGTCATTACAATATGGCGGCTTACATGATAGCCCTCGTACTGTCTGAAATCAGCCGTCAGCTCTATATTCTCAGACAGATTTTTATTGACGGCGAAGATCGTAAGTGTTTCTTCTTCCTCATTTTCAATAGTTACGGCATCCAGATAGGGGACATCGCCGTACCGGCTCTCATAGCAGGGAGACTGGATCTGGGTCTGCAGTACGGTTCCCCGTCCCAGACAGCTGGCATGCATATAGGGATAGAAGATCGTCTGAGCCCATGCGCCTGTTGAATCGGTCATAATGGGGGCAATTACATTGACCAGCTGAGCAAGACAGGCGATTTTTACCCGGTCTGCATGGCGCAGTAAAGTGATAAGCATGCTTCCCACTAAAAGAGCGTCCTCGAAATTGTAAATATCTTCCAATTGAGGAGGACACTGAACCCACCGGGGAAGCTGTTTATCCTGCTCCTTGGAGTGATACCATACATTCCATTCGTCAAAGGAAAGGCAGATATGCTTTTTGGAACGTTTTCTGGCTTTGACAGAGTCGCAGATGGAAATAACGGATGAGATAAATGCATCCATATCAGCAGAGCAGGCTAAGAAGTCGGGTGTGTTATCCTGGGGATTCCCATAATAGGTGTGAAGGGAAAGGTAATCCACCTGATCGTAGCACTGTTCCAGTACCTGATCTTCCCAGTAGCCAAAGGTGGACATGTTCCGGTTGGAGCTTCCGCAGGCTACCAGCTCAATATTAGGATCTACCATTTTCATCAAACGGCCTGTCTCGGCAGCCAGCCGTCCGTATTCACCGGCTGTTTTGTGGCCCATCTGCCAGGGGCCGTCCATCTCGTTTCCAAGGCACCAGAGGCGGATGTTATGGGGGTCTTGATAGCCGTGGGAACGCCGTAAGTCACTGTAAAGAGTACCGCCGGAAATATTGCAGTATTCCAGCAGATTTTTAGCGTCCTCAGCGCCCCGTGTGCCAAGATTGACGGCCATCATAGGAGTCGTGTTGGCAGCTTTTGTCCAGTCCATAAATTCATTTAAGCCGAATTCATTGGATTCAACTGCTGTCCAGGCCGGTTCCAGACGTTTGGGACGCAGGGAACGGGGGCCAACCCCGTCCTCCCAGTGGTAGGCGGAAACAAAGTTTCCTCCTGGATAACGCACCACCGGCACATCAATCTGACGGATCAGCTCCAAAACATCTTTGCGGAATCCCCTTTCATCCGAAAGGGGATTCCCAGGATCATAGATACCGCCGTAAACGGCGCGTCCCAGATGCTCGATAAAGGAACCGAAGATGCGTTTGTTAACAGAGCCAATAGTAAAATGTCTGTCAATGCACAAAGAAGCCTTCATAATTATTTTCCTCCCAGGTAATCCTTCACAGGAAGTCCCAGCGTGATCAGTTCAAAGGGGCTGTAGTACAGAGTCTGTGTTTCACCTTCTACATCCTCCAGCATATTCATTACAGCCATTGTCTGAGGCAGATTTAAGCAGCCCCGGCGGCCGTTCTGCTCACTTAAGCGGAATACAATATATTCTCCATTTTCAGACAGCTTCACAGCCTGAAGATACAGCTCTCCAAAATCCCAGTCCGGAGCGGCTGCTTCTGCTTTTACCAGAGGATGGTTGTATTCCAGGGCAGCATCATTGATGCCTGCTGTTACAGCGCTTCCCTCATGAGGCAGGATCACATAGCAGAAATCATGATGGCCGATATCGGATTGGATATCCGGGCGGATATTGGCCCGGAGCAGGCTTAAGCTCATACCGTTTTCTTCGATGCCTACACCGTATTTATTTTCGTTGATCAGGGCAATACCGCCGCTTTCCTCTGCAAAATCGCACCATTTATGGTGGCAGACCTCAAAACGGGCCTTCTGCCAGCTGGTATTGGTGTGGGTTTCACGCTTGATATAACCGGCGCTGGTATCGCAGATCAGCTCTCTGGACAGCACGTTGCAGGAAAACTCGGCTTTTACCAGCTTGTGCTTCTCATCCCAGTCCACAATATGCTCTACTTCGATAGCAGGAGAAGAACGGAAGAGACGGATCACAACCATCCAGCGGCTCTTATTTCCGGGAGTTCTCAGCACACAGGCAAATTCTGCGGTTTCTCCGTCAAAAGCCTGGAGGCTTAAAGGAGATTCTGCTGTAAAATCATATTCAACATCCTTGTAGTTGGGAAGGATATCCCAGGCATCATACATACCGGGCGTATCCTGATATAGGTGGAGCTTATTAAAGCCGCCATTTGCCCACTCACGGTTCATCTTTTTGTCAAACAGGCTGCTGATGGAGCCGTCCGCTTCAAACTGAACGTCATAGAAGGGCGTTTTTACCGTTAAGCCTGTGCCGCAGGACGAAGACTCAAACCAGTTCTCTTTTCCGGCGCATGGGGATACGGATACGGAAGAAAGGGGTTCTGCATGAGTGTAGGTAAAGTATCCCCGGATTCCCCGGCGTACAAACGCACCATTTTCAGAAGGAATGAAGCTGGCTTCCCGGCGCTTTTTGTTTAATGGGTTAAATAATACGGAATCGGAATCGTTTATAATCGCATCCAGACGTTTTTCCAGGTCTTCATAATCCCGCACTGCATCACAGAAAACGGGGTTAATGTGGCTTCCGGGAAGAATATCGTGGAACTGGTTTAAAAGGAGCTTTTTATAGCAGTCTCTCAGCTCTGCGGCGGGATATTCTTTTCTCTGCTTCATACGGAGGACAGAAAGAAGCTCTGCAGCTCTTAATTTGGCCTCCAGACGGCGGTTAAAGTCTTTTAACACAGCCTTGGTGGTAAAGGTGCCCCGGTGCATTTCCAGGTAGAGTTCACCGTCCCAGGTTTCTAACAGGTCATTGTCCTTCAGATTCCGGTGGAGGAATTCATCCGCTCTCATATGCTCTGTTTTTGGCATAATACTCAGCTTGTCGAAGCGGTGCATTAATTCAACCATTTCTTCCGTTACGCCGCTGCCGCCGTCTCCATATCCGAACATGGATAAGGTCTGCCCGCCGGTTTCCTTGTCCTGGTATGCGTCCCAGTTTTCCTGGATCTGGCTGGGCATATTCCAGGTGATGAAATGGGTAGGGGGAACGCAGGCGCAGATGCGGGTGCCGTCGATGCCCTTCCAGAGGAAATTGTTGTGTGGGAAGCGGTTGGTATCGTTCCAGGTAGACATTTTATTGGATACGAAATAATCCACGCCGGATTTCTTTAAAATCTGCGGCAGGATCCAGCTGTTTCCGAATACGTCCGGCAGCCAGGCATTGTCAACGGTGATGCCGAAGGCTTCTCTGTAATAAAGCTGTCCGTAGAGGCACTGGCGGATCAGGCTTTCTGCGGTGGGGATGTTGCAGTCCGGCTCTACATACATGGCGCCTACGGGTTCAAACTGTCCGGAGCGTACCTTTTCCTTCAGCTCTTCAAAGAGCTCAGGATAATACTGAGACAGAAGCTCATAGGTATAGGGCTGAGTATGGGCGTATTTAAAATCAGGATACTGGTCCATGAGACGCATCTGGATCAGGATGGTACGGGCATTTTTATGTACCACATGGATCCGGCGCCAGTAGTATGCAATATCCAGATGGGAATGGCCTACCAGAGCTACGTTTCCGCTGGAACGGAAATCGGTGTTTTCATAGATATGTGTCTCAATGTAGGAAAGAGCAGCTTCCACGCCTTCCCAGGTATCAAAATCAACCAGATTTAAGGCATTATTTAATTCTCTGTTTAAGAATACCCGATAATCCTCATCAAAATGATTGGATTTTGCAATATCCAGCAGGATGGTCAGATCGTAAAACAGGGATAAGAGCGGCTCATTGAGCTCTGCCAGATAAGCGCCTTCAAAGATCTGGCGGCAGCCCCGGCAGGAGAGGGCATCGGGATTTCGCTCGTCATCCGGCTTGGAACGGTTGTATCCCTCGATTTCAATAGTAAGCTCAGCGCTGTCCTTATTTAACCAGGGGTTTACCAGAATACGGTCACGGTTGGGGTCAATTCCTCCAGCATAATGTCCATTGATCTTTACGATCATTTCAGCTGCCGTATGCAGGGTAAACCAGATATCCTTTCCCTTCAGGGCTTCGGGAATCTGTGCATGGCCCCGGATAAAGGCGGTGCCGTCAGGGCTGAAATACATATCCCCGGTTTTTAAGGGGCGGTAATCGGATGTATAGGTATATTCATTTTCAGCGGTCTGGAACGCATCGCGGATTTCCAGATCGGTAAATTCATACTTTTCTTTGATTAAGCTGCGTTTGATCCAGGAATAGCGCAGGTCTGTCCATTCCTCAGGACGCATACTTCTTCTGATAACTTCAACAAAAGCCATGGCTCCTCCGTTCTGTGAAAGGGATCAGTGATCCCAGAAAAATGGTTTTTTGCAGATGGGTTTTATAGTAACGTCTTCCCCCAGATCTCTGAGGATTTCCTGGCGGATCCAGTCCAGACAGCGGTTTAAAATGATGCATTTTGAACATTCTCCGCGGAAAATCAGGGTAAGACAGCGATCCTCATAGGATACAAATTCCACCCAGCCTCCGTCTCCCCTGATACGGGGACCAATGGTATTGCAGATATATTCTTCCATAACAGCCTCCTGATGTATTCTTAAGGCTATTATATAAATCCCTTGAATATAGAGACAGGACAAAATCTATGAATCGGGTGGCCTTTTCTAATGGATTTTGTCCTGTTGTGCTGTTTTATGACCCAAGGGGGATACGGATGGAAATTACATTGCAGTAGTAGGGGATGGAGCTGAAAGAAATGTGTACCTTTTCTGCTCCATAGTAGGCAGTAAGCCGTTGATATACGTTTAAGATCCCTACATGACCGCCTTTGGCGGTGGAGCTCTTTTTTAAAAGTTCATCCAGCTCAGAGGGTTCAAAGCCGCTTCCATTGTCATTGATATTGATCACAAGTTCATCTTCTTCAGCCGTGATGATCACCTCGATCGCAGGCGTGGAAATGGGGATTCCCGGTGAGTCTACGCCGAAGCCGTGCTTGATGGAATTTTCCACAAGGGGCTGCAGGATGGTTTTGACGATCAGATGGTGGCTCAGTCCCGGAGCCAGATGATACATGAAACGGATGGACTGGCCGAAACGCTGGTTCATCAGACGTACATAGGCATTGGCATGGCGGATCTCACTGGAAAGCGGAATAAGATCAGCTCCGTTTGACAGGCCGATTCTTAAATATTCCGCCAGATACTGGATCATATTGGCGGCTGTGTCGGACTCACCCCGTTTTACCTCCGACTGGATGCAGTCCAGTGTATTATACAGGAAGTGGGGATTGATCTGCTCGGTTAAAAGCCGTATTTCTGCCATATATTTTTCAGATTCCTCCTGTTTAATGCGTTCCATCTGCTTTTGAATGGTATCGTGCATCTGGTTAATGGCAGTGCACAGATGGCCCATTTCATCGCCGGTCCCAAGCTCCTGTTTGTGTTCATAACGGTTCTCACGGATCCGCTCCACAATGGCCATGAGCTGTGTGACCGGACGGGTAATATAGCGGGTCATCATCCGGGATATGACAAGGAGAATACCCACAACAAGAAGCAGGACTATGGCAAGGAAATCAATGGTAGGTCCGAATATGTCATAAAAAGGCTCTTTGGGAACACATTCCAAAAGGATAAGGCCTGATTTCGCCATATGGGACGCTGCCAGATAGAAATCAGAGGTCTGGGCCGCTGTGTGCGTTTCATCTGTTTCTGTCAAAGTGCGGATCAAAGCATCTGTCTCAGGAAGCATTAAAGGATTTGTTTTTTTATCATAGGATGAGGGGCTTAAGGGTACGTTATCCTCTGTAAAAAGGTAATACGTACCTTCTGCAAGTCCGGTGCTTGCCAGAGTAAGGCTCTGGAGAAGCTTGGTACAGTCCAGATAGACGACCACATATACGTCGGAGGGCTCATCTGTTATATTTACAACTGCGTATTCGGCCTCATTGACCCGGATAGGAACGACCAGAGGAAGAACAGGCACCCTGCTTCGCAGCGGACTTTGGCGGATTGGAAGGCAGGTTACTCCGTGAAGCCCGTAAAGCTCTTCTTCCGTAAAAAATTCTGCGGTATCCGGAAGAGGATTTTTATAAAGGGAATAGGCAGTTTTTCCATCTCCGGAGAGAACCAGGGCAGACTGTACCAGATAGTTGCAGCCTGCCAGATCGGACAGTTCATTTTGAACCAGACGTTCCTGAACGATATAGGACACAGAGGGAGAGGCCAGCATACGGATATCGGAAGAAAATTCAGCCGTTCCGCAGATGGCAGTCAGCCGATCCATAATATTCTTATAGTTATAATTTAAGGTTTCAGAGGCATTCTGGGCCGCCTGCTTCGTCCTCTCAAACTGCCGGTCTGAAAGGATGAAGCTGTAATAAAAAATGGAAATAGCAGTAATCAGCGTAGTCAGAACCAGGGTCAGGATCCCGATTACGATATTTATTTTCCCCATAAGGGAGGCATCTCTAAAGTGCCGGGGTAATTGTTTTTTCACAGCAAGGCCTCCTGCCTGTTTTAAGATCGGTATTTTGCCTGAAAGTCCGAGGGTGTAATGCCATGGACATTTTTAAATGCCCGGGAAAAGGAGCGGTAATCCCCATATCCTACATCATAAGCCACATCGCTGATCGAAGCAGAGGGATTCATAAGAACGAGGCGGGCATATTCCATTTTTTCTGTCAGCAGATAATCCCTTAAATTTACATTTGTCTTATTTTTAAAATAAATGGCAAAATAAGAGGGGCTCAGATGAACCTCACGGGCAATATCCTCGATTTTGATATGGTTTGTGATGTTCGAGTGGATATATTCCTTGGCAGTGCAGATGATGGGATCATCGGCTTTGGATGCATTTTCCTGCACCTGAGCGTATTTGGAAGATGCGTAGCCGTACACAGCGTCGATAAACTCCGACAGCTGGCAGAAGGAGTCGCACAGCCACTGGCGGATCTGGGACAGCTGTTTGAAACGGTAAAGGTCTCTGGCAGTAGCAATTTCTGATATTTCTCCGTGGGAAAAATTGGAAAACTCCTGCTGAACCTGATGGAACAGGGCGTAGCACAGGCTGTAAACATAGTTTGGCGGCGGCATAGGTACATAGAGAAGGCTGTCAATAAATTCATCGCAATAGGCTTTGATCTTATCTCTGTCCTTTTTTACAATATACTGAAAAAGAGGAAGGTAGTCTATATCAGACAGCCGGGTTTTGGGCGGTACGCTGCAGATCGTCTCATAAGTGAAAATGTGGGAGGAGGAATCATACAGCTGATAGGTAAGAGCAGTCAGCGCCCGGTTGTAGGAATAGGAACATTCCATCAGTCCGGATACCGTATCTCCGACGCCGATCAGGGGCAGCGAAAGTCCGGCATTTTTTAAGGATTCCAGACAGCGCAGGGCAACATGAAAGGGGATCAGGCTGGAGATATTGAAGATTCCGATGAGCTGTTTGGCATCATGCTTCCAGAAAATGCATTTTTCACCGGCAAATTCCTGATTCAGCTGCTTTAAAACAGGATCAGGGGAGAATGAGGCTGTGCCGGAAGAAAGGGTTTCTTCAAATATAAAAGCGCAGACATAGCAGGAACTGTCGCTTAAAGGCAGCTGCGTATCGCACAGCATCCGGGAAATAATACCGGATTCCAGGATTTTCCCATCAATGAGATTATTGAAAAAATTAAAATTAAACTGCTCCTGATACAGACGCCGGGTGCTGTGACGGCTCTGGCTGGTCCTTTCCATAAAAATACGGCAGATTTCGTCCGTAAGCTCGGTACTGTTTAGAGGCTTTAAAAGATAGGCCTTGGCTCCGTACCGCATGGCCTCCTTTGCATAAGAAAAGTCATCATAGCCGCTTAATATGATAAAATCGGTAGAGATTCCCGCATTGCGGCAGCGCTCAATGACCTGGATCCCTGTAAGGTCTGGCATCCGGATGTCGATAATGGCCAGATCTGGCTTATATTTAATGATAGCATCTAACGCCTCATGGCCGTTGGACGCCAGGGCTGCAATACGGATTCCCAGACTTTCCCAGTCGATTGCGGTTTTTACTCCTTCCAGAACGGAATATTCATCGTCTGCCAGAACAGCAGTAAATTCAACGGTATTTTGTTCCATGAGGGTCCTCCTGTGGGCGAAAATAAATAGATGATGGTACAGACAGATAATCAGAAATATGGTGTGATTTCGATTATATACGCCAGTATAATGACTGTCAAGCATGGGATTTGTTACATGAGACAGCATAAAAATTGTTACATGGAAGATAAAATATGTCCTTCTGATTGTGAAAAATAAATGATAAAGTTATGCCATCGACAGGTAAGAAGGAAACAGAAAATAAAAAATTTTAAGGAGGAAGTTATGAGAAAGAAACGTTTCATCAGCATTGCTCTGGCAGCAGTGATGGCAGCTTCTGTTGTAGGCTGCGGTTCCGGTTCCGACACGGCAGCGAATGTAGAAAATACCCAGGCAGAGGGCGGAGAAGCCAAGGCTCCTGAGGGTGCGACTACAGTAGAGGTATGGACAGAGGATCGTCATGATCTGGAGTATGTAGAAAAGATGATTGATCAGTACAACCAGAACAATGAGGACAATATTTTTATCAATCTGACTGTTATTACAGAGGATTATAAGAATATGCTGGCTCTGGCATATAACGGCGGAACCGCTCCTGATGTTGTAGGCGCAAACAGCCTTCCATTAAATACATTTGCAGATACAGGAATTCTGATGCCTTTAAACGAGTACATTGATTCCGATGAAACCTTCCAGAAGGTAAATGAACCCTATGAGCATTCCTATGAAGGCGAGAATACAAGAAACGGAAATATCTACTTTGTATACAGCGGTATGCGTTCCGGCGTTCGTGTAGAATATAATAAGAATATTCTGGAAGAGTGCGGTTATACAGAAATTCCTTCCAAATTAGAAGATTACATTGATATGGCTAAGGATATTACAGCAAAGGGTGCAGGCAACTATTATGGTATCGGATTTACATCCGCATCTACCTTTGAGCGTCTTCTGGAAATGTCCGCTCAGGTTTCCGGTATTTACTACTATGACTATGTAAACGGAAAATATGACTTCAGCGGCTACAAGGATATTGTTGAACTTGGAAAGAGATTTATTTCTGAAGACATCGCATATCCGGATCAGCAGGGCGTTGACAATATGAGAGCTCTGTTTGCAGAAGGCCAGTTTGCCCTGTGGAGCAACGCTTCTCAGGAAGCCAGCGTATTTACCAATCAGATTCCGATTACCGAGTTTGAGTGGGGCGTAGCAGAGGTTCCGTCCCTGACAGGTGAGATTGAGGGCGCACTGCAGACAACTCCTTCCAAGGCATACGGTATCGTATCTACCTCTGAGCATAAGGATGAGGCATGGAAGGTAATTCAGTACTTCCAGTCTGAAGAGTTCTTAAAAGGATATCTGGAGAGCGGCTACTGCCTGCCGATCAGCACCTATATGGATGCTGCAATCGACAAGACCAAGATCGGACGTATGGCAGATTTCTCACTGCTTGATTATGAGTCCGTATATCCGAAGCCTCCGGTAATTAACCTGACAGGAGATGACTACAGAGTTGTGCTTTGGAATGCAGTAATGGATTATGTAGACGTAGATGAGGCCATCGAAGATCTGAATACCCGTTACAATGAGGCTCTGGAGGCAGACGTGGCTTCCGGCGCTACCAAGAGACTGGTGATTTCCGATTATGATCCTCTTCATCCAAGCGACGGAACGATCACATATCTGGATAAATAAGCAATAATTGACAGAGGGGATCCGGCTGCTGGAATGTACCGGTTCCCCTTCGGTTTTTACAGCCTGTATGCAGGAGGTTTTAGATGAACACGAAGAAGAAAAAATTTAAGATTACAAGGGACGGTATTGCGGCGGCGCTGATGCTGACTCCCTCCACCATCCTTTTAGCTGTGTGCTCCATCTATCCATTTATCTGGATTTTCCGGTATGTATGTTTTGACTATAATGGATTTACAGCTACCTATACCGGAAGCCGGAACTTTATGAGAATGTTGTCGGATAAGGCATTCTGGGGAAGCGTGGGACACACTATGGAATACGCAGTCTATAAGCTGGCCTTTATTATCCCCCTGGCGCTGCTTTTAGCTGTACTTTTAAATGCAAAGATGAGAGGAAGCAATTTCTTCAGAGGCATTTATTTTATGCCTACGGTTATCAGTACGTCTATTTCCGGTATGATCTTTGCATTTATTTTTGCAACTCAGAACGGTATTGCTAATGAAATGCTTTTAAGTGCACACCTGATTGATTCTCCCATTAAATGGCTGACCAGCAAGGAATGGGTTATGGTGGCTGTAACGGTACTGGCAGTCTGGGGCGGTCTTGGAAACTATATGCTGTATTTTACTACGGGAATGAACAGCGTGGCAGAGGACGTATATGAATCGGCCAAGATCGACGGGGCAGGCGCAGTCCAGACCTTCTTTTATATCACACTGCCTATGCTGGCTCCGGTTCTTAAGGTTGTTCTGATGCTGGCTATTACCAGCGCATTTAAGGATTACGAGGCGATCATGGTTCTCTCCAAGGGAGGTCCGGGAAACCGCTCTATGGTAATGTTCTTATACATTTACAACCTGATCTTTGGAACTACCAATACAACCACTCAGGCACAGATCGGTTACGGCGCTCTCTTAAGTGTTGTGGCAGCTCTGATCGTAGGTATTATCACAGCAATCTATCTGTTTGTATCCAGAAAACTGGATGATGTAGTATAAGGAGGAAAACCATGGAAAAAGGTCATGCGGTGTATTCCACCAAATCGAAAATTTTACGAGGGATTGTCTGGGTGCTTATGCTGATCCTGGCGCTCTTTATGGTATTCCCGATCCTTTATATCATACTGGGTTCCTTTAAGGAAAACTCAGAGCTTTTAGTAGGCGGAACAAATATCCTTCCAAGCCACTGGGTATTTTCCAATTACTCAGATGCATGGAAGCAGGCTAATTTTGCTACCTACACTATGAACAGTATTTTCCTGGCTCTGGGTGTTATGACGATTACGCTTCTTACATCTACTATGTCCGGATATGTATTTTCCAGAAGGAATTTCCGGGGAAAAGAACTCCTGTACAGCCTGTTTGTAGCGTTTATGTTTATCAATGTGGGTTCTGTTTCATTAAGACCTCTGTTTGAACTTGCGGTAAAGCTGCATATGAATAAGAATCTTTTCTCGGTTATCCTTATTTCGGTAGGAACCGGACAGGCAACTTATATTTTCCTTTGCAGAGGCTTTGTAAACTCCCTTCCAAAGGAGCTGGATGAGGCAGCCAAGATTGACGGATGTACCTTCTTTCAGACCTACCGTCTGGTAATCGTGCCTCTGTTAAAGCCGGTTATGGCTACTATCGCGCTTTTGTCCTTTAGACAGGGCTGGAACGAGTACATTCTTCCGCTGGTATTTACTATGACAAATGATAAATTAAGACCTCTGACGGTAGGTGTAAATATGCTGAAAAATGCAGGGGACGGCGCTGCAGCCTGGAACATTATGTTTGCAGGTGCGACCATCGCTATTATTCCTATGCTTATTACATATTGTATTTTCAGCAGATACTTTATGGGCGGTATGACTACCGGCGCAGTAAAGGGATAAAAATGAGCCGCTTATCTTCGGATAGGCGGCTTATTTTAATAAATGAGCCTGCGGGCGTATGATGAAGGAGAAAACGGATGAAAGAATGGATGCTGGGCCATGACGGATTTATCATGGAATATATGATCGCGGGGCCGAAGGTTACGCCTTTTAAGTCGGATGAGAGGGCGGAAAACCAGCTGGAGCTGGAAGCGCGTCTCAGAGCGCAGATCGTAACGCCTAAAAAGGAGGAATACCAGGTCGATCCCCGATTGGGACAAGAGGCAGAGAACGGGTGCAGATGGTCTGTATGGGCTCCGGGAAATAACTGCTTTATTGACGTATCCCATTTCTACAGCACGCTTCAGAGCGTCAGCCTGTTAGCTGCTGTGAACCTGAATGCAGATACAGCCTGTGAGGTGCAGGCCAGGATCTGGACCTATATGGCAGTGGGGATCTACTGCAACGGGAAACTGGCAGGAGAGGTAAAACGGCCGGTTTATAAGCCGATCCAGTATCAGGATGTGATATTTCAGCTGAATCAGGGAAAGAATCTGATCCTGTGTGAATGTGAGAATCTGGGTGTGCGGGATACCAGAAATATAGTGGGAATCCAGATCGTGAGCCATAGGGAGCACATAAAGACAGCACTGCCGGACGACCGGTTCCAGGAGCAGGTATTTGAGGATACGGAGTTTATGAGGCAGCTTTGTCTGGAACAGGGAAGTCTTGTGATGCCTGAAATTGCAGGGGCAGAGACATCTGTCTGCTTTCACAGGGACAGTCCGGACTATGAGGTTATGTGCCTTCCCCAAAAGGAGATTTCTCTTGAGGGAAAGAAGATCCTGCCTGTGCCGGAAGCAACAGCCCTTATATCCGTAATACGGAAGCGCCCAGAATATGAGCTGAGCCGTGAGCTGGAATTTACAGAACGCCGCCTCCCCTGTTATCCGTCATCGGGTATGGCAGAAGAAGAAAACTGGAAGCGGATCTTAAAGGAAATTGCATCTGTGGGAAGCCTGAACCGGGGAAAATTCGGTTTTGCGGTTTTTAATATCCTGGCAAGAAAGCAGCTGGGAATCCATGACCCTAAGGATAGGCAGCGCTTATTTGAAACGCTGGATCTGATCGAGGAACGGGTGGACTGCTCAGATTTTCTGGTCTGCGGCCTGATCCGGTATATGCATCTGTATGAGATGGATGAAAAGCTGCAGGAGAGAACAAAGCAGGTGCTTTTAAATTACCGGTATTGGATGGATATGGACGGGGCGGACGCCATGTGCTTCTGGAGCGAAAATCATTCCCTGATGTTTTACTCTGCTGCCATGGAAGCCGGAAAGCTTTACCCTGAGGAGTATTTCCCGCGGGCCGGCATGAAGGGAGAAACACTTCAGAAATGGGGACGCAGCCGTCTTTTGCAGTGGCTGGATGATACAGAAGAATACGGTTTTGAGGAATTTTTAAGCACCGTCTATATGTGCGTGACCTTTGCGGCTCTGTTAAATGTGATTGATTTTGCCGAAAAGGAGATTTCAGACCGGGCAAGGGCACTGGAGGACCGCCTGGTGGAGGAACTTTGTACTCAGACCTTTAAAGGAAGCATCATTGCGCCTATGGGACGGGTTTACAGAGAGGTAATTTATCCCTTCTGCCAGGGAGCACAGTCTCTGATCAACCGGATCGACCCGGAGGCGCCCTGGGCTTACGGAGAGGGATGGCTGGGCTTTCTTTCAGGAAGCACCTACCGTTTCCCACAGGGGATGAAGGAACGGATGAAGCAGGATATATCCTGCCGCTGTACCTCTGGAAATGCTGCCATCGTTCTTGAAAAAACGCAGGATTACTGCTTAACCTCCGTAGAATCTCCCAGAGCAGACCGTGACGCCAGATGGGAAAATATCCGCTCCGGGCAGGGAGAAAAAGTCCATACCCATGCATTTACCAAATCATTAAATGAATGCTTCCATGGAACCTCTGCTTTCGGGCCGGGAATTTACGGTTATCAGCAGCATATGTGGTATGGAGCACTGTCACCGGAGGCAGTGATATTTGCAAACCATCCGGGAGCCACCTCGGAACAATCCGATATGCGGCCGGGATACTGGTATGGAAATGGTGTGATGCCGGCTGTAAAGCAGGTTCCGGGAAAAGTGGGTGCGGTTTACCGGATTCCTGAAAGCCATCCCATTCATTTTACCCATATTTACTGCCCCAGGGACCGGTTTGACCGTGTGCTGAAAGCCGGAAACTGGCTCCTCTTAAAAAAGGATACAGGCTATATGGGATTGTGGTGCAGTACAGAGCTGACGCCCTTTGACGATACGATCTTTCACTGTGAACTCAGGGCTTATGGTGATGATATGGCATATCTGTGCGTCTGCGGCAGTACGGAGAAATGGAACACACTGGAAGAATTTGGAAACTGGGTGCAGGGACTGAAACCGTCTTACTGTCGGGAAACGGGAACCTTAAAAACAGAGGACGGATTTGAACTTCGTTATCAGGCGGTGCAGGACGATACGCAGTATCTTTTATAAAAATAAAAAAGGAAAGGAAGACACGATGAAGACAGAGAAGAATCTTACCAGGATCAAGGCGCCAGTTATCTTTAAGGCGGCAGAAAACGTAAGCTGGAGCAGCCCAAGGCTCTATATAAAGGATGGAGTAAAGACCATTGTGATGAACCGTCATGTAAGCGATGGAGATCACACAGAAACCGTACAGGTGGCAAGCAGCAGCCGGGATTTAACATACTGGACAGTTCCGTCCGTTTTTGAGGGCGGACAGCCGGAGGGAGAAGCAGGAAAGGAAGCAGAGCCCTCCCGGAGCTGGACACAGTTTCCGTGGGCAGCAGCCGGGATCCATGCCGTAAGCGCAGTCTGGGATACAGAACTTGAAATGTATCTGGCTGTCTATGAGGGACAGGAAATGACAGGGAAACGGTCCGGGAGCATCGGCCTTGCAGTCAGCAAAGATCTGATCCACTGGCAGAGCTTTTTTAGGGATCAGCCCACCTATCCCGGTCATGGCGTGATCTATGAGGGAGATTACTATCCATCCATTCCTTTTGGAGAGTATATTCATTCCATGGAGCTTCCGACAGGAGAAAATGTGTTTGATGTGCGTGATTACGGAGCGGTTCCCGATGGAGAAACTATTTCTACAGAAGCGGTTCAGGCAGCAGTGGATGCTGCGGCAGCCTGCGGGGGAACGGTACTGGTTGCAGGCGGCTATTATTGTGTGGGAACTGTTTATGTGGCTTCCGGCGTTACCCTGTGGATCCAGAAGGACAGCGCCCTGTGTGCTTCCAGAGATTTAAAGCAGTATAAAGACGCCCTGATTGCCTGCGTAAATGCAGAAAATGTGAAAATCACAGGAGGCGGAAAAATCATTGGAAGGGGAGAATATTTTGTCTATCTGCCAAAGAATCCGCCTTTGACGGTTCCTATGGAGACAACTAAGCTTCCGCCCTTTTTATATGATCCCATGGGATATCCGGTAGATTCCATCCGCTATACATACCGCAGCCGGATCCGTTATGCGGAGGACCGCTATGCGGAAGGACTTCCTTCGATTCCAAGACCCATGTACACTCTGTGGGTGCGGGGCTGTACCAATGCGGTGATCGAAAATATCATAATCGAGGATGCTCTGGACTGGACCCTCAGCATTGACTGCAGCCATCAGGTTATGGTACATGATCTGGTAATCAATGGAAACCGCCATGTGGCAAATACAGACGGAATCGACATCATGGGAAGCAGCCAGGTCGAAATCAACCACTGCTTTGTATCCTGTGCCGACGACGGGATCTGTGTGAAATCCCCTATGAAGCAGGGGCATGACGGGATTACCATTGAGGATGCAGATGCAGAAATGAAGGGAACCGAGCAGGTTCATATTAAAAACTGTACCGTCGTTTCCGTAATGAATGCATTTAAGATCGGAACAGAGACATACTTTGATATTAAGGATATTACCGTTGAAAACTGCCGCTTTATGCTGCCGGACATTTATCCGGGAACGGTTTCCGGAATTTCCATTGAATCTGCAGACGGAAGCCGGATCCAGAATGTCCAGATCCGCAATATAGAGATGGACCGGGTCTGCTGTCCTGTTTTTATCTGCCTGAACATGAGAAACAAGTATGGATTTTTAAATGAAACGGACCGGCAGGAAAAAGCCTTCGGAGGAGCCATTGAACATGTTGTAATTGAGCATGTACGGGCTTATAATACAGAGGTTCCGAGTATTATCACAGGCTTTCAGACGGATGAGAACGGAGTTCATACGGAACGCCGTGTATCAGATATCAGGATCCGTGATTTTAAGGCTGTTTACCATGATAATAAGGAGGTTCTGGATATTCGGACTCCTGTTTATGAGAATGTCCGCGATTACCCGGAAAATAACGCATTTGGAGATGTACCTGCATATGGATTTTATATCCGCCATGCAGACAGAGTCACTCTGGAGGACTGGGAGGTTATCCCCAGAACCATGAATACCAGGGAAGCGCTTGTACGGGAATATACAGATTGAGAGGGAAAAAGATATGGACACCGTTTATGAGAAGATTAAAAATGAGTATGAGGTATGGAAAAAGAAGGTCACAGAGGATGCAGACCTGACAGCAGAGCTTACGGACATGGAGGGAAAGGAAGAACGGATTACGGATGCATTTTATCAGAATCTGGCCTTTGGAACAGGAGGACTGCGCGGCGTGATCGGCGCAGGAACCAACCGCATGAATATTTATACCGTAGGAAAGGCTTCTCAGGGACTGGCAGATTATATCAACCGCCATTTCCCAAAAGAAGAGCGGAAAATTGCAATCAGCTATGACAGCCGGATTAAGAGCAGCCTGTTTGCAAAGCGGGCTGCGGAGGTTTTTGCGGCCAATGGGATCAGGGTATTTATCTATACGGAGCTGATGCCCACTCCGATGTTGTCCTGGGCAGTACGCAGCTTAAGCTGCGCCACAGGCGTAATGGTAACTGCAAGCCACAATCCTTCCAAATACAACGGATATAAGGTATATGGCCCGGACGGCTGCCAGATCACAACAGATGCTGCAGCAGAAATCCTTGGATGCATCGAAAAAACAGATGCCTTTGAGGATGTAAAAAGGGAAGATTTTGAAACTGCCCTTGAAAACGGCAGGATTTCCTATATCGGAGAAGACACGGTCACTTCCTTTATCGAGGCGGTGAAGGGCCAGTCCATGCTGACAAGATCAGAAGAAAACGTGGATAAAAATATTTCTATCGTATACTCTCCTTTAAATGGAACCGGATTAAAGCCGGTGTTAAGAACACTTAAAGAAAGCGGCTTTACCAATATTACGGTTGTAAAGGAACAGGAGCAGCCGGACGGCCATTTTCCGACCTGTCCCTATCCTAATCCGGAGATTCGGGAGGCAATGGCTCTTGGAATGGAGTATGCAAAGAAGTGCAGTGCAGACCTTCTTTTGGCGACAGATCCGGACTGTGACCGTGTGGGGATCGCGGTTCCCAACCGTGAGGGCGAATATGTGCTTTTATCCGGAAATGAGACAGGGCTTCTTCTGTTAAACTATATCTGCAGCATGAGGCAGGCAGCAGGGACTATGCCGGAGCACCCGGTTTTTGTAAAAACCATTGTTACAATGGATATGGCAGCCAGGATCGCAGCTGATTATGGAGTAAAGACAGTGGATGTGCTGACCGGATTTAAATTTATCGGGGATCAGATCGCACGCCTGGAAGCAGAGGGAAGAGAGAATGATTATATCCTGGGCTTTGAGGAAAGCTACGGATATTTAAGTGGAAGCTATGTCCGTGATAAAGATGCGGTAGACGGCGCGTTTTTAATCTGTGAGATGGCTGCATATTACCGTTCTAAGGGAATGGGGCTTTTAGAAGTGCTTGAGGGGCTGTATGAAAAATATGGTTTCTGCCTTAACACCCTTCATTCCTATGAATTTGAGGGAATGGAAGGCTTTGAAAAGATGAAGGGAATCATGAACCGCCTTCACACCATGGCTTCCCGTATAGCGGAGGGAGAGGCAGTCTGCATCGGCGGACGAAAGACAGAAGCCGTAGAGGATTATCTGTCCGGTACGATCAGCAGGGCGGACAAAACGACAGAGCCGATCGCAGGCCTTCCTTCCTCGGATGTGCTGAAATTCCGTCTGGCCGGAAATGCGTCTGTGGTTGTAAGGCCTTCAGGAACAGAGCCCAAGTTAAAGCTGTATATTTCCGTGAGTGCAGAAGACAAAGGGAAGGCTCAGGCAGAGGAAGAGAAAATCACAGCTCAGATGGAAGAGTGTTTTTTATAAGAAAAAGAACAGGACTGATTGAAAATTCCTTCTTGACTTTAGCAAGTTAACTTGCTATACTGTCCCTAAAATGTACATCGAAAGATGGAGCATCCCATATACGTCCGCTTAAAACCGGGCGCATACCCCAACAAAAACCAAAGGAGGATCAGTACCATGTCATATGTTGATGAGATTTATGAGAGAGTGGTAGCACAGAATCCCGGTGAGCCGGAATTCCACCAGGCAGTAAAGGAAGTTTTGGATTCCTTAAAGCTGGTGATCGACGCAAATGAGGAAAAGTACCGCAAAGCGGGCATCCTGGAGCGTTTTACAGAGCCGGAGCGCATTATTTCGTTCCGCGTGCCGTGGGTGGACGATCAGGGAAATGTGCAGGTCAATAAAGGTTACAGAGTGCAGTTTAACAGCGCCATTGGACCTTACAAGGGCGGACTTCGTTTCCATCCTTCCGTAAACCAGAGTATTCTTAAATTCCTGGGCTTTGAGCAGACCTTAAAGAATTCTCTGACCGGTCTTCCTATGGGCGGCGGAAAGGGCGGCTCCAACTTTGATCCAAAGGGCAAATCCGACCGTGAGATCATGGCCTTCTGCCAGAGCTTTATGACAGAACTGTACCGTCATATTGGCAAGGATACGGACGTTCCCGCAGGCGATATTGGCGTAGGCGGAAGAGAGGTCGGATATATGTTCGGCCAGTACAAGAGACTGACCGGCTTATATGAGGGCGTTCTCACCGGAAAGGGACTGACCTTCGGCGGTTCTCTGGCAAGAACCCAGGCGACCGGCTATGGCCTTGTATACATGCTGGATGAGATGTTAAAGCACAACGGCAAGGAGATTGCAGGAAAGACGGTAATCGTATCTGGTTCCGGAAATGTTGCCATCTATGCAGTTGAGAAGGCACAGCAGTTTGGCGCAAAGGTAGTTGCCATGAGCGATTCCAACGGCTATGTATACGATCCGGAAGGCATTAAGCTGGATGTTGTAAAGGAGATCAAGGAAGTGCGCAGAGGCCGCATTAAGGAGTATGCAGAGGCAGTTTCTTCTGCTGTATATACAGAAGGAAAGGGCATCTGGACAGTTCCCTGCGATATTGCTCTTCCATGTGCAACGCAGAACGAGCTGAATCTGGAGGATGCAAAAGCTCTTCTGGCAAATGGCTGCTTTGCAGTGGCAGAGGGTGCAAATATGCCTTCCACCAGAGAAGCAACTGATCTCTTTGTTGAGAAGAAGATTCTCTTTATGCCCGGTAAGGCAGCAAATGCAGGCGGCGTTGCAACCTCCGGTCTGGAGCAGAGCCAGAACTCTTTAAGATTGTCCTGGACCTTTGAGGAAGTAGATGAGAGACTTCATAAGATCATGGCCGATATTTTTGCAAAGGCTGCGGATGCGGCAGAGCGCTACGGCGTTCCCGGAAACTATGTGGCAGGCGCCAATATTGCAGGCTTTGAGAAGGTTGTTGAGGCTATGCTGGGTCAGGGAATTGTATAAAACAGAATGAAAAAATGAACTCCCGCGCATAAACGGAAACGGTATATGCGCGGGAGTTTTTATATGGAAATAAAAGTAAAAAAACAATTGAAATGACAAACATTTCCTGATATACTAAGGTGCATTTGGTTACAAAAACGAAACAAAAAAGAAGAGGAGAAGCAGAAATGAAACGACAACTGGCATGTGTGCTGGCTGCCTGTATTGGCCTGCAGCTTCCCCTTGGCGCCTTTAACGCCTATGGAGCGCAGCTGCCGGAATCAGCAGGGCAAATGGAAGCCCTGGAGGAAAGCAAAATCCCCGGTCTGGAATCAGACAGCAGGGACGAGGAAACGCAGACTGAGGAAACAGAGAAAGAAACGATTCCCACTGCAAGTTCATCTGAAAGCCATCGGCAGGAAGATGAAGAGGATGGAGGAACAGAGACAGAATCAGTTCCCACTGCAAGTCCCAGTGAGCCGGTAAAGCCGGGAAAAGAGCACAGAGGCGCTGTTATGGTGGAAATACGGACCCTGCTGCCTGTAATGTCTGCTGTGGATTTTAATGTTGAATTAAATGAAGTCGTATCCAAAAAGGCAAGAGCGAACGAAGACGGGGATATTTACCAGGATTCTCTTACCATCAGCCTGATGCCTGAAGAGGAATCGGGAGAGGGACAGCAGGAAAAGGAGATATTCGAAAACGTTCCGAACGGAACTTATGAGCTTGAGGTAACAGCCGAAGGCTATCTTCCATACGAACAGACCATAGAGGTCAGGGATGATACCTCCAAGATCATGATTTTAAATGATTACGGTGATTATGAATATTCCTCCTCCGCTCATCCGGGCCTGATCCGTATGGGTGATGTGGACGGAAGCGGCGTGATTGATAAAGAGGATATGAATGCTCTGGTAGATGCTGTTTATGAGGGCAATCTCACAGGTATGGATGAGGAAGGCATGGATTTAAACCGTGACGGAGAAATCGACCTGGTGGATCTTCAGTATTTTGCCAGCCTGTATAAAGGAAAGGAAGGCAGTGATAATAAATATCCGGTTTCTACGATTGAACGTTCGATCACGGTTCAGGAAGGCGATGTAACGCTTGCCTCCCCAAGTGAAGCGACAAAAAGCAATGCTACAAAAGTAGAGGGAACGGTACAGGATCTGTTTAATAATGATACAGAGAGTTCCATAACACTGGAGCATGCGGACAGCGAGATAGATGAACCGATTTCAGAGGCTTATCCGGTTGAACTGGAGCTGGATCTTTCCAGACAGCCGGTGATCGGAGGAATTGTAATCCAGTCTCCGCCTGATTCTGAGGGCGCGATCAGCACTGGTGAGGTAGAAGCAGAGCTGGCTGACGGCGAGAAGATTACAGTAACCATTGACAGGTATGCGAGAACTAAAAAGCGCCGTTCCTTCCGAAGCGGTGCGACTGCCATGATCGATGCAGACGGTGCGATCCTGATTGATCTGAAGAATCAGAAGCCTGTGAAAAAGATCCGTATTAAGGTAACGGGAACCGTATCGGAAGGAAATCTGGCAGAAATCAGCCAGGTAGAATTTTTAGGCGATATGAAGGACCGCATCCCGCCGCCAGCCCAGAATATCCCTCAGAATGTAAGCGCACAGATTGGAAGCAAGATCTTTACCCTTACATGGGATAAAGAGGTAAATATTACAGGCTATGAGGTTTCCATTACAAATAATGGAAAAACGGAAATTATCGAAACGACGGCAAATACCCTGGTTGTTGATGAATTTAATGGAAAAGAACTGTTAAATTATGAAACGTTTCTGGTAAAGGTGCGTTCTGTAAACGGAAGCTGGAAGAGCAGCTACAGCGCTCAGATTGCCGTAACACCGGAACCGGACGGTCCGCCGCCTGCACCGGAAAACATTTCCATTGAGGGAGGCTATAAGAGCCTTCATATCTCATGGAAAAAGATGAAGGATACAAAGAGCTACAGCCTGTATTACCGCAAGGCGGGCACAGAAGACGCGTTTACAATGCTTGGCGAGTTTACAGGAACGAGCACAACCATCAGCGGTCTGGAAGATAAGACGGAGTATGAGATCTACATGGTTGGCCATAACCCTATAGGAGACAGTCCGGCTTCTGAGAAATATTCCGGAAGCACCATCACAGTAGATGCGGCAAAAATGCCGGCGTACCGCCTGATCAACAAAGCTGCAGAGACAGGGGAAGCGCTGACGGAGCATATAAAAGAGGTATCCATTGTAGCCGGTTCCATAACAGGAGCGCCGGGAGATGTGGTGGACGGCGATCCGCTTTCTTATTGGGAATTAGATGACTGGGATGCTGGCGGTGTATATCAGAATTACCGCGGCCCTATTATCACGTTGGATCAGTCCTATGAAATGGACACCATTGCATTTACTGCAGGCCCGAATCAGAAAGCCGGTTTCAGAGAATTCTGCATCAGAGCCTGGGATGGGGAAGGCAGTGAGCCAACCATCATAAAGGGACGCCTTTCTGCAAGAGCCAGTCTGGACGGAAATGGAAAGACATACTATGAGTTTATGGCAGATGAGCCGTTTACTGCAGATAAGGTTCAGATCAATGTATCCGTACCAAGCAATCAGCGCGGTATCAGTATTGCAGAGGTGCGTTTCTATGAATATGATGTGCTTTTAAATGAGGTACTTTCTCTGTATACAGATGATTTGCATATGACGCTTCGCGGGGATGTTACCATGGATACCATTGCAGAGCTGAGAGCACGGGCAGATGAGGTGGATCCTGAAAGCGGAGAAATGACGCCTAAGAGAGAGCTTATTTTAAAAGAGCTTGATAATGCAGAGCTGATCTTAAAGAATGAAGCGGTTCAGAATGTGATTAAAGTGGATACCACCGTATCCAAGGCATATGATAAACACATTACCTTCAGCGGCGGCCTTAACGGATGGCAGCCATTAGGAACGGCAGCGTTAGCCGGTGAGCAGATTGTGGTTTATGTAGGAGCAGCCGGAAAGCGTCCCGGAGATAACACAAATCTGGCGCTTTATGCGACCCAGTATCACGGAGAAGCAAGCCATTTCCAGAAAAAGGTAATGGATTTAAAGGTGGGGATCAATGAAATTGAGATTCCGGCCGTATCCAGCCTGGGAGTGGAAAAGGGCGGTGCGCTCTATGTAGAGTATACGGGAAATAATCCCAATGACGAATACGGAGTGCGTGTGATCGGCGGTTCTCAGTACCCTGTTTTAGATGTAACCAGGGCAAAGACAGAGGAGGAGCGCCGGGAGCTGATCGATGCATATGTGGAAGAGATGATAGAGTATGTTCCGAAGATTGAAGCTCTGCACAATGCGGATCAGGACAATGAAAAATCCCACTATGCGCTTTCAAAGAATGAATACCAGGAGAAAAACTGTATCCTGGGAGCAACGGATATTGTTCTGGATCAGGTGATGTATTCCGTACCGATCAAACAGGTTTATAAGTCTATTACAGGAAATAATGAATCAGCAGAGGAAGCGGCAGAGAAGCTGTCCCAGTCCCTTACAGCTATGGATGAGATGGTTCACTTATTCTACCAGCACAAGGGACTCAGCGAAAATCCTGTGATTGGCGGGACGACCTACGGAAAAGACAAGCTGCCGACCACCCGCTTAAACATCCGTTACCAGAGAATGTTTGCAGGCGCATTTATGTACGCAGGCGGCCTTCATATCGGTATCGAATGGGATTCCTCTACGCTGGTAGGCGGTTCTGTACCTGTGAAGCATGATAACGGTAAATATGTAAGCGGTAGCTACTTTGGCTGGGGAATTGCCCATGAGATCGGCCATATCATCAACGAAGGCGCTTACGCTGTGGCTGAGGTCACAAATAACTACTATTCAATTCTGGCTCAGGCCAAGGATACCAATGATTCTGTGCGCTTTAAGTATGAGGACGCTTACAGAAAGGTAACCTCCGGAACAAAGGGCGGAAGCAGCGATCAGCTGGGAATGTACTGGCAGTTCCATTTGGCCTATGATGACGGATATAACTTTAAGACCTATGAGGATTATGAGGAGCAGAGAAAGAACCTGATCTTTGCCCGCATCGATTCTTATGCAAGGGATATAAGCCGTGCTCCCGCTCCCGGTGATGTGAAGCTGACTCTGGACGGAGCTGATAAGGATAATAAGCTTATGCGTCTGGCCTGTGCGGCCGCTGAAAAGAACGTGCTTGAATTCTTCACACGCTGGGGAATGACGCCGGATGCAAAAACAAAGAAATATGCAGAGCAGTTTGATGCAGAAGAGAGAGCGATTTACTATATCAATGATGAGGCCAGAGAATACCGTGCAGAGGGCGGAAGCAGTATCGCAGATTCTGTAGAGGTAACAGCCACAGCACAGCAGGATGCAGCTGATCCAAGCCGTGTGACACTTACCATGGAAGCCAGCGGCAAAGACGGAGCTGCCATGAGCGGAGAGCTTTTCGGCTATGAGATCACCCGGATTCAGCGCCGCTACGGAAAGGAAGAGCGCCAGGTTGTTGGATTTACACAGGAGAATACGTTTACGGACGTGATTTCCGGAATCAATAACCGGGTGGTTGGATATGAGGTAAGAGGAATTGACTGGTGCATGATGCCGACAGAGGCTTATGTCCTGGCTGATGAGATCCTGGTTTCCCATGATGGAAGCATGGATAAGACCGGCTGGAGCATTACCGTAAATACCTTGTCCAAAGCGGATGAAGAGGTAAACGGGGATGTAAACAGTGAGGAAAACCAGTTCAACCAGTCCTGCAGCGGAACCATCAGCAGCGCAAAAATTATGATTGACAATGATCTGAATACTGCATATGAGGGAACGGTAAATGCGGCAGAGGATGCGGAACAAAAGGCAGAGGACGCTCAGGCAGTCATTTCCCTTGGCAGAACAGAGGCCATTGCAGGCGTGAAATATACATATAAAGGAACCGGGGAGCCGATCAAGAGATACTCCATTTCCATCAGCGAGGACGGAACAGACTGGAAGGAGATTAAAAAAGGAACCTTCCAGCTGAAGGATGGCGTCACCACAGTACATTTTGACAAGGAAAATGACGGAAAGTACTATATCTATGATGCAGCCTATGTGAAGATCACAGCGCTTGATTCCAACCGTTTCGCAGCTACGGAGATCGATATTCTCAGCCCTGTCGGAGACAGTGTTTGGCTGGATCAGTTTGGAATTCTGGCAGAGGATGCGGTATTTGAGCATTCCGGAAGTGATAATAGCGGTGAAGACAGCACAGCAACGTCTTCCAGCGCAAAACGCAGCGGCAGAACTGCAACCGGCAGCAATGCGACCAGAATCCCCAAGGGTTCCATCGTATTTACAGGACGCTACAAGGGAAATCCTGCCTATAACATGGTGATCCTCTATGATGAAAAGGGTAATGTAGTCGGCGGAAAGGATAAGGACGGAGATACAGTTGCAGATCAGTTGATCCTGGCTCCCGATCCAAAGGACGGACAGTTAGGAGAGGTTTCCGAGGGAAGCTGGATTTACTATATTGAGCCTGAATATCTGAATGGCTTTGAATGGTCAGAGAAGGTACGGGCAGAGCTTTACCGTGTCCAGGATGCGGAAACCAATGAAGGTGACCGCCTTGTAAGTGATACAAAGCTGATTTCCGTTCCGAATCCGATTCCGACCATCAAGCTGGAGAACAGTCAAACACCAAACAACGGAGAATAAGATAGAAAAACATGAAGAAGAAATCAATTTTCGGCTGTCTGGCCATCGTCTGCCTTCTTCTTGTGCTGATCCCGCCTGTGATGACACGGGCGGAAAAGCACAGCCTGATCACATGGGAAAAGAAGAGCAAAAATGTAGTAAGTATGTATCTGGAGCTTCAGGAAAAGGAAGCGTTTGAGGAGATTAAGGCCTTCAGCCTGACACTGAATTTTGACAGCAAGGAAGATCTGTCAAAGGAGCCTGTTTTTAAATTCGGATCTGATTTTAAGGGAGAGAAGGTATCGGTTCATGAAGAACGGTACAATGAGGAAGATCAGACCATGAAGCTGTATGTAGCCGGAAGGGATACCGTTCTTGAAAAAGGAGAAAAGGTCCTTCTTGGAACCATTACCATAAAATCGGATGAAAATGTGACGATTTCCGTGGATGAGAATGATTTTCAGGTGGTAGACAGGCTTCATGAGAAGGGAATGATCACAGAATTCGGCGATTATGAGCCATATGAAATGATCCTTAAGAAAGAGGAAGAAACTACAAATCCGGAGACAGAAGCTCCTCCGTCTTACAATGACAGCAGTGACGAGGATGAGGAAGAGATTTATGAGTATGAAGTCCAGCCTCAGAAGGAGGAGGCTCCTGAGCCAAACGGCCAGTGGATGCAGAATGAAAAGGGCTGGTGGTTTGAAGCCTTAGACGGTTCCTATCCGGCAGACAGCTGGTATGAGTGCTCCTGGAACGGTTTTAAAGCATGGTATTACTTTAATGCTGAGGGATACATGAACAGCGGCTGGTTTACAGACCGTGACGGAAACACCTATTTCCTCCATGACCAGAATGACAGCAGAGCCGGTTCCATGTACACAGGCTGGAACTGGATCAATGGAAAGTGCTATTACTTCCAGGATACTCCCGCTCC
This sequence comes from Clostridium sp. AT4, assembly GCF_001517625.2. Taxonomy (GTDB): domain Bacteria; phylum Bacillota; class Clostridia; order Lachnospirales; family Lachnospiraceae; genus Enterocloster. The sequence goes on along the minus strand of NZ_LN999825.1, from coordinate 131,384 downwards.
CAACCGCCCGGTTGGCTCCATGATAAAGAATGAAATGACACCGGACGGCTATATGGTAAATGAAAACGGCGAGTGGATCATAGATGGGAATGTACAGGTAAAACAGTAAAACAGGAAGTTCAGATATTAACAAAAAGAAGGACGTTTGACTTATTTTAAGTCACAGTCCTTCTTTTTTACTGTATTTTCTGCAGTCTTATAGCAGGCAGAATGAGGGGGATTTTGATAAAAACTCTTTATTATTTTCTTTTATGAAAACAGGAAGCCAGCCTTTTTTCTTCCATATGCAGAAACTGGTTTGTACGGACAACATAGGTAACGGAGTCACAGCGTACATATGTGGAGGAAAAATGGATAGGTGTTCCATCGGAATTATAGGCGGTTTTTTCTACATAGAACAGAGGGTCGCCTACCAGACATTTTAGGAGGGATGCCTTAGAACTGTCGGCTAAAATTCCATTAATTTCCAGAGTGGCCTCTGCTACCTCCAGACCGTAATCTTCTTTTAAAATATGATAAAGAGGTTTTTCAGAGGCGGCTTTCTGTATAAAGTCAGGGAAGGCGGCTTCTGAAACATAGATGGTATCAAGGCCAATGGGTTTATTGTCTGCCCAGATGAGACGTTCTACATAAATAACAGGACTTCCTTCACACAGGCTGAGAGCTTCTGAAACACGGTCATCGGATTGGATTTTTTTGATCTCCAATACTTTATGACGGGAAGTGTGGCCATGGGAGGAAAGGGAATCGTTAAAACCTCTTGTCTCGGAGAGGGCAATTTTGTCCTTTTGTGGGCACACAAAGGTACCTTTTCCCTGAACCTTCTGTATTAATCCATTATGGGAAAGTTTTTCCATAGCTTTACGTATGGTGATTTTGCTTACATTATATTTTGCGCTTAGTTCGGTTTCTGTGGGAAGCTTATCACCGGCTTTATAAATGTGTGTTTGGATATCGCTGCGAATGGATGCTTCAATCTGTTGATACAATGGTTTTACACTTTTTGAATTCATAATAGGATTCTCCTTCAACAATTCATTATAGCATATACTATGATGATATGCAATCTTTAAAATTTTTATCTTTTTGTATCTTTTTTTGAAAATATACTTGATTTTTTCGGGACAAATCACTATAATAAGATATATAAAGATACATAATGATATATAATCAATTAGGAGGAGACGGATATGAGACAAGAACATCTTGGACAGATTGTACAGGCGGTTAGTGCTGTGGAGCAGATGGGAACAGTGAATGCTGTTTATTTTGTGGCCTGTGGAGGCTCCCAGGCAGTTTTGATGGCAGGGCAGTATATTTTTGATAAGGAAACAACGGTTCCCAGCCATGTGTATACAGCGAATGAATTTATGTATGATACACCCAAGTCTTTAAATGAACAGTCTCTGGTAATCAGCTGTTCCCATTCCGGTAATACTCCGGAAACGGTTGCCGCTACAAAGCTTGCCAGAGAAAAAGGAGCTATGACGATTGCTTTATCAAATGCAGAAGGATCGCCTTTATGGAACGCCGCTCAGTGTCCTGTTCACTATGATTGGGGCAAGGAAGTGAGCGACAGCGACAAGAATAAAGGTATCCTTTATGGTCTTCTTTTCCATCTGCTGAAGGTTTTGGCTCCCAGTGAAAAATGGGATGTATGCCTGAAGGAGCTTGATAAGCTGTCTGAGTTGTCAGGAAAGGCAAAGGAGCTTTATCAGGAAAAGGCGGAGCGCTGGGCAAAGGAGAACAAGCGGGAGAAGCTTATCTATACTATTGGAAGCGGAATTAACTATGGAGAAGTGTATTCTACTGCGATGTGCTGGTTTATGGAAATGCAGTGGATCCACTCCGGCTGCATCCATTCCGGCGAGTATTTCCATGGTCCATTTGAGGTGACAGATTATGATGTTCCGTTTTTATTAGTAAAAAGTATTGGCAACACACGATTCCTGGATCAGAGAGTAGAGGATTTCAGTAAGAAATATTCAGACAAGATGCTCATTCTGGATCAGGAGGATCTTCCGCTGGCAGGAGTAGCAGATGAGGCTAAGCCTTATATTGCAGCCATTCTGTCCGGAGTAGTTATTCGTCAGTTTGTAGAAGCGATTGCTTTTGAGCGTGGACATTCTTTGGATGTGCGCCGGTATATGTGGCACATGGAGTATTAATCAACCGGAGAAAGAAGGAGGGGATTAAACATGCTGCCGCAGTTGGTTATTTTTGATGTAGACGGACTGCTTTTGGACACGGAGCAGGTGTGGAAACAGGCATGGCGCAAAACAGCTGATTCGTTTGGGCTTCTGAATGTACGGGACGAGGAATTTCATCGGCTGATTGGAAAAACCGGACAGGCTTCAATGAATGAGGCATGTGAAATTTTGAACGGGGCTTGCCGCGCAGAAGATTTTATGGAGCGTATGAGGGCGTTTGGCTCCAAAATGCTTGAAGAGGATCTGCGGTTAAAGCCGGGGGCACGGGAGCTGCTTGAGAAGCTGCAGGAAAAAGAAATTCCCTGTGCGGTTGCTACGGCAACCTCTCGGGAACTGACTGAAAAACGTCTGGGGCGAATGGGAATCCTTTCCTTCTTTTCTTATGTTTGCTGTGGGGATGAGGTGAGAAGAGGAAAACCATTCCCTGATATATACCTGAACGTTTTGAAGCAGATGAAATGCCCTGCCGACAGAGCGGTAGTTCTGGAGGATTCTCCCGTAGGCGTAGAGGCTGCTTTTCGGGCAGGGATTCCCTGTGTAATGGTTCCAGATATGATTTTGCCGGGAGAAGCTGAAAAGGAGCGGGCAAAGTGGATTCTTCCGTCCTTATTTGAGGCGGGCCGCCGGATTTTTCAGGAAGACAGTGCAGGTACGACATAAACAAAGGCTTAAGAGGTGAAACATATGGAAAAAGAAGATTTCGGGATTTTGATGGTTACCCACGGCGGACTGGCAAAAGGGTATTTGAGCGCTTTAAAGCTGGTTTTGGATATTGATGAGACAGATTTAGACACAGTATGTTTTGAAGAAGGAGAAAGCACAGAGGAGTTTGAACAGTGTTTAAGGACTGTGATTGAAGAACAGTATAGAGACAGAAATCTGGTAATCCTCTTGGATATACCCGGCGGAACCCCGGCCAATACGGCTTTGCGGTTTCTGTCGGATTCAAGAAGGCTGATCGCAGGAGCTAATCTTACTGTGGCAGTGGAAGTAATGATGGAAAAGAAAAATCATACTCCCTGGGATAAACTGAATCTGGATTCCATTGCAGAGGATGGAAAAAACAGCGTTGTTTATTATAACAGGCTTTTGAAGGAGGAACAGGCTTATGATTAAATTAGTGCGGGTGGATCACAGGCTGCTGCATGGACAGGTTATTTTTTCCTGGACCCGGCAGACGGCAGCGAATCATATTATTGTGGCGGACGATCTGGTTCCTAATGACCCCATCGGAAAGATGGCATTGTCTCTTGCAAAGCCGTCAGGCTGTTCATTAGATATTATCCCTTTCAGTGAATTGAAACAGGCAGTGGAGTCCAACGCGGACAAGAATATTATGATTATTGTAAGAGGCCCTAAAGAAGCGTTGAGGCTTGTCCATGAGCTGCCTCAGGTCAGAGAGATTAATTACGGCGGCGTTGCAAAAAAACAGGATTCTAAACCATATGGAAAAGCAGTGTACCTAAATAAGGAAGAACTTAAGGATACACAGGAGATACTGTCAGAGGGGATCAGCATTTATATACAGCAGGTTCCCACCTCTCAGATTGAACATGCTGATTTTTCAAAATAGCAGATTGAGCAGAGAGGGGGTAATATTATGTTGATTCAATCAATTTTGCTGGGACTGGTGGGAATTATCGCAGTTATTGACTCACGGTTAATTGGCCGTCAGAATATTGGCAGGCCGTTGATTTTAAGTACGCTGGCAGGTCTGGTTCTGGGAGATTTAAGAGCTGGAGTTACGCTGGGAGCCAGTCTGGAGCTGATTTCCATGGGCTTTGTAGCCATTGGTGCGGCTGGTCCGCCAAATATGCAGTTGGGAAGTATTATCGCGACGTCATTTGCGATTTTATCCGGTGCGTCTACAGAGGCCGCGCTGACCATTGCTATCCCTGTGGCAGTAATTGGTGAGTTTATGAGCGTGATCATGCGTATTATCATTGCTCAGTTTTCTCATGTGGCAGATCGGGCGATAGAAGAAGAAAATTACAAAAAGGCTCAAAATATCCATATTTGGTGGTCATTTGGATTAAACTGTGTTGTTTATTTTGTGCCGATTTTTCTGACGATCTACTTTGGAACAGATTTAGTGGATACAATGGTGAACGCGATTCCCGAGGTAATTACAAATGGCCTGACAGTAGCTGGAAATCTGCTTTCTGCATTGGGCTTTTCCATGCTGCTCAGTACGATGCTTTCTAAAAAGCTGTTTCCGTATTTTCTGTTCGGTTTTCTGGTGGTGGCATATTCCGGGCTCGATTTGATCGGTCTGACGCTGTTCGCCTGTATTTTAGCATTTATTATGGATAAAGTGGTTTATGGAAGAAGGGAGAGTGCGTAGATATGGAAGAAATGAATCAGACCGTCGCAGAGGGCGCTGTGACAAAAAAGGATCTGCGCAGATTATTCCTGCGTTCCTGGACTATTATGTGTTCCTGGAATTATGAGAGGCAGATGCATATGGGGTTTATGTTTGGAATGGCTCCCATTCTGGACAAGCTATATAAGAATAAGCCTGAGAAGTGTCGGGAAGCATATCAGCGTCATATGGAGTTTTTTAACTGTACACCGCAGGTGACAGGTTTTATTATGGGATTGGCTGCCTCCATGGAGGAGCAGAATGCTAAATGTGAGGATGGTTCTTTCCAACCAGAATCGATTTCTATGATTAAAACCAGTCTAATGGGACCTTTTGCGGGAATTGGCGACAGCTTTTTCCAGGGTACTCTGCGTATCATAACATTTGGAATTGGCCTGTCTTTTGCACAGCAAGGCAATGTATTAGGACCGATTCTGGCAGTTCTTCTCTTCGCAATTCCCTCAATTATCATGGGGTATTATGGAACGGTTCTGGGCTATCAGTCTGGTAATAAATACCTGACCAAGCTGTATCAGGAAGGAATCATGGAGCGGGTTATGCAGTGTGCATCCATTGTGGGATTAGCTGTAGTAGGAGGAATGGTGGCAAGTATGGTCAGCATAACAACACCATTGGCCTTTCATGCGGGGGGAACGGAGCTGGTGCTTCAGGATATGCTGGATACGATGTTCCCTAAGCTTCTGCCTCTTTTGGCAACGCTGGGGATTTACAGGCTTATTCAGAAGAAAGTCAACACAAATCTGCTTTTGCTGGGAATTGTGATATGTGGAATTGTGTTGGGGGCATTGGGAATTTTGTAGTGCAGGGAATGTGTTAGTAATCAGAATAATATTATTATGTAAGAACTGTCGTTTTAACGGCAGTTCTTAATTTAGGTGCGCTTGGGCAGATGGCCTTTATTGCGTTTTTTAGAAAAATAGTATATTATATTAATACCTGATATAAAAATAAAATGAAAACCAAGAGGTAGAAATGGGGATGACATACGAAGAAGTATTTTCACAGGTAAAGAAAATTTTTATGGAGGCAGATGTAAGCGGGGAAAAGGAGCATCTGGCATTCCAGTTTAATATTGCAGGTGAAGGAGAAGGCGCTTTTTATGCTGAGGTAAAGGAAGGCGTACTTTATGTAGAGCCCTACGAATACTATGACAGAGATGCCATTTTTACCTGCAGCGCAGAGACGCTTTTTAAGCTGGCAGGCGGAAAGCTGGATCCAATCTTTGCTTTTACCACAGGAAAACTGAGGGTTGAAGGAAATCTGGAAAAAGCCATGAAGCTGCAAAGCTTTGTGAAGAAAAATAAATAGAATAAAATTAAAAGCAGCCGGCAGGAGCATCCGGATTCAGGCTCCTGCCGGCTGTTTTAGACTTATTTTGCCTCTGCTGTAAACTGTTTATCAAATTCAGGATTGAAGAAATAGAAGTTTTTGCTGTCCAGGCTGTCCTTTATCTTTTCCAGAGCTTCACCGAACCGCTGGAAATGGACGATTTCCCTGGCACGCAGAAATCGAAGTGGATCCAGTACATCCGGATCATCAATAATGCGGATAAGGTTTTCGTAGGTGCTCCGGGCTTTCTGTTCTGCAGCCAGGTTTTCATGAAGGTCTGTGATGGCGTCTCCCTTAGACTGGAATTCGCAGGCATTGTAGGGAATGCCTGCGGCAGCCGCAGGCCACAGTCCGGTGGCATGGTCAATATAATAAGCATCAAATCCGGCTGTCTTTGCCTGTTCTGCCGTCAGGTCTTTGGTAAGCTGAAATACCATAGCGCAGATGATTTCCAGATGAGCCAGTTCTTCTGTGCCGATATCCGTTAAAAGTCCCGCTGCTTCTCTGCATGGCATGGTGTAGCGTTGGGAAAGATAACGCATGGAAGCAGCTAATTCACCGTCCGGACCGCCAAACTGACTGATGATCAGAGATGCGGTTTTGGGACAGGTCTTTTTTATATTGACAGGATACTGGAGACGCTTTTCATAGATCCACATCAGAGAACACCTCCTTCACGATCCCAGGGCAGAGGCCCGTCGGTCCAGGTAAAATGTTTCTGTCCGGGGTAGTCGGTACAGAAGCCGGACTGATTGTTTGTATCAGGGCAGACACAGTCTCTGGTAAGGGGTTCAAATTCCCTGGCAAATTGTTCGAGAAGGTTTTTCCGTCTGGTATTTGCCTGCATAAAGGCTTCAAGTGCAGGCATATCCAGAGGATGGGTATCAAGGTATAGGTTTAGATCATCGGCAGTAAAGCTGATTTCCTGAAGTTCCTTTAACATGGCTTTACGGTCAGACATGAGCGTTTCCTCCTTCCTTAAAAAACGGGAGCACGAGGCTCGGAAAGATACTCCCCTGCTTCAGTCCCACAGCCGGAGAAAGGGGCGTTTCCCAGGGCTGGGTAGGAACTGCAGCGATTGCAAGCGTCAGCTTTTCGCCGGGAAACGGGGAATTTCTTTCGTATCCGCAGACAGCAGCGTAAGGAGCGGTTTCGTCTCGATACAGGTTCATTTAAATAGTACCTCTCTTTCTGAACATGTGGATCGGGGCTTTCAAGATCCTAAAACCTGCCTGAAAACCCCGGCGCCGGAAACCGGGCGCTGATCTTAGTATGTCCCGGTTTCATAAGGCTCCCTTTGGGAATGAACGGAAGAAAAGGAATTTGTCGCGTCTATTCTATTTCCCGACGTCAATAATAAATTAAGAGGAAGAGTTAGTTTTGTGCTTCAGAAACAGAAAATGCCTTCCGTTTTGTGCGGAGAGTATAACATATCCGATTTTCGGCTGTCTGGAAAACAAAGGGAAATCATGGTATACTAAAGAAGTGTAAAAAATAGGAAAAGGAGATACAGGTATGACGTACGAGGAAGTATTTACACAGATTAAAAGTATTTTTATGGAGGCAGATGTAAGCGGGGAAAAGGAGCATCTGGCATTCCAGTTTAATGTCACAGGAGAAGGGGAAGGAGCATTTTACGCAGAAGTAAAAGAGGGTACTCTCTGTGTGGAACCCTATGAATATTATGACAGGGACGCAGTGTTTACCTGTACTGCAGATACGCTTTTTAAGCTGGCCAGTGGAAAACTTGATCCGATTTTTGCCTTTACCACAGGAAAATTGAGAGTTGAGGGAAATCTGGAAAAAGCAATGAAACTGCAGAATTTTGTAAAAAAGTGATATGCTCCAGATAGGAGCCGGAGTAAAGGTGGTTTTTGACACTACCTGCAAAACAGGAGGAGATATATTATGATAACCAGAAAAGAAGCGGATTCCATAGGCACAATGGAGGTGCCCATGAAGGCGTATTATGGAGTACAGACATTACGCGCGAAGAAGAATTTTCACATTACAGGACGGCCGCTGCATCCGGAATTTATAAAAAATCTGGTGAGAATAAAAAAGGCCGCGGCTTATACCAATATGACGGCCCATATACTGGACGAGAAGATTGGAAATGCCATTGTAAAGGCCTGTGATGAGATCATAGAGGGAAAGCTCCATTCTCAGTTTATTGTAGACGCCATTCAGGGAGGCGCAGGCACCTCGGCCAATATGAATGCTAACGAGGTCATAGCCAACCGGGCGATTGAGATCCTGGGCGGTGAAAAGGGGGATTATACGATTGTTCATCCCAATGACCATGTAAATATGGCCCAGTCTACCAATGATGTGATCCCCAGTGCAGGAAAGCTTACGATCCTGGCGCTGCTTCCGGGCCTTTTGGAACAGCTGGAACGGCTGCACAAGGCTCTGAGGGACAAATCCATTGAATTTGACGATGTGGTAAAGATGGGACGGACCCAGCTTCAGGATGCGGTGCCGATCCGCCTGGGGCAGTCCTTTGAAGCCTATGCGGCAGTGATCGAGAGAGATATCCGGCGGATACGCTCCCTGGATTCAGAGCTTAAGGTGTTGAATATCGGAGCTACTGCGGTGGGAACGGCGATCAATGTAAACCCGGTGTACTTATTTCACATTATCCGAAATGTAAACCTCGTCTGTGGCACAGACTGCAGCCAGGCAGAGGATCTGTTTGACGCCACCCAGAATCTGGACGGCTTTGTACATACCTCTGCGGCTCTCAGAGTTTGTGCGGTAAATCTGTCTAAGATCTGCAATGATCTGCGTCTGCTCTCCAGCGGCCCCAAAGCAGGACTGGGAGAGATCAATCTGCCTCCGAAGCAGAACGGCTCTTCCATTATGCCGGGAAAGATCAATCCGGTTATCCCGGAGGTGGTTTCCCAGGTTGCCTACAATGTGATCGGAAATGACGTAACCGTTACTATGGCTGCAGAGGCAGGACAGCTGGAATTAAATGCTTTTGAGCCGGTGATTTTCTATAAGATTTTTGAGTCGATCGATACCTTAAGAGGGGCGGTGGAGACGCTGATCGATAACTGTATTCTCGGTATTACGGCGAACAGAGAGCGCTGCCGTGCTCTGGTAGAGTCCAGCGCGGCTTTGGCTACAGCCCTTTGTCCGGCTCTGGGATATAAAAAATCGGCCGAAATTGCAAAAAAATGCAATCGAACCGGGATTCCGGTGCGCCAGATCGTACTTGAGGAGGGACTGCTGCCGGAAGAAGAACTGGATCGTTATTTAAGTCTGGTGGATATGACCCAGGCGGGCCATCCGGTGGATTACAAATTATAAAACTGCTTAAACAGCAAAAGACCAGGTACTGGGGATACCTGGTCTTTTCTATGTGTATAAAGGGGGGATAAAATGTGTGAAAGGGGGAGGACCCTTTCGGTTTTGTTTACAATTAGGATTATAGTATATTGGGGTAAGGATTTCCATTGTGAAATGAAAAAGAAATATTGCAAAATGCACAAACTCTGATAAACTGATAGATAACGAAAAATGTGCGGCCGAAGGAAGGGACGGACAGAAAAAGTCAGGAGGAAATGAGGTGTACCAGGAGGTCAGTTTTAAGACAGAGCAGGTGATCTATGCCCATACCCGCAGTGATGAGGCAGACATGGAGTATAAAATGCACTGCCATAACAGCTATGAGATTTATTATATGATAACCGGGAATGTAGAGTATCTTCTGGAAGGAAGATCCTATTGTCCCCGTCCGGGAAGCCTTTTAGTGATCGCACCAGGCTGTTTTCATGGTCTGAGAGTGCTGGATGGAAATGAATATGACCGGATCCGGGTTCATTTTACAGAGGATCTTTTAAATGGAAAGGAGCGGGAGCTTCTGTTAAAGCCCTTTGGAACGGGATGGGGCTGTCTTGAAGAGCAGTTCCCCATTGAATGGTATTTTCATGCAATCGAAGAGTGCGGTACTTACGGGAAGGAGCTGCAGAATATTGCAATTCGCACACGGATCCTGTCGCTTTTGGCGGGTATTTCTGCAATATACGTCCGAAGTGCGGGACGCGTTCATGGAGCAGAGGGACAGGCCCAGGAGATAATCCGGTATATTAACAGCCATCTGAGGGATACGCTGACGGTAGAGGGGCTGGCAGAGCAGTTTTTTATGAGCCGAAATCATCTGACTTCCATATTCCGCCAGGCAACAGGAACTACGGTAGCCCGTTATATTATTTATAAGCGCATGACTATTGCAAGAAAAGAACTGGCAATGGGGACTCCGGCGGCTGAGGCTGCATCCAGAGCCGGCTTTGGAGATTATTCCAGCTTTTTCAGAGCCTATCGGAAGATGTTCGGCTGCGCTCCTACCGATAAGACGGCGATGGAACTTCCCGATATGGATAAGAGCGGAGATTTTTAGGCAGTTTCCTAATGGGGTCTTTATGCCGTCTTTATACAATCTTTATACCAGCGTTTTTACTTTTAACACAATCTTTTTGAATGATGTGGCATAATTAGCAATTACAGAGACAATATAAAGACCGTATAAAGAGACGGTTTTTATGGTGTCCGTTAACCGGAGGGATATTATGATGAATGTTCAGGGCAGAAAAAAACATATGACGTCCGCTCAGATCATTATTTTCGGTTTTATGGGAGTGATCTTTATGGGAGCACTGCTCCTGATGCTTCCCATATCAACCAAAGGATCAGGGGGAGCGCCCTTTTTAGACGCGCTGTTTACCTCTACATCTGCCGTATGTGTTACAGGGCTGATCGTACATGATACTGCGACCTACTGGACGGAATTTGGCCAGTTTGTGATCATTTCGCTGATTCAGGTCGGCGGTATGGGCGTAGTGACTGTGGCTGTGGCTGTGGCTATGGTGTCTGGAAAAAAAATCGGCCTGAGGGAACGAAGTACCATGCAGGATGCTATTTCTGCACCCAAGGTAGGAGGGATCGTCCGTTTTACGGGCTTTATCCTCAAAGGTACGTTTATCGTTGAGCTGACGGGCGCTGTCTTGATGGCGCCGCAGTTTATTAAGGATTTCGGCTTTGTTAAGGGAATCTGGTATGCAGTATTCCACTCGATTTCCGCATTCTGCAACGCAGGTTTTGACCTTATGGGCGTAAGAGAACCCTTTTCCTCTCTGACCCATTATGTGGGCCATCCGGTTATCAATTTTGCCATTATGATGCTGATCGTAGTGGGCGGTCTGGGCTTTCTCACATGGGAGGATATATGGACCAACCGGCGGTGCTGGAGAAAATACAGGATGCAGAGCAAGGTGATTCTCACCACAACGGCTCTTTTGATCCTGATCCCGGCAGTGATTTTTTATTTTCTTGAATTTAACGGGCCTGAGTGGCAGGGACGGGGCGCGCGTATTTGGGCTTCTTTATTCCAGTCTGTAACGCCCAGGACTGCGGGATTTAACACGGTGGATCTGACAGCCATGAGCGAGCCGGGACAGCTTCTTACAGCGATTTTGATGCTCATAGGAGGTTCGCCGGGGTCTACGGCAGGCGGTATGAAAACGACTACTCTGGCAGTGCTTTTGCTGTCCGGCTGGGCAGTATTTTACCGCAAGGAGGATACGCAGTGCTACGGGCGGCGTATTTCAGAGGAAACCGTGCGTTATGCGGCGGTTGTAATGATGATGTATATCACACTCTGTATCGGAGGCGCGCTTGCTATCAGTTATCTGGAAGGCCTTCCTATCTTAACCTGTATTTACGAAACAGCCTCTGCCATTGCTACGGTAGGATTGACCCTTGGCATTACGCCGGAGCTGGGAACGACATCACGGATCATACTGATTCTTTTAATGTATTGCGGAAGAGTAGGCGGACTGACACTGGTCTATGCGGCTATTTCCGGAGTGAAGCCTCATGTTTCAAGGTTGCCCCAGGAAAAGATTACTGTGGGATAAAAGAAAGGGAAATGACTTATGAAATCAATTTTACTTATTGGACTGGGCCGTTTCGGCCGTCATGTGGCAGAAAAATTATACGAGCTGGATCATCAGGTTATGGCGGTAGATAAGCAGGAGGACCGCGTGGAGGCGGTTATGTCATATGTAACCAATGCCCAGATCGGAGACAGCACCAATATGGAGTTTTTGGAAACACTTGGCGTAAGCAATTTTGATGTGTGCATTGTCGCCATTGCCAGCGACTTCCAGAGCTCTCTGGAGACAACGGCTTATTTAAAGGATCTGGGGGCCAAGATGGTGGTTTCCCGTGCTTCCAGAGATGTACACGCCCGGTTCCTGCTGCGGAATGGTGCAGATGAGATCGTCTACCCGGAAAAGCAGGTGGCAAACTGGACAGCTATCCGCTACAGCTCAGAGCATATATTTGACTATGTGCAGATCAGTGACACTCACGCTATTTTTGAGATTGAAATGCCTCAGAACTGGGTGGGAAAGACCATCGGACAGGTAGACATACGAAAGAAGTTCAATATCAATATCATGGCTCTGAAGCGGGATGGAAAGCTGGATATGGCGATCCGGCCAGATACCATGCTTACCGATGATGCGACCATGCTGGTTCTGGGTGAGAGCCGTGATATCCAGAAATGTTTTAAGATATGAAACGATTTTCCCGTAGAACACACAGCATTATAAGAGATGGGGGACGGGCTGCGGGAATTCTGATCGCGGCTACGCTGGTGGGACTCCTTTTTTCAGGGCTTAAGATCCCGGAGGCGAATATTATCGCCGTGTACATCCTGGGTGTGCTGATTATATCTATTATTACAAGCAGCTGGATGTACAGTTTTCTGGCCTCTGTGATCAGCGTACTGGCCTTTAATTTTTTGTTTACAATCCCGCGTTTTACCCTGCGGGCCTATGACCCCAGCTATCCGGTGACCTTTGGCATCATGTTTCTGGTAGCCCTTATTACCGGTTCTCTGGCCTCCCGGATGAAGGAATATGCCAGGGAGTCCGCCCAGGCGGCCATGCAGATTGAAAAGGAGCAGCTTCGGGCTGACCTTCTTCGGTCCATTTCCCATGATCTGCGCACTCCTCTTACCTCTATTTCCGGAAATGCCAGCAACCTGCTTTCCAATGAAAATGAATTCAGCCAGGAGACGCGGATGCAGATCTATGGGGACATTTATGATGATTCCATGTGGCTGATCAAGCTGGTGGAAAATCTGCTGTCTGTCACACGGATTGAGGACGGACGGATGGATCTTCGGATGTCTGCAGAGCTTATGGATGAGGTCATTGCCGAGGCGATGCGCCATACGGACCGGAACCGGGACGGACGGAAGATCGAGGTAAGCAGTGATGAGGAGTTTATTTTGGGAAAGATGGATGCCAGGCTGATTGTCCAGGTAGTGATCAATCTGGTGGACAATGCTGTAAAATATACGCCTGAGGGAGCCCAAATCCGGATCCATACAGGAAAAAAGGACGGTATGGTGGTGGTGTCGGTCAGCGATACAGGTCCTGGAATACCGGATGAACAGAAATCAAAAGTATTTGATATGTTTTATACAGGAACAAACCGGGCGGCGGACGGACGCAGGAGCCTGGGACTGGGGCTGGGACTGTGCAGATCCATTATCCGGGCGCACGGGGGAGAAATATGGGTATCAGACAATAAGCCCCAGGGGGCTGTATTTACATTTACACTGCCTGCAGAGGAGGTAACACTGCATGAATAAACCATTAATTTTAGTGGTCGAGGATGACGCTCCGGTGCGCAATTTGATCACTACCACATTAAAAGCAAACGATTACCGGTTCCAGACAGCAGCAAACGGAGAAGCGGGAGTTCTGGCAACCGCTTCCCAGAATCCCGATATTATCCTGCTGGATCTGGGACTGCCTGATATGGACGGCATGGAGGTTATCAAAAGGGTACGCAGCTGGTCGAATGTTCCCATTATTGTGATCAGTGCCAGAAGCGAGGATACGGATAAGATCGACGCTCTGGATGCGGGGGCAGATGATTATCTGACGAAGCCCTTTTCCGTTGAGGAGCTTCTTGCCAGACTGCGCGTCACCCAGAGGCGTCTGGCAGTTATGAACGGCGACGGGGCGGGAAGAGAATCCGTATTTACAAACGGAAGGCTGCGGATCGACTATGGAGCAGGCTGCGCTTATCTGGGAGAGAAGGAAATGCACTTAACGCCGATCGAGTACAAGCTGCTCTGCCTCATGGCCCAGAACGTGGGAAAGGTCCTGACCCATACTTATATCACGCAGAAGGTATGGGGAAGCAGCTGGGATAATGATATCGCCTCCCTGCGGGTATTTATGGCAACTCTGCGTAAAAAGCTGGAGAGCGAGCCCGATTCCCCCCAGTATATCCAGACCCATATCGGAGTGGGGTATCGGATGATGAAGGTGGAGTAAAGCTGCGCACCGGACTTCAGGATACGCCGGAGGCGGTGCAAAATGCAGAGACGAGAAGGAGTTTTTTCTTGACATTCTCCTGAAATGCACTAATATTGTAAGTGTTTACATTTTATAGTATGAAAGAGAATGACAAGGGAGAACACAGTATGACAAAGGATATGACGACCGGAAAAATAATGCCCATGCTGGTGCAGTTCACAGTTCCGCTTGTGCTGGGGAATTTATTCCAGCTGACATACAATGCGGTGGACAGTATCATCGTGGGCCATTTTGTTGGAAAAGAGGCACTGGCGGCTGTGGGAATCTGCAATCCCATTACCACTCTGATGATCCTTTTTCTCAACGGACTGTGCATGGGAGCAGCCATCCTTATGGGAACGCAGTACGGAGCCAGGGATTATGATACGCTTCACCGGCAGATCAGTACAACCATGATATCGGGAATGGTATTTTCCATCATTCTGACCCTGATCTGTGTTATATTTGCAGAACCGATCCTCATGCTCATGCAGGTTGATCCGTCGATCATGCAGATGACAAAGGAGTATCTGCGGATTATTTTCTGGGGTCTGATGTTTACCTTTTTATATAACTTTTTTTCCAGTACTTTAAGGGCTCTGGGGGACAGCAATACGCCCCTTTATTTTTTGATTATCAGTGCAGTATTAAACATTTTCGGCGATCTGTTTTTTGTAGTCGTATTAAGGGCCGGAAGCAACGGCTGCGCCATTGCCACTGTAATCAGCGAGGCTCTTTGCTGCCTGTTTTGTATGATTTATATACAAAAGAAGGTACCAATGCTGCGGCTGGGGAAAAAATGGCTGGTGTTTGACCGGAAGCTGCTGAAGTGTACGATTTCCTATGGATGGGCTTCCGCCATGCAGCAGGCTACCGTTCAGCTGGGAAAGCTGGGAATACAGGCTATTGTAAATACCATGGGAGTATCGGTGGCAGCTGCTTTTGCAGTCGTAAACCGGATCGATGATTTCGCCTATACGCCGGAGCAGAATATCGCCCACGCTATGACCGCTCTTATGGCCCAGAATAAAGGTGCGGGAAAGAAGGAACGTATGAGGGAAGGCTTCCGCTGCGGAATGAAGCTGGAGCTGATTTACGGCGTGGCTGTGTTTGCTGTCTGCTTTCTCTTTGCACGGCCCTTGATGCTGCTCTTTGTAAAGGATGAGGAGGTCATCCGCCATGGAGTAAGCTATCTCCATCTGATCGCAGCCATGTATCTGCTTCCCGCAGCTACTAACGGTATCCAGGGCTATTTCAGAGGGATTGGCGATTTGAAGATTACCCTCATCAGCAGCTTTATCAATATGGGTGTGCGGGTACTGGCAGCACTGCCGCTGGTATTCCTGATGGGAATGGGAATTGAGGCCCTTCCTCTGGCCTATATGGCAGGCTGGATCGGAATGCTGATCGCAGAGGTTCCGCTGCTGGTGCGGACTTACCGGAAGGGAATGGATGGGAATTGATACTTGATTTTTGGATGGAAATCATGTATGATATAAAACAGGCTGTGAGAGAAAATGTAGCCTGTCTTGTCTTTTGGCTTTGAGTCTGAGAGATGAGTGGAGTTGTTTCCGTAGCTCAGTTGGATAGAGCGACCGCCTCCTAAGGGCTTGTTGGAGCAATCGCCCAACACTGAAAATTTTATATACGTCCATGTACCTCAGTAGGATAGAGGGTTCGCCTCCTAAGCGAAACGCCGCAGGTTCGATTCCTGTCATGGACGCCAGTAAACAACGCTGTAATCCTTTGTTTTCAAGGGTTTACAGCTTTTTTTGTTATCACGGACAGGGAAGCAATGTATAGTTGCTTATGTCCGTGGGAATTTCTAAAAGCCATTTATTTTGCGAGATAGCTTGCTAACACTCATTTAAGGTAGATGATGATTTCATGGATTTTAGCAATTCAAGCAGAAGTTTGTCATTGTCACTGATAGGCTCCGGTGCTTCTGAATGGTGATTGTGTTCGGGTTCCTCTGTATCAAGGGTGTCATAAAATTCTTCATCCAGCTTCTTTGCATTAAGCCGTCTGTCTTCATCCACGATTTCAGAGTAAACATCTGTTACCATTTCTGCTTCGGCGTGACCTGTATCTCCCTGAACAGACTTAATATCGCCATGTGTCATTTTGAGCTTATATTTTGTGCTTAAATGGCGTAGGCTGTGAAAAACAACAACTTCAAAATTGTGTTCCTCACACAGCGTTGTAAATCTGACCCGAACAATGCGGATTTCTACGGGATTTCCATTTTCAAGAGCAATAACGAGGTTATAATCGTTATAGGCACTTCCTAAAAACTCTTTCAATTCCTGCTGGTCTTTCTTGTATTGAACCAATAATTGAGCAAGCGTTGTCGGCAGCCATACGGTACGATTACTTGTTTCCGTTTTTGGGGTCTTTAACACCAGCCTTGTAGTACAGTGGGGCTTCTGGGTTGGGAAAATTTTAATAATAACTTTTTCTTTCAGCTTTTCATTTTAATCTCAAACCCATCCCGGAGGTGGAACAGGTCACTGCCTGACTTGTCCTGCCGGGACGGTTCTCTTAATAACACCATATAGATTTTTTGTACGCCGCCGCCCGCCATCGAGCAGAACGTTTACTCCTAATTGGGGATAAAACAGCTCATGGTCGGTGGTGGTGTGGCTCTCATAGGTATCACGCTGGTACATCTGCTTTCTGGACTCTTCGGTTAAGTCCAAAACTGCTGTCGGAGTAGAAAATCCGACCGGGTGGCGAAAGTCACCTGTTACATAGCCAGAATTGACTGGTCATCAGTTCTGGCTATTTTTCTGTTCTTCTCTGATTTCAGATACAATGTGATGAATAAAGCGCCGGAAATGAGAGTATACTATCCCTTATCAAAGCATGTTCCCCTTATTTTTGAAAAGAAATAAAGGGAATTTTTATTTAAGGTAATTGACTATCCATTAAAATTCAATATAATATAAGGGAAAGAACGGAGGTTAAGGGAATGAGAGATTTTAACTACTCAACAATCCGGGAGCAGAAATGGGATTCTGAGATTCTGGGGCTTATCGCCGCAATCTATAAGGAAGCTGGAAAACAGGAGCTTTACCTGAAGCAGCGCCCGGATGAATTAGAGAAGCTGGTTGAGATTGCAAAGATTCAGAGTACAGAGGCATCCAATGCCATTGAGGGTATTGTTACCACTAATACACGAATCCGGCAGTTGGTTGAGGAGAAAACGACTCCCAGGAACAGAGATGAGCAGGAAATTGCGGGATACCGCGATGTACTTTCTATTATTCACGAAAGCTTTGATGCCATTCCTCTGACAAGAAACTACATCCTGCAGCTTCACAAGATTATGTACAGCCATATGAATAATCCAATGGCCGGACAGACAAAGAATGTCCAGAATTATATCAGCGCCACTTATCCGGATGGTCATACTGAAATTCTTTTCACTCCCCTCGCGCCTTTCGAAACGCCGAAGGCATTGGATCGGATTTGTGAAGAGTACAACAGGGTAATCGGAAATATGGAACTGGAGCCCTTGATTGCAGTTCCGGTTTTCATCCACGATTTCCTATGTATCCATCCCTTTAATGATGGAAACGGGAGAATGAGCCGTCTGCTGACTACACTGCTTTTGTATCGCTCTGGGTTCTACGTTGGCAAATACATTTCTCTGGAAGCCAAGATCGCGAAAAACAAGGATTTGTACTATGAGGCACTAAGCCGTTCGCAGCATGGCTGGCACGAAGGAACCGAGGATGCAGTTCCATTCATCAAATATTTGCTGGGTACCATTCTGGCTGCATATAAGGACTTTGGAGACCGGTTTGCTATCGTGGAGGAGAAACTTCCTGCCATTGATATGGTCCGAAAAGCCACCCTGAATAAAATCGGTCGTTTTACGAAGCAGGATATCAGGGAGCAGTGTCCATCACTGAGTCTTAGTTCTGTTGAAGGTGCACTGAGAAAATTGGTTGCAGCCGGTGAATTAAAACGCGAAGGTACGGGAAAATCTACTTGTTATATTCGTTTGAAATAGCATAGAAGAGAGGTTGACAAACTGAATACATTTACATAGCTGGAACTGACTGATCATCAGCTCTGGCTATTTTTTTATGCCCTTCTCCAGCTGTAGGTGCACATACGGTCTCGAGAAGGGCTTCTCCGTTACTGCAGCAACAACCTGAATCAGTACGCAAAACGAGCCAATGAGACCGGCTCCATCTATACGGAGGATATCAAAGATTTGCAGAACAGGCAGAACGAGATCCGGGAAATTACGAAGGAGATCCTTGCCAGACTGGCAACGATCCAGTAAAAACGGTGTGGCAGGTATGCTGTCACACCGGATACATAAGCGACATCCTTGACATGAAATCAATCGCTTCATAAATTATCATTAGAACCGACAATGGAAGACGTATATATGTGGTTGATCAAACTCCCGTTTAGAATAATCGCACTGCCGATTATGGCAATCGTCGCTGTATTCTCAATTTTTTACTCCCTTGCATTGAACCTTTCCGCAATGGTCGTCGGCCTTTTATATCTGGTGCTGGTCGTCTGCATTGTGATGCTTTTGTTTCAACACGTCTGGATCTATGCTGCGCTGGTTTTTGGATTTGCAGTTCTGGTGTTCCGGGCAGTGATGTTTGCTGAAATGATCTCTTTGGGACTGGAAGCGCTGACGGGCAAGCTTTTGCAATTCATTTTTTCATAATAGTTTATAACATACCGGAGCTGGGAAATAAAAAAACTCCTCAGGTCTTTTCTTATGCCAAAATTCGAGAAAGGAGCAGATGACCATGGTAGCAACAAGACTCATTCCCCTGCATGTAAACAAGGGGAAAACCATTGCTCAGAGTCTGGGTGACAGAACGGATTATGCAAAGAATCCGGAAAAGACCGAAAAGGGCGAACTGGTCACCGGCTATCAGAGTGACCCCATGACCGTGGACGAAGAGTTTATGCTGTCCAAGCGTCAGTATGAGCAGATCACCGGTCGGCGGCAAAAGCATGAAGTGATCGCCTATCAGATCCGCTAGTCCTTCAAACCGGGAGAGATCACGCCGGAGGAAGCAAACCGATTGGGGCATGAGCTGGCCCTTCGGTTTACCAAAGGAAAGTATGCCTTTATCGTGGCAACGCACACGGATCGAGCCCATGTGCATAATCATATCAGCAATCGAACTCCTCAAATTGCATTATTTGATTTTAAGGCATTTTTGAATATTTCGATGCTCTTGGTTGAAAGTGAAAATGCAAAAGTTCTCCGGCAGATCATGTTGGATATTGTTATTGATTTCGTTAATCAAAGGACGGGCGGTTCGACAAAATATATCAATCAACGTGACAGGGATTTTATCAGTACGTTTTTGCAGGAAGAAAACTATAGACGTGAATTTACTGATGCTCTTAGAGACTATGTTTCCATGGGAAATAGCAAATATGCAATTTATACGGATAAAATTTACTAAAGCATTTTTCGAGAAAAAGCCCAGGAATATAAGCAGGTTTTACATTTGTCTAAAAGAGATAGCGTCAGAGATACGATGTATTCTGAGGTCTTAGATCTAATTGCGTCTTACGAATGTGGATTAGCGGCAATGATTAAGGGTCAGTCTACGCAGTTGGGAAGAAAACTAAATAACTGGGAATTGTCAGATTTGTTTTCAGCCTTTGAGTCATTACCTTTATGGAAGCCCCTGATTCTTAGAGCACGTACCAAAATGGCTAGTAGGGATATAGCTTTACGCGATGCATTTCATATGCAATTGGAAGAGTATATTAAGCCTCTGGAAGCAGAAGAATACGAGAAATTCTTAGGAGTCGCTGGCGATGAACTTGAATTGCTTATGCATGAGAATCAAGATGTATTGAAGAGATTGAAGGAGCGCAATTGATGGCCGATATACACTATATTTCAATAGATGAAGCACGGGATATTCATCTTGCAACCATTCGGAATAGTGGTGGTGGCGATTGCTGTGAACTCGACATAGGGAAACTTGAAAGTGTATTGTGTCATATTCAAAACGATAATTACTATCCCACTTTTTTGGATAAGCTTTTGCATTTGTTTTATTGTTCTTGTAAATTTCACTGCTTTTGCGATGGTAATAAACGGATAGCTATTACTTTAACAGCAATGTTTTTGCTTAAAAATGGTTATATGGCAGTTGCTAATATATACTTTCGAGAAATGGAGAATATCAGTTATCATGTAGCAGCTGGACATATTGATGAAGATTTGCTTCGCAGAATTCTTGCTGCAATACTAACCTGTACATATGATTCTGATGAAGAACTAAAATTAGATATTTTTAATGCAATATCTGTGGAAGATGTTTTTATTGATTGGAATCGAAAACTTCTTTAGAATGTAATCATGAGTAGTCAAAACCATATCGCCATCCGGCTGTACTCACTGTATAATATTGAGTAATTTAATAAGGAAATCACGTTATCATTGCTGCCTGCAGAAGACAATGGTAGCCATATGTATGAACTAGAGGTTTCGCAAAGGCTAAAGCCCCAAGGTGGCAATGCCATCATTTTGCCACCTAAAATGCGTTTGACCCAGGCAGATTTCAATTTTCTTATTCAGACACAGAAGAACATAAAAGCAAGTAAAATCAAGGCATTCACGAACATAGGGAAACATTTGGATGCCAGCAAAATAACTCCCAACTTGTACTCCTAAGCGGTAGATCGGGTGTTCAAGTCACCTCGGGAACGCTGGAAGATGACGCCGTAGTCCTTTACTTTTTGTAAGGGGGTGCGGCGTTTTTTGATTTATATGGTGAAGCTGAGCTTTCATCGAAATTTGAAGACGGAGTCAGCATGATGACAGGATGAAACAGAAATTTCACTTGTATTTCCCATAAAAACTATTTATTATATGTCCATACCCCAATTATCGTAACAAAAATTTACCATATATAAGGAGGATTTCACCATGCTGAACACAGGAATCAAAGCTCCCAATTTTGAACTTCCGGATCAGAACGGAACAATACACACATTAGAAGAATACAGAGGAAAGAAGGTAATCCTGTATTTTTACCCAAAGGATAACACACCAGGCTGTACCAAACAGGCCTGCGGATTTTCTGAGCGGTATCCCCAGTTTATGGAAAAGGGAACTGTTGTTTTAGGCGTGAGCAGAGATACAGTGGCTTCTCACAAGAAATTTGAAGAAAAGTACGGTCTTGTATTTACTCTGTTGTCCGATCCGGAGCGCAAGGTCATTGAGGCCTATGATGTGTGGAAGGAAAAAAAGAACTATGGAAAGGTTTCCATGGGCGTCGTCCGTACAACCTATCTGATTGATGAAAATGGAATTATCATCCGTGCAAATGATAAGGTAAAGGCTGCGGAAGATGCAGAAAAGATGTTGGGTGAGCTGGAATGAGGATCATACTGTCACCGGCTAAAAAGATGAAGGAAGATCCGGATACGCTTGCATATATGGGTCTTCCCGAATTTCTGGATCAGACGGAGGAGATTTTAGCCTGGCTTAGATCAAGAACGCAGGAGGAGCTGAAACGGCTGTGGGTCTGTAATGACCGGATCGTGGGGCAGAACGTTGAACGTCTGGCCCACATGGATCTGAGAAAAAACCTTACCCCGGCAGTGCTCTCCTATGAAGGGATCGCCTATCAGTATATGGCTCCGGCTGTATTTGAAACAGGGCAGTTTGAATATATTCAGGAGCATCTGCGCATCCTGTCGGCTTTTTACGGCGTTTTAAGGCCTATGGACGGCGTGACGCCTTACCGCCTGGAGATGCAGGCCAGGGCCGCTGTCGGCGGATATAAGGATTTGTACGCTCTGTGGGGAAACAGGCTGTATGAGGCAGTAAGAGATGAAAGTGGAATCATCCTAAATCTGGCTTCCAAAGAGTATTCCAAATGTATTGAGGTCTGTCTTTCTGAAGAAGACAGATATATCACTCCGGTCTTTTGTGAAGAAGCCGGAGGAAAGCTTGTGACAAAGGGAACCTATGCAAAAATGGCCCGCGGGGAAATGGTTCGTTTTATGGCGGAAAACCGCATAAAGGATCCGTCAGAAATCCGCAGCTTTGACCGATTGGGATATCGGTTCAGAGAGGAGCTTTCTTCCGATACAAGGTACATATTTGAGAGAGTGAAGGCGGAATAGAACTAGGCTTCAAAGCATACATTTCCCTGTATCCATACCTGGCCCTTAAAACGGCGTCCGGGAACAGGCTCTCCTAAGAGATCGGCAGCGTTGATTGCAGCTGTAAAGAGCAGGTCGTTGCATTCCAGGCCCAGAAGAAAGATTTCTTCTCCGGTAATGCGGTTGATCCTGCGGTCCACAGATAAAATATTTCCAATGACAGAATACTGGTCACACTCAATGCCGGAGGGCATAAAGCAGGTGTCTACAATGGAATAAATATCCTCTCTTGCCACACGGCGTGATACAGAGGAGAAAAGATCAATATCTTCTACGGTCAGTGTTTCGATGGCCTCTTCATCGCCCCGTTTGGCGGCTTCGATGAGACGGCTGCGTTTGCTGGCCGCTTTTTTTCGGTCTTCCGTCTGCTGGGGTGTCTTCTGGACCGGAAGAAGGATTTTTCCATGAATGGACAGAGCCGAGAGCGAAGCGCTCTTTGGAAAGACCGGCTGGCTGTTTTTAAGGCGCAGGCGGTATTCCATCGAATTTTCCATATAAAAGATCAGAGAAATCCCTACCCGGTATTCATCTAAAAGGCCTGCAAAGGTTTCACGCTCCGTATGGCGCTGGATCGAGCAGTCCGCGGTGGATGTGACCTGGCTGCTTTCTACATATGGGAAATAGTATTCCTGCTTAAAGATTCCTCTCTGGCTTAAACGTCCGGCGATGGCAACGCCCATGCCGGGAGCGGTCTGTGCCCGCAGTTCGCAGAACATTTCTCCGTCAGATTCTTTTAAAATATCAGATTTGGAAGCGTCCTTTACAAGCTTTTTTAAAAGCTTATCCAGATCCTGGCGGGAGGTATACTGGCTGAATCCGATGGTTCGCATATATTTGTGCATAATGTCACCCTCTTTCTGAAAAACCATTCAGCCCATTATAGCCTACTTTCATAGAGATTGCCAGTGTTTTTTTCAGGAAACGCAGGGAATTCAAAAAGAGGATATATTGACAGTCCATGTTAAGATAATAAATATGATATTAAAAAATGAAAGGAACATCCATGGATCAGCTTACGAAAAAGCCGCTTTTTAATCCCCAGGGCGATACCAGTCTTAATGCAAGACGCATGATCGGGGGAAATACCACAAATCTGAATGATTTTAACAATATGCGCTATACCTGGGTCAAGGACTGGTACCGTCAGGCCATGAATAATTTCTGGATTCCAGAGGAAATCAGTCTGGGACAGGATAAGAAGGATTATCCGAAGCTGGCCCCTGCGGAACGGGCCGCCTATGATAAGATTTTAAGCTTTCTGGTGTTTTTGGATTCCATCCAGACAGCCAATCTTCCCAATATTGGAGAATACATTACTGCAAATGAGATTAACCTTTGTCTGAATATACAGACCTTTCAGGAATGTATCCACAGCCAGAGCTACAGCTATATGCTGGATACGATCTGCAGTCCCATTGAGCGTGACGCTATTTTGTACCAGTGGAAGACAGATGAGCATCTTTTAAGACGCAATACCTTTATCGGGGAATGCTACAATGGATTTCAGGAAAATAAAAGCCCTGAGGCCTTTCTGCGCGTCCTGATGGCAAATTATATTCTGGAAGGAATCTATTTTTACTCCGGATTCATGTTCTTTTACAATTTGAGCCGCAATGGAAAGATGCCCGGTTCTGCGCAGGAGATCCGTTATATCAATCGGGATGAAAATACCCATCTGTGGCTGTTCAGAAACATGATCCGGGAATTAAAGCAGGAACGTCCGGAGCTGTTTACAGACGAAAATGTGAAAATGATGAAGGAACTTCTGATGGAGGGCGTCCGCCAGGAAATCCTGTGGGGGGAATATGTGATCGGGGATCGTATTTCCGGCCTCACAGCCGAAATGATCCGGGATTATATTTATTATCTGGGAAATCTCCGCTGGGTGAGCCTGGGTTTTGACCCTGTCTATGAAGGATTTGAAAAGGAGCCGGAAAATATGGCCTGGGTCAGCCAGTATTCCAATGCAAATCTGGTAAAGACGGATTTTTTTGAGGCCCGGAGCACCGCTTATGCCAAGAGCACGGCCCTGATTGATGATTTATAAAAGAAAAGGATATAATATATGGAAATGATAATGCAGATTTTTAAGGAGGATGCAGAGCTTCAGGTGCTCTTAAGAACCGTTTTAGAGGGAACATGTTCTGATTTTACGGATGAAGCGTACAGTCTTGAGTTTCTGGAGGAAAAATTCCGCAGTTTTGCCAGACCGGGAATGGAAGAGCCGGAGCTTTGGGCGGCTCTCGTAAAAGCGGCAGTGGAGCTTACCAGCGCGCAGTCTCCAAAGTGGGAGCTGATCGCAGCCAGGCTTTTGGGAGCATCCTTCAGGCGGGAGCTGTCAGGACGGCTTAAAGTGCTGGGAATCACGGATTTTTACAGCAAGCTTTGTTATCTGACAGAGGAAAAACTCTATGGGGAATACATTTTGGAACACTATACAAAGGAGGAGATACAGGAGGCGGAGACGTTTTTATGTCCGGAAAGGGATCATCTGTTTACCTATTCCGGACTGGATCTGCTGCTTAAACGCTATGTGATCCGAAGCCGCCGTCAGGAGCCGTTAGAAACGCCTCAGGAGATGTTTTTGGGAATTGCCCTCCATCTTGCCATGGAAGAGAAAAAAGACCGCCTGTACTGGGTGAGAAAGTTTTATGATATGCTCAGCCGGATGTATGTGACTATGGCTACCCCTACGCTTTCCAATGCAAGAAAGCCTTACCATCAGCTTTCCAGCTGCTTTATTGATACGGTTTCCGACAGTCTGGAGGGAATTTACAGAAGCATTGACAATTTTGCCCGCGTCAGCAAATTCGGCGGCGGCATGGGACTGTATTTCGGAAAGGTACGCGCGGCCGGAAGCAGCATCCGGGGCTTTGAAGGTGCGGCCGGAGGTGTGATCCGCTGGATCCGTCTTGTAAATGATACAGCAGTAGCCGTAGATCAGCTGGGGATGCGCCAGGGAGCCGCCGCCGTATATCTGGATGCATGGCATAGGGATCTGCCGGAATTTCTTCAGCTCCGCACCAATAACGGCGACGATCGGATGAAGGCGCATGATATTTTTCCGGCTGTATGTTATCCGGATCGGTTTTGGAGACTGGCAAAGGAAAATCTGGATGCTCCCTGGCATCTGTTCTGCCCCCATGAGATCCATGAGGTAAAGGGCTATTTTCTGGAAGATTATTTTGGGGAAGAATGGGAAACGCGCTATGAGGAATGTGTGGCAGATTCCCGGTTAAGCCGCAGAACGGTGACGGTAAAGGAGCTGGTGCGTCTGATTATCAAATCTGCGGTGGAAACGGGAACGCCCTTTGCCTTTAACCGGGACATTGTAAACCGGGCCAATCCCAACAGCCATAAAGGAATGATTTACTGCTCCAATCTCTGTACGGAAATTGCGCAGAATATGTCTCCCATGGAAACCGTCAGCCAGACGGTAGAGACTGAGGACGGCGATCCTGTGGTTGTTACCAGGGTGCGTCCGGGGGATTTTGTGGTGTGTAATCTGGCGAGCCTTTCTCTGGGAAATATTCCTTTGGAGGAGGATGGCGTGTTAGAGGATACCGTGTGGACCGCAGTCCGGGCATTGGACAATGTAATTGGCCTTAATTTTTATCCTCTTCCCTATGCAGAGCTTACAAACCATGCATACAGAAGCATCGGGCTGGGAGTTTCCGGCTATCACCATATGCTGGCAAAGCGGAGGATTAAATGGGAGAGCCGGGAGCACCTTCTGTTTGTGGACAGGCTTTTTGAACGGATCAGCCAGGCTGCCATCGAGGCCAGTGCGGATCTGGGAAAGGAAAAGGGAAGCTATCCTCTGTTTGAGGGCAGCGGCTGGCAGACCGGAACCTATTTTTCCAGACGGGGCTATACGGGAAGCCGATGGAAACAGATTGCCGCAAAGGCAGCCCAGGGAATGCGGAATGCATATCTTTTAGCCATTGCTCCTACCAGCTCAACCAGTATCCTTTCGGGAACCACAGCCGGTATTGACCCCATTATGCACCGCTTCTATCTGGAAGAAAAAAAGGGAGCCATGCTCCCAAGGGTGGCCCCGGAGCTGACTCCCGAATCATACTGGTATTATAAAAATGCCCATCTGTTAGATCAGAGCTGGAGCATAAAAGCCTGCGGCATCCGCCAGCGCCATATCGACCAGGCTCAGAGCATGAACCTGTATATCACCAACAGCTATACCTTCCGCAAGGTTTTAAACCTGTATATCCAGGCCTGGGAAGAAGGCGTAAAGACGATTTACTATGTCCGCTCCAAGTCCTTAGAGGTGGAGGAATGTGAGAGCTGCTCTTCTTAGAGCAGCCCCATCAGAGAGGGTAAGCCCAGAGAAAGTACAGGGATATAGGTAACTGCCAGCAGAAGGATAAAAAGTACAATAAAGTAAGGTAGTAAAGTTTTTGCTACCTGTTCAATGCTGATTTTGCTGATACCGCAGCCTACGAAAAGGACAGATCCTACAGGCGGCGTTATATTTCCCATACACATATTAAAAATCAGCATAACACCGAACTGGATATTGCTCATTCCAAGGTTTTCTGCAATAGGAAGGAAAATCGGTGTGAAGATCAGGATTGCAGGAGTAATATCCATAAACATACCAATTACCAGCAGAATTACATTCATCAGCAGCAGGATCACATATTTGTTAGAAGAAACAGACATAATAGCCGTACTGATGGCTGCCGGGATTCCTGAATATGCCATTACAAAGGACATAGCTGAGGAGGCGGAGATCAGGAACAGGATAATGCCGCTGGTGCAGGCACTGCTTACCAGGATTTTAGAAAAACTCTTAAAGTTAATGCTTTTGTAGCAGAGAGAAAGAATCAGGCAGTACAGTACGGAAATACCTGCCCCCTCAGTTGCTGTAAAGATACCACTTACAATACCGCCAATTACGATGATAATCAGCAGAAGGCTGGGAAGAGCCTCCAGAGTAACCTTTACTGCAGTCTGCATGGATGGAAAGCCTGAGGTTGGATACTTATGTTTTTTTGCATACAAAAAAGCTACAACCATAGAACCAAGCCCCATGAGAAGTCCTGGAACATAACCGGCCATAAACAGTGTGGAAATAGATACTCCGCCTGCAACCGTGGAATATACGATAAATGCGCTGGTTGGCGGAATCAGAAGACCGGTAGGTGCGGAAGCAATATTAGCTGCCGTTGCAAAGGCTGGATCATAGCCCTCTTCCTTCTGGATCGGGTAGATGCAGCCTCCCATGGCAGAAGCTGCGGCAACAGAGGAACCGGAAAGCGCTCCAAAGAGCATATTGCCTACAATATTAGCTAAAGCCAGAGAGCCGGGACACCAGCCTACAAAAAGCTGAGCGAAGTTTACAAGGCGTTTGGCAATACCACCGTTGTTCATTATGTTTCCTGCCAGGATAAACAGCGGGATTGCAAGAAGGGAAAAGCTTTCCACACCGCTGTTCATTTTTTGCATGGTGATAAAGGTAATCTGATCCCAGGAGAGGGAGGATACCGCAGCAACAATAGAAGAAATTACAATGCCTACGGAAATGGGACAGCCAAGGAAAAGAAGGGCTGCAAATACCGCAAACAGGACGGCCGTTGTAATACCAATACTCATGACTCATTTTCTCCTTCAATTTTAATACCTGTCACATCCTCATAAAGATTGATGAGCTGTGCAATAATGATAAAAATACCTGAAACAGGAGCCATTGCATAAACCAGACTTCTTGGAATGCCAAGAAGGGCAGAATAAACCTTCTGGGCGCTCATGGCCAGCTTAAAACCGCCGATGGTGATAATAAAAATGGCAAATATAAGAATCAGGGTGTCAATGCAGATCATAAGGATCCGGCGGCCTTCTGGCTTTAAGCTTTCCTGAAGGAGCACAAGCGACATATGCTCCCTTGTACTGAATGCATAGGCAGCGCCGATAAATCCGGTCCAGATCAGGGAATAACGTACCAGCTCCTCCGTAAATGCGGCAGGGCTGTTTAAGACATAACGTGTAAATACCTGATACAGTACTAAAAACGTCATTACGGAAAGAAGAAGTGTTGCAATTCTGGACAAAAGAAAAGTCATCCATTTTTTTACAGATGTTAAAAATTCTCTCATATAGCCTCTCCTATTCTGCTGAATTGATAATGTCAAGCAGGGTCTGTACACCGGGATACTGACTGCAGTAATCGGAAATCATACCTGCAGTAGCCTGACGAAACGCCTCTTTATCCACATCCTCAACAAAGGTGACATCCATGGTTTCGGACGCCTCTTTTTTTGCTTCTTCAATCGCTGTGTTCCATGCAATTTTATGGCTGTCTGTGGATTTTCTGGCTGCCTCCAGAATAATCTGCTGATCCTCGGGAGTAATGGACTTCCATACTTTGGAGCTCATAACCATAACATCCGGAATCATGGCATGCTGGTCGGAGGAAAATACTTTACAGATTTCTCCGTGCTTTCCGGTGGTGAGGGCTGTTTCGTTATTTTCTGTTCCGTCAATAATACCGGTTTGAAGAGAGGTGTACACATCTCCATAGGACATCGCCACAGGAATACCACCTAAGGCTTTTAGCATATCGGTTTGGGATTTCATATCCTGTACACGGATTTTCAGGCCTTTTAAATCTTCAGGAGTGCGGATTGCCTTATCCTTTGTATAGAAAGAACGTGCGCCGGAGGTGTAGTAGGTTAAGGTTACAAAGCCGTCATTCTCTGTGGAAAGGAAAAAGTCCTGCATGGGACGGGAATCCATTTTGTGGTAAAAATCATCGGTACTGTCAAAGATATACGGCAGCCCAAAGGTATGATACGCTTCATTGTAGGTTGCCAGTCCGGGGGCTGAGACTTTTGTCATAGAAATAACGCCGGCCATCAGCTGCTCCATATTTTCGTTCTCAGAACCAAGCTGGCCGTTTGGAAAAATCTGAACCTGAATTCTTCCATCTGTGAGTTCTTCTACATTTTGTGCAAATTCCGTCATGGCAATATGTACGGTATGAGTTTCGCTGAGCCCATGAGCCAGAGAAAGGATCATAGGATTTTCTCTGGTAGCCTCTGCGCTGGAAGCAGCGCTCTGGGAAGCACAGCCAGAAAGCCCGGCTGCTGCAATAACCAGAGCGGCGCTGATTGCTGCAAGTTTCTTCACACTAGTTACTCCTTTCATACTTAAAAATAGTGATCTGCAGTTTTTGGCTGCAATTGTAAGCTTACATACCGATCAGATCGAATTGCTCAAAGGAAACAAGAACCTGATGATCCTTTTTGGGGTTATTATATTTAATCTGAACGGATTTCAGAGTCTGGCTGTAATACCAGCCGCAGCCAGCCTCCTCAAATTTACGACGGTGAAGGAAATGTGGGAGTATTTCTCCATTAACGCTTACCCAGTAAGGGGCTTTCTCACGGTGGATCATATCCAGAGCGATGGTCTCAACGGAGGTTTCAAAGCTTCCTTCCTGTTTAAAGCCAATGACAGTACGTTCGCCTGCAGTCATGGTGATAACGGTTTTTAAGTATAGCCCTTTCTCATAATCCATGGATACGCCGTCATCTTCATAAAGTATAAAGGAACCGTCTTTGTCAGGCGCACACAGGATGGTAAGTCCTGTGACTGTTTCATTCATCAGATTCATCATCTGGTTTGATGCCATGGGGATCAAGGCGCCGCTTCGCACAAACAGAGGAATGCTTCCCAGATTTACAGGGAATTCGATGGTCTGTCCGCCCTCATATACTTCTCTTGTATAGAAGTCATAGAAGGCGCTTCCTTCGGGGAGATAGACGCTGCGGATTTTTGCGCCCTTTTCCACTACATTTGCTACCAGAAGAGAATCACCGAACATAAAGTTAATTCCGTCCTCATAGCAGGCAGGATCATTCTGGAAGGCGTAGCACATGGGTTCCATAATCGGAAGTCCTGTGGTATGGGCCCGCTCCATCAGAGAATACAGATAGGGGAACAGGCGGTAACGTAGCAGAATTGCGCTGCGGATGTAGCCGGTACAGCCGCTGTACATCCAGGGTTCGGTAACGGTGTTATCCGTATTGGTAGAATGGATGGAGAAACGGGGCTGGAAAATACCATTCTGGATCCAGCGGACTAGAAGCTCGGCTTCCGGAGCAGGGCCAAAGAAGCCTCCGATATCGCATCCCTGATTGGCTACACCGGAGAGTCCCATTCCAAGTATGGTTGCAATATTGTATTTCAGGGAATCCCAGCAGGTCAGGTTATCGCCTGCCCAGGTCTGGGCGTATTTCTGAATTCCGCAATGGCCGGAACGGCATACGATATAGGGCCGTGTGTTTTCAAAGGTTTCATGGATTGCTTCATCTGTGATATGGCACATAATATTGGACATAACAGATTTTAACTGACCGATGGTAGCGCCTTTTCCCTCAAAGGATACCCGGCAGTCCTTATCTACCATGGAATCATATTCGCAGTTATCATTCCAGATGGAGCTTGTACCATAGTCTAACACATTTTCTTTTAACATCATTTTCCAGTTTTCACGGGTAGAGGAGCTGGTAAAGTCTGTAAACATACCTTTTCCGCCCCACCAGGTTCCGATACCCGGCTGATCACTGTCGCTGGCTTTTACAAACATGCCTTTGGCTTTCATTTCTTCCAGTCTGGGATGTACCAGCAAAATACCCGGCTTTACATTGGGAGATACGCAGACGCCTCGTTTTTTCATCTGTGCAAAGAAATCTTTAGGATTTTTAAAGCGTTTTTTGTTCCAGGTAAACACACAGCGCTTGATTCCTTCCTCTGTTTCGATGGCGCAGTAACCGGAAGAAAGCTGAAAGCCGTCTACAGGGATCCCTTCTTCTTTTGTGGTGTCAATAAATTCCGTGATGGCATCGTCACAGTTTTCTTCCAGTTCGGGATAGTACATGGAAGAACCCAGATATCCTAGGGCATACTTGGGAAGCAGGGCAGACTTTCCGGTCAGATCTGTGTAGCGCTCGACAATCTGGCTGATAGATGGTCCGGCTATGAGGAACAGGTCAATATCGCCTCCATCTGTACGGAAACGGCTGTGGGGCTTCCAGTAGTTTCGTTTTTCACGTCCCATATCAAAGTCGCATTCCCAGGTACAGTGATAGAAGTAACCGACTGCCTTTTTTGTGCCAGGGTTTAATTTGATATAAAATGGAATGTGCTTATAGAGGGAATCGGTTTCTTTGGGGTCATATCCCATGGAGTCTCCGGGGCTCATTACCATAAATTTCTGAGCCTTATTAAATTCGCCGCTTTTTTCGCCGAAACCAAAAAAGCAGTCCTGAGCATTGATCTCACTTGTATGGATCCGGCGGTGGTTTGAATCCTCCAGATAGGCAAGATCCGGGATATCCGCATGAATCTGTGAGCCTTCACGGTCATATACACAGATTCGGAAAGGATCCTTTTCAATCACAACCTTGAGTTCTTTACCCTGAATTACAGCCTGCACTGCGCTGTCTTCAATCAGTTCGGCTTCTGCCGGTGCTACACGCTTTCTGTAATGCTTCATAAAGCCGTCCATTCTGTCTTCCCAGGCAGTCATTACCAGACTGTAGGATTCTTCGCAAAAATCGCCATCAAATCCTGCTCTGATTCTCAGAATATGATCTGTAAGAAAGAGAAGGCGGATTTCTATGCAGTTGGTGGAAATGCAGAAAACAGAGCCCTTCTTTGTTACATTGCCGGCATTCATACATACCTTCATCAATGAGTTCCTCCTGTTTGTAAAATGTATACTTTCGATCGGTTCTGTGGTAATATAATAATAAAACAGAATCGGCAAAACCAGACGAATATTGCAGTATATTGTAATAAATTTTACATTTCTTGCGTTTTTTTGTGTGGATGAAATAAAAAAAGAGAAAAGGATATAGAAAGTCAATAAAAATTATGGTGAAAATGTAAGCACTTACAACAAAAGACACAACTTAAATAAATGCAAAGGAGGAGGGAGTAGTAAAAATGATCGATCAGGCAGGCATCATGATGGCTCAGGGGGCTTTAATTGCCAGTGAACGTATCATAGGAGTCAATGATAATATGGCACAGTCCCATTATCATGAATATTTTGAGCTGTATTATCTTGAAACAGGAGAACGGTTTCATATGGTACAGGACCGGTGCTATAAAATGACAGCCGGTGAATTTATTATTTTCCCACCCTATGTAATGCACTATTCATATGGCGAAAAAGATATGCCATTCAAAAGGCTGGTGTTGTATTTCAGACAGGAGGAACTGGGATCAGATGAGATATTCAGAGAGCTTTGCAGAGAACGGGGAATTTGCCGTCTGGATACAAAGAAGCGTACACAAATTCACCGGATTATGGAGCAGCTGTTGGAGGAGCAGAAGGATCCGGGACGTTTTACGGTAAGTTATCGCAAAGCTCTTTTAAATTTGCTTGCAGCTGTAATTGTCAGGGCAGATCTGCCTCCGGTCAGACAGGAGAAACGAAGCCGGATTAATGAAATAATAAGTTATATTCACAGTCATTATTATGAAGATTTAAAGCTGGAGTGCCTTGCGCAGCAGTTTTATATCAGCCCCTGGTATCTTTGCAGGGAGTTCAAGCGCTATACAAACAGCACACTGGTTAATTATATTAATGTAACCCGTATTATGAATGCTCAGAGGAGTTTTATGGAAACGGATAAAAATGTGACTCAGATTAGCCAGGAAGTAGGATTTTCAAGTCTGACCCACTTTAACCGGGTATTTAAAGCTGTAACAGGAACCACTCCTTCTGAGTACAAAAGACAGTTTCGTACCTATAAAGCTAAAACAGCCGATTCCCGGTAGCATATGAGCCCGGAATCGGCTGTTTCGCCTAGCGGATATTATTATCAGCCGGTATGATAATTGCGGCAATCACATAGGCAGCAACTCCTGCGCCTATGGTAACGCAGGTGAATATAGCCCAGGCCAGGCGCACGAGGGTGGGATCAATGTCAAAATATTCTCCGATCCCGCCGCATACGCCGCTGAGCATACGGTTGGAAACAGAACGGTATAATCGTTTATTCATAATCAGAAAGACCTCCTTTGTATGAAAATGTTAAATTTCAGGTTCAGATGCAGTCATCCAGCCTCTCCATAATCCGGTGAATCCGGTGGGGCCGAACGTCAGGATAGGAAGCGCCTCCCATGACGATCCCGCAGGCGGATAAGAGCAGTCCGCTGAGAAGAAAAATCAGGCCTGCAATGATGCAGAAACGTATCAGTTTATTCATCTCTGTGACCTCCCTTTATGAAGCATTCCGCTGATCCAGTCAATGATCCGGCATATAAGGCGGGGAATCAGTCGGCCGTAAAACAGAAGGCAGAGGGCTAAGAGGAGAAAGCCTGCTCCCAGGGCTGCCAGCCCTGTTCCGGCGGTAAAAATTCCCTGAACCGGGTGGATAAAAAGCGATACAATTCCCAGAGGAAGGGCAAGAATTGCTGTAATAAAAGCGCCTCCGGTTAAAACACCAAGACTGATAAGGAGAGCAAAAGCAATGCCAACTATGGCTGCGGTTAATCCTGCGATACTGCCTCCGATTCCCAGAAGAAGAGGCGCTCCTACGATAAGAAGGACGATCCACAAAAGAAGCTTTAACAGGCGGCTGGTCCTGGGGCCGGAACGCTCTGCTCCCGGATGAAAGGAACTGCGGCTTTGCTGTGCCTGTCCATACGTTTGGCCTGATTCGGATCCGCAGGAAGTATACGGATGTTTGCTGCGGTCAGCTCCGGTGAAGGTATCGGTTTCACGGTGCTGTTTTGCAAGCTCATAGCCCGGATCCTTAAAGCGGGAATTTTCATAGCCGCTGTCTGTAAATTCTCCTGTCTCATCCGGATTACTTAAAAGACTGGTCCGGATAATCGCTGCGATCCGTTCCGGGCTTCCAAACTCATTTGTGATATCGGTTTCATATCCAAATCCGGCCTCATCAAGATAATTTTCATAGTAATCCAGAGCGTCTGTTCGATCTTCATCGCTTATATCCTGAAGCAGATAGGAAAGCTGTTTCATAAACTGTTCTCGATTCAAGAGTCCCCCTCCTTTATGATGTGGGAAATCTTCTGGGAGTAGACTGCCCATTCTCTTTGGTAGAGCTGCAGCTGCAGCCGTCCCTGTTCTGTGAGCCGGTAATACCGGCGGTTTCTGCCGTCAATCGCCCGGTCGTAGACCTCCAGGCAGTCATCCTTCTGCAGACGCCGAAGCACCGGATACAAGGTAGATTCTGATATGTCAATGGCCTCGCGGACCTGTTGGGTGATCCGGTAGCCATAGGTTCCTTCCTTTTCCCGTGAAACGGCAGCCAGTACAATGGCATCCAGAAGGGCAGATCCGGTGTTGAATACCATAAGCATCCCCTCCGTGTGTTGGCGGCATGAAAATGTATGATCTGCCGCTGTGAATGATTACATCAATATTATATGATGTATAATATTATATGTCAATAAAAGAAAATCCAAAGAAAAAGGAAATGTTTGTTATTTTTTCTTAAACTATTTTAGAAACTGTTTACCATGTGGTCAAACTTCGTACACAATTAAAGGTTATACTAAAGGACATAAACAAGCAGTCAGAGCTTTTTACATAGAAGACAGCAGCATTTATCGCTGCAGCATAGATCACTAAGCCGGCGGGGTTGGCATATGGACAGCCTTGCCGGCTCAAACCAATTTATGGGGAGATTTCTCTCCCCACAGTTTCATACCGTACCGTTTTTTTCTTTTATCTTCAGTATTTCATCAAATCGGTTTTTATATTCCAGGATTATTTTTTCATTTCCGACTACAGATACCGGACCGGATTTTAAAAGACGGCAGATTAAATCTGACGCTTCTTTTTGGTCATTTACGGTACTGTTGCGTATATTGCGTATCATTTCATTAATGTATACAGTAGAGATCCCCATAATATATCTTCGCATAGCCCGCATACGGCTGTTCAGGATTCCGATGGGAGGGAGAGCCTGAGCATAGGCGCTTAAAATGTAACCCTGAAGATCCTCTGGCGTCAGCTTTAGTTCTGCCAGAGCCTGGCCGGTACGGTTAAATACGGAAAGTGTTGATTCGATATCAGGGTCTTCTGTGCTCCATAGGGTAAAATATCCGGCCGGAAGAAGAAAATCAATTCCGCTGTCATAGGCTCGTCCCTGATAGCGCACGGCAGGCTTTACATATTTATCGCCTGCTGCCAGAAGCCATGGAAGGAAACGGCCCTTAAATTCAGGAACCTTTTTAAAATCTCCCAGCATCCTAAGTTCTTCAAGAGAACTGTCAATGCAGGCGGCTGTCCGAAGAGACGGGGCCTGATCCCATGATGGAAGTGAAAGATGATTGGAAAACATGAAACCGTTTTCATTGCGCTCGGGAAGCTGGCTCAGCAACGTGGAGGCACGATCCAGGATGTGTTCCAGTGAAGCGTTTTCGGCAGCTGCCAGAAAGATCAGCTTTCTGCGGCTTACCAGCTTCTGGGCCAGGGTATATAATGAGCTGCTTATCTGGTTTGCGTCTGTCCTGGCCGCTTCATCATCGGGATGGGCCTGCTCCCTGATCAGGATGGTTAAAATATTCTTTAAAAAGTGGTATATCTCAGGTGAATTGAGCTGGAAACGGAAACGGCTGTCCTGCCGTATATACCGTTCTGCCAGGCTGTAGGCTAGAGAAGGACCGTTTTCACTTTTGGACAGATCGTAGTCCGGGAGATATTTTTCAATCACCTGTGAAATCGTTTCCCTATCTTCGTAATTTCCATTTCTCATCAGCTCCAGAAGAAAATCCAGACTGATTTCAAAGTCCTCCGTAAGTCCCGACCACACCACGCTCATCATGGGTCGGCTGTTTTCGCCGGCATCTGCATCCGGATACAGTTCATCAAAGGTACAGTCATAAAGATATTCCTGTTCCATGTTTTTCTGCTGTTCCACACAGAAACGGCGTGTATCCAGTTCTGTGAGCAGCATCTGATACAATGTAAGATAGTTCCAGTCTTCCCCGCTTAGTTCGCTCAGATCAAAAAAGAGCTGGTAGCTGCCGATTCCTGCAAGAGGAGAAGGGGAACCGCAGCAGAAGATCCCATGGCGCAGGCCGGAGAAAAAGGGCGGATCCTCTTCGGGTTCGGGAAGCTGCTCCGGCTGAATCAGAAAATCAAGACAGCTTTTATCCTGGGCGCTCCATTTTTTAAAATCCGCTGTTTCACGGATGAGAGCCTGAAGCTCTTTTGGGGACATGGAAGCCTTTTTTTCTCTCAGCCACCGATCGCGTTCCTGTTCCAGAGCTTCTGCCAGACCGGGTACGGGAATGGCTGCAGACAGTACGGCTGACGGCGGGTTTAATACTTGCTTTGCCAGCCTGCGCAGAATGGACTGTTCCTGATCTGCACTGAAATGTGTGAAGGTACGTTCGTAAAGGGAGTAGTAGTCGGTTCGTCCGGTAAGGCTCCAGAAGCGTCCGATATCCTCGGACAGATGAAAGCCCAGATGGGGCGTTTCCCTCATAAGGAGATCGGCCAGCCTGTTTTCCTTTATGACTGCATGGTACAGCTCGTCTGCAATTCCATTTTCCGCCATGTCTGCAAGCCCCTGATTTACGGTCTGAAAAAACAGCTCCTGCTGTTCTTTATCCCCATTTTGAAGGCGGAATTTTAAAACCGGCCGGGCCAGCGCCGTATCCAGATAGACGTCGATAATATTGTTAAGGCCAAGGGATCTGGCGGCCCGTTGAACCGGAGAGGTATCCTGATCCATCATTCCGGCACAGAACCCCATACAGATCACATCCTCCTGGGACAGCCCGCTTAGATCAATGGTATAGTCGATCACAGAGGAGTGTTCGGCCGGGCTTCCTTCATAGGCCGGACTTTTGACCTCTGTTTTTCGGAAACCGGAAGACACAGGCCCTTCAAAAAGGGGGCGAAGATTCAGGTTTCTGCTTTTGAAGCGTGATAAGTGTTTTTCATCCAGAAAACGCAGAACCGCCTCCAGGTCGGCGTCTCCGTAGAGGATCATCAGGCAGTTGGAATAGTCATAAAGCTGTTCGTAGGTTTGACGGATTTTTTCAAAGGTGATTTCTTTATAATGGAAATGGGCTCTTCCAAGAAGATTGGCTGCAATCTGCCCTTCATACAATGCCTGGGCAGCCGCGCTGTCCGCATTTTCCTCCAGATCTGTTAAATGCCCCCAGTCTTCGCTGAGAACCGTTCCCAGCATGGAAAGCTCTCCATCCGTATCCTCCAGTTCAAACCGAAGCCCCTCCCTCATAAAGAACCGATGATCCTTTAAAGCCTCCGGTTCTTCCATACAGCATAAAAAGACATCCATAAGCTTTATAAGCTGCTCCATGCTCAGGGAGCAGACCGGATAGCAGGTGCAGGTATTGTCCGTGATCCCGTTCATAAAGGTGGAATAGCTTTTGCTGTCCATGTCAAAGAACACATCCCGGCTGGGATAGGAAGGGCAGGAACAGAGCATCAGATGCTCTAATATATGGTTGGAATCCAGATTATCCAGCTGCGGAGTCCGGTAGATCAGATTAAACCCAAGCTCCCGGTCGTCGTTATGTATATATAAAAGTCTGGCTCCGCTGAAAGGGTGGAACAGTTCCGCAGTTTCAGCTCCCAGCATGGAAATTGAGTTGCGCTCTGTGACAGTAAAGCCCCACAGAGTCTGGCCTTTTTCGGGCAGCTTTGCCATGGCAAATCTCCTTTTTTATAAAATGCAGTGCGTAAAAAATGCTGTACCGGCGGCAGACGATCCGCAGTACAGCATATGGATACAGTTTTTATAAGAATCCGAAGCAGTGCTGTTTTATGCCAGCTGTGCCTTATATTCCTTTAATGCCTGTGCTAGCTGGTCAGGACATGAGGTAGGACGGGGGCCGCACTGAATGCCTTCCAGACGGCGGATCGCCTCATCTACATCCATACCCTCTACCAGTCTTGCAACGCCCTGGGTATTGCCGGAGCAGCCGCCTGCAAACTGGACATTGGTGAGCTTATTGCCGTCTACATCAAAGGTAATGGCTCTGGAACATACGCCGTGTGTTTTATATGTCATCATGTAATTAACCTCCAATTAAAATCGTTGTTTCATAGTCAATGCAGATTCGATTATGCCCCAAGGCGGGTGGATTGTCAAGAAGATGCTTGAAAAAATGGTGCAGGCCACAGTATAATTGAGAAAAAGCGGCTTTCAGACAGCGCCGCCGATCAGAATAAGGAGGAATTGCAATGATAGCAATTATCGGAGCCATGGATGAAGAAGTGGCTATGTTAAAAGAAAAAATGACAGAGGTACAGGTGGAGTCCCGGGCCTGCATGGAATTTTATAAGGGAAAGCTGGAAGGAAAGGACACGGTGGTAGTCCGTTCCGGCATCGGCAAGGTAAATGCGGCCATGTGCGCTCAGATTCTGGCGGACCGCTATGCGCCTTCCTGTATCATCAATACGGGAATTGCAGGTTCTCTGGACGCCCGGATCAATATCGGTGATATTGTGATTTCTACAGACGCTCTGCAGCACGATATGGATGCCAGAGCCTTTGGCTATGAAGCGGGGCAGATCCCAAGAGTAGATACGCTTTCATTTCCGGCAGATGAAACACTGGTTACTCTTGCAAAGGAATGCTGCAGCCGGGTGAATCCGGAGATCGGCACTTTTACAGGCCGTGTTGTTTCGGGGGATCAGTTTATTTCTGATAAGGATAAAAAGCAGTGGATCAGTGAAACATTTTCCGGTATGTGTACAGAGATGGAGGGAGCGGCCATTGCTCAGGTGTGCTATTTTAACCGTATCCCATTCCTGATCCTGCGCGCTATTTCTGACAAGGCAGATGACAGCGCCGGTGTAGATTACGCTGTTTTCGAGGCTCAGGCCATCCGCCACAGCGTAAACCTGATGACGGAAATGGTTCGCTGCATGTAGCAGCATTTTACCTTAAGAATCGTTTCGTGGGGGAATTTGACGAACGATTCTAGGGGTTCTCAACTTCCCAAATCCAATTCCCGGACTATAATAGACCTTACCGAAGCCGCTCGGATCATTTTCGGAAAATGTTCCAGACCTGCAGGGACGGGTTCGGCGGCCTGCAGCGGCCTATAGGCTGCAGAGAAATGATGGTAGTGTATAGAAAGGGGAATTGGTTATGATGAGTTTTTTGGAGACTGGAAGAGCTCTGTATCTGCTGGCAGCAATTTGTCTGGGAGGAATTATGGTAAGGCTCGCAGCGGGAAGCTTCTATAAACGTCTCATTCGGGAGAGCTCCAATCTGGCGCTTGCAAAAAACCGGTATCTGCGCGCCCTGCGCCAGAATGCGGAGGATACATACAGGATCAATATGGGAATGAACAACACCAGAGTATATCTGGAACGCCAGATTTACAGCCTGCGTTTTATGGGGATCAGCCTTCAGGGATTTGAAAATCTGGGAGGACAGCTGACGCTTTTATGCTTTCTCGCAGGAGGGGCGGCGGCGTTCCTCTCCTATTGGAACAGAAGCGATAATTACTACATTGTCCTGTATGGCGTTATGGGTATCTTTGGAGGGATGGCCACCGTGTTTGTGGATTACGGTGTAAATTTGGAGGCAAAGCGCCAGCATCTCCTTACCTGTCTTCAGGATCATGTGGAAAATGTAATGTGGTCCCGGATGGAGCGTGAGACGGCATCAGACCAGCAGCCTGCTCCGGCGGCAGAGGAAGAACGCCGGGAAGCGGCTCCTGTGCGCTCCATCGGAAGAGACCGCAGAGTTCATGCCAGACGCAGTGCAGAACAGACCGCAGCCAGCAGGGAAACTCTCAGGGAAGTATCCAGAGACGCCAGAGAGGACCGTTCCGGTGAAAACTGGCTTCAGGACCTGAACCCGGATCAGAAGCGGATGCTGGGTGAGATGCTTAAAGGATTTATATCCTGATCATAGTTATGAGATTTGGAGAAATGTGCTGCTCCCGGTTCCCTTGGGGACTGGGGGCAGCTTTTTGTATGGTGCGCCTAGCGGCGCACGTTTCTAACGGGTTAAAGTCCCGAATCCGCCCGGTAGTGGGAAGGATATAGCCGAAGGCAAGGGTGTCCATCGTGAGGTGGGATCTGAAGGAAGCTGGATGTGAGGAACATACTAACTCACGGGCAAATCTCTGACATTAACGGATGGCTCTATCACAGAATACGTATGTGTATATGGAAACAGTGGAAGAAACCTAGAACAAAATATAAGAATCTAGTCAAGCTGGGAATTCCAGAACACTATGCGGCAACAATAGCAAACAGTCGCAGAAAGTATTGGTATATCAGTAATAACAAAGCTGTGATTTGGGCGCTGAATAAAGAAAGACTGATAAACAGTGGCTATTATGATTTAGCCACAGCCTACCAGTCTGTGCACGTCAACTATTGAAAGCGCCGTATACCGAACGGTACGTACGGTGCTGTGAGAGGACGGCGGTTAATCACCGCCTCCTACTCGATCGAAAAGGTGAACACGCTGATATCGTAAAAAGAATCATATGAAGGGATGACGACTAAAAGATAAGACCGAAATCCATAAAAAAGAATCATATAACCAAGAAGAAAGTATGTAAAAATCAGGATAATAAGTAAATATATAAAAAATTAAATTAAAATACAAAGATAAAACAAATGGAATGGTAAAAATTATGGATAAAATATATAAAAGATAAGTTAAATCACGTGTAATATAATGCAAAATAATAAATGAATCATATAAAATATGAAACAATCATATAATACCATTGCCATACTGCACAAAAAGTGCTAATATTCAAGTAAAGACAGAGATGAACGCATAAGAACAATCATAAAAATGATCAAAAACAAGGAGGATGCGAAATGAGCAAGATTGATGAGATCACAAGAGAGAGCTGGATCATGGGGACATTTCCCGAGTGGGGAACCTGGCTGAATGAGGAGATTGAGAACGAGGAGGTGAAGCCGGGAACTGTTGCCATGTGGTGGCTGGGATGTACCGGTATCTGGTTTAAGACTCCTGGAGGATGCAATCTTACCGTAGATCTTTGGGCCGGAAACGGAAAGAGAACCCATGGAGACGGAAAGATGAAGCCGGGACATCAGATGGCAAATATGTGCGGCGGCAGAATGATGCAGCCTAACTTAAGAGCAGTCCCCTTTGTGATCGATCCCTTTGCCATTAAGCAGGTAGACGCAGTGCTGGCGACCCATTACCATCAGGATCATATGAGCGCTGAGTATGCAGCCCATGTAATTAAGAGCGGCATGACAACAACAAACGAAAAGGGAGAAGAGGTTCCCGTACCATTTATCGGACCGAAGAAATCTGTAGAACTGTGGCAGAAATGGGGTGTTCCTGCAGATCGCTGCATTACAGTAAAACCGGGTGATACGATTAAGATCAAAGACGTTGAGATCGTTGCTCTGGATTCCTTTGACAGAACCTGCCTGGTAACAACAGATGATACCAGCGAGAACAGAGAAGAGCTTACAGGAATTTGTCCTACCGATATGGATGACAAGGCAGTAAACTATCTGATTAAGACTCCGGGCGGAAATATCTATCACAGCGGTGATTCCCACTACTCCATTTACTTTGCAAAGCACGGCAAAGATTATGATGTAGATGTGGCTTTTGGTTCCTATGGTGAGAATCCTGTGGGTATGGCAGACAAGATGACCTCTGTAGATATTCTCCGTATGGCAGAGGCATTGAGAGCCAAGGTTGTAATCCCGATCCACTATGACGTATGGACCAACTTTATGGCAGATATCAATGAAATCCGGGTACTTTATGATATGAAGAAAGACCGTCTGGACTACAAGTTCCATCCATTCTTCTGGGAAGTGGGAGGAAAATATGTATATCCTACAGATAAGGATAAGAAAGCTTACCACCACAGACGCGGATTTGAGGACTGCTTCGAACATCCTCAGAATATTCCATTCCGTTCCTGCCTGTAAGGTCAGATAAGTGTTAGGGGGAAAGTTATATGCTGAGAGAATTTGTAGAGCAGAAACATTATAAGTTTGCAGCTGAAGCGCCGGACTGGAAGGAAGCCATCCGCATGAGCTGCGAAAGTCTGGAGGCAGACGGTACGATAGAGGCAAATTATAAGGAAGATATTGTTGCCTGCGTGGAGAAATATGGTCCATATATTGTGCTTATGCCAAACATTGCCATGCCCCATTCTCAGGAGGGGGCTGAAGGGGTACATAAGACCAGCATTGGTTTTATGAAGCTGGACAAGCCGGTTTCTTTTGATCCGGAGGATCCGGAAAAGGACGCACAGCTGTTTTTTACGCTGGCTTCCTGCAATGCGGAGCAGCACATGAACAATATGGTTCGTCTGTCAGAACTTCTGATGAACGAAGAAGTGGTGGCAGCCTTATTAAAGGCTGAAACACCGGAAGATCTGTTGGAAATCCAGAAACAATATCTGGATTGATTTAAGAGAGGGAATAAGGGGTGACTTATGGAAATTTTGTCTAAGATCTGGTCATATTTTGCAACAAATATCCTGCAGCAGCCGGCATTTATGATTGGTTTTATTGTATTGATCGGTTATATTCTGCTTCAGAGACCATGGTATGATATTCTGGCAGGCACAATTAAAGCAATTGTAGGATACCTGATTCTGACTGTTGGTTCCGGCGGACTGGTTAACAACTTCCGTCCTGTACTGGTAGGTCTGGGTGAACGCTTCAATATTAACGCAACAGTTATTGATCCGTATTTTGGACAGAATGCCGTTACAGCCGGAGTAGAAGAAGTATTCGGAAAAGGCTTCGGCGATGCGATGATCCTTCTGTTTATCGCATTTATTGTAAATATCCTGCTGGTGCGCTTCAGCAAATATACAAAGCTTCGCGCACTGTTTACCACAGGAAACGTACAGGTACAGCAGGCTGCAACTGCTTACTGGCTGATCATGTTTGCTCTTCCGGGCCTTCTGGCTCCCGGCATGCATGTTCCGATGCTGATCGTTATGGCTCTTCTTCTGGGTGCTTACTGGGCAGTAGGTTCTAACCTGACAATTAAACCATGTCAGGAAGTAACTGACGGAGCAGGCTTTGCTCTGGCTCATCAGCAGATGTTTGGTGTAGCTTTCTTCTATTGGCTGGCAGGAAAGCTTTTTGGAAATGAAGGCAAGAAGAAAGATAAGAAGGTTAAGAAGATTGAGGATCTGGAACTTCCCGGCTTTTTATCTATTTTCAACGACAACATGGTATCTGCTTCTGTTTTGATGCTGGTATTCTTTGGCGCAATCTTATGTGTACTTGGAAAGGACTATCTGATTGCAGGCGGTTTTATGAAGGAAGGGCAGAGCATGCTGTTCTATGTAATCCAGACCTGTCTTTACTTTGCAGTATATCTGGCAATTCTGCAGATGGGCGTCCGTACCTTCGTTGCTGAGCTGACAACTTCTTTCCAAGGTATTGCAAGCAAGCTGCTTCCGGGTTCTGTTCCTGGTGTAGACTGTGCAGTTATCTTTGGTTTCGGTGCATCCAATGCAGTGACTCTGGGCTTTGTATCCGGTTTTATCGGACAGATCCTGGCAATTATTGTTCTGATTGCTTTAAAGAGTCCGGTACTTATTATCTGCGGTTTCGTACCTGTATTCTTTGACAA
Organism: Clostridium sp. AT4; assembly: GCF_001517625.2. Taxonomy (GTDB): domain Bacteria; phylum Bacillota; class Clostridia; order Lachnospirales; family Lachnospiraceae; genus Enterocloster. The sequence goes on along the minus strand of NZ_LN999825.1, from coordinate 87,286 downwards.
TGCTACCATCGGTGTATTTGCCAATGAAAAGGGTGGCTTAAAGGCTGTTCTGGTTCTTCCGTTTATCTCCGGATTATGCCAGGTATTCGGTTCTGCTCTGATTGCAGGCTGGGTTGGAATGGCAGCTTACGGCGGATATTTAGGTATGTGGGACTGGGCGGTTGTATGGCCTGTATTTACAGTAGTTATGAAGTATTTAAGCTATATCGGCGTAACTCTTATTTTTATCGGTCTTCTTGCTATTCCGCAGATCCAGTATTACAAGGATAAGAAGGGTTACTTCCTTATGACAGAAGATTATGAGGCATATAAGGAATTAAAGGCAAACAAAGCAAACTAAAATAATTTTATATGGAGGATATATTCATGGCAAATGCAAATAATTTAAAATTTCTCGTGTGCTGCGCAAATGGTTCCGGTTCCAGCCTGATGGCTCAGCTGGCATTAGACAAGGTGTTAAAAAGAAACGGCATTAAGTGTAAAACCCATCACGCGCCGCTGTCTGAGGGGAAGAGCACAGCTGCACAGTATGATGTTCTGCTGTGTGCCCAGAACTTTGCCAGTATGTTCACAGATGCAGCGGCAAAGGGTGTAAAGGTGATTCCGTTAAAGAATGTTATGTCAGATAAAGAGATTGAGGAGAAGCTGAAGGCTCAGGGTATTATTGAATAGTACAGTGAGCGTATAAACAGCAGATCTTGTTTAAAAGGCTGCCGCAGCTGACTGCTGCAGCCTTTATTATCACAACGGCGGAAGGACTGTTAAATATTTGCCTTATTTTAAAAGAATGGGAGGGGAAACAGTGAAGCGTGAGAAGGTATATGTGGATGAGCGGAGAGAACGGATCCGGGATATATTAAGGGAAAAATCTCAGGTTCGGGTAGAGGCGCTGGCAGAAGAGCTGAAGGTTTCTGTGATTACGATACGCAGGGATTTACAGTATCTGGAAGAGCAGAAGCAGCTGATCCGGGTATACGGAGGTGCAGTTGCAGTCCGGGAACAAGGGGAGCAGACGGACGAAATCCAGCTGTACCGGGATTTGATTGCGCGCTATGCGGCCAGTCTGGTAGAGGACGGCGATACACTGTTTCTTAATACCAGCCGGAATGTCCGCCAGATTCTTCGATATATTACAAAAAAAAATGTTACAGTGATCACAAATAATGGAAGAGCGATTGATGCAGAGAGAGGCCAGGGGGTAAATGTAATCCTTACAGGAGGAGAGCTGCGTTATCCAAAAGAGGCAATGGTGGGGGATTATGCAATCCGTAATCTCCAGACGGTAATTGCCAAAAAGGCCTTTGTGGGATGTTCCGGCATTGATGCTGTTATGGGAATGACAACGGAAAACGCCAATGAGGTTACGATTAACCAGCTAATGGTGCGGAATGTGGCAAAGGATGCATATATTCTGGCAGACCATACCAAGCTGGGGCAGATCAGTAGCTTTATCAGCTGTCCTATTGAGGAGATTCACTATCTGATTACGGATGAACTGGCTCCGGCAGAGGCTGTGGAGGAGCTGAGGGCAAAAGGAGTAAGAGTTCATCAGGTGAAGAAAGCAGATTTTCCGAATGAAGGACTGATAAATCAGACAGAAAAGAAAGGAAAATAAAATGGCAAAAGCATATACACTGGGCCTTTATGAGAAGGCCATGCCAAAGGATCTGAGCTGGAAGGAAAAGATGCTGGCGGCAAAAGGGGCAGGATTTGATTTTATAGAGATTAGTATTGATGAAACAGATGAAAAGCTGGCACGGCTTGATATGAGCAGGGAAGAACGGCTGGCTTTAATGGAACTGATGAGTGAGACGGGTGTTCCCATCCGTACCATGTGTCTGAGTGGACACAGAAAATACCCTTTGGGAAGCAATGATCCAGAGACCTGCGCCAGAGGAATGGAGATTATGGAAAAGGCGATCCGTCTGGCAGAGGATCTGGGGATTCGGATCATTCAGCTGGCCGGTTATGATGTTTATTATGAAGAAGGCAGTGAAGAGACAAGAGAGCGTTTTGAGGAAAATTTAAAAAAAGCAGTGGAGATGGCGGCAAAAGCCGGAGTGATGATGGGCTTTGAGACCATGGAAACGGAATTTATGAATACGGTAGAGAAAGCGATGGTTTATGTAAATCGGGTAAATTCTCCGTATCTGAATGTATATCCTGATCTGGGAAATGTTACCAATGCGGCTGTAACGTATGGTACAGATGTGGAAGAGGATCTGGAAACCGGACGGGGCCATCTGGCTGCCATGCATTTAAAAGAGACACTTCCGGGTAAATTCCGCGAAATTCCTTTTGGGACAGGCCATGTAGACTTTGAGGCCGGTATCCGCAAGGCGTGGGAGCTGGGCGTTCGGAAGTTTGTGACCGAGTTCTGGTATGTAGGAAATCCAGACTGGACAGAAGATCTGAAGTTTGCCTGTGATAAGATGACGAAGATTTTACAGGGTAATGAGTAGAAAGGCGGTTAAACGATGAAGGCAGTAAAAAAAGTAATTTCCAATCTGACAAAATGTTATTCCATAGCACCTCTTCATTATCAGGGAAAGGATCATATCCTGGTGGCAGCTGAGAAGGTAGACCGCTGTCTGCTCTTTGATCTGGATGGAAACCAGGAGGATACTGTCTGGGAGCAGCCGGGCGGTGTTATGACCATGCAGCAGGTTCCGGGAACGGACGGCCAGTTTCTTGCTACCCATAAATTTTATTCTCCCAATGACTCAAAGGACGCAAAGATCGTAATTGTGACTCCAAAATCAAAGGGAAACTGGGAGGTACGCACTCTGACCGATTTGCCCTTTGTACACCGGTTTGACATTTTAGAGAGAAATGGGGTACACTATCTGATCGCCTGCTGTTTAAAATCCGGCCATGAGTTTAAGGATGACTGGTCCTCTCCCGGCCGTGTGTTTGCGGCTGTGCTTCCGGAGGATTTAAGCAGCTTTGACGAGGAGCATCAGCTGGAGATGAAGGTGATCAAGGATCAGATGCTCAAAAACCACGGCTACTACCGTGTAAAGGAAAACGGACAGGATACAAGCGTGGTTTCCTGTGAAAACGGAATCTATCAGTTTATTCCGCCTGCATCACCTGAGGGCGAGTGGGAGATTACACAGCTTCTTGATACCCCGGCCAGCGATGCGCTGCTGCTTGATATGGACGGAGACGGAGAGAAGGAGCTGGCAGTTCTGGCGCCCTTCCATGGCGAGAAGATCGACTTCTACAAAAAGAAAGACGGCCGCTTTGAGCATGTATACAGCTATGGGAAGGACGCGGAATTTGTTCATGCCATCTGGGGCGGCGATATCGGCGGTGTTCCCACTGTAATTATCGGCCACAGAAAGGGAGACCGGGATCTGCTGGCATTTACCTACGATCAGGAAAAGCAGGAATACAGGGCAGAGCGGCTTGACCATGACTGCGGCCCTGCCAATGCATATGCGTATAAATATGATGGAAAAGACATTCTGATCGCAACGAATCGTGAGATTGACGAAGTGGCAAGATACGAGCTGGAAATGGAATAAGGGAGGACATTATGCTAGAAGAACTGAAAAAAAGAGTTTATGAGGCAAATATGCTGCTGCCAAAGCATGGCCTTGTAACGTTTACCTGGGGAAATGTAAGCGAGATTGACCGGGAAACAGGATATTTTGCTATTAAGCCCAGCGGCGTGGATTATGATAAGCTGACTCCGGATGATATGGTAATCGTGGATCTGGAAGGAAATAAAATCGAGGGAAAATATAATCCTTCTTCTGATACAGCTACCCATGTGGAGCTGTATAAGGCATTTTCAAAGATCGGTGGAATTGTACATACACATTCACCCTGGGCGACCAGCTGGGCTCAGGCGGGCAGAGGGATTCCGTGCTACGGAACTACCCATGCGGATTATATGTACGGAGAGATTCCCTGTGTCAGATGCCTGACAAAGGAGGAGATCGAGGGTGCTTATGAGAAGAATACAGGGGTTCTGATCGCAGATTATTTTAAAGATAAAGATTATGAAGCGGTTCCAGCTGTTTTATGTAAGAATCACGGTCCCTTTACCTGGGGAAAGGACGGACATGAGGCGGTTCACAATGCAGTTGTGCTGGAGGAGGTTGCCAAAATGGCGGCCCGCTGTGAGATGATCAATCCCCGGGTGCAGCCTGCGCCTCAGGAGCTTCAGGATAAGCACTATTACAGAAAACATGGCGTTAATGCTTACTATGGACAGGGGAAATAATACGGGAGAATCAGATGATAAAAGCGGTATTTTTTGATATTGACAACACTCTTTACAGCTATGACAGAGGAAATGAGGCTGGAATGAAAGCCCTGACTGTTTACGGAGAAACGGTTCTTCAGATGGATCGGGAGACATTTGTGAAGGTGTTTCGCCAGGCACAGCAGCTGGTAAAGGAACGGACAGGCGCAGACTGTGCAGCAGTGCATAACCGTCTGATCCGGATGCAGTGTATTTTGGAATTATTGGGAAAGCCGCTTTTTCCCCATGCAACAGTCATGTATCATTTATATTGGGACAGTCTTTTATCTTCTGCCCGTCCTGAAGAGGGTGTTCTGCAGTTGATGCAGCTGCTTAAAACGAAAGGGATCGGAATTGGGATAGGCACGGATATGACGGCGTATATCCAGTATAAAAAACTGGAAGTGCTGGGAGTTTCTTCTTATATTGACTGGATCGTAACCAGCGAGGAGGCTGGAGCGGAAAAACCGGCCGGACGTTTCTTTGATCTGTGCGCGCAAAAGGCAGGAGCAGCCCCGTCTCAGTGCGCTTTTATCGGAGACAGTCTTGAAAAGGACGTAGAGGGTGCTTTAAAGAACGGATTTAAGGGCGTATGGTATCATAAAAATCCTACGGAAGATGAGAAACGATCATATCCGGTGATTGATTCATTCTGCGGATGCATACAGGATGACAGGATATGCCTGGGTAAAGAAATTTTGATTTAAAGGCACAGATGCCGGCGGTAAACGCCATAAATTCAAAACTCACCCTAGACGGAATCAAAATGAAATGATAAGATTAAGTGTAATACTGGTTTATAGCAGAAACAAAAAGACATGACACAAGAGAAAGGAGAACGATCATGGAAATGATCAAGACTAAAACCGCCAATGCCATCCGCGTACTTTCTGCGGACGCCATTGAAAAGGCAAAGTCCGGCCATCCGGGCCTTCCTTTAGGCTGCGCCTCTATTGCCTACGAGCTGTGGGCAGAGCATATGAAACACAATCCGGCTGACCCTGAATGGGTTGACAGAGACCGTTTTGTATTATCAGGAGGCCATGGCTCTATGCTGTTGTACTCTCTGTTCCATCTGTTCGGATACGGAGATCTCTCCATTGATGATATTAAGAACTTCCGTCAGACTGGTTCTCTGACACCGGGACATCCGGAGTACAGACATACCGTAGGCGTAGAAGCAACTACCGGTCCTCTGGGACAGGGTATGGGCATGGCAGTGGGCATGGCTATGGCTGAAGCTCATCTGGCTGCTGTATTTAACAAAGAAGACTGCAAAATCGTAGACCATTATACCTATGTACTGGGCGGAGACGGCTGTATGATGGAGGGACTTTCCTCTGAAGCATTCTCTCTGGCAGGTACTCTGGGACTTGGAAAGCTGATCGTAATCTATGATTCCAACAATATTTCCATTGAGGGAAATACGGACATTGCGTTCAGGGAAGATGTGGCAAAGCGTATGGAAGCATACGGCTTCGGCGTATTTAAGGTAGAGGATGGAAATGACTTTGACGCCATCGGTGCAGCCATTGAGGCAGCCAAGGCAGATACAGAAAGACCGTCAATAATCATTGTTCATACCGAGATCGGCTATGGCTGTCCTGCAAAGCAGGGCAAGGCTTCTGCCCACGGCGAGCCTCTGGGCGGAGACAATGTGCTTGCATTAAAGGAGAACATCGGCTGGGAGAGCATGGAGCCCTTCTTTGTTCCTCAGGACGTATACGATCACATGGAAACAGTAAAAGAGCGTCTGAAAACTCCGGAAGAAGAGTGGAAGGCACGTTTTGCCCTGTACTGCGAGAAATATCCTGAAATGAAGGAACTTTGGGATCAGTACCATGACGGAAATCTGGCAGAAAAGCTTTACGATCAGGAAGAGTTCTGGGCCTTTGAGGATAAGCCTCAGGCAACCAGAAACGTTTCCGGAGAGCTGTTAAACCGTATCAACAAGGCAGTTCCAAACCTGTTCGGCGGTTCTGCTGACCTGGCTCCTTCCAATAAAACTGCTTTAAAGGGCGAGGGAGATTTCTCCAAAGAGGATTACAGCGGCAAGAATCTGCACTTTGGCGTTCGTGAGCAGGCTATGGCAGCTATCGGAAACGGTCTGGCTCTTCATGGCGGTGTGATTCCCTATGTGGCTACCTTCTTCGTATTCAGCGATTACATGAAGCCTGTGGCAAGACTGTCTTCCCTGATGAAGGTGCCTATGACATACGTTCTGACCCATGACAGCATCGGCGTAGGCGAAGACGGCCCGACCCATGAGCCCATCGAGCAGCTGGCTATGCTGCGTTCTATGCCGAACTTCCATGTATTCCGTCCGGCAGACGGCAGAGAGACAGCAGCAGCCTGGTATGCGGCAGTTACCTCTAAGGAAACTCCTACTGCTCTGGTACTGACGAGACAGAATCTTCCTCAGCTGGAAGGAACTGGAAAGGACGCCTTAAAGGGGGCGTACGTTCTGGCAGATTCCGTGAAGGAGACACCAGATGCCATTATCATTGCAACCGGTTCTGAGGTAAGCCTTGCAGTCGAAGCAAAGAAGCTTCTGGCGGCTGACGGCATGGACGTAAGAGTTGTTTCCATGCCATGTATGGATGTATTTGAAGAGCAGACTGCAGAGTACAAAGAGTCCGTACTTCCAAAGGCTGTGAGAAAGAGAGTGGCCGTAGAGGCGCTGTCCGACTTTGGCTGGGGAAAATATGTAGGACTGGACGGAGCAACCGTCTGCATGGAAGGCTTCGGTGCTTCCGGCCCTGCAAATGAACTGTTTGAGAAATTTGGCTTTACCGCTGCTCATGTGGCAGAGGTGGTTAAGAGCCTGTAATTGAAGCAATATGAAAATCAGTCCTGCGCTTCCGTTTTCCGGGAGCTGTGGGGCTGATTTTTGTTGTGGATGAGGGGAAAACAGCTGCCGGTACCCTTGTATTTTGCGTCCCTCATTTATAAGAACTACATATATATCAGAAATTACCTTGAGGGATTGGTTGCCAACGGATATAGCGCCAATGATATCCTGCTTGCTTTGGATAAAAGGAACGTAAGTCCAATGGGGAGCAAATCGACAGTAAAAATATTAAGAAACACAAGAATGATGTGTTCCGCCTCGCTCAGTTAATTACTGCCGATACACGGCAAATCATCACTGCCGAAATTGCCGATGACATGAGAAAATTTTTATTCGAAATAGAAAACGAAGATATAGATTTAAAGTCCATCGGTATAAGAAACGCCAATAAAGCCGGAATAATAGAAGTCTTATATTATTGTTACGGCTTGAAAAAATAATTCAAAAATTCAGGCACAGATATAAGGATAATTTCCTCGTGGGTTTATGAAGTTGCGTTTGACGGGTGGTTATGATTATGGAAACGGGGACGGAACGGCAGAGTCATACTGCTTTGATGACTGGGGTTATCTCTATGTCAATACGGTTACGCCGGACGGCTATCAGGTAAATGAGTCGGGCGCATGGGTACAGGATGGGGAGGTATATGATTACGGAAACCACCTGGGAAGCTATGGCATGCCCAGACTTCACAGGCTGGAGATCAGCCGGCAGTCGAACAGATGTCTTCAGGTTTTGGGGTATATAGTAGGAAAAGATGATAAATGGGTTAGGTATAAAATATGGGATTATACGCTTTATCCGACAGAGGATGGAATCTATAAATCTCTGCCGGGAGAAGATTATTTTAAAAATCCATATGAGACGTATTTTATTGCAGAAGGGGATCAGCTGATGACTCTTTCCAGATATGTAGAGGATGTGGTAGTATATACGCTGTATAAAAAGGTACAGTAGAAATGATCCTGCAAACGAAAACCGGGCGCCCAAAGGCGCCCGATCCTGTATCAACCGGTCAATGATCGGATTAAGCGTTTAATACGCTCTTTAAGTACTCTGCGATCTCAGGTACCTGGCAGTTTGCAAAGAAATACTCCTGGAATTTCTCTCCACTGATGGCGGTCTTTAAGAAATCCTGATCGATATTCTTTAAGATGGTCATCATATCGGTATGGGTGATCTTCTTCACCTCATCCAGGATCTTCTTGTTGCGCTGCTCAGGAATTACGCGCTCCTTTGGATAGCCGCCGCCGCTTTCGCAGCCGAAAAGCTTCTCAAATACATACTGTAAGTGCAGCTCGGCGCCCCAGCCAAAGCCCTTGGCAAATGGCATTGCGATGGCGTTTCCGTCATTGATCTGAGCAAACATATAAGCATCCTCTACATCTACGATATGACCGCAGAGTACGCCGGGAAAAGAGTTGCAGGCTAACATAGCGCCTTCTCCTGTGCCGCAGCCGGTAACGACATAATCTGCAGCCTTAGAGTTTAACAGGATAGCAGACAGCAGTCCGCACATAACGTAGGTCAGCTGTGTTTCATCCTCAGCGGTATACATACCGTAGTTGAAAACTTCATGGCCCATAGGCTCTACAATCTTCTTTAAGTTCTCGCAGATCATGGAATTCTTTGCAGCCTGGCTGTTCTCGTTGATCAGTGCAATTTTCATAGTGCTTTCTCCTTTATACATATAGTGATAAGCCGGAAGGAGCAGAATCGTCCCCTGCGACATATACATTATCATACTACAGACCGGAAACACAGGCAAGTTTTATTCTTCGATCACCTGTATCTCCAGATAGTCAAAATCTACCGATTCAATAAAATGATCCCGGCCAAAGCGGGTTTTTGCATGGAGCTTAAAATCTTTTATATTGGAATCCAGCCAGATCGGTTTTTCCAGGTCAAATTCATAGCAGATCTCATCCAGACAGTCAAATACCATCTGGGTCCGTGACTGGGAGTAGTCGCTCCGGCAGGCAGTTATATCCTTTAGCAGATGGTTGTCCTTTATGAGCTTGCCCCACATTCTGAACATAAAAATCCCCCTTTCTCATACATGATATGCTTCAGTATAACACGGCAAAATGCAGAACCTCAAGACTTATATTTCTGAAAAATCCTGCTGTGCCTCCGCCAGGATATCTTTGGAATATCCGTCTTTTGTATATGTATCAAAATCACAGGCTGTCCGGCTGGTAATGAGAGACGCCGTCTCTTCCCCCAGAATATCAGAGATACAGGTATGGAAGATGCTTACCAGGTGGCCGCAGTGATACAGAAAATCCTTCGTATATTGTCCGGCCAGTTCTTTTTTCACAGCTGCGATCCGCTGACGGCTTTTGGGAGTCTGACAGTAGCCTACATAGGAAAAGGTGCAGCAGCTGTCGCCAAGTCCCAGGGCCGACCGGGTGATTATTGCCAGATCGGGATGAAAGCCCTGGATCAGATGGAGATCTACATATCTGCAGTACAGTGCGCCGTAGCGTTCCAGACCATATCTGGCCCAGCTTTCCTGCCACATGCAGCGGTGGCAGCAGAGCGTATAAACAGGGGACTCGCTGCCAATACTGTAGTCCTCAGGACTTGACGGGATTTGGAGTTCGCCATAGGATAAAAATGTCTCATGATCAAGCCTGCGTCCGTCTCGGACGGCCCGTTTTCGCATCCGCTGTCCCCTCTCATGGGCATAGCGCATGATCGCATTTGCAAAAATATCCAGTCCGTATTCTCCCAAATGTTCCTCCAGTGTTTTGCCATATAATCCGATCAGAAGTCCGTGATGAGTTACGGTATATGTACTGCGCTCCATAGAATTTAGCAGCTCCTTTCTGTGACAGTTATTTTTGTAAGGCTATTATACCACAAAACAGATATGGAAAAGCAGACCATCTCTTGCCCAGCGGCCTGTTTTGTAGTAAGCTATGGATATACAAAAGACGCGCGGTTTTGGTATGATTTCAGGATGCGCGGGACTCATAAGGAGGACAAAATTGTGGCACAGGCCATTACAGATTATGTAAAATTCCTGGCAGATGCCAGAGATGCGGTATACCGCGTGAACTGCGACAGCCGTACAGCCAGACAGCTGGAAGCAGAGGAGAGCCAGAAGGAAAAGGAGCTGGCTTCTTTGAAAAAAGAGGTGGCGGATACCATTTCCCGCACCGTAAAGGCACGCAGAGATGAGATTGAATCCGGTTATGACAGAGAAATTGCAAAGGGGCAGGACAGGCTGAAAAAAGCCAGAGCTAAACGGGAAAAGGCAAAAGATAAAGGCGTGAAAGAACGGATTGCCGAGGAAACCAGCCAGTTAAGAGACCACAACAGAGATTTGAAGATACAGTTAAAGACCATGTTTAAAAAGGATCGTGTTCCGGCCTTTGTAAATACGACCTTCTTTTATGCCCTTTATTATCCCAGGGGAATGAAGGAATTTGGAATAGGTTTTTTAACCTTCCTTATCTGCTTTCTGGCATTCCCCTGCGGCATCTATTTTTTGATTCCTGAACGAAAATGGTGGTATCTGGCTGCAGTTTATGTAGCAGATGTATTTTTATTTGGAGGGCTTTATCTGATGGTGGGAAACCGTATTCGGACTCATTATCAGGATGTTTTAAAGAAGGGGCGGGAGATCCGCAATCTTCTCAGGGCCAATCATAAAAAGATCCATGTGATTACCCGTACCATTCAGAAGGACGGAAATGAAGCTCTCTATGACCTGGAAAAATATGATGACGAGATTGCCTGCGCCAGCCAGGAGCTTTCTGAAATTGCAGAGCGGAAAAAGGATGCTGTGAGCAATTTTGAAAATGTGACAAGAACCATTATTTCAGATGAGATCGAGGGAAACCGCAGAGAAGAAATGCTGGCTCTGGAAGAGGAGATTAAGGAGCTTTCCGCCCAGCTTCACAGCCTGGAGGACAGTATCCGGGATCAGAACATCCATATCACAGATACATTTGGCCCTTATCTTGGAAATGAATTTTTAGAACCCGACCGCTTAAGCGAGCTTTCAAAGCTGATCCAGTCAGGCTCCGCGGCCAATATTACAGAGGCTATTACCCTGTATAAGGCTGGAAGCCAGAAAAAGGCGGATGGACAGTAGAAGAACGATAGATATTTTTAAACGGAAAAGGCCCCATACCGGTGCATCCTTTCTGGTGTATTTCAGAGAAGAGATGCAGGTATGGGGCTTTGGATTTGTTTACAAAGTCAGATAGTGAAAATCCACCTGATTCGCTGTGAGCAGCTGGGCCTCTCTCTGGTGGCAGGTAAAGAGAATGATCTGTCCCTTAAAGGTCTTTGAGAGCCATTTTAAGGCAGTTTTCAGCCGTTCATCGTCATATAGAGCAAAGCTGTCGTCAAAGATTAAGGGCATCTGTTCTCCTTCCGTCTGAACCAGCTTTGCGGCGGCAAGGCGGACTGCCAGATAAATCTGATCCATGGTTCCGCTGCTGACCTGCTCCACAGGAACAAGATGAGAGGGGGTGTTCATAAAGATATTTAAGTCCTGATCGATACTCATACTGGTGTAGATACCGCCTGTGATACCCGCTATAAGCTCAGAAGCAGTTTTATTTAAGTAGAGACCGAAAGAATCCCGGATGGTAGAGGAAAGCCGGTTTAAAGTATCCTGGGCCAGATCCAGGGCATCCAGCTCCTCCTGAATCCTCTCATTTTCCATGAGAACGTGCTTCAGGCCTTCCGCTTCACTGCGGCAGGTACTGAGCCGTTCCAGTTTTTGTTCTAATTCCCACTGAAGGCGCTGACCGGTTTCGATTTCCTTTGAAAGCTCTGCTTCACGGGACTGGAGCTGTTCGGCTTCATCTGTGAGCCGCTTCAGGGCGTTCTCCGACTGATATACAGCCCGCTCCAGGCGAAGGAGCTCCGATATGCGCTGTTCTAACCGGCGGATGGATTCATCGGAGATAGAGGAATCGCCCAGATGATCCCTGAGAATCCCGGATAAAAAATCCGTTACAGAGGACAGCTCTCGTTTTAGGCGCCGTCTGCTCCATAGCTGCATCAGGGCAGCTGCCAGGAAGACAGCGCCTCCAAGGCCGCAGAGACCGGTGAGAAATGTAAAAAAGGCGGGAGAGGTTCCTGCGTGTTCAGGCCCGAACCGGGTAAGAAGCCCCCGGATCATATCTGGTTTTTTGATGCAGGATCCCATTCCCAGAGCCAGGATGCCTGCTGCCAGAAAACAGAGGGCTGTGGCTGCCGTCTGAACGCGTCCGCCGGATGCCGCCGTTTTTTCTCTGTATTCCTTATAGGCTTCCTGTGTCTGGCGAAGCTGGTTTTGAATGGAGGCCTCATCTGTAAAATGGCTTCCAATAAGGATCTGCCGTCCTCTGGCAGTTTTTTCAAGAAGAGACTCTTTTTCTGTCCGGTGGGTTTCAAGCTCTTCCTTTATCTGCGTCAGATCAGCCTGACAGGATGCAAGACGGTTTTGATAGCGGGGATCGGAAATTTCGTGTTCAATGGTGCGTACTTCGCTCAGAAGCGCTGTGTATCTCTTTGCGGCCTCAGGTACCAGCTTTGCAGCCATTTCCCGCCTCTGGGATTTTAGAAGAGCGCTGGCTTTGGTGATATTTAAAGCAATACTGCCGGAGGTATTGAGATTGGCAATGTAATTTCGCAGCTCCGATACCATCCCCCCGTCTGTGGCGCTTTTTAACTGTCCGATGCTGATGGTGTTGCTGTAGGCGGTTTCTGAAAGGCCGCACCGCAGGCGTTCCCACAGAGCCGCTGTGGGCGTTTCCTCACAGCCCTTTGTTTCATTGATGATCGTAAGGCTTTTATTCCCTTTTTGAAATCTGCGTTCAATCCGGAAGATTTCTCCCTGGCTTTCCAGACGGAGCCATCCCTGATAAGCCCCTGTACCGGACCATGGTTCAAAGCGGGAATAGGTATCATTTTTGGAAGCACGTCCCCGCTGGCGTTCAATTCCAAAGAGCATTCCGCGGATAAAGGTATGAAGGGTGGATTTTCCGGCTTCATTTTTTCCATAGAGCACATTTAAGCCGTCTTCAAAGGAAAGATCCAGGTCATTCAGTTTTCCAAAGCCGTCAATATGAAGACTGAGTATTTTCATGGGTCTAGCTCCTTTCGTCCGTGGTGTGAAGCAGGGCATTTACGCCATAATAAAGGGCCTTTTTTTCTACAGGTGACATATCCTCTTTTTGGAGTGCCTGGATAAAAAAGCCGATCATATCGCTGGAATGTTCTGCAAAAAGTGCTGGAAAGTCATAGAGCGGTTCGGATTCGTCGATGATTTCACCGATTCGGAATCGTGCAGAGAGGGAGGATAGATCAAAGGTAATATCCGGATCCCTCATTCCTTTTAAACGGAAGCGGTAAATATGCTCCCGGCCCCGTTTGTCGATTTCATTGATGATCCGGTCGGTCAGACCTCCGTTTGTCGTTTCCGTCGTGACGGTCACAGCCAGAGGGATGCAGCGCAGGCTGGCGGCAGGGATAAAGTCCAGACGGGTCAGCCGCCGGGTAACGGGGTGGATTTCTCCTTCAAAATATCCGTGGGTTCCTGTCTCTGTCAGATCCAGGGGTTCAGGGGAACCGCAGTAGGCCATTTTATCCTCGGCAATGACCTGCGCTTTGTGGATATGTCCCAGTGCAATGTAAGAAAATGGGGATAAGCTCAGGGTGTTGAAATTCATAGGAACATGGGCCGGGTCTCCGCCGTGGGCTAAAAGGATCTGGATCCGGTTGTTTAAGGGAACCTGGATATCCTCTAAGAGAGGGTCGCGTATTTCAGTGGTATGGTAGCTGAAGCCATAGACCTCTGTGTTAATGTCATCAAAGTAAACAGAACTTAAAGCGGGATCAGCAAGAAAGGTTACATTAGGGCTCCAGGAAAAACTCAGGATACTGGAATTTTCCCGGATCTTGTCGTGGTTTCCTGCAATCATCACGACCCTGACATGGGGGATTGTGGAAAAGAGATAATTGACTTCTTTGATATCCCGCATCAGAGGCTGGCGGTGAAAAAGATCGCCGCTGATAAACAGGCAGTCGGCTTTAACTGCGCCTGCATGATCGATAATGGCTTTAAACGTATCCCGGATGGCTTGTGCCCGTTCTTTTCCCCAGGGTTTATCTGCATCCGGGGTCATGCCCCAATGTACATCGCCTGTATGGATGAATTTCATAATACCTCCCCCTCGTCCGGAAGCAGAGGATGCTTCCAACGCTTCCATAAACATCAGGGCCTGTTATCGCAACAGGCCCTGGTTTGATATAGATGCTGCCTGCAGCCGAAACGCAGTCCGGACTGCAGATCATGGATAAAATTACAGCTCGCAGTTATTTACAGTTCTTGGGAACGGAATGACGTCGCGGATGTTGGACATACCGGTCAAGTACATCACGCAGCGCTCAAAGCCCAGACCAAAACCGGCATGACGGGCAGAACCATATTTGCGCAGATCCAGATAGAAGCCATAATCCTCTTTCTTAAGGCCAAGCTCCTCCATTCTGGCAACCAGTTTATCGTAGTCGTCCTCTCTCTGGCTGCCGCCGATGATCTCGCCGATACCGGGAACCAGACAGTCTACAGCCGCTACAGTTTTGTTGTCGGGATTCATCTTCATATAGAAGGCTTTGATTTCCTTTGGATAGTCTGTAACAAATACAGGCTTCTTGAAAATCTGCTCTGTCAGGAAGCGCTCATGCTCGGTCTGAAGATCGCAGCCCCAGGATACCTTATAATCGAACTGGTCATTATGCTCCTCTAATAGCTTGACTGCCTCTGTATAAGTGATGCGGCCAAACTCGGAGTTCAGTACATTGTTTAAGCGGTCTAACAGGCCCTTGTCCACGAACTGGTTGAAGAAGTTCATCTCCTCCGGTGCGTGCTCCATTACAAAGCGGATAATGTATTTTAACATACCCTCAGCCAGATTCATATTGTCTTCCAGATCAGCGAAAGCAATCTCAGGCTCAACCATCCAGAACTCAGCCGCATGGCGGGTAGTGTTGGAATTTTCCGCACGGAAAGTAGGTCCGAAGGTATAGATATTGCGGAAGGCCATGGCGTAGGTTTCGCCGTTTAACTGTCCGCTTACGGTCAGGTTGGTTGGCTTTCCGAAGAAATCCTGCTTGAAGTCTACCTTGTCGTCTTCTGTCTTTGGAATATTGTTTAAGTCCATGGTAGTTACCTGGAACATCTCTCCTGCGCCCTCGCAGTCGCTTCCTGTGATCAGAGGGGTGTGTACATAGACAAAATCACGCTCCTGAAAATACTGATGGATGGCATAGGCAATCAGGGAACGTACGCGGAATACAGCCTGGAAGGTGTTTGTTCTGGGACGCAGATGGGAAATGGTGCGCAGGTACTCAAAGGAGTGGCGTTTCTTCTGCAGCGGGTAATCCGGTGCGGAGGCTCCCTCTACCGTAACTTCTGTGGCCTGGATCTCAAAGGGCTGCTTTGCCTGAGGCGTAGCCACCAGAGTACCCTTTACAATGACAGCTGTTCCTACACCCAGCCTGGATACCTGCTGAAAGTTCTCCAGCGTGTCGTGATAAACGGCCTGCAGAGGCTCAAAATAGGTTCCATCGCTGATGACGATGAAGCCGAAGGACTTGGAATCTCTCAGGCTGCGAACCCAGCCGCCGATGGTTATTTCCTGATCCATATACTGATCCGGATGCTTGTATAATTCTCTTACTGTAATCAGATCCATAATAATGGTAACTTCCTTTCTTTTTCCATTGATTTCGATAAAAAAATATGTCTTAAAAACTGCATATCGTGATTATATGATATTTCTCTCAATGTTTCAAGGCCTTCCCAGCCGGAGTTTCCGCATTTTTCTGCAAGTTTAAGGCGCTGAAGGAAGAGACTGCCCTGGTTTGCATGTTAGATCCGGATAAAGGATATATAGTATTTAAAACTGTACCATAATACAAGATATGGATAAATTAGAAGAACTATGGAATTTTTAAACGAAAAATGTCGGAAAACTGCGCAAAAAACACAAAATAAAATTAAATATTTATATACGGAAACTAAAATTTGTGTTATAATTATACTTACAAAAATTATAACAGCAAGAGGTGATAACGTGATTAAGAAAGAAATGATTGCCATGCTTTTAGCTGGCGGACAGGGAAGCCGCCTTGGCGTTCTGACAAAGAAAGTAGCCAAGCCGGCGGTATCTTTTGGGGGGAAGTACCGTATCATTGATTTTCCGCTGAGCAACTGTATCAACTCCGGTATTGACACAGTGGGAGTTCTGACACAGTATCAGCCATTACGTTTAAATACCCATATCGGAATCGGTATTCCGTGGGATCTGGACAGGAACGTAGGCGGCGTGACGATCTTACCTCCATATGAAAGGAGCAAAGGCAGCGACTGGTATACCGGTACAGCCAATGCGATTTACCAGAATCTGGAATATATGGAAGCGTATAATCCTGAGTACGTGCTCATCCTTTCCGGTGATCACATTTATAAGATGGATTATGAGGTTATGCTGGATTATCACAAAGCGAATAATGCGGATGTCACCATTGCTGCCATGCCTGTGCCTATTGAGGAGGCCAGCCGATTTGGTATTCTGATTACGGACGAGGCCAACCGGATCACAGAGTTTGAGGAAAAGCCCGCTGTTCCCAGAAGCAACCTTGCTTCTATGGGTATTTATATTTTCAGCTGGCCCGTATTAAGGGACGCTTTAATCCACTTAAAGGACGAACCCGGATGTGACTTCGGAAAGCACATTATTCCGTACTGTCACGGAAAGGGAGACCGCATTTTTGCATATGAATACAACGGCTACTGGAAGGACGTAGGTACTCTGGGATCTTACTGGGAGGCCAATATGGAGCTGATCGACATTATTCCTGAGTTTAATCTTTATGAGGAATACTGGAAGATCTATACCAAGAGTGATGTAATCCCTCCTCAGTACATAGCAGATGATGCAGAAATCGAACGCAGTATCATAGGCGAGGGAACAGAGGTTTACGGGAAGGTGATCAATTCTGTTATAGGTTCGGGAGTAACCATTGAGAAAGGAGCCGTAGTTCGGGATTCCATCGTGATGCAGGGCACTCATATCGGAGCCTGCACAGTGGTGGACAAGGCCATTATCGCTGAAAATGTAACGATCGGGGCAAATGCCGAGGTAGGCTTTGGAGATTATGCACCCAGCACCTATGATCCTAAGGTATATCAGTTTGAACTGGCTACCATCGGAGAGAATTCAGTGATTCCTGACGGCGTGAAGATTGGAAGAAATACAGCCATTGCGGGCGAGACGGCAATCGACGACTATCCTGACGGTATACTGGCAGGCGGAAATTACATTATAAAGGCAGGTGGCGTGAAATGAGAGCAATCGGTATTGTTTTAGCAGGTGGAAACAGCAAGAGAATGCGGGAATTGTCCAACAAGAGAGCCGTAGCCGCTATGCCGGTTGCAGGAAGCTACCGCAGCATTGACTTTGCATTGAGCAATATGACCAATTCCCATATCCAGAATGTGGCTGTATTTACACAGTACAATTCCAGATCCTTAAATCTTCATTTAAGCTCGTCCAAGTGGTGGGATTTCGGACGTAAGCAGGGCGGACTGTTTCTGTTTACTCCATCCATTACTCCGGAGAACGGCGACTGGTACCGCGGAACCGCAGATGCCCTGTATCAGAACCTTACATTCTTAAAGAACAGCCATGAGCCCTATGTAGTGATCGCCTCCGGCGACGGCGTGTACAAGCTGGACTATAACAAGGTTCTGGAATACCATATCGAGAAAAAGGCAGATATCACCGTTGTATGCAAGGATATGGAAGAAGGTATGGACGTCACCCGTTTCGGCTGCGTGAAGCTGGCTGCAGACGGACGGATCGTGGACTTTGAGGAAAAGCCCATGGCTTCAGACGCCACTACGATTTCCTGCGGTATCTATGTAATCCGCAGAAGACAGCTGATCGAGCTTCTGGAGCGCTGTGCAGCAGAGGATCGCTATGATCTGGTAAATGATATTCTGGTACGCTATAAGAACTTAAAGCGCATCTATGCATACAAGATGGACAGCTATTGGAGCAACATTGCTACCGTAGATTCCTACTATAAGACAAACATGGATTTCCTGAAGCCGGAAGTGAGAAATTACTTCTTCAGAGAGTATCCGGATGTCTATACCAAGATTGACGATCTTCCTCCGGCAAAGTACAACCCGGGCGCTGTGGTGAGAAACAGCCTTGTTTCCAGCGGCTGTATCTTAAACGGCACGGTAGAAAATTCGATCCTGTTTAAAAAGGCTTATATCGGAAATAACTGTGTGATCAAAAACTCCATCATTTTAAATGATGTATATATCGGAGATAACACGGTGATTGAAAACTGCATCGTTGAAAGCCGTGATACCATCCGGGCCAACACCACACATATCGGAACGCCGGATAATATCAAGATCGTGGTAGAGAAGAACGAGAGATATACATTATAATTTACGCGCAGTCATCTTCCTGCTGTGCGTGGAAGATGCAGCAAGGGGGCTGACGGAGAGGACGGAAGGGGATTAGCATGCAGGTTACGGATGTAAGAGTCAGACGGGTAGAAAAAGAAGGTAAAATGAAAGCGATCGTATCTATTACCATGGATAATGAATTTGTGATCCATGATATTAAGGTGATCGAGGGAGAAAAAGGGCTGTTTATCGCGATGCCCAGCCGCCGTTCTGCAGACGGCGAGTACCGCGATATCGCTCATCCCATCAATTCCGGCACCAGAGAAATGATCCAGAATACCATTCTGGAGAAATATGAGATGACGCTGCTGGAGAATGGGGGAGCAGAGGCTGAATAACCGGATAATATTAAGAACCGGACAGAAGGATTGAATTCTTTCTGCCCGGTTTTTTTGTGTGGTGCGCCTGGCGGCGCACGTCGCCAGCCATGATTAAAAGCGGGATTTTAGTGTACTTTTTGCCGAGTACTGCTGGAAGAAAGCCGGATGGAACTGGAAATGATTTTGGGGTATACTACGCATAACAAACAGACAGTGAGTATAAAAATCAGGAATGTACGGAGGCAGAAGGGAGGAATACCGGATGCAGATGGATGGACGCCTGAACCGGCTTTTGTCAGTGCTTTCAGAAGATTTATATATAAATATGGAAACCGTGGCCGACCAGCTGGAAGTCAGCGAGAGAACGGCCCGGACGCTGGTCAGTCAGCTGGATGAACTTCTTTGCCGGAACGGAGCTGCCATAGAGCGCCGCAGAGGTCTTGGACTCAGGCTTTGCGTAAAGGAACCGGAGCGCTATCAGGAGTTTATAAAGGGAAGAACCTCAGCCCTGCTTCCGGAGACCGGAAAAGAGAGGATAGAATTTATTCTGGCCCGATTATTTGCCGATGCTTCCGGAGTGAAGGCGGAGGAGCTCTGCGAACGGCTCTATATATCCAGAAAAACGTTGTCCCTTGATCTAAAAGGAGTCGAGCAGTATTTAAATAAGCATCATCTGGCTCTTGAAAGAAAACCCTATTACGGTCTTAAGATCCAGGGGGATGAATTCTCCATACGGCTTTGTATGAGCGCGGCATTTTATGAGTTCAGCGATCAGTGGTTTAAGGAAATTTATCATACATTTTGGGATGGGGAACAGATCCGCAATGAGATTCTAAGCAGTGTAAAACAATGTGGGGAAACCATCTATGAAATGGATATCCCTAATATTGTCCTGCAGGTGCAGATCGCTCTGTACCGCTGGGGACGGGGCTGTGTGATTCCGTTGGAGGAGATGAAGCACAGCGACCTGCTTCATGAAGGCGATATCCGTGCCGCAAGGCTTTGTGCGGAAGGACTGAAAGAGGCTTTTGGAATCTGTCTTCCGGTTCCTGAGATTAAATACATGGCGATCCAGCTTCTGGGAAAGAAAAAAATTTTGGCCGGAGACAGAAGCAGCGTTTTTATTGATATGGAGATCAATCAGCTGGTGAACCGGATGCTTGAAAGCGTCAAGCAGACATATAATCTGGATCTGGCATCGGATTTTGATTTAAATACATCCCTGAGACTTCACATGGTATCGCTGCGGATCCGCCTGCAGTACCGGCTGAAAATGGACAACCCCATTTTAAAGGAGATTAAAGAGGTATACAGCTTTCCCTATGCAGTGGCGGCCCATGCGTCTACGGTTTTGTCGGAGTATTTCCACACCATAGTCCCTGAGGCAGAGATTGGATACCTGGCCCTGTGTTTTGCCCTTTCGTTAAAACGGCAGGACAGACAGAGGTACAAGAGGAATATCCTTCTTGTGTGCGCCTCCGGTTCCGGTAGTGCTAAGCTTTTTGAATATCGGTTTCGGGAAATGTTCGGAGATTATCTGGACCGGGTAGAAGCCTGTGATATCGGATCTCTGGCATCCTGGGATTTTTCTAATATAGATTATGTATTTTCTACGGTTCCCGTAAAAACAGCCATTCCGGTTCCGGTATGTCAAGTACAGTATTTTTTTGACAGGCACAATGCGGGAGAGGTGGAACGGCTGCTGAAAAGCAGCAGGAAAGGCGGAATCCGATCGTATTTTGACCGGTCGCTCTTTTTTACCAATATAAAGGGAAACAGCAGAGAGGAGATCCTCCATGAGCTGTGCGGGCGCATCCGCAGAGTGCGGGAACTTCCGCCGGATTTTGAGGATTCCGTACGAAAGAGAGAAAATCTGATGCAGACAGACTTCTGTCCTCAGATTGCAATTCCTCATCCCTATCAGCCAGTGACGAAGGATACTTTTGTCTGCGTGGCGCTTTTGGAAAAGCCGGTGCTCTGGCATATTTATGAGGTACAGGTGGTATTTCTTTTATCCGTTTCGGTTAATAAGGAAAACCTGGAGGAATTTTACCGGATTGCCCCCAGTTTTATGATGGACGAGGGCTGTATGAACCATCTTCTGGAAACCCGGAGTTATGATACCCTGATGGATATTATTGACTGGGCGGAGAGAGATGAGCTTCAGAACCGGTAGTATATAAAACACATTAACCAAACTAAGGAGGTAACAATTATGGGTACGATCAGAGTGTTATTATGCTGCGGAGCTGGATTCTCCAGCGGATTCCTGGCACAGAAGGCAAGACAGGCAGCAAAGAAGAAAAAGCTGGACATGACTGTGGAAGCCAGAAGTGAGAGTGTGGTAAGCGAGTACATGGACAAGATGGATGTACTGTTAGTTGGTCCCCACTATGCAAGCGCTGTTCCGAAGCTGACAGAGGAGTGCGCACCCCATGGAATCCAGGTAGAGCTGATCCCGGCAGAGATTTATTCTTCTCTGGACGGAGCCGCACTGGTTGAGCTGGCAGAGAAGGTAGCTGCAAGAAAGGATGGATAAGTACAGATGAATGGTTTAATGACATGGCTTTCGGACGTATTTGCTCCTAAGGCCCGGCAGGTTTTTGCAAATCCATGGATCGATACCGTGGCAAGTACCATGAAGAAGGTTCTTCCGATCATTTTGACCGGTTCCCTGATCTTCTTCTACAACGTATTCCGTTCCTATATCCCGGCGCTTCCTGATTTAAGTCCCATTGCGAATTTCTCCTTTGGACTGCTGGCAATCTTCGTAGCTTTCTTTGTTACCCATGAGGCCATGATCAAGCTGGGACATGGACAGTATCAGATCAATGCATCGCTGATCTCCATTGCAGCGTACCTGCTGCTTTGCCGTCCTCAGGTAGTAGACGGAATCTTCCAGATTGATAACGGCCGTATCGGCGCTGCCGGTATCATGATGGGTATCGTAGTAGGTCTTTTCGTTGCCATTGTATTCCACATCTATGCAAACCTTCATGTACTGGAAAACAATGATACGCTTCCGGATTTTGTAAGCGACTGGATCAACAATATCATTCCCATTACCATTACTCTGGGACTGGCGATGATCTTTGCAAACGTATTAAAGCTGGATCTTTACAATATTCTGGTAAGCTTCTTTATGCCTCTTCAGAAGGGCGCTCAGACACTTCCCGGCTTTATCCTGATCTGCTTTGTACCGGTTATTTTCTACTCAATGGGTATTTCCAGCTGGGTATTCAATGCAGTTACCACTCCTATCTTTATGGTGGCGATCGCAGAGAATATCGAGGCTGTGGCAAACGGCGGCGTTCCTATGAATATCGCTACCAGCGAGGCCGTATTTACAGCTGCTTTGATCACCATGGGCGGCCGCGGCGGCACACTTCCTTTAAACGTGCTGATGCTGGGTTCCAAGAGCAAGAAGCTTAAAACCATGGGTAAGATCTGTATCGGACCTTCTTTGTTCAATATCAACGAACCGTTAATGTTCGGCGCACCGGTTGTATTTAACCCTCTGTTAATGCTTCCGATCCTGATCAATAGTATCGTTGGTCCTACAGTTGTATGGCTGACCATGCACTATGGCCTGTTAAATATTCCTTCCAAGATGGTGCAGGTAGGACAGATCCCGGCTCCGTTTTCCAGTGTGATGATTACGGGAGACTGGAGAGCCGTTCCGGTGTATATCGTACTGTTTATCCTGTATCTGCTGACCTGGTATCCATTCTACAAAGTATATGAGAGACAGTGCGTAGAGGAAGAAACACAGGCTGCATGCTGATGCAGAGCACTTAAAACATATGGCGGCGTTCCCTGGTTTTGGGGGCGCTGCTTTTCAGAAAGGAGAGAAATAAAAGTGGGAGAAATGATGTTTAAGGATGATGATAAGGTCGTTCAGGTTGCCATGCAGATCGTAATTTCTGCAGGTGATGCCAGAAATGCAGCCGGAAAGGCATTAGATTGTGTAGCAGCATTTGATTTTGCAGGAGCAAAGGAGCATATGGAGGAGGCAAATAACCATATTTGTGCAGCTCACAATGCTCAGACAGAGATGATCCAGTCTGAGATCGCGGGAACAGAAACCATTCAGCCAAGCCTGCTGTTTAACCATGCACAGGATACGCTGATGACCGTTATGTCAGAGATCCACCTGGCAGAGAAAATGATCCAGGTATTTGAAAGTTTCTACAATAAAATGAATGCATAAAGGAGAAACTATGAGCGCAGATATCAGAAAGACGATGCCGGAAGGCTTTTTATGGGGAGCTTCTACAAGTGCTTATCAGGTAGAGGGAGCAGCAGAAGAGGACGGAAAGAAGCTGTCCCAGATGGACATTTTAAACCGCGGAACCGGCTTTGCAGATGCAAGCGTAGCCAGTGATCACTATCACCGCTATAAAGAAGACATCGCGCTGATGAAGGAATGCGGCTTTACTGCATACCGTTTTTCCTTTTCCTGGTCAAGAATTTTCCCGGACGGCGTTGGAGAAGTAAACCCAAAGGGCCTGGAGTTTTATGACAACCTGGTAAATGAGCTGGTAGCAAATGGAATTAAGCCGATCCCTACCATTTACCACTACGATATGCCAATGGCTCTTGTAGACAAATATGACGGCTGGATAAGCCGCCAGAGCGTGGATGATTTTGTGGCTTACGGAGAGTTCCTGATCCGCAGATACGGCGACAGGATCAAAGACTGGCTGATTATCAATGAGCAGAGTATTATTGTGGAATTCTGGAAAAAGAAGAATTATGTGCCTGAGAAATACCATGGGGATCCTCAGGTGAAATTCCAGATCAACCACCATATGAATCTGGGACAGGCAAAGATCAGCAAGCTGATCCATGAGCTGGTAGAAGGCGGACGTTCCGGTGCAGCCATCGGATATTCTCCGGTGTACGGACTGGATTCCACTCCGAAAAATATGCTGGCTATGTTAAATGCAGAGGATTTAAAGAACCACTTCTTCCTGGATATTTATTTTAAGGGCAAATATCCCGTAGGTGCATTCCGCTATCTGGAAGAGCATGGAATGGCTCCTGTGATCGAAGAGGGAGATATGGAGATTATCCGTGAGGGAATGCTGGACTTCCTGGGCGTAAACTACTATGCAAGCAAGTGCGTGCGCTTCCCGGATGCTGATAAGAATGAGCTGACAGAGGCTAAGAGCAACTTAAGCGGCAAGAAGGGCGCTATGGGAGCTTATGAGGTAATGCCTGATTTCTATCAGTACATGAAGAATCCGAATGCGGATACAAATGACTGGGATTGGACCATTGACCCAACGGGTATGCAGTACCTGCTGCGTGATATCTATCAGCGCTATGAGATCCCGATGATCATCACAGAGAATGGTCTGGGTGCAAGGGATGTTCTGGAGGACGGAAAGGTACATGATGATTACCGTATCGATTACTGGACCAAGCACCTTCAGGCAATCCACAGAGCCATCGAGCTGGGCGTGGATGTAAGAGGCTTCCTGCCATGGTCCTTTGTGGATGTACTCAGCACCAGTAATGGTTACCAGAAGCGCTATGGTCTGGTGTATGTAAACCGTGATGATGAGGACATCAAGGATCTGGCAAGAATTCCAAAGGACAGCTATTACTGGTATCAGAAGGTGATCGCTACCAATGGGGCACATTGTCTGGAAGAAGAATAAAGATATAAAAAGGCCGTCCAGCCGGAATCGGAAAAGTCGATTCCGGCTGGGCGGTTTTTACATCCTCTTCAAAATACTTCTCGCCACGCTGATACCGTTTGCAGAAGCCTGCTGCAGGCCTCTGGTAACAGAAGCGCCATCACCGATGGCTCTCAGTCCATGTACGCTGGTTTCAAAGTCTTTATCAACCACTACCTTGTTGGAGTAGAATTTAACTTCTACGCCATAGAGCAGGGTTTCATCGCTGGCAATACCGGGAGTGACCTTGTCCAGGGCCAGGATCATTTCCTTGATATCCGTCATAATGCGGTAGGGGAATACAAGGGACAGATCGCCGGGAACCGCATCCTTTAAGGTTGGGGTCAGGTTGTTGCGGCAGAGGCGCTCCTCTGTGGTGCGGCGGCCTCTCTGGAAGTCGCCGAAGGTCTGGACCATGATCCTGCCTCCGCAGAGCATATTGGAGAGCTGGGCAATGTGTTTACCGTACTCGATGGGCTCGTTAAAGGGGCGGGTGAAGTTTTTGCTTACCAGAAGGGCAAAATTGGTATTGTTTGTCTTATATTCCTGTGATTTATATGCATGGCCGTTTACTACTGCAAGGCCGTTTTCATAGTATTCGGTTGCTACTTCACCGGAAGGGTTGCTGCAGAAGGTGCGTACCTTATCGTCAAAGGTAGGGGTGTAGTAGACCAGCTTGGCCTCATAAAGGTTTTCGTTGAGGAATTTCATAACCTCGTCGCGGACTTCAACGCGGACGCCGATATCCACGGTTCCAACCTTTGTCTCAATGTGGTGGTTATCGCAGACATGGGAGAACCAGTCAGAACCCTCGCGGCCAATGGCAGCTACGATCTCCGGTGCGCAGAAGGTTTCATCTTTGTCCGTTACAATACCCTTTACAGTATCGCCCTCGATCAGGATGTCCTTTACCATGGTGTTAAATTTCATCTCAATGCCCTGAGCCAGCAGGTGCTCCTGAAGGCGGGTATAGATTTTGTAGCCTTCCTCTGTACCCAGGTGACGGATGGGGCATTCGATGAGCTTTAAGTTGGCGTTGATGGCCTTGCGGCGGATTTCTTCGATTTCCTTCTGCTTGTCAATGCCGTATACATTTTTGTCTGCCCCGAATTTCAGATAAATGTCATCAGATTCCTTTAAAAGCGCAGCCGTCTCGTCATACCCCAGGATTTCGGGCAGGTTTCCGCCTACATCTGGAGACAGTGAAAGCTTTCCGTCGGAAAATGCTCCGGCGCCTGCAAATCCAGTTGTGATGGAACAGGGCTTGCAGCCTACACAGACCTTGGTAGTGCGCTTGGGGCAGACACGTTTTTCAATGGGACGGCCCTTTTCGACCATAAGGATCTTAAGTTCCGGTTTCTGACGGATCAGCTCATAGGCGCAGAAGATGCCGGAAGGGCCGGCGCCGATGATGATTACATCATACAGATTATTTTTGCTCATAAGAAATTCTCCTCTCTTTGAGATTCAAAGCCTGATGGTAAATAAGGCCCAGAACGAATATAACTATAGTCTATCATAGTTATGAAAAGGGGTCTACCGCTCTTTTTTCATTACCCGTGTTACCATAAAAATACAGTAAAACATGGCTAAGGCCCATGCAATGGGATTGGCCAGACAGATGCCAAGATATCCCAGCTTTGTTACTGCCAGAAGGCCTCCAAGGCTTCGTCCGACCAGCTCGCCGATGCCGGATATAACAGCCTGCATACTGTATCCAAGGCCCTGAAGGGTATTTCTGAAGATCATTAAGAGGCCGTGGAAGCAGAACAGAAGGCTCATAACGCTTAAGTATTCCAGCGCTCCGGCAGTGACTGCCGGGTCTGCGTCTCCCAGCACCAGCCCGACGGCAAAATCTTTGCACAGGAAAATGGCGGTCCAGGCGGCAGCGCAGTAGCACAGCTGGATTTTGCAGCCGTCCTTTATACCCTGGCGGATGCGGTCGGTGCGCCCTGCACCGTGGTTCTGGCCGGCATAGGTTGCCATAGCCATACCCACGCTTTCCATGGGAAGGGTGAACATCTGGCGGATTTTTTCTCCCGCGGTCTGTGCGGCTACGGCAGTACTTCCCAAGAGGTTGATGGCGTCCTGCATAATAACGGCTCCAATGGCGGAAACGGAGTATTCAAAGCCCATGGGAAGGCCGATGTAGGCCAGCTTTTTGCAGTGGTGGGAGGAAAGGCGCAGCTTATTTTTAGTAAAGCTCAGGCCGTGTCCTTTTGCAGTTTTGGAGAAGAACCACCAGGTACAGAGCAGGCCGCTGAAGGCCTGGCTGATTACAGTAGCGATGGCTGCTCCGTCTACTCCCATTCCGAAAGGAACGATTAAAATCCAGTCAAGGGCAATATTCAGGAGACTGGAGGCCAAAAGGAAATAAAAGGGATGTCTGGAATCTCCCATGGCTCGCAGGACGCTGGAGGAGTAGTTGTACAGAACCGTAGCAGGAATTCCCAGGAAAATGATGCGGATATAAAGAGAGGAATCATCAAAGAGCTCAGGCGGCGTGTGGATGAGCTTTAGGAGCGGAGGGGCCGTCAGGGTGGTGACAACAGTAAAGACAGCGCTGAGCCCAATGCAGAGGGCGGTTCCGTTGATGAGGAAGCGCTCCAGATTTTTATGATCCTTTGCTCCAAAGGATTCGGCTGCCGGGATGCCGAATCCCACGCAGGCGCCCTGGATAAAGCCAAGGATCAGAAAGTTCAGGGAGTAGGTGGTTCCTACAGCTCCCAGGGCGTCGGTTCCCAGACAGCGGCCTACAATAATGGTATCTGCAAAGCTGTAGAGCTGCTGAAAAAGTGTACCCAGCACCAGAGGAAGGGCAAAACGAAGGATCTGAGCCAGGGGGCGTCCCACGGTCAGATCTGTTGTACCGGAACGGTTTTTTTTGACTGTTTCCATGATAAAGATTCTCCTTGTGTGTTTTACGGCTCTATTTTAGCATGGATTCCAGATGAATGGGGAATATCTTTAGAAAATATTTCAGAAAGCGTCAGATTTACGTTAGAGTTCTTTAAGGCTTTCTCAAGGACACAAGGGGGAGAATGTGCTAGAATGATATTATAAGAAATAAACGTACGAAAGAGAAAGAAGGTGGACAGATGAGAACCGGTAAAAACTGGAACATATTAAAAAGGGGTCTTAAGTGGACCATTGGCATCATGGCGGCAGCGGTTATTTGTATCTGCGTAAATGTAGGCATGAAGGGCTATGATATGTACAGAGATGCCATCAGCCAGATCAGCCTTAAGGACAAGGTAGAGCAGATCCGTTCCAAGGAAAACTATACGGAATTTGCAGAGCTTCCGGAAACGTATGTAGATGCGGTTCTCTCTGTGGAAGACCACCGCTTTTACGGTCATATCGGTATTGACCCCATCGCCATTACCCGTGCGGTTATCAATGATATAAGGGCAGGCGCTTTTGTGGAAGGCGGAAGCACCATTACCCAGCAGTTGGCAAAGAACCTGTATTTTACACAGGAAAAGAAGATGGAGCGCAAGGCGGCAGAGGTATTTATGGCTTTTGCTCTGGAAAAGGAATACAGTAAAAATGAGATTCTTGAGCTTTATGTGAATACTATTTACTTTGGAAACGGATACTACTGCATTAAGGATGCCAGTGAGGGTTACTTTGGAAAGGCTCCTGAGGATATGGACGATTATGAGAGTACTCTGTTAGCTGGTGTTCCCAATGCTCCTTCCAAATATGCCCCCACAGTAAATCCGGCACTGGCTGCCAAGCGCCAGGAGCAGGTGCTGGAGCGTCTGGTGGAGTGCGGACTCTTTACAGAAAAACGGGCCAGAGAAACTATGGCAGAGACCAGGGAATATCAGGAACCGGATGCGGCGTAAAGGCTGGATGGTCGGATCTGCCGCACTGCATTTACAATCCACTTATAATTTGATAGAATAAAGAAAAGATAAGCGTTAGACACCCCATGTGCGGGAGTCTAGCGCTTATGGGCGTGTCTGTATACGGCGGACATATGGACAGACACTGCAGCACCGTAGGCATTTTTCTGCGGAAGAGGATAAATTTTGAGATAAAGAAAGAGGAAAACAGATATATGTATTTGATCGTTGGTTTGGGAAATCCTGGAAGGGAGTATGATAAGACAAGACACAATGCAGGTTTTGATACCATGGATGTGCTGGCAGATATGCTCAATACATCGGTGGAGGAGAAGAAGTTTAAGGGGCTTTATGGCAGAGGCCTCATCGGCGGAGAAAAGGTAATCCTTTTAAAGCCCCAGACCTTTATGAATTTAAGCGGTGAAAGTGTCAGGGAGGCGGCGGATTTCTATAAAATCGATCCGGAGCATATCATTGTAATATATGACGATATTAGTCTGGAGCCCGGACAGCTCCGGATCCGCAGAAAGGGCAGCGCCGGAGGACATAATGGAATAAAGAACATCATTGCCCATCTGGGAACCCAGGAATTTCCCCGGATTAAGGTAGGCGTAGGGGCTAAGCCGCCCAGAATGGATCTGGCGGACTATGTGCTTGGCCGTTTTTCTGCTGAGGACAGAAGGGTGATGGAAGAAGCCTTTAAGACAGCGGCGAAAGCAGCTCAGGTGATGATCACAGACGGGGCTGAGGCGGCGATGAATCAGTTTAATGGGCATAAGGAGTGAGTTTCTGCACATTACAGCGCACCCCGCAGTCTGATACCCAGAGCTCCGGTTTCCGACCATAAGAAAACCTAGGAGACTGAGATTTTTCTAAAAACAAGAGCCATATCAAAAACTCGCTGCGCTCAGACAGGTTTGATATGGCTCTTAACGAAAAAACTCATTCTCTAAGGTTTACTAATGGTCTCCAAAGTCGCTCTGGGTATCAGACAGCAGGTCACACTGTAATGTACGGAAACTTCAATATTATCAAGGAAAGGCAGAAAGGGAAATCATGGAAAATCCGTTACTGGAATTACAGGAGTATGAAAATCTTCTGGAGGCTTTAAAAAAGGCAAAGGGGCCTCTGCAGGCGGCCGGGACGCTGGAATCCCAGAAGGTTCACCTCATGCATGAGCTGGGGGAGGACGGGGGATTTCCCTGGAAGCTGGTTGTTACCTATGATGAGCAGAGGGCCAAGGAAATCTATGATGATTTCCGCAGCTTTACCCGGCAGGTCTGGCTTTATCCGGCCAAGGATCTGCTTTTTTATGCTGCGGATATTCATGGAAATCTGATGACCCGGCAGAGGATCTCTGTACTGCGCCATCTGATGGAGGATGAGGGCGGTGTAGTTGTAACGACAATCGACGGTCTGATGGACCATCTCATGCCTCTGGCATTTTTAAAGCAGCATGCAGTGACCGTGGAATGCGGACAGGTTATTGAGCTGGATCAGTGGAAGGAGCGGCTTACAGAGCTGGGATATGAGCGTACGGGCCAGGTAGACGGTATGGGCCAGTTTTCCATCCGGGGAGGCATCATAGATATTTTTCCGCTCACCGAGGAAGTTCCGGTGCGCATTGAACTGTGGGATGATGAGGTGGACTCCATCCGTACCTTTGATCCGGAAAGCCAGAGGTCGGTAGAACAGTTAGACCGGGTTGTAATCTATCCTGCATCGGAAACTGTCTTAACGAAAGGACAGCTGGAGAAAGGGATAAAGCGTTTGGAGGAGGAAACGGCCTCTTATGTGAAGGCTTTGGAGGGACAGAAACGCCGTGAGGAAGCCATCCGGATTAAGGGAATCATACGGGAACTGACAGAAGGGATCCGTGAGGGCTGGAAGAGAGGCGGACTGGATGGCTATATCCGGTATTTCTGTCCAGAAACTGTATCATTTTCCGATTATTTTCCTCAAGGGGACTGTGTTGTTTATTTAGACGAGCCGGGACGGCTGAAGGAGCGGGGAGAAACAATCGAGCTGGAATTTCGTGAAAGCATGGTTCACCGGTTGGAAAAGGGATACCTGCTGCCGGGACAGACAGAGCTTCTCTATCCCGCAGGACAGGTTCTCGGAAGGCTTCAGGGGCCGTACAGCATTATGCTCACAGGGCTGGATCAGAAGCTGCCGGGAATGAAGGTGAACCATAAGTTCAGCTTTGATGTGAGAAATGTAAATTCTTACCAGAACAGTTTTGAAATTTTAATTAAGGATCTGACCCGCTGGAAAAAGGAAGGCTACCGGGTGGTGCTTTTATCTGCCTCCCGTACAAGAGCCAGCCGTCTGGCAGGGGATTTACGGGAATATGATCTGCGGGCCTACTGTCCGGACGGAGAGACGGAAGGAGAGGAAAGCCGCGCAGAACGGAAGGTTCTTCCGGGAGAGATCATGGTTACCTACGGAAATCTCCACCGGGGCTTTGAATATCCTCTGCTTAAATTTGTTTTCATTACCGAGGGCGATATGTTCGGGGTGGAAAAGAAGAAAAAGAAACGGAAGAAGCAGAGCTATCAGGGCCGGGCGATCCAGAGCTTTTCCGAGCTGTCCGTGGGAGATTATGTAGTCCATGAGGAGCACGGCCTTGGTATCTACCGGGGAATTGAAAAGGTAGAGCGGGACAAGGTGGTAAAGGATTATATCAAGATTGAATACGGAGATGGAGGCAATCTGTATCTGCCTGCCACCCGGCTGGAGAGTATCCAGAAATATGCGGGCTCAGAGGCGAAAAAGCCAAAGCTCAACCGTCTGGGAGGCTCTGAATGGACAAAAACCAGGGCAAAGGTAAAGGGTGCCGTTCAGGAAATCGCAAAGGATCTGGTAAAGCTTTATGCGGCCCGTCAGGAGCAGAAGGGCTTCCAGTACGGCAGCGATACGGTGTGGCAGAAGGAGTTTGAGGAGCTGTTCCCCTATGATGAAACAGAGGATCAGTTAGACGCCATTGACGCTGTAAAAACGGATATGGAAAGTCCAAAGATCATGGACCGTCTGATCTGCGGCGACGTGGGATACGGAAAAACAGAAATCGCCCTGCGGGCCGCGTTTAAGGCAGTACAGGACAGCAAGCAGGTGGTCTATCTGGTCCCTACTACGATTTTGGCCCAGCAGCATTACAATACCTTTGTTCAGAGGATGAAAGATTTTCCAGTTAGAATCGAGATGATGAGCCGGTTCTGTACCCCGGCCCAGCAGAAGAAAACTCTGGAGGGGCTGCGGAAAGGGCTGGTGGATATCGTAATCGGTACGCACCGGGTTCTTTCAAAAGACCTGCAGTTTAAGGATCTGGGACTTCTCATTATTGATGAGGAGCAGCGCTTTGGCGTGACCCACAAGGAAAAGATCAAGCAGATGAAGGAAAATGTGGACGTAATGACCCTGACCGCTACGCCGATTCCCAGAACCCTTCATATGAGTCTGGCCGGAATCCGGGATATGAGTGTGTTAGAGGAGCCGCCGGTGGATCGAACGCCCATTCAGACCTATGTAATGGAGTACAATGAAGAAATGGTACGGGAGGCCATTAACCGGGAACTGGCCCGGAATGGACAGGTGTATTATGTATACAATCGTGTAACAGATATTGATGAGGTAGCAGGAAAGATCCAGGCTATGGTGCCGGATGCGGTTGTGACTTTTGCTCATGGGCAGATGAAGGAGCATGAGCTGGAACGGATCATGACGGACTTTATCAACGGGGAAATTGATGTGCTGGTATCCACAACAATTATTGAAACTGGACTGGATATCCCCAATGCCAATACCATGATTATCCACGATGCAGACCATATGGGACTTTCTCAGCTGTACCAGCTCAGGGGCCGTGTGGGACGTTCTAACCGGGTTTCTTATGCGTTTCTCATGTATAAGAGAGATAAGCTTTTAAAGGAAGAAGCAGAAAAGCGCCTTCAGGCGATCCGCGAGTTTACGGAGCTGGGCTCAGGCATCAAGATTGCCATGCGGGATCTGGAAATCCGTGGGGCCGGAAATGTGCTGGGCGCAGAGCAGCATGGCCACATGGAGGTAGTAGGCTATGATCTGTACTGCAAAATGCTTAATCAGGCAGTGCTTGCATTGAAAGGGGAAGAAACAGAGGTGGATCTTTACGAAACTTCGGTAGAATGTGATATTGACGCCTACATTCCTCCGTCTTATATTAAAAATGAATATCAGAAGCTGGATATTTACAAGAGGATTTCCACCATTGAAACGGATGAGGAATATATGGATATGCAGGATGAACTCTTAGACCGGTTTGGAGATATCCCAAAGAGCGTAGAGAATCTTTTAAAGATTGCCATGGTGCGGGCTCTGGCACACAGAGCCTATGTGACAGAGGTATTTGTAAACCGCCAGGAAATCCGGCTTACCATGTATCAGAAGGCGAAACTGGATGTGACCAGGATTCCGGATTTTGTGCAGTCTTATAAGGGAGAATTAAAGCTGGTGCCGGGAGAAACGCCGGTATTTCACTATGTGGACCGAAAGAATAAAAACAGCGACAGCTTAATCATGCTGGAAAAGGCCAGAACTATGCTGGAGCAGCTGGGGAAGCTGGGGCAGAAGGAACCGGGCGGAAACGGGGCAGATTAAAAAGCAGGAGACAGGAGGTAGCGGTTATGCCGGATACAGATTATGGATATGCATTGAAAATGGGAAGAAAGCGGTATCAGGATGCTTTAGCAAGAGGCGAGTATCCATACCTTCCCGTGCTGGATAACATTCTGGCGAATACAGATATTGTAGCAACTGTCAATCTGGGGGTAATGGATATTCCTCTGGCAAAAATGGTAGGGACAAAGACTGCAGAGCGTTCCAGCTCCTTTGCCAGTAATTTTATGCCCCTTTTGCCGGAACGGTCCGAATTTGGGGCTAAATGGACATCCCTTTACAAGTATCAGGTAGAGGAGGGAATCCAGGAACCGGTTGTTGCCTACGAATTTATGAATCAGTTTTACGTTCAGGAGGGAAATAAGCGGGTCAGTGTAATGAAATATCTGGGTGCCTACAGCATACCGGGAAGCGTAACGCGCCTGATCCCCAAACGTACAGATGACAAGGAAAACAGGCTGTATTATGAATTTCTGGATTTTTACCGCATTTCTTCAAACTGTGATGTATGGTTCAGCAAGGAAGGCAGCTATAAGAAGCTTTTGGAACTGATGGGAATGGAGCCGGATCAGGTCTGGACTCAGGAGGAACGTTTATTTTTCCGCTCCTCCTACGGGCGTTTTGCAAAGGCCTACAGCATGGCCCATGGGGATCAGCTTCAGCTCACAGAGGGAGATGCATTTTTAGTCTATATCGAAATCTACGGTTACGACAGCGTAAAAGGACAGACAGAACGGGAAATGTACCGGGCGCTGATGAAAATCTGGGAAGAGATCCAGCTTGCTAACCGGGGACGGAAGGTAGAGCTGATCGAAGAACCGGAGGAAATGGAAACGGAGCATAAACCGTCCATATGGAAATGGCTTCTTCCGGCAGATGATATGCCGGAGCATTTGAAAATCGGATTTGTTTATGCGGATACCATTGAAAATTCCAGCTGGAATTACGGCCATGAGCTGGGGCGGCAGTATCTGGAGGAGGCCTTTGAGGGGCGTATTTCCACGGTAGTTATCGAAGGGGCAGATACAGAAGGGGATATCGCCCGGGCCATAGAAAAACTGGTTCAGGCCGGCTGCACCATGATATTTACAACAAATTCCAAGATGGTAAATCAGAGCGTGAGATCCGCCATTCTGCATCCTGAGGTAAAGATTTACAACTGTTCTGTAAATATGTCCTATTCCTCTATCTGTACGTATTATGCAAGGATGTATGAGGCAAAATTCCTTATGGGAGCTATAGCGGCAGCCGTTTCCAGAGAGGATAAGCTGGGGTATATTGCAGATCAGCCCACCTATGGGATTCTTGCAGATATCAACGCTTTTGCCATGGGCGCGCGGATGATCAACCCTTATGTAAAGGTATATCTGGAATGGCGCAGGATCAACCATGAAAAGACAGCGGCAGAACGGCTGAGAGAACAGGGGATCCGGTACATTTCCGGAAAGGATATGATTATCCCCAGACATCCGTCCAGGGAATACGGCCTTTATGTACAGGAAGATAATGGAGAGGTTTTCAATCTGGCTTCGCCTATCTGGAACTGGGGGAAATTCTACGAGCAGATGATCCAGCTGGCCTTTGAAAGCAATGAGGAGCTGGAAGCCAGAAAGGGCAAAAAAGCGGTTAATTACTGGTGGGGAATGTCGGCAGATGTGATCGACGTAATCTGTTCCGGAAACCTGCCTCACGGTACGCTGCGCCTGATTGAATTTCTGAAAAATTCCGTTCGTTCCGGAAGCTTTCATCCCTTTGACGGTTTCATGTATGACCAGGAGGGAATCATCCGATGCAGGGAGGGAGAACGTCTGCGCTCAGAAGATATTGTAACCATGAACTGGCTGGCTGAAAATGTAGTGGGACGCGTGCCGGATCTGGAAGAATTGAATGACGAGGCAAGAGAACGGATGCAGCTTCAGGGCATCCGTGTAGACGAGAGTGTACAGACGGAGAAATAGCGGTATGAATATAATGATTTTATCAGATCAGGAGTCAAAGCTCCTGTATGAATATTATGATCCTGAGAGGATTAAGGACATTGACCTTTTGATTTCCTGCGGAGATCTTCCGCCGGAATATCTGACTTTTTTTGCCAGCGTGTGTCATGCGCCTTTAGTTTATGTAAGGGGCAACCATGACAATAAATACGCCTATAAGCCGCCGGAGGGCTGTATCTGCGTTGAGGACGATATTTATGTGTATAAGGGAGTCCGGATCCTGGGGCTGGGAGGTTCTATGGAATATATTCCGGGCTCGGCCAACCAGTACACAGAGCGCCAGATGCGGGCCCGCGTCCGAAAGCTGAGATGGAAGCTTCTCTGGCACAGAGGCTTTGATATCCTTGTAACCCATGCGCCGGCTTTCGGCCTGAATGATATGGAGGATCTGCCTCACCGGGGCTTTAAAGCATTTCTTACCCTGATGGATAAATACCACCCGAAATTTTTTTTCCACGGCCATGTCCATGCCAATTACGGAGGAAAATTTAAACGGAAGGATACATATGGAAGTACGACCGTGGTGAACGGATATGAATTTTATGTGGTGGAGTATCCGGAGGGGGAGGAGAAGTAAATTTCGCGCATAAAATCCCACCATTTACAAATACTACATTTACAACCAGTCTTAAGGATAAATGGAGGTACTTTTTCAATGATTTCAGAAAGAGTACAAAGATGTAAAATGGAGGAAACTGCGAAATGAAAGCTACAGGAATTGTAAGAAGAATCGACGATCTGGGGCGGGTGGTAATACCCAAGGAAATCCGGCGCACCCTTCGGCTGCGTGAAGGAACACCTCTCGAGATTTTTACAGACCGTGAGGGAGAGATTATTTTAAAGAAGTATTCTCCCATGATGGAGCTCACTGCTTTTGCTGGCCAGTATGCAGATGCCATGGCCCAGTCTACCGGACTGATCGTCTGTATTACAGACCGGGATCAGGTAGTGGCTGTGGCGGGCGGCTCCAGAAAGGAGCTGCTGCAAAAGACTATAAGCCGTTCTCTGGAGCAGGCCATCAACGACCGTATCACCTATCAGGCCGGAAAGGATGAAAAAAATGTGATTCAGCTGGTAGATGAAGAACTGGAGGGCATTACCGCCCAGGTGATTGCTCCTATTATCTGTGAAGGGGACGCCATTGGTTCTGTCTCCCTTATGAGCCGGGAACCAAAGGCACGGTTTGGCGAGATGGAAATGAAGCTGGCAGTCACTGCCGCCGGATTTCTGGGACGGCAGATGGAAAGTTAAGAAATTAAGAAAGGAAAGACGATGAATGTTCGCCTTTCCTTTTTTTATTCCCCTTTATCATTCGGAGAATGAAGCTTGTGTTTTTTCCTGTATTGCAGGGGACTGCAGTCGGAAAGGGCTTTAAAGGTTCTGGAAAAAGAACTTAAATTGTGGTAACCAACCAGTTCACTGATCATTTCAACAGAATACTCGCTGTTGATCAGATAATTTTTAGCGCAGGTCATTTTGCATTCAATCAGAAAATCTCCGGCAGTAGTTCCAAGAACCTCTTTAAAGAGGTAGTACAGCTGGGTTTTACTGATATGAAAGTGGTCGGCAAGTGAATCTGCAGAAATAGGGCATTGGATATGGCTGTGTATAAACTCGCATATTTCCATTACAAGATGAGAATGGTTTTTGTATAGAGCGCTTTGGACATTCCCGTAAGATTGCCAGTAAAGCTGATTTACCATTAAAAGAAACTGCCCTAAAAGGAATTTGATATGAAGTACAGTTCCGAAGCTGTCCTGACAGGGGGAAGCAGAATTGACAAGCTTCAGCTGAGAAATCATCTGATCCATCAGGTACAGCCAGTGGATTTGCTGACATTCGGGCGCTGAAAGGATGATGGGATGCTCCATCCGGCTTACATTAAAGCTTTCCAGAAGGTTAACCTCCTGAGTGGAAAGAGGTGAGATAAAAGAGGGTGAAAAGTAAAGAACATACCGGTCACACAGGCCGCTTCCGGGATCTGTAAAGAAATAATGAAGATCCATGGAATTAAGAAGAACCAGACTGTTTTTGGGGATCGACCGGATGCCTTTTTCCGTCCGGCATTTCACATTAGAAGAGATTGTGTAAATGACCTCCAGCTGCTTATGCATATGGAAGGTCTTTTTTTCTGTCTGCGGGGCAATCTTATGGGCAATGGAAAATTCATCGGGGAAATTTTCCAAAAAGCTTTTGTAAAGAGTTGACATGGGTTCTCCTTTGAATAAAATGCAAAAAAACATGATTTTTATATCAAAAAATAATTTGTGCATATTATATAATAAAAATCAAGAAAACACAAGAATAAACAAATAATTTCATGAACATATTGAGAAATTGTTTAAAACAGACGGTGGAATTGTATGATTGAAACGATAATTGAAAAGGCAAATGAGTCAAAAAAGCTTTTAGAGGAAATTGCATATATTTCCGGAAATGAACGGAATGAAAATACCATAAAGCCTCTTTTGAAAAAGGCGGTGTGCTGCAAGCTGATGATACCGGAGGATGAAACAGACGATATCAGAAAGCTTATCATATTAAGCATTAAAAGCCGGAATAAGGAGGACGCTTCTCTGCCGGATCAGGTGATTCAGTCGAAAATAGAAAAATATGACTGTCATCAGAGTAATCTGGTGACACAGAAAAAAACGCTTTTGATACTTTTTATTGAAAAGGAACTGGGAATTCATTTTACGGATGAGGATGCAGTTGAAATTGCTTCCATAGATGATTTATGCCGTATGGTTATAAAGTATGGAAAGACAGGTGAGGAATATGGAACAACAGGAGATACGCAGTAAGTTCCCTGTTTTCAGTCAGAATAAAAGGCTGGTTTATCTGGATAATGCAGCCACCTCCCAGAAGCCCGAAGGGGTAATTGACAGGGTAAGGCAGTTTTATTTATCAGAAAACTCCAACATTCATCGGGGGAATTATCCACTCAGCAGCAGGGCGTCAGAATACTATGCGCACTCAAAACAGACGGTCAGCCATTGGATTGACGCACGTACGCCGGAGGAAATTGTATATGCAAAAAGCAGTACAGAGGCAATTAATCTCGTGGCTGCCGGAATGGATGGCCTGACAGGGCCGGAGAACAATATAGTAACTACGGAGCTGGAGCATTCCTCCAATTATTTTCCATGGAAGGAGCTTTGCCGGAGAACCGGTGCACAATTCCGGGTGGCAGAAGCAGAAGAGGATGGATCTTTAAAGACAGAGAAGCTGCTGAAATTAATAGACTGCCATACAAAGCTTGTTGCTGTTACAGGCATGTCAAATGCAGGCGGTTTCTGTCCCGATTTAAAGAAAATTATTTCTGAGGCACATAACAAAGGCGCTCTGGTACTGGTGGATGCCACCCAGCTGATTGTTCACCGGATGATTTCCGTCCGGGAATTGGACTGTGATTTTCTGAGTTTTTCCTCTCATAAAATATACGGTCCCATGGGACTTGGGGTGCTGTATGGAAAGCAAAGCTGTCTGGAGCTGATTCCCCCTCTTCTGTATGGAGGGGATATGGTTTTACGGGGAGACGGAGATCAGATCATATATAAAAGCAATACAGAAAAGTTCGAAGGCGGAACCCAGAATATCGGAGGAGCGCTGGGACTGGAGGCGGCAATTGAATTTTTACAGGAAAATGAGTTTGAAGCGCTTTTAGAGCATGAAAAGGCTCTTGCAGCTTATACAAGGCAAAGGCTCGAAAAAATAAAGGGCCTGCATATTTTAAATTCCGGTCCGGACAGTCCGATTATCCTGTTTGAAATGGATGGGATAGGGGCTTATGATGTGGGAGTGCTTTTAGGACTTAAGGATATTGCAGTCCGATGCGGTTCCCATTGCGCATACCCCCTGATGAAGCGTCTGGAGCGTCAGAGCCTGTGCAGGGTGTCGCTTGCAGTTTATAACACAAAGGAGGATTCAGACCGTCTGGCAGCTGCCCTGGAAGGGCTGAACAGTCTGAGAAAGGTATGAGCATAGAGGAAAAAATTAAAAAGTATACGCAGGATTTCAGCGAGCTGTGCGATCCGTTCTCTCAGGGGGAATACCTGATCGGGCTGGGAATAGGAAGGCTGGATGAACAGGAGATACGCAGGGATCAATACCGGATTGAAGGCTGCAAAACGGGAATATGGACAGAGGTTCTGAAAGAGAACGGCCTGATTTATTTCAGGGCCGACAGTGATTCTGTTCTGGTAAAAGGCATTTTACATATATATAAGGATCTGTATGACGGAAAAAAAGAAACAGAGATATGGGAAAATCCGCCGGAGTTTCTGAAATGCATTTCAGATGATGTGATTTATCCGGAAATAAAGGAAAATGGACTTTTCAAATGCTACTGGAAAATGGCGCATTTTGAAAATAGAACAAAGAACATGTTAGAGGAGGAAATAAAGCTATGAAGTATGCAATGGATGTGAAGGTAAACTTAAGACCGGTGTTTTCCAATCTGGTACATTCTGATTACTGGGAGGGACCCTGCCGTGTAGGACCGGAAGAGACTGGTACTCCCGAATATGAAAAGCGTCTGGGCAAAGAAGAGTTTAAGCAGTGGTATGATGAACTGAAGGCAAATCTGGATCTGACCCGATGCAACCTGATGGAGCCTGTTTACATTGAGTTTGATGAGAGCTTTGTAGTAAAGGATTCCGAATTTGACAAGCTTCTTCCTGAGAACCATGAGGTTGATTTATATCTGATTACATACCGTGTTCCCGGAATTGAACGGCTGAGAAAACCGATTTCAATGATTAACCTGGGACCTACTCCCATTGACCTGATCGGCTTTTACCGTGATATCGGCTTAGAGGCATATATGGCTCATGATTATGAAGAGTACAACAAGATTCTTACTAATCTTCAGGTAAGAAAGGCAGTAGCCAATACCAAGATTCTGATTCTTTCCAATACGGAGCAGACGCCGGCTTCTGTAAACACGAGTACTTGCGATCTGACCCATCTGTTTACGCAGTATGGCATCCGTAACAATCGTATCGACTTCCGTCAGATTATGAAATACTATGATGATACACCTGTAGATGAGGGTATTCAGAAAGAGGCAGAGGCACTGGTAGAGGGCGCTCAGAAGACAGATGTTAAAACGGAATATGTTTGCAATGACCTTCGCTATTTCCATGCAGTAAGAAAGATGATGGAACAGTATGACTGCAATGCATTTACAACACCCTGTAAGGAGCTCTGTGCCAGTCGGATTCCGTGGGAAAAGAAATTCGTTCCCTGTCTGTGCCATTCTTTAAATAAAGACGACCGTATTCCTTCTGCATGTGAAGAGGATCTGGCAGTCTGGATGGCAATGATGATGATGATGTATCTTACCAGACAGAGCGTGTTTATGGGAAATCCTGTACTGGTGCTTAAGGGAAGCAAAACTCTGGAGCAGCTGGGAATGCCGAACCTGTTAACACAGCCCGGACAGACCTTTGACCATGATGTTCTGGAAATCCATCATGCAGTTCCAACCAGAAAGATGAACGGTTTCGGAGAGCCTGAGCAGAAATACGAGCTGGCACCGTTTACCACCCATGGATGGGGAACGCATTACCATGTAGATATGAATGAGCATGAAGGACAGGTTGTGACCTTTGGCCGTTTCAACAGACGGGGCACAAAGATGATGGTTGCGGTAGGACATACCATTGGATGTGAATTCCGTCCTGTTTACTGCAGCCCTGCTGTTTACTATGACGTAGAAGGCGGAGCAAGAGAATTCCGTCAGGCACTTGCCAACGGCGGCTACGGGCATCATCAGGCCATTATTTACGGAAACCATGTAAAAGAGCTTCAGGAGCTGGGAAAGGTAGTTGGCTTTGAGGTAGAGTATTTCCACTAAATTAAAAGATATATTTTGCCGGTATCCTCTGGGGAAAGATTTTGGGATACCGGCAGGATTTGCTGTAAAAAGGACTGTATATGAGGGAGGAAATTTTATGAAGTACAAAAAAATGATTGCACTTATAGCTGCTGCCGGAATGATTGGTACACTGGGAGGCTGCGGCTTAAAAGCGCCGGAAAAACCAAGCCAGGCTCCTTCCGGGGAAACGGAGCAGGCACCAAAGGAGACGTCTGCAAAGGCAGACGGAGCCGTTACCCTTGTTTATGCAGAGGTAAACTCCATTGATTCACTGGATGGGGAAATTGCCACTTTTTTTAAGGACAAAGTAGAGGAAAAAACTAACGGAAGCGTTGTGATTGATATTCAGGCCAGCGGTGTGCTGGGAGCTGAGGCAGATGTTCTTGACGGAATGACAAACAACAGCGGAACGGTGGATTTATGCCGTATTTCCTGTTTTGCCTTAAACAGCTATGGAGCAAAGCTGTCTTCCTTATTGAGCGTACCGTTTACCTTTGAAAACAGAGACCAGTTCTGGAAATTTACGGAAACAGATCTGGCACAGAAGATTCTTGCAGAACCGGAAGAACTGGGACTTGGCATTCACGGACTGTATTATCAGGAAGAGGGCTTCAGAGATTTCTTCATGTCTGAGGAAGTAAATGGAATTGAAGGTTTAAAAGGAAGAAAAATCCGTGTATCCAGTGATCCGATTCTTACAGGCGTAGTAGAAGCTCTGGGGGCATATCCGACAGTAATATCCTTTAATGAACTGTATACCAGCCTGCAGTCCGGAGTGGTAGACGGCGCAGACCAGCCGGTGCCTCTTTATGAATCAAATGCATTTAATGAGGTTGCGCCCAATGTAATCCTGTCCCATCATACCATGTCAGCTTCAGAGGTTGTCGTATCAGATGCATCCTGGGCAGAGCTTTCAAAGGGACAGCAGGATGCCATTATGGAGGCCGGAAAGGAAACCAGCCAGTACGCAAAAGAGCTTTCAGAAAAAGAAGAGTCTGAGAGTATTGCCCGCCTGAAGGAAAAAGGTGTTAAATTTACAGAAGTAACAGATTATACGCCCTGGAAGGAAGCCTGCGCTGACATCATTTCTCAGTATACAAAGGGAATGGAAGAGGAGTATAAGCAGATTACTTCTTTAGCTGAATAAAGTCTGTAAGCTGAAGGAGGGGAATTATGACTGAGGAGAAAAAGGTAAAAAAAGGAATACTGGATTATTTATACAGTATTATTAAAGTAATCTGTAAGCTGTTTCTTGTGGCGGAAATTGCAATTACCTCAATGGCAGTTGCGGGAAGGTATATTCCCTTTATTCCGGACCCTGCCTGGAGCGAGGAGATGACGCTGACCTGTATGATTTATATGGCATTTATAGGAGCAGCTCTGGCCGTTCGAAAGAAAACTCACATTCGAATGACATCTCTTGATCGTTATATGCCGGAAAAGCTGGTAGATGGGATAGAAATTTTCGATGATCTTCTGGTGCTGGCATTTTCTCTGATGCTGGTATTTGTGGGATTTCCTTATGCGGTAAATGCGGGAAAAGCAGTTTATGTCAGCCTTCCGTCGCTTTCCAGATTCTGGCTGTATGCGCCGGTGCCCTTTGCTGGCGTGGCAATGTGTATTTTCCAGTTGGAAACGCTGGTTAAGGATATAAGGAAATTTCTGGGAAAGGGGGAAGCCGTAAGTGGACAGTAATACAATCGCAGTAATTATTCTTTTAGCTACGTTTTTTATTTTAATCCTTCTTCGGGTTAATATTGCATTTGCAGTGGGGATCGCGTCCTGTCTCTGTCTGCTGTATCTGGGGATTCCTCTTTCCAATGTGTGCCAGCAGATGGTAAAGGGCCTGAATTCCTTTTCATTGATGGCAGTGCCCTTCTTTATCACCATGGGAGGACTGATGGGAAGCGGCGGTATATCAGAGAGGCTGATTATGCTTGCCGATTCTATGGTAGGCTGGATGCGCGGAGGCGCAGCCATGGTAAATATTCTGGCATCCCTGTTTTTTGGAGGTCTTTCAGGATCAGCCTCTGCAGATACGGCTTCTTTGGGAAATATTGAGATTCCCATGATGGTAAATATGGGATATGACGCTGATTTTTCTACGGCTGTTACCATCACATCCTCTGTTGAGGGACTTTTGATTCCGCCCTCCCACAACATGGTAATTTACGCAACTGCTGCAGGCGGACTTTCTGTAGGCGCTCTGTTTATGGCCGGATATATTCCGGGCGTAATGCTGGCTCTTTCCCTGATGATCGGTTCTTATATTATCTCAGTTAAGAGAAATTACCCCAAGGGCCAGCCCTTCCATCTGAAAACCTTTATCAAATGCTTTAAATCAGCCATCTGGGCTCTGTTGTCTGTATTGATTGTAGTGGTAGGCGTTGTATTTGGAGTACTTACCGCTACAGAATCCGCAGCAATCGCAGTTATCTACAGTCTGATCGTAGGCCTGTGCATCTACAGAGAGATGACCTGGAAGGATGTATGGAACGCTCTGGGCGAATGTATTGATACCTTATCAATCGTACTGATTCTCTGCGGCACATCCAGTATTTTCGATTACTGCCTGACCTATCTGCATGTTCCGGATCTGGCAGCCAATGCGATTATCGGTTTTTCAGAAAGCCCGATTGTGATTGCCCTTCTGATCAATGCGATTCTGCTGGTACTGGGATGCGTAATGGATATGGCCCC
The DNA here is from genome assembly GCF_001517625.2 of Clostridium sp. AT4. Taxonomy (GTDB): domain Bacteria; phylum Bacillota; class Clostridia; order Lachnospirales; family Lachnospiraceae; genus Enterocloster. Next base: position 43,600 of record NZ_LN999825.1, on the reverse strand, counting down.
GATTATCCTGATCGCTACGCCCATCCTGCTGCCGGTAGCAACCAGCATAGGAATTACCCCTATTCAGTTCGGTATTATTATGGTATTAAACTGCGGAATCGGTCTTTTGACTCCCCCGGTTGGAACCTGCCTGTTTATTTCATCGGCAATTTCCCATCTGCCGATAGAAAAGATTGCAAAGGCAACACTTCCGTTCTATCTGTGCATGATTCTGGTACTGATGCTTCTTACGTTTGTTCCGGGATTTACCATGCTGCTTCCCACTCTTTTTTATGGGGGATAAAATAAGAATATGGTAAATAAAAACGGCTCCCTGTCCGATGTGGTGTGATGTGTTGGATGGGGGCCGTTTTTTGAGTAAATTTTTCGGAAAAAAAAGAAAGGGAAAAATGGGAACGAAGCGGATCGTCCGGACAGAAATAGGAGAAGGATGTGCGATGAGGGAAAGAATGTTTCCGAAAGATTGAAAAAACAGGATAAAGAAGGGGGGAATACGGCAAAAATTGTATATAATGCACAAAAACGATGTAAAATTATTGTGGAAAAATACGTTTACATTCCCATATATAACAGGTAACATAGAAATTGTAACCCAAAAGTAAACGATAACGAAAACATTTACGTTAACGTTTACTTAACAGTTTTCGCTGGCCAGCAAAGGAACTGAAAAAATGAGCAGATCAACAACCACACTGAAGCAAATTGCAGAAACAGCAGGCGTTTCTATCACAACTGTACACCGGGTGCTGAATGGCAAGGAAGGCTGCGGTGAACAGCTGCGGACACGCATTATGGAAATTGCAAAACAGCAGGGATACGAGATTAATTATGTAGCGTCTTCCCTTCGAAAAAAACCAATCCATATTGCGGTGATTTTTCCAAAAAGCGATGCAGACAGCCATCTGTATGTTCAGGAGATTCTGAATGGATATTTTCAGGAAAGAGAAGAGGTTGAACCCTATAATATTATTTTTCAGGAATATTATTATCCGGCTTATGATTTGGAGAGTATGGTATTTTTATCCTGTCTGAATAATATTTATCAGGAACGGCCATTTCGCTATGATGGAGTAATCGTTTATAAAGAGGATCTGGGAGATGACAGGCGGTATACCGCTATTTTGAACCGTATTATGGGAAAACGGATTCCTGTTGTCATTCTGCAGAAATGCCGGGATGATACGCAATACTCCTGTCTGGTAGGTCCGGATGAAGAGCTTGCAGGTAAAATGGCCGCAGAGCTTATGGACAAGATGACAGTTGGGGAGGGAAACATAAAGATATTCAGTCAGGATCTTCCGTTTGCAGATAAGAATGCAGCTGTATTTGCAGAAGAATTAAAACGCAGACGTCCGGAACTGAGGTGCAGTATAACTGCACTGAAACTGAATGAAGAGCAGTCAGAACGAATCGCCCGGGAGCTGTCAGAAGGAGAGTACCCGTCAGGCATATACTTTACATGTGCCCGTCATACAGCGGCATTTCTCAGAATTGATCCGAAGATACGAAGAAATGCAGGAGCGGTGATTGGAAGCGAACTGTTTGAGGAAAGCTGTCAGGCATTGCAGACAGGCGCGCTGGACGCTGTGATTGATAAAAAACCCTTCAGTGTAGGATATCAGGCTCTGAAACTGCTGTTTAATAATATCGTTAAGAATGAAAAGCTTCCTGTAAGGTACAGTGTTCTTCCGCGTATTATTATTCAGTCCAACAGTTATGTCTACTACAGAAGAAGGAAAGAAAAGTATGGAAGCAGCGAAGAAACGGAATATAGCATATATTGAAAATGTGAAAAATGCTCCGGCATTTGGACTGAGAGATAAGATAGGATACCTGTGCGGCGACCTTGGCTTTAACAGCCTGCAGGTTATTGTAAACAGTTATCTGATGTTGTTCTGCGTTAATATTTTAGGTATGAATGCAGTTCATTTTGCAGGTATTGTGTTTATATGTAAGGCGTTGGATGCGTTAAATGACACATTTATCGGGAGAACGGTGGATCGCCGTGCACCTGCTAAAAATGGAAAAATGAAGCCGTATCTGCTGTGGTTTGCAGTTCCGTATGCCATATTTACGCTGATACTATTTATGAATGTTCACGCTATGCCGTATGCAGCAAAAATAGCATGGGTATTGATCATCTATTTTTTCTGGGGTATTATAGGTACCTTTATCAATGTTCCTTATGGAGCAATGTCCAATATTATTACTACGAATCAGATTGAGAGAACGGAGCTTTCCAATTTCCGAAGCATAGGAAGTTTTGCAGCCAGCATGGGAACGACAACCATTGCGCCTCTCCTGCTGTTTGACCAGAATAATGATCCAATTGCCGGAAGATTTATTCTGCTGTCTGTTATTTTAGGAGTGTTCTGCACAGTATGTCTGTTTTTGGCACATACCCTGATTCATGAACGCGTTCTGGTGGAAGAAGTTAAGGTTAATGAAAATGGTGAGAAGATTAACTATCTTCAGGTAGCAAAATCCTTTCTGCATAATCGGGTTATGATTGCGGTAGTTGCATCATATGTGATCGTTAAATTATTTATACAGCCGGTATCTACTTTAAACCAGTATGTATTTATGACATATTTTCAGGACACATCCAGTCTTGCTATGGCATCTCTTACTACAATGGGGCCAATGCTTTTGGGAATGGTATTTTTGAAGCCTCTTGTAAAACGCTTTGGAAAAAAGGCGCTTGTTACATGGCCGCTTCTGGGATCGGCACTTATGCATGGAGCCAATATGCTTCTTCCTCTTGGACCTAAAGAATGGATTTTCTGTCAGCTTATGGCATCTGCATTTATTACCTGCCTGAATCTTTTATTATGGTCTCTGATCGCAGACGCAGTAGATTATCAGGCGTATCTGACCGGACAGAGAAATGATGGAACGGTCTACGCAACGATTACATTTATTGTATTTTTTGCTGCAAGTGCCAGTACATCGATCATTGCTCTTCTTTTGGAGGCAGTTGGATATGATCCGACTCTGGGTTCCATGGGACAGCTGGCAGGCGTACCAGAAAAAATCAAAATGCTGGGAGGCGCGTGGCCTATGATTGGCGCTCTTCTTTCATTTGTCTGCTTTAAATTTATTTACAATGTAAGCGATGCACGAATGAGAGAAATCAGCGAGGAACTTCGCAGAAAAAGCGAGGAGACAGAGGAGAGAATTTTAAATGAAAATGCAGAAAATGAAGCATGAAATAACTGAGATTGCGCCCAATACCTGGTGTCTGAGTGAGTTCAGGCTGGTGAATGCCTTCTTGGCAGAAGGAAAAGAAAAGGCCGCTTTAATTGATACCGGCTGCGGGATTGGAAATCTGGGAGAGACAGTAAAAGAGCTGACGCAGAAGCCGGTTGAAATTTTTCTGACCCATGGTCATGCAGATCACAGCGGAGGGATCTATACCCTTCCCCAAAGCCCGGTATATATGATGAAAGAGGATGAAAAACTGTTTCAGGAAATGCCTGCTACGAATGAGATGCGCCGGTTTTATGTAAAGACCCGGGTGCCGGTCCGTTATCCGGGTGAAGGCAACGTGGAAGCGATAACCGCTCTGATACCTGAGCAGGAACCGGAATATACAGGGGAATATACGGCTGTTAAGGATGGGGATATTTTTGAGCTGGGGGAGAGAACATTAACAGCATTACATACGCCGGGACATTCAGAAGGAAGCGTATGCTATCTGGACAGTCAAAGCCGCGTGTTATTCAGCGGAGATACGGTGAACCATAGCATTATTTTAATGCGTCAGCCTGATAATGACAAACGTCTGATTCGGATTTATCATGAAAGCCTGAAGAAAATCTGGGAACAGCAGGAAAAATTTGACAGACTTGCAATCGGACATGACGGAATCCTTTTAGATAAGGCAATAGTAAAAGATTATCTGGAACTGACGGGAGGACTTCTGGATGGAAGCATTGTGGGAAAATATGAAGAGATAGGATTCAGAAAGGGAGATGTTGCACGTTTGGGACAGGCAGAACTGTGGTATCAGTGTGATGAATAAGAGGGGGTAAACGCAAAAGGGAGCGGTTTAAGGAATCGCTCCCTTTTGACTGCTTCTGTGCTGCCAGAGTATTAATAACTGCGGTGAGGCGTTCCAGTTTAAGTCCTCGTTTTTGGGCGAGTTTCAGATCTTTTCGGAATTGGTTGGAGGGAACAATGTTAAGCATCTGCAAGTACCTCATCCATTAAATCCTCAAAAGATGAGTATCTCTTATATTTGTCCGGATGTTTCTTCATCTCACCATACTCTGCAAGTGCCGCTCTGGTTTCAGCATTTGGTGTTATCCGCTTTACTTCAAAAGGTATACCATCGTGGCTGACAGCGCTTTTAAGAAACATAGTAATTGCAGATGACATATTAAGTCCGAGATCCGCAAACAGTGCTTCAGCAGACTGTTTTAGTTCTGTATCAATACGAACATTGATATTAGTTGTAGCCATGAAAATTACCTCCTTTCATTTAACTTTAGTATATGCAATGATGCAAACATTGTCAATAAAATGTTTTACATTGTTTTGCATACATATAATTTACTTCACCAGCCACTTCACAAAATACGTCCGGATTACCCCAAAAGGCGCCGGCCCCATATCCAGAAGAAAGCGGTTAAATTCCAGCTGGGAGTAATTTGCGCCAAGTGTCTGTCTGGCCTCCCGTTCCATGGTGAGGATTTCCAGATAACCTGTATAGTAGGTAAGGTAATTGGCGGGATTCTCCATTATTTCATAATAGATAGAGGATACCACATCAGGGTCTGTGATCTTAAAGTAAAGATCCAGATAATTTTTCACCTGCTCCATGTCCCAGCCGTCATAGTGGATGCTGATATCCAGAATGGCGTAAAGAGCCAGAGTAAAGGCCGCATTGTGATGCAGCAGTTCTCCTACGCCTTCCTCCAGACCGTTATTTTCCAGAGTATAGGCATAGTGCTCCACATAGGTAGCCCAGCCCTCGGAATAGCCCTTAAAATCAAGGATACTTCTTAAATTACAGTGCTGATTCTGGTTAAAATACTGATTCTGGTACATATGACCCGGATGGCCCTCATGGGCAATAGTGGTGTAGAGGCTGGAGCTTCCGGTGGAACCGTTGTTGATGTAAATGGAATTGTCCTGAGGACGGTCTAAGGGCACAGTGAGATAAAAGGCCGGACTTAAAATACTTTCCAGAGGCTTGGGAACAGACTTAATGGTGTAGGAATAGCCGGTTAATTCGGGAAAATCCTGTTGGCACTGAGTTTTTAAGGCTTCCAGGATCTCTTCGGGCTTTTCGGGAGAAAAGCGGTAGGAAAGGATTTTTTCACTCAGAGAGGGATCTGCTGTGAGCAGCTCATCGACTGCGGTGAGATCATCCGCCATTTGATCCATCACTGCCTTTTTCAGGGAAGGGATATCCTTATAGGACGTGCCGGTCTGGGCGTTTACCAGGTATTCATAGTACCGTTTTCCTTCGGGAAAATGGCACAGGCCGCCGTCATTGGTTCCCTTTCCCTTCAGGGTTTTTAAGCCCTCGATCAGGCTTTCGTAGGCAGGCACGAAATGCTCGTTCAGAGCAGCTTTATTTCGGGAGATATAGTCATTTTTTTCCTGCTCTGTAAGGCCGTCGATCCTATTTAAACGGGAAGCAAAGGTTTCTGCCATAAAGCTGTGATCTGCGTCGATCAGATAGGCGCTGCAGGATGGAATGATCCGGTCGATGACTGCGTCGCACAGTCCCAGTCCGGCCTCGGATTTCTGCTGTTCAAAGGCAATGATGCTGTCGTAGTAGGTTTTTATGGACGATAAAAGAGACAGGTAGTCTTCTACATCCTGACGGGTATAAAACTGGTATTCAGATAAGAGAATGGGAAGCTGGGATTGTATGCCCAGAGTAGCAGAGAGCGGCTGGTCATAGAGTTCCAGTCCCTCCAGAGACAGGCAGGTATTTAAGTATGATGAAAGAATGGTATAGGTAAGAAGCTGGTCCTCGCGCAGCTTCCGGCTGTCCAGCGCAGTCAGGCGGCTGTACAGCTCCCTGACGTCGGTCAGGTCTTTTTTTATGTCCTCAACAGAAACAGTCCCCAGATCTCTGGGATAGTCGGTGATGCCGTATGAGGATGGATCTGCCAGAGTGTAGTGAAGCGTAATCGGGGACTGGGCGACTTCAGAGCAGAAGAGCTGGTCCGTAAAGGCGTCGAAGTCACTTTGGACTTTTAAGGTGTCCTCGTCATACTGTTCATAGGCTGAGGCAGCGGCTTCCGCCTGAGAGGAAGCTTCAGACGGGGCGGGCGCAGCGGGAGCGGCGCAGCCGGTCAGCAGGGAAATGGACAGGAGCAGGGCTAAAAGAGTCTGCAGCCATAAATGTTTTTTTGTATGGGTTGATAGGGTCATGTGTTATATTCCTCCGAAATTTGATAAGGTATGTTTTTGCGGGATATTCATCCGATGTGAAAGCAGGTGTAAAGGCGGGCTTACAAGCGAGCTTGACGCCCGTCTTTATACCTGCTTTCTCGCCGTCCTGAATTGTAGTATATATTATACGAGCGGAAAAAACAACTTATGAGGGGCGCTGTCTTGACGAAAATGTGGGAAACGCTTATACTTAAACCATTAAAACGGGCAGGAGCGCCCTGCGCTTTGAATGACCCGAATCCAGAAAAAAGAGGAAAATAAAATGTGTCAGGACTGTAAAAAACCATATTATATTACAACAGCCATTGCATATGCTTCCGGTAAGCCCCATATCGGCAATACCTATGAGATCGTGCTGGCTGACAGTATCGCAAGATATAAAAGAGCAAAGGGCTATGATGTATTCTTCCAGACCGGTACGGACGAGCATGGACAGAAGATCGAGGAGAAGGCAGAGGCTGCAGGCGTTACGCCTCAGGAGTTTGTAGACCGCTCCGCAGGAGAGATCCGCCGGATCTGGGATCTGATGAATACCTCCTATGACAAGTTTATCCGCACCACAGATAAGGATCATGAGGCTCAGGTTCAGAAGATTTTTAAAAAGCTTTATGATCAGGGCGATATCTACAAGGGCGCTTATGAGGGCCTTTACTGTACTCCCTGCGAGTCCTTCTGGACCCCGTCCCAGCTGGTGGATGGAAAATGTCCCGACTGCGGCCGTGAGGTGCAGCCTGCCAAGGAGGAGGCTTATTTCTTCCGTATGAGCAAATATGCTCCAAGGCTCATTGAATATATCAACGAGCATCCGGAGTTTATCCAGCCGGTATCCCGCAAAAATGAGATGATGAACAACTTCCTGCTTCCGGGTTTACAGGATCTGTGCGTATCCAGAACCACATTTTCATGGGGTATCCCGGTAGACTTTGACCCAAAGCACGTTACCTATGTATGGCTGGACGCTCTTACCAACTATATTACGGGAATCGGTTATGATTGTGACGGAAATCATACAGATCAGTTTAAGAAATTCTGGCCTGCAGACCTTCATCTGATCGGTAAGGACATTATCCGTTTCCATACCATTTACTGGCCTATTTTCCTGATGGCTCTGGATCTGCCCCTGCCAAAGCAGGTGTTCGGCCATCCGTGGCTTCTTCAGGGCGACGGCAAGATGAGCAAGTCCAAGGGAAATGTGCTTTATGCAGATACTCTGGTGGATTTCTTCGGCGTAGACGCTGTGCGCTACTTTGTGCTTCATGAGATGCCATTTGAAAATGACGGCGTGATCTCCTGGGAGCTGATGGTGGAGCGCATGAACTCTGACCTTGCAAATATCCTTGGAAATCTGGTAAACCGTACCATTTCCATGACCAATAAGTACTTTGGCGGCGTTGTGGCTGATAAGAGCGTGACTGCTCCTGAGGATGAGGACTTAAAGGCCGTTGTGCTTGAGGCTGTTAAGAAGGCTGACGCCAAGATGGATCAGCTGAGAGTGGCGGATGCGATTACAGAAATCTTCAATATTTTCAGAAGAAGCAATAAATATATTGATGAGACTGCTCCCTGGGTACTGGCAAAGGATGAGGAGAAGAAGGACAGACTTTCCACTGTTCTTTACAACCTCACAGAGGCTATTACCATCGGAGCATCCTTACTGGAGTCCTTTATGCCTGAGACCTCTGCAAAGATCCTGGCTCAGTTAAATACTGCAAAGCGCAGTTTGGATGAGCTGCAGACCTTTGGCCTGTATCCGTCCGGAAACCAGGTAACAGACAAGCCGGAGATCCTGTTTGCCCGTATGGATGTAAAAGAGGTACTTGAGAAGGCAGAGGCTCTTCAGGCAGCTCAGGCGGCAGAGGCTGCAAAGGAAAGCGGCGCTGATGCAGAGAACGCAGAGGAAGAGGACGGGATCGACCTGGAGCCAAAGGCAGAGATCACCTATGATGACTTTGCAAAGCTTCAGTTCCAGGTAGGCGAGATCATTAAGTGCGAGGCTGTTCCCAAGTCCAAGAAGCTGTTATGCTCTCAGGTTAAGATCGGAACGAAGACCCGCCAGATCATCAGCGGAATCAAGGCTCATTACACACCAGAGGAAATGGTAGGAAAGAAGGTCATGGTAGTGACAAACTTAAAGCCTGCCAAGCTTGCGGGAATGCTTTCTGAGGGTATGATTCTCTGTGCAGAGGATGCAGAGGGAAATCTGGCGCTGATGACGCCGGAGAAGAAGATGCCGGCAGGAGCTGAGATCTGCTGATAATGACTTATATAAAATTTGGGATAACATGAGGTCTGTGAGATCAGAACCGGATTAAGTCCCTGCTGCCGCAGGATGCAGGCCGCCGTCAGGAGGTTTGTGTTCTGCGGCAGTTTTTAACTGAACAGAGGAGACGGCAAGATGATTTTTGATACACACGCCCATTATGATGATGAGGCATTTGATGATGACAGAGAGGCACTTTTAGGCAGTCTGGCATCTCAGGGCATACAGGCAGTGACCAATGTGGCTGCCAGCTTAAAAAGCTGTGAAACGACTCTGGCTCTCACAGAGCAGTATCCCTTTATCTATGGGGCCATAGGAGTCCATCCCAGCGAAACAGCAGAGCTGGATGCCTGCGGAATGGACCGGATGAAGGCCTGGTGCGCTTCAGAGAAGATCCGGGCAGTAGGAGAAATCGGTCTGGATTACTACTGGGAGGAACCGGAGCATGAGATTCAGAAGAAATGGTTTGCAGCCCAGCTTGATCTGGCAAAGGAGCTGAAGCTTCCTGTGATCATCCACAGCCGGGATGCGGCAAAAGACACTCTGGATATTATGAAGGCCGAACATGCAGAGGAGCTTGGAGGCGTGATCCACTGCTTTTCCTACACAAAGGAAATGGCCAGAGAATACCTGAATATGGGCTTTTATCTGGGAATCGGCGGCGTCCTCACCTTTAAAAATGCTAAAAAGCTGGTGGAGGTGGCAGAATATGCGCCTTTAAGCTCCATTGTACTGGAAACGGACTGCCCCTATCTGGCTCCGGTGCCATTTCGTGGAACGCGCAATTCTTCCCTGAATCTGGGAATTGTAGCGGAGCGTCTGGCACAGATCAAGGGAACCGACCGGGAAACCGTGGAACGGATCACCTGGGAAAATGCAGAACGGTTATACCGGCTGAAGGAGAATTGAATTAATGGATAATAAATTAGTAAACCCGCAAAAGACCATAGAAACCATTCAGAAATACCAGTTTGCATTTCAGAAGCGGTTCGGACAGAACTTCCTGATCGACAGCCATGTACTGGATAAGATCGTAAATGCCGCTGGTATTACACAGGACGACTGCGTTCTGGAAATCGGACCCGGAATCGGAACCATGACCCAGTATCTGGCAGAGCATGCGGGCCGGGTGGTAGCGGTGGAAATTGATACCAACCTGCTTCCAATCCTGGCAGAGACTTTAAAGGACTATTCCAATGTGACTGTGATCAATGAGGATATCCTTAAGGTAGACATGAATCAGCTGGTAAAGGAGTATAATCAGGGAAGGCCAATAAAGGTAGTGGCAAATCTTCCCTACTATATTACTACGCCAATTATCATGGGACTTTTTGAAAGTAATGTTCCGATCGAAAATATCACGGTAATGGTCCAGAAGGAAGTAGCAGACCGGATGCAGGTAGGGCCGGGCTCCAAGGATTACGGCGCTCTGTCCCTGGCGGTGCAGTACTACGCCAGCCCCTATATCGTGGCAAATGTGCCTCCAAATTGCTTTATCCCCCGGCCAAATGTGGGTTCTGCAGTAATTCGTCTGACCCGCTATCAGGAACCGCCGGTTCATGTAAAGGATACGGCGCTTATGTTCCGCCTGATCCGTGCGTCTTTTAATCAAAGAAGAAAGACACTGCAGAACGGATTAAACAACTCTCCGGAGCTGTCATTTTCCAAGGAGGAGATCGCGGCAGTGATCGAAGGACTGGGGCTTCCTGCAGCAGTGCGGGGAGAGGCTCTGACGCTGGAACAGTTTGCAGCCCTGGCAAATGCATTTTCAGACCTGAAAGGAAAATAAAACAGGGTAAAATGGGGAGTTCTGTGATCGGATGAGCAGGTAAAAGAAAGGAAGGGATCGATATGGCTATGAACAGACGGACGGCCCGCATCCTTGGGGCGGCAGCTGCAGGTACAGCGGCGCTCGTTACGTTAAGAGAACTGAAAAAGGTAAGGCACAGAAAGGAAGAGGAGCGGCAGGCAGCAATTGATGCCGCACTGGTGCGAAATCGCGACTACGGCAGCCGCAGGGCGTACCTGATCGGCGGCGGCCTGGCGTCCATGGCTGCAGCCGCTTATCTGATCCGGGACTGTAATTTCCCCGGCTCCCACATTACCATCTATGAGGGAACCCATATCCTGGGGGGAGGAAATGACGGAGCGGGAACACCGGAAAAGGGTTATGTATGCCGCGGCGGCCATATGCTCAATGAAAAGACATATGAGAATTTCTGGGAGCTGTTTGATACCATTCCATCCTTAAAAAAAACAGGGCGCAGCGTTGCAGAGGAAATTCAGGAGTTTGCCCATTCTCATTCCGGACGTACCCATGGACGTCTGGCAGACCGGGAGGGAACGTTTTTAAATGTAAAATCCATGGGCTTTGATCAGGGGGACAGGATGGCTCTTTTCCGGCTTCTGCTGACAGATGAAAAGAAGCTGGACAGCCTGACCATAGAGGACTGGTTTAAGGAAACGCCTCATATATTTGAGACAAGCTTCTGGTATATGTGGCAGACTGCTTTTGCTTTTAAAAAGGGGAGCAGCCTGTCTGAATTCAGACGCCGTGTGAAGAGGATGCTGCTGGAGTTTGGCCGTATTGACACCAGGGAGGGCATGATCGGCCTGCCTCTCAATCCCTATGACAGCCTGATCCGTCCTCTGGAAGTTTATCTGCGCTCCAGAGGTGTGGAGTTTATAGAGGACTGTCAGGTGACAGATATGGAGTTTGCTTCCGGTTCAGGTATTACGGTTAAAACGCTGTACTTAAAACGCAGGCTTCAGGATGAGGATGAGTCAAGGGAGTCCTTTGCTTTTGAGAAAGCAGAACTGAAACAGGGAGATTTCTGCATTATGACAACGGGCTGTATGACGGACAGCTTTTCTTTGGGAGATATGGACACTCCGGCTCCTGCTCCGTCAAAAAAGTCCATGAGCAGCGAGCTATGGTCAAGGATTGCCTGTGTGAAGCCGGGAATGGGAGCACCGGAGCCGTTTTTTGCCTGTCCGGAGAAAAACGGCTGGATGAGCTTTACTGTGACAGCCAGGGGAGATGCGCTTTTAAAGGCGGTTGAGGAATTTTCAGGAAATGCTCCCGGAAGCGGGGCGCTTATGACCTTTAAGGATTCCGGATGGCTTATAAGCAGTACCGTGGCGGCTCAGCCTTATTTTGCAGGTCAGCCTGAAGATGTGACTGTATTCTGGGGCTATGGATTGTATCCGGAGGCAGAGGGGGATTACGTGAAAAAGCCCATGAAGGACTGCACGGGACGGGAGATCCTGAAGGAATATTTAAGCCATCTTCATGTAAATGAAAAGCGTATGGAGGAGCTGATGGATACGGTGATCAATGTGATCCCCTGCCGGATGCCTTATGCAGACGCGGCTCTTGCTCCAAGGAAATATACAGACCGCCCGAAAGTCATTCCGGCAGGTTCCGGAAATTTTGCCATGATCGGACAGTTTGTGGAAATACCGGAGGATACGGCGTTTACAGAGGAATATTCGGTACGGGCCGCCAGAATGGCTGTATACAGCCTGATGGATGTGCGCCGGAAGGTGATTCCTGTGACACCGTACTGGAAGCATCCCAGAGTGCTGCTTAAGACAGTGCTTAAGGCGTTTCGGTAACTGCGGATATCAGGGAACAGAGGAGATGAAAATGGGAGGATTTTCCAATATTAAAAGTAAGCTTCTGGCAGAGCAGGTTCAGGAGCAGATTTATCACTATATTTTGGAGACGCCTCTTGAACCGGGCTCCAAACTTCCAAATGAGTTTGAGCTGGGAGAAAAATTTGGCGTGGGGCGCAGCACCATCCGGGAAGCGGTAAAGCTTTTGGTTTCCCAGGGGATTTTAGAGGTGCGCCGGGGATCCGGCACTTATGTGGTAAATACAACGCCTTCCGATCTGGATCCTCTGGGTTTAAGCGGAGCAGAGGATAAGATGGCGCTGGCGCTGGATCTGGTCAATGTGCGGCTGATCCTGGAGCCTGGTATTGCAGAAATGGCGGCATTAAATGCTACAGAGGAAGCAATTTTGGAGCTGCGCTGCTGCTGCGAACGGGTAGAGGAACGGATCGCTTCAGGAGATATGTACATTCAGGATGATATTGCTTTTCATACCAGCGTGGCCCGGTGCTCCGGTAATAAGGTAGTGGAGCAGCTGATTCCCATTATTGATACAGCAGTAATGATGTTTGTAAATGTGACCCACCAACGGCTTACAAAGGAAACCGTTATGACGCACAGAGCCATTGTGGACGCCATTTCCGATCGGGATCCCATTGGAGCAAAAACCGCCATGATGATGCATATGACCTACAACCGGAATATGATCCTGAAGCTGATCCGGGAGGAAAAAGAAAAAAATCACAGGGAGTAACAGGGTAAGATATCAGATGATTTTACCGTAAAAATTACATTATATGTTTGACAGGAGCCTGGATAAAGCGAAATATCTGGGCTTTTTGTGTATCATACCTAAAAAAACATCCGAGTTTTTGGCAAAAAGTAGAATAGTAGTCTGATGACTTGTAATTATATTTATGAAATGATATGATTAAAAGAGAAAACATCTGATGATTATGAAACGAAATTGTTATAGAAAGAAGGAGGAACCAACATGAAGGAATTGAACAGTCAGAGAGTAAGAGCACTTGCGCCGGAAAATGATCCCTTAAAGATTGGTATGGGATGGACGGTGGAGGATCTGGATAAGCCCCAGATCCTGGTAGAGAGCACCTTCGGGGACAGCCATCCGGGAAGCGCCCATCTGGATCAGTTTGTAGAGGAAGCCATGAGAGGAATCACCGACGCAGGAGCAAGAGGCGCCAGATATTATACAACGGATATCTGTGACGGCATTGCCCAGGGACATGACGGCATCAACTATTCTCTGGCTCACCGCGATATGATCGCAAATATGATCGAAATCCACGGAAATTCCACCGGCTTTGACGGCGGCGTATTTATTGCCAGCTGCGACAAGTCCGTACCTGCATGCCTGATGGGACTGGCAAGACTGGATATGCCTTCTATCGTGATCACCGGAGGCGTGATGGATGCAGGCCCTGATCTCTTAACACTGGAGCAGATCGGTATGTATTCTGCCATGTGCCAGAGAGGAGAGATTACAGATGAAAAGCTTACCTATTATAAGCACCACGCCTGCCCTTCCTGCGGAGCCTGCTCCTTTATGGGAACCGCTTCCACCATGCAGATCATGGCTGAGGCTCTGGGTCTGATGCTCCCAGGTTCTGCCCTGATGCCCGCTACCTGCGAGGACTTAAAGGAAATGGCCTACAAGGCAGGAAAACAGGTAATGGAGCTTGTAAAAAAGGGAATCAAGGTCAGCGACATTGTAACAGAAAAGGCCTTTGAAAATGCCATTATGGTACATGCTGCCATCTCCGGCTCCACCAATTCCCTGCTCCATATTCCGGCCATGGCCCATGAGCTGGGTATCGAGATTGATGCAGATACCTTTGACCGGATGCATCGGGGGGCTCATTACCTTCTGGATATCCGCCCCGCAGGCAAGTGGCCGGCACAGTTCTTCTACTATGCAGGCGGTGTTCCTGCAGTGATGGAGGAGATCAAGTCCATGCTCCACCTGGATGTGATGACCGTTACAGGAAAGACTCTGGGCGAAAATTTGGAGGACTTAAAGAAAAACGGTTTCTATGACAAGTGCGAGAGCTATTTAAAAAAATGGGGCTTAAAGCGCACCGATGTGATCCGTACCTTTGACGAACCCATCGGCACCGACGGAACGGTGGCGATTTTAAGAGGAAATCTGGCTCCGGAAGGTTCCGTTGTAAAGCATTCTGCAGTGCCGAAGGAAATGTTTAAGGCTGTATTAAAGGCAAGACCATTCGACTGTGAGGAAGATGCCATTGCAGCAGTGCTGTCCCACAAGATCCGGCCGGGTGATGCGGTATTTATCCGCTATGAGGGACCAAAGGGCTCCGGTATGCCTGAGATGTTCTATACCACAGAGGCCATTTCTTCTGATCCGGAGCTTGGAAAGACCATTGCTCTGATTACAGACGGACGCTTCTCCGGCGCTTCCAAGGGACCGGCTATCGGCCATGTGTCTCCTGAGGCCGCAGATGGAGGCCCCATTGCCCTGGTAGAGGAAGGGGATCTGATCCGCATTGATATTCCGGAGCGTGTTCTGGAAATCGTGGGAATCCACGGTCAGGAGATGACGAAGGAAGAGGTAGATAAGGTTCTGGCAGAACGCCGTGCGGCATGGAAGCCCAAGACTCCGAAGTATACAAAGGGCGTGTTAAAGATTTATTCCGAACACGCGGTGTCTCCTATGAAGGGGGGGTATATGGTTTAAGAGTCGTGTGGGCCTCCGGTTCAGGCTCTCAGGGCTCCAGTTTCCGGCCATAAGAAAATCTAAGAGGATGCAATTTTTCTAAATGCAAAAGCCATATCAAAAACTCGCTGCGCTCAGACAGGTTTGATATGGCTTTTAACGAAAAATTGTATCCTCTAATATTTTCTAATGGCCTCCAAAGTCGCCCTGATAGCCTGAATGGGAGGCGGCGGAAGGGATGGCGGGAGTGAGGTTTGGGGGATAGAAATGTATGGGGATTGACGGGAGTGAGGGATGGGGGTATGATGGTAGAGTTGACACAGAGATGTGGGAGGTGGAATTGGTGATATTTATTGGAGGCGTGAGCCAGGGACAGAAGATATTGAGTGAGGGGCTTGTGCGGCTTTGCGGGAGCTGTGGGAGCCATGGGCGGTATCAGGTGATCATGACGTATATGTATTTTAGCTTTTTCTTTATTCCGCTGTTTAAATGGAACCGGCGTTATTATGTGAAGATGGACTGCTGTGAGGCGGTTTATGAACTGGATCCGGTTGTGGGAAAGGCTGTTTTGAGAGGGGAAAACCCTGATATTGCAGAGGCAGACCTGCGTCTGGTGCAGGCGGGACGGTACGCCAAAACCTGGCAGGAGGGCTCTAAAAAGCCTCATAAAAAGTGTATGAGATGCGGGTTTGAAACAGATGAGGATTATAATTACTGTCCGGTCTGCGGAGGACGGATCTGAGAAATGTAGGATGCAGAATGCCTGTGGATGTGACAGGGGTTCTGCATTTTTTGGTGCTGTGGGAAGAAAACTTGTGTTTTGTTGCAGAAACAACGGAATTATTCTTAGAGATGTATTACAATGGTGGTATCATTAGCAGACAGGGAGGTTTGCTGTGAGGGCATATGGAAGATTAAAAAAAGGAGAGCGGATTATGATTAGAAAGATTATTAAGATTGACGAAGAGAAGTGTAATGGCTGCGGAGCCTGTGCGGCTGCTTGCCATGAAGGTGCGATAGAGATGATAGACGGCAAGGCGAAGCTGACCCGTGAGGATTACTGTGACGGACTGGGAGACTGCCTGCCTGCGTGTCCGGCAGATGCCATTGGGTTTGAGGAGAGAGAGGCTCCGGCATATGATGAGGCGGCTGTTTTGGCGGCTAAGAAAAAGACATCCTTTGAGCCGCTTCCCTGTGGCTGTCCGGGAATGCAGTCAAAGAGTATTCAGAGGGAACGTAATGCATGCAGTGAGCCAGTTGTTTCGGTTCACAGCCAGCTGTCACAGTGGCCGGTACAGATTAAGCTGGCTCCGGTGAATGCTCCTTATTTTGAGAATGCGAACCTTCTGGTGGCAGCGGACTGTACGGCTTATGCTTATGGAAATTTTCATAATGAGTTTATCCGAAACCATGTTACGCTGATCGGCTGTCCCAAGCTGGATGCGGGGGATTACAGCGAAAAGCTGACGGAGATTCTGGCAAATAATAACATTAAAAGCGTGACGGTTGTCCGTATGGAGGTGCCTTGCTGCGGAGGAATTGAGCAGGCTGTAAAAAAGGCTTTGCAGATAAGCGGCAGATTTATTCCCTGGCGGGTAGTAACCATTTCCACAGATGGGAGAATATTGGAATAAGCAGGGGGAGTTTTAAAAGAAATGGAAATCGCTTGACATATCCCGTCTTCCAGTGATATGCTGAGATACAACAGGGAGCTTGTGGAGCAGGCTGAGAGGAAGTAATCGAACTTCGACCTATCGTACCTGATTTGGGTAATGCCAACGTAGGGAAATATTTCGGCTGGATATGAACCTTGGTTCATGGGAGTGTATACACGGTCCGTTCCTTATGGGGCGGGCCTTTTGTATTGCAGGGATCCGGAGAAACTGCGGGAAGCAGGTTTTTTAGATTTTGGCATACAGACCCGTCCGGCAGCCTCTTTGGGAAGCGAAAACGTGCTTCAGGCACAGAATACAAGGAGGAAGAAAGATGGAATACACCACACAGATGGATGCCGCCAGAAAGGGCATTGTGACAGAGGAACTGAGAAAGGTGGCAGAGAAGGAGCATTTTGAGGTAAATGAGCTCATGGCTCTGGTAGCAGAGGGAAAGGCGGCAATTCCTGCCAATAAGAATCATCGCTGTCTGGATCCTAATGGAATCGGTTCTATGCTAAGGACTAAGATCAATGTGAACTTGGGAACCTCCAGAGACTGCAAGGATCTGGATATGGAGCTTGAAAAGGTAAACTATGCAGTTGGAATGGGCGCTGAATCTATTATGGATTTAAGCTCCTGGGGCGATACGCAGAAGT
Source organism: Clostridium sp. AT4 (assembly GCF_001517625.2). Taxonomy (GTDB): domain Bacteria; phylum Bacillota; class Clostridia; order Lachnospirales; family Lachnospiraceae; genus Enterocloster. The sequence continues at coordinate 26,302 of NZ_LN999825.1, read as the reverse complement.
TCAGGAGAAAGCTTACAGCAGAGTGCCCGGCGATCATAGGAACAGTGCCGATTTATGACGCAGTGGTTTATTATCATAAGCCATTAAAGGATATTACCACAGAGGAATGGCTGAAGATTGTGGAAATGCACGCTGAGGACGGAGTGGATTTTATGACCATCCATGTAGGAATCAACCGCAGGACCGCACAGCGCTTTAAGGAAAATAAGCGCCTGATGAATATTGTATCCAGGGGCGGTTCCATTATTTTTGCCTGGATGGAGATGACGGGAAAGGAAAATCCGTTTTATGAGCATTATGACCGGATTCTGGAAATCTGCCGGGAGCATGATGTAACCATCAGCCTGGGAGATGCCTGCCGCCCGGGATGCATTGACGATGCCACAGACATTTCACAGATTGAAGAACTGGTAACACTTGGAGAACTGACCCGCCGGGCCTGGGAAAAGGATGTACAGGTAATCGTTGAGGGGCCGGGCCATATGCCCTTAAACCAGATTGAGGCCAATATGAAGATCCAGCAGACCATCTGCAAGGGCGCTCCCTTCTATGTGCTGGGTCCTCTGGTAACGGATGTGGCTCCCGGATATGACCATATTACTGCGGCCATCGGCGGGGCGATTGCAGCCTCAAGCGGAGCTTCCTTTTTGTGCTATGTGACGCCGGCGGAGCACCTGCGGCTTCCGGATTTGAATGATGTAAAGGAGGGAATCATCGCTTCCAGAATCGCAGCCCATGCGGCGGATATTGCAAAGGGAATCAAAGGCGCTGCGGACTGGGACCGCCAGATGAGTCTTGCCAGAAAGAAGCTGGACTGGGAAAAGACCTTTGAGCTTTCCATTGATCCGGAAAAGGCCAGAAATTACCGGGCGTCTGCAAAGCCGGAAAAAGAGGATACCTGTTCCATGTGTGGCAATTTCTGTGCAGTGAAAAATATGAACCGGATTTTAGACGGAGAAATTGTAAGCATTTTTGATGAGTGATTTAAGAGAGAATGAGGGAAATCAGATATGAAATTTGACAGAAGGCAGCTTATGGTTTACGCAGTGACAGACCGGGCCTGGACCGGGAAAATGAGCTTGTGCGAGCAGGTAGAGGCTGCGTTAAAGGGCGGAGCTACCATGGTGCAGATGAGGGAAAAGGGCCTGACGAATGATACGGTGCAGGATTATCTGGAGGAGGCTCGAAGCCTGCGGGCTCTCACGGAGCGGTACAAGGTCCCTCTGATCATTGATGATAATATAAAGCTGGCTCTTCTGTGCGGTGCTGACGGCGTCCATGTGGGACAGAATGACATGGATGCCGCACAGGCCAGAGCGCTCCTTGGGCCGGATAAGATTCTGGGCGTTACAGCGAAAACAGTGGAGCAGGCCCTGAAAGCTCAGGAGCAGGGAGCAGATTATCTGGGAAGTGGAGCCGTATTCGGCACCTCCACCAAAGCCGACGCCCTTCCTATGACTATGGAGCGGTTGGGAGAGATCTGCCGGTCCGTTTCCATCCCGGTTGTGGCAATCGGGGGGATCTGCCTGGAAAATATTGGAAAGCTTAAAGGCAGCGGGGCAGCCGGAGCGGCTGTAGTGTCCGGGATCTTTGGGGCAGAGGATATTGAAGGAACGGTCAGACAGATGAGAGAGATGGTTGGGGAGTGGGGGAGGCATTGCCCATAAGGACGAATATATAACCTTTGGAGCATCCACTTTGGAGTGGGTGCTTTCTTTATATCTTGATCATAAAGTGACTGGATATGGCTTTTAAGTATTTTTTACCTGAAAATAAAAATGAACCTATACCACCTCATTCCCCTCTATATAACAGGTGCACCCAAAAAGACAACAAAATGATTCAACAAGAAACAAGGAGGAACGGCCATGGATGAGCAGTGGGCCAAAAGCCTGGCATGCAGGGTTGCGGCGGGAGACCGGGAGGCATTTGACGAGTTGATGAGACATTTTTATCCGGGCCTTCTGCGGGCAGCGTATCTGATCGCAGGAAACAGGGCGGACAGTGAGGACATTGTTCAGGAGACATTTACTGCCTGCTGGATCAACCGGATGCGGATCCGGGATCCGGAGCATATAGGGAAATGGCTTTATCGAACCATGACCAGAGAAGCATGGCGGGTGGGAAGAAGGAATAGGAGAGAACAGCCTGTAGAGGAGGTGCCTTCTGAGGATACCTCCGGAAATGGATCTGTGCTGGATGATGTAGTAAATGCTTCCGGAAGGCAGGAACTGTTTGCAGCTATAGCAGCTCTTCCGGTCAAACAGCGTACTGTTTTAGTGTTGTATTATTATAATGGAATGTCCACACGGGAGATTGCAGCAGTGGCGGGCTGTTTGGAAGGAACTGTAAAATCCCGGCTGTTTACAGCCAGAAAGAATCTGAAGACAGAGCTTACAAAGGAGCGCGCCATGGGAAGGGAGGCACTTTTATGAAGCAGCTGACAGGCAGAGAAGATGAAAAAATGGATTCGTTTCTCCGGAATGCATTGAAGGAACAGGCAGAGACGCTGGCGATCGGGCCAGAGCAGACAGAACGGATGTGCAGAGGCGTTTATCAGAGAATAGAGGAGGAAGGTTCAATGAGAAAAACATGGAATATGAGGAAAACAGCTATTTTGGCAGCAGCAGTATGTTTGGTTGGAGCAATGACCGCAGTGGCGGCAGGGCAGGTAAAGACAGCTATATCCTCCTCCAGCCATGCAGAGGATTTCACGGAATACAGCCAGCTGGCAGAGAAGGAAGAGCAGCTGGGACTTAACACAAAGGCGCCGGAGGCATTTTCAAACGGATACCGCTTTGCATATGGTACTCCTGTTTACAGCAGGGGAGAGGATGAGCAGGGAAATGTGGTAAAGGAGCAGCAGGATCTGTCTCTGATGTATTCAAAGGAAAATATGGCGGATCTGAGCCTGAATATCGAACACGGCAATTTATTTGATGAATCCGATGCTCCCGATCAGACCGCCGTGCATGAGGGGATTACATTAAAGTACAGCCAGGATCATTACCGTATGGTTCCCCCGGATTATGAGCCAAGCGCAGAAGAGAAGGCCCAGGAGGCAGCCGGAGAGCTGGTTATTTCATACGGTACAGACCGGGTGATCGACCAGACAGCCCAGACGCTTACCTGGGAGGACAACGGACAGTTTTATACTCTTCTGGGCTTTGATGTGGAAATGACGCCGGAGGAATTTTACCAGATGGCAGGAGAGATCATAGACGCAGAATGATCTATGAAGCTTTGCAGGTCTCTACAAAAAGCCGGAACAGCCCCATGGCCGCCGGGTCATTCTGCCAGAGATATTCCGGATGCCACTGTACCCCAAGAAAAAAGGGGTAATCCGGCTTTTCTACAGCCTCGATGACTCCATCCGGAGCCCAGCCTACAGGTATAAGGCCCGGAGCAGCATCCTTAATGGCCTGATGATGCTGGCTGTTGACAGAAATACGCTCCAGGCCGCCGGAAGCCTTTGACAAAAGGCTTCCCTTTTTTATATCCACATGATGAGACGGCACGGTATAGTAAAAGGGCTGCTTGTGGGCCAGGGGAAAGGTCCGCTCCATCTGGCTTGGGATATCCTGGTAAATGGTTCCGCCAAGAGCCACATTTAAAAGCTGTATGCCCCGGCAGATACCTAAAATGGGCTTTTTCAGCTCCATGGCAGCTTTAAGGAGGCGGATTTCCATGGAATCTCTGACAGGAGATACATTCCCGCAGGCAGAATGTGTTTCATCCCCAAATAAAAAGGGATGAAGATCCGGGCCGCCAGAAAAGAGAAAGCCGTCACACATGGCGGCCAGCTGGCGCCAGTCCTCGTCGGTGCCCTCCAGAGGAAGAAGGATCGTCAGACCGCCGGCTGCCCGGATTGCTCTGGGGTAGGTGGGTCGGAGGCTGGTGTCGTCATTTTCTGTATTGTGTGAAGGTGTGATACCGATGATGGGTTTTACAGGTGTCATAAGAATCCTCCTTAACAAAAAAAGACCACTGCGCGTCTGCCTTTTGGCATATGCAGTGGTCTTTTATGTAGCTGAATTAAGCCTCGATAGCGCCTGTTGGGCAAGCAGCTGCACAAGTTCCGCAGTCGATGCAAGCGTCAGCGTCGATAACGTACTTGCCGTCTCCTTCAGAGATTGCATTTACTGGACATTCGCCAGCACAGGTTCCGCAGCTTACGCAAGCGTCAGTAATTACGTGTGCCATAATGAAAGTACCTCCTTTATTTAATGTATACATTGTTCTTATATTCTATACTAAAACTCTTAATTATTCAAGAGGAAAATGCTGCCGGAAAGGCAGGGGATTGTACAAATTTGAAAGCAATCCCCTATAGTCCCCGGCTTTCCCTCATTCCTTTCAGGATGATCTGGCGGGCTTTTGCAGCTGCCTCTTTTGAAAGAGGAGCAGTATGTTCAAGGGGATAGGGGATTCCCAGATTTTTGTATTTCACCTTTCCCATATCGTGATAGGGCAGTACGTCCAGAGCCTTAATATTGGAACGCATTCCCAGATATTGGCCAAGCCTTAGAAGATATTCCTCCTGGTCAGTGATTCCCGGAACCACTACATGGCGGATCCATACAGGGATTTTCTTTTCCTCAAGATAAGATTCAAAGGCCATCACCGGCTGCTGGGGCTGGCTGCAGAGCTTTTCATGTTCCGTCGGGTCAATGTGCTTGATATCTAAAAGCACCAGATCGGTTACAGCCATCAGGCGGTCAAACTGCTCCAGGACAGCCGGATTTTCCGGATGGAAGGTGATGCCGGAGGTGTCCAGACAGGTGTGGATGCCCCTTTTTTTTGCCTCTGTAAAAAGCTCTGTTACAAAGCGGATCTGCATCAGGGGTTCCCCGCCGCTGACTGTGATTCCGCCTTTGGTATAGAAATGCTTCATTTTATCATACTGGGCTAAAAGCTCCTCCACTGAGGTGAGAGTGCCGCCCTTTGGATCCCAGGTATCGGGATTATGGCAGTAAAGGCAGCGCATGGGACATCCGCTTAAAAATACTACCATGCGGATTCCCGGCCCGTCTACCGTACCGCAGCTTTCAATGGAATGTACCCGTCCTGACATAATGAAAACCTCCGTTTCTTAAAAGCCGCAGGCAGATGCCGGAATGCATCTGCCTGTTCGGTCATCATATGATTAAATAGCGTCGTGGAAGGTTCTGGAAATAACCTCGTCCTGCTGTGCCTTTGTGAGCTTGTTGAAGTTTACGGCATAGCCGGAAACGCGCACAGTGAGCTGAGGATATTTTTCAGGATGAGCCTGAGCGTCCAGAAGAGTCTCTTTGGAAAATACATTTACATTTAAGTGATGTCCTCCCTCAGCGGCATATCCGTCTAACAGGGATACCAGGTTGTCGATCTGTGCCTCGCTTGCTTTTACCATAGTGATTGTCCTCGCTTTCTTAAAAATAAAGTTGGTTAAATGCTGCTTAAGCTTCCTCGCTGTCTGCTTCCGTGTCCAGACCCTCAAAAAGGTTTCCGCCCACTTCACAGCCGGCGCAGCCGTTTAATTCTACTTCCAGGTCGCCCATGAAGACCTGATCGTCCTTTCCAAGTGCTCCCGGAATAATGGAGAATGTGTTGGAAATACCGTCCTGCGCATCACGGAATGGAAGCTTCGCTACAGATGCCAGGGAAGCAACTGCGCCGTGGCTGTCTCTGTGGTGCATAGGGTTGGCGCCTGGTGCAAAGGGCTGTCCGGCCTTTCTTCCGTCAGGAGTAGAGCCGGTATTCTTTCCATAAACTACATTGGAGGTAATGGTTAAAATGGAAGTGGTAGGGATACCGCCTCTGTAGGTGTGATTTCCCTTGATATAGCTCATAAAGGTGTGTACAAGGTCAGAAGCAATCTGATCCACCCGGTCATCATTATTTCCATATTTCGGGAAATCTCCCTCTACAATGTAATCGGTTACAATGCCCTTTTCGTTGCGGACGGTCTTTACCTTTGCATACTTGATGGCAGATAAGGAGTCAGCCACAACGGACAGGCCGGCAATACCGGTTGCAAACCAGCGTGTTACCTTCTTGTCATGAAGAGCCATCTGCAGGCGCTCATAGCAGTAGCGGTCATGGTTGTAGTGGATGATGTTTAAGGCATTTACATAAACGCCTGCCAGCCATTTCATCATATCCTTATATTTGTCCATTACCTCGTCATAATCCAGGTATTCGCTGGTAACGGGGCGGTACTTAGGTCCGATCTGCTTGCCGGAGATCTCGTCTACGCCGCCGTTGATGGCATAGAGCAGACACTTTGCCAGGTTGGCTCTTGCGCCGAAGAACTGCATTTCCTTGCCCACGCGCATACTGGAAACACAGCAGGCGATTGCGTAGTCATCGCCATGTGTTACGCGCATGAGGTCATCATTTTCGTACTGAATAGAAGAAGACTCAATGGAGGTTTTTGCGCAGAAGCGCTTAAATGCCTCAGGCAGCCTTGTGGACCACAGTACGGTCAGATTTGGCTCAGGCGCAGTACCCAGGTTCTTTAAGGTGTGCAGGTAGCGGAAGGACATCTTTGTTACCAGAGGACGTCCGTCCAGGCCGATGCCGCCGATGGACTCAGTTACCCAGGTAGGATCGCCGGAGAACAGTTCATTGTACTCAGGAGTACGAGCGAATTTCACCAGACGCAGCTTCATGATAAAGTGGTCTACAAACTCCTGGATTTCCTGCTCGGTGTACGTTCCTGCCTTTAAGTCGCGCTCGGCATAGATATCTAAGAAGGTTGAGGTGCGTCCCAGGGACATAGCTGCGCCGTTCTGCTCCTTTACGGCTGCCAGATAGCCGAAGTACAGCCACTGGATGGCTTCCTTTACATCCTTTGCAGGCTTTGAAATATCGAAGCCATAGATGCGTCCCAGCTCCTTTAATTCCTCAAGTGCACGGATCTGCTCGGAAAGCTCCTCCCGCTCACGGATTACATCAGAGTACATAATGGTTCTGGTAGAATCCTTTTCCTCTTTCTTCTCTTCGATCAGAGCATCTACACCGTAAAGCGCTACACGGCGGTAATCGCCGATAATGCGTCCACGTCCGTAGGCATCCGGAAGACCGGTGATGATGTGGCTGGAACGGCAGGCTCTCATCTCCGGGGTGTAGGCGTCAAATACGCCCGCATTGTGGGTTTTTCTGTGCTTTGTGAAAAACTCTACGATTTCAGGGTCTACCTCATAGCCGTTGTCCTGGCAGGCCTTTACTGCCATGCGGATACCGCCGTAAGGCTGCAGCGCCCGCTTAAAGGGTTTGTCTGTCTGGAAGCCCACAATGGTTTCTTTATCTTTATCCAGGTATCCGGGGCCATGAGACGTAATGGTGGAAATGATCTTGGTATCCATATCCAGTACGCCGCCGGCCTCACGCTCTTTGGCAGAGAGCTCCATTACCTGATTCCAGAGAGCCTCTGTATTTTTTGTAGGCCCTTCAAGGAAGGCGTCATCGCCGTCGTAGGGGGTGTAGTTTTTCTGGATGAAGTCGCGGACATTGATTTCATGCTGCCATACACCTGGTGTAAATGTGTTCCATTCTGTTCTCATGGACGTTTCCTCCTGTAAAATGTGATTTGGGGATACTTTTTGGGGTATCTCTTTGAATAAAGTTAGTCTACTATAATTTCATGAAAAAATCTGTTGCAAATGCAACAAATCAATAAAATTGTATACTGTATCCCAAAAAATACATAACTTTAGACAAACAATACTATACCAGAAAAATTGAAAAATGATACAGGAAAATACAGGGCTTGCCAAAAAAAACAAAATGTATTATGCTGATAAAAGCGAATAAAAATGCGCAGAATACTTTTAATATGAAAGTATTACAGATAATAAGGAGGAAAATACAGATGAAGATTGAAAAGACAATGCTCATCGGCGAGCTGATCCAGATGCATGAGCTGATCCCTCAGATGCTGATGGGCGCTGGCATGCACTGCTTAGGCTGCCCGGCTTCTCAGGCTGAGTCTCTGGAAGAGGCCTGCATGGTACATGGGATTGACTGCGATACCCTGGTATCTCAGATGAATGAGATTCTTGCTGATAAGTAAGACAGGTCTGCATATGCAGAGACAGGATAGGGCTGCTTTAAGATGCTTTTGGGGCATTTAAGGCAGTCTTATTTTTACGATAGGAGGTATTTGGAGAAATGGGGCGTTTTAAACCCTTTGCAGCCTGTGTGTTTCCGGCCGTATTTGCCTTTGCGCTCTCCGGGATCTATGCGATCGTAGACGGATTTTTCGTAGGACGCAGCATTGGAGATACGGGACTTTCGGCCATCAATATTGCATATCCGGTCACTGCCCTGATCCAGGCGGCGGGTACAGGGACCGGTATGGGAGGAGCGGTTATGTATTCCGTTCGTCTGGCAGAAAAGAGGGACAGTGAGGCGGAGAATTTTATGAAGGGCGTCTTTTTTTATCTTGCCCTTACAGGCATTCTGCTTACAGTCATTTTATTTCCCTTAACAGACCCTCTGCTGTCCCTTATGGGAGCAGATGGAGAGCTGATGAAGCCCGGACGGGAATATCTGTCCGTTATTGTTCTGGGTTCTGTTTTTCAGGTCTTTGGAACCGGCGTTGTACCGCTGATCCGCAATCAGGGAAAATCGGTACAGGCCATGTACTGTATGATCGGCGGTTTTGTGACTAATATTTTTTTAGATTATCTCTTTGTCTGGGTTTTACGGCTTGGAATGGCGGGAGCGGCCTGGGCCTCTGTGGCAGGACAGGCCGTCACCATGGCAGGCGGCCTTTTGTGTATGAGAGGGCAGAAAATCCCGGTGGGGATCCCGCGCCAGGCGCTTTCCGTTTTTTTCAGCATTTGGCGGATCGGGCTGGCTCCCTTTGGAATTACCATGTGCCCGATGATTTCGCTGCTCCTTATGAACCGGGCGTCCCTTCAGTACGGAGGTTCTGAAGGTGTGGCCTGCTATGCCTGTATTGCCTATGTGATCACAATTATGTATCTGATCCTTCAGGGGGTGGGGGATGGGAGTCAGCCTCTGATGAGCCGCTTTTACGGCGAGGATAATAAAAAAGAGGTCCGCATTACGCGGACCATGGCGTATGCAGCCGCCGCCGTCATGGGAGTGGCGCTGGCAGTGCTTTTGTATTGGTGCAGAAACGGGATCGGAGTTCTGTTTGGAGCATCCGAAACCGTATCTCTGGCAGTTGGAACGGATCTGTATATATTTCTGGCGGCGGTGCCGTTTCTGGCCTTTCTGCGAGTTACAACTGCTGGCTTTTACGCCACAGAACAGACCCGATTTTCCTATATGATCGTTTATGGAGAACCCATATTTTTAGCCCTTCTGCTTCCTGTGCTCCCGGCCTGGATGGGATTAAAGGGCGTCTGGTGGAGCCAGACCGGAGCCCAGATCCTTACGGCCCTTATGGGCTGGGGGCTTAAGCTCTGGTCAGACCGGGTGCATGGATACACTGCAGATGCGGTTTAATCCAGATCCTTTGGCATGATGATCTCCATTCCGCCGGACATTTCCTCTTCTTTCTATGGACCGCGGCTTATGGCTGATTGAGATAGTCTGTTACAAGGTCATTTGCTTCCCGTGTAATTTTCTCCTCATCCATTCCGGTGAGCTTTCCTTCTTTCACCACAACATTTCCATTTACAACCGTATAATCCACGTTGCTCTTTAAACCAACGGTGCAGAGCATGGAGGTTACGTCAAACTGAGCGCCCACCAGCTCCAGCCGGTTTAAGTCAACAAGGAAGAAGTCGGCAGCCATACCGGGAGCAATCCGTCCCAACTTTTCACGGCCTAAAAGGCTGGCGCTGCCTGCAGTTGCCATTTTTAAGATATCATATCCGCCGGGGGCCTGATTGCTGCTGTTTAAGCGGTGGAGAAGGTAGGCCACGCGCATTTCCTCCAGCAGGTTGGAGCCGTCATTGCTGGCGGAGCCGTCTACCGCAAGGCCTACGGGAACACCCAGTTCAAGCATCTGAGGAATCTTCGCAATGCCTGAGGACAGCTTCATGTTTGAAATCGGACAGTGGGCAACTCCGGTTTTGGTTCGGGCCAGATATTTAAGCTCTTCATCAGTAAAATGAATTCCGTGAGCATACCATACGTCATCCCCTGTCCAGCCCAGGCTTTCCATATATTCCAGAGGGCGCATATGAAAATGGCTTAAGGTGAAATTTTCCTCATCCTTCGTCTCTGCCAGATGGGTGTGGAGGCGTACCTTCAGCCTGCGGGCCAGCTTTGCAGATTCGCGCAGCAGCTCTCCGGATACGCTGAAGGGAGAACAGGGAGCCAGAGCTACCTGATGCATGGCATAAGGGTTCGGGTCGTGGAACTTCTTTACGGCCTCTTCGCAGTCGGAGAGGATTTCATCCACGGTCTGAACCACGCTGTCAGGAGGAAGCCCTCCATCCTTTACGCTTAAATCCATGCTTCCTCTGGTGGCGTGGAAACGGATGCCCAGGGCGTCGGCGGCTGCAAACTGGGCGTCCAGAATTCCCTTATTATGGCCCTTTGGGAATACATAGTGGTGATCCAGACAGGTAGTACAGCCATTTTTAAGCAGTTCGCCCATACCTGTAAGAGAGCTGTAGTATGCTACGTTCTCGTTTACATTTTTCCATATTTCGTATAAAGTTTTCAGCCATGGAAACAGCTCCATGTTCTGTACCTGAGGTAAATTTCGACTGAATGTCTGATATAAATGATGGTGTGTATTGATTAAACCGGGATACATCACCATATGGGATGCGTCGATCACATCATCCGCTGTCATGTCCTCCTGCCCGATCCGGACAATGATTCCATCCTGTACCAACACATTTACGCCATTCAGTACGCGGTCATCTGTATCACATGTTACAAGATGTTTTACATTTTTGATAAGCAGTGTTTTCATATCACTGACCTCCTTAAAATCATCTGTGCATCATTGACTATATGACTGGTATACTGCTGGCGGTAAAAGGGAAACCATAAACCCAGCTATGTTTTAGACAGCTATATAGATATGATCTTGTCAAAGAACGATGCTTATGCAGCGGACGCCGCATGTGTTACAATTATAACAATCAAAATCAGGAGATACAATGTCAATAAGTACAGAATAAAACTTAAAAAATTGGTGATATCTCACAAAAATTGGTAAGAAAAAGACAGCTCCCAACAGGAAGCTGCCTTTGAAGAATATGTGGAGTACAGGCTATATGCTATCCGATCAGCTGCAGCTTTTTAAGCGCATCCTCCCGGATGACGGTTTCATAATGTTCCTTAAAGTAGGCTTCACCTGCAGAATCTCCGGCCAGTTTTTTGCCATATTCTGCCAGTATGTTGCATATTCTTGAGAAACCGTGTTCATCTGAATCCCTGCGATCCAATACCAGATAATACTGGCGTGTTCCGGGCTTTTTATAAAGTGCATTGGCGACTGTGCAGATATCAGCGACAGCGGCTGCGGCTTCTGCTGCACGATCCAGATCCTCAAATAGAAAGATCCTCAGCGGTTTTCCGATCTGTTTTGTGGAAGCGGTTTCACTATCAGCAGGAACCTGAGGGCTGTCCGTCATATCAGCCATATGCTGGGAAAGAAGGCGTCCCAGATCACCGGCTCCCTCTAAAAATTCTCCGGCTGGGTCAGGCAGGATCTCTTCCTGTGTTTCTTCTGCAGCAGGAGAGAACCGGGCAAACCGTGTGTCAAGCTCTTCGGGATCCTCTATCTTAGTGATCACCAGCATAATGCTTTCAGAAGAAAGAGGAATGGCCTCTACCATCAGGGGAATATCCTCTGCTTCAAAACCTACTTCATTGGAAGCGCGCTGAATCATCTCGCGGAACAGCTTTTTTGCTTTTTCCGTACCGTAAGCCAGTTCGACAATATTGATATTACGGGCGCTCAAGTCAAAGCTGGTGAGCGTACACCGTATTTGATTTTCGTTGATTCGTTCTATCTTCATCGGATCACTTCCTGTTCTGTATATATTTAAAAATGGGTAAACTTCTACAACATAAATATACTACATAACAGGGGGAAATATCAACTGTTTTTCGGTGGTTATCCTCTCGACCATAGACAAGTTACAAAAAATAGAGTAACATTTCCACATGAGATGATATTGTAACGAAAGGAGGGGGAGACAGAGAAGGAGATACTGTTTGGTAAGTATGAATTGATCCAAAAAGCAGGCTCAGGACGTACAGGTACAGTCTGGAAGGCCCGCCATCTGGGGCTGAATGAGTACCGGGCGGTTAAATGTGTGCCCAAGTACAAGGTGGATCACGCTGCTTTCTGCGCGGAGGCCATGGTGCTGAAGAATCTCGATCATCCGGGGATTCCGCTGGTTTATGACTTGGAGGAGGATGCAGATTACTTTTATCTCATTGAAGAATATCTGGAAGGCTGTTCTCTATATGCCCTGATAAAAGATCAGGGTACACTTCAGGAAGATTTGGCAGTTCGGTATGGACTGCAGATCTGTTCTCTTGTTGAATATTTACATCATTCTTGCAATCAACCCATTTTACATTTAGATCTACAACCGAATAATCTGATCATCTGGAATGATACGGTGCGCCTCATTGACTTTGATCATGCGGCGGATCGGATCAGTGCCAATGCCGCCAGAGTACGATACGGCACAGAAGGCTGTGCAGCGCCTGAGCAATATACCTCAGACCATCCGTTAGATGAACGGACAGATATCTATGCCATTGGTGCGGTCCTTCGATTTATGGTAAAGGGAACCCTGAAGCCGGACGCTGAAAACGGACTCATGCTGCGGGAACCTTTGGAGGCGGTGATCAGAAAATGCATGGAACCGGATATGGAGCTGCGTTATCAGACTGCGGCGGAGACAGGAAAAGCTCTGGGACAGCTTTTGGCTGCAGAGCAGGCAAAGGGGTGTCTGAAAAGGGATCAGAGGAAAGCAGAAGAAAAGTCGATATCATCTCACAGGATCATCTTGACGGGGAACCGGCCCGGAGCAGGTGTGACCCATCTGGCCTTGGGGCTTTGCATTTATCTAAAAAGCCATGGAGTCCGCGTGCTGTATGAGGAAAGGAATCGTACAGGGGCTGTAAGGAATCTTGCAAAGGCTCTGGGGGGAGTTCGAAGCGGAAGGGACGGGATCCTGAATATGAAGGGGCTTGATATCATGCCCTGGTATGGTCCGGCGGCCTGTTTTGAGGAGCCGAAACGGGACTTTGATATTATACTAAAGGACTTTGGAACAGACTGGAGAAGCGCTGGAGAGGATTTAAAAAGAGAAGGCGGGGTCTGTCTTGGAATTGTCTGTCAGAGCCTGTGGGAGAGGGGATTGACAGACAGGATGGCAGAGGAGCTGATCGGACTGGAACCGGTGCTGCAGAAGCCATATCCCTTGATCCTGATAAAACGCGGGACAAAAAGGAGGGGAGAAAAGCCTGGGAGCCTGTATAGAAGGGCAGCTGTATTTGCCAGTCCATATTATGAAGATCCGTTTCATCCTGATTTGGTGGCGGCAGGTTTTTTTGAGGCTGTCTGGAAGGAAATTTCTCTTTTCCTGCCTGCCGGGAAAATGGAAGGGGGAAGGAGAAAATGCTGGGGAAAAAGTCGCCGGCAGTAAATACGCGCAGTCCAAGGATAACCGGTATCTGCGGGGCGGGAAGGTCTGTGGGAACCACTCATCTGGCAGTTTGGAGCGCTAATTATCTGGCAAGCTGCTGTCAGAAAAAGACAGCGGTGGTGGAGTGGAGTTCCCATAGTGATTTTGTCCACCTGTGTCTGGATGATAAAAATGGACAGACTGCCAGGGCTTTTCGGCTGTTGGAGGTAGATTATTACCCACAGGGAGAAAAGGAAGCTCTGGCATCCTGTATCCGATCCGGATATGAAGAGATACTGATCGATTTTGGCCCCGTGAGACAGGAAATACGCGCAGAATGGTTCCGGTGCCAGATACGGATTCTGACAGCGTCCCTGTCAGAATGGAAGCTTGAAGCATTTTTGGAATTTCTTGCAGAGGAAGAAGAACTGGGAAAAGGATGGAGTTGTATGGCTGCCTTTGGCAGTAAGGCCATAAGACATGAGATAGAAAAGCAGTTTCGGATTCCGATAGAGAAAATTCCGTTTTCAGAGGATGTATTTCAGGTAGATAAAACAGCCATGGCGTGGTTTGGAAAACGGTTTCCATGATTCGGCCTGTACAGAAGAAAACCGGTTTCCGCTGCAAAAGAGAATATCAGCAGTTGTTTTTTTCTTAAAGGGAGTATATGTCACGTTTTGCCTCCAGACTGTAAGAAAGGAATATCTGCAGGGAGGTTATATAATGTATGGTAAAGAATCTGGAGAAGTCAGGACACAGCAAATGAACTATCTGGATGGTCTCAGGCGATTCAGAGATAAGGGAGTTTCTGTTCTGGTAGATGGGATGGAATGTCTGGAAGAAGAATGGAGCCGCATTTTTGAAACGGGAGAGGACGGAGGTTTCTACATGGGGGATTTTATCTGCTCAGAACAGGGCAGCTTAAAGGAAATCCGTTTTGACCGAGTATACTTGACAGATTCCGGACAAACCAGAAGATAACAAAAGAGGCTGCAATAGCCTGTACATATTTAGATACCGACGGAAGCTGCTGCTGTATGGGACAAGAAGATACCGTCCCGGCCTGCAAGCAGGCAGCAGCTTACCGGCGGTATTTTTGCGTGCACATATTTTTTGCTCCTCTTTCCGGGGATTCTATGATAAAATAGAAACCAGATATACGGACGGGGCCTTTTGGGGCGCACAGACAGGATCGGAGGAAAAAATGAGGAGCAGAAGAAGAAAAAGACGCAGTTTCGGCCCGCTTCTTGCGGTGGTTTTTCTCCTTCTTCTGATTGCGGGAGCAGCGGCAGGCTTTGTGATCGGAAGACGGTATATGCCGGGAAAAGAGATGGCGGATAAGGCAGAGTTATTTCATATAAAGGGCAGTCAGGTGGCGATCCTTTTAAATAATGAGCTTCAGGAAGAAAAAGGAATTTATGAAGATGGACAGGTATATCTGCCCATAAGCTGGGTAAACGAATATGTGAATGAGCGGTTTTACTGGGATGAAACGGAAAAGCTGCTGGTATATGCGCTGCCGGAGGAAATTGTATACGCGGATGAGTCCGATATGGGAGAACAGGGGCCTCTTTTGAAGGTAAAAGAAGGGGAAGCATACCTGTCGTTGGGACTGATCATGAATTATTCAGATATCCGTCAACAATCCTTTGATACCAGCCAGATCAAACGTGTATTTATAGACACGGTATGGGGGACTGTAAAAACCGCTCAGGTCCGCAAAAAAAGTATCCTCAGGGTAAAGGGCGGAATCAAGAGCGACATCATTACAGAGCTTTCTGAAAAAAGTACGGTTCAAGTGCTGGAATCTATGGATAAATGGTCTAAAGTGAGAACGGAAGACGGTTATATCGGATATGTGCAGAACCGGCGTCTGGAAAAGGAACAGGAGATCACGCCTCAAGGTCGGTTTGAAGCGCCAGTTTATACAAGCATTTCCATGGATGAAAAGGTGCGTCTGGGATTCCATCAGGTTACCAGAAAGGAAGCAAACAGCACTCTTAAGGAATATGCACAGACGGCAGAGGGGATGAATGTGATTGTTCCCACCTGGTTTAATGTGATTGGAAATGACGGCACTTACACTTCTTTTGCCAGCAGGGATTATGTGGAACAGGCCCATGATATGGGGCTTAAGGTATGGGCTATGGTGGAAAATGTGAGCACTAAAGAGAGCGTGAAAGAGCTGGATACAAAGAAGCTTATGTCTGTGACCTCTAACCGCAGAAAACTCATTGAAAATCTGATGAAAGAGGCAGATACCTATGGGTTTGACGGTTTCAATCTGGACTTTGAAAGCCTGAAGGCAGAAGCCGGTCCCCATTATGTTCAGTTTATCCGGGAAATGTCTGTGGCCTGCAGAAAAAAAGGGCTGGTGCTTTCGGTGGATAACTATGTGCCATCAGCATATACCGCCTTTTATAACAGGAGAGAGCAGGGGATCGTAGCAGATTATGTGATCGTTATGGGGTATGATGAGCATTATGCCGGCGGCGAGGCAGGTCCCGTGGCATCCCTTCCCTATGTAGAAAAGGGCATTGCAGATACGCTGAAAGAAGTTCCGAAGGAAAAGGTGATCAACAGTGTTCCTTTTTATACAAGGATATGGACGGAAAAGGATGGAAAAACCACATCCAAGGCCTATGGGATCCGGGATGCAAAGAACTGGATTAAAGAAAACAATATAGAACTGGAATGGCTGGATGACCTGGGAGTATATTATGGGGAGAGCTCCAATGAAAACGGAGTACAGTCCGTCTGGATGGAGGAGGAGAAGTCGCTGGGGCTTAAGGTCGATCTGATCAATGAATATGATCTGGCGGGAGCAGCCTGCTGGAAGCTTGGCTTTGAGGATCGCTCCATCTGGGAAATCGTGTCTCAGGTAAAATAGAAACAGTCAATAGTTAAGGCTGTATGACGAGGGGGAAATGTTATGAAGGGAAAGAGATGGATCGCCGTGGCTCTTGTGTGTCTGGCTGGTGTGGGAATCGGGGGATGCAGTATATTTACAGGGGCGCAGGGAGATGTCAGGGAGGAAAGTGAAACTATGGGAGAGGATGGATTAGTGGTCCCGTCTGCTTCCTCACAGGAAACGGAGGAAAGCAGTCAGACAAAGCCCACAAAAACGGAGCCGGAATCCATTCCGCCTTTCCCGGATGCAGAACGGGAAACGAAAGCAGAACCGATGGAGG
This sequence comes from Clostridium sp. AT4, assembly GCF_001517625.2. GTDB lineage: Bacteria > Bacillota > Clostridia > Lachnospirales > Lachnospiraceae > Enterocloster. The sequence continues at coordinate 9,543 of NZ_LN999825.1, read as the reverse complement.
ATGGAGAGAGAATTGTCCTGATGACAGATGTCCATTATCTGGCAAGATCTCTTACAGACCGGGGAAGCTCCTTTCAAAATGAAATTGAACATGGGGATGGAAAGCTGACTCATTATGTATGGGAAATCGTAGATGCGGCTTTTGATGAGATCGAGCTGCTTACGCCGGATGTGCTGATCGTGAGCGGGGATCTGACATTAAATGGAGAAGTAAAGAGCCATGAGGAATTTGCTGCTCTTTTGGATGAGGTAGAGCGCAGAGGCATCAGCGTACTTGTGATACCGGGAAATCATGATATCAACAGCCGATGGGCATCCTCCTATATTGGAAAAAACAGAGAGCCGGTCCAGACCATAGACGCAGGTGGATTTGCCAGTATCTATGCACAGTTTGGCTATAATGAGGCTTCAGAGCGCGATCCTTATTCCTTAAGCTACACCTATGATCTCAGCCCCTCCATGCGCCTTCTGATGCTGGATACCTGCCAGTATTCGCCGGTAAGCAAGATTGGCGGAATGATTGGGACAGAAACGTATGAATGGATTGACAGGCAGCTGGAAAAAGCCAGAGAGGACGGTGTGATCCTGCTTCCTGTAGGGCATCACAATCTTCTGGATCAAAGCCGCGTTTATACAGAAGATTGTACCATTGAGCACAGCGAAGAGCTGATTGAACGGCTTGAGGCGGAAAACATCCCTCTTTTTTTAAGCGGTCACCTTCATGTGCAGCATTTTATGCGTCATGAGGACGGAAGGGGAATTTATGAGATCGTTACCAGCTCCCTGACAACGCCGCCCTGCCAGTATGGGGTGCTGGAATACAGGGATGACGAATCATTTTCCTATTATACCAGACAGGTAGATATGGAAAAATGGGCCCGCAGACATCAGAGTACAGATGAAAATCTGATCAATTTCAATACATACAGTAAAACGGCTCTTAAAAATATCTTTTATAATCAGGCCTATGATGCGATGAAAAACTCCAGACAGGAGGAAAAGGGAGATCTGTTTGTAAAGCTTACAGAGGAGCAGAAGAAGGCCATGGCAGAGGTATATTCCAGGATGAGCACAGCCTGGTATGCCGGAAAAGGCTATGAGGCGGTAAAGGGGGCAGTAGAAGATCCTGGATTTAAAATGTGGCAGGAATTTTGCTATCCTGCTGTACTGTACGAATATCTGGAATATATGACAGCGGATTCTGTCAGGGATTATAATAAGCTGCAGTCAGAGTAAAGCAGTATCCCGCATCTGCGAATAGGTTTTTCTCTGGATGAATATACTGGATCAAAGGCATAAAAATAACTGCCCGGGCAGTTTGGAGCAAATGGTATGAAACATTGGACATGGCAGACCGTGATGGGGCTTTTGATGCTGGGTGCAGTGGCTCTCCTTTCCTGGAAGGCCGGAACCTTCGCAGCTTCTGGAACATTGGCCGTTTCAAGCGGCAAAGGAGGGGCAGGAAGCCTACGGCCGGCAGTCGTGATTGACGCCGGCCACGGAGGACGGGATCCCGGAAAAGTAGGGATAGAGGGTCAGCTGGAAAAAGATATCAATTTATCCATTGCTCTGCGGCTTAAGGAATACCTGGAAGCCTCAGATGTGGATGTGATCCTCACAAGAGAGGACGATAACGGACTGTACCCGGAAGGAGAACGAAACAAAAAAATGTCCGATATGAAAAAACGCTGTCAGATCATAGAAAAGGCGGCGCCGGATCTGGTAGTCAGCATTCATCAGAACAGCTACCATGAGGAATCCGTTTCCGGAGGTCAGGTATTTTATTACAAAAATTCACAAAAAGGAAAAACGCTGGCGGAAATTCTCCAAAAGCGTTTTAATTATGTTTTGGGAGAGAAGAACAGTCGGCAGGCCAAGGCAAATGGAAATTATTATCTCCTTCTCCATGTAAAACCGCCCATAGCCATTGTAGAGTGCGGTTTCCTCAGCAACCGGGCTGAGGCGGCCAAACTGCAGGATGAAGTGTATCAGGACCGAATGGCGTGGACGGTGCATATGGGAATTATGGAGTTTTTAAATAGAGAGGTTTTGCAGGATAAACAGACAAAAGGATAAGATAACAAGGGAGAAAATTTGAAATGGAACAGAAGAAAAAAGAAACACTGGGGACTGTAATGGCAGTCTGCGGAGGAATCTGCTGGGGATTTTCCGGCTGCTGCGGACAGTTTTTATTTGAGACAAGGGGAGCCAAAGCGCCATGGCTGGTGGCGCTGCGCCTGCTTTTTGCAGGGATTATTATGATCTTGATGGGATTTGCCCTTCATGGAAAACGAAATCTGGATGTATTAAAGAAAAAAGCGGATCTGCTTCGCCTGCTGATCTTTGCCTTCTGCGGCATCAGCCTGTGCCAGTTTACGTATTTTATGGCCATTGAGGCATCGAATGCGGGAACGGCTACGGTACTGCAGTATCTGTCCCCCATTCTGATCCTGTCTGCAGTCTGCATAAAGGAAAAACGCCGTCCGGTGGGACTGGAACTGGGAGCCATAGGTCTTTCCCTTCTGGGAACCTTTGTCCTTGGGACTCATGGCAATATACATACCTTCTATATTACGGGAAGCGCTCTTTTCTGGGGGCTTGCAGCCGCTGTCAGCGCGGTACTTTACAATATGCTTCCCGGAAGCCTGATCCTGCGTTATGACATATATCAGGTGTTGGGATTCGGAATGTTCTTCGGAGGTGTTCTCATGTGTCTGATTTTCCGCCCATGGGAATATGAGCTCATATGGGACGGAGGTACCTGGGGAGCATTAGTCAGCGTGATTGTAATAGGAACAGCCATTGCCTTTGGACTGTATCTTCAGGGCGTGTCCATGATCGGCCCCTTAAAGGGGAGCATCCTGGCAAGCGTAGAACCTTTATCTGCGGTAATCATCTCATTTTTCTGGCTGGGAACTCCTTTTGTAATGCCGGATTTCCTGGGATTTGGAATGATCTTAGGAGCAGTTTTGCTTTTGACGGCGGCGCAGGGGAGAAGATAAAAAACAGCGGAAACCTTTGAAAATAAAGGCTTCCGCTGAAATTAAAAAGAGCGCGAGACGGGATTCGAACTCTACCACCGTCAAAAAAGCTAATAAATACGAGGAGAAAAGCACACTGTCTGTCGTGTGTCTACAGGCTGTCTACAACTTTAAATTTTGGAAAAAAGCTGTCAAGGGGGCTGCGAAGCAGATACATCTTGCCCCTTTACTGCTTTTCATGTGCTTATACCTAAAAACCAAAATGGACTTAGGTTGGATTGAAGCATACGCTTACAATCCAGCCTTGTTTGCTTAGAACCACCACCCTGAGAACCACCAGAATTAGCATACACTACAGTCGGAGCTAAAAGAGAGAATACAAGTAATAACGATAAGCACGATCTAAATAGTGCATAAAGTTTCTTGTTTTTAAACCTAAACATATTTACCTCCTCTATTTCTTTGTAATAAAATAACAGCTACCTACACTCAGATAGCTGTTATCTTATTTGAGTTATTTAATTTATTTGATAAAGTTTGCAAATACGCATTCTTCATCATTAAAGTCGTTGAAATTCACAGATACTGCATATTTACCATTATTCATCCTATAGAAACCAACACCGCACTCTGTAACATCCTCTGTATTAGTTAATCCAGACCAGTGAGCGCTAGATGATTTATAAGACTTAATAGCATCCTCAGCTGAGTATACATTTTTTGTAATATACTCGTTACCATACCAATTCTTCTCAATATAGTCATTTTCATCAACACTATGCGTATAATTATCCTCAAGCTGCATAGCACGAATTTCTGCATAGTATTGAGCATCGTCAGTCAACTCCACAGGCTCATTGCCTTTCTTCTCTCTATATTCATTAAGGAGTTCTACAAACTCTTCTGCCATTTCTCTGTTCCAGCGAGAATCGTCGTCTACATCCACGTCAGATACAGACTCCTCATAATTGTCGCTACTTTCAGCAATAGTTACACCGCTACCATTGCTGCCTTCAGCATAACCGCCAATACTACCGTTGGAATTTACAACTTTAGTAACCGGCTGGCCAAATACAGTCCATGCACCATCTGCATTTACCATAAAGCCGTCTGGAGTTACAACATTACTTAATGTCCAACCATTCTGATCAAAGTAGTAACTTTCTGCAATACCATCATTGTTACCATCGATCCACTGCCAGCAATTTGCCGGATAAGACCCGTCATCATTCTGATACTGCCAGTGTCCAGCGTTTTCTCCTGTTCCAGCGTTCCACTGTCCTGCATAAGAAGCTACTGGATGTCCAAATGCTAAAGCTGCTGCTAAACCCATAAGTGCAAAAGTTTTCATATTTTTCATCATGATAAATCCCATCCTTTTATTTTAAAAGTATATCATCGCCCAAAAAGGAACTCAATAGATTACTATTTTTATAGTTTCTATTTTTTCATTATTTCCAATATACTATCTAAATCAAAATAGCCATTTCATTCACATTAATCATAGCACATTTTTACAATATACGCAACTGCGTACACGCTATTACGCTTAAATTGTTATCCTTTTGACATATTATATTAGGGAAAGAGGAACTATACTTTTATGTATGTCAAAGAAGCAACTGCCAAAAGAATTGAAATGCTTTGTAAAGAACGAGGAATTACATATAATGAATTGGCTAATCTGTGTGGTGTAACGCCTTCTACTATTTACAGCATATTTGATACAAAACGAAAAAATATTACACTTTCTACTGTCAAAAAAATATGTGATGGTTTTGAAATTACATTATCTGAATTTTTTTCGTCCTCTCTTTTTAATGAATTGGAGCAGGAAATAGAATAAATAAAAGGATACTTTCTCTCATGTTTTTTCAAAATTTATAAACTGTTAATATTAACTCATAATTCTCTTGAAAAAATATCTTCCAAATTTTGTTGACTTTTTTCAAGAAGTATGTTACAAAATAAATATAGTGTAAAGCGCACTATCAGGTGCATGGTTACTTTATGACCATGTAGGGTTTTCCTGTCTCAAGTAAGACAGGAAATAGTTCCTATATACAGGAATTATAAATTGTTTACCACTTCTATATCCTATTATAGGTCTATAGTGGTACGATTTTCCGAGCCCTGATAGTTGCGCTTTTTGTATGCCCTTTTTCCGCAAAATCAAGGTTAGGAAAAGGGCATTCACTATTTTTTGAGGAGGTTTTACCCATGGTAAAAGTAAGCTTAACTAAAGATCAGGTATTCCCAAAAGGCGGCTATTTAGCCGAAGTCAAGGAACGCCATACGATTAAGGACGGCACTTGGACTCCAGAGATTGAAGGCTGGAATTACATCGTCGCATCAAGAGCCGGCTTCGATAAGATCACCGTCAAAACTAATGACAAAGTACCAAAAATCACGCCTGAACAGCTGGAAGCTTCTGAAAAAGATATTTCCGTCACGTTTAAAGGCTTTGTTGGAAAAATTTACAATGTTAACGGAAAAGTCGGTATTTCCGCTACAGCTGAGGAGGTGATTCTCCAATGATAAGACGCTTGATAGAAAATATACAAGATGCATACCTTGCCAGTGATTGGAAAACTTTTGCAAAGTACTGTTTTATTCTTGTTCCGCCAATTATCGTTGTCATCATCGGGGCTGTATTACTCGTCAATTTTATTATGAAAAATTTTGATGCGTTCATGATTGCTACAGCAGCTATCATTGCCGTTGTTGGATTTTCCACACAAAGCAAGTCTGTCGCAAAAAAAGCTGAAACACCTGCCACTAAAAATGCAGGAAATAACATTCTCTTTTTTAATAAGATTTTATTGAGAAATATTTTTCTTATTTTTAAAGAAAATCATCGAGCATTCCACGTGATTCCGCCAACCACATTCGGAGATTTAAAGGATGATTTAGGCTCTCAATACGAGCCTTCGAAAGGCTGTAGCGTTTACCGTTTCAAGATTATGTCAGATGGTGCAGCTCTGGAAGAAAATCTGTTTTCTGAAATATTAACCTCCAAACTGGAGTCGAAGCTTGCTGACGGAAGTATGAACCTTGGACGTGCTACGGTCGAATATCACAACCGATTGTACCCCAGGATATTTGTGGACGAAGTAATATTGGTTTCAGGTGCATGGCATATTTCTCTTGTTATTGTAGATACGCCAGAAGCTGCTAACTACATTGATACAAAAGAAAATACCGCCTATATGTATCATAATGCACAACAGCTAAAGGTATTCGATGATGATTTTTAAAACTGAAATTCCCTTTTGTCTTGATGAAGAGTATTTTCAACTTGGTATCATGAAATACTTAAACTTTTCTGACTTTAGGGTTCAGGGACAAAGATGCCTTGTTTGTGGGCCTAGCGGAAGTGGTAAGACGGTGCTTACCGCTTCCCTTCTGGGGAAATTAAGTCTATATATACCTAATATTTGTATATACATTGTGGATTATAAGGGAATGGATTATACCTATTGTGAGGGAATGGCAAATTATTATGCTGTAGATCATGCTCTTACTGGATTTAATACATTCTTTGAATTGTTTGAAAACCGCTTGTACAAGAGAGTACCATCCAATCACTTCGTACTGCTTATGGTGGACGAATTTCCTTCGCTCTTAATGTCTCTTTCCAAGAAAGAACAGGAAGAAATCAAAGGTAAACTTGCCCGTATGCTAAATCTATCAAGAAGTTTTCGAATCCACCTTTGTTTTGCACTACAGCGTCCCTCCGCAGACGTTCTATTAGGACGGGAAAATTTTAACCATCGCTTTCTAATGGGTTCTATGGCTAATAACAAAGAGAGTGTTGCCATGATAGCCAATGAATACAAGGACATTATTGAACCTTGCCCTGTGGGTGTCGGTTATTATATATCGGATATTCAGATAAAGAAAATCCGTTCTGTACTTCCCAGAAATACCCCAAAACTACATAAAGTTATATGTGAAGCTGTAAACAGGAGGCCGTCAGGCGGTGCGGAGCAATAGCCTAGAGGCCTCTGGGAGTGCCCTGCTTGCAGGGTGCTCCTTTAACTCGATTAACAGGTGACATTATGCCATGATAAAAAGAAATAAAATTGAAATGCCAAAGCATATTGATAGTGAACGTCCTGTCTGTTTAAAGTCAATGGGAAATATTAAGCAAATAACTATTTCTGACAGACAAAATACAGGTGCCACTATCAAACCAATTTCAAAAAAAGAATATATGATTGTCTCCACTGGAGAAATAAAAAAAATTATCCATCATGCACATGACCGAACAGAAAACTTGCGAAATCTCGAAAAGACCATGCGAAATCTTCGGGATTTAATCAACACAAATGTAACCCCACAGAATATTAAACGGATACGTTTTATCACTTTAACATATCGCGAAAATATGCACGATACGAAACTGTTATATACAGATTTTCGTGATTTTAACAAACGATTACGGCGGTACATTAAAAATAGATACGATATGTCCTATGAATACATTGTTTGTGTAGAGGCTCAGGGAAGAGGTGCTTTCCATCTCCATATGATAGCAATTTTTCCCAAAATCCCTCCATTCATTGAAAACGAAACACTTGCAAAAATATGGGGGCATGGCTTTGTTAGTATTAAAGCATTGGATAGTAATATTGATAATATAGGTGCCTATCTGACTGCATATCTATCGGACTTGGATATTGAAAGTGGTATACCACTAACTCATGATTTACTGCAAGGTGAACTCCGGACAGTACAAACAGGACAAGGAGATAGCAAGCACATTATCAAAGGCAGCCGCTTAAAACTGTTACCGCCAGGATTAAATATCTACCGATGTAGCCGCGGAATCAAAAAACCCACCATAGAAAAGATAAGTTATGGAGACGCGATAGAAACGTTATCAAAAGCCAATTATCAAAAAGTACATGAATCCGCTGTTAAAATCGTTGATCCAGAGCGTGATTTTTCCAGTACCTACATAAGCCAAATTTACAAGCAACATATTAACCCTACTTGGTGTAATGGTTCAACAAAAAATACATAAACAATATATAAAATCAAACATATATAAACGAAAAATACAAACACAAAAAATAACTATATAATATAAAAATATATATCTATCTAAATATCTAAACTTCAAAAATTACCCAGAAAAATAATTCAGAAAAAATTTATGAATCATACACCACCGTTATGATACAGGTGGACTATGAAACATATGACAAATAAGGATTTTGTTATCTTGAAAGAAGCATTTGACTGCGGTATAATCAACGCAGACAGTGTGCTTGATATGCTTATGTCTACAAAAAGAGAACAAATCCGAAAAATACATACTTATGCTATCACACCGCCAGCAAAAGAGGGTGGACGGTGGCAAACCTGCTATAAAGGAACAGACGGAAAAAGAAAAAATATCAAAGCACAAACGGAAGAGGAACTGCTGGACAAGCTGATTCCGCTTTACTTCCAAAATTCGCACATTGACAAACTGACTTTTTACGAACTGTATGAGGAATGGCTGGAATACAAACAGACGGTAACAAACAGCCCTAACACCATTAAACGACATAAACAGCATTATAAAAAATATTTTGAACCATCCGCCCTGCATAATAAAAAAATCCGGCAGGTGAATGAGTTATTGCTGGAAACGGAGTGTAATCGCATTGTTAGGGAGTTTCATCTCCCACGCAAAGAATGGTGCAACATCAAAACAATCTTGAATGGTATGTTTGAATATGCTGTCAGAAAGAAGTATCTCACAGAGAACCCCATGGACAAAGTTCAAATCCTTGTCAAATTTAAACAGGTAGTCAGAAAGACGGGAAAAACAGAAACCTATAATTCAGATGAACTAAAGGACTTAAACCAGTATCTTGACCGTATGTATATAGAAACCAGCGATACTGCTTTTCTGGCTGTGAAATTAAATTTCCTGCTTGGTCTGCGTGTCGGTGAACTGGTAGCCCTTAAATGGGAAGATTACTGCAATAGCAACCATCTGCATATTGTTCGTGAGGAAGTCAGAAATCAGGTTACAAACCAATATGAGGTAGTGGAACACACAAAGACAAATCGTGACAGATTTGTTGTTCTGGTTCCAAAAGCAATCCATATCCTGCAAAAGGTGGAACATATCGGCGATTACATCTTTATGAGAGATGGTGAACGGCTTACATCAAGGCAGATTGCCTATGTTCTTGAAAAATACGCAGAACGTCAGGGAGTGGCTACAAAATCTACCCACAAAATGCGGAAAACCTTTGCCAGCAACCTAAATGCAAACGGCGTTCCTCTGGATTGTATTCGTGAATTGCTCGGACACAGCAACCTGAACACCACTCTAGGATATATCTACAATCCACTGACGGAACAGGAAACTTATGACCTCATATCTAAAGCTTTGTAAGCTGTCTACAACTGTCTACAGCCTGTAAGACATACAAAAACAGCGGAAACCTTTGAAACTAAAGGCTTCCGCTATAAAAAAATAGAGCGCGAGACGGGATTCGAACCCGCGGCCCCCACCTTGGCAAGGTGGTGCTCCACCACTGAGCCACTCGCGCATAAAA
>NZ_LN999824.1 GCF_001517625.2 Clostridium sp. AT4 | reverse complement strand
GTGGGGGTGTAGCTCAGTTGGGAGAGCACCTGCCTTGCAAGCAGGGGGTCAAGAGTTCGAATCTCTCCATCTCCACTCGCCAAGCATGAGAATGCGAGGCGCACATGTACCTTGAAAACCGCATATTGAACAAAAAGAATTGAATATTCAATCGAATATCAAGACATCCGAGGCCATACATGAAAGTGTATGGAAACAAACAACAAATTTGTAAACCTAGAACCAAAGGATGCAACGCTATGCATCTAAAGATAAGTAGCCCGCACCCGCAGGCGAACATCGTTTGGTCAAGCTATAAAGAGCGCAGGGTGGATGCCTTGGCACTAAGAGCCGATGAAAGACGTGATAAGCTGCGAAAAGCTTCGGGGAGGAGCAAATATCCATTGATCCGGAGATATCTGAATGGGGAAACCCGGCTGAGCAACCCTCAGTCACCGTACAGTGAATCCATAGCTGTGCGGAGGGAACCCGGTGAACTGAAACATCTAAGTAGCCGGAGGAAAAGAAAGAAACATCGATTCCGGGAGTAGCGGCGAGCGAAACCGGAGGAGCCTAAACCAGCGTGCGTGCATGCTGGGGTTACGGACTGCATAAGTGAGCTGATTCGTTAATGGAACGGGCTGGGAAGCCCGGCCAGAGAGAGTGAGAGCCTCGTACATGAAAGCGATAGGCAGCGGCAGGATCCAGAGTACCGCGGGACACGAGAAACCCTGCGGGAAGTCGGAGGGACCACCCTCCAAGGCTAAATACTCCTTAGTGACCGATAGCGCATAGTACTGTGAAGGAAAGGTGAAAAGGACCCCGGGAGGGGAGTGAAAGAGAACCTGAAACCCTGTGTTTACAAGCTGTGGGAGCACGTTAAGGTGCGACCGCGTACTTTTTGTAGAACGGTCCGGCGAGTTGCCGGCGCTGGCAAGGTTAAGCGGTAAAGCCGTGGAGCCGAAGGGAAACCAAGTCTCAAATGGGCGTAAAGTCAGCGCAGGCAGACCCGAAACCGGGTGACCTATCCATGTCCAGGTTGAAGCGGAAGTAAAATTCCGTGGAGGACCGGATCCACATCCGTTGAAAAGGGTGGGAATGAGGTGTGGATAGGGGAGAAATTCCAATCGAACCCGGAGATAGCTGGTTCTCCTCGAAATAGCTTTAGGGCTAGCCTCGTATTAGTTTAGCGGAGGTAGAGCACTGAATTCCTAAGGGGGCGTCAAAGCTTACCAAGGGATATCAAACTCCGAATGCCGCATAAATGATGTACGGGAGTCAGACTGCACGAGATAAGTTGGGCAGTCGAAAGGGAAAGAGCCCAGACCTACAGCTAAGGTCCCAAAGTGTGTGTTAAGTGGAAAAGGATGTGGGATTTCAGAGACAACCAGGATGTTGGCTTAGAAGCAGCCACACATTCAAAGAGTGCGTAATAGCTCACTGGTCGAGAGGTCCTGCGCCGAAAATGTCCGGGGCTGAAACACAACACCGAAGCTTAGGAACGAGAGATCGTTGGTAGAGGAGCATTCTTAAAGGGGCGAAGCAGTACCGGCAAGGAGCTGTGGACTTTTAAGAAGAGAGAATGCCGGAATGAGTAGCGAGATGGAGGTGGGAATCCTCCAGGCCGAATATCCAAGGTTTCCAGAGTAAAGCTGATCTGCTCTGGGTAAGTCGGGGCCTAAGGCGAGGCTGAAAAGCGTAGCCGATGGACAACAGGTTGAGATTCCTGTACCGCGTATCATCAGAACTGTGGGGACACAGAAGGACAGCACATCCCGGGAATGGGAAGACCGGGGCAAGCAGGGTAGGAGTCAGGCAGGCAAATCCGTCTGGCAATCCGAAGCTGTGATGCGGAGCGAACAGAAGTAGCGAAGTGTGCGATTCCGGCTGTCAAGAAAAGCCGCTATTGTGTGATACGTGCCCGTACCGTAAACCGACACAGGTAGATGAGGAGAGAATCCTAAGGCCGGCGGGAGAAGCATTGTTAAGGAACTCGGCAAAATGACCCTGTAACTTCGGGAGAAAGGGTGCCTGGGAAACCAGGCCGCAGAGAATAGGCTCAAGCAACTGTTTAGCAAAAACACAGGTCTATGCAAAACCGTAAGGTGAGGTATATGGGCTGACGCCTGCCCGGTGCTGGAAGGTTAAGAGGAGAGGTTAGAGCGATCGAAGCTTTGAATTGAAGCCCCAGTAAACGGCGGCCGTAACTATAACGGTCCTAAGGTAGCGAAATTCCTTGTCGGGTAAGTTCCGACCCGCACGAAAGGCGTAATGATTTGAGCGCTGTCTCAACAATGCACCCGGTGAAATTGAAATACCAGTGAAGATGCTGGTTACCCGCGCCAGGACGGAAAGACCCCATGGAGCTTTACTCCAGCTTGATACTGGGATTCGGTACTGCATGTACAGGATAGGTGGGAGGCTTTGAATCATGGACGCCAGTCTGTGAGGAGCCGCTGTTGGGATACCACCCTTGCGGTATTGGATTTCTAACCTGCAGCCATGACCTGGCTGGGGGACAATGTCAGGCGGGGAGTTTGACTGGGGCGGTCGCCTCCGAAAGGGTATCGGAGGCGCTCAAAGGTTCCCTCATAATGGTTGGAAACCATTAGAAGAGTGCAAAGGCATAAGGGAGCTTGACTGCGACACCGACGGGTGGAGCAGGTACGAAAGTAGGACTTAGTGATCCGGTGGTATGAAAGTGGGATTGCCATCGCTCAACGGATAAAAGCTACCCTGGGGATAACAGGCTTATCACTCCCAAGAGTTCACATCGACGGAGTGGTTTGGCACCTCGATGTCGGCTCATCGCATCCTGGGGCTGTAGCAGGTCCCAAGGGTTGGGCTGTTCGCCCATTAAAGCGGTACGCGAGCTGGGTTCAGAACGTCGTGAGACAGTTCGGTCCCTATCCGGCGCGGGCGTAGGATATTTGAGAGGAGCTGTCCTTAGTACGAGAGGACCGGGATGGACAGACCGCTGGTGTACCTGTTGGCCTACCAAGGCCATGGCAGGGTAGCCAAGTCTGGACGGGATAAACGCTGAAGGCATCTAAGCGTGAAGCCCCCCTCAAGATGAGATATCCCATCGCAAGAGTAAGACCCCTTGAAGACGACGAGGTAGATAGGTCAGAGGTGGAAGTGCAGCAATGCATGGAGCTGACTGATACTAATCGGTCGAGGGCTTGACCAGAAGGTTTAGGGAAAATGGTTGTGGCTTGGTTGTTCAGTATGTGGTTTTGAAGGTATGTATATGCCTTTAAAAATGGCCCGGTGGCTCAGCTGGTTAGAGCGCCGCCCTGTCACGGCGGAGGTCGACGGTTCGAACCCGTTCCGGGTCGTTTTTCTTCTTAATACATTTGCTGATAATTTTACAGTTGGGGTCTTAGCTCAGCTGGGAGAGCATCTGCCTTACAAGCAGAGGGTCACAGGTTCGAGCCCTGTAGGCCCCATTGAATGTATTATTTATCAAAAAATGTATATAATATCAATATGGGCGAATTCCCGAGTGGCCAAAGGGGACAGACTGTAAATCTGCTGGCACTGCCTTCGGTGGTTCGAATCCACCTTCGCCCATTAAAATGCAGGTTGACAAATTGTCATCAGGCATTTATACTAAATATGTTAGCGCGGGGTGGAGCAGTCTGGAAGCTCGTCGGGCTCATAACCCGAAGGTCGTAGGTTCAAATCCTGCCCCCGCAATTTTTTATGCTCAGGCATAAGAAAAAGCCCAGATAGCTCAGTTGGTAGAGCAGAGGACTGAAAATCCTCGTGTCGTTGGTTCGATTCCGACTTTGGGCATTTTAAATTTAATAAGGGCGTGTAGCTCAGTCGGTAGAGCACTTGACTTTTAATCAAGTTGTCCCGGGTTCGAATCCCGGCACGCTCAGTAGGTCGTTTTTCATTGTATTTGCAAAGAAAAACGGCTTTTTTTGTTTATGCTGAAAAGTGAATTTCAGAGAAAGGATTAAGATATGGGCAGAAGAAGAAAGTCAGATTCCAGTGGCAAGACGATTCTTTTAGTGCTGCTGGCAGCATTCTTTTTGATTGCGGCAATTTATGTGGTTGTTCAGGTAATTGGTACAATTCATAAGGATTACAGTTTGATTGAGCAGAAAGAGGACAGCAGTACAGAAACAGCACAGACCATTGAAATTGAGCATGAGGAAGAAACACAGGGATGGAATGAGACCGAGAGGGGATGGACATATAAACTGGATGATGAAACCTGGGCAACAGATCAGTGGCTGGAGATTGAAGGTTTTTTATATCATTTTAATGAAGATGGAATCATGAATCAGGGAAAGTGGCAGAAGGAAGGACAGATTTATACCTGTCATGATGTGAAGGGCTATCTAAAGAACATAGAAACTGATTTGGATTATGTTCCTGATGATAAGGGAGAAAATCTGGACAGTCTTGCAAGAACAAATGCTTTCTGGTGTTTTCTGGATGATGAGGACACGGGGATTTTTAAAACGATTCTGTATCGTAAAACGGTTGAAAATAAGGTTAAGCCCCTGGGGGATGAGAATGCTCCTGAGAGAACTACAAAATATTCTCTGAGAGCGGACGGAGATTATGTGTATTATCTTCCTTTGGTTAAGGAAAGTGAAAAAGGCAAGCTGACAGAATCTGAAAAGGCGCTTTGCGGGCGGCTGGTACGGATGATACCGGGACAGGCTGTAAAGGAGATTATTGCAGAGGATGTAGATGGGTATCTGATTGTAGACGGAACGATTTACTATGCCCAGGGGGGAAAGATCCATTCGGCCACATCAGGAACAGAAACCGCAGTTGGTGAAGAAAGCTATAAGGTTCAGATCCGGGACGGAAGCTGTTATTTGACAGACAGTCTGGGAAATATTGTGACGCCTGAAAATGGAACTGTGGTGGAAATGGGTGACAGAAGCTACCGTCTGGAGGAGAACGGGGCAATTCGCTATGTAAAGCGCAGAGATGTATCTGTTAATGGTGTTACTTTCCGTTTAAAGGGAGAGGGAACCGGCATGATGGTGTTGATGGAATCAGATGGAGCTTCCAGAGCAGCCATTACGGGAGAATATGGTGTACAAAGCTTCTGTATTGTGGATAATTTTATTTTTTACTGTGCTTATGTGGATAAAGGAGCAAATGGAGAATGGTACAGCCGGATTTTCAGAGCAGATCTTAATGGAGAAGGAAAAACGTCGGTCAGCGGAATGTTTCCGGGAACCATAACGAATCTTTATTATTTTGAAAATGAAGGGCAGATGTACGGAGAATATTATCCAGAGATATGGAAGAATGCTTATGGTACGATTGTAAATGTGAGTCAGAGTGGAACCATTTACAGGATCAACGATGCGAATGTGCGTACGGGAATAAAGGTAAGCGGTAATGATATGCTGGAGCTTGTGATGGCTCAGGATGGCAAGCTGATTTGTCTGTGGCATGACTGCAGCTGGAGTCCGAAAGCAGGGATTACCAAGGTGCTTTGGAGCCGTCCGGTGGAATTTTCGGCATCTGAAAAGATTTCGGTGGAAACGGTTTCAAAACTGCCTGAGCAGACTGCAGCTCCTGCTGAGAAAGAGACAACAAAGGCAGCTGTTGAGACGGTTCCGGTGAATCCGCAGCAGGTGTCCGGTTCAAATCAAATATCTCCCGCAGAAACAACAGCTGCACCTGTGAAGAATCCGAACCAGCCGGCAGATACTCCCGGCACTTCGGTTCAGACTCCCAAGCAGGAAACAATTTTAGGAACAGAGGCTCCGGGAAAGAGTATACAGACGAATCCTTCAGAAACAAAGTCAGATGAGGTGAAGATTGTGCCTTTAGGCTAATCTTCATCAAAATCTACTACCACATAGAAGCCCCGGGCATTTTCGCGGACATCCTTTACAATACCGTATTCGGATTTAATGCGGTCCCGGGCTGCAAAACAGCCGGACATGGCGACAGCAGGATCAATAATATAGCTGTAACTGCTGGTACCTTCGCGCTCAATGATTTTTACTTTGTCGCCAGGGCTTACCAGTCCGGGACGTTCCATTTTAAATTCAACGGTTCTCACGTTTTTTGACCTCCTTTTCTGTTTCTTCGCATACCATTTTGATGTATTCTCCAAGGTTGTGATCTCCACAGCCGGGGATATAGTGATTACAGCGGTTGACTGGTATGAGAATTTTATAAGCGGGGCTTTGTCCGATGGCAGTAGCCATAGACGGAGTTATTTCGCCCATCAGGGCATCTGCAATTACAATTCCTATAGGGCCGATGATAATATCGGCTGTGCGGGCTCCTACGATTACGGGATTTTCACCAGTAGCGCCGTAGTCTGCGCCTGCCTTTAACATGGCAGAGGTAGCAATACTGTTGGTTCCAATGGCGTAGATTTCAAGATCTGGGAGATTTTTTTTCAGCTGTTCAATGACGGTTCGGCCCATTTTACCGCCCTGACCGTCTATGATGACAAGTTTCATTTGTGAAAATACCTTCTTTCTGCTGTGATTTACTATAGAATATTACCAGAGATGGATGGGAAACTCAAGGAAAAGCAGTCTTGACAAATAACCTTTAGATGTTATAATCAGAAATGAGCAGAAATGCAGGAAGCTTTGAAGGAACAAGTACTTTGCAGGGAACAGACAGAGAGCAGCCGGGTGGTGGAAAGGCTGTGTGGAAAATGCAGAGGAAGACCAGTCCTGAGCTGTGGCAAGGATGCTGTTTTCGTGGCTGCGCCTTTGGCGTTTGAGTGAAAACAGAGGAAATGGCACCGTACCCCGCGTTAAGGGATCAATGAGTGAAAATCAAGGTGGAACCGTGTATATGCACCCTTGGACATGGAAATGTGTCCAGGGGTTTTTTATTTGGCCGCAGGCCGGAACGAACGGGACCATTTTCAAAGATCATAATAGGGCCCTGAAAATGGGCCTGACGATTAAGAAAGGAGTTTTACCATGAAAATCATTTTACCAGATGGAAATGTACAGGAGGCAGAGGATGAGTTAAGGGCGATCCGCCATACCGCTTCCCATGTGCTGGCACAGGCTGTAAAGAGACTGTATCCGGAGACAAAATTAGCCATCGGACCGGCTATTGATGATGGCTTTTACTATGACTTTGACAGAGAGGGCGGATTTACTCCTGAAGATCTGGAGAAGTTAGAGGCTGAGATGAAGAAGATCATCAAGGAAAATATTCCGTTAAAGCCATTTGTGCTTCCAAGAGATGAAGCAATTAAGTTAATGCAGGAAAAAGGCGAGCCTTATAAGGTAGAGCTGATTGAAGATCTTCCTGAGGAGGAGACGATCAGCTTTTATCAGCAGGGTGATTTTACAGATCTGTGCGCAGGCCCCCATATTATGTATACAAAGGGCGTAAAGGCATTTAAGCTTACAAGCATTGCAGGCGCTTACTGGAGAGGCAGCGAGAAGAACAAGATGCTTACCAGAATCTACGGAACTGCATTTGCAAACAAAGAGGATCTGGAAAATTACCTGACCATGCTGGAGGAGGCAAAGAAGCGCGACCACAGAAAGCTGGGCAAGGAGCTGGGTCTGTTTATGTTTACAGAGGAAGGCCCTGGTTTCCCATTCTTCCTTCCAAAGGGCATGACCTTAAAGAATACCCTGATCGACTACTGGAGAGAGATCCATTTAAGAGAGAATTATCAGGAGGTTTCCACTCCTGTGATCTTAAGCCGCAAGCTGTGGGAGACCTCCGGTCACTGGGATCACTATAAGGATAATATGTATACCACTGTGATCGATGAGGAAGACTACGCAATTAAGCCAATGAACTGCCCAGGCGGTATGCTGGTGTACAAGTCTCAGCCGCGTTCCTACAGAGATCTTCCTCTGAGAGTAGGCGAACTGGGTCTGGTTCACCGTCATGAGAAGAGCGGACAGCTTCATGGTCTGATGCGTGTGCGCTGCTTTACCCAGGACGACGCCCATATCTTTATGACTCAGGAGCAGATTACTGAGGAGATCAAGAACGTTACAAGACTGATCAATGAGGTTTATACCCTTTTTGGCTTTGAATATTTCGTAGAGCTGTCTACCAGACCGGAGGATTCCATGGGATCTGACGAGGATTGGGAGCTGGCTACCAACGGCCTGAGAAACGCTCTGGAGGAAATGGGGCTGGACTATATTGTAAATGAAGGCGACGGTGCATTCTATGGTCCTAAGATCGACTTCCATCTGAGAGATTCCATCGGACGTACATGGCAGTGCGGAACCATTCAGCTGGACTTCCAGCTGCCCCAGCGTTTTGAGGCTGAATATGTGGCTGAGGACGGCACAAAGAAGCGTCCGATTATGATTCACCGTGTATGCTTTGGTTCCATTGAACGCTTCATCGGTATTCTGATCGAGCATTTTGCAGGTAAGTTCCCTGTATGGCTGGCTCCGGTTCAGGTAAAGGTAATTCCTGTATCTGAGAAGTCCATGGAATATGCAACTGGCGTATATGAGAAGCTGAGAGCAGCCGGTATCCGTACAGAGCTGGATCACAAGGATGAGAAGGTGGGCTACAAGATTCGTCAGGCACAGCTTGAAAAGGTACCCTTTATGCTGGTACTGGGCGAGAAGGAGGCCGCTGAGGGCGCAATCACAGTGAGAAGCCGTGACAAGGGTGATCTGGGAAGCGCACAGCTGGATGAGTTTATCGCAGATGTGAAGAAGATGGTAGAAAGCAGAGAGAGATAATTGTATTTTCTGAAGATTATAAAATGATAAAACAGGCGCATTCGTTTACCGGGTGCGCCTGTTTTTTACAGGAGGGGAAGAATACCTGATAAAATCTCATAGATGACACAAAATTCCCCACATGGTAAAATATGTGTATATAAGAGTTATCAGTCTCAGTAACTGGGCGGCAAAGATTTGGCTGTATGGAGGAGGAAACGTGGCATTTAAGGTGGTTTTAGTGGATGATGACCTGCTGGTGCTTCAGGATCTGGAAACACTGGCAGACTGGGGAAAATACGGATTTACTATTGCTCAGACCTTTACGAACGGGGTGGCAGCATTGCGGGGAATCAGAGAGATAAGACCGGATTTTATTGTAACAGATATTCGTATGCCTATTATGGATGGGCTGCAGTTTGTTGAGAAGGTAAGAACATTGCTTCCGGAGACAAGGATTCTGCTTTTGACTGCATATTCTGATTTTGATTATGCCAAAAAGGCAATTGATCTGGGAGTATTTAATTATCTTTTGAAAAATGAACTGAATAAGGAAACTCTGGAGGAACAGCTGGAACGGGTGTTTCTGGATCTGATGCGGAATAAGGATATAAAGGCAGCTATGGTGCAGAAGGCATTTCGCAAATTTTTGTATGCACCGGAGCGCAGAGAGCTTCAGGAGGAGCTTTTTCATGAACTAGCAGAGCATTACGGACAGGCGGTTGGATTCTTTTATATTATTCCTGCATCTGCCCGGGAAGGGGAGCATTTTGCAGGGAGTGTCTGTACAGCCCTTTCGGAGTGTCATGTTATGTATGCAGAAAACGGGACGGAGATATATACAGTCTGTGAGGTATGGGAATCACGATATGTAATTGTTCTGTTGTGTATGAAGCGGATGCCGGCCAGCCGTATGGAAACAGCGGGGATCACAAGGATGGCAGCAAAGAAGCTTTCTTCCTGTCTGCAAAAACGGGTATCAGCCAGAGTTTTATATCGTCAGGAGGGAGGAATCCTTTCAGATATGCAGCAGGCGGCAGAGCTTTTAAATGCTCTTGAAGAAGCGGTTCCTTATGGGATTTTTGCAGGTGATAAAAGAGAGGTGGAAATTTCAGAGCTGTCCGGACGGATACGGGAGGATACATGGGATAATGAGGAGACAGAACGTCTGTATCACTGGTTTGTGTCCAAAGAGCCGGATGAGATACAAACCGGACTTTCTGAAATCCAGAAGGAGGTGGAGAAAACCGGTTCTGTCCGTCAGGCTTCTGCTGTAGCAGGAGCAATGGAACATGCGGTCATAGAATATGGAAAGAGGGGGCTTTGTTCTTCTGAGGACGCAAGGGAAATACAGCAGCTGCTGGAAAAATTCTGTGATATTGGGGAGCTGTTTGACGGATACAGACTTTTTTTGCAGCGTATTCAATCAGAAGAAAGAGAGCAAAACTACAGTTCCAGAGTCGTAAAGGTAATCCGTTTTATACGGAAGAATTACGAAAAGGATATATCTGTTGGCGATGCGGCACAGATTTTGGGACTCAATGGAGAATATTTGAATAAGATATTCAAAAAAGAAACGGGGGAGAGCTTTTCACGTTATCTGACCCAGGTTCGTATGGAAAAGGCAAAGGAACTGCTGGAAAGCGGACAGTTTAATGTGAATGAGGTTTCTGCGCGTACCGGTTATAAGAGCAGCCAGTATTTCAGCATTACCTTCCGCCGCTATATGGGATATTCTCCATCGGAGGCAGAGGCGCATAAAGGAGAGTAGGGTGAAACGGTCTATATGGAAAAAAATCGTTGCCGCCGCCGCAATGGTGATCGTGGCAATGACGCTGATCGGGATGGGGATTTCCTGTTCTTATGCATATATCAGCCAGTATCGGCAGCAGAGGCACAGGGATGAGGCAGCGATGGCTTTGTGTGTAAACCAATGCCAGACCTTATTAAATGATGTGAGGATGCTGGCGCACAGTATTGCAGGAAATGAGCTTGTTCAGCAGTTTTACAGCCATGATGCCCATGAATATTTTGAAATAATCGGAGTAATGCAGGAGATTAAGGAAACCATTCATCTGAGAGTGCATATCAAAAACGCGGTCCTGATCCAAAAGGACCAGGTTTACTGGTCCTACAGCCCCTTTGAACCGTATTTCAAAGAAAGGCTTTCGGAAGAATGGTATCAGGAGATAAAAGATAAAACAGAGGCATTCAGCCGGGTACATAGCTGCGGATATCCGGAAAATTCCCAGTATCTGACCTATCTTCTCAGTATTCCGGATGAAACGGATGCGGGAAAGGAGCTTGGGAAATTACTGTTAAATATAAATGTACAGTACTTTTCCGATATGATTGGAGAGACAGCAGGGCTGAGCAGCGGATATTTTTTATCGGATTTGAGAGAAGAAACCGTTATTTTGGGCCAGGGGGATGAAGAAACGAATCTCAGGCTGACGAAAGAAATGGCGTCATCCGTTCAGAATGAAACGAAGTATCAGGGAGATATGGAAATCGGTTCCGGTGACAAGGGGTACTGTCTGTGGAGCGCTTTTCCGGATGCTGGGATTGGTGTTGGTATGTATACTTCATCCAGACTGCTGTTTCAGTATTCTGAACAGATGCGGTACTTTTTTATCGTGTATTCAGCTGCCACTGCAGCTTCGATCCTCCTTTTGATCTTTCTGCTTATACGGCGGTTTTTGCAGCCCATTTCCCAGATCTCAGCGGCTATGCTGGATTATTCCGGCGGAAAACGAAATGTGCTGGATGTGAAAACAGGGGATGAGCTTGAGATGCTCAGCTGTCAGTTTAATGAGATGGCAGAGCGGATTGAGGAATTTATAAAACGCAGGATACAGGATGAACGGATTAATAAAAAGCTGAAGTTTGATATGCTGATGTCAAAGATACATCCTCATTTTCTCTATAATACCTTAAACTCGGTTATTTATCTTGCCAGAAGAGATCATAATCAGGATATTGAAAAAATGGTGCAGTCCCTGATCCTGATTCTCCAGGATGGAATGGCCGCTTATTCAGGGGAAATCTGCGCCATGCTGAAGGAAGAGCTGGAAGTGGTCTCTGCCTACTGTGTGATTCAAAATTATCGTTATAAGGATAAGGTTTCCGTAAATATAGAGGTTCCAGATTCGCTGAAGACCGCGTATGTACCGAAGAATATCCTTCAGCCTCTGGTAGAAAACGCGATTTACCACGGAATTGTTCCCATGGAGGAGAATGGTACGGTTGAGATCCTGGCGGAGCGAAGGGAAGAGATGCTGGATCTGTGGGTGATCGATACGGGAATCGGTATGGATGAAAATGAGCTTAAAGGGCTGGAACAGAATGGAACGGGACATCCGGGCGTACATTCCATTGGAATTAAGAGCATCAGGGAACGTCTGGAATATCTGTATCAGGAACATTACAGCTTTGAAATTTACAGTGAAAAGGGAAAGGGAACAACGGTTTTGATATCGATTCCCTATCAGGAGGAGCTGGCGCTGCTGAGAGAAGCAGAGGAGAGTGAAGGGGAAAATCATGAAAAATGATAAGACAGGCGTAAAAAGGCGGGCGGCAGCGGTATTTATCATAACAGTACTGTGCTATGCGGGAATTTTACTGTATATGATCCAGGCTCAGAAATCCCGGTTTGAGCCGAAGGGGCAGGATGTGATCACAATCTGGTATTGGGATGATTCGATCAAGGAGCTGTTTGAACAGTATAAAAAAGATACAGGAAGCACATATCGGCTTAATTACGTAAATGTTTCTATTTCGGATTATGCCAGACAGATTGAAAGCGCCATTGATCTGTCCGGGGAATTGCCGGATATCTGCTTTCTTCAGGATTATTATGCCGGAAATTTCCTTTCCCGTCCAATCTGGGAAAATCTGGAACAGGAACCGTATGGTGTAGAGGCTGAGGAGTATCCGCAAGGGTGTAAAAATTATATGACTTCTTCGGATGGGACGATCGTAGCCCTTCCCTACAATCTGGATGCCGCAGGACTGGCCTACCGTGCAGAGATGGCTAATCGTGTTTTTGGTATTCAGTCAGCAGAAGAAGCCATGAACCTTTTTACAGACTGGGAGATGCTTCTTAAAAAAAGTGTGGAGCAGAAAGAAAAAGGACACAGCTTTATGCTCTTTAACTGTCTGGGAGATGTGGGTTCTATGCTGTTTAACCAGACAAATGAGCCTTATGTAAAGGAAAATCAGCTGGTAAAGCCGGAGCGTTTTCTGGAATATTTCCGCTATCTGGACCGGCTCTATGAAACCGGACTGGTAGGGGATACAGCCCAGGTATCCATGGAATGGTCGGAGGATTACTGGGAAGAGACGTATATGATGACTCCCTGGACCTTCTGGGTTTCCCAGTATGATACATTTTCGGTAAATGAAAAGGAGGATTGGACCCTGATCTGCCCTCCGGACGGCAGTTTCAAATGGGGAGGGATCGTACTTTCAATTCCTTCTTCCAGTACAGAAAAGGAGGCTGCATGGGATTTCATCCGATATCTGGCTAAGAGTATGGAGGGAGCAGAAGCCAATAAAAAGGTAAAATGCCGTCAGCTAACGTATTTTGGCTGCCAACACGGATCAAAGGAGTACAGCACATTAGAGATTGAAGGCTTTGGAAATCAGGATATTGGAAACTATGTCCGCAGCGGGCTGATGGAGCAGAGAAAGGAGCGTCCTCTTTCGCCCTATGATCTGGAGCTGGACGAGGTATTTCACCTGACGATCGATGCTATTATTTATGAACCGGAATTGACGCCGGAAGAATTGTATGCATATTTTCTCCGTATGCTGAAAAAGGCCGCTCCGGAATTAAAGGTGCCGCCGATATAGAAATATCCTGTTTTTGAACAAAAAATCCACTTTTTCCTGTATGAGGATGAGTGGATTTTTTTTATAATTATTATATAAAAATAAAAACAATAAAGAACAAATAAAAACATATTGCATAAACCTGGTATGGAAATCAGATAGGAGGGAATGTAAAATCATGTTTCAAAAGACAGTAGTAGTAGACAATACGGGAATGAATGAGTGGGCAAAAAATCGTCTCAGAGAGCTGTCTGGGGAAGCGGTTTTTTATGATGATTTTCCTGTCGATACAGATGAGATCACGGAGAGAGTAAAGGATGCGGACTGTCTGATGGTATCATACTGTACGCTGATTACAAAGGAAATCATGGAAAAATGCCCGAAGCTCAAATACATCGGAATGTGCTGTACTCTGTATAATGAAAAAAGTGCCAATGTAGATGTGGCATATGCCAGAGAACGGGGCATTGTTGTACGCGGGATCACAGATTACGGCGATGGAGGAGTCATTGAGTTTGCGGTAAGCGCTCTGGCAGATCTGCTTCATGGTTTTAACGGACATCAGTGGAGAGAACGTCCTAATGAGTTTTACAATCAGAAGATTGGAATTGTAGGAATGGGAAATACCGGCTTTAAGCTGGCAAAAATTTTAAAGCTTATGGATGCAGACGTGTCCTATTCGGATTTAAGATGCTGCGAAGAGGCGGAAAAACTGGGGATCTGCCGCCGTCCATTAGAAGAACTGTTAAAGGAAAATGATATAATCTGTACGCTTCTTCCGAAAAACACCTGTCTGTTAAAGGAAAAAGAGTTTAAGCTGTTTGGAAATGGAAAAATCATTGTTAATACGTCCATAGGTCCTACATTTGATGTGGAAGCGATGAAACAGTGGCTGTCCTGCAAAGACAATTATTATCTCTGTGATGGGGTTGGAATCGGGGATACATGGGAACAGCTGCATGAATGTCCAAATATGATCTATACAGAGCGGTGTGCAGGAAGTTCGGAGCAGTGTACCCTGCGTCTGTCTCAGAAAAGCATTGAAAATGTGGAACATTTTTTGGCAGAAATGTAAATAAAGGAGGAAGAGCAAAAACAATGATGGAGTTAGTAGAACGGTTTCTCAGGTATGTAAGCATTGACACGCAGTCACAGCATGGAAGCCAGACCATTCCCAGTACGGAGAAGCAGAAGGATCTGGGAAGGCTGCTGGTAAAAGAGCTTTTGGAAATGGGCGTAGATAATGCGGAGATGGATGAATACGGGGCAGTATATGCGTCTATTCCTTCTAACAGCGGGGATGGGATTCCGGCGATCGGTTTTACCGCCCATATGGATACGGCGCCAGATCTTCCGGGCTGCAACATACATCCAAGGATCATAGAAAACTATGATGGGGAAGATATTGTATTGAATGAGGAGAAACATATTATCTTCTCAACCGAAAAGTTCCCAAGACTGAAGGTCTATAAGGGAAAAGATCTGATCGTTGGCGATGGAACCACTCTTTTAGGTGCGGATGACAAAAGCGGCGTAGCTGTGATCATGCAGATGGCAAAGACGCTGATGACTCATCCTGAAATCGGCCATGGCCAGGTAAATATCTGCTTTACCTGTGATGAAGAGATCGGGAAGAGCACTCTGAATTTCAATCTGGAAAAATTTAACTGCGATTTTGCCTATTCTATGGATGGCGGAGAACTGGGTGAATTCTATTATGACAATTTCAACTGCGGAATTGCATATGTGGAGGTAAAAGGAGAGGTAGCCCATACCGGATATGCGAAAAACAGAATGGTCAATTCCATGCACATTGCGATGGAACTCCACAGCCTTTTAAATCCCCTGGAGATACCGGCAAATACGGAAGGAAGAGAAGGTTTTACCCATCTGGCAGAGATTCACGGAGATGTGGGAAACACTTCCATGCGTTATCTGGTCCGGGATCATGAGATGAGTAAATTCACGGAAAAGAAGAATGCCCTTCTGGCAATCGGAGAGTTTCTCAATAAGAAATACGGGGAAGATACGGTCAGCATTCATTTTGAAGATGTGATGCACAATATGAGGGATAAGATCCTGAATTTCCCGTTTATCATTGATAATGCAGTAAAAGCAATGGAGGAACTGGGGATTGAGCCGGTGATCATTCCTGTACGCGGGGGTGTAGACGGAGCGGAAATAACATTTAAAGGACTTCCCTGTCCCAATCTGTTTACCGGAGGCGATAACTGTCACACCATTTATGAATATACTTGTATTCAGTCCATGGAGAAATCCTATGAGCTGCTGGTGAAATTGTGTGAGAGCTGTCTGGATGTAAGAAAAGACGCAGATCGTTCATAAAGAGGAGGATGCAGAATGAGTGAAGATGTAGGATATAAGCAGGTCTTAAGCCGAAAGGATCTATTTGGAATTGCAGTAGGCATGATCATCGGAGCCGGTGTTATGACATTAACCGGTATCGGAATTGATCGGACAGGACGTTCCGTCTTTATTTCCTATCTGATAGCAACCTTTTTTGCCCTGTTCTTTGCAGTTCCCAGTATTTTAAGTTCCAGTATCGCCCGTTTTAAAGGCGGAAACTATACCGTATGGTCCATGTTTGTAGGAGAGAAATGGGCAGGAGCATGGATCATCATCTATTTCCTGGGAGAGATGGGAATCTGTATGTATGCTCTGTCCTTTGCAGAGTATTTCCAGGCATTGTTCCCAACATCCAATCCAAAGATTGTTGCTATGGCGATTGCAACCTTATTCTTTGTTGTAAACTTCTTTGGAATCAATATCATGGCAAAGGTAGAAAACTTCCTGACAGTAGCTCTGGTGGGAGCGATCCTTTTATTCATTGTCTGTGGTATGCCCCATGTAGACTTTGCAAATTACTTTAAAAATCCGGGATTTACAACTCATGGCGTAGTAGGTATCTTCGCAGGCGGAGCATTTTTAAACTATGCAGTCTTGGGAGCATCTGAGCTGATCTCATTCTCAGGTGAATGTAAGAATCCAAAGAAGGATATTCCGACTACCATTATTATTTCCACTGCGTTTGTAGCAATTATGTTCTCTCTGCTTTCTATCGTGGCATCTGGCGTGCTTCCGGTGGAGCAGGTGGCAGGACAGCCTCTTACTCTGGTAGCTGAGGTGATCTTTAACAAGCCTCTGTTCCTGTTCTTCATCGTAGCAGGTGCTCTGGGAGCGACAGCTACTACCTTAAATGTTACAGTTGCGTATATCACAAAGCCTCTGGTACAGGCATCCAGAGACGGCTGGTTCCCCAAGTCCATGGGCGAGCTTCATCCCAAATACCGCACCCCTCATAAATGGCTGTTTGTATGGTATCTGCTGACAATCGTGCCGCTGGCACTGGATCTGAGTGTAAACCAGATTGCAGACCTTGTAATGTTTATTACATATCTCCGTTCCATCGTATATGCAATTGGCTACCTGAAGATGCCGAAAATGCTTCCGGACCTGTGGGCAAAGTCCATGTTCCATATGCCTGACTGGGCGTACAGACTGTTAATGTACTCCTGTGCAGGCGTGGCAGCTTTCCAGCTAATCTCTAATGCAATGGCAGCCGATATTAAGATGATCATCATCAATATTGTTGTGCTGGCAGGTGCGATCATCTTCTCACTGGTACGTTATCACAGCGGAAAGGTAAAGATGGAAATCTCTTATGAAGAGGCGTAAGTAAAAGATAGTTGTTTACGTAAATACAGAAAGGGAAGGCCGGATGATCCTGGCCTTCCCTTTTTGATAGTTTCTGAAAGAGGTTAATTGTAAAGATATTTACCGCAGGCGAATATAATAAGTTGCCTTTCCGGAACCTTCTCGCTTCAAATCCCCCTCTTTCACTAATTTTCTCAGAGAACCTTCGATAGAACTAATGCTCAGGGATGGGCATAATTCTCGAATGTCCTGCTTTGTGAATTTCCCAATCTTATTTTGTGTTGCCTTTCTTACCATCTCCACTGCCGGCAGCTTTGTTTCTACGATGGAGAACCGATCTTCAAAATCTTTATAGGCGGCAAGAAAGGTGCTCAGCAGATATTTGATAAACGGTACAGCATTTTCACAGCCTTCATGCCACCTGTCTTGGGATCTGGCAAGTGCATCATAGTAGAGATCTTTAGCATTTGCGATCTTGGCTTCCAGGGAAATGTATTTTCCTACATAGAAGCCGTTACGGTATAACAGCAAGGTTGTGAGCAGGCGGCTCATTCTTCCGTTGCCATCGTTGAACGGATGAATACATAGAAAGTCATGGATAAAGATTGGAATTGCAATCAGCGGCTCTACTTCAAAGTTACCGATTACACGGTTATATTCTTCGCAAATTTTATCCAGTGCCTCCGGTGTCTCAAAGGGAGAAAGCGGAGTGAATAATATTTCCGTATGTCCTTCAGGATAAGTCGCACTGATATAGTTCTGTAGGTTTTTAGTCTGTCCCGCCAGAGGGTTATTCATGTGACTGTACATGATTTTGTGTAATTGCAAAATGTAGTTTTTGGAGATTGGAATTACATCAAAGTTATCATGGATCACATTCAGTACGTCACGATATCCGGCAATTTCCTGTTCATCACGATTTTTCGGGGTGTTTTTTTCTTTCACCAACTGCTTGATACGAGTATTGGTAGTGACAATTCCCTCGATGGCATTGGATGCTTCGGTACTTTGTATTTTTGCAATCTCAACAAGCTTTTCCAGTTCTTCCGGACGCTGCTTTAGATATTGCTCTTGCTTTCCGACTTCTCTGTAAATTGCTGCAATATATCCAAGAATCTCAGAATCCCACGTTTGCTCTTTGATTTTTGAATAGTTGAATATTCTCATTCCCTTAGCCTCCTCTCGTTTCCCTTAAAATATATCGAAAAATAAGGGAAAAGTCAAATGTAAGGAGAAGGATCCCTTAAATATACTGATGAAATGAGGGATATATTCAAACACTTAGTATACCCGAAATGTGGCATGTTATTCAAAAAGCGCCAGGAATTCTTTTGGATTTTTTGTATGTATAGGGAGGATACGGCTCAATAAATCAATATCCAAATGCCAGTGCTCCGCCATCTACAGCAAAGTCCTGACCGGTAATGTATCCGGCTCCGGGTCCGCAGAGGAAGCGTGCCATGGCGCCCAGATCGCGGGTATCTCCGTAAGCGTGTAAAGGCATACGGCTGAGGATTTTCTGTTCTCTGACCGGGTCGGCTACCTGTGTGAGCATCTTGCTCTTAAACCAGCCGGGAGCAATGCTATTTACGCAGATATTATCTCCGGCCCATTCTACCGCCAGACCGCGTGTCATGGCAAGGACTGCTCCCTTGCTGGTACAGTAGGGAACAACCTCGGAAAAGCCCAGATGGGCACTCATGCTGGTGATGTTGATGATCCGGCCTTTTTCCTGGGATTTTTTGAGGAATGGATAGCAGAGGCGGCTCATCTCGAACACGTATTTTACGTTTACATCCATGATATGGTCAAACTGATTTTCCGGAAATTCTTCGGCACGGCATTTAAAGGTAGCTCCGGCATTATTGACGAGAAAGTCAAGGACGCCGCCGGTAGAAGCTGTAATTTCATCCAGGAGCGTTTTCATGGCTGCCTGGTCTCCGATATCGCCTTTTACATGGATCACACCCGGAGAACTCTCGCCCACTCCTTCTTTTGGCGCTCCGGTGCGGCTGATCGCATAGACAGCTGCTCCGGCTTCTGCCAGGACATTAGCGATCTGAAAGCCAATACCGCTGCTGGCTCCGGTGACAATTCCTGTTTTTCCTTTTAATTCTAATTCAGACATTCTGTATATTCCTCCTGAAAATTCATTTTACAAAGTATTTAACTTTTGGCAAACTGTTGTATAATAGCAGTAATAATCGACAGTAACGGGAAGGGTGCATTTTTTGAAAGCAAAAGTAACGATCAGAGATGTAGCAGCAAAAGCAGGAGTATCGATCAGTTCCGTTCACTTTGCATTGAGCGGCAAATCTGGGGTCAGTGATGAAACCCGCGAAAAAATCAGAAGAACAGCCGAGGAGTTGGGGTATCAGCCGAATACGCTGGCTTCCAGTTTAAAACGGAGTACCCAGAGAATCGCGATTTTAGTGCCTTCTGAGGATGGAGACAATCAGTACTATTATCCGCCTATGTGGAGGGGGATCCATGATTATCTTTCTACCATCAACGTTAATATGGAATGTATTGAAATGCCCTATCATCATCACAGCAGGGATCGTATCTTGGCTCAGCTGAGGAAAATGGTACAGGAACACAAGCTTCATGGAATCCTGACGGTAGGTCATATTGATGAAATTACGTCAAAAGAGGACTGGAAACTGATACAGGACGAGGGAATATCCGTTGTATGTATTACTTCGGAGATAAAATTCTGTGATTACCTTTGCTGTATACAGCCCGAATATGAAGTAATCGGACGTACCATGGCGGAACTGATTCTGAGCCGTATTCCTGAATTTGGAAGTATTTTCCTCTGCGGAGGAAATCCCAAGTGGGAAGCCCACAGTGCGATTGCCAGAGGATTTAAGGCATATCTGAGTGAAAATAGCTGTCCAAACCTTTTGTATATTGACCATTCCTGGACAATGGATCATACAAATTATGTAAATATTTATAATCAGATCACCCGTCCGGATGTAGCTGCCTGCTGCAGTGTATATTCTCAGGGTACGGTTATGCTGGGAGAGGCCCTGGAAGAAAGCGGGCGGGCGGGAAGACTGTTTGCCGTAGGCTCTGACCTTTCTGATATGACCGCGGACCGGCTCCGGCGTTCCGTATTTAACAACGTGATCCAGAAAAATCCCTATGCTCAGGGGTATATTGGAATACGGACCCTGACAGAGTTTTTGATCAGCGGAAAGATGCCGGAGCAGAAACGGGTCTATGTAGGCAGTGATGTGGTTTTTAAAAGCAACCTTGTTATGTATGAACATGAAAACTATCACTGCCTGTTTCAGTAGAAGTTATGCCTGTTTCCATTCCTGACAGCAGTAATGGCGGCAGGCAGATTCGATCAGATCCCAATCAAGTTCAACTCCGATGCCGGGCTTATCAGGAACATGGATGAAACCGTTTTCATCAATTGGGAGATCTCCCTTCATGGGAAGACGGTAATTATCCTCCGGTACAAAGTATTCAAAGTATTCACAGTTTTTAATCGCACAGCTTAAATGGAGATTTGCCATATCCATGTAATTCATGGTGGTGGTATGAATCTCACAGTTCAGTCCGAAGGCCTCCGCTAAATGGGCGATCTTCAAAGCACCGGTGATGCCGTCTTTCCAGCTTACGTCTGCCCGGACGATATCAGCCGCTCTTTGGGCGATTACCTGAGCGACTCCCCAGTGGCAGCCTCTGGTGGTTTCTGTAGCAGCGATGGGGATATCCAGAGCACGGCACAGTTCAGAATACTTATAAAGCTCAAAATCACGGAAGGGCTCTTCAAACCATTTATAGTTCAGTTTTTCAAGCTGTCTGCCTACGCGGATTGCTTCGTCTAAGGTATAGTCTCCGACCGGATCGGTCATCAGGATAAAGTCATCTCCGACGGCTTCACGGACCGCCGCATGTACCTTCATGTCAAATTCTACAGGACCGGCCGGATGCGCTTTGTATCCCTTGATGCCTTTGCTCTTATAGTAAAGGGCTTCATCTACATAATCCTGTACGGTTGGAAGGAAGTTGCTGCTGGCATAGACGGGAAGCTTGTCTCTGTAGGCTCCGATATATTTATATAAGGGAAGGCCTGCTTCCTTTGCACACAGATCCCAGAGCGCTACGTCTACAGGGCCGGGAAGAAATACAGGGAAAAAGGCTTCATGCCGGTCGATGACCCACAGTTCCTGGAAGATCGCTTCTCTGTCGTGGGGATCACGCCCAAGAACAACCGGGGCAATGCTTTCCTGAAGATAGGATTCACTGACAGCTCCGCTTCTGGCAGCCATGCATACAGCGTGTCCTTCTAATCCTGTATCTGTTGTAAGACGGATTACGATTACGTCCCATCCCATTTTAGCGCCTCCCTGGCGCCGTTCATCAAACAGACATTTCCCTCTTTCTACCCACCAGCTTTCGAATTTGGTAATAATCATATAAATAATCCTCCATTTCGTTATAATACTATAAAAAATGACAATTAAATTTAAAGTAACGCCGAATAAAACGTTTTTGTAAAGTATAGCAATATCATTAAAAAAAGTAAAGGTACTGTCAATAGTTTAGTTTTAAACTGTGTTTATGTAAAAATCACAGAAATAGAAATTGTGCATATTATACTAAAATATCTACTAAACAAACTAAAAAACACAGAATATATTGACAAAAGAGGGTGGTAAGTATATTCTTAATATATCTTTAAGGCGCTCGTGATTATTTTTATGCGGCATTTATATGCCACAAAACAAAAACGTTTTTGTGCCAAAATTATAATGTATTCAGGAGGATTTGTAACATGAGAAAACAGATAGCAGCAGTAGCATTAGCAGTTTGTACCGCCTTTTCACTGGCAGCCTGCGGTTCGGGTTCAGAGAGTGCTCCCGCGTCTGCAGATGGCGGAAATGCACCTGCATCCAAGGAAGCAGAGGCAGCACCGGAAAAAGGAAACGGAGAAGCGATCACTCTCCGTTGGAGTGAGGTAAATGGTGAGGATTACGGTGCAACCGTAGGAGCAAAGGAGTTTGCAAGCAAGATTGAGGAGCTGTCCGGAGGCCAGATCAAAGTAGAGCTGTATCTGAACGGAACACTTGGAAATGAAAAAGAGTGTATGCAGGGCATCCAGATGGGAACCCTTGATATCTTCCGCGGCAACGCCTCTTCCCTTTCCAACTACGGAGCAGAGAAAATCGGTTTAACAGGTCTTCCGTTCCTGTTTAAGGATATGGAACAGTTTGAAGCAATGGCAAAGAGCAGCACGGGACAGAAGCTTCTTGACTCTGTAGATGAGGCTGACTGCGGATATGTGGCTTTAGGATGGCTGACAGAGGGTCCCCGTCATATGTTTATCACAGAGAATACATATAAGAAGCTGGGAAACCCTGAAACCTTCTCTTTAGACATGATGAAGGGATTAAAGATGCGTGTTCCGGAGACGGATCTGATGGTAAATACCATGAAGGCTCTGAATGCATCTGCAACACCGATTGCGTATTCTGAATTATATACATCCCTTCAGTCCGGCGTTGTAGACGGAGCAGAAAACGATGTGATCAACTATATGGCCAACTCTTACAATGAAGTTGCTCCTTACTTTATTCCGGACGCTCACACCTTTGGCTGCGGCGTTATCCTGATGAATAAGGATAAGTGGAATTCTCTGACAGAGGAGCAGCAGGGCTGGATGAAGGAAGCTTCTGAGGCAGCAGGCAAGGTTTGCTACGAGTATAATCAGAAGAAGATCCAGGAGACCTTTGACAGCTTTGAGGAAAAGGGTGTAACCAGACTTGAGGTAAGTGATCTGGATAAGTGGTCTGAGGCCTGCCAGAGTATTTATGAAGGATACTCAGAGGAAAATCAGGCTCTGATCGAGGAAATGAGAAGCGGCGAGTATAAATAAGACAAGAACATCAGGAAGGGAAAGGCTATGGAAAATTTTAAAAAGCTGTGGGAGCCGATAGACCGGGTGATATTTGGTATTGTAAAGCATCTGTGTGTGCTGATGCTGGCAGCGCTGGTAGCCGTTGTATTTTATATCTTTGTGGGAAGATATTTTCTTCATCAGTCTCCCATGTGGGGCGAGCCCCTGTCTCTGTTTTTGCTGACATGGATGAGTATGCTGGGATCTTCCTTAGTGCTTCGGACGGATGAACATCTGAAGGTGACGATGTTTGATGAGAAGATGAAAAAGGGACAGATTTTTGCAACGGATGTTCTTGCTACCCTGTGTATTGTGGTTTTTGCAGCATTTATGATCGTTTACGGTGTACTTCTGATGAAACAGTCCAGAAGCAATACAATGGCAGGACTTAATATTCCCTATGCGTGGATGTATCTGGCTCTGCCTGTAACAGGAGTTTCTTATATCTTTGCATTAATTTCTCAGTGGACAAGGAGGAAGGAAGCATGAGTACAACCGTAATTGCTACATTGATATTATTAGGCCTGTTTCTGGCTCTGGTGTTTTTAAGGGTTCCGATCGTATATGCAATCGGTATTGCGTCACTGGCTGATTTTATTTATCTGGGAATCAATCCCATGCAGATGGCGCTGAAATTTATAAGCAACCTGAATTCCTATACACTTTTGGCAGTACCATTCTTTATCCTGATGGGCGAGCTGATGAGCGCGGGAGGGATTACGGCTACGCTGATCGATTTTTCAAAAGAGCTGGTTGGCTGGTTCAGAGGCGGAGCCGCTATGGTAAACGTAGTGTCATCCTTCTTCTTTGGAGGAATTTCCGGTTCCTCTTCCGCAGACTGCGCATCCTTAGGCCCCATTGAGATTCAGATGATGGAAGAGCAGGGCTATGACCGTGATTTTTCTACCTGTCTGACCATGGCAAGCTCTGTAGAAGGTATCCTGGTTCCGCCGAGCCAGAACATGGTTATCTATACGCTGGCTGCAGCCGGTGTAACCAGCGTATCCATCGGACAGCTGTTTTTAGCAGGCTATGTTCCGGGTGTGATTCTTTCCGTTGTACTGATGATCTACTCCTACTATGTTTCTGTTAAGAAAAATTATCCGGTAACAGGCCGTTTTAACCCAAGGGCCTGTGTGAGAACCTTCTTTAAGGCCATCTGGGGTATGCTTTCCGTCCTGTTTGTTGTAGTCGGCGTAATTACCGGTGTATTTACAACCACGGAGTCTGCAGCCTGTGCAGTTGTGTGGTCTCTGGTAGTAGGTCTGTTTATTTACAAGGGCTTTACTGTAAAAGATCTTCCTGAGATTTTCCACAATGTGACCATGACTCTTGGAAAGGTTTTAATCCTGTTAGGCGTATCTGGTGCATTTACCTACCTGCTTACTTATTTAAAGGTACCGTCAATGGTATCAGAAGCTCTGTTCTCTATTACAGATAATAAGATTCTGATTCTTATCATGCTGAACCTGCTGATGCTGTTCTTAGGCTGCCTGATCGAGATGGCCTGCCTGATTCTGATGCTGACACCGGTGATCCTGCCCATCTGGATGTCCCTGGGACTTTCTCCAATTCATCTGGGTGTGGTAATGGTTCTGAATCTGGGAATCGGACTTTTAACACCTCCGGTTGGATCTACCCTGTTTATCGGAAGTGCGATTTCAGGAATTAAGATTGAAAAGCTGGCAAAGACCATGATTCCATTTTATGCAGTAATGGGTATTGCCCTGTTAATTTTAACCTACTTCCCTCAGACCTTCATGTGGCTGCCCAATATGGCGATCTGATGATGTACCGGGTGTCCGGCTGTCTGATAAATGAAATATGATGAATTGCAAGGAGACTGGAATAGAAATGAAACAGTGGAACAGTGATGAAGAATTATTTGCCTTAATGAAAGAAAAGCTTTATACGCCTGTAGTAGGGGATATTCTGGATCAGATGGGATATAAGCATCAGTTTCTGCCTGCCAATATCCGCCCTCTGGAGGCGCTGGTTCCGGCAGACGCTTATGTGGACCGCAGCCAGCCGGATAACCGGTTAAAGGTAGCAGGGTATGCCTGCACAGTGCTGGAAAATGATGTATTTGAAAATCCGAAAAAGCCCTTTGGCTATCTGACAGAGGCGCTTGACCAGTTAAAGCCCGGCGAGGTATACATTGCCACAGGAGCCCATCATTCTGCCCTGTGGGGAGAGCTTTTGACTGCTACGGCAAAAGCGAGAGGAGCAGCAGGCGCGGTATTGGACGGCTACAGCCGTGATACGCCTCAGGTTATGGGACAGAATTTCCCTGTATTCTGTACACAGTGCTGGGCTCAGGATTCTTCCGTGCGTACCTATGTATGCGATTACCGCTGCACCATTGAGATCGGGCAGGTAACGATTCATGACGGCGATCTGGTGTTTGGCGATATAGACGGCGTCCTGATTATTCCAAAGGAAATCAAGGATGAGGTAATTGAGAAAGCTCTGATTAAGGCCTCCGGTGAAAAAACAGTGAGAAAGGCCATTGAGGGCGGAATGACAGCAACACAGGCATTTGCGGAGTTTGGGATATTATAAGGAAAGGCTGGAGCTTTTATGGACAGCAAAAAGAGGGTATTTCAGGTTGCATATGAAGACAATGTGGCTACGGCCCTGTCGGAGCTTCTTACAGGAGAGAGGGCAGCGCTGATTGGAGACCATCAGGAAGAAGACATAGAAGCTGTTACGGATATTCCGGCAGGGCATAAGATTGCCCTGTCAGATATCCCCTCCGGAACGCGGATTATAAAATATGGTGTTCCTATCGGGGCGGCAACGGAAGATATTTCCAAAGGAAGCTGGGTTCATCTTCATGTGATGAAAAGTCTTTATGATGAACGGTCCAGTCATCTGGATGTAAAAACAGGAGCGCCCATGGATACCAGATATGAGTGAGGAAGCAGATATGAACCTGAAGGAATTATCCTGGAAGGGATATAAGAGAAAGAATGGAGCGCCCGGCATCAGAAACCGGGTGCTGGTAATTTATACGGTAAAATGCTCTGAATTTGCAGCACGCCAGATCGTAGAGCGGTCTGCTCATCCGGATGTGGAGCTGGTGGGATTTGACGGCTGTACGGATAATCAGTATGCCGTAGATTTATTAATCAGCCTGATCCGGCATCCGAACGTGGGAGCTGTGCTGGCGGTGGGACTGGGCTGCGAGTATGTTCAGCCGCAGTGGCTGGCAGATCTGGCTGAGAAGGAAGGAAAGCCGGCTTCCTGGATGTTTATTCAGCAGGAGGGCGGAACCCGCAAATCCGTGGAAAAAGGAATTGCATGGGTAAGGATGGCCTTGAAGCAGCTGGAGGATACGCCCAGAGTAGAGATGGGCATGAAGGATCTGGTGATCGGAGCAGAATGCGGAGGAAGCGATTATACCAGCGGATTGGCCGGAAATGCTGTGGTGGGCCGTTTTTATGATAAGCTGGTGGATCTGGGCGGAACAGCCATTTTTGAAGAAATCGTAGAGGCAATCGGTCTGGGAGATCTTTTGGAGAGCAGGGGAGTAGATGAAAATGCCAAAAGAGAGATTCGTTCTACCTATGATAAGGCGTTGGAATATTGCCGCTCTGTGCGTCAGTATTCGGTCAGCCCGGGGAATTTTGCCGGAGGCCTGTCCACTATTGAAGAAAAAAGCATGGGGGCTGTGATAAAAAGCGGCTCAAAGCCCATCGAGGGGGTGCTGAAGGTAGCCAGCCATCCGGGAAGACATGGCCTGTGGCTCCTGGATTCTACACCGGACCCCTACTGGATGCAGTTTGGGATTACCAACCCAAATGACAATGAGGGGCTGATGGATCTGACCAGCTGCGGAGCCCATCTGGTAATTCTGATTACCGGACGGGGAAATGTGGTTGGAAATGCAGTGGCGCCCTGCATTAAGCTGACAGGAAACAGTGAAACGTATAAACGGATGGAAGAGGATATGGATTTTGACGCAGGCCCTGTTCTGGAAGGAAACATAAGCCTGAATGAGATGGCAGACGTTCTTGCAGAGTACATAGCGGAAACCGCGGGAGGAAGACCTACCAAAAGTGAAGCATTGGGACACAGAGAATTTTATATTCCCTATAAATATCAGGATACCCAGGAGGTATTTGAAAAGAAATGCCGGTTATAGAAGGAGGACTTAAAGGTGGCTGCATTTACAGAAAAAGAAATGAATGAGTTTAAAATGGCAAACTGGTATGACCTGTCCGGTCAGGTAGCAATCGTAACGGGCGGTTCTACCGGACTTGGATTGGCGGTAACACGGTGTCTGGTAAGCGCCGGGGCAAAGGTATGCGTAGTAAGCTTTGAAGCGCCGGAGCAGGCGGCAGAGGCGCTGGAGGAATTTGGCTCTCAGGCAGCCTTTTACCAGTTTGATATTACAGATACGGATCATGCAGGCGAACTGTTAGACCGTATTGTAAAGGAACATGGAAGAGTGGATATTCTGGTAAATAATGCCGGAAACCACTGCAAGAAGTTTATCTGGGATATGACAGTAGAGGATTATAAGCGTGTGCTGGATGTACATCTGGTAGGTTCTTTTGCTATGACAAAGGCGGTTGTTCCATATATGAAGGAGCAGAAGCGCGGCAGAATCATTTTCCAGGCAAGCATGACCAGCTATATCGGACAGCCGCAGGTTGCCGGATATTCTACTGCAAAGGCAGGTTTTCTGGGCATGATCCATACTCTGACTGCAGAGCTGGCAGAATACGGAGTTACAGTAAATGCAATTGCTCCCGGATGGATTGATACGCCCATGTTCCACAAGGCTGTAGACAATGATCCGCCCCGTCTGGCAAAAATCATGGGAAGAATCCCTGCAAAAACCGTGGGTGATCCTATGGATGTAGGTATGTGCGCAGCCTTTTTATCCAGTGATGCAGCCAGATATATCAGCGGAAGCTGTATTCCGGTAGACGGCGGAGCATTGATCGGATTCTAAGGGGGCAGGAAAATGAACACAAGGTTTGATGAGGAATTATTTCTGACAACAGAAACAGGGCGGCACCTTTATCATAAGTATGCGGAGCATATGCCTATCATTGATTATCACTGCCATCTGCAGCCCTCAGAGATTCTGGAAGATAAGGAATTTGAGGATCTGGGAGAAATGTGGCTCAGGGGCGATCATTATAAATGGAGAGCCATGCGTACCTTCGGCATTGATGAAAGGTATATTACCGGAGATGCAGATTTTCACGAAAAATATCTGGCTTTTGCTTCGATTCTTCCGGCATTAGCCGGAAATCCCATCTATATCTGGTGCGCCATGGAATTAAAGCGATATTTTGATATTGATGAGCCGGTGACAGAGGAAAATGCGGAGGAAATTTATCAGAAGACAAAGGAAATGATCCATAAAGAGCATATGACAAGACGCTGGTGCATGGAGCATTCCAATGTAAGGCTGGTAAGCACCACAGAGGACCCGATAGATGATCTTCACTGCCATATTGCTTTGAATAAGGAAAAGATGTTTACACGGGTAATTACTGCATTCCGCCCGGATCAGGCCATGTTTTTAGAAAAAGATGGATTTTCATCATATCTGGATCAGTTAGAGGCGGTTTCAGGAATTAAGATTGATTCCTTTGAGCATATGCTGGATGCTCTGGAGGCAAGACTGAAATATTTTCAGGAGATTACAGGCACAACGGTAAGCGATGACGGAATTCCTCACTTTACATGGGAGAATTATACCTCCGGGGAAATTGACCGGATTTTTGATAAGGCAAGAAAAAATGAGCCTCTGACAGCAAAGGAAGAGGATCAGTACCGCAGCGCATTTCTCTTTGAGATGGGACGCCGGTATAACCGGAATGGTTATGTGATGCAGCTTCATATCGGTACCTATCTGGACGCCAATACAAGGGGCGTAGCGGAAACGGGCCATTCTACGGGCTTTGACTGTGCAGATGATCAGTGCTCCGTAACCAGTGTGGGAGAGCTTTTAAACCGCCTGACCCTGATTGATGAGCTTCCAAAGACTATTATCTATCCGTTGGACGGAACAAAGATTGAAACATGGGCTATTCTGGCAGCAGGCTTTTGTGGAGGCGGAGTGAAAGGAAAGGTTCAGCTGGGAGCACCCTGGTGGTTTAACGATCAGGCATTTGGAATCAGCCGTCAGTTTGAGGCCTGTGCAAACCTCTATCCGGTCAGCCTGTCTGTAGGAATGCTGACAGACAGCCGAAGCTTTATTTCCTATCCGCGCCATGAGCTGTACAGGAGAGTATTCTGCGATTATCTCGGAAAGCTGGCAGAGCGGGGAGAGTATTTTGCCGGAGAGAAAGCTTTGCAGAAAATCATAGAGGATGTCTGCTTTAATAATGTGAATGAATATTTTGGTTTTGATGTAAAATACGAAGGCTGACGGAGCGGGACTATATGAGATATGGGGTTACGGGAAATGGAATACTGGAAGAAGCAGAAGGAATGGAAGCTTTCCGGAATCAGGACTGGAAGGGGAGTGTGATTATCTGCCCCGGAGGCGGGTATCAGTGGCTTTCGCCCAGAGAGGGGGAGCCGGTGGCAAAAGCTTTTGCAGCCCTTGGATGGAAGCCGTGGATTCTGTATTACAGTGTGGCAGGTCCGGGAGAGGTTCTTGGAACAGAACCGGTGAAGCAGGCGGCAGAGGCTGTGAAAATGGTCCGGATGTGGGAACCGGAAAAATCTGTATTTCTGTGCGGTTTTTCAGCAGGGGGCCATGTGGCTGCCAGTTTGGGAGTGCTGTGGAATGAACCGGAGATATTTTCAAAGGATCAGGCTGAGAGCATAAGACCGGATGGCCTGATTCTGGGATACCCGGTGATTTCTGCCGGGGAATGGGCCCACAGAGGAAGCTTTGAGATGCTGGCAGGAGATGATTTGGAAAAACAACAGTTTTTCAGTCTGGAAAATCATGTGGATCAGGAGACTCCGCCTGTATTTCTGTGGCATACGGCAGAAGATCCAACGGTTCCGGTAGAAAATTCCCTGCTTTTTGTAAAGCAGCTGTCAAAATATAAAATTCCCTTTGAGTATCATGTGTATCCCTTTGGGGAGCATGGATTATCGCTGGCTACGGATGAGGTGGCAGAGCCGGATAAGGAAAGGTTTGCAGATCCTCATGTAGCAGGCTGGATAAATCTTTGCGGGGAGTGGATGGATGAGATGACAGCAGGAAGAAAAAAATAAGCATTTATATAAAAATGTAATATTTTGTTCGTTGACTAAAAAACAGAAATTGCATATAATAGAGATAGGAAAGCGGACGTCATTCTGCTTGTGTGGCTGACACATAAAATCCGAAAGACGGTGCCGGACATAGGGCCGGATGGTTGGCGGGCAACGGAAAAACCCGAAAGAGATGCACGACTTTGGGCGTGACGGTTGGCGGACAACGGAAAAATCAGTCATTAAGGGAGGCGGTTCGGCACTACGGTGTCGGCGAGCCTCCCTTTAAAATACCTTGAGATGGGAACGGAAAGGGATTTGCATGGCAAAGCTTTCAAAGGAATATGTGATCAAAATAGTAATAGAATGCGCGAGAATGTACGAAAAGAATCTGATGGACAGAACGCTGCTCCATCATGAACATAGATGATGAGGCAGCGCTCTGTTTTAGCCAATATTATTTTTTTCTGCAGAGATTATAAATATCAATAATTTCAGTCTTTCCAAGCTTAACGAAATTTCCTACAGGAATAGTATCTCCATAAGTAGCTTTTTCAGCCATCTCTTCAAATGCGGTTGTAGGCAGCCCTGCGTCTTCAAACGTGAGAGGCATATTTAACTTTTTGAAGAACTCCCTCATTCTGCGAATACCCTCCAGACATATTTCATCTTCTTCCCCATAGGCCAGATCCACATCCCATACCCGAACGGCAAACTGTACAAAGCGTTTTTTGTCATGGTGATATACGTACTCCATCCAGGCAGGGTATACGATAGAGAGGCTGGCTCCATGTGCAATATCATATAAACCGCTCATTTCAAGGGCGATTCTGTGAGATGCCCAGTCTTGAACGCGTCCTGTATTCAGGAGACCATTGTGAGCCAGTGTTCCAGCCCATACGATTTCTGCCCTTACATCATAATTTTCAGGTTCTTTTAATGTTTTAACACCATTGACAATAATACTTCTTAATGCGGCCTCACAAAGCCGGTCTGTTAGATCTACATGGGTCGTATTAGTAAAATAACGTTCCATAATGTGGGTCATCATGTCGACAACTCCGCAGCCAATTTGATAAGGAGGGATAGTAAAGGTAAGCTCGGGATTGATAATAGAAAAAACCGGGCGAATTAAATCAAGATTGATACTTTTTTTGTACCATCCATCTTCGTTTGTAATAACTGAACTCAAACTGGATTCGCTGCCAGCAGCGGGTATTGTACATATAGCGGCTGTTTTAAGGGTTGTTTTAGGGATTGCTTTTCCAAGGTAGAAATCCCACACATTTCCGTCATAAGGAACTCCGACACCAATAGCCTTGGCTGTGTCGATGGCGCTTCCTCCCCCTACAGCTAAAACGAAATCAATATTTTCTTGGCGGCATATTTCTATTCCCTTTTGAACCAGACTTAATCTGGGATTTGGTTTTACCCCACCAAGTTCACGGGTCTCAATTCCGTATTCTTTTATGGAACTGCTGATAGTATCAAAAAGACCATTTTTTTTGATTCGCTCAGAGCCGTATACCAGAAGGATCTTATCGCAGTTACTGTAGTTTCGGATGGCGCTTCCTACCTGAGATTCAGTACCTTTTCCGAATATGATTTGAGTTGTATTGGAAAATTCAAAATTTATCATAACTTCCTCCTGATATTATCTATATAAATGAGCTTTTCCTAAAGAGCCAAACAACTCCATTTTTTCGCGGATTACATTCTTTGCATCTTCAATTCCGGGAGTTAATACTTTAGCAGGAATGAATCCGCCTGTTTCCTCAATGACCTGATTTACTTTTTTGAAAAATGCATACTTAAAATCACTGGAAATATTTACTTTACGGATGCCGATTTCACAGGCTTTTTTAATCTCACCATCTGGGTTATTGCTTCCGCCATGGAGAACAAGGGGAACAGGAGAAACAGCACTGATTTTTTCAAGAAGCTCCAGCTGGAGTTTGGGGATAAAGCCCTTTGGATAGATTCCGTGGGCAGTTCCTATAGCTACAGCCAGACAGTCAACTCCTGTTTTTGTAACGAAATCAACGACGTCGTCAGGATTTGTGTATGTAATGTGCTCAACACCACCTTCATCAGAATGATTCATAATTCCAATGGTTCCAAGTTCCCCTTCTACAGATACGCCAACCATATGTGCTATGGAGGTGATTTCCTTTGTAAGCCGGACGTTTTCGTCATAGGTGAATTCTGAACCATCCAGCATAACAGAAGTAAAACCAGCTTGAATTGCTTTGAGGCATTGCTGGAGATTTTTTCCGTGATCCAGATGAAGGACAAAGGGAACAGGGCTGTTGGCTAAACGTTCCCGTACATAGGAATAGAATTCTCTTGTAGCAAAGTCAAATTCGCCGGGAGCTACCTGTACAATTGCTGGTGCATTTTGGGCTTCTGCTTCTTCTACAACTGCACGGAACAGGGAGCTTTCGGTTGCATTAAAGGCTCCTACCGCAAAATGATACTGATCTGCAATTTCTAACATTTCTTTCATATTTATAAGCATAATATATCCCCTTTTTTAAAATGTTTCTATTTTAATATCTCCATCATCGGAAGAATCATCAGCAGTATTTCCAAGATCTTCAAAGTTTTCATCAGCTTCTGTTACCGGTTTTTTGATAAGAGACAAAATTACAGCTGTAATCATACTTCCAATAGCCAGAGCAATACAGAATTTTACAGGATTAGTAAATAGTGGAACAGATAACATTCCGCCATGAGGAACGGGAGAACCGCATCCCCAGATCATGGACAGACCGCCTGCTACAGCGGAACCACATACACAGGAGAATACAACACGGATAAGATCTCTTGCCGCAATGGGAATTACACCTTCTGTAATCATGCAGAATCCCATGGGAACAGCAGCCTTCAATGCTTCTTTTTCTGCCTTGGTATATTTGTTTTTAGTGAGCAGGCAGGAGATTGCAATACCAAAGGGTGGAATCATAGATCCGATAAACTTTACAGCTTCTGGCTCAAAAACGCCGTCAACCATTAGACCATTTACAAAGGTAGACATGGTTTTGTTTACAGGGCCGCCGAAGTCAAAGCAGGCCATTCCGCCAAGCACAGCACCAAAGACAAATTTAGAACCGCTTTGAAGACCGGTAATTGCTTCTGTAAGAGTAACCTGAAGCCATGCGAAGGGCTGGCCTACTATTGTAAACATAAGAACGGAAGATATGGCTGTTACAAGTACTGGAATCACCATTACAGGCATCAGGCCCTGCATGGCAGCGGGAAGTTTTACATATTTTTTAACTGCAAGTACAAGATATCCAACTAAGAAGCCAGCTACAATACCACCTATGAATCCGGCTTTAATTTCTGTACAGATGAATCCTAAAATTAATCCTGGCGCAATTCCGGGACGGTCGGAAATGGAATAAGCAACGCCTGCAGTGATAACAGGTACAACAGCAGACATGCCAAAATTACCGGCTTTGTAAAGATAGTAGCCAATACCCGAAGTAGAGTTTCTGACATCACCGTCAATAAATTGTCCAAAAGCCATGGATAAACCGGCAGCTACAACCAGTGGAATCATATAGCCGATAGCCGTCAAGATATGTTTTTTGATGATTGAAATAACTCCATGCTCTTTCATGTTCCCTCTCCTTTAAATTTATTTTTTTCCTTCAAGTGCTTTTTCTACTTTTTCAATGAAACCAATGGCATTTTTGATGACAGCGGCTGTTCCAATCCGTATAACCGGTTTTCCTTTAAAACGTTCTTCTCCGGAGATTTTTACATCTACTGCCAGAATTACCACATCTGCCTCAGAAATCTGCTGTGAGGTCAGTTTATGTTCTGTTCCTATGGTTCCCTGAGTTTCAACAGCACAATCATGTCCTCTGGCTTTTGCACCTTTTATCAATTTTTCTCTGGCCATATAAGTATGGGCCACTCCTGCGGTACATGCTGCTACACCTACAATTTTCATATTTTAAAGTTCCTCCTTTCTGTTAAATAAAGAATAGATTTCAGCAGTGTTTTCTGTTGTCAGCAGTGTTTCTATTACTGATTTATCACAGAGAGCTACAGCAACCTGCGACAAAAGAGAAACCAATTCAGATGTATC
Organism: Clostridium sp. AT4; assembly: GCF_001517625.2. Lineage (GTDB taxonomy): Bacteria > Bacillota > Clostridia > Lachnospirales > Lachnospiraceae > Enterocloster. The sequence continues at coordinate 91,009 of NZ_LN999824.1, read as the reverse complement.
ATTGTCATTTACTGCGAACATCACGAATGCCCTTGTATCGCCATCCCCAAGAGATTCCCAGGGGACTCCATGATCTACACGCCCTACAGCCATGGATGTTTTACGAACGGCAGATGTTTTGCCATGTGGAATTGCGACCTGATCCCCAATTCCGGTAGGGCCTTCTTTTTCACGCTCATAGACAGCGTTGATAAAGCCATTTCGGTCATTTAATACACCGGCTTTATGGAACATATCGGCCATTTCTTCAATGATGGACTTTTTATCTTTTCCCTTCATATGAAGATTGATACAGGATGGGTTAATTACATCCTTAATTGTCATTGATGATACCATTCTTTATATCCTCCTTTAGTCGTCATTGATATTTACAGCATTTTGGATTAGTCCATTCATGTGCTCTGCCAGATATTGCGGATTGGTTGCATGACGAAGTGCATTTACATTCTCATCTTCATCTAATAGGTCTAAAAATACACTGTAAAATTTAATGGTTTCTTCTTTCATGCCAACTACATCGTCCAGATTAAAAGCCAGAAGAAAAATTATATCGGCCTCTTCTGTATCCTGCCATTGGATGGGATGCTGCAGAGTCGCAACCATTACTACAGGACGAATTACAAATTTTGCATATCCGTGTGGAATAGCAACGCCTTTACATAGAGCGGTGGGAGCAGTTATTTCATGATCTAAAACAGATGTTTCAAATTCTTCTGTTACATATCCGCCATCTATGAGCTGCTTACACAAAAGATGAATCAGTTCATTCTTATCAGAAGCAGTAATCTGCAGATGAATCAGTTCTTCAAAGAACAGTTTTTTTTGAATAGAAAGCTGATTACACGGTTTTTTTGTTTTTAACTTTTTTCGCCGCAGCTGTTTCATTTTATTTTCAATATTTTTAATATCGAATTGTGTCATTAGACAGTCTACGGTAACAATATCTTTGCCGAGATACTGGTTGTTGAGATGCATGTTTGTAATAATAAGATCACAGTGAGAGGCTTTTGCCTTGCTAATTTCCCTTAGTGAAAAAACATTTTCAATATGAAGGTCATTGATGTGACGTTCCAACTGCTCCTTTAAAAGCTGTGACAGTCCTATTCCATAATCGCATATCACACAGGCAGATACTACGGAAAGACTACGTTCAATAGCACCACCTAAGAGCAATGCCAGACTGCACATTTCATGCTCATTAAGCTCCAGATTTAATTCTTTTTCAAAATAGACACCAGCGCCATAAACCGCCGCAAATATATTAGGATATGTTTGTTTTACCTGTTTTAAAAGTGGATTTGTTATTTTTATGCCATATTTTAATCGGCTAATCATGGAACGAAGCTGTAAAAATAAATTTTTTGAAAAAAATAAATCGGTTTTCAGGTTTACGTTGACAATGCTGCTGAGTAAGGAGATAAGCCGTATACTAAAAAAACAAAGTTCTATATTACGGGTTTCGCATTCTAACATCTGTTTTTCACTGTGGAAGGTTTGTATGTCAGAAATATCAATGGCAAATTCTATAAAATCCTGTTCCTGCTGCGGAAGATGAATATGATATCCTCGTTCAAGTTCTTCTATGAGATGTTTCATAATCTGTTTGGTATAAGTACCATCTGTTTTTAGAGGATTTGGATGAGGCATGGAAACAATTTTATTTTTTCTTGTTCTCACGATACATAAAGAAAGCATAAAAAACAATTGTATATGAGCTTCATATCCGAAGGAAAAAGCGTAGCAGGATTCCAGAGAACAAATGGCTTTATTAATTCCTGTTGTATCAAAACCTTTAAGAAAGAGTTCAAGCTCGTTCATATCTCTCGCAATATAGGGGTGTTTCTTCTGGTGTTTTATCATGAGAAAAAGATCCCACATTGCAATTCGCCATAAAAATTCATTACAATGGATTAAAAACCCGATTCCCCGCCGTTTCTCCAAAATGATTCCATGATTACTGAACCACTCATTTAATTCCGGAATCATTCGATCTGCTGCAGAGCGGCCTATATATAGCTCATTGCGTATTTGAGTATAATTTATTTGATGTTGAATAAGCAGGCTGTAAATAAAATGGTTTTTTAAATCTGTTTCATTACCAGAGAAGGAAGAAGATCCTAACAGCCGTTCTAATTTCGCCCAGTTTTCATTTTGGATTTCAAGCAGTATTCCTTTTCGGGGGACTTTTTTTAATTCGCCCAGTTTTTCTTTTTCAAGCAGCTGTTGTATGATAATTAGTTCGTTTCTTACCGTTTTCACAGATACCTGAATTGCTTCTGAGATATCTGATACAGGAACAAAATGATCTTGTCCATGAAGGTAGTACAGAATATCTACTTGCCGTTCTGTCATTTTCTTCAAGCCCCTTTCTTTTCGGATGTCTGTGAATTTCAGGTTTATGGCCTTATTATAACAGACAAAAATGCGGTGGTTTTATTTATTTTTGACACATTTGAGTTGATAAATGCAATTTTTTTGACACATTTAATAATTTGGGTAAATGAAAGGAGTTGTGTGTGGTGAATGGATACGTTCAAAAACATTATAAAATTTGTATGTATACAGTAAAAAACAATATATGTATACATACAAAATATACAATGATATATTGACATTACACTAGGCTTATACTATTATAAGAGTACAAGGTAATTGGAATTAGGATGTTTTGTGGCAAAAACAGTTAAATTCCAGAATTATTTATGAAACAGGAGGAAGAAAATGAAAAAGGAATTGATGAAGCGTGTGGCAGCAGCAGGTCTGGCAGTATCTATGGTTGCAGGGCTTACAGCCTGCGGACCTACAGGAAAGCCTGAAGAGACCAAGAAGGAAGAGACAAAGGCTGAGGGCGGAGAGACTTCCGCAGCTGCAGATAAGGAAGAGGCTGCAGCTGCGGACGGAGAAGTTACTCTGCGTTTCAGTTGGTGGGGAGGTGATGCCAGACATAAGGCAACAGAGGCAGCATGTCAGGCATTTATGGAAAAATATCCTAATATCAAGGTAGAGTGCGAGTACGGAGCCTGGGACGGATGGGCTGAGAAGGTAGCTACCCAGCTCAGCGGCGGTACAGCACCTGATCTGATGCAGGTTAACTGGAACTGGCTGTATCAGTTCTCCAGCGACGGTTCTAAATTCGTAGATCTGACCCAGTTCGCAGATGTAATCAATATGGAAAACTATCCGGCAAATCTTCTGGAGCAGTGTGTAGTAGGCGACAAGCAGCAGGCGATTCCGATCGGTACTACAGGAAAGTGCTTCTACTGGAATAAAACCACCTTTGACAAAGCCGGTATTGCCCTTCCTACAAGCTGGGATGAGCTGATTGCAGCAGGAACCACATTTAAGGAGAAATTAGGCGACGAGTACTATCCTCTGGCTATGTACGAATATGAGAGAATGCTTCTGATGATGTATTATCTGGAAGGAAAATACGGAAAAGAATGGGCAGAGAACAATACCTTAAATTATTCTCTTGAGGAAGTAAAGGAAGGTCTTGAATTTATTAATTCCTTAGAGGATGCACATGTTCTTCCAAGCATTGCTCAGTTAAAGGGCGACGGCGCTACAGTTCTGGAGAAGAATCCGGGCTGGATCAACGGACAGTATGCCGGCTTCTATGAGTGGGATTCTGCTCAGGAGAAATTTGCTAACTCCCTGGAAGGCGATCAGGAGTTTGTGCTTGGTGAGTTCCTGAAGGGCGGAGAGTATGAGGCAGGACTTACAAAGATTTCTTCCTGCTTTGCAATTACAGAAACCTCTGAGCACAAAAAAGAGGCTGCTATGCTGTTAGACTTCCTTATCAATGATCCAAAGGGTATTGAGCTTATGGGCACAGAGCGCGGTATGCTGGCTAATACTTATGCAAATGAAGTTCTGTTAGGTCTTGGCAAGCTGGAAGGTCTTACCTATGAGGGCAATCAGGCAGTTATGAAGGTTGCAAACTTTGCACTTGATCCAAACTTTGAGAATTCCGCATTAAAGGATTCTACAGGTATCTACTATGAGGTATTTGAGGGACTCAGCAGCGGACAGGATGTAGAGATGCTGGCACAGTATCTGATTGACAGTATCAATGAGGTTTATGCAAGCAATCCATATTAAGCTTGGAAAGGCAGTAATCATGGAAAACAGAGAAATAATAAATGCTTATATAGATAAGTGGATTGAAGATTATAATTCCAGACAGCGTGCTGTCTGGAATTATGAAGATGGCTGTGTTATGTTAGGAGCCCAGTATCTGTATGAAGCCACCGGAGATGAAAAGTACATCAACTGCATCCGGACATTTATGGACCGGTATATACAGGAGGATGGAACCATCCGCTACTATGTCCCTGAGGATTACAATCTGGACAAGGTAAACAACGGGCGGGTGCTGTATTTCCTTTATGACAAAACAGGGGAAGAAAAGTATAAAACTGCGCTGGACCATATCAGAGGACAGCTGGAAACACATCCCCGTACAGACTGCGGAAGCTTCTGGCATAAGCAGATATATCCGTATCAGATCTGGCTGGACGGATTATATATGGGGCAGCCTCTTTATCTGGAATACGAAAAGAGATTTAACGGCGGAGAGCGCTACAATGATATTACAGGCCAGTTTTTAAACGCCAGAAAATATCTGTTTGATGAAGAGAAAAAACTGTATTACCACGCATATGACGAGAAGCGCCAGATGATCTGGGCAGACAAAACAACAGGCTGCTCCCACAATTTCTGGCTGCGCTCCATTGGATGGTATCTGATGGCGCTGATTGACTGCTGCGGCCTGATTCCCGAGGAGAGCTTTGAACATCTGAGTACATATAAGCGGCTATTTAAAGAAGCTCTGGCAGGAATTATGCAGTATCAGGATGAAAAAACAAAGCTGTTTTATCAGCTGGTAGATATGCCTGAGCTGGAAGGCAATTATCTGGAAACGTCTGGATCCGCTATGATTGCATATGCGATTTTAAAGGGCTGCCGTCTGGGCATCTTACAGGAAGAAAAATGGCGCAGGAGAGGCGAAGAGATCTTTGACGGCCTGGAAAGAGAAAAGTTACAGCAGGATGAAGATGGCTGGCATCTGACGGGCATCTGTCTGGTGGCCGGATTAGGCCCCAAGGATGAGCGGGATGGAAGCGTAGAATACTATCTTTCCGAACCGGTGGTTTCAGATGAAGAGAAGGGCGTAGGAGTTTTCATGATGGCCTACGGCGAATATCTGAAGCTGGAAAAACAGGATGAAGCATAGAATGGAGAATGCCTTATGCAGAAAAAGACAAAAAAAATGACCCGTGCATCCAGACAGAACATAGGATATGCATATATTGCTATCTGGATCATTGGTTTTCTCGTTTTTAAATTTTATCCGTTTATGTCCTCTCTTTTCTATAGCTTTACGAACTATAATCTGTTCAAGGAATCTGTAGAAAATATAGGATTTGCAAATTATGAGAAGATTGTCGATACGGCAAAATACTTAAAGTCCTATATTGTAACCTTTAAGTATGCCTTTATGACAGTACCCTTAAAACTGCTGTTTGCGCTGTTTATCGCATATCTTCTTAACTTTAAGATCAAGGGAATTAACCTTTTCCGTACAGCGTATTATATCCCGTCTATTCTGGGAGGTTCAGTTGCGATTGCTGTTTTATGGCAGTTCCTTTTCCAGAATGAAGGTCTGGTTAACACCATTATCGGATTATTTGGAGTAAAGCCGATTAACTGGCTTGGAAGCCCGGATTATGCTCTGTTTGTAATCTGTCTCCTTCGCGTATGGCAGTTTGGATCAGCTATGGTTATTTTCCTGGCTGCATTAAAGGGCGTTCCGCAGGATCTGTATGAAGCGGCATCCATTGACGGAGCAGGAAAATTTACACAGTTTTTAAAGATTACCATTCCGCTGATTACACCGGTTATTTTCTACAATCTGGTTACTCAGCTGTGTCAGGCATTCCAGGAGTTTAATGGACCGTTTATGATTACCAAGGGCGGCCCCTTAGGTTCTACAACCCTGATTTCCATCCTGATCTATCAGAATGCATTTAAGACATATGATATGGGACTTGCCAGTGCTATGGCATGGCTGCTGTTCTTTATTGTTGCAGTGCTGACGGCAGTTTCGTTTATCAGTCAGAAGCATTGGGTGTATTATGGTGATGAAGAAAGGTAGGAATTAAAATGACCAGACAACAAAAATACAAAATTCAGACCATAGCACGCTACATAATTCTGATTGCAGTGGGGCTTGTAATGATCTACCCCATGATATGGATGGTAGGAGCTTCCTTTAAAGCAACCAATGCGGAGATCTTTGGCTCCATCGGTTTTATTCCGAAGGAGTTTACGCTGGACGGCTATAAAAACGGCTGGTTCGCCAGTACCTATCAGTTTGGCAGATATATGGTCAATACCTATAAATTTGTTATACCAAAGGTAGTAGGAACCGTTGTTTCCTCAGCCATTGCAGCATATGGTTTTTCACGGTTTCAGTTTAAGGCCCGGGGCTTTTGGTTTGCACTGATGCTTTCCACGCTGTTTCTGCCTCAGGTAGTGTTAAATGTGCCTCAGTTCTTATTGTTTACAAAATGGGGCTGGGTGGATTCCTACCTGCCTTTAGTTGTGCCGAGCTTTTTTGCCTGTGATACCTACTTTGTATTTATGCTGGTTCAGTTCATGAGAGGAATTTCAAGAGAGCTGGAGGAGGCTGCGGAGATTGACGGCTGCAATTCCTTTAAGCGTTTAATCTACGTAGTGCTTCCCATGGTTCAGCCTTCACTGGTATCCTGCGCGCTGTTCCAGTTTATGTGGTCCTCCAATGACTTCATGGGTCCGTTAATTTACTTAAATTCTACAAAGAAATTTACAGCTTCTCTGGGCCTGCGTATGATCATGGATACGGAAAGCGGATTTGACTGGAATAAGACGCTGGCATTATCTGTTATTACACTGATTCCATCCCTGGTTATATTCTTCCTGGCACAGGATCAGTTTGTGGAAGGTATTGCAGCCGGAGGAGTAAAGGGTTAAAGACGTGAATTGTAAGAAAGGACGCAACATGAAATTTCAGATTATATTTCAGACATCCAGAAAGGTCACGATTGAATTTTTGGATTTTGGAATTTATTTTACAGAAAAGAAGTATCGTCTGTTGTTAAATGGAAAAGAAATTCTTACTTCTGATCGGGTAGTTCAGACCATTTCCGGTCTGACGCCTGATACGGAATATGAGCTTACTGCTGTGGCAGATGGGGAAGCAGAAGAGACGGTTCGTTTTAAGACAGATTATGAATTTGTAACCCTGAATGTACGCCGTTTCGGAGCGAGAGGCGATGGAAAGCATGATGATACAGTTGCTATTCAGGCGGCGGTGTCATCCTGTCCGGAGCACGGAAGAGTGTATATTCCCAAAGGAGTTTATAAAGTATCCAGTATCTTTTTGAAGAGCCATATGACACTGGATATTGGGGAAGGAGCAGTGATTTCTGCTTATACGGAACGGGAGAAATTTCCCATTTTACCGGGACTGATTGAGAGCTATGATGAGACGGATGAATATAATCTGGGAACATGGGAGGGAAATCCTCTGGATATGTTCGGATCTATTCTTACGGGTATTCATGTTTCAGATGTGGTAATTACCGGTGAAGGAACTCTGGATGGAAATGCCAGCTATGAAAACTGGTGGAAGGGGGAAGGCCGTGAGAAAATCGGAGGAGCCTTCCGCCCAAGAATGATCTTTTTGAATCATTGTGAAAATGTTACTGTTCAGGGGCTGACTGTTCAGAACAGTCCGGCCTGGAACCTTCACCCATATTTTTCCAATCACACGCGGTGGATTGATTTGAAGGTACTCAATCCCAAGCAGTCCCCGAATACGGATGGAATGGACCCTGAATCAGTAGACGGTCTGGAAGTAGTAGGCGTATATTTCTCCTTAGGTGACGACTGTATTGCCATGAAGTCCGGTAAGTTCTATATGGGACATAAATATAAGGTTTCATCAAGAAATGTTGATATTCGACAGTGCTATATGAGACATGGACACGGAGCGGTAACTCTGGGCAGCGAAATTGCTGCCGGGGTGAGACATTTGTCCTGTAAGAAGTGTATTTTCGAAGATACGGACCGCGGACTGCGCGTAAAGACCAGAAGAGGCCGTGGAGAAGATTCTGTAGTTGAGGATATTCTGTTTGAAGATATTAAGATGGATGGAGTTTTAACACCCTTTGTAGTAAATTCCTACTACTGGTGCTGTGATCCTGACGGACATTCTACCTATGTAAGCACAAAGGAACCGCTTCCGGTTGATGAACGGACGCCCAGAATAAAAGAACTGGCCTTCCGCAACATTGAAGCTCATAATTGTCATGTGGCAGGAACCTTTATATATGGACTTCCGGAAGCCAAAATAGAAAAAGTGACAATGGAAAACATAGAGATTGATTTTGCGGAAAATCCAACGCCGGAGTATCCCGCAATGATGGCTGAGGTTGAACCCTGTACAAACCGAGGCGTGTTTATCAATAATGTAAAGGAACTCACCTTAAAGAATGTAAAGGTTCACGGCACAGCAGGAGAACCCTTTGAAATTGAAAATGTAGATTGTGTGGAAAAGGAGTAAACGATGGAGTTAGCGATAACAAGTACCAGCATGAAGCTGAGAGATCAGGCCCCGGTGGTTTTTCGGGGTGAAGATAACTGGTGCTTTGAACAGATCCGTAAAATAGGGTATGATGGCGTAGAGCTTCATATCCATGATTCCTCTCAGCTTGACAGGAAGCAGTTAAAGGAGGAATTGGATCAGTTTGGCCTGAGTTTGACTTCGATTGGAACAGGATCTGCCTATGGAAAAGACAGGGTGTTTTTATCCAGCGACGATGCGGCTGTAAGACAGGCTGCAATTGAACGTATTAAGGGACATATCCTTACGGCATCTGATTATCCTCATGCTGTGGTGATTATCGGGCTGATTAAGGGAAAGGTATCAGACTGCGAAAGCAGAGAAAGCTATTTTTCCAATTTAATTTCAGCCTTGCAGGAATGTGCAGAAGAAGCGGGAAAATATCAGGTATACCTTGGGCTTGAGGTTATCAACAGGTATGAAAGCGATGTGATTAATACCGTAGAGGAAGGGCTTGAGCTTCTGGAACTGGTTGGGTCTCCATGGCTGCAGCTGCATCTGGATACGTATCATATGAATATCGAAGAAAGAGATATTGCAAATTCAATTCGGTTAGCTCAGGGAAAAATCTGCCATGTGCATGTCGCAGACAGTGACCGCTGGTATGTAGGGCATGGGCATTATGATTTTGAAGAAACCTTAAGAGCACTGAAAGAAACGGGATATACAGGAGCTGTCAGTGTAGAATCCTTCTATTTTCCGGATATGGTCAGTTCAGCGAAAGCATCCTATGAGAATATGAGATGTATTATGGATCGGATATAAAGAAAAGGCTGCAGGGAAAACAATTAAAAAAGAGCTCTGCAGCCTTTTTCCTATCCGATTCGCAAATTCTGTGATATAATATCCAAATATGTACAAAAAACGCAGGATGTAAAAGGGGGTGCTGATAATTATGGAAAAAACAATATCGTTAGTGGATCAGGCATATGAGGATATTAAAAATATGATCTGTAATTTTGAGCTGATACCGGGGCAGATTGTATCAGATTTTACTTTAAGTAAAAAACTGGGAATGAGCAGGACGCCGATCCGTCAGGCATTGCAGCGGCTTGAAGGCGATAATCTGATTGTGGATGCAGGAGCAGGGAAGAGTTATCAGGTCAGTCCGATTACGGAAGAAGAAATCATAGATCTTTTTGACGCCAGAGAGGGAATTGAGGTTACGGCTATACGCATTGCTGCTGAAAAAGGGATCAGTGAAACAAGGCTGATAGAGCTGGAGCGGATTAACCGGAATATGGAGGATGCCAATATTGCCGGAAGGATTAAAGAAAATTTTGAAGCAGACCAGCAATTCCATGATTATCTTGTAAATCTTTCGCGGAATAAAAAGCTGATACGTTTTCATGAAAGCCTGCTCCTTCAGTGCCGTCGGGTAAGGATGATTTCATATCTGGAGCGTAAATATCAGGATAAAGCATACAGGGATCATCAAATGATTTTAGAGGGTCTTAAGTCAGGAGACAGCAGACTGGCGCAGCAGGCGCTGGCTGAACATATTGAAACAGCAAGGCTGGATTATCTGAGAGTTATGAAGGAGAAGAATATAACAGAGGATTTTGGGATGCTTCGCTTTTTCCGTTGAAAAATACCTCAAGCAGCAGATGCTTGGGGTATTTTTAATTTCCACAAGACAAACCCCCCGTAAAAGTGGTATGATAATACCAAAAGAACTAATCAGAAGAAAGCAGGTGAAAGGTGTGAAGATTGCGGTAATCGGCTATAGCGGCGCGGGAAAATCCACATTAGCTAAAAAGCTGGGAAAATTATTCCGGTGTCCGGTTCTGCATCTGGACCGGATTCAGTTTGAACCGGGATGGAAGGAACGGGACCGGGAGACAGCCAGGAGGATGGCAGAAGATTTTCTGGATAAAAACGAAAATAGAGGCTGGATCATTGACGGAAATTATACGGGGTTCAGTCAGGAGCGCCGGTTAAGGGAAGCGGATCTGATTATTTTTATGAATTATCCCAGATGGATCTGTCTGTGGCAGGCGCTGATACGCTCCCATGTTTATAAAGGAAAAACCAGAGAAGATATGGGAGACGGCTGCGTTGAAAAAATGGACTGGGAATTCGTATGGTGGATTCTTCACAAGGGGCGCAGCAGAAAGAAGAAGCGCCAGTACCGCAGTATCGCGGAACGCTATCAGGAAAAGACTCTGGTGGTAAAAAACCGGCGTCAGCTCCGCAGTGTGATGATTCAGGTGGTGGAACGGAGAAAGGATCGGCTCAGTACGGGAGGAAGGACTATATGAGAGAAGAAGACCTTCTGATTAACCGTTTAAAGCACTATGGAAAAATAGGGATATATCCCTTTCACATGCCGGGCCATAAGAGACTGAAATGGGGAGAGGAAGCGGATGGAAGGGCCTTTTATCAGGGAATGGAATTTCCAAACCCCTTTGAGGTAGATATTACAGAAATTGACGGCTTTGACAATCTTCACCATCCGGAGGGAATTTTAAAGGAATCTATGGAGTGGGCTGCCGGGCTGTATGGAGCAGACCGTACCCGGTATCTGGTAAATGGAAGTACATCGGGGCTTTTGGCGGCTGTATGCGGCTGTGTGCATTGGGGAGAACGGATTCTGATCGGGCGTAATTGCCATAAGGCAGTATATAATGGGATTTACCTTCACCATTTACAGGTTTCATACGTTTATCCACAGTCCACAAAGGAATGGGGGATACAGGGAGGAATTTTGCCGGAGGATGTGGAAAAGTCCCTGAAGGAGCAGCCTGATATACGGGCGGTTCTCATCGTGTCGCCTACTTATGATGGAATTGTGTCAGATGTGGGTGAAATTGCAAAAATAGTCCATCGGGCCGGACTTCCTCTGATTGTGGATGAAGCTCACGGGGCTCATTTCAGATACAGTGAAATATTTCCGCAGTCTGCTCTGGAGCTTGGGGCAGATGTAGTGATACAGAGCGTACATAAGACCCTTCCCAGCCTGACCCAGACGGCTGTGCTTCATATGAAATGCAATGGACCGGACGGAAGCGCCTATATGGATATGGAAGCTGTGGAACGGTACCTGCATATAGTTCAGAGCAGCAGTCCGTCTTATGTGTTAATGGCATCGATTGAAAATGGTATATTTCAGATGGAGCAGCTGCGCAGGAAGGATGGTATGAGGAAGTTTGCAGACAGCCTTTTGGAGATGAGAGAAAGCCTGTCTGCTATGAAGAACCTGCGTCTGGTGGGAAGGGAATTAAAAGGCCGGTATGGAATTTTTGATCTGGACCCTTCTAAAGTTGTGATATCTACCCGGTATGCGTCCTTTGACGGGGAGGGGCTGTCGGAGCTTCTGCGGAAACAGTACCATCTGGAAATGGAAATGTGTGGGGCAGATTATGTGACAGCTATAACGGCTGTTGGAGACAGTAAAGCAGGACTTGAACGGCTGAGAGCTGCCCTTCTTGCTATTGATAAGGAAGGCTTCCCTTCCGGGAAAATGGAATTACAGGGCCGGGAAGGGGCCGGCTCTGACTGCGTCTATGCCATAGAGGCAAAGACCCGGTGCTCCATCCGGGAGGCCATTGATGGAAAAACTGCGAGAATACCTCTCAGGGAAAGCGCAGGGAAAATATCCGGGGAATTTGTCTATATCTATCCGCCGGGTATCCCTCTGATTGCTCCGGGGGAATGTATAACGGAGCAGCTTCTGGAGGTGATTCTGGATTATATCAGGAAGGGGCTTCCGGTACAGGGGCTGTCGGATCAGACGCTGGAGACAATACTTGTATCAGAACAGGCCATTTAGACAGAATATTTAACAGGAAGAACAGAAAAATGGGATATATTTTTTATGTCATGGGAAAAAGTGCTGCCGGTAAAGACACGATTTACAAGGAGCTGGTGCGCCGGTTTCCTGAATACGGCACAGTGCGTATGTACACCACCCGGCCCATCAGGGACGGGGAACAGGAGGGTGTGGAGTATTATTTTACAGATGAAGCACGTTTAAAGAAGCTGGAGAGTCAGGGCAAGGTGATTGAGTGCAGAACCTATGATACAGTGTTTGGACCATGGAGTTACTTTACCGCTGACGATGGCCAGATCGATCTGAAACAGGGAAATTATCTTATGATAGGAACACTGGATTCTTATGAAAAGATGGTAAATTATTACGGAAATGAAGTTATGATTCCTCTTTATATCTATGTGGATGATGGGACGCGCCTTCAGAGGGCACTGGATCGGGAAAAAACGCAGAATACGCCTAAATATGCGGAGATGTGCCGGAGATTTCTGGCAGATGAGAAGGACTTTTCAAAAGAACGCCTGGCAGCGTGCGGGATTGACAGAGGGTATGAAAACAATGATTTCAATACCTGTATTCAGCTTATTTTAAAAGATATAGAAGCGAAAGGAGATAAATAAAAATGAAAAAAATTGGTTTTATCGGTGTGGGAATTATGGGAAAATCCATGGTGCGGAATCTGAGAAAGGCAGGATATGAGGTTGCCATTTATACCCGTACAAAGGCTAAGGCTCAGGATGTGATTGCAGAGGGTGCAGTATGGTGTGATACAGCAGCTGAGTGTGCAAAGGGACGTGACGTAGTGATCACCATTGTGGGCTATCCAAAGGATGTGGAAGAGGTTTATTTTGGTGACAATGGAATCATTGCAAATGCTGATCCGGGAACCTATGTGATTGATATGACAACCACGAGCCCCAGACTGGCTGTGCGTATCTGGGAAGAGGCAGAAAAAGCAGGGCTTCATGCAGTAGATGCCCCTGTAACAGGAGGAGATACCGGTGCCAAAGCAGGTACATTGACGATCCTGGCTGGTGGTAAGAAAGAGGATTTTGACGCCTGTGTGCCTGTTTTTGAGGCTATGGGAAAGAATATTAATTATGAGGGAAAGGCAGGAAACGGACAGCATACGAAGATGTGCAATCAGATTGCAATTGCAGGTGCTCTGGCAGGAGCCTGTGAGGCAATGGTTTATGCAAAGAATACGGGGCTGGATGTAGATACCATGCTGAAATCTATTTCTACCGGTGCAGCAGGCAGTGCCCAGATGAATAATGTGGCTTCTAAGGCAGCAAAAGATGACTATGCCCCCGGCTTTTTCCTGAAACATTTTATCAAAGATATGGGAATTGCAGATGAAGAGGCATTAGCTGCAGATACCCGTCTGGGAGTTTTGGAGGATGTGCTGGGAATGGCGAAAAAGCTGGAATCAGAGGGTATGGGAGATCTTGGAACTCAGGCGTTGATTAAGTATTATAAGTGGTGAGTTATGAGATTAGATGAAACTGTTATTGTTTTAAATCGCCTGTTGCCAAGTAGGCGGATAAAAAGTAAAATTTTGTTCATCTCCAGTCGTAGTTATGCGGCTGGAGATATTTTTGTGTTTTAAGAGAATTATTGATGTTATGTTCTTCGTATTTTATCGTCGAATTAATCCTGCGTATTGTTCTCTCAAATTCTGAAGTTTCTTCGCTTTTTCCAATCCGCCCCCAAGGGATTGGCTGGCTTTCATAATCAACAAATCGATCAATAGTAAGGGGGTTGCTACTGAGTGATAGTCATTTGGTTCCCCACGGAAGCTGTACAATGTTAAATTGGCGTTAGATAAATGTTCTTCGGCCAGTAAATCTGTAAACAGAATGGTTTGGTATCCGGCTTTTTCGCTATAGGATAAAAGAATCTGTACTTCTGTCAGAAGGCGTGAGTATCCAAACAGTAAAACCAGATCGCCCTGTTTCAAATTTACCATAGCATCATAAAGCTGAGAGCCTCCTGGAAGAGGAATCAAGAGAATACCCAGACGCAGCAGACGGTACTGTAGAATGTTTCCTAAACCTTTTGATACATCGGGTGCAAAAATATAGACCTGCCGTGATGAGATTAAAAGCTTTACAGCTTCATCCACCTGTTCCGGTTTCACTACTTGAAATGTCTTTTCAAGCTGAAAGGACAAACGCTCCAGAAGTAAATCAGGTGAAATTCCACATTCTTTCCACTGGCTTAGAGCTGCATTCATCCGGCTGTAAGGGGTAGACTCCTGTTTTTCATATAAATTGTGCTTTAAGTCTTTTAGATTTTGAAATCCAATTTTAGACCAGAATCTGGAAATAGTAGCTGTACTGATGTTCAGCCTTCGTGAGAGGTCTTCTGCAGTAATAGCCGGAAGTTCTTGCTCATGCTCCAGCAGATATCCAAAAATCTTATGATCCGATTTGGACAATCTTTCTTTATATTCTTCATAAATCTTTTCCAACATAGTCGATGAACCTCCTTTTTGTTTAATATATTAGAGTTTTGTCAAAAATGCAATATAAATTTCAATAAAATAAAAACGAAATTTATTTACTCAATTTTTACCTTTTCATGGTAGGAGTCTTTACATTTTACCTGTTATAATAGCCTCATCAAATGACAGGAAGTAATCGGAATGGCTAATATTTATCTTAGTTCCACTCTCCTGTGGAACGGCTCTATGGAAGAAATTTTTGATATGGTTTTTCAATCTGGTTTAGATGGGATTGAATTGTGGAGTCAACAATTTTTCTATCGGAAGTTTGACATCGATGAATTTGAAAGGCTGGCTGCTCTGTATCCTTTAAAGAACTGCATTCACAGCCAGAGCTGGGATTTAAATATTTCATCTGTGAATGATGGCATCAGGAAACAGTCCGTTACTGAGGTGAAAAAATCGGTTGAACTTGCTTATCAGCTGGGACTGGATGAAGTCACAGTTCATCCAGGACATTGTACTATTTCAGGAATAGGGGTATCTTACGGAGCTTATCTTAAGGAATCATTGAGGGAAATTCTGGAATATGCGCAGAAATGGAAGATAGACGTGTCGTTGGAGATTATGGAGAAAATACCCAGAGAATTTGTTACCACTATGGATGCAATGAAGGAGGTATGCGGCGATATGTTTGACCAGTTTGTTTATACCCTGGATGTAGCTCACTGTGACAGTGAAGAAGAGATTTTAAGTATTCTTCAGAATTATCGTCCTCAGATTTCCAAAATTCATATCAGTAATCGCAAAGGTTCCAGATTTCATACACCTCTTAATGAGGGGGATTATGATATGAAAAAGCTTCTTCCTAAGCTGGCGCATTATAACCTTCCTATGGTTATAGAAGGTTTGGACAGCAGTGGGGACTTTTCTATAGCAAAACAGAATATTCAGTTTATACAACACATCTTTAATGGAGGTAAGTTAGAATGAAAAAGAGATTTGCAGCAGTATTAACAGCAGGACTGGCAGTATCTTCACTGGTGGGATGCCAGAATAATTATTCGGAAACTACCGCGTCAGCTTCGGAGCAGATTGCGGATAACTCATCGGAAGCTGTTTTAGAAGAAACTTCAAAAAAAGTATCAGAAGACTTATCTGGTTCTATTACTCTTTATACTTCACAGCCGGAGGAAGACATTCAGGTCATGATTGACGGATTCAATAAAAAATGGCCTGATATTCAGGTGGATGTGTTCCGTTCTGGTACTGAGGAAGTAGTCAGCAAGGTGTTGGCGGAGAAGGAGGCAGGGGATGTTTTGGCAGATGTTCTTTTGGTGGCGGACAATGTTACTTTTGAGACACTAAAGGAGCAGGATCTTCTGAGCGCTTACGAGTCTCCTGAACTGGAGGGTATTCCGGAAATTTATATTGACAAGGATCACATGTATGTGGGAACAAAGGTAATTACTACTGGAATTGTCTACAATACTGAGTTAACCGAAAATATTCCTGCAGGCTTTAAAGATCTGACAAATGAGGCTTACAAGGATGACCTGATCATGCCAAGCCCCCTCTATTCCGGAGCTGCTGCCTACAACCTGGGGGTTCTTACCAGAACCGAAGGACTGGGATGGGATTATTATCAGACATTAAAGGATAATGGAGTCGTTGTGGGAAAAGGAAATGGATCCGTTCAGAACGCAGTGGTTGCAGGAGAACAGGCCTGTGGACTTTTAGCAGACTATATGGCCATCCGTTCAAAGAATGACGGGGCTCCCGTAGAATTCGTATACCCGGCTGAAGGCTCTCCTGCCGTTACCGAACCGATTGGAATTGTAAAGGGAACGGATAGTGAGGATCTGGCCAAAGCATTTGTGGATTTTGTACTCTCCGAGGAGGGTCAGGCTCTGACCGCTGAGATTGGCTATACTCCCATAAAGAGCGGAGTTGAAGTTCCTGAAGGATTTAAGCGTATCGATGAGATCACACCTCTTACCTGGGATACGAAGGAACTGTATCAGAACCGTGAAGCAGATAAAGAACAGTTCAGCCAGATGTTTCAGTAAATAACAGGAGATCTATATGGAAACGATACGTAAAACAGGGGCGTCCATTGCCAGGATAGCCGTCTATCTGCTGGCAGCCCTGGTGTTTCTTCTTCCTTTGATCCGTCTCCTGCTCATGGGAGTTACCGTGGAGAATGGATATGGACTGGATAATTTTGCCGGACTTTTATCTCAGGAGCGTACCAGAAAAGCTATTGTTAATACAATTATTATTGCTGTGAGTTCCACCGCTCTGGCCGCTGGCTGTGGCAGCGGACTGGCATTTCTCACCGCCTATTGTAATATAAAACGTAAGGGCGTTATTGAATTCCTGGTTTTGCTTCCTTTTATTATTCCATCGTACATCATTACCCTTTCCTGGAGCAGCTTTTTCAGCTCCAGAGGGGCGTTCAATGGATTTTTGACTTCTATCGGACTTCCGGGTGTGGATATTTACACCATGGGAGGAATCATTCTGGTACTGGGATTCTGTAATATTCCTATTGTGTATGTTAATGTTGTTCATATGCTGAGAAAAATTCCCAGAGATATGGAATGGGCAGCCAGAGCCTGCGGTTATTCCCAGAGACAGGCTATACTGAAAATTAATCTGGTATCCGCTGCTCCGGCAATTGCGGCAGGAAGCGTACTGGCTTTTTTATCTGCCATTGATAATTTTTCTGTACCTGCTTTTCTGGGAATTTCTTCTGGAATTCCGGTTTTAAGTACCTATATTTACGAGAATGCCATTGGATTTGGTCCAAATGCGTTTCCGCTGGCAGCGGCTCTGTCCATGATCCTGTCGGTTATCGCCGCAGCAGGTACTATGCTGGAGGGATTTTTTGTAAAACGCGGTGCATCCATGGACAGCATTAAAGAAGACTATTCGGTGCGGATACATTTAAAAAATCCACTGCGTTTATGTTTAGAATGGGGAACGCTGGTGCTTCTTTTGATTTTGAACATTATTCCCATGGCTGCCATGACAGCATCTTCTTTTTTGAAAGCTTATGGACTGGATTTTGTTCCTGAAAATCTGACTTTAAAAAATTTTGCCTTTGTGTTTCATAACAGAGGAGTGATCTCCGCGATTCATACCAGTCTGACTTTGGCAGTGGTAACTACGCTTGTATGTATTGTGGCAGGTACGGCTATCGCTTATGGGAAACTCAGAAAAAAAAGCCGGGCGGCAGCTTTACTGGAAAAATGTGCTTCTCTGACGTATGCTATTCCCGGCATTGTTCTTGCTTTGTCTATGATTTTTCACTGGGTTGAACCTATTCCGGGGGTATATCCTGGAATTTATGGCACCATTAATATTCTGGTGGTTGCTTATATTACCCGCTATCTGGTTCTGCAGATCAAGGGAAGTACCATCGCCCTTCTTTCTGTAGAACCTGCCATAGAGGAGGCCTGCGCTGCTTCAGGAAGAGGATTTTGGATCAAATGGATAAAGATTCTTATTCCGCTTGTTGCCGGTCCGATCCTGTCCGGTGCGTTTATGATTTTTGTTCCGGCTTTCACAGAGCTGACTTTGTCATCCATGCTGGCTTCTGCAGGAACTAAAACGATCGGTCTGACTATTTTTAACTATCAGCAGGGCGGCGACTATAATCTTGCGGCAGCTATGTCCGTTCTGATTACAATTTTGGTGGTAGCAGGATACTGTCTGCTTAACCGCGATCATTTAACATCTGTTAAACAGGAGGAAAACGGTTATGAGCCTACATATACAGCAGGTTACAAAAACATTCAGCAAAACCCAGGCCCTCAAGGAAATTAATCTGGATATCAGAGATTCGGAATTTGTTGCTATTTTGGGTCCATCTGGATGTGGAAAAACTACCCTTCTTCGTATTGTTGGAGGCTTTATAGAGCCTACAAGCGGTATTGTACGCCTTAACGATCAAATCTATTCTGGACAGGGACACATGGTTCCTGTAGAAAAAAGGGATTTGGGAATGGTATTTCAATCGTTTGCTCTGTGGCCGCATATGACGGTACGTCAGCATATAGAATTTCCATTAAAAAGCCCGCGTCATTCAGGCATGAGTTCAGAGGAAAAGAAAGCCGCAATAGAACAGGCTGTCAGCTGTACTGGACTGAAACCCTACGAAAACCGTCTCCCTGGGGAACTTTCCGGAGGTCAGCGTCAAAGGGTTGCCCTGGCACGGGCCATTGTGGGGAAACCTTCAATCCTTCTGATGGATGAACCACTGAGCGCCTTAGATGCAGAACTTAAAATTGATATGCGTCGGGAAATTCAGAATATCCATAAGCTTACGGGAGCTACAATTCTGTATGTGACCCATGACCAGAGCGAGGCGTTGGCTATGGCAGACAGGATCATTATCATGAAGGATGGAGCGGTGGAGCAAATCGGCACGCCAAGGGAGATTTACAGGGATCCGCAAACAGTTTTTGCCGCTACTTTTGTCAGTCGCTGTAATCTGTTAAAAGGTTCATGGTGTGGAGATTCCTTCCATGTTAAGGATGAAAATATTTTGCTGCGAAATCCTATGATTCCGATGGAATTTCGTAATAAGGGACTTTATCCCATTCGACCGGAACAGCTGACTATTCAGCCGGAAGGAAATGGAATTCAGGGAATCATTGTCAATAAGCAGTATAACGGAAGAGAAATTCATTATTCTGTTCAGCATCGGGATGAAGTCCTCACCATATATGCAGGCTGTCAGGCGGAATATAATCCCGGAGATCACATATCATTCACATTAAGCGCATAGACGAGGAACTTGAAATGAATATTTATTTTGATATGCACACGCATACTGTGGCCAGCGGGCACGCCTTCAGCACCTTTAAGGAAAATGTAGAGGAGGCGGCAGGTAAAGGGCTTTTCGCTCTTGGAATGTCCGATCATGCGCCCGCCATGCCTGGCTCGGCTCCTTCTATTTATTTTAGCAATTTTAAATGCTTTCGTCAGGAAGTAATGGGAGTACGGATTTTTACCGGTGTAGAAGCTAATATTATGGATTTTAATGGAAATCTGGATCTGGACGAGACGGTTCTCAGGAAGATGGACTATGTAATTGCCAGTCTCCACATACCCTGTATCAAGCCTGGAACTCCAAAAGAGAACACGGACGCTTTAATTGGAGCAATGAAGAATCCGTATGTTAAAATAATCGGTCATCCTGATGACGACAGATATCCACTGGAATATGACCGTCTGATTCCGGCAGCATTGGAACATAAGGTAGCTTTGGAAGTCAATAATTCCTCTTTCAATCCGCGGTCTGGACGGCAAAATGCGTATAAAAACGTAATGAAATGGCTTTCTATTGCCAAAGAATACCGTCTTCCTGTTATATTGGGAAGTGATGCCCACATTTACTATGATGTAGGGGATTTGACAGAAGCGGTTAAAATGCTGGAAGCGGCAGGATATCCTCAGGAACTGGTGTTGAATTCCAGTAAAGACGGGATTTACTATATATTAAATGAAGGGCGGTAGAGCCCTTCATTTTTCATGCATCTTAAGCGGCATCAGCAGATGCTCCATCATAAGCTGGTATGCTCTGGGACCGTCTCCGTTCCGAAGAGCGTGCAGATAATTTCGGTGTTCTTCCATCGTTCCCTGAATACGGCCTTCCACAGCCAGGGCATCCTGAGACGTGAGCCGGATCAGATAGAGAAGGCGCTGGAAAATCTGATTGAACTCATCGTTTTCCATATATCCCACCAGCAGAAGATGAAACTGGTGATCAGAATCAATAAAGTGTTCCAGCTGAACTCCGTTTTCCAGGGACT
The DNA here is from genome assembly GCF_001517625.2 of Clostridium sp. AT4. Taxonomy (GTDB): domain Bacteria; phylum Bacillota; class Clostridia; order Lachnospirales; family Lachnospiraceae; genus Enterocloster. The sequence goes on along the minus strand of NZ_LN999824.1, from coordinate 70,301 downwards.
CTTCCATATCAGAAAGAGTCTGTTCCAGACTGTGAAGCAGCTGTCGTCCCTTTTCTGTATCAATTTGTGAAGCGACCATATTGGTGCAGAAGCCTTCAATGGCACAGCGAATCTCAATACTGTCCTTCATGTCCTTATCGTTGAGCTGTCGGATCATAAAACCTTTGCTGGGAATAACTGTAATATATCCATCCTGGCTCAGGCACTGGAGCGCTTCTCTGACAGGCGTACGGGATATGCCGATCTGTGCAGAGAGCTTGGTTTCGGAGTAAAGGCGGTTTGGTTCCATTTCGCCTGATAAAATGCTGCTTTTTATAGTATCATATGCCTGCTGCTGCAGGAAGCTTTTCTCTTTCATAATAAAAATTCACCTGACTCAAAATCATTTTATAGGCTAATCTTAAGTCAAAGACAGATTGATGTCAAGGAGATCCCATGTTACCGCAGGAGCAGGAAGATGAATAAGAAAATATGCATAAAACATCTGTATAAATGTTGTATATTTTGACATAATATCTAATCTTGACATCCTATTTATTTACCGGTATACTGGTATACAGAAGGGTGGAAGGGCGGAAATGCCAGTCTGCCTGTAGAAACAGAGGTACTGTTTAACAGTGATCTAAATTAAAGGAGGAAAATAAAATGTGTGTTTATGAAATGGGAAATTTAAGAGTGATTGATCTGTCCAAGATTCTGGACCCGGCTACTGAGACAAGAAGATGCCATCTTTTCCGTTTTAATACAGGAGGCCCGATTCCGGATTTCCATACCCATATGGACCTGATGAGCCATCTGGGAACGCACTGCGAGTGTCCTTATCATCATGATGATAACTGGCCGTCTGCTGCTGATCTGCCGTTGACTACATTCCTGGGCAGAGCAGTATATGTTGATTTTAAGGATACTGTGGCAAAGAGAGGCCATATTACAGCAGCTGATTTAGATCGTGAAGCAGGTAAGGTAAAAGAAGGAGATATCGTGATCATCGATTCTTCTTATAAGCTGGCTCCATTTACTCCGGATACCAATACTGACAAGGATGAGCGTCTCTTAGTGGGTGCAGAAAGTGCACAGTGGTTTAAGGATCATAAGGTAAAGGCTGTAGGCTTCGGTGACGGCGTTTCTATTGAAAACTGTAACGAGGATGTAAAGCCGTTCCACGATATCCTTATGGCTGAGAATATCGTATTTTTGGAAGTATTAAAGAATCTGGAGCAGTTAAAGAAGGATGTATTCTTCATGAGCTATTCTCCACTTCCGATCAAGGGACTGGATTCCAGCCCTGTACGTGCATATGCAATTGAGGGACTGGCTGAGTTTTCATAAGTAAAGGAAGAAATACAGTGCTGTCTGTGAAAACAGACATAAGAATGGAGATATTATGAGAATTGCCGTAATTGGTGCGGGAGCTATGGGATCTATTTATGGAGGCCATCTTTCGCAGCATAATGAAGTTATTTTGGTAGATACCAATCAGCAGGTAGTAGAGCAGATTAATAAAAATGGTCTTCTGGTTGATGAAAACGGAACTTCTGTCTCCTATCAGCCCAAGGCTCTTTGTGATACATCAGAAGAAAAGCCTGTTGATCTGGTGATCCTCTTTGTAAAGGCATTATTTTCCAGAGCAGCTCTGGAAAACAATTCGGCTCTTATCGGTCCGGATACCCGCCTGATGACCCTTCAGAATGGAGCTGGTCACGAGGATCTGCTGAAAGAGTTTGTAAGTGAAGACCGGGTGATTATTGGAACGACAGAGGATAACGGTGCTGTTTTAGGTCTGGGTCATGTGCGCAGAGGCGGAACAGGTGTTACCAATGTGGGAATGCTGACAGAGGATCGGGATGGATTTTTGACCCGTCTGAAAGAAAATTTTGACAGCTGCGGCTTTGAGGTTCGGATTCATGAAAATATTCAGTATCTGATCTGGGATAAGCTGTTTACCAATGTGTCTTTGAGTGCTCTGACAGGTGTTCTTCAGGTAGATATGGGGTATATTGCGGCAGATGAATTTGCATGGAAGCTCTGCTGCCAGCTGATTCATGAAACAATTCTTACGGCTGCGGCAGCAGGTCTTGAATTTGATGAAGAAGCTGTAAGGGAAAAGGTAAGAAAAACTTCATTAAATAATCCCCAGGGATGTACGTCTATCCGGGCAGATTTAAGAGATGGAAGACGAACTGAGGTAGATACCATCAGTGGTTCTGTTGTACGGGCTGCTGCTAAATATGGAGTGGATGTGCCGGGACATACCTTTGTAGTAAATCTGGTTCATGCAATGGAAGGCAGAAAGTAATTTGGGGCTGTGTATACAGTCAGGGGGCAGGCAGCTGCATTTGCAGTTGCCTGCCCCTTGGATTCTGAATTAAAAGAAGATGAATCTTTTAGATGAAACAGGAGGGCTGTGCATGCCATCAAGAAGATAGTGGTATATCTGATTCATGGTATCAGAGCTTATCCATTCCGGTGTATCCCGATATCCGCCATGCATGGTAGAGATTACCTCCATTTGTCCGAGGATCATCTCAAATTCCGGAGGACGACCTAAAAGGCCCTCTCCATAAGAGGCCAGAGCTTTTAAATACTGTATATCCCACAGGGGAACAGCGGCCAGGCTCAATACGGGAAGATGAAGTCCTCTGAAAGAGCTGTCATCGCTTTTGGGGAGGTATTTTAAAAGCTGTCCTCTGTAGGATTCAAGAAGCTTTTTCTGACAGAAGGGGCGCATAACCGGCTTTTTTTCATGTCCCTTTCCACAGATGGCAATGGTATCTCCATAGCCGCATACATCCAGATTGATGACACCTGTCAGGGAAGTACGGTCCAGGGAAGAAACGTAAAATTTGCTGCCCATATTACCTGCTTCTTCGCCATCAAAAAAGGCAAAACGGGCCGGAATATGCTCTTTTTTCAGAGTCTGTGCCAGCTGGATCAGGATACAGACTGCTGCAGCATTGTCATTAGCTCCAAATGTTCCGGGTACAGCATCGTAGTGAGCACAGAAGAGGAGAGAGGGCTCAGGACGCCAGGGAGTTAAAAGGTAGTTACGTATTCCGCGAGGGTTCTGAATGGACGGTTCCTGTTCCTGAAGGCTAAACTCCAGTCCCTCCTGGATGAGAACATCAAGAAGGGCTTTTTGCCGGTTTTCAGGATCTTTCTGTGCCAGGTGTTTTAAGTGTCGGTCGATGGTCATGAAATAGTCTCCTTGCTGTTATACGCAGGCTTCCACAGGAACCTTTATAACGATTTTACGGATAGGAGCGCTGGCTGTTCCGGTCTGGATTGCAGGAATGTGTACATCCCATGGGAAGTATACAGCGTAGGTACCTATATCTAAAGAGATACGGCCTTCCGGTACAGCAGGGTTATTGTGATAGAAGAGGATATCACGAGGGGTATCCAGCAAATCTTCATCTATCTGGCTTGTACCGTTATCCCAGTAAAATCCGGCTTCTTCCGGTCCGCCGGAGGCAAGGAACTGTACGTCTATATTTTTGCGGTGAATTTCCGGACGAAGTGTTTCTCTTGGAGCGGTAGTCAGATCCAGAACCTGTAAAATAACAGGGACACCTTCAAAATCCAGATCAAATCTTCCTGGTTCGTGATTGGCCAGGTCGTTATCCTTTAAAAAGCGGATTGCGTTCTGCAGTGGTCTGGGAAGGATTGCCAGTTCCTGTTCAAAGTGTTTGCTGTTGATGTTTCCGTAGATCATAATGATACCTCCTAATGGTAAATGTTTTTGATGGATATTGAAAGGCAGTAAGTCGTGTGCAGAATTACTGCATAGCAGTCAGACCTCCGTCTACGCAGAGAATCTGTCCGGTTACAAAAGAGGCGGCGTCGCTGCACAGATAAAGGGCAGCAGAAGCAATATCCTGCTCTTTGCCGATTCTTCCAAGGGGAATACGTTCGGTTAATGTTTTGTAAAATACCGGATCATCCAGCTGGAATGCATTAATGGGAGTGTATACAAAAGTGGGAGCAATGGCGTTGCAGGTGATGCCGTATTTTCCCCATTCACAGGCCAGCTGGCGGGTATACATATTGACAGCGCCTTTACTTGTACAGTAGGCAATGTAGTCCTGCTTTGTTCCGATCAGGCTTTTTACAGAGGAAAGATTCAGAATCCGTCCCTGTTTTTGAGGGATCATAAACCGTTTTCCTACTTCACGGGTAATCCGGTGGAGAGAGGCGATGTTTATATCCATAACCGTCTGGAAGGTCTGGTCGTCATATTCCTCAGCAGGGATCAGACGGTTGATTCCGGCACTGTTTACAAGGATATCTACAGTGCCGAAGGTGTGTTCTATGGAGTTGAGCATCTGGTTTGTGCTTTCTGTATCAGTCAGATCGCAGGAGAGGGATAAAAATGGACGATCCAGGCTTTTAGCCAGTTCTTCTATGGGAGCTGCTTTTTCCGGACGGGTACCGCAGACAGCGACCTGAGCGCCCTGCTGAAGAAATGCTCTGGCAATCGCACTTCCCAAACCGCCGGTTCCTCCGGTGATCAGTGCTGTTTTTCCTTTGAGAGAAAATAATGCATGATAGTCAGTCATAATGTGATACCGCCTTTCTTTAAGAGGATAAATCAGAACTCTGTGGAGAAGCGCTGGCAGCACAGGGCAGCACAGGTTCTGTAAAGTACTGGGGGGTATGGGTTCTGAGAGGGGCTGTAAGCATCCGGATTCTGGAGAAATGGTGGTCATAGATCAGCCCCGCATTGTCATAATCACGGTTTATAAGGGCGTCTGTCAGATTCGTCAGCTCCTGCATCAAGCCTTCCAGTACATTGGGTCTGCTTACAGCCAGAGACAGCAGGCGTCTCAAATCCGTATCGGTTTTCTGAAGAGAAGACCATACCAGATCCAGATTTCCAGCCAGCATATAAAGCTGATGGTAGTATTCCGACAGAAGCTGAACGGTCTGAGCTGAATTTCCGTTAAGCATATAGCTGTTCATCTGCTGGATGGGACAGTACAGAAGCTCCAGCTCGGATTTGGGAACCTTTCTTATATAAATGGAATGGATCATGGCGCTTCCCAGCTTTTGATGAATCCATACAGAGTCATCAATGCGTTTCTGGTCGATTTTGGAGACAAATGCGCCCCGCTTTGGTATGACGTCTACCAGATTTTCTCTGGATAATTTGAAAAACGAATCGTGGATTGGAGTCCGGCTCATATTCAGAGATGAGGCAAGATCCGCTTCATTCATCTTCTGGCCGGGAAGAAGATGAAGCTCAAGGATGAATTTTCGTATAATACGGTAGGCATACTGCCGCGCATCCTCGGAAGGCCTGCGGGCAGGAAGCGTCTGGTTTTGAAATAAGGCCAGTGTCATGTGTGTCACCGTTCTTTCTTAAAAATATAGTTAACTGCAAACTTGTATGCAATTTCAAATCGAATAAAGCTCTAATCTTATTTTATCATTACTTGTGGAAAAAGCAATACGGATAACAAACAAAAACAAAATTTATTAACAAAAAATAAAAAAAGATATTGTATTTGTTAAAAAAATATGATATTTTATACATAGCGACAAACACACGCCTGATTTGATAGGCTGTTTTTTTTGAAACTGATATGCAATCAGGAGTAAAACTTGTATGCAATTTAAAGCTTGTATGCAAAATGATTAAACAGGACAAAGGAGGACGGGGTCGGATGATTAAGGCAGAAGAGCTTCTGGATAAGATCAGATCTCAGAACGAGGTTTACAATGCTCTGAAATATCAGATCCTTACCTTAAAGGCAGAGCCGGGAGAGATGCTCAGTGAGAACATCATATCTGCTCAGATGAATGCCGGGAGGTCGGCAGTGAGGGATGCTCTTGCCCAGTTGACAGAGGAAGGCTATGTTGTTGTTTATCCCCAGAAGGGAACGGCTGTTTCTATGATTGATCCGGAACGGATCAAACAGTCTGTGTATACTCACAGAGTACTCGAACAGTCCATGATTGAGGAGATATGCAGAAGCGATATCTCAGAAGAACAGCTGAAGCTTCTTGAGGATGTACTGGATGAACAAAGTATAAAAAAGGAAGAGATCGCTGATCTTTTGATTCTGGAACAGCAGTTAAGCTATGCGCTTTCGGTTCTCTGCGATAAGAAGCACATTTGGGAAATGTTCCGGATTATGGATTGTGACATGCTGAGAGCGAATTATCTGTATTACAGTACATATGGTTTTCAGGCGGAGCGGTATTATGGTCCCTCTGGCTGGGAGCATATGCAGATAGAAGGAAGGATGCTTCTGGACCATCTGAAAAGGAAGGATACGGAAGCGGCAGCTTTGATCTGTTCCAGCCATTTTGACAGAATTCTTCTTAATACGAATTCCATTCAGGGATTTTATCCACAGTTCTTTTCCGGCTGACAAAAATGGCTGACAGCAAAAAACTGTCAGGACGTTTTGACGCCGGTTAGAAAATATACTAATTTATCATGAAGGGAGATGAAATGGGGATATCATTGTTGAGAGAGATGCAATGTGTATGACGTAGGGAAAAAAGAAATGGAGGAAATACCATGGAATATATCATCGGTATAATTTTATTGTTTACGTTTTTTGGCCTGGCATATTACTGTATTAAAGGCCACAACCTGATGATCGGATTCTTGATCATCACACTTATCTGGACAATCCTTCCTCTGGGAGGCACATTATTTGCAAGCCAGGCATTCCTGGAGTCCAATCCGGTTCTTCAGTTTGAAGGTGCAAAGGGACTGGTTGGTATCCTGAACAAGATTTACCAGAGCGCTCCGGAAGGCTGGGGAACTACACTGGTAAACGTATGCTGGGGTGCATGGTTTGGTCGTGTTCTGATGGAGACCGGAATTGCGTCTACCCTGATTCGTAAGACTGTTGAATTAGGCGGAGACAAGCCTCTGGTTACTATCACTCTGCTGAATATTGTTACAGCTGTTATCTTTACGGCTATGACAGGAGCTGGCCCTGTTATCGCAATCGGCGTTATCGTTCTTCCTATTCTTATGTCTTTAGGAGTTCCGAAAGCAATTGCCATGTTCAGCTTTATGGGTTCTGTTGCAGCAGGTATTTACTTGAACCCTGTTAACTTTGCACAGTACCGCGCTTTTTTTATCCAGCCGGATCAGATGCCTGACTTTACTCTGGGATGGTATGTAAGCCACTGGGGTCTTGCAGCTCTGCTGATCATGCTTGTTGCTACAACTGTTCTTTCCGCAGTTTACCTTAAATCCTCAAAGACCAGCCACGCATGGGCTGCCCAGACAAGAGGCACTGCAGATCAGAAGAACGCTCCGTTCTATACTCTGATCCTTCCGATTGTTCCTGTTATCTTAAAGATCTGGCTTGATTTTTCCGTTATCGGCGGCTTCGTAATTGCCGGTTTTGCAGCTCTGTTCCTGTGCGGAAAGATGAAGGGTACATTTAAGGAGAATTGCCAGCTGGTAAATAAGCTGTATTATGACGGCGTTGTAGACACCGCTCCATTGGTAGGCTTCCTTCTTACACTGCCGATGTTCAACACAGTAGCATCCTATGCATCTCCTTATTTTAAGGTCGTTCTTGGCGGAATCATGCCCAGAAGCGAGCTTGTTGTATGTATTGCATTTGCAGCCCTGCTGTTTATGGGACTGTTCCGTGGCCCTATGACTCTGGTAGGCTGCGGCGCCGCTACATTAGGCGTTCTTTCCAATGTGGCTTCCTTCTCAGTTCCATTCTTATATGCAGTATTTGCAATTCCTACAATCACGGTTAACATCGGATGCTGTATTACACAGTCCTGGGTTGCATGGGGATTGGCTTACACCAAGGTTGATTCTAAGGACTTCTTGAAATTATCAATTCCAAATGCATATTTGACAGGTGTCCTTCAGTATGCGGCAGCATTTATCATGCTTGCCGGACTTGGCGCTGAATGGTTCATCTAATCTTGCAATAAAATCTCTCAAACAATGTATATCTTTATTCTGCGGGCGCTCTGGATGCGCCCGCAGCCCCTTTAGTATGTTTCTGAAAATTTAATGGAATAATCAAATTGAAAGGATATGGGAAGTATGGCAGAACGTAAGCACAGAGCTGTCCGCATGGGTATTGACGTAGGTGGAACCTACACAAAATGCGTAGCAATGGACAATGAAACCCACGAAATTATTGGAAAAAATGAAGTAAAGACAACCCACGATGACAAGAACGGCGTTGCTGCCGGTGTTGTTCAGAGTTTTCAGAATTGTATGCGGGAAAATGACATTGCACCGGAAGATGTAGTGTTCGTAGCCCATTCTACTACTCAGGCTACCAATGCTTTTATTGAGGGCGACGTGGCAAATGTAGGTGTAGTTGGCGTAGCGGGAGGCGGTCTGGAAGGATTTCTTGCAAAGCGCCAGCTGGCTTTGAAGGATATTGTATTGGATGAAAAAGTTGGCAGAATGATCAAGGTATTTAATACCTTCATTAAGAAAAAGATGCTGACGGAGGAAGTGATCAATAAAAATATTGATGACTTGATCAGCCAGGGCGCACAGGTAATTGTTGCTTCTATGGCCTTTGGCGTAGACAGCATGGATGAGGAAATGATGATCCATGACTGTGCAGAAAAGAAAAATGTGCCGGTTAGTATGGCTTCTGATATTACAAAACTGTATGGACTTACAAGACGTACCCGTACAGCTGCAATTAACGCGTCCATCCTTCCTAAGATGATGGCAACTGCAAACGCAACAGAGTCTTCTGTAAGAGAAGCAGGCGTTCAGGTTCCACTGATGATCATGAGAGGCGACGGCGGTGTTATGGAGATTAACGAGATGCGTAAGCGACCGATTTTAACTGCATTATCCGGCCCCGCCGCATCTGTTATGGGATCGCTGATGTACTTAAGAGCATCCAATGCCATTTACTTTGAGGTAGGTGGAACAACAACCAATATCGGTGTAATCAAGAATGGCCGTCCCGGTGTAGACTATGCCCAGATCGGAGGCCATGATACATATATCAGTTCTTTGGATGTCCGCATTCTTGGATGTGCCGGCGGTTCTATGGTTCGTATCAATGACAAGGAAGTAGTAGACGTAGGTCCTCGTTCTGCTCATATCGCAGGCTGTGAATACGCATGTTTTACTCCTGAAGAGGAGATTGTTGATCCGCAGATCGAGATGGTAAGACCGAAACCAAGCGATCCTGCTGATTACGTTACAATCCGTTTAAAGAACGGAAAGCGTATCTGCTTTACCAATACCTGTGCAGCCAATGTTCTGGGATTGATCGATAAGAAGTATTTTGCTTATGGAAATGCCAATGCAGCCCGCAAGGCAATGCAGCCTGTAGCAGATAAGCTTGGAATCACTGTAGAGCAGCTTGCAACACAGATTCTGGATAAGGATTATGAGAAGGTAAATGCCTGCATCAACGCTCTGGCTGAGAAGTATCAGCTGGATCATGACAGCATGAAGCTGGTAGGCTGCGGAGGCGGAGCAGCGTCTCTTGTACCTTACTGTGCAGGAAAGATGGGACTGCAGTACAGCATTCCGGAGAATGCTGAGGTTATTTCCTCTATCGGCGTTGCGCTTTCCATGGTCCGTGACGTAGTAGAGCGAGTGATCCCCAATCCGACTCAGGATGATATCCGCGAGATTAAGAAAGAGGCGGCTGACGCGGCGGTAAGCTCCGGCGCATCACCTGATACGGTAGAGGTGCATATTGAAATCGACAGTCAGACCGGTAAGGTAACAGCAATCGCAACAGGATCTACAGAAGTAAAGACAACGGATCTTCTGAAAGAGTGTGATGAGGCAGAGGCTCTGGAACTGGCTACACAGGATTTTGGATCAAAGGTAAGCCAGATTCACTTGGCAGAGAAGACGGACAAGTTCTATGTATACCAGGGAGAGAGAGAGGGAAAGAATCCTCTGCGTATTGTTGATAAGAAGGGCTTTATCAAGGTTCAGTGCTCCAACGGTATGGTTGTAAAATGTCCGGTTCGCGATTACAAAGAAGTAGTGGAAACAATCTGGAAAGAGGCTGCCGTATTTAAGACAGACTCCATTCTTCGTCCTGATTTCTTTGTATGCGTAGGTCCAAGAGTAGGCGATTACAGCGCAATTGATCTGGAGCAGATCTTCCTGCTGATGGATCTGGATCTGGGAGACAGAGAGCCTGATGAGGAGATTATTATCGTAGGTTCAGTTACGGAGATATAAGCAGTTATGGACAGAAATAAGGTTCAGGAAGCTTTAAAGCCCATTACAGACGGACTTTTTGGAAAGCAGAGACCGGTAAGATACGAACGTCCTCATTTTAAGGTACGTCCTCTGGTCCGTATGCTTCAGGATCTGACATCCATTCCGATAGAGGATATGTATGCATATGCTTTTTCCAGAGAGCCGCTGAATGGAAAGTTTGATGACGGGCAGCGAAAAAGCTGGATGAAGCAGGCTGTTTGCTGCGGCAGAGAGTATGCTGAGAAGATTTGCTGCCTTTACGGTGTCCGAAGTCCTGAGGAATTATCGGCAGCTATGGGGCTGAAGGTAGAGTATCCTACGTTTCCGGAAAATGCAGACAGGGTTCTGTTTGCAGAATTCCGGGAACCGGGCAATATAAAGATTTACATGGATGCTGTGAAGAAGGCGCACAAATTTACAGAGCGTCCTGAAGTGAAAGAGGTTTTAACTGAACAGCTGGATATCAAAGGCCTTTTGCTGGCTCATGAGCTGTTTCATTTTGTAGAAGAAAAATATAAGGATGAGATTTTTACAAAACAGGAAAAGATCCGGCTCTGGTCATTGGGACCTCTGCATAATGACTCCACGGTGATTGCCTTAAGTGAAATTGCCGCAATGGCCTTTGCCCAGGCTATCACGGGAATTCCATACTCCCCTTATGTGATGGATGTGTTTCTGGTATATGGCTATTCGCCGGAGGAAGCCAGCGGTTTATATGAAGAGATAATGGAATACGCAGGCAAAATTCCCTGCTGTGAAGAAGGGGAGCCTGTATAAAAAATAAAGGAGAAACGATATGAGTATTCGCGTTGCTTATGAGGAAGTAAAGAAAAACGTAAAACAGGCATTCTTAAATCTGGGCCTTACAGAAGAGCAGGCCGAGACCTGTGCTACAATTCATACCCAGTCCAGTGCAGACGGCGTTGAGAGCCATGGACTGAACCGTATTCCCAGATTTGTGGAATATGTTCAGAAGGGATGGATCAATCTGGAAGGAAAGCCTCAGCTTGTAGGAGCCAAAGGCGCTGTGGAGAATTATGACGGTCAGCTGGGCATCGGTATTACAAATGCTCTTTTCTGTGCAGAGCGGGCTGCAGAGTTGGCGAAAGAGCATGGAATTGGCTGTGTTGCTTTAAAAAATACGACTCACTGGATGAGAGGCGGCACCTATGCATGGAAGATGGCTGAGGCAGGCTTTATGGGTATGAGCTGGATCAACACAGAAAGCTGTATGCCTCTGTGGGGAAGCGACGAGCCAAGCGTTGGAAACAATCCATTCTGTATGGCAATTCCAAGAGAGGATGGCCCTATTGTGCTCGATATGGCGATGAGCCAGTATGCTTATGGAAAGCTGGGTGTATACCGTCTGGCAGGAAAGCAGCTTCCTTATCCGGGCGGCTTTGATAAGGACGGAAATCTGACCAGCGATCCGGGAGCAATTGAGGACAGTAAGAGAATTCTTCCTACCGGATACTGGAAGGGAAGCGGCATGGCTCTTGCATTGGATATGGCTGCTGCTCTTATGGCAAACGGCAAATGCGGAACAGATATGGACAATGAGAATCGTGGAAGCTGCACGGGCTGCTGCCAGATCTTTATTGCATATGATCCTTATCTGTTTGGTTCCAAAGAAGAAATTCAGGCTATGCTGAACAAGCGTGTTGATGCTGCAAACGCAGCTCATCCGGAGCATGAAGGCGGACATGTAAGCTGTCCTGGACAGAGAACGATTTCCACTCGCGAAAAGAGCATGAAGGACGGAGTTTCTGTGGACGAGGCAATCTGGGAGCAGATCTGTGCTCTGGCTGCAGGCAATATGGAAACAAAGGACATTGCAAGTAAGTAAATCCGGGAGGAAATATGGGGGTTCGTGTTCCTTATGACAAATTAAAGCAGGATGTAAAGCAGATTTTCCTGAATCTGGGACTTACAGAAGAAAAGGCTGAGATATGTACAGCTGTTCATATTCAGTCCAGTGCTGATGGGGTAGAAAGCCATGGACTGAATCGAATTCCCAGATTTGTGGAATATGTTCAAAAGGGATGGGTTAACATTAAAGGCGAGCCTCAGCTTGCAGGTGCAAAGGGCGCAGTGGAAAATTATGACGGACAACTGGGGATTGGCATTACCAATGCGCTCTTTTGTGCTGACAGAGCTGTAGAGCTGGCGAAAAAACATGGGATTGGCTGTGTTGCCCTGAAAAACACTACTCATTGGATGAGAGGCGCAACCTATGTATGGAAAATGGCTGAAGCAGGCTTTATGGGTATGAGCTGGATTAATGCGGAAAGCTGTATGCCATTGTGGGGAAGCGATAAGCGCAGTGTGGGAAACAACCCGTTCTGTATGGCGATTCCAAGGGAGGATGGCCCGCTTATCCTTGATATGGCTATGAGTCTGTACGCTTATGGAAAGTTGGGAGTTTATCGTCTGGCGGGAAAGCAGCTTCCCTATCCGGGAGGATTTGATAAGGATGGAAATCTGACCTGCGATCCGGGCGCCATAGAGGAAACCATGCGGGGGCTTCCTATGGGATACTGGAAAGGAAGCGGTATGGCTCTTGCTTTGGATATGGCTGCAGCGCTTATGGCCAATGGAATGAGCGGAACGGATATGGATATACAGGCAAAAGGCAGCTGTACGAACTGCTGCCAGATCTTTATTGCATATGATCCCTATCTGTTTGGCTCCAAAGATGAAATCCAGGATATGCTGAACCGGAGGATTGATGCGGTTAAAAAAGCTCATCCTGAGCGCGAAGGCGGAAGCGTAAGCTATCCGGGAGAGAGGACTTTGGCGGTACGGGAAGAAAGCATGAAGAAGGGGATTCATGTAGACGAGGCAATCTGGAAGCAGCTTTGTTCCCTGGCGTCAGGAGATATGTCTACGACTGATATAGCAAGCAAATAAAAACAGGAGGAAGCACTATGTTTTTTTCAAATATAAGTATTGCAGAGAAGTATAATTACCTGGAAGAGAAATTTACCTGTGCCTATAAGTGGCTGGCAGAAACAGATATCAATGCACTGCCTGCAGGAAGCTATCCTATTATGGGTGATACAGTAGTAGCCAACATTCAGGAATATACTACAATTCCGGCAGATACAGGTTTTTTTGAAACCCATGAAAAATACTTTGATATTCAGTATGTTGCAAAGGGAAAAGAGCAGTTCGGTATCTGCAAGAGAGATGGCCTTAAAGTAAAGGAACGCATTGAGGAAAATGATCTGATCTTCTATGAGGAGCCGGAGTTAAGCGGAACCGTTCTTTTGGAAGAGGGAGATATGATCATCGTTGCTCCTGAAGATGCTCATAAACCAAGGTGCCAGGCTGGCGGGCCATGCTTTGTTAAAAAGGTTGTCGTAAAAGTCGCACTTTAATAATGGAGGAGAAAAATGAAGGGAATTAAACTGGAAGAACCTAGAAATGTAGATTGTGTAGAGCTGGAAAAGCCTGTTCCGGGACCGGGCGAGGCGCTGATCCGTATTGTTACAGCTGGTATTTGCGGAAGTGATATAGGTGCTTTCCGCGGAACCAATACACTGGTATCCTACCCAAGGATCATTGGACATGAGCTGGCTGGTATCGTAGAGGAAATTCCGGCAGATAATCCTAAGGGATTAAAACCAGGCGATAAAGTTATTGTTGATCCATACATTTACTGCGGAGAGTGCTATCCATGCTCTATCGGACGTACAAACTGCTGTACAAGCCTTAAGGTTTTGGGTGTACATATTGACGGCGGCATGGCAGAGTATTTTTGCCATCCGGCAGATATGCTGGTAAAGATGCCGGAAGATATGGATTGGACAGATGCTGCAATGGCAGAACCTCTTACTATTTCTCTTCACGGAATCCACAGAGGCGGATTAAAGGCAGGGGAGTACTGCGCGATCATCGGAGCAGGACCTATTGGTCTGCTGGCAGGTATGATCGCACAGGCTTACGGTGCACATGCAATTCTTCTGGATCTTGTTCAGGAGCGTCTGGATTTTGCAAAGGAGCTGGGTATTGAGTATGTAATCAATTCCGGAGAAGAAGATGCGGCTGCAAGAGTCAGTGAAATTACAGGCGGAATGATGGCTCAGCAGGTTATGGAGTGCAGCGGATCCAATGCAGCAATTCGCTCCAGCCTTGATCTTGTCAGCAACGCAGGAAGAATTACTCTTACCGGCTGGCCTCCAAGAGAGACCTCAATTCCTACCGATATCATAACGCGTAAGGAAATTGATATTCGCGGAGCACGTACAAGTGCAGGAGAATTTGAAGAGGCGATCGAGCTGATTTACACAAAGAAGGTAGATGTGGCTAAGATTTTGACCAAGACTATTTCTCTGGATGAGGCACCGGAGACGATTCGGGATATTGAAAAGAATCCGGGTAACTACATGAAGGTAGTTGTAAAAGTAGATAAAACCGTATAAAACAGAAACGGGCGTGTGAGAAAACGTAAGTTTTTCACACGCCCGTTTTATTACAGCGTAAAGTAATCAGGATAACGTTTGGTCAGCTCTGCTTTTTCTACTTGAAACCGTGTCAAGTGGCGGGTGATAAGCATTTCCGCCAATTCAGAGTCTTTTTGACGGATGGCATACAGAATATTCTGATGGTCTTTTACTACCCGCGCATCCTGCCAGGATTTTAAAGACAGAATACGGAGACGGTCAAAATGGATCATCTGGGAATAGATAATGTCAAAGGTTCTGGATTTTCCTACAGATTCAAAAAGAAGCTGATGAAAATGATTGTCAAGCTCCAGCTGGACTGAGAAATCCTGTGTATTGGACAGAGAAGATTCCTGTCGGAGATTTTTCTCTAACAGCTCCATATAATAGGATGAGATTCCCTGTTCGCATGCAAGCTTCACAATTGCTGTCTCAAGTACGAGACGCATAAAACGAGATTCTTCAATCAATCCATAATCGATTTTGGAAATAAAACTGCCCCGTTTGGGAAGAATATCTACAAGATCCATGCGGGAAAGCTCGATAAGAGCTTCCCGCACAGGGGTTCGGGATATGTTCATGACAGAAGATACTTCGTTTTCGCTGACGGAACTTCCCGGAGGCAGTTCCAGGGCAGTGATGTTGTAGAGAAGTACGCGTATAGCGTAGGAACGAGCCTTTTCAGAAGGCTGCCGTTCTAAAATTTTCATGATGTATCCCTTCTTTAAATGTGATAATTAGAAATCAAAGGTAAGGGCAATCTTGCGGATGGAAGGATCATGGCTGTCATTAAAGTCAAAGGCTTCCTGAGCGCGGATCAGAGGGAAGGTATGTGACACAGTACCGTTCAGATCAAGCTTGCCTTCGTTGATCAGTTCAATTGCTTTGCCGAACATATGATTCTGAAGTCTGGAACCGCGGACATCCAGTTCCTTGGAGGTGATCAGGAACTGATTTACCTCGGTAGGAGCTACTGAAAAGCCCATGGTAATTACTCTTCCGGCATTTCCGGTTGCCTTTAAAAGAGTAATGAGGGAATCCTTGGTGCAGGCAGAGTCGATGGAAACGGTGCTTCCATGGCCTTCTGTATATTCTTTTATTTTTTCTGTAAGATCCTCTTTCAGCGGATTGATGGTGTATTTAGCACCGTTCTGTCTGGCAAGTTCCAGCTTGTCATCCATGATATCAGCTACGATGATATGGTCGCAGAGAAGACGGGCTACCTTTAAGATCGTGCTGCCCAGTGCTCCGGATCCATAGATCAGAAGCATATCATCTTTTTCCAGCTGAGCCCGTGTACAGGACTGGATCCCGATGGTAGTAGGCTCGATCATAATGGCGTCCGTATCAGAAAGGGAATCGGGTAAAACATAGCAGTCGCTTTCAGGAACAGCTATAAATTCGCGGTAGCCTCCGTCAATATGCACGCCACGGATAGCAAGATTATCGCATACATTTCCGCGTCCTTTGCGGCAGGGATAGCAGTGGCCGCAGCTGGTTACCTGATTGATGATTACACGGTCTCCTACTTTCAGATTTTTGACATTTGATCCAACCTGGTCAACACGGCCTACCATCTCGTGTCCGATGATACGTGGATAGGTTGCTGCAGCATTTGTACCATGGTAGATACCCATGTCAGAACCGCAGATGCCGGCAGCGGTCATTTTTACAAGAACATTGTTTTTTTCGTCAATAACAGGCTTTTCAATGTCGATTACTCTCAGGTCTTCAGGCTTTACGATTTGTACAGCTTTCATTAACACACACTCTCCTTTTGAAACATAGCAGGTTTTATTAAACAACTTACATACTACCTATACTAAAACCCTATGGGATAAAAGTCAATATAAGAGAGGTATAAAAAATAATATGTACAGAATTAATAAACTAAAAGGTTAATTTTTATAAAAAATTACATATTGAACAAATTGAAATTTTATACTACCATACAAGTAAGAGCGTTATCAGGCCCAAAATGATGAAGCAACAAAATTTAACATATGGAGGTAGAACATTATGAACATGACATTACGTTGGTATGGACCAGGCTATGACAGTGTAACTCTGGAGCAGATCCGCCAGATTCCGGGAGTAAAGGGAGTTATCACAACTCTTATGGGAAAGATGCCTGGAGAGGTATGGGAAGAGGCAGAGATCGCAGAGTTAAAGAAGACTGTTGAGGATGCAGGCCTGTCTATTATGGGTATCGAGTCCGTGAACGTTTCCGATGATATTAAGATCGGAACTGAAAAGCGTGACGAGCATATTAAGAACTATATTACAACCCTTGAGAACCTGGGAAAAGCAGGCATTCACATGGTATGCTACAACTTTATGCCTGTATTTGACTGGACCCGTTCTGATCTTGCAAGAAAGAGACCGGATGGCTCTACAGTTCTCGCATATAATCAGGACGTAATTGATCAGATCGATCCTGAGCATATGAGAGAGTCTATTGAAAAGATGTCCAATGGCTTTGTGATGCCAGGCTGGGAGCCAGAGCGTCTTGAAAAGCTGAAAGCATTATTTGATGCATATAAAGATGTAGATTCAGAGAAACTGTTCAACAATCTGGTATACTTCCTGGAGGCAATCGGCCCTGTATGTGAGAAATACGATATCCATATGGGTATTCATCAGGATGATCCCGCATGGCCTATTTTCGGACTTCCAAGAATCGTGAGAAATAAGGAAACCATTGAGCGTCTGTTAAAGGCAGTAGATAAGCCATACAACGGTTTAACTCTGTGTACAGGTTCCCTGGGTTCCAATCCTGAAAATGATATCTGTGAGATTATCCGTATGGCAAAGGGCAGAATCCCATTTGCCCATGTAAGAAATGTAAAGTATAACAGCGACAGAGATTTCGAGGAGGCTGCTCACCTGTCCTCTGACGGCTCTAAGGATATGTATGAGATCATGAAGACCTTATACGACACCGGATTTGACGGCTGCATCCGTCCTGACCACGGAAGAATGATCTGGGGCGAAGTTGCTATGCCGGGATATGGTCTGTATGACAGAGCGCTGGGAGCCTGCTATCTTCAGGGTCTTTGGGAAGCAATTGACAAGAACGCAAAGAGGGGTTAAGAATGAAATTAACATTAAACGGCTTAAAAGAAAAAGAACAGTGGGAGAAAGCGGGAGTCGCTCTTCCTGCATATGACATTGCAGCAGTTGCAGAAGAAACAAAGAAGTCTCCGGTCTGGGTTCATTTTGGAGCCGGAAATATCTTCCGTATCTTTATCGGTGGCATTGCAGATACTTTAATTGCAAATGGCGAAGCTTCAAAGGGAATTACCTGTGTTGAAACTTTCGATTTTGATGTTGTTGACAAGATTTATGCACCCTATGACAATCTGGTTCTGGCCGTTACCTTAAAGGCTGACGGTTCAACTGATAAGAGAGTGCTGGGCTCTCTGACAGAGGCAATCAAGGCACAGTCTAACGACGCATCCCAGTGGAACCGTCTGAAGGAAATTTTTGTAAATCCTGGTCTGCAGATGATTTCATTTACCATTACAGAGAAGGGATATGCTTTAAAGGGAGCAGATGGCTCTTATTTCCCGTTTATTCAGGCAGATATTGACAATGGACCAGACAAAGCCGGTTCTGCTATGGCAGTTGTATGTGCTCTGCTTTATGAGCGCTATAAGGCAGGAAAGTATCCTCTGGCAGTAGTTTCCATGGATAACTGCTCTCATAATGGCGAGAAGCTTCAGAGCTCTATCGTAACCATGGCAAAAGAGTGGAGCAAAAAGTGCTTTGTAGAGGATGATTTTGTAGCCTACATCACAGATGAGGCACAGGTTTCCTTCCCATGGTCTATGATTGATAAGATTACCCCAAGACCTGCTGATTCTGTATGCCAGGAGCTGGAAAAGGCCGGAATTGAGGATATGGCTCCGGTTATTACTTCCAAAAAGACCTACATTGCTCCTTTTGTCAATGCAGAGGGACCCCAGTATCTGGTTATCGAGGATAAATTCCCCAACGGAAGACCTGCTCTTGAGAAGGCCGGCGTATATATGACAGACCGTGATACGGTAAATAAGGTAGAGCGCATGAAGGTAACAACCTGTCTGAATCCGCTCCATACCGCTCTTGCCGTTTATGGCTGCGTACTGGGATATGACCTGATTGCAGATGAGATGAAGGATGAGCAGCTGAATAAGCTTGTACATCAGATCGGTCCTGTAGAGGGTATGCCGGTTGTTACAGATCCGGGCATTCTTTCTCCTGTAGATTTTGTAAATGAAGTAATTCAGGTAAGAATTCCGAATCCATTTATGCCTGATACACCTCAGCGTATCGCAACTGATACATCCCAGAAGGTAGGTATCCGCTATGGCGAGACAATCAAGTCTTATGTAGCGCAGTACGGCGATGCGAAGAAGCTGACTGCAATTCCTCTGGCAATCGCAGGCTGGTGCCGTTACCTTCTGGCAGTAGATGATGAAGGCAAGGCATTTGAGCTGTCTGCTGATCCTATGGTTCCTGAACTGACAAAGCAGCTGGAGGGAATTGTGGTAGGAAAGCCGGAGACCTATACCGGTCAGTTAAAGAGCATTTTATCAAACGCAAATATTTTCGGAATTGATCTTTATGAAGCAGGTATCGGAGAGCGGATCGAAGAGATGTTCTTAGAAGAAATTGCAGGCCCGGGAGCTGTCAGAAACGTTCTGAAGAAGTATCTGGCATAGTTTAAGGTTAATAAAAACAGTCGGAAAGCCGGTACAGGCCGCCAATAAGCGCGGCCTGTACCGGCTTTTGCCATATGAAAAGGCTATACATCAAAATTAACTTATGTTATACTGGTTAAAGCATAAAAAGCAACCAAAGGGGGTATGGCAGATGCTGGTTTTTAAGGATATTCTGGGACATGAGCAGATTAAGGAGCATTTTAAAAATGCAGTGGAAACAGGCAAGGTCTCTCATGCGTATATACTCAGCGGCGAAGCGGGAATGGGGCGAAAATCCCTTGCAAATGCCTTTGCACTGAGCCTTTTGTGTGAAAAGGGAAAGCCGGAGCCCTGTATGCAGTGTCATGCCTGCAGACAGGTGCTTTCGGGTAATCACCCGGATCTGATTTATGTGACTCATGAAAAGCCAGCTAGTATTGGCGTAGATGAGATCCGGGAGCAGATTAATAATACCATTATGATCCGGCCCTACAGCAGCTATTATAAGATCTACATCGTAGATGAAGCGGAAAAAATGACGGTTCAGGCTCAGAATGCCCTTCTTAAGACTATTGAAGAGCCGCCCTCTTATGCGGTAATTCTGCTTCTTACCACGAATCAGGACGCCTTTCTTCCCACTATTCTTTCCAGATGTGTGCAGTTGAAGTTAAAGCCCCTGCGTGATTCGGTGGTAAAAGAATATCTGATCCAGTCGCTGAAGGTGGAAGAAGCACAGGCTGAGATCTATGCTGCATTTGCCAGGGGAAATCTGGGAAAGGCGATTCATCTGGCAGATTCGGAGGATTTTAAGATTATGTATGAGGAAATTCTTCATCTCTTAAAGCATCTGAAGGATATGGATATCTCTGAGCTGTTAAATTATATCCGTAAATTAAAGGATGATAATCTGGATCTTCATGACTGCCTGGATTTTATGCAGATGTGGTACAGGGATATTCTGATGTATAAGACAACTAAGGACATTAACCTTTTGATCTTTAAGGATGAATTTTCTACTGTAAAGCAGGTTGCGGCTTTAAGCGGATATGAGGGTCTGGAACGGATACTGGCAGCCATTGACAAGGCCAGAGTACGTCTGGATGCCAATGTAAATATGGAGCTTGTGATGGAACTGATGCTCCTTACCATGAAAGAGAATTGAGAGTAAGCGTAAATACAGGAGGAATGATGTTGACAGTTATCGGCGTTCGTTTTCGGACTGCGGGCAAAATCTACTATTTTGACCCTGCGGGCCGTGATATAAAGACCGGCGATCATGTGATCGTTGAAACAGCCAGAGGGATTGAGTACGGCTATGTAGTGCTTGGAAACCGTGAGGTGGAGGAAGGAAAGGTTGTGCCTCCGTTAAAACCGGTGATCCGGATGGCTACCGATGAGGACCGGGCAGTGGAAACCCGGAACAAGGAAAAGGAAAAAGAGGCATTTAAGACCTGTCAGGAAAAGATCCGCAAGCACAAGCTGGATATGAAGCTGATTGATGCGGAATATACCTTTGATAATAATAAGGTGCTGTTTTACTTTACAGCAGACGGAAGGATTGATTTCAGAGAACTTGTAAAGGATCTTGCAAGCGTATTTAAGACAAGGATTGAGCTGCGCCAGGTAGGCGTGAGGGATGAAACAAAGATCATGGGCGGAATCGGAATCTGCGGAAGGCCCCTGTGCTGCCATTCTTATCTGTCCGAGTTTATTCCGGTGTCCATCAAGATGGCAAAGGAACAGAATCTTTCCTTAAATCCCACCAAGATTTCCGGCGTCTGCGGCCGCCTTATGTGCTGCCTGAAAAATGAGGAAGAGACATACGAGGTATTAAACAGCAGGCTCCCGGCCATTGGAGACTATGTGACAACGGCAGACGGCTTAAAGGGAGAGGTACACAGCGTCAATGTACTGCGTCAGCTTGTAAAGGTTGTGGTAGTGGTTGACCGGGACGAGAAGGAAATCCGCGAGTACAAGGTAGAGGAGCTGAAGTTTAAGCCCAGAAAGAAAAAGGGCAAAAACGGGGAGCGGCCGTCTAAAGACAGCGCAAATACGGATACAGAGCTGAAAAAACTGGAAGCACTGGAGAAAAAGGAAGGAAAGTCAAAGCTCAATGATAAATAAGGAGCATACCTGGACTGAAACAGGCGGGATCCGTCTGCGGGATGACGAGCGGATTGATGATCTGCAGAGGAATCATTATGGAATTATCCAGAGAAAAGGCGCATTCTGTTTTGGAATGGATGCGGTGCTTCTTTCTGGCTTTGCGGCGGTAAAGAAGGGGGAACGGGCTTTGGACCTGGGAACGGGAACAGGAATCATTCCTATTCTTTTAAGCGCCAAAACAGAGGGAGAACATTTCACAGGACTGGAAATCCAGGAGGAATCCGCTGATATGGCCCGCAGAAGCGTGTCATACAACCATCTGGAGGAACGGGTGGATATTGTAACAGGTGATATAAAGGAGGCCGGGACGCTCTTTGCCCGGGCTTCTTTTGATGTGGTGACCAGCAATCCGCCCTATATGAATGACGCTCACGGCATCAAGAACCCTGGAGATGCCAAGGCCATTGCCCGCCATGAGGTGCTGTGTACCCTGGAGGATGTGGTGCGGGAGGGAACCTGCCTGCTGCGTCCTGGGGGACGTTTTTACATGGTGCACAGGCCAAGACGGCTGATTGAGATCATTCAAACCATGAAAAAACACGGTCTGGAGCCCAAACGGATGAAGTTTGTCCACCCGTACAGGGACAGAGAGGCCAATATGGTGCTGATTGAGGCAGTCCGCGGAGGCGGCGCTCTCTTAAAGGCAGAAGCGCCGGTGATCGTGTTTGACGAAAACGGAGAATATTCCGAAGAAATACGGACTACCTACGGATACTGAAAGGAGCTGTGATCATGGAAGGAATTTTATATTTGTGTGCAACGCCTATTGGAAATCTGGAGGATATCACCTACCGGGTTGTGCGGACGCTGGAAGAGGCGGATCTGATCGCGGCAGAGGATACCCGCCACAGCATTAAGCTGTTAAACCATCTGGGGATAAAGACACCTATGACCAGCTATCACGAATACAATAAGGTAGACAAGGCAAAATATCTGGTGGAAAAGCTGAAAGAAGGGGTAAATATTGCCCTGATTACCGATGCGGGAACACCGGGTATTTCCGATCCGGGAGAAGAGCTGGTACGCCAGTGCTATGAGGCCGGGATTGCAGTGACCTCCCTTCCGGGACCTGCTGCCTGTATTACGGCTCTTACCATGTCGGGGCTTCCCACCCGCCGTTTCTGCTTTGAGGCTTTTCTGCCTGCGGAAAAGAGCGACAAAAAGGAGCGCCAGAGGATTTTGGAAGAACTGAAAAATGAAACCAGAACCATTATCCTGTATGAAGCGCCCCACCATTTAAAGAGTACCCTTAAGGATTTGTACGAGGCAATGGGAGACAGGGATATCACCATCTGCCGAGAGCTGACAAAGCGGTTTGAAAGTGCCTGGAGAACGTCATTTACGGAGGCTTTGGCCGTATATGAGGAGGAAGAACCTAAGGGTGAGTGCGTAATCGTTATCCGGGGGCGTTCTGTTCAGGAAATTCAGGAAGAAGTAAGGCAGTCCTGGGAAGCCCTGACGCTGGAAGAGCATATGGAGCATTATCTGGCTCAGGGGATGGATAAAAAAGAGGCCATGAAGGCGGTTGCAAAGGACCGGGGGATATCGAAAAGGGACGTGTATCAGGGGCTGCTGTAGCCGGAAGCCCAGCTGTCTGAGGATGATATAAAGATGAGCAGAGAAATGATTTTCAGTGAAAATGAGTATGACCGGATGAATTATCTTATGACAGCGATTATGGATGCAGGAGAACTGCTTGCCATGCACGGTGCAGAGGTAAGCCGGGTAGAGGATACGATTACCAGACTGTGCATGGCGTACGGCTTTGTTCGGGCAGATGTATTTACCATTACCTCCAGTATCATTGTCACAGCCATGCTTTCAGATGGAAGGACCATGACCCAGACAAGGCGCATCCGGACGAGAACCACAGATCTTGAAAAAGTGGCAAAGGTAAATGAGTTGTCCCGCAGAATCTGCGCCGATCCGGCAGGACTGAATGAACTGAAGGCAGGACTGGACGAGATAAAAAACGGAAAAAGGATTTCCGTAGGCCTGGAGCTGGCAATGCACATGATGATTGCTTCCTCCCTGTCTGTCTTTTTCGGAGGGACTCTGATGGACGGCATAGCGGCAGCTCTTTCAGGCGCCATTTTGTATGCTACCCTTCACGGAAGTGCAGTTTTAAGGCTGAATACCATTATTCAGAATATGTTCTGCAGTGCAGTAACAGCAATATCGGTACTTCTTTTGGTAAGGGCGGGAATCGGTGTGCAGCCGGATAAAATTATGATTGGCGATATTATGCTGGTAATCCCCGGACTTCAGCTGACCAACTCTCTGAGAGATATGATAAACGGAGATATGATCAGTGGGCTGCTGAATATGAGTGAGGCGCTTTTAAAAGCAGTTGCAGTAGCCATAGGCTTTGCCGGTGTTATCATTTTGGGAGGGGCAATATGAGCTTTTCGGTAATTCAGACCATTATGGGAATGATCGGTTCCGTTGGTTTTGCAGTCCTTTTTGGCGTCCGGGGCAGAAAGCTGGCTGTGATCGCCCTTGGAAGCGGCGCCGGCTGGGCGGTATACCTTGTATGCAGGGCGATGGGGTGCAGTATATTTACCGGTCTTCTG
Source organism: Clostridium sp. AT4 (assembly GCF_001517625.2). Lineage (GTDB taxonomy): Bacteria > Bacillota > Clostridia > Lachnospirales > Lachnospiraceae > Enterocloster. Next base: position 46,234 of record NZ_LN999824.1, on the reverse strand, counting down.
GCAGCCAGCCTTTTTGTGGCGGCCTTAAGTGAGGTTCTTGCCAGAATGCTGCGCACGCCGGTCATTCTTTTGCTTGTGCCCATGCTGATTCCGGAGGTTCCGGGAGAAGCCCTTTACTATACCATGTATTATCTGGTGCAGGGATATCAGGAAGAATTTGGAACTTACTCAGGGCTGGTGCTCACAGAGGCAGGAGCCATTGCTCTGGGGATCATACTTGCTTCCCATATGGCAAGATTTTTTATAAGCCTGAAGAGTCATTTGCGAAGCAGGGGAAATAAAAAAAGAGAATCGAACAGGAGGATTTAGAATTTATGAAATACGTATATGCGTCACGCAGTGGAAATGTAGAGGAACTGGTTCACGTTCTTGGATTAGAGGCGATGAAGATAAAGGATGGTACGGAAACCATGGATCAGGACTTCATTCTTTTTACCTATACGGATGGCAGAGGCGTTGTGCCGCCTGTTGTGACAGCGTTCTTAAAAGAGAATCATTCTTATTTAAAAGGCGTGATCGTATCCGGAAATATGCAGCGTCACGGTGATACCTTCTGCGGAGCGGGCCGGATCATTTCAGAAATGTATGGTGTTCCTGTGATCGCTCAGGTAGATGGAGTGGGAGACTCCTACGACCATAGGGCGATCCGGGGGAAGCTTTCCCTGTAATTAACAAAATATCCCCCTGCATATCGCATTCAGCGTGCACAGGGGGATATTTTTATATAGTTTTGAAAGACTGCAGCTTTCTGTCAGGCTTCTGATACATTCAGCCCGGCCAGCTTCGCCAGAGCTAAAATGGAGCTTCGGGAAACTTTCTTTCCCTCGTATTCCAGCAGATCTTCGGTGCTGCCGGTAAAGATATCTGCGCTTTCCGCTTTTTTAAGGATAATACAGTCATCCTGAACGGTTATCTCAAGTCCATCTTTGACATCCAGGTCAAGACTTCTCCTTAATTCAATAGGGAGCGTGATTCTGCCCAGCTCATCCAGCTTGCGGATTACTCCTGTGGTTTTCATCATATGACCTCCTCGCTTTACAGGTATAATTTATAGACTTCTGTGATTTTAAAGTAACAAAATACAGAAATAAAGTCAATAAATGGAAAAGTGTAAATTGGTAAATTGTGGTATAAAATAGTAAATTTTCGGAATATTCTTTTTGAAGAAATGGGGTAAAATGCGACGATTTAAGGTATGTCATTGGAGAAAATTGCTTGACAAAAAACACGCAATCCTGTAGTATTACTTTGAGATTCAAAGTATTTTGGAAAAGGAAGGTACAGCCCTTAGGCGGCGGAATCATTTGAACCGCTCATTCGGGGCCGGGTAAATAAAAATGACAACCAGAATAATAGGAACCGGCTCGTATGTGCCGGAGCAGATCGTGACAAACGATGATCTGTCAAAGATCGTTGACACAAATGATGAGTGGATCCGTAGCCGTACAGGCATAGGGGAAAGACGGATCGCCACAGAGGACAGTACATCTGATATGGCGGCAAAAGCGGCAGCCAGAGCCATTGAGCAGGCCGGAATTACTCCGGAGGAGATTGACCTGATTCTCTTAGCTACTTCATCACCGGATTCCTGCTTTCCCAATGGGGCCTGTGAGGTACAGGCAAAGATCGGAGCCATTCATGCGGCCTGCTACGATATCAGCGCAGCCTGCACCGGCTTTGTTTTTGCCCTCAGTACAGCCCACGCCTTTATTTCCTCCGGAATATACCGGACTGCCCTTGTGATCGGAGCAGATGTGCTCAGTAAGCTGGTTGACTGGACAGACCGCGGAACCTGCGTCTTGTTCGGAGACGGAGCAGGTGCAGCTGTGGTAAGCGCAGACGAGACAGGCGTTCTGGGATTAAATATGCATTCAAACGGTGCAAAGGGTGAAGTGCTTACCTGCGGCTCCCGTTCCAATGGAAATTTCCTTCTGGGAAGAAAACCGGAGCTTGGATATATGGCTATGGACGGACAGGAGGTCTTTAAGTTCGCGGTAAAGAAGGTTCCGGAGTGCATCAGCCAGGTACTGGAGGACACGGGATATATTACCGGCGATATTGACCATTTCATTATCCATCAGGCCAATTATAGGATTATCGAATCCATTGCAAAACGCCTGAAGGTTGATATCGAAAAGTTCCCTGTGAATATGGAACATTATGGAAATACGTCCGGAGCTTCTGTTCCTATCCTTTTAGACGAGCTGAACCGGGCAGGTAAGTTAAAGCGCGGAGAGCGGATTGTATTATCAGGATTTGGAGCAGGTCTTACTTGGGGAGCTCTGCTTTTGGAGTGGTAAGACGGTAAAAGATCACCAAAATGCTTAAAAAAAGATAAAAAATGTAAAGCCCTGTAAAAAGGGCATGGACATTTCGTGAATATAATGGTAAATATTTAAATTGTAATATAAAACTTATATGTCAGAAGGAGACAAAGATTATGTTAGAGAAGATGAAAGAAATTATTGCAGAGCAGTTAAGTGTAGACGCTGAGTCCGTAACAGAGGCTTCCTCTTTTAAGGAAGATCTGGGCGCTGATTCCCTGGATCTCTTTGAGCTGGTAATGGCTTTAGAGGATGAGTATTCTGTAGAGATCCCGGCAGAGGAGTTAGAGAAGATGTCTACAGTTGGCGATGTTATGGAGTACTTAAAGAACCACGGCGTAGAGGCATAAGATCCTCAAGGTCAGAGTGTAAAATTGCATAAGCAAATGAGAGGGACGGCGTGTGGATGGATTGAAGCACGCTGTTTCCTCTATTGGAAGGAAGACAATGAAAACAAGAATTACAGAAATGTTAGGAATTGAATACCCCATTATCCAGGGCGGTATGGCCTGGGTGGCAGAGCATAACCTGGCAGCAGGCGTGTCCGCAGCAGGCGGCCTGGGGCTGATCGGCGGGGCAAACGCACCGGGAGAGGTGGTTCGTGAGGAAATCCGCAAGGCAAGAGCGCTCACAGACCGCCCTATCGGCGTTAATGTAATGCTTTTAAGTCCTCATGCAGATGACGTGGCAAGAGTTGTAGTGGAGGAAGGCATTAAGGTAGTCACCACCGGAGCCGGAAATCCTGAGAAATATATGCAGATGTGGAAGGAAGCAGGCGTTAAGGTAATCCCAGTGGTAGCTTCTGTGGCACTGGCCCGCCGTATGGAAAAATATGGGGCTGATGCAGTAATTGCAGAGGGAACAGAGTCCGGCGGCCACATCGGTGAGGAGACTACCATGACCCTGGTTCCCCAGGTAGTGGATGCAGTTTCCATCCCTGTCATTGCGGCAGGCGGTATTGGAGACGGAAGAGGCATTGCCGCGGCATTTATGCTGGGAGCAGAGGCGGTTCAGATGGGAACCCGCTTTGTAGTGGCAAAGGAATCGACCGTACATGAAAACTACAAGCAGCGCATCATCAAGGCAAAGGATATTGACTCCGTAGTAACCGGAAGAACCCACGGCCATCCCGTAAGAGGTCTGAGAAATCAGATGACAAGAGAGTATACAAAGTTAGAGCAGGAAGGAAAGTCCTTTGAGGAGCTGGAGTACCTGACGTTAGGAGCTTTGCGCAAGGCCGTACAGGAAGGCGATGTAATGAACGGTACTGTAATGGCAGGCCAGATCGCCGGAATGATCTCCAAAGAGCAGACCTGTAAGGAAATGATCGACGAGATGATGGAGCAGGCAAAGAAACTTTTAAACAGGGAGTAAAAAATGAGCAGGATCGCATTTATTTTCCCAGGTCAGGGCGCACAGACCTGCGGTATGGGAAAGGATTTTTATGAGCAGACAGAGACTGGAAGGAAGGTATTTGACAGAGCCTCAGATCTTTTAGGCTTTTCTGTTCCCGAGCTGTGCTTTGAGCCTAATGACCGTCTGGATATTACCGAATATACCCAGGCAGCTATGGTGACAACCAGTATTGCCATGATGAAGGTGCTGGAGGAAAGAGGGATCCATCCGGATGTGGCGGCAGGCTTAAGCCTGGGAGAATACTGCGCTCTGGCAGCAGCAGGCGTGATGAGCGAGGATGACGCCATCCGCACAGTGCGCCAGAGAGGAATCCTGATGCAGGAGGAGGTTCCGGCAGGAGAAGGCGCTATGGCGGCTGTTCTGGCATTGGATGCCTCTGTGATCGAGGAAATCACTTCTTCTATGGAAGGCGTATGGATTGCCAACTACAACTGTCCGGGCCAGATCGTTATTTCTGGTAAGAAGGCTGCGGTAGAGGAGGCCTGCGAGCGCTTAAAGGCAGCAGGAGCCAAGAGAGCCATTTTACTGAATGTAAGCGGTCCCTTTCACTCCGGTATGCTCACAGGAGCCGGAGAAAAGCTGGGAGAGGTACTTTCAGGAGTAGAGGTAAATGCTCCCAGGATCCCGTATGTTGCCAACGTAACCGCAGAGTATGTGACAGAGGCAGCTCCGGTAAAGGAGCTTCTGACCCGTCAGGTATCTTCTTCTGTAAAATGGCAGCAGAGCGTAGAGGCTATGCTGGCAGATGGCGTGGATACCTTTATCGAGATTGGACCGGGACGTACGCTGACTGGCTTTATGCGTAAGATCAATCGCAGTGTAAAGAGCCTGAATGTAGAAAAATTAGAAGATATTGACAAAGTAATCGAAGCTTTAAAGGAGAACTAGATATGCTGGAAGGAAAGATCGCACTGGTAACGGGCGCAAGCCGCGGAATCGGCCGCCAGATTGCAAAGACACTGGCTGCAAAAGGCGCTACAGTAATCGTAAATTATAACGGCTCTGCTGCAAAGGCAGAGGAAACAGTACAGGAGATCCGGGAGGCCGGAGGCATCGCGGAAGCAGTGCAGTGCAATGTTTCCGATTTTAACAGCAGCAAGGAGATGCTGGACGGGATCGTGGCAAAGTACGGCCGTCTTGACATCCTTGTAAATAACGCGGGCATCACAAGGGACAATCTGGTGATGAAGATGTCCGAGGAGGACTTTGACGCAGTGATCCAGACCAACTTAAAAGGTGTATTTAACTGCATTCATCATATCTCCCGTCAGATGTTAAAGCAGAGATCCGGAAGGATCATCAATATCTCATCCGTATCCGGCGTTCTTGGAAATGCAGGACAGGCCAATTACTGTGCTGCAAAGGCAGGTGTGATCGGAATTACAAAAAGCGTGGCAAGAGAGATGGCAAGCCGCGGGATTACCGTAAATGCTATTGCTCCAGGCTTTATCCGCACAGAGATGACGGATGTGTTAAAGGATGACATTAAAAAAGCTCTGATGGAGCAGATTCCCATGAAGAACTTCGGGGAAGTAGAAGATATTGCCAATACAGTCGCATTCCTGGCATCTGAGGACGCCAGATATATCACAGGCCAGGTCATCAGCGTAGACGGCGGAATGGCTATGTAATTCAAACCGGAAAGAGAAGGAGCGGATCATATGAAGACAAGAGTAGTAGTAACAGGTATGGGAGCCATCACGCCCATCGGAAATGATGTGGAGAGCTTCTGGCAGGCCTTAAAGGATAAGACACTGGGCATTGGCCCCATTACCTATTTTGACACGGCAGATTTTAAATGCAAGCTGGCGGCTGAGGTAAAGGATTTTGACGCTAAGGCGTACATGGATCCAAAGACTGCCCGCCGTATGGAGCCATTTTCCCAGTTTGCGGTAGCTGCGGCAAAGCAGGCCTTAGACCAGTCCGGCATTGACATGGAAAAGGAGGATCCCTTCCGTGTGGGCGTCAGCGTAGGTTCCGGTATCGGTTCCCTCCAGGCCATGGAGCGCAGCGAGAAGAAGCTTCTGGAAAAAGGCCCCAGCCGTGTAGAACCTCTGTTAGTTCCTCTGATGATCTGCAATATGGCTGCCGGAAATGTAGCCATCCAGTTTGGGCTTAAGGGCAAATGCATCAATGTGGTAACTGCCTGTGCAACGGGTACCCACTCCATCGGAGAAGCCTTCCGCGCCATCCAGTACGGCGAGGCAGACGTGATGGTAGCAGGAGGAACCGAGGCCAGCATTACTCCCATCGGCATTGCAGGCTTTACCTCCCTGACTGCATTAAATACAACAGACGATCCAAAACGCGCTTCCATTCCTTTTGATAAGGACAGAAACGGCTTTGTAATGGGCGAAGGCGCCGGCGTTGTTGTATTAGAGTCTTTAGAGCATGCAAAAGCCAGAGGCGCAAATATCCTGGCAGAGGTAGTGGGCTACGGCGCAACCTGTGACGCATACCACATCACCTCCCCTGCTGAGGACGGAAGCGGCGCTGCAAAGGCCATGGAATTTGCCATGAAGGACGCAGAGATCATGCCGGAGCAGGTAGATTATATCAATGCTCACGGCACCAGCACTCATCATAATGACCTCTTTGAGACAAAGGCCATCCGTCTGGCACTGGGCGATCAGGCAGAGAAGGTGAAGATTAATTCTACCAAGTCTATGATCGGTCATCTTCTGGGAGCAGCAGGCGGCGTAGAGTTTATTACCTGTGTAAAATCCATTCAGGACGGTTATGTTCATGCTACTCTTGGTCTTGAGGAGCCGGGCGAGGGCTGCGATCTGGATTACACTCAGGGTGACGGCGTAGAAATGAATGTAAATTATGCTATCAGCAACTCACTGGGCTTTGGCGGACACAATGCCAGCCTGATCGTAAAGAAATTTACAGAGTAAGGAACAGGAGGACATGAACATGAATATCGACGAGATCCTTACACTGGTTCAGGCGGTGTCTGATTCCAGTTTAACCAGCTTTAAGCTGGAACAGGGAGATACGGTTATTTCCCTGAGAAAAGAAAAGGAAGAGGCAAAGATTGTGACCGTAGGCGCTCCCGCAGCCCCGGCTGTATTTGCAGCCTCCGCCCCGGCCCACGTTCTTCCGGCTCCCGAGACAGTGGCCGCTTCCGGCGTACAGGTTCCGGCAGGTGTGCTCGCAGGACAGACATCAGCTCCGGCAGAGGCGAAGGATGCAGGAACGGACATTGGTTCTGATAAAGTAATCACTTCTCCGTTAGTAGGTACTTTCTATAGCTCCTCTTCCCCGGATGCAGAGCCTTATGTTAAAGCAGGCGATACCGTGAAAAAGGGACAGATCCTCGGCATCATCGAAGCAATGAAGCTGATGAATGAAATTGAGAGCGAATATGACGGCGTAGTAGAGGCAGTTCTTGTAAACAACGAGGATGTGGTAGAGTACGGCCAGCCTCTGTTCCGCATTAAATAAAGCATACATCAGGAGGATTACGATATGTTAATGGGTATTAAAGAGATTCAGGAAATCATTCCCCACCGCCATCCATTCCTGCTGGTGGACTGCATTGAGGAGCTGGAGCCCGGCGTCAGAGCCGTAGGCTACAAGGCCATCACCTATGATGAGTCCTTCTTCAGAGGCCATTTCCCACAGGAGCCCGTTATGCCGGGAGTTTTGATGGTAGAGGCGCTGGCTCAGACTGGCGCAGTGGCTATCCTGTCTCAGGAAGGCTTTAAGGGAAAGACCGCTTATTTCGGCGGAATTGACAAGCTGAAATTCAAGCACAAGGTAGTTCCGGGAGACCGTCTGCGCTTAGAGTGCGAGATCATCCGCCAGAAGGGCCCGGTAGGCATCGGAAAGGCCACAGCTACGGTAGACGGAAAGGTAGCTGTTACCGGAGAGCTGACCTTTATGATCGGCTGATAGGGAGAAATAGAATGTTTAACAAGATTTTGATTGCAAACAGAGGTGAGATCGCAGTCCGCATCATCCGCGCCTGCCGTGAGATGGGGATTCAGACGGTAGCTGTGTACTCTGAGGCAGACAGAGACTGCCTTCACACTCTTTTAGCAGACGAAGCCATCTGTATTGGCCCGGCTCCATCTACTCAAAGCTATCTGAACATGGAGCGGATCCTGTCGGCGACTGTAGCCATGAAGGCAGATGCCATTCATCCGGGCTTTGGCTTCCTGTCTGAAAATGCCCGTTTTGCAGAGCTGTGCAGCAAGTGTAATATTACTTTTATCGGCCCCTCCGCAGAGATCATCAACCGGATGGGAAATAAATCCGAGGCAAGAAAGACCATGATCGAGGCCGGAGTTCCGGTGGTTCCCGGAAGCAAGGAGGCTGTATACACAGCAGAAGACGGACTTGCCATGGCAAAGGAAATAGGTTTTCCTGTGATGATCAAGGCATCCTCCGGCGGCGGCGGAAAGGGAATGCGCATTTCCAGAAGCGAAGAGGATTTTACAGAGTTCTTCAATGCTGCCCAGCTGGAGTCTGTAAAGGGCTTTTCCGATGATACTATGTACATTGAAAAATATATTGAAAAGCCCCGCCATGTGGAATTCCAGATTATGGCAGATAAGTTTGGAAATGTGATTCATCTGGGAGAGAGAGACTGCTCCATTCAGAGACGCCACCAGAAGGTTTTAGAGGAAGCACCCTGCAGCGTCATTTCTCCGGAGCTTCGCAGACAGATGGGTGAGACAGCTGTACGGGCTGCAAAGTCTGTTGGCTATGAAAATGCGGGAACCATAGAATTCCTTTTGGATAAGGACAAGAATTTCTATTTTATGGAAATGAACACCCGTATCCAGGTGGAGCATCCTGTAACAGAGATGGTATCCGGCCTTGATCTGATCAAGGAGCAGATCCGCGTTGCAGCGGGAGAACCCTTAAGCGTGACTCAGGATCAGGTAGAGATCCGCGGCCATGCCATTGAGTGCCGTATCAATGCAGAGAACCCCCAGAAGCATTTCATGCCCTGTCCGGGACGGATCCAGACCGTACATCTTCCGGGAGGAAACGGCGTCCGGGTGGATACCCATATTTACAGCGACTACAAGGTTCCGGCAAACTATGATTCCATGCTTATGAAGCTGATCGTATACGATAAAGACCGTGAAGCTGCCATTGCCAAGATGCAGAGCGCCCTTGGCGAGGTGATCATCGAGGGAATTGAGACGAATATCAACTTCCAGTATGAAATTCTGGAAAATGAAGCGTTCCGAAGCGGTGATACAGATACGGGATTTATCGAGAAATATTTTCCGGAGTATGTAAAATAATCAGAGATTAGAAAGGAAGTAGCCTTATGCTGCGTAATATGTTCAAAAAAACGTATACCAAGATCGATACGATCTACAGGCCGAAAGCCGGAGACAGCGAAGAGCCCTCCATTCCTCAGGGATTGTGGCGCAAGTGCAATAAGTGCGGGCAGCCGATCTATGTGGAGGATGTAGTGAACAATTATTACGTCTGTCCGAAATGTGACGGCTATTTCCGCATTCATGCATACCGCCGGATTGAAATGCTCGCCGATGAAGGCACCTTTGAGGAATGGAACCAGGAAATGCCCTTCTCCAATCCCCTGGATTTTCCAAATTATGAGAAAAAGGTGGCTGCTGCCAGAGAAAAGAGTCATTTAAACGAAGCAATCGTCACAGGTAAGGCCATGATTGAGGGAAATCCTGCCGTCATCGGCGTCTGTGACGCCCGGTTTATTATGAGCAGTATGGGCCATGTGGTAGGAGAAAAGATTACCCAGGCAGTAGAACAGGCTACGAAGGAAAAGCTTCCGGTGATCCTCTTTGCCTGTTCCGGAGGAGCCAGAATGCAGGAGGGGATCGTTTCTCTGATGCAGATGGCAAAGACTTCCGCTGCCTTAAAGCGCCACCATGAGGCCGGACAGCTCTTTATCAGCGTACTTACAGATCCAACCACAGGCGGAGTGACTGCAAGCTTTGCCATGCTGGGCGATATTATTATCGCAGAGCCTCATGCCCTGATCGGCTTTGCAGGCCCCAGGGTCATCGAGCAGACCATCGGACAGAAGCTGCCCGAGGGCTTTCAGAGAGCAGAGTTCCTTTTGGAGCACGGTTTTGTAGATATGATACTGGAGAGAAAAGATCAGAAGCGTGTGATCGGCCAGATCCTTTATATGCACAGAAAGCACGGGATGACCGCTGTGAAGCCGGGTATGCTGAGGCAGGAAAGTGAGCCTGAGGCGCAGAAAACTCATGCAGCCGGTTCTGAATCCTTTGGTCATCGTTCAAAAGCAGGAGAACACCATGAAAAAACAGTCTGGGATACGGTTCTTCTCTCCAGAAAAGCCGACCGTCCTACGGCTCTTGACTATATCAACGCTGTATTTGACGAGTTTATCGAATTTCACGGAGACCGTTATTTCAAGGATGACGGGGCGATCGTAGGCGGTATTGCCATGTTCCACGGTATGCCGGTTACGGTAATCGGTCAGCAGAAGGGAAAAAATACCAAAGACAATATTAAACGCAACTTTGGTATGCCTTCCCCGGATGGCTACCGCAAGGCCCTGCGTCTGATGAAGCAGGCAGAAACCTTTGGACGTCCCATTGTGTGCTTTGTGGATACACCCGGAGCCTTCTGTGGCCTAGAGGCAGAGGAGAGAGGACAGGGAGAAGCCATTGCAAGGAATCTCTTTGAAATGTCAGATCTGAAGGTTCCCATTCTTTCCATCGTGATCGGAGAAGGCGGAAGCGGCGGCGCTTTGGCTATGGCTGTGGCAGATGAGGTATGGATGCTGGAAAATGCGATCTACTCCATCCTGTCTCCTGAAGGCTTTGCTTCCATTCTCTATAAGGACAGTAAAAAGGCCCCTGAAGCAGCGGAGGTCATGAAGGTAACAGCGGCAGATTTAAAGAAGCTGGGGCTGATTGAACAGATTATTCCGGAAAAAGATCCCGCAAGTACAGATACCCTGTACCGTATTGCCGGATTTATGGATCAGGCCATGGCAGGATTCTTTGAAACCTATCAGGCTATGACAGAAGAGGAACTGGCAGAACACAGATATCAGAGATTTAGGAGAATGTGATGAGTAATTTCAAACCATTGGTAATTGGTGATCTTAAAATAGAAAAACCGGTGATCCAGGGTGGAATGGGGGTTGGAATCAGCCTCCACCGTCTGGCCGGAGCTGTGGCAAAGGCCGGCGGAATGGGGCTTATCTCCACTGCTCAGATCGGTTTCAGAGAGCCAGATTTTAAAACGAACTTTGTTGAGGCCAATCTGCGTGCGATCCGTAATGAGTTTAAAAAGGCCAGAGAAATTGCTCCTGAGGGAGCAATCGGCTTTAACATCATGGTAGCCACAAAACACTACGATATGTGGGTGAAGGAGGCCGTGAAGGCAGGCGCTGATGCTATTATATCAGGAGCCGGGCTTCCGGTATCTCTGCCGGAGTATGCAGAAGCAGCCTATGAGGAAATGAAAGCCATGGGTAAAAAGTTCCTTCGTCGCACCAAGCTGGCTCCGATCGTATCGACGGCAAAGGCAGCTATGGTAATCTGCAAGATGTGGGACAGAAAGTATCACAGAGTACCGGATTTTGTGGTGGTAGAGGGACCTCTGGCAGGAGGCCATCTGGGCTTTTCCAAGGAGCAGCTGACGCAGTACGGAGCGGACAGTGCAGATGTGGAGAAGACCTATGACCAGGCCGCTTATGATGAGGAAGTAAAGGCAATTATGAAGGTGGTAAAGGGATATGAGGAGAAATACGATACCCATATCCCGGTGGTTACTGCCGGAGGCATTTACACCCATGAGGATGTAAAGCACCAGTTTGAGCTGGGAGCAGAGGGAGTCCAGGTCGCTACCCGCTTTGTGACGACCAGGGAGTGTGATGCGCCGGATGTCTATAAACAGGCGTATATTCAGGCTTCAAAGGAGGATATCGTCATCACTCAGAGCCCGGTAGGTATGCCCGGAAGAGCGATTTTAAATCCCTTCTTAAAGAAGATCAAAGAAGGAGAACGTCCTGCCATCAGAGCCTGCTTCCAGTGTCTGGAGCACTGTGATATTAAGACGATCCCATACTGCATTACCAATGCCCTTGTGAATGCGGCAGAAGGAGCTGAGGATACAGCGCTTCTGTTCTGCGGAAGCAACGCCTTCCGTTCCGAGCGGATCGAAACCGTAGAAGGCGTTATGAATGCACTGCTGATCGGATAGAATGGTATGAAAAGGAGTCGGAAAAGGATCCGGCTCTTTTTATTTGCCCCCCTCCGTTGACCTGCTTCCGATTTGCAGGTAAGATAGAAACGTCAAAAAATGTTAAAACAGCAAGGAAAAGAAAAATGGCAGATAAAAAGAAGGAATATCTCATCGGAGATGTGTCCCGCATCGTTGGATTAAGCCGGGATGCGCTGCGTTTTTATGAAAAAAAGGGCGTGATCCGGGCGAACAAAAAGGAAAATGGATATCGGTATTTTTCAGATGAAGATATCTATCGGCTGATGTGCATTGTTTACCGGAGAAAGATGAATGACAGTCTGGAGGAAATCCGGGAATCGGTTAAGGACAATAGAAGCGTTGCCGGTATGAGGAGGCATTTGGAGAAGAGGATCAAGGAAGAAGAGGAAGAAATCCTCAGGCGCAGGCAGAGTATCGCCAGGATGAGCCTGTCTTTAAAGGATATGGACTGTATCGAGGACTGCATGGGGAAATACAGCCTGAAGAAGTTTCCGCAGGCATATATTCTGGATACCTGCGAGGATATATATGATGGGCTGCGCCAGTGGTTTTCCATGTCCTCCGAGGTCAGCGGCCTGGATATGGCATATTTTTACAATATGTTCTCTGTGGAACATGAGTCTCTGGAAAACAGAGGGACGCAGCTTCTGGTGTACAGGGGACTGGAGCATTTTATCAGTAAAAGCTTTGATCTGTCCAGATATCCGCTTACGGATACGGTACCCTGTATCTATACTATAGAGTCGTCAAAAGAGCTGCTTCCGGATTATGCGGCTGCTGAAAAAATGACAGAGTGGGCAGAAAAACGGGGGATTACGCCTTCCGGGATGCTGTACTCCAACAACATGAGTTCTTTTTTGGGAGAAGAGACGGATACATATTATCTGGAGCTTTATATGCCCGTGATACAGTCCGATCAGACACCATAAAAGGGGGAAGACCCGCCGGGAGAAGCGTTTCTCCCTGGCGGGTCTGCATCATTACTGACAGTGTAAGGATAAAGGATGGAGCTGCTCCAGGGTCAATAGGGTTTATAAAAACGTAAAGAAATGTAAATATTCTTACAGAAACAGGGAAAATTCGTCAAAAATGTGGATAAATATTTAACAATAGAAGCTATTTCCACATAAAAATACATATTTCCCCATGTTTTCCCTTGACTTTCCCCAAGGTATAAACAAGGTTATCCACAAAGTTATCCACATTATCCACCGATAAACACAACATATATGGTGTAAAATCGACAGAACACAACATTTAGGTTGTGGATAACCTGTAATACACAAAATTATACCTCGGCAGCCGTATTTTCCTTAGTTTGTCCAAAACGGGTGATAAAATCAATGAGATACGATGAAATTGTAACCGTGATCAAAGAGTAGATGATCCGTTTTAAGGGGATATAGGACAGGGACAAAATAAGAACCGTAAGATCGGTAAAAAGATAGGCTCTGGAAATCCGCCATCCGGTTATCTTGGAAATTACAAGGGCCAGCGCGTCATCTCCCGCACAGGAAGCGCCCTGGCGGACTACAAGGCCGCAGCCGATTCCGATAAAACAGCCTCCCAGGACTGAAGCGGCAAAAGGGATATCTGCCAGGCTGGGGAGGAGCGGAGGAAAAAGCTCCCATAAACGGAAAAATCCGGCCATACACAATGTGGCAAATATGGAAGTCTTTAAAAATTCTTTTCCAAGATACTTAAATCCCATGAGATAGCTGAGAAAATCAAGTACCGGGGACAGCAGAGAGGAGGACATGCCAAGCCAGAAATTCAGTAAAAGGATCAGTCCCAGGATACCGCCTTCGGTAATATCGGCCTGCTGGTGGACATTATAAAGTCCAAAGGTGGTAATGGCTGTGCCAATGATAATAGAAACCGTAGTTTTGGGAACGAAGGTTTCCTTCAGCTCCCGTTTGACTATGTGTGACAGCCTGTTCAGCTGCAACATATTAAAACATCCTTTCTTGATATGATGCTGTTATTATAGCAGGACAGTGGGGTGAGGTGTCAAGGGGAGGGGGATCTTAAAAGGAATATTTATGGATGTTCGGGCATAGAATATCAGGCAGGATAGAAAAAGGAGAACGCGTATGCTGAATGTCCTCTGGTCAGGAATGATCCTGTCGGGAATTTTGTGGGCGGCGGTCCATGGAAGGCTGGATCAGGTTACTCAGGGAGCGCTGGCCTCGGCAAAAGAGGCGGTATCCTTATGCATTACAATGCTGGGAGTTATGTCGCTGTGGACAGGAATACTGGAGATCGGCCGCGGAGCGGGGCTGATCGAACGTCTTTCCAGAATGATGAGGCCGGTGCTGCATTTTCTTTTTCCGCATCTTTCTCCGGACAGTGAGGCTGCCAGACAGATTTCTATTAACTTTATTGCCAATATCTTAGGACTTGGCTGGGCGGCTACCCCTGCGGGATTAAAGGCCATGGAGGAATTAAAAAAAGAAGGGAGGGTATCAGATAATGGCAGATCCGCCGATGATTCTATTACAGCAACTACGGATATGTGCACCTTTCTGATACTAAATATTTCCTCCCTTCAGTTGATCCCTGTGAATATAATAGCCTACCGGAGCCAGTACGGAAGCCCGTCTCCGGCGGTAATCACCGGTCCATGTCTGGCGGCTACGGCCGCCAGTACAATTGCAGCTGTCATATTTTGTAAGATAATGGGAAGAAAAAAATGACGCCGGTGATGACACGCGGCGTCATTTGAATATGGTTTATTTTTCGTAAGTGTAATTTTCTACCTCCACCTTATCGACTTCCTGATAAGGAGCCAGAGTGGAGATCATTTTAACGGGAACGTCATAATTGTTGATGCAGTAGTGAACCTCAGATGGTTCGATATGGATCAGATCGCCGGCGGAGAGCGTGTTTACTTTTCCGTCTACAACAATGTCGATCTTGCCTTCCAGGATGAAGAAGTTTTCTTCCATTACATTATGGTAATGAGCGGTGAAATCCTGACCGGGCATGAACTGTACAATGGCGAAATTCATACGCGGGCCCTTCATCAGGTATTTGGGACCGCTGTCACCAAAGCGGTATTCTCTCTCATTTTCATTTATAATATACATAGGATCCTCCTTTTGTGCAGCTGCACAGTTTAATTTATCGTGATGAAACAAATATTAAATACCGGGTGCGGTCCACATGGGGGTGGTAAGTCCCTCGTTTACCAGAGCCAGCTGGGCGGCATAGAGCTTTTTCCACTGCAGATACATTTCACAGTATACCTTGTGATTTTCTATATTCGGCAGATAGGTGTGGTCGATCTTTACCAGCTTTTTAGCGGCGGCAGAGATATCCGGGTAAATTCCTGCGCCATAGCCTGCGATCAGGGCTGCTCCCAGAGCGGTGGCCTCCTTGACGGCAGGAACCTTTACCGGGATGCCCAGTACATCCGCCAGGATCTGGCTCCAGAGCGGGCTCTTGGAAGCGCCGGAGGCAAAGATAACCTCAGATGGCATATGTCCGGTAGATTCCTGTACTAGCTCCATGTGTCCCTTTGTAACCAGAGCCGTGTTTTCAAGAATTGCCCGGTAAAAGGTATAGCGGTTAAAATGAGCCGGATCCAGCTGGAAATTTGTAAATGTAGGGGCAGCGTGCTTCCAGTTGATGAAGTTCATTACATCAGAGAAGGTGCACATCATGCCATAGCAGCCGGCAGGGATTTTTTCCGCTTCCCGGTTCATCAGGTCATAGACGTCACAGCCGGAGTTTTCGGCAATCTGTTTTTCCAGCTGGCAGAAGCCGTCCCGGAACCAGCGCATCACCAGACCGGGTTTAAATGCCAGAGCTTCATACTGCCATATGTTCTTTACTGCATGGCAGTTGACGCGGACGCGGCACTGGGGGTCTGTATCAGCACGGTCTGTATTGTATTCGTACTGCCAGAAGCTTCCGCCGAAGATTGCGGCGTCATTGGCGTCTACAGCGCCTACGCCGATGCAGCCCAGCTGGGCATCGCCGCCGCCTACTACAACCAGAGTGCCTTCTGTGAGGCCTGTCTGCAAGGCGGCATCGGCAGTGACGGTTCCGGCAATGGTGCCGGATTCCTGTACCGGAGGGAAGATGCTGCTCTTTAATCCGCAGCGTTCCAGAATCGACGGATCCCAGGTTCTGGTTTTTAAATCCATCAGACCGGTTGTGGAACCATTTGAAGGCTCTACCGCCAGGATACCGGTCAGCTTGTAGATCAGCCAGTCGTTAAACATACCGATACGGTCGATTTTTTCATAAATTTCCGGCAGCTTATTCTTTACCCAGAGAAGCCGAGGAAGGGCGTCCAGCGCGTAGGACTGGCCGGATTCCAGATAGAGTTCTTTTTCCAGGCCCGGATAGGTATGGATCAGTTCGGCTACTTCGTCATTGGCTCTGGCATCTACATTGGCACAGGCCCAGATTTCATTGCCGTCTTTGTCATAGAGAACGATCCCCTCGCGCATACAGGTAGTGGAAACAGCGCCGATTTCGGCTGGATCGATTCCGGTTTCTGAGATCACATCCTGGATGCAACTTCTGGCCAGATCCCAGTTATGTACCCAGTCAAAGTCCATGCTGCCGGGATATCTGGGATCCTCAGCGTGCTCCCATTCCTGCTGGGAACATCCCAGCTGGTTTCCTTCCAGGTCAAAGAGGACAGCGCGGACGCTGCCGGTTCCGGCGTCGATCGCCATTAAATACTTTGCCATAGTTTTATTCTCCTATCAATTTTCTTGCAGTTTCTTCATCTGTGATCAGGGAATCAATGTAACCGCCCTTTAAAGCTGCCTTGATCACAGTAACTTTCTGTTCGCCTCCGGCAATGCCGATGACATTATTCAGCTCTTTTAGAGTGGACAGCGGGGTGCTGATCAGACGGTCTTCAATATTGGTAACAACAGGAGCGCCGTCTTTGTCGATAAAGTGGGTCAGTACGTCTCCTACAGCGCCCTTCATCGTCAGATAGGTAAAGTCATTTTTGCTTAAAATGCCGTTGGAGATGATGGTTGCATCATTATTCATGGCTCCGATTCCTACAATGGAAAAGGAGGAAAGTCCTACCATCCGCCGGATCTCCATCATACTCGGCTCCTGTAAGATCGCCTGGCAGACTTCTTTGGAAGAAAGCAGCAGGGGAGCGGGATATAAATGGAGTCTTGCCTTAAATACATTGGAAGTACTGTTGGGAAGATAGTAGTTGACGCCTCCGGTAAAGGATACGACAGAAACCGGCGTGTCAATGATGGTGGCCAGGTGGTTTAACACCCGTGACGGTGTATCGCCGTATCCCATATTGATAAAGGTGTTTTCCGAGATACGGTCTGCCAGATAGTTGGCGGCAGCCAGAGCCAGGTATTCATTCAGCTGATTTCGGTCATCCGGTGTTGGAATGATGAGAACATCTTTCAGATCCCACTTTTCCCGCAGGGCCTGTTCAACCGGAAGGTGTTTCCCCAAATCAGGAGAGATCCGAAACTGGATTACTCCGGTTTCTCTGGCAACGTCCAGCAGGCGTATTACCTTCATGCGGGAAATCTCCAGCTTGGATGCGATCGCCTGTTGGGTCATGTTTTCAATATAATAATACCAGGCGGCCTTTAAGATCAGTTCATCATCATACTTCATTGTATTTACCCCTTAGTTGAATATTTTATAATTACAGTTAATTATGAACAAATGATATTATACATAACATATGTTCAATATGCAAATAAATATACCATAAAGGGAAAAAGGTGTCAATACAGCTTATATAAATGAGCAAGATAATGAAAACAGCCGTATGATGTATAAAATATATAACAAAAAAATAAAAAAATCAATAGTATTATGCATTTTAAATATTAAAAAATAGAAACAACTTGACAAACATGGGCGATATGATTATACTGAGTATGTGGTAAAAATGTTTGCGAGTCAAACAAAAATACAAAAATCGGAGAGGGGATTGACATGAGCCAGACCGTCCAGAAACAGACAGGACAAGAATTGCTTTCTGTACGCGGGATCACAAAGAGATTTGGTCTGAACGTAGTGCTGAAGGGAATTGATTTAAGTGTTGGAAGAGGAGAGGTTTTGACGCTGATCGGCGGAAACGGAGCCGGAAAATCGACTCTCATGAAGATTATTATGGGAATCTATCAGCCGGATCAGGGCGAGCTTTACATAGACGGAGAACGCATTTCCAGTTTTAAGCCCGTTGTTTCCCTTCAAAAGGGAATTTACATGGTTCCTCAGGAGCCCATGCTGTTTCCTAATATGACAGTAGAGGAAAACATCCTTATCGGTTTTACCGGTGTAAAGTCGGAGCTGCACAGCCGTCTGGTAAAGATTGTGGAAGATATCGGATGGAATCTGGATCTTACCAGAAAAGCATTGAGTTTGTCTATTGCAGAACAGCAGATTGTAGAACTGCTCAGAGGCATGATGAGAAACGCAAAGGTGCTGATTCTGGACGAGCCTACTTCCGCATTGACTTTTGACGAGGTAGAGGCATTATTTAAGGTAGTAACAGATCTTAAAAGCCGCGGAATTGGTATCATTTATATCACACACCGTATGGCTGAGGTATTTACGATCGGAACACATGTAGCGATCATGCGCGACGGCGTGATTACACTGAAAGGCCCGATCGGTGACTTTACAAGAGAGATGCTGGTGAAGGGACTTTTACCGCCCAACATGGAAGATGTAGAGAAGCGGGAAAAGGAAGAAGTTACGATTGATTATACAAATTTAAAACCGGTTTTAAAACTGGAACATTTTTCCGGTTATGGATTTGAAGATATCAATTTTGAAGTTTATCCAGGAGAGATTCTGGGTGTGGCTGGATTGGTCGGAGCGGGCCGGACGGAACTGGCGACTACGATTTTTGGCCGGGAAAAACCACTTTCAGGAAAAGTTCTTTTAGATGGAAAAGATGTAACGGGGCTTTCAACCAGAGATGTGATTGCAGCAGGCATTAACTACGTTCCTGAGGATCGCCGGCAGAATGGTGTGTTCGGAATGAGCAGTGTGGCGGCCAACACCACATCATCACTTCTGTTTAATGTGGCCATGGGAAAAGTATTTCTTAATAAGAAGAAAGAGCAGGAAATCACTCAGAAATATATTGATGATTTCAGGACAAAGGTAACCGGACAGGAGCAGTCCTGCGGCAGCCTTTCGGGTGGAAATCAGCAGAAGGTAGTGATTGGGCGATGCCTTTCCTCTCTTCCTAAGCTGGTAATCTTAGATGAACCGACCCGTGGTATTGACGCAGCAGCCAGAGGTGATGTATATTCGATTATCCTGGAACTGAAGAAAAAAGGCGTGGCGATCATGCTGATTTCTTCGGATATGGAAGAGATTATTGAACTGTCTGACCGGGCGGTTGTCATGTTCCAGGGGCATGTGACAAGAACGCTGTCAAAGTCGGAAATCGATCAGAACACACTGATGAATGCATCGTTTGATGTAAAAGAAGAAGGAGAGGGCTGACATGAATAGAGTAAAGAAAATGATGAAGGCCCGCGAAGCAGGAAGCTTGCTTTTTCTTGCGCTGCTAATCCTGCTGGTAGGCCTTGTGAACAGCGATTTCTGGCAGCCTGCCAGTCTGCTGAATTGTTTGAACGATTCCGTAGTATTCACTCTTCTGGCGGTAGGAATTGCTTTTGTGATTCTGACGGGAGAGATTGACGTATCTATTGGTGCGACTCTGGGTATGAGTGCTGCTGTAGGAGCTACGATCCTCCGCGACGGCGGAAGCGTGGTGACAGCTGTACTGGCAGCCGTTTCTGTTGGAGCAGTGATCGGACTGGTAAATGGTTTCGGAGTATCCATATTAAATGTTCCGTCTCTGATTTTTACACTGGGTGTCAATGGTGTGGTACGAGGACTGATCTATGTATATACAGGCGGTGCGTGGGTAGAGAACCTGCCGGCATCCTTCACTAAAGCTTCCAATATTAAGATCGCAGGAGAGCTTACCCTGTTTTATGCAGTGACAATTGTGCTGGTATTGATTGCCAATTACATTGTGACAAAGACAAGAAAAGGAAGATATTTCACTGCTGTGGGTGACAATATCTCCGGTGCTACGCTGGTAGGTATCCCTACGGTTCAGACTAAGATCCTGGCATATGTGATCTGCGGCATTATGGCAGCTGTAGCGGGTATGGTATATGCTTCCCGTATCGGTTTTATCACACCAACCGCAGGAAACAACTATGAAATGAAGGCGATTGCAGCCTGTGTATTGGGCGGTGTTGCATTGACGGGAGGCCAGGGAAGCCTTTTCGGAGCAGCAATCGGTGCGATCATCATGTCCTCGATCAGCCGTATCCTTGTATTTTTGGGCTTTTCATCTGATTATGACAATACCATTACCGGTATTATGCTGATCGTGATCGTGGTGGTAACGACAGTGGCTCAGAACCATGGGATTGTTAAGAACCGTCATGAGATTTTAAAGGCCAGAACCAATAAGGCAAAAAGTAACGCAGGGCAGAAAGGAGATCAGAAAGTATGAAAACCACTTTTCCTGAAAAGGCAAAAAAGTTTTTTACGAGCTGGGAATTTGTTCTGCTGCTGATTTTGTTTGCTGAAATTGTGATATTTGCGACAAAGAATCCCAAGTTTTTAATGCCAAGAGTACTGTTTGGCAGTTTAAATGACATTATTTCTATCTGTATCATTTCCCTGTTCGTGACCTTTGTTATGATCACAGGCGGAATTGATATCCAGGCAGGTTCCATTGTAGGTTTATCCTCTATTGTTCTGGGTGTGGCATGGCAGGATGGGGGCATGAACATCTGGGCGGCTGTAGCTTTGGCTGTTGTTGTTGCAGGTGTATGCGGCGCTCTTTCCGGCTATTTTGTAGCATACTGCGGCGTGCAGCCGATGGTGGTGACGCTGGGAGGCAGCTTCCTGTTTACAGGTGTGGCGCTTCTGGTATCCAACCTGTCTGCGACTGAGAGCTACAAGGGAATCAGCGGATTTCCGGACAGCTTTCTTCAGCTTTCCAAATTTAAACTGTTTGGAGTGATCCCCTGCCAGGTGATCATCTTCCTGGTACTGGCGGTGATCGCCTATGTGCTTCTTAATAAAACCAAGTACGGACGTATGGTTTTCCTGATCGGCGTGAACAAAGATGCCGCAGAGTTTTCCGGCATCAATACCCGTCTGATCACTATGACTACATACATTTTGTCCGGCATCAGCGCAGCAATCGCGGGAATTATCCTGACTTCCTATATTGGGACGGCTAAATCAGATATCGGTGTGACATTTACTCTTCCGATCATTACAGCCGTAGTTCTGGGAGGTACGCTTTCTACCGGCGGCAAAGGCTCTGTAGTAGGAACTGCTTTGGCAGCTGTGGTGATCGGCGTATTAAAGTTTGGACTTCCCCTTTGCTTTAAGGTTCCGCAGCAGTATCTAGATATTCCGGTTGGCCTGCTTCTTCTGGTAGTTGTAATCGGCCGGTCTCTTTTGACCAATCCAAAGGTAGTAGCTGCCCTTCACCAGAAGGACAAAAAATAGTATCTTAATGGAATGCTCCATTAAAATAAAGACGGCGGTTCTAAAACGTTACAAACAAAGATCATATGCAGCAGATGCATAACAAAAAGGAGGATTTTATTTATGAAGAAGAAACTGATAGCAATGGCACTTGCAGCTTCCATGGTAGCTTCCTTAAGCGCATGCGGCTCCAAGCCGGCAGAAGCACCGGCAGAGACTGAGGCGAAGACAGAAACTGAGGCAAAGGCAGAGACCGAAGCCAAGGAAGAAACGGAAGCAAAAGCAGAAGAGTCTGCTGAATCATCCGGTGATGTAAAATCCGTTGAAGGACTGACCGTTGCATTCGTTCCGAAACTGACTGGAAACGCATTCTTTGAATCCGCTAACAACGGTGCGCAGAAGTATGCTGAGAAGTGGGGCTTTACCGTAGATTATCAGGGTTCCTCTAATGCATCCGTTGCAGATCAGGTTCAGGTAATCAATAATGCCATTGCATCCGGTGTAGACGGAATCTGTATTTCTTCTGTAGATGCTACCGGTTTGGATTCTGCTCTTACAGATGCGACTTCCAGCGGTGTAACCGTAGGAACCTGGGATTCAGATGTTTCCGACACAGCCCGCAGCCTGATGGTATCTCAGGGTACTCCCGAAATTCTGGGCCAGATGCTGGTAGATATGGGCGCAGATTCTCTGACAAAGAGAGGCAAAGATCCTGAGAAGGATACAATTAAATACTGCTGGCACTATTCTCAGGCAACTGTAGCTGACCAGAACTCCTGGCAGGTAGCCGGAGAGGCTTATATTAAAGAAAACTTCCCGAACTGGGAGAATGTTGCTCCAGATAACTACTATTCTGAGCAGGATGCAGAGAAGGCCGTTTCCATCGGAGCATCCATTCTTGAGGCACACAGCGATATTGACCTGATTATCTGCAATGATTCTACTGCTCTTCCGGGACAGTGCAAGGCAGCACAGAACAAGGGCCTGACCAAGAATGATGTAACAATTACCGGTTTTGCATCCCCGATGTCTATCAAGGATTACTGCGAAGCAGATGTAATCGAGCAGTGGGGTCTCTGGGACTGCGGCGTACAGGGCGCTATGGGCTGCTACCTGACCGCTTATCTGGCAGCTGGAAACACTGTAAAAGTCGGCGATAAGATCAACATTCCAGAGATTGGTGAAGTTGAGGTAATGCCAAATGACTGTCTGGTAGAAGGCGTAGAGACTGCACCTGAGAACAATGGTGTTGTGCTGATGCCGGAAAGACTGATTTTCAACAAGGACAACGTAGCTGATTACGATTTCTAAAAAATACGAACCGCCAGTCAGGCCGGATGTCACAGTCCGGTCTGGCATTGCAGATTCAATGGAATCTGGATTGAACCCCAAAAAGACGAACAAAGACAGGAGAGTAATATTATGGCAGATCTTGAAGGTGTAAAAGTTGCAAAAAATTATCATCTGGACGCTCCATTTGCCAACCAGGAAGGATTTTATGTAAAAGGTGCAAATGCGCTGGACTGGGGCATGAAAAAACATATGTCCAATATTTTTGATGCGAAAAGCGGCAATACGGTAATGTTCGCATTTGACCATGGCTATTTTATGGGTTCCACAGCAGGACTGGAGAGACTGGATCTTATCATTCCAAAGCTCATCCCTAATATTGATGTGCTGATGGGTACCAGAGGGGCGCTCAGAAGCTGCGTAGATCCGGCGCTGATTGGCGGAAAGGGTATTGCGCTCAGAGCTACTTCCGGTTCCTCCATGCTCAATGATGATCTTTCCCATGAGGTACTGGCAGTAGACGCTGCAGAAGCCTGCAGAATGAATGCAGACTGTCTGGCGATTCAGACTTTCGTAGGCGCAGACGGACAGCTGTCCAGTCTGGACAACCTTTCCAAAGCGGTAAATCTGGGCCAGCAGTATTCAATCCCTGTGATGGGCGTTGTTGCAGTAGGAAAGCAGATGGAGCGTACCGATCGTTTCTTTAAGCTGGCTACCCGTATAGTTGCTGAGCTGGGAGCAAACATCGTAAAATCTTACTACTGCGATAACTTTGAGGAAGTTGTAGCTGCCTGCCCTGTTCCGATCGTGGTTGCAGGAGGAAAGAAGCTTCCTGAGGATGAAGCTATGACACTGGCTTACAGATCCATTCAGGGAGGAGCAAGAGGTCTTGATATGGGAAGAAATATCTTCCAGTCCAATCATCCGGTAGAGATGAGTG
This sequence comes from Clostridium sp. AT4, assembly GCF_001517625.2. Taxonomy (GTDB): domain Bacteria; phylum Bacillota; class Clostridia; order Lachnospirales; family Lachnospiraceae; genus Enterocloster. Next base: position 22,555 of record NZ_LN999824.1, on the reverse strand, counting down.
CAGCAATCCGTAAGATCGTTCACGAAGGATTTACCGATAAAGAGGCCTATGAGTTCTACCAGGATGCGATCCACTAAGCGCGCAGCCTGACGTGTTTACTGTTATATTATAAAAAAGCCGCTGCGGAGATTATTTTTCCGGCAGCGGCTCATTTTTTATGCCTTACTCCCTGCGCTTTCTGCGGTCGTGACCCTTGGACTGGTAGTAGGCTCTTTTATTTTCATACATCCGGCTGTCCGCATCTGAAATGTATTTTTCTACATTTTCATCACAGCATGGAAGCCACACGGAGCCGACAGCCATAAAGGACACGCCCTCTATCATATCATTTTTCAGGCAGTTTACTGCGTGTTCAAATTCCATCTGAGACCAGTTCTCACACAGGATCAGAAATTCATCGCCTCCAACGCGAAAGACGGTATTTTTAGGAAAATGCTCCATCAGACAGCGGCAGCATCGAATGAGCGCCTGATCACCGGCCTGATGTCCCTGGGTGTCATTGATCTGTTTTAGGCCCATTACATCGGCGTACAGAATACCCAGGCTTGTCTTGATTGGGAGGACGCTTAAAAACTCGTTCATGGCATGACGGTTTTTGGCGCCGGTGAGCTGATCATAAAAGCTTAGGTTTTCAAGCCGCTCCACCAGATCCCGCCGCTTTAGAATAGAAGAAATAAAATGGCCGAAGAGCTGCAGTGTAAAGGAAATATGGCTCATCAGCTCCAGCGGTGGATTGTCAATTCCATAAAAACCAATCAGCCGGCGTCCATCCATTATGGGACTGACAACCAGAGAGTGTATGTTTTGCGGCTTTAGCAGAGAATAAACATCTGGATCCGCTGTACGGATTGCTTCAATATCTGTAATCAGGACATTTTCATTTCGATTAAAGGCCTGTACCCAACTGTTTAAGTCCTGTTCAGGAATATTTATGAGGATATTTTTCTGAGGCAGCACCTGGTCAGAACACCATTCAAAGGTATTGTCAAAGGAATTCTGGCTGTTCCGCTCAAAGATGTAGGCCCGTTCTCCGCTGAAGCTCTGTCCCATATATTGAAGCAGGATATCAATAGAACGGATCGGTGTTTCTGCGGCTAACGCAAAGCGAAGCCCCTCGTTGATCAGCGCTTCTGTATCGGTTTGATCCTCAATTGTCAGCTTTTCCCGCTGGTGGACGTTCATATCGATCGTAATTTCAATCCGTAATCTTCTGCCGTCCCGGATTACCATGGTATCTTTCAGGATATAAGCTCTTTTTACAATGGGATTATACCGGGACCATTCAAAAAATTCTCCGGGGCAGAGCTTGCTGTTGGTACACATGGCACAGGGAGAAGAACAGCTCTGGAGCAGTTCGTAGCATTTGCGGTTCTGATACTGTTCAGGTGATGTAAGTGCGTATTGTGCCATTGCCCGCCGGTTCATATATACCATATCGTAGGTATCCATATCGGCTACATAAACAAGTTCATCCATATTTTCAAAAAAAATCCCATATATCTGCCATCATACAACTCCCCTCCATTATGATTTTTTGTACATGGAAGAATTTTTCTATATTATATCGGATTTTTCGGTAAAATGGCATCTTTTTTTGATTTTTGTTAAAAACATTGGAGAATAAATATTCCGCTTCAAACGGATCGGTTCACGTATGCCTTGACAAAAGGAATGGTGGGTTCTATAATCCAACCAAATCAGACTGGCACCAAACGATGGAACGCCGAAAAGGAAAGGATGAGGTTTATGGCAGGTATATTAAACGGAATCACGGAGTTGGTGGGAAATACGCCTTTGATGGAGGCCGTAAATCTGGAAAAGAAGGAAGGATTAAAAGCAAGGCTCCTTCTGAAGCTGGAGTATTTAAATCCAGCAGGAAGTGTAAAGGATCGTGTTGCAAAGGCCATGATAGAGGATGCAGAGGCAAAGGGATTATTAAAAGAAGGTTCTGTTATCATTGAACCTACCTCAGGAAATACAGGGATTGGTCTGGCAGCGATTGCGGCTTCAAAGGGATATCAGGTGATCCTAACCATGCCCGATACCATGAGTGAGGAACGCAGAAATATATTAAAGGCATACGGGGCAAAGCTTGTTCTTACGCCAGGCGCCAAGGGAATGAGCGGAGCCATTGAAAAGGCAGAGGAGCTGGCAAAGGAAATTCCTCAAAGTATGATTGCAGGCCAGTTTGTAAACCCTGTAAATCCCAAAGCCCACAGAGAGTCTACGGGGCCTGAGATCTGGAGAGACACAGAGGGACAGGTGGATATTTTTGTGGCCTCTGTAGGAACTGGGGGTACGATTACAGGAACCGGAGGATATTTAAAGGAAAAGAATCCGCACATTCAGGTAATAGCAGTGGAACCGGCTGCTTCACCAGTGCTGTCAGGTGGTGCTGCCGGAGCGCATAAGATTCAGGGGATCGGAGCGGGATTTGTGCCGGAGGTGCTGGATACAGAGGTATATGATGAGATCATTGCCGTGGATAATGAAATTCCCTTTGAAACAGCCCGTATGCTGGCTAAAACAGAGGGGATCCAGACGGGTATTTCTTCCGGCGCAGCGCTGTATGCAGCCTTACAGGCTGCCAAGCGGCCTGAAAATGAAGGAAAAACCATTGTTGTACTGCTGCCGGACAGCGGAGACCGGTATTATTCTACGACGCTTTTTCAGGCAGGTGAATAATACCAGGCATTGGGAGACAGCCGTCATATAACATAATCACCGCCTTACAGGAATAAGCTGTATAAAAGTCCTGTGGGGCGGTTTTTATGTCTTTTCTGCTTTTTCTCTCAGATGCTATGGTGCCTCTTATGATCTTCTATATCGTAGGCTTTGGTATTTTATCCGGACGTCCTGTACTGGATGATTTTATCCGGGGAGTAAAGGATGGGGTGAAAACAGTAGGGGGGATCTTCCCTACACTGATCGGCCTGATGGTATCGGTAGGTATATTGCGTTCCTCCGGCCTTTTGGATGCGTTTGGAGAACTGTTAAAGGCGCCGGCTTCCTTTCTGGGACTGCCTCATGCCGTTATCCCCACAGCGCTGGTACGTCTGGTGTCAAATTCTGCGGCAACAGGCCTGGTTTTGGATCTTTTTAAGGAATACGGCACGGAGTCCAGAGTGGGATTGATGGCTTCTATTCTCATGGGAAGTACGGAAACGGTTCTTTACTGCATGAGTATCTATTTCGGGTCTGTGGGAATTCGGAAGACCCGGTACACGCTTGCCGGGGGGCTTCTGGCGTCCGCTGTCGGTCTGGCAGCCAGCGCCGTTTTGTCAGCCATGATGGTTTAGAGGTTATTTGCAGGGAAATATTCATTGCAAAATAACCGTTTGCACACTATAATTGACCGTGTATACCCCGGATTTCCGCTTGGGACAGGCGGGTTTGATTCCGGAAAACGCTTCTGTTTGTCAGAGGCATACAGCAGAAAGAGGTTTTTATGGAACGATATCAGAAATTTCGGAAGGAATTTCCGCGTTTTTATTATCACGGATATGAGACAGAAGAAACAGAATTTACATATAAGATTACATATGATTTTGAGATAGAGGGATTATCCTCCTTTGCGCCCACCTGGACGTTTCCCAAGACGGTAAATGATGGGAAAATCTGGAAGAAGGACGGTCTGTTCCGGAAAATGATTTTTTCTCTGGGTATGGTCGAGCTGGTAAGCTACTGGAAGATTACCTGCTCACCGGAGGTGATTGTGGAAGCAGGTGTGTTAAATGACCGTCAGATTCTCTGGTGGAAGGATCTGTATTTTAATGGACTGGGAGAGTTTTTCTATGTGAATGATATTTCTGAGGCCAATGCTCAGGATTTTATGGAAATCCACTGCAGGCCATCTGAAACGGAAGACGCATCCGATGTTGTCTGTGATGATCCGGAATTTATTTTTAAACAGGGGCGTCTTTCCTCCGTCAGCGGTTCGGAAAAGGGAGTACTGGTTCCTGTCGGAGGAGGCAAGGATTCCGCAGTGACCCTGGAACTTTTAAAGGGCGCAGGCGTTCCTGTATATGCTTATATTATCAATTCCAGAGGAGCCACAATCCATACCACAGAGGCAGCCGGACTGGATGAGGATCATGTGATTTATGTAAAGCGTACGCTGGATCAGAATATGCTGGAATTAAACCGTCAGGGCTATTTAAACGGCCATACTCCGTTTTCTGCGCTGGTAGCTTTTTCAGGCATTATGGCAGCCAGAATGGCCGGACTTTCCTATGTGGCACTGTCAAATGAATCCAGTGCAAATGAGAGCACCGTAAAGGGAAGTACGGTCAATCATCAGTATTCCAAGAGTTTTAAATTCGAGGAGGATTTTCACCGCTACGAGGCAGAATATCTTCCAGGAAGCGCGTACTATTTCAGTATGCTGCGCCCCTTAAGCGAGTTTCAGATTGCCCGCTTTTTTGCACAGCAGAAGCAGTACCATGCTATTTTCAGGAGCTGCAATGCAGGCAGCAAAACAGACAGCTGGTGCGGACACTGCCCCAAGTGCCTCTTTGTATATCTGATCCTGTCCCCGTTCCTTTCGGAGGAAGAGGTGGAGAAGGTTTTCGGAAGAAATATGCTGCAGGATGAGGAGATGAAGCCTCTTTTGGATCAGCTTACGGGTATTCAGGAGGAAAAGCCCTTTGAGTGTGTGGGAAGCCGGGATGAGATCAATTCTGCCATTGTATTAACGATTGAGCGGATGGAAAAAGAGGGGAAGAAGCTTCCGCTTTTATTTGAACATTATAAAGAAACAGGCCTGTATGAGCGGTATCAGACGGAGAAAAATAAGTTTTCCGCTTATTTTGACAGCAGCAATCTGGTGCCTGAACCCTGGGAAAAATTTGTCAGGGAAAGGTGTACAAAGGAAGCATAGGAGACGAGGAGACGGACTGTGATAGAGAAAATTGATCCCTGGGTACGGGGGAAAAAGATACTTTTGCTGGGCTTTGGAAGAGAGGGGAAATCCACATGGGAGGTGCTGCGGCGTCTGGGAACCTTTCAGTCCGTGGATATCGCGGATCAGTCGGCGCCCGGGGAGCTGCCGGAAGGGATTGGAAAATGGATCAGCGGGCCGGATTACCAGAGCTGTCTGAATGATTATGATGTGGTTTTCAAAAGTCCCGGAGTGGTACTGGAAAAGCCGGTGCAGGATTACAGCTGTCAGATCCTTTCCCAGACAGAGGTGTTTTTCAGGTGCTTCCGCGATCAGATTACCGGTATCACGGGCACCAAGGGAAAGAGTACGATTACCACGCTGCTGTATCATTTGCTCAAACATGCAGGATACGATACGGTTCTGGCAGGAAATATCGGAATTCCCGTGTTCGATCTTATGGAAGAGATCGTACCGGAAACAAAGATTGTGTGTGAGCTTTCCTGCCATCAGCTGGAATACATGACCGTTTCACCCCATATTGCCATTTTATCAAATATCCATGAGGAGCATCTGGATCACTATGGTACGATGGAAAAATATGTACGGGCCAAGGAGCACATTTTCTTAAATCAGACCCCGGAGGATGTGCTGATCTGCAACGTTCAGTGTCTGCCTGAGCCGGGGGAGTGTGTTTCCAGACTGATTACTGCAAAGTCCTCCTTCCCTGAGCCGCCGCTTGAGCGTTTCTGGAAAACAGAGGGGAATCTGGCAGACAGAAAAAAACGGGAAGAAACCCCTGTTTTGTATGTAGAGGAAAAGGATGGCGTTACATCCATCTGCTATGAGGGCCGTCGTTATAAGATCCCGACCGGTCAGATCCGCCTTTTGGGCCAGCATAATTATTTTGATATTGGTATGGCTTATGCAGTGTGCAGCCTGCTGGGAATGGCAGAGGAAACGTTTACGGAAGGCCTTAAGGAGTATGAGCCCCTTCCTCATCGCTTACAATTTCTGGGAGAAATACAGGGCGTTAAATATTATGATGATTCCATTTCTACAATCTGTGAGACAGCAATTCAGGCGTTAAAAACTCTGAAGGACACAGATACCATCTTAATCGGCGGCATGGACAGAGGAATTGATTACCGAGAGCTGATCGAATATCTGTCACAGTCGCAGGTGCCCCATATTATATTGATGGAGGCCACAGGAAAGAGGATTTTTGAGGAAATCGCGGCAGATTATCCTGATTTTGAAAATCCGTCCAGACTGCTGTTGGCAGAGCATCTGAAGGACGCAGTTTGTCTTGCCAAGAAGGTTACAAGGCCTGGCCGCAGCTGTGTTATGTCGCCTGCAGCTGCCAGCTACGGCATATTCCGGAATTTTGAAGAGCGCGGCGAGGAATTTAAACGTCTGGTGCTTGAAAATGAGCAGCAGGACACAGTTTTTTAAGAATTTTATAAGCATTTTAGGACTTGTATGACACAGGAAAATACTGTACAATCAGTAGAGCGTATCTGAGAAGGATACTGAGGAAAGTGAAAGGAAGAGACGTGGAGACTTACGATACACTGAACGATGTATTGGTAAATCTGTTCCGGGATATCAATGATATCGAAGAGAAGGCCATTACCAGCTATGAGAACAAGGATCTGACCAGTAATGATATGCATGTCATCCATGCGATCGGCGTTGGAACGAAGAAAAATATGTCATCCATCGCAAAGGAGCTGTCAGTGACGGTAGGAACACTGACCATCTCTATGAACAGCCTTGTAAAAAAAGGCTATGTGGTGCGGAGCCGCAGCACAGAGGACAGGCGGGTGGTTCATATTTCACTTTCTGAAAAAGGAATCAAGGCATACGAGTACCATAAGTATTTTCATGAACAGATGATACAGGGAGTGATGGACGTTCTCACAGAGGAAGAGATGAACGCTCTTGTAAAAGCGCTGACAAAGCTGACCTCCTGGTTCCGTAGCTTTGAGAAGAATTAAAGGAGGCAGTTTTTAAATGAAAAAATGGTTATTGGGTATGATGGCGGCAGTTATGGCAGTTTCTCTGGCAGCCTGCACGCCTACTACCGAGAAGCAGAAGGAAGAGACAACCACAGTTTCAGCGGAAAATTCGGAACCGGCAGTTGTTCCTACTACCGGCGGGGCTTCAGACAAGGTTCCCGATCCAAATGTAGAACCTGTAGCTGTTATTTCTATTTACCACAAAGGCGACGGAGACAGCCTGGTTCAGGAGATGGATTCTCTTGACGACGACGACCTCAATGCTCAGGCACTGGTAGACAGGATGATCGGATACGGCGTTTTCACCGAGGGAACAGAGGTTATTTCCTTTGATAAAACCGGCGAAGAGGAAAATGCAAAAGGCGTTCTGAACTTAAATCAGGCGAAAAATAACGAAGGTGTTACAGAAACTCAATTTTTGGTAGAAATTGGAAATACATTTATAGAGAATTTTGAGCTTTCCACACTTACAGTCCAGATCAATGGACAGGATATGGAAGGCGCGTCCGCGCTTGAATATTTGACGGCGTTTGAGGATGTGGAGTAAATAAGCTTCAAATAAAACAGATAAAATAAAACTGACAGGAAGCGGCTTTAGATGAACCGTTTTCTGTCAGTTTTTTAGTGCTTTTTAATGATTAAAACTCAGCCATAGCCGCTTCGTCAGCCACTACGATTACATTATTGTGAAGCTGTAAGATAGAAGCGGGAACCTGAGGGGTTACAGGGCCACAGAGAGCTTCGCGGAGGATGCGGGCCTTATCTGCACCGCTGGCAATCAGAAGGATTGTCTTTGCCTGCATGATGGTCTTGATACCCATGGTATAAGCCTGTCTGGGAACATCGTCGATAGAAGCGAAGAAGCGCTTGTTTGCCTCAATGGTGCTCTCTGTTAAATCAACGCAGTGAGTCATTTTTGCAAATTCAGAATCAGGCTCATTGAAACCGATGTGGCCGTTGTGTCCGATTCCTAAAAGCTGCAGATCAATGCCGCCGATATCATCGATCACACGGTTGTAGCGGGCACACTCAATGGCGCTGTCCGGCTCTGTTCCATCAGGAATATTTGTGTTATTTAAGTCAATATTGATATGTTTAAAGAGATTATTATACATAAAATAATAGTAACTCTGATCGTTATCCTTTGTAAGTCCCTTGTACTCGTCCAGGTTTACTGTCTTTACATTGGAGAAATCCAGATCGCCCTTGTTGTACCATTCGATCAGCTGCTTGTAGGTACCGATCGGTGAAGAACCGGTAGCCAGTCCCAGCACGCAATTAGGCTTCATGATTACCTGTGCGGAAATGACATTGGCAGCTTGGCGGCTCATTTCATCATAATTTTTTGCTTTGCAGATTCTCATAATAATATCCACCCTTTCCGTAAAATGAAAATTATTTTTGCAATTTTCTCCATATAGAATAGCATTTTCTCGACATACTTTCAAGGGGAAAAACATATAAATAATGGTAACAGCGGAAACCGGGCTGCCATCTGGGGACAGGCAGACAGGTCTGGGGTGGAGCGATTTGGAAATGGTGCAAGGAGTAGGAAAATGGTGAATTATAGAAGATTGATTTCTTATATTTACGCATATGAAGGAAGCGCAAAGGGGAAAAATATAGGATTTGCCAAGCTGGAAACCAGAAGCGGCCAGTGCAGGTTGAATGTAAATGTAAAAAAGGTTTATTCAGGAGGAAGCGATCTGGGGGTGTATCTGCTGGCGCCTGATAAAGAGATTTTTCTGGGTAATATTTTTATTCACAATGGAGCGGGCGAGTTCAGAGCTGTGATTCCGATGGAAAATATTGGAGGATCTGGCTGTGCTATGGAAATCTGCTATGGCCTTTCCGTCCATGAAAAGGAAGAAGACTGGCGGGTGTATAAGACGATTTGGGAGGATGCAGTTACTCAGGCCGCAGAGGTAGATCTGGCAGAGGTAACGTCTCAGAATGTAGGGGATGAGAGCGAGCAGATCCATAGAAAGCTGACGGAACTGAATCAGGAAATTCAGGCAGAGGAGGAACGTCTGGAGGCGGAGAGAGCGAAATTAGTTTTAGAAGAAAAGGAACGGGAAGCGGCCAGGGAGGAGACGAAAGAGCCGGAGGAAGATGAAATACAGATTGAAAAGGCAGAGATGGCTTTAAAAGATGAAAAGGAAGGATCAGAGGCCCCGCATAGCGAAGAAGATGTGGAAGCAGGCGGTCAGGATCATCCGGAAGATAATCAGAGAATGGGAAGCGGTACCCAAATGCTTTTGCAGAACCTAAATAAAGTAGGAAATATATTGGGAATACTGCCGGCCGGACATGAGAAGCCTGTGGAAGAAAAAGAACAGGCCAGAGAGGAGGCAGCGCAGGAGCCATCAGAGCCATTAGCCTCCCATCCGGCTCGCGTTTCTTTGCCTCAGGAGGAGGAATTTCCTTTAGAAAATCCCGAAAAGCTGGCGCGTCTGGAGCAGGAAGAAAGCGCCGGCAGTCCGGAGCTTTTGTGGGAAGCCTTCCGAAAGCGCTATCCCAAGATACAGGCTTTTGACAGTCCGGGTACCATCGAGATTCTTACCATCCGTCCTCAGGATATCGGCCTTTTACCGAGGGAAAACTGGACGTATGGAAACAACAGCTTTCTGCTTCATGGCTATTATAATTACCGGTATCTGGTATTTGCCCGTGTAGGCGATGAGGCGCGCAAACGGGTACGCTATATTCTGGGGGTTCCGGGCCATTATTACAGCAGCGAAAAATATATGGCTTCCATGTTCGGGTTTCCGCATTTTGTTCTTGCCAAAAAACAGCCGGTTCAAAACGGCCGGTTCGGTTACTGGTATGCAGATGTCAGTATGGAAAATACGGACTGACAGGCCATGCAAGGATCAGTCGATTCCACGGAGCCTGACGATTCCGGCATAGGGGGATACAATCCGGGCAAATTCCTCCATTTCTTCCCGGGAAAAGCTTTTGCAGGAATCGGGGGACAGTACCTGGCCGGACTCCTGATAAGACTGCAGAAAGTATTGTCCGCACCCCTGGATCCATGGCCCGATTTCCTCAAAATCACTTTTATCATGGAGGCCTTTTACAACGGTCGTACGAAATTCAAAGGGGACAGAACCATTTAAAAGAAAACGGATACTTTGGTCGATTCGTTCCAGATTCAGCCCGGTGCGCCCGCTTACATGCGCATAATGGCTTTTTCCTGCTTTGATATCCATAGCTACATAGTCTAAAAGCCCTTTTTCGCAAAGATTAATGAGCACATTCGGCTGGTATCCGTTTGTATCCAGCTTTACTGCCAGCCCAAGACTGCGGACAAACCGTATAAAATCCTCCAGATCTGGCTGCAGAGTTGGTTCTCCTCCGGTGATGCAGACACCCTCCAATATGTTCTTTCGTTTCTCTAAAAATGTCATTACTTCTTCCTGAGAGCAAAGTGCCTCAATATCGCGTCCAAGCAGCTCGCTGTTGTGGCAGAAAGGGCAGGCAAAGCTGCATCCGCCGGTAAAGATCGTGGCAGCTACCTTTCCCGGAAAGTCCAGAAGCGTTGTTTTCTGAAGCCCGCATAATTTCATAGTTTTTTATCCTCCTTTGCAAAATTTATGATTTCATTTATAATTAGGATATCAGGGGCAGAAGTCTTTTGGCCTCAACATATATAAGGAGGTCTGTCTTATGACCGAACAGGAAATAGCTCTGGCAAATGCAAAGGGACTTGAAACCCGCAGACGCCGCTGGGAGCAGAGAAATGAGAAAAAACGTCTGGCTGCCCTTGTGGCAGAGGAGGCTGCAAGAGCGGCCCGCCGGGCAGATGAAGCCTTTATGAAGGAAGCGGTCCGTCAGGCAAAAAAAGCGGCTGCGATTGGAGACGTCCCAATCGGCTGCGTGATTGTAAAAGAGGGCCGTATCATTTCCAGAGGCTACAACCGTCGGAATGCAGATAAAACGGTTCTTTCCCATGCAGAAATTACAGCCATAAAAAGAGCCTGCAAAAAAGAGGGAGACTGGCGGCTGGAGGATTGTACGCTGTATGTCACGCTGGAGCCCTGTCCCATGTGTGCCGGAGCCATTGTACAGGCCAGAATCCCCCGTGTTGTCATTGGTTCCATGAATGCGAAGGCGGGCTGTGCCGGTTCGGTATTAAATATTCTTAAAGAGCCGGGATTTAATCATCAGGTAAAAGTAGAAACAGGTATTCTTGGGGAAGAATGTTCCTGTCTGATGACGGATTTTTTTAAGGAGCTGAGGCGCGGATAAGGATTTGTTTACCGGGAGGCACTGTTTTTCTGCCATATTTTCAGACCCAGATACAGGGAAACTGCGTCCCGGAAGATCCGGGGATCGTATCCGGTTATTTTCGCAATGCGTTTCAGCTTATACTGAAGCGTGTTTTTGTGGAGAAACAGACGTGATCCGGTATTTGTCAGTGACATATTCTCATCATAATACACCTGGAGGAGACGAAAATCATCCTCGTTCAGTCCGGAAACAGTCTTTTGCAGGTAATCTTTCTGACAGTCCGGATTTATGCTGTTTAACAGGATTTCTATATCCAGCTCTTCAAAACAGCAGAAGGGAATTTCTGAAAATTGTGCTGCTCCCAGAGAGGTCAATGCTTCCCGGTAGGAGTGGTATAGATGCGGCAGATTACAGGCAGTTCCCAGACCTGCTGAAAGAATGTCTTTTTGAATGGAAGCAAAATGCATTAATCGTTTTTTGCATTTTTGCTGCTCATCTTCAGGAATAAGGGCAATATATTCTCTGGGGTATTCAAAACAGCTGAATGCAATTCCAACGGATTGAAGAAGCTGTCTTAAATCCCGTTCAAACATGGAGATATTAGCCGGATGATACCGTTCGTTCAGCCGGATGCAGCACACCAGAAAGCGGCTGTCAGCTGAAAGCTGAAATTCTTCCAGACAGTTTTCTAAAAAACTGGGATCTGTTTCTTCGCAGTGGATCAGAGAATGAACCAGATACTGAATTTTCTCCTGTCTGGAACGGGTAGCGGCAGCCAGTTCCTGCTCACGGATTAAGAGATCTGTAATCCGCAGGGCAAGATAGCCGAATTTGCGTACCTCCTCCGGCGGCCCGCTGATCCCGATGACTGCAAGAAGGATTCCCTGATGAAAAATGGGAATATTTACGCCCTTTTGCGTTCCCTGAAAGCTGCCGTCACTTTGTACCTCGATTGTAGTTTTTATTTTGGCGGCTCGCTGCCCGATCTCATGAAATTCTCCGATCCGCTGTTTGTCTGTACTGGCGAAAATAGTGCCTGAAGGGGCGATGAAGTTGATATCTCTGCCGCATACATCCTTTACCGTATCCACAATCTGCTGTGCCAGACGGCGGCTTACTTTTGTGATCATCCATATCCTCCTGTCAGATCTGCTTTTTTACAATCTGGTACTCGTCTCCAAATCGATAGTAAGGACAGTCTTTGAATTCTCCCCGGATAAACCGGACCATTTCATCCTCATCCAAATCCTTTGTACAGATATAGCAGTCGTAATCTTCGTCGTATTCATAATTCATGCAGGATTCGCAGTTTGTTTGTGCCATGGCCGTTCCTTTCTTTGAATGTTTCTGTAATTTCTGCCATATTGTTACTGATAATATATTATAAAGCAAATTATAACATAAAATCAGTATATATAACATATCTATTTCCCTGTTTTACAGCTACAATAGAAGAGAAAACAGAGATTAAAACAGAAAATTCAGGTCCGTAAAGGAGGAAGTTCATATGAAGGTAACAATTGCAATTGATTCATTTAAAGGAAGTCTTTCATCTATGGAGGCGGGAAATGCGATCCGGACAGGAATTCATCGTGTTTATCCTGACGCTCAGGTAGAGGTGCGTCCTCTTGCGGATGGAGGAGAGGGGACTGTAGATGCCCTGGCAGCAGGAATGAATGGGGTGATTCACGAAATTTCCGTAACCGGCCCTTTGGGAGAACCCGTTACAGCACGTTATGGCATGATTGAAAGCACACAGACGGCTATTATGGAGATGTCCCAGGCTGCGGGCATTACATTAGTGCCTCCGGAAAAGAGAAATCCTCTTTATACTACAACCTATGGAGTTGGTGAAATGATACGGGATGCCATGGACAAAGGCTGCCGGCGTTTTATCATGGGAATCGGCGGAAGTGCAACCAATGACGGCGGTGTGGGAATGCTTCAGGCGCTGGGTTATGATTTTCTGGATGAAGAAGGAAAACAGGTACCCTATGGCGCGCGGGGACTGGAGCTTTTAAAAACCGTTTCCGGAGAAAATGTGCTTCCGGAACTTGCAGACTGCCAGTTCTATATTGCCTGCGATGTAACCAATAAGCTTTGCGGTGATCTTGGCTGCAGTGCAGTTTACGGCCCTCAGAAGGGGGCTGATCCGGAGATGATCCGCCAGATGGACCGGTGGCTGGAGCGGTATGCCCTTCTGGCCCGTCAGTCCTTCCCGAAAGCAGATCCCAATCAGCCGGGAACGGGAGCGGCAGGTGGTCTGGGATTTGCATTCCTTTCGTTTACAAATGCAGTGCTGGAATCCGGGATTAAGCTGGTATTAGAGGAAACCCGGCTGGCAGATTATATTAAGGATGCGGATATTGTAATTACAGGAGAGGGGCGCATGGACGCTCAGACTGCTATGGGAAAAGCGCCGGAGGGTGTTGCCCGTCTTGCCAAAACCTTTGGAAAGCCGGTTTTGGCTTTTGCGGGTGCTGTAACCAGAGATGCAGCTGCCTGCAACAGTGCTGGAATTGATGCCTTTTTCCCCATTCTCCGCTCCGTTGTGTCCTTAGAGGAGGCCATGGATCTGGAAACGGCCGCATCCAATATGGCGGATACGGTGGAGCAGGTGTTTCGGGTGATCCGGGCGGCCGGGTTTGTGGGATGAGGCTTAAATCTCCTTGACAAACCCGCCCCCCAACGCTATACTAAATAGGCAATTCATTTATAACCCAGTCATAAGCTTTCCACGCAGCCGGGGAGATAGCGGTGCCCTGAACCTGCAATCCGCTCCAGCAGGGGTGATACCTTGCCTCGGGCAGAACATTGCGGAGCTGCCTTATGTAAGTGGCGTTGACGTTTGGGTCTTACGCAACGGGAATCTGTGAACCGTGTCAGGACAGGAATGTAGCAGCACTAAGCAGAAGCTCTCGTGTGCCGTAAGGCAGCCTGGATCGAGCTAACTGCATGAGTAACGTCCGTGATGCCTGCACAAAGCAAGGTGCGTGGATTTTATAATGAATATATGAGACCTGAGAAAAAGCAGCGCGGATCTGGCGGTGTATTCTCAGGCCTTTTTCGTTTTTATTTTACACTTGCCCCAATATTCCCTTTGCGCTATAATTACAAAATGGGTATAATATAACCATTCCTGCGTATCAGTGCCCACACGGCCGGTATGCAGAGTCTGACACTCTGAAATGGAGGAACGCAATATGAGAAGAATAGGAATCTTAACCAGCGGTGGCGACTGCCAGGCATTAAACGCTACTATGCGCGGTGTGGCAAAATCCTTATATAATATGCTGGATGATGTAGAGATCATTGGTTTTGAGGACGGTTATAAGGGGCTGATGTATGCAGATTACCATATTATGAAGCCATCCGATTTTTCCGGTATTCTCACTCAGGGCGGAACGATCCTGGGAACTTCCCGTCAGCCTTTTAAGCAGATGCGTGTGCCGGATGAGAATGGTCTGGATAAGGTAGAATCTATGAAGCATACCTATAGAAAGCTGAAACTCAGCTGTCTGGTCGTTCTCGGCGGAAACGGAAGCCAGAAAACAGCCAATCTCCTCAGCGAGGAGGGCCTTAACGTGGTTTCCCTGCCCAAAACCATTGATAATGATCTCTGGGGGACGGATATGACCTTCGGATTTCACAGTGCAGTGGAGATTGCGACCAATGCCATTGACTGTATCCATACCACAGCCGCTTCCCATGGCCGTGTATTTATTGTAGAGGTTATGGGGCATAAGGTAGGCTGGCTTACCCTTTATGCAGGCATTTCTGGCGGAGCCGACATTATCCTTCTTCCTGAAATCCCATATGATATCAACGTAGTCTGCGATGCGATCACAAAGCGTTCCAAAGCAGGCAAGCGTTTTTCTATTCTGGCAGTGGCAGAGGGGGCTATTTCAAAAGAAGATGCCGGCATGACGAAAAAGGAATTAAAGGAAAAGAAAAAGAACGGAGTGGTTTATCCGTCGGTTGCCTATGAGATTGGAGCAAGAATCCAGGAGGTGACAGGAAGCGAGGTCCGCGTCACTGTTCCAGGACATATGCAGCGAGGAGGAGAACCCTGTCCTTACGACCGTGTGCTTGCTACCAGACTGGGTGCGGCTGCAGCCAGACTGATTGCAGATGAGGAATATGGCTATATGGTGGCTTTAAAAAATAATGAGATTACCAAGGTGCCTCTCTCTGAGGTGGCAGGTAAATTAAAGACCGTGGATCCTGGATGCTCCATGATAAAGGAGGCAAAAATGGTCGGGATCAGTTTCGGAGACGAATAAGGAGCAGGCCCTATGTCATATATGGCTTTATATCGGAAATGGCGGCCGGTGTCCTTTGAGGATGTTAAGGGCCAGGATCCGGTAGTACAGACACTAAAAAATCAGATTACTTCAGATCGGATCGGTCATGCCTATCTGTTCTGCGGAACCAGAGGTACGGGAAAAACCAGTATTGCAAAAATCTATGCCAGAGCAGTAAACTGTGAGCATCCGATCGATGGAAGTCCATGCAACCAGTGTGCCTCCTGCCGCGCCATTTTAGAGGGAAGCTCTATGAATGTGGTGGAGATTGATGCGGCTTCTAACAATGGCGTGGAAAATATCCGGGATATCAGGGAACAGGTACAGTATCCGCCGACAGAGGGAAAATACAGAGTTTACATCATTGATGAGGTTCACATGCTTTCCATTGGAGCCTTCAATGCTTTGTTAAAAACATTGGAGGAGCCGCCGGCTTATGTGATTTTTATTCTGGCGACTACAGAGGTTCATAAGATTCCTATTACGATTTTATCCCGATGCCAGAGATATGATTTTAAGCGCATTTCTCTGGAAACCATTGCAGACCGGTTAAGAGAGCTGACTCAGGCAGAGCAGATCCAGGCAGAAGATAAGGCGCTAATGTATATTGCAAAGGCCGCTGATGGCTCTTTGCGAGACGGCTTAAGCCTGCTTGATCAGTGTGTTGCCTTCCATTACGGCAAACTTTTGACTTATGAAAATGCCCTTGAGGTTCTGGGTGCAGTGGATTCCAGCGTATTCAGCCGTATGTTCAATGCGGTTGCAGATGGGAGAACCCGCGACTGTATCACAGAACTGGAAGAAATTGTAATTCAGGGCCGGGAGCTGGGACAGTTTGTTACAGATTTCATCTGGTATCTGCGAAATCTTCTTCTGGTTCAGAGTGCAGATGATCCGGAGGGGTTAGTGGATCTGTCGGAAGAGAATCTAAAGCAGCTGAAGGCAGATGCTGTTAAGACAGACGGAAATACCCTTATGCGCTATATACGGGTATTTTCAGATTTGTCCAGCCAGCTGCGCTATGCCAGCCAGAAACGTGTTTTGCTGGAAGTGGCTTTGATCCGTCTGACACACCCGGCTATGGAGCCGGATCTGGATTCTGTTTTACAGAGGATTCATCAGCTGGAGGAACAGTTAGAGGATATAGAGGCCAGAGGAATCAGTGTAGGCCAGGGGACTTATGGAGCGGCAGGCAGTATGGCTGCCTTCGGAACTTGTGGCCTTCCGGGGCAGCCGTCAGCCGGCTCCGATCCTGCAGGCAGTTTGCAGCAGCCCCCTTCCGGTGATTCGGGACAGACGTCTGCCGGAATTTCAATGGGTTCAGCGGCAGAAATCATTTCCCTTCCCAAAGCGCAGCTGGAGGATTTAAATCTCATACGCAATGAATGGGCCAAAATTGTCCGCAACATCGGCGGTGGAGCCAGATCCTATCTGCGGGATACCGTAGTAGAACCCGGAGGGGAAGGCTGTCTTACCATTGTATTTTTAGACCCTATGAGCTATGATATGGGCAAGCGCCCTACGGTGATTGGAGAATTGGAGCGGAAAGTAGAGGCTGCCTACGGCAAATCCATTTATTTTAAAACAAGACTGGCAGGCCGGGGTGAACGTCTGGATACTATTTACGTTACAAAAGAGGATCTGGAAGAAAAGATCCATATGGATATTACTTACGAAGACTGATATATTTTCATATAAAACAGGCCTGTAAAGGCCAGACAGAAAGAGGAGGAACATCACCATGGCAAAACGTGGCGGATTCCCGGGCGGTATGCCGGGAAATATGAATAATCTTATGAAGCAGGCACAGCGTATGCAGCGCCAGATGGAAGAGACAACAAAGGCATTAGAGGAAAAGGAATATACAGCAGCAGCAGGCGGCGGAGCGGTAACAGTAACGGTTTCCGGCAAAAAGGAAGTAGTTTCTGTTAAGCTGGCAGAAGAGGTAGTGGATCCGGATGATATTGAGATGCTTCAGGATCTGATTGTGGCAGCTACCAATGAAGCCTTCCGCCAGATGGAGGCCGACAGTGCAGAGGCCATGTCCAGACTGACCGGAGGACTGGGCGGTGCTTTAGGCGGAGGCTTTCCTTTCTAATGGATTATTACAGCAGTCAGATCAGCAGACTGATCGAAGAATTGTCCAAGCTCCCCGGAGTAGGCGCAAAATCTGCCCAAAGACTTGCGTTTCATATCATAAATATGCCTAAGGAGCAGGTAGAACAGCTGGCAGGAGCCATGACCGGCGCCAGAAATAATGTCCGCTACTGCAAAGAGTGCTTTACGCTCACAGACAAGGAGCTTTGTCCAATCTGCAGCAGTACAAAACGCGACCACAGTACGATTATGGTAGTAGAAAACACCCGCGACCTGGCAGCTTATGAGAAAACCGGCAAATATAACGGAGTCTATCATGTGCTCCATGGAGCGATTTCTCCCATGCTGGGGATTGGCCCTAATGATATTAAGTTGAAGGAGTTAATGCAGCGCCTTCAGTCAGATGTGGAGGAAGTTATTATTGCAACCAATTCCAGTCTGGAAGGCGAAACGACAGCAATGTATATCAGCAAGCTGATCAAGCCGACCGGAATCAGAGTTACACGGATCGCCAGCGGTGTGCCCGTAGGCGGAGATCTGGAATACATCGACGAGGTAACGCTGCTTCGGGCGCTGGAAGGAAGGACCGAGCTTTAAAATGCCGCTTACGGCAGGGAGATGCATAAGATGGATAAATATGAGTTTAATTTAAGGATTGATCAGATTAAGAAGAAAATTGCCTCAGAAGATTTTGAGACAGCGATGAAGATCGCGGATACCATTGACTGGAGAAGAGTCCGCAATATCAATATCCTGTCTATGGTTTCCGGGGTTTATGAAAAAAATGGAGAATATCAGGAAGCAAAGGATATTCTTCTTCTGGCTTTTGAACGGGCCCCTATGGGAAAGCGCCTTCTGTACAAGCTGGCCGAGCTGGCAATTAAAGAAGGAAGTCCGGATGAGGCAGAGGATTATTACCGGGAATTTTGTGAGCTGGCTCCGGAAGACCCCAGACAGTACATTCTGCGCTATTTGATTTTGGGAGCTAAGGGAGCGCCGGTAGAGCAGCTGATCCATACTCTGGAGCAGTACTGCAATGTAGAACTGGATGAGAAATGGCTTTATGAGCTGGCAGAGCTTTATAATGCGGCCCATATGGAGCAGCTTTGTGTGATGACCTGTGACAAGATTATGCTTATGTTTGGGACGGGAAAATATGTAGACAAGGCGATTGACTTAAAGGTTCAGTATGCTCCCCTTACAGACTATCAGATGGATCTGGTGGAAAATAAGGATAAATATGAGGCCCGATTGAAGGCTGTAGAAACAGAATATAATAAGAAAAAGCCTATGGTTCTTCCGATTGATGAGGAAGATGCACAGGCAGAGCAGGAAGCAGAGGATGCTTATGTGTATCAGCAGGAAGCAGCCTATACAAAAGAGCCTGAACCGGAAGAGAAAGTTTTAGAGGAGCAGCCAGAGACGGTGTTTGACGACGAAGAAACAGGGGAAGAAGAAGCCTTTTCCAATGCTGTACAGGAGCCTGAAGAGGAACAGGAGCTGTCCTGTGAGGAAGAAGAATCAGAAGCGGACAGTGAGCCGGAGGTGTCTTCTGAGCCGGAAGTTGTTTCCGGCTCATCAAAAGAAGACGAAACCCTCCGTGCACAGCTTCACGAGGCCGAAGCTCAGGAGGATCTTGCGAAGGAAATGTCCCGGCTGGCAGAGGAGCATGGATACAGCGAGGAAACTCAGGCGGCCCAGACACAGGTGCTGGCGGATATACGTCATTTGAAAAAAGGACCGATGTATAGCGGATCAAATCATCTGATGATTGAGGCAGATGAACCGGAAAAGGGTTTTGAGCTGGCGGTAAAGACATTAAAACGGATTCATCAGGAAACAGGCGCTAAAAATCAGGCTGCAAAGATTACAGGAGCCCGTTTAAATAACAGAGGAATTTTTACTCTGTCAGATAAGCTTACGGGAAAAGACCTGATTATCGAACAGGCCGGAGATATGAATGAGTCGATTCTTCAGGAGCTCAATCAGCTTATGGCAAGAGATGAAACCGGTATGAGTGTGGTGCTGATCGATACCGCAGAGCGTTTGGAGGAGCTCCACAAAACCTATCCGGGACTGGCTAAGAGGTTTGAGTGCATTGGGACCTCTGTGAAGGAGCAGGAGAAAGAAGCAGAGCCGGATAACCGTCCGGTTCGTGCGGTGAGGCTTCATGAAGCTCCTGCATCTGCGGCACCTGTCCGCATGAAAAAGATGGTTGAGCAGGAAGCGATAGAGACGAAGGGAAATGTTCTTCCGTCCCGTCCTGCGTATCAGGCAGCTTTTCATCCTTCTGAAACGGAAGAAGAGAAGAGGCCGGCAGCACCATCCGAAAAAGCTGGAGAAACAAGAGAGGCTGTACAGGCAGCTAAGCCGGCTGCGGCGAAACGCAGACAGGTAATTCCTCTGGTTCCCGAACCTCCGGTACAGACTGAGAAAGAGCCTGTTTTGGAAGAACCTGAGCAGGAAATGGATATTGATGAGTTTGCAAAATATGCCTGTGAA
This sequence comes from Clostridium sp. AT4, assembly GCF_001517625.2. GTDB lineage: Bacteria > Bacillota > Clostridia > Lachnospirales > Lachnospiraceae > Enterocloster. The sequence continues at coordinate 2,519 of NZ_LN999824.1, read as the reverse complement.
TATGCCGGCAGTATTGACTGCAGTATTTCAGGCAAGAGCATGCTGGCTCTTTATGAACGAATCGAAATTATGGAAGAAGATGGAGAAAAGCTGACAAAGGCTGCTGCAGAAGCTCTGATTGAAGAGGCGGCAGACAAAGCAGAAAATCCGTCCCTGTTCAAAAAAATGACGGGGCTGTTCTCTTCTAAATATGACAAAGCAGGACTTCTTATTTTGAAAGAGGAGCATTTTATATGAAAAAACAGATTCGTCTGATTGCCCTGGATCTGGATGGTACGCTTTTAGATGACCAGAAGCGTCTGCCGGAGAATAACATAGAGGCCCTGGCGGAATGTGCCCGCCGGGGCATACAGGTTGTGCCGACTACTGGTCGTCCTGCAGATGGGATTCCAAAGGAGCTGCGCTCTATTCCGGGAGTTCGCTATGCAATAACGACCAATGGAGGCGCAGTGGCAGATCTGAAAACCGGAAAGCGGTTAAGCCAGTGTGTTCTTTCCAATGAACAGGCATTACAGATTTTAGAAATAGTCCGACATTACCATGTGATGTATGATCCGTATGTACAGGGCCGCGGCATTACACAATCCAGCTTCTTTGAACATATGGAAGAATTTGGAATCAGTCCGGCTGTTCAGGAGCTGGTAAGGGCTACCAGAGATGTAGTGCCGGATATTTATCAGTATATGGCTGAAACAAAAAGCTGTGCTGAAAAGATAAACGTTTTTTTGGCAGACCTCTCAGACAAAGAGATTTTGCGGGAGAAGCTGTCTTCTGTCGGAGGCCTTGCAATCAGCTCCTCTATGTATAATAATCTGGAGATAAATGCAGAGGCAGCTACCAAGGGAAATGCACTTTTGTGGCTGGCAGATCATCTTGGCATTGCCAGAGAAGAAACAATGGCGTTTGGAGACGGTGAAAATGATATTTCCATGCTGAAAGCGGCCGGAATCGGGATTGCCATGGGAAATGCTTCTGACCAGGTCAAGGCTGCTGCAGATGAGGTGACGCTTACAAATGAGCAGGCCGGAGTTGCAGCCGCCATCCGAACCTGGATACTTAAATAATAAAGACCGAAAGAAGTACAGGCATGATAATGGAACACTGGCTGCCCATCGCGGCAGCCGTATTTTTGATAGGAATGGTTTTATATGGCCATCACAGAGGATTTTTGAGACAATGCGTTTCTGTGGGAGCGCTGGTACTTACCATTTGTCTTGTAAAGATAGTCACGCCGTCCGTGACAGAATTTATCGAGAGTAATCCTCAGATACACAACCGGGCAGCTGAGATTATTTTGACCGCATCCGGCTGGGATGAATCGGGAGAGGGCGACATACAAGCGCCGGCCTCTCAGAGAACCGTCATTGAAGGATTGAAATTGCCCCAGTTTATAAAGGATATGCTGATAGAAAATAATAACAGCGAGTTTTACAATATTTTGGGAGTGGAGCAGTTTACAGAATATATTACAGCATGTCTGGCTGATATGGCAATCCATGTTGTCTGCAGTGTGCTTATTTTTATTTTAAGTTATGTCCTGATCCGTTTTTTGATTTACTGGCTGGATTTGATTGCGAGACTTCCCATTATATGCGGTTTAAATCAGCTGGCGGGAGCCTTTCTGGGATTGGCTCAGGGGCTTTTGATTTTATGGATTGCAGGCATGGTGCTGAAATTTTTTGAAGCCGCACCCATAGGACTGATTCTTGAACAGCAGATTCGCGCCAGCAGCTGGCTTTCGTTTCTGTATCAATACAATCCCCTGGATTTTCTGTTCAGCGGTTTTATAAGAGGAAATTTTTAATAAAGGCTGTATATTTGTGCGCTGCCGTATATTTACGGAAGCGCATATTTAATATATTCACACAATAATATCTTCAATTTAAATAATTCAAGCGTAAACATCAAATTTATGTTGCGATCGGCTCTGTTTTTTAAATCACTATATATAGGAATGTGTTTGTAAAATGCGCATATATTGTGGTTTGGGCTTGGGCGTAAACTTCCGTTAAAAATTGTTGAAAAAAATGGAACAAATTCCCTTGACATTTAAACGGTAAAATGCTATATTATAGTTCCACTGCGAAAACAGTGGAAATGACTTTGAAAAAAGTTAAAAAAGTTGTTGACAGATACAGTTGCTTATGATAAGATATAAAAGTTGCTGTTGAGAACAACAAAACAACAACGAAAAATAAAATAAAAAAGTTGTTGACAAGCAAAACGACTTATGATAAAATATCAGAGTTGCTTGTGAGCGACGACAAAGAAGTTCCTTGAAAATTGAAGATTAAACAGTATGTAAAACCCTGAAAATTCTAACAATTCAAAAGGTTTGGTTTAGACCTTAGGATTTGAGAAAATTCAGAACAAAAACCAAGTAAAACGGTTTAAGATAACATTAGCCAAGCTAAGTAATCTTGAATAAGAATCAACTTTAAACATGAGAGTTTGATCCTGGCTCAGGATGAACGCTGGCGGCGTGCCTAACACATGCAAGTCGAGCGAAGCGGTTTTAA
>NZ_LN999823.1 GCF_001517625.2 Clostridium sp. AT4 | reverse complement strand
TTTTATGCGCGAGTGGCTCAGTGGTGGAGCACCACCTTGCCAAGGTGGGGGCCGCGGGTTCGAATCCCGTCTCGCGCTCTATTTTTTTATAGCGGAAGCCTTTAGTTTCAAAGGTTTCCGCTGTTTTTGTATGTCTTACAGGCTGTAGACAGTTGTAGACAGCTTACAAAGCTTTAGATATGAGGTCATAAGTTTCCTGTTCCGTCAGTGGATTGTAGATATATCCTAGAGTGGTGTTCAGGTTGCTGTGTCCGAGCAATTCACGAATACAATCCAGAGGAACGCCGTTTGCATTTAGGTTGCTGGCAAAGGTTTTCCGCATTTTGTGGGTAGATTTTGTAGCCACTCCCTGACGTTCTGCGTATTTTTCAAGAACATAGGCAATCTGCCTTGATGTAAGCCGTTCACCATCTCTCATAAAGATGTAATCGCCGATATGTTCCACCTTTTGCAGGATATGGATTGCTTTTGGAACCAGAACAACAAATCTGTCACGATTTGTCTTTGTGTGTTCCACTACCTCATATTGGTTTGTAACCTGATTTCTGACTTCCTCACGAACAATATGCAGATGGTTGCTATTGCAGTAATCTTCCCATTTAAGGGCTACCAGTTCACCGACACGCAGACCAAGCAGGAAATTTAATTTCACAGCCAGAAAAGCAGTATCGCTGGTTTCTATATACATACGGTCAAGATACTGGTTTAAGTCCTTTAGTTCATCTGAATTATAGGTTTCTGTTTTTCCCGTCTTTCTGACTACCTGTTTAAATTTGACAAGGATTTGAACTTTGTCCATGGGGTTCTCTGTGAGATACTTCTTTCTGACAGCATATTCAAACATACCATTCAAGATTGTTTTGATGTTGCACCATTCTTTGCGTGGGAGATGAAACTCCCTAACAATGCGATTACACTCCGTTTCCAGCAATAACTCATTCACCTGCCGGATTTTTTTATTATGCAGGGCGGATGGTTCAAAATATTTTTTATAATGCTGTTTATGTCGTTTAATGGTGTTAGGGCTGTTTGTTACCGTCTGTTTGTATTCCAGCCATTCCTCATACAGTTCGTAAAAAGTCAGTTTGTCAATGTGCGAATTTTGGAAGTAAAGCGGAATCAGCTTGTCCAGCAGTTCCTCTTCCGTTTGTGCTTTGATATTTTTTCTTTTTCCGTCTGTTCCTTTATAGCAGGTTTGCCACCGTCCACCCTCTTTTGCTGGCGGTGTGATAGCATAAGTATGTATTTTTCGGATTTGTTCTCTTTTTGTAGACATAAGCATATCAAGCACACTGTCTGCGTTGATTATACCGCAGTCAAATGCTTCTTTCAAGATAACAAAATCCTTATTTGTCATATGTTTCATAGTCCACCTGTATCATAACGGTGGTGTATGATTCATAAATTTTTTCTGAATTATTTTTCTGGGTAATTTTTGAAGTTTAGATATTTAGATAGATATATATTTTTATATTATATAGTTATTTTTTGTGTTTGTATTTTTCGTTTATATATGTTTGATTTTATATATTGTTTATGTATTTTTTGTTGAACCATTACACCAAGTAGGGTTAATATGTTGCTTGTAAATTTGGCTTATGTAGGTACTGGAAAAATCACGCTCTGGATCAACGATTTTAACAGCGGATTCATGTACTTTTTGATAATTGGCTTTTGATAACGTTTCTATCGCGTCTCCATAACTTATCTTTTCTATGGTGGGTTTTTTGATTCCGCGGCTACATCGGTAGATATTTAATCCTGGCGGTAACAGTTTTAAGCGGCTGCCTTTGATAATGTGCTTGCTATCTCCTTGTCCTGTTTGTACTGTCCGGAGTTCACCTTGCAGTAAATCATGAGTTAGTGGTATACCACTTTCAATATCCAAGTCCGATAGATATGCAGTCAGATAGGCACCTATATTATCAATATTACTATCCAATGCTTTAATACTAACAAAGCCATGCCCCCATATTTTTGCAAGTGTTTCGTTTTCAATGAATGGAGGGATTTTGGGAAAAATTGCTATCATATGGAGATGGAAAGCACCTCTTCCCTGACCCTCTACACAAACAATGTATTCATAGGACATATCGTATCTATTTTTAATGTACCGCCGTAATCGTTTGTTAAAATCACGAAAATCTGTATATAACAGTTTCGTATCGTGCATATTTTCGCGATATGTTAAAGTGATAAAACGTATCCGTTTAATATTCTGTGGGGTTACATTTGTGTTGATTAAATCCCGAAGATTTCGCATGGTCTTTTCGAGATTTCGCAAGTTTTCTGTTCGGTCATGTGCATGATGGATAATTTTTTTTATTTCTCCAGTGGAGACAATCATATATTCTTTTTTTGAAATTGGTTTGATAGTGGCACCTGTATTTTGTCTGTCAGAAATAGTTATTTGCTTAATATTTCCCATTGACTTTAAACAGACAGGACGTTCACTATCAATATGCTTTGGCATTTCAATTTTATTTCTTTTTATCATGGCATAATGTCACCTGTTAATCGAGTTAAAGGAGCACCCTGCAAGCAGGGCACTCCCAGAGGCCTCTAGGCTATTGCTCCGCACCGCCTGACGGCCTCCTGTTTACAGCTTCACATATAACTTTATGTAGTTTTGGGGTATTTCTGGGAAGTACAGAACGGATTTTCTTTATCTGAATATCCGATATATAATAACCGACACCCACAGGGCAAGGTTCAATAATGTCCTTGTATTCATTGGCTATCATGGCAACACTCTCTTTGTTATTAGCCATAGAACCCATTAGAAAGCGATGGTTAAAATTTTCCCGTCCTAATAGAACGTCTGCGGAGGGACGCTGTAGTGCAAAACAAAGGTGGATTCGAAAACTTCTTGATAGATTTAGCATACGGGCAAGTTTACCTTTGATTTCTTCCTGTTCTTTCTTGGAAAGAGACATTAAGAGCGAAGGAAATTCGTCCACCATAAGCAGTACGAAGTGATTGGATGGTACTCTCTTGTACAAGCGGTTTTCAAACAATTCAAAGAATGTATTAAATCCAGTAAGAGCATGATCTACAGCATAATAATTTGCCATTCCCTCACAATAGGTATAATCCATTCCCTTATAATCCACAATGTATATACAAATATTAGGTATATATAGACTTAATTTCCCCAGAAGGGAAGCGGTAAGCACCGTCTTACCACTTCCGCTAGGCCCACAAACAAGGCATCTTTGTCCCTGAACCCTAAAGTCAGAAAAGTTTAAGTATTTCATGATACCAAGTTGAAAATACTCTTCATCAAGACAAAAGGGAATTTCAGTTTTAAAAATCATCATCGAATACCTTTAGCTGTTGTGCATTATGATACATATAGGCGGTATTTTCTTTTGTATCAATGTAGTTAGCAGCTTCTGGCGTATCTACAATAACAAGAGAAATATGCCATGCACCTGAAACCAATATTACTTCGTCCACAAATATCCTGGGGTACAATCGGTTGTGATATTCGACCGTAGCACGTCCAAGGTTCATACTTCCGTCAGCAAGCTTCGACTCCAGTTTGGAGGTTAATATTTCAGAAAACAGATTTTCTTCCAGAGCTGCACCATCTGACATAATCTTGAAACGGTAAACGCTACAGCCTTTCGAAGGCTCGTATTGAGAGCCTAAATCATCCTTTAAATCTCCGAATGTGGTTGGCGGAATCACGTGGAATGCTCGATGATTTTCTTTAAAAATAAGAAAAATATTTCTCAATAAAATCTTATTAAAAAAGAGAATGTTATTTCCTGCATTTTTAGTGGCAGGTGTTTCAGCTTTTTTTGCGACAGACTTGCTTTGTGTGGAAAATCCAACAACGGCAATGATAGCTGCTGTAGCAATCATGAACGCATCAAAATTTTTCATAATAAAATTGACGAGTAATACAGCCCCGATGATGACAACGATAATTGGCGGAACAAGAATAAAACAGTACTTTGCAAAAGTTTTCCAATCACTGGCAAGGTATGCATCTTGTATATTTTCTATCAAGCGTCTTATCATTGGAGAATCACCTCCTCAGCTGTAGCGGAAATACCGACTTTTCCGTTAACATTGTAAATTTTTCCAACAAAGCCTTTAAACGTGACGGAAATATCTTTTTCAGAAGCTTCCAGCTGTTCAGGCGTGATTTTTGGTACTTTGTCATTAGTTTTGACGGTGATCTTATCGAAGCCGGCTCTTGATGCGACGATGTAATTCCAGCCTTCAATCTCTGGAGTCCAAGTGCCGTCCTTAATCGTATGGCGTTCCTTGACTTCGGCTAAATAGCCGCCTTTTGGGAATACCTGATCTTTAGTTAAGCTTACTTTTACCATGGGTAAAACCTCCTCAAAAAATAGTGAATGCCCTTTTCCTAACCTTGATTTTGCGGAAAAAGGGCATACAAAAAGCGCAACTATCAGGGCTCGGAAAATCGTACCACTATAGACCTATAATAGGATATAGAAGTGGTAAACAATTTATAATTCCTGTATATAGGAACTATTTCCTGTCTTACTTGAGACAGGAAAACCCTACATGGTCATAAAGTAACCATGCACCTGATAGTGCGCTTTACACTATATTTATTTTGTAACATACTTCTTGAAAAAAGTCAACAAAATTTGGAAGATATTTTTTCAAGAGAATTATGAGTTAATATTAACAGTTTATAAATTTTGAAAAAACATGAGAGAAAGTATCCTTTTATTTATTCTATTTCCTGCTCCAATTCATTAAAAAGAGAGGACGAAAAAAATTCAGATAATGTAATTTCAAAACCATCACATATTTTTTTGACAGTAGAAAGTGTAATATTTTTTCGTTTTGTATCAAATATGCTGTAAATAGTAGAAGGCGTTACACCACACAGATTAGCCAATTCATTATATGTAATTCCTCGTTCTTTACAAAGCATTTCAATTCTTTTGGCAGTTGCTTCTTTGACATACATAAAAGTATAGTTCCTCTTTCCCTAATATAATATGTCAAAAGGATAACAATTTAAGCGTAATAGCGTGTACGCAGTTGCGTATATTGTAAAAATGTGCTATGATTAATGTGAATGAAATGGCTATTTTGATTTAGATAGTATATTGGAAATAATGAAAAAATAGAAACTATAAAAATAGTAATCTATTGAGTTCCTTTTTGGGCGATGATATACTTTTAAAATAAAAGGATGGGATTTATCATGATGAAAAATATGAAAACTTTTGCACTTATGGGTTTAGCAGCAGCTTTAGCATTTGGACATCCAGTAGCTTCTTATGCAGGACAGTGGAACGCTGGAACAGGAGAAAACGCTGGACACTGGCAGTATCAGAATGATGACGGGTCTTATCCGGCAAATTGCTGGCAGTGGATCGATGGTAACAATGATGGTATTGCAGAAAGTTACTACTTTGATCAGAATGGTTGGACATTAAGTAATGTTGTAACTCCAGACGGCTTTATGGTAAATGCAGATGGTGCATGGACTGTATTTGGCCAGCCGGTTACTAAAGTTGTAAATTCCAACGGTAGTATTGGCGGTTATGCTGAAGGCAGCAATGGTAGCGGTGTAACTATTGCTGAAAGTAGCGACAATTATGAGGAGTCTGTATCTGACGTGGATGTAGACGACGATTCTCGCTGGAACAGAGAAATGGCAGAAGAGTTTGTAGAACTCCTTAATGAATATAGAGAGAAGAAAGGCAATGAGCCTGTGGAGTTGACTGACGATGCTCAATACTATGCAGAAATTCGTGCTATGCAGCTTGAGGATAATTATACGCATAGTGTTGATGAAAATGACTATATTGAGAAGAATTGGTATGGTAACGAGTATATTACAAAAAATGTATACTCAGCTGAGGATGCTATTAAGTCTTATAAATCATCTAGCGCTCACTGGTCTGGATTAACTAATACAGAGGATGTTACAGAGTGCGGTGTTGGTTTCTATAGGATGAATAATGGTAAATATGCAGTATCTGTGAATTTCAACGACTTTAATGATGAAGAATGCGTATTTGCAAACTTTATCAAATAAATTAAATAACTCAAATAAGATAACAGCTATCTGAGTGTAGGTAGCTGTTATTTTATTACAAAGAAATAGAGGAGGTAAATATGTTTAGGTTTAAAAACAAGAAACTTTATGCACTATTTAGATCGTGCTTATCGTTATTACTTGTATTCTCTCTTTTAGCTCCGACTGTAGTGTATGCTAATTCTGGTGGTTCTCAGGGTGGTGGTTCTAAGCAAACAAGGCTGGATTGTAAGCGTATGCTTCAATCCAACCTAAGTCCATTTTGGTTTTTAGGTATAAGCACATGAAAAGCAGTAAAGGGGCAAGATGTATCTGCTTCGCAGCCCCCTTGACAGCTTTTTTCCAAAATTTAAAGTTGTAGACAGCCTGTAGACACACGACAGACAGTGTGCTTTTCTCCTCGTATTTATTAGCTTTTTTGACGGTGGTAGAGTTCGAATCCCGTCTCGCGCTTTTAATTTTGCCCGGTTTTACCGGGCTTTTTTCGTGTCATGTTGCATTTCGTGTTGCATGGCATTTTCTAAAACCTTATACCAGCCATCCGGATTGCGTTCTTTAAAGAGTTTTATGAGCTCTTCCGGTGATAGATTTTCTTTATCATTTGCAGAGGACTTCTCCGAATTTACAATGCTTTCAAAGTAGTTATCTATGGTATTGTCAACGCGCACACGCTCATCTGAGAAAGTCTGTGTATAGATCCTTTTCATTACCTCATCGGTTTTCCATCCGCCGCGCTCCTGGGCATATTTGTCCGGAATCCTGAGCAGAGCCATAACAGAGGCGTTAAGATGCCGGAGGTCATGGAATGTGATGGGGGACATCCCATTATCATGCTGAAGCTTAATCCAACGGTGATACAGCGCCCTGCCGCTCATAGGTACAAGCACATCACCATCTACCTGGTTGATTAGATTCTGTATGTATGGCGGGATCTGTAAGCGGCGGTTACGTGTTGGGTTTTTAGCCAGTTCTTTCCGTACTGGCTTATTGTTAATGTCTACAACCACCTCATGGATTGTAATGTAGTTTCCTGAGATAGACTTGGATTTTGTCAGCCCTCGGACCTCAGACATGGAGAAGGACAGCCAGGCAGCCAGCAATACAGGTAATTCGATATCAGTCCCCTTAATGATGTTCAGGACGGTTTTTGCCGGCGGAAGTTCCACCAGTCGGGGTGTAACAGTGGGGAGTTCTATCTGTTCGAAGTCGAGCTCATTTACACCGTATTTGTTCAGCACAGGGCGGATCAGGCCCCACTCATTGCGTACACGCTTGGCAGATATGGGTTTACCCTTTTTAGAGGGGCTGTTGGCCGGTCTGCGGGCTTCTGCGCTTAGAGCTTCCTGAAGGATTGTTATATCAATATCTTTGATGGGAGTATCCATCAGATCAGGAAAAGCATTCTTCTGGATGCACCGATAGTCTTGGAGCGTAGTGGGAGAACGGTTCAGGTTCTCTCTGGATTCAATATATTTGTCGATTGCCTGGGATAATGTGAGCTTTCCATAATCCTGCCGTTTCCGGATCTTGTCAGGTGTTTTGGACGCCTGAAACTGTGCAGCAGCCAGCTCAGCCCGTTTCCGTCCTGCCGGACTGGGGTCGTCATCAGTAAAAGATTCATAGATCCGTTTATTTTTCCATTTCTGGTTTTTTTCATCATATATCCGTTCCGTGTGGCTGTAGGCCAGACAGCGCCATGAGCCGGACGGAAGTTTCTTTGCAGTTGCCATATATCATTCCTCCTTAAAAATGGGTATAAAAAATACACCTGTACAGGTGTAAGGAGGTATGGTACAATGTAGGTGTTCAAGCTATATTGTATTGGCCTCCGTGGCCTGTACAGAAAATTTATTTAAAGCCGTTCAGTGTCGGTAGCACTGGGCGGTTTTTCATATTTTAGATCATTCCGTTCTTTTTTGCAAAAGCAATATTATTAATAAGTACAAGACCAATGGCAGCTTCTAATATAAGATATGCAGGGGCAATTTGAAGTGAATGTAAAGCAACCATAAAGGACAATGCATAAAAAAGAGAGGAAAGTAATATTAAGGCCTTATTTATTTTTTTGAATGCTATTAGGAAAGATATGCTTCCCAGAATTAAGCACCAACTGATTATCGCGGCATTGATATTTTGCTGAATTCCTCCGGCACTTCTTAAGACTGCAAATGCCATTAATACTCCGAATATCAATAGTAGTATATTAAAAATTCGGTAATTACCTTGTTTTTTAGGGTGTGGGTGTCCACAATTTGGACAAGATTTTGCTTTTTCGCTAATTTCTTTACCACATTCAGGACACTTAATCATACTCATACCTATTTCCTCTTTTCTGTTGATTTTTATTAAAACGCCATAGGCTATTTTAATACATCACTTTCCCGATCACCTTTCCCATGCAGACTACATTATCCCCTTCATGTATGGGGATATTTTTATAATTCTTATTTCTGGAAATCAGTTCTTTTTCCCCTAATTCTTTGATAAAGGCATTCCCATTTACTACAAATACGCCAATATCACCGATGTGCATTTCTGCGTCCCGTTGCACCAGTGCAATATCCTCATGGGAAAAATCCGGTTCCATGCTGTCGCCGTTTACGTCGATGGCAAAGTCGGCTGATTCATATTCTGGAAGTGCTGGGAGTTCGATATCATCTTCGGCTTCATTTCCCAATATGAAGATTCCTGTTCCGGCAGATACTCCGGCCCGGAAGTAGGGGAGGACAAGAATTTTGCTCTTTGGTTTAGGGTGAAATTCTACTATAGTATTAGCTTCCAGAGAGCCAGTATATAGATAACCCTGTTCCTCCTCCATTTTTTGGGCTTTTAAAAGACTGTCAGAGTAATCAATAACTTTCTTTTTGTTAATATCGGAAAGTTGCTCATAGTTTTCCATGAGTTTATTGGGTTTCCCATGGAATTTTAGAAGGTTCTGCGCAAGTTTGATTACTTTTTCATCGGACGCTTCTTTGCCGGAGAAAGATTCATCGTATTTTATCCAGCCCATAAGATATGCAGGGGAAACATTTAATACTCTAGCAGCATCTTCTATTTTATCTGATGGAATATTGGTGATAATATCATTTTCATATTTATATAGGCTTTGCTTTGATACATTAATTTTACTAGCAAAATCAACTTGACTTATGCCAGCCTGTTCTCGTAACTGTTTTAATCGTTTTCCGACTGTCATACAGAATCCTCCTTTGAAGTAACTTTATAATAGCACAAAAATGTTATAAAAGCAATAAAAAATATCTTGACAAGTTACAAAAATGTGGTATCATATAAGTATCTTAAAAAGTTACCAAGGAGGTGATGTGCGGTGATAAGAACAGATGAATTGAGAGGGATTATAGCCAAGAACGGTCTCTCTCAATCAGATGTGGCATTAAAAATTGGTATAACTCCAAAAACATTTTATGAAAAAATGAAGATAGGTGTTTTTGGGAGTGATGAAATTCAGATTATGATAGATGAACTTCATATTGAAGATCCAGCAGCAATTTTTTTTGCCAAAAAGTAACTTTTAAAGATACTACATTAAAAGGGGTGAGAATATAATACCAGGATATATGGTTCTTGTAATTCTAATAGTTTTCTTTGTTACAGGCATTGTGTTCTTTTTTAAAGGATTATATATCGCAGTGAAAACAAAGTGCCGAGATATTGACGGTATGTGTTATTGCCTTATAGGGGCAGTATTTTTAAATGCAACAACACAGATTTTATTAGTGGTGCTCGCATAATCACATAATTCGTTCCGCGATTTCTTGAAGGGGATAGGAAACGTTCTTTATCTCATTTGATGCTATTCGTGGTTTAACCAATTTTCCATATTTTTCTACATCAATGACAAAATGTTCAGTGTAAGTGTGAGTTATTGATTTGTATACAATATCAAAAACAGCTAATCCGCCGTTATATTCATACAACTTGAATGGAGCCAGAATTTTTTGGTTAGGGGCAATGGTATTTCCAATAAGGCTATTAAATATGGCAGGTAAATTGGCTAGATTAGTAGGGTGATTCTTGATGGAATCGCTGTAGGTTATTGAAAGAATAGTTGCTGCTGATGCTCCAAAATTTTTGATTATAAAGTATCCGGTAGGTTGCCCCATGTGAGAGTAGTCAAAATAGATAGAAATAGTAGGCCGATTGGCTTCTTCAATTATTTTATTATTTTGTCGCAATGTAAGTATGGATATAACAATTGCAACTATGCTTGCAGCGGTAGAAACAATAATTCCGCATATCTGAATCCAGTCAGATGGGGACAGGGAAGAAAAAAATGAAGTGGTTTGAGGAATGGCTGATGAGGTAGTGGCAATGGTAGATAACATTTCTATAGTCTCCTTTGTAATTTATATGTGAGATTGTAGCACAGAAATGTAAAATCCACTAGGGTTTAAAGTTTAGGAAGGAGGCACATAAAATGCACGAGTTACAGATTTTTAGCAATGAGGAGTTCGGTCAGATCAGAACGGTCGAGATTGATGGAGAAATTTATTTTGTCGGTAAGGATGTAACAGAGATTTTGGGCTACTCAAATCCACGTAAAGCGATTATTGACCATGTAGATGAAGAGGACAAAACGGATGGGGTAACGATTCGTGACTCCATCGGAAGAGAACAAAATCCTGTATGTATCAACGAATCAGGTCTTTACAGCCTCATTCTTTCCAGTAAGATGCCAAATGCTAAGAAATTCAAGCGTTGGGTAACTTCCGAGGTTCTTCCAACGCTCCGCAAGACAGGCTCCTATGAGATGCCTAATATGTCCACTGAAATGAAAGCCATCCTGATGATCGATCAGAAGCAGGTGAAGATGGAACAGCGCATGGACAGACTGGAATATGACATTCCTCTGTACGGCTCCGAAGCGGATGAGCTGTCCAGTCATGTAAAACGCAAAGGCGTGTCCGTATTAGGGGGAAAGCAGTCGGAAGCTTATAAGGATACAGAAATCCGCTCCAAGGTGTATCGAGATATTTACGATCAGGTTAAGAGAGAGTTCGGTATCTATGATGACAGCGGTCGGCCCCAGTCATACAAAGCGCTGAAACGGAAGTACATAGCAGACGCCCATGAGCTGATTGACTGCTATGAGGTTCCCACTTATTTAGAGGAACTGATTAACGAAGCGAATTCTCAGATGAATTTAGGGATAGCGTAAGGTAGAGGAACTACTAAGGGAGACTGAGGATGGGAGGTGAGAATATAATGTCCTACAATTGGGAAGAAGAACATGAGCGAGCACAAAAACGAATCGAAGAACAGAATAGGAAAATAACGCATATGTTGTGGACAATTTTCCTGAGTATGATTACTTCCATTGTAGTTACCCTTTTATATAAAGGGTGATGACTGTAGTTATTACAGAAACCACAATAGGGACAACCACAGATTTGAAAAGGAAGCTTACCATTTTTTCAAATGTAAAGTACCAATAATGCAACCCCTTATATGTCAGGCACATATTTTGGTAATCAGCACCGTAAGTCGGCAGGAATTTAATATATTTTTTTGATTCTAAGTCATTTACCATTCCAGATATTTGACCTGAAAAAATTCGTGCATTAATGTTTTTATCTGTGTCATATAGGGAGAAACACTGATTATCAGGATCGTAGAAAAAAGTCTGCTCTGTTCGATCAGTTAAGATAGCTATAGTTTTTAATAATTGCTTTTGTTTGTAAGTCATATTTACCTCTTTTGTGTTTTTTAAAATTAAAATTATAAACAAAGTATAGGGCAGAAAAGAGGAAATGGCAAGGAAGTTTAAAGATTAAGAGAGGAGGTATCACCCATGACAGCAAGGGAGTACATGGCCTATAGCAGGCAGCGGAGTGATAACATTAAGGCTATTATCGCAGAGCATAAGCAGCGTAAGGGCATGACCGATGCGATGGTAGCCAAGGCGGCAGGCATCAATCCGGGGACATTCGTCCAACGAAAACGGAATCCCGGAACGTTCCGGCTGAATGATCTCTGGGCGATCTGCAACGTACTGGACGTGCCGCAGGAGCAGAGAAATACGATTTTATAGGAGGGAATCATGCAACCAGAAGCAATTAAATATGAGGCCCCAGTGGAGGGCATTGTAGTCACTCGGGAGGAGGAACAGCAGATCCTCAAGCTGGGCCAGATCGCCGGAGAGCAGCTCAGACAGAGCCATAAGGATGTGCGGATGTTTGGCAGGCTGTCTACCGTGATGGCGTTCCTGTTGGGCGCGGAGACGGTGCTGCTGTTGGTGGCTTCCGGGATGATAACACTGTGAGAGGAGGTGAGGAAGGATGAAGAAGGATGCTTGCGGTACTTGCCGTAATAAGAACCGGTGTATAGAGCGGAGCAGGATGTACCCGTGCCTGAGTTACAGGAAGAAAAAGGACCTGCACAGTTGCAGCTGTGGCAGGCCCAGAAACTAAAAATCAACACCCTCTATTATGAGGGAGAACAGGAGAAAAATCAATGGTAAACACAACAATTTTATATGAGGGAATCAAAAAAACAGTTGAAAGCGAGATTGCTTTTGCAATCTGTCTGACAGGCAATAAGGAGAAGAATGGAGTGGACACAACGGTGATCTGCATAGGTGAGAGAGAAAACATATCCTCAGATGACCTTACTAAATGTCTTGCCAAAAGTATGGTGGATGCAGTTAGCAGTATGGCTGTTGATGATTTGGGTGCTGTTCATGTATTGACAGAATTAGCTCGTATCGTAGGTGAAGCAGCGAAGGAGAAATGCCTGGAAAGGCTGTCCAAATGACCCGCCCCACTACATACCCCGGCAGCCAGGTCAGGATTACATCCCCGTTTTACTTCCTGGCCTGCTCCTGTGGTGTCTGGATGTGGTCCCTCCTTGGGGAGATCACACCATGTCCGAACTGCGGAAAGATTATGAGGAGGGAGGGTGCTGCGGATGGCAGTCACTAAGCATATATTTGCCAGCCGGGAGGAATGGCTTAAGGGCCGGAAGAACCATATCGGCGGGTCGGATGCCAGTGCCTGTGTAGGTATGAACCCGTACAAAGACAACGTGCAGCTGTGGGAAGAAAAGATGGGGCTGGTGATGCCGGAGGATATTTCAGATAAGGATTATGTCCGGTACGGCACAGAAGCAGAAAAACATCTACGGGCACTATTCTCCATGGATTTCCCGGAATATCAGGTATTCTACGATGAAGATAATATGTTCATCAACGACCGGTACCCGTGGATGCATGCTTCTTTGGATGGTGAGCTGGTGGATGAGCAGGGACGGCGCGGGATACTGGAAATCAAGACCACTAATATTCTACAGAGTATGCAGCGTGAAAAATGGAATGGTAAGATACCGGACAATTATTATTGCCAGGTGCTCCATTATCTGGCAGTGACAGAGTATGATTTTGCAGTTTTGAAAGCCCAGCTTAAGAGCGAATGGCATGGGGAACTGCGGATTACAGTCAAGCACTATTTCATCGAAAGAAAGGACATTGAGGAGGATATCCGGTATCTGGTGGAAGCAGAACAGCGTTTCTGGACTTGCGTAGTGGAAGGCCACAGGCCGGATTTGCTTCTCCCGACGATATAAAGGCAGAGGAGGAACGTATGGAATTAAAAATCTATAATCCGCAGGAAGGCGGATATTTAAAGAAGATCGAATGGAATTTCGAGGAGCTGAAGGAAGAGGTTACAGCCAAAGCTAAGGAATATGCGGCAACCGTCTACACAGATGAAACCATCAAGGCAGCCAAGGCCGACCGGGTCACGCTGAATAAGTTTGTAGAGGCCGTGAAGGGAGAGCGGACTGCGATCCGCAAGAAGCTGCTGGAGCCGGATGAGCTGTTTGGTGAGCAGATCAAGGAGCTGACCGGGATCGTCCAGGGTGCCATTGATAAGATTGATACTCAGATCAAGGATTATGAGAGCCGCCAGAGGGAAGAAAAGACGGCAAAGATCAAGGAGTTCTATGAGGCCAATATCCATGATATCGGCCAGTGCCTCCCCTTTGACCGGGTGATGAAGCCCCAGTATGCCAATGCATCCACTACCATGAAGTCCATCAAAGAGGAGATCCTTGCACTGATCCAGAAGGTAGATGAGGGTCTGGCGATCCTGAATGAGGTGGACAGCCCTTATGCTGGGGATATGAAGCAGGTATTTTTACAGACCTATGATATCGGCGCCGCCATGGCAAAACGGAACCAGCTGGAGGCGGAAGCGGAGAACCGGCGCCTGTACATGGAGGAGCAGGAACGCCGGAAGGCAGAACGTGAGGCCGCCCGAAAGGCAGAGGCCGACCGGGTTATGCAGGCCGGAAGAGCAACCGAACCGGAGCCACCTAAGGAAATGCCCCAGAAGATGGAAACCGTAGAGGAGCCGGTCAATGTGATCGACTTCCGGGTATATGCCACCATGGCGCAGCTGATGAAACTTAAGGCATTTTTAAACGATAACGGCATCCGGTTTGAGCCGGTACCGAAGAATTAAGGAGGATAAGGAGTTATGGCAGTAAATAACAATCTTGCAAACAGACAGAGGAGAATGGGGCTTACGGCATATCTGACCCAGGATGTAGTAAAGGACCAGATCAATAAGGTAGTAGGGGGAAAGAACGGCACCCGTTTTATTTCCAGCATCGTTTCTGCTGTCCAGGTCAATCCGGCATTGCAGGAGTGTACCAACAGCAGCATATTAAGCGCAGCGCTTCTGGGGGAATCGTTGAACCTTTCCCCCAGCCCCCAGCTGGGCCAGTATTATATGGTGCCGTATGATAACCGGTCAAAGGGAGAGAAAGAGGCCCAGTTCCAGCTTGGGTATAAGGGCTATATCCAGCTGGCTACCCGCAGCGGCCAGTATAAGAAACTGACTGTGCTGGCGATCAAAGAAGGGGAACTGATCCGGTTCGATCCCTTGAATGAGGAAATTGAGGTACGCCTGATCGAAGACGAAGAAGAACGGGAAAATACACCGACCATGGGATATTACACCATGTTTGAGTATACCAACGGCTTCCGCAAGGCCATGTACTGGAGCCGGGAAAAGATGGAGAACCATGCCAAGAAATACAGCCCCGGATATAAAAAGGACCTGGAGAAAGGGACAAAGTGGACATTCTGGGCGAAGGATTTTGATGGCATGGCGTATAAGACAATGCTTCGCCAGTTGATTAGCAAGTGGGGAATCATGTCGATTGACTTAATACAGGCGATAGACGCAGATATGGCAGTAATTCGTGAGGATGGCACCAAAGAGTATGTAGAAAGTGATGCTGATATGGTGGTTGCAGATGTGCCGTCAGAGGAAAAGGAACAACCAGAATCCATACAGGCAGCTGCTCCTGAGCCAGCATCCCCGCCGGTACCACAGCCTCAGGATGCAGCCAGTGCATTCTTTGGATAAGGAAAGGAGGTGAGCACAGCATATGGCGATCACGTTTGATACGATAGCGAACGGGGAGCTGGCAGAAAAGTTCCAGATGGCCCTGACCCAGATCGGACGCAACATCATGGATCCCAATACGGATCCGGAAGCTGTCCGGGGAATGACGGTAAACATTAAATTCAAGCCCGCTGGCCGTGGAAACCTGAAGGTTGATTTCTCAGTCAGCACCAAGCTGGCAGGATTCAAAAAATCTGAGACCGTATTCCTGGTAGGCCAGGATGGGCGGACTGGGCGGATCAGTATGTCGGAGCCGGGAAGCGGCCTTCCGCAGGTAACTTCCATAAGGGAGACACCTGCGGCAGCTTATACGGATGTCCGGCAGGAACCGGAGTTTGACCCGGAAACAGGGGAGATCTTTGAAGAGCCGGTACAGGCCGGGCCGATTGACTTAAGACAGGCATACGGAAGATAAGGAGAGAGAAATGGCATCAGAAAAGAAATGCTGTGGAACCTGCAGGTATCATCTGCGTGATGATGATGTGGATTTCATCTGTGACTGTGAGGAGTCGGAAGGATACGGAGACTATACTATGTCTCAGGACTGCTGTGACTGTTATGAACCAAGAAACATAGAAGAATAAGGAGGACAAAACCATGTTAGAGGGATTAAAGGATGCATTAGAACACGTTGAAGGGCTGGCAAGGGAAAATGAGAAGACCGAGGTTATTGAGATCTGCGGACATACATACGCCAACAAGAGCTTAAAGCGTTATGACAACGCAGATAAGGCGACGGAGCTGGAGGCTTCCAGTCTTACCGCCCTTCTTGACTACATCGGGGCCTGCCATGAGGAGTTCCCGAAGGATACGGATATGATTATCCATATCGTAAATCCCAAGCGGGTGCGTCTGATCACTGCGCTGGATGCGGAACGCACAAGAGAGTGCCTGTTTGAGGTAAATGCAGAGGTAAATGAATTCCGTTTCGGCCACTGGTACGATCAGGAGGCATTCATGATCGAGCTGCAGGCCAATTTCCAGCCGAGCGAAGATCTGGAACTGGTCCAGAAGATGGCCGGGAATGTGGAGCGCAAGAACGATCAGAGCTATGCAGATGACGGGATCTCCCAGGTGGCTGTTATGACGGTAGGTGCAGCAGCAAAGGCAGATGTGAAGGTGCCGAACCCGGTGACACTGGTCCCGTACCGTACCTTCCAGGAGGTGGGACAGCCTGCCAGTGCGTTCGTGTTCCGCGTGGGTGATAAGGGAGAACCTACCTTTATGCTCCAGGAGGCACAGAACGGCCTCTGGAGGAATGAGGCAGTAGCAAATATCAAGGAATATCTGGCGCAGGCAGTGTCCCATATGCAGCCAAATGTAAGAGACCATATTACAATCATCGGATAAGCAGTGCAGCCTTTTGGTGGGATTTGATATGTCACGGTATTAAATGACCAGAGGTGTTGGCCGGGGCGGCCGGGTTTGTACCTTTTGACCGCCGCCCCTTTTTGAAAGGTAATAGCATGGGAAAATCACAGAGAGAAAAAGGCAAGCGCGGGGAGCGTGAGCTGGCAGGGCTTTTGAGGGAGTACGGTTATGACTGCCGCAGGGGGCAGCAGTATTGCGGGACCTCCGGTGATGCGGACGTGGTAGGGCTCCCAGGCATCCATATAGAGTGCAAGCGGGTAGAGAAGCTGAATCTTTTGGATGCGGTATCACAGGCGGTCAGAGACGCCGCCAAAGGGCTTCTTCCGGCAGTGTTCCATCGGAAAGACCGTTGCGAATGGCTGGTGACGATGCGGTTCGTGGACTGGATGGAGTTATACAGGGACGCTCAGGCCTGGAGGGAATTAAAAGCGAAAGAGAGGTAGGTGACAGCCTACATGGAGATCAATTATCTGGCAGAGATCATAGCCTTCGAACGATGGCTCGAAACTAACTACTTACCGATCCCGTCGCAGTTGTTATGGTACAAGATGATGAACTATTTCAACCGGAGCGGGTGGAGCGAGTGGGTTATAGTAGATAACCTGAGATTGATGGCAGCCATGTCAATGGGTCGAGAAGCCACATTCATCAAGGCGAGGGACGAACTCATAAAGGCTGGCCGTATCATCTACCAGAAGGGCAGAAAAGGAAGCCCTAATAAATACAAAATGGTGTATTTCACTTTCAAAAACGTAGTAAAAAGCGAAGTATATAGCGAAGTAAAAAGCGAAGTATTTCCCGTAGTAGAAAGCGAAGTACAAAGCGCAGACATATATAAACATAAACAAAAACAAAATAAAAAGAGTACCTCTGAAGAGGTACCAGAAAAGCCGGACGACTTTTCCTCCCAGATCACCACGATTCGAGAATTATATAATTCCGTTTGCGGGTCGTATCCCCGCCTGGTGAAGCTGTCGGAAGCGAGGAAGAAGGCGATCCGTGCGAGACTGAGGGCAGGATATACCGTTGAGGACTTCCGCCGGCTTTTTGAGGCTGCGGAGGAAAGCGACTTTTTGAAGGGCAAAAACCGCAGGAACTGGTCTGCTACGTTTGACTGGCTGATTGCTGATGCCAATATGGCCAAGGTGTTAGACGGGAACTACCGGAACCCGACAGAGGGGAAACCTGCCTGCGAAAAGACTCCCGGTCCATCGTCCAACCGGTTCCACAACTTTGAACAAAGGGATGTGGACTATGATGCGATCATGATGGAGCGGACGAGGGAGTTTTTGAGAGAGGGGGAGACAGATGGAAGATGAGAATACCATGGTTCCTGAGACAGGAACCATTGACCATACAGGCCCGGAGTGGTACCAGATGGAGATCCCACTGGATGAGATCGGGCGGTACATACATACAGACCTTAAGACGGCCGCCAGAAGTGTGATATCCATCGGGTACTGGCTGATGTATGTGCGGGATCGTAATCAGTTCCAGGAATACGGATACAGCGATATCAATGAGTATGCTGCCAGGCAGTTCGGTTTCAGCCGGTCAACCACCAAACGCTATATAGACCGGTGCATCCGGTTTTCCAAGGGAGGCAACAGCCCCATACTGGATGATCGGTACAGGGATTTCAGCAAAGCACAGCTTCAGGAGATGCTTGGGCTTGATGATGAGCAGTTGGAGCAGGTAACTCCAGATATGACCGTGCGCCAGATCCGAGCCATGAAACAGCCTAAGGAAATCCCGTATGTGGAGCTTCCGGGGCAGATCAGTATTACAGACTTTCCGGGGATTGAGCCGGAGGCTGCTCCAGATGTGACGGATGTACCGCCGGAACCAGAAAGAGCAGCTATGCAGAGCTGTGAGATATCGGTGGAGGACTTGATGCCTGAAGTGGAGCCTCTGCCGGTGGAGAGCGTTGCGACGTCGCAACGGGAAAACTGTCCAGCCCATCAGCTATCGGCCTATGGGACACCCAAGCGGGAATATCCGGCAGACAGCCTGATTGCTACAGAAGGATGTGAGGGAGGCCATTATTGTGATTCCTGCTCTATGGAGTGTGGGATCCGGCAAAAAGACCGGTGGTGTGTAGAGGCACCCTGCGGGAATCCGTTTCCGTGCGAGATTAGAGATCTGGATGGAATCCGTGAACTTGTAGGAGATACTTGTGAGTTCGTGAACCACGATCTGGCTTATCACCGGGCCGGAGACGGGGAGCCAAGCCCATGCTGTAAGCACTGCAAGAGTCCTTGCGAATATATTTGTGGTCGGGCTATGAGGGCGCTGGATCAGGAGCCGGAACGGCTTGCTGCAAAAGTGCAGCAGAATGAGGAAATCTGCTGCGAAAATAGCAGCGGGGAAGAACCGGGGGAAGTTGCGACGTCGCAACCAGAGGAAGATACTGAGCTTACAGACATGGGGCTGCTTCGGGAGATGCTGGAAAAGGAAAAAGCACTCCTGGATGAGATGGTGAAGGTCAATGCAGTGGAAGAGCTTCCGCCGAAACTGCTCCGGAAAAAGAAAATACTGGTGGCAGCCCTTGCGGGGATGCTGTACGACCTGGAAATGCCGGAGCCGGAAGAATCCGAACAGCCGGAGCTTCCGGTCATGAAGAATAATGACCAGCGCAAGGCATGGCTGAGAGATTATAAGTCATGGGGGCTATGGTATGCAGATGAGCATATCGGAGCCCGGTATTACAAGTATGATTTTGATAACGGGGCAAGGCTGATTGTGGAAGTATACACCCAGCATAATGAGTTCACCGGTCAGGATTTTGAATCCTCATACCTTCATCTGGTTGGAGGACCGGAGCCAGAGAAGCATCCGTCTGGGGCTTATGGAAGATGGCAGCGCCATGAGACGTACAGCCGGTATCCAGACAGTGAGACAGAACTGGTGGAGTTTTTGAAGGCATTGCAGAAAGGAAAATAGATATGGCTAAGATATGGATGCAGGGCAAAGAAAGATTTATGTGCCGGGTATGTGAGAATGAGGAGATTGAGCCGGGGCAGAAATACTGCCAGATATGCGGCGAGGCACTTGAGTGGGAGGAGGAAGGCGAGAATGAAGAGATTAACACAGAAAGATGAGCAGGGAAATTGGAGCCTCAGGGGAGTGCCGTGGGAGCATCTGTATGAAGGGAAGATCATCACAAAGGAGTTATGGAAACGCCTGTATGGAGCACTCTGGAAGCTGATGGAGTATGAGGATACCGGTCTGACACCGGAAGAAGCAGAGGCGTTGGAAAAACAAACTAAGAAAGTTGCTCTTAGAATTTGCGGGGCAATGGGAGAAAAATACGAATGCCCTGAATGCGGTAGCGGGCTAAGAGATGCAGATCTGTTTGCAGGGCATTGTAAATGGTGTGGACAGGCTATTAGAGAAAATTAAGATTTAACGGAGGTGAAAGGCCATGAAAATAGGAGATATTGTTAGAAGCAATAAGACTGGGCGTGAATATATAGTAATTTCAAAACCACGAAATAAACAAGGATTTGTATGTAGAGAGATTAACCCTGAAAACACCAGTTATTATTTCTTTGATGAAGAAGTAACGGTTGTTAGTGAAACAAGCATTTCAGATCTGAATAGATGTGCAGTGGAAAATATAAAAAATCATATTATTCTGAAAATGGAAGAAATGAAAAAAGCAGAAGAACAAGCAATCAAAGAAGAGAGAATACAATCTCAAATTGATATGTATCATGATTCATTTTGTTTGTTGGCAGGATTTTTAGCACAACTGTATTAGCTAAACTGACATTTAGCGCAGGAGGGACCAATATGGAAGATCTAAATAAGGCAATAGGAAGGGCAGTAGAGGTGTTTGCGAACCTGGCTAAAAGCATAGTAGAACTGGCAAAGTCAATCGCCAATATATTATTTCCGGTCTTGAAAAGCAATAACTGGCGAAAGCTGCACGGACTACCCATGAGGAGGCGAAGGAGGCCATGTGGAAAAAGAAAAATCCATACCTGGAATATATGATTGTCCTATTACGAGGGCAGAAAGAAGGGATGCAGCTTGGGGATTGTAAAGTCAGAAACCCAGAGACGAGCGAATCGACAACAACGAGCCAGAGCAGTGGCAGCTAGTGACATGGATGCGATCCGAGGGCCGAAGCTGGAAGTATGGTCCGCGCGGATGCCAGCGTATGCGTATACGTCGCTGTGCCCAGATGAGAGATACAGGAGGTAGAAAATTGAATGTACTTAAGAACGTGATAATCATCCTGTGGGCCATCACAGGAACGGTCAATCTGATCCAAGGCAACATTGACCGCTGGGATTACCTGATGGTATGGGGTTCCCTGATGGCGGTGCTGATGATTTGGAGGTGATGTTATGCCGGGGCCAGTATATTATGACCTGTATGATTGCGGAAAACTTGTGGGGCGGTACAGCGGCATTGAGCTGCAAAAGAGATTTGGATGGAAGTGCAGGCCACAGGTCGATAAGTACAGCGACATGGGAGTACTGTACCAGAAGCGGTACCTGATTGTCCGGGTAGAAGCAGAGATGTGGGCGGCTGAGTGGGATGAGGCCAGACAGAGAATTTTGAGGGCGAGGAGGTGATACCGTTGGACAAGCAGATATTGGAGCAATACATAGATGCCTGCGAGCTGATTAAGGACACCAAGGATGAGATCCGGAAGCTGAGGAAGCATCGGAGCCAGATCCAGCAGGACAGTGTCAAGGGCTCTGCGCATGAGTTCCCGTACACGTTACAGACCTATCATTTGGAGGGGCTTGGGTATGCAGCTGTTAAGAATCCGGATGAGTTGGATCGTATGGAGAAGTTACTGGAGGAGCGGATCCGGAACGCAGAGAAGATTAAGCGTCAGGTGGAAGCATGGCTTAATACAATCTCACCCAGAATGCAGCGGATTATCCGATATAGGATATTTGAGGAATTGACTTGGGCGCAGGTAGCTGTGAAGATGGGACGGAAGGCCACGGAAGAGGGAATACGAAAAGAATTTATCCGATTTATGGAAAGTAATTAAAATTTGTCCGTTTTGTCCACAATGTCCGTTTTCAAAATGTTATAGTGTACCATGAAGCCAAAGGCATACCGCCGGCGGCTTTCATTTAACCCGACGGTCGCCCGGTGTCACAGCCCGGTGGCCGGTTCGTCTGGCTCTGGTTCCATCCCAGGGCTGGACGCCCCCTTCTCCGGATCTTTAGCTCAGTCGGTAGAGCAGTTGGCTTGCAAACCACATCGTCCCGGGTTCGATTCCTGGAGGGTCCGTTTGGATGGATAAACCATTTTGTATTTTCTCCTTTGTATGGGTCCCTGCTTCGGTAGGGATTTTTCTTTTTGAATAAAATAAATTTACAAAAAGAGATTGACAAATTAACTATTTTAGTTAATAATATAGGCAAGGGTGATCACCTTAAACGGAGGAAGGAATAGGAGGATGAAGTCATGTTAAATAGTTTTGGCAAGTTTTGTCGGAAGATAAGAATTGACAATAATAAACTGCTTTACGATATGGCGAACCAGTTAGGTGTATCATCAGCATTTCTATCAAAAGTGGAGAACGGAAAAGGTAAACCTCCGGAAGAATGGAGAAATATCCTTATCAATGAATACAATTTGAATGATGGTGAAATAAAAGAGCTAGATAAAGTTATGTTCGAGGCCAGAAATCAGAAAAGTATTGATATGTCAACGTTTAGGGCATCTGATAGAGATATGATGATCTCTTTTGCACGAGCAATGGAATCGTGGGATGAGGATAAAAAGAAGGAACTAAGTAACTGGTTGAAGAGAAATCAAGAATAGGAGATGATGATGTTTGGGGAATTTTTCTGTAGCACCTATGTCTAGGAAAGATATTAGGGGATTGGTAAAAGAATTTAGGGAAATGTTTGGTTTAGAGCAGGTTTTATATTTTCCGATAGTGCAGTTTATAGAATGGGTTTTGGGACGACTTGGGCTAGAGCTTGAAATAGTTTCAATTTCCGATATGCCACAAGCGTATGGTGTGACGAATCCAGGTACGGAAACAATGAAAATACGAGAAGATGTTTATGAAGGTGCGATTAAAGGTAATCCAAGAGACCGTTTTACATTATGTCATGAATTAGGGCATTATTTGATACATTTCCCGGAACGTGTTACATTTGCCAGAGGTACAGTGCCTGCATACATGAATCCCGAGTGGCAAGCAAATGCTTTTGCTGGGGAATTAATGGCACCATATGATCTTGTAAAAGGTATGAGGATTGAAGAAATTGCTGAAAAATGCGGAATGTCAATAACTGCAGCATCTATCCAATACAGACAATATTATTGATGTGATGGAGAAATCCTTTACATAGAAAAAACCAAGCACACAAAGTACTTGGTCATTTGTTGAAAGTGTTACCACTGTTCAACTGGTTTATAATCTAATTTGGCGATTTGATTATATCACAGTGGTACCTCTTTTGCAAGTGAAAACTTGAGAAAGGAGGTGTTTTCATGTGGATTTTCAGAGCTTGGATCACTGGTAGAGACGGTGAGAAGATTTATGCAAAAGACCATGGAAAGAGAGCTTTCAGGTTTTGGGTGGGTCCAGGGCCAGAGCCGACTAAGAAGAACTAGTTAACTCTAAAGAGGCACTTTACCAGTTGGGTGTCTCTGGTTTCAAGAAAGGAGCCAGAGATATGGCAAAGACAAAATCAAGTGTTAGAGGAACACAGCAGAAAAAAATTGTGGTTGTAAAATCATATACAAGAAGTGATGGAACTAAGGTTGATGGTCACAGACGATCTACGCCTAATTAAGCGATTCTGGAGAAGCGTCTGCTAATGTGGAGGCTTCTCTTTGTTCTCAATTTTGATACGATAAAAAGAAAAGGAAATAAGTTACTATGGAAGTTCAAAGATTATTTGTGAGAACACCATTTATATATTTAATAAGTGGGAAGTACTATGCGTTGGGCTACAAAACTTGTATGCTGTTAGGGGAAAGGTATATAACACTTCCAAAACATTATGATCGATATGTTAGTGCATTGAATGATAATTCTATTTCAAGAAAAGACGCGTGGGAAATATTTTATAGGTTAATTGATATTGCATTGTCAGTACAAAATATGCATATATCAGAGAAAGCAGAATTTGAAAAATTAGGATTAAATGCTGAACAAATTCATGAGTTGGAAAAACAACTAGATCAGCAAAAGATGTTTTTAAAAGAATACTCATTCGCAGATTACCTAAAAAATATTCCTTCGCAGATTAGCTAAAAACAGAACGTAGTATGAGCCGCCACCGTGCGGCTCTTTTTCTATACCAAAAAACAAACACGAATGAGAGGTGGTGAGGCTTGGCAAGGGCACCAGATGAACGTCAGGAGCAGGCAAAGGAGCTGTTCCTGCAAGGTATGAAACTGATTGATATTTCCAAGGCTTTGGAGGTTCCAGTGGGGACGATCCGGAGCTGGAAGAATCGATATAACTGGGATGAGAAATCTAATGCAACGTTGCATAAGCGCAAACGCAACGTTGCGAAAGCAAAGGGCGGTCAACCGGGCAACCAAAACGCCATTGGAAACCATGGCGGAGCTGCCCCAGAAGGCAATAAAAACGCAGTCACCACGGGAGAGTTTGAGACTCTCCTTTTTGATTGCTTGGAACCCGAAGAAAAGCAACTGGCCGCAGCGGTTCCAAATGACAAGGAGCAGCTTCTCTTCCAGGAGATCCAGCTGCTGACCGTCAGGGAGCGCCGGATGATGAAACGGATTGAGAACCTGCGTCAGGTTGAAACAGAATCGAGCATTGCGGGTACATATGAGCTTAATGTACCTTCTGGAATGACGGTGACCAAATACAAGGCTGGAATCGAAAAGGGCAAGATTACTGATATGGGTGAATACTCTGGAGTTCTTGGCCAGATCCAAAACATAGAGGATGCTCTGACCCGTGTCCAGGCCCGCAAACAGGCTGCCATTGATTCCCTGCACCGCTTCGGCGTAGATGATGCCCGTCTTGAGATCGAGCTTATGAAACTGGATATGGCAGCCCTTAAACTGGGAGGACAGGAAACTGAGATAGAGGACGATGGATTTTTAGAGGCGCTGAATACCGAGGCCGGAGATCTGTGGGGTGATTCCGATGACGATTAAGGAGCGGATCAGCCAGACAAAACAGAAGATTGAAAAGCTGAAAGGCCAGCGGAATATCCTGACAAAGGTTCAGATCTTCAAGTTTCAGCCCTTTTCACGCAAGCAGAAGCAGGTCCTGACATGGTGGGTGCCGGACAGCCCTGTAAAGGATTATGACGGCATTATAGCAGATGGGGCTATCCGATCCGGTAAGACCGTCTGTATGTCCCTGTCCTTTGTGATGTGGGCTATGAGTAGCTTCTCTGGACAAAACTTTGCCATGTGCGGCAAGACGATCGGGTCATTCCGGCGTAACGTCTTATTTTGGCTTAAGCTGATGCTTAAAAGCCGGGGCTACCAGGTGGTGGATCACCGGGCCGACAACATGGTGGAGATCAGCCGGGGACAGGTCACGAACTACTTCTACATCTTCGGCGGCAAGGATGAGAGATCCCAGGATCTGATTCAGGGTATTACCTTGGCTGGCCTGTTCTGTGACGAGGTGGCGTTGATGCCAGAGAGTTTCGTCAACCAGGCAACGGGCCGCTGTTCTGTAACTGGTTCAAAATACTGGTTTAACTGCAACCCGGACGGACCGTATCACTGGTTTAAGGTAAACTGGATTGATAAGGCCGTCGGCTATCTGGGAAAGAAAAAGGTCGCCAGGATCCGCGAGGAGGCAAAAGCTGCGGGGAAGGAGCCGGATCTTAAAAAGCTGCTGTATGTCCATTTCACCATGGACGATAATCTGAGCCTGTCAGAGGAGATCAAAGCCAGATACCGCAGCATGTACACCGGCGTATTCTTCAAGCGCTATATCATGGGGCTCTGGGCCATGGCAGAGGGCGTTATCTATGATATGTTTGATCCGGATAAGCACACCCGGAAAATACGGGACATAGCCCCTCTTTTGATTGACGGAGGACGCTATGTAAGCTGTGACTATGGTACACAGAATGCAACAGTATTTTTGCTCTGGAACAAAGGTATAGATGGCATTTGGTACTGTATCCGTGAATACTACCATTCAGGGCGTGAGACAAAACAGAAATCCGGATCCGCCTATGCGGATGATTTTGAGGCTTGGCTGGATGGGACAGCAATACAGGGTGTGATTATTGACCCGGCGGCCACTTCATTTGCTGCAGAGCTCAATGAGCGCGGTTATAAAACGATTAAGGCGGCCA
The DNA here is from genome assembly GCF_001517625.2 of Clostridium sp. AT4. Taxonomy (GTDB): domain Bacteria; phylum Bacillota; class Clostridia; order Lachnospirales; family Lachnospiraceae; genus Enterocloster. The sequence continues at coordinate 21,696 of NZ_LN999823.1, read as the reverse complement.
ATGAGGTGACCGACGGAATTCGGCTGACCATGAGCCTGTTAAACCGGGGAAAAATCATGTTCAGTCGGTCCTGTACCAATACCATAAAGGAGTTTGCGTCTTATATCTGGGATGTAAAAGCAGCGGACCGGGGAGAAGACGCTCCAGTAAAGCAGCACGATCATGCCATGGATGCTGTGAGGTATTTCTGCTACACGATCCTGAATAATAAGAGGGTACGCATAAAGAAGAAATCCTCTTATGGCCTGAGTTAGGAAGGAGAGGCTATGTATATATACACAATGCCCCGGGATGCCTGGGATGAAAGCAACCCGGATAAACGGGCAATTTACACTCTGATTATGAAGCACCGGAGAGAGGCGGAAAAGCTTAGGGTCCTGATGCAGTATTACGGAGGAGAACATAAGATCCTGTCCGAGAACCGGAAAAATAAACTGGTCTGTAACCATGCAAAAGATATCAGTGATACAGCCAGCGCTTATTTTATTGGGAATCCAATTTCGTATAAATCGGATACGGATATTGCAGATTTGACGGATCTTTTAGAAGCTGCCGGAGCGGACGAGGCCGATGGGGACAATGGTTTGGATCTGTCCATTTACGGGAGATGCTACGAATATATTTATCCCAAGGAAGATAAAACCATCCTCGCCGTGAAAAATCTTTCTCCCGAAAATACATTCATGGTTTATGACGATACGATCGAGCAGGGGGAGCTCTTTGCGGTATATTATTATATCAGGAAAGATGATACAGACAAACGGGATATAACCTATGTTGCCACTGTTCTGACTCCAAATTTTAAATGGGTACTAAATATTGAAGCCATAGATACCCCTCAGGCCCTTTTAGAGGAGCCGGAACCCCATTATCTGAGGGAAATCCCGATCATTGAGTATCTAAACAATAAACTGGCAATTGGAGACTATGAGCTTCAGATCCCGTTGATTGACGCATACAATGCCCTGATGAGCGACCGTATTGCTGATAAGGAGCAGTTTATTGATTCCATCCTTGCCATTTATGGGGCTTTGCTGGGGGATCCGGATGCTGTGGATGAGGATGGGAACACGGCAAAGGACAAGATAAAGAAAGATAAGCTGCTGGAACTTCCGGCAGATTCGAAAGCGGAGTACCTTACCCGTACATTTGATGAGACTGGGGTAGAGATCCTTAAGAAAGCGATCGAGCAGGATATCCACAAATTCAGTCACATTCCCTGTATGACGGATGAGAGCTTCGGGGGAAATGTTTCTGGTGTGGCTATGGAATTTAAGCTTCTGGGGCTTGAAAATATCACGAAGATTAAAACCCGATATTATAAAAAAGGGCTTCGCAAACGTCTGAGGATCTTTGCAGGGTGGCTTTACACGAGCAGGCAGATCACAGTTAACACAGCAGGAATCACCCCTACGTTTACCAGGGCGTTGCCGAAGAACCTTCTGGAGATCAGTCAGATTGTGGCGAATCTGTGGGGGAAGGTCAGCCGGAAAACACTGCTTTCTCAGATCCCCTTTGTGGGCGATGTGGACGAGGAACTCGCGGCAGTAGAAAAGGAGGCAGAAGAAGCTGTCAAACAGCAGCAGACCATGTTTGGCCTGGGAAGCAATACGCCGCCCGAAGATCCGGAGGATGTAGATGAGTAGCCTGAAATACTGGGAGAAGCGACAGGCGCAGCGGATGTTTGAATATATGCAGTCAGCAGAGGATACAGCAGACGAGATATCAAAGCTGTACCAGAAGGCGTCCGGATATATATCCCATGAGCTGGACCGTATTTTTGAGAGATATAAACGCAAGCACCATTTAACGGATGTGGAAGCATACAGGCTTTTGAATACACTGGGGGATAAAACCTCTCTTGACGGACTAAAACAGGCACTCAAGGTTCCGGGAAGAGGGCAGACAGCCGCAGACCTGCTGGCAGAACTGGAAAGCCCTGCTTACCAGGCAAGGCTGGAACGTCTGCAGCAGCTTCAAAACCAGATCGACCTTACTATGCAAGAGATTTATAACCAGGAAAAAGTGAGGAATACCAGCCATTATGTAGATCTGGCGAATGAGGCGTATTATAAAAGCATTTTTGATATCCAGCAGCGTACAGGGATGGGATTTTCTTTTTCTCTGATTGATCCCAAAATGATTGAGACTGTAATCAACAGTAAGTGGTCTGGGGAAAATTACTCGAAACGAATTTGGAACAATACGCAGGCTCTTGCAAAGGATTTGAAGCAGGAATTGCTTGTAAGCTTGGTAACTGGTCGCACTGACCGGGAAACAGCTGATATCATTGCCAATAAGCACGCTCAGGGAGCCAGCAATGCCCGCAGGCTGGTGCGGACGGAATCCTGCAATCTTGCAAACCAGATGGAGATGCTGTCGTATGAGGAGTGTGGGATTGAGACTTATATTTATGTGGCTACGTTGGATTTGAAGACCTCCGAGGAATGCCGCAGGCTGGACGGGAAGCGCTTCCCTGTTGCAGAGCAGCAGCCAGGGAAGAATTGTCCTCCTATGCATCCGTGGTGCCGGTCAACAACCATCTGTGATATTTCTGCTGAGGAACTGGCTCAGATGAAACGCCGGGCCAGAGATCCGGAAACAGGGAAAACAATTACGGTTCCGGCGAATATGACGTATGATGAGTGGTATCGTAAAAATGTGAAGGGAAGAGCTCAGGCTGAGTATAAAGAAACAGCAGTTAAAAATCACAGCACGGACCGAAAACAATATAAAAGATACAAAGCAGTTTTGGGAGACGATATTCCAAAATCACTGGATTCTTTCCAGAAAATAAAGTATACTGATAAAAAGAAATGGAACACGTTTAAATATGAATACCGGATTGTTAACCAGTATGATGTGGTATCGGGAAGTGTATCTCCCCAAAAGATTGTGGAGCTAAACGAAAAAAATCAGCAGTTTAGGAATGAATTTAAATCGGGTGTTGGGAAGAAAGGAAATGCCGCGGCTCTCGAATTTAATGGAAAGACGTATTACGCAAACAGCAGTATACAGAGTACCGTAAGCAGAGGGTATTCAAAATATAAGGGAAACCCTGCTGATCTGATTTTATTAAAACCTAAAGCAGAAAGAGCTTTTAAAACGTTTCCCGTAAAATCATCTTCTCCACCTTATGGTTCTTGGGATCGATGTATAGACAGTGAAGCAAAGCTGATGGAATTTTTACATGACAGCAATGACGGGAGAATATCAGAAGCTTACTTGCTGTCTGACTTCCCCATGTGTGACAGCTGTAAAAATGTATTGGAACAATTTAAGCAGCATGACAGCAATATCCATTTAAATGTAGTTGAAAGGAAAAAACATGGAAGCACTTGAAGATATTAAAGACTATATTGATGATGCATTTGATGTGTGGCCGGAACTTGAATGCGGACTGGATGGTTTGCTGGGGTATGTAGGCGAGTATAATGAGTGCTTTAATACTGGAAAAGAAAATGTGGATTGGGCAGAACATATTATTCTGTTTTCGCATACGGCATTGAAAAGGGGGCATGATTTACCTTTGGAAATAAAAGAAGAGTGCCGAAGGGCAGTGAAATATCTGGAGAGGGAGAAAGTGTCAGTTCTCGAAACTGAAATTCAGCTTTTACGAAAAAAAGGAATTTAAAATTGAATCAATAGAAGTGCAAAAGCCACCAGTCAGTAATGGCCGGTGGTTTTTTATACCCATTTTATGTGCGACGTCGCACAGGAGGTGAGGCGATTGATTGAGAAAATGATCATATGGTTTCGGCAGCGCAGATGCTGCCATCAGTACCAAAAACACTGGTGCCGTACATCCGGCCAGCATGGCGGCTATGTCCGGCGCTGCGTTAAGTGCGAAAAAATAATAAGTCATAGAAAGATTTAAGATAGTCATAGAATTAGTCATAGACACGCAGGCAGGACCTGGGTGTTATTTTTATGCTCCGAAATGAGCTTAAACTACGCAATGGCTTGGACTTAACTGGATGGGCTGGGGCAGAGAGGAGTAAGAATGAAAAGACGTACATTAGAAACAAAACGGATTCCCATGATGCTGCAGTTATTTGCAGAGGGCGGCAATACTTCTGGAGCAGAGGGCGGTGATGGGACAGGAGGAGCAGGCACCGACGGATCAGGAGGGGATAACCAGCCTTCTTTTGATGATCTGTTAAAGGGCGGCTATCAGGCAGAGTTTGACCGGAGAGTGCAGAAAGCAATCGACACTGCCTTAACCAATGCAAAAGAGAAATGGCAGGCGCTGACGGATGATAAGCTGTCTGAGGCAGAAAAGTTAGCTAAGATGACCAAAGAGGAAAAAGCGCAGTATATGCAGCAGAAAAAGGAGAAGGAGTTGGCTGACCGGGAAGCGGCTGTGACACGGTCAGAGCTGATGGCGCAGGCGAAGAATACGCTGGCAGAAAAGAAGCTTCCTGCAGGGCTCGCAGGGGTGTTAAATTACACAGACGCAGATTCCTGCAATCAATCCATTTTAGCTGTGGAAAAGGCATTTCAGGAGGCGGTACAGGCTGCGGTGGAAGAACGCTTAAAAGGTGGAAATCCACCTAAAAAAGCACCTCAGGGGGATCCGATGGAAGAGCTGGAAAAAGAAATTTATAACGCTATGAAAGGATGATGTGAATTATGGCAATCAATACACTTGCAACTGCAACTTTATTTCAGACCAATTTGGACAAGATTGCGATCCAGGACGCTGTTACAGGCTGGATGGATGCAAATGCCGGGCAGGCAATCTACAATGGTGGTGCAGAGGTAAAAATCCCCAAGATGACAGTACAGGGAATGGCGAACTATGACCGTGACAAAGGCTATGTTCAGGGCGGCGTGACGCTGGAATACGAGACCCGGAAAATGACTCAGGACCGTGGCCGCAAGTTCCAGCTGGATGCAATGGATGTGAACGAAAACAATTTTGTGACAACGGCATCCTCTGTTATGGGAGCATTCCAGAGAGAACATGTAATCCCGGAGATTGACGCATACCGCCTGTCAGCCCTTGCTACGCAGGCCATTGGATACCAGAGCGGGGCTTTGGTTGAGTATGACTATACTCCGGCAGAGGGAACTGTGCTCCGCAAGATTAAAGAGGGAATCAGGGCGGTCCGGGATAATGGATACAACGGCCCTCTGGTGATTCATGCAATTTCAGAAGTAACAATGGAACTGGAAATTGCCCTTGCCGGTAAAATTTCTGCAGTTGACTTTGCAAAAGGCGGAATCAATACCAAGGTTCCGGCTGTAGACGGCGTACCGATCATTGAAACTCCGGCTAACCGTATGTACACCACCATTAAGATCAACGATGGAACAACTGAAGGACAGGAAAAAGGCGGATACGAGAAGGGAGAATCGGCAAAGCAGATCAATTTTATAGTCCTTCCCAGAACCACCCCTATTGCGATCACCAAGCAGGATAAAATGAAAATCTTTAGCCCGGATAAAAACCAGGACGCAGATGCATGGAAAATGAATTACCGCCGGTTCCATGATATCTGGGTATTGGATAATCGGTTAAATTCCATCTGGGTGAACATTAAGGAGGCAAAAGGCTGATGAGATACATCCGAGGAAACGTTGAGAGAGAGGCAGGGACGAAAGAAATGTGCTCCCGTCTGGAAGCGGAAGGATATAAAAAAGTTATTTTAGAACAGCAGCCGGAAGGGCAGCTGCCTGAGGAAGAAACGATCCCATTGGAGCAGATGAGCGCGGCACAGCTGAAGCAATATGCAAAAGGCAAGGGAATCGAGGGAGTGAACAGCCTTACAAAGGCGGAACTTCTGGCGGTATTGAAGGAAGTGGATTAAATGGACCAGCTTGCATGGTTAAGTAAGATGACAGGGGAGAGCGATGATGAATTGCTCTCCCTTCTCTTATCGGATGCAGAGGAATTTGTGCTGGGCTATACAAACCGCAGCGAGGTACTTCCGGAACTAAAGAAAACCATCCGGGATCTGGCTCTGATTGCTTATAACCGCATGGGGACAGAAGGGGAGACCGGACGGAGCGGAGGCGGGGAATCGTATACGTTTGATGCCGCCCCGAAACAGGTCTATGATGTGCTGAACCGGTACCGTCTGGCAAGAGTAGGAGGCAAAAGATATGAGGCTAAAATGCAGTAGGGTGAGACAGTTTTACCACAGGGCAGCCGTTCCTAAAAAGGATCCGGAAGGAAGCTCATATATGGAATATGCCCCGACAGATACGTTCCGGGCGGAGGAATGGCCGGGAGGCGGAAAGCTCCAGGCCGAGAGGTATGGACAGCGGCTGTCAAATATACGGAACCTTCGGATTGACGGCAGGTACAGGGAGATATCTGATTCCGGAAAGGTGTGTTACCAGATAGAAGGAGGCCCGATGATTTCTGCGGATGATGGTATTTGTTTTAATGTACCGGGAAGCCAGGAGCCAGATTACCGTATAGTGGCTATTTACCCTTATCGCTTCCTCACACTGGAGGTAGAAAAACTATGATCGAAGGCCACAAGGAATTAGGACGGAAATTTGCGACGTTGGAGCAGATTGCAGACCAGCAGATGGAGAGAATTGTAAAAAATCAGCTGAAGCACGTACAGGCAGCGGCGAAACTGCTCTGCCCGGTAAGCCAGGGGGAGCTAAGGAACAGCATCCGGTCCAGTGTCCAGCGTGTGGATGACCGGGTTGTAGGGGCGGTATATACCAACAAAGCATATGCCCCGTATGTGGAATTTGGTACTGGCCCAAAGGGAGAGGCAGACCATGCCGGGATTTCCCCTGCCGTTTCCCCGGCTTACAGCCAGTCTCCCTGGTGGATCCATGAAAGCCAGATAGACAAAGAAACGGCAGAGCGGTACCACTGGTTCTATCTGGATACGCCGAATGGACGTTTCTACCAGTGTACGGGCCAGCCGGCACAGCCCTTTATGTATCCGGCCCTGAAAGATAATGAGGAACGTATTGTGCGCAATATGCAGAACCATATTGCGAGAGAACTGAGAAAGGAAAGCAAATGATTAACGTAAAAGATCAGGTATATCAGGCCCTGCTTGCAGTATCGAAGAATGTAACGGACTGTTACCCGAAAAACTGGGAGCAGGATCTTGCGATTCAGTATATGGAGGAAGATAACCGGGTGATTGAGTACACGGATATGAAAGAGCAGAAGGCGTATGTGCGGTACCGGATTGACATCTGGAACAGGAAAAGTACTTCCGCTGCTGCCGTAGCTGTGGATGCCGCAATCGCTGTGCTGGGATTAAAGAGGACGCAGTGCCAGGATGTGGATGATCCCAGCGGAATGAAGCATAAGCAGATGAGATACGAGATGATTATTGATGTGGAGACCGGACAGGTCTACCATATGGCATAAGAAATGAGGTGAAATGTATGCTGGCAAACGGATCAAAACTGGGATACAAAAAGAAAGATTCTGAGGAAGAGTATAAAGACCTTCCCGGCCTGAAGGAAATCCCGGAAATGGGTATTGAGCCTGAAAAGGTGCAGAATACCTGCCTTACGGATAAAGTTCATCAGTATGAGAATGGGATCGGTGATGCGGGGGATCTGACTTACAAATTCAAATATGACAATTCAAAGGCAGACTGCCCATACCGTGTTATGAGGGCCGCCCAAAATTCCGGGGAAGTGCTGTCATTCAAGGAAACACTGCTTGATGGTACGGAAACTGAATTTGACGGGCAGGTTTCGGTCAAGAGGACCGGAGGCGGAGTAAATGGCGTGATTGAGTTCAATTTGTCAATTTCGCTGCAGAGTGATTTAAAAGTAACTGATCCGGTATAAAAGAAAGAGGAGGAAACGCAATATGTCACAGTTATTTGGTATGGATGAGGAACTGGAGAACGAAGGCAAAAACAAGGTAGAAACCATGGAGGAGATTAAAACCAGGAAACGCCCCTTTGCGTACTGGAAGGTGGGGGAAAATGAGTTAAAGCTTAAGCTCACAACTGCCCAGGTTTGTAAGCTGGAGGAAAAGTACAGGACAAACCTTCTCTCCCTGCTTACCGGCGGCAGTGATATCCCACCTCTTGGGATTATGCTCACTGTGATCCAGATGGCGGCCATCCCCTGGAGCCATGGATTAAAGCTTAAGCACCTGCAGTCCATGTTCGATCAGTATGTGGAAGAAGGTGGTACCCAGATCACGCTGTTTGCAGATGTTATCATGGATATCCTGATCGTAAGCGGTTTTTTTACGGAGAACCAGAGGGAGGAAGTACAGGAGAAGCTGGAGGACGCAAAGATCAACCTGTAACCCTGACGGATCTGGTCTGGGAACTGTATCCTATCGCCCTGGACTGTGGAATCCGGCCGGATGACTTTTGGTGTTATTCGGTCGGGGAGATCCGCGACCTGATGGAATCTTATGCACGGAGGGAGCGGAGCCGGATGAAGGAGCGTATTTCTGCCCGGTTCCAGACCGCTTCCCTGATCGGGCTCCATATGCAGAAGCTGTTTGATGATAAGGATGAAATCCATATCCCCCATACCTGGGAGGTATATCCAGAGCTGTTTGCCGGGGAACAGAGGACGTGGGAGGAACAGCAGAAGAAGGAGCAGCTGGAGCGGGCAAGGGCGTCCCGAAAGGAATATGCCGCAAGGTACAATGAAATGCGCAGGCAGGGCCTGTGTTGAGAAAAACAGACAGGAAAGGTGGTGAGGACAACGGACGGAAGTGGGATTACTCTGGAGAAATTAAAGGTTATCATTGAAGCATATACGAAGCCTTACAGGGAGCAGATGGAAAAGGTAAGGGCCCAGACATCCCAGGTGGCAGACCGGATAGAACGTCAGACAGCCAGGATTTCCCAATCATGGAAGAAGGTAGGGGCTGTGGTTGCTTCGGTATTAAGTATTGGAGCAATCGTGGCATTTGGAAAATCCTGTATTGATCTGGGAAGCAATCTGGCGGAAGTACAAAACGTTGTAGATGTGACCTTTGGCTCCATGTCCGGCAGGGTGGACGCTTTTGCGAAAGACGCGGCAAAATCGTTTGGTCTGTCGGAGACGATGGCTAAAAAGTATATGGGTACCTACGGCGCGATGGCAAAATCCTTCGGGATCGCGGGAAATGCAGGCTATGAGATGTCGGCTGCGATCACGGGGCTTACCGGTGATGTAGCATCCTTTTACAATCTGTCTCAGGATGAGGCTTACACGAAGCTGAAATCAATCTTTACGGGAGAAACAGAAAGCTTAAAGGACCTGGGCGTGGTTATGACTCAGACGGCCCTTGACCAATACGCACTGAATGAGGGGCTTGGAAAGACAACCAATAAGATGACCGAGCAGGAGAAGGTACTGCTCCGATACCGGTTTGTCATGTCCCAGCTGTCGGATGCTTCCGGTGACTTTGCCCGGACAAGCAATTCCTGGGCCAATCAGGTGCGGGTCCTCCAGCTGCAGTTTGAGTCCTTAAAGGCAACTATTGGACAGGGTCTTATCAATGTATTTACCCCGGTTATTACCGTAATCAATGCGATTTTGGAGAAGCTCCAGACATTGGCTAACTATTTTAAGGCATTTACAGAAGCCATTTTCGGTGATGCATCCGGAAACGCCGGAGGGGTATCCGGTTCCATGGATTCGGCTGCCGGATCTTCCGGGCAGATCGCAGACAACATGGGAAGCGCTGCGGGATCAGCCAAGGAACTCAACCGGCAGCTTGCCAAGTTCGATGAGCTGAACAACTTAAGCTCCAACCGTGGATCTGGAGGCGGTGGAGTTGGTGGCGGAGGAGGAATCCTTGAGGATTTGGATCTGGGAATGGAAAATGTACAGGCTCAGGCGGATCTGATATCCAGTAAGATCATTGATGCGTTTAAGGCTGGGGACTATTATTCCGTTGGTGCTTATATTGGAGCTGCCATTACAGACTCTCTTCGCAGTGTCAACTGGAATGAAGCGTATGAATCAGCAAGAGGGTTTGGAAGTGGCTTTGCCCGATTCTTAAATGGGCTTATTTCTCCGGAGCTGTTTGGTGAGGTAGGAGTAGCAATAGCAAGTGCCTTAAATACGGCTATTTATCTTGCGCTGGCTTTTGGATCTGACTTTGACTGGACGAATTTGGGACTTTCCATTGCAAGCAGTATTAATGAATTCTTTAGAACATTTGATTTTGCTTCTTTTGCAGAAAGTATTAATGTCTGGGTTTTTGGGCTGTGGGAAACACTTGATACAGCATTAGAGAATGTGGATTGGAGCCAGGTAATTGCCGGAATGCTGGAGTTTTTAGGCAATCTTGAGATTGAAACGGTCGGGATTATTATTGGTGTGCTGCTGATTAAGAAAATTTTGAAGGTCGCCTTCGGATTCAATCTTACATCTTTCCTCGTCAAGTTGTTAAAAGAAAAGCTGAAAAAAGTCACTTTGGAAGATATACAGCTTAAGATTAATGCTATTTCTTTAGGTATAAAGGAAATCTTACTTACTGAAATTAAGCGGATTTCTTTGGTTGGCGGCTGGGGGCCTGCTGTAGATGTACTCGGCAAAGAGATAATTGATGCCATTGACACGTTTATCCGTGAAAATTTCGGTCAGAGCGTACTAAACGCAATGGGAGAGGGCTTATTGATTGCAGAGGGTGCAGGTATAGGTGCATTTCTTGGCGGCCCTATAGGAGCCTTGGTTGGCGCTATTGTCGCCCTTGTGATTGATACAGTTCAGGGTGGCGAATGGGTCACAAAACTCTGGAAAGGGATCGGAGATACTCTCTTTAACTGGGATTTTTCATCTTCTCTTTTGGAAAAGGCAAAGGGATTTTTTGATAAGGCCTTTCAGGCTGACAATTTCCTTGAATTTGGTGAAAACATAATTGCAGGCCTTGCAGCAGGTCTTGCAGCAGGTCTTGCAGCAGGGGTATCTTTTTTGAGTGAACCCATTGTAGATCTGTTTAACTGGATTGTAGAAGGGATCTGTTCCATTTTTGGTATCGCATCTCCAGCAAAAAATATGGAGATATATGGACAGTATATCCTGGAGGGAATCATAGGTGGTTTTACTGCAACATTCCCAGAATGGACCGAATCCCTGAACCAGTGGTTCAACGAGCATATAGCCCCATGGTTTACGTTGCAGAAGTGGAGCGAATTATACGAATCCATTAAAACCAGCCTGAAAACAAAGTGGCAGGAAACGGTGGGACAGTGGGATACAGATGTAAAGAACTGGTGGGACAGCCATGTTACCAAATGGTTTAAGGTAGAAACCTGGAAAGGAGTTTCATCTGGTATTAAAGATGGCCTCGAATCATCCTTTGATGCAGCTATTGAGGGGGTAAAGGCATTATGGAATAAATTCGCCAGCTGGCTGAATGAGAAACTTACCTTTACTATCGATCCTGTTACCATTATGGGGCAAACCCTCTATGAAGGCGGGAAGATCAGCCTGGGTAAGGTTCCAACCTTTGCAGCTGGAGGCTTCCCAGATCGAGGTGAGCTGTTCATAGCCAATGAAGCAGGACCGGAGATGATCGGACGTTTTGGCCGCAGGTCTGCGGTGGCAAATCAGGACCAGATCACGGATGGAATTGCAACGGCCGTATATGCGGCAAATACGGAACAGAATCAGCTGCTGCGAGAACAGAATGACCTGTTGAGGGCAATTTTAGCAAAGCCTGGAGTCAATAAAGATGATGTGGTAGATCTTTGGAGATCCGGGGCTGGTGAGTACAGAAAGCAGACTGGGAGGCAGCTGGCCTTGGATTATTAAATACGGCGGGGCATTTGATGTCCCGCTTCTTTGCGTAAAAAATGAGGAGGTAGTACATTATGTCCGCATATCAGGGGTGGCTGTTAAAGTTTGACGGCCGCATATTTCCGGAAAAATATATTGCACATGGCTCCTACAATGCCACGCCGAACCAGAAGCAGGACGAGGATTCTTACCAGGATGGTTACGGAAGGCTTCATAGAAATGTACTCCCCCATACCAGAAGCAAGATCGAGTGGACAACGCCGTTTATGCATTTGGACAGCAAGATTGATATGCAGTCCTATTTTCCTGACCGTGTAACCATGGAAGTTGAGTATTGGAACGATGAAACGAACACATATACAAAAGGGACGTTTTATGTACCGGATATCCAATTCCCATATTATGATGCAAGCGGAACAGACATACGGTATAACCCTATCCGTATTGCGTTGATTGAGTACTAGGGAGGTGGTGGAGTGTTAGAGATTGCAGAGGAAATCAAGCAGAGATTCCGGGGAGACAATAACTGCGAGGAGACAGTAAGAACGTTGGAGCTGTCATTCTTCAATCGGAATGTGGACACCCTGTATCCCTCCAATGATTTATATCCTTCCGGTGATTTGTTCCCTGCAGATGCGGGAAGTCCATGGCTTACAATTGGGATGGACCGCATTTGTGCGGAGACTTTGAGTTTGACCGAAAGCCTGAGCTCCGGCGATAACATTGTTTGGGGAAGCTGCGAGTCTGCAAAACTGACGCTTACAGTAGCAGACGTAGAGGACGATATAAAAGGAAAAGAGTTTACGGCTACATTATCCATAGGCGATTACTCAATGGCTTATGGGATTTATACTGTGGACAGTGTGATCCGTCAGGCAGACCGGAGGAAGCGGAAAATAACCGCATATGACCGCATGAAAAAATTTGACACCGATGTATCAGGATGGTATCAGGCCATGTATCCGGAAGAATCCTCGGTACATACCCTCAAGGAACTGAGGGATAGTCTGTGTGATTACATCGGAGTGAGCCAGAAGTTTGTACAGTTGCCAAATGATGACCTGGTGATCGGTAAGACCATTGATCCTGAAACACTGTGCGGCAGGGATGTACTGCGGGCGATCTGTGAGATCAACGGAGTGTTCGGCCATTTTGACCGGACCGGCGCACTGGCGTATATAAGCCTGCAGAACACGGGTGTCTATCCATCTGAAACGCTGTATCCGGGAAATGACCTATTCCCCCAGTCTGGCTGGCAATCTGCGGAGGATCTGGAATACTATAAGACAATCACATATGAGGATTACCTTATTGATGGGATTGACCGTGTCCAGATCCGGCAGGAGGAGGGAGATATCGGGGCAGTAGTGGGATCCGGCAGCAATGCTTATGTGGTAGAAGGGAATTTTTTAACCTATGGCATGGGGAGCGCTGATCTTACAAAGCTGGCATGGTCCGTCTATGATCTGATTGCTGGGAAGACATACCGCCCAGCAAAAATTGTATCGTATGCCATGCCATGGATTGAGGCAGGGGACGGCATACGGGCCATTACAACCGATACTGAGATAGCTACCTTTGTGCTGCATCGGACCATGAGCGGGATCCAGGCAATGATGGATACTATGCAGGCCAAGGGCACAAAACAGCAGGGGCAGAGCTTTGGAATCTCCAATGAAATTATACAGCTCAAAGGAAAGACCGCAGTTATTGTGCGCAGCGTGGAAGAGGTATCCGTAAAACTCTCTGACGTGGAGAAGAATACAACCGCCCAGCTGAAAGTGGTATCAGATGCAATTGAAGCAGAGGTAAAGCGAGCGACCGGGCAGGAGGTGGAGCTTGCCGGGGCCATCAAGGTGATGGCCGGACAGATTGAGCAGAAGGTCAGCGCAGGGGATCTGGTGGCTAAGATCAACCTGGAGGCAAATAAAAGTGGTTCTAAAATCGTAATGGAAGCAGGCCATTTCGTGCTGAAGGGCACTAATTTCTGGGTGAATGAAGACGGCTCCGGCGGTGCTGCTAACGGGAATCTCACATGGAATGCCGCCGGTAAATTGGTGGCAATTGGTATGGAGCTTCGGGGTACTGCAAATACCAGTTCGATCGGGGCGGATGTGATTAACTGTAATCACTTGGAAGCAGATAAAATTAATTGTGATGGGGATTCCAATTTTTTAGGCGAGGCACAATTCATCTATATTTCCTGTCGCTCCATCTACAGCTCTGTTGCAGGAGAGTCGCGGTCTGATAAACGTCTAAAACGGGCAGCAAGACGGATTGACCCAGAAACAGCAGGAAAACTGATTTCTAGGCTGCGCCCCATTACCTATAAGACGAAGCAGGGAGGACTTCCGGGTATTGGATTCTATGCCCAGGAAGTGGCAGAGGCTTTACGGGAGTTGGGACTGGACTACCCCCTGATTGGCCGAAAGCCGGATGATGGGTATATGACCCTTAGATACCAGAATTTCATTCCTTTGCTTGCAGGAGCTTTTGCAGCGCAGCAGAGGGAACTTGAGCAGATAAAGGAGGATTTGTATGGCAGAAAATAAAGGGAAGCTGCTGGTCTATTCCCAGAAGGATATGCAGATGGTGATGGATTTTGTTGACGGTCTCCAGTATACGGGTCTGGCAATGGCAAGGAAGGTAAGCACCATCGGGACCATCCTGGAATCCGGCAGGCCGCTTGATGAGATCGTAAAGAAGGGAGGGAATACAGATGGGGATTCTCAGCAGAATGAAACAACGGGCAACTGAAATGGAAAAGAGTTATTTCCCGTACACTTGGAAAGATAAGCCCAGTATTGAATCGCCGATCAATTCTGTTAATCTGAACCATATTGAAAGTGGAATCAATGAGTTGGATAACCGTATTGTGGTTTTATCCAAGGATAAAGCAGAAAAGACGGAGCTTGCCAATGTGTTTATCAATTTTGAGTTTAATGAGAACAGCGGCGTAATGACGTTTACCCGGTTCGATGGCAGCAAAGTGGAAAAGGATACTGCCATGGAGAAGATTGCCCTTAACTGTTATCTGGAGGGAGATAATTTTGTCCTGGAACTGGCAGATGGAAGCAAACAGACAGTTTCCCTCTCCAAGTTCATTGATACATACACGTTTAAAAGTACGGATGTTATCCGAATGAATGTGAATGGGAAAGAGGTATCTGCGGATATTCCGGATGGGAAAATTACACTTGAGAAGCTAGAAGCTACTGTAATGTCTGCTATCCGGCAGTATGTCCTTGATGCGCAGACGGCGAAGGGAGTAGCGGAACAGGCAGCGAGTACGGCACAGGGCTGGGCTATTGGCGGGGAAAGCTTTGAAAAGAACAATGCTAAATATTTTTCAGACCAGTCCAAGCGGTATGCAGTTGGTGGCGTGGAAGATGGGGATGAGGCGGACAATGCTCAGTATTACTGTGAAGAGGCGAGGAAGGCCGCAGAGCAGGCGGCTGGATCAGCAGGATTTGATGGTACCGCAGCCAGTGTATCAGCGGTAGACACTCATGATCTTACAGGCGCAGGGGTCGGGAAGAAATCCACGGTACAGGACCTGCTGGATGCGATTGTGCAGAAGATGGTTGAAAAGGTTGTTACCTCTGACACCTTCCAGACGGTGCTCGCTAAATATCTGGTTAATAACGGACTTACTACAGAGGCAGGGAAGTTCGGGCTGGACGCGGCGTTTGGAAAGAACCTTCAGGATCAGATTACTCAACAAAATAGCAATATCACATTTGAGAAAACTTTGGATACATCTACATTAACACTTGATGCGAATGTTGCAGCCTTAAGTGGAAACTGGATGAGGTTAGGTCATCAAGTTACTGTTTATGCTATACTTAATGTCGGATCAAACGGAATACAAAGAACTCAGACATTTACTAAAGAAATACCTTCTGAATTTCTCCCAATCCATAGTGCAGGTTTCTTATTATTCAATAATGCAGATGAGAATAAAACGTTTTGTGCATATGTAGAACAAAAGGGGATTCGTGCAACTGAACAAGCCGCAACCCCGGGAATATGGTACGCTTCTGCTAGTTGGTCAGTAAGATGACTATATAGCCTCTATAGGCCCATTAAGCTCTTCTTTGCAAATAGTAATGAGATACTAACAGAATTAAATTTGATCGATGTATTACTGATATTTGCAATTGAAACGCTACTTTCTGTGAAAGCCCTGATTAATAGAGCTTGATTTCCAGTCACCCTAGAAAAGCCACCTACCAATATATAGCCGCTCGGAGTTGCGACATTGTGCGGTATGGTAACTGATGATATCCCTTCTACAGTTCCCGATAGTGGCTCGCTATTTTTTAATATGAGTGCAGATTTTAAATTGCTATTTTGTGAAGTAGAGTAACCTGTAAACAGGCCCGATTAAGGGCTTATTTTTATGCCTTTATAGAGGCGGAAAGGACTATAAAATGAAAGATACAATGATTTTAAAGGACGGAACTGCTGTAGAACTGGAGGCAGGAGCATCCCTTGGTGCAATTCAGGTAGCTGCATTAAACAAAGCAGAAATGTTAAAGACCTGGGAGAAACTGACAGGGGAGAATCTGGCAGAAGTGAAAATTCAGAACGGAGTCGGATTGACAGTTGGAACCTATAAGGATTTGGTACTGGTGTCCGAAACTTCTGTAGTGGCGGCAGACGGGACAGTAATTACCAAATATTGCTTACGGGAGAAGACAGAGGTGGAGAAACGCCTGGATAACGTGGAGGCAGGTCAGGCAATCCAGGACGAAGCCATTGTTGATCTTGGAGAAGTATCCAGCCTGCTCGCAGAACAGATAGAGGGAGGTGAGGTATAATGGCAGCTTTCTATGGCAATCGGATTCGTGCCGGGCTTATGAGCGTGGAAGAGGTACCGAAACTGTGGCGGGCAAAAACAGAGTTATGGTTACAGCAGAATCCGGAAGATTAAGAAAATGAGGTGAGAGAATGAAAGAGAAATCATTTGAATATGTAATTAGCGCCGCCGCAGGCGCATTTTTTAGTTTCTTTGGAATTTTGGCAGTACCTCTGGCATTGCTTATCCCTTGTAACATTATTGACTATTTTACAGGGCTGGCGGCCTCGAAAGTGAACGGTGAAAAGATCACAAGCAAAAAATCAATTACGGGAATCGTCAAAAAGGTAATGATGTACATACTTATTTTTGTCGGTTTTGGAATTGACTGCATGATATCTTATGTAACTGCTACGCTCCACATCGAGATGCAGTTTCCATTGCTGTTTGCGGCCATGGTTGCCTCCTGGTTGGTTGTTAATGAACTGATTAGCATTACGGAAAATTGTGAAGCTACAGGGCTTGTTATTCCGATTCTGAGCCCCGTTCTGAGGTTTGTAAAACGGAAGATTGAGACTGCGACAGAAATCCCAGAAGAAGATAAAAACGGCGACAGTGGGAATTTATAAGGAGGTGATCCATCTATCTCCCGATCTGGTCAGGGTTAGAACCAGAAAGTAACTACTATACAGCATTTAGAAGAAAGAGAGGATAAGAAAATATGGCAAATTTAACAGGCAAACATCAGGACAAAATTCCAGGGATGGGAGGATACGTAAACGCAGGCCCAGATCTGCAGCCCAAACAGCCGACACCGTATCTGTACGATGCCCCGTGTGATGTACCGCATCCGGACAAGCATCAGAGTGGGGTGGGTGGCCCATCTGACCGCAACAATAACGGCGTGGATGACAGCGAGGAGTAAGCTGTGCGACGTCGCAACGCAGACAGGCCCTGGGAGTATCTTGGGGCCTTTTTTTAATTTGGAGGCAGATATGGAGATACGAAAAGAGATTAAGCAGATAAATTGTTATGCAGGTCAAAACCGTCCAGCATGGATTGTGATCCATGAGACAGATAATTACAAAAAAGGTGCCGGAGCACTTAAACACGCCGAAGCCCATCGAAACGGTAACCTCTCTACATCGGTCCACTGGTATGTGGACGATACGGTGGCAGTGCAGACGTTGGATTATAAGGATGGGGCTTATGCCGTGGGTAAACAATACGGTACGCCTCTGGTAGCCGGAGTTACCAATACCAACAGTATAAACATTGAGATCTGCGTCAATCCGGACTCGGATTACGATCAGGCCCGGGCAAACTGCATTGAGCTGGTAAGGCAGATCATGGCAGAGCTGGAGATTGATGCCGACCATGTGATCCGGCACTATGATGCTAAGCGTAAACATTGCCCCCGTAAGATGCTGGATCAGCCGCAGCTATGGACGGATTTCAAGGCGGCCCTGAATCAGCCTACATATGCGACAGGCTGGCACCATGACAGTAACGGATGGTGGTACGCAGACACGCCCCACACCTATTATAAGTCCTGCTGGCAGGTGATTAACCATCACAAGTATTATTTTAATCAGGATGGCTACGCATTAACGGACTGGCATCAGATCGATGGGAAGTGGTATTATTTTGAGCCGGCGGCAGGCCACCCATTGGAATGTGCCTTGTATGTAACTGACGCCAGCGGGGTACAGGGGCCGGGTGAGTTTTAAACCGGATCAAACAAGTGAATATGGAATGTTCAGCCTTGGGATGTTTCCCAGGGCTTTTATTGTACGAAAAATAAACACATAGGAAGGATGGAGTTTATGTTAGTAGAAATTACCGGGAAAAGATATGAAGAAAGATTGATTACCACAAGCCTTAAAGTGGCAGAGCATTTTGAGAAAGAACACAGGCATGTATTGGACGCTATTAGAAATCTCACGGCCGAAAATTCGGCAGCCAGTTTTTTCACCCTGACTACATACAAAAACCGTGGAAAAGAATATCCTATGTATGAAATGGACAGAGATGGATTTTCATTGCTTGCTATGGGATTTACAGGCGAGAAAGCTTTAAGATGGAAACTGGACTATATCAAAGCTTTCAATACTATGGGAAAAGAACTCAAGAGAATCTATACAGAACGGCAACAGTGGCAGATTGAAAGGGACAAGGGAATTATTGTCCGCCATATCCTGACCGATACCATAAAAATGAAAGTGACTGACAGTCCTCATAAGAAATTCATGTATCCCAACTATACCAAGCTCATCTATAAGACTATCTTTGGAAAGACCATGAAGGAGCTCCAGGAGCACTATGGGGTGAAGAGGAAAGGAAGTATTCGGGAATATGTGACAGCGGATGAACTGAAACAGATTGAATCTATGGAGATGCTGGTGAGCAGCCTCATAAACTGCGGCTGGGGATATGACCAGATCAAGGGCTTCATCCAGGAAAACTCCGTGAGGATGCTGGCTGGTTAAAGCACTGTGGGAGTTTCCGCCACAGAAGGAAAATTGTATTGTTATCCTTTGCACCCAGACGTCGATTTATTCTGTCAGACTGACGCCTGATCAGGATGGGGCGCTGCGGTGGCCGGGGCTCATTGAGTAAAAAATATATGGCAAAGTAAAAGCGGTTATGGTATAATCTGGATGTTGTCCTACCGACACCTGGCAACGGGAGGAGGTGTTTTGATGGAAGTTTTCGTCACCTTTTTCGTCACTGTCGCGGCAGGCGTGGTTTGCCACCTCGTCTGCAAATGGCTGGACAGAAAAGATAAGGACAACAAATAGCCTACTGGGTGCTTTGCCAGTATAAAAGAAAAGAAGAAGCCCTCAACTGTGGTGCAACACGGTTGGGGGCTTCGCTCTTTGTTCTGTTGGACTAATCGTCACCTTTTTGCCTATTGGCATTATAGCATATGCAATTCTGAAATGCAATATCCCTATATCTAAATCCCATTGTTTTTCGTGTTGCATTTTCGTGTTGCATAGTAGTTAAAATACTGCTATAAATTGTATTATTAACCACAAAATTTGAATATATTATAATAAGGAAACAACGCATTTATAAGGAATCTTGGATTTAAGCGGTTTTTGGATGCATAATCTTAGGGGTTCGAATCCCGTCTCGCGCTTTTTTTTATGGCTGGAATTGCTTGATTTTTCGAGGGTTCCGGCCTTTTGCGTTCTCTAAAAATCGGTAGACAATTGTAGACAATATAAGTGTTCTGTTTTATGTCAGAGGTACAAAAGTGTGGTATAATTTATTAAATAGTTCTGTTTGCTTTTGTAATCAGATTGAATTTGGAAGGAAACTCATGTCAGGTAAGGTGTAATTTACTGCCTATACCGAGTTTCTGGAGACGAAGTGGTAATATTGAATTAAGCTAACAGTTAAGGAGGAGGCATGAATATGATCGAATCACAGTTAAACGGAAGAATGTTGGTGAGTGATCCGCGGGATCGAGAGATATTTAATACGCAGCTGCTTTATTTTACCTGTTCATCGCTGTCTGAGGATGGTGAAAGGGTTTATATGATCAGCGATAAGACCGGCTCTCCCAATGTGATCGTGAGAGATTTGGTTACAGGAGAAGAAACGTATTTAACAGATAATCATAAAGGAATTTTAAAGAGCTACGTTTACTTTGACGGAACTCCTGGAGAGGGATTGGGAAAGGCCAGCGTGTGTCTGGATTATAAACGGGAAGTTGTGTATTACATACAGGATAATATGATTTATAAGACAGAACGGAGCGGAAACAGAAAGATACTCGCACAGGTGCCTGAGAACCGTGTAACGGCATTTACACATATAAGCGGAGACGGAAAACGCTTGTGTGTTCCCATGACAGACGGTCGCTGTCTGGAGTTCGATCCTGTCACTGAGGGAACAGGATTGGATCGAAGACCTGCTTACGATATAGATGGGAGAGTGCAGCAGGAGCATTTAAGCAGCTATCTTTGTGTTTATGATACAGAAAATGGGACACTTCTTTACGAAAAGGAGATTCCTCTGTGCTGGATTACGCATGTACAGTTTCATCCTCTTGATTCAGAGCTGATTATGTATAACCATGAATGGGCAAGCTTTGATTGCGGAATCAGGAGAATTTGGATCTATGATCACCGCTTGGATCAGCTTTATCCGGTCCGAACGGAAGGAAAGGATACGCTTGGAAATACAAAAGGATATGAACGCAAGGCAGGAGACTGGGTTTGCCATGAGATGTGGAGTGATGATGGTTCCTCAATTATTTATCATGGTGGTTATGAAAATGGTCCTGCAATGGTAGGAAAATATGAATTGGCTTCCGAACGCTATTGGGAAATTGCCCTTCCGGATGATTATAATGCTTATGGACATTTCACAATGGATCATGAAGGAAATCTAGTATGTGACGGATATTTTAAATATCCCTGGGAAATAAAAGCGGTGAGGGAAAACAGTACGGATAATGGCCCTGATCCCCATAAGAAGGATGGAGAATATATCAGTAAAGTAATACCAAATTGGAACGATGGCAGTCTTACATGGATTCCGCTCTGTAAACATAAAAGCGACTGGCTGGGACAGGATGCCCATCCACATCCAATTTACAGTCATAGAGGAGACAGCGTGTTTTTTAACAGCCGCAGCGGAAAAACAGTAAATGTATATTGCGTGTCTGCCTATACACTGGCTCACCAGTCAAAATAATCGACTTCATTCAAGCCCAAATCACGCATAATACAAGCGTGTTTGGGCATCCTCATAAAGGGGAAAATAAAAAATAAAATAAATTTAAAAAAACTGTTGACATTTGGCAATACATCTGGTAAGATAATCTTCACTGTCGGGAACGACAGAAACACAAAAGAAACGACATTAAAAAATGTCAAAATAAATTTAAAAAAGTTGTTGACAAATGAAAAACAATCGGTTATAATAAATAACCGTTGCGGACGAAAAGTCAAACAACAAAGAAGTTCCTTGAAAATTGAAGATTAAACAGTATGTAAAACCCTGAAAATTCTAACAATTCAAAAGGTTTGGTTTAGACCTTAGGATTTGAGAAAATTCAGAACAAAAACCAAGTAAAAGATAACATTAGCCAAGCTAAGTAATCTTGAATAAGAATCAACTTTAAACATGAGAGTTTGATCCTGGCTCAGGATGAACGCTGGCGGCGTGCCTAACACATGCAA
>NZ_LN999822.1 GCF_001517625.2 Clostridium sp. AT4 | reverse complement strand
GGTGTAATGAGGGGGGAATGTTGCCGAGTGAAGCGGAAGTGCGGAAGCATGGAGAGGAGCTGAACAAAGTATGGCAGTCATTAAGGCGGTATCTTCAAAGGCGGGCATAGGGCACGCCATAGATTATGTGACGAAAAAAGAAAAGACAGAGGAGAAGCTTGTCAGTGGTCTGCATTGTGAGCCGGAGACAGTCAAGGAAGAAATGCAAGCCACAAAGGAGCTGTGGGGCAAGACAGACGGAAGAACCTATAAGCATTATGTGCAGTCCTACCATGAGGACGAGGAAATAACCCCGGAGCAGGCTCACAAGAACGCTATCGAGCTGGCGGAGCATACAAAGGCATGGAAAGGGCATGAAGTTCTGATAGCCACGCATATAGACAAGGGGCATATACATACGCACTTTATAGTCAATTCCGTAAATTATGAGAACGGTCATAAGCTCCAATGGAGTAAGCACGACCTTAAAGACTTAAAGGAACGGTGCAACGAACAGAGCAGGGAACAGGGCTTGCATGTGCCGGAGAAAGGAAAGACATTTGCTGGAGAAGCCCGGGAAGAAACGGTGGCATGGAGTAAAGACACCTACCAGCTTTTGAAACAAGCAGAGCAGGGAAAGGTCAAAAGTTATGTGCAGGATATTGCCCTGGCGGTACTGGACTGTAAGGAAACAGCGATCAGCCGGCAAACCTTTATCCGGCTGATGAATGAAAGAGGGTACGGAGTGGACTGGCAGGACAGCCATAAGTACATCACATATACCGACTTAGCCAGGGAACAGGCAGGAGAAAAGGCTTGTAAAATCAGGGATAACAAGCTGGAAAAATACTACAATATGGATTTCGGAAAGGAGAGCATGGAGCATGAGTTTGAGAGAAATGCACGAACAGCAGAAGCAGAGCAGTCCAAGAGAGCAACTTCAAGAGTTAAACCGACAGAGCCGGACAGAGCTGGAAAACAGTTTGCTCAAAGAAGCGTTGGCGATGTCGAGCGAGAACTGCGAGGAATTGATGAAGCAGTCAAATCAAGAACAAGTAAGGGCAGAGCAGAACAGGCAGAGAGACGCAGAGCAGAACAGGAAGCTCATCAGCGAGCTGAAGCAGAGCGTAGAGCTACTGAAGAACAGCAACGAATTGCTTCAAGACGCTATATCGGGCGAGATTGGGAGCTTGAAAGATGAGGTTAAGGAAAATACCGTCCAAGAGGTTAGAAAGGCGTTACAGGCGAATATAGAGGCTATACAGAGGGCGACAAAGCTTCTTGAGAAGCAGTCTGATACACTTACGAGCGTGATGAAGCAGAAACTCCGGGAGCTGGAGGAAAGTAAGAACAGCTTTTTCAGATATGAGGGCTTGAAACTGTACCTGTTTTGGGGTGGCATGGTCTGTAATATTTTAGTATTTCTTATGCTAGCGTCTAGCATGTTTGGTAGGTGAAAATATATCTAGTTAGATTAAAAAGGTGCAAAAACCTATTGATAAGATTAGCGGTCAAGGCGAGAGGGAGTGAGGTGTAGGTATTGACACCCCAAAGGCACTCCCTTATACTTGAGAGAAAAGGGTGCAAAAACCTATTGATAAGATTAGCGGTCAAGGCGAGAGGGAGTGAGGTGTAAAAGACTATGGCAAAATACACCAAAAGGAGAGATAAAAGAGGGTATGAGTGGAAGTCTGCTTATCGGGAGAAAGAAGCCCTTATGCTGGAGAGGGGATACCCGGAAGTAAGTCCTCATGATTTCTATCGGGAGTTGTTTCCGGCTGGCAGTCTCCAGCAAGAGCCGGAGGACGGAAAAGGCAATATTATAGCGACACAGATTAGACCGTCCGGCAAAGGAAGAACCCGGCAGTGGGTAATTGATGATAGTCTGAAAATGTTGGATAAGGTCGTAGGGGATAGGTTTGGGCTGATACCGCCTATTAGTTTTTACGGAAAGTCACACACGAAAGAGAACGCTCATGAGCTGTTTGCGGTGGTGGTGGACGTGGACTATGTAGGCAAACAGCAGTTAAAGAACCTGTTGAAGCAGTTTGGGAATGGTGTGCAGCTTTGTCCGACTTATCTTGTCAGCTCCGGCAAGGGGGTACATCTTTACTATTTCTTGCAGGAGCCGGTTCAGTTGTATCGAAACAGGGAAGAAGTGCTTGCGGAGCTAAAAGAAGCCCTTATCCGGCGGCTATGGAATGATACCAGCTCTATCCGTCCGGACAGCCCGGATATAACCGGAATTTATCAGGGGTTTCGGTGTGTAGGGAGTCAGTCGAAGCTGGGTGCAGATTTCCCAGTAAAAGCCTATAAGCTGTCAGAGAACCGTTACACGCTGGAGGACATAAAAGCCAGCATACCGAGCTGTAAGGTAGACCTTGCTCCGTTGTATGAGAAGCCGAGAAGAAGAAGTACCGTTACGCTGGAAGAAGCAAAGGAACTGTACCCGGAATGGTATGAGAAGCGGATCGTGCAGGGAGAGCCGAAGCAGCAAAGTAAGAAGCAGGGCGGTACGTGGGTATGTAACGAAGCTTTATATGAATGGTGGAAACGGAAAATAACCGAGGAAGTGAAAGCTGGAGGGCGTTACTTTTCCATTATGGCGTTATGCTCTTATGGCTTGAAGTGTGGCATATCTGAGCAGAAGATACGGAGAGACGCCTATGCGTTCCTGGACCATTTAGAGAGCCTTACCGAGGACGAGGACAACCATTTCAGCCGGGCAGATGTAAAAGACGCTCTCCGGGCATTGAAAGGGGACAGAAAAAGGCTGTCAACGATAGCAAGCCGGGAATGGATAGAGGACAACACAAAGGTTACGATACCAGCAAATAAGCGAAATTACAGAAAACAAGAGGCTCATTTATATCTTGCAAGGCGAAAAAAAGAGGATATGAAAGTTATAGGCGAAGTAGTAAAAGAGGGCAGACCAACAGCAGAGCGGACAGTCAGAGAATGGCAGGAGAGCCACCCGACAGGAAAGAAAGCGGACTGCATCCGAGAGACAGGACTTGCAAAGCATACCGTTTATAAGTGGTGGAAAGATATAAACAATGAAAATATATAGGGAAAAAGGAGTTATTTAATAACTCCTTTTTCCCTATTGTCTATTGCTGAAGATTTGAGGAAAAATGAAGGAATTTTGATAAAAAAAGATAATTTATCAAATATATTAAAGCCAAGGTTATTATTCCAATAATGATGCTAATAGGCAATATTTTTTTTATAAATAGTGTTGCAAGAGACGTTCCTAAAAGAAACGCAGATCCATATGGAATAACAATATTCAACATAAAAATTTTATTATGTTTTTTTCGTAAGGTTGATTGATTATGGATTAAAAAACAGAGGCGTTGAGGATATCCTGATTGCATGCGTTGATGGTTTAAATGGATTTCCACAGGCAATCGAGGCTGTTTATCCAAAAACAGAGATTCAGCAGTGTATCATCCATCAGATCCGTAATTCAACGAAGTTTGTTTCATACAAAGACATCAAAAAACTGATGGCTGATCTGAAGCTTGTATATGCAGCTCCGACGGAAGAAACCGCTTTAAATGAACTGGAACTGTTCAAGGATAAATGGGATTCCAAGTACCCAAAAATCTATAAATCCTGGCATGATAATTGGGCAACCCTGTCCACTTATTTCAAATATCCGGAGGCAGTAAGACGGCTGATTTATACCACAAATGCCATTGAAGGATTCAACCGCCAGCTCCGGAAAGTGACTAAAAGCAAGGCGGTATTTCCGTCGGATGACAGCCTTTTGAAAATGCTGTATCTGGCAACCATGGATATCACGAAAAAATGGACCGGACACAGGCAGGACTGGGGACAGATCCATTCCCAGCTTGAAATTTATTTTGAAGAACGTCTGGCAGGGCGGAACCTGTAAAGCAGTCAATTTTAGGCAGGTTTTATTGACATGCCTAAAAACTACTGTATAATGCAGATATGGGCAGAATCCGGAAAATCGGCTCTGCCCATTGTAACTATTCACAAATCTTATATCAGTTTTTAACGTTTACACAAAACTTGAAACGGTCTCTAAAATTTTGTATAATAGGAATTGAAGTTAAATTAGATGCTAAAAATTTGTAATTAAGAAGGAGGGATTCGTCATGTTGGTATTCCAAATACGTAATGTAGATAAAACATCTACTGTTTTGAAACAGACTAAAAACAGTGATTACGCAGATAAATAAATACGTTAGATTAATTCCTACCAGTGACTAATCTTATGACTTTTTAAACAGATAACTAAAATTACAAACAAATCGTTTAACTTCTGTATTTATTTACAGATGTAATCACTTCAGGAGTGATTACATGAACAAAAATATAAAATATTCTCAAAACTTTTTAACGAGTGAAAAAGTACTCAACCAAATAATAAAACAATTGAATTTAAAAGAAACCGATACCGTTTACGAAATTGGAACAGGTAAAGGGCATTTAACGACGAAACTGGCTAAAATAAGTAAACAGGTAACGTCTATTGAATTAGACAGTCATCTATTCAACTTATCGTCAGAAAAATTAAAACTGAATACTCGTGTCACTTTAATTCACCAAGATATTCTACAGTTTCAATTCCCTAACAAACAGAGGTATAAAATTGTTGGGAATATTCCTTACCATTTAAGCACACAAATTATTAAAAAAGTGGTTTTTGAAAGCCGTGCGTCTGACATCTATCTGATTGTTGAAGAAGGATTCTACAAGCGTACCTTGGATATTCACCGAACACTAGGGTTGCTCTTGCACACTCAAGTCTCGATTCAGCAATTGCTTAAGCTGCCAGCGGAATGCTTTCATCCTAAACCAAAAGTAAACAGTGTCTTAATAAAACTTACCCGCCATACCACAGATGTTCCAGATAAATATTGGAAGCTATATACGTACTTTGTTTCAAAATGGGTCAATCGAGAATATCGTCAACTGTTTACTAAAAATCATTTTCATCAAGCAATGAAACACGCCAAAGTAAACAATTTAAGTACCATTACTTATGAGCAAGTATTGTCTATTTTTAATAGTTATCTATTATTTAACGGGAGGAAATAATTCTATGAGTCGCTTTTGTAAATTTGGAAAGTTACACGTTACTAAAGGGAATGGAGATAAATTATTAGATATAACAGCGACAACTAACCTAACGGAGGCTCAACCGTAAAATGAGAAGAACCCCCAGTAGTGGCTGCTACTGGGGGTTCGTTTTGTGTCTACGTGACACATTATATCTTTTCTTAGCTATTGCCATTATAGCATATGCTCTCAGGCAAATCAAGTTTACGCAATTATTATATTTTTTATACGTATCACTCTATTTTCTCCGCAATTTTTATTTTTGTGTATTTTATACATTTTTTTTTTTTTTAATTATTTATTCAGCATATTGATATTTATATGTTTCCTATCTCCGTCTAACCATTTGCAAATATAGTAGCCAACTACACTTGCCAGTACGGAAACAAGAAAAGATATAATTTCTGACACGTAGACACACCCCCTTTCTGTTGCCAGAATGGGCGCGACAACGCTAGATATTATATCACAGGGGCAGAAATGCCACAAGAAGCCATTTCCCCTTGTTTATCATCAAAGCCATAAGGAAAAGAGTGTCAAGGGCGGTCATAGACCGCAGCGTTTACCCTTGATACTCTTTTTTGTTGGCAATCATGCTGGAGGGGAAAACGGCTGTCCGTCCGTTCCGTTACTTCCCCCTGTGCTTCATTGTCCGTTCCGGCGGAAGAAAGTAAAGGGTGGTCTGCGACCATTTTTTATCTGCTGCATTCGCTGATCGGCAAGCCGAAGCTCATATTGCAGATAAAAAACAAGCCCTTGACTGTCTCCCTCCTACACTTCCAAAGCCGCCCAAGAGGAAGTAAGCTTCACTATATTCTTGGCAGAATATACGTACGAATATATCCGCTTGACAAAAGTGCTACCACCATACTATAATATGTGTAGCGGATATATTGCAAGTTCCCTAAAGTGTTACCACTTTAGAACTTGTGAGGGTGGCAAGCCCCCCTTCAATCCCCCTTGAAGCAGAGCCGAAAGGCTCATAATGTGACGGTGGTAGCACCGAAGAAAGTGAGGTCGCAAATGAAAATCAGCGGAGCAAAAACAATAGCGGAATACAAAGAAATCAGAGCCAAGAAAATTCAGAAATGGATTGATAGCCATTTTGTTGAAGGTTCTGTAAAGTGGGAATTTGACGGAGCAAATGCGATAAAGGTAACGGACAAGACCGGCGATAGCATGTTAGTACAGTTGTCCGAAATTGATTAACAGGAGGGAAACAAAAGTGACAGTAAGAAATTTTTTGAAATTGCATGAGGGCGGTGTGGCTTGCGTATCAATCCAGCAAGAACCATACGACCATGAAAAGCATGGATATGTAAAGACGTACTTCGAGGAAGCAGCACAAGAGGATATTCTTGCATCTGATACATTCAAGAAGATAGCAAACAAGCAAGTAGACCATTTTAATATCATTGGCGGTGGAATGTATAAAGTCGAGTTGTGCATTTATTTGGAGGAAGAATAATGGCGAATAAAAGCAGACCTAAGCAGTTATCATTCCGAGTAAGTGAAGAAGAATACCAGCAGTTACAGGAGAAGATTTCAAAGAGCGGAAAGAACCAGCAGGAGTATATCCTTTCCTGTGTGCTGGAGAAGCAGATTGTGAATACGGACGGTATCAAGGAACTTATCCCGGAACTGAAACGGATAGGGAACAACCTCAACCAAATAGCAAAGCGGTGTAATGAGGGGGGAATGTTGCCGAGTGAAGCGGAAGTGCGGAAGCATGGAGAGGAGCTGAACAAAGTATGGCAGTCATTAAGGCGGTATCTTCAAAGGCGGGCATAGGGCACGCCATAGATTAT